>NZ_AP021844.1:0-3770003 GCF_009177135.1 Azospira sp. I09 | reverse complement strand
CTTTCGCACATGAAGTATGCACTATCATCGGCGCAACTCTGTTTCACGGTCCTGTTCGGGATGGGAAGGGGTGGGTCCAGAGCGCTATGGCCGCCAAGCGTAACTTGTTCGCTCGCCGTCGAGTGACGTCGAGCGCAAAATGGGAGAAGGTTAAATGTGATTGCGTTTCAAACTGAAGCGCTTTGATCTCAGAGTTATAGGATCAAGCCGCACGGGCAATTAGTATCGGTTAGCTTAACGCATTACTGCGCTTCCACACCCGACCTATCAACGTGGTGGTCTTCCACGACCCTTTAGGGGGCTCGAAGCCCCGGGGAAGTCTAATCTTGAGGCGAGTTTCCCGCTTAGATGCTTTCAGCGGTTATCTCTTCCGTACTTAGCTACCCGGCGATGCGACTGGCGTCACAACCGGTACACCAGGGGTACGTCCACTCCGGTCCTCTCGTACTAGGAGCAGCCCCCCTCAAACTTCCAGCGCCCACGGCAGATAGGGACCAAACTGTCTCACGACGTTTTAAACCCAGCTCACGTACCTCTTTAAATGGCGAACAGCCATACCCTTGGGACCGGCTACAGCCCCAGGATGAGATGAGCCGACATCGAGGTGCCAAACACCGCCGTCGATATGAACTCTTGGGCGGTATCAGCCTGTTATCCCCAGAGTACCTTTTATCCGTTGAGCGATGGCCCTTCCATACAGAACCACCGGATCACTATGACCTGCTTTCGCACCTGCTCGACTTGTGGGTCTCGCAGTCAAGCACGCTTATGCCATTGCACTATTAGCACGATGTCCGACCGTACCTAGCGTACCTTCGTACTCCTCCGTTACCTTTTGGGAGGAGACCGCCCCAGTCAAACTGCCTACCATGCACGGTCCCAGACCTGGATTCACAGGCCATGGTTAGAACCTCAAACAAACCAGGGTGGTATTTCAAGGACGACTCCACCAGAACTAGCGTCCTGGTCTCACAGTCTCCCACCTATCCTACACAGATCGGTTCAAAGTCCAATGCAAAGCTACAGTAAAGGTTCATGGGGTCTTTCCGTCTAGCCGCGGGGAGATTGCATCTTCACAAACATTTCAATTTCGCTGAGTCTCAGGAGGAGACAGTGTGGCCATCGTTACGCCATTCGTGCAGGTCGGAACTTACCCGACAAGGAATTTCGCTACCTTAGGACCGTTATAGTTACGGCCGCCGTTTACCGGGGCTTCGATCAAGAGCTTGCACCCCATCACTTAACCTTCCGGCACCGGGCAGGCGTCACACCCTATACGTCCACTTTCGTGTTTGCAGAGTGCTGTGTTTTTATTAAACAGTCGCAGCCACCATTTCACTGCAACCCCATCGAGCTTCGAGAGCAAGTCTCTACACCCTACCGGGGCGCACCTTATCCCGAAGTTACGGTGCCAATTTGCCGAGTTCCTTCTCCTGAGTTCTCTCAAGCGCCTTAGAATTCTCATCCTGCCCACCTGTGTCGGTTTGCGGTACGGTCCCAATGTAACTGAAGCTTAGAGGCTTTTCTTGGAAGCTTGGTATCAATCACTTCGCGCTCAAAGAGCGCTCGTCGTCACGCCTCAGCTTAGCCCCCCGGATTTGCCTAAGGGGCACGCCTACACGCTTAAACCGGGACGTCCAACACCCGGCTGACCTAACCTTCTCCGTCCCCCCATCGCATTACATTGAGGTACAGGAATATTAACCTGTTTCCCATCGACTACGCTTTTCAGCCTCGCCTTAGGGGCCGACTCACCCTGCGCCGATGAACGTTGCGCAGGAAACCTTGGGCTTTCGGCGAGGGAGCTTTTCACTCCCTTTATCGCTACTCATGTCAGCATTCGCACTTCTGATACCTCCAGCATCCCTCACGAGACACCTTCAACGGCCTACAGAACGCTCTCCTACCATATCCAAAGGATATCCGCGATTTCGGTGCATAGTTTGAGCCCCGTTACATCTTCCGCGCAGGACGACTCGACCAGTGAGCTATTACGCTTTCTTTAAAGGATGGCTGCTTCTAAGCCAACCTCCTGGCTGTCTGAGCCTTCCCACCTCGTTTCCCACTTAACTATGTCTTTGGGACCTTAATCGGCGGTCTGGGTTGTTTCCCTCTTGACACCGGACGTTAGCACCCGATGTCTGTCTCCCAAGCTCGCACTCTACGGTATTCAGAGTTTGCTATGGCGAAGTAAGTCGCGATGACCCCTTCAACCATTACAGTGCTTTACCCCCGTAGGTGATACTTGAGGCACTACCTAAATAGTTTTCGGAGAGAACCAGCTATTTCCGGATTTGTTTAGCCTTTCACCCCTATCCACAGCTCATCCCCTAACTTTTCAACGTTAGTGGGTTCGGACCTCCAGTGCGTGTTACCGCACCTTCATCCTGGCCATGGATAGATCATCCGGTTTCGGGTCTACGCCATGCTACTTAACGCCCTTATCAGACTCGGTTTCCCTACGCCTTCCCTACTCGGTTAAGCTCGCAACATAACGTAAGTCGCTGACCCATTATACAAAAGGTACGCAGTCACCCCACGAAGGGGCTCCCACTGTTTGTATGCATGCGGTTTCAGGATCTATTTCACTCCCCTCCCGGGGTTCTTTTCGCCTTTCCCTCACGGTACTGGTTCACTATCGGTCGATTACGAGTATTTAGCCTTGGAGGATGGTCCCCCCATATTCAGACAGGGTTTCACGTGCCCCGCCCTACTTGTCGCAAACTTAGTACCACGATCCTGTTTTCGCGTACGGGGCTATCACCCACTACGGCGACACTTTCCAGAGTCTTCCGCTAACAGATTCGCTATCACTTGCAGGCTGTTCCCATTTCGCTCGCCACTACTTTGGGAATCTCGGTTGATTTCTTTTCCTCCGGCTACTTAGATGTTTCAGTTCACCGGGTTCGCCTCCACTGACCTATGTATTCAGTCAGGGATACTCCTTGCGGAGTGGGTTTCCCCATTCGGACATCTCTGGATCAAAGCTTCGTTGCCAGCTCCCCAGAGCTTTTCGCAGGCTTGCACGTCCTTCATCGCCTGTAATCGCCAAGGCATCCACCACATGCACTTAGTCGCTTGATCCTATAACTTTGAGGCCTCTTCCGAGGCAGTTATAAGCAACTCAGTTTGTGTTTGTATCGCGCTAGCTGTAACGCGATACGATGCAATCACAATGTATATCTGGCTTGGTTTCGGCTCCAGATATACAACCTTCTCCATTTTGTTAAAGAGCAAACAGCATTGACCAAGAGGTCAGACCTAAGCATCCGTGCTTACGTATGAGCTCTTGCAGACAACCGAAGGGGTTGGTGGAGGCAGACGGGATCGAACCGACGACATCCAGCTTGCAAAGCTGGCGCTCTCCCAACTGAGCTATGCCCCCGCCTGATGAAGCGTTGGTGGGTCAGGTAGGAATCGAACCTACGACCCCCGCCTTATCAAGACGGTGCTCTAACCGACTGAGCTACTGACCCAAACTTCTCTTACCGAAGGGTCAGTAGAGGACCCGGAGTCAGTACGCCTGCGCGCTACTCCTGCTCCTGGCCTTTCCCTCATGCTGTTACTTGAACAACCGATAGGTTGTAGATGCTTGGAGGATGCTTTTCTCTAGAAAGGAGGTGATCCAGCCGCACCTTCCGATACGGCTACCTTGTTACGACTTCACCCCAGTCATGAATCCTACCGTGGTAATCGCCCTCCTTACGGTTAGGCTAACTACTTCTGGTAGAACCCACTCCCATGGTGTGACGGGCGGTGTGTACAAGACCCGGGAACGTATTCACCGCGACATGCTGATCCGCGATTACTAGCGATTCCGACTTCACGCAGTCGAGTTGCAGACTGCGATCCGGACTACGATCGGCTTTCTGGGATTGGCTCCACCTCGCGGCTTGGCAACCCTCTGTACCGACCATTGTATGACGTGTGAAGCCCTACCCATAAGGGCCATGAGGACTTGACGTCATCCCCACCTTCCTCCGGTTTGTCACCGGCAGTCTCATTAAAGTGCCCAACTGAATGATGGCAATTAATGACAAGGGTTGCGCTCGTTGCGGGACTTAACCCAACATCTCACGACACGAGCTGACGACAGCCATGCAGCACCTGTGTCCAGGCTCCCTTTCGGGCACCAATCCATCTCTGGAAAGTTCCTGGCATGTCAAGGGTAGGTAAGGTTTTTCGCGTTGCATCGAATTAATCCACATCATCCACCGCTTGTGCGGGTCCCCGTCAATTCCTTTGAGTTTTAACCTTGCGGCCGTACTCCCCAGGCGGTCAACTTCACGCGTTAGCTGCGGTACTAAAAGGTTTAACCCTTCCAACACCTAGTTGACATCGTTTAGGGCGTGGACTACCAGGGTATCTAATCCTGTTTGCTCCCCACGCTTTCGTGCATGAGCGTCAGTACTAACCCAGGGGGCTGCCTTCGCCATCGGTATTCCTCCACATCTCTACGCATTTCACTGCTACACGTGGAATTCTACCCCCCTCTGCCGTACTCTAGCCTCGCAGTCACAAACGCAGTTCCCAGGTTGAGCCCGGGGATTTCACGTCTGTCTTACGAAACCGCCTGCGCACGCTTTACGCCCAGTAATTCCGATTAACGCTCGCACCCTACGTATTACCGCGGCTGCTGGCACGTAGTTAGCCGGTGCTTCTTATGCGGGTACCGTCATCAACAACGGATATTAGCCGTTGCCATTTCTTCCCCGCCGAAAGAGCTTTACAACCCGAAGGCCTTCTTCACTCACGCGGCATGGCTGGATCAGGGTTGCCCCCATTGTCCAAAATTCCCCACTGCTGCCTCCCGTAGGAGTCTGGGCCGTGTCTCAGTCCCAGTGTGGCAGATCATCCTCTCAGACCTGCTACGGATCGTCGCCTTGGTGAGCTTTTACCTCACCAACTAGCTAATCCGACATCGGCCGCTCCAAGAGCGCGAGGTCTTGCGATCCCCCGCTTTCCTGCTCACAGAATATGCGGTATTAGCGTAACTTTCGCTACGTTATCCCCCACTCCTGGGTACGTTCCGATGTATTACTCACCCGTTCGCCACTCGCCACCAGGAGCAAGCTCCCGTGCTGCCGTTCGACTTGCATGTGTAAGGCATGCCGCCAGCGTTCAATCTGAGCCAGGATCAAACTCTTCAGTTTAATCTCTGCTTAAAACTCGCTTGACGGATATATTCAAGTTTCCTTGACTACATCTTTGTGCAAGCGCTTGATTCATTTGTCCGACCTAAGCCGGAACACCCAACCAAGCACCTACACCTATCGGTTGTCCTATTTTTTAAAGAGCTTGCAAATCAAGATCTTATCTCAATCTGCCGCGTCGCCGTAGCAACGAAAGACGCGCATTCTACATACTTCTTTTACTGCTGCCAAGCACTATTTGCACTTGGCTGAAATTTTTTTAGCTTTTTGCTTAATTACGCATGCGGCTCACCCTTAGAGAAGCAAACACCCCAGCCACGAGGTAGCTGGGGTGTTGTAAGGGGAGCCTGGCGGTGACCTACTTTCGCACATGAAGTATGCACTATCATCGGCGCAACTCTGTTTCACGGTCCTGTTCGGGATGGGAAGGGGTGGGTCCAGAGCGCTATGGCCGCCAAGCGTAACTTGTTCGCTCGCCGTCGAGTGACGTCGAGCGCAAAATGGGAGAAGGTTAAATGTGATTGCGTTTCAAACTGAAGCGCTTTGATCTCAGAGTTATAGGATCAAGCCGCACGGGCAATTAGTATCGGTTAGCTTAACGCATTACTGCGCTTCCACACCCGACCTATCAACGTGGTGGTCTTCCACGACCCTTTAGGGGGCTCGAAGCCCCGGGGAAGTCTAATCTTGAGGCGAGTTTCCCGCTTAGATGCTTTCAGCGGTTATCTCTTCCGTACTTAGCTACCCGGCGATGCGACTGGCGTCACAACCGGTACACCAGGGGTACGTCCACTCCGGTCCTCTCGTACTAGGAGCAGCCCCCCTCAAACTTCCAGCGCCCACGGCAGATAGGGACCAAACTGTCTCACGACGTTTTAAACCCAGCTCACGTACCTCTTTAAATGGCGAACAGCCATACCCTTGGGACCGGCTACAGCCCCAGGATGAGATGAGCCGACATCGAGGTGCCAAACACCGCCGTCGATATGAACTCTTGGGCGGTATCAGCCTGTTATCCCCAGAGTACCTTTTATCCGTTGAGCGATGGCCCTTCCATACAGAACCACCGGATCACTATGACCTGCTTTCGCACCTGCTCGACTTGTGGGTCTCGCAGTCAAGCACGCTTATGCCATTGCACTATTAGCACGATGTCCGACCGTACCTAGCGTACCTTCGTACTCCTCCGTTACCTTTTGGGAGGAGACCGCCCCAGTCAAACTGCCTACCATGCACGGTCCCAGACCTGGATTCACAGGCCATGGTTAGAACCTCAAACAAACCAGGGTGGTATTTCAAGGACGACTCCACCAGAACTAGCGTCCTGGTCTCACAGTCTCCCACCTATCCTACACAGATCGGTTCAAAGTCCAATGCAAAGCTACAGTAAAGGTTCATGGGGTCTTTCCGTCTAGCCGCGGGGAGATTGCATCTTCACAAACATTTCAATTTCGCTGAGTCTCAGGAGGAGACAGTGTGGCCATCGTTACGCCATTCGTGCAGGTCGGAACTTACCCGACAAGGAATTTCGCTACCTTAGGACCGTTATAGTTACGGCCGCCGTTTACCGGGGCTTCGATCAAGAGCTTGCACCCCATCACTTAACCTTCCGGCACCGGGCAGGCGTCACACCCTATACGTCCACTTTCGTGTTTGCAGAGTGCTGTGTTTTTATTAAACAGTCGCAGCCACCATTTCACTGCAACCCCATCGAGCTTCGAGAGCAAGTCTCTACACCCTACCGGGGCGCACCTTATCCCGAAGTTACGGTGCCAATTTGCCGAGTTCCTTCTCCTGAGTTCTCTCAAGCGCCTTAGAATTCTCATCCTGCCCACCTGTGTCGGTTTGCGGTACGGTCCCAATGTAACTGAAGCTTAGAGGCTTTTCTTGGAAGCTTGGTATCAATCACTTCGCGCTCAAAGAGCGCTCGTCGTCACGCCTCAGCTTAGCCCCCCGGATTTGCCTAAGGGGCACGCCTACACGCTTAAACCGGGACGTCCAACACCCGGCTGACCTAACCTTCTCCGTCCCCCCATCGCATTACATTGAGGTACAGGAATATTAACCTGTTTCCCATCGACTACGCTTTTCAGCCTCGCCTTAGGGGCCGACTCACCCTGCGCCGATGAACGTTGCGCAGGAAACCTTGGGCTTTCGGCGAGGGAGCTTTTCACTCCCTTTATCGCTACTCATGTCAGCATTCGCACTTCTGATACCTCCAGCATCCCTCACGAGACACCTTCAACGGCCTACAGAACGCTCTCCTACCATATCCAAAGGATATCCGCGATTTCGGTGCATAGTTTGAGCCCCGTTACATCTTCCGCGCAGGACGACTCGACCAGTGAGCTATTACGCTTTCTTTAAAGGATGGCTGCTTCTAAGCCAACCTCCTGGCTGTCTGAGCCTTCCCACCTCGTTTCCCACTTAACTATGTCTTTGGGACCTTAATCGGCGGTCTGGGTTGTTTCCCTCTTGACACCGGACGTTAGCACCCGATGTCTGTCTCCCAAGCTCGCACTCTACGGTATTCAGAGTTTGCTATGGCGAAGTAAGTCGCGATGACCCCTTCAACCATTACAGTGCTTTACCCCCGTAGGTGATACTTGAGGCACTACCTAAATAGTTTTCGGAGAGAACCAGCTATTTCCGGATTTGTTTAGCCTTTCACCCCTATCCACAGCTCATCCCCTAACTTTTCAACGTTAGTGGGTTCGGACCTCCAGTGCGTGTTACCGCACCTTCATCCTGGCCATGGATAGATCATCCGGTTTCGGGTCTACGCCATGCTACTTAACGCCCTTATCAGACTCGGTTTCCCTACGCCTTCCCTACTCGGTTAAGCTCGCAACATAACGTAAGTCGCTGACCCATTATACAAAAGGTACGCAGTCACCCCACGAAGGGGCTCCCACTGTTTGTATGCATGCGGTTTCAGGATCTATTTCACTCCCCTCCCGGGGTTCTTTTCGCCTTTCCCTCACGGTACTGGTTCACTATCGGTCGATTACGAGTATTTAGCCTTGGAGGATGGTCCCCCCATATTCAGACAGGGTTTCACGTGCCCCGCCCTACTTGTCGCAAACTTAGTACCACGATCCTGTTTTCGCGTACGGGGCTATCACCCACTACGGCGACACTTTCCAGAGTCTTCCGCTAACAGATTCGCTATCACTTGCAGGCTGTTCCCATTTCGCTCGCCACTACTTTGGGAATCTCGGTTGATTTCTTTTCCTCCGGCTACTTAGATGTTTCAGTTCACCGGGTTCGCCTCCACTGACCTATGTATTCAGTCAGGGATACTCCTTGCGGAGTGGGTTTCCCCATTCGGACATCTCTGGATCAAAGCTTCGTTGCCAGCTCCCCAGAGCTTTTCGCAGGCTTGCACGTCCTTCATCGCCTGTAATCGCCAAGGCATCCACCACATGCACTTAGTCGCTTGATCCTATAACTTTGAGGCCTCTTCCGAGGCAGTTATAAGCAACTCAGTTTGTGTTTGTATCGCGCTAGCTGTAACGCGATACGATGCAATCACAATGTATATCTGGCTTGGTTTCGGCTCCAGATATACAACCTTCTCCATTTTGTTAAAGAGCAAACAGCATTGACCAAGAGGTCAGACCTAAGCATCCGTGCTTACGTATGAGCTCTTGCAGACAACCGAAGGGGTTGGTGGAGGCAGACGGGATCGAACCGACGACATCCAGCTTGCAAAGCTGGCGCTCTCCCAACTGAGCTATGCCCCCGCCTGATGAAGCGTTGGTGGGTCAGGTAGGAATCGAACCTACGACCCCCGCCTTATCAAGACGGTGCTCTAACCGACTGAGCTACTGACCCAAACTTCTCTTACCGAAGGGTCAGTAGAGGACCCGGAGTCAGTACGCCTGCGCGCTACTCCTGCTCCTGGCCTTTCCCTCATGCTGTTACTTGAACAACCGATAGGTTGTAGATGCTTGGAGGATGCTTTTCTCTAGAAAGGAGGTGATCCAGCCGCACCTTCCGATACGGCTACCTTGTTACGACTTCACCCCAGTCATGAATCCTACCGTGGTAATCGCCCTCCTTACGGTTAGGCTAACTACTTCTGGTAGAACCCACTCCCATGGTGTGACGGGCGGTGTGTACAAGACCCGGGAACGTATTCACCGCGACATGCTGATCCGCGATTACTAGCGATTCCGACTTCACGCAGTCGAGTTGCAGACTGCGATCCGGACTACGATCGGCTTTCTGGGATTGGCTCCACCTCGCGGCTTGGCAACCCTCTGTACCGACCATTGTATGACGTGTGAAGCCCTACCCATAAGGGCCATGAGGACTTGACGTCATCCCCACCTTCCTCCGGTTTGTCACCGGCAGTCTCATTAAAGTGCCCAACTGAATGATGGCAATTAATGACAAGGGTTGCGCTCGTTGCGGGACTTAACCCAACATCTCACGACACGAGCTGACGACAGCCATGCAGCACCTGTGTCCAGGCTCCCTTTCGGGCACCAATCCATCTCTGGAAAGTTCCTGGCATGTCAAGGGTAGGTAAGGTTTTTCGCGTTGCATCGAATTAATCCACATCATCCACCGCTTGTGCGGGTCCCCGTCAATTCCTTTGAGTTTTAACCTTGCGGCCGTACTCCCCAGGCGGTCAACTTCACGCGTTAGCTGCGGTACTAAAAGGTTTAACCCTTCCAACACCTAGTTGACATCGTTTAGGGCGTGGACTACCAGGGTATCTAATCCTGTTTGCTCCCCACGCTTTCGTGCATGAGCGTCAGTACTAACCCAGGGGGCTGCCTTCGCCATCGGTATTCCTCCACATCTCTACGCATTTCACTGCTACACGTGGAATTCTACCCCCCTCTGCCGTACTCTAGCCTCGCAGTCACAAACGCAGTTCCCAGGTTGAGCCCGGGGATTTCACGTCTGTCTTACGAAACCGCCTGCGCACGCTTTACGCCCAGTAATTCCGATTAACGCTCGCACCCTACGTATTACCGCGGCTGCTGGCACGTAGTTAGCCGGTGCTTCTTATGCGGGTACCGTCATCAACAACGGATATTAGCCGTTGCCATTTCTTCCCCGCCGAAAGAGCTTTACAACCCGAAGGCCTTCTTCACTCACGCGGCATGGCTGGATCAGGGTTGCCCCCATTGTCCAAAATTCCCCACTGCTGCCTCCCGTAGGAGTCTGGGCCGTGTCTCAGTCCCAGTGTGGCAGATCATCCTCTCAGACCTGCTACGGATCGTCGCCTTGGTGAGCTTTTACCTCACCAACTAGCTAATCCGACATCGGCCGCTCCAAGAGCGCGAGGTCTTGCGATCCCCCGCTTTCCTGCTCACAGAATATGCGGTATTAGCGTAACTTTCGCTACGTTATCCCCCACTCCTGGGTACGTTCCGATGTATTACTCACCCGTTCGCCACTCGCCACCAGGAGCAAGCTCCCGTGCTGCCGTTCGACTTGCATGTGTAAGGCATGCCGCCAGCGTTCAATCTGAGCCAGGATCAAACTCTTCAGTTTAATCTCTGCTTAAAACTCGCTTGACGGATATATTCAAGTTTCCTTGACTACATCTTTGTGCAAGCGCTTGATTCATTTGTCCGACCTAAGCCGGAACACCCAACCAAGCACCTACACCTATCGGTTGTCCTATTTTTTAAAGAGCTGGTTGCGGGGGCAGGATTTGAACCTACGACCTTCGGGTTATGAGCCCGACGAGCTGCCAGACTGCTCCACCCCGCGTCCGTCAGAGAAGCGAGATATTATCACTTTCTCTACACCTCGTCAACCCCTGCCGGTTTGTTTCTTGCTTTGCTTTCGCTTGGCTGCACCGGCTGGTGCGTTGAGGGAGGCGAACTATAGCCTAGTCGGAGAGCCACTGCAAGAGGGAATCCCACTGTTCGTGATCTCGCTTGAACTTAGCGCGGGGAGGGTCAAAGACGGAAAGCCCTGCGGCAGCTACGTTTACGTAGTTCTGGGTGTTGCGCAGATAACTAACAATGGGAATATCGAAATGACGCAAAAACTCCTCCAGCATCGCCGCAGCACGGGTTCGGGGATCCACCCGCATGGCAACAATGCCCAGCATCTGCCGCCGACCGCGGGTTTCCTGGCGCAATGAATTGAGGAAATCCTCCGTTGCCGCCATATCAAATATGGAAGGCACCACCGGAACGATAACCTTATCGACACGACGCAGGTAGTCGGAAAGCTTATAGCCCTGCAGGCCGGCCGGGGCGTCCAGCACCACCTGATCCACATCCTGGGGCGGATTGAACATCACCTGATTACCCGCGAAGTATCCGGTCACCGGTGCCATCTCCGGATCGCGGAAGGCCATCCAGCGCAGGGAGGATTGCTGGCGATCCAAATCACACAAGGTGACCTTGTTGCCCTGGTTGGCGAAATAGCCGGCCAGATTTGTCGCCAAGGTTGTCTTGCCACACCCCCCCTTCGGATTGGCCACCAGAATTGCTTGCATACCCACCCCTTTCTCACTCGATAAAAGCCGTACTGACATTTGGGCCACGACGGTCTCGGATGATTATATGCGAAGGTACTGACAGCGGCGGCTCCCCGATTGGGCGCACACGGATGTAATATGGCGACCGGGTTTGCTACTTAAGTCATATATGGAAAAGCCAAAAACCAAGGACCGCCAGGGAATTCAATCCATCGAAGTGGGGGGCAAGTTATTGCAGGCGCTGGCAGCCAATGGCCGCGCCATGATGCTGCGGGACCTGGCCAAGGCTGCCGGCATGCCCGCCGCCAAGGCCCACCGCTACCTGGTCAGCCTCATTCGCATGGGCCTGGTCGAGCAGGACCAGACCAGCGGCCGCTATGACCTGGGCAGTTTCTCCCTGGAACTGGGCTTGGCCGCCATGGGCCGGCTGGATCCGGTTCGCCTCGCCACCCCGATATTGGAGGACCTCTGCGAGCGCCTGGGTGAAACCGTTGCCCTGGCCGTATGGGGGAATCATGGTGCCACGGTGGTCCGCCTGCTGGAGGCCGGCGGACCGATCACCGTTGCGTTGCGCGCCGGCACCGTCCTGCCGCTGGCCAGTTCGGCCACGGGTCGAGCGTTTGCCGCCTTTTTCCGCTCCCCCTACCTGCGCCAGCTGCTGGAAGTCGAAATCAAGGCGAACGCGGAAGCGAACGGCACCACCCTGGCGGCTGCGCGCCGGGATATGGACGGCCTGCTGTCGGAAATCCGCAACCAGGGCATTGCCCGGGCCAGCGGCAGCTACTCTCCGGGTATCAACGGTTTCAGTGCGCCGGTATTCAACCAGACGGGCACCATGGTGGCGGCAATCACTTCCCTGGGGCCGATCGGCAACTTTGCCAGCGACTGGGACAGCAACATTGCCGCCGCCATCCGGCAAGCCGCCCAGGATTTATCGCACCGGCTGGGTTATCACGAACCGGGCCCGGCCTGAGCAGGCAAACAGGGAAAAGAGAGAGGGATGGTGCGGGTACCAAGACAAAACAACAATACGTAATGCGTTGTTTAAAAACATTTAAAACAGTTAATGAAAGTCACTGGTACCCCCAAACATACCCCCAACCGACTGCAGCTCTAGGATTGAGCAACGGCTCACATCCGTTGCACTTACAGCCCTCTCCATACTGGCTGGATCGCCGAACGACTAGGCTTATCGAGGTTTACACCATCGAGCGCGTGCGTCCTCGGGATGAAGGCTAATTGCCTCCGCATCTAGAGATCGGCCCGTACACGATCTACTAGACGTGGCTGCAATTGAGGATGACTGGCGGAACGACAGCATGGCCGGATGGTCGCGTCCGCGAGTATTGCATCACTGAATGCGAAATAAACGAAGAGCGCGCCTTTCACCTTAACCTCACAGCAGCATCCGGAAATGCCGCTTGTCCGCATCAGAAGACTTGAGCAGGCGATATTCCATCCCGCTGGCTACAGCAATCTGCTGGGCAAACTCCTTCTTGGCCTGCACTACGGCATCTTCGATCTGGTTGTCAGCCTTTACCTCGACAATGACGTACTTCAAGCTGCCATCCGGTTCTTCGCGTTGGAAGATAAAGTCCGGGTAGTAGCTGCGCACCGTGCGCGAGTCTGGGTCGATGTACTGGATGAAAAAATCGGACTGGCCGTGGGTGAGCATTCCAGTGAAGTAGATTTTCTTCACCCGTTGCTCGCGAAGCAGATCCCAGAAAAGCCAGTTCTCTGAGCCAGAATCGAAACAGTAGGTATCGAGGTGAAAGCTCTTTGCGCGCTCCTCATCCTTGATCTGCGCGTCGTTCATACGGACGATCTTGTCCTTTGCGGCCGATACTTCGTAGTAGCCGTTCGAAGGAATTTTGATCAAATCGACTTCGTGCTCTTCGGTTTTCTGAGACTCATCGAGGTCGTAGAGTTGCCTGAACAGGCGCGGAATAATCTCATCGTAAAGCAGTTCGTTGAACTCGTTGGTGATAGCAACCAGTTCGTTGGTGCCTTCCTTTGTTGAGTCGAGCAAATCCTCGATCTCAAGCGGACTCCTATTGAGGTATCGGGACACCTCAGCGACCAGCGACAGCCGCGAGAAGACACGTTTCTCCCGCCTTGAGGTCAGATCGAAGGTGCGGCTACCGGAGGCGCGTGCTGCATCTGCAGCCGTCAGACCATCCTGCTGCGTTTCGATCAAACGGTACTTCTCAACGAGGCTGTTCCAATATTCTTTATCGTTTCGGTCGAGACCAAGCCTCTGACCAGGAACGACCGCCTTTTCTCGCATCTGATACTGCTTTCGAACGCGAACCAGCTTTATCTTAACGGGAGGCTCGACCACGCGAATTTGTACTGTTTCCTTGTCCTTGGCTGTTTTTTGCAACTCATCAGCACTGATGCGGAAGTTTTGTTGAAGCTCGTCATTGAGCGTGTTCAGGTTGTCGTCCGAGAGGAATACATGACCGGTATGCTGTGCCTAGCCAATGGCGCGTAGGCAGCGCATCGTTGCCTGGAGCACGAACACCTTGGACTTCGGTTCGCGGAATAGGCCAACACCGAACAACGAGCGACAGTTCCAGCCTTCTCGTCCCTTGTTGACCAAGAGAATGAACTGCTTTTCAGAACCTTCTGTATCTAGCCGGTTGAACTCTCGGATGTCGTCGTTGGTGGTGAGCTTATCGTCACCCACGTTGACCAAGATACGGGAGGTTGGAATGCCGTGCTTGAGCAGAGCACGCTCAACGGCTGGTTTCAGTTCCTCGGTCAGTTCGTCGATGGTGGCGGCAAAGAACGCCAATTTCGGAGAAAGCCCTTCGGGTCGCAACCCGTCGGTCTCCTTCAGAAAACTCTCGATGGCGATGTCGACGAATTCGTCGGTGCGCGTATTGGAGTAGCCATGCAGCGTCACTTTTTTTAGGAAAGCCTTGTCGATTGCCTCTTTCAAGCCATAGGCGTAAACAACCTCAGGCAACACTTCACGACCCACATACGGCGTGCCTGTGTAGTTGTAGCAAGCCACTACGCGGGTGCCTGCAGCGTTCAAGCTGGCCGCCAGGACATCAATGGTCGTCCGCAAGCTAGTGTCGGTTTCCTTGGCGCCTACACCCATGTCCTTGGCTAGAGTCTTGCCGAAAGCATGGTGAGCCTCGTCCACATAGATGCCCAACTGCTCCAAGCGGCGCAGCTTCTCAAAGCGCTGGTTGGTCGTCAGCTCGCCCTCTTCTTCGGGTTGATCGAAGTTGTAGAGGTCAGCCGCATCTGCATAAACGCCGCTGGCAGCGACGGTTTCCCCGGTCGCGCCGAACAGTTTATCGACGGAAGTTTTCTCCTTGTGCTGGCGCTTGAGAATGATCTTCTGCGTGTTCGAGACAATAATGTTGAAGCGCGAGCGGTCCAGGGTATCCAGCGATGTACCAGCCTCTTCGAGGTAATGGAAGCGCAAATGAGCAGTCAGGAAATTGACGTACTCTGGTGGCACAACGCGGGTCAAGTCAAAGGACTCGATTTCCTTGAGGGACTGCAGCACGGTCTTGTCCGGCGCAAACACTAATGCGTTATGGCAGTAGCGCGCATCCTTCTCAAATTTGTTGCCCAGCAGGAATTCATAGAAGATACAGGTAGCCATCAGGATGGTTTTACCGGTACCCATCGTCAGCGCAAAGATGTAGTTTGGGTAGGCACGCGAGTTTTTCCGCATTGCCGCGAACACAGCCTTGTACTGATCCTGCGTGATCTTGTCGAACAAGCCGATCTGAGCGGTATTTCCCGAAACCACACCACCTTCAGCCCGATCTGCAAAACGGCCTTGTTTTTCGAACCAGTGCTGAAAGATCTCCTCAACCTTGGCGTTGCCAAGGAACTCCTTGAGAAAAACGTAGGTTTCCAGTGCCTCGAACTGAGGTTGGCGTAAGAAGGCTTTCGGGTTCTTTTCCGGGTTGTTGAAGTCGAGGAACTTGCGCGTCAGCTCTTTGTAGTGGGAGCGGATCGTGCCTCGGTTGCCCTGATAGAACTGCCAAAGAAACTGGAAGAAGGCAAAGTCGAGCGACGCGCTCACCGCCTTGGGTGAACGCTTAGTCGCCATTGCTTACGCTTCCTTCCCACGACTCCGAGAGCAGGTCGGTTATTTTCACGCGGATGGTGCCGGCATCACCTGGAACCTTGTATGCACCTTTGACCATGTCATTCTTGCCAGGGATATCCACCACCGCCGGTTGCAGCGACGTCCCCCCGGAATTGAGTAGCAGCTGATTTTAGAGTCCAATCCCACCTGATAGGAGATTGGACATGAAGAAGCGATTTACCGAAGAACAGATCATTGGTTTTTTGAAGGAAGGCGAAGCCGGGCTGCCGGTAGCGGAACTCTGCCGTCGGCACGGTTTCTCGGAAGCCAGTTACTACCTGTGGCGGAACAAGTTTGGCGGGATGAGTGTGTCGGATGCCAAACGGCTGAGGGAGCTGGAGGCCGAGAACAGCCGGCTGAAGAAGCTCCTGGCTGAGTCGATGCTTGAGAACGATATCACGAAGGAAGCCCTCAGAAAAAAGTGGTGAGCGCACCGTCACGACGTGATCTGGTGCGCCACATGACCACTGAAGGCATGAGCGAACGCAAGGCACTGCGCATCATTGGCATGAGCGCCAGCGCCTATCGCTACCAACCCACCCCGGACAAAAACGAAGCATTGAAGGCGCAGATCATCGCGCTGGCACAACGGCACAGGCGTTATGGAGCGGGCATGATCTATCTGAAGCTGAGACAGGCCGGCATGGCCGTCAATCACAAGCGTGTTGAGCGGTTGTACGCAGAAGCAGGTCTGCAAGTGAAGACGCGCAAGCGGAAGAAAGTCCCGGTAGCGGACAGGCAACCCTTGCTTCGCCCACTACAGCCCGACCAAGTCTGGTCAATGGACTTCGTGTTTGATCGGACAGGTGACGGGCGCTGCATCAAGAGTTTGACCATTGTGGATGATGCGACTCACGAAGCCATTGCCATCGTTCCAGAGCGAGCCATCAGCGGGATAGTGCTGACTCGTATCCTGGATCGTTTGGCGTTCACACGTGGCTTGCCGCAGGCAATCCGCACGGACAACAGCAAGGAGTTCTGCGGCCGTGCGATGCTGGACTGGGCGCATGCGCGAGGTGTCAGGCTGTATCTGATCGAACCCGGCAAGCCGAATCAGAACGCCTACATCGAGTCATTCAATGGCCGATTTCGGGATGAATGCCTGAATGAGCACTGGTTCACCAGTCTGCAGCAGGCCAAGGTGCTGATCGAGGCCTGGCGCAGGGAGTACAACGAGGAGCGACCGAAGAAATCCCTGGGCGGTTTGACGCCTGCCGCCTACGCCAAAACACTTGCATTGAAATCCGTTACAGTAACCCCGGACTCTAATTCAACCCGCTACTGATGATGGGGGGACGTCGCCCCGAGTAGGACGAAATCCAAAAACAGGGGAAAAAGTTGCAGTTCCAGCCAAGTATGTGCCTCACTTCAAGGCAGGTAAGGAAATGCGAGAACAAGTTGAAACATCGGTAGTACCTGCACTTGTAGAAGTGTAGAAGTGATTAACAGGTAGGTTAACAGGTACTGTCAAAAAATCAGCAGGACACGAAAAGGGGTAGAGGAACTTCTGCTAGCAAGGTTCGGCTGACGCCACCAAGCACCGCTTCGCTGATCTGGGAACGGCTGTAGGCCCCAAAAACGATGAGGTCGGAGTCCAACACAACTGCGTTGGCAACAATCACTTCTGCGATAGATTTTCCTTGAGAGAAGGTACGTCGCAACTTCACCTCTACACCGTGGTGGGCCAGATAGGTAGCCATGTCGGCACCGGGGTACTTGCCGTGCATTTCGGCGTTATGTTCTGGATCGACGATTAGCAAATCTACTGTATCCGCGGAGAGGAGTAGTGGAAAGGCGTCAGCGACAGCGCGGCGGGCCTGGCGGCTGGCATTCCAAGCTACGGTAATCTTCCGTCCAATCGGACGGTCACCCCAGGATTGAGGGACGATGACCAGAGGAATTCCGGTCCGCTGAAGCGCTTTGATGTACGACCAGCCGAAGGGAGCTCCTGGCGTTTCCGAAGCGCCGACAACTACAAGGTCACTGTACAACGAGTTAAGATCAACCTTGCCGTCGTCAAAATACGGGATAGTTCGGAACTCGCTACTGATACCATGGCGGCTAGCTGTACTGGTCAATTTCTCAGCCCTACGACGCAGGTGTTCCTCTGTAGATACTTTGAGCTTGTGGATGACGTCAGCAATACCCTTTCCTCGAGCAAATCCATCTTCGAGAGTAGCTTCACCCTTGTCCGTTGTGGTGATTCCGATAAGCTTGGCTTTCTGTTTGCTTGCCAGGCGAGCCGCTGTTTCTAGAGTAGTAAGCCCATGGGGGCTGTCATCGAAAAGAACTGCAATATCCTGGATCATGTGCGACATATATTCCTCACTGAGAGCGTACGGCAAGCCGTTCGTCATTGTTGCGGCCAAAAGGGTCTGTGGAGTTCGTAGCTTTATTGGCTTCAACGGTACCCAACGACAAATCTCCACCGAGTGCTTTGTACAGAGTCACTAGATTGGCTAGCTTGGCTTGGCGTACAGCGATCCAGTTCTGCTGGGCAGCATGTAAAGTACGCTGTGCATCCAAGACCTCTAGGTAACCAGATACGCCATTGTCGTATCTCTGTCTGACTAACTTGTAGGCAGCGTTGGAAGCATCGACCTGTCGCTGTTGTGCGGATAGCCGACCATCCAACGTTGCACGTACAGCCAAGGAATCTGCTACTTCGCGGAAAGCTGCCTGAATCGAGCGTTCGTAGCTGGCTAGCGCAATATCCCTATCTACCTCAGCTACCTTTAGGTTGGCGTTCAACCGACCACCAGTGAAGATCGGGATGCTAATCTGCGGCAGGAAGTTCCAGGCACGGCTAGCGCCATCGAAGAGGTCAGAAAGAGAGTCGCTGGCACGGCCAAAGCCACCGGTCAGGGTGATGCGAGGAAAAAAGGCGGCACGAGCAGCACCAATGTTGGCCTGCGCCCCGATCAAGACATGTTCTGCGGCAAGGATATCCGGCCGCCGCTGCAACAGGTCCGATGGCAGGCCGGTAGGCAGGTCTTGCATGGCAAGCATGGCCTCAAGGGGGGCATCCGGGTGTAACTCAGTCGGCAGCGGCGTCCCCACTAGCAGTTCCAGTGCGTTGCGATCCGTGGCTACCGTACTTTCCAGTGCTAAGGCCAAGTCTTGCGCAGCCTCCTGCTCTGCTTCCGCTTGGCGTAGCGTCAGATCGGAAGTGCTGCCGAACTCACGTAGTTGACGTTGAAGATCGTAGGCTTGCTGGCGGCTGCCTAAGGTGTCACGCGCCAGGGTAAGCCGTTCGATGTCTGCCGCCAGGTTAAAGTAAGTGACAGCTACTTCAGAGATCAGACCTATCCGGGAGGCGCGCTGAGCCTCTTCGCTAGCAAGGTACTGTTGCAAGGCTTGCTCGTTCAAACTGCGTACCCGGCCAAACAAATCGAGCTCGTAGGCAGTAACCCCTAAGTTGGCACTGTAAACATGGTTGACGACGGTAGTTCCGGTAGGAGAAACGGACGCTGGTGTCCTCCCAGAATTACCGCCCAGCCCTGCGCTTACCTCGGGGAAAAGGGTGGCACGCTGAATGCCGTACTGTGCCCGCGCCTTTTCAATATTGAGTACAGCCACCCGCAGGTCCCGGTTGTTGTCCAAGGCTAGTTGAACAACCTGGCGTAGGCGAGGATCAGCGACAAGGGTCTGCCAGGGGATGTCTATCGGTTTTTCGGCTAATACGCCGGTCGATTTTGGCCACTGTGTCGGGATCGGTGCGGCTGGCTGTTCATAGCGAGGTGCCAAGGTGCCCATACATCCTGTCAGTAGCGCGGCAACAAAGACGGGCAACAGCACGCGGATAGGTGCGGCACTCATGTGGAAGCCTCCTTCTGAGACAGATCAGCCTTAACGTCCCGTTTTTTCTGGAACAACGAGGACACCACGACGTAAAACAGCGGAATGAAGAAAATTGCCAGGAATGTCGCAGTGACCATGCCGCCAACAACCCCGGTACCAATGGCATGCTTACTGCCGGAACTGGCACCGCCTGATATCGCTAGTGGAAGCACACCCATGCTGAAGGCCAAGGACGTCATGATGATCGGTCGCAGGCGTAGTCGAGCAGCTTCCACGGCAGCCTGCGCCAGCGTGCGTCCCTGCCGTTCGTAGAGATCCTTCGCAAACTCGACAATGAGGATTGCGTTCTTGGCCGACAGGCCGACAGTGGTGAGTAGGCCGATCTGGAAGAACACGTCATTTTCCAGACCTCGCATTAGCACAGCGATGACCGTACCGATGACACCAAGTGGAACGACCAGAAGCACCGAGAATGGAATCGACCAACTCTCGTAAAGAGCTGCCAAGCACAGGAACACGGCAATAAGCGACAGCGCATATAGTGCTGGTGCCTGTGAGCCAGACAGACGCTCCTCGTAGGAAAGACCGGTCCAGGCCAGACTGATCCCGGGTGGCAGTTTCTCGGCAATCTCTGCAACTGCATGCATGGCATCACCTGAGCTATAGCCCGGTGCTGGCTGACCTAGGATTTCAATAGCCGGCACCCCGTTGTAGCGTTCCAGTTTGGGAGAGCCCTTCACCCACTTGCCGGTAGCAAAAGATGCAAAGGACACCATCTTGCCCTCGGCATTGCGCACGTACCATTTGCCAAAGTCTTCCTCGGTAATGCGCGCCTGGGGCACCCCCTGGACGAACACACGTTTGATTCGTCCCCGGTCGATGAAGTTATTCACGTAGGCAGACCCCCATACCGTCGACATCGTGGTATTTACGTCGGCCAGGCTGACACCATGGGTACGGGCCTTTTCGTCATCAATCAGGACTTGGTACTGCGGCTCATCATCCTTGCCGTTAGGGCGTACCATAGCCAGCGCCGGATGCTTAGTGGCCTCGACCATAAATTGTGTGCGTGCTTGCATCAGGTGCTCATGCCCCAGCCCGCTATGGTCCTGCAGGAAAAGGTTAAAGCCGGTCGCGTTCCCGAGTTCCATGATCGCTGGCGGCGGGAAGGCCAACACCACACCTTTCCGGATTTGCGCAAAGTGCTGCATGGCCCGTGCCTGGAGTTCAAATACGTTGCTCTTACGCTCTTCCCAAGGTTTAAGCTGGACAAAGGCCAAACCCGAGTTCTGCCCACGGCCAGCAAAGTTGAACCCGCTCACGGTAAACACAGCCTTGACGCTGTCACCCTCATTGTCCTTGAAGTGACGAACCACTTCGGTTAGGACTTCATCGGTCTGCTCCAAGGTGGCATTGGCGGGTAGTTCCACCTGCACGAACATCGTGCCCTGATCCTCACCAGGCAGGAAGGAGGTTGGGAGTTGCGGGAACAGGGTAGCCAGTGCCACTACAATCATGGCGAAGGCCAGCAGATAGCGCCCGCGACCGGCGAGAACGCGTCCGACACCACGCTCGTAGCGTTGCGCATTACGCTCGAAGCTACGGTTAAACCAGCCAAAGAATCCCTTCTTCGATTGGGGATCATGGTGTACCGGCTTGAGGATGGTGGCGCACAGGGCCGGGGTGAAGATCAATGCCACCAGAACGGATAAGGCCATGGCAGTGACGATGGTCAGCGAAAACTGACGATAGATCACACCGGTAGAACCACCGAAGAAGGCCATCGGTACGAACACCGCAGACAACACCAAGCCAATGCCAACCAAGGCACCGGAGATTTGGTCCATTGACTTGCGTGTCGCCTCCAACGGTGGCAGACCCTCCTCTACCATCAGGCGCTCGACGTTCTCCACGACCACGATGGCATCGTCCACCAGCAGGCCGATCGCCAATACCAACCCAAACATTGTCAGGATGTTGATGGTGAAACCAAATGCAGCCATGACGCCGAAGGTGCCCAGCAGTACCACGGGCACGGCGAGAGTCGGAATCAGCGTAGCACGCCAGTTCTGCAGGAACAGGTACATGATCAGGAAAACCAGCACGATGGCTTCGACCAGGGTGTGCACCACCCCGTTGATTGACGCGCTCACCACCGGCGCGGTGTCATAGGGATAGATGATCTTGACGCCGGGTGGCAGGGTCGGCTCCAACCGAGTCAAGGTTTCCCGTACTGCATTGACCGCCTCCAAAGTATTGCCGCCACTGGCCAGACGTAGAGCAATACCTGCACTGGGCCTGCCATCGGAAGTAGTGTTGAAGGTATACGTCTCTGACCCGAGCCCCACCTCCCCGACGTCGCGAAGACGAACCTGCGAACCGTCCGGGTTTACCTTGAGCAAGATGTTCTGGAATTGTTCCGGAGTTTGGAGCAGGGTCTTGCCAATTACGGTTGCGTTGAGTCCGACCTTCCCTGCGGTCGGGCGTCCGCCGAGTTGGCCAGATGAGACCTGTACGTTTTGCGCCTCGATCGCCGCAATCACGTCGCTGGGCATCAGCTTGTAGTTGTTAAGCTTGAGCGGATCGAGCCAGACGCGCATTGCGTTCTGGGCCCCCAATCCCAGGAAATCGCCAACACCTTTGGTGCGGGTCAGAGGATCCTGTAGCTGCGAGACAATCAGGTCGCCCAGCGCAAAGTTGTCCAACCGACCATCCTCGGATACCAGCGCGGCGACCAACATGAAGTTGATCTGATACTTGACTACGCGCAGGCCGAGTTGCTGCACCGCTTGCGGCAGCATGGGCGTAGCCAGTTGCAGCTTGTTCTGCACTTGCACTTGGGCGATGTTTGGGTCGATGTGTTGCTCAAAGGTGACGACGATAACCACACTACCGTCAGCGTTGCTTTCTGAGCGGATGTAGCGGAGGCCGTCGAGTCCGCTGAGTTGCTGTTCAATTACCTGAGTGACGGTGTCCTGCACGGTCTGCGCCGAAGCACCAGGATAGCTAGCCATGATGCCGATGGCCGGCGGCGCGACGTTGGGATATTGGTTGACCGGTAGAGAGCGGATTGACAAGGCGCCAGCCAGCATGATGACAATGGCAATGACCCAGGCAAAAATCGGGCGGTCGATGAAGAATCTAGGCATAACCCCCTCCCTACTTGCTTGCCTGGGCCTGTTGGCCGTCAGCTGCACGCGAGGATTCATCCGAAGTGGCCGGGACCGGCTTGACCTGCATGCCGGGCTGGACGCGCTGCAAACCGTCGATGACTACACGGTCGCCGGCCTTAATGCCGTCCCGAACCAGCCACTGACCGTCGACGCTGCGTTCAGTGCTCAGCGAACGCAGTTGAACAGTGTCCTTGGCATCAAGCACCAGCGCCACGGCCCTGCCCTGGCTGTCCCGGGTAACGCCACGCTGAGGAACCAGCAGCGCCTGGTCGCGTTCGCCCTCCTGCAGTTGTGCACGTACGAACATGCCCGGCAACAGGATTCCATCCGGATTCGGGAAAACTGCGCGCAACGTCACGGCACCGGTGCTTTCATCCACGCTGACTTCCGAGAACTGCAGCTTGCCCGCACGCGGGTAGATCTGGCCATTCTCTAGGGTTAGTCGGATTTCAGCCTGCCCCTCGCCAGCGCTCTTAACTCGACCGCTGGCAAGGTCAGCCTTGAGCTGTAACAGTGCTGTAGAGGGCTGGACGATATCGACATAGATCGGATCAAGCTGCTGCACCTTCGCCAGCACATTGGCCTGGTTTGCCGTAACCAATGCCCCCTGGGTTACCGACGAACGTCCGATACGACCAGAGATCGGGGCGGAAATACGGGTATACCCTAGGTCGATACGAGCGCTCTCTGCGGCTGCCTTGGCCTGAAGGAACTGAGAACGCGCATCGTCATATTGCTGCTGGCTGATAGCGTGCGACTGGATCAGCTTTTCATAGCGTTCAGAGAGTAAGCGGGCCGCTTCGAGGTTGGCTTCTGCCCGGGCCATGACGGCACGATAGGGAGCTGAGTCGATCTGATACAAAACTTGCCCTGCCTTGACCTGACTTCCTTCGCGAAATTCGCGCTGAAGTATGACCCCACCGACCTGGGGCCTGACTTCAGCCACCAGATAGGCGGTGGTACGACCAGGAAGTTCTGATGAGAGCCTCACCGTTCGGGGCTCAACCGTAAATACACTGACTTCGGGCAGAGGTGCCGCACCGGCGGGGCCTTGGGGCTTGTCGCAGGCAGCTAAAGTCATACAGACAGCAATCAGTGTTGCAGTACTGGCTGCCAGGGGCCTGTTTTTATGATTCATAAAATACGCTCGAATAGTTAGGTTGAACGACCGACCGATGTTTTGGGCAAGCCACTAGGCTGGGCAGCCAGAAGAGACAGTGAGTAAAGAAGATGCCTGAGAACTACCAATAGTTAGGTTGAACGACCAACAAACTGTTAATAGTATAGGTCGGTCGCCCGACCTAACGCAAGATGCGTTACAATAAATACCGGCAAAAATGGTTATCTGGCTTGCTACATAGTCAACACACTGACGTGGCAGCAGACCTATCTACGAAGGAAGAGAAAATGGCGACCCCAAAAAATTTGGACGAAACCTTGACTGCCAAGCGGCGGAAAGAACAGGTGCTGGCAGCTGCGGCTGATTGCGTGCGTCGCGAGGGGTTTCATCGGACAAGCATGTCGCAAATATCGGCGGCAGCGGGGATGAGTTCTGGTCACATCTATCATTACTTCGGCAACAAGGAAGGCATCATCGCAGGGATCGTTGCGCGGGAGTACAACGAATTGGGGCAATTGATCGATGAGGTCAAGGACGCCACCAAGGAAACTGACGCCATTTCGGCTATCGAGGACCAGGCGGTTAGAAGCGCCTCTCGCTACATTGACCATGGCAATGCTTCTCTGGCTATGGAAATCCTGGCCGAATCAGCACGTAACCCTGAAGTAGCAAACCTCATTCAGAAAAGTGACGAGGAAGTATTCCAGGCCTTTTACAATCTGTTCGGCGGCGGATCACCAGCGGTCAAGTCACGCTGCGAAATATTGGCAGCTCTTCTGGAGGGGCTATCCATCCGCGCCTTGCGGAATCCTAACCTAGACGTCACCTTGGATAGGGAGATGTTGCGGCGCGTCGTTCGGTACGTGATCACAAACTGACAATTTCTGCAGTCAGGTGGCAACCTTATAATCGCTAGCTAGTCAGCCCGGAGCTTGATAGATCGGGATGAAGTCATGCCTTCGTTGCGATGCTTGTGGGGATCCACCCCACTAACTCGTGGCAATAGTCGCTTCCCAACCGAAGCAGGGCGGTGGCACGAATTCGCTATCGCCTTAGACTCCCCTCTTTGCGCTGGTCATCAAAAAAATCTTGCAAGCGGCAGGAAGCCGCCTTAATCTTAACGAACGTTCAGTAGGTTACTCCTAAAGGTGACGCGCCATGGGAAGGCAAGTTGTCGCAAAAATGCGAGAAGAAATATTGGGGCAGGCGGTTCCGCTTTTCGCAAAGGTCGGATTCGAAGGCGTTTCGATGCGCGATATTGCAGCAACCGTTGGTGTAACCCCTGCGGCCTTGTATCACCACTTCTCCGACAAGGATGAGCTCTATCTGGCAGCCGTTGAGCATGCATTCGAGGGCAAGGTTGGCCCCTTTAAATCCATCCTGGATGGTACGGGAAGCTGCTGGGACCGACTGGAAGCGTTTATTACCCAATTTGCACGAGTGCTCGACAAAGAAAACGACTTTCGGCGCTTGATGCAATGGGTCATGCTGGACAGTGATGAACAACGTCTTCAACGCCTGGGGCACTGTATCTTCGGGAATCTGTTCAATGCCCTGCGCAATGTCGCCGGAGAACTCGACCCGGCCGGCAGTACCCACCTCCTAGCCGTATCCATCGTCGGCTTGGTCATCTACCACTTTGAGACCCAGGCAGTGCGACGCTTCCTGCAAGGTTATGACCAACAACGCGAAGCTCCTGAAGTAATCGCAAGACATGTTGTCGAACTACTACGAAACGGTCTCGGTGCTTCAGGCTCTTCAACATGATCCCTAGCAATGGGGCAACGTTAAAAACAGAGTTTCCTGTTTCCCGTCCAAAAGGAGCTACACCAATGAAACTGAAGAAATGGCTAGTCCTGTCTATGTTGACGTTCGGAATCACCACTGTTCAAGCAGCCGATGACGCTGCACTTCAAGCAATTGAAGCGTCCAAAACGTCTGCGCAAAAAGCAGAGGCAAGTGCCCAGAAGGCAACAGAGGACGCAAAAGAGGCAACTCGTAAGGCGGCGGAGGCGGCCAAGCTAGCGGTCGACAAGGCTGAGCAGGCCGTTAGCGACGCCTCGGCAAAGGCTCTTGAAGCAACGAAGCGTGCGGCAAAGGATGCCAATGAAGCGGCAAAGCTAGCAGTGAAAAAAACTGCTGAAGCCACCCGGGCAGCGACTGGTTCTACAAGAGAAGCCGCCCTGAAGGCCGAAGATGCAGCAAATGCTGCGGCACTTGCTACTAAGGAAGCACTACAAAAGACTGAAGAGGCAGCCAGAACCGCAGCCAAGTCGGGTAACGAGTCCGCACGTGAGGCAACTACAGCAGCACGTGACGCTGCTGCAAAAGCTTGGGAAGCCGCCAAAGACGCCGCCGAGAAGGCAGTAACTACGACCAAGGAGACTGCACGAAGCGTGAAGGAAGCCGTGACCAAGTAATCTGATGCATCAGGGGGATTCCAGCTAAGTCGTTGTCGGCACATGTACCCATGCCACCCTGACTACGAATGTTATTCCCAATTAATTCTCTATCGCAACGATTCATCAAGTTATCGAAAGGTGTGCCATGTCTGATGCAAATGGAAGTAATCCCAAGGGAAAAGACAAATTGATCGCCGACGTCAAGCAACTCGCGGCGGATGTCGAGGAACTCATAAATGCCACTGCCGAACAAACAAACAAGAAAGTTAGCAGTCTGCACACTCGCCTTCGGGGCAGCCTTAAAGCAACCCGGGATCAATTGATCGAAGTGGAAACCATTGCCGTCGACAAAACTACGGAAGCCTTCCGGGAAGCTGTTAAAAAGGCCTCAGAAGCCACTGAAGTAGCAGCTGCCGCTGTCGAAGATGCAATGCAGTCTGCCGAGGATGCCGCCAGGAAAACAGCGGAAGCAGGAAGGGATGCCGCCTTAAATGCGGCAGAGGCAACCCGAGAGGCCTCCCGTACCGCCGCCGCCGCCGCCAAAGAAGCTGCCACCAAGACCCTTGATGTCCTGAAACACTGGGGACAGTAGATCAGGAGGGCGGTTTGGTCATGACGGAACGATGCGTCCGTCATGACCTCCGTTACTACCATTCAGTAAATGGCCTAACCCTAGCCCCAACATAGACTCCACGTTCTGTGGACATGGAAATATGGCGCGTAGTTACCATTGGCTGTGTGCGGACCAGAAATTCATCCCGGTAGTGGAGAAGATTTCGGCTCACTTTGAGAAGTTCATTGTCAGCCCACTAATTGACTTGGCCGACCGGCGCCCCTTCTCTCCGAACGAGGAAGATCTATGCTATGGCAGACACTATCAATGATGCGTGATCTCGGACGACTGCACGAGATTGCCTCGATCCTAATTCGCTACGGCTTTGGTGACACAGTTCGCCGGATTGGGCTGGCCAATGTTCTAGAGCGTGCGGGTCGGGCACTGCGATGGAATGAGGCAGAAAATTTCGCCCACATGACACCGCCAGAGCGGGTACGGCGGGTATTGGCAGAGATGGGGCCTACCTTCGTCAAGCTTGGCCAAGTACTTGCCACCCGTGTAGATCTGTTCGAACCGGAATGGACCGCTGAATTCGGTAAGTTGCAGGACAGTGCCCCTCCTGCCTCCTGGATTGCCATCCAGCAGCAGCTGACGGAAGATCTCGGGGGGCCACCAGAAAGTATATTCGCGGCCTTTGACCCGGAACCACTGGCTGCTGCCTCCATTGCACAGGTTCATCGGGCGCGTCTCGAGAATGGCGACGACGTCGTGGTCAAGGTCCGACGCCCCGGAATTCAACCAATCATTGAGGCCGACTTGCGCTGGCTAGCACGCCTGGCGGAACTCGCGGAAACTGCCAGTCCTGAACTGCGCATCTTTCACCCACGTGAAATTGTGCGTCAGTTCGCCCAATCCCTGCGTGACGAGCTCGATTTTAGGGGCGAATGCCGCAATGCCGAACGTATCGCCGAGAATTTTCTCGGCTACACTGATCCTGAAAGCATCCCCACCCTGCAAGAAGGCGAAGCCGTGTTCGCCTCGGCGTCCGACATCATCCTCATTCCTCACGTTTATTGGCAATGGACCTGTGAGCGGGTGTGCGTGCAGGAATTTATCGAGGGAATTTCTGGTCGTCGACTGCAGGCAGTCGACGATGCTGGCCTAGACCGCAAGCTCCTTGCACGGCGTGGAGCCTTGGCAGTATTGAAGATGATTGTAGAGGATGGCCTCTTTCATGCTGACCCACATCCAGGCAACGTGTTCTATTTACCGGGCAACCGCATTGCCTTCATAGATTTCGGCATGGTTGGACGACTCACCGATGAGCGTCGCGAGCAATTAATACGGCTGCTGTTGGGGTTAGTGAGGAACGATGCCCGGGGCGTAACAGATGTAATGCTTGAATGGACCAGCGATGGAGTGGTGGACGAACAGGTATTGCTACTGGAAATCCAGTCCTTTGTCGATCGCTACCATGGTGTTCCTTTGAAGCAGCTACGACTTAGTTCGATGCTCTCTGACTTGGCTGCGATTCCGCGCCAGCATCAACTCGTCCTGCCAAGGGATCTCTCGTTGCTGATCAAAGCATTCATCACATTGGAGGGGCTAGGTCGAGAACTCGATCCTGAATTCGACATGGCGGGCCAGTCCCTGCCCTTGTTGGAAAAAACTATGCGAGAACAGTACTCACCGGCTGCCCTCCTCAAACGGAGTTGGCGGACGGCTGGGGAATTTTTGACCTTGCTTGCTGATCTCCCGCGGGACATATCCCGACTGTTACGTGCCGCTCGGCGTGGCCGGCTGGAGATTCATATCGATGTCTCTAACCTGAAACGCGTCGGCGATCAACTCGACAGTGCGGCTAATCGCCTAGTCATCGGCATTGTCGTAGCTGCTCTCATCATCGGTTCATCCATCGTCATGACCGTTCCCGGTGGCCCAACCCTGCTCGGGCTACCCTTCTTTGGCCTATTGGGATTCCTTGGTGCGGTAGCAGGCAGTACCTGGCTCCTCCTCTCTATTTTTTTCAGCAACAGGAAAATCTGAGCAGGGAAATGAAATCAGAATGAACGACAGGCAAGCATGATGGGGGAGATTGGTGCTATTCAGAGCGAAACGCTTCTTTGGGCTGCTCCCGGAGCGCTAGACATCTTCCTGCCTCACGCTGAGGCGCGCTCAAACCCGTCAGGACTGATGCTGCCCAGATGGCTATGACGGCGAGTTTCCGCTCCAACCAATTCCATGAGCTGGTTAACACTGCAAACCTCTAGGACCTCGATGATGAGCTAAAGGATTTCCTCAACACCGCAGCCAATAAATATTGTATGCACTATTTCCGTAACGAACTGTGGGAATGCAAGTCCGAGTCTGAATTTGATGTACTGGAGGAGGATTTCGCAACAATTGCAGCGTTCACGAACTCCGACTTCTGCGGCCCCATAAACTCAGTTCGGGAAGCTAAAGCGGAGTTCGAAGAACTCCAGTCAGCCTACGAAGAGCAGCAATACGACGAATTTAAGCATTCTTTTTCAAGGCCTGGGCATTCTGCTAGGTCGCGTGCAGCCAAATAGCTTGAAGCATGGGCTATTGCGAAACCATTAATCTGCGAAACACCTTCAATCCCAACGCTGCCATCGTCTTCGTCGGCAACCAAGCAGCAAGTAGGCGAAATTGGCATGATCATGAAATCGCCGAAACTGTCAGGCAAGACGAATTCCCCTTCTTTGGCATGGATTATTCCCCATCGCTTTCCGGCCAAAGCCTCTGCTTGGCGATCAAGAGCTAAGAGCATTAGTGGCCCGGCCATCATTCGCCCTGGAATGAATCCATCTGCGGTGATTGAAATCATCCCGTAATGCTCACCTTCGTCCATAACCCGGTTTAAAACGACACGCTCCGGCGTGCCAATATAAGCGTCTGGTAACGAATTTTTGGCACGGTGATGGCGAATCCGCCACAGGCTGTACATGCGCGAGATCGTCTCGAAGGCGCCCGGGTCCATTCGGTGTTCTCGCCCGTTGAGGATGTGACTTACGAGAATCCCAAACTGGCGCTCAATCGAGGCGACAATCTGTCCGTGCTCCAAACGCTGGTCCCATGCTCGATGCGTGACAAAGATATCGGCATTTGGCCCAAGACGGCGAATAGCCTCTGTCTCCAAGCTCAAGACTTGGAGCATGCCGTCCTGGCCCGCAAAGCGCCGCAATCCCGAGCGCGGATAGATGTGTTGAAGAATTGTGATTTGCTTTGGCCTAGCCGGCAGAGGAGTTGTGTTCATGATATTGGGTGATAATTAATCTTGGATCACTATATCGTCACGACATTCAGTTGAGACGTTACGGATGAATGCTCTTCAAATGGCAGTTTCGGCTTAGCCACTATCTTTGAGTAGTCGTGCCGTACGACTGCCCCACTCTAATAACTGCCATCAGTGGTTGAGTGGCAGCTAACTGGCGTACAGCAGCCCGATTCAGGCCAGAGGCCCCAAATCAGCTTTGGCTGAGAACTTGCCAGCAAGCAGTCGTCTGAAATATGAGCGGGACTTTGTCACCCCCCTTCATCCGATAGGGCCTGCAGGGCGGCACTGGGTCGATTTCCGCCGCACAGCCGTGATAGCCTGAACAGATGTGCACTCGCCACATTACTCCCGACCAAGCGGCCATGGAGCGCACTTGGCACATCGGCCGGCACAACCAGCCTAACTGGACTCGTGAGCTCTTTCCGCGGGCCCAAGGCCCGTTCCTGCGCCAAGGCGGGGCGGATGGTCTGGCCCTAGTGATTGGACAGTGGGGACTCATCCCCGCCTGGTCCAACACCCCGACTCTAAAATACTCGACGCAAAACTGCCGGTCTGAGGAGGCTGCGGATAAGCCAACCTACAAGGACGCCTGGCTTAAGGGGCAGCGGTGCATCGTCCCAGCCCTATCGTTTGATGAGCCATGTTGGGAAACAGGCAAGAACATCTGGTGGCACTTTCGGCGTGCCGACGGTCTTCCCTGGGGACTTGCCGGTCTCTGGAATACCTGGATTGACCGGAAGTCTGGCGAGGTGGTGGACAGTTACACCATACTGACCATTAATGCCGACAGCCACCCAATTATGAGCCGGATGCACAAGCCCGATCCCAAGTCCCCAGCCGAGCAGCAGGACAAGCGTAGCGTGGTGGCCATTGAGCAAGGCAATGTCGAACAATGGCTTATGGGAAACCTGGAGGAAGTGAAAGCGTTGCTGGTAGCGCCGGTGGCAGATCTAATCGACGCGGGGCCAGCTTGAGGAATCTGCCTCCACTGTTAGGACTGGCGTAATTTCAAAAAAAAAAAGAGCAGCGATAAAGGAGCGGGCAAATACCCGCTCCCATTTCTCATCAGCTTTAATTGCTGAAACACAATCGGCTATCTATGGCGTTAATCTTGGCCATTGCCGCCTTGTCGAATCAGTTGCAGTTCCGTAGATCCTGCATCTGGAGGTCAGCCTTCTTTACCCAGCCAATGAACTTGCCAGCGTTTGCTTCAGGATTCGGTTGGCCATAATCAGGCACGGTCTTCAGTCCCACCAATTTCCCCCCATTAGTTTGACTGACGGCATAAGCGCTGTAATCCAGGTTACCGATGGCTTGGGTACCTTCTGCATCCCGATAGATGGGTGCCTTCACCGTCTTACCGACCACACACTGACTTGCCCATTTGTCAGTCGGTGCGGCCGGAGCTACTGGGGCAACCTTCGGCTTGTTGATAACGTAGTTCAGCGTCAGTTGCGATACATAGTTGTTGAATTCAGACCACGCATCATTGGTGCAGCGCCAGCTCGAGCAGGAAGCCGTCTTGCGATCGATGCGTTGCGCCATCTGTTGCAGCTCTCCGAACTTCTCCTGCATGAACTTAGGATTTTGCTTCAGTGCGCCGATCTGGCGCTGTACCTCTTCCTGCATGTAGTACGTGCAATTCTCGGCATTCCAGTTACAAGCCTGAGCCACGGGGATTGCAAACAGGCCCAGTAACAGCACAGAAACTTTTTTCATCTGATTCTCCTTGGCGGATATCCGCTGATTCAGTAGGTAATAAAAAGGGCTGCCGGCGCGTCATGTCCGAGCAGCCCTGTGTTTCAGCGCCACCTGTGGTCTGGCGGCACGTTACTTCATGTATTTGACGGTCACTGTCCCCGCCAGCTTGTTCTTACCGATCTCATAGTCCGGATTGAAGGTGGCGAGGTTATGGAGCCCGATCCCGACTACCGCCCCCAGCCCCACCATTGCAGCCGGACTGAACGTTGCCGCCATGGAGGCCGCACGGTACTCGGTGAACACACGACAACGTAACCCGGCCTTTTCGACTCGGCCTTCGATCTTCTCTACGACCGCGCTGATGTTTGAAACTGCAACGACCTGGAACGACTTTCTCGCGTCGATAAGCGTGATGAGCTTCTCAATGGTGATCTCATCGGCAGTGAATTTCTGGATGTCCAACGACATGGCACTACTCCGGGATAGATTCGTTTAAGAGGAAGCCTGCATGCGCTGGCTTGCTTCAATACCTTGCCGCTTCATCCATTTCCCATAGGCGGCCACACCCAGCACCGAAATGGCGCCCACGACGAACGTGATGGCGTAGGACGCCAAGGTCTCAAGGGGGGATTGGTGGTACATCGCGTACTCCTTTCATTCCAACAGCGTATTTACTGACCCCTGGAATTTATATCAGACAGTTTGTTTTAACAACCACCTGGTTGCCCATTGCTACCCAGTGATATCCCACACTGGCGTCATGGCACGCACCCCAGAAAAAATCGCCTTTGCAGAACGCCTCCGCCAGGCCCTTGGTAGAAGCGCCCAGCGGATTTCCACACCGACTGAACTCGCCCTGCAGTTCAACCTGCGCTTTCCCGGGAAGCCTGTAACCAACCAAGCGGTGCAGAAATGGTTATCGGGTGACAACCGCCCGACCCCAGACAAGATTGAGATGTTGGCGAGCATGCTCAACGTTTCGTCCCTCTGGCTGCGCCATGGCATTGAGCAGGGACCAACGGGTCAGCCCCGTATTGCGGTCCTAGACCCGGTGACCGACCCCAGCGACGACGAACTGCGTCTCATCGGCCGTTACCGGCAACTGTCGCCCTACCAGCGGGAACTGGTGAGTGGTGTTGTCGAGCAACTGGCCCTCAACGTCACCACCCCCAACACTGACGCCTAGCCGCCCTCCCCTGCCTCACCGGAGGAAGCGCCGGTAGCACTCCCTGCCTGATCAAGACAGGCCTGCAGCTTGTCGCTGAGCCCGCCCTTGTCTTCGGACACCACCGGATAGAATTCCTCGACCACGGCCTCAGCCTCTTCCTCGCTGTCTTCAAAGGCCCCGTTGGCCAGGCCATTGCGTACCGCCACCTCCAGGGCCACCTGGTCAAATCCAGAGGCTTGGCGCTCTGCATCCATCCGCTTAGCCTCCAGCAAGGTCTCCGCGACACTCATGCCACTGCGTAGCGTGATATCCACGTAGTAGATCGGAGTCCCCAAGCTCTGTCGGGTAGATTTACCCCGCAATCTCAGCTCCAGGGGCAGGCAGGACAGCCGGTTACCTGAAATTGCCTGGAAATACTGCAGCCGGGCGATCAGAGTCCGGATACTGTTAAAACCCGTGGTCCGGAAGACAAAGCTCCCCAAGGGATCGTCATCACCAATCACGACATTGAGCCGGCCATAGGGCTTGCAGGCTCCGCCAGCACCGAATGGGCAACCGTCTGGGGCCGGACAGGGATGATTCTCGATGCCCGTCTTCGCCAGTCGCTTGCTGGTCTCGCCATTGCCAACGCAGACTGGCCGTCCGCTCTTCCGGTCGAACAGGGTGTATTCAGCACGGAAATTTAGATCGGGATCGTTGAACAGGAAACGGATCGGCATGCTACGAATCTTGCCGCCCTGGGCCTTGCGGAGTCCTTCGTCGTAGGGATGGGGGAGCCAGCCTTCTTTGCCTTGGACCTGGCTGGTCAGGGTAAATTGGTCGTCCTTCTCGGGGAGGCGTTTGCCATTCTTCTCGATGACCTTGCCAATCGAGATACGGCCGATGATGGGAGGCGTGATCGCCAGTCCTTTAAGCATTGGATTTCTCCTCACTGTAAAAAAATACCGCAGGGCCCGTTTAGGGCGCCGCGGTAGGGAATGGATGAAGGGTTGGGAGGTACAGGACTAGCCGATCAGGAAACGTCGGCTACCCGGTTTGGTGGTGGCGTACAGCTGTTTGACCTCGGGGTGATCCTGAAGCAACCGGCTGACATCGAGGATCACGCTGTCCTTAGCCTTCTTCCAGCTCACGGAACCGGTCTCGAAGGTGGCCCGACTGGCATCGCCCATGGCCTGCTGTAGCGTTTGCTTGAGCAGGGCTTCCACCTTTTCCTGCTCAGCGATGCTTTGCCGGACACTCACCAGGTCGGCGAAGGTGGCTGACAGATTGCGTTCTTGCCTGAAATTCAACTCCTGACCGCTGTCTTCCGGATAGAGACAGCGCAAGGCCAGTTCCGCCGATTCGGAACCGTCGGCCGGCGGTGGGATATCTTCCTCCACATAACGCCAGAAGCGCCGTTCCAGCTGAATCAGGCGCTCGATCAACGCGTCATCGCGTTCGATGTGATGGATTTCGAGATGCTGACCACCAAGCAGAACCGCCACATCCGCCGCCCGCTTACCGGTGACGGCCAGTTGGTGATGGACCTGCAGCTGGACATACTCGGGGACACCGTCTTTCCAGAGACGAGCTCCGTTGATACCGGCGGTCTTGCATTCGAGGATCTGTACCTCTTCCGTGCCGGTGACCTCCCGGTCGATGTTGGCGAGCATCCAGGCCTTATCAGGATCCGGATGTTGAAGGACGGCGTTGATGCGCCGGACCCGATGACCGGTACGCTTGGTGTAATGGGCCGCGACGATGGGTTCAAGGAGGGTTCCCCAGTAAGTCGGGCTCTCCTCGTCGTTCGGGTCGATCTTGGGGAGATTGCCATCACGACCGGTCTTCTCCAGCCAAAGCTCCAACTGGGATTGGTAGGGATTCAGCCCGCAGGCTGCTGCTGCATCCGACCCCCCAATACCTCGCGTCCGGACAGCCAACCAGTCTTCCCGGGGTAGTTCCTTGGTTTTGATCAGGCGCAAGGCCGGCCGTCCTTGGGTTGAAACAGCGTTAACTGCTTGTACTTGCATGAAATCACCTCATGGAAACAACGATGCCCAGCCCGCCAAAAGCGGTACTGGGCATCATAGGTAGGGAAGAAACTGACTTAGGCGACGAGCTGCAGAGCGGCATCCAGTGCACGTTGCTTGATGGCCGCCCCCTGGCCAAACCAGGCGGAATCCATCCGGTACTCGTCGCTGCGCGCCCGGCGCTCGTGGTCCACGTATTCCGTCACGGCGTTGAGCAAGCCCCAGGCGGTTTGCTTGGCCGCCTCCAACTCCGATCCCCGCCCTTGGCCTTCATAGAGAGCCTGAACCCGTTTCAAAGCTCGCTCGTTGGCGAGTTTTAAGGGTTCAGTAGCGCTAGCAGGGGCTTCACAGATCACCTTGAGGAAGTAGTTCATAGCCTCATGGCTATTGACCTTGCGTTCAGCCAAGGTCCGCATGCGGTACATGAAGCCATCCCAATGGGAAACTGCGATCCCGAGTTGCTTCTTGATGGCTTGGGGATCGAATCGAGTATTGTGGGGCACCTTGATTGCCTGGGTAGCCCCATTCACGGCAATGGTTAGGGTGTTGTTGCAGACGACCCGTATCGTGGTGGGCGTTGCTGTAGTGGCGAGGGTACCGTCGCAGCTCGTAGCCAAGAGAAGATAACCATTGACCTGGTCGCTCCCCTTCAAAACGCTGGACTGGCCAGTTTTGGCCAGGGCCCAGAACTTCTTGCCCCCCTTGAGTACCCCGGCTGTCTCCAGCTCATAACCGGATACCTCAGTGAGATCCCGGTAGAACTCCAGGACTTCACGAGGTTGAACCACCTGGTAGCGCTGAGAGACAACAGAAAGTGCGTCCTTGGTATCCGAGCGATAGAGCACCTTCTGTTCGGGGAAGGAATGGATCGAGCCCAGATTGCCTGCCGTATCAGCCATAAAGCGAACTGGGGTCTCCATGATCTGCCAGTCCATACCGGCTTCACGCTGCCAGACTTCGATGGGCTGTTTGGCGGGAAGATGATTGCCAAGGCCATGCCAGGGCTCAGCGCCGACATACGCCATTTGTTGAACGAGATGGGCCATGGAAGGCTCCTTTCTATAGAGAAAAGACGTGATCGGTCCTCCGCAAAGGACGGATGGACCGATATGTGTCAGGAACAAAAACGGACGGGAAGCCAGCCAACTACTGGCTAGGGATAGGTAGGAAACCTAATGGGAGATGGGCAACTACAGATCGGTAGTGGGAATGCTGAAGATGTAACCACAAGCAAGGCAATGGTGATTATCGAGCACTCGCTCATCAACCATTTCTCCCAGCTTGGCGCCAGCGATACCTCCAGTAGTCCCTCCGATAAGGGCCCCGGTGAGGGCACCAAGAATTCCCCCTACGACCATACCGGGAGGACCGGCAATGGCTCCAACGGTCGCGCCGACCTCGGCACCAGACCAGCAACCGACAGCTCCGCTTAGAGCGCCACCACAGGTGCCGATCAGGCCACCTGCTTTGCGGCCTCGGTTAAGGCTGACGATACGTGAGGACATGCAGTTTGGACAGTGATTGGACATAAATTCCCCTTGATGAATGGATAAGGAACAGGGGAAGAAACGGCATACCAACTAACCCCAGATCAGGGTTAATCAGTGACGGTTAGGGCAATACAGCCCCCTGTTCATAGGGGTGATATGTGACTGAAGTTTTTTTGAATCCCGCTGGCCGTACAACATCAATATTCATATACAGACTTACCCTCAGATCCGCTGACCAGAAGGCTTTCCAGATAGCAACAGAGTTGCTCTACCTGCTTACCCACTGACATCTTGCGACTGCGCTAACAGTGACATGAAAAACAACAGATGCCCAAAAGAGCACTTGCATAGTTTGCGAATTTTCGATAAAAATACGGCCAACTGGCATTGCATGTCAGTTGCACAGCTCTCCCGAGCGATACAGTGGGGAGAGCATCTCAACCGCAACGGTTGATCTCTAGGAGGTGCCCCCGCTCAGGGCGCTTCACTGTCTCAGGCGACCCCAGTCGCGCTGTGTTAACCAACGCCGTTCCCGGCCTTCTTGGCCCATGTCGGCACCCCGTATTCCCCATTTGGTTTTGCGCTTGCCCCTTACGGCAGGGTCTCTCTTGGTCTATTCCTGGAGTGCCTGGCCTCTGGTGGCGCCGCGAATTTAACAATTGCGATCTCTCTCCACCGGCATGCATGCCGCAGACAGAGAGACTACGAGGTTAGCTATGGCACGCAGCGCACTGTATTTATTACGCCTCTCTGAAGTCATCAAACGAGTTGGACTTGGTCGGTCTAGCGTCTACGCCAGGCTGGATTGCGATTCAAAGTACTACGACCCTACGTTTCCACGCCCGGTTTCCCTATCCCCCGTTGGACGCGGAACGGTAGCCTGGGTCGAGGATGAAATCGACACCTGGATTAGGCAACAGATCAGCAAGAGCCGCAATAGCGACACCCAAGACCAGTCGTCAAGAATTCACAGCGACTAGGGGAGGTAGCGACGTTAAGTCTGTATATCCCCGACATGAGAGCAATGCCCGTACTACGGGCAGATTCCCATCTAAGGCCCCTTTTGCCGACGAGGAATTCAGCTTCTTCAATTCCGCATGTATATAGGATTGAATATAGATTAAATCTTAAATATCAATACGATACAAAGAACACAACACTTTAAATAGGGCACATATGCAGAAGTCCCAATGGTCTGGTCATTGATGCTTCTGAACGTGGAAAAGTACAGGATGCACGACCATGAAACCATATGAGAAACAACTTGCTCACGATGCACTGCTGCAATCGATCATCACTGACTTTCACTACCCACGAACTGCCCCACAGGGGGGCCTTTACTGGGATCGTAGCTGGGCACTGAGCGAGCTCCTCTTTAAACAACTTCACATTGACGGAATGTTGTGCGACGCACTGAAGCGGTCAGAAGGGAACGTCTTTGTGCTAGACAAAACCTTGGAGAGTACAGTCCTCCAGAAAACGTACCGAGCAGGGGAACTGTTCTATGCATGGGTAAGTCAGGAAATCCCCTTGCTACCACCTAATTATGAACTTCCTGAACAGTCAACTTTACTGAGCGCTACTGCACGTCGTCTTGGTTTCGGAATGTGTCTATTTTCAAAGGCCGATCCACTAATCATCTTGAACAACGACGGTCTGCGGCAAGGGGAACTAATCAATTCCTTTGGACGACGGGTATATGAACAAATGACCAAAGCAGGCACCAAGAACAGTGAAAGCGTCCGGAAGCGAAGCATTTCCACTGCCTTGAAAAAGACCGAACGGTACTTTGATCGCTTATCCCATAACCATGGGGAAGCAGTAGGCTGCTTACGACTGGAACTCCACCATTCCCCAGAACTGCGTCTGGAGGCAAGCACACGCCAACTAAATGCCTTTATCACAACACTACAGCCCCACTACGGCCCAGAAGAGCTTTTCGGGTACTGGTGGAAGAGACGGTATATGCCTGAATGTGGCTATGGCTACCACTTCATCCTGTGCTTTAACCCCCGTAAAGTCGATTGGGAAAGGCTCTTTACCGCCATTTCTCAGAAGTGGAACCAAGCCACCGAAGGACATGGCCTAAGTGTTTACTGGTCACACTCACCGGAGAACCACCGAAGCTGGGGATCATTGAGCTTTTCCCGACTTTCTCATGCCCACCCCTTGGAACCTGTAATGGATAGCCTGCGGATGATGTTGATGAGTGAGCGCTATCTGCGCTTAACGCCCTACCATAAATACGATCACTACGGCATGGGCGACCTTCCCGCTGCATTAACACTTGATGAGTATTGGTGCGCCAATTCCAAGCTAGTTGCGGCCTAACAAGAAAGGGGTCGGAATGAACTTAGGGCACCGTTACAATAACTCCGATGTCATTAACCGAGACCTTTGTCGCAAAGTCTATGGTGATTTCTCAGACGCTCTCTTCGTTACTGACGAAGAGAGTTCATGTCGTCTCACCCGAAAGTTTTACGCATCCGTGATGGCTGACTTAGTCTCCTTTGTGGAAGATGCCACAAAAAGTAAGGAGATTCCATTTTTGCCACATATTGCGGGATCCGGCAGGTCTGGATACGACTTTACTCCACTTGCTGAGCGCTATTTCCATAGGCTTCCTCTCTTTATCACAACAATTGGAATGCTTTCGAGTAAATATCGTTACAGCGAGCATATCGAAGCATTCAATGACGCTTGGATTAGCTTACACCTTCATGACCTAGGAATGATCTGGCGAGATATTTGGTCCACCTCCATGGCCAGGCACCCCAGTGGAAGATCATTTGGGGAAATATTCAATGCAATCGTTGAGAAGCTCCGCCATACGTGGACTCAAAACGGTTACAGGGAGCGTTTCCGACGACGGGTCTATGAGTCGAACAGGCGTACTCAACAATACAAGAACTACATCAACGCCTGGTTCGAAAAACAGGCAACGATCAATTTCTGTCGCATCGACCTGTACTACAGGAAAGAGCTCTGGAATGACATAACCTTCGAGAAGCTCAGCACTGACCTTGATCACCTTTGTGCAAATTTTAGATGCAACACCATATTTCGAGGTCTGAGAGGGTACATCGCCAAGATTGAATACGGCTTAGGGAAAGGCCCCCATATCCACATGATTTTTCTATTCGACACCGAGGCAAAACAAGGTCGTTGTCACATCTTCCACACCCAAAAAATCGGTGAATATTGGGTCAAAACCATCACTAAAAAAAGTGGCGAGTATTGGAACTGCAATGCAAAGGCCAGCCAATATGAGCAGTTAGGAAAACTAGGGATCGGGCCAATTCATGTCAGCGACAAGAAACGACGTCACAATTTATCTGAAATCGTGATCCCTTATCTATGCAAAACAGACCAGTTTGTACGCCCAGAATTTGCCCCCCGAAATCGCCTCATGCGTCGAGGCAAATGGCCGCGCGCAGAGCCTAAAAAATTGGGTGCTCCCAGAAAAGCTCGAAACACTGACGACAGTCACTTCTCCCCCCTATAGTCATAGAGGGGGGAGCAAGTCACCTTCCACCATCTACATATCCGAAAAACTGGCAGTTACGCCACTCCAAGATTGGGAGAAATAACATTTTCTTTTAGATTATCAAGGTAATTAGCCCATTCCTGCATCATTACCCTGCGCTCTTTTAAAAATTTGGTTCGGTTGTATGCCGTTCCCAAGTTATCCGGTACGCGATGAGCCAGTTGGTGCTCAATTACCTCGGGTTTAACATGTAATTCTTCAGCCAAAATAGTACGTGCCATGGCGCGAAAACCGTGACCAGTGATATCCGTTTGAGTGTTATAGCCCATCCGACGCAATGCGGCATTAATGGTTGCGCCACTCATCGGATTGGCCCGGTCCCGCCCAGGAAAAACAAAATCGCCACGACCCGTCAGCGCATAAAGTTCACGAAGAATCCCTATGGCTTGGGTTGCCAGTGGTACAAGATGCTGGGTTTGGGTCTTGGTAACAAGATAACGCCACTCACCTCGCTCTAGATCAAAGTCTCTCCACCGCGCATGGCGCAACTCCCCTGGGCGAACAAAAAATAGTGGCGCCAACTTCAAAGCACAGAGGACAACAAAGGTTCCTGAGAAGGCATCAATAGCCCTCAACAACTCGCCGACTTTTTCTGGTTCAGTAATTGCAGCGAAATGAGAAACCTTAACCGGAGGGAGTGCGCCACGGAGATCACCAACTGGAGAGCGTTCAGCCCTTCCCGTAACTACCGCATAGCGAAATGCCTGCCCTGACACGCGTAAAGCAAGATGGGCCGTCTCTATCACACCTCTTGCTTCGATCCGGCGGACCACAGCCAACATCTCTGGAGCAGTGATATCCGCTATTGGCCGCGCACCGACCCATGGAAAAACATCCCTTTCAAAGAGTCGGATAACCTTATTGGAATAGCTGGCCGACCAACCTACCGACTTCTTTGCCCACCATTCACGGGCCACGGCCTCGAAGGAATTAGCCGCATTGGCAACCATGGCCATCTTCGTTGCCTGCTTGTGAAATCCGGGGTCGACTCCGTTTGCCAAAAGACGACGAGCATCATCCCGACGCTCTCGTGCCTGCTTCAAGCTCACCTCTGGATATACCCCCAACGCAAGTAGCTTTTCTTTTCCCAAAAAGCGATACTTCACGCGCCAGTACTTGGATCCATTGGGGTTTACGAGAAGGAACAAACCCCGCTCGTCCGAGACTTTATAAGGTTTATCAGCGGGCTTGGAGGCCTTGATTGCAAGTTCGGTCAGCGCCATTTGGGGGTACATCACTCAGAGAGGCAACAAGATACCCCACCTTATACCCCCAAACCCCTCTGGATTTCAATGGACGCCATTGAACACATCGGACAACAAAAAAGGCCGAAACCCGCATAAATACTGGGAAATTCAGCCTTAGTTGGACAGCTTTGGAATGGTTACTGGTGCCGGGTACCGGAATCGAACTGGTGACCTTCGCATTACAAGTGCGCTGCTCTACCTACTGAGCTAACCCGGCGGGGCCGCCATTATAACCGAGGCATGCCCCCTGACGTGCTGTCGCATATAGAATAGGCTGCAATCTTCGAGCAAGACTCAAATTCCATGGCTGCCCTCTCCAATCCCTCCGAAATTGCTCGTGAAGTCCTCCGGCAACTGGCCGTCCGGCGCATACCGCCGACTCCGGACAATTACTTCACCCTCTACAACGAAATTGCCGAACACCCGCCGGGGGATGAGCCGTTCCCGGAAAAGCAGTGCAAAAGCCTGGCGGCCGCCCTTGACCGCAGCCGACCGGCCCAGCAGCGCCTTGCCAGGTCTTTCGACGAGGCGATCCGGGACAAGAGCTGGGAACGCTTCCAGAACACCTGGAAGGCCTTCTGTACCGAAGCCAGCAGCGAACCGCCGCCCTGGAGCGACCTCATTGCCGAACTGATCCGGCAATGGGAAACCCATCATGCCGGCCTGACGCCCGGCAAGAAACGGGACTCCCTGGAACACGTGCTATCCAGTGCCGGCAAGGATCCGGACCTGCTCTTCACCCGCCTGAAAGGGCTCCTCACTTCCTGGAACCAGAATGCGGACGCCGGCGGCACACCCCTGGCCGACGCCCCCGAGATGGCAGAGGAGGACAACGGTGCCGGTGCTGTCGCCGCGACCACAGCATCGGCCAGCACCGACAACGCCCTGGTCGGCGAACTGCGGGAACTGTTTGCCTTCACCCTGGAAACGGCCGTCGCCACCCAGCTGGTGGAGTCGCCCCAGTTGGTGGAAGAAGCCCGGACCCTGGCCAGCGCCGTGCGCCGGGCCCAGGACACAAAGGCCCTGAAAAAGCTGCTGGACAAGCTCAAGCAGTTCGCCTTCCGCCTCGAACTGCTGGCGGACGACCAGCGGGAACTGCGCACCGGCCTGCTGCACCTGCTGCAATTGCTGATCGAGAACGTCAGCGAACTGGTGGAAGACGACCAGTGGCTGCATGGCCAGATCGAAATGGTGCGGGACATCGTCACCAGCCCCCTGTCCCTGCGCACCATTGACGATGCCGAGCAGCGCATCAAGGAAGTCATCTTCAAGCAGAGCCAGCTCAAGCACAGCCTGAGTGAAGCCCAGGAGGCCCTGAAGCACATGCTGGCGGGCTTCGTGGATCATCTGGCCGACTTCGCCGACTCCACTTCCGACTACCACGACAAGGTGGAAGCCTGCGCCCAGCGCATCGCCACAGCCAACAACATTGCCGACCTGCGGACCGTCATCGACGAAGTGATGCACGAAACCCGCATCATCCAGCTCAACGCCCAGCGCTCCCGCGACGAGCTGCGGGCCACCCAGCAGCGGGTGCGTGAATCGGAACAGCGGGTGGCCGAACTGCAGGGCGAGCTGGACAAGGCCAGCACCCTGGTGCGCCACGACCAGCTCACCGGCGCCCTCAACCGCCACGGTCTGGAAGAAGCCTTCGCCAAGGAAACGGCCCGCACCCAGCGGCGCCGCACCCCCCTCTGCCTGGCCATTCTGGACATCGACAACTTCAAGAAGCTCAACGACAGCCTGGGTCACGACGCCGGCGATGCGGCCCTGATCCACCTCATCACGGTCATCAAGAACACCATGCGACCCACCGACCTGGTGGCCCGCTTCGGCGGTGAGGAATTCATTATTATCTTGCCGGACACCGATCTTGAAGAGGCCACAACAGCCCTGCAACGACTACAGAGGCAGCTAACCAAGCATTACTTCATGCACGAAAACCAAAGAATCCTAATCACATTCAGCGCTGGAGTAACCAGGTATCAAGCAGGAGAACCTGAAGCAACAGTCATCAAGCGAGCCGACATCGCCATGTACCAGGCTAAGAACAATGGTAAAAACCAAGTTATCAGTACCTGAACCAAATATCATAAATATCTTACGTAACTTACATCCCATCGATATCTTTAGTCCCACAAGTCTTCAGCTTGAATTAGTCTGCTAGACCCAGAGAAACTCAATATATAGCAAAACAACGGCATGCCTACCTTTACTCAGACACAATTCAGAAAAATCTGGAACACGAATTGCTTGGTATAGCCTACATTTTTAGGAAAAAACCATGAAGCTACCAGGCCTAGAATTACCGGATTCACTTAACTACATAGGTCTTTTCTTGACACTGGACTGCAACCTTAACTGCAGTTACTGCATCAATGACCCAATCCAAGGGGGACAGCGGGCAAATTTATTCAAAATCCGCCCCCAACGAATCCGCCATCTATCGCCCGAGCAATGGAATATGGCACTCAATCGCTTGCCATACCGGCAAGACTTACCAATTACTCTACAGGGAGGAGAACCAACTCTCTACTGGAAAACCAAGGGGTTAGGTGTAATTCTGGGTAGCGTTCCGCATTATTTTGATTTGCTCACCAATTTCGCCCTGAAACCCTTGGATTTCGTCTCCGCCCTAAACGGTAATTTAGGCAAGCTGCAACGAGACGCACCCTATCCCTCAATCCGGGTCAGCTATCACGCAGTAGAAATGAATCGAACTTGGCACGGACATGGCTTCGCTGAACTTGTAGATCGCTGTGAAACGTTGGCTTCCCTCGGTTTCCGTGTCTCCCCGCAAAAAGCGGACAGCGACGTCGGCATCTACATGGTGGCCCATCCGGACAACCAGGTAACCCCGGAAATGGAAGCCCTCTATCAGGGACGAGTGCCCTTTGAGACCAAGGAATTCCTCGGTGTGCATCAGGGCCAGCTCTACGGTCATTACCTCTACCCCTATTCCACCGACCTTATCGCCCGGCACTTCGCCACCACCACCCTGGCCTGCGAATGTCGCACCACCGAGTTGCTCATTGATCCTCTAGGGTTTATCTGGGGCTGCCATTACTATCTTTACGCCAACTGGGAAAAAGGCGGGCCGGAAGCTCAGTTCGCCAAACTGGCCGCCAGAGATTTCCGCTACAGGCGAATGCAGGACGATCTGTTCGATCCGGAGCAGATGCGCCCCATCGGTCATCTGCTGGACCCAGACTTCACCATAGCCGCCCTCACCGAATTTCGGCCCTGCCGGGAGTACGGGCGTTGCATCGGCTGCGACACAAAAATCAAGAACAACCGTTTTCAAAGCTATTACGATCAGGGCATTCCCCACACCTCAGTCCAGATGCGCAACATCCAGCTACCGTCTGCCCTGCGCCGCTCCCTAACAGAGGAGGAGCTGGATCGGGTCGCCCCCTATCTTGCGCCTCTGGATGGAGTCACCCCATGAATTCTCCCCTGCCTATCGCCCCCGTCACCCACAGTCGCAAGCGAGTACTTATCCTCAAGCCTGGTTATAGTGAAACCCTGGACCCGGATGAAGGGGGCGTGGTCAGCCTGGGAGACATCCTGCGCAGCACGGTTATCCTCCACCTCTTTCCCCCCGAGGATTACGAAGTCACCTGGGTGGTGGATCAGAAGGGGGTACCCCTGCTGCGAAGCAATCCCTACATCAGCCGGCTCCTGGTCATTAATCCCTTCACGCCCCACCTCCTGCTTTCCGAGCGGTTTGACATCGTCATCAACTTCGAAAAGGAGCCGGGTATCTGCGCGGTAGCAGACCGGATTCCGGCCTGGCGGCGCTACGGCTTCCGTCTCGACCCCACCACCCACCGCCCTCTGGCCTACGATCTTTCCGATGAGGCCCTGTCCTACACCACGGACCTCCACGCCAAACGGCACAAGGCCAAATCCTGGTCCAGCATTCTCTATGAAATGCTCGGGGAAAATTACCGGAATCAGCCCTACATCCTGGGCTACCAGCCCCTCAGTCAGGTGTGCCACGATGTGGGGCTGAACCACCTGATCGGCCAGAAATTCCCTCTAAAACGCTGGCCGGAGGAACGCTGGCACCAGCTCCACGACCGCCTGGCGGGACACTTCCGGGTTTCCTGGCAGAAAGGGGCCAACGACATCGAAGACTATATCGACTGGATTCACAGCTGCCGGGTACTGGTTACCAACGATTCCCTTGGCCTCCATATCGCTCTGGCCCTAGGCAAGCCAGTGGTAGCCCTGTTCGGACCCACGGTGGCCACGGAGGTGACGGCCCCCAATCTGCTCACCCTGACCCCGGAACTGGGCTGGTCCTGCATTCCCTGCCTGGAATCCCGTTGCCTACAACCCGTTCCCTGCATGGAGCACATTTCCGTCGCCACTGTGGAAGCAGCCCTGCGGCGCCAGTTCCAGGCTCTGGAGGCATCCCCATCGTGAATTTTTCCCTGACAGAACTGCAACACCTGTACCGGGACATGTTGCGCATCCGGCTAACCGAGGAAGCCATCGCGGCCCGTTACGGCGAACAGGAAATGCGCTGCCCCACCCATTTGTGCATCGGCCAGGAGGCCATCTGCGTCGGCGTGGCCCATGCCCTGAACCGGGACGATTACGTCTTCAGCAACCACCGGGCCCACGGTCACTATCTGGCCAAAGGAGGGAATCTTCCGGCCCTAATCGGAGAACTCTATGGCAAGGGCAACGGCTGCTGCGGCGGCATGGGGGGCTCTATGCACCTCATCGACCCGGAAGCCGGTTTCATGGGGGCAGTTCCCATCGTAGCCTCCACCATTCCCTTGGCGGTAGGTGCGGCCTGGGCCGCCCAATTGAAAAACAGTGACCAGGTATCCGTAGCCTTTTTCGGAGATGGCGCTTTTGAAGAGGGAGTGGTCCATGAATCCCTCAATTTCGCCCTGCTGCACCACCTGCCCATGGTTTTCGTCTGCGAAAACAACCTGTATTCCGTCTATACCCGCCTGGATCAGCGCCAGCCCGAGCGCCCCATTCACGGGGTTGCGGCGGCCCACGGCTGCCAGGTAGCCACGGCGGATGGCAATGATGTGGCCGCCGTGGTGGATACGGCCACCCAGGCCATTGCCCAGGCCCGCCAGGGGAAAGGCCCCGTATTCCTGGAATTTTCCACCTACCGCTGGCGGGAACACTGCGGCCCCGATTACGACGATGATCTGGGCTACCGACCCCAGGGAGAATTACAGGATTGGCAGCAACATTGTCCGATACAACGGCTGGCGAACCAGCTCAAGGCCTCTGGGACCGACCGCACTTTTTTCCAGGAAGCCAAGGACACCGTCGACGCCGAAGTGGCCGCCGCCTTTCAGACCGCCCTTGATGCGGCCCCGCCCCGTTACAACGATTTACCAGGATTGCTCCATGGCTGATACCCAGCGTTGCCTCTCCCAAGCCGAAGCCATCCGGGAAGCCCTGGCCCAGGCGATGGCCGCCGATCCCCGGGTCATTCTTCTGGGGGAAGGGGTGCCCGACCCCAAACACATTTTCGGCACCACCGCTGGTCTCCAGGAACAGTTCGGCCCCCAACGGGTGTTCGACACCCCCTTAGCGGAAAACGGCATGACCGGCATTGCCATCGGCGCTGCCCTAGCGGGTATGCGTCCGGTAATGGTACACCAGCGCATTGATTTCATGCTGCTGTGCGCCGACCAGATCATCAACAACGCCGCCAAGTGGCGCTACGTCTTTGCCGGACGGGCCCATGTGCCCCTGGTGATCCGTACCGTGGTGGGCCGGGGCTGGGGCCAAGGGCCCCAGCACGCCCAAGCCTTGCACAGCCTCTTCGCCCATATTCCCGGTCTGCGGGTCGCCCTACCGGTTACCGCTCATGATGCCAAGGGCATGCTCCTGGCAGCCATCGCCTGCGACGACCCGGTGCTGTTCGTCGAACACCGCTGGCTCCACGGTCTGGTGGATCAGGTACCGGAGGCCCCCTACATCGCGCCGCTGGAACAGGCTGCCATTCGCCGTCCCGGCCGGGATGTCACCATCGCCGCCTTTTCCTACATGGTGGTGGAAAGCCTGCTGGCGGCGGAAGCCCTGGCGGAGCAGGGCTGGGAGGTGGAAGTGCTGGACATGCGCATGGCCCGTCCTCTGGACGTAGCCGGGGTAGCGGCCTCGGTGGCCCGCACCGGCCATCTGGTGGCCGCAGACATCGGCTGGAAAACCGGTGGCATCGCCGGGGAGCTGGTGGCGGCTATCACCGAGCAATGCTGGGGGCAACTGGCAGCGGCCCCCGCCCGAGTGACCCTGCCCGACCTGCCCGCCCCCACTTCCCATTTCCTGGCGGCGGACTACTACCCGGACGCCACCAGCATCGCCCTGGCCGTAGTAGCCCAACGGCCAGACAAGACCCTGGATCGGGAACAACTGCAAGCGCGTTTGCGCCGCACCACCCCAGCAGATGCTCCCCAGAAAGAATTCACCGGTCCCTTCTGATGCCCCTCCGCCTTTTTTATCACCTTTTCCGGAGCCCCCCAGTGGGTGTTTCCCTCCTGAGGTAAGCATGTCCGACCAATTCGCCATCGATAGTCACAAGCTGGTGTATCACCCCCGCCGGGTCAGCCAGTTCCTGGAGGCCGGGGAAGACTGGGAAAAATTCAAACACCTCTACCCCATTTACGTGGAAATCGCCCCCGTAGGCGCCTGCAACCACCGGTGCACCTTCTGCGCTGTGGATTACATCGGCTACCAGCCAGTGCGTCTGGATCTGGCCGTGGTGCAACGTACCCTGGCGGACATGGGACGCCTGGGGGTCAAAAGCGTGATGTTCGCCGGGGAAGGGGAACCCATGCTGCACACGGACATCCACCGCATGGTGCTGGCGGCAGCGGAAGCGGGCATGGACTCGGCCTTCACCACCAATGCCACGGTGGTGAGCGAAGCCTTTGTCGCCGAAGCCCTACCCCATGTGTCCTGGATCAAGGTATCCCTCAACGCGGGCAGCCCGGAAACCTACGCCAAGATTCACCGCACCAAGGCGGAAGACTTCAACAAGGTAGTGGGCAATCTGAAGCGTCTGGTGGCCGCCCGCCAGCGGGATGGAGGTAAGTGCACCCTGGGAGCCCAGATTCTCCTGCTGCCGGAAAACGCCAGGGAAATCACCCAGCTGGCCCGCCTCTGCCGGGACGAAATCGGTCTTGACTATCTGGTGGTGAAGCCCTATTCCCAGCACTACGCCAGTGTCACCCAAACCTACCGGGATCTGGACTATTCCCGCTTGCTCTCCCTCCAGGAAACCCTGGCGGAGGAAAACCGGAACAATTTCCAGGTGATATTCCGCAGCCACACCATGAAAAAACATACAGAAGGGGAACAGGACCGTTACTCCCGCTGCCTTTCCACCCCCGCATTCTGGGCTTATGTCATGGCGACCGGTGCCGTATACGGTTGTAGTGCTTACCTGCTGGACTCCCGCTTTGAATATGGCAACATCAATCAACAGGATTTCCAAAGCATCTGGGAAGGCCCCAAGCGGCAGGCGAATTTCGCCTTTGTGCGCCAGGAACTGGATATTCACCAGTGCCGGGTCAATTGCCGCATGGACGAAGTGAACCGCTATCTGGACAAATTGGTCCGGGGCACCGTTCCCCACGTCAATTTCATTTAGGAAACCGCCGTGTCCTCTGCCTTGCCCGAACACACCCAACTCATTCTCGACGGCACCAAGATTCCCTGGCACCTGGGCCGGGTGCAGGCCTGGGAACGGGGGGAGCGCATTGCCCCCATCACCATCGACATGGCCCTCACCCGGGCCTGCAACTACGCCTGCACCTACTGCTATGCCACTCTGCAGGAAAATGACCGGAAGACGATTACCCAGCAGGTGATTTACGATTTCCTCGAAGATGCCGCAGACATCGGAGTAAAAGGCATCAGTCTGGTGTCGGATGGGGAAAGCTCCGTCTCCCCGGTGTTTGCCGACGCCATTGTGCGGGGCGGGGAGCTGGGTCTGTCCATGGCCACCGGCACCAACGGCTTTCTCGTCACTCCGGACATGGCGGAGCGCATCCTGCCCCACCTGACCTATCTGCGCATCAACATCTCCGCCGGAGAACGGGACCGGTATGCGGAAATCATGGGAGTCAAGCCGGCCTTCTATGACCGGGTTCTGGACAACATCCGGGCCATGGTGCGCATCAAACGGGAACGGAATCTTTCCGTCACCCTGGGTCTGCAAATGGTGCTCATGCCCCAGTTCGGCGACCAGGTATTGCCCCTGGCCCGGCTGGGCCGGGAGCTGGGGGTGGATTACTGCATCTTCAAGCATTGCAGCGACAATGAAGACGGGGATCTCCAGGTGGATTACAGCGGCTACGGAGACCTCTTCGATACCCTGCACCAGGCGGAAGCCCTGTCCACCCCGGATTACCAAGTCTCGGTCAAGTGGTCCAAGATTTTGGCCGGGGAAAAACGCAGCTATCAGCGCTGCTACGGCCCCCCCTTCATCATCCAGCTGTCGGGTTCCGGTCTGGTGGCTCCCTGTGGCATGCTCTTCAACGAGCGCTACAAGAAATTCCACCTGGGTAATATCTGCGACACGCGCTTCAAGGACATCTGGCAAAGCGATGCCTATTGGGAAGTCATGAATTATCTGGCCTCCCCAGATTTCAATGCCCAGACCATGTGTGGCACCCTTTGCCTGCAACACAAGGTCAATGAAACCCTGGACGCCTATCGGCGCGGTGAAATTCAACTGCGCGCCCCCCAGGGCACCCCGCCGGACCATCTCAATTTCATCTGACACCATGGCCACCACCTCTTACCACCAGTCCCTCCGGGATAGCGCCGCCCGTCTGGCCGCCCTCTTGGAGAAAACGCCCCCCCCTCCTGCTGGCGCCCGTTTGCAGCCCCCCCTTGATCCGGACACGGACGCCCTGGGGCTGCGCCTATGGCTGGCTGCAGATACGGACGGCATCCAGGCGGCCCACTTCACCAACGCCCCCGAAGCGGACCGGGATTGGCTGGACATCCTGGCCTGCCTGCTCCCGGGCTTAAGCCTGGAGGAAGCCGCCGCCCAGGGGGCTGCCTATGCGTTCCACCTGGTTAGCCGGGAAGTTCCGCCTCCGGCGGACCGGGGCATTCTCAATCCGATTCAGGAAGCCCCCGCCCTGGAACAGGCTCAGACCGCCCTACGGGCCTACCGGCAGCAATGCCGCCCCGCCGCCCCCCCCCCGGCACTGTCCGGCGCCGCCTTCCTGGCCCTACCGGAAACCTGGACCCAAGCCACCCCGGGAGCCCGTCTGGCCCACTTGCGCCAGGTCGTGGCCCACACGCTTCAGGAGGAGAATCTGGCCCAGGGCCTTTTGGAAGTGGACCGGCTGGAGGACGACATCCGGGGGCGCCCGGTGCGGGTCATCCTCAATTACGAAAAAAGCGCCGACTCCGCCGAACTGCCTGCCCTGATGCGCAGCCTGGAAAAGGCGCTGCGCCGCCAAGCGGCCCCCTGGCTAGAGGTGTATGGGGAAGAGCGGGTAGATCGGAACGCTCTGCGCCGCACCATCCTCGTCGATCAACGGAAAGCCTGACCCATGTCTGCCGCCCCCCTTATCTCTGTCGTCATCCCCGCCTACAACTACGGCCGCTATCTCCCCAAAGCCCTGTCCTCCGTACAAAACCAGGATTTCCAGGATTGGGAACTGGTGGTGGTGGATGACTGTTCCACGGACGACACTCCGGAACGCCTCCAAGCCTTCCAGGCAGACGACCGCATCCGGGTGATACGCAATCCGGAAAACTTGGGAGCGGTCGCCAATGTGAATAAGGCTTTCGGGGAGGCCCGGGGGGAATTCGTCCTGCTCCTGGGCGCCGATGATTTTCTCCTGCCCGGCTGCCTGGGGCGCTTACTCAACGCCCTGCGCCAGTATCCCCAGGCCGGTTTCGCCTACGCCAACTACGTTATGGCGGACGATCAGGATCGGCTCGTCAGCACCGTACGCCACCCGGGCCACCTGCCCTGCCATCTGCCCCCGGGTCGGGATGATTTTCCCGATCTGCTGCGCTTCGATGAGTACATTTACATGGGCGCCACCCTGTTTCGCACCCGGGTAATCCGGGAACAGGGGGCCTTTGATCCGGAACTCACCATCGATGACCAACCGGGTCGCTTTTTCCGAGCAACGGACTGGGATCTGGCCCTACGCCTGTCCTTGCGAGGCGTACTTTCTACCTTTATCTATGCCCCCTTGGGCGCCTTCCGCATCCACAACAATCAGGCGTCCGTAGGTCGGGATTTTGACGAACAGGGCATCGGCGCCAGGGAATTCGCCGTCCTCCTGGACCGCTATCTGGTAGCGGAAAATCGGGACCGGCTGGCAGGTTACGAAGCCGGCATTCTGGATACCCTGAACCGGAAGCGGGAAGCCTACCGCCAGGCTTCCCTTCCGGGCCGCAACGGAGATTCGGCCCGGGTCCTGGCTGCCTACGAGCGGGGGGAAGCCTTTTTGCGTGAGTTGCAGAACGATCCCCTGGACGGCCCCCTGGATAACCCCACCCTGACCATCGTGCTGCCCCTCATGGATAACCCGGAGGTGGTGGATCAGGTATTGACCCAGCTGGATTTGCAGCAGTTTAAAAACTGGGAACTGCTGGCGGTAAATCGGGGGCGCATGGATTGCGCCAACTTGGGAGATGACCCGACCCGTAGCCAGGCCGTCCGCTGTCTCCACTTGCCCGGCGTAGGCCTGGCCACAGCCTACAATCAGGCGGCCCAGGTAGCGGGCGGGCAACTGCTCTACTTCATGGACCCCCAGGGATATCTGGCCCCGGATTTTCTCGCCTACCTGGTTCAGGCCCTCAGCCAGCCGGGCTGCACCACAGTCCAATACCCGGTGAGCACCCGGGAGCCGGAGGAATGTGCTGGGCTGCATCGGGCCTGGAACAGCCTGCTCGGTATGGTTCTCTCCGCCGGTCACCCCTGGCAGGACCAGATGCCCCCCCTCGCCGCCTTCGCCCTACGCCGCACCCTATTCCTGCGCCAAGGCGGCCTGGATCAATCCCTGCCCCTATTGGCAGACCTGGATTTCATCCTCACCCTGGAACGGAATTTCACCGTTCATCAGCTGGAAGCCAAGGGGGATGTTCAGGTGGGGTCCATGATCGCCATGATGTTCCAGGAAAACGCCCTGGGCCTCACCGACCAGGGCATCGAACAGGCTCTGCAAATGGTGGTGCACAAATTCGCCCTACCTCTCACTCAACGCTAACGCTTTACCCGGCCCCCAATTGACTCAATATCAACGCGTCCTGATCCGGGCCCCGGCCCGGACCTTCTTCTACATCAATCTGGCCCTCGCCCTGCGCCGTGCCTTCATGCGTACCGGAGCGGACTGCCTGACCCAGGTAGCCGACTTGAATGAGGGGGCAGAAAACGCTCTGTTGCAGGGCTATGCCCCGGATTTGGTGTTTTCCATCAACTGTCCCCACCCGAACCAGACCGCACCAGCCTTCCGCCATGTACTCTGGCTTCAGGACAATATTTTCAATGGTCGGGACCTGCGCCATACGAGATTCGAATCGAAAGAAGATGATTTGGTCTATGTAGTGAGCCAGCGATTAAAAAATCTTGTTTTTCCTGACAACCCCGATGTTGGAATCCTACATTTTGCAACTCAACCACTAGAGCACGGAGACGAAAAAGCAGAAATAAAGACCGACTTCTCTCTGGTTGGCTATATTCCTTCGGCAAGTTTATTAAGCAATCAGTACTCTATCGGCAACGGCCGCCAATTCTCGGGGCAAGATTATTTTAATTTTTTGAGCGCCGCCCTCGGAGACGAAATCGACTATCCGTTAGAGCTACTCGATGACATCGTTGAAGTTTTTTTTAATACTCTGGGAAGCACAACAAAGGAATTACCCCCTGAAGCCTTGAGCATATTTAAAGAAGAATATATCAGGGCCTTCAACCGTTTTCGTTTAGCGGAAACAATCCTACAGAACGGTCATTCCTTACACTTATACGGCCCCGACACCTGGAAAGGCTGGCCACATTTAACAAACCACTACCAACGGGAATTACCCGGCTTCCGCGATCTCGTGCGCACATTCAGAACCAGCGCCTTTAATTTACATAATGGCGGAATGATCATACACCCGCGGGTTTTTGATTGTATGGGGGCATACGGCGGCCCCATCTTCGCAAATCGAAATATTGTCACTGGTGAAGAGATGAAAGATTTTATTCCAGGAACTCACTACATAGAATATTCGTTATCGAATCTTAAAGAGGTTACTAATTATTACCTCTTTAACCCAGAGACAGAGAAAATAAAAAAAAATGCGTATGACCTCATACAAGAAAAACATACTTGGAACCATCGGGTAGCACAAATTCTCAATGACTTGGAGAAAGTATCGTGACCATCGATTTCTCAAATCTCGGATTTGATGATTTTCGTCGGATGGCCTTAGATAACACCCTCAGCCAAAATGAAAAAATTGGTTTCCCTGATTCCTACCGGCAGGGATTTGAAGAACGAATATTCGAGGACATCAACAAAAAACTCACCAATTTAGACCTCAGAAAAAAAACCATCCTTGACATCGGCCCCGGATGCGGGCCACTGGCACATCTGCTCCTGGAAAAAGGCAAAAATAGGGAGCATCATCTTATCTTGGTAGATTCAGAGGAAATGCTTTCTCAATTACCGGATAACAATAACAACAAAAAAGTAGCCGGACACTTCCCCGAATGCAAAGAAAATCTGCAGACTTATGTAAACGGTGTTGACGCAATTCTTTGCTACAGCGTTTTACATTACATTTTCAATGAATCGTCATTATTCAAGTTTATTGACACCTCCATGGAATTACTATCCCCTGGCGGACAAATGTTAATTGGAGACATTCCAAACATATCGAAGCGAAAACGGTTCTTTTCCAGTCAACCTGGAATACGCTTCCATCAGAATTTCACAGCAACGGAAGAAATCCCCTCTGTCAGCTTTACCACCATCGAGCCAGGAAAAATTGACGACTCCGTGATCCTATCAATCATAATGCGAGTTCGAGCGCAGGGATGTGATGCTTACTGGGTGCCGCAGTCGCCGCAATTACCCATGGCGAACAGAAGAGAAGACATACTCATCTTAAAACCATAAAAGGGCACAATCATGGATAAAACAAAAAACCTTATTATCGTTGGAGATTCTGCCTTCGCAGAAATCGCTTATGAATACTTCCTGCACGACTCAAATTATTCAATAAGTGCATTTTCTGTAGAAGAAAAGTTCATCAAAAAAGCAAGTTTATTTGGGATACCGGTTGTACCATTTGAGACGCTCCCCCATAGCCACCCGCCAAAAGCCTACGATGTGTATGTTGCCATACCATACACTCAACTCAACCGCTTAAGAACTAGACTCGCCGCATCGGCAAAGCAACAGGGATACCACTTGGCTTCATATATCAGTTCGAAATCATTTGTGTGGTCTAACGTAAAAATTGGCGAACATTGTTTCATTTTTGAAAACAACACGATCCAACCATTCTGTAATATTGAGGACAATGTTATTTTGTGGAGCGGAAATCATATTGGCCATCACTCCACCATTAGAAATAACTGCTTTATTTCCTCCCATGTAGTTATTTCCGGATTTTGCGATATAGGAGAAAATTCTTTTCTTGGAGTAAATTCGACTTTAGCAAACAACATAACAGTAGGACAAAATAACTGGGTTGGACCCAGCACGACCATTATGAAAAACACACCGGATAATGCGTTTTTCAAAACAGAGACAGCCATTTCTCATAAGCTGAGTTCATTAGAATTCTTCAAGCTATAGCGAGATATTCATCGTGAAATGGAGAAAACTGGGATTAATCTATGGCCCTGATGGCACCCTTCCCTGGGCTCTAACTCATGCAATGGTTCCTACCCCCTACAGAATCAGCCGAGAAATTATCCGAATATTTTTCAGCAGCTGCGACAAACATGGTGTAGCCCGTCCGAGTTACATTGATGTAGCAGGAGATAATCCCACCAACATTCTGTATATTCATGACCGTCCGCTATTTGATATCGGTGTGCCCGGTACCTTTGACGAAAATGGGATTCTCCCTTGCTCTGTCGCGCCCACCCCACAGAATCAGATTTACATGTACTACGCCGGCTTTGAATTAGGCACAAAAATTCGTTATAGATTATTAACCGGATTAGCGATAAGCCAGGATGGGGGAAGCACATTTAAAAAAACCCACACCACCCCTATTTTAGAGCGCACACCTTACGAATTATTTATTCGAGGTGGCCCTTACTGCCTGCATGACGCAGGCCATTTTAAATTGTGGTATGTGGCCGGCAGTCGTTGGGAAGAGATCAACAAAAAATCTTCCCCTATTTACGATATTCGTTATGCTGAATCAAACGATGGAATCCACTGGCCGTCAGAAGGGAAAACGGTCATCCCAGTATCCAAGCCGGATGAGTATGGATTTGGCCGCCCTTGCATCATAAAGAAACCCGGTGGTGGTTATCGTATGTTTTACTCCATACGTCGCCGTTCTTTAGGCGCCTATCGGCTGGGTTATGCAGAATCTAGGGATGGCATCCAATGGGAACGGCTGGATGAGAAATTAAATCTAGACATCACACCAGGGAGCTTCGATTCCGACACAATCACATACGCTGCCCCCCTCGAAATAAATGGGAAATTATATTTATTCTACAATGGCAATAACTTTGGGGAATCTGGATTTGCTGCCGCGATATTGGAAGACGAATGATTCTAAAAATTCGGCCATTCACTTCAAATGACATTGAAGTCTGGGATAAATTTTGTAGCGAAGCAATTCAAGCCACAATACTCCATACTCGACGCTACTTATCCTATCACGGCGACAGATTCTCTGATAGGTCGTTAATCCTGGAGAGTAATGAGCGTCTTGTCGGCCTCTTTCCAGCAGCCGAATCGCCCCACAACTGCCAGACTATAATTTCTCACCCAGGCATTACTTATGGTGGATTGCTACACAAAGGGGAGTTACATGGTGAAAATAGCAGGGAAGCCCTACAATTAGTCATGCAGCATTACAAGAGCACCAATTATATTAATTTAATATATAAAGCAATCCCGCCCATCTATCACCGGCGTCCTTCCCAGGATGACTTGTATTCCTTAGACACGTTTGGCTCTAGACTGATAAGACGCGATCTTAGTTGCACTATTGACCTTTCCAATCGAGGCAACCCCAGCCATAGGCGTGTCAGGGGTTTAAAAAATGCTGAACGGCATGGAATTTCTATCTTAGAAGGGAATCGCTATTTACCCGATCTATGGGCGATATTAACAAAAAATCTAGAAAGCCGGCATAGCGCCTACCCCACCCATTCCATTACAGAAATTGAGCTCCTTGCTAATCGTTTTCCCAACCACATCAAATGCATTTGTGGTGCCACTGAAGGAGTTATTGTTGGCGGCATTGTTTTATATATATCCCCTACTTGTCACCATGCCCAATACATCACTTCTTCGCCAGAAGGTAATGCAGTTTCTGTATTAGATAAAATTTTCAGCTTCGCAATTTCCAACGCAAAAAGCCAAGGAGCACGGTGGTTTGATTTTGGTATCAGTACTGAAGACAATGGAAGAGTTCTAAACAACGGTCTCTATCAGTTTAAGAGCGAATTCGGTGGTGGCGGTACAGTCCACGACTTTTATGAACTTGATTTGCGGTGTTCAACATGACCCTCGATGACTGCAGACTTATCGAACTTCCAAAAATATCGGACCCGAGAGGAAATTTAACTTTTGTCGAAGGGAATCACCATATTCCCTTCGACATTAAGCGTACCTATTACCTCTACGACGTCCCTGGCGGCTCTGTTCGCGGCTCCCATGCTCATAGGAATCTCCATCAATTCATTATCGCCATGTCAGGGAGTTTTGACGTTGTACTCAGCGATGGAATTTCAGATCACCGTTTTCACCTTAACCGCTCTTACTATGGGCTCTATGTCTGCCCCATGATGTGGCGAACACTGGACAATTTTTCTTCCGGCGCCGTCTGCATGGTGCTGGCCTCCGCTCCCTATGAGGAAGAGGACTACATTCGGGACCATGACCAGTTTCTCCGGGAAGTGTTGGCCCCATGACTCCGCCCCTAAATGTCCCTTTTCTCGACCTGAGCGCTGCCTACCGGGAACTCCAACCGGAAATTGAAGGGGCGGTTTTAGAGGTGCTGCGTTCCGGCCACTATGTCGGGGGCCGGGTTGTGGCGGAATTTGAGGAAAAATTTGCCGCTGCTACCGGCGCCGCCTACTGTATCGGTGTGGGCAACGGCCTGGACGCCCTGCATCTGACTTTGGCAGCCCTAGGCATTGGCCCCGGGGACGAAGTGCTGGTCCCCAGCAACACCTTCATCGCCACCTGGCTGGCAGTTAGCCATTGCGGCGCCACCCCGGTAGCGGTGGAGCCCGATCCCGTTACTTACACGATGGATCCAAGCAACCTGGAAGCGGCCATCACTCCCCGCACCCGGGCCATTCTTCCGGTCCATCTCTACGGTCACCCGGTGGATCTGGACCCCATCATGGCTATCGCCCGCCGCTATAGGCTGGCTGTGGTGGAAGATGGAGCCCAAGCTCACGGCACCCGCTACAAGGGACGCCCCATCGGGAGCCATGGCAATCCGGTGGCCTGGAGTTTCTATCCGGGAAAAAATCTGGGCGCCCTGGGGGACGGGGGAGCGGTCACCACGGATGACCCTGCACTCCAAGAACGAATTCGGGAATTGGGCAATTACGGCTCCCAACAAAAATACGTCCACGAGCGGATTGGCTTCAACAGCCGGCTGGACCCGGTGCAAGCGGCTGTCCTGGGGGTCAAGCTAGCCTATCTGGAAGACTGGAATGGACATCGCCGCCAACTCGCCCAACGCTATAGGGAAGCCCTGGCGGTCACCTCTCTCACTCTGCCCACCGTCGCCCCTTGGGCTGACCCGGCGTGGCACCTGTTCGTCATCCGTCATCCTCAGCGGAATGCTTTGCAGCGCTATCTGGCGGAGCGAGGCATCAGCACCCTGATCCACTACCCCACCCCGCCCCACCGGCAACAGGCCTATGCCCGGGCATGGGCTGGAATTAACTGCCCCCTGGCAGAACAACTGGCAGGAGAGGTACTCAGCTTGCCCATGGGGCCCCAGTTAACCGATACCCAGGCCCAATGGGTCATCCAGGCTCTGACCGAAACCGGAGAAGTCCTCTGAAAGCCGCACCCAGCTTGAGGATTGAGGAGTTTTTCTGCCCCCACCTGCCGTTTGCAGGCAGAATAGGGCCCCAACGCCTTTCCTGACCGGAACAATGGAACGCACCATGAAAATTTCCCTGATTCCCGCCCAAAACGCAGATAACGTCAGCAGCCGTATCCGGGTCTTCCTCCTGGCCCAAGCTTTGCAGGCTGCCGGTCAGGAGACCCACACCCAACCCATGCCGGATGTGGACCTACTATTCATTCAGAAAAAAATTACCCCAGATTTACTCGCTTACGCCCGGCTCGTAAAAGCCCGGGGGGGCCGGGTCATCTACGATCTAGACGAAAGTCATGAAGAGAAACTGGCGGAGTTGGACATCCGCCCAGAAGACTGGCAGACCATGGTCGGACTAGCAGACCTAGTCACCACGGACACCCCGGAGCGGGCCCGACTTCTAGCCCTGCGTTTCCCCCAGGCAAACTTGGCAGTACTGCCCGGCGGCATTGATACTTCCCCCGACAAAGCGGCCCCCGCTCCCATCCATGATGACTTGCGCATCATCTGGTTCGGTTCGGTGGGTAACCTTTACCAGATCGCCCCCCTAGTACCCACCCTGCGGACCTTAGGCGCTCAACTCCATGTGGTGACAGACAGGGCTGCTCTGCCAGAACTAGGGAAAATGCTGCCTGACTTCAAACTCCACCCTTGGTCTCAAGAAAATTTTTCCACCCTATTGCAACAAGGTGATCTGGCCCTACTTACCCAGACCGGGGACAAGCATGAAGACAGCAAAAGTAACGGGGAAATGCTCACCGCTATCGCGAACGGCCTGGTTCCCCTAGTCAGTTCCTGCCCAGCCTATCGGGCTCTGGCCCAGGCCTTAAATGCAGAAGATAGTATCTATACCTCGCCAGAAACCCTGGCAGAAGCGGTTAGTACCTATGCTGACCGGAAGCGGCGACAGGCCTATCTGGACCGAGCCCAGCCCTATATCCAGGAACACTACGGTCCTGCTGCTCTTGCAAATTACTTTCTCGGGTTGCTTGAAACTTTCCCCCCACGAGTGAGCGCCCCCCAACCGGAAGCGCCCTTGGCGCCCACCTTTGCTTCTGCCCGCTCTGCACCCCTCCCCCATGTTTCTGTCATCATCCCTACCAAGGACCGCCCCCACCTTCTGGCCCAGGCACTTCAGAGTCTGCAGTACCAAACCTACCGCTGTTTTGAGGTCGTAATAGCCAACGACGGCGGCTGCGACGTGGGAGATGTGGTGGACTATTTCGGTAGTCACTTCCCTATCACCTACATCCGCCGCTCCACTTCCGGTGGTGCGGCGGCTGCCCGCAACATGGCCCTTTCCGCGGCCCGGGGGAACATCATCGCCTACCTGGACGATGACGACTACTACTTCACCCACCACTTGGAAACCATCGCCACAGCCCTGGAAAACACCGCCTTCGACTTCGTCTACAGCGACGCCGAGTACGTGGTGCACAAGATGGTGGATGGTCGCCCCATGGAGACCACCCGCACCCGCCCTTACCAGATCCGCCCCTATTCCCGGGATGATTTGCTGGTGGCCAACTACATCCCCACGCCAACCTGGGCTCACCGTGCTTCCTTGCTTAAGCAGATCGGCGGGTTTGACGAATCCATGACCATCCTGGAGGACTGGGACTTCCTGCTACGAGCATCCGCTGTCGCCCGTATCCAGAAAATCGAACGGCTCTCGGTGGAGGTCCGTCAGGCAGCATTCCGTCAGGACCACACGCTCCCATCGGCAGCACGGCAGCTGCCCGGGTTCAAGCAGTTGTACGCTCGCTACCCAGCCCCCAACGCCAGCGTGGAGCGCCTGCGCCAGATACTCCTGCAGGAACTGGAAACCCCCCAAGGCCCCTCCCAATACCGAGTCCCTACCGCCTTCGAGGATGGCTACCCCCTGTGGGTGAACAAGCACTCCCTGGAGCCCATCCACGGCCAGGTCCATGCGGAACGAATGATGGCCTGGCAGCGTCGCCCCCATTTCCTCCTCCTCATGCCGGTACGTCAGCAAGAAATGGAACAGCTGGCGAAGACCATCGACGGACTACAGCAGCAGCTCTATCAGGGTTGGCAGCTGATTGTGCTGTCGGACCAGCCCACCCCCAACGACATTTTCAACCAGTCCGAAGTACTCGGTTGGCTTCAGTTGGACAGTCTGGAGGATGAACAGACCCTGGTGGCGGGCTGCAATGCTGTTATCGAGAACATCCCTAGCGACTGGGTAGCCCTGCTGCCTCCCGGAACCACCCTGGAGCCCAATGCTCTCCTCAGCATCGGCGATTACGCTCAACTGCACCCGGAATGGCAAGCCATCTATAGCGACCATGATTTCCTGAGTGCTACAGGACAGCGACAGGACCCATGGTTTAAGCCGGACTTCAGTCTGGACTATCTTCGCTCCATGGACTACGTGGGCAGTGCAGTGTGGTTCCAGACCCAGGCTCTGCGCAGTGCAGGCAGTTTCGCGCCCTTCCCCGGAGCACTGCAGTACGACGCCCTTTTGCGCATCTTTGATCAAGAGGGTGGATTCTCGTCTATCGGCCATATCGCCGAGCCCTTGGTGCATCTCCCCTTTAGCCTGACGGAACATCCTCTGGCCCAAGCGTCCCGTCAGGTAGCGGTGGAAGCACACCTGGCGCGTCGGAAAGTACCAGGCCAAGTAGAACAGGGGCTGCTGCCGGATACTCTGCGGGTGGCCTATCCTCTGGAGCGCACCCCCCTCGTATCCATCATCATCCCCAATCGGGATAGCGTGTGGTACCTACGCCCTTGCCTGGAAACACTGTTCCAGAAGACGGACTACACCCATTACGAAGTCATCATCGTCGATAACCAGACCGAAGATCCCGATACCCTGGCCTATTACGACGAACTAGCGGCCACCCATTCGGAACGGGTTCGCATCGTTCACTACGATCGTCCTTTCAATTTCTCCGCCCAATGCAACTTGGGGGTGGAGGCGGCGCAGGGTGAGTTGATCCTACTGCTCAACAACGATACTGAGATCATTCAGGCCAACTGGCTATCCCGAATGGTAGCCCATGCCCTGCGTCCAGAAGTGGGCATCGTTGGCGCCCGCCTGGTATATCCGGAAACTGGAAAAGTCCAGCACGCCGGCGTCATTCTTGGCCTTGACCGCCTGGCCTCCCATGGCTTTATGAACCTGGACATGAAGGATCCTGGCTATCTCAACCGCCTCCAGGTGGAACAAAACTATAGTGCCGTCACCGCCGCCTGCATGTTGGTCGCCAAGGAGTTGTTCATCCAGGTTTCAGGCATGGATGAACAGGACACGCCAGTTCTCTTCAACGATGTAGATTTCTGCCTCAAGGTTCGGGAACTGGGCAAACTCATCGTGTGGACACCCTACGCCACCCTGGTTCACCACGAAAGCAAGTCGCTGCAGAGCGAACTCCAGGAGATCAAGCGCCGTGCCGCCATCGTCGAACGGGACTCGGCCACAGCGCTGGCCCTGCATGTCCGTTGGAAGAAGTGGCTCCGGGAAGACCCGGCCTACAATCGTCACCTAGCCCTCAGCACCAACCGCTCCTTCCACGTCGAAAGTGAGTTGGTGGCAGACTGGGATACCAACTTCCATGACCGGCAACGGATCCTCGCCTTTCCCCCAGCCGGCGGGGTAGGCGAGTACCGGTTTACCGCTCCCTTGAAGGGATTGACCCACGCTGCACGCATTCAATCCACCATCGTGCAGACTCGCAAATACCACGAGCTACGCTACCCCACCCTGCCAGAACTGAACCGCCTGGAACCAGACGTACTCATGCAGCAGGTGGACTATTCCCCGGCTTTCTTCGAGTGGCAGGAGCTCTACCGCAAGCAACGACCTGACATGCTGTCGGTCATCATGATTGACGACCTCATCACCCAGATGCCGGAGGACAATCCCAACTACCGACGTATCCCCCGCAACGGACGGCAACGCCTGCGCAAATTGTTCGAGCAAACTGACCGGGTGGTGGTCAGCACCCAGCCTCTCTTCGACTTCGTCAAGGAACTGACCGACGAAGTTCGCCTGGTGCCGAATTCCCTACGGGACGATCTGTGGGCCCACCTCAGTTCCCAGCGCCGAGTCGGGAAAAAGCCCCGGGTGGGCTGGGCCGGTGCCCAGCAACACAAAGGCGATTTGGCCATTATCAGCGAAGCAGTGAAGCAGACGGCCAACGAAGTGGAATGGGTGTTCTTCGGCATGTGTCCCGACGAAATTCGTCCGTACGTGACGGAATATCACCAGTTCGAAGTTGGGGTCGAAGCTTATCCAGCCAAACTGGCCTCCCTCAACCTGGATCTAGCGGTGGCCCCCCTTCAACAGCATCCCTTCAATGAGGCAAAAAGCAATCTGCGTCTGCTGGAATACGGTGTTCTGGGCTTGCCCGTGGTGTGTACGGACATCTATCCCTACCGTACTGACAATGCCCCAGTAACCCGAGTTGCCAACGAGACTGGCGCCTGGGTCCAGGCCATCCGGGAACGAGTCCACGACTTGGATGCCACTGCAAAAGAAGGAGACGCCCTGCAACAGTGGGTGCGCCAACGTTACCTTCTTAGCCACCATCTGGACGCCTGGTTCAAGGCCCTAACGGACCCCCGCCCGTAATCCTTCGGCATAGGGATATCTGCGGATGTCCCTATGCCGAGACTAAGATCATGACATCATCACCTAAGACCCCGACAGAGTTGACCGCCTACTTCGCCGAGGCGGTACAGGCCCAGCAACGGGGCGACCGAGCCACCGCTGAGACACGTTACCGAACCATCCTGGCTGCCGTGCCCGGGCACCTGGACACAGCCCACAATTTGGCCATCCTGCTGGGAGACCAGCAGCGCCATGGAGAGGCTCTGGCCCTGTGGCAAAACGTACAGGCGGCCGAGCCCGGCAGCATCGACGCCTGTATTGAGGCAGCCCTGACCCGCATTCGCATGGGCGATGGCGCCGGAGCGGGCACCGACCTGCAGCAGGCCGTGGCCCTGCAACCCCAGGATGATGACACCTGGCGTCGCATCGCCAGTGGCTTTGTTCTGTTACGCCATTTTCCTGACGCAGTGGATGCCTATACAGCGGCCCTTAATTGCAACCCGGAGGAGCCACGCAACTACACCGCCTTCGCCTCCTTATGCTCTCACCTGGGGGAATATGCGGTCGCCAGGGAATTGGCGGAAAGCGCCACTCGACTCGCCCCTGACCTGCTATGGGCATGGATCGAGTTGGGCAATGCACAAATGAAAGAGGGCTATCCCGAAGCAGCCGCCGCCAGTTTCGGACAAGCCATTCGCATCGCTCCCAAAGACCCGGTGGGCTACTGCAACCTAGCCATCACCCAGATGGAAGCCATGGACTTGGAAGCGGCCCAGACCAATCTGGATCGGGCCCTCGAACTAGACCCGGAACATCCCCTGGCGCGCTGGAACCGGGCTCTGGTACGACTCACCCGGGGGCAACTGCAGGCCGCATGGCCGGATTATGAGTACCGGCGCCAGGCCAACATCCAGGGGGTGATATTTCGTCCCGGCACTCCCCAATGGCGGGGCGAGCCTATCTCCGGCCAGCGGATCCTGCTACTGTGCGAACAGGGTCTAGGGGATTCCCTGCAGTTCATCCGCTACGCCACCCGGGTCAAAGCTCTCGGCGCTTGGGTAGCGGTGCGTATACAAGCCCCCCTGAAACCCCTATTTCAGGAAATGCCGTGTATCGACTTGCTGATTGATGAAAATGAGCCGGTCCCCGAGACAGACTGGCATTGCCACCTGCTTTCCCTACCACTGGCCTTCCATACCAGCATCGCGGACATTCCCGCAGAGATGCCCTATCTGCGGGCCCCCCAGGCCCGCCGGGAGGCATGGCGGGAGCTCCTCGCCCCCCTCTCCAGACCCCGGGTAGGTCTGGTCTGGGCAGGCGGCCGGCGCCAGCACATGGCCGACGCTGTACTACTGGACAGCCGCCGTAGCTTGAAACTGGAGCAGTTGCTGCCTCTGGCCTCTGTCCCCAACATCAGTTTCGTCAGCCTGCAAAAGGATGAGGCCGCAGCTCAAGTCACCGACCTTAAGGGACGGTGGTCCATTACCGATTACAGCGACAAACTGCTGAATTTTGCAGAAACGGCAGCACTGGTGGAATCCCTGGACTTGGTGATCAGCGTGGATACCGCCGTCGCTCACCTAGCCGGCGCCTTGAACAAGCCGGTCTGGCTGCTTAACCGCTGGGATACTGATTGGCGTTGGCTACTACAGCGGGAGGACTCTCCCTGGTACCCCAGCCTACGGCAGTTCCGGCAAACCCAGGAAGAAGGCTGGGACAAGGTGGTCGCCGCTGTTACCCAAGCCTTGCGGCAGTGGCGCCAGGAACAGTGATGACGCCTCTGCCACAACTGCTACAACAAGCCCAGGCGGCCTTTTCTGCCGGCAACTTCGAACAGGCGGCAAAGGCATTCCAGATGGCGGCAACTCTTGCCCCAGGAGACTGGAGCATCCATTTCAACCAAGGCATCTGTCTCGCACAACTGGGAGACGGGCCTCAATCCTACCAAGCCTATGCCCAGGCCCAGGCCCTCAACCCAGACCACACTCCGACTTTAGCCAATTTGGCCGCCACCGCTTTTCAGTTAGGCCGGCTGGACCTGGCCCTGCCCTGGGCCCAACGTCAAGTCGAGTTGGAGCCCGACAATCCCCTGGCCCACGACAATCTGGGGCAGGTATTTCATGGACTGCGGGAGTGGGGAAAGGCCATCCAAGCCTTCCATCGTGCCCTGATCCTGGCGCCTCATGATGCCGCAATCCTCAATCACCTGGGGATGGCTCAGCAGGCCCACGGCCTGCTGGACGAAGCTACGGCCACTTTCCAGACGGCTCGCAAGGCCGCCCCTGGGGATGGGGAAATACTGACCAATTTGGGACTGCTGCTGGAAAAGCAGGGACACTACCAAGCAGGCTTGGAGCTATTGCAGCAGGCCCTCGCCATCTCACCCAAGCAGCCCCGTTACTGGAGCAATGTAGGTAATAGCCTGCGCCGCTGCGGGCGCTATGCCGAGTCCCTAGCAAGCCATCAGCAAGCCGTAGCCCTAGCCCCAGCGGACCCATCGTGCCGATGGAATAACGCCCTAGCCCTGTTGGGCCAGGGCTACTGGAAAGAGGGTTGGGCGGAGTATGAATGGGGAGAAATGGCAGGCACCCGCAGCCGTTTCTCAAACCGGCTTCCCCGTTGGCGGGGAGAACGCCTACATGGCCGTTCCCTGTTGTTACGGGCAGAACAGGGCCTGGGAGACACCCTGCAATTCATTCGCTTTGTTCCCCTGCTGCTGGCTTTCGGAGGCGATATCGTCATTGAAGTCCAGCCAGCCCTGCTGCCTCTTCTGGCCGACTCGGACTCCCCCCTACGCTGGGTTCCCCAAGGGCCCGACCTTCCAAAGGATGCCTGGGGTTGCGACTGTTATCTGCCCTTGCTAAGCCTACCCCATGTGCTGCAATTGGACGAAACACACTTTGCCGCAATCGGCGCCGGCCCCTACATCGAGGTACCCCAGCGTTACCAGGAAAAATGGGCGCAACATCTACCGATCAAGAGCAATGCTAAACGCATCGGTCTGGTATGGGCCGGCAATAGCCGACATCCCAATGACCAAGAACGCTCTTGCCCCCTGTCGGCCCTGGCTCCCTTGCTGAATATCCCCGAGGTTGAATGGGTCAGCCTGCAAAAGCCGTCCCCCGCCAACTTGCCGGCTGCCCTGCTGAACCTAGGTCCGGAACTGGAGGATTTTGCCGATACGGCAGCGGCTCTGGCCAGGCTCGACCTAGTTATTACGGTGGACACTGCCATCGCCCATCTCGCCGGAGCCCTAGGCTGCCCGGCCTGGGTAATGCTGGCAGCGGATGCTGACTGGCGCTGGCCCCGGCAGGGAACGGCAACCTCCTGGTATCCCAGTCTGACTCTGTACCGGCAAAAAATGCCGGGGCAATGGTTGCCGCTTCTGGAGTCCATTGCTAGGTTGCTGCCGAACTGGCTGAAAACCTCTAGCCCCCAGGCCTTCCCCTAAATGCCTGGAAGACAATAGACAAGCCACTTCCCACACCTATTAATGCCATAAACCTCCTATTGCCACGATGATGGCACACCAGTTGCTTAAGTAAAACCAGAGCGCCCCACCCCCTCCGGGGAGATGGGCGCCCAAACTGTTAAGCCTCTCTGGTAAGGAGCTGAAAATGGCACTAATCGTCAACACCAATATTGCGTCGCTCAATGCTCAGCGCAACTTGAGCACGTCCAACGCGGCACTGTCGCTCTCCCTGCAACGCCTGTCTTCCGGCCTGCGCGTCAATAGCGCCAAGGATGATGCCGCCGGCATGGCTGTAGCCGAAAGCATCACTAGCGGGGTTCGCGGCAACACCCAGGCTATCCGCAACGCCAATGACGGCATCTCGGTCGGCCAGACAGCTGAAGGCGCCCTGGGCCAAATCGCCAACAACCTGCAACGAATTCGTGAAATTTCCGTACAAGCGGCCAACGGTTCCATCAGCGACAGCAACCGTAGCCAGCTGCAGAAGGAAGTGGATCAGCTGACCCAGGAAATCAGCCGCATCGTTCAGACCACAGAGTTCAATGGCACCAAGCTACTCTCTGGGGCAGCCACCATTACCTTCCAGATCGGTTACAGCGGTTCCGCCGACAACCAAGTCTCCATTTCTACCACTGACCTAGCCCAGGCAGGCTCCGCAGGCCTCAATGCCTTCAGTGGCAGCCTCACCGCCACGGGCACCATCAACGTCACTACCTCCGGTGGCGCCTCCGCAGCCCTCAGCCAACTGGACGCCGATATCGCCCAGGTAGCCAACCTGCGCTCCACTTACGGCGCGGTGCAGAACCGTTTCGAGGCCGTCATCTCCAATCTGCAAAATTATGTGGAGAACCTGACGGCATCCCGTAGCCGGATCATGGATGCTGACTTCGCATCCGAATCTGCCCAACTGACCCGCAATCAGATTTTGCAACAGGCCGGTACGGCAATCCTTGCCCAGGCCAACACCGTTCCGCAACAGGCCCTAACGCTACTGCGAGGCTGATAAGCGGCGGATTCGCCGCCCCTACTACCAGAGACGCTTCGGCGCCGCCTTTTCCCAACCCCACATCCGGGTGGAGAAAAGTCGGCGCCTTTTTCTTTGTTTCACCCCGACAAAAATATTCGCTAAAAAGACTAAAGTTCCTCCAAGCGCCTCCGATAACTGAGACAAAGGAGGCGCAATCCCGCCCCCAAGGTTTTACCCAAATGGGTAAATAATCAATGGAACCAAGGAGATAATCATGCCTTTGATCGTCAACACCAATATTTCGTCGCTGAACGCACAACGGAATCTGGCCACATCCAACGCCTCTCTGGCTAATTCCCTGCAGCGCCTGTCCTCCGGCCTGCGCGTGAACAGCGCCAAGGATGATGCCGCCGGTTCCGCCGTTGCCGAAGGCTTCACCAGCGCCATCCGCGGTGGCAACCAGTCCATCCGTAACGCCAACGACGGCATTTCCGTCGGCCAGACGGCTGAAGGTGCCCTGGGCCAGATCGCCAACAACCTGCAACGTATCCGCGAAATCGCTGTGCAAGCCTCCAACGGCTCCATCAGCGACACCAACCGCAGCCAGCTGCAAAAGGAAGTTGACCAGCTGACCCAGGAAATTAGCCGTATCGTTCAGACCACCGAATTTAACGGCACCAAGCTGCTCTCCGGTGCATCCACCATCACCTTCCAGGTGGGTTTCAGCGGCTCCTCCGACAACCAGGTTAGCGTCACCACCACTGACTTGGCTCAGGCCAACTCCGCCGGTCTGAACTCCTTCAGCGGCAGCTTGACCGCAACCGGGACCGTGACTGTGACCACCTCCGGTGGTGCTTCCGCAGCTATCGCTAAGCTGGATCAGGATATTTCCCAGATTGCCAACATCCGCGCCACCTTCGGTTCCGTGCAAAACCGCTTTGAGGCGGTAGTGTCGAACCTGCAGAACTACGTGGAAAACCTGAGTGCATCCAAGAGCCGGATTATCGACGCTGACTTCGCAGCCGAAACTGCTCAGCTGACCCGTAACCAGATTCTGCAACAGGCCGGCACGGCAATTCTGGCCCAGGCCAATACGGTGCCCCAGGGCGCGCTGACCCTCCTGCGCTAAACCGCATTAGATTAAAGCACTAGCAGTACTGGCCGGAGGGGTAGCGAGCATCGCTCGAAGCCCCTCCGGTTGTGCCGTATAAAGGAGCTGGAAATGACTATCCAACCTTTGAACAACAGCAGCCCCCCTACCTACCCCACTCAAACGGCTAACCGTTCGACTGGCAATGCTGCCGCTGCCAAACGCGAAGTTCCCTCGGACACTTCCACTCCCGATACAACGAAAAATGCCACTGTCGCTGAGCAACAAAAACCAATAGAAGAAAAAGAGGCCTTACAGGAAGCTACGCACAGAGCCAATCAGACCGTCGCAGGTCTTAGAAGCGACCTTCAGTTCTCCATTGACAACGATACCGGCGCCAGTGTCGTAAAGCTCATTGATGTAAAGACTAAAGAAGTAATTCGTCAGATTCCGGCACAGGAAATGCTTGTTATCGCAAAGCGGCTTGATGAACTGAAAGGTTTGTTAATCAAAGAGCGCGCTTAAAAATATTTCGTCATGCGGCATAACGGAGAACGATCATGGGCATTTCAAGTGCGGGCGTTGGTTCGGGACTCGACGTCAACAGCCTGGTAAGCCAGCTACTTCAACTTGAGCGCCAACCGCTCAATTCGCTTTCCAAAAAGAAGCAAGAAGTTAATGATCAGTTGAGCGCTTTTGGGAAAGTCAAAAGCGACCTAGACGCGTTCAAAACCGCTATCGGCACTCTAAAGCTGGACTTGGATTTCGCCGCCGCAAAAGCCACATCAACCAATACCGGCATAGCCACCGCAACGGCAGCAAATACAGCCAAGCCAGGGACCTACGACATCAAAGTCAGCCAGTTGGCCCAAGCTGGCGTCAAATCTATGTTGGCTGGGGTCACCAATCCCAAATCAGCATTTACGCCCGCGGTTGCCGGCACGTTCAACTTTAGTGTTGGCAGTGGCGCATCACAAAAGACCTTCAATGTCACTCTTGACGGCAGCGAATCCCTCGAAGGAATTCGGGATAAAATCAATGCCGCCACAGTTACAACTGATGGCAAAACAGCAACCCAGACCTTGGCTTCAGCCAGCATCATTAACACTGGAACATCTGCTGCCCCATCCTACAAATTAGTCATCGCGTCCACCGGACAGGGCACAGACAACGACGTCGTCATCGACAACAACCTAAAGACTGCTTTAGGTGGCTTTGATGAAACGAAGCAGGCTGCGAAAAATGCTCTGTTTTCAGTGAATGGTCTAGATATTGAGCGCTCGACCAACAGCATCACCGACGTAATTGATGGCGTCACTTTGAACCTGGTCAGTGCAGACAGCAGCAAACCATTTAGTCTGACGGTAGCCCGAGACACAGAGGCCATCACCAAAAAGATCAACGACTTCATTTCTGCCTACAACAAGCTAGCCAGCACGGTAACCACCCAGCATCAAAAAGGCGGAACGCTTGAAGCCGACAATTCTGCAACATCGGTTATTTATCAATTGCAGAACATCTTTAATCAACCGGCAAAAATTGCCGGAAATGATCTGAACTACTTAGCTCAAGTCGGCATTAGCTTTAAAAAAGACGGTACGCTGTCCTTGGACAGCACAACGTTTGCCAAAGCACTGGAAACCAATTCCAGTAACGTCGTTTCTCTTTTCACAGATACCGAACACGGCTTTGCGCACCGTCTCTACGATACTGCATCTAACATGCTGTCCAATGACGGTTTAGTGGATGCTCGAATTAAAGGTCTCAACTCCCGGATCAAAATGTTTGATACCAATATGGAACGGGAAAATGTCAGGCTCGACAATATGGAAACGCGTCTACGCCGCCAGTATGCAAATCTGGATTCCACACTGGGAGTTATGAAGAACACCAGCAGCTATCTCTCTTCGCTCCTACGTTAAGATGATGATCCAGCGCTTCAGAAAGGTATCGCATGTTTAACCAAGGGGTTCGGGCATACGCCCAAGTGAAGGTCGAAACGGCTGTGAGTACGGCCAACCCCGTCCAGTTGGTCGTCTTGCTCTATGAAGGAGCCATCTCAGCCATAGCCTCTGCAAAAGGGGAAATGGAAAGACGAAACATCGCCCAGAAAGCACAATTTCTCAATAAGGCAATCGACATTATCGAAGGCCTGAGAAATGCACTGGAGTTCAGTCAAGGAGGAGACATTGCTGTATCTCTCAACGACTTGTATCTCTACATGGTGCAACGCTTGAGCACCGCCAACCTCAAGAACGACCCGGTTATCTTAGATGAAGTGACAGCACTTCTGCGGGAATTACTGGGTGCGTGGGAAGTGCTGGCCAGGGGTGCGACAAATGGCCTTGATGGCGACAGTACTACCCCTAGTGACGGCAATGTTCTGACCAGGGCCTAAAAATGGCAAGCGGCGCAAAACTCCTCGCTCTGTACGATGCGATTCTCGCAATATCCCAACAAATGCGAGAGCACGCCCAAGCTGACGAATGGGATGCTCTGGTAGATAAAGAACTGGAAAGGCGACAGCTGGTGGCCGCCTTGCGTACCGAATTAGAAATAGCCCCGTCTCCTCTGAACCCGGCAGAGCAAACGCAGTCAGAGACGACGATCAAAGCCATTCTTTCTCTGGATGAAGAAACCAGGAAATTGGCCGAGCGCTGGATGGGAGAATTGGGGGAGAAGCTCGGCAGCATCAAGACTTCCAGACGCCTCCAAAATACCTATCTGGCGCCGTAAGCCAAATTCCCAGGGGCTTCACGGCAATGACTCTCACCAGAGTCTAATTTGAGACTCATGCCCCTGCCATGATTCCGTCTGACCTCGTCAATCTCCCGCGCGTTCGGCTAGATGCGGCAATCCAACAGGTCGCACCAAGCCAGGCGGTATCCGACCTACTCTCCGAACTCGTTCCCGGGCAAAGGATTCTGGCCGACATTCAAGCGGCTCTACCGAACGGGACATATCGCGCAATGATTTCCCAGCGAGAGGTAACGCTGGCACTTCCTTTCTCAGCGAAAAGTGGTGATTCGCTGGAAATGGAAGTGGTGGAGAACAATGGCCGAACAGCTCTCGCCGTCATTGCAAATCCCAAACAGGCGGCTACTGCAGAAAGCTCCGCTGCCACCTCCCTCAGCCGCACCGGCCAACTTATTGCCACACTGCTGGCGGATGTTCCGGACAAGTCCAAAGGGCGCGCGACTCCTCTTAGCGGAAATCAGCCGCTTCTCGCCAACCCCAAACTCCCCGCAGAGCAACTTGCGCCACTGCTCAAGCAGGCCATCAGCAGTAGTGGCCTGTTTTACGAGGCACACCTGGCCCGCTGGACGAATGGGCAGTTAAATCTAGCAGAACTGCTCAAGGAGCCACAGGCACAGGCAGGAGCCGCCTATTTGGCTCAAGCCCCCCTCCCCAAACCGGATGGAAAGCCCTCCCTCGCCCCACAGGCCCAGCTGCCCCCAGCCACCAACACACCAGCCCCCCTGGCAGTTACGCCGAAGCCAGCGGGAATGTCGGCTGAAGCTGCCAACCTCACCCCAGCCCAGACGCCTTCCAGCCCCCCCCCACCAGCCACCAGCCTAGCCCCTTCTGGTCTCGCCGCCGACCTAGCTCCCCTAATCCGACAACAACTTGAATCCCTAGCCAGCAACACTTATATCTGGCACGGCCAAATCTGGCCTGGACAGGAAATGTTATGGGAAATGGTGGAAGAAGATGGTCGAAATGGGGCACAGGATGAAGGCGGCGAACCGGCTAGTACATGGAACACCCGTCTGCGCCTGAATCTCCCCCATCTGGGGGAAATTCAGGCTCGTATCGGACTGACAGGTCACCAGATTTCGCTGCATTTGACCGCGACCAATCCCGAAACCCGGGAACAACTGCGCGGTCACGGTCAGGGACTTGCCAGCCAGTTTGAGGCAGCCGGACTCACCTTAGGCGGCTTCATGGTGGATAAGAATGAACCAGACGCCACCCCCTGAGGACCGCCGTAGCGCAGTCGCTCTGGCCTATCTGGAGACCGATGCTGCCCCCAGGGTGGTCGCCAAAGGCCGGGGAGCGGTGGCCCAGGCCATCATCAACCGCGCCAAGGAACATGGGGTCTATGTGCATGAATCGCCCGAGCTGGTGGCCTTGCTCATGCAGGTGGATCTGGACGAGCGCATCCCCCCTCAGCTCTACCGAGCCATCGCCGAACTGCTGGCCTGGCTCTATCGACTGGAGCACGGCGACAACTCACCACCACCGTTATTCCAAGCCCCAAGGGAGCAAACTGAGTAATAATGCAATTCTCTAGTTTGCTGCTTTTGTTTACACTTCAGCCTTGCCGAGAAAACCGAATAAACCATGACTGACAAGGCAAGCGAGCCCTTAGAGCCGGAAGCCCATCCTGTGCCACACCACCTAGACGTCGAAGACGACGACAATTACAGTCGCTACCTGCTTTACTCCAAGGCAGAAATTCTTTTCGTACTCAAGGCGCTGGTGCAAAAAGGGGTGATGATCACCGTTTATTTTGACGGTGGTAACTCCTTCCTGCTCACCTCGTTGAACCACATCGGTGCCGACGGGAATTCCCTGATATTCGACTACGGCAGCGACGACGAAATGAATCGCCGCGCCCTGCAGGCCGACAAGCTGGTATTCACCACGACCCTGGACAAGGTCAAGATTCAGTTCAGCCTGAAAGGCCTTACGCAGACGACCTTCGAGGGGCGAACCGCCTTTGGCGGCAAGCTGCCCGAGACCCTGCTGCGCCTGCAGCGCCGCGAGTATTACCGCCTTACCACCCCCATAGCCAATCCCATCAAGGTATCGGTGGACGTCATTCTGGCAGACGGCACCAAGACCACTATCGAAGCCAACATGCTGGACATCAGCGGTGGTGGTATCGGTCTCATGCTGCCATTGTCCCTGGGTGAAACCTTTGCCATCGGCAATGTTTTCCGCGACTGCAAGTTCACTCTGCCCGAGGAAGGACAGCTGGTCACGGCCCTTTCCGTGCGCAACTCGTTCCCGGTAACCACCAAGACCGGCAGTCAGTACCTGCGCATCGGTTGCGAGTACGTTGATCTTCCGGGAACCCGGCTGACCATGATTCAGCGCTACATCACCCGGATCGAACGGGAGCGCAAAGCAAGAATCAGCGGCCTCGAATAATCAGCATCAGATCACGCAAAAGCAAAACGCCCCTGCTGGGGCGTTTTGCTTTTGCGCATTCAAGATTAGTTATACCTGAATATTCATCACATCCTGGTAGGCGGAAACCAGCTTGTTGCGCACCTGGACCATCTCCTGGAAGGAAACGTTGGCCTTCTGCAGGGCGATCATCACTTCATGCAGGTTGGTATTGGAATCCCCGGCGGAGAAATCCTGAGCCATGGACTGGGCCTGTTGCTGGGCCGAATTGACCTGATCGATGGAATTCTTCAGCACCTGGGCGAAATCGCCCCCCCCGGCCGACGCGGCAGCGTTATCCACCGACTTGGCGGCAGCGGTCCCTGCGGTGCTCCGCAGCTGACTCAACAAATTATCAATACCTTTGGTGTCCATGTGCTTCTCCAACAGTCACCAGCGTTATAGCAAAAGACAGGCCAACCTGAAAGCTATTCGTTCAAATAACCGGCCAAACGGTACTGCCTGAGCTTATGACGCAAAGTCCGCTCGGAAATTCCCAGTTTTTCAACCGCCAGTTTGCGGGAGCCCCCCACCGAGGCCAGCGTCTCGAGGATAAGCTCCCGTTCCCAGTCCTTAATACTATCGGCTTTTTTCCCGCCGGACTGAAGGGCTCCGTCCTCCTCGACCGATATGGCCTGCGGTACCTGCGGCGCCAGCTGGGGCGCCTCCATCATGACAGGAGGCGGCGGCACATAGGCCGACGCCGCCGCGGCCGGAGCACCGGGACGGGCCACCAGATGCAGATGTGCCGCATCCACCTGGTCCCCGGGCGCCAGGATCAGGGCCCGCTGCATCACATTGACCAGTTCCCGCACATTACCCGGCCAGGAATGGACGCGCAGGGCCCGTTCGGCCGCCGGCGTCAGCAGGAGGCCGGGGCGGCCAGATTTGCCGCCCTGATCGGCAAGAAAATGCCGGGCTAGGGGCACCACATCGTCCGGCCGTTGCCGCAAGGCGGGAATCAGCAAGGGGAAGACATTGAGCCGGTAATACAAATCCTCGCGGAAGATGCCCTTGGCCACTGCCTCGGCCATGTCCCGGTTGGAGGTGGCCACCACCCGGATGTCCAGGCGCACCGGCTGCTTGCCGCCGACCCGCTCCACTTCCCGCTCCTGCAGCACCCGCAGCAACTTGGCCTGCAGCGCCAGGGGCATTTCCGTCACTTCATCCAGCAGCAGGGTGCCGTTCTGAGCCTGCTCGAACTTGCCGGCCTGGGCCTGATTGGCACCGGTGAAGGCGCCTTTTTCATAACCGAAGAGGGTCGCTTCCAGCAGGCTTTCGGGGATGGCAGCACAATTGATGGCGACAAAGGGTCCTTTGCGCCGGGCGGAATGGTTGTGGATGTAGCGGGCCACCACTTCCTTGCCCACCCCGGACTCCCCGGTGAGCAGGACGGTGGCGTCGGTCTGGGCCACCCGGGCGGCCAGGGAAAACAGGTTACGGGAAGCGGCATCCACCGCCACCACGTCGGAATCCTCACCCATGGCCGGCAGGCGGTAACGGGCCACATGCTCGAGCAGGGCCTTGGGCTCGAAAGGCTTGAGGAGGAAGTCGCAGGCCCCCGCCCGCATGGCCTCAACTGCACGGTCCACATCGGCAAAGGCCGTCATCAGCACCACCGGCAGGTGCGGATACTGGCCACGGATTTCCTTCAACAGGGTGATGCCGTCCATGGGCTCCATGCGCACGTCGCTGACGACAATGGCCACCGGCCGTTCGGCCAGGACCTTCAGCGCTTCCGGGCCGGAGGCTGCCGAGAGGACAGCCTCACCGGCCAGTTCCAGGGTATCCACCACTGCTTCCCGCAGGTTGGGATCGTCCTCGACGACCAGGATGGGCAGGTTGTTCGCCATCTGCTTTCTAGCTTTCCACGACAAATTGGCTTGCCGGCCCCGCCGGCAACTCCAGGGTAAATTCCGAACCTTCTCCGGGCTGGGAGCGGACACTGATGGTTCCGCCATGGGCCCGGGCAACACCGAGAGCAATTGCCAGGCCAAGTCCGGTTCCCTGGCCCCGGGTTGTGAAAAATGGCTCGAAAATCCGCGCCTGGGCTTCGGGGGCAATGCCAGGCCCGGTATCGCTAACGGCGATGTAACAGCGCCCTTCGCTTACCCGGGCCTGCAGCAGCACCCGGGGCGGGCGCTCGGTCCGCCCTTCCACCACCTGCAGGGCATTTTCCAGCAGGTTGGTCAGGGCGCCGGCAATGGCCTTGCGCGCTCCCATCATTATAAAGTCGCCGACCTCGGCCTCCACCCGGAAATCCACGCCATGGCGCTTCATCAACGGCTCCACGGCCTGCACTGCCTCGGTCACCAGCGCCGCCACCGGAATGGCTTCCCGGCCGATGCTTTCACCCCGGGCAAAGAGCAGCACGTCCTGGATCAGGCGCTCCAGGCGCTTCAACTGCTCCGTCGCCTTGTCGGCAAAGCGGGTCCGGGCCTCGGGCGCCAGTTCCGGCTTGCCCAGATTGCTGCTGTACAACAGGGCCGTGGCCAGAGGCGTGCGCAGCTGATGGGCCAGGGAGGCGGCCATCTCACCCATGGCCGCCAGGCGCTGATTGCGCTCCAGGTTGGCCTTCATTTCATGGGCATGAGTGATGTCGTGCACCAGGAGAATCTGGCCGCCGGCGGAATCCAGGGGGCTTTTGGCAATGCTCACCCGCCGGCTGCCGACCTGCCATTCATCCGGCGCCCCGGTGGGCACCAGGGCCTGGCCGGAGACCCGGGACCAGCCCTCGCCCACCAGATCCTGGCCGAACATGGCCTTGGCTGCCGGATTGGCCTCGGTCACCAGAAAAGCGCTATCCAGCACCACCACCCCTGCCGGCAGAGCATTGAGCAGCAAGGACAGACGCTCGGACAAAGCCTCCTTTTCCTTGTACTGACGCCGCAACTCGCCGTTGGCCACCGCCAGTTCGGCCGTCAGGGAGGCCACCCGGCCCTGCAGGGCATCGTAGGCCTGGGTCAGTTCCTGGGAAACCTGATTGAAAACGTCGAAGGCTTTTTGGAGTTCTTGGGCCTTGGCGTCCGGGCGCTCCTGCACGGGTTCCGGCAACGATGGGGACATGGGAAAGAAGGCGAGAGTTGATTGCAATAAGCGGATACAATATAGAATATTTCTTAGAAATTTTCGCTTTTTGCTTGATTAGTATCTGACTTCCCGGCCCAGCGCCCCTCCTCAGTCTCTGCAAACACATACTATCGATGGCGGCAACCCAGGACACTGTAGATACCACGGCCTCCCAGCCAGGCAACAAGATCAGCGAAAAGCTTCGCGAAGCCCTGGGCCGGCTGACCAACCAGCAAAAGATCGCCCTCATGGTGGCGGTCGCCGCCATCGCCGCCCTCATCATGGGCACCATCCTGTGGAGCCGCCAGCCCGACTACAAGGTGCTGTTCAGCAACCTGTCGGAAAAGGATGGCGGCACCATCATCACCGCCCTCGAACAGCTCAACGTTCCCTACAAGTTCACCGAGGGCGGCGGCGCCATCCTGGTGCCCGGTGAAAAAGTCCATGAAGTCCGTCTGCGCCTGGCCTCCCAGGGGCTGCCCAAAGGCGGTGCCGTCGGCTTCGAGCTGATGGAAAACCAGAAGTTCGGCATCAGCCAGTTCGCCGAACAGGTCAATTTCCAGCGCGCCCTGGAAGGGGAACTGGGCCGCACCATCCAGTCCGTGGCTGCGGTCGAGTCCGCCCGGGTGCACCTCGCCATCCCCAAGCCTTCCGTATTCGTCCGGGAAGAACAGAAACCCACCGCCTCGGTCATGGTGCACCTCCACCCCGGCCGCACCCTGGAGCCCGCCCAGGTGGCGGGCATCGTGCATCTGGTGTCCTCCAGCGTGCCCCAGCTGCCCATGTCCAACGTGACGGTGATCGACCAGAACGGCAACCTGATTTCCCAGCTGAAGAGCAAGCTGATCGAGGCCGGCCTGGACCCCACCCAGATCAAGTACGTCCAGGAAGTCGAAGCCAGCGTCATCAAGCGTATCGACGACATCCTGGCACCGGTGGTCGGACCGGGCAACGCCCGGGTCCAAGTGGCAGCGGACATCGACTTTTCCCAGACCGAACAGACGGCCGAGAGCTACCGCCCCAACACCACCCCGCCGGACATCAGCATCCGCAGCCAGCAGACCTCCGAAACGGCCAACGTCAATCCGCCGGCCCAGGGCGTGCCGGGCGCCCTGACCAACCAGCCGCCGGTGCCGGCTACCGCCCCCATCACCTCGCCGCCCGTGGCCGGCCAGGCGACGGCCCAGACCGGCGCCACCAACGGCCAGCCGCCCCCACCGGGACAGATCAACGCCGCCGGCGTGCAGGCCCCCATCTATTCGGCAGGCCAGCCCATCAACACCCGCAAGGACTCCACCATCAACTACGAGGTGGACAAGACCATCAAGTACGTCAAGCAGTCGGTGGGGGTGATCAAGCGGCTGTCGGTGGCGGTGGTGGTGAACAACAAGAAGGACACCGCCAAGGACGGCAAACCCACCACCCGCCCCCTGACCGAAGCAGAACTGAAGCAGATCAACGATCTGGCCCGGGAAGCCATGGGCTACGCCAAGGAGCGCGGCGACACCCTCTCCGTGGCCAATGCCGCCTTCACCGCCGTGGAGAAGGAAGACAACGAGCCGCCCCTGTGGAAGCAGCTGGCGACGCCGGAAATGGGCAAGGACCTCTTGAAATATCTGCTCATCGGCGCCATCGTTGCCTATATCCTGCTGGCTGTGGTGCGCCCCATTCTGCGCACCATGTTCCCGCCCCCGTCGCCGGAGGTCGAGGAGGAGGAAGGGGAAGAAGGCGAGGAGGACGTCGAGGTGGATCTCACCGCCATGGGCGGCGATCTCATCCTGGCCACCTACGAAGGCAAGATGCAGAAGGCGCGGGAAATCGCCCACGCCGATCCCAAGGCTGTGGCCAACATCATCAAGGATTGGATGGGCGTAAATGCCGGCTAGCGAAGATGGCCTGGAAAAGGCCGCCATACTCCTGATCGCCCTGGGCGAGGAAAACGCCGCCGCGGTGCTGCAGCAGCTCGGCCCCCGGGAAGTGCAGAAGCTCGGCCACGCCATGGCCACCCTGCGTACCGTGCCCCGGGCCCGGGTGGAATCGGTGCTGGAAGAATTCCACACCATCCACCACGAACATGCCGCGGTGCACGTGGATACGGATGCCTACATCCGCAATGTGCTGACCAAGGCCCTGGGCGACGACAAGGCCTCCAACCTCATCTCCCGCATCCTCCAGGGCGGCGAGACCTCGGGCATCGAAGGCCTGAAGTGGATGGATGCCAGCACGGTGGCCGACCTGATCCGCAACGAGCACCCCCAGATCATCGCCACCATCCTGGTGCACCTGGAGCACGACCACTCCAGCGAAATCCTCAGCCTGTTCCCGGAACGGCTGCGCAACGACGTCATCCTGCGCGTCGCCACCCTGGAAGGGGTACAGCCGGCGGCCCTGAAAGAGCTCAACGACGTCATGCTGCGCCTGCTCTCCGGCTCCGCCAACATCAAGAAGTCCGCCATGGGCGGTGTCCGCACCGTGGCCGAGATCCTCAATTTCATGGGCTCGGCCAACGAAACTTCGGTGATCGACTCGGTGCGGGAATACGACCCGGACCTGGCCCAGAAGATCCTCGACGAAATGTTCGTCTTCGAGAACCTGCTGGACCTGGACGACCGCAGCATCCAGCTGCTGCTGCGTGAAATCCAGTCCGACTCCCTCATCCTGGCCATGAAGGGTGCTTCCGAGAACCTGCGCGAGAAGATTTTCAAGAACATGTCCCAGCGGGCTGCCGAAATGCTGCGGGAAGACCTGGAGGCCAAGGGCCCCGTGCGCATTTCCGAAGTCGAAACCGAGCAGAAGGAAATCCTCAAGATCGTTCGTCGCCTGGCCGACGAGGGCCAGATTGTCCTCGGCGGCAAGGGCGGCGAAGAGATGATCTAGCCGTAGAGTGACCCCCGAACTGCCATGACCGCCGGCTACATCCCGAAAGAAAAGCTGACCGCCTACGAGCGCTGGGAGCTGGCCGCCTTCGACGAGCCGGAGACGCCCCCAGCCCCCGAACCGGAGCCGGAACCGCCGCCCCCGGCCGAGGAGCCGCCGCCCCCGGCCGAGGAGCCGGAAGAGACCATTCCCTTCCCCACGGCGGAAGAGATCGAGCGCATCCACACCGAGGCCCACGAGGCCGGCTACAACGCCGGCTACGAGGAAGGCGCCGCCCGCGCCAAGGCTGAGGCCGAGCGCCTGGACAACCTCATTCACAGCCTGGCCCAGTCGCTGCAGGTGCTGGACCAGGACATCGCCGACCAGTTGCTGGGACTGGGCCTGGAAATCGCACGCCAGGTCACCCGCAGCGCCCTCAAGGTCAAACCGGAACTGCTGCTGCCGGTGGTCAGGGAAGCCCTGGCCGCCCTGCCCGTCAGCCATGCCCATCCGACCCTGACCCTGCATCCGACGGATGCCGCCCTGTTGCGCGAGCACCTGGGGGAACAGATCAGCCACGGCGGCTGGCGACTGCTGGAAGACCCGGACATGGAAGCCGGCGGCTGCCGGGTCCAGGCCGGCGCCAGCGACATCGACGCCACCCTGGCCACCCGCTGGAAACGGGTCCTGGAAGCCATCGGCACCGAGCAGGACTGGTTCCAGGGTTAAGCCCGGAGCACCTCCTTGAGCACCCCGCCCCCCTCCTCCCTGGCCGTGTGGCAACAGTTCCTGGCGAACTGCACCGAAGCGGCCGGCAATACCCACCCCCTGATGCCCGCGGGTCATCTGACCCGCATCAACGGACTGGTGATGGAGGCGGCCGGCCTCAAGCTGCCCCTGGGCAGTTCCTGCCGCGTCCTGCCGCCGGGCGGTTCGCCGGTGGAGGCGGAGGTGGTCGGTTTCAACGGCGAGAAGCTCTTCCTCATGCCGTCGGACGACGTCTATGGGCTGTCTCCGGGTGCTGCCGTGGTGGCCCTGGAAACCCCCTCGCCGCCCCCTCTGGTCGGCAAGCCGCCCCCCTTCCGCCGCCGTTCCGTGGACAAGGCCAAGCTGGTTCCGGTCGGCATGGGTCTTCTGGGACGGGTGGTCGATGGCGCCGGCCGTCCCCTGGACGGCCTCGGCCCCCTCCATGCGGAAGCCCTACGCCCCCTGCACAGCCGGCCGGTGAACCCCATGTCCCGGGCCCCCATCAGCCGTACCCTGGATGTGGGCGTGCGCGCCATCAACGGCCTGCTCACCGTCGGCCAGGGCCAGCGGATGGGCCTCTTCGCTGGTTCCGGCGTCGGCAAGTCGGTGCTGCTGGGCATGATGGCCCGCTATACCGAGGCGGAGATCATCGTCGTCGGCCTGATCGGCGAACGGGGCCGGGAAGTGAAGGAGTTCATCGAGCAGATCCTCGGGGAAGAAGGCCGGCGCCGTTCCGCCGTCATCGCTGCCCCCGCCGACACCAGCCCCCTGATGCGCCTCCAGGGAGCCGCCTACGCCACCTCCGTGGCCGAATATTTCCGCGACCAGGGCAAGCAGGTGCTGCTGATCATGGATTCACTCACCCGCTATGCCATGGCCCAGCGGGAAATCGCCCTGGCCATTGGCGAGCCCCCGGTGACCCGGGGCTATCCGCCCTCCGTCTTCGCCCGCCTGCCCCAGCTGGTGGAGCGGGCCGGTAACGGCCCGGACGGCGGCGGTTCCATCACAGCCTTCTACACCGTCCTGGCGGAAGGGGACGATCAGCAAGACCCCATCGCCGACTCGGCCCGAGCCATCCTCGATGGCCACATCGTGCTCAATCGCCAGCTGGCCGACGCCGGCCACTATCCGGCCATCGACATCGAGCAATCCATCAGCCGGGCCATGGTAAACCTGATCACCCCGGCCCAATTCGACCTAGTACGGCGTTTCAAACAGCTCTATTCCCGCTACCAACGCTCCCGGGACCTGATCGCCGTCGGCGCCTATGTCGCCGGCTCGGACCCCATGGTGGACCAGGCCATCCAGCTGATGCCCCTGCTGGAAAAATTCCTGCAACAGGACCTCTCCGACCGCTCCAGCATTGAAGCCACCCTGGCCATGCTGCAACAGATATTTCCAAGCATCGGCTAGTTTCCCTTTCCCCATACTCTAGAATGGGGAACATGGACTGGAACCGCCAATGACCAAGCCTTTCACCCTGCAACCCCTGCTGGAACTGATGCAGAACCGGGCCGACGAAGCCAGCAAGGAACTCGGCCGGCGTATTGCGGCCGAGCAGGACACCAAGGCCAAGCTGAACATGCTGATCCAGTACCGGGACGAGTACGCCGAACGCTTCCGCCAGGCCTCGGCCCAGGGCCTGAGCCCGGCAGGCTGGCGCAACTTCCAGGAATTCATCGGCCGCATCGATGAGGCCATCGCCCAGCAGCGGGTCGTGGTACTGACCTCGGAACAGCACACGGCCGCAGGCCAGGCAGAATGGCTGGCCCACCACCACAAGCTGAAAGCCATCGACACCCTGGCCGAACGCCATCTGGCTGCCGAACTGCAACGGGAAATGAAGCAGGACCAAAAGCAGCAGGATGAATTTTCGGCCCGCAAGGCCCGTTCCGATCAATCCGACGCAGCCTGACTCCCTGGCACAGGGATTGCTCATCCATCGACAGTTCCGATTTGCGGATGAGAGATAACCATGCCCAGCCCCGCCGTTGCCGCCCCCGTCAATATGCCTCCCGCCATGGCAGGGGCCGCCAATGCTGCCGCTGCCGCTTCTAGTGCCAGCAACAGCGGCGATGCCTCGGCTTCGGCGGCAATCAATGGCCCGATTGGCGCCGATTTCGCCGCCCTGCTCCTGGCCCAGATGGGTACTGCGTTAGAAATGGTGGCGGGTGGCGACATCGCCGCCAATACCGAGTCCGCTGAATTGACGGAAGAAACAACCGACCCCACCGCCAACGCCAGCGACATGTCGGCATTGTTTGCCGCCCTCGCCTTTACGCAGACCCAGCCGACAACACCGGCAGCCCCGATTCTGGCCAAGGAAGCCGGCAACGGCCCGCTGACAGCGCCGGAACTCAAGATCGGCGAAGGCACCGGTAGCGCCAAGGGAGCCGATCCCCTGGCAGCACAAGCAGAGGGTGGAGTGCCATCCCCGGTCATCGGCGGTAGCGCTGCGGAGAACAGCGGCAACGATTTTGGCAACAAGCCTGGCGGCAAAGCGGCAAACATTGCCGCCTTCGACACCACGCTGAAGCAAATCGAGGCCAAAACGGACATTTCCGCCCCCGTGCTGCCGGATGCGCCGCCGGCCGTGCATGCCGCCCATCAGGCCCACGGCAGCGCCAATACGACTTCCTCCGTGACCCAGGCCCGGGTCGACACGCCGGTGCGGGACCCGGCCTTTGGCCAGGAATTCAGCCAAAAAATCGTCTGGCTTGCCGGCCAGGACAAGCAGTCCGCCCAGCTGACCCTGAATCCGCCCCAGTTGGGACCGGTGGAAGTCAGCCTGAAGATCAGTGGCGACCAGGCCACCGCCGTCTTCTCCTCACCCCACGCCGAGGTGCGTGAAGCCATTGAAGCCGCCCTGCCCCGTCTGCGCGAAATGATGGGCTCGGCCGGTCTGGAGTTGGGACAGGCCAACGTCAGCAGCCAGTCTTTCCAGCAGCAGCAACAGGAACAGGCCGCCCAGAACCAGGCCGGCGCCTCCCGGGGCGGCAGCACAGGCGGTATACTTGCGGAAGGTGGCAATGAACCGGCTGCAACTACAGGCACCGTGATTCGCCAGAGCAACGGCCTGGTGGACACCTTTGCCTGAGACAGACGGCCCTGCCGATAAAAACACGACCGCCAAAGCGGCATGACAAATAGAGGAGTCCACTATGGCGAAAGCCGAGGCCAAACCGGCCGCTGAAGGTGAACAGGCGCCAAAGAAAAAGGGCAAGCTGCTCATCATCATCATCGCTGCTGTCGTCCTGCTCGGCGCCCTGGGCGCGGGGGCCTTCTTCATGCTCGGTTCCTCCAACCATGATGAGGACGAAGAGGTTGCCGCCGATGCACCCAAGGCCAAGAAGAAGAGCGGCAAGGAATCCCCGCCCGTCTATGTGGCCCTGGAGAACTTTACGGTCAATCTGGTGCCCGACCAGGGAGAGCAGTATCTCCAGGTGGCGGTATCCATCGAACTGGGCGATGCTGCGGCCGGTGAGCAGATCAAGCTGCACATGCCCAAGTTACGCAACAAGGTGATGCTGCTGCTGTCGAGCAAGAAAGGCTCCGACCTGGTTTCCAAGGAAGGCAAGGAAACCCTGGCCGAGGAAATGAAACAGGAAATGAACGGCGTTCTCGACCCTGCAGGCAAGGGCAAGGACGGCCCCATCAAGGAAGTGCTTTTCACCTCCTTCATCATTCAGTAGAAACCGGAACCCAATGTCCCAGGATTTCCTGTCCCAGGAAGAGGTCGACGCCCTGCTCAAGGGTGTGACCGGCGAAAGCGACGAACCGGAGCAATCCGGCGACGCCGAGGCCGGCGTTCGCGCCTACAACCTGGGCACGCAGGAACGCATCGTGCGTGGGCGCATGCCCACCATGGAGTTGATCAACGAGCGCTTCGCCCGTTATCTGCGCATTGGCCTGTTCAACTACATGCACCGCAACGCCGAAATTTCGGTGGGCCCCATCAAGGTGCAGAAGTACAGCGAGTTCATCCGCAATCTGGTGGTGCCGACCAACCTCAACCTGGTGTCGGTCAAACCCCTGCGCGGCACGGCCCTGGTGATCTTCGATCCCAACCTGGTGTTCCTGGTGGTGGACAACATGTTCGGCGGCGACGGTCGCTTCCATACCCGGGTCGAAGGGCGGGACTTCACCGCCACCGAGCAGCGCATCATCCAGGGCATGCTCAACGTGGTTTTCGGCGAATACGAGCGTTCCTGGAAGCCGGTGCACGAACTGAAGTTCGAGTACATCCGCTCGGAAATGAATTCCCAGTTCGCCAACATCGCCACCCCTTCCGAAATCGTCGTTTCCACCTCCTTCACCCTGGAATTCGGCGGCGCCACTGCCGACATGCACATCTGCATGCCCTATTCCATGGTGGAACCGATCCGGGACCTGCTCTACAGCACCATGCAGAGCGACCAGCTGTCCACCGACAAGCGCTGGGTGGGCACCCTGCGCCGGCAGTTGCAGACGGCGGAAGTGGAGCTGGTGGCAAATCTGGCCCATGCCACGGTTTCGCTGCGGCAGGTACTGAAGATGAAACCGGGCGACGTCATTCCGGTAGTCATTCCCGAAGTCCTGAACGTGGAGGTCGATGGTGTCGCCATCATGGAATGCAAATACGGCCAGCAGAGCAACCAGTACGCTCTCAAGGTAGAACGATTCATCGCGGCGGACAACCCCGACGCCCCGCAGGGAGAAGCCAATGGCTGACGAAAACACCGAGAACCCCCAGGACGCGGCCGACGCCATCGGCGAAGACGATTGGGCCGCCGCCATGGCCGAGCAGGCCATCGCGGAAAGTACCCCGGAAACCCCGGCAGCCCAGCCGGCCGACATCTTCCAGTCCTTCGGCGGCGCCGATGCCCAGAGCGGCATGATGCGCGAGCTGGACATGATCCTGGACATCCCGGTGCAACTCACCGTGGAGCTGGGCCGGACCAAGATCACCATCAAGAACCTGCTGCAACTGGCCCACGGCTCCGTGGTGGAACTGGATGCCCTGGCCGGCGAACCCATGGATGTGCTGGTCAACGGCACCCTCATCGCCCAGGGGGAAGTGGTGGTGGTGAACGACAAGTTCGGTATCCGCCTGACGGACATCATCACGCCCTCCGAACGCATGCGCAAACTGGGCCGCTGACCCCGCCAGCCACCGTTTCGGCGCCGAACCGCCCTCATCCACAGGTGAGCGGCGGTTTTTTATTTCCGGTGCATGGATTAACATAGCGGCCATCCTTACCGGGAATCCGGCCCTTCATGCCGCCGCCCTGCGGCTTCAACCCATATCGACGCCCGTGCCCCAACACCCCCGCATTCTTTCGACCACGGCAGGCCTCCTGACATTGCTGGCGCCGACGCTGGCCCTGGCCCAGAGCGCCCCGGCAGCGACTCCCGGCGTCTCCGGCAGCAGCGTCGTGCAGGCCTTTGTCGGTCTGCTCATCATCGTTGGTCTGCTGCTGCTCGCCGCCTTTTTCATGCGCCGGATCTATGGCGGCCGCCCCTTTGGTCAGGGCCCCATGAAGTTGCTGGGCGGCATCGCCGTCGGCAACCGGGAGCGCATCCTGCTGGTGGAAGTCCAGGACACCTGGCTCATCATCGGTCTCGCCCCCGGCCAGATCCGCACCCTGCACACCCTGCCCAAGGGCGAACTGCCCCAGGGGGCAACCGGTCTGCCCGGTACTCAACCCTTTGCCCACTGGCTGAACCAGGTGATGGCACGTAAAACCGATAGTACTCAATGAATCTCGCAAAACTCCGGCCCCTGCTGCTGCTCGGCATCCTGCTGGCCCCCGCGGCCGCCCTGGCCCAGGCCGGCGGCCTACCGGCCTTCAGCAGCACCCCCGCCCCCGGCGGCGGACAGAATTACACCCTGTCCATCCAGACACTTCTGACCCTTACGGCCCTCACCTTCATTCCCGCCGTACTGCTGATGATGACCGCCTTCACCCGCATCATCATCGTCCTCTCCATGCTGCGCCATGCCATGGGCCTGCAGACCACGCCGCCCAACCAGGTGCTGCTGGGACTGGCCCTCTTCCTCACCTTTTTCGTCATGTCCCCGGTGGCCGACCGGGTCTATACCGAAGCCTACGTGCCCCTGGCGGAAAACAAGATCACTTTCCTGCAGGCCCTGGAAAAGGCCGAGCAACCGGTGCGGGGCTTCATGCTGAAGCAGACCCGGGAAGCCGACATCGCCCTCTTCGCCGGATTTGCCGGCATCAAGAACATCGAGAGCCCGGACAAGGTGCCCCTGCGCATTCTGGTCCCGGCCTTTGTCACTTCGGAACTGAAGACGGCCTTCCAGATCGGCTTCATCATCTTCATCCCCTTCCTCATCATCGACATGGTGGTGGGCAGCGTCCTGATGTCCATGGGCATGATGATGATGTCCCCGGTCATGGTGGCCATGCCCTTCAAGATGATGCTGTTCGTCCTGGTGGACGGCTGGCATCTGGTGCTCGGCTCCCTCGTCCAGAGCTTCGCCACATGACCCCCGAAACCGTCATGAACATCGGCCGCCAGGCGGTAGAAGTGACCATTCTGGTTGCATCTCCGGTACTGCTGGTAGCACTCGTAGTTGGCCTCCTGATCAGCATTTTTCAGGCGGCAACTTCCCTCAACGAAGCAACCCTGTCGTTCGTACCGAAGATCATTGCGATGTTTCTGACATTGATCTTTGCTGGTCCCTGGATGCTAGAGATGATGACTGACTATATCCAACGTCTTTATTCCAGCATCCCGAGCCTGATTGGATGATCAGCTTTACCTCTGCAGAATTAAACGCTTGGATTGCGGCCTTCATCTTTCCTCTGGTCCGCATCCTAGCTTTTGTTGCGGCTGCTCCTGTATTTAGTAACGCGGCGGTACCGCGACGTATCCGTCTGATTCTCGGTTTGGCGCTAAGTGCGGCAATCGTTCCGACCGTACCCGCATTACCGCCAATCGAACCAGCATCGGGAATAGGCTTGGCGATACTTGCCCAACAACTGTTGATCGGCATATCCCTAGCAATGGTCATGCGCTTGGTTTTTGCGGGAATTGGTTTGGCCGGCGAACTGATGAGTTTTCAGATGGGGCTGGGCTTTGCCACGATGTACGATCCACAGAATACGGCCCAAACCGGGGTAGTCGCGGAAGTCGTAACCTTATGCGCCACTATGGTTTTCTTGGCACTGAACGGGCATCTGCTCATGATTGCAGGGCTTTCCGAAAGCTTCCACATCATCCCCATCGCAACCCCATCAGTTAGCGCGGGGCTATGGCTGAACTTGGCCGAAGCAGGTGCCAACGTGTTCAGCATCGGTTTGTTGCTTTCGCTACCGGTCGTTATCTCCCTTCTGATTACCAATCTGGCCCTATCCATCCTCTCCAAGGCCGCCCCACAACTCAACCTGATGGCCATCGGCTTTCCCATTACACTGGCAATTGGACTGGCAACTTTGGCGTTGACGCTGCCTTACATGGTGCCGCCACTAACCCGGATATTTGATGAAGGATTTCGCCTCATGTTGGAGGTCTTCCTCCCGAGCAACCGATAACGAAGCTCAACCCCATCAGGGACTGCTGCGAGCCATTTGAACCAGCCCCTGTGCATAGCGCTGTGCGACCGGGGTGGACGACTCAATACCTTCTACATAATCCACCACGCGGTAAGAGGCAAAGCCATTTTCCCGCCGCAACTGCTCTGCCCTCCGCTTAATCACCATCATAGCCTCCCCGGAACCCCCGGTATGGAAGCGCTTCATTTTCAAATCAAAAACGTAAACGTTCTCACTGACCTTGGCCTCTACGATTTGCCAATTCGGCGCTAAAGGGTCATATATCTGATACAACAGCCAAGCCCCCGCCCCTGCCACAACCAGCTTTTCCAAGGAATAGCTGATCGTGCTGGTCAGTTGGAGATTGCCCTGAGGCAGCAGGGGACCGTTATTCGGATAATTTCCGTCCAGGCTTCTAAGGGACGTACATGCACCCAAAGCCAAAACAACGGCAATGCTGAAAAGAAGACGTTGCCCCATTACAGCATGCTAAACAGGCTAAGGCCCGATACTGTCATGAAAGCTTTCTGAGCTGCTTGCAACTGGACTTGTTGCTTGCTCAGGTCTGACAAAGCTGAGGCGTAATCCAAATCCCGCAAGTTGGAAATAGACTCCTCGTACTGCAAATCTAGGTCGCTGGATGAGCTAGACAGTGAATCCAGTTCAGCCAGTCGGGCTCCGACAGACGAGCGTATGGTGGAAATATTGTCTTTAGCCGCGTAAAGACCATTCAAAGCATCCGTGATCTTCCCAGGTAAAGCCGCGGCCGCTACCGGATCATTAGCCACTGGGGTATTCAAGGTATCCACCAGGTTTTTTACGGTATCAAAGATACTTTGATTTGAGACGTTACCGTTCCGATCCCGGACTTTGACGAAGATGTTTGCCCCGGACTCGGAGATACCCATATCCCGTGAAGCATCTACCTGCAAGGTGCGCTGCCCTTGGTCCCCGGAAAATACAACATAGGGATTAGCGTTATTGTAGGGTCCGGTGGCCAAGGAGGTAGCAAACGGACGCACAGTAGACTGGTAGCCGGAGAACATGTAGTGACCATTACCGTCCTGACTGTTGGCCAGGGCCACCAATTCATCCAGGCGTACCTGGAGTTCTTGGGCGATGGCTGCCCGGTTAGCATCGTTCAGAGTGGTGTTACCAGCCTGGATAGTACGATCCAAGACGTTCTGCAGCGTATTACCGGCAGCAGTAAGCTGGGTCTCGATTAATTTCAGGCTTTCCTTGGCCTGGGACTGGTTGTCCATGTACTGCGTATTCACCCCCTTGGCTTGGGTCTGAATCAGTACCTGGGAGGCCGCCACAGGATCGTCCTCAGGAGACAGAATCCGCCGGCCGGTGGCAACCTGATTATATGTCTTCAATTGGGCGGCTTGGTTGTTTAGGATGCCGGAAGTACCGGCATTGAACACCATATTGGTACTGATACGCATAGCATTTACTCCTTACAACAAACCCCACACGGCCGTTTAGCTACGGATAGACAGAATGGTGTTGAATATTTCGGATGCAATCGACATCATCTTTGCCGAGGCCTGATAGGCATTTTGGTACTTCAACAAATTTGCGGCCTCTTCGTCCAGATTAACCCCGGACTGAGCTTCCCGGGAGGCGGTGGACTGTTCCAACAAAGCCTGCTGGGCATCCCGGGTAACTTGGGATTCCTTAGTCTTGTTGCCGACACTGCTAACCACTTGGGCATAGCTGGCCTGGAAAGTAGCATCGCCACCAAACATGGTGCCTTTGGTTTGCAGCAGCCCCATACGGGAAATGTTGCGGGTATCAGACACCCCGGTGGTATTCCGCCCCAGCGTATAAACGTCACCGTTGGCAGGATTGCCACTGATTTCAAAGGTGAAACCATTCACGGTATAACGGGAGGACGGCCCACTGTAAGGTACCGCATTTGCCGGCGCCGCATAGGTCGTTGTCCCACTACTGGTGGTAACAGTAACAGAGCCGGCAAACGCCGAAAAATCAAAGGTATTGGTCCCGGAATTAAAGGTGAAGTTTGTGGGGGTGGCAGGAGTGGTATAGCCGGGAGAAACGTTCCCCCCTGAAATCACCCCTGTTCCCGTATTCGCAGTTGCCGCCGAAGAACGAACCGACTGTCCTGCTGCTATGAGTCGAGAATCAGCGGCGATAGCCGGATTCAGGGAAATATTCCGAGCGGCCTCGCGAGTCGGCTGGATCAGAAAAGAGTCACCACTAGCCATAGCACCGGTCGCAGTAAAACTAATCCCGTCGCTGGTCGTGAGGGTGGCGGACAAGGTGGCCAAGCTTGGATCCGTCCACTTTTTACCATCGCTGAGACGCTGCACCGTGTAATTGGCGCCATCGTAACTCAACCGGTAATCGCTGCCGGTCAGGTTGGTCGTGTAGTTGGCCGAGGCCAAATCCAGGGCCACTCCCGTCGCCGTCGCCACCTGCTGCACCACGCTGTTCAGAGCATTTGCACCGGTCGCCGTCCAGGTTGTCCCATCAGACTTCCGGGTTGCCGTATAGGTAGCGGAGGCAGAGTCGAAAGTCAGGGAATAGGTATTCCCATTAAGAGACATAGGAGGGGGACTAACGAAGGTAGTGGCGACCACACCGGTTCCGCTGTTTAGCGAATTGGGCCAGGTTCGGGGATTCGAAAGTTGGAAAAAAGTGGAAGCAAAGGCACCGTTTGCTGCCGTCTGACCCAACATATCCTGTCCCAGGGACTGTTGGGCATTGAAAGTCAATGCAATAGAGGCCGCCACCTGTCCAAGAGAGTTAGCCGCCTTATCCAGGGACTCGCTACGAAAACGCAGTAAGCCGCCGAGTACACCGCCAGTGAGCAGGTTTTCCGGTAGTTCCTGAGCGCCGCCCGCATTAGTCAAGGCGACTGCCATCCGTTCCGGATCTGCACTCGAAGTTTTCACCTGCAGTTCATTGGCGCGAAGCCCCACCACCAACTGCTGACCTGTACCGATGAAAACATTGAGACCACCGTTGGCATCCTCCACCGTGGTTACTGCCACCTGCTTGTTCAACTCGGCAACAAGGTAGTCCCGCTGATCCAGCAGCGAATTGGCGGGCTGGTTGGTGGCTGCCTGGGCCAACATGATTTTCTCATTCAGCTCGGCAATCTGAGTGGCATAGGAGTTAATGGAGGCTACCGTACTCTGCAACTGGTCATTAACCCCCTTATACATCCCGGAAAGACGGGACTCCATACTCTGCAGGCGACTAGTCAGTGTTTGGGCACTGGACACCATGGCATCCCGGGAAGTAATCAAGGCCGGATTAGAGGCCACTTCCTGTATTCCCTTGAAGAATGCTTGCAAGGAGGGAGACAAGCCGGCCTTTTCGTCTGCCAGCATGTTGTCAATCTGCTTGATCTGGTCGTAGTAGGTGGAGTACTCGCTGACCTTGGTCTGGGCGCTGTTGATCTGCTCGGTGACCACCTGATTATAAACACGGGAAATGGTATCAACCCGAGTTCCCATGCCGATGAAACCGGAACCGGTAGCGACAGAAATGTTGTTCGCCTGGATGATCCGCTGACGGTTGTATCCCGGGGTGTCCACATTGGCGATGTTGTTGCCCGTGGTCATCAAGCCCAGTTGGGCAGCGTTGATGCCGGTAATACCGATTCCGAAAAGACCGTTAGACATGACGCACCTCGATTCCTGCCGGGTTTAACGGCAAACTGCGGGAGAAGTTGAGGCAGGTCAGCCCTGTAGGGCCTGGCGTAAGGTAGGGCCGTTGATGATGCGGCCCAGTTTATCCGCGTACATCGGATCCGTCGCATAACCTGCCTGTTGCAGGGATCGAGCAAACTCTGTGCCATCTTGGTGACCAAGAGCACCAGAAAAGCGGGGACGCTGTAGCAGGTTGGCGTAATCCCGAAACGCCTCGGCATAGGAGCCGTAAACCCGGAATTTCTCCTCCACGGTCTCAGCCCGGCCATTCTCGTATTCGGTGGTGGTGGCGTTCACCGTCGGGCCCCGCCAGCTCTTGCCGGCTTTGATACCAAAGAGGTTGTAGCTGGTTCCGCCATCAGCTCGGCGAATTTCCGACTTACCCCAACCTGTTTCAAGTGCCGCATGGGCAATAAGGAAATGGGGAGGTACTCCGGTGGCCTGGGATGCCTCTACGGCATGGGGCCAGAGGCGATTAACAAATTCCCGGCCATTATTTGCCGGCATCTGGGGCGCAGTAGCGGCAGAATCGACAGCACCGGCGGCAACATTTGCCGCCGCCGCAGCCGCTGCTCGGGCCCCATCTTTGGCAGAGGCCTTCTCCCGGGCCAGAAGCAGAGCCTGGCGCATCACTTCCGGCGAAGCCAGTGCGGACATGGGAGACACCGCTTCCTGCAGGCCACCCCCTAGGCTGGCGCCCAAACCGCCCGCCCCTCCCCCCGCCCCCTCCTCTGGGGGCAAGAAGCGGCCCATCTGCTGTTCGATGAGTCGGGCAAAGCCCAACTGGCCGGAGGTGGACAGCTTCTGGGCCAACTGCTGGTCCAGCATGGAGGTATACAGCCGGGTCTGGTCGCTGCTGAACAGTCCGTCCTGGGGCAGGGTATCCCGCATGCTCTTCAACATCATGCCGATGAACAGGGACTCAAACTGCTGAGCCACCTGCTTCAAACCCTCCCGCGGGTTCTGCTTCAGCTTAAGGCGTAGATCTTCAGTCTGCCGTACGTCGACTGCCAGGCGGTTGGCGGAAAGGTCATCAGGCTTCATGAATGCTTGTCTGCAAAGGATGACGAGAGAAGCAAGCCTAAATCACTTCCAGCTCGGCCCGCAATGCGCCCGCCGCCTTCATGGCCTGGAGAATGGCCAGCAGGTCCTGGGGATTCGCTCCAAGGGCATTGAGCGCTTTCACCACATCAGCCAAATTGGCACTGGCCTTAACGTTCTGCAGAGCCCCTGCATCTTGTTTGATCTGGATATCCGCCTGATTGGTCACCGTCGTCTGGCCGCCAGACAAGGCATTGGGCTGACTCACATTAGCCTGATTGCCCACTGTGACATTGAGATTGCCATGGGCAACGGCACAGGCATCTACCATCACCGACTGGTTCATCACGACAGAACCGGTGCGGGAATTGACAATAACCTTAGCTGGCAATTTCTGTGGTTGAACATCCAAGTTCTCTAGACGGCCAAGGAAGGCAACCCGGGCGCTAGGATTCTCGGGAGCTCGGATCTGCACAACCCGGCCATCCAGAGCCTGGGCCACAGGACCATATTCCCGCCCCATTTCCCGATTGATCACTTCCACCATGCGTTGGGCCGTGCCGAAGTCAGTAGTATTTAACTCATAGTGCACATAGGGGCCCTGTCCGACGGCCGTCGGAACCTCTCGTTCCACCGTAGCCCCCCCGGCGATCCGCCCAGCGGACAAATGATTGATCTGGGCCGAAGAGCCTCCGGCGGAAGCCCCCGCACCGCCAACCACCACATTGCCCTGTGCCATGGCATACACATTGCCATCAGCGCCCTTCAGAGGAGTCATCACCAGGGTGCCACCGCGCAGACTCTTGGCATTACCCATGGAAGAGACTGTAACGTCGATCTGCTGGCCTGGCTTCGCGAAAGCCGGCAAGTTTGAGGTAACCATCACCGCAGCCACATTACGTAGTTGTAAAGACTGCCCGGGAGGCAGGGTCACCCCCAACTGAGAAAGCATGTTGATGATGCTCTGTACGGTGAAGGGGGTCTGGGTGGTCTGGTCGCCACTACCATCCAAGCCCACCACCAGACCGTAGCCCACCAATTGGTTATTACGCACACCCTGAACATTGGCCAGATCCTTGATGCGCTCAGCCTGGGCAGGTAGCGGCAAAAATAGCAAAAGGGAAGCGGCAACAATTGCCCCCCCCCGCCAGGTATTCCCCAAATTCAGGCCCATGATCCTTCTCCTGCGTTTTCTCCTAGAACGGTAGGAAAGTAAGGAAGAATCGTGCCAACCAGCCCATTACCTGAGCCTCATTAATGTAACCAGAGGACTTGTATTCGATCCGAGCGTCAGCCATCTGGGAAGAATTCACTGTATTGGCGGCAGTGATCTGGTAAGGATTGACAATACCGGAGACGCGGATGAACTCCTGGCCTTGGCCGATGGCCACCTGCTTTTCTCCGGACAGCAGCAGATTGCCATTTGGCAGTACCTCAATGACGGTTGCAGTCATGGTGCCGGTAAATACGTTGCTACCGCCGGACTCACCCTTACCGGCAAAGGTATCGGAACTGGAAGCACTGGCATTCAGCCCCTGAAATGTTTTGCCGGGAACACCGTCGAGGGCCGTAACGGAAGCATTGACGGAACCCGTTTTTTGGGCGCTGGACGCGCCCTTGATAGTGGCCTGGGTATTCTCGACGATATTCACCACAAGAGTATCGCCAACGAAGCGTGCACGGCGGTCCTCGAACAGGGGCCGACTAGCGCTCTGCTGATAGATGCCGCCGTTATTTGCCGCTAAGTCACCCCGAGGCTGGGGACGAGCCGTCATAGGCTGGTGCACATTGGTGGGCGGCACGGAGGCACAACCGGCAAGTATTGCCAGGGTGGCCAGGAATAGGCCGGCAATTGTGGTTTTCATTGTATTACCCCGCATCAGTCTTACATTTGGGTCAGGCGGCCCAGCATCTGGTCGGACGTGGACACTACTTTGGAGTTCAGTTCATAAGCCCGCTGGGTCTGGATCATCGACACCAACTCTTCCGCCACATTGACGTTGGAAGTTTCCACGTACTTGTGGTTGAGAACACCCAGGCCGTTGGTTCCCGGAGTATTGGGGGTCGGAGTGCCGCTAGCGGAGGTTTCCAGATAGAGGTTCTCACCCACACTCTGCAAGCCCGAAGGATTGATGAAACTCACTAATTGGATCGCACCAATCTGGATGGCGGCAGTATTCCCGGGCTGGGTAATGCTAACCGTGCCGTCCTTACCGATGGTCAGGGAGGTGGCATTCTGGGGAATGGTGATGGAAGGCTGTAGGGGATAGCCACTAGCCGTCACCATCTGGCCCTGGTTATCCTTGTGGAACGAACCGTCCCGCGTATAGGCTGTGGAACCATCCGGCATGAGAATTTGGAAAAAGCCAGCACCGTTGATGGCTACATCCAGATCGTTACCAGTCTGCTGCAAATTGCCCTGGGTGTGGATACGTTCGGTAGACACAGGTTTGACCCCGGTACCCAGCTGCAGACCGGCGGGAATCTGGGTCTGCTGGGAAGACTGGGCGCCAGGCTGGCGCAGAGTCTGATACAACAGGTCTTCGAAGACCGCGCGGGATTTTTTGAAGCCGTTGGTGGAGGTATTCGCCAGGTTGTTGGCGATAACGTCCAGCTGCATTTGCTGGGCATCTAGGCCGGTACGGGCAATCCAGAGGGAGCGGATCATGGTTATTTCCTAGTCGAATCCAGGGTCAGCGGGCGTAGGCCAGGAGCTGGCCGGAGGCACGGGCGTTAGCATCAGCGTTTTGCAGCATTTTCATCTGCATATCGAATTGGCGAGCGATGGAAATCATATTGACCATGGCATCCACCACATTCACATTGCTGCCTTCCAGGGTTTCCGGGGCAACGCGGACATTGGCGTCCAACTCGGCAGGCTGACCGTTCTTCTGACGAAACAGCCCATCGGCGCCACGCTCCAACTGCTCCTCAGGGGGATTAACCAGCTTCAGGCGGCCGACCACATTGGTGGTATTCGGAGTACCGAAGGTGGGAACCACGGAAATGGTACCGTCCGGAGCAATGGCGATGGTGGAATCCGGCGGAATGCTGATGGGACCACCCTCTCCCATGACATTGTTGCCATCCTTGGTCTGCAGCTGGCCGTTGGCATTGACATTGAAACTGCCGGCTCGCGTGTAACCTTCACGGCCATCAGCACCCTGTACCGCGATCCATCCCTTGCCCTGAACAGCCACATCCAGAGAACGGCCGGTGAACATCATCGGCCCCTGGTCCATGACATCCTTCACAGAAGCATCCACCGTAAAGGTGCGGGAAGGGAAGCCCTCCCCCTGCAGGGGCACCGCCCGGAAATGATGTTCCTGGGAGCGGTAGCCGATGGTGGAAGCGTTCGCCAGATTGTGCGCCACGCCGGCCTGCCGCATGAAAGCATGCTTGGCACCGGTCATGGAGGTATATATCAGGCGATCCATTGGTGTAGTCCGTACAGTTGAGGTAGGTGATTCAGCTTATTGATCAGCGCAGATTGACGATGGTCTGCATGATCTGGTCCTGGGTCTTGATGGTCTGGGAGTTGGCCTGGTAGTTTCGCTGCTGGGTGATCATTTTCACCAGCTCCGAAGTCAGGTCCACATTGGACTCTTCCACCGCATTGGATTGCACCGCACCGAGGCGGCCGCTACCCGGGGACCCTACAGTAGGCTGGCCAGACTCCGAAGTCTCGATCCACTGATTGCCACCGATGGACTGCAGGCCATTGGGGTTGTCAAAGTTAGCCAGCACCATCTGCCCGATATTGCGAGTCTGACCGTTGCTGTAACGCCCCTGGATAACACCTTCACTGCTGATGCTCATACCATTCAGGTTGCCAGCACTGTAACCATCTTGCAGCATGCGCTTGACTGAGGTGGCTTGGCCGGTCTGGGTGCTACCGGTGAAGTTGATATTGAAGGCCAGGGTGGCTGCCGCGCCGTTGTTGGGCACGGCAGGGTTGGCAGTCTGCAGGTCAGACACAACCTTATTGATATTGAAGGATAGGGCAGCCTCGAAAGGGGTGGTGGTATCCCCATTGAAGCTCACCAATTGACCGCTGGTGTTGAAGGTCACCGGGACCCCCACGTCCATGTTCAAGGGAGTGTTGCCGTCCACCGAACGTGTGGATGTGCCATCCACGGAACCATACATGCGCCAGCTGTTTGTAGCTGCTTCCTTGACGAAGTAATAGGTCAGGGTATGGGCATTACCCAAGGTATCGTAAATAGTCTGGGCCGTGGAGTAGTTGTACATGGCCGGGTCAACGCTGGGAATGGCCTGGGCGGCGGGCGGAGCAGTCCAGGTCTTGGATTTTTCCCGGGAGTCCAGAGCTAGGGACAGGCGTACCCCGGCGTATTCCCCACCAACACTCTGACCGGTAGCCACCGGATTCAGGCTGAGGAGGTCGGGGGTAATCTGTAATTCCGTCGGCGTCTGGGGACGGATGGTGCCGTCGGCACCGGCGGGATAGCCCGTCAGGCGCAGATTTTGGTCATTGACAATGTAACCGTTCTTGTCCAGATGGAACTGGCCGTTGCGGCTGTAGCTCACCGCGCCGTTCTGGCTGAGGCGGAAAAAGCCGTTGCCGTTGATGGCAATGTCCAGGGTATTGTTGGTGGTAGACACGTTCCCCTGGGTGAATTGCTGCATGATGGCGGCCAAATTGGTACCGATACCGATCTGGCTTGCCCCCCCGTTACCCAGGGAAGCAGCATAGACATCGGCGAAATGGCCCTCGGCAGCCTTAAAGCCTACCGTGCTGGAGTTGGCAACGTTGTTGCCGATGACGTCCAAAGCCTTTGCCGAGGAATTGAGGCCGCTCAAGCCTTGCTGGAATGCCATATCTTTCTCCTGCCTTACAGAATTTGCCGTACATCGTCATAGTTGATCAGGGTGCCGGTGCCCACATCAAGCTGGTAACCCGACTTCCCTCGTACTACAGCAGAAACCATGCCAAGCTGCAGGGGGCGACTGGTCACCGCCGTACCGCCCTTAGTAGCCTCTACCGTCACGGTATAGGTTCCGTCCTTCAACACCGTGTCAGTATCATCCTTGCCATCCCAGGCATAGAGATGGCTGCCAGCCTTAGCGGCACCGAGATCCACGGTATTTACCACCTTGCCGTCGGCATCCTTGATGGTCAGGGTTACCTTATCCGCATCGCCGTCCAGCTCAAAACCGCCTACCGCCTGGCTCTTCACTAGGCCAAGATTGCCGCCCGGGATGAGGACGTTTTTGCCGAGCATTGCCGCCGCCTGCATGGACTGGGAAGCGTTGTAGGTGCTCATCATGCTGGATAGGGTGGAATTGAGTTTTTCGATGCCGCTAACGGTATTGATCTGAGCCAGCTGGCTGGTCATTTCGGCGCTCTGCATGGGATTCAGTGGATCCTGGTTACGTAACTGGGTCACCAGCATGGTCATGAATTGGTTCTGAATCTCGTCAGCAGAGCTCTTACTGGAAGATTTGTCGGTGGTCTTGCCTGTGGACACACCATTAAGACCGGAATAGGGATTGTTTTCGACGGTGGTAGCCATGTTCATTTACTCCTGCAGTCGGGTTACTGGCCCATGGCCAGCGTGCGCATCAGCAATGTCCTGGCCGTGTTCATCACGTCAGCATTGCTCTGATAGGAACGGGAGGCAGAAATCATATTGACCATCTCCTCCACCACATCCACGTTAGGCATCGAGACGTAGCCGTCGGCATTTGCTGCCGGATTTTTGGGATCAAACACCATACGAGGCGGCGCAGCGCTCTCTACTACCTCTTTGACCCGCACCCCCTGGGCTGCCTCACTGCCGACTGGAGTGGTTTCGAAGACCACCTGCTTGGCCCGATAGGGACGGCCGTCGGCGCTGGTGATGCTATCGGCGTTGGCCATATTCGAGGCCACGGCATTGAGACGGACGGATTGGGCGGTGAGAGCGCTGCCCGCCACGTGGAACATATTGAAAATACTCATGGCTTAGATTTCCTTATTGGCCGCCCTGGCCCTGGATAGCCGACAGCATGGTCTTAAACTGGCCGCCGATGAACTGAACGCTGGCCTCGTACTGCATGGCGTTTTCCGCGAATTTGGCCCGCTCAATGTCCATGTCCACCGTATTGCCGTCAGCGCTAGGTTGGAAGGAACTGCGGTAAAGCAGGGGCGCAGGGCCAGAATTGCCGGCACCAGCGATGTGCCGGGTGGAGGTGCGAGCCAAGCCCAGGTCACCGGTCTGCTTGCCCGCCAAGGCATTGTCCAGGGCGGCGGAGAAATCGAGGTCCCGAGCCTTGTAGTTGGGCGTGTCCGAGTTGGCGATATTCGCGGCTAGCACCTGCTGCCGATAGGCCCGCAAGCCCAGTGCTTGGCGATGAAAATTGATGGTTTGATCAAGCTTGCTCACCATGGCTACACCTTTACATTTGTCTTGCAACAAGCAATGCATACTTCGTGCCAGAAATTCACTCAGTGACCGAGTGGGAAGTCTCGGTGTGAGCAAAAAAGGAGCTGGCCCCAACGGCAAATCTTGCCGCGTCCGGCAGGAACAGATACCGGTTTCCTACCGCCTGGGGCAAAATAGGCCCATGACTACCCTTGCCCGACTCCTGATCCGCCTGCGCTTGCTAGGTCGCAAGTCCGCCTTTCTGTTGCTTGTCTTCCTTTCATCTTGGGTATGGGCCCAGAGCAGCGGAGACGTTGTCATCAATGCTGTAGACCAGTTCCTCCGCACCCAGACCAAAGGCCTACCCGGCCGGGTCCAGTTCAGTATCAGCCCCCTGGATAGTCGGACCCAACTCACCCCCTGCCCCGCTGTCGAAGCTTTTCTCCCGCCCGGGTCTAGACTGTGGGGGAAAGTCACCGTGGGGGTTCGTTGCCTAGGCGATGCCGGCTGGATTATCTATGTCCCCGCCCAAGTCAGCGTTCAGGCCAACTACATCATCAGCGCCCGCCCCCTAAGTCCGGGACACCCCCTTTCGCTCAACGATGTATCCACTCAAAGCGGGGATTTAGCCAGTCTGCCGGCCGGAGTTGTCACTGACGCCCGGCAAGCCATTGGCAAAACCGTCCGCAACGCCATCGGAGCAGGACAGCCGCTACGGGCGGAAATGCTTATGGCGCCCCTAGTAATTCAGCAAGGGCAGACAGTAAAAATTCTCTCCCGAGGCCCTGGATTCTCAGCAAGCAGCGAAGGTCGAGCCATGAACAATGCTGCAGACGGCCAGATTGCCCAGGCCCGCACAGCCAACGGCCAGAGCGTTAGCGGTATTGCCAGGCCAGGCGGCATCATCGAAATCGGTTACTGAGCCCGCACCCAACCCCGGAGGTAACTAAGACTTTCATGCTCGCTTCCGCTAGAATGGAGAAGGGTGTAGGTACTGCAAAAGCCGCATTGCGGCCTCAAGTTTTGCCGCCTCATGTCGTAGTAGTGTTTGAGAAATACTTATTGAAAGGGTTCGCCGTGAAAATTGACGCCTCTCTCGCCCCGGCCGGCAGCCCCGGATTAGAGACAGCAAAGCGCGCCAGCCGGCCCCAATCCCCCGTCACTGAAGGTGGCGGGGAGGTTCAGTTGAGCCTATCGGGACGCCTACACTCCAGCTTGGAAGCAGACGGAGCAGGCCAAGTGGATTCCAGCCGGGTAGCCGCCATCAAACAGGCCATCGCGGAAGGACGGTTCTCCATCAATGCCGGAGCAATCGCTGACCGACTCATAAGTTCGGCACAGGAGTTGCTCGCAAAGCAGGCCAAGACCTGACTTGCCCCGTAGGGGCTTAACGCCTATGCCCGATGTTATTCACTCCCTACCTGATCATTTGGCCGCTGAGTCCGAGCTAATGGAGTCATTCGTCGCCCTGCTGCAGAAGGAACAGGAAGCCATAAAGGGCGGTGATACCCAAGCGATGGAACACATCACTGCGGAAAAGATGACCTTGGTAGCCGCCCTCAACCGTCAGAGCGATAATCGCAACCAGTTCCTCTCTACCTGCGGCCTACAGCATGACCGAACTGGGATAGAAGCGTGGCTAGCGGAAAATCCAAAAGCGGCACATATCGCCGACCTGTGGGGCCAGCTGAAAAAGCTCGTGGCGGAGGCCAAGGAACTGAACCTTTTGAACGGCAAACTCATCTCCATGCGCATGCAGCACAATCAACAGTTGCTCAACGCCTTGGTGACCACCTCCAGGTCTCATAACAGCCTCTACGGCCCTGATGGGCAGCCTACTCAGCTCTCCGGCCGGCGCATCATTGACGCCGCCTGAGTTTGCCCTATGCGCCCCCAGAATTTCTTCCACTCTCCTGTAGAGAGTATCCCTGCTTTTAATTGGTAACCGCAGCAGTTCCTGGCGCGGTAGGCGTTGGCTTTTCCGGCAGCATGGAATCAATCAGGATGCTGACCCGCCGGTTCCGGGCCCGCCCTTCCACCGTCTCATTCATCTCGACCGGCCGGGTTTCGCCGTAACCGATGGCTGTCAGATGGGTAGGAGCGACTCCGGCATCGACAAACAACCGCAGCACCGTGGTGGCCCGCACCGCTGACAACTCCCAGTTAGACGGGAATTGGGTGGTCCGGATGGGGATGTTGTCGGTATGTCCTTCGATGGTGATGGGGAAATCGGTCGGCGCCAGTACCTCACCGACCGCCCGCATGGCCCGGATGGAGGTCTGTTCCAGCTGGGCCTGACCTGGGGCGAAGAGAATGCTGTCGTTGATTTCGATAGTGACGCCACGGGCCGTTTCCAGCACCCTGACCTTGCCCTGCTGCACCAGGGGCGCCAGGACGGCAAAAATGTCCTTGGCCACATTGCGCATCTTGTCCCGTTGCTGCTGTTTGGCCTCGACGACCTTGGGATCCTCCTTCACCACGATCTGCTTGACCACACTGTCCGGCGTCCGCTTGGGCACGACCGTGATGGCGCCCCCATCGACGATGGAGGGGTTCTTGAAGGCAGTGATCAGGGAATCCGATAGCACCCGGTACTTGCCCTCGTTCACCGACGAGATGGCGTACATCACCACGAAGAAGGCAAACAGCAGAGTAATGAAGTCGGCGTAGGAAACGAGCCAGCGCTCCAGATTCTCATGCTCGTCCGCGTGCTTTTTATTGCGGCGTCCCATGGGATCAGCTCACATAACCCTGGAGGCGGCTCTCGATGATGCGCGGGTTGTCGCCGTTGGCGATGCCGACCAGGCCATCCACCAGCATTTCCCGCAGGGTCACCAGGCGGGCGATATGAGCCTTCAGTTTGGTGGACATGGGAATCAGCACCAGGTTGGCCATGCCGACGCCGTAAATGGTGGCCACGAAGGCGACGGCGATACCGGCCCCCAACTTGGAGGGATCGGACAGGTTCTCCATCACGTGGATCAGACCCATCACCGCGCCGATAATGCCGATGGTGGGAGAGAAACCGCCGGCGGATTCCCAGAACTTGGCACCGGCCTTCAGTTCCTCTTCATAGGTGCCGATTTCCACCTCCAGCACCTCCCGCAGACGTTCCGGCTCAGCACCGTCCACCAGCAGTTGCAGCCCCTTCTGGATAAACGGGTCGCGCAACTGGGCGATGAATCCCTCCAGGGCCAGCAGGCCCTCGCGCCGGGAGACATGACTCCAGTCGGAAATGCTGTTGATCATCCAGGCGTGATTGACCGCCGGCGGCACCCACACCCACTTGAGCATCTTGAAAGCCCGGACCACGGTGGATACGGGACTCTGCAGCAGGACGGCACCGAAGGTCCCCCCCAGCACGATCATGGCGGCGGTGGGCTGCAGCAGGGAGCCGAGGTGCCCACCTTCGAGAATCTGACCCCCGATGATGGCACCAAGCCCCAGGAGCAAACCGATAATGCTTATGCTATCCATGGCGTTTTTTCTTCTTTCCTGAAGTCTCACCCAGAACCTTGGCCCGCAAGCGGGCGATGGCCTGACTATGCAGCTGACAGACGCGGGACTCGGTCACCCCCATGACTTCGCCGATTTCCCGCAGATTGAGGTCCTGCTCATAGTAGAGGGCCATCATCAATTTTTCCCGTTCCGGCAGCTCGCCGATGGAAGCCACCAGGGTCTGCCGCAGGCTCTGCTCCTCGAGCAGGCGCAGGGGATCGGCATCGTGATCCGTCAGGTGGCGCTCCAGGAAGCCTTCCTCGCCCTCTTCGGTGAAATCCTCGAAATAGAGCAGTTGGTGGCCCCGGGCTTCGCCCAGCATTTTCTGGTAATCGGCCAGGGACATGTCCATGGCTTCGGCCAACTCTTTTTCAGTCGGCACGCGGCCGTGCTCCTGTTCGAGTTGGGTGATGGCTTGTTCGATGCGGCGCAGGTCCCGGCGCAATCCCCGGGGCAGCCAGTCGTTTTCCCGCAGGCCATCCAGCATGGCCCCCCGGATGCGCTGCGCCGCGTAGGTCTCGAACTGGGCGCCGTGCCCGGTCTCGAACCGGTTCATGGCATCCAGCAGACCGATCATCCCGTTCTGCACCAAATCCTCCACCTGCACACTGGACGGCAGGCGTGCCATCAGGTGGTAAGCGATGCGCTTGACGAGAGGAGCGAAGCGCTGGACGAGCTGTTCCTTGTCGAGCTGACCAGCGGCGTTATACATATGTCGGTTGGGCTATCCGGCGTGGATAGGGCTCGGCGTAATGCGTTGGCTCAAGTGTAGCAGCTGTTGCACGAATTGTTCGAGTCCGCCCCCTTCCCTACCCGACTGGGGCCAGTGCAGCATGTCGGCCGCCAGGCCGCGCAGGCTGCGGGCCGCCGGGCTATCCGGGAACGCCGTGACCACGGGCTGGGCGAGTCGGGCCGACTGGCGCAGGGCATCGTCCAGGGGGATGCAGCCGCTGTAGTCCAGGCTGACATGCAGGCGCTGGCTGGCAACCTGGGCAATGTTGTCGAAAATCGCTTCCGCATCGGCGGCGGCCTTGACCTTGTTCACCAGGATGCGGAAGTCGCGCCGGGCGTAGCCGGTGCTCATTTTCTTGATCAGGGCATAGGCCTCGGTGATGGCGGAGCCGGTGGCAGAGAGCACGATCACCGTTTCCTGGGCTGCCAGGCCAAGGGGCGAGAAACCCAAGGGATGATCCACCGCCGTATCCACCAGGATGACGTCGGCCGGATGCTCCATCTCCGCCAGGCCTTCCACCAGAGCCTGCTTCTGGGCCAGGGAAAAACGGGAAAGTTTCTTCACGGCCCGGGCCGCCGGCAGCAGGCGCACGCCGGCACCAGCGGCGAGCAGCACCTCTTCCAGGGGCTTTTCCCGATTCACCACGTGCACCAGGTCATAACGGGCCGGCACGCCGAACAGGGCCGCCTGGTTATCGGCGCCGGTGTTCTCGTCCAGGATCAGGACTTCCTTGCCCTGGCGCGCCAGGGCCGCTGCCAGATTGGCCACGGCAACGCTTTTGCCGACGCCTTCGCAGCCGGCGGCGAAACTCACCACCCGCAGTTGCTCGCGTCCGAACAGGCGGCGCAACCCGGCCGCCTGGTCACCCCGGAATTCAGCCACGACGGCCTCCATAGGTGCCGGTCAGGCCCGCATTGGCCATCATCAGGGCCGGCTCGACGCCGGCATAGCGATGGGGAGAGGTTTCCGGCAGGTCCTTGAAGGCCCGGTGCAGCAGATAGGCCCGGTTAGGCAGGTGCAGATCTTCCGGCACGCGCTGGCCGTTGGAGACGTAGTGCAGCTTGAGGCCGTGGCGCATGATGGCATCCAGGGGCGTCGCCAGGCTGGCAGCTTCGTCCACCTTGGTCAGGATGCAGCCGGCCAGGTCTTCGCCCTGGTAGGCGGAAATCACATCATCCAAAGTATCGCCGCGGCTGGTGGCCGACAGGCAGAGCAGGCGGCGCACGTCGCCGTTGGCGCCCATCAGCATGGAGATCTGCTCGGCCACCAGGCGGTCCTTCTGGCTCATGCCCATGGTGTCGATCAGCACCATGTGCTTGTGGGACAGCTCTTCCAGGGTATTGCGCAGGTCGCCCACGTCCCGCACCAGATGCACGGAAACGCCGAGGATGCGGCCGTAGATGCGCAACTGCTCATGGGCGCCGATCCGGTAGCCGTCGGTGGTGACCAGGGCCAGCTTGTCGGCGCCATGGCGTACCACGCAGCGGGCGGCCAGCTTGGCGGTGGTAGTGGTCTTGCCGACCCCGGTTGGGCCCACCAGGGCGTACACGCCGCCCCGGTCGATGATGTCGTTGTCGTTGCCGATGGTCAGCAGGGAACGGTCGGCAGCGCCCTTGATCCAGGCCTGGGCCTGGGAGGCATCCAGTTCGGCAGGCAGTTCGGCCAGCAGTTCGCGGGAAAACTGGGGGGAGAAACCGGCATCCAGCATCTGGCGCAGCATGTCCGTCTTCACCGGCTCCATGCGGGCGGTCTCGCCCCAGGCGAAACCGGCCATGTGCTGCTCGACGATTTTGCGCAGGGCGCGGATCTCTTCCATCATGACCGCAGCCGGGATTTCCTCTTCCTCGCGCACCGCGCGGGTAGCGCCGGAGCGGGCGGCCATCTCGGGACGGGGCGCCGGACGCTGAGCCGGGCGGGCGACGGCCGGGATGGGGCCACTGGCGGGGTTTGCAGCGGCACCACGCTGGGAAGGCTGCATTTCTGCGGCTCGGGGAGCAGGGGCAGGCCGGGCCGGTGCCGCAGCTGGTGCAGGGCGGGAGGCGCTGGAGAGGCTGACCTTGTAGTCCTCCACCGCCACCTCGTCCCGGGAGGGACCGGGCACGATCATGGCCATGTCGCGGGAAGCGACCGCCATGATTTCCACGCCGCCGGGAACGCCCCGGTTGGAGAGGATGATGGCGTCGGGACCCAAGGTCTCTTTGACCTTACGCAGGGCTTCCCGGGCATTTACGGCGATGAATTTTTTGACGTTCATGATCTACCCCCGATGAGCGAGGTGACTTTGATGATTTTGGATTCGGGAACTTCACTGTGGGCGATCACCTTGAGCTGGCTCACGGTGCGCCGCAGGAAGCGGGAAAGAAGGGTACGGATGCTGGCCGGCACCAGCAGCACCGCGGGCAGGCCCAGCTCTTCCTGACGCTGGGCGGCGGCGGCGGTCTCGCGCATCAGGGTATCGGCCAGGCCGGGCTCCAGGCTGCCTTCGCCGGAACCGGCAACGGCCTGGACCAGGATGCGTTCCAGTTGGGGGTCCAGGGACATGACCTGCATGTCGGCGGTGCCGGGATAGAGCTGCTGGATGATGCTGCGCCCCAGGGCGACGCGCACGGTGGAGGTCAGGGCCTCCGGATCGCCGTTGCGAGGCGCGTGATCGGCCAGGGTTTCGATGATGGTGCGCATGTCGCGGATATGCACGCCCTCTTCCAGCAAATTCTGCAGCACCTTCTGCAGCGTTCCCAGGGGAATGACCTTGGGCACCAGATCCTCGGCCAGCTTGGGCATTTCCTTGGCCAGATGGTCCAGCAGCTGCTGGGTTTCCTGGCGCCCCAGGAGTTCGGCGGCATGGGACAGGATCAGGTGGTTGAGGTGGGTGGCAACCACGGTGGAGGCATCCACCACGGTGTAGCCGTAGGACTGGGCCTGTTCCCGCAGGCTGGAGTCAATCCAGACAGCCGGCAGGCCGAAGGCCGGATCCTTGGTCGGGGTTCCGGACACAGTACCGGCCACGCGGCCGGGATTGATGGCCAGGAACTGACCGGGGAAGGCTTCGCCGCCGCCGACCTCGACCCCCTTCAGCTGGATGCGATAGGCGTTGGGGCGCAGTTCCAGGTTGTCCCGGATGTGCACCGGCGGCACCAGGAAGCCCACTTCCTGGGCAAATTTCTTGCGGATGCCGCGGATGCGCCGCAGCAGTTCCCCATCCTGGGACTTGTCCACCACCGGGATCAGACGGTAGCCCACTTCCAGACCCAGCACGTCCAGCGGCGCCACGTCGTTCCAGCTGGCTTCCATGTTCTCGGGCGCCGGCGGCGCCTGCACCGGCACCGGCGCAGTCTTGACCAGCTCGGCCCGCTTGGAAAGCAGGTAACCCAAGCCACCCAACATGGCGGCAAGGAGGATGAAAACAAAGTTGGGCATACCCGGAATCAGGCCCATGATCCCGAGAATGGCAGCGGTAATCCACATCACCCGGGGATTGGCGAACATCTGGCCAAGGAACTGGCTGCTGATGTCCTGGTCATCCCCCACCCGGGTCACCACCATACCGGCAGCGATGGAAATGATCAGCGCCGGAATCTGGGCCACCAGGCCGTCGCCGATGGTCAGCAGGGTGTAGTTCTTGGCCGCCACCCCCACGTCCATGTTGTGCTGCAGGACGCCGACGATGAGGCCGCCGATGACGTTGATCAGCATGATGATGATGCCGGCCATGGCATCACCGCGCACGAACTTGGAGGCACCGTCCATGGAACCGTAGAAATCGGCTTCGCTGGCCACCTCAGCCCGGCGGCGGCGCGCCTCGTCCTCGGCAATGAGACCGGCGTTGAGGTCGGCGTCGATGGCCATCTGCTTGCCGGGCATGGCATCCAGGGTGAAACGGGCTGCCACTTCGGCCACCCGGCCGGCACCCTTGGTGATGACCATGAAGTTGATGATCACCAGGATCAGGAAAACGACGATACCCACCGCCGTATTGCCGCCCACCAGGAAGTGGCCGAAGGCTTCGATCACCTTGCCGGCGGCGTCCGGCCCCGTATGCCCCTGCAGCAGCACCACCCGGGTCGAGGCCACGTTCAGGGACAGGCGCAACAGGGTGGTCACCAGCAGGATGGTGGGGAAGACGGAGAAGTCCAGGGGCTTGAGCGTATAGATCGCCACCAGCAGGACGATGATGGAAAGGGCGATGTTGAAGGTGAAGAAGAGGTCCAGGGCAAAGGCCGGCAGGGGCAGGACCATCATCGCCAGGATCATCAGGATCAGGACGGGTGCCGCCAGCTGGCGCGGATTGAGGCGCCCGAACAGGCCTTGCAGGGACATGGCGTTACTAGCCATTGGCAGCCTCCACCATCATGTCCTGGGGAATGGGAAGATCCCGGGGCGGCACCGGATAGCTGCCGCCGACTTCCCGATAACGGTTCAATTGATAGACGTAGGCCAGCACTTCGGCGACCGCGTTGTACAGGGCGCCGGGAATCTCATCCTCAAGCTCGGCGAAGCGGTACAGCGTACGAGCCAGGGGCGGCGCTTCCAGGAGGGGCACGCCATGCTCTGCACCGATCTCCCGGATGCGCAAGGCCACGGCATCCACGCCCTTGGCCACCACTTTGGGCGCCCGCATGCCTGCGGTGTAAGCCAAAGCAACAGCAAAGTGGGTCGGGTTGGTGACGATGACGTCGGCCTTGGGCACCGCGCTCATCATGCGACGCTGGGCAGCCTCGCGCTGCAGGCGGCGGATGCGTCCCTTGACCTCGGGACTACCTTCCATTTCCTTGTGTTCCTGCTTGACCTCTTCCTTGGTCATCTTCAGCTTGTCGTAGTACTGCCACAGCTGGAAGGGCACGTCGGCGGCAACGATGAGGAACATGGCCGCCACAATCAGGAGAAAACTCCAGGAAATCATGTCGCCAGCCATAGCCAGACCGGCATCCAGGGGCAGGGAGAGCAACTGGAAGAGCTGGTCCTGCTCACGCCAGATAACCCATACCGCCACGCCGCCGATGAGACCGGCCTTGGCCACGGCCTTGACCATCTCGACCAGCCCGTTCCACGAGAAAACGCGCTTGATGCCGTTCAGCGGATTGAGACGGGTCAGATCGGGGGTAAAAGCTTTGGGGGCGAAATTCCAGGCATTCAGGAGAAAGGGGGATGCCAGCGCTGCCAGCACCAATGCCAGGATCAGGGGCCAAAAAGCAACCACTGCGTCCCAGGACAAGGCTGAAAAACGGGTCAGGGCATATTCGGGATCATCCACGGCTCGCCTGTCCCACACCAGCCCTTTGCGGAACACCAGGGAAAGACGCTGCACGAACCAGCCGCCGAGGAACCATACCGTGCCGGCGGAAACGATCAGGACGAGAAAAGAGCCCAGCTCCCGGGAATGGGGAACCTGACCCTGCTCCCGGGCCTGCTCTATGCGCCTGCCTGTTGGCGCTTCTGTTTTCTCGAGATCGCTATCTTCCGCCATGACCGGCATCCATATGGATTACGGCCATTATAGGAAAAAATCAAAAAAATTAAAGAGGTAAGCGATTTATTTTGTGAACAGTCTCAAAATTTTGCCGCTCCTCGGCAACTTTTGCCGCCCTGTAAACGACACCGGGGAGGCCAAGCCTCCCCGGTAGTACGTTGACTGCTAAGGGTTTTCAGGCGAATTCCAGCGCCCGCGCGCCGCCGCCCGGCCCCAGATCCAGATGCTGCCCCAGATCCGAGAGCAGCTCCTTCATATCCAGGATCAAAACGATCTGGCCATTGGACAGGGTGGTAACACCGGCCACGCCACGGGGACGGAAGTCGTCGAGGGACTTGATCACGGCATCGTCCCGGCCGGCGAAGCTGTCCACCGACAGGATGAAGCTGCGCTCCGCCGTCTGCATCAGCACCCCATACTCGGGATCCCGATCCTGGGGCCAGCCCAGCAGGCGGGCCAGGGAAATGACCGGCAGGATTTCGCCGCGCACCACCAGGGTCTCCTTGCCGCCCACTTCCTGCAGCTTGTCCTTCTCGATGGGCAGGATTTCCCGGACCATGGACAGGGGCAGTGCAAAAGGCTGATCGCCGAGCAGCACCAGCAGCACCGGCAGAATGGCCAGGGTCAGGGGCAGGGAGATGATGAAAACGGAGCCCTTGCCCGGCTCGGAACGGATCTCGATGGCGCCGTTGAGCTTCTGGATGTTGGTCTTGACCACGTCCATGCCCACACCGCGGCCGGACACGTCGGAAATCTGGGATTTGGTGGAGAAGCCGGGCAGGAAGATCAGGTTCAGGCTCTGGCGTTCGTCCAGGGTATTGGCTTCCTCTTCGGAAATCAGCCCCTTTTCGATGGCCTTGGCCCGGATGCGCTCGGCGCTCATGCCGCGGCCGTCGTCGGCCACGATCAGGACGATGTGGTCACCTTCCTGACGCGCCTCCAGGCGCACCACGGATTTCACCGGCTTGCCGGCCGCCGAACGTTCGTTGGACGGCTCCACGCCGTGGTCCACCGCATTGCGGATCAAGTGGATCAGGGGATCTGCCAGATCCTCGATCATGGTCTTGTCCACTTCGGTTTCTTCACCGGCCAGCACCAGTTCCACATCCTTGCCCAGCTGCCGCGCCAGATCGCGGGCAATCCGGGGATATTTCTGGAACAGGCGGCCGATCGGCTGCATGCGGGTCTTCATGACCGAGTTCTGCAGGTCGGACACCAGCAGATCCAGCTGGCTGACGGCCTGATCCAGGGCATGCAGGGTTTCGGCGTCGGTCTTGCCGGCCAGGATATCGGCCCGCAGGCTGGTCAGCCGGTTCTTGGTCAGGCCGATCTCGCCGGACAGGTTGAGCACCTGGTCGAGACGGGCCGTATCGACACGGATGGTATTTTCCCGTACCGCGGCACGCTCTTCGACGCGGCGCCCCACCGGCGCGCCGCCGGCCCCCGGCTTGTCGTTTACACGACGGCCGGAAGGCGGGAAATGGGGTTGCACCGGGGCTTCCGCCACCACCACTTCGGCAGCAGCAGGGACCACGGCCGCAGGTGCGGCAGGCGCCACACCGGTCACTGCCGCATGCAAGGCCTGCCAGTCGGGCTCGCCGGACTGGGCTGCCGGGGCAGCAGCAGGCGCCGCCACCGGCTCGGCAGCGACGGCTGCCGGAGCGTGGGCTTCCCCACCTTCCAGCACATGCCGCAGGGCATCCAGCATATCGTCTGGAGCAGGACGGGGCTGCACGCCGCCGGAAAGCTCGCCGAACATGTCGCGCACCCCCTTGGTGGCGGCCATGATGATATCCATGAGCTCAGGCGAGAGCTGCATTTCCCCATTGCGCAGGCGGTCGAACAGGTTCTCCGTCAGGTGGCACAGAGTCACCAGTTCGGTTGCATTGAGGAAGCCGGCACCACCCTTGATGGTGTGGAAGCCGCGGAAAATGTCGTTCAACAAGCCCCGGTCGTCTGGCGCCTTCTCCAGATCCACCAGTTTATTGTCCACATCGGACAGAAGGTCGTTGGCCTCCTGCAGGAAATCCTGCAGCAGGTCTTCCATTCCGGCGAAGTCGCTCATGGCGCTACTCCCTTAGAAGCCGAGGCTATCCAGCAGGTCGTCGACCTGCTGCTGGTTCACCACCACATCGGTACGGCCTTCACTGCTGATGACAGGACCGTTGAGGAGGCTGTTTACGTTTTCGTTGCGACGTGCGTCGGGAATCACATCCACCAGCACCTGCACCAGTTGGTTTTCCAGGTCCTGGGCCAGCACCACCACCTTCTTGATAACCTGGCCGGTCAGATCCTGGAAGTCCTGGGCCATCATGATTTCCAGCAACTGGTCGTTAGTGGCGGCCGCCTTCTGGGGTGCCGTGTCCCGGAGGAAGGCACGGGTTTCCGCCGCCAGCTGCTTGAATTCTTCCACCGACAGCTGGTTGGCGTACAGCTTGTCCCAGCGAGCCCCCAGGGCGCGGGAGGAAGTTTCCAGCTCATCCTGCAGCGGCTTGGCAATATCGGTTGCATTGAGCACCCGGCACGCCGCCTGTTCGGTCAGGTTGGCAACGTAGGCCAGGCGATCAGTGGCATCGGGAATGGCATGGACCGTCTTTTCCAGGAGCTTGTCGTAACCCAGCTCATGCAAAGTGTCGTGCAGCTGCCGGGCCATGTGGCCGATCCGTTTGAAGACCCGGTCCCGTTCGTCGCCCGTCGCCTCGCCCTCACCGTCCTCGGCGGCAGGAATGACTTCAACGGCAGGCTCGGCGACCGGTGCCACGGTGGCGGCAACGCTGTCAAACAGCGCCTGCAAGTCGTCGCTGTCATTGGTAGCAGCGGGGGCCGCCGCAGCGGCAGCGGCAGGGGCAGCCGGGGCAGGAGCGGCAGCCGGCTCGGGACGAGCCGAGGCAATGCTGTCGAAGAGGGCTTCCAGATCGGCGCTGTCGCCGCTGAGATTGGCATCGCTCATGACTCAAGCCCCCATTTTTTCGAAAATCTTTTGCAGCTTTTCAGCCAGCACCGCAGCAGTGAAGGGCTTGACGATATAGCCGCTGGCGCCGGCCTGGGCCGCGGCGATGATGTTTTCCTTCTTGGCTTCCGCCGTGATCATCAGCACCGGCAGATGCTTGAGATTGGGCGTCGCGCGAATGGTCTGCAACAGGGTCAGGCCATCCATGTTCGGCATGTTCCAGTCGGAAACCACGAAGTCGAAGCCCCCCCCTTGCAGCTTCTGCAGTGCGATGGCCCCATCCTCGGCCTCATCGACGTTGGTGAATCCCAGTTCCTTGAGCAGGTTGCGGACGATGCGCCGCATGGTGGAAAAATCATCCACCACCAGGAATTTCATCTTTGGATCAGCAGACATGCTTCACTCCGTTAATTCTTATCGTTCGAGCAGGGGACGCAAGGTATCGGCCAGCACTTCGGCGTCGAACTTGGCCACATAGGAGTCCACCCCTACGGCCTTGCCCATCGCCCGGTTGGCTTCTGAAGACAAAGAGGAATGCATGACCACAGGCACGCCTTCGAAACGTGCATCCCCCTTGATGTTTTTGGTCAGGACGTAGCCGTCCATTTCCGGCATTTCCGCATCCACCAGGATCAGGCGGATTTCATCGCGCAGGCTCTTGCCCATCTGCTGGGCATGGGCGGCGATGGCCTGCAGGCGGGTCCAGGCCTCCATGCCATTGGTGGCATGCTTGTGCTTGACGCCAAGTTTGTCGAGCACTTCGGAAATCTTCTTGCGGGCCACGATGGAGTCATCCACGAAGAAGATGCTCACCTCTTCTTCGACGCGGGCCGGAGCGATGTCGATGATGATGGCCTCGCCGAAGGCATTGGCCAGAATCTGCTCCACGTCGAGGATGGACACCAGATGCCCGCCCTCCAGCTCGATGACGGCGGTAATCAGCCCCTGGTTGGCGGCCAGCACGGTTTCCGGTGCCTTCACCCGCTCCCAGTCCACACGGATGATGCGATCCACCTCATGCACCAGGAAACCCAGGGTGCGCTTGGAATACTCGGCGACCATCATGGTCTTGCCCAGACCGGCGGGCGGGTTGTCCAGCTCCAGAAAAGAGGCCAGGGACAGCACCGGGATCACGTTGCCGCGCAGGGAAATCAGGCCTTCCACCCCCCGGGGCATGTTCGGGGTCTTGGTGATATGGGGCGTGCGGCCGACTTCCCGCACCTTGAACACGTTGATGCCGAAAGTCTCCCGGGTTCCCAGGGAGAACAGCAGGATTTCCATCTTGTTGGAACCCGCCAGACGGGTGCGCGCGTCCACGCTTTCCAGGAGGTTCTTCTTTTCCGACATATCCATGATGGTCAGCTCCGGGCAGTATCAGGCTTCAACGGTGGCGGGAAGGGTAGCCCCCAGGCGCCGCGCCAGGGTCTCGGAAAGCTTCTGGGGCTCGAACTTGGGCACATATTCATCCACCCCGACCGATTGGCCCAGCTTCTGGTTGGACATGCCGGACAGGGAGGAATGCATGATCACGGGCACACCGGCAAAGCGCGGATCACTCTTCACCTTCTTGGTCAGGATGTAACCGTCCATTTCCGGCATTTCGATGTCGGTCAGCACCAGGCTCACCATTTCATTGACCGGACGCCCCAGGGAAACGGCATAGGCGGCCATTTTCTCCAGTTCTTCCCAGGCCTGGCGGCCGTTGATGGCAGCCACGTACTTGACGTTCATGGCCTGCAGGGTACGTTCGATCTGCTTGCGCGCCACCACCGAGTCGTCGGCAAAAAACACCGTACATTCGGGCTTGTCGATGGGGACGATGCTGCGGTACATGAACTCGTCGTCGTACTTGGTGGTTTCGGACAGGACCTTTTCCACGTCCATCATCATCACCAGACGGCCATCGGCCAGTTCCGTCACGGCGGTCACCAGGCCGCCCATCTGGGCCACCAGCATCTCCGGCGGCACCCGCATCATGCCCCAGTCAAGGCGCAGGATGGTATCCACCGCCTCCACCAGGAATCCCTGGGTGTGGCCGTTGTACTCGGTGACGATCATGATGTCCCGCGGCGTGTCGGTCTGGACCCCGGCGTACTTGGCCAGATCCACCACCGGCACCAGGGCGCCGCGCAGGCTGACCATGCCTTCGACTGCGGCCGGCATGTCCGGCGCCGCCGTGATGGGCGGCGTGCGCATCACCTCGCGGACCTTGAAAACGTTGATACCGAAGGTTTCCCGCCGGCCATTGCGCGAATCGGTGCCCAAGGTAAACAGCAGGATTTCCAGCTTATTGGTGCCGGCAAGTTTAGTGCGGGCGTCGATACTTTTGAGCAGTTCAGACATGACCACTACCCCTCGAATGCGGGAACGATTGTTCTTAGAGATTCTAATTGCAATGGGCCAACAATCTACCTAGGTCGTTTCCCAGGGAAACCCATCACTTTTAACGACAATATACCTATAACCTTAAGAATACATGCAAAACCATGGGAGCGGAAAGGTAGAAAGCCACAGGAAGCCCATCAGGACTCCGTCCGGTAGCCAATCCGGACACCTCCCCAATGCTTGCCCTTGATGTAAACGGGGGCGGAAATGTCGTGCATGATTTCCCCCGTGTCGCGCCGGTAGGTCTGCAGCAGGAAAGGCTGTTCATGGGAACCGCAGCGCCGCCCGACCGGGTCGTCAAACACCCGCTTGGTGCGGTTGTTGATGAAATCCACCTTTTCGTCACCGGTCAGGGGCTTGGAAAAGCGTTTGTTATGGGTCGGCACGTAACCCTTGCGATTGGTGGAAATGGCATAAACCACATGGGGATGCCGTTCCAGCAGCGGCTCCTGCAACTTTGGCAGCAACTGGTCGCACAGGGCATCGAAGCGGGTGGAAAACTTCTGGGGCCGGGTTCCGGCGATGGGGGAGTAGTTTTCGTCGAACAGGTCCGCCAGGGAAATCTTGCCGGAATCGATGGCCTGCTCCAGCAGCTGGCCGACGCTGCCGGCCAGTTCCTGCACCATGGACGGCATGCTGGCGTGGACCGCCACGGACTCCTCGCCGGCGCTGCCCAGGCGGAAGACGTTGCCGATTTCCTTCAGATTCGTCGCCAGGTATTCCAGCTGACGGGCTTCCTGCAAGGTGAGCTCGGCGGCAGCACTGTTCGACTGGGCCATTTCCATGATCTGGGCCACATGGGAGGCGATGTCCTGACCGGCCTGGCTCTGTTGTTCGATGGCCCCGGCGATGGCATCCACCTTTTCCATGGTCTCCTGGGCGCCGCCATTGATGCGGGTGAGGGAGTCTGCCGCCTGGCGGGCAAGATCGGCGCCGCTCTGGGCCTGACCGGTACCGGCCTCGATGCTGGTGATGGCGGTGGCGGTTTCCTCCTGGATGGAACCGATGACGCTGCTGATCTCGCCCGTCGCCAGGGAAGTCCGCTCGGCCAGCTTGCGCACTTCGTCGGCCACCACGGCAAAACCGCGCCCCGCCTCGCCGGCCCGGGCCGCCTCGATGGCCGCATTGAGGGCCAGGAGGTTGGTCTGGTCGGCGATTTCCCTGATGGTCTGGACGATCCCGGAAATCGCCTTGGAGCGGTCGCCCAGGGCTCGCACCACCTCGGCGGAGTGGGTCACCGACTCGGCGATCTTCTCCATTTCCCGGGAGGCATCATTGACGATGCCCACCCCCTCGCCGGACAACTCGCTGGCAAACTGGGCAATGGACGAGGTCTCGTGGGCCCGCTGGCTGACCTCGTGCATGTTGCTCGACAGCACATCCACGGCTGCTGCGGTGGCCTGGGCGGCGTCATGCTGCTGGGTGGAACCGGCAGCGACCCGGTTGGCCTCCTCCAGAACCTGGCGGGAGGCCTTGGCCACCTCGACGGCATTGAAGATCACCTTGCCGATGATGGTATGGATGCTGGCCACCAGGCGATTGAAGGAGGCGGAAGTCTCGGCCACGTCGCCCTTGCCGGCCACCGGCACCCGTTTGGTCAGGTCGCCGTCGGCATACATGGTTTCGATCCCCTGACGCAGCACCCGCATGGGGCGCAGGAACAGGGCATCCATCACCGCCCCCAGCGCCAGGGACGTTCCCAGGGCCAGCAGCAGCATGGTCCCCGCCGCCGCCCAACCACCGCCGAGAGCCCCCCAACTCCACGCCCCCGATCCGAGAGCTGCCAGCATCACCACCAGGGCGATCGCCCGCCATGTCCAAACGGCACTCATCTTGTCTCCATCCCCTGGTTTTCCCAGTGTCTATAAGTATCTTCGGCTTACTGTCGGTCCCCGGCGTAGCCAAAGTCGGTCATATCATAATACGCGATGACCTCGTTACCCGGTGCGCAATAGTGCAGGGCGCTGCACAGGGAATGGACCAGGCGGATGCCCCGGCCATGGGGAACCTTGCCGCTACATTCGCTTTCCAGACTGGCCATGAAGGCGGCGTGATCGAAGCCGGGGCCGGAGTCCCGCACCCGCATCACCAGTTCCGTGCGGCCACCGCGATGCTGCTGGGTCACTTCGAGGTCCACCGTGCCGTCGCGCAAGGCGGCCAGACGCCGCCCCCGCTCCTCCAGGTAGCGCTCGAACCCCTGGCTCTGGGCCTTGAGGCCCGAATCCAGGCCGAGCACCCCATGGTCCAGGGCGTTGTTGTACAGCTCGGAGAGGATGAGGAAGATGTGACTGCCATGGTCCTTGTCCCGGTTGAACTGGCTCAACACCCCCATCAGGGTCGGCACCGGGTCCAGGTTGCGAATGTCGTCGGCAGAGAGGGACATGGTGACCTGCCAGGAACCGGAGTGGCGCAGCACCCGGGGGGTTCCGCCACCGATGCGGGGGCTGCGGGCAGTCTGGTGGTAGCAATGCACCAGCATCAGGGACAGGTCGTCCTGGGCGCCGCGACCGGCCAGATGGGCATCCAGGGCCCCCACCACGCCGGCCAGGCGCTCTTCCCGTTCCTGGCTGAGCAGGGCATTGAGCAGGCGCTCCCGGCCGAAGGGCGTGCCGCTGCCGTTTTCCGCCTCCACCACACCGTCCGAGTAGATCACCAGCTGCTTCGGCTCCTCGATGAAATGCACCTCGGTGGAGGCATCGAAGTCCTCGTCGGCGAGGATGCCCAGGGGCAGATGGGCCTTGGCAAAAGTGATGCTGGACAGCAGCCCCTGGCTGTTCACCAGGAACGGCGGAGGATTGCCCCCATTCCACACCTGGATGGAACCGCTGGCCGAATCCACGGCGGCCAGGGTGGCGGCGACGAAACGCCCCACGGGCAGCAGCTCGGCCACCTTGCGGTTCATCTCCCGGGCGATGGCATCGATGCCGAAACCCTTTTCGGTCATGCGGTAGAAGGGCTGGGTCACCGGCATCACCGCCAGGGAGGCGGCCAGACCGTGGCCGGTGGCATCGGCCAGAAGAACATGCAGGATGCCGCCCGGGGTACGGGCGGCGGCGATGAGGTCGCCGCTGTAGGTTTCCGCCGGCCGCATCCAGTGGCTGACGGCCAGATCCCCCAGCAGTTCGGCATTGACCAGGCGATGCATCAGGTGCAGGGCGACGCTCTTCTCCTCCTCCACCTGGTCCCGATAGCGCTGCAGCAGCCGCTCCCGGGCCTGGGCCTCACGCTGCAGGTGCAGGCGCTGCTGGAAGACGCCCAGCTTGGCCTGCAGCACCGGGCGGCTGATGGGCTTGTGGATGAAGTCGTCGGCACCGGCCTGGTAGGCCTCCACCAGAGAGCTTTCGCTCTGGGTGCCGCTCATGAAGAGCACCGGCAGCCAGTGGGGGTGCTCCCGGGACTTGAGCTGGCGTGTCAGTTCGCAACCGCACATGCCCGGCAGGGAAATGTCCGTCACCACCAGATCGGGACGGAAGCTGGCGTACAGGGCCAGGGCCTCCTCGCCGCTGCGGGCGACGCTGACCCGGTGGCCGAAACGTTCCAGCTCGAGCTGGGTCAGTTCGGCATCGAGGGGATCATCCTCCACCAGGAGGATGGCGAGCGCAGGAACAGCAATGGGGCCGGCTACCGCTTTCATGGCCCCGAACGGCATCAGGAGATTTTGAACAACTTGCCGAAGTTGGCGATATCCAGCACCTGCCGCACGTTGCCCTGGCAGTTGGCCAGGGAGACGGCCTTGTTTTCCAGGGCCACCTTGTCGCGCAGCAGGAGCAGCATGCCCAGGGCCGAACTATCCAGATAATCGACGCCGCCCAGATCAACCACGAACTCCTTCAGGTCGCCACGGCCGAGAAGGTTCTCGTAGGCAGCGCGGAATTCCCGGTGGGAATTGAAATCGAAGCGGCCGGAGAGCTTTACCACGGCCCGGCCATTGTCCTGCTCAACACTGGTATGCATACCACTCCCTTATCAATTATTCGTGTCTTAGCACTGCGGCCTATTATCTATGGAGCCGCAAGCGGCGGCTAGCGCCCCAGGCCGGCCAGCACCCGGCGCGACATTTCGTCGAGGCTGACCACCTCGTCCACCGCACCGATCTGGGCGGCTTCCCGGGGCATGCCGTAGACCACGCAGCTGGCCTCGTCCTGGCCGTAGGTGCGGGCTCCGGCCTGATGCATGGCCAGCAGGCCCTGGGCGCCGTCCTTGCCCATGCCGGTGAGGATCACCCCGAGGGCGTTGCGCCCCACCAGCTGGGCGGCAGAGTGGAACAGCACATCGACCGCCGGCCGGTGCCGGTTCACGGGCGGGGTCTGCAGCAGTTCGGTCACCAGACCAGAGGCGGTCTTGCGCACCTGCAGGTGGGAATGGCCGGGGGCGATATAGACGGTTCCGGCCTCCACCTTTTCATTGCCCTTGGATTCAATGACCCGGGGGGCACACAGGCTGTCGAGGCGCTTGGCGAAGGAGGCGGTGAAGGTCTCGGGCATGTGCTGCACCACCAGGATGGGCGGGCAATCGGCCGGCATGCCCAGCAGGAAATGCTTGAGGGCCTCGGTGCCGCCGGTGGAGGCGCCGACGAAAATGATCTTGTTGGTGGCCACGCCCCGGGGCACGGAGGGTACGGGCTGGGCTGCGGCCGGCGGCTTGCGCAGGCGCGCCCCCTTGGCCGCCCGGATCTTCTCCGCCAGTTCCTGGGCGTAGTCGTCCAGGGAATGGCCGGGCTCCACCCGGGGCTTGCCGATGAATTCGACGGCGCCCAGTTCCAGGGCCTTGAGGGTGGTATCGGAACCGGCCTCGGTATAGGAGGAGACCATCACCACCGGCATGGGCCGCAGGCGCATCAGGCGCTCGAGGAACTCCAGGCCGTCCATTTTCGGCATGGCCACGTCCAGCGTCAGCACGTCCGGATTGACGGTCTTGATCATCTCCCGGGCCGTCGGCGCGTCGGGAGCGGCTCCCACGACCTCCAGGTCAGGCTGGGAATTGATGAATTCGGTGAGCAGCTTGCGCATCACCGCCGAATCGTCGATTACGAGTACACGGATAGGCATGGCGGGTCAGGTAAAGAGTTCGATGTCCCCTTCCACCTTCGCTTGGCCCAGACGGGACTGGTATTCCTTTTCGCGGGTGAACAGGGTGTCGTTGTGGACCCGGTGCAGTTTCTTCACCAGGACCTTGCCGGTCTGGGGAAAGTAATAGACCTTCCGGGGATAGGAATCGAGCAGGTCCTTGGCAACCACGGGTATTTTTTCGGTCTTCAGGAAATTCAGCACGAACTCCGCATTGCGGGCGCCGACCTGGGTGGACGCCAGGCTGGAGAGGACCGCCCCGCCACCGAAGACCTTGGCCTCGAGGCGGCCGCGACGGGCGCCCAGCTTGAGCAGATGGTTGATCAGCACTTCCATGGCGTAGGTGCCGTAGCGGGCCGAGGTGCTGACCATGCCCTCGCCGCCCGCTTCGGGCAGCATGAAATGGTTCATGCCGCCGATCCCGGAATCGCCGTCGCGGATGCAGGCGGCGACGCAGGAGCCGAGCACGGTGACCAGCAGCATGTCGTCCCGGGCCACGAAATATTCGCCGGGCAGGATCTTGGCCGCCGGCCGCTCGAAGCTCCGGTCGAAATAGCGATTGGTCGCCAGGTGCTCCACATACTCGGCACCGCCGGCGGCCGCAGCCAGGTCATCCCGGCTTTCGCGCCAGCTCATAGACCGTCTTTCCGAGGGAACGGAACAAGTCCGCAGCATGCAGGAAGCTTTCGGAATGGCCGGCGAACATCAGGCCCTCCGGGTTCAGCATGGGCGCAAAACGGGAAAGAATCTTGTACTGGGTCGGCTTGTCGAAATAGATCATGACGTTGCGACAGAAGATCACATCCAGGGGGCCGCGCACGGACCAGCTGGGGTCCAGCAGGTTGAGACGCTGGAAGGTGATCATGCGGCGCAGTTCCGGCCGCACGCAGACGTAGCCCTCCTGGTTGCCGGTGCCCTTGAGGAAGAAGCGCTTGACCTGCTCCGGGGACATTTTCTCCACCCGGTCGGCAGCATAGACGCCCTTGTCGGCCGTAGCCAGGACGTTGGTATCCAGGTCGGAGGCGATGATGGAAACATTGCTCGCCGCGTTGCCCAGGGCCTCCTGCACGGTCATGGCGATGGAATAGGGTTCCTCGCCGGTGGAGGCGGCGCAGCACCAGATCTTCAGGGGCCGCTTGCCGGCGTGCTTCTTCAGGTAGTCGGCCAGGATGGGGAAATGGTGGGGTTCCCGGAAGAAGGAGGTGAGATTGGTCGTCAGGGAATTGACGAACTTCTCCCACTCCTGGGAATCGCTGTTCTTTTCCAGCCGGTCCAGATAGTCGCTGAAGGACTTGATGCCGGTGGCGCGCAGGCGCCGGGCCAGGCGGGAATAAACCATGTCCTGCTTGACCGGCGACAGGGAAATGCCCGCATGCTTGTAGATGAGCTTGCGGACCCGCTCGAAATCGGCGCTGGTGAAGACGAATTCCCGGGTAGCCGGGGCTGCCGCCGGCGGCAGGTTGAACAGGGGGCGCTTGGCATCGGTCATGGCTGACACTTCCTTGCTCGGAGAAGCTCCCGGCAACAAGGGCCGGGAGCGGGCTGGGCGGATGGAAAGGGCTTAGAACTCTTCCCACTCGTCATCGAGGGAGGCCGGCAGGTTGACGGGCTTGCCGCCGAACTTGGGTGACGGCACACGCACTTCCTGCTGCAGATGGGGAATGGCGGCCTGCGCCTGCCCCATGGCCGGGCTCGGGCCGGCGTGGCGGCCTGCCGGCGCCTCGTGGCCGAGGCGGAACACGGAAACTGCCTCCATCAGGCCGTGGGCCTGCTCCTCCAGGCTTTCGGCGGCAGCAGCGGCCTCCTCCACCAGGGCGGCGTTCTGCTGGGTGACTTCGTCCATCTGGCTCACCGCCAGGCCCACCTGCTCGATGCCGGCGCTCTGCTCCCGGCTGGCCTCGGCGATATCGGCCATGATCTTGGCGACGCGCTTGATGGAGGTCACCACCTCTTCCATGGTGCGGCCGGCGGAATCCACCAGGCGCGAGCCGTTCTCCACCTTCTCCACGGAATCGGAGATGAGGGCCTTGATTTCCTTGGCGGCGGCGGCGCTGCGCTGGGCCAGGTTGCGCACCTCGGTGGCCACCACGGCAAAGCCGCGGCCCTGCTCGCCGGCCCGGGCCGCTTCGACGGCCGCGTTGAGGGCCAGGATGTTGGTCTGGAAGGCGATGCCGTCGATGACGCCGATGATGTCGGCGATCTTGCTGGAGGAGTGATGGATGGCGCCCATGGTCTGCACCACCTGCTCCACCACCTCGCCGCCCTTCACTGCCACCTGCTGGGCGCCGCTGGCCAGCTCGTTGGCGGTACGGGCATTGTCCGCATTCTGCTTCACCGTGCTGGTCAGCTGCTCCATGGAGGAGGCGGTCTCTTCCAGGCTGGAGGCCTGCTCCTCGGTGCGGGAGGAGAGGTCAGTGTTGCCGGAGGCGATTTCCTGGGCCGCCGTGTTGATGGCCTCGGTGGCGCCCTTGATGCGCTCGACGATTTCCTTGAGCTGCTCGACGGTACTGTTGGCGTCGTTCTTCAGCTGGCCGAAGGTGCCGGCATAGTCGGCCTCGATGCGGCTGGTAAGGTCGCCCTGGGACATGGCGTTGAGCATGCGGGCCACGTCGTCCAGGCCCTTCTGGCTGGTTTCCAGAAGACGGTTGATACCCTCGGAAAGCTGGCGGAAGAAGCCGTCCTTGCCCTCCAGCACCAGGCGGCGGGTGAAGTCGCCGTTGGCGGCACCGTTCACGATGTCGGCCACCTCGGCCTCCACCGCCACTTCGGCGGTCCGGTCCAGCCATTCCACGGCGGAGCCGAGGCGGATGCCGCGCTCGTTCACCACCGGGGTCACGGTCAGGGAGAAGGTGCGGCCGCCCAGGTGCACGGTGGCGCGGTGGGAGCCGCTGAGGCGGGACAGCAGCCCGCGCTGGTGGGCCGGGTTCTTGTGGAAGACGTCGATGTTGGAACCGAGCAGAGTGGCAGCGCGGAAGTCGGGCAGGTCGCGGCGGATGTCGTCCTCCACCCGGCGGAACATGTCTTCCACCGCCTTGTTCATGTAGATGATGTTGTGCTGGTCGTCCGCCACCATGACGTTGGTGGCCACGTTGTCCAGACCGATCTTGATGCGCAGGTTCTCGTTGGCGATGCGCTGGGCCTCGGCCACATCGAAGCCCAGCTTGATCTGCATGGCCTGGATGCCCTGCAGCAAGCGACCCATCTCGTCGTTGCGGGTGATGTCCACCTGGTGGTTGTAGCGGCCCTGGCTGACGGCGCCGAAGGCGGCCTGGGCATCGGCCAGGGAGCGCAGGATGCCGCCGGAAAGGCGCCAGGCGATGAAGGTCAGCAGCACGATGACCAGCACGATGGCGCCGACGATGGTGCCGGTGGTGGTGGCCTTCAGGTCATCGGCAGCCTGGGCGTCCTTGCGCGCCTGGTCGGCGTGGTACTGGTAGAGGGCGTCGGTCTTGGCGGAAACCTCGTCGTAGAGCGGATTGATCTTCTCCGAGAGGATGCGCTGGGCTTCGGCGAAATGGCCTTCATTGAGGGCGTCCCGGGCCGGGTTGATGCCCTCGTCCACATAACGCTTGCGGGCGATGAAATAGGCTTCGGCCAGGGCCTTGTGCTCGTCGCTGCGGATGCTCTGCTGGTAGCGCTGCCAGATGGCCGTCAGCTCTTCCCGGTTCTTGGCGATGATGTCGGTGTGGGCCGTCACCGGATGCTCATGGCTGGCAGCATTGCTGGTGCCCGGCTCATGCTGCAGGCCGAGCAGCACCTGGGCCCGGTTGTCCGCCACCAGCTTGCCGATGCGGGCCAGGCCCTGGACCGGCTGCAGGCGGTCGGTGAAGGCCCGCTCCAGGCTCTCGTTGGTGTTGTTCAGGGCATACAGGCCCAGCACGCCGACCACCACGGCAAACAGGACTGCCAGGCCGAAACCCAGGCCCAGACGGGTGGCCAGGGACAGGCTGGCAAAACGGTCGCCCAGGCTGGGGCCGCCGCGCACCACCTTGCCGCAGAGGATGCGCAGGGAGCCGGCCCGGTTCTCGCGGAACAGGCGGTAGGCATTTTCCGCCGCTTCCACCTGGTCCCGGGAGGGCTTGCGGCGCACCGACATGTAGCCGACCACCTGGTCGTTTTCCCGGATCGGCGTGGCATTGGCCTCGACCCAGTAGTGGTCCCCGTTCTTGCAGCGGTTCTTCACCAGGCCGGTCCACGGCCGTCCCGCCTTGAGGTGGGTCCACATGTCCGCATAGGCTTCGGACGGCATATCCGGGTGGCGCACGATGTTGTGGGGCTCGCCGATCAGCTCGGCCTCGGTGAAGCCGCTGATCTCGATGAAATCCCGGTTGATGTAGGTGATCTGACCCTTGAGATCGGTCTTGGAGACGATCAGGGTGTCATCCCGCAGGGGCACTTCCACATTGGTGACCGGCAGATTGGTGCGCATGTTGGTCTCTCCGTCTGTTCCGGCCACCGCTTCCGGCGGCCAAGCAATTTTCTCTGTCTGGGTGCCTGTCTCAGGCCAGGGCGGCCACGTCGTCCATCAGTTCCATGTCCCGGGTGCTCATCAGCTGCTCGATGTCGGTGACGATCAGCATGCGTCCTTCCACCGAGGCCAGGCCCAGGATGAAGCGGGTATCGAAACTGGCGGAAAAATCCGGGGCGGGGCGAATCTGGGGCGGGGTCAGGGCGATGACGTCGGAAACGCTGTCCACCACGATGCCCACCACCCGGCTCATCACGTTGAGGATGATGACCACGGTGAAGGGGGTGTATTCGATCTTGGGCTGCTTGAACTTGATGCGCAGATCGACGATGGGCACGATCAGGCCCCGCAGGTTGATGACGCCCTTGATGAATTCGGGCGCATTGGCGATCCGCGTCACCATGTCGTAGCCGCGGATTTCCTGGACCTTGAGGATATCGATGGCGTATTCCTCCTGGCCCAGGGTGAAGGTCAGGAATTCGCTGGCCACCTGGTCTTCGTCGGTGGCGCCATTGCCGGCATTGTAGTTTTCCACTGTCTCGCTCCTTCGCTCAGGCTGCCCCGTCCGTCGCCTGGCCCTTGGCCATGGCCACCAGGGCCGAGGTATCCAGGATCAGGGCCACCCGGCCGTCCCCCATGATGGTGGCGCCGGACACGCCCTGCACCTTGCGGTAGTTCTGTTCCAGACTCTTGATCACCACCTGGTGCTGGCCCACCAGTCCGTCCACGAACAGGGCGGCCTTGGCCCCGTCCGCATTGAGCACCACCATGATCCCTTGGTGGAACTCCCGCACCTTGGGCTCGGCGGCGAAGACCTCGTGCAGCACCACCACGGGCAGGTATTCGCCCCGCACCTGGATCACCCGGCCCTGGTTGGAAACCGTCTTGATATCGCTGGGCTTCGGCTGCAGGGACTCGACCACATAGGACAGGGGAATAATATAGATCTCTTCCCCGACGGCCACGCTCATGCCGTCCAGGATGGCCAGGGTCAGGGGCAGGCGCACCGTCATGCGGGTGCCGATGCCGGTCATGGATTCGATCTCGATGCGACCGCCCAGGGCCTGGATATTCCGCCGCACCACGTCCATGCCCACGCCCCGGCCGGAAACGTCGGTCACCTGGTCGGCGGTGGAAAAGCCGGGCTCGAAGATGAGGGCCCACACGTCCTGGTCGCTCATCTGGTCGGAGGCCGCCAGGCCCTTCTCCCGGGCCTTGGCGAGAATTTTCTGGCGGTTCAGGCCGGCGCCGTCGTCCCCCACCTCGATGACGATGTTGCCGCCCTGGTGGGCCGCCTTGAGGGTGATGGTGCCGCCCGGCGGCTTGCCGGCGGCGACGCGCTTCTCCGGCGATTCGATGCCGTGGTCCAGGCTGTTGCGGATCAGGTGGGTCAGGGGGTCGGTGATCTTTTCGATGAGGCCCTTGTCCAGCTCCGTGGTCTCGCCGCTCATCTTCAGTTCGACCTGCTTGCCCAGCTTGCCGGAAAGATCCCGTACCACCCGGGGGAAACGGGAAAAGACGAAGGAAATGGGCAGCATGCGGATGGACATCACCGCTTCCTGCAGATCCCGGCTGTTGCGTTCCAGCTGGGTCAGGCCGTTGAGCAGACGCTCGGGCGCCGCCTCCTGCATTTCCTGGGCCGTGGCCAGGAGCATGGCCTGGGTGATGACCAGTTCCCCCACCAGGTTGATGAGCTGGTCCACCTTTTCCACCCCGACCCGGATGGAACTGTCGCCCGCGGCCACCGGCGGCGCCTTCGGACGGCTTTCGACGCGGGCTTCGGCTGCCGGCGCCAGTGGCGCCGGCGCCGCGGCGGCAACGCTTGTCGGAGCCACCGCAGGAGCGGCCGGAGGCGACGCCAGCGGAGCGGGCGCAGGCTCGCTCACCGCCGGCATGGTGCCGGCCTGGGGGAGCGGCACAAAGAAACCGTAGCCCTCCCCTTCCTCCAGCACAGGAGGCTCGGCCACCCCGGCAGCCGCACCGGCATTGGCCGGCAGAGGCTCGAAGAAGCCGTAACCATCCCCTTCTTCAGCCACCGCTGCCGGAGCGGCAGCAGGATCGGGCAGGGGGGCAAAAAAGCCGTAGCCCTCACCTTCCTCAGCCACGGCTGGGATGGGGGCCAGGGCATCCTCTGCCGCCACCGGCTCGGGCAAGGGATCGAAGAAACCGTAGCCATCCCCCTCTTCCGCCATCGCGGCAGGCGCGGCGGGGGCCAGGCCGGGGGCGTCGTCGAAGAAGCCGTAGGCGGTCTCGTCCTGGGGCGCTCCGGGGGCATCGTCGAAGAGGCCGAAAGCCTCGTCGGCAGCTGCCGCCGGGGCTGCCAGGGGCGACAGGCGCCAGGCATCGGTCTCGGCGACGAAATCGAGGGAATCGGCCAGGGATTCCCGCGCCACCTGGCCGTAAAGGCGCAGCTGCCACAGGGAGGGAACTGGGCCGCTGGAACGGCTGAGCACTTCCAGGCGCCCCTGGCGCCCCAGGTCCTCGAGGAAATTTTCCAGGGTTTCCGGCACCGCCAGGGAAGCGGGCGTCGGCACGAACTCGATTTCCCAGCCGCCATCAACGCCGCTTTCCGCCGGGACCACAACGGTTTCCGGCACAACGGCAGCAACCGCCTCGGCCCCTTCGTCCCGGGACAGCTGGCGCAGCTTTTCGCAGATGGCCTCCTGGGCCTCGGCGCTGACCGCCTCGCCGCCCTGGTGGGCGGCCAGCAGCAGCTTGAGCAGATCGCCGGCCTCGAGGAAGGCATCCACCATTTCCGGGCGCAGGCCGATCTCGTGCTTGCGCAGTCGGTCGAGCAGGGTTTCCAGGACGTGGGTGACGGCGGTCAGGTCAGTGAAGCCAAAGGTGCCGGAGGAACCCTTGATGGAGTGGGCCGCCCGGAAAATGGCGTTGAGGTCCTCGTCCTCCGGAGCGCCCACGTCCAGCCCGAGCAGCAGGGATTCCATTTCCGCCAGGTGCTCCGCCGACTCCTCGAAGAACACCTGGTAGAACTGGCTCATGTCGATGGCCATGTTCGCCTCTCTGACCGACGCAGGGACTGAAGGGGACCGGGGCCGCGGCTCAGCCGATCACCTTCTTCACCACTTCCACCAGCTTCTGGGGATCGAAGGGCTTGACCAGCCAGCCGGTGGCGCCGGCAGCGCGACCCTGGGTCTTCATGGCGTCGGAGGACTCGGTGGTCAGCATCAGGATGGGCGTGGCCTTGTACTGGGGCAGGCCGCGCAGGGTGCGGATCAGGGTCAGGCCGTCCATGCGCGGCATGTTCTGGTCGGTCAGCACCAGGTTGATGGCGCGGGCCTTGGCCTTTTCCAGGCCGTCCATGCCGTCCACGGCCTCGACCACGTCGTAACCGGCACTCTTCAGGGTAAAGCTCACCATCTGGCGGATGGAGGCGGAATCATCGACGGCAAGAATGGTTTTGGGCATGGGAGACTCCGATTTTCAGAAGAGTTCGATTTCGCCGGTGTTGAAGCCTTCCTGGCTCACCGGATTATTGGAGGTGCGCTGGCGCAGGCCGTCCACCTGGGTGCGGGCCTGGAGCAGCGACTGCCGCAGGCTGTCGGCCTGGGCCGCGGACATCTCGCCCTGGCCGCACTGGGCCGCAGCCGCCAGGGCCCGGACCTCGCCCAGCACCGCCTGGACCGATTCGAGGCGGCCATTCACGTGGGACAGCAGCTGGGTCACCATGTCCTGGAACTGCAGGGAGACCACCGCCTGATTGACGCTCTGCTCCATGCTCTCGGAGATGTGGTTGAGCTCATCGATGGTCTCGCCGGTACGGTGGTTGAGGGCCTCGATGTTCTGCATGGCCACCTCCACCCCCTGCTTGGACTTGAGGGCGAAGGTCATGTCCTGGGCCGCCATCTTGTTGATGGCCTGCTCGGTCATTTCGATGGACTGCTGCATGGTCACCAGCTGGCCGCGGATCTGCTGGCTGAAGTGGCTGGTGCGGCCGGAGAGGTCGCGCACCTCGTCCGCCACCACGGCGAAACCGCGGCCCGCCTCGCCGGCCCGGGCCGCCTCGATGGCGGCATTCAACGCCAGCAGGTTGGTCTGTTTGGAGATGCCTTCGATCTCGCCCAGCATGCCGGTGATGCGCTTCATCTGTTCCGACATCTTGTCGGTCATTTCCACCAGTTCCATGGCCAGCTTGGAGTTGGCCACCACGCTGTCCACGAAGGCGTGCAGGGTTTCCGAGGTGTGCTGGGCGAAGCCGGCAAAATCGGCGGCGCCGTCCTCGCCGCGCTGGCTGCTGATGATGCCCGTGCCCAGCTCCTGCTGACGCCGGGCCTGCTGGCTCATTGCGGTGAAACTCTGGATCAGGGTGCCGATGGCTTCCGAGAAAATCTGCTGGGTCCGCGTCACGTCGGCCCGGGCTTCCTCGAACTGGCTGTGGAATTCGTCGCTGGCCCGCTGCATCACCTCGCCGGTCTCGGCCAGCAGGCGCACACTTTCGCCACCAGCCACGTCACCGCCGGACGACTCCTTGCCGTCGGCGGAGGAATCGCGCAGCAACAGGGAAAACAGCAGCCAGCCGACGACGATGGCGCCGATGCCGACGGAAAAGGGGGCGCCGCGCAGGTCAGGGTCGATCGCCGCCATGGTCGCCGCCACGAGCAACGCCCATACCAGTCCGAAGCCAGACAATTTGGCCCATCCGTTCATCGTACCCAGTCTCCCCTTATTAGTTTGCTTGTGCTGGCTGACCGGACATTCTACAGGGGCGGGCGCCCGGATGGCACCTTGGTGCCGGGGGTCAGCGTTTCGGACGCAGGGATGGCGTCATTGCTCACTTCCACATCAGGCGCGGCGTCCCGCAGGAACGCCTCTTCCGTCTCCTTGTTGAGGACGACGATGCTGATGCGGCGATTGACCGGATTGAGGGGGTCGTTGCGGTCGAACAGCACGGTGGAGGACATGCCCACCACCCGCAGGACCTTGTGGTCGTCCATGCCGCCGCTGACCAGTTCGCGCCGGGAGGAATTGGCCCGGTTGGCGGACAGCTCCCAGTTGGAGAAGCCCCGGGCGCCGGCGGCGAACTGGGCCGCGTCGGTATGGCCGGAGAGGGTGATGCGGTTGGGCACCGCATTCAGCACCTTGCCGATTTCCTTGAGGATTTCCCGGGTATAGGGCTTCAGCTGGTCGCCGGCCAGGTCGAACATGGGCCGGTTCTGCTCATCCACGATCTGGATGCGCAGGCCCTCGCTGGTGATGTCCAGCAGCAGCTGGTTCTTGAACTGCTGGATGGCCGGATTGCTCTGGATGGCATCCTCGATGCGCTTCTTCAGCTCCTTGAGCATGGCCCGTTCGCGCTGCTTGGCTTCTTCGGAGGACTTGGAAACGCTGTGCTTGGCCGCGTCCTCGCCTTTGCGCACCTGGCCGTTCTGCCGGGTCAGGTCGAGGCCACCGCCCTGGATCACCGCCGTGGCGTCGCCGGAACCGGAGCCGCCCTGCATGGAAACCTTGAGGGGATTCTGGAAATACTCGGCGATGCCTTCCAGATCGCCTTTGGCGGTGGAGCCAAGCAACCACATCAGCAGGAAGAAGGCCATCATGGCCGTGACGAAGTCGGCGTAGGCCAGTTTCCAGGCCCCGCCATGGTGGCCGCCGCCACCCTTCTTGATGCGTTTGATGACTATGGGGCGAGAGGAATCGTCGCTCATCGGCGCTTACCGGGCAAAAGGGTTCAGGACTTACTTGCCCTTGCGAGCCTTGAGTTCTTCTTCAAGTTCGCGGAAGGACGGGCGGACGTCGGAGAAGAGAACCTTGCGCCCGAACTCGATGGCCACCTGGGGAGCGTAGCCGGACATGGCGGCCAGCAGCACCACCTTGATGCACTGGTAAATCTTCGAGCCTTCGTGGGCCTTCTGCTCCAGCAGGCTGGAGATGGGCGAGACGAAGCCGTAGGAAAGCAGGATACCGAGGAAGGTGCCCACCAGGGCGCCGCCGATCATCTTGCCGAGCACGGCGGGCGGCTGGCCCACGGAGCCCATCACGTTCACCACCCCCATCACCGCCACCACGATACCGAAGGCGGGAGCGCCGTCGGCCACCTTGGCCATGGCATGGCCCGGCACCTCTTCCTCGTGATGGTGGGTCTCGATTTCCATGTCCATCAGGGCTTCGATTTCCAGGGTATTGAGGTTGCCGCCCACCATCATGCGCAGGTAGTCGGTGATGAAATCGAGGACGTGGTGGTCGCCGGCAATGTCCGGGTACTTGCTGAAGATGGGGCTGGATTCGGGGTTTTCCACGTCGGCTTCGATGGCCATCAGGCCTTCCTTGCGCACCTTGGCGAGGATTTCGAAGAGCATGGCCAGCAGGTCGATGTAGAGGGCCTTGGTGTACTTGGAGCCCTTGAAGATGGAAGGCAGGGCGCCGACCGTCTTCTTGATGACCTTCATGCTGTTGCTGGCGACGAAGGCGCCCACCACCAGACCGACGATGGCGGCATATTCGGCGGGCACCCACAGGGCAGCCAGGCTGCCGTGGATGGCGTAGGTGCCAACCGAGGCCAGCAGGATGACTACATAACCAATGATGAGAAACATGCTTCCCCCCACTGCCCTTCCGGCAGCGCCTGCTGTATTAATTCGGTGTATGCCATTCTAGCAACAACCCTTACGGCTGAGCAAAATAGCATCGGGCCGAACAAAAGCCCCAGAAAAACTCCGCCAGCCGGCGGATTCTGGCCCCCGGAGGCGATCCATTTTGCCATTCATTATGGTGTCCCAAGGGCCCGGGGGCGAGGACAAATGTCTCTTATTTGGGCCCGGAAACTGTTTTAAACTGGCAAACATGCGCCACGCACACTCCTCCTCCCGCGATGAACTACTGTAGCCACTGCGGCGCTCCGGTGCACCTGCGCATCCCTCCGGGAGACAGCCTGCCCCGCCACGTCTGTGACGCCTGCGGCACCATCCATTACCTCAATCCCAAGCTGGTGATCGGCTGTATTGCCGAATGGGAGGACCGCATCCTCCTCTGCCGCCGCGCCATCGAACCGCGCCACGGCTACTGGACCCTGCCGGCCGGCTTCATGGAAAACGAGGAGACCACCGGCCAGGCCGCGGCCCGGGAAACCCTGGAGGAAGCCTGCGCCCGGGTGGAAATCGGCAGCCTTTTCGCCGTGGTGAACGTGCCCCACATCAACCAGGTCCACCTCTTCTACCTGGGCAAGCTGGTGGACGGCCGCCACAGTCCGGGGGAGGAAAGCCTGGAAACGGCCCTGCTGCAGGAAAGCGACATCCCCTGGCACGACCTAGCCTTCCGCAGCGTGCGCTTCGCCCTGGAACGCTATTACGCCGACAAACGGGAAGGCCACTTCCGCCTGCACAGCCTGGACCTGCCCCCGCCGCCGGCGGACTACCTCTAGGGCCGGCCCGCCCCCTACTCCTCCAGCTTGAATTCGATCGGCAGCACCAGCCGCAGCTCCCGGCCGCGCAGGGCTTCCGGCAGCGGCGTCGTGGCCAGGGCCCGGTTGAGCATTTCCAGCCCCTGGTCGTCGAGCAGGCCGTAGCCGCTGGAACGCTGCAACTGCACCGTGCCGGCCAGGCCGGCGGGACCGCCCACCAGCACCACCACCTCCACCGTCCCCTCCCAGCCCCGCTCCCGGGCCAGCCGCGGATAACGCTTGAAGCGCCGCGCCTCCAGGGCCAGGGCCAGGCGGTACTGGCGCAGGGCATCGCCGCTGGCGCCTTCCCGGGCCGGCGCTGCCGCGCCCCGCTCGCCGCCACCGGCCGCCGGACTGGCCGCCGCGCCGGCATGGCCCTCCCCTTCCCCCCGCCGCTCCGGCGCAGCCTCGGCCGACGCCGGCGGACGGGCGGCAGCAGCCGCCACCTGGGCGGTGGCACCGGGTACGGCCAAGATGGCAGCCGGCCGCTCAGGCAGGCGGGACGGCACTTTCGGCGATACCTGCCGGGAAAGCGGCGCCAACTGGGCCTCCCGGGGCACGACCTCGGCAGCTGGCCGACCGCCACGCAGATCCACCCGCATGCCGCCAGCCGCCGCGCTGGGCGTGGGCGTTAGACTCCAGCGCCCCCAGGCCAGGAGCACGGCATGGGCCAGCAGGGAAACCACCAGGGCGGCTTTGAGGGTGGAAGATGGGGCAGCCATGGAACGATTGGGCAGACAAATGGATGGAAGACAGGGCCGCAGCCGCGGCAGTGGCGGCAACGGGGGAAAATCGGAGCCGCCGCTGCCATACAGGCGCAAGGATACCCGAAAGCCTCCCCTTCCCCAGCCGCCACCTGGCAGCCAGTCCATGCCCTAGGAAAAGCCGGCGGCCTTTGTTACTCTGGCGCAAACCGATGATTTTTATGGACTCCCATGAACGATCCGGTATGCCTGCCGCCCCCGCACTGCCTCCCGGCCCCCCACCTGCTGGCCGAGTTCGCCTGTGCGCCCCTGATCCTGGCCCTGGACCAGAACGGAGTGCCCCAGCGCTGGATTTCCTGGCAGGAGGCCTGCTTCTACTACGCCCGGGAAATGGTGGCCTGGGATGCGGGCGACAACGCCTTCACCCTGCGCGGCGGCATTTCCCGCCTCACCGGCCAGCGCTCCGCCATCACCGCCAACAGCATCATCGCCCTGCGCGGCCACAGCCACGGTCAAGGCTACAACCGCCACGTACCGCCCCTCTCCAACCGGGAACTGTTCCACCGGGACCGCCACCTGTGCGCCTACTGCGGCCGGGAATTCTCCAGCCAGCGCCTGACCCGGGACCACGTCATCCCCATTTCCAAGGGCGGCAGCGACACCTGGACCAACGTGGTGGCCGCCTGCATGCCCTGCAACCAGAAGAAGGGTGCCCGCCTGCTGGAAAAGGCCGGCATGGAACTGCTCTACCTGCCCTACGTGCCCAACCGGGCCGAATTCCTGATTCTCTCCAACCGCCAGATCCTGGCCGACCAGATGGATTTCCTGGCCCGCCACGTGCCGGCCAAGAGCCGGGTCATCTGAAGCCGCCCCGCGGCGCCGGGAACGGCCCGGCCCCGGCTGTGGCAAAATCGGCCCATCGGCTTTCATTGACGCGGAATTCCCCATGCCCCAAGGCCCCCTGGCCCATCTGACCCTGCTCGACTGGAGCGCCCTGAGCTGGTTCCTCTTCTGCTGGATCGGCTACGTCTTCTTCGCCGAACGGGGCCCTCACGCCCGGGAGAACCTGGTGGGCCAGGGCCACGCCTACCGCCTGCAATGGGCGCGGCGCCTGCTGGAGCGGGAAGTGCGCATCACCGACGCCTCCCTCATCGGCAACCTGATGAACAGCGTCTCCTTCTACGCCAACACCACCATCTACATCATCGCCGGCCTCTTCGCCGTGCTCGGCACCCTGGACAAGGTGGTCTCCGTCACCGCCGACTTCCCCTTCGCCCGGGAAGTCACCCGGGACCTGCTGGAACTGAAACTGCTGCTGCTCTTCGGCGTCTTCGTCGTCGCCTATTTCAAGTTCACCTGGTCCCTGCGCCAGTTCAACCTGCTCTCCATCCTGGTGGGCGCCGCCCCCACCGGCAGCTGCGACACCGATCCGGAACTGGAAGCCAGCGCCCGGCGCATGGCGGCGGTGAACAGCTACGCCGGGGACGACTTCAACCGGGGCATCCGGGCCTACTACTTCGGCCTCGCCGCCCTCACCTGGCTGGTGGGTCCGGGCCTGTTCCTGGTGGTCACCAGCATCATCGTGGTGGTGCTCTACCGCCGCGACTACCATTCCGAGACCCTGCTGGCCATGCGCCCGCCCGGCGGCGGCGCCTGAGAAACAAAGGGCTCAGGCGCTCAGCTTGAGCCCGGCCACCCCGGCCAGGATCAGGCCGATGCTGCACAGACGCAGGGGACTGGCCGATTCCCCCAGCAGGAAAATCCCCACCAGGGCGGTGCCGGCGATGCCGATGGCCGTCCACACCGCATAGGCCAAGCCCAGGGGCAGCTGTTTCAGGGCCAGGGCCAGCAGGCCCACGCTCGCCGCCATGGCCGCCAGGGTGGCAGACCACATCAGCGCCGGACGGGAGGAGGCGGCCGCCGACTTGAGGCCCAGGGCCCAGCCGATCTCCAGCAGACCGGCGAGCAGCAGCACAGCCCAGGCCAGCAGGGGCGAGAGGAAAAAGACAGTAGTGGGGGAAAACATGGGCGACCTCCGTGGCAACGGGGCCGTCCCCAAGGCACGGACGCTGGCGGGGTCGTCCCCGCAGCGGGCGGCAGGCGCCGCCGGAAGAAGCAGAAAAGGAGTGGCGGTGAGGGTGGGATTCGAACCCACGTGCCAGGTTTCCCTGACCATCTGATTTCGAGTCTCCACCAAAAAGCGCTTCTTTTTGCTAATCAACATGTTAGCAAAGTAAACAAGCGCAACACAACATAACTAATAATCAATGGGTTAGCGTAAATCAGACCAACCTAACGAAACTAGCCGTTGCCCCACAACTGCACCACAGTTAGCCCCTTCTCATTCATTAATTTGCGTCTTTTTCTTCCGGGGTTGTGGTGGATGGTCTATCACGTACCGTTCCATAAACTCCCTTATTACATCAGCTCCAGATCGCCGCGTTCGCTTCGCCGCGGCTAGAAATTTGGCCTTTAGGCCAGGAGGTAAGCGCAAATTATAGGTTTCGTCGTTGCCCATGCTGTCATGAAAAGCTCGTGTAGTTTTGAAATCATGACACAGCTTTAATGGGAAGGAAGTAACGAGGCATGAAGGTGATGAGGTGGTTTTCCAACTCCAAGCATCCATCCTGGAGAACTAGCTCAGCATGTTGCATATCGGCAAGCATCTTCCTACGCACTCGCCCCTGATTCATACCCTGCAGTTTCATTTCCACCGAATACAACCTGCTGCATAAGTCCTGAAGCAGTTGGATGGTTTGCTGCATCTGATTAATCGTGTCCGCGGAATTGTTGCTACTTGAGAACCTTTGAGATACGGTAGTTTTAGCCATTCTTCACCCCTATATGGTGTTCGTATGGTTAGCTCCTGACCATGGTTGCCTCCATGGTCAGGAGCGATGAAATTACCTGGTACGCCCGAGCCCTTTGAGTGCGCTATAGGCCCGGTAGCCAGCAGCGCCGATCTGCGTTCTGTTGATAGCCACCCCAGCCCCCCATCGAGCACCAGCTCCGGCAGCGTTACCGCCGCTATTAGCCAGACTACTTACAGCGCTGCCACCCATGCTACCTAAGGCGCCAAGAACGCCAGCTTGGGTTGCAGTGCCCCCGGTCAGATAAGCTGCCCACTCAGAAGTTTTAAGCAGCATATAGATGGATATAGCGGTGATTGCCATATGAGCCCCAATCGCCTTGGTAAATACTCCGTCCCGCTCTAAATCCCAGGTAGTGAGGACATCAGAGACCCCTGCGATGTACCGATTCCCGACCCCAGCAACAGCCGCGATGAACACAACCCATAGGGTGTAGTTCGCGCTGGCCCTCAACCAGGCCCAGGTAATGTGCCTGGTCTCTTTAAAGCTGGCTAGCCACAAACAGGGGCCGGCGACCATGAACATCATCATTAAAGAAAAAAGGGCTATGCAGAGCAGAGCCAGCATGCCTATGTACATGACGCAGGCTAATAGGGTCATGATGAAAACCACCACCCCAACCTTGAGATAAAGCCAGGCATTTGTGATTGGATTCCCTGGCACCTCCAACTCATCAATGGTTGCAATCACCTTTCCCAAGCTCTGCTCATTGGCGTCCAACAGGCCACTAATACCGCCATCCCCGGAGCTTTCCCCGCCACTTGCCGCTAGAGCACCGGCCTTCTGGGCTATCGACATCAATGGCCCCCCAACCCACTCGTTAAAGGTTGAGTACGAGCCAGCAAAGCCGGTAAGGACCATAATCAGGACCACAGAAATAGCCCAATCCTTGGTTCTCTCACCAGCACGCCCCATGAGAATCACGTACCCCGCGACCAGAATATAGAGCGTGGTGATAACAAGACCCGGCCAAGAACCCATCAGGCTGTTGTATACACCGGAAACAAGCACGTCCGATTTCTCCAACAACGCATTGAGGATGGAACATCCCAGAGAGGAGCAAGCATCCATTAGAACGGCCTCCGAGGTTTGCCATTGCTGCCGGGCTGGGCAGAGTCCCAAATCAGCTTGTTGATATCCGGCATTGGTGGCTTATCTTTCTTGCCTTTCTTCGACTCGACTGGCTGACTTTGTTGACCGATTTCTCCCGACTGTGGGGCTGGCTGCACTGGCAGGGCCTGGAGCCCCCCTTCCTGCCGGTCTTTGGTGATGGCAATATTCTCCGCCAGGATTGGACGAGCAGCAGCACCAACCAAGATCAGGACCAGCAACTTTCCTCGCATACGCATAAAACCTCCTTAGAACGGCCGACGGCCAGACTTTTGTCCAAAGATTTTGTCCAACTCGAGGGCCGAGCTGTTGATTTGCTCCAGCCGCTTTTTCCTTTGCTCCATTGCCACATCGGATGCCCCCCGATAGTTAGCCAGAGCCTCTGCCTGATTGGCCTGGGCTGCTATAGCCAACATATCCACTAGGGTGGCCAAGACCTCTACCAAGATTCGATTTCCCAAGTCCTGTGCATCTTTCTGATTGGCGGTCTGGTCAACCATCCCGGCCAGTTCCTGAACAATCGTTATCCGGTCCTTAATACCAGCCAGGGTACGCTCCGACTTGGCCACCACTTCCTTAAGCGCCCCTTGTTGCACCTGATAGCGCCGAGAGATAGATCTATATCGATCTTCTCGGTTAGCAATGTCCCGAGGATCTACAAAGACTTCATCCAAGATCTCTTTGGTGTCTTGATAGATGTCATTCCCGTTAATTTGGCTCACGTCCTTGATGACCCGGTCGCCCTCATCCGCGCCTCCCTTAAGGACACCGCCGACTTGGCGGCCTACATTCCCCCATTTTTTGGCTTCACCAACTATCCCGCCAGAGGATTCCCTACTGATGGTGTTAGATAGTCGATTAATGCGATTCACCAGAGACACCGCACGGTTGTAATGACCGGTGAGGTTGCTTTGAATTCTTTGGGCCTCGGACAGAACCCCCCCCATGGTCTCAACTTGCTTCGACGCCTTCTCAAGCATTTCCACCTGCTGCTTAATTTGCTCGACGTAGTAGCTATAGCTAGTAGGGTCAGTAACCACCATGCCCGCCGTAGCTGACTTAGCCAGCAGTGCAAGACATAGCATCCAAACAGACAGCCGCGAATCACCCATAACCAGCCTCCTAAAATTGTAATTACAAGACTAGTTGCAATCTACGCGGACGTCAATAATGGCGCGGGTTTCGAAGTGTCTCTTAACTCGTCACTATGGAATCAAAAGCACCAGATATATGATAATTTGCGTATCCTGCCATTAGCTTTCACCGCCTTCGGAGTGCTGGAAGCACGGAGTAGAAGCGGGGAAAGCGTGGGGGTAGGCGCCAGGTTCTAGGCGCCACCCCTCCACCCTCTGGCCCTCGTAGGCGAAGCCGAAGAGGGGCACCTAACAAAAAGACTAATTAAAACGGGCATTTATGCACGTTTCCGCGAAGCCGGGCCGGAGCGGGTAGCCTGGTCGGGCTGATTTGTAGCCCGGCCTGGGTAGCCGTGTAGCCCGGCAGCGCGGGGGGTGTAGCCCGGGGCCGGCGTAGCTGTAGCCCACGGGCCGGGCCGGTGTAGCCCGGCGGAAACGGCCTGTATCGAGGCGGCCGAATCGTCGGATTCGGCCCTGATAGTCGATTGCACAACCGAATTGACGTTTTCGGTTGTGCAATCGAAAGGGCGAAGCCCAGGCGCCGAAGAACGGGACCACGGAGCCGGGCAGGGTCAGGATCGGCGGCGGCGGCCAGAGCTTTCCCCGGTGGATCAGTAAAACGGCAGGGGCGCCACTTATCCCCATCCCGGCCCGCCAAGTGGCCGGGTTGTGGGTAAGTGGGGAAGTCGCCCCGGTGAGGACTCCGACGCCGAAAAAATCCGACACGGCCCGGCCAGCGGCCGGCGCAGTTAAAGTGCGGGGTCTGGGGTATGCCAATACCCCAGCAGGTCCAGGGCTGGCCCTGGCGGCTTCCCCCATCACGGGGGGATGCCGAATCGGGGTGGGGTCGCTGGCTTCTGCTGAATCGGCCGCTGTGTTGATCGTCCTGGCCATTGAGGCCGGGACGATCATGGGGGAACACTCCACAGACAGAACGGCCCCTCACACGGGGGACGCCCGGGGCCTTACTCGGGCCTTTGGCCCTCGCCCTCGCGGGCTGTCTGTGGATTGTTCCCCCCGCAGCTGACACGCTCCCACGGCTGGGGCCGCTTCGGCCTGGGGGGGGTAGAGCGGCCCCTGCTGCTGCATCCCTACCACACAGACCGGACAATGCGGCCGGCACCCGCAAGGCTGAGACTCGCGCCTTATGCGGGGCCCTGGGCGCAGCCTGCCAGAGCGGTCCCTGGGCACCGCCCAGGGATGGCCCAAGATAAACACCCGCACCCCCCTCCCCGCCCAGCAAATCCGCAGCCCTCAAGGCATTCCCCGCCGTAGTGACAAAACAGATCCACCAGGTGCGGAGATCCGTCACTAAAAATTTCGCTGCGAAATTTTCGTGACAGATCCACGGCGCCGGCCGCACGAACTTGTCACTAACCCCCAGCGGGAAGGATCGGAAAGTTAGCGTGAAATCGGCCTATTCAGGCCGCTAGACTTGATTGGAAGGTTGATGCAGGCGCGCCAGGCCATCCCGCCGAAGCCGCCCGCGAAATCCGCAGGCAGGCGCACCAATCGGCCTGACAACTACCATCCCTCCCAGGTCCGCGAAAAAAAACGCGGGTTTTACGAGGAAGTCTCTATACGTTTCACCCAAGCGAATTGTTGCGGGGTGAGGCCAGGCTTGCCCCTGGCAGAAGTAAAAAGGAAAGCGAAATGAAGAAACAACGTAAAAGCCTGCTGTTGGCGGCGCTACAGGTGCTTGTATGCCTAGCCCTAGTCGCATACTCCGCGCCGGTCTGGTGAGCCGAGGCCAGGCCCGGCAGGTGCAGGGCCAGCTGGCCAGGTCGCCGCGGTGTCACGAAATAAAAGCGCCGGGGGTTTCCCGGCGCTGTCTGCTTGCGCTGCTCCTGTTGAGGATCAAGCCGCCCTTTCCAGCACCCGGACGCGGCCGGCCAGGCGGGGCATCAGTTCCCGGCGGGCCATACGCAAATCGTAGGCCGTCTGTAGGTTGATCCAGAACTCGGGCGTAGTCCCGAAGTAAAGGGCCAGCCGGCAAGCGGTGTCCACGGTGATTTCCTGGCCGTGCTTGATGATGTTGGTAATGCGGCTGGGGGCTACGTCAATGTCCCCGGCCAGGCGCGTAGCAGTCAGGCCCAGAGGCTTAATGAAGTCCTCCAGGAGGATTTCCCCCGGGAGGATTTCGTCCAGTAGTTCAGTGTTCGGCACCATAGCTCGGCCCTCCTAGTGATAGTCCGCAACTTCGACGGCAGAGATTCTAGAAATACTCATCTAAGGACTGATCATAGGCTAGCCCGCACATCGATCGCATGACCGCATGAACGATTAGCTCCAGCCGTTTGAATAAGAGATGGCGATCTTCCAGAGGAAGTATCCCATCGTGTACCAAATTTGAACGAACCCCGTTCAGGCGTCCGATCTCTAACTTTTCTTTGACCGAGTCGAATGTGCGTTCAGTGATTTTGCTTAGGTACTCGATCAGTCGGCTGATATGACTGGTATTGCACATTGGAAAAATCTCCAATGCCGTCCACAGGAGCAAGAACTTCTCTTCGCTTGGGTCATATTGCAGTGAGCGAGAGTAGAACCGGGCCATTAAGTTATAGCGCCGCGCCAGGTCAGAATTTGCTGCCAGGGCTTTGTTCATGTGAGAGAGTTTTCCAAGGAACTGAGCGCTATCCATGCTGATTGCGACACCAGGCCGCATTGCCATCGAAACCCATCCCTTCTGGGGACTTTCCCAGAGGGGGCCACGGTATACCTGCTCAAAAAAAAGATGCGGCTGGTATGCAATGCTAAGGTGCGCTACAACGCGGTCAATAGCGTCTTCGATATGGGGAATAGCCGCCGGCGAGATATCTTTTGATCGGGCAGTTAAGGCGAGGTAGCGTTCGTCAGGTAAAAGCTGAAGCTCTCCCACGGTTGATATTTCATGCGCTTTTCCTATCACATGAACCCTGGTGAGTTGCTGCGGAATATGATACGTACGGGGGCCGTTGAAGCTTTCGACAGTGACCGGGTCCACAATAAAGCGAAAATTTGGCCCAGAAAGGGTATGGGTACGATAGACCGCCAACAACTTAAAATAGCCAGACATTTGTTGATGGCATACGTTGTTAGGGAACAGAAAGCATACACCGGGTACACAGCTGTCGGCTGTGGTGGAATTAAATATAGATTAAAAGACGTATTAGCTTGAATTGCCAAAATCCTGAGACCCCCATGTATAAAAGGTTTTCGGTCGATTGGCTAATGGATAGCGTATCTGTTGGAACGGTATTGCGTATCTGCTGGAACGGTATTGCGTATCTGCTGGAACGGTATTGCGTATCTGCTGGAACGGTATTGCGTATCTGCTGGAACGGTACTCAGCCACGCGGCTTCATAAGCTTCTTTGCGACATTCACCAAGTGCCGCCTTTGAGCCTTGCTGGCCGTTTTTTTCACCTGGACGAGATCTCCGACCATGGTGTAACTGAATCCCTCGCCGTGAATACTGCTAGCCTTGACCACAGCATCTAACGCCTTACGTAGCTTCTGCCGCGCACTTGTGGGGCTATCGTTTTCACTGCCCGCAAGTTGGAGCAAGGTTTTTGCCTTCATCGGGTAGGGTGCGGCATGACTGGCATAAAATCCGTGCAACCATTGCGCAAGCGGCTGGCGATCGAGTTCGCGGCGAACGACCCATTGCACCTGCGTGAACTGATCAGGCCCGAACAAGGCCAGCAGCTTGGGACTGAGCACGATCACCCACTCCCCCGTTTCCTTGTCTTTGAATGCTTCATCGAGCAGGCCGCCGATGTACTCATATCGGCCCTGCTTGAACTCGACAGCATGGGCGCGCAGCCTTGTGATTCTTTCGTGCAGGGTGTCCCGATTTTTGCCGCTGTCGCTTTTTCCCATGAGTTTCAGCAGGGCGTATGACGTAACGCGACACTGATTACCTATCTCTTGCAGACGAATGGCGTGCAGGACGCTTAACCACACGTCGAGATCGCCTTGGTCTAGTCGCTCGCCAGTAAAAATGACTTTCACCCCCTCGACTGACGCCAATTGTTCTCCCTTGAGAAACCGCCTGAAACCTGGGCGGATGGCTCCAAACAAGGCAGAGCGCAGGGCACCATTCGGCACGGCCCGCACCGGCTCCGGCCATATGGGCATTTGCTCAGGGACTCTTGGCAATTGCATACCCGTTGAAGAAGCAACCTCATTCTGCCGCCCCCTCCGGCGCGCCTTCGCCTGTAGCCTAGTAATTTGCTCAATGAAAGTTGCCGCACTTCCTGCACCAACATCAGCTGGAACGTGCGCGACTCCATTGGGGAGATCAATACTCACGGCTATTTGCCAACCGAGGCCAGTCTATTGCCCTGCTGATTGATCTATGAGCTTTGCAATCGTTTGGGTTTTGTAATAAACCCTACGACCAATTTTCAGACGGGCCATATTGATTTGATGCGCCCATTCAGATTCCCGTCCAAGGCAGATTCGTAATCCATCCACATTGCGATCTAGCAGCTTTGCAAGCTGCGGGAGGGTCATTAGCGGGCCACACTTTTCCAGCAGGTATATCTCTGTGCTTGAGGAACTCATAGTTGCATCCACGTATAATCACGAGACCTTGAGGCTCAAGGAAAAGAGCACTCAGGGCGCATTAAACGTAAATATTACGTTTAATGCGTAAATTATACGTACATTGGCGGAATGTCAAGGATTTGCTATGCCTAGCACCGAGAAACCACTGCGGAAGCAAAAGGGGCGCTCAGGAGGAGGATCTCCCGAAGAAAACTTCGCAGCTGACGAAGAGAAGCGCCAGAAGCTAAAGGAACAGGTTTCCCAGATGCAGGATCGGCTGATGTTTCTGCTGGATGACTGGGCTCCAGCAACCTACAAGTACAACTATCTGCAATCGAGAACGGGCATTCCTGCCTCGAGCTGGCAGAACTTCTTTCTTGGCAAACAGAAAGCCACCGTCGAAATGCTGATGGCTATCAGCATGCAAATGCCCGCCGAGGCACAGTGGCTTATGACAGGATGGCCAATAAAGGATGCAAACGGGAAGTCTGTCCTCCCGCCTGACGGTGCATTTGAAAAGTACCTAGAGCGCCGTGAGTGGGCCCGTGCACAGAAATCTGGGACCTAAGTCCCTTCGTCCAGGCGATCAAGCCTGGATACCAAATCCACCGCCCTCAAGTGCGTATAGCGGCGCAGCATCTGCATTGTTTTGTGCCCCGATATCGCAGCCACCTCTTGGTCCCCTAAACCTTTCTCTACCAAACGGCTAACAGCCTCATGGCGCAGGTCGTGGAACCGCAATCCCTGTAATCCAGCATTATTTCGTGCCGTCTCCCAAGCCTCTTCGAAGTTGTACTTTCCTCCGGCTTCCCCAAAGAATACAAATACACATCCAGCTGGCCGCCGTACAGGATGGGCTAAGGCAAGCCTCAAAGCCTCTGTGGCCCGGAGAGAGAGAGGAATCGTTCTAGCAGCTCCATTCTTGGTATCCCTTAGCAATACGACCCGGCTGTCAAGATCCACATCTGGCAGTTGAATACCCTGTATTTCCCCTTTCCGCATCGCAGTTTCAAGTCCAAGTACAACAATCTGCCTCAAGAATGGGTTGGAGCACTTAGCACACTCATCTAGGAGGCGCTGCTCATCAGCAAAGGACAATCTTCTATCTCGTCCTTGAGCGGCTTTGGGCTTACGAATATTTGCCACCGGGTTGTACGTCAAGCCAAGCCCCCACTCTCGAATGGCGATCGAATAGAGATGTGACAACAACGCCAACTCAAGTCTAACCGTCGATGGGGACAAAGGTTTTTTGGTCCGAGGGCTAACTGTTCTTAAGCGCTTGTCCCGATAGTCCGCCACCATATCAGCAGTAATACCAGCCAGGCTGTAAGCTCCCAACTCTCCCGCCAGCGCATTAGCAAATACGGTCTCTCGCCGAACGCCCGTCCTCTTTCCAGGCGAGATATCACTCAGATATCTCTTAAGCGCTGCATTGAGCGTAGTTTTTTCTGCGCCGGAGCGAACGACATATACGCCCCTGACAATTTCATCCTCTACTCGCCGTGCCCAGTCCTCTGCATCACGCTTTAACCGAAACGTTTTTATTTGAGTGGGGAAACCCGTCTTACGAACGTAAGCTTTCCAGGTCCCAGTAGGGGTCTTGGTTATGCTGGCCATATATTGTGAATGCACCATTTCCTGTGGCAAACTGCACCGGAATTGCACCGCAACGCATAGCCAGTGTCAAGAAACAAAAAGGGCCAGCATACATGCTGGCCCTTGAATCTCTTGCAGGACAATGAATTTGGCGGTGAGGGTGGGATTCGAACCCACGTGCCAGGTTTCCCTGACCATCTGATTTCGAGTCAGCGCCGTTATGGCCACTTCGGTACCTCACCGGGGAGGCGGATTTTAGCACGATTCGCTGCCCCGGGCGCTGACCTGGGCCCCTTTGTCGGGCTGGGCGTCCATGGCACAATCCGGGAACTTTTTTCCCGGACAACCCCGGAAAGGCGAGGATGCGTCCACAGGTATTCCGCTGGCTGCTGGTTGCCCTGCTTACCCTGGTCCTGGTCTACGCCTGTGCCGACAGGAAGGTGGCCTCCTGGCGGGAAAGCAACGAGCTGGTGGTTCTCACCAGCCCCGGCCCCCTGACCTACACCCCCGGCGCCCAGGACAACGGCGGCGAAGCCGGGGCCGGCTTCGAGTACGACCTGGTCAGCCTCTTCGCCGAGGAGGCCGGGCTCAAGCTGAAGCTGGTTTCCGTCGGCAATTACCGGGAAGTGGCCCAGGCCCTGAAGCGGGGCGCCGGCCACATGGCCGCCGCCTGGCTGGTCTGGCACCCGGGCGTGGCCAACAGCGAATTTCAGGCCACCACTCCCTTCTTCCAGAGCAGCCACCTGCTGGTGCAGCACGAGGCCTCCCTGCCCATCACCAGCACCGAACAGCTGGCCGGACGCACCGTGCACGTGGTGGCCCGCAGCCGCCACGCCGACCTGCTGGCCGGGCTGCCGGCCCTCAATCCGCCGGTGACGGTGCAGGAACATCCGGAATGGAGCGACCTGGACCTGCTGCAGGCGGTGGCCGAGCAGCGCATCGAGCTGGCCCTCACCGACGGCCCCATCCTCGACATCGCCCAGAACTACTACCCCCAGCTCAGCGCCACCCTGCAGATCGGCGAGCCTCAGCCCATCGCCTGGCTCTTCCCCGGGGACGCGGACCCAGAGCTGGTGGCCAAGGCCGAAGCCTTCCTCGGCCGGGTGCACAAGGACGGCACCCTGGTGCGCCTGAAAGACCGCTATTTCGGCCACGTACGCCGCTTGAAGCAGTTCGACGTGGTGCAGTTCCTCGAGCGCACCCGCAGCATGCTGCCGGATTACCGCACCCAGTTCGAATCGGCCCAGGCCCGCACCGGCATCGACTGGCGCCTCATCGCCGCCCTGGCCTACCAGGAATCCCAGTGGGACCCCATGGCCACCAGCCCCACCGGGGTGCGGGGCATGATGATGCTGACCGAGGAAACGGCGGACCGTCTCGGCGTTTCCAACCGGCTCGACCCGAAGCAGAGCATCAGCGCCGGCGCCCGCTACCTGGCGGACATCCGGGACCAGCTGCCGGAAACGGTGAAGGAGCCGGACCGCACCTGGATGGCCCTGGCCGCCTACAACCTGGGCCTGGGCCACATGAAGGGCGGCCTGGCCATCGCCCCCAGCACCGAGGCGGACCCGGATTCCTGGTTCGAAATGAAGCGGGTGCTGCCCCTGCTCTCCCGCCCCGAGTATTACCGGCGCTTAAAGAGCGGCCGCGCCCGGGGTGGCGAGGCGGTGATCATGGTGGAGAACATCCGCATCTTCTACGACATCCTCACCCGCCACGAGCCGCCCTACATTCCGCCCAAGCCGGTGGCAGAAAGGAAGGAGAAAAAGGGCGACAAGAAGGGCAAGAAGCGACACTGAGGCACCGCCGGGCAGGCAAGGCGCCAGGGTCGAGGGGCATGGCGCAGAGGCAGGCAGCAAGCCATTCTCCAGGCAGGCCATGCCGGAATGTCCGTCCCTCCTGCCTTGCAGCCGGGGCAAAGAAAAAGGCCGGGATATTCCCGGCCCTTGCTTTGGCGAAAAGCGACGCGGCGTCAAGCGGCGACGATCTTCTCCAGGCCGCCCATGTAGGGACGCAGCACGGCCGGCACGGTGACGGAGCCGTCGGCGTTCTGGAAGTTTTCCAGGATGGCCACCAGGGTGCGGCCCACGGCCAGGCCGGAACCGTTGAGGGTGTGCACCAGCTCCGGCTTGTTCTTCTCGTTGCGGAAACGGGCCTGCAGGCGGCGGGCCTGGAAGGACTCGAAGTTGGAGCAGGAGGAGATTTCCCGGTAGGTGTTCTGGGCCGGCAGCCACACTTCCAGATCGTAGGTCTTGGCGGCGGAGAAGCCCATGTCGCCAGTGCACAGGGTGACGCGACGGTAGGGCAGTTCCAGCTTTTCCAGGATCGTTTCGGCGTGGCGGGTCAGTTCCTCGTGGGCCTCGGCAGACTTCTCGGGGGCCACGATCTGCACCAGTTCCACCTTGTCGAACTGGTGCTGGCGGATCATGCCCCGGGTGTCGCGGCCGTAGGAGCCGGCTTCGGAACGGAAGCAGGGAGTGTGGCAGACCAGCTTCAGGGGCAGGGCCTCGGCGGCGAGGATTTCGTCGCGCACGATGTTGGTCACCGGCACTTCGGCGGTGGGGATCAGGTACAGGGGCTCGGCATCGGCCCGGGCGATCTTGAACAGGTCTTCCTCGAACTTGGGCAGCTGGCCGGTGCCGAAGAGGCTGGCGGCATTCACCAGGTAGGGGGTGTAGACCTCGGTGTAGCCGTGCTCGCCGGTGTGGGTGTCGAGCATGAACTGGGCGAGGGCCCGGTGCAGGCGGGCCAGTTGGCCCTTCATGACGGAGAAGCGGGCGCCGGAAATCTTGGCGGCCACGGCGAAATCCAGCTGACCGAGGGATTCACCCACGTCGGTGTGGTCCTTGACTTCGAAGTCGAAGGTCCGGGGCGTGCCCCAGCGCTTCACTTCCACGTTGTCGGTTTCGTCCTTGCCCACCGGCACGGTTTCATTGGGCAGATTGGGAATGGCGGCGACGATGGCGTTGAACTCGCCCAGCAGCTCGGCCAGACGGGCTTCGGCCTGCTCCAGCTCGGTCTTCATGGCGGCCACCTGGGCCATCACCTCGGAAGCGTCCTCGCCCTTGCCCTTCAACATACCGATCTGCTTGGAGAGGGAATTGCGGCTGGCCTGCAGCTCCTGGGTGCGGGTCTGCAGGGTCTTGCGCTCGGCCTCCAGGGCGGAGAACTGGGCGAAATCGATGGCCTTGCCGCGGGTCGCCAGGCGGGCAGCCACGGCGTCGAGGTCGTTGCGGAGCAGTTGAATGTCGAGCATGGAATCAAAACCTTTTTGCCACAGAGGGCACAGAGATCACAGAGAAAATCGTTTCACGCCGTCGGCAAGCCTGGGCTCGCCAAAGTTGATAAGTAAACCACGTTTCAAGCCAGTTGCCTTCAGGTAGGACAAGACCTGGGCCGATACAGCTTCGGGCAGCGCCCGTTGGGACTTCAGCTCCACCACCACGGCATCGGCCACCACCAGATCAAGGCGCTGGCCGGGCAAAGGGAATATCCCGCAGGGACATTTCATGGCAGAGGGCCTCCTCATAGACACTCTCCAGCAGCCCCGGCCCCAGCAGACGATGCACCTCGATGGCGGCGCCGATAATCTGCTGGGTCAGTTGGTCTGCCATGACACTCGGTGTCCTCTGCGCCCTCTGTGGCTAGCCTTTTTTGCCTTTGCGGGCGGCCTGGGCATCCAGGTCCCGCAGGTGGGCGAGCTTTTCGCCGATCTTGATTTCCAGGCCCCGCTCCACCGGCTGATACCAGGTGGCGGGCGCCATGCCGTCGGGGAAGTAGTTCTCACCGGCGGCGTAGCCTTCGGCCTCGTCGTGGGCGTAGCGGTAATCCTTGCCGTAGCCCAGATCCTTCATCAGCTTGGTGGGGGCGTTGCGCAGGTGCTCGGGCACCGGGCGGGAGCCGTCCTTGGCGACGAAGGCGCGTGCCGCATTATACGCGTTGTAGGCAGCATTCGATTTGGCGGCGCAGGCCAGGTAGATCACCGCCTGGGCCAGGGCCAGCTCCCCTTCCGGCGAGCCCAGGCGCTCGTAGGTCTGGGCCGCGTTCATGGCGATCTCGCTGCCCCGGGGGTCGGCCAGGCCGATGTCTTCCCAGGCCATGCGCACGATGCGCCGGGCCAGGTAACGGGGGTCGGCGCCGCCATCCAGCATGCGGCAGAACCAGTAGAGGGCGCCGTCCGGATTGGAGCCCCGCACCGACTTGTGCAGGGCCGAAATCTGGTCGTAGAAGGCATCGCCGCCCTTGTCGAAGCGGCGCAGGCTCTGGGCCATGGTGGCTTCGATGAAAGCCCCGTCCACCTTGGCCAGCTTGGCGGTGCGGGCCGCCGTGCGCACCTGCTCCAGCAGGTTGAGGAAGCGCCGGGCATCGCCGTCGGCCAGGCCGATCAGGCGGGTGCGGGCCTCGTCATCGAAATCCAGGTCCGCCAGGGCTTTTTCTCGGGCCCGATCGAACAGCTGGCCCATCTCGGCCTCGTCCAGGGACTTCAGTACATAGACCGAAGCCCGGGAAAGCAGGGCCGAATTGACCTCGAAGGAAGGGTTCTCGGTGGTGGCGCCGATGAAGGTGAACAGGCCGCTTTCGACGAAGGGCAGGAAGCCGTCCTGTTGGGCCTTGTTGAAACGGTGGATTTCATCGACGAAGAGGATGGTGCGCTTGCCCTGGGCCTTCCACATCTCGGCCTGGGCCACCGCCTCCCGCACCTCCTTGATGCCGGAGAAGACGGCGGAAAGGGCGATGAACTCGCAGTGAAACTGGGTCGCCATCATGCGCGCCAGGGTGGTCTTGCCCACCCCGGGCGGCCCCCACAGGATCATGGAATGGGGCTGGCCCGACTCGAAGGCCAGACGCAGGGGCTTGCCCGGCCCCAGCAAGTGCTGCTGGCCGATCACCTCATCGGGCGAGCGGGGCCGCAACTGCTCCGCCAGGGGCGCCCCGGCATCCACCGTGCCTTGGGAAAAAAGATCGCTCACTCAGAATCCATTGGCAGCAGGTCTGCCCGTGCAAAAGCCGCAGTTTACCTCAAGGGCCCGATTGCCCTTCATGCCCTGTCCGGAAGAGAAGCACCCTCCCCCAAAGCCGCCCCACCTCAACCTGACAACTCACCGACGGATGGCGCAGGCCACTGCGGCGAACATAGCGGACCACCCAATGGACATAGGCCTCTTCGGTCCGTATGCTGCAATGACATATGCGTTCCGCAGCCCACACCTAATCAACCGAACAGGACCCGGTGCGACCACTTTGTCAGGAATGCCCGGTTACATAACAACAAAACATCGTATGGATAATTGGACGTTTTTGTCGTCCACTGCTAGCTTGGCATTTAACGGGAGACTCGCGTGACCCAAGTATTTCGAAAGCGCTTCGCAGAGCTTGAGCAGCAACTCGCACAGGTTGAAGCGACAAAAAGAGCGCAGTACAGCGATTATTCCGGACACTACGAAGCCGTTGACGACGAGTTGTTGCTGAATTGGTGCGTCAAAGCGCGCAATCTTCTCTCCAGTTCCTGTGGCAAAGAATCTGAGCACTTTCTTTCCTTCGTTGAGGCTGAGAAGCCGCAAGCGTATCTACACAACGACTACACAGTAAAGCGAGTTAAGGCCGTATTTCTGGCTGCAAAAGAGGATTTTGAAGGCGGCTATCTAGCATCGGTTCGTCAACTAGTACAAGCCGAACTCTTTGACAGCGAACTTGAGCAGGCAAAGGAGCTTCAGTCCTCTGGCTTTCACGTAGCTGCCGCGGTCATAGCGGGCGTCGTCTTGGAGACAACGCTTAGAGACCTCTGCGCCCAATCAGGACTTTTGACTGGGAAGATGGACAAAATGAACGCAGATCTTGCTAAGGCTGGCAAGTACAACTTACTCATTCAGAAGCGCATCACAGCGTTGGCGGGGATACGAAACAGCGCAGCACATGGAAACGCAAGTGAGTTCACTAAAGAGGATGTGTCCTCAATGATTGGTGAGGTTGAGCGTTTCGTGGCCGATATTCTTTCTTGAATTGAGAAATGCCCAACTATCGCATTCAACCGACGTATTTGGCTTCGCTGCGAAAAGTCCGCTGCTGGTACCGGGCGTTGGGCACATTAGTCCCGAGGTCGAAATGGAAAAATTCGTAGAGATCAGCAGGAAAGACAAGGGCTTCGACAAAGAGAATTCTTGGTATGGGTTTTGCGAAAAGCAGCGAATCCCATTCATCACCATTAAGGTGCGCTCGAAACTTGCAGATGTTCAGTGGGATTACATGCCCTATCCGCCAAGCATGGATAAGGCATTGTTTGCTCAGCACGAGCGCATCAAGACTAAAACTTCGGCCATCTATAAGCGATACGCTTCAAAAGACACTTGGTTTGGTGCTGGACCGGGAGTAATTTCGTTCGGAAATCTCGATATCGACAAAGCAAGAGAAGTCGCGACTGAACTGTACGACATCATCGTTGAGGCAGCGCATATTGCGCTAGATTCACCTCAAACAGAGCGGTAGCGCACCGTGTCCCTACCCCATCACTCCACCGGATCTGCACGAAAAGCCTTACAGGCTAGTGAATTCAAACGCTAGAGCCCCTCACTCCCCCGCCACATCCGCTCCGGGCGGCGGGGTGAAGCGGAAGAGGCCGGGGGCCAGGGACGGGTTGCGTTCGACCCGGTTGAAGATGAGGGCGGTAGTCTGGCCGAAGCTGTCGTGCAGTTCCATGGCCCGCAGGTTGTCGCCGGCAAAGCCGAGGCGGACTTTTTCGAAGCCGGAGTCGGCGCTCCTGGGGGTGGCTTCGGCCCATTCCAGGCCGTCCTTCTCGCCACCTTCGGCCAGGGTGAAGTTCTTTTCCAGGGAGGCGGAGCCTTCGCCGGCCAGCAGGGCGGCCGGGGTGGCGCCCAGGGTCTTGCCCATTTTCTTTACCGTCACCTGCTTCAGTTCCGGGTCGTAGATCCAGAATTTTTCGCCGTCGCCCACCATCAGCTGGGGATAGGGCTTTTCCACCTGCCAGCGGAACTTGCCGGGGCGCTGAAACATCATCAGGCCGGCGGAGTTCTGGGGCTTGCGGCCGCTCTTGGCCACCACGGTCTGGACGAACTCGGCCCGCAGGCTGCGGGTGTTGTCGAGGAAGGACTTGAGCTTGGCGACGCCGGAGGCCTGGGCGGCGCCGGGCAGCAGGGCGGCGGCCAGGAGGGCCGCCAGCAGGAACTTGGGGGGAGTTTTCATCATTCTTCCGTCTTGCGGCCCAGCACTTCGCGCCCGCCGCGGCCGTCCATGGCGGAGACCAGGCCGGCCCGCTCCATGGCTTCGATGAGGCGGGAGGCCCGGTTGTAGCCGATGCGCAGGTTGCGCTGGACCAGGGAAATGGAGGCCCGGCGGGTCTTGAGGACGATCTCCACGGCCTGGTCGTACATGGGGTCGTTTTCGGGATCGTCGCCGCCCTCGCCGTCGCCACCGCCATCTTCGTCACCACCGGCACCGGTGAGTACATCCTCGATGTAATCGGGGGCGCCGGTCTTTTTCAGGTATTCGACCACGTGGTGCACTTCGTCGTCAGCGACGAAGGCGCCGTGCACCCGGGTGGGGTAGCCGCTGCCCGGCGTCAGGTAGAGCATGTCACCCTGGCCCAGCAGGGCTTCGGCGCCCATCTGGTCGAGGATGGTGCGGGAGTCGATCTTGCTGGAGACCTGGAAGGAGATGCGGGTGGGGATGTTGGCCTTGATCAGGCCGGTGATCACATCCACGCTGGGCCGCTGGGTCGCCAGGATGAGGTGGATGCCGGCAGCCCGGGCCTTCTGGGCCAGACGGGCGATCAGTTCTTCCACCTTCTTGCCCACCACCATCATCAGGTCCGCCAGCTCGTCGATGACCACCACGATGTAGGGCAGCTCGGTCAGGGGCTCGGGGAATTCGGGGGTGATGGAGAGCGGGTTGGGAATCTTCTGCTCGTTCTTCTCCGCCTCGCGGATCTTGGCGTTGAAGCCGGCCAGGTTGCGCACGCCCATGGCGCTCATCAGCTTGTAGCGCTTTTCCATCTCGCCGACGCACCAGTTGAGCGCGTTGGCGGCCTGGCGCATGTCGGTCACCACCGGCGCCAGCAGGTGGGGAATGCCTTCGTAGATGGAGAGTTCCAGCATCTTCGGGTCCACCAGGATGAGGCGCACATCCTTGGCGGTGGACTTGTAGAGCAGGGACAGAATCATGGCGTTGATGCCCACCGACTTGCCGGAACCGGTGGTGCCGGCCACCAGCAGATGGGGCATCTTGGCCAGGTCGGCCACCGTGGCCTGGCCGCCGATGTCCTTGCCCAGGGCCACGGTGAGGGGCGAGGCCATGTCGTAATAGGCCTTGCTGGAGAGGATTTCCGAGAGGCGCACAGCCTGGCGCTTGGGGTTGGGCAATTCCAGGGCCATGCAGGACTTGCCCGGTACCGTCTCCACCACCCGCACCGAGATGAGGGCCAGGGCCCGGGCCAGGTCCCGCGCCAGATTGACGATCTGGGCGCCCTTGACGCCCACCGCCGGCTCGATTTCGTAGCGGGTGATGACCGGGCCGGGGTAGGCTGCCAGCACCTTCACCTGGACGCCGAAGTCGGCCAGCTTGCGTTCGATGAGGCGGGAGGTGAATTCCAGGGTATCCGCCGCCGGCAGATCGGTCTGGGGCGGCGCCGGGTCCAGCAGGTGCAGGGGCGGCAGCTGGCCGCCTTCCACCGCTTCGGGGAAAAGGGGCGTCTGGCGCTCCCGCTCGATGCGCTTTTCCACCTTGGTGGAAACTTCGATTTCGGGCTCAACGATTTCGATGCGGATCGGCTCGTGGTCTTCCACCCGGGCCCGCTCCACTTCCACCACCGCTTCCCGCTCCCGGGCCACTTCGCGGCCGATGCGCTGGTCCTGCCAGCGCTCGATGAGGCCGCGGATGCCGAAATAGGTGCTTTCCACCAGGGTGCCCAGACGCTCGAAGGTGGACAGCCAGCTCATGCCGGAAAAGAGGCTCCAGCCCAGCACCACGCCGGTGAGCAGGACCAGGGTGGCGCCGGTGTAGCCGAGGGCGGCGACAGCGGCATTGCCCAGCTCCAGACCCAGCATGCCGCCGGGCACCAGGGGCAGGGGCGTACGCAGGGTGTAGAAACGGATGGCTTCGAGGCCGCAGCTGGCCACCAGCAGGATGAGGAAGCCGATGGCGGCGACAATCAGGGGGCGGCGGTCGCCGTTGCCGCGCAGGCCGTCGAGGCGGCGGTAGCCCCACCACACCAGGGCCAGCATGAGGGTGACCCACCACCAGGCAGAAGCGCCGAAGAGATAGAGCAGAAGGTCGGAGAGCCAGGCGCCGAAACGGCCGGCGGGGTTGTGCAGGGCGTCCACCTGGGCCGCATGGGACCAGCCCGGGTCGGCCCGGTCGTAGCCCCACAGGGCCAGGGAGAGGAAGCCGGCGAACACCACCAGCGCCAGCCAGCGGGATTCCTGCAGGATGACGGCAATCTTTTCCGGCAGGGGGCTGGGGGACTTATCGGAGTTGCGACGGGCGGATTGGGGGACGGCCATTGGCGGCGAACAGTTGGTAGGTTCGCCCGATTATAACGGCAAGCGCCCCTTAGATTTCGTGCAGGACAATGCGGCCGTCCTGAACTTCGATGTAACCACTGGTTTCCAGGTCCTTCATCACCCGGCTGACCATTTCCCGGGAGGCGCCGATCATCTTGGCGATATCCTGCTTGGTCAGCTTGCGGGTGACGATGCGCCGGCCTTCCTGCATCTCGGAAAACTCCAGCAGCAGCTTGGCGACCCGGCCGAAAACGTCCATCAGGGCCAGGCTTTCGATCTTGCGGTCGGCTTCCCGCAGGCGCTGCACCAGGCTGCGCAGCAGGTAGAAGGTCAGATCCACGTGCTCGGTGAGGAGGCGGCGGAACTCGGCCTTGGCAATGATCAGCACTTCGCACACTTCCAGGGCCACCACGTTGGCGGAACGGGGCTCGCCATCGAGCAGGCCCATTTCGCCGAAGAACTCGCCGGTGCCGAGGATGGCCAGGATCACTTCCCGCCCTTCCTCATCGCTGTTGAGCACCTTGATGCTGCCCGAGATGAGGATGTAGAGGGAGTCCGTGACGTCGCCGGCCCGCACAATGGTCGTACCCCGGGTCACCTTGCGATAGGTGGATACCCGGGCCAGATGTTCCAGTTCGCTGTCCGGCACACGCTCAAACATGGGCAAGCCCCGGAGCGTGGCGAGGCTTAGTCCTCTCCCAACCTGCATACTCAGCCTTATTTTTGCTTGTGGTGTGGATAAATCAGCGCCGATTATATGCCAAATCCGTCACGCGCCACCGCCGCCGGCGAGTTCGGTTACAGCCCCCCCGCTTTCGCTATAATTTCCCCCCGACCCGAAAATCCGACCGCGAGAGAAACGCCATGACCACCCAACGCCACAGCCGCCTGCTCATCCTCGGTTCCGGCCCCGCCGGCTACACCGCCGCCGTCTATGCCGCCCGCGCCAACCTGAAACCCGTGCTGATCACCGGCCTGGCCCAGGGCGGCCAGCTGATGACCACCACCGAAGTGGACAACTGGCCCGCCGATGCGGCCGGCGTCCAGGGTCCCGAGCTGATGCAGCGTTTCGAGGAGCATGCCCGCCGCTTCGAGACCGAGATCATCTTCGACCACATCCACACCGCCAAGCTGCAGGAAAAGCCCTTCCGCCTCATCGGCGATGCCGGCGAATACACCTGCGACGCCCTCATCATCGCCACCGGCGCCTCCGCCCAGTACCTGGGCCTGCCCTCCGAAGAGAAGTTCGCCGGCCGCGGCGTCTCCGCCTGCGCCACCTGTGACGGCTTCTTCTACCGCAACCAGGCCGTGGCCGTGGTCGGCGGCGGCAACACCGCCGTGGAAGAGGCCCTGTACCTGGCCAACATCGCCAGCCACGTCACCGTGATCCACCGCCGCAACAAGTTCAAGTCCGAAAAGATCCTCCAGGACAAGCTGATGAAGAAGGTGGAAGAAGGCAAGGTCACCGTGCTGTGGGATTCCACCCTGGAAGAAGTGCTGGGCGACGATTCCGGCGTCACCGGCCTCAAGGTGAAAAACGTCAATACCGGCGCCACCCAGGAAGTGCCGGTCATGGGCGTCTTCATCGCCATCGGCCACAAGCCCAACACCGAACTGTTCGAGGGCCAGCTGGAACTGGAAAACGGCTACATCGTGACCCAGTCCGGCCGCGCCGGTAACGCTACCCAGACCAGCATCACCGGCGTCTTCGCTGCCGGCGACGTGCAGGACCACATCTACCGCCAGGCCTGCACCTCTGCCGGCACCGGCTGCATGGCCGCCCTGGACGCCGAACGCTACCTGGACGGCCTGGAGCAGGCGTAAGCCCCGGAACAGCGCTCCATGAAGCCAGCCAAGCCGGCCGCCGCCGGCTCCCCCTTTCAGGTCCTGCGGGACCTGAAAGGCCATCTGGAGCCCGCCAAACAGGCCAAAGCCGCCCCCCCCGCCGCACCGGCACCATCTGCCATGCCCGCGCCGCCGCCTGTATCCACGGCCGGGGACGAGGATGCCGCCCTGCTGGCCCAGGCCTTCGCCGGCGCCAAGCCCCTGGCCCGGGACAACCACGCCCGTCTGGACAAGCCCAAGCCGGCCCCCAAGCCCCGTCCCCGGCTGCAGGATGAGACGGATAGCGCCCCGACGCCCCGGCCCCAGCGGATCGACCCCAACGACCCCCTGGCCCTGTTCCGCGCCAGCGTCGGCGAGGTCACCCCGGTCAAGGACACCGGCCGGGCCGAGGTGGGGCCGCGCCTGTCGCGGCAGAAGCGCCAGGCCCAGGCCGCCGCGCCAACCGCCGAGGCGACGCCGGCGCTGTACATCCCGGACCTGCCGGACGACGACCCGGCCGCCCTCTTCCGCCGCGCCGCCGGCCCGGTGACGCCCCTGGCGGACAAGAATCAGGCGGCCCTCAACAAGCCCCTGCCGGCGGCCCGCCCCCGGCCCCGGGAGGAAGCCGAGCCGCCGGCAGCCACGCCGGCGCCGGCCCATCCGCCTCTGTCCGACCGGGCCGACACCGCCGCCGAAGGCGAACACCTGCGTCCCGGCGCCCCCGGCCGCCTGCTAGCGGACCTGCGCCGGGGCCGCATCCAGGTGGAAACGGAAATCGACCTGCACGGCTACACCCGGGACGAAGCCCGGGACTTCCTCAGCGCCGCCCTGGCCCGCTGCGGCCGCCGCGGCCAACGCTGCCTGCGGGTGATCCACGGCAAGGGCCTGAGTTCCCCCGGCGGCGAATCCCTCTTGAAAAACCTGACCCGCAACTGGCTGGCCCAGCACCCGGAAGTGCTGGCCTTCTGCGAAGCCAAGCCGGCGGACGGCGGCAGCGGCGCCCTGCTGGTGCTGCTGCGCAATCCCCGCCGGGAGGGCGCCACGGCGGACGATTCCCGGGGCTGAAAACCGCCTACCCCAGGAGGCAGAAGGGACGGGCATGGGCGCCTGCCCATGCCGGAGAATGGCTTCCCGCCTGCCTCTGCGGCTATGCCGCCGGAATACCGCCGTAACACCTATTTCCCCATCCCCAAAAAGCAAAGGGCCGCCCCGTGGGACGGCCCTTTTGCCGCACCGCTCCCTGGGGGCCGGCGCCGGCGTGTCTTGCCTCAGATGGCGGCTTCGTCGGTCTCGCCGGTGCGGATGCGCACCACCTGCTCCACGGGCATGACGAAAATCTTGCCGTCGCCGATCTTGCCGGTGTGGGCGGCCTTGACGATGGCGTCGATGGCGGGCTCCACCTTGTCGTCGGAGATGATCAGTTCCACCTTGATCTTGGGCAGGAAGTCGACCACGTACTCGGCGCCGCGGTACAGCTCGGTGTGGCCCTTCTGGCGGCCGAAACCCTTGACCTCGGTGACGGTGAGGCCGGTGACGCCGATTTCGGACAGGGCTTCGCGCACTTCGTCGAGCTTGAAGGGCTTGATGATGGCTTCGATCTTTTTCATGAACTCTCCTTATTTAAATTCTTGGGCGGGGCAGCGGGGCATTCCCAACCGAATGCCGTCATCTTCGCGTCGGCTCACCATTCGTCAGCATAACGGTTTGTGATCGGATAGCGCCAGTCCTTGCCGAAGCCCCGCTGGGTGACGCGGATGCCCACCGGGGCCTGGCGCCGCTTGTATTCGCTGATCTTGAGCAGGCGCACCACCCGCCGCACGTCGGCCTCGGCGTAGCCCTGGGCGACGATCTCCCGGGGCGACAGGTCCTGTTCCATATAGGCTTCCATGATGGCATCCAGCACCTCGTAGGGCGGCAGGCTGTCCTGATCCTTTTGGTCCGGCTTGAGCTCGGCGGAAGGGGGGCGGACGATAATGTTGTCGGGAATGATCTCCCGTTCCCGGTTGATCCAGCGGCACAGACGATAAACGAAGGTCTTGGCCAGGTCCTTGATAACGGCGAAGCCGCCGGCCATGTCGCCGTAGAGGGTGCAGTAGCCCACCGCCATCTCGGACTTGTTGCCGGTGGTCAGCACCAGGCTGCCGCTCTTGTTGGAGATGGCCATCAGGATGTTGCCGCGGATGCGGGCCTGGAGGTTTTCCTCCGTGGTGTCGGCAGCGGTGCCGGCGAATTCCTGGGCCAGCATCTCGCCATAGACGCCCATGGCCGGGGCAATGGCGATCTCGTCGTAGCGCACGCCCAGGGTTTCCACCAGCTGGCGGGAATCGTCCAGGCTCATCTGGGCGGTGTAGGGCGAAGGCATCATGATGGCCCGCACCTTGTCGGCCCCCAGGGCCTCGGCCGCCACCACCAGGGTCAGGGCCGAGTCGATGCCGCCGGAAAGGCCGATGACGGCGCCCTTGAAGCCGTTTTTGCCGATGTAGTCGCGCACCCCCAGCACCAGGGCGCGGTACACCTGTTCCTCCAGGGCCGGCTCCGGCAGGAGCAGGCCGCTGACGCGGCCGTCGGGAGTCAGCTGCAGCAGCTCCAGGGCTTCCTCGAAACGGGGCAGGCTGGCGCCGACGCTGCCGTCGGCGCACAGGGCCAGGGAGGCGCCGTCGAACACCAGCTCGTCCTGGCCGCCCACCAGATTGTTGTAGATGAGGGGAATCCGGGTCGCCGCCACCCGCTCCCGCAGCACGGCGAGGCGGTCCCCTTCCTTGTTCATGTGATAGGGCGAGGCATTGAGCACCAGCAGGGCCTGGGCCCCGGCCTGGGCTGCCTGCTCCGCCGCCCCGGCTTCCCACACGTCGGCGCAGATGTTGAGGCCCAGGGTCCAGCCCTTGACCTCGATCAGGCAGGGCTCGCTGCCGGCTTCGAAGTAGCGCTCCTCGTCGAAGACCTCGTAGTTGGGCAGGCGGTGCTTGCGGTAGGAGGCCTGGATGCGGCCGTCCTTCAGGTAGGAGGCGGCGTTGTAGCGCTGGCCGGCCACCTCCAGGGGATGGCCGACGACGATGCCGATCTCCGGCACCTCCGCCGCCAGCAGTTCCAGCTCCCGGGCGCAGGCCCGGTAGAAATCCGGGCGCAGCAGCAGGTCTTCCGGCGGATAGCCGCACAGGCCCAGTTCCGGGCTCAGCATCAGGTCGGCCCCGCGGGCCTGGGCCTGGCGGGCCAGACCGGCCAGGCGGGAACGGTTGCCGGCCAGGTCGCCGAGGACGGCATTGAACTGGGCGACGGCGACGACAAGGGCGGAAGTGGGAGCAGCCATGGGCGGACGATCCGGGGAGAAAGGCGTCGGGCGAGGAAGAACGGGAGGCGGACTACGGTAAAACCGGGTACGGCGGGAAAGCGGCCGGAGGACAAGCTCCCCCGGCGCCTCGGACAGCTTAGAAGTGGGGCTTTTCGCCGGAAGCGTCGTAACGGGCCACGCCGTCCACGATTTCCTTCTTGGCGGCTTCCAGGTCGCCCCAGCCGGTGACCTTGACCCACTTGTTGGGTTCCAGATCCTTATAGTGCTCGAAGAAGTGCTCGATCATCTTCGGCAGCAGGTCGGGCAGGTCGGAAACGGCCTTGACGTTGTCGTAGATGGAGGTCAGCTTGGACACGGGCACTGCCAGGACCTTGGCGTCCAGACCGGCTTCGTCTTCCATGTGCAGGATGCCGATGGGGCGGCAGCGCACCACCACGCCGGGGTGCAGGGGATAGGGAGTCACCACCAGCACGTCCACGGGGTCGCCGTCGTCGGACAGGGTATGGGGCACAAAGCCGTAGTTGCAGGGGTAGTGCATGGGGGTGGACATGAAACGGTCCACCAGCACGGCGCCGGAATCCTTGTCCAGTTCGTACTTGATGCCGGGCGCCCGGGCGGGAATCTCGATGACCACGTTGAAGTCGTTGGGGACGTCCTTGCCGATGGACAGTGCGTCGATGTTCATGAATCAGTCTCCTTATAAAAGTCCCTAATTATACGTCAGGCGCTCCCTCGACGCGGCACCAAATGCCGGGAAATCCCGGAAAAACAAGGCTCCGCCCCCCTATTGCGCAGCAACAAAAGCAGTTGACACAAATTCTCACAATCTGCAGAATGAGAATTGTTGTCATTTAATAACCATTCCCAGGAAACCGCTCGCCATGCTGGTACCAGCCATGCCGTATTCCTGCCCGACCGACTCCGGCTGGCTTTCCCGGAGTCCCTGGGTCGGCGCCGCCGTGCTGCTGCACGGTGCCGCCCTGGCCTGGGCGTTGGGCACGGCACAGCCAAGCCCCATTGAAGCCCCCCAGGTGATGAGCATCGCGCTCGTCACCCCGGCTCCGGAGCCCGCCGCCAAACCCACGCCGACGCCCCCGCCGCCCAAGCCCCAGCCGGTGATCAAGCAACAGGCGCCGGCCCCCAAGGCGGTGAAGAGCGAACCGGCCCCGGCGCCGACGCCCGCCTCCATCACCTCTTCGGCACCGCCGCCCCCGGCGCCCGCCGCCGCGCCCCCCGGACCGGCCGCCCCGGCGCCCGTGGTGGAAGCCAAGTTCGACGCCGACTACCTGCAGAACCCCAAGCCCACCTATCCGCCGGCCTCCAAGCGCCTGGGCGAACAGGGCAAGGTCTGGCTGCGGGCCCACGTGCTGCCCAACGGCACCACGGACAACGTCGAACTCAAGCAGACCTCCGGCAGCCCCCGCCTGGACGCCGCCGCCCTCGAGGCGGTGAAGCGCTGGCGCTTCGTGCCCGCCCGCCAGGGCAGCGAAGCCGTGGCCTCCTGGGTCGTCATTCCCGTTTCTTTCAGTTTGGAAAGCTAAGCCATCATGCAAGCCAATTTCGATTTCTCCCATTTCTGGGCCCAGGGCGACGCCGTCTCCCATTTCATCGCCATCGTCCTGCTGGTCCTCTCCGTCGCCAGCTGGGCCGTGATCCTGGGCAAGGGCTGGAAACTGTGGCGCCTGCGCCACGCCGCCCCGGTGGCCATCGACAGCTTCTGGCACGCCTCCACCCTGCAGGAAGGCCTGGACCGCCTGGAACCTGCCGCCCCCTTCGCCGACCTGGCCCGCCGCGGCAGCCAGGCCGTCAGCCACTTTGAAAGCCATTCCGGCAGCGCCCCCCACCTGGATTCCCACCTCTCCGCCAGCGAACTGGTGACCCGGGCCCTGCGCCAGGGCATCGCCCGCACCACCAGCCACCTGGAAGGCGGCCAGACCCTGCTCGCCTCCATCGGCTCCACCGCTCCCTTCATCGGCCTGTTCGGTACCGTCTGGGGCATCTACCACGCCCTGGCCACCATCGGCATGACCGGCCAGTCCAGCCTGGACAAGGTGGCAGGCCCCGTCGGCGAGGCCCTGATCATGACCGCCGCCGGCCTCTTCGTCGCCATTCCCGCGGTGCTGGCCTACAACACCTTCAACCGCAACCTGCGCGTCATCGGCGGCGACCTGGACGCCTTCGCCCACGACCTGCACACCTTCCTCACCACCGGCCACCACATGGCCGAATCCCCCGTGGTTCCCCACGGCCGCGGCAACGCCGGCGCCCGCAAGCTGGCCGAGGTGGCTTAAATGGCTTTCGGCGGATTCGAATCGGGCCCCTCCCAGCCCATGGCCGACATCAACACCACGCCCCTGGTGGACGTGATGCTGGTGCTGCTAATCATCTTCATCGTCTGCGCCCCCCTGATGACCCAGGCCATCAAGGTGGACCTGCCCCAGGCCAGCGCCGCCCCGGCGGACCCCAAGCCGGACACCGTGCAGGTGGCCCTGGATGCGGCGGGCAAGCTGTACTGGAACAAGACGGAAATCAACGCTGAGGAGATGGTGACCCGCTTCTCCGGCGCCGCCGCCCAGAACCCCCAGCCGGAAGTCCATCTCTCCGCCGACAAGGAAACGCGCTACCAGCGCGTGGCCGAAGTGATGGCGGCGGCGAAGGAGGCCGGCATCGTCAAACTCGGTTTCGTCACCCAACCTGGAGGCACCCATGAACCACGCCGATGAGCTCAAGCCCACCCTGGCCGTCGTCACGGTGGACAACCCGCCCGCCGGGCAAGCCCCGGTAGTGGCCAGCCGGCAGCTGTTCCGCGGCAACAACACGGTCCGCATCGAACACGGCGGCCAGTGCTACCTGCTCCGCCTGACCCGTGAGAACAAGCTGATTCTGACCAAGTAAAGAGCAACGCTTCACCCTCGACGCATCACCCTCTTGCCGCCAGCCAGCCCCCGGGCGAGCCAGCCTTCTTTTTTTGAGGTCCCGGTACCGGCCCCGCGCTGGCGCCACCCTTTTCCTCGAAGCGAAGAGCCCCCGGCGGCAGCGGCGGATGCCCGACCCGTTTTTCCGTACCACCCACGACAACACGTAGCCAGCTACCGGTAGGCTTTCATGCCGGGCAGCAAGCCACGCATCAAGATCAGGAGAGATCATGCGCCTTGCTTCCCGCCCCGCCGGGGGACGTCCCGCGTCCGCCCATTCAGTACCCCTGCGTCCCCTGGCAGGTATTGCTGTCACCCTGCTGCCCCTGCTTTATCCCGCCCTGGTCAGTGCTGCCGATGGCACCGAACTGAAGGAAGTGGTCGTCAGCGCCACCCTGACGGAACAGGACAGCCGTACCGCTCCCGCCTCGGTCACCATTATTTCCAGGGAGGAACTGGAAACGCGCAACGCTACCGACCTGCTGGAAGCGGTACGGGGAGCCCCCGGCATAACCTTCTCCCCTCGCCAGGTAAGTGGTCGCAAGACTGTGGCTCTGCGAGGGCTCGAGGGCAAGCACACACTAACGCTGATCGACGGACGACGCATTTCCCCCAGTGATGATGTGGTCGGTCATTCGGACTACCAGTACGGCTGGCTGCCCATGTCGGCGGTGGAACGCATTGAAATTATCCGCGGCCCCATGTCAACCCTGTACGGCTCGGAGGCCCTGGGCGGTGTCATCAACCTGATCACCCGCCAGCCCAAGGACCGTTGGATCGGATCTGTCAGCATTTCAGGCTCCGAAGTACAGGGAGATGAAGGCGGCGGCGGTCACAACGCTTCAGTTTTCGCCAGCGGCCCCATAGGCGAACGTCTGACCTTGCGGGTCACCGGCGAAAAAGCACGCAATGGTGCAATCGCCAAGAAAGAGGACCGCCGTTCTTCGGAAATAGAAGGACGGGAATCCGACTCAGTCGGGATCGGTGCAACCTTTCAACTGACGCCACAGCATAGTCTGGAAGCCAACTGGAACGAGGTACGGGAACAACGCTTCTATGACGATGTTTCTATAACGAGAACCCCGGTATACAAAGAAACGCCCTATAGAAACTCCTACAGCATCCAACGCAACCAAGGCAACCTGACCTGGAAAGGCAAGTTTGCCGACTGGAAGACCCAGGTCCGGGCCTACCAGAGCGAAATAGACATCCAGAATTCACGCACCAACGGCGTCAGCGCCACCCGACCGCAGAACATGCAAGATCGCGTCATTGACGGCTTCGGCACAATCAAGCTTGGTAGTCACATGCTGACCCTGGGCGGAGAACTCAGGGAAGAGACCCTGCGCAATAACGGATTGACCAACGGCAAGGACGACGCCACCCACAAGGCCCTGTTCGTACAGGATGAACTGCCCCTGGGGCATCAACTGACCCTGACGGGCGGCGTGCGGGTAGACCATCACGAGTATTTCGGCAGCGAAACCAGCCCGCGTCTCTATCTCGTCTGGGAAGCCAGCCCAGAATGGGTTATCAAGGGCGGCTACGGCCACGCCTTCAAGGCGCCAACCTTGAAGCAGATTTCGCCAAGCTACGTTGGTGCCGAAGGCCCTCATACATTCCAGGGCAACGCCAATATCAAACCTGAAAAATCCGACTCCTTCGAGATTTCTGCTGATTGGCGCAAAGGCTCCATGGGTGCCTGGGCCACCCTGTTCAATACCGAAGTTGAAGACCTGATCACCTATAAGTTACTCAGCGTCTCGGGAGGTCGTCGCTCCTACCTTTACGACAACGTGGACAAGGCCCGCATCCGCGGCATCGAAGGCGGTTTTAGCTGGGATTTCGCAAAATCCTGGAGCTGGAACAACTCGCTAACTCTGTTGGACACCAAAGACAAGAGCACAGGAAAAAAACTGGAAGACCGTCCCGACCAGACCTTGACTTCCCGAGTGGACTGGAAGGGCGGCGATGGCTGGAGTGTCCGTGCCGGGCTGGAATACACCGGCAAACAGACGACCGCAGGCTTGCCCCTACCGGCCTACACCCTCTGGAATGGCAGCGTCGGCAAACAGCTGGGCAAGGGCTTTAGCTTGCGTGTAGGCATCAACAATCTGACGGATGTACGTCTGGCGGAAAAATCTCCGAACTTCGGTTATGCCGAAACGGGACGCACCATCTTCGCCACGCTGCGCTCGGACTTCTAAGATGACGCCCCTGCTCCGCGCCCTGCTGCTGCTCCTGCCGGCCCTGCTCCACGCTGCCGCAGTAGCGGCGGCCCCGGCTGCCGGAAACACCGCCCAGGGCGCGGCGCAGGTCCCTGCCGTCCTCTTCGTCAGCACTGCCCCCATCCAGCCCGGCAAGTTCCGCCTGCTGGCCGACCTGGCCGCCAGGCAGGGCCTGCGGCTGGAATCCCGCTTTGCCGAGAAGCTACCCACGGACGTGGATGCCCGCCTGTTCCAGGGCTACCGCGCCGTCTTTTTCGATGCCCCGCGGGACCACCTGCGGGACTTCGTCCAGGCCCGCCTGGCCACCGCCCTGCCCGGCCTAAAGGCACCCCATCTGTGGCTGCACGAAGGCAAGCCCGCCTGGGCCGGCCTGCCCGAGCCCCTGGCCCGCCGCCTGCACGCCTACTACGTGAACGGCAGCCGGCCCAATTTCGAGAATTTCTTCCGCGCCCTGGCCGCCCACCTGGCGGGCCGTTCCCTCCAGGGCATCCCGGAACCCATCGTCTTCCCCAAGAGCGCCGTCTACCACCCCAAGGCCCCCGGCCTGGTGTTCCCCGACGCCGCCGCCTACCTGGCCTGGAAAGGCATAGACATAGCCCCCGGCAAGCGCCCGCCGGTGGTGGCGATCGCCCTGCACCAGCAGTACATCGCCGCCGAGCAGACCGCCTTCATCAACGACCTCATCGAACGTATCGAGGCCGCCGGCGCCGTGGCCCTGCCCTTCTACAGCCCGGTCATGGACCCCATGGCGGTGCGCCGCCTGGTGCGAGTGGGGGAGCGCAACGTGGCCGACGCTCTCATCAACACCCAGATCATGCTCAATCCGGAAGGGCGGCGCAGCGAGTTTGCCGACCTGGGCATCCCGGTGGTCCAGGCCATGCCCTACCGCAAGGGTGACGCCGCCGACTGGGCCGCCGATCCCCAAGGCATCGCCCTCATGGACGTGCCCTTCTACCTGGCCCAGGCCGAATACGCCGGCGTCACCGACATCCAGATCGCCGCCGCCACCCGCAAGCACGACGACCAGGTGGTGAGCATTCCCGCCCAGGCATCGGCAGTGGTGAACAAGGCGCTGAAGCTGGTGGCCCTGCAGCGCAAGGCCAACGCCGAGAAGAAGGTCGGCGTGCTGTTCTGGAACTACCCGCCGGGGGAAAAGAACCTCTCCGCCTCCTACCTGAACCTGCCCCGCAGCCTGGAAGCCACCCTGCAGGCCCTCAAGGCCGCCGGCTACCGCACCGAGGAAGTGGCGGAGAAGCCCCTCACCACCCTGCTGCAGCGCCTGCTGGCCCCCTATTACCGGGACGGCGAACTGCCGGGCCTGCTGCGGGATGACCTGGCCGAACGCATGCCGGTGGCCGTCTACAAGCGCTGGCTGGCGACCCAGCCGGATGCGGTGCGGCGCAGCCTGCAGGAACGCTGGGGCGAGCCGGAAAAATCCGCCATGGTGCTGCGCCAGGACGGCCAGGCCTGGTTCATCGTGCCTCGCCTCAAGCTGGGCAATGTGGTGTTCATGCCCCAGCCGCCCCGGGGCGAAAAGTGGGAAGAGAAGGAAAAGGCCCTCTACCACTCCACCAAGGCCCTGCCCTCCCACTTCTACCTGGCCGCCTACCTGTGGCTGCGGGAACGCCAGGGAGAGGGTGAAAAAAGCGGCGCCAAGAGCGGCGCCACCGGCAGCGGCTTCGGCGCCGACGCCCTCATCCACTACGGCACCCACGGCACCCAGGAATGGCTGCCGGGCAAGGAGCGGGGCCTGGCGGTGAGCGACGCCCCCATGCTGGCGGTGGGCGACACCCCCGTGCTCTACCCCTACATCGTGGACAACATCGGCGAGTCCCTCCAGGCCAAGCGCCGGGGCCGGGCCACCATCGTCAGCCACCAGACCCCGCCCTTCGTCCCCGCCGGCCTGCACGAGGCCCTCACCCGCCTGCACGACACCCTGCACGCCTGGCTGGCCCAGGACGAGGGGGCGGTGAAGGAAAAGCTCAAGGCCGACCTGCTGGCCCAGGCGAAAAAGGAGCGCATCGACAAGGACCTGGCCTGGGACGATGGTCGCCTGCAAAAGGACTTCCCCACCTTCGTCGAACAGCTGCACGACCACCTGCACGAACTGGCCCGCACCGCCCAGCCCCTGGGCCTGCACACCTTCGGCCGGGCGCCGGCGGAAGTGCATCGCCTGGGCACGGTGCTGCTGATGCTGGGCAAGCCCTTCTGGGAGGCCCACGCCGCCCCCGGCGAGGAGGCGGACGAGACCCTGGTGGGCGATTACCGCAAGCTCACCGAAGCTGCGCCCTACCGCCTGCTCAAGCGTTACCTGGTGGAGCAGCCCCAGGCAACGCCCCCCGCCGCCCTGGCCGAAACCGTGGCCCAGGCCCGCCGCTGGTACGCCGACCTCTCCGCCGGCAACGAGCAGGCAGCCCTGCTGCAGGGCCTGGCCGGACGCTACATCCCCACCTCCTACGGCGGCGACCCGATGAAGAATCCGGAGGCCCTGCCCACCGGGCGCAACCTCTACGGCTTCGACCCGTCCCGCATCCCCACGCCCCAGGCCTGGGCCGCCGGCAAGGAAGCCCTGGAGGCCCTGCTGGCCGAGCATCGCAAGCAGACCGGCAAGCAGCCCGCCAAGCTCACCTTCTCCCTCTGGTCCGTGGAAACCATGCGCCACCAGGGCATCCTGGAAGCCCAGGCCCTGTGGGCCCTGGGGGTGGAGCCGGTGTGGGATTCTGGCGGCCGGGTCAGCGGCGTCAGGCTGGTCTCCCGGGAAGCCCTGGGCCGGCCCCGGGTGGATGTGGTGCTGTCCGCCACCGGCCTCTATCGGGATCATTTCCCCAACGCCATGAAGCAGCTGGTGGAAGCGGTGCGCCTGGCGGCCGAGGCCGAGGAGGCGGACAACCCGGTGGCCGCCAACGCCCGCCGCATCGCCGCCGACCTCATCAAGCGCGGCGTGCCGGCGGAAGCCGCCAAGCGGGCCGGCCAGACCCGCCTCTTCTCCTCCGAGTCGGGCAAGTACGGCACCGGCCTGGACGACGCCGTGCTGGCCACGGACACCTGGAAAGGCAAGGCCGAGGGCGACCGCAAGCTGGCCCAGCTCTATCTTTCCCGCATGCAGTTCGGCTACGGCCCGGACGAGGCGGAATGGGGCCAGGCCGGCGCCAGGGACGGCAAGGGCAAGGCCCTGGCCGGCCTCAACCTCTACGCCGAGCAGCTGAAAGGCACCGAGGGCGCCGTGCTTTCCCGCTCCTCCAACCTCTACGGCATGCTCACCACGGACGATCCCTTCCAGTACCTGGGGGGCATCGCCCTGGCGGTGCGCCACCTGGACGGCAAGGCGCCCCAGCTCTACATCTCCAACCTGCGCCAAACCGGCAACGGCGGCGGCAAGGTGGAGGGCGCCGCCCAGTTCCTGGCCAAGGAACTGGCCACCCGCAATTTCCACCCGGGCTACATCCAGGGCCTGATGCAGGAAGGCTACGCCGGCACCCTGCAGGTGCTGGACAGCGTGAACAACTTCTGGGGCTGGAACGCCACCGCCCGGGAAGTGGTGCGGGACGACCAGTGGCAGGAGTTCGTGGACGTCTACGTGCGCGACAAGCACCGCCTGGGAGTGAAGGACTGGTTCGAGAAGGAAAACCCCCACGCCCTGGCCCAGACCATCGAACGCATGCTGGAAGCAGCCCGCCAGGGCTACTGGCAGGCCGATGCCGCCACCGTGGACGAACTCAAGCAGCGCTACCGGGAACTGGCCGCCAAGCACGACGTGCGCACGGACAACGCCGCCTTCGCCAAGTTTGCCGGCTACGGCCTGCAGACCCCGGCCGCCGCCCCCGCACCGACCCGGCCGCAAAGCGCATCGCAGTTGGCCGAGACGCCTCCCCCGCCGGAGACGCCCGCCCCGCCTGTGATCCAGGGCATGCAGCTGGAAAAGATAGAGAACAAGCCCCTGCCAGCCATCCCGCCCCTGCTGGCCGCATCCCTCCTGCTTCTGCTGGCCGCCCTCGGCGGCGGCGCCTGGCAGGCCCGCCGCGAGCAGGGCCGCCGTCCCCTTTCCACCTCCACCCCTTCCAGGAGCCTCTGACATGTCCATGGATATTCCGGAAATGCCCGTCGACCTGCGGCTCGCCGCCGTGGTGCACCTGCTCTCCTCCTCCGCCCTGCGCGGCGCCACCCCCAACAAGACCGAGGCCCTGCGGGCCCATCTGCGGGGCCTGGCGGCCCAGGCCGACCTCAACCCCTACCTCAAGAGCGCCCTGCAGGAAGTGCTGCAGGGCTGGGAGGCGGTGGATTGCCACCCGGCCTCCACCCCCGTCGATTTCTACCCCCTGGTCGCCCCCGGCGCCGTCACCCACTAACCCCAAAGCAACAGGAGTTCTCCCATGTCCCGTCACACCGGCCCCCGTCTCAAGATCATGCGCGCCCTGGGCACCGAGCTGCCCGGCCTCTCCCGCAAGACCCGCGGCGAGCGCGAGCAGCCGCCGGGCCAGCACGGCGCCCGCAAGGTCGCCGGCCGCAAGTCCGAATTCGGCCTGCAGCTCATGGAAAAGCAGAAGCTGCGCTTCAACTACGGCGTCTCCGAAACCCAGCTGCGGCGCATCGTCAAGGACGCCCGCCGGGACCAGGGCGCCACCGGCCACAAGATCGTCGAACTGCTGGAGCGGCGCCTGGACAACCTGGTCTTCCGCGCCGGCCTGGCCCCCACCATTCCCGCCGCCCGCCAGCTGGTGAGCCACGGCCACATCGCCCTCAACGGCCGCCGCGCCACCATTCCCTCGATCCGGGTCAAGGCCGGCGACGCCTTCGGACCGGTGGAAAAGAGCCGCAACCTGCTGGCCATCAAGGCCTCCCTGGCCGAGCCGGCCCTGGAACGGCCCGAGTGGATCGCCTTCGAGGAAGCCAGCCTGACGGCCCGCCTCAGCCACCTGCCGGACGGCGATTCCGCCCCCTTCCCCCTGGACCTGCAACGGGTGGTCGAGTACTACGCCACCCGCCTGTAACCCCATGCCAAGCGCCGCCCCGGCAACCGGGGCGGCCCAGGAGTTCTCCATGCAACAGCTTGTCGAAATGTCCATGTACCAGTTGGGGCAGATCTTTCTCTTCCCCACCCTGGCCCTGGTCTCCCTGCTTTTCCTCTACGCCTTCTGGCTGCTCGGCCATTTCGCCCTGCAGGCCTGGCAGCGCCGCAACGGCGGCGGCCGGCCCCTGCTGGCCCGCTTCCGCGAAGCGCCCAACCTCAACGGCGACGAGCTGGACGTGTACGCCCACACCCTGCTCGAGGCGCCGCGCATCGCCAGCCGGGTAACGCCCATGCTGGGCCTGGTGGCCACCATGATCCCCATGGGCCCGGCCTTGAAATCCCTTTCCGACGGCAACCTGGCCCAGGTCTCGGAAAACCTCATGGTGGCCTTCTCCGCCGTGATCCTGGCCCTCATCGCCGCCTCCATCACCTACTGGATCGTCAATGTGCGGCGCCGCTGGCTGGCGGAGGAACTGCTGGAAGTGGAAGCCCTGCGGCAGCGGGCGGGGAGTGCTGCATGAGCGCGAACGCACGACCGACCGCAGGGAGCGCGCTCCCTCCCCCGGGGAGGATGTCGCTCCGCGACAGGAGGGCCCACCAATGAGCCTCAAGCTGCTGCACGAACCGGAGACCGAGGACCCCATCCTCTCGGTGGTGAACCTGATCGACATTTTCCTCGTCATCATCGCCGCCCTGCTCGTCACCGTGGCCCAGAACCCGGTGCTCAACCCCTTCTCCAAGCAGGACGTGACGGTCATCACCGACCCGGGCAAGCCCACCATGGAGATGGTGATCAAGAAGGGTGAGAAGATCGAACGCTACAAGGCCAGCGGCAACATCGGCCAGGGCGAGGGGGCCAAGGCCGGCGTCGCCTACCGCATGAAGGACGGTTCCATGGTGTACGTCCCCGAAGGGGAAGGCCAGTAGTCCGATGCACCCTCACACCCTGCTGGAATGCCTGCTCGCCCGCCGTTTTGCCGTCGAATACCAACCCCTGGTCTGTCCCGTCAGCGGCGACAGCCTGGGCTGGGAAGCCCTGGCCCGCTTCAGCGCCGCCGACGGCACGCCCCTGCCGCCGGACCTGGTGTTCCAGGCCCTGCACCACGATCCCCTGCTGCTCTTCCATACCGAACTGGAAACCAAGCGCCTGCAGCTTTCCCTGGCGCCGCCGGAGGGCCTGCTGTTCGTCAATCTGGACCCGGACAGCTTCGCCGCCGGCCACGGCCCGGACGGGCGCAACGCCTTCACCGAGCTCTTCCTGCCGCACCGGCAGCGGCTGGTGGTGGAAGTCATCGAGAACCTGGACATGGGCGACGTGGCCCTCTCCCATCAACTGGTGGAGAAGCTGAAGGCCGACGGCGTCCTGCTGGCCATGGATGACCTGGCCGCCTCCCGGGGTCTCATTTCCTTCGCCGCCCTCAACGATTCCGCCTACCTCAAGTTCGACCGCTCCTGGCTGGCCGACTCGCCGGAACGGGAGCGGCGCACCGCCATCCTCTCCTGGACCCTGCCCGCCGCCCGCAGCCTGGGCGTGCGCACCGTGCTCGAGGGGGTGGAGACCGCCAACGACCTGAAGCTGGCCCGGCGCCTGGGTTTCGACCTAGTGCAGGGCTTCCTTTTCCGCGACCGTTTCCACTACAGCCGTCGCGCCGAGGCCTGACATGCCCCCCAGCGATTCCCTGCTCTCCCGCATCTACCTGGAAAACTACCGGGAGATCGTGGATTTCCTTTCCCTGCGCACCGGCTGCCGCCACGCCGCCCAGGACTGCGCCCAGGATTGCTGGTTCAAGCTGTGCAAGGCCCGCCCGGCGGAGCCTGTGGACAACGGTCGCAGCTACGTCTTCCGCGTCGCCGCCAACATCGCCGTGGACTGGCACCGCAGCAACGGCCGGGAACTGCGCCTGCAGGCCGACTACGCCGCCAGCGGCGACCCCACGGCCGCCAGCCCCGACACCCTGGAGACGGTGCAGCAGCGGCGCAACCTGGAGCGCCTGGAAGCCATCATCCGGGCCCTGCCGCCGCGCACCGTGGAGGTCTTCGTGCTCAACCGGCTGGAAGGCCTCACCTACACGGAAGCGGCAAAGCGCCTGGGCATTTCCGCTTCCGCCGTGGAAAAGCACATCGCCCGGGTGCTGCTGCAATGTCTGCCCATCCTGGAGGAAATCTGATGCCAAGCGTGCCGCCCTCCCGCGCCCTGGAGCAGGCCTCCCGCTGGATCGCCCGCCAGGGGGCCGACGACTACGATGCCGCGGCGGAGGCGGATTTCGCCGCCTGGTACGGCGCCGCGGCGGAGAACGCCAGGGCCTACGAGCAGATCCGCCGCCTCTGGGGCACCCTGGGCCAGGTGCAGCGGCAACGCCTGCAGCCGCCCCGGGGGCGCCGCCACGCGGCGGCCGGTGCCGTCAGCCTGGCCCTACTCCTGGGCAGTCTGCCCTGGCTGCCGGAGTGGTGGATTACCGCCCAGGCCGACCATATGGCGGAACTGGGCGGCAACCGCCACATCGAGCTGGCCGACGGCTCCCGGGTGGTCCTGGAATCGGGCAGCGCCCTGCGCGTGCGCCTGGGCCAGACAGGGCGGGAGGTGGAACTGCTGCGGGGCCGGGCCCTCTTCGAAGTGGCGCGCCAGCCCCAGGGCGAAGGCTTCGCCCCCTTCTCCGTCGCCGTCGGCGAAACCCGGGCCACCGCCCTGGGCACCCGCTACCAGGTGGAAAAGCTGGAAGGCGAAACCGTGGTGACGGTGCTCGAAAGCCGGGTCGCCGTGCACTGCGGCGATTGCCAGGAAGGCCCGCGGGAAGCGGTGCTGGGGCCGGGGGACATGGCCCGGGTGGGCGCCGGCGGCCTGGAAACAGCCCGGACCCCGGCCGGTGCCGATGCCTGGAGCGACGGCATGCTGGCCTTCGACCGCCAGCCCTTTGCCGTGGCCGCCGGCCAGCTGCAGCGCTACCTGCCGCAGAAGGTAGTGCTGCTGAGTCAGGAAGCAAGGCAGCAGCTGGTCTCGGGCACGGTGGACCCGGCCCGGCCCGAGGCCGCCCTCGGCCTGCTGGCCAGAGGCGCCGGCCTGCAGGTGACCCGCCTGCCGGGGCTGTTGCTGGTGCGATGAAAAAAATTCCGGCCCGGGGGTGGGGTGTACCGGGCCGGCAGACGTCCTACGGAATAGAACCATTTTTCCGGAGTCATCATGCGCCCCCAGAATCCACTCTCCTCCCCCGTGCCTCTGCCCCGCCTGCGGCCCCTGGCCCTGGCCGTGGCCCTGCTCTCGCCCCTGGCGGCCCTGCCGCTGCAGGCGGCGGAGGCACCGGCCGCCGGCATTGCCGTACGCCTCGACATTCCGGCCCAGGCCCTGGGACCGGCCCTGATTGAGCTGGGCCGCCAGACCCGCCTGCAGATCAGCTTCCCGCCGGCCCTGGTGGAAGGCCGCCGTTCCGCCGCCGTCAGCGGCAGCCTGCCACCCCTGCAGGCCCTGGAACGCCTGCTGGCCGGCACCCGCATCGGCTACCGCAGCACCGGCAACAACATGGTGCTGCTGGAGGCCCTGCCGGCACTGGCGCGGCCGGCGACGCCCATCCTCCCCGCCGCCCCTGCGGACCGTCATTTGCCTGAAGTGAAGGTGGTGGACCAGCGGGACCCCTTTCTCGGCGGCCGTACCATTGACGAGGAACTGATCCGCAGCTTCCCCGCCGGCAACGGCGACGCCACCAGCCTGCTGAAGATGCACCCCGGGGTGCAGTTCAGCGAGACCCGCATGCAGAGCAAGCGCCAGGGGGAAATCGCGCCCCAGGACATTTCCATCAACGGTGCCAAGTACTACCAGAACCTGTTCCAGGTGGACGGGGCTCGCATCAACAACGACATCGACCCCGGCTCCAACAATCCCAACCATTTCACGGACCCGCCCAGCGCCGCCCAGGGCATCGCCCTGGACACCAGCCTCATCTGCAAACTGCAGATCGCCGACAGCAACGTCTCGGCCCGCTACGGCGGCTTCAACGGCGGCGTCGTCAATGTGGAAACCTGCGACCCCACCGCCGAACTGAGCGGGGCCATGAGCGTGCAGTACACCAGCAGCAACTGGACCAAGCTGATCGTGGACAAACGGGATTACGAGGCCTTCCAGAATTCCAGTGAATACACGGCCCAGCCCCGTTTCCGCAAGGTTTTCTACAAGGGCAACGTCAGCGGCCGCATCAACGAGAGCTGGGGCGTCACTGCCGCCTTCAGCCGCCGCACCTCCGATATTCCGCTGCGGGCCTACAGCAGTAACGGCAACACCACGGATGCAACGGAGAAAACCCAGACCCGGCAGATCGACAACCTGTGGCTGAAGAACGTCATCAACATCTCGCCGGACACCCGGCTGCGGGTGACGGTGGTGGACGCCCCGGGAGAAGACAATTACTTCATCAAGAACCAGAAGGATTCCGGCTTCACCTTGACTTCCGGCGGCCAGCAGCTGCAGGCGGCCCTGGAGCATCGGATGAGTACCGGCAAGTGGTTCGTCCAGGCCGGCTATAGCAGTAGCGACAGCTCCCGCCGGGGTGAAACCGACTACATGAAGTCCTGGCGCCCCTCCGCCGCAAAGAACTGGAATCCGGCGCCCAATGCAACCACTGTGGTGGAAGGCGCCTGGGGCAATGTGGACCAGAGTTCCAAGGCCGCCTCCCTGCAGGCCCGCTTCGAATCCATCCCCTTGGCCCTGGGCCCCACAGCCCACCGCTTCATGGCCGGTGCCGAGTTCGAGACGGAGGAGGCCCGCTATGCCCGCCTTAACAACCACTACTCCTACCTGCCGGCCAACGCCAAGAGCACAACCACCTGTGCCCTAGCCGGTGGTGGGACGGACAGCGACACCTGTTCCCTCTCCCCCTATTCCTACGTCAGTGGCGGAACCACCGTCAGCGGCCCTGGGCAGTATTTCAACAAACGGGATATTTATCGGGCAGGAGAGATATCTTTCTCCACCCAAAAATTTGGTTACTTCCTGGAGGACGACATCAGTTGGAAGCGCCTGCGCACCCGCTTCGGCCTGCGCGGCGACTGGGACGACTACATGGACAAAGCCACCCTGGCGCCCCGTTTCTCCCTCAACCTGGACGTGCTGGGGAATAACCGCACCAACGTCATCCTGGGCCAAAACCGCTATTACGGCCGCTCCTTTTACGCCTATCGCCTAAAAGAAGGTCGGGAAGCCTTGAAGATCACCGAGTCCCGCACCATTACCGCCGGCAAGATCACCGACTGGGTATATAGCGCGCCCAACAGCGCCGCTGCCAACCGCTTCAACGAAATCAATATTCCCTTCGACGACGAGCAGATGCTGGGCCTCTCCCAGCGCTTCGATGGCTGGCTGGCGGAACTGAAGTTCATCCATCGGGAAGGCAAGGACCAGGTTACCCTGCGCACCATCAAGGATATGGTCACCAACAAAAACTATTACAGCTATACCAACGACGGCCGTACCGAAACCGACATCACCACCCTGACCCTGCGCTCCACCGTGCCCTGGAAGCTAGCCGCCACCACCCATCAATGGGAGCTGGGCCTGGACATCACGGAAAACAAGCGCTCCCACACCGACATCAGCGAGAGCGCCATCAGCCAGAGCAACTTCGACAAGTACATCGCCTACAACGGCCAGCTGATCCACTATCTCGACCGCCCCGCCAACAACTTCAACCGGCCCAAGACCCTGCGCCTGACCACCCTTTCCAGCATCCCGGCCTGGAACCTGACCATCACCAACTTCTTCCGCCTCAAGAGCGGCTACAAGGCGGTGGTGGATACCGGCACCACTCAGACGATCAGCGGCGAAACCTACGACGTCTGGAAAACCAAGCAGTACCCCGGCTCCCTGTCCTGGGACATGAACATTGGCTGGAGCCAGAAAGTGGTCGGCACCCAGAGCATCTTCGCCAACCTGCGCATCGACAACGTGCTCAACCGCTCCATGAATCTGGCGCCGGTGGACGGCATTCCCCAATACGAAACCGGCCGCCAGTTCTGGCTGGAACTGGGCTACCGCTTCTAACCCCGCCCTAATCTGCTCAAGGCCCTAATCATGACATTCAAACCCCTCCTGATCCTGCTGCTGGCGGCCGGCCCGGCCCTGGCCGCCGCCCCCGACATCGCCTGCCGCAGCAACGGCAGCTGGGACAACGCCTGCCTGCGCCGGCTCTACCAGGGCGCCCCCGGCAGCTGGCCCAAGCCCCAGGTGGATACGGGCGTGGCCTGGCAGGAAATGGCGCCGGTGCCCGCCGTGGCGCCCGCCGCAAGCCCCCGCCAGGCCGCCCGGGTGGCCCTGGGCCGGGCCCTCTTCTTCGACCCCCGCCTCTCCGCCAAGGGCCAGGTTTCCTGCGCCTCCTGCCACCAACCGGAAAAATCCTTCACCGACGGCAAGCCCCTGGCCGTGGGCGAGGACCAGCTCATGGGCCGCCGCCGCACCCCGCCCCTCTTCGCCGCCCCCTTCGCCGCCAAGCTGTTCTGGGACGGCCGGGTGGACAGCCTGGAAGCCCAGGTGGTCGGCCCCATCGCCAACCCGGTGGAGATGAACCACCCCATCACCGCCGCCGTGGCCCGGATCAACGGCCTGGAGGAGCACCGCAGCCTGATCCGGGCCGCCTTCGCTGCCCCCGCCCTGGATGAGGCCCAGCTGGCCTGGGCCCTGGCCGACTTCGTGCGTAGCCTGCGGCCGCCGGCCACGGCCTTCGACCGTTTCCTGGCCGGACGCCAGGAGGCCCTTTCCGACAAGGAACTGCAGGGCCTGCACCTGTTCCGCACCCAGGCCCGCTGCATGAACTGCCACAACGGCCCCCTGCTCACCGACCACGGCTTCCACCACATCGGCCTCTCCTTCTACGGCCGCCGCAACCAGGACCTGGGCCGCTTCGAAGTGACCCGGGAGAAGGCCGACCTGGGCACCTTCCGCACCCCCAGCCTGCGGGGCGTGGCCCAGGCCGGGCCGTGGATGCACAACGGCATCTTCCCCGATCTGAAGGGCCTGCTGCGCATGTACGGCAACGCCATGGGCAACCCCACGGCCAAAGCCGTGGCCGCCGGCGACCCCTACGCCCCGCCCCTGTCGCCCCTGATCCGCAAACTGGAACTGAACGAGGCCGACGTGGAGGCCCTGGCCGCCTTCCTGCAGACCCTTTAAGCTGCCCTTCCCCGCCAGGAACGCCGTCATGACCCACACCGCCCCCCTCCGCCACGCCCTCTGGCTGGCCTTCTTCGCCATGGCATCCGCCGCCGCCAACGGGGACGCCGTCCTTACGCCAGGCCAGCCCCAGAGCGCCGCCCCGAGCCCATCCCCGGGCACGGCCGGCCAGAGTGGCCTGGCCATGCGGGTTGCCGAGCGGCTGCCCTCCGTGGTGCAGATCCGCGTCCGCCGCAGCGAGGGCGTTGCCGCCGTCGCCGCCGCCAACACCGCGCCGGGCCTGCCGGTGCCGGACGGCACCGGCTCCGGTTTCGTCTTCGATTCCCAGGGCCATCTCCTGACCAACGCCCATGTGGTGCGCCGCGCCCGGCAGATACTGGTGATTGCCCCCAACGGCCAGGAGGTGGAGGCCAAGGTGGTGGGCAGCGACGACACCACCGACATCGCCGTGCTCAAGACCGCCGCCCCCCTGGCACCGCCGCTGCCCCTGGGCAGCAGCAAGGAACTGCGCCCCGGCGACCCGGTCTTCGCCGTCGGCTCGCCCTTCGGCCTGGCCCACAGCGTCAGCGCCGGCATCGTCAGCGCCAGCGGGCGCTTCCTGCCGAGCAATCCCCACGTGGCCTTCCTGCAGACCGATGCGGCCATCAACCCGGGCAATTCGGGCGGCCCCCTGTTCGACGCCGAGGGCCGGCTGGTGGGCATCAATTCCATGTCCTTCTCCCGCTCCGGCGGCTATACCAACATCGGCTTCGCCATCCCGGTGGAAGAGGCCCGGCGGGTGGCCGCCATCCTCATCCGGGACGGCCAGGTGAAGCGGGGCTGGCTCGGCGCCGAGCTGCAGGCGACGGAAACGGCGGCCCGGGCCCTGGGCCGGCAGCGGGGCGTGCTGGTGACCCGGGTCCATGCCGACACCCCGGCGGAAAAAGCCGGGCTGCAGGCCGGCGACCTGGTGATCGGCATCGCCGGCCGGCCCCTGGCCGACGGCGGCGACCTGCACCGCTTCCTCGCCGCCGCCGCCCCGGGCGACCGGCTGGAGCTGGAACTGTGGCGCCAGCAGCAGTCCCGCAGCGTGCGGGTGGTCCTGGGGGAAAAGCGGGAAGTGCCGCGCCCCGCCACCAACCTGGCCGCCTACGACGCGGCCCGCAGCCTGGGCCTGGTGCTGCAGGAACTGCCGGCCAAGGGCGGCCTGCGCATCCTCGCCGTCCAGGGCATCGCCGAGCAGAACGGGCTGGACCCGGGAGACGAGATCGACAGCCTGGACGGCCAGCCGGTGAAGGAAATCTACGATCTCAACCTGGCCCTGGGCCGCATCCCCAACCGGGAGATGGGCCTCCTCGGCATCCGCCGCCAGGGCCGTGCCCTGGTGCTGCCCCTGGGGCCCCGGCCCCAGGTGGGCACCACCAGCACGACCGCCCCCGGCCAGCCCCGCAGCACCGCCGACGACTGAGCCGGCGCTGCCGCTGTCTCCGCCCCGACCCGGGCGCGGTGGCAGCGGCAGCGCCGATTTGCCGGTAAAGTTTGTCCTATCGCCTCTCGCCCCCATTCCGCCATGGCCTTCAACGCCCCCCTGCTGGAACGCATCCCCCGGGAAATCGCCGCCGTCAGCGATTACGAACCCTATGCCCGCCGCCGCCTCGACGACAACGCCTGGACCTACCTGCACAGCGGTTCCGCCGACGAGCTGACCTTCCGCTGGAACAAGGAGGCCTTCGACCGCCTGCGCCTCAACGGCCGGGTCCTGGCCGACGTGCGGGGCGGCCACACCCGGCTGGAACTGTTCGGCCAGCGTTACGAGCATCCCCTCTTCCTCGCCCCGGTGGCGCACCAGAAGCTGTTCCATCTCGAAGGGGAACTGGCCACCGTGCTCGGCGCCGGCGCCCTGCAGGCGGGCATGGTGGTGTCCACCCTGGCCAGCACGCCCCTGGAAGACATTGCCGCCCAGGCCGAGGCGCCCCTGTGGTTCCAGCTCTACTTCCAGCCGGACCGGGACTTCACCCGCCAGCTGGTGCAGCGGGCCGAGGCCGCCGGCTACCAGGCCCTGGTGGTGACGGTGGACGTGCCCATCTTCGGCCTGCGCAACCGGGAGCAGCGCATCGGCTTCCACCTGCCCGCCGGCATCGACCCGGCCAATCTGCGGGGCATGGCGGCGCCGGCCCAGCCCGCCCTGCATCCGGGCCAGAGCATCGTCTTCGACGGCATCATGGCTGCGGCCCCCACCTGGGAGGACATCGCCTGGGTCCGCTCCCTGACCCCCCTGCCGCTGATCCTCAAAGGCATCACCCACCCGGGAGACGCCCGCCGGGCGGCCGACCTGGGGGTGGATGGCCTGATCGTCTCCAACCACGGAGGCCGCAGCCTGGACACACTGCCGGCCAGCATCGAGGCTTTGCCGGCGGTGGTGCAAGCTGTCGAAGGCCGCCTACCGGTGCTCCTGGACGGGGGCATCCGCCGCGGCAGCGACGTGGTCAAGGCCCTAGCCCTGGGCGCCGCGGCCGTGCTCCTGGGCCGGCCTTGGGTCTATGGCCTGGCGGCGGCCGGCCCCCTGGGCGTGGCCCACACCCTGAAGCTGTTGCGGGAGGAAGTGGAGGTGACCATGGCCATGGCCGGCTGCGCCACCCTGGCCGACATCAACGCCGATTTGTTGTTTTCACACCACACCCGTACGCAACCTTGATCCAGGTTGAAATCCATTGAAAATCAAGGCGCCGCCGCCTGCTATCCGCGCGAAACCCCTGATCTGGCAAGCCTTTCCGGCCTGTCTACGGTTTGACCATTACAAATGAAAACAATTATCATTGGCTTCATTACGAGATTTAACGATCCCGGATAGCCAGCCACCTGCAGACGCCGCCCGCCGGCACGTCATCGGTCAGGAAGCCAGCCTCAACGACTTCCCACAAAAATCCCCACGGAGATTTGACCGATGGCCTACATCCAGAGCCACAAGCACGCCCCCGACCAGCAGCCCCGTTTCAAGCGCAGCGCCGCCTTCACCGCCCTGGCCCTCGCCGTTCCCGGCGTCGCCCTGGCCCAGCAGGAACAGACCCTGTCCACGGTCAGCGTCACCGCCGAAGCCGACAGCTTCAAGACCGATGCGGTGTCTTCCACGAAATACACGGCCCCGCTGGTAGACACGCCGAAGACGGTAACGGTCATCACCCAGGAAGTGCTGCAGCAGACCAATGCCACTTCGCTGCAAGAAGCCCTGCGCACCACCCCGGGCATCACCTTCGGCATGGGCGAAGGTGGCAATCCGGCGGGCGACAACGTGTATATCCGCGGTTTCAACGCCCAGACCAATACCTATATCGACGGTCTGCGCGATCCCGGTTCCCAGTCCCGCAACATGTTCGCCGTCGAAGCGGTGGAAGTCACCAAGGGCGCCGACTCCGCCTACAGCGGCGCGGCTGCCGTCGGCGGCAGCATCAACCTGGTATCCAAGAGCGCCCGCCTGGGCAATTTCGGCGAAGTGTCCGCCGGTCTCGGCACCGACAAATATGTGCGCGGCACCGCCGATCTCAACCGGCAGATTTCCGACACCGCGGCCATCCGTCTTTCCCTGCTGAAGGAAACTGGCGATGTACCGGGGCGCAATGCAGTTGATTACGACCACCTGGGCGTCAATATGTCCGCTGCCTTCGGACTGGGTACCGCCACCCGTGTCACCGCCGGTCTCTACCACTACGAGACCGACGACATGCCCGATTACGGCATTCCCTACAACAACCCCTACACTTCGGGTGCCAACACACAATACAACGGTGATGGTGGGCCACTAAACGTCAACCGGAACAACTTCTATGGTCTGAAGGGGCGGGATTTCCGCAAGACCAATGTGGATAGCGCCAGTGTAAAGGTCGAACACGACCTCAACGACAAATGGACCATCCGCAACGCCACCCGCTATACCAAGTCACTCAACGACTACATCGTCAGCAACCCCGGTGACAGCAGCGGTCTCAACATCACCCCTGGAAATATCACGGTTGGAACTGGCGGCACCACTACCACCGTGCCATCCGGTTTCCTTAACCGGAACCAGAAGAACCGACATTCTGTAACGGAAAGCATCGTCAACGATACCCAGCTGAGCGGCGAGTTCTTCACCGGCACGGTCAAGCATAACGTCACCGTGGGCGTCGAATTCACCCGTACCGAAACCGATAGCCGCGGCTACAGCGTTACCGGAGCCAACATCAATGGCGTGCAATTCGGTGGAGCCCCCTTTGCCAATGTTGCCAACCCCAATCCTAACGATCCCTGGAATGGCACTATTTCCCGGGCTACCTCTGGCAGCATCATCACCACCAACACCAGCGGCATCTATGCCTTTGACACCCTGACCCTGAACAAGCAGTGGCTGCTTAACCTGGGTCTGCGCCACGATTCCTTCCGCTCCTTCGTTGACTACTACACCACCAACGGCGCCGCTCCGTCCGCTGATCTGGGCACCAAGAGCAGCTTTAACAGCTATCAGGCAGGTGTCGTATTCAAGCCCAGGGAAAACGGCAGTGTGTACCTGAACTTCGCCTCGGCCGCCAATCCATCCGGCGCCACCATGGGCGACGGTGTAGGCGACAACTTGAGCGGAACCAACGCAGCCAACCTTTCCATCAAGGATCTGGAACCGGAGAAGGTCAAGAGCGTGGAACTGGGTACCAAGTGGAATCTGCTCAGCAATAAGCTGGCCTTGACCGCGGCCCTTTTCGACATCGAGAAGACCAACGCCAAGGTTCAGGTGGATGCCAACACCTATGCCACGGTCGGCAAACAGAAAACCACTGGCTATGAGTTGGGCTTCGCCGGTGCTCTCACCGACAAATGGTCGGTTTTCGGCGGCTACACCCATATCAACAGCGAACTAGTGGAAGTCGGTCCTCTAGCTGCCAACCAGGCCAGCAAAGGCAAGCAATTCCCCAATACGCCCGAGGACAGCTTCAGCCTCTGGACCTCCTATCGGGTCCTGCCCAAGCTGACCATCGGCGGTGGCGCCTACTATGTGTCCAAAGTATTCGGCAACACTGCCAATACGAAGTGGGTGCCGGACTACTGGCGCTACGACGCCATGGCCACCTACCAGGTGGACAAGAACCTTTCCCTGCGTCTCAACATCCAGAACCTGACGGATGAAACGTACTACGACAAGGCGTATACCACCCACATGGTGGGCGTGGCCCCGGGTCGCCAGGCAACGCTGACGGCCAACTACAAGTTCTAAGCGCCTTACCCCGCCCGGCCGCGTTTTTGCAGCCGGGCGGTTTCCATTTCCGGGCCTAGCCCATCGCCAAGGAGCCCTGCATCATGATGCTGCATATTCCGGAATTGCTGACCCGGGACCAGGTGGCCGAGTGCCGCCACATTCTCGCCAACGCCCAATGGCAGGACGGCCTTGCCACCGCCGGCATCCAGGCGGCCCAGCGCAAGCAGAACCTGCAACTACCCGAAGGCACGCCGGCCATCGCCCGCCTGCGGGAGATCGTCACCGGCGCCCTGCTCAATAATCCCCTTTTCTTCTCCGCCGCCCTGCCCCAGCGCATCCTGCCGCCCTTCTTCAACCACTACGAAGGCGGCGGCTTCTACGGCAACCACGTGGACAACGCCATCCGCTATCCCCACGGCAGCCAAGCTGGCATCCGCACCGACGTCTCCACCACCATCTTCTTCACCGACCCGGACGAATACGAGGGCGGCGACCTGTTCGTGGACGACACCTACGGCAGCCACCAGGCCAAGCTGCCGGCCGGCGACGCCATCGTCTACCCCTCCACCAGCCTGCACCGGGTCGAGCCCGTGACCAAGGGCGCCCGCATCTGCTCCTTCCTGTGGACCCAGAGCATGATCCGGGACGACTGGAAGCGCACCATGATGTTCGACCTGGACTGCACCATCCAGAAGCTGCGCCAGCAGGTGGGCGACAGCGAGGAGGTGGTGGCCCTCACCGCCCACTATCACAACCTGTTGCGCCAATGGGCGGAGATGTAAGCCGTCCCATGAACACCGCAGCAAGCATCGCCCCCGCCCGCCGCCCCGGCTGGCTGAAGACCCTGCACCAGTGGCACTGGATCAGCTCCGCCATCTGCCTGCTGGGCATGGTCCTCTTTGCCGTCACCGGCATCACCCTCAACCACGCCGCCGACATCGGCAGCAAACCGACGGTGCTGCGCCAGCAGCTGCAACTGCCCGAAGCCCTGCAAGCCCAGCTGGCACCGGCTGCCGCCGAGGCCCGGCAGGCGCCCCTGCCGCCGGCCCTGGCGGCCTGGGCCGCCGCGACTCTGGACATCGAGGCGGCCGGCCAGGAGGCCGAATGGTCGCCGGAGGAAATCTACCTGGCCCTGCCCCGGCCCGGCGGCGACGCCTGGCTGCGCATCGACCGGGAAAGCGGAGAGGCGGAATACGAAGTGACCGACCGGGGCTGGATCTCCTACCTCAACGACCTGCACAAGGGCCGCCACACCGGCGGCGCCTGGCGCTGGTTCATCGACATCTTCTCCGCCGCCTGCCTGGTGTTCTCCCTGTCGGGCCTGCTCATCCTCAAGTACCACGCCGGCAACCGGCCCGGCACCTGGCCCCTGGTGGGCCTGGGCGCCCTGGTGCCCCTGCTGCTGGCCCTGCTGCTGATGCACTGACCCTCCCCCAACTATTACCGAAAGCCTCCGACCATGACGTTCGCCAAGAAACGCCTGCTTTCCCTGCTCCTCGGCTGCGGCCTCGCCCTGCCGTCCCTGGCCGCCGACCTGGCGGTGGAAGTGGAAATCCCCCGCCTCAACGTGGCCGAATACCACCGCCCCTATGTGGCCGTGTGGGTGGAACGGGCCGACAACAGCATCGCCGCACACCTGGCGGTGCTCTACGACGCCAAGATGAAAAACGGTGAAGGCACCAAGTGGCTGAAGGACCTGCGCCAGTGGTGGCGCCGCGGCGGCCGGGACCTGGCCATGCCGGTGGACGGCATCACCGGCGCCACCCCCACCGTGGGCAAGCAGAAGCTGCGCTTCGCCCAGGGCAAGGCCCCCCTCGGCGACCTGCCTCCCGGCGACTACAAGCTGGGTATCGAAGCCGCCCGGGAAGTGGGCGGCCGCGAGCTGCTCTACATCCCCTTCCAGTGGCCCCCCAAGCAGGCCCAGCAGGCCACCGCCCAGGGCCAGAGCGAACTGGGCCACATCACCCTGGACCTGAAGCCCTGAACGGCACGGGCGGTTCATTCCGCCCCGCCCCCTCGGTGACCTCTGTGCCCTCTGTGCCCTCTGTGGCCAGCTTTTAAAACTCCTCCCCATTCCCACCGCAAAGGATTCCCCATGAAACTGCTGCGCCCCCTGACCATCGCCGCCCTCCTGGCCGCTGCCCTGGTGCCGGCCGCCCAGGCCCACAACGCCTGGCTGCTGCCCTCCTCCACCGTGCTCTCCAAGGCCCAGTGGATCACCGTGGATGCGGCCGTGGCCAACGACCTCTTCTTCTTCAACCACAACGCCCTCAACCTGGACAACCTGACCGTCACCGCCCCCGACGGCAGCAAGGTGGCGCCGGAAAACCTGGCCAAGGGCAAGCTGCGCAGCGTCTTCGACCTCAACCTGACCCAGGCCGGTACCTACCGGGTGGCCGTGGTCAACGCCGGCATCATGGCCAGCTTCAAGCTGAAGGGCGAACCCAAGCGCTGGCGCGGCAGCGCCGAAGCCTTCGCCCGGGAAATCCCGGCCGAGGCGGAAGAACTGAACGTCAATGAAATGGCCGGCCGCAACGAAACCTTCGTCACCGTCGGCAAGCCCTCCGCCCTGGCCCCCATCGGCAAGGGCCTGGAACTGGTGCCGGTGACCCACCCCAACGACCTGGTGAACGGCGAGGCCGCCACCTTCCAGATGCTGCTGGACGGCAAGCCCGCCGCCGGCCTGGAAGTCACCGTCACCAAGGGCGCCACCCGCTACCGCAACCAGCTGGGCGAAATGAAGCTGAAGACCGGCGCCGACGGCAAGTTCAACGTCACCTTCCCCGAAGCCGGCATGTACTGGCTCGACGCCGAACTGAAGGACAACAAGACCAGCGTCAAGGCCGCCAAGGAACGCCGCGTCACCTACGCCGCCACTCTGGAAGTGCTGCCCCAGTAAGGGCGTGAAAAGCTTTTAGCCACAGAGGGCACGGAGATCACCGAGGTTTCTGTGCCCCGGCTGCCTCGGGTTTCCCGTTCCCGGTGACCGGGGTAAGCGGCCTGAGCTGCACCCCTTCACCGTTCCCGCCAGCAACCCTTCTCCCCGTTTCCGTCCCATTTCATGCCCGACACCGTGCGACTCCTCACCGCCTGGGGCGCCACCCTGGCCTACGGCGGCCTTTGCGCTGCCGTCTATCTGCGCCACCGGCGGCGGCAGCGCATCGCCGTGGCGCCCCTCGGCGACGGCGGGCGCCCCGTGCTGGTGGCCTATGCCAGCCAGAGCGGCAGCGCCGAGGCTTTGGCGCAACACACCGCCCGCAGCCTGGGGGCTGCCGGCCTCAACACCACCCTGGTACCCCTCAACCGGGTCACCCCGGACCTGCTGGCCGCCCACGAACAGGCCCTGTTCCTCGTCAGCACCTGCGGCGAGGGGGACGCGCCGGACAACGGCGCCCTCTTCGAGCGCCACTGCATGGCCGACGCGGGTCCGGACCTATCCCGCCTGCACGTCGGCGTGCTGGCCCTGGGGGACCGGGAATACGCCCACTTCTGCGCCTTCGGCCGGCGCCTGGCCGCCTGGCTGGAGGCCCGGGGCGCCGTGCCGCTGTTTGCCCCCCTGGAGATGGACAACCAGGATGCCAACGCCCTGGCGGCCTGGCAGCAGCAGGTGGCCCACATCGCCGGCAGCGGCGAGACGCCGGACTGGCGCGCCCCCGCCTTCACCCCCTGGCGCCTGCTGGAGCGGCGCCACCTCAATCCGGGCAGCAGCGGCGCCCCCGTGTTCCACCTGGCCCTGGCGCCGGAACACGGCCCCCTGCCCGAGTGGCAGGCCGGCGACCTGGTGCAGGTGCAGCCACCAGAGGCCGGGGAACATCCCCGGGACTATTCCATTGCCTCCCTGCCCGCCGACGGCGCCCTGCACCTACTGGTGCGCCTGCAGGCCCGCCCCGACGGCACCCCCGGCCTGGCTTCCGGCCACCTCTGCAAGGACCTGGAAGTGGGCCGCAGCGTGGCCCTGCGCCTCAAGCCCCACGCCAATTTCCGCCTCGGCGACAACGCCGGCCGGCCCCTCATCCTGATCGGCAACGGCACCGGCATCGCCGGCCTGCGGGCCCTGCTCAAGGCCCGGGAAGCCCGGGGGGATAAGCGCAACTGGCTGATCTTCGGCGAACGCCACGCCGGTCCGGACCGGCACTACCGGGAAGATCTGGCCCGCTGGCGCAACAATGGCCTGCTGCCCCGGCTGGATCTGGTCTTTTCCCGGGAGCAGGCGGCCAAGGATTATGTGCAGCACCGCCTGGCCCAGCGCGGCGACGTGCTGCAGGACTGGCTCGACGAGGGCGCCGCCCTCTACGTCTGCGGCAGCGCCGCCACCATGGGCGCCGCGGTGGATGAAACCCTGGCCCAGCTGCTGGGTCGGGAAGCCCTGGACCGGCTGCTGGCGGAAGGCCGCTACCGGCGGGACGTTTACTAAGGTCCGGGCACTCCCGGCCACAGCTTTCCCAGACCACCACGCCAGTAACAAGAAGGGACGCTCATCTCAGCCATGGCACGGCTGAGAGTGGCGTCCCTTCTGCCTTCCAGGGCAGGCGTCTAGTGGGCTTCTTCCACCCGGTAGGCGCTGTGGCAGGCGATGCAGTTGTTGAGGTTGTCGGCCAGGGTGTTGAGCACCACGTCCCGGTCCTTCAGTTCCGCGGCCAGTTCGGCGATGCGGTCGAAGTTGATGTGGGTCTCCCGGCCCAGGGGGAAGAAGGCCTGGGGCGCCTTCTTGCGGATGCCGTGCACCAGGCTGTCCGGGTTGGCGAAGTCCTTCTGGTGCGCCTTGAGACCGCCCACCCGGGCGGCCTCGGCCACCGCCGCCATGTCGTTGGCGGTGGCGGCGCTGATGATCTTCTGGGTGATGGCAACGAAGCCCCGCATTTCCGAAAGCAGGAAATGTTTTTCCGCCGGCGTCAGCCGGATCACCTGGCGCTGGTCGCTGCCGCTGCCAGCGTCGTGGTCGTGGGCCGCGGCCGGGCCGCCGGCCAGGGCGGCCAGCAGCAGGACCAGGGCGGAGGGGCGTGATTGCAGCAGAAGTCTCCTTTTAAAGGGTCATAACAATGGGATTGACTGGACCAATATAGATCAGAAATTCTTACGTAACTGCAGAGATAACTCGTTCTGCCGGAAACCATGAAAAATGGTGTTACTACGGTTTTCCGTGTAACGGAAACGCAATTCCGGATAGGCGCCGTAGACGGTGAGCCGGGTAGCCCCCAACGTGGCGATGAGCACCTGCTGCCGGTCTTCTCGCTGCACACCATAGAAGAAATTGTATGCATCGTTCTCGAAGCGGCGGTACTGCAGCAGTACATTGGCAAAAATGCCACTACTCTCGAACTGGTGGAAGATGCCGGCCCGAAGCACATGCTCCCGACTGCTATCCACGGACACTGCGTATTTCTTGCGGAAAAAATCGACCCCAGCGTATAGGCTGGTGTACTGATCGGAAAAGAAGGTGGCGGTAGCCCCCAGGGTGTGCTGGCTGAAATCGGCGAAATAGCGGCTGTCCTGGCCCCTATAGCGATACTCCTTGCTCCCCCCCTGAAGGCCCACCTTAAAACGCGGGGTGAGAAAGTAGCCCCAGTCCCCTTGCACCCCGGAGGCCTGGTAGCTGGTACGACCATCGCGGTTGTAATTTTCGATATAGGGGGTGAAATTGGCGCTGTGCCGAGCACTGGCGAACTGGTAGCCCAGGTAGAGGATGCTGGTGTTGTCGCGGTAGTCCGTCAGTAGGGTGCTTTTTTCGTCCTGCTCGCGGAACAGGGTGCCGTAGCTCACCGGCCGAATCAGCAGGTTGTGGTGACCGATCAGAGGGATACGTCGGCTCAGCACCAGGTCGTAGTTCATGAAGGACGAGGCGATGGGGTCGGGCAGCTTGGTGCGCATTAGGCAATAGCCGGCAAAGGTCAGGGAACAGCGGTCGTAACCGTTGGCCAGATTGATGTTGTCGTTGTAGCCCAGGCCCACGGCCATGGAGCCTTGCCAGCGGCTGCGCCGGTCCACCCCGTCGGCGTATTGGTGCAGCAACTGGCGGGTCTCGGGAGGCAGGCTGTTGCTCAGGGCGCGCTCGAAGAGGCGCCGCGCCTCCTGGTCCTGGTTGTCTTCCGCATACACCCGGGCCAGTTCCATCTGCACCCGCATATCGTCGGAGTCGGCCTGGTGCGCCTGTTCCAGCTTACCCACGGCGGCGGGGTAATTCCCCTCCTGGCGGGCCGCCAGGCCCTCCACCAGCAGCGCCAGATGGGGCTTGTGGCCCGCCAGCAGGCGGTACTGGGTGGCCAGTTGCCGCGCCTTGTCCCATTGCCGGGTGTTGATGGCGACATACAGCGCCGGTTCCAGGTCCGCCAGGGTCTTCGCCAGGCGATAGGCCTGGCCGTCGATGGTGATGGAAAGATCCCCCGCAGGCGCGGCGGGCTGCCAGTCCGGCGATGCCTGCCGGTCCATGGTGCGGCCGGCATTGTCCAGCAGGCGGCGTGTCTCGTCCTCATCCGCCCAGACCCAGGGCAGCATCAGGAACAGTAAAGGCAGCAGTGCCGCCAGGCGACGGAAAATCATCATGGGTACCCAAAGAAAAGGGAAAAGGGAGGGGCGCCGGCGCCCCTCCCACAACGAGGTCGAGCTGCGGTCGAGGGGCCGCAAGGCCTCAGCCCGGACCGCGCCTAGCGCTTCTTGCCGCCGAAAGCCACATCGTCCTGGGCCCCCGTGGTGCCGGTGTAGATGCCGGCTAGGGCCTGGGCGCCGGAGCCGTAGAACTGGCCGGAAATGGTGGACTGATTGGAAAATGCCCCCGTGCTGGAGATGCTCGTCCCGGTGAAGTCCACGGTGGTGGAACCGCTGCGGGTCAAACTACCGGTCAGGGAGTTGCTGCCGGTGCCGTAGTTGGCCGTCAGCACGCCCTGGTACACGCTTGGGCTTTCCGGATTGTGCTGATTGATGCCGATCACGTCGTACTGGGCGTTGACCAGGGTGGGCATGCTGGTGGTGGGATTTTCTCCGGTGTACCACACTGTGCGCTGGGCGCTGCCCATGTTCAGGTCGCTGCTGGCCGTGGGAATGGCCCCACCCGACTTAGGCGACCACTCGCCGAAATAGACAGCCGAGCCGGGCACGGCAGCGATCACTAGACCGCCGAAGTCCGGCATCATCCCCTGCAACACGGCGGGTGGAGTAATCAGCTGGCGCAGGCTGTTGATGCTGGTGGTCTGCCCGTTGTAGACCACGTCGTTGCGCCAAACCTGGGCGATGTCCCCCACCAGCAGGCCGGCCAGGAAGTTGATGTCCTCGCCGCGCAGGTAGTACTTGCCGTTGCTGGCCGGTCCGCGGGCGATGGCCGAATTGGCATAGGCCACGGGACCGCCGGCCAGGTCGATAGCGAAGGAACCGCCGTTGTTAAAGACCAGGCCGGCCTTGCCTGCGGTGAAGGGGAAGGCGGAGGCGGCCGGCGCCACATTGGCCGCGTTGGAGGTGCCCCCCGCCACGTCCGCCAGGGCGGAGGCAGCGGTGAGGGCCAGGGCGGAAGCGACTGCGACGTTGAGGAAACGTTGTTTCATGAGAAGCTCCTTTCAGGGTTGCCACGATGGGATGCTGGTTTTTTCCGTAAAAGCCAGCAAAAAGATTAGAAACTCAGGCGCAAGCCAACGCTCAGGGTGCGGCCGGGGCCGGGTACCGGAATCTTGGCCATGGGGTCCAGGTAGTAGCGGTCGGTCAGGTTGGTGACGCCGGCGTTCAGGGCCAGGGTCTTGTCCACCCGGAACTGGGCGTAGAGGTCATACAGCAGTACCGAATGCCAGTAGTACTGGGGAGCGCTCTTGCCACTCCAGATGGAGGCCAGGGGGCCACCCAGCAGTTCGTCCAGTTGCCGGTTTTCCGCCTTGGCGTGGTAGAGGGCGCGGATACCGCTTTCCAGCCGGTTCTCGAAGGCACGAAAGCCCAACTCCGCATTGACGGAGTACTTGGGCTGCAGGCTGGAGGCGGTAACGGTGTCGGCAAAGCCCCCGGTCATGCATTCGGGTACCCGGTTGTAGTACACGTCCATGCTGTAGGCGTAGTCCTTGTCGCACAGCTTCTGCCGCTTGCGCCAGGTGGCCCCCAAGCTGCCGTAGAAACCGCCGCTGTCGAAGCGGGACTGGAATTCCACGCCAGCGCTTTCCTTACGCTCATACTGAATGACATTCAGGTAGAGATCGCGCTCGATGAAATCCTTAATGTTGGTCTCGAACCAGCTCAGCCTCACATCAGCTTGACGCAAACGTGGAAAGAACTGGGTAAGGTCGTGGGCATAGCCTATTTCCCAGTTGGTGCTCCGCTCCGGCTTGGATACTCCCTGGGCCTGAAAAGGGGTGGTGGTGCCGACGCTGGTAGAGGCAATTTCAAAAATACTGGGGAAACGGGTGATCTGGGCGTAGCGAGTAAACAGGCTGATGTAATCGGTAGCACGAAGAGTGACAGCCATTACCGGCGACCAGGCGTGTCCCTTGCGCTCTTCCGGTTGGGCCCATTTGCTGCTGGCACTGGGTGTGCTGTACACCTGGGTACCCCGACTGCTGGTCTCCAGCGGGACATACGTGGCATAGGTTCCCGGCACGGAAGGTTCTGTCGTATTCGCGCCAAGAACGTAAACCCCGGCAGTTTGAGGATTGGTTACGGTTTTGGAGAGGTCCAGGGTGCCGTTGGCAAAAGGGCTTTGGGAAGAATCGACCTTGCCATTCACGACGGGCACGACCACCGGCACCTGCACCCAATAGGCCGCCCCGTTAATCATCCGGTAGCCGGTGCCGTCGCCGTGCTGAGCCATGTTGTTCTGGTATGCAGCCAGCGCCGCCGCGTATTCGGGCGAACCCGCCCCGTAAGTACCGACGGCATCGACCATGGCTTTGGCTAAGGAATTAACTTGCTGGAGTTCGGCATTGGTCATCAATGCGGCGTACTGCAGCTTGACTCCCGTTCGCTCCTGGGTGATTTCCGAACCCGCCGCCTGCTTTCGGCGGCGTTCGGCTAAGCCATCGTCGAAGGCCCAAAATTCGCTGTAGCGAGTGCCGGCGCTGACCGTGAGCCACGGAACGGGTGTCCATTCCGCATTAACGCTCCCGGCCCATTCCTCTCTCCGCCCAGAACGCGGCCCAAAAATCTGAGTGGTAGCGGCCAGCGTGGCGCCATCTGGCCCCAAGCCTGAGCCCGCATCCTTATAGAGATTGAGCACATTCTCCTGCAACTTCTCCCGCTGGATTTCACCACCGAAAGTAAGGCTGAAGCGATCGCTGATACGGACCTTGTTACTGAAATCGGCACCGATACGGTTATGGTCGGTCCACTGGGTGGAGGCGGCGACAATGTTGTAGCGGCCATCGGTATTGGGCTGCTTGGCCGGTGGTGTGGGGCTTTTCAAGACCGGATTGAGGAGACAGAGCAGGAAGGAGCCAGATACCGGCTTGCCGTTGCGCTTGCAGGACTGCCAATCGTCGAACACCGTGTCCCGGTTGAGGACGAAATAGTTGGCGCCGCCGGTCTGCTCCCGTTTGCCGTCCACCTGGGTCATCCACAGACTGGACTGGAAATCCACCCAGGGGTTGTCCCCGGGCTTGTAGTCGTAGGTGAAGCGCCAAGTGTCCATATTGATGCGGGACTCGGGGGTATCTGCAATGCTTCCGGCCTTGATGGCTCCCGTTTCATTCAGGCCGTAGGCCATCAGGGCCTGGGAATTGTTGTTTTCGCCGAATTCCAGGCGGGTACGCATGAAGCTCAGGCCCAACTTATGCCGGTCCGGCAGATACCAGTTGTTCTTCAGCAGCAGGGTGCTAGTCTCGCTGGAGGTATTAGCCACTTCGGCACCGGGCTCGTAGAGCTTGGCGGTATTGGGAAAATAGGCCTCGGTGCCCTTAGCGTAGGCGTCATTGTTCCGGTAGGCGTCCGCCCCGCGCTTGCCGGCGAAGTAGTTGCCCTTGCTACGCTCGCTGTAGGACAGCAGGGCATCGGTCATGTCGTTGCGACCGGCCAGGGTCAGCATGAAGGAGCGGTCCTGCAGATTGAGCAGGTCCTTGCTGCCCCGCTGGCGCAGCGGCGTAGTGGGTGTGATGGTGACGTTGCCAGAGGTGCCGACCACGGCGTTGGGCAGATCCCGGTAGTCGCGGCCGTAGTAGGACCTGGGATCGGTGCGCTGACCGATGGTGTTGCCGGAGGTCTCGATCTTGCTCTCGATGCCGAAACTCCGGCCTTCCGGGATGATGTCGGCGGGATCGATGGTGCGGATGCTCACCGCGCCGCCGACGCCGCTCCTGACGCCGCGGCTCAGGGACGGCCCCTTTTCCACGGCGATGCTGCGGAACAGGGCGGGATCCACGTAGCTCTTGTTATTGACGCCGAACATGGTGCCCAGCCAGATGTCCGTGGACTGCTCGGTACCGTCCACCGTCACCGGCACCCGCCCCTGTCCGGAAATGCCGCGGATGTTGGGGGCCAGGGCGTTGCCGTTGCGCGGGTCCATGCTGTAGACGCCGGTCATGCTTTTGAAGACGTCGGCGGCGTTGTGCACCTGGTTGCGTTCCAGTTCCTTCCTACCCTGGTACAGATTGGTGACATTGTCGAGATAGACGCCGTCTCGCTTCTCCTGGTCCCGGTCCGACTTGGCGATAACTGCCACGGTGGCCATGGTCCGCTCGCCGTTTTCCGCAACGACGGGCTGTAGCACGTATTCGCCCTCCTTGCGCCAGACCGCTTGCAGGCCGCTCCCGGCAAGGATGGCGTCGAAGGCGGCCGGAACGCTGTAAACGCCCTGCAGGCCGGGGCTTTTCCTGCCCTGCACCAGTCCGGCGGCACCGGCCAGCAGCACCCCCGATTCGCTGCTGAAGCGGGCCAGCACCGCACTCAGGGGGCCGGCCGGGATGTCGTAGCGGCGGGGGTTTTCCGGGGCCGGCGGCAAGGCGCTCAGCCCGGGGGTTTGCCCATGGGCGGAGGGAATCCAGAATCCGGCCGACAACAGGCTGCCGGCCAGGGCGAGGCGGACCATGAGGGCGAGCAGAACGGGGCGTACTGGCGTGCGGAGCTGCCCGGCGAAAGGCAGTTCACCGGCAGGGGAATGAAGGGAACAACGGCGGCGGGGACAATACATGGACAGGCGCTTCCTCGGCGGCAAAGGGGTCGACGGGACGAGTCACCGGGTCTCGCGATCCGAACGGGCTGCCTGGAGGTTCCATGGGTGGGCGCGGGACGGAGTGTCCGGGAAACGGGAAGCGGCGCCATGCCTGCACACCGCCCGCTCCTGGCCTGCCGGATGGCACCGGGGCAAGGGGCGGGCAGCGCAAACCTTGGGGGGCTGATACTGAGCAACAAGGTGACTGCTTACCCTGTTAATCGATTGAGTCAGCAAAAAGCGGAACTGCCTGCTGCAAATATTTTCCGGTGGCCCGGCTACCTGCTAGGTGCCGGGTGCATCCCCTGGCCTGGCTTCGATACGCGTCCACCAGGGGAGCAGGCGGCGCACCCGGATTGGCATGACCGATTCCAGCATGGCCAGGGTGCGCCCCGGGTCGTTCAGGGGGTAGCTGCCGAATACCGGCAGCCTGGCCACTTCCGGGGCCACGGCCAGATGGCCCCGCTGGTAGCGGCCCAGTTCCACCACCACCTCGGCCAGGGGAATCTCCTGGGCGATGAGGATGCCCCGGGTCCAGGCTTCCCGGGCCGGATCTGCCTGCGCCAGGGGGGCGACCCCACCGCTGGAAAAGCGCGTCTGCTGGCCGGCTTGGACCAGGACGGCAGGACCGCCGCCACCCATGCGCATTTCCACGGCGCCTTCGTAAACGGCGAGGAAGGTGCCGCCCTCTTCCAGCCGCACCGTGAAGCGGGTGCCCAGGGCCCGCAGGCGTCCCTGGGGGGTGTCCACCACGAAGGTCCGGCCGGGATCGGCCTCCGTCTTGACGAGGATCTCCCCCACCACCAGCTGCAGGCGGCGCAAGCCGTTGCCGTAGTCTTCAGTGAAGGCGCTGGCGCTCCCCAGCCAGACCCGGGTGCCGTCCGCCAGAAGTATTTCCCGGACTTCCCCGGTACCGCTGCGGTGATCAGCCATCCAGGGCTGGGCCATCTCGGGCAAGCGGCGCCAGGCGCCCCAGCCGAGCAGGCCGGCGCTGGCGCAGGAAAACAGGCCCAGGAGAATCTGCCGGCGGCGGGGCTGCTGGCGGTTCTGGCGGTTGGCCGCCTTGAAAGCGGCCACGGCCGTTTGCCGTTCAGTGCTGGCCTTGATGGGTTCGAAGCGGCTGCTGATGCGCTCGACGTAGCGCCAAGCCTCCCGGTTTTCCGCCGACTGCTCCAGCCACAGCCGCCATTGCGCCTGGTCCGCCTCCCTGGCCTCCCCGGAACGCAGCAGGGCGAACCATTCGGCAGCCCGGTCCAGGGACTGGAAGGACGGGGCGGGGACGGCCCCGGGCAGCGCTGCGCTCATGGTTTTGGGATAACGGAGCGGATGTCGTTCAGGCGCCGGCCAGGCCGGGCACTCCCGGCGGGGCCGCCACCAGCCCCGCCTCCAGGCGCAGGCAGTGGGACATGGCCTGGGCCACGTACTTGCGCACCATGCGGGTGGAAACGCCCAAAGCCTCGGCCACTTCCCGGTCGCTCATCTCGCAGGCCACGGCCATCACGAAGGCATTGGCGGCCTTGGGCGGCAGGCTGCGCAGCATGGCATCGATTTCCTGCAGGGCCTGGAGCACCATGACCTGGTGCTCGGCGGAAGGCGCCAGGGCCTCCGGCTGGGCCGCCAGGGCCTCCAGCCAGGCCTGTTCGATCTCCCGCCGGCGCCACAGGTCGACACACATGCCGGACGCCATCTTGCGCAGATAGACGCGGGCCTCCGGCTGGCTGCAGAAAGGCCGGGGGGTTTTCAACAGGCGGAGAAAGGCGTCATGGGCCAGGTCGGCAGCATCGGCCCCATTGCCCAGACGGCGCCGTAGCCAGCCCTCCAGCCAGCGGTGATGGTCGGAATAGAGCACCTCCATGGAAGGGGGCAGAAGATAATCCACTGTGGTCATGGCAAGGGTTGTCCACTGGTCAGGCAATTTTACAAATGAGAATCATTAACAATGATGCGCCCATTGGGGGCGGCTGGCAACGTGCCTTTCCGGAGGTTGTCCCACAATTCCCGTCGGAATCCCCGTCGGGATTTCAGCGGGAGAAAAGCCGGGGCAAGGAGCCTCAGCCCCTTGCCGGCCATACGCTTCGGCATCAACTGACACTAACCGCCGCACCGCCGCCGGCCTAGCCGGCAGCGGTCTCCCCATCATCTTTTAGGGCAGACGAGGCGTCTAGTGGGCTTCTTCCACCCGGTAGGCGCTGTGGCAGGCGATGCAGTTGTTGAGGTTGTCGGCCAGGGTGTTGAGCACCACGTCCCGGTCCTTCAGTTCGGTGGCCAGTTCGGCGATGCGGTCGAAGTTGATGTGGGTCTCCCGGCCCAGGGGGAAGAAGGCCTGGGGCGCCTTCTTGCGGATGCCGTGCACCAGGCTGTCCGGGTTGGCGAAGTCCTTCTGGTGCGCCTTGAGACCGCCCACCCGGGCGGCCTCGGCCACCGCCGCCATGTCGTTGGCGGTGGCGGCGCTGATGATCTTCTGGGTGATGGCAACGAAGCCCCGCATTTCCGAAAGCAGGAAATGTTTTTCCGCCGGCGTCAGCCGGATCACCTGGCGCTGGTCGCTGCCGCTGCCAGCGTCGTGGTCGTGGGCCGCGGCCGGGCCGCCGGCCAGGGCGGCCAGCAGCAGGACCAGGGCGGAGGGGCGTAATTGCATCAGAAGTCTCCTTTCCAGGTGAGAACGAGGGAACGGCCGGGGGCCAGAATTTCGTTGCCGCTGACGCCTTCGGCCAGGTGTTCGTGGTAGCGCTTGTCGGCCAGGTTCTTCAGGGCGACGCGGAAGCTCTGCCGGGACCAGCGGTAGGTGGCGCCCAGGTCAGCGGTGGCAAAGCCGGCGGTGGCGTTTTCGCTGCCGCGGCTGAAGAGGGTGGCTATGCGGTCCTGGCGGGCCACCAGGCGCAGGGTGACGTCGGCACGCCAGCCCTGGGCAACGGCGCCGTCCCAGCCGAGGGAGAGTTCGTCCGCCGGCATCTGGAAGAGGGGCTCGTCCAGGTCCTTGTTCTCGCCCCGCAGGCGGGAATAACCGGCGTTCAGCCATTGCCCCGGCCGCACCTGCCAGCGGGCGGAGGCCTCGACCCCGGCGATGACGGCCCGGCCCAGGTTCACCGTGGCCTTCACCGGCAGGCCGCTGATGAAGGTGCCGGTGGGCTGGCCGGTGATGTAGTTGTCGATGCTGTTGCGGTAGGCCGCCAGGTGGTAGTTGAAGTCGGCGCTGGCACCCTTCAGGCCCAGCTCGAACTGGGTGGCCTCTTCCGGCTTGATCTGGGGATTGCCGACGTAGTAGTAGCCGTCGCCCCGGGGCGAGGACTCGTAGCGTTCCCGCATCTCGCCGGCGCGGAAGGCGCGGGAGAGGTTGGCATAGGGCCGCAGCAGGGGCGCCGCTTCATAGACCGCGCCGAGGCTGCCGGAGGTGGCGCTGTCGCTGCGGGAAAGGCCGTTCTTGATCGCCCCGTTGTTCATGGAGGCGGCGCTGCCCTTGACCGTGTCGTGGCGCAGGCCGGCCAGCACGTTGAGCTTGCCGAAGCGCATGTCGTCCTGCAGGTAGGCCCCCAGGGATTCGATACGGCCATCGGCGAAGGGGTTGTTGGCCACCATGTTGCCGGCCTGGTACAGATGCCGGTTGGGGGAAGCCTCCATCTCCCAGGCGTTGAGGCCGAAGGAAAGCAGGTGCTGGGGATGGACCAGCCAGTCGGCCTTGGCATCCCAGCCCTCGGTGACGAAGGAGACCTTGGTCTCGGCGTTGTTGCGCTGGATGCCGCTGGCCCAGGAGTAGATCTGCCGCTCCATCTCCTGGCGGTAGACGCGGAAGTCCAGGTTCAGCGGCGCCTCGCCCGAGCCCTGGCGGGAATAGCCCGCTTCCATGAGGCGGCGGCTCTGCTTGGGCGAATAGATGGTGGTGGATTTGATGGGGTTGGCGGCCGCCTTGGTGGAGCCGGGATACCACACGTCCTCGTCCGTATGCTCCTGGACGGAGAGGCGCAGCTGCTGGGCGCCGTCGATGCGGAAGCGGTACTGGCCGATGAGGCTGTCGGAATCGTAGCCGGTCTTGGCCACCTTGCCGTCGGGGGAGCGGTAGTCGCCGATGCGGGCGCTGGAGGTGCCGAGCATCAGGGCATGGTCGCCGGCGGAGAAATTGACCACACCGGTGGCCCGCAGGCCGTTGCTGGCGCTGTCCCAGGAGGCCATGGCGGAACCGCTGGTGCCGGCCTTGAACTGGGCCTGGGGCAGGCGCACATTGACCACGCCGCCCAGTGCACCGCTGCCGTAGAGCACGGAGGAGGGGCCCTTCACCACCTCCACCCGCTCCGCCAGGCCGAGGGACATGAAGGAGGCGATGGCCCCCTGGGGCTGGGCCGAGTTGAGGCGGATGCCGTCCACCAGCAGCACCACGCTTTCCTTCTTCAGGCCCCGTAGTACCGGGTTCTGGCCCTGGGCGCCGTCGCTGGCCACGGCGATGCCGGGTTCGCCGCGCAGCAGTTCCCCCGGATTGTTGGCGCCGCGGCGGACGATTTCCTCCCGATCGAGGGAGACGGTGCTGAGGGGCGTTTCCAGTTCGTCGGCGGCATAGCCCTTGGCGGTGACGCTGACGGTGGACAGGGCGGATTCGGATGAAGCGGGGTTATCGGCGCCCCAGGCAAAGCCCGAGGCCAGGCTCAGGGCCAGCAGATGCAGGGCGAAAGGTGGGCGCTGACGCAACGGGGAAGAAACAGCGACAAGGGATGACAGCGTTGACATGGACGGGCTCCGGAAGGAATCCCCGCGCCTGGCTGGCATTGCTGTCGCTGGCTGGATCGCGGCGGGTTGATCGAAGTCCGCACTGTACTTTGTTGAGAATTGATCTCAATATGATGCAGGTCAAAAAACGTAAATCCCTGCCGCTCAGGCAGCAGGGGAACTACTCCACTGCTCCTTCCGCCACCTCGGAAATACCGCGCACGAAGCTGGAAACACCGGCCCCCTTGAGATAGACGCAGGGCTTGCCGGTGCGCTTGCAGTGGTCCTTCAGCTTCCAGTAGGCGCCATGGCTGATGCAGCCGGCCTGGCAGATGACCGCATCAGCGGCGGACAGCACCCCGTCGAGGAAGCGGGGATTGTCCTCCAGGCCGCCGTCGTGGTGGGCGAAGCGACCGCCCAGCCGCTCCACCAGCCGACGGTAGGTTTCCACCAGGCCGGGCCGGCCGCCGACGCAAAGCACGCTGCGCCCTTCCAGGCGCGGCACGGCGGCCTCGGCGCCGTCCTTGCCGCTGGCGCATTCCCGGCCGCAGGCGGTGGAGAGGGCGCAGGCATCGCCTTCCGGCGCGCCGTCCAGCAGCAGCCAGGATTCCATGGCCTGCTCGGCCGCCACCAGATCGCGGCGGGATTCCTCCAGCTGGCGGGTCAGGTCCCGCACCCGGGCCTCGGCGGCATTGGTGCGATCCTCCGCCGACACCAGGCGCAGGGCCAGGGCGTCGGCCCGGGCCTTCTGGCCGCCGTCGGCCCCTTCCAGTTCGCGGCAGCGGGCCTCCAGTTCCACCACCCGCACCGCCAGGGCCTCCCGCTCGCAGGCAAAGACTTCCATCTCCGCCAGCTGGCGCTTCAGGAGTTCGGCCTCCTGGATCTTCTCCGCCAGGCGCTGGCCGCCCTTCTCCCGCTGGGCTTGCAGTTCGGCTTTGAGGGCGGCGTTTTCCGCCTCCAGCTGCTTCAGCCGGTTCACATCCGCCTGGTGGGCGGCGCCGGCCTGGTGGGACAGCATGTGGATGTCGCCGTAGATGCGCTGGGCCGTCTCCGTATCGCAACGGGGATGGGTCCAGGCAGCCCACAGGGCGTCCGCCACCTGGCCCGAGGCCACCGCCTCCCGCCACAGGCGGTAGATGGCATCCCCATCCCGGGCCGAGCGGAAGCGCTGGATGGCGAGGTTGTAGCGCCGCTCCAGTTCCTGCTGCATCAGCTCGGCAAAGGGATTGCGCTGCTCGGCAAAGCCCACGGCCTGGGTATGCAGGGAGAAGTCGGACATGTTGGGACCGAGTATCTTGGCCCGGGCTGCCAGGCGCCGCAGCAGGTCCAGGGGCAGGCAGGTGCCGATCACCGGGCAGTGGTGCTGGTGCTTCAGTTCCCACAGGCGCTTGCGACGGGAGCCGGCGCTGGGGACGGGAGCCGCCGCAGCCGGCTCCGGCAGGGCGGCCTCGCCCAGTTCCGGCAAATTGACGGGTTCATGTTTCTGCTTGAAGGGAATCATGGTGGCACCTCCTCGCCCCTCGGAAGAATGGAGCGGAATGACGGGATTCGGGACAGGCCGGAGTCGTTTTCGCCCTCACGGCCTGAACGGCATATCGCAAATAATAACAACTCTCATTTGCATTGCAATAGCACCAAAGAACTAGTTGCCTCCCCGGGGCATCTCCCGGCATGGCCTGATCCGACGCCGGAGCCCGCCAGTTCTTGCATTGCAGCATTCGTCAGAAACCTGTCGCAAAACTGACGTACGCGAATAATTGACACGAGAATCATTCTTACTTAGATTGTTATTAAGCCGCGCCAAAGCGGTATCCCAAAAACATCCGCCTATTACCGCTCAGGAGCCTAGTCATGCCTTCCATCCGCCTTCCCTTCGCCCGTACCCTGGTAGCCCTCGCTGCTGCCTGGTCCTTCTCCGCCAACGCCGTGGAATACCCCATCGGCACGCCCCAGCAGCGCTACGGCATGGAGATTTCCGCCGTCTATCTGCAGGCGGTGAACATGGAGCCGGACGGCATGATGCGCAAGGCCGAGGAATCCGACATCCACATCGAGGCCGACATCCGGGCCCTGGCCAACAACCCCAACGGCTTCGAGGAAGGCCACTGGATTCCCTACCTGGTGGTGAAGTACGAAGTTTCCAAGATCGGCTCCGACCAGAAGACCTCTGGCGAATTCATGGCCATGGTGGCCAACGACGGCCCCCACTACGGCGACAACATCAAGCTCTTCGGCCCGGGCAAGTACAAGGTGAAGTACACCATCCTGCCGCCCACCGAAAACAAGCACGCCCATTTCGGCCGCCATACCGACCGTCTCACCGGTGTGCGCCCCTGGTTCAAGCCCTTCGAAGTGGAAAACGAATTCACCTTCGTCGGCATCGGCAAAAAAGGCGGGTACTAAGCCATGGCTGCCACCACCAACCTCCTTCGGCCGCGCCCCCTGGCGCTGCTGACGGCGGCCCTGATCGCCGGCAGCGCGCCGGCCTTCGCCGCCCCCCAGGCCGCCGGCAGCCAGGCTGAACTGCTGAAGCTGCTGGAAAAGATGAACGAGCGCCTGGAGAAGCTGGAAAAGCGCAACGCGGAACTGGAAAAGCAGGCCCAGGCTGCCCCGGCGACGAAAGCCTCCCCGGCCCTGGAACAGCGCATCAAGACCCTGGAAGAGCAGAACGCCCGCATCACCAAGGGTCTGGACAGCGACGACATCAGCCAGTACGAGCCGGAAATCACCGCCCGCCTGAAGGCCGTGGAATTCCAGTCCCTCGACATGCTCAAGGCCGCCCGCACGGTGGAATCCCTGGACGGCATCACCGCCGGCATCAGCCTCACCACCGTGGCCCAGCGGCCGTCCGGCGTGCCCAGCGGCGACAGCAACGGCAACAGCCAGCTCAACTACCGGGGCGACGTCTTCGTCACCCTGCCCCTGGCCAATATCGGCGATACCGAAAGCCACATCTTCGCCCAGTTCCGCCTCGGTCAGGGCCAGGGCCTCAACGGCATGAGTTCCTACGCCAAGCCCAACGCCAGCGCCTTCCGCGTGCAGAGCGGCAATCCGGACGACTCCGTGGCCGTGTTGGGCCAGGCCTGGTACCAGGCCACCATTCCCCTGCCTTTCGGCGGCTACAAGCCCCGCTCCCGGGAAAAGCTGGAGATCAACTTCGGCAAGATGGACCCCTTCGTCTTCTTCGACCAGAACGCGGCCGCCAACGACGAAACCCGCCAGTTCCTCAACACCGTCTTCGTGCATAACCCGCTGCTGGATGCGGGCGGCGACATCGGGGTGGACGCCAACGGCTTCTCCCCCGGCTTCCGCGTCTCCTACTACAACGAGACCCAGAAGCCCGAAACCTGGCGCTTCTCCCTCGGCGTCTTCGGTGCCGGCGCCAACGGCTCCACCTACACCCGCTCCTTCAGCTCGCCCATGGTCATCGCCCAGATGGAGACCCAGCGCAAGTTCTTCGGCGGCCTCACCGGCAACTACCGGGCCTACTACTGGCGCAACGGCCAGGCGGTGTCCTTCGCCGGCATCCAGGAATCCCATTCCGGCCTGGGCGTTTCCGCCGACCAGCGCATCGGCGATGCGGTCACGGTGTTCGGCCGCTACGGCCAGCAGATCTCCGGCAACGTGCGTTTCGACAAGGCCCTCACTCTGGGCGCCGAACTGGGCGGTTCCTACTGGGATCGGGGCGGCGACTCCCTCGGCCTGGCCTTTGGCCTGCTGCGCACCAGCAAGGAATTTTCCGGCGAATCGGCCTTCGTGGACGCGGACGGCGACGGCATTCCGGACTACAACTTCAACGCCAGCGGCGCCGAGCGCGTGGCCGAAGTCTATTACCGCTACCGCATCAACAAGCAGTTCGAGCTGTCTCCCGACCTGCAGTACCTGGGACGGCCCGGCGGCGACGCCACGGCCAAGGCCATCAAGGTGCTCGGCATGCGTGCCCAGCTGACCTTCTAAGGAGCCGCCATGCGCCTGTCTTCCCTCGTGGTACCCGCCCTGCTACTGTGCGCCGCCCTGTTCGTCGGGCCGGCGCCGGCCGCGGCGGCGGAGCTGCCTTCCTTCCAGATCGTGGCCAAGGATGGAAAGCTCATCCCCAACCGCCTGGAAGTGCCGGCCGGGACCAAGTTCAAGATCATCTTCCGCAACGAGGGCCCCGGCCCGGAGGAGTTCGAGAGCACCCAGCCCCGCATGGAGAAGGTGCTGGCCCCCGGCGCCAGTTCCTTCGTCGTGGTGCAGCCGCTGCAACCGGGCACCTACCGCATCTTCGGCGAGTTCCATCCGGATACCGCCGAGTGCCTGCTGATCGCCAAGTAAGAGGACAACCATGCTCAATGCCCTGATTGTCGTCTGGCGCGAAAGCCTGGAAGCGATGCTGGTGGTCGGCGTGCTGCTGGCCTGGATCGCCCGCCAGGAGGACGCCTCCCGCCTGCGCCGCACCCTGTGGAGCGGCGTCGGTGGTGGCACCCTGCTGGCCCTGGCCCTGGCCTTTCTCGCCTACGGCGCCCAGACCTGGCTCGACGGCGAGTCCCTGGAACTGTTCCAGATCGGCATGCTGCTGCTGGCCTGTGTGCTGATGACCCAGATGGTGATGTGGATGCGCCGCCACGGCGCCTCCATGAAACGGGAGCTGGAAGCCGGCGCCAGCCGCGCCGCGGAAACCGGCGGCCGCCTCGGCGTGGCCCTGGTGGCGGCCCTGGCCATCGGCCGGGAAGGCATGGAGACCGTGGTCTTCCTCTACGGCATGGCGGCGGAGCGCCAGGGCAGCGAGCTGCTCGGCCTCTACGGCATGGCCGCCCTGGGCTTTGTCATCGCCGGCCTCACCGCCTGGGCCGTGGCCCGGGGCGCCCGCTTCTTCTCCTATCGCACCGTCTTCCGCGTCAGCGAGGTGGTGCTGCTGGTGACGGCCGGCTCCCTCCTCGGCGCCGCCGTGGATCGCCTGATCGGCATGGACTGGCTGCCCACCCTGATGGACCTGGTGTGGGACACCTCCGCCGTCCTCGACGACGGCAGCGGCCTCGGCCAGGTGCTGTCCACCTTCGCCGGCTACCGGGCCCAGCCCACCGCCATGCTGCTGCTGGCCTATGCCCTGTACTGGGGCTACGTCGCCCTGCGGCTGCGCTCCTTCACTCTCAACCCATCATCCGTGCGAGCCGATTCATGCCAGCCCACAGCAGCACCTTGAAGCGTCCCCTGCCCGCCGCTGCCGCAACGCAGCGGCAGGGTCCCATCGCCGGCCTGCTGCAGGCCTGCGGCCGGGGCATGCAGAAACATGGAGCCACCATCCGCGCCATCCAGTGGGCGGTGGTGGTTTTCTATTTCGGCCTGGTCATCACCCCCGCCTTCCTGCCCCTGCCACCGGAAGGCTCCAGCATCCTGGACAACCTCACCCTCTTCGCCCAGTTCCTCTTCTGGGGCATCTGGTGGCCCTTCGTCATGGTTTCCATGCTGTTCATGGGCCGCCTCTGGTGCGGCGTCTTCTGCCCCGAGGGCACCCTCACCGAATGGGTCAGCTGGCGCGGCCTCAACCTGCCCATCCCGCGCTGGCTCAAGTGGGGCGGCTGGCCCTTCGTCGCCTTCGTGTGCACCACCGTCTTCGGCCAGCTGGTCAGCGTCTATGAATACCCCAAGGCCGCCCTGCTGGTGCTGGGCGGCTCTTCCGTCGCCGCCGTGGCGGTGGGCCTGCTCTACGGCAAGGGCAAGCGGGTGTGGTGCCGCCACCTGTGTCCTGCCTCCGGCGTTTTTTCCCTCCTGGCCAAGGTCGCCCCGGTGCACTTCCGGGTGGACCGGGCCGCCTGGGACACGGCCGCGGCGCCGGCCCAGCCCGTCAATTGCGCCCCCCTGGTGGACATCCGGCGCATGACCGGAGCCTCCGACTGCCATGCCTGCGGCCGCTGCGCCGGCCACCGGGAAGCGGTGCAGCTGTCGCCCCGCCGCCCCGACGCGGAAATCCTCGCCAGCAAGGCGGAGCAGATCCACACCGGCGAGGCCATGACCCTGCTCTTCGGCGTCCTCGGTATCGCCACCGCCGCCTTCCAGTGGACCGTCAGCCCCTGGTTCGTGGCCCTGAAGACCGCCGCAGCCAACTGGCTCATCGACCACGACTCCTTCCTCCTGCTGCAGGACAACGCCCCCTGGTGGCTGCTCACCCACTACCCGGAGGTGGGCGACGTCTTCACCTGGCTCGACGGCCTGTGCATCCTGGCCTACATCCTGGGCGGCGGCTGCGCCATTGCCCTGGCCCTGCTCGGCGTCATCGCCCTGGCCAGCCGCATCGTCGCCAGCCCCCAGCTGCCCTGGCGGCGCCTGGCCCTGGGCCTGGTGCCCCTGGCCGGGGCCAACGTCTTCCTCGGTCTTTCCATGCTCACCCTGAGCCAGCTCAAGGGCGAACGGGTGATCCTGCCCTGGGTGCCGGATGCCCGCATCGCCATCCTCGCCCTGGGCATCGGCTTCGCCCTGTGGCTGGGGCTGCGCCTGGTGCTGCAGACCACCCCGGCCTGGGGCCGGCGCGTGGCGGCCTTCTCCATCTATACCCTGGCCCCGGCCTTGATCGGCGCGGTCTGGTACGTGGTCTTCTTCGTCTGGTAGGCGCCCCGGACCCGGCCGCTCTGACCGCCTGAAAAGGCGCGCTCTTACTGGCTCCCAGCCCTCCTCCCGGACGGCTGGGATTTCGTGCTGGCGGCCTCGCCTGCAATCTCAACTGTCAAACTCAAATGAGATAAGTTATCATTAGCACCGTTGCCGCTCCGTTCTCCACATTCTGGCGGCCACCTTTCGGGTGTCTTCCATGCTGCGTTCCGTCCTTGCCGCCTCCCTGGTACTCCTTCTCGGGCTGACCCTGGGGCCCCTGGAGCGCAGCCCTGCCCAGACCGCCGCAGCGCACCCCGCTCCCCGGCACTGAAGCCCCGCCTCCCAGCCACCCACCCCAGGCAGCCGATGGAAACCTCCGCAGAAAGCACCCGTCCTTCCCCCCTGGCCGACAACGAAGCAGCGGCCGCCGCCCCCGCCGGCCTGGTGGTGGCCCTGGTAGGCCACCCCAACGTCGGCAAGTCCGTCCTCTTCCACCGCCTCACCGGCACCTACGTCAATGTGTCCAACTATCCGGGCACCACGGTGGAAGTCTCCCGGGCCACCCTGAAAATCCACAAGGAACAGCAGGTGCTGGACACCCCGGGGGTGCTCTCCCTGCCCTCCCGCAGCGACGACGAGCGGGCCACCCTGCGGGCCCTGCTGCAGGAAAACCTGAACTGCCTGGTACAGGTGGGCGACGCCAAGAACCTGCGCCGCACCCTGACCCTCACCGCCCTGCTGGCGGACCTGGGGGTGCCCATGGTGCTGATGCTGAACATGGCCGACGAGGCCGAACAGCGGGGCATCGGCGTCGATGACAAGCTGCTGGCCGAAGCCCTGGGCATTCCCGTCATCAGCGGCGTCGCCACCCGCAACGAAGGCGTCGGCGCCCTGGAGGCCGCCCTCGCCAAGGCGGCCCGGCCCGAGCCTCTGCTCTGCTACGACGACGCCGTGGAAAGCGCCATCGGCCGCCTCGCCGCCCAGTTCGCCAGCGACGTCCCCCATGCCCACCTCTCGGCCCGGGGCCTGGCCATCCTCTACCTGGGCCACGACCCGGAACTGGAAGCCTGGCTCGACCAGCACTTCCCCAAGACCGCCGCCCTCCTCGCCGCCCTGCGCCTGAACCTGGAAGGGGAATTCACCGGCCAGCCCCTGGCCGCCCTCCTTTCCGGCGAACGGGGCCGGGCCGCCGAGGCCCTCACCCGCACCGTGGCCCGGGAAGGAAAGAAGCCGGCCAGCGGCAAACCCCTCACCGCCGGCCAGCTGGCGGTGCATCCGGTGTGGGGCTGGCCCATCCTGCTGGGCGTGCTGTTCCTGCTCTATGAGTTCGTCGGCGTCTTCGGCGCCAGCACCCTGGTGGGCCTGTTCGAGGAGGACTTCTTCGGCGGCGTCCTCAATCCGGCCTTCACCGAGCTGGTGCAGAACCACGTCTCCATCCCCTGGATCGTCGAACTGCTGGTGGGCGAGTACGGCCTGTGGACCATGGGCATGACCTACGCCCTGGCCCTCATCCTGCCCATCGTCACCACCTTCTTCTTCGCCTTCGGCATCCTCGAGGATTCGGGCTACCTGCCGCGCCTGACGGTCATCGCCAACCGCACCTTCGCCGCCATCGGCCTCAACGGCAAGGCCGTGCTGCCCATGGTGCTGGGCCTGGGCTGCGTCACCATGGCCACCCTCACCACCCGCATCCTGGCCACGCCGCGGGAGCGTCTCATCACCACCTTCCTGCTGGCCCTGGCCATCCCCTGTTCGGCCCAGCTGGGCGTGGTGCTGGGTCTCCTCGGCGGCGTTTCCTTCGGCGCCCTGCTGACCTGGGCCGTGTGCATCCTGGTGGTGCTGCTCAGTTCCGGCTGGCTCGCCTCCCGCCTCATCCCGGGCAAGCGCATTCCCCTCATGACCGAGCTGCCGCCCCTGCGCTGGCCGGTGCTGGGCAATGTGCTGAAGAAGACCGGCGGCCGCCTGAAGTGGTATCTGGTGGAGGTGATTCCCCTCTTCCTCATCGGCACCTTCCTCATGTTCGCCCTGGACAAGATCGGCGCCCTGCCGGCCATCATCGAGGCCGGCGAGCCCCTGGTCTCCGGCTGGCTGGGCCTGCCCAAGGAGGCCAGCGCCGCCTTCGTCATGGGCTTCCTGCGGCGGGACTTCGGCGCCACCGGCCTGTTCGCCATGACCGAGCACCTCTCGGCCATCCAGGCCGTGGTCGGCATGGTCACCATCACCCTGTTCGTGCCCTGCATCGCCAGCGTCATGATGATCGTCAAGGAACAGGGCCTGAAGGTGGCCGTGGTGCTGCTGGCCCTGATCATTCCCACCGCCTTCCTCATCGGCGGCATCCTCAACCACCTGCTGAGACTGTTCGCATGAGCCCCGCCACCCACGAAGCCCTGCGCCTCACCGGCATCCCCAAAGGCACCCGGGCCAACCTGGCCCACTTCGATGCGGACATCCCCGCAGTGCTGGCCGAACAGCTCCACGCCTACGGCCTGGTGCCGCCCCACGCCATCCAGGTACTGCGCCAGCAGCCCCTCACCGTGGTCCTCTGCGAACAGGTAGAACTAGCCCTGGAACACGAGATCGCCCATCGCATCTGGGTAGAAGCGACGCCATGAAATTCCGGCAGCCGGGCCAGAGCGCAAGCCCCAGCCCCTGGCTGCTGATCCTCCTTGCCTTCCTGCTGCTGTTCGCCCTGCAACGGGGACTGATCCACCAGCTCGAGTACCAGCACTTCCGGCAGGGCGAAATCCCCCTGGCCAACCTCCCCTTCGGTCACGGTTCCCACCCCACGCCGGGGGCCATCGACCATCACTGCGGCACCTGCCTGCAGATCGCCGACCTGGACCAGGTTCTCCCTGGATTGGTCCCGGTGCTGGATACGGCGGTACACGCCAACCCGCTTGTACCTACCCGGCGTCCCCCGACGCCCCTCACCACCAGCAACCGCCCCCGCAACCGCTCCCCGCCCCTGGCTTGACGCCCGGCCGGCCCCCGCCGGCCCAGCCCATTTCCAACAGCCAAGCAGCCAGCCACCCTTGCGGGAAGCCAGCCATCAATCAGGTTCCACTCGGGAGCGTTTGTCATGTCTACTGTCGTCCGTTTTTCCCCCACCCCCTTGGCTGCCGCCCTGGCAGCCCTCTGTTTCAATGCCGTCCCCGCGCTGGCGGCGGACAAGACCCTGGGCGAGGTCGCCGTCGGCGCCCAGTCCGAAAAGCCGGCCAAGGCCCTGCTGCGCGATGAAATCATCGCCACCGAAAGCCTGTCCGTCAGCAGCATCGAACGCACCGGCGCCTCCATGCTGACTGAAGCCCTGGACAAGCAGCCGGGCATTTCCGTCCAGACGGAATGCTCCATCTGCAACGTGCGTAATGTGGTGCTGAACAACCTACCCGGCCGCTTCACAACCCTGATGATTGACGGCATTCCCATTTTCTCCTCCGTTTCTTCGGCCTACGGCCTCGATTCGGTGGGCTTGTACGGGCTGGAGCGCATCGACGTCTCCCGCGGCGCCGGCGCCAGCCTGATTGCCCCGGAGGCTCTGGCCGGGGTGGTCAACCTGGTGACCAAGCGTCCCCGGGAAGACCAGGCCGAGCTGACCCAGACCATCGGCGACTACGGCAGCCACCGCACCGATGCCTACCTAGCGAAAAATCTCGGCAGCCAGGCTCTGACGCTCTCCTACAACCACAATGAACACGACTCGGTGGATGGGGACGGCAACCGGATTTCCGAGTACACCGGCTTCAAGCGTGACCTGGTCGGCCTGGGCTGGTTCGCCGACGACGTCGGCGGCTTCCGGGTCAAGGCCCGCCTTGACGTGGTGGACGAAAAGCGGGGCGGCGGCGCCATGGGCAGCAACTATGCAGGCATAAAGTCCAGCGCCAGCGGCAATCCCTTCGACTGGAGCCAGGGCAAGAACGCCTCCCCCAGCAGCAGCGGCTGGATCAATCCGGCCACAGGCCTGGTCGTTCCCTACACCGGCGGCCTTGGCAGCATGAGCGAAATCATCTTCACCGAGCGCAACCAGTTCGTCGCCAGCGGCGAGCGCGCCCTGGGCGCTGGCAAGCTGCGCCTGGCCTTCGGCTACGCCAAGCACAAGCAGGACTCCTTCTACGAGACCGACATCTACAAGGCCGAGCAGACCCAGACCTATTACGAGGCCAGCTACCAGCAACCCTTCGGTGACACCCTGCTGACCCTGGGCGCCAACTACCGCTACGAAGACCTGAAGAGCACCGGCATGGGCAACGGCGGCACCACGCCCAACGACGGTATTGACAACTACAAGTACCGGACCCCCGGTGTCTTTGTGCAGGCCTACCACCCCTTCATGGACGGCAAGCTGGAAGCCAACGGTTCGGTACGCTTCGACAAGCACAACGAATTCGGCAGCATCGTCAGCCCCCGCCTCAATCTGCTCTACCACCACACGGACCACCTCAACAGCCGCATCGCCGTGGGCAAGGGCTTCCGCGCCCCCACCTCCTTCTTTGAGCAGGACCACGGCATCCTCAACACCGTGGCCGTCGTGCGAAATATCAGCGAGCCGGAGATTTCCCACAATCTCTCCTACACGCTGGCCTTCTCCGACGACCGCTGGGCATGGACCGGCGGCTTCAACTGGAACCGTATCAAGAACATGGCCATGCTGGACCCGGACCAGGTCAACGGGGCCGGCCAGCCCATCACCCTGTTCACCTCGGCCCGCAACCCGGTGACGGTGAAGGGCCTGGATTTCACCGCCACCTACAAGGCCCTGCCCACCCTGGACCTGACGGCCGGCGCCGAAATGTTCCGCTACGCCTTCGACCCCGGCACCCTGGCCTTTGCCCGGCCCGAAGAACGCGTCTATCTGCGGGCCGACTGGGATATCGGCGGCTGGACCCTGTTTGCCCGCTCTACCTGGACCGGCCCCATGGACCTGAAGCGCTTTTACGACTACGAGAACAACCCGCGCTACAACTTCGACGGTACCCGGAAAATGGACCAGTCCCCCAGCTACTGGGTCAGCGATGTGCGCGCCGAATACCGTTTCAACAAGCGGGTGGCCACCTTCGTCGGCGTGGACAACCTGTTCGACTTCAAGCAGTCCGACCACGAAAGCATGCTGTGGGTGGACGGTAACGGCGGCATCGACGTCACCCAGATCTGGGGGCCCAACCGGGGCCGCTACGTCTACGCCGGCATCAAGCTGAGCCTGTGACGCCAGCGGTCCGTCAGCGGAGTTGCGCGGCACTCCTGCTGGGTACCCTGGCAGGCATAGCCGGCGCGGCGCCCAGCGATACTCCCCTGGACTTCGAGCTGGGCGGTGAGGACGGTTTTGTCCGTCTTTCCGCCCAGCCACCCCAGGTCAGCGTCGTCAATTTCTGGCGCTCCGACTGTCCGCCCTGTGTGCGGGAGATGCCCCTTCTGGAGCAGACCGCCCGGCACCACCCCCAAATCCGAGTGGTGGCCGTCGCGGTGCAGCAACGGTCCGAGACCGCCGCCGGCCCCCTGCACCCGACACCGCCCGTTCTCCTGCTGCACGCCCCCAGCACCCCCCGGGGGCTGCTGTCCCGCTTCGGCAACCCCAGCGGCGCCCTACCCCACACCGTGGTCCTGGACCGGGAGCGGCGTCCTTGCGCCCGCCGCACCGGCGAACTGGATGAAGCGTGGCTGGAAGCCGCCCTCAGACGTTGCGACCGTTGACGCGGCACTCCCCAAAAGAAAAGCCCCGGGCCTCAACCCGGGGCTTTTTTCTTGCCGGACAATCGCACCCGCCGCAAGCGCCTTACAGGGCGTCGAAGCCCGCATCCTCCACCGCTTCCCGCAGGCGGGCCTCGCCCACCTGGGCCGGATCGTAGGTGACGGTGGCCTGGCCCGGCTCCAGCAGCACTTCGGCCTTTTCCACCCCGGGCAGCTTGGACAGCACGCCGGTAAGGGAAGCCACACATTTCTGGCAGCTCATGCCGCCGACGGGGATGGTTGTTGTTGCCATGGAATCCTCACTTAAAAAAACTTGGCCACAGAGGGCACAGAGAACACAGAGTTTAAAACCATCGGCGCCTTCCAGGCCGGAGGTCGACGCAGAACCCACATCAGCAACGACAAAGAACCCTCGGTGAACTCTGTGTCCTCTGGGGCTAACGCCCTTATTTCGGCAACCAGCGCCGCAGCAGCAGGGAATTGCTCACCACCGACACCGAACTCAAGGCCATGGCGGCGCCCGCCACCACCGGGTTGAGCAGGCCGAAGGCGGCCAGGGGAATGCCCAGCACGTTGTAGATGAAGGCGAAGAAAAGGTTCTGCCGGATCTTCGACAGGGTGGCCCGGGAAAGCGCAATGGCGTGGGCCACACCCATGAGGTCGCTTTTCACCAGGGTCAGGTCGGCGGCCTCCACGGCGGCGTCGGAACCGGCGCCCATGGCGAAGCTGACATCCGCCGCGGCCAGGGCCGGGGCGTCGTTGATGCCGTCGCCGGCCATGGCCACCAGACGGCCGCCCTGTTTCAGTTTCTGCACTGCCGCCGCCTTGTCGCCGGGCAGCACTTCCGCCTCGAAACGGGCGATGCCGGCCTGGGCGGCAATGGCCGCTGCCGTGGCCCGGTTGTCGCCGGTGAGCATCACCACTTCCACGCCCAGGGCCTGCAAGCGCGCCACCGCGGCCTTGGAACTCTCCCGCAGGGGATCGGCGATGGCGATCAGGCCCAGGGCCACGCTGCCACCGGCCTGCTGTTCGGCCAGCACCACCACCGTCTTGCCTTGCCCCTGCAAGGCCGCAAGGACGCCATTCTCCACCGATGCGCCCCGCTCCGCCGCCCAGGACGGGCTGCCCAGCAGCAGGGCCCGGGAGGACACCGTCCCTTCCACCCCGTGGCCGGCCACGGCGGCAAAGCCGCTCACCGCCTGCATCGCCAGCCCCCGGGCTTTCTGTTCGGCCAGCACGGCCCGTGCCAGGGGATGTTCCGAGCCCTGCTCCAGGGCCGCCGCCAGGGCCAGCACCTCGTCTTCGCTGGCGCCCAGGGCGACGATGTCGGTCACCGCCGGCTCGCCCCGGGTCAGGGTGCCGGTCTTGTCCACCGCCAGCACCTTCAATTTTTCCGCCCGCTCCAGGGCTTCCGCATTCTTCACCAGGATGCCGGCGGCGGCGCCCCGGCCGGTGCCCACCATGATGGCGGTGGGCGTGGCCAGGCCCAGGGCGCAGGGGCAGGCGATGACCAGCACCGCCACCGCATTGACCAGGGCGGTAGTGAAATCGCCCCCCAGCCACCACCACAGACCGAAGGTGACCAGGGCGATGGCGCAGACCACCGGCACGAAAATGGCGGAAATCTGGTCGGCCAGCCGCTGCACCGGGGCCTTGGAGCCCTGGGCCTCGGCCACCAGGCGGATGATGCCGGCCAGCAGGGTGTGTTCGCCGACCCCGGTGGCACGGCAGCGCAGCATACCCTGGCCGTTGCTGGTGGCGGCGAAGACACCGTCGCCCGCCTGCTTGCCCACAGGCATGGACTCGCCGGTGAGCATGGCTTCATTGACGCTGGAAGCGCCCTCGATCACCTCCCCATCCACCGGCACCGCTTCGCCGGGGCGGACGATGAAGACGTCGCCGGGAATGAGCAGGGCCACGTCCAGCTCCACCAGTTCACCATTGCGTTCGACCCGGGCGGTCTTGGGCTGCAGGCGCACCAGTGCTTCCAGGGCGGCAGTGGTCTTGGCCTTGGCCCGGGCCTCCAGCAGCTTGCCCAGCAGCACCAGGGTGATGACGGCGGCGGAAGCCTCGAAATAGACGTGCTGGTGCTCCAGCCCGAAGAGGGTCACCACCAGGGAAAAGACGTAGGCCATGGTGGTGCCCAGGGCCACCAGCACGTCCATGTTGGCGCCACCGCCGCGCAGGGCCTTGTAGGCGCCGTCGTAGAAGCGCCAGCCGATCCAGAACTGCACCGGGGTGGCCAGCAGCAGTTGCAGCCAGCGGGGCAGCAGGTCGCTATGGCCGCCGACGCCATGTTCCGGCGCTGGGCCGAACATGGTGACCATCTGGGCCACCAGGGGCAGGGTGAGCAGGGCGGAAATGAAGAAGCGCCGCTTCTCGGCGGCGTAGAGGGCGGCCTTGCGGGCCTTTTCCTCTTCCCGGGTGGTATCGCTGGCCACCCGGGCGCCGAAGCCGGCCTTTTCCACGGCGCTGATCAGCCGGACCGTATCCACCAGACCCGGCACGTAGCGGATACGGGCCCGCTCGGCGGCCAGGTTCACCGCCCCTTCGACGCCGGGCAGACGGTTCAGCACCTTCTCGATGCGGGCCGCGCAGGCGGCGCAGGTCATGCCGGTGAGTTCCAGTTCCACCGTGGCCGGCGGCACGGAAAAACCGGCCTTCTCGATGGCTTCCACCACCTTCTGGGGCGTGGTTTCCTCGCCGCTCAAAGCGACGCTGGCCCGCTCCGCCGCCAGATTTACGCTGGCTTCCACGCCGGGCAGGCGGTTGAGCACTTTCTCGATGCGGGCCGAACAGGCGGCGCAGGTCATGCCGGCAATGGGCAGGTCGAGGCGGGAGGATGAAGGAGCGGCAGGGGACTGGGACACGGGCAACTCGGCAAGAAACATTAGCAATGGCTAATTATGGGCGCAGGCGCCCTTAGCCGCCAGTAACAGAGGGGCTCAAACCCCATGGTTACAGACCGCCGGCACGGCCAGGGGTTTCTTTGTTGCGCGGGGATGGACGCAGACCTCCTCCCCGCCCGCTCATGCCGGGGATCAGGCCGGCTGCGCTGGCAGACGGCCTGCCGCCTATTTCACCAGCAGGACAGGCACCGTGGTTTCATGCACCACCCGGGTGGCCACCGAGCCCATGACGGCCCCGGCGATGGCGCTCCAGCCGTGGCTGCCGAGCAGCACCAGGTCGGCCCCCAGTTCAGCGGCCTGATGGGCGATGACGGCCCCCGGCTGGCCCACGTGGATGTGCCGCTGGTAGGCCACCCCGGCGGCCTTGAGCTTGGCCTCGGCCGCCTCCAGGCGTTCCACGCTGTCCTCCCGGTAGTAGCGCTCCAGGGTTTCGTGGCCCAGGTGGCGCTGCACCCGGCCGTCGGGAATGGGCGGATGCACGTAGAGCAGGTGCACCGTTGGCACTTCCCGGTACCAGGAGAGGCGGGAGATCAGGTGATCCACGGCCCGCAGGGAACAAGCGGAACCATCGACCGCCAGCAGGAAATTCAGCATCGTCTGCTCCTCAGCATTTCTAGATGTTATGGGCCAGACGCCAGGCGCCCAGCAGGCCCCACAGGCCGAAGCCGAGCACGCTCAGCCCGGCGATGCCGCGCACCCAGGGGCGCCGCACGAAATCCTTCAGCCGCGCCGCCAGGAGGCCGGCCAGCAGCAGATTGGGCAGGGTGCCCAGGCCGAAGGCCAGCATCACCGCGCCGCCCCGGGCGGCGCTGCCGCTCACCAGGGCGGTGGTCAGCACACTGTATACCAGACCGCAGGGCAGCCAGCCCCACAGCAAGCCCAGGGGAAAGGCCTGGGTCGGGCTGCGGGCGGGCAGAAAACGTTTGGAAAAGGGCTGCAGACGGCGCCACAGGCCCTGGCCTGCCCGCTCGGTCCACGCCAGGGCCTGGGTGGCACCGAGCAGATAGAGGCCCAGGGCCACCAGCATCAGGTTGGCCAGCACGTAGAGCACCAGGCGCAGGGACCATTGCTCTCCCAGGTGGGCGCCGGCCGCGCCGACGGCCCCCGCCAGGAGGCCGGCCAGGCCGTAGCTGGCGATACGCCCCAGGTTGTAGGCCAGATGCAGGGACCAGCGGCTGCCTCCGGCCTGCCCCAGGGACAGGGCGCCGACGATGCCGCCGCACATGCCGATGCAGTGGGTGCCGCCGAGAAAGCCGACGAGGAGGACGGAAAGCAGGGTGGGCAGGAAAGAGTCAGCCACGTGGGAGCGCCGTGCGGAAAGTGAAAAAGGCCATGGCCAAAATTATACCGGGCACTGGGGTTTCCCCCAGCGCCCGGCTTTTCCCCCCTGAGGCTTGCCTCAAGTTAAACGCGGTATCCCGTGGCCCGGTCAGATGACCTTGCTGTAACGGGTGCGCTGCCGATCGGCGCGCAGGTATTTGTCGAACACCATGGAGATGGCCCGCACCAGGAGACGTCCCGGGGGCAGCACGGTGATCCATTTGTCGTCCACCTTCACCAGACCGCCCCGCTCCAGTTCCTTCAGGTCCTCCAGCTCGGCGGCGAAGTACTTCTTGAAGTCGATCAGGTGGGCGATTTCGATGGACTCGGTGGAGATTTCGAAATGGCACATCAGGGCCTGGATGATGGAACGACGCAGCAGGTCGTCGGCGGTCAGCTCGATGCCCCGCAGCACCGGCAGCACGCCGGCGTCCAGGCGGTCATAGTACTCGTCCAGGGTGCGGTAGTTCTGGCTGTAGGTGGGCCCCACCTTGGCGATGGAGGAAATGCCGAAGGACAGCATGTCGCAGTCCGCATGGGTGGAGTAGCCCTGGAAATTGCGGTGCAGCCGGCCCTGGCGCTGGGCCACGGCCAGCTCGTCGTCCGGCTTGGCGAAGTGGTCCATGCCGATGAAGACGTAGCCGGCATCGGTCAGTTTCTTGATGGCCAGGGAGAGCAGCTGCAGACGCGTGTCGGCGTTGGGCAGATCGCTCTCGTTGATGCGCCGCTGGGGCTTGAAGAGGCCCGGCAGGTGGGCATAGTTGTAGATGGAGAGACGCTCCGGGTCCATGGCCAGGACCCGCTCCAGGGTGCGGTTGAAGCCCATCACCGTCTGGTGGGGCAGGCCGTAGATGAGGTCCACGCTGATGGACTTGAAGCCGCTCTTGCGCGCCTGGTCCATCACCGTGAAGGTTTCTTCCTCGGTCTGGATGCGATTGATGGCCTGCTGCACCCGCTCGTCGAAATCCTGGACGCCCAGGCTCATGCGGTTGAAGCCCAGCTCGCCGAGCAGGGCCACGGTGGGCCGGTCCACCTTGCGCGGATCCACTTCGATGGAAATCTCGGCCCCATCCACCAGCTTGAAATGGCGGTGGGTGAGGTCCATCAGCTGGTGCATTTCCTCATGGGAGAGGAAGGTGGGCGTGCCGCCGCCCCAGTGCAACTGGGAGACTTCCCGATCCCCATCCAGCAGGTACTCGGCCTGCAGGGCCATCTCCTTGCCCAGGTACTTGATGTACTTGGCGCTGCGGCCGTGATCCTTGGTGATGATCTTGTTACAGGCGCAGTAGTAGCAGATGGTGTTACAGAAGGGGATGTGGAAGTATAATGACAGCGGTCGGCTGATACCGCCGATGTTGCGTTTGCCCAACCACAGCTTCAGGGCCTCGGCATCGAAGGCTTCGACAAAACGGTCAGCCGTCGGATAGGACGTGTAGCGCGGTCCATTGACGTCGAAGCGGCGGATGATCTGGGGATCGAAAACCAGGTTGTTGGCGGTAAATGTCATTGAAAAACAGTCGTTGCAGAACCACACATTAGGTGCGGCTTATTATCGTGGTGCAGGAACTGGGGCACGTTGTCCTGGATCAAAGGCTTCCAAAGGGCCTTCCGGCGCAGGTTACCACCATCCGAACGCCCTTGGCCCAGCGAGGAACAGCATGCCGTTGAAGAAGACCAGCGCCCAAGAAATTACCCTGTCGGTCATCAAGACCGCCTGCTCGAACTGTAACCTGCAAGAACTGTGTCTTCCCTACGGTCTCAACGAGACCGAGATGTCCAAGCTGGACGAACTGGTCAGCACCCGCCGCAAGATCAAGCGCGGCGACCACCTGTACCGGGCCGGGGAGGCCTTCGAATCCATCTACGCCATCCGCGCCGGTTTCTTCAAGACCGACGTGCTGCTGGAAGACGGCCGCGACCAGGTCACCGGCTTCCAGATGGCCGGCGAGCTGCTGGGCCTGGACGGCATCAGCACCGAACACCATTCCTGTAACGCGGTGGCCCTGGAAGACAGCGAAGTCTGCATCATCCCCTTCCCCCGCCTGGAAGGCCTGTCCCGGGAGATCGTGGCCCTGCAGCACCACTTCCACAAGGTGATGAGCCGGGAGATCGTGCGCGACCACGGGGTCATGATGCTGCTCGGCACCATGCGGGCGGAAGAACGGCTGGCCGCCTTCCTCCTCAATCTCTCCCAGCGCTTCACCGCCCGGGGCTATTCCCACGCCGAGTTCTACCTGCGCATGACCCGGGAAGAAATCGGCAGCTACCTGGGCCTCAAGCTGGAAACCGTTTCCCGCGCCTTCTCCCGCTTCCAGGAAGAAGGTCTGATCGCCGTGCAGCAGAAGCACATCCGCATCCTGGACATCCCGGGCCTGAAAAAGCTGATGACCCACCAGTCGGCCTGATCCCGGGCAAGCATCAAACAAAAAAGCGGCTCCGCGGAGCCGCTTTTTTATTGCCCGGATTATTGCCCGGGCTTAGTCCAGGCGTGCCGGCAGTCCTACTGTTCCCCTTCCGGAAACACCGCCCCCCGCCGCGCCGCCATGCTGCGGCCGACGGCGGCCGCCTGCTCGGGGGACAGCAGGCGCCGCCCCAGGGACAGCAGCTCCCGGGTTTCCAGATCGATGTGTCCCAGATAAAGCTCGGCCAACCCTTCCACCATGGCCGCCGGCAGGGCCTCGCTGCATTCCCCCGGCTGGGCCGCGACGATGGCCTGCAGGCGGGCCAGCACCTCGTCCCGGGCCCGGTCCATGCGCCGGTGGTCGGCCAGGATGCGTTCGATGAGGGCCTCCACCTGGGCCGCCACCGCCGCTTCCCGGGCCACCGCCTGGCTCGCCCGCAGGGCAGGAAAGAGGTCATCCTCCTCGTCCGCATGGTGATGGGGAGCGGCCACTGAGAAATAGCGCAGCACGCCCTGGGCCGCCTCCCGGGCGGCCTGGTCGGCGCCGTGCCGGGGCAGGTGCTGCACCAGGCGACGCAGGGTCTCGATCTGGGCCTGGATGCGACCGTGGCAGGCATCCAGCATTTCCAGGGGTTCGTCGAAACTGGGGGCGGCGGCGCCCAACAGGCTGTGGCTCATGCAATTCCTTTCACAGACCGGCGAAGAAGCCGGCGGGATGACGCGTCAGGGCAACGGAAACGATATAGGCGAAACACGACAGGGCCATGACGAAAAAGATGCCCCGCACCGCCTTGCTGCGCCCCCGCTTGAGGGCCACGCTGCCGCAGCCGATGTAGGCCAGCAGGGCCAGCACCTTGGCCGTCAGCCAGCCCTGGACGACGGGATACTGGCCGGAGAGAAAGGCCAGGGCCAGGGCGCTGCCGAGCAGCAGGGTGTCCACCACATGGGGCGCCACCCGCGGCAGGCGCCCCTGCAGGCGGGGCGACTCCTGCAGCATCCAAAATCCGCGCAGGAGGAATCCAAGGCCGGAGAGGACGACGCAGGTGATGTGCAGATGCTTGAGGGCCAGGTACATGGGATGGCTCCGCGATCCGTCAGCCGGGCTGGCCGTCGGGCCGGGGCCGCAGGTACATGGTGCCGTGGCGCCGCACCCACAGGGCGAACACCAGGAGCCAGGCCAGGCTGGCCAGCCACTGCAGGTTGAAGGGGCCGGACAGGGGCAGAAACTCGCCGGCGATGCGCAGCAGGGGCACGCTCTGGAACAGCCAAAACAGGGGCCAGGTGGTCTGATCCCCGGCGTTGATGGGCCGGCCCGAATGCCCCAGGGTGACCCGGGTGACCATGCCCAGCAGCATGGAAACGAAATAGCCGATGCTGATGGCGTGCAGGGGCGCCAGGCCGCCGAAGCTGCCGCCCAGCGCCAGGGCCAGCCCCTGGCAGGCATAGAGCACCAGCCCCAGGCCCAGCCAGACGGTGGCGCCATGGATCATGGCCAGCATGGGCACCGCCAGGCTGCGCCGAAGCTGCCACTTCCAGGAGAAATGGATGACCACGGCGGCGGCAACGGCGTCCGGCAGCCACAGGGCACCGTGCCAGCCGGCCAGGGCCAGCAGGGCGTGGCCGAGGAAGCAGGCCAGCACCAGCCACAGCAGGGGCATGGGCCGGTAGATGGTGTAGTTCTTCAGCACCGCTGCAGTGAAGAAGGGCAGCATGCGATGGCTGACGATGAAGAACACCGGCAGCAGGCAGCCCCACAGCCCCAGCTCGATGCCGGCCCGCACCCCATCGCCGGCCATGGCCGCCAGGCCCCAGGCATAGGCCCAGAGGGCGACCAGGCCCAGACCCAGGGCGGCCAGCAGCGCGTAGGCGTGGGAACGGTCCGGGGCGAAGCCCCGGGGTTGGGGCCAGGTCACGGCCCGGGCCAGGGCGACCAAGCCCCACAGCCAGCCGAGGGACGCCACCACCAGGCCGGACACGGCTAGGGGCGCCGCCAGCAGGCCGCCCCAGAAGAGCAGCCAGCCGCCGGCCAGCAGAGCGAAGGCCGGCAGGTACTGGCCCCGCGTCAGGGCCGGGGCGCTCACCCACTTGGGCAGGGCCGTCATGAGAAAGCCAAAGATGAAGGGGGGGAACAGGCCGAACAGCATCAGGGCCCCATGCAGCCAGATGCCGGGCAGGGCCCAGGCCGGAGCCCCATAGAGTCCGGCATAGCGGCCGCCCAGGTCCGCCGCCCAGAACAGCACCGCCAGCAGGCTCTGCAGGGCGCCGAGGGCGAACATGACCCGATGGGGGGCGCTGAAAAAGGCCTTGAACATGGAATCTCCGAAAAATCAGGCAGCCGCGGCGAGTTGCTCGCCGATATGCCGCAGGTGCCGTCGATAGACCTGCAGGCAGCGCCAGAGGTTCACCAGCAGCCACAGGTTGGACAGCAGCAGGGCCAGTCCGGCCGGCCAGGCGAACCAGGCGGGGCGGACCACGGCGGCCAGCAGCAGGCCCAGGGAAGCGGCATGGGCCGCCATCTGTCGCGCCATGGCGCTCTCGGCCAGGATGCGCTTCATGTTCGGCGCCAGCACCCGGCCCTGGCCCGCGTTCTGCAGATGCAGCCAGATGAGGAAGGGCACGATCTTGTACAGCATGCCGGTGATCACCGACATGAACCCGCCCACCAGCAGGAGCATGCCCAGCAGCAGGGGCAGCCCGGGCCACAGGCCCAGGTCCGGCCACAACTGCCCCACCGCCCACAGGGCCGCCCCGCCGACGGCGCAGGCCAGCCCCAGCCGCCAGTAGCGCTGGGTGGCATCGAGCCGGGCCCGCTTGCTGCGCACCAGCAGCCACAGGGTCGCCAGGGCAAAGGTGCCGCAACCGGCCGCCACCAGGGCCGCCAGGAGGGGGGCACCGCCCCAGCCGGCCGCCTCGGCGCCGCTCCACAGGGCCAGCAGCAGGAACAGCAGGGGCGCCAGGAGCCGGGTCAGCCAGCCGGGAAAGGCCGGCGTCAGGAGGAACATGGGCACCACCACGTAGGCGACGCCGGACAGCAGCAGCACGCCCCAGCCCACCAGGCCCCAGGCCAGGTGGATGCCGGTGATTTCCAGCAGGGGCCAGGACAGCCCCCAGGCCAGGTTGACCAGCATGGACAGGCCCAGCAGCACCGTCACGCCGAGGCCGGCCACGGCCAGCTTGAGGGCCCACTGGATGGTGCTGCCCATGGGAATCTGAGCCAGGGCCCGGCCGACGGCAACGAGGAAGATAAGGACGCCGCCACCGAGACACAACAGGGCGCCCTGGAACAGTTCGCTGCGGTAGGTGAGGAAGGCCCCCACCAGGAACAGCAGCCCCAGGGTAAGCAGGCCGTGCACCGCCCGGGCCACGCCCAGGGGCCGGGCCACGCCGGCGCCGGTGGCCACCGGCAGGATCTGCAGCAGGGCACCGACCATGGTCTGCAGCATGAAGCCGGCCGTCAGCAGGTGGGTGAAGGCCAGGGCGCCGGCGGTCCAGCGGGAGGCCAGCAGCTCCGGCCCGAGGAGCAGCAGGAGCAGGCCGGCGGCGGCCGCGAACAGGGGGGCGCTGAGGAAGAAGCGCAGGGGCGCCGCCAGGGGCGGGGCCTGGTCGAAGGACAGCATGGCTTGCATGGGAAGCGTCCTGGGCGGCGGCGTGACGATCAGCGGCGACGGGCCGGCGCCTGGGACCTCAGGCCGCCACCTTCCAGATGAGAATCTCCACCGTGCCGTCTTCTGCGGTCTGGGAACGGTAGGTATAGCCGTTGTTCACCAGGGTGCGGTACAGGGGATGGGGCTCCCGGTAGAGCAGGAGCAGCATCTTTTCCCCGTCCTTCAGCTCATCCAGGCCCTCCATGGTGCGCACGAAGGGTTCGGGCGGCTCCATCATGCGGGCATCCACCACCAGGGCGGCTTCGTCGCGGGCGCTCATGACTGGGCACTCCCGGTGGTCTTCTGCAGCAGGGGCAGCAGCTCGCCGGCATGCCCGGCCAGATGTTCGTCGCACATGGGATACAAGACGTTTTCTTCCTTCAGGTTGTGCTGCTGCATGAGGATCAGCAGGGTCTCGGCCGCCCCCAGGTAGTCGTCCTGGTCGCCGGCGGCCAGGGCCTGGCGCGCCTCGTCCATGAGACTGCGCATCTGCACATGTTCCAGCCGCATCATCTGGGTGGGCCCCATGCGGATGCCGGTGGCCTGCTCGAAGGCGGGAAAGAGGGTTTCCTCCTCCGCCTGGAAATGGGCCAGGGTGGCCTGGCAGAAATCGGCGAAGAGCCGGGCCGGCAGGGCCGGGTCGGGTTGGGAGAGGGACTGCTCCACGGCCGCGAACAGGTCGTCGCAGCGGCGGTGGTCGCCACTCATGTAGTCTCGGATGGGGGTCATGCCTGCTTCCTCTCTGGGGTTCAGGCGGATTCTGCCCAGCCCGGCAGGAGGACTCCTTGACTGGAATCAAAAGCGCCGGACAGGTGTCCGGCGCCGGGCGAAACAGGGGGGCGAGAGAGGCCGCTCAGCCGCGCAGGATGCCGACCTGCAGCTCGTCGAACCAGTTGATGAAGCGTTGCACGTCGGCTCCCTGGTAGATGGCGCCGTGCTGGGGGCAGAGCATGTCGATTTCCATCTGGGCCACCCGTTCGCACCAGCGGCGCTTGGCTTCGTTGGAGCCCATCCAGCGGCGGTGGAAGCCTTCGGCGTGCTTGATGTGGCGGTCGAAATCCTCGACGAACAGACCTGCCTCCTCGGGCGGCAGCAGGGCTGCGCCGACGTCGCCGGAGAAGTACATGCGGGCCTGGCGGTCGTAGAGGTGGAAATTGCCGGAGGAATGCAGGTAGTGGGCCGGCACCGCCGTCAGGGTGAGGCCGTTGAGGCCGATCTCCATGCCCTCGTCGGGAATGGGCACGAAGGTGTCGCTGGTGCCGCCGAAATGGGGAATGAAGCTCTCCCAGAGCCAGCTGGTGTAGCAGTGCATCTTGGGATTGAATTCCAGCCACATGGCCAGGGAGGAGATGATGTCCGGGTCCTGGTGGGAAGCGAACAGGCCGACCACTGCGGACGGATCGAATTCGGCCGCCAGGGCGGAGAACACCGCCGGGAAAATCTCGGCGCCGCCCGGGTCCAGGATCAGCCCCTGGACGCCGTTGGCCACCAGGTACTCATTGGTGTCGATGAGGGAGTCGGGACGTTCCGGATCGCGCACGATGGCCACCCACTTGTGGGTGCCGTCCTGAAAGATGGTCTGGGTCTTTTTCATTATCTCCCCCCGAAGAAGCTGGATTTTTTCAGGGTCTCCAGGGAACCGCGGATCTCTTCGACAATCCCGTCGAACTCGCCGGAAACCTGGGCCAGGGCCCCGGCGAAGCTTTGCCCGTAGGCGGCTTCGATCTTGGCCGACTTGGCCAGCACGCCGCCCAGCTCCACCAGCTGGAACGCATCTTCCAGGGCCAGCTTCAGCTCACGCCGCAGGCGGGAAAGGGTCTCGCGCCGCGCCTGGGCCTCCCGGTCGCGCCGGCGCAGCACCTCTTCCAGGCGGGCGTTGCCGCCGGAAAGCTGGACACCGGCCGCCAGCAGGCGGGAATAGCGGGAATGCTGCAGCAGGCGGGACACTTCCACCACGGAGGCGTGGATCAGCTGGCGCAGGGACTCCATCTGGGTCCGCAGGTCCCGGGAAAAAACGCGCAATTCGTTGGAGAGAACGCCGAAGCCGAGGGCGGCACTGCCGGCCCGCTTGGCCAGGAAGATGGCGTTCAGGGCCATGATGTTGATCTTGAAGGCGACGGCCACCACCGCCTTGATCTGTTCGTTGATGCGCACGATGCGCAGCAGGTCCAGGGACGCCCCGGCAGTTCCTTCCGCGGCACGAATGCCGGAAGGGGATGCCGGGTAGGTGTCGGAAACCTGCAGCGCCGTGGAGGTCATGTGAAGACGGGTTTTTCGCCAGTCAGCAGATAATGCATCAATTCTCGCACGGGGCGAATGGCGGAACCAAACGGCAGGCTGGAGGCGCCGCGGAAGAACAGGCCCTTCTGCACGTCGCCGGTGACGGCGGCAGCCAGCTGGTTGTCGATGCAGAACTGGCCGTGCTTGGGGTTGCTGTCCCGCAGGCCGCACTGCAGCAGGCAGTCCCAGGCCAGGGTGCATTTGTGCTCCTTGCCGGCGGCGGCAGCCATGAGCTTTTCTTCCCGGTTCAGGTACTTTTCCAGCCAGGGGGTCTTCACTGCCCGGGCCGGCAGGCCGGCACAGCTCATGAAGTCCACCACGTCCTTGTCCTTGGCGCCGGCCAGGACCTTCTTGAATTCGATGTCGGCATCGCCCTCTTCGGCCACGGCGAAGGCACTGCCCAACTGCACGGCGGCAGCGCCCATGTCGATCAGCTCCCGCACCCGTTCGTGGCTGTTGATGCCGCCGGCCGGGATCAGGGGAATCTTCTCGGAAGCAATGCCCATTTCCTCGAAGGCTTCCAGCACGCCGGGGATGACCACCTCGAAGTTGAAGCGGGGATCGTTCACATCCTCCTTCTTGGCGGCACCCAGGTGGCCGCCGGCGTAGCGGGGATGTTCGATGACGATGGCGTCGGGGAGGCGGTTCTTGCGCATCCACTTCTTCAGCAGCAGCACGATGCCGCGCACGTCGGAGAGGATGGGCACCAGGGCCACGTCCGGGTAGCCCTCGGTCAGTTCGGGCAGATCCAGGGGCAGGCCGGCACCCATGACGATGGCCTCGGCGCCGGACTGACAGGACTGACGCACGTAATCCTGGTACTGGGTCACCGCCCGCATGACGTTCACGGCGATGACGCCGCGGCCCTGGGCGATGTCCTGGGCCATCTTGATTTCCCGGTCGAGGGCGATCAGGTTGGCCTTTTCGATGGCTTCCCGGTTGCGGGAACGGCCGGTCTCGGCCATCAGGTCCGGGTGGTGGCGGCGCAGATCGACGCTGGCGATGGTCCCCACCCCGTTGAGGGAGGCGACGGTACCAGCCAGGCGGTGGGCGGAAATACCGACCCCCATTCCCCCCTGGACGATGGGCACCAGGGTCTTACCTTTGATTTTGAGAGGGGGGAAAGCGGTGGAGCTCATCGAGTCTGGGGCCTAAAAACAAAGCCGCTCACGATATCACAATCCGGGATGCTTGGCTTGATCTGGATTAAGCCTTTTGTCGTAGCTCCCCCGCCGGGCTTTCCCCTTCCCATGCCTGCCTCAGGGTTCCAGCACGTAGGTGCCCGGCGCCGGCGCCAGGGCCGGAAAATCCTTGTGGGGCTTGGGCGGGGCCACCAGGGCGCCACTCTTGGGCACCAGCCACTGCACCCAGTCCTCCCACCAGCTGCCAGGACGCTTCTCGGCCGCCGCTTCCCAACGCTCGATATTCTCGCCCCGCTCCGGCTCTCCCACCCAGTAGCTGCGCTTGGGCGGATTCACCGGCGGATTGACGATGCCGAGGATGTGGCCGGAAGTGGACAGCACGAACCGGGTCGGCGCACTGACGTACTTGCGGATGCGATAGCACTGGCGCCAGGGGGCGATGTGGTCGTCCTCCGCCGTCACTGCATAGAGAGGCTGGGTGATGCGTTCCAGGTCGATGGCCTCACCGCCGATGGTAAGGGCATCCTTCTTCACCAGATTGTTGTTGAGGTACATCTCCCGCAGGTAGTAGGAATGCATGGCGTAAGGCATGCGGGTGCTATCCACGTTCCAGAACAGCACGTCGAACGGCGCCAGGGGCTCGCCGTAGAGGTAGCTGTGCACGTAGTAGTGCCAGATCAGGCTGTTGGAACGCAGCATGCGGAAGGAGGACATCATTTCCTTGCCGTCGAGGTAGCCCTTCTTGGCCATGGAATCCTCGATCCACTTGACGCTGGCCGGATCCACGAATACCTCGATGTCGCCGGGACGGGAGAAATCCGTCAGGGTGGTGAACAGGGTCCAGGAGGACACCGGCACCTTGTCGGCACTGCCGAACTTGCGGTTGGCCCAGGCCATGTAAGCCGTCAGGGTGGTGCCGCCGATGCAGTAGCCCACCGCATTGACCTGGGGCACCTTGCAGATGGTGCGGGCAGCTTCCATGACCTCATGCACGCCTTCAGTCACATAGTCTTCGTAGGTGACCTGGGACATGTCCTCGGTCGGATTCTTCCAGCTGGTGATGAAAACCGTGAAGCCCTTCTCCACCAGATAGCGCACCAGGCTCTTCTTGGCGGTCAGGTCCAGGATGTAGAACTTGTTGATCCAGGGCGTGACGATGACGATGGGCTGTTTGTAGACCTGGGCCGTGGTCGGGGTGTACTGGATCAGTTCCACCAGGCGGTTGCGGAACACCACCTGGCCGGGCGTGGTCGCCAGATCGACGCCGACCTTGAAGGCATCCTCGTCCACCATGCGCACGGTGCCGGACTGGCTGTCCTTGAGATAGTTCTCCATGCCCCGGGCCAGGGACTCTCCCTTGCTCTCGACGAACTTGCGCAGGGCCACCGGGTTGGTCCAGAAGAAATTGGTGGGCGCCACGGCATTGAGCCACTTGCGCAGCCAGAAGGCGGCGCGGCGGCGCTCCTTGTCCGACAGTCCGGGGGTCTCGAAGTACATGTCCTCCAGCCGGTGGGTCATGGCCAGATACCACTCCTTCATGATGTCCCAGGTCGGGGACTGCTCCCATACCGGATCTGAAAAACGGCTGTCATCCTCGTGGGGGCGCACCACATCCTCGGAAGGCAGGCCCAGGGCCCGGCGCATGACGTGGGCCTGGAGGGCCAGCAGGTCGCCGGAAAGCCCCGTCATGACGCGGCTCAGCTCCTGGGGATGCATCAGCCAGGCGGCCTGGGCATTGAGCATGGAGGTGGTGATGCCAAAAGGATCGACCTGCTTCTCCAGTTTCTCCCCCATGTCTTCCAGGGGACTGGCTCCCGAGAGGTTGATGCTCTTGTGGTGCTTGGAGGAGGAAGCTGAATTGGGGTTGGCCGCCATGGTTTTCTGCCTTTTTAGGACTGACGCTGGAAGAGGAATTTTATATCAAACTATGACAGGGTCGTTGCAACGGGCTACGGCCACGTTGGCCCAGCCGTAGCGCTGTTCGATGGCATCGCGCAGGGCCTGGGCGGCCTCCGGCTCGCCATGGACGACCCGCACCTGGCCCGGCGCCCGGGAAAAGTGCCCGACCCAGTCCAGCAGCGCCTGCTGGTCCGCATGGGCGGAGAGGCCGCCGATGGTATGCACGTCCGCCCGCACCGGCACGATCTGGCCGAACAGGCGAACGGTCCGGGCCCCATCCACCAATCGACGCCCCAGAGTGCCCGCCGCCTGGAAGCCGGTGATCAGCACCGTGCTCTCGGGACGGGGCAGGTTGTAGGCCAGGTGGTGCTTGATGCGTCCCGCATCGCACATGCCGCTGGCGGAGATGATCACGGCGCCTTCCCGGATGTCGTTGAGGGCCATGGACTCTTCCACGTCGGCGGTGAAATGCACCCGCACCGCCTGGGGATTGGCTTCCTGCCAGGCCATCAGGTCCCGGGTTTCGTCGTCCCACAGATGGCGGTACTTGAGGGTGATGCGGGTGGCCGCATCGGCCATGGGGGAATCCACGTAAATCTTCAGGTGGGGCAGCCGCCCCTGCCGCACCAGACCGCCAAGGACATAGAGGATTTCCTGGGTCCGCCCCACGGCGAAGGCGGGAATGATGATGTTGCCGCGCTTCTCGCCGAACGTGTGCTCAAAGGCCCGGATCAACTCCGCCTCGGTATCCTCCAGGGGCCGGTGCACCCGGTTGCCATAGGTCGATTCGATGCAGAGCAGGTCGGCCTCGGCGATGAACTCGGGGTCCCGCAGCACGGGGCGCCCCGGCTGCCCCAGGTCGCCAGAGAACACCAGCTTGCGCGGACCGTCGGCCGTGTCGATCTGCACCTCCAGAATGGCCGAACCCAAAATGTGGCCCGCATCCCGGAAACGCACGCTGACACCGGATGCCGGATGCAGGGGGGTGTCGTAATCGACGGCACGCAGCAGCTTCAGGCACTCCTGGGCCTGGGTCACCGTATAGAGCGGCGGCTGCAGACCGCGCCCGCCGCGGCCGGAGCGGTGGCTGCGACGCAACTGCCACTCCGACTCCTTCTCCTGGATATGGGCCGAATCGAGCAGCAGCACCTGCAGCAGGTCGGTCGTGGCGGCGGTGGCGTAGATGGGGCCGCGATAGCCCAGCATGGCCAGGCGCGGCAGCAGTCCGGAATGGTCGATATGGGCGTGGGTCAGCAGGACGAAGTCCAGATGGCGCACGTCAAAAGCCAGCGCGCGCTGGTTCTTGCCGTAGGCATCGCCGCCCCCCTGGAACATGCCGCAATCCACCAGGAAGCGCAGCCCTTCCATTTCCACCAGGGTGCACGAGCCGGTGACCTCACCGGCCGCACCATGCATGCTGACCTGAATCTTGCCCTGCAGCGACATCGATACACTCCTTGCGTTTATGCCATTCTCGCCCCAAGAGTGGCTAGGGTTTTGACTTCCGTCAAAACTGACTTAGGATGGGGCCTAGAGATTTTTTCCCATAGAGGAGCCCCTCACATGTTCAAGCACATCCTACTCCCTACCGACGGTTCCGAACTCTCCCGCGAGACGGCCAAGAAGGCGGTCTCCTTCGCCAAGGAATGCGGCGCCCGCATTACCGCCTTCTACGCCAAACCCGAGTACCCCGTTACCTACTACGGTGAAGGTGCTCTGATCGATCCGACCACGCCCGAGAAATTTGCCGAACTGGCCGACAACCAGGCCAACGAATTCCTGGGTCAGGTGGAGCAACTCTGCCAGGCCAATGCCGTACCCTGCACCAAGATCGCCGTCACCAGCGACATTCCCTATGAGGCCATCATCGAGACGGCCGAAAAGTCCGCCTGCGACCTCATCTTCATGGCTTCCCATGGCCGCAAGGGCATCACCGGCCTGTTACTGGGCAGCGAGACCAACAAGGTCCTGACCCACTCCAAGGTGCCGGTGCTGGTGTATCGCTGATCCCGGATCAGTTGCCGCAAATGAAAAAGGCCTGGAAATTCCAGGCCTTTTGCTTTGACGGAGACCGGATTACTTCTGACCGGGCTTCTCGTTCATTTTCTTGCTGAAATAGACGCCGAAGTAGGCGCCCATCACCACCACAAAGCCGATGGTGAAGAGACTCAGCAGACCGATATCAGTGGAAAACAATTCCTTCCAAGCCATGGTGTTACCTCCCGTTATTAACGATTAGAAGAAGAAACCGGTGCGGTCACTTTCATAGACAGCGACTCTTGCTTTTCCATTGCCCACTCGGCGGACAGACGCCAGTTGCCGGATTCGTCCTCAAGACGCACCAGCCAGCGATTGCCGACGATGGGATTATTCAATTTGCCACTATAGGCGCCCTGACCATCGGATGCCAGGGTAATTTCCTGATCGAATCCGGCCTTGGCCGGGTGAGCCAGTTTCAGGCGCACTTTCTCCGGCAGGGCCGCACCCTGGGTGCTCGTGAGCAGGACGCGGAAGCTGCCGTTGTTACCGGCGAAGACTTCCGCCTGGAGCCCCAATTCCTCGGCCCTGCGATCCCGCTGAATGACCTGGTTCACCTCCAGGCCCTGCTTGTAGTAATCGTCCGCCACCAGGCCATCGTTGCTCTTGATGGCAAGCCAGACGGTGACGATGCCTGCCAGGATGACAGCAACAGGGCCGGCAGCCAGGATCCAGGGCCAGGGCTCGCGGTACCAGGGTTGTGCAGCAGTTCTCATAGGGGCTCGCTTGAAAAATCAGGGAAGCATGAAACTGGCCTTTTCACTGACGCGCACCTTGTCGTGATTCTGGGCCTGGATTTCAAAGAAAATATGGTTGGCACCCTTGGTACCGGACTCGGGCGGCACACGCACGGACACCAGGACCGACTCGGTGGTGGCGGCAGGCACCTCGACGATGCGCTCACCGATGATCTCGGCCCCCGGCAGCCCGCTGACGCTGAGGGCATAGCGCCGCGGCGCTTCTTCGGTGTTCATGATGCGCAGAGTGTAGATGTTCTCGATGCGCCCGTCATCGGCTTCGCGGGCCAGGGTCGCGCGGTCGCGGATGACGTCCACCTTGAGCGGAATGCGGGTACCGAGCCCCCAGGCTGTCGCCAGGATGATCATGCCGAGAATGGCGGAATAGAGCAGCACCCGGGGCCGCATCACATGGGCCACCATTTCCTTGGGCGTATAGTGCTTGGCCAGGGCATTCTCCGTGGAGTAACGGATCAGGCCCCGCGGATAGGACATCTTGTCCATCACCTCGTCGCAGGCGTCAATACAGGCGGAACAGCCGATGCACTCGTACTGCAGTCCGTTACGGATATCGATACCGGTCGGACAGACCTGAACGCAGATGCCACAATCGACGCAGTCGCCCTTGCCCTCGCTACGGGGGTCAATCCCTTTCTTGCGCGCGCCCCGCGGCTCACCCCGTTCCGGGTCATAGGTGATGATCAGGGTATCCGGATCGAACATGACCCCCTGGAAACGGGCATAGGGGCACATGTACTTGCACACCTGCTCCCGCAGGAAGCCGGCCTGCATGTAGGTGAAACCGGCGTAGAACAGGATCCAGAAGATTTCCCAGGGGCCGAAGCCGAAGGAAGGAATGGAGGCCACCAGTTCCTTGACGGGGGTGAAATAGCCCACCAGGGTAAAACCGGTCCACAGCGAAAGGATCAGCCACAGGGCATGCTTGGTGGTTTTCAGGCGCAGTTTGCGCCCGTCCAGCGGCCCCTTGTCCAGCTTCATGCGGGCGGGCCGGTCACCTTCGACCTTGGCTTCTATCCAGAGAAATAGTTCGGTGTAGACGGTCTGGGGGCAGGCATAGCCGCAAAAGAGCCGCCCGGCCACCGCAGTAAACAGGAACAGGGCATAGGCGGAAATGATCAGCAGCAGCGCCAGGTAAAAGACATCCTGGGGCCAGAACACCATGCCGAAAATATAGAACTTGCGCTCGACCAGATGGAACAGGACTGCCTGGCGGCCATTCCAGTCGACCCAGCAGAGCCCGTAGAACAGGGCCTGGGTGAGGAACACCATCCCCCAACGCCAATTGTTGAAAAGGCCGGAGGCGGCCCGCACGTAGATCTTCTTGTGCTTTTCGTAGAGAGACCCGTTCGCTTCCGGTACAGCTGAATTGCCGTTCTCGATCTGGCTCATTGCTTGCTCTTAACGTTTATCAGAATCGCAGTACCGGGTCATGCCCGCACTGCGATTTTGATACAGGTCACAGCTCATGCACGGTGAAAAAAAAGCGCGGCACAGAATCTCTGCACCGCGCTTCCTTTTGACTACAGCATTACTTCTTCTCGGCGCCGGACAGGCTCAGCACGTAGGCAGCCAGGATGTGCACCTTGCCTTCACCCAGGAAGTCCTTCCAAGCCGGCATGCGGTTGTTGCGGCCGTTCTTGATGGTCTCGGTGATGGTGGCCTCGGAGGAGCCGTACAGCCAGACCTTGTCGGTCAGATTGGGGGCGCCCAGAGCCGGGGTGCCGGTAGCTTCCGGACCGTGGCAGCCGGTGCAACCGACGGTACCGAAGGCTTCCTTGCCCTTGGCGGCCAGCACGGCATCGTGCGGCAGACCGGACAGGGAGCGGACGAAGTTGGCCAGGTTCTTGATGGTCTCGTCGCCCAGTTGAGCGTGAGGAGGCATCACACCGTTACGACCTTCCAGGATGGTGGTCTTGACGGTATCGGCCTCACCGCCCCACTGCCAGTCGGCATCGGCCAGGTTCGGGAAGCCCTTGGAACCGCGGGCATCAGAACCATGACACTGGGAGCAGTAGGTCAGGAACAGGCGCTTGCCCATTTCGTTGGCTTCCTTGTCGGCAGCAACAGCCTTCAGATCCATCTTCAGGTACTTGTCGTAGATGGGACCGTAGGTGTCGTCAGCCTTCTTCACTTCAGCCTTGTACTGGCCAACGGAAGACCAACCCAGCACGCCCTGGAACTTGCCCAGGCCGGGATACAGGGCCAGATACACCAGAGCGAAGACGATGGTGATGTAGAACATCCACTTCCACCAGGCAGGCAGAGGGTTGTTGTACTCAGCCAGAGTCTCGTCCCACACGTGCCCGGTGGTATCCGTGGAGCCCTTGTGGACGCTCTGAAATTTCAAGAAAATGCCGCAGCCGATGATAGACACCAGCGAGATTACGACGACGTACAAGTTCCAAAACTCGCTAACGAAATCGCTCATGATGTTTTCCTCTCTTCTTTGCGGGAGAGATCGGTGATCACTTCCGCATCGTCATCTGCGAAGGGCAAGTTGGCCGCTTCGTCAAAGCCCTTGCGGGCCCCCTTGCCATAAGCCCACCAGACGATGCCGACGAACGACATAAATGCCAGCACCGTCACGATGGAACGCAGATCGTTGATGTCCATACCTTACTTGGTGTTCTTCAGGGCAGTGCCCATGCCTTGGAGGTAGGCGATCAGAACGTCGAGCTCGGTCTTGTCGCCAATCTCGGCCTTGGCACCGGCAATCTCCGCGTCGGTGTAAGGAACACCAACCTTGCGCAGAGCCCGCATCTTGGCCTCGATGTCGGCACCCACGCTGTCCTTGGCCTTGCTCTTGGCCAGGAAGGGGTAAGCCGGCATGTTGGACTCAGGAACGACATCGCGAGGATTGTTCAGGTGAGCAACGTGCCACTCGTTGGAGTAACGCTCGCCAACACGGGCCAGATCGGGACCGGTACGCTTGGAACCCCACTGGAACGGGTGGTCATAAACGAACTCACCAGCAACAGAGTAGTGACCATAGCGCTCGGTCTCGGCCCGGAACGGACGGACCATCTGGGAGTGGCAGTTGTAGCAGCCTTCCCGGATATACACATCGCGGCCAGCCAGGCGGACGGGATCGTAAGGCTTGACGCCTTCAACCGCCTGGGTCGTGGACTTCTGGAAGAAGAGCGGAACGATTTCCAGAGCGCCACCGAAACTGATCACGATGACGGTCAGAACGATCAGCCAACCAGCGTTCTTTTCGATTTGTTCATGCGTAAGCATTTGTAGCGTTCTCCCTGATTAAGCGTGATGAGCGGCAGGGGCCATGATGCGCTCGTCGGCGCCTTGGCTCTGACCGATGGTCTTCAGCACGTTGTAGAACATGATCAGCATACCGCCCAGGAACAGAACACCACCAACCAGACGGATGGTCCAGAACGGGTAGGAGCCCTTCACCGCTTCGACGAAGCTGTAGGTCAGGGTGCCATCAGGGTTGAAGGCGCGCCACATCAGGCCTTGCATCACACCGGCGATCCACATGGAGGCGATGTACAGCACGACGCCGATGGTAGCGATCCAGAAGTGCACGGTGACCAGCTTGACGCTGTACATCTGCTTGGCGCCGAACAGGCGGGGGATCAGGTAGTACAGGGAGCCAACGGAAACCATCGCCACCCAGCCCAGAGCACCAGCATGCACGTGACCAACGGTCCAGTCAGTGTAGTGGGACAGGGCATTCACGGACTTCACGGACATCATCGGACCTTCGAAGGTCGACATACCGTAGAAAGACAGGGAAGTGATCAGGAACTTCAGGATGGGATCGTCACGCAGCTTATGCCAGGCGCCGGACAGGGTCATGATGCCGTTGATCATACCGCCCCAGGAGGGAGCCAGCAGAATCAGGGAGAACAGCATGCCGATGGACTGGGTCCAGTCGGGCAGGGCAGTGTAGTGCAGATGGTGAGGACCTGCCCACATGTAGGTGAAGATCAGGGCCCAGAAGTGCACCACGGACAGGCGATAGGAGTAAACCGGACGCTCAGCCTGCTTCGGCACGAAGTAGTACATCATGCCCAGGAAGCCGGCGGTCAGGAAGAAACCCACCGCATTGTGGCCGTACCACCACTGCACCATGGCATCCTGCACGCCGGCGTAGGCGGAGTAGGACTTCAGCATGGAGACCGGGATTTCGGCGCTGTTCACCAGGTGCAGCAGAGCCACAGCCAGGATCATGCCGCCGTAGAACCAGTTGGCAACGTAGATGTGGCTAACCTTACGCTTGATCAGGGTACCGAAGAACACCAGGGCGTAGGCAACCCACACCAGGGTGATCAGGATATCGATCGGCCATTCCAGTTCGGCATATTCCTTGCCGGTGGTGATACCCAGGGGCAGGCTAACAGCAGCCAGCAGGATGACGATCTGCCAGCCCCAGAACGTAAAGGCGGCCAGTCCGTCGGAGAACAGACGAGTGTGGCAGGTACGCTGCGCCACCCAGTAGGAGGTTGCAAACAGCGCACAACCGCCAAAAGCGAAAATCACTGCATTGGTATGCAGCGGACGAAGACGACCATAGGTCAACCAGGGCCCAAAATTGAGCTCCGGCCAGACCAGCTGGGCGGCAATGATGACACCGACAAGCATGCCAACAATGCCCCAGACTACGGTCATGATGGCAAATTGCCGTACTACCTTATAGTTGTATGTGGATTGCGTTTCCGACATGGACCCACCTCTCGACTAGGAAAAGATAATCTTCATGCCACCTCCCTATGAACCCTTGGGCAGCATCGCAGGGATGCTATTGTAGCGGAGCCCCGCGCCTTTTGACATAGATCAAGCCGTCTCGCACAAAGTCAAAAAGGCGGCGGACCACATCAAAAAAATGGGCAAAAAAAAGGGTGCGTTACAAACGCACCCCAACCCCAACAGAGAAACAAACTTGGCGAAGCCCCCAACAAAATGAGGGACTTCCAAAACGAGAAGGATTCTCTCTGATGCCCCGTTTGGGATTGTTGACCCAGATCAAACCAGGGTTATTTCTCCCCTGCGCCCTCCTCCGCCCCCTTGGCAGTCGCCGCCCCGTCCCGCTTCCCGGGCAGTTCGTCGTCCATCAGGATGCGGTAGGCAGGGCCCTCCAGATCGTCGAACTGGCCGTTGCGCACCGACCACCAGAAGGCGACGCCAATGGCGAAGACCAGAACGACCGAGAGAGGAATCAGCAGATACAGGCTTTCCATGGACGAAACTCCGCTAAAGGGGGCGTTGCAGCCGCAGGGAATTGAGCACCACCAGCAGGGAACTGCCGGACATGCCGATGCCGGCCATCCAGGGCGTGATGAAACCGAACATGGCCAGGGGCAGGGCGATGAAATTATAGGCAAAGGACCATACCAGGTTCTGCCGGATGATGCGTAGCGCCTTGCCGGAAAGGGCAATGCCGCGCCGCAGATGATCCAGGTTCTCCGACAGCAGGATCAGGTCGGCCTGGGTCCGCGCCAGCTGGGCGCCGCCGCCCATGGCCACGGACACCTGGGCCTGGGCCAGGACCGGGGCGTCGTTAACCCCATCCCCCACCATGGCCACCACGGCGCCGGTCTCCTGCAGGCGGGAGACAAAATCGTGCTTGCCTTGGGGCGAGACACCACCATGGACGTCCTGGATGCCGAGCAGGGCGGCCACCCGGGCCGCCGCCTCCGGGGCATCGCCGGAAAGCAGCACCACCTGGCGCCCCGAGGCCAGCAGATCGGCCACCAGGGCCGGCGCCTCGGCCCGGATCTCGTCCCCCAGGGCGAACAGGGCAATCCAGCCGCTCGCCGCCCCCAGGGCAATCACCGTATCGCCCCGGGCGGCAAAGCCCCGGGCAGAGTCAGGCAGGGCAGCCCCCACCAGCTCGGCGACGAAGTCGGGACGGCCGATACGGTATTCGACACCACCCAGCACCCCGGAAATGCCGCTCCCCGGAATACTGGTGACGACTTCGGTACCATGGGGCCAGGCGGCCAGCTGCGCCGCCTCGCTGCGGAATACCTGGGCGATGGGATGCTCGGAAGCCCCTTCCAGCGCCCCCGCCAGCCGCAAACCGTCCTCGGCGCCGACAGTCCCGAGCGGCAGGACCTCCAGCAGGCGCATGCGGCCCGAGGTCAGGGTACCGGTCTTGTCGAAGACGACATGGGTGGAGCGGGCCAGGGTTTCGATGGCGTGACCCCGGGTCACCAGCAGCCCTTCCCGGGCCAGCACACCGCTGGCCACCGTTAGGGCGATCGGGGTGGCCAGGGACAGGGCGCAGGGGCAGGTCACCACCAGCACGGAAACGGTGATCCACAGGGCCCGGGCCGGATCGATGAACCACCAGGCCAGGGCGACGGCCGCCGCCACCAGCAGCAGGGCGGCGACAAAACGGCTGGCGATGCGATCAGCCATCTCGACGATCCGCGGTTTTTCCATGGCCGCCCGTTCCATGAGGCGCACGATGGCGGAGAGCCGGGTGCCCTCCCCTACCTGTTCGACCCGTACCACCAGGGGGCTTTCCACATTGATGGCGCCGCCGGTGACTGTATCTCCGACCCGCTTGGACACCGGCAGGCTCTCGCCGGTGAGGAGCGATTCATTGACCGAACTCGTCCCTTCCAGCACCCGCCCGTCGGAGGGAATGGTGCCGCCGGGACGCACCAGGACGACATCCCCCGCCTGCAGGTCGGCCACCACCACCTTGCCCGGCGTGCGGTCCTGGGGATAGGCGACGAGGCGCTCGGCAAAAGCCGGCAGCAGCTTGGCCAGGGCTTCGGTGACGCCGACGGCACGCTGGCGCGCATTCATTTCCAGGAAGCGCCCGCCCAGCAGGAAAAACACGAACATGGTCACCGAGTCGAAATAGACCTCGCCGTCGGCAACGAAAGTGGCCCAGATGCTGGCGGCGAAGGCCGAACCGACGCCCAGGGCCACCGGCACGTCCATGCCGACCCGGCGGAACTTGAGGTCGCGCCAGGCATTGCGGAAGAAGGGGGCTGCCGAATAGAAGACCACCGGCAGGGTCAGCAGCAGGCTGGCCCAGCGCATCAGGGATTCGATATCCGCCGTCATGTCCCCTTCCGCCATATAGACGGGGATGGCGTACATCATCACCTGCATCATGCCGAAACCGGCCACCCAGACGCGCCACAGGGCGTCCCGGCGTTCCTTGCGGGCCAGCTCCTCGGTCCGGGCCGGATCATAGGGGTAGGCCCGGTAGCCGATGGCCGAGATGGCCGCCAGGATGTCGGAAAGCTTGATCTTGCTCTCGTCCCAGCGCACCCGGGCGCGGCGCGTGGTGTAGTTGATATCCACCCCGGCAACCCCGGGCAGATGGGAGATGTGCTGTTCGTTGAGCCAGATGCAGGCGGCGCAGGTAATGCCTTCCAGGATCAGGGAGGCTTCCCGCTCGTTCTCGCCCAGGGCGCGCACGAAACTTTTCTGGAAATCGGCGTGGTCAAAGAGGCGCAGGTTGTCCAGCACCTCGGGCAGGGCTTCCCGCTTCGATTCGGGCAGGGCATCCCGGTTGCGGTAGTAGTCGTCCAGGCCGTTGTCCACGATGGCCTGGGCCACCGCCTGGCAACCGATACAACACATGGCACGGGGAGATTCGGAGACCCGGACCGTCAGATCGACGTCATCCGGAACGGGCTGACCACAGTGGTAACAGGCGCCTTTGCTCATGGCTCGCAAATAAGAAAGGCGCGAGCATTGCCCGCGCCTTTGGGTGGGACTGACAGGCCCGCAGTATAAGTTATTTCGCCGCCATGCGAATGGCGCCGTCCAGACGGATCACTTCGCCATTGAGGTAGGAGTTCTCCACGATGTGGCGCACCAGGGCAGCGTATTCGGCCGGTTTGCCCATGCGGGAGGGGAACGGCACCATCTTGCCCAGGGAGTCCTGCACTTCCTGGGGCATGCCCATGAGCATGGGGGTTTCCATGATGCCCGGGGCGATGGTCATGACGCGGATGCCGCTGCGGGCCAGTTCCCGGGCGATGGGCAGGGTCATGGCCACGACGCCGCCCTTGGAGGCGGCATAGGCAGCCTGGCCCAGCTGGCCGTCGAAGGCGGCCACGGAGGCGGTACTGACGATGACGCCGCGCTCGCCCTGAGCATTGGGTTCGCCCTTGGCCATGACTTCGGTGGCCAGGCGGATCATGTTGAAGGAGCCCACCAGGTTGATGTTGATGACCTTGGCAAAGCTCTCCAGGCGATGGGGACCTTCCTTGCCCAGCACCTTCTCCGCCGGCGCCACGCCGGCGCAGTTCACCAGGCCATTGAGCTTGCCGAAGGTGGAGACGGCCAGTTCGACGGCCGCCTTGGCGCTGGCTTCATTGGTCACGTCGGTTTCGGCGAAGCGGGCATTGGCGCCCAGTTCCGCCGCCAGGGCCTCGCCGGCTGCCTTGTTCACGTCGGCCAGGACCACCTTGCCGCCGCCGGCCACGATCATGCGGGCCGTCGCGGCACCCAGGCCGGAACCACCGCCGGTAACAACGAATACGCTCTCTTTGAGTTCCATATTGTGTTCTCCTCGTCCTCAAAATAATGACCGACGGATTCTATAGCATTTCCAGACGGTAGCGTATGGAAATGCCGACCCGCCCCGAGTCGCCAGGGCAGACGGAAACAAAAAAAAGGGCAGCTCCGGAGAGCTGCCCTTTTTCCTGGAATTGGTGCCGGAGATAGGAGTCGAACCTACGACCTTCGCATTACGAATGCGCTGCTCTACCAACTGAGCTACACCGGCAAAAAACCATCCGGATTGCACATCCGGGGCCGCGAAGTTTATCCGAGACCGCAGGGCAATACAACACCGCCAGCCGGCCCGCCAGGCAAAGCGACGCCCTGCCCCGGTTCTCCGCCGCCGCGGCGGCCGCCACAGCAATTCCCGCTGCAACTCCCTTTCCCCTGGCCGCCTGACACCGGGTATAGTTACCGGTTGGCCCCAACCGAGCTCAGAACACCCCATGGACGAAATAAAAATCCGCGGCGCACGGACCCATAACCTGAAAAACATCAGTCTGGACCTGCCCCGCGACAAGCTGATCGTGATCACCGGACTTTCCGGCTCAGGCAAGTCCTCCCTCGCCTTCGACACCCTCTACGCCGAGGGCCAGCGCCGCTATGTGGAATCCCTCTCGGCCTACGCCCGCCAGTTCCTGCAGCTGATGGAAAAGCCGGATGTGGACCTGATCGAGGGCCTGTCCCCGGCCATTTCCATCGAGCAGAAGGCCACCAGCCACAACCCCCGTTCCACCGTGGGCACGGTCACCGAAATCCACGATTACCTGCGTCTGCTCTACGCCCGCGCCGGCACCCCCTATTGCCCGGAACACGGAGAGCCCCTGGAGGCCCAGACCGTGTCCCAGATGGTGGACCACGTGCTGGCCCTGCCGGAAGAGACCAAGCTGATGATCCTGGCGCCGGTGGTGGCCAACCGCAAGGGCGAGCAGCTGGACCTGTTCACCGAGCTGCGGGCCCAGGGCTTCGTCCGCCTGCGGGTGGACGGCACCATCTACGAGATCGACAACCTGCCCAAGCTGGCCAAGAGCCAGAAGCACAACATCGACGTGGTGGTGGACCGCCTCAAGGTGCGGGAAGACATGCGCCAGCGCCTGGCCGAGTCCTTCGAGACCGCCCTGCGCCACGCCGACGGCCGGGCCATCGCCCTGGAGATGGAGAGCAACCAGGAGCACCTCTTCTCCGCCAAGTTCGCCTGCCCCATCTGCTCCTATGCCCTGCAGGAGCTGGAGCCGCGCCTGTTCTCCTTCAACAACCCCATGGGGGCCTGTCCCAAGTGCGACGGCCTGGGGGTGATCCAGTTCTTCGACCCGAAGCGGGTGGTGGCCCATCCCGACCTGTCCCTGGCGGCCGGCGCCATCCGGGGCTGGGACAAGCGCAACCAGTTCTACTTCCAGATGATCGGCTCCCTCGCCGAGTACTACGGCTTCAGCGTGGACACGCCCTTCAGCGAGCTGACCGACGAAGTGAAGCAGGTGCTGCTCTACGGCAGCGACAAGGACCTGGTGCCCTTCCAGTACATGAACGAGCGGGGCAAGCTGGTGCTCAAGGAACATGCCTTCGAGGGCATCATTCCCAACCTGGAGCGGCGCTACAAGGAGACCGATTCCCTGGCGGTGCGCGAGGAACTGGCCAAGTACATCAGCAACACCACCTGCCCCACCTGCGAAGGCACCCGCCTGCGCCAGGAGGCGCGCCACGTCAAGGTCGGCAGCAAGACCCTGCACGAGATCAGCCATCTGCCCCTGGCCGAGGCCCGGGACTACTTCGAGACCATCCAGCTCACCGGCCACAAGGCCCAGGTGGCGGAGAAGATCCTCAAGGAAATCACCTCCCGCCTGCAGTTCCTCATCAACGTGGGCCTGGACTACCTTTCCCTGGACCGCTCCGCCGAGACCCTTTCCGGCGGCGAAGCCCAGCGCATCCGCCTGGCCAGCCAGATCGGCTCCGGCCTCACCGGCGTCATGTATGTGCTGGACGAGCCTTCCATCGGCCTGCACCAGCGCGACAACGACCGTCTGCTGCAGACCCTGCGCCAGCTGCGGGACATCGGCAACACGGTGATCGTGGTGGAGCACGACGAGGACGCCATCCGCACCGCCGACTACGTGGTGGACATCGGCCCCGGCGCCGGGGTACACGGCGGCGCCATCGTCGCCGAGGGCACGCCCCAGCAGGTCACCGACAACCCGGCCTCCATGACCGGCGACTACCTCTCCGGGCGCAAGAAAATCGAGGTGCCGAAGAAGCGCCGCCAGGCCGACCCGGAGAAGAAGCTCCAGGTCATCGGCGCCAAGGGCAACAACCTGAAGGACGTTTCCCTGGAACTGCCGGTGGGCCTCATGACCTGCATCACCGGCGTTTCTGGCTCGGGCAAGTCCACCCTCATCAACGATACCCTGTACACCGCCGCCGCCAAGCACCTCTACGGCTCCACGGCGGAACCGGCGGAGCACGAGGAAATCATCGGCCTGGATCACTTCGACAAGGTGATCAATGTGGACCAGAGCCCCATCGGCCGTACCCCCCGTTCCAATCCGGCCACCTACACGGGCCTGCTCACCCCCATCCGGGAGCTGTTCGCCGGGGTGCCGGAAGCCCGCTCCCGGGGCTACGGCCCGGGCCGCTTCTCCTTCAACGTCAAGGGCGGCCGCTGCGAGGCCTGCCAGGGCGACGGCGTGATCAAGGTGGAAATGCACTTCCTGCCGGACATCTACGTGCCCTGCGACGTCTGCCACGGCAAGCGCTACAACCGGGAAACCCTGGAAGTGCACTACAAGGGCAAGTCCATCTACGACGTGCTGCAGATGACCGTGGAGCAGGCCCGGGAATTCTTCGACCCGGTGCCGGTGGTGGCCCGCAAGCTGCAGACCCTGGTGGATGTGGGCCTCTCCTACATCACCCTGGGCCAGAGCGCCACCACCCTCTCCGGCGGCGAGGCCCAGCGCGTCAAGCTGGCCCTGGAACTGTCCAAGCGGGACACCGGCCGCACCCTCTACATCCTGGACGAACCCACCACGGGCCTGCACTTCGCCGACATCGAGATGCTGCTCAAGGTGCTGCATCGCCTGGCCGACCACGGCAACACCGTGGTGGTCATCGAGCACAACCTGGATGTGATCAAGACCGCCGACTGGCTGGTGGACCTGGGTCCCGAGGGCGGCGGCGGCGGCGGTCGCATCATCGCCGCCGGGGCGCCGGAAGCCGTGGTCAAGGTGGGCGAGAGCCACACCGGCCGCTTCCTCAAGCCCCTCCTGAGCCGCTGAGGAGAAGGCCGTGAGCACCTCTCCTTTCAAGGGCAAGACCGGCCTGGAGCGGCTGTGGAACGCCATGGGCTATTCCCGGGACGGCTTCAAGGCGGCCTGGCAGCACGAGGCGGCCTTCCGCGAGGAAGTGCTGCTGGCCCTGGTGGCCATTCCTCTGGGCCTGTGGCTGGGCAAGAGCGGCCTCGAAAAGGCGGCCCTGGTGGCCAGCATCCTCATGGTGCTGCTGGTGGAACTGATCAACTCCGCCGTGGAAGCAGTGGTGGACCGGGTCTCGCCGGAACGCCACGATCTCTCCAAACGGGCCAAGGACCTGGGCAGCGCCGCCGTTCTCATCGCCCTGGCCACCGCCGCCGCCGTCTGGGCCCTGGTGCTGTGGCCGTGAGGCCCTGACCAGCGCCGGCGGCTGCCGCCACAACGACAAAGGGCCGTTTCCGGCCCTTTGTGCTTTTCGGGGGACCATGGCCGGGAAGGCGCATGGATATTGCCGCCTGGCGATGCCAGGCCCGAAACCGGCGTCCTTGCTGCCCCTCAGGCCACCCGCTCCTGGCCACCCCGGCCCGGACGCAGCCTCAGGTCGGCTCCCAGCAGGGCGGCCAGGGCCAGGCTGAGGGCCCAGGCGAACCAGGCCGACCACAGCACGTGGGAAAGGAAGTGGGCCCCCTGGAACAGGCGCACCACGCCGAGGCCGGCGCCAAAGACCAGCCCCAGGGCCAGGGCCAGACGAGACCAGGTGCGGCCTGCCGGACGCAGGGCCACGCCCCACACCAGCCAGAGAAAGCCGGCCGCCGCATGGCCGGCCGGGAAACAGGCGCCAGCCTTGATGTCCGTCGGCCCCGGCACCAGCAGGCCCAGGTAGGGCGCGTAACCGCCAAATTCCAGCACGTCCCAGGGACAGTGGCGGTTGGTCAGGCTCTTCAGCAGGGAAACGCCGATGGGGATCAACACCATGCCCAGGGCCGCCAGCAGCGCATTGCGCCGGGGCAGCCAGTCCAGCTCGCCCTTCCAGCCGAGCCAGCAGGGCACCAGGGCGATGCACACCAGAGCGTAGGAAGCATACTTCATGCCGTGGTGCAGCACCCGCTCGAACAGCCAGTGGTGGTGCATGGGGAAATCTCCCAGGGCCGGGTCGTAGAGCCGCTGACTCAGGGCCAGGTCCAGGTCCGTGTTCTCGAATACTGCCAGCAGCAGTACCGCCAGCAGGGCCAGCAGCAGGGCCTGGGTCAGCAGCCAGCGGCGACCGGCGTGGCGTTCCAGCACGCCAGCCACGGGCAGGGGCAAGGAGGTGGCGTTGTCCATGGTCAGCTCCGGCAGCCGGCGGCCAGGTCCAGCTTGGCGTCGTAAATGCTGGTGCTGACGTCGAGCAGGCCGAGCACGGAATGGAAGATGTTGTCGTGGCTGGCCGGCTGGGCCGCCCGGGCCTTGAGGCAGGAGACATTGACCTTGAAGTCCTGGGCAAAGTTACGGGAAAGCCACATCACCATGGGCACCCGGGTCTGTTCCTGGGGCGCGATGCTGTAGGGCATGCCGTGCAGGAACAGATTGTTCTCGCCCAGGGACTCGCCGTGGTCGGAGAAGTACATCAGGCCCGTGTCGTAATCCTTGTCCTGGGACTTGAGGAAGTCGATGGTCTTGGCCAGCATGTGGTCGGTGTATAGCAGGGCGTTGTCGTAGGAATTGACGATCTGCTCCCGGCTGCACTGGCGCAGGTCGCTGGAATCGCAGGTCGGCGCGTAGCGGCGGTAGGCCTCCGGATAGCGCTTGTGGTAGGCCGGGCCGTGGTTGCCCAGCTGGTGCAGCACCAGCACCCGGTTGCCCTTGTCGTCGGCCAGCACCTTGTCCAGGTTGTGCAGCAACACTTCATCGAGGCAGCGCTCGCCGTCGCACAGGCCGGGGATGGCGGCATTGGTCAGGCTGTCGTTGGGCAGGCCTTCGCAGACGCCCTTGCAGCCGGACTGGTTGTCCCGCCACAGCACCTTGAAGCCGGCCCGGTCCAGCACGTGCAGCAGGGATTCGCTGCCGCGGATCTTCTCCTCGTCGTAATCCCGGCGCCCCACGGGGGCGAAGATGCAGGGCACGGAGACTTCGGTGTTGGTGCCGCAGCTGCTGACCTGGGGGAAATTGATGACGTCGAGCCGGGCCAGTTCCGGCGTGGTCTGCCGCTTGTAGCCGTTGAGCCCCCAGTTGGCGGCGCGGGCCGTCTCGCCGACGACGATGACGAACAGGGCCGGCTTGCTGCGGCCCTTCCAGGCTGCCGCCAGGGCGGCATCGGTGCCGATGGGCTGGCGCGGCCCCTGGGCCGCCTCGGCCTTGGCCACCCGGGACAGGGAATAGACCAAGTTGGCCGGGGTGATGAGGTAGCGGATTTCCTTGTGGTTGCGCATCAGGGAGGCGAAGTCCTGGTACTCCAGGAACACCGCCCCGCCGCCCAGGACCAGGGCCAGCAGCAGGGAACCGGCGCGGATGGCTAGGATACGGCCGCCGAGACCGGCCTCCGGCAGACGCATCCGGGACAGCAGCAGCAGGGGCAGCCCCACCACCAGGGCCAGGTGGGGCAGGAGGGACCAGGTAAACAATTCCCCCGCTTCCTTGACGTCGGTCTTGAGCACGTTGCGCAGCATGGAGGGATCGAGGTAGATGCCGTACTTCTCCATGTAGAAGCTGGCGCAGCCCACCACCACCACCAGCAGGGCCAGCACCGGCTTGGCGGTGCGGCGGCCCATCAGGGGCGCCAGCAGGACGAAATGGATGGCACTGAGGAAGACGAAGAGGGCGGCGGCAAAGCCCCAGGTGGACCACTGGCCGCCGTCCCGGCCGGCCATGGCAGCTTGCCAGAAGAGGCGGTTGCCCGCCAGGGCGAAATAGACGCTGCCCACCAGAGCCAGGGTGGTGCCGCCCACCGCCGGCTGCCAGTGCCGCCAGCGGCTCAGGCCCTGGCGCGAGCCCTGGTAGAGCCAGAAGGCGAAGGCCAGGAGCAGGTTGACCAGAGTCAGTCCGGCCAGGATCAGTCCGGAAGGATTGGCCACCAGAGCGGGGGCAGGAGCGAATACGGCCATGGAGCGGCAACCTGATGAGGGAAATTGGCCGCAACTTTAGGCGCCGCCCCGTGAGGGACTGGTGAGGGAAGTGTGAGGAAAGTGTGAGGAAAGGTCCGGCACGGTCCCTAGCCTGAGGGGCTGGGGCGCCGCCGCCCGCTGGGGCCGGCAGGAGGACTCAGGCGGCGGCAGCCGGTGACGGGCCCTGCAGGGATGCCCCCAGATCCACGCTGAGGACGGCGCCGCCGTCGGGGCCGTTGGCGGCGGCCGGCACCCAACCGCAGGCGCGGCAGACGTGGGCCACCAGGGCCAGGCCGAGGCCATGGCCGGCACCGGGGCCGCAGCGGTAGAAGCGGTCGAAGACCCGGGGCAGATCGTCCGGGGCAAAGCCCGGCCCCTGGTCCGCCACTTCCAGCACGCTGCCCCGCAGGCGGCAGGTGATGGTGCCCGACTCGGTGTGGCGCAGGGCATTTTCCAGCAGATTGCGCAGCACCAGCTGCAGCAGAGCCGGGTCGGCCCGCACCAGGGCCGGATCCGGCACCTCAAGGGTCAGCTGTACCGACTTGGCGTACTGCGTGCTCAAAGATTCCCATTGGGACTGAATCTCCTGGGGCAGGGACAAATTTTCCAGCAACTGGGGTCGAGTCTCCCGGGCCAGCATAAGCAGGCTCTCGGCCAGACGGGTGATACGGTCCGCATTGTCCACTATGCGCAGAGAACGACGATAAGCCGCCTCCGGCAGGCCGCCGGCGGCGCTGAGCATTTCCGCATCGGTGCGGATGGCGGTGAGGGGAGTGCGCAGCTCGTGGGAAAGGTTGGCGGTGAATTCCCGCTCCCGCTGCAGCAGTTCCGCCTGGCGGGCCTCCAGGGCGTCCAGGGCCTGGGCCACGGCCAGCACTTCCCGCTCCATGCCGGCCTGGGCGTAGCTGCCCGCCTCCGGCACCTCGCCCCGGACCCGCCGGGCCAGCCACTCCAGGCGCCGGGTGAAGCGGCCGGAGAGGGCATAGACCATTGCCAGCACCACGCCGCCGATGATCAGGGCGCCGGTGACGATCATCGCCGTCACTGCTTCAAGCCTCTCTTCGTGCTCTTCCACGTCGTCCTGGAGAATGAAGCGGATGCCATCGTCCTCACGCACCGCCACGTGAAATTCCTTATTGCCCTCAAAAATTTCGTGGTTGCCGATGGGCAGCCGGGCCAGGTTGTCGGGCACACTGCCCGGCGGCGAGTGGGGCTCGAGCCGGTACAGGGTCATGGACGGGGGGTTAGGGAAGGTCGTCTCGGGCGAGGTATGCCACAGCTCGATGCTGTGTTCCACCTGGGTGGTGAGGAGGTTGTCGATGAACTCCTCCTCCATCTCGTCGAACATCAGGAGCAGGGCCACCGACTGGGCCAGGATGATGACCAGGGCCAGGGCCGCCACCCACAGGGCGATGCGCAGGCGCATGCTGGGCGCCTGGCGGTCGGCGGCCAGCTCCTCGGCGGAATGATTAGCGAGCGACAAGTTTGTACCCCAGTCCGTGAATGTTCACCACTTCCACCCCGGCCCCCTCTCCCAGGGCCCGGCGCAGGGTGTGCAGGACGCTGCGCAGGTTGTCGCTGGCCTCCTGCTCGTGGCCCCAGATGGCAATCTCCAGCTCCCGCCGGGAAAAGACCCGGTTCGGCTGCTGCAGCAGCAGGGCCGCCAGGCGCAGGGCCTTGGGCGGCAGGCGCAGGGCTTGGCCGGCCAGGCGCAGTTCCTGGGAGGTGGCGTCGTATTCCAGGGGCCCCTGGCGCCACACGCCCGCATCCTTGCGCGGCGCCGCCCGGCGCACCAGGGCCGTCAGGCGCACTTCCACCTCCTGCAGGGCGAAGGGCTTGACCAGATAGTCGTCGGCCCCGGCGTCGAAGCCGGCCAGCTTGTCCTCCAGGGTATCCCGGGCCGTCAGCATCAGCACCGGCAGGCTGCTGCCCTCGGCGCGCAGACGCCGGGCCAGGCTGAGGGCGTCGCCGTCGGGCAGGCTGCGGTCGAAAACGGCGCAGTCGAAGCTGCCGCCGGCCAGGAGGCGCCCCGCCGCCGCCAGGGAATCGGCGTAGTCGCACTGGTGCCCCCGGGATTCCAGGAATTCGTAGAGGTTCTCGGCGATGGACCGGTCGTCTTCGACGATGAGGATGTGCATGGCGCTGTCCGTGGCGGAAGGGCCCCATTATAGGGCGCCCGGACCGCCGTACGGCTGACGCGGCGATCGTTCAATTAAATTGAACGGTTCCGCCAATTCTTATCGCTTTTCAGCCCTGGCCCGGGGCCCTAGGATGGTCGGCATTCAGGCTGGGCCCTGGCCGGCCCTCCTGCCACGATAAAACATGAAAGGAAATCAACGATGAAATCTCCCGCCGCCCCCGAAATCCTGGCCCAGGCCTTTCTCGACGCCCGCAGCTTCAACCGCTTTGCCGACCGTCCGGTGAGCGCGGAAACCCTGCAACAGCTTTACGACCTGGCCAAGTGGGGGCCCACCGCCATGAATTCCCAGCCGGCCCGCTTCGTCTTCGTCACCAGCCCCGAGGCCAAGGCCCGCCTGGCCCGGTCCCTCTCCCCGGGCAATGTGGAAAAGACCCTGGCGGCGCCGGTGACCGTCATCGTCGCCCAGGACACGGCCTTCTACGAGCACCTGCCGACCCAGTTCCCGGCCTACGACGCCAAGCCCATGTTCGAGGCCAACCCGGCCATGGCCGCCAGCACCGCCTTCCGCAATTCCAGCCTGCAGGGCGCCTACCTCATCGTCGCCGCCCGCCTGCTGGGCCTGGACGCGGGCCCCATGTCCGGCTTCGACGCCGCCAAGCTGGACGCCGAGTTCTTCCCCGACGGCCGCTGGCAGAGCAATTTCATCATCAACCTGGGCTACGGCGACGCCGCCGGCAACCACCCCCGGGGACCGCGCCTGCCCTTTGCCGAAGCAGCCCGTATTCTTTAGTCATTTTTTTCGATCTAGATCAAACCCGGACGCCGCCGGCGCGCGTAGGGTAGCTCCCCATGGAGACCAAGCCCCACACGTCCGGCCACGCCCACTCATGCGGCACCTGTGGCCAGGCCATTCCCCTCAAGGACTGGCCCGGCACCATCGTCTGTGCGGCCTGTCTCGACCTGCGCCCCGCCGATAGCCCGGCCCACTGCCAGCACTTTTGCGGCGGCGAGGAACGGGAAGCGGGCGTCTGATCCCCGGTTTTCAGGCAACCTTCCACCAAGAGGTCCGCACCATGGAATACCAAGTTCAACTCCGCCATTCCGCCGCCCCCGCCCTGGACAAGGCCAACCAGCTCCTGCTGCAGGCCCGGGAATACCTCTGTGCCGGCTGCAAGCGCGACTGCGAGCGCCGCCTGACCCAGTTCGGCCAGGTGCCCCAGTCCTGTCGCCGCTCCTGAGCCGGACCTCCCCCGCCCGCGCTGGCCCTGCTGCGGCCGGCTTTTGACCCGCATCATTTTCAGCCCCGGAGACGGCGCCTAGAATGGCCCTGCTCATTTCTCCGGGTGCCCCATGATCGCCAAGCTTCTCCCTTCCCTGCGCACTTCCCTCCTCCTCGCCGCCGGCCTTGGCGCCCTGCTCTCGCCCCTGGCCGGCCATGCCGACGAACGGGGCAAGGAAATCTACGGCCCCTGCGCCGCCTGCCACGGCGAATTCGGCCAAGGCGGCAAGAAAGGCGAGTACCCCCGCATCGCCGGCCAGCAGGCCAAGTACATGGAATCCCAGCTGAAAGCCTTCCAGAAGCGCATCCGGGTGAACATCCCCATGGTGCCCTACACCGAAGAGCGGGAACTGTCCCACGAGGACATGAAGATCGTCTCTGAATACGTTGCCGGCATCGAACTGCCCACCGCCATCCCCACCTTCAAGGACACGGACGACGCCCTGACCCGCCTGCAGGCCATGGAAAAGGTCATGATCGTGCCCCGGGAACCGGGCGACGTGGAGGCCGGCAAGGCCATCTACCAGAAGCAGTGCGCCGCCTGCCACGGCAAGACCGCCAAGGGTCGGGGCATGTTCCCCCGCCTGGTGGGCCAGTATTCCCAATACCTGAAGCGCCAGGTGGACCTCTACCTGAAGGGCGACCGCCCCCACGACGAGGAAACCACCCAGGGCGTGCTCAACACCCTCAAGCCCGAGGAAATCCAAAACATCATGGCCTATGTGACGGCGCTGCAGGAAGAAGTGAACAAGCAGTAGGAACGACCCATTGCCTCCGGCTCCATGCCGGAGAGGAAGCAAGGACGGCTCTTTCGGCCATGGGGTGGCTGGGAGGGCCGTTTTTGTTGGGGTGTGGCAGGGGTAGTTGTTTGAAGCCTTGTCGCTGCCTCAAACGTGATGGGTTTAGTGACCGCTGTATTCCGCGCCTGACGCGCGGGTTACTTTTCTTGTCTTGCCAAGAAAATGTAACCAAAAGAAGGCGCGCCCGGTTTGGCGCCCCTTCGGGGTTCCCTGCGCTACTCGCTTCCGGCGGGGGCTGCGCAACTCGGCCTACGGCCTCAGACAGTGCTCGCCCTTGTTCCGCCGCAAGCTCCGTTGCTCGGCGCCGCACAGGGCCGATGGCAGCCACCTCGAACGTTCAGGACAAGCCAGCCGCCTTACTGTTGCGAAAGGTTCAGGGGCGATCCGATTCATCGTTGGCGGGCAAGAACTTTCGATACCGGAAAGGCACTGCCCAGCCGCCCAACAACACTTCGGCCACGCCTCGCAAGCGGTCCCGCACACCCAGCTTTTCGCAGACAAAACTCTCCTGGTGGCCCTCACGGAATACGCCGAAGAGTTCTATGGACGCCTCCGCATATGCCACCGGCACCATGACCCGCTGGACGTTGTAGAGCGACACCTGCATTCCCGGATACAAACCGCCAAAGCCGCGGTTGTGCACATAGAAGGGAATCCGGTGTGCGATCAGCATGCTTTCCATGACAACAAGCTCAGATGCTGATCGGGGTGCGGCCAGGTGGAAGAATTCCATAGCTCAGTTTTTGTGCGGGAAAAATCGAAAGCTAGATGGGTCTAACATTTGAATTCACCGGCCTGCACGGCTTTTCGCGCCGATCCGTGTTGGCTGCAGAGTTAGCCATCTTGCTGCTCAATTTCGGCTTGGACAGCCTGAAACTTGAAGAGAACACTGTCGGCCGCACCATTAAATATTCGCTTTCTGCACCACTCAATCGGGAATAGCGTAAGTCCTCGGATGTAGAACGGGAAGGTGTAATTCAATCTCGGGATGATCCCTTTCCCACGTACCGACTCCATAGGCCTTTTCAAAGACGGAGGCTAAGTAAGCACCATAAAACATCGCACAGCCTTCCATACCTTCAATGCCTGGATTCTCATTTACTCCTTCGTGAAGCACTGCCAATGTTTCTTCCAGTGCCGCAATCGATGCAGGCGACAAGTCAAAGTGGAGCCCACTGCACTTGGCACACTCGATTGCCTCCCGTGTTCCACGTTGCTGAAAATCTCTTAATTCTAGTGATGTCGGCATTTCGGTACGCAGCATGCGGCACTAAGGAATGAAGATGGCTAACGTAGAAGTAAGCTGCCTGCGCGGCTTTTCGCGCAGGTCCGCTCGACTGCCGGGTTAGCGAGCGGCCGCATTTCTACACGCCTCAGTTGTCGAGCGCACTATGTCCTGAAGCTGTTGCGTTGTAGTCTTCTCGAAGTTTGCGGCATCGATTGAATAGTCCATCGTGGAGCTCGTGACCCCGACAGATACCTGCCAAGGCTTTTCGAACGCGTCTGGCTCAATAGGTCGAAAGAATTGCACATCTGATGGCGGTATGCCGTTGACAATCTTTAGGGCGGAAATCACGTTCCCCAGAGACATCGAAACTAACTGGAGTAAGAGAGCCACTTGTTCGGCACTCCAGTTCAGGGACATCTTCCTTGACCGATAGCTGCGGTTCTGCTTTTCATCAACTGGAACTTTTTCAAGCGTGAGAAATGACGAACCGAACTTACTATACCCAATGGTCTTCATTGCCTCTGGCGGAGGCGGGACTCCATACTCGGATTCACGTCCAACTCGCAATCCGAAGCCTCCAGATCTGATTCGGAACCCATGCTTAATACCGTTGTACTCCGCTATGTACTCTTCCTTGAGGTAATGGGCGGCTAATTTTTGCCAGAGCATGCAAAAGTTGTCAGCGTTCCGTTTGACTTCGTCTTCATCTGAGTTCGAGTACGCGAAAATCGCGTAGCTCAGTTCCTTCCACGAAACGTTGTTCATCACCAGCCTTCGAGGCAGGGAATCGTCTCCTTGATTAATGCGTTGGACGATCTTTCGGACGTCGCCCGGATTGCACTTAAGTACCCACCCATATACGCAATCAGGCGCTTGAATCAGCGCTCCCAGCATGGAGAACAGGGTTTCTAATCCGTGGTACAACCCTTGGCGCATCAATAGCGCCGCACGCTTCTGGTGATGTTCGTCTTCAAGGCCATTCATCCCGGTGATGGCCAGATATTCGAAGTAGTCGGAGTCAAACTGCTCCAGAAACTCCAAATTGCGCTCAGCTAGTGAGACATCCCAGATGCAGAAAGGGGCGTCGTTCACAGAAAAGACTACGTTGGACAAAGCCATGAGGGTTTGAGCTCGCTAACGTGAAGGTAACCGGCCTTGCGCGGCTTTATGCGCAAGGTCCGTGTTGACCGCAGGGTTAGGCGTTGTCTTGCTTTGAATAGACATGTTGTGCGTACCAAGCTTCGGAATGCACACCTTCTGGAGAAATCTTCACCGCATCAGCCAGAACGTGAAATGGAATTTGAAGGCACTTTCCCTCTACAAAAAATTCAACCCAGAGAGATTCATCAATCTCATCAGCAACAACGGAAAGAAGTTCGTAGGCGGTATTGTTGAATTCAGCCGATATCTCAAGCCTGCGGCCTTGATCTACTGTGCCAACCCAATCAACGCGGATATTTGGACGTAGTGGTTCAGGATTGTTTTTCATTGGAATGCAATTTTGAGAAAACGACAAAGCATCGGAAACGCCTAACGCCCAAGGTAAGCGGCGCCGTAAGGAGCGCAGCGACTGAAGGGTACCAACAAGGGCCAGGACAATGGCGAAGCCATGGCCCTTGTTGGCGTCCGCTTGACCGCCCAGTTAGGCCGCTTCCGCCGGGGTGACTGTTTGAGCCGAGATGGCATAAAACCAATAGCCTTTAGGCGGTAGGAAGCGGAAGGTTGTGCTGTCGAAGGAAGGATAGCTTGTCCCAGTAGCCTCGCTGGAAGACAATTAGGTTGTCTACGATATGGAAGAATCCACACCCGCGGAGTCCGAGTGGATCACGCCATTCGAGGATCGCCCAATCGCCGTCTTCGAAAATGTTCTCGACCAAGCAAACCATTGTTGCAGCCTCAAAGCCAGTCCTGAACATTTCTAGGATTGCGGGACGGCCTTCAACAGGATGCTCGGCTACCTGATGGTTGATTGCATTTTCAGCATAGAAATTCGCGAGAGCTTGCGAATCAGCTCTGTTGAACGCTTCGACCCAAGCGGTCACGAGTTCACGTGGAGTCACAGTTTGGTGTCCTTTGTACGAGGCCTAACGTGAAAATTCAGCGGACGGAAAAAGCGCAGCTTTTGCCGTCCGCTGGAATGATAGGTTGGGCGTGGACTAGTGCTCATGGCTGCCACCTTGACTAGACCAATGGGAAAAGCCGCACCGTGGACATACCGTGGTATCGAGTAGCCACGAAAGCCATGAATGATGCGCCTGCTTGGACAAGGCATACCAAGTGAGGCTGAGCCCACAGGCAGGGCACCGAACTGACCATGAGGCGCTGGCAAGAACAATTAAGCCGAGTGCAACAGAACTTAAAGCAACCACAACAGGGCTTAAGCCAACCACAGATGCAACGTGGTTTGGGGCGAATAAGCCAATGCCGCATACCACGAGCAGGCAAGAGAAAAGCCAAAGCTTCCACCGTTGTGCTGTGATGAGAGTAAGTGATGATGCGGCTTGGTTCATGACGCCCAACTAGTAGTAGACGACAAAAACGTCCAATAAAAATGGGGCTGTCCAATATCCCGGAACACCGGACAGCCGAATCGATTGCCCTGCAACGGATTCAGCAAACCTTCCGTTTACTGGCCCGACTAAAAATCCGTGAAACCGGACAGCCTCAAACTTACCGTCAGGACGTCCGCATCGCAACAACAAGTTGCAAATCGCATATCCCAATCAACTAATCTACCCACTCCAAACCGGTGCGACCACCTTCGCTACGCCACCGACTTCCCTTCCCCTTCCACCCCCGCCGAGCAGCGCAAGGCGGGCGGGGGGGGGCTTTCGGCGAGGACTGTCTGAGGCCCGCAGGGCCGAGTTCCGCAGCCGCCCCGCTCGACTGAGCAGCGCAGGGAAGCCCGCAGGGCCGGGGGTGAGGGTCCGCCTTCTTTTGGCTGCTTTTCTTAGCGCTTAAGAAAAGTACGCCCGCCGGGCAACGGCGGAACCCAGCCGTAAATCAACAAACCACGCCCAACCAATCCCCAAACCTCAAACCGCCGAACCAGAACCCGATCCCGAAGTGGAAGGATCATCCTCCCCCTTGTCCACCTCAATCCCCCAATCCCCATGCTCATACCAATCCTCCCCCAGCAACTCCATCGGATGCTGGGTGCGGCTGGAGCCGTTGCCGCATTGCAGGTTGTCCGTGGAGCAATACTTGTCGCAGCCCCAGCAGATGCGCTCGGGGTGCTTGGGATGGAGGGGGAATTTCTTGGCCATGGGGATTCACCGGAAACGACGGGACCGGCCCGTTCATAACCAAGCAGATTACTCGGGTATACGGCGCCCGCCCTGATCCTGGTCAAAAAAGGGGCGCCGGCGATCCGGCGGCAAAGAGTGGTAGCGAAGACTAGCGGCGGCGCCACACCTGCCAGCGCTCGCCGCCGGCGAAGACCGGGATGGGGGCCTGGGCGGGCGCGTCGACCATGCGCTCGAACCAGGGGGTCAGCAGGGCTTCCTGCTCCGCCACACCGATGCCGAAGGGCGGGCCCTTGGGCTCGTCGCTGAAAAAGAAGAAGCCGGCCAGATAGCCGCCGGGGCGCACCAGTTCGGCCGCCCGGGGGCCGTAGCCGGGCCACAGCTTGCGCGGCAGGGCGCAGAGGAAGGCCCGTTCGTACACCACGTCGTAGGGCGCTTCCACGGGGAAATCGAAGAAGTCGGCGCAGCGCAGTTCGCCGCCCCACTCACCGAGGACTTCCCGGGCGGCGGCGATGGCGGCGGGGGCAAAGTCCAGGGCCGTCACCGCCCAGCCGCGCTGGTCGAGCCAGGCGGCCTCCCGGGCGTGGCCGCAGCCGGGCACCAGGATGCGCGGCGGCGTGGCGCTGCCGGGGGGCGGCAGCAGGGCCTCCAGTTCCGCCGGGGCGCTGCCGTGGTCCCAGGGCGTGGCGCCGGCGGCAAAGCGCTTGTCCCAGAAGTCGGGCAGTTCCGGGCGCTGGTGGTCGGGCTTGGCGGACGGGGCTTGGGTCATGGGCGTCTCCTGATTCTTGTGTGCGCCATTCTACCGGCCCCACCCCCTCTCAATGGCAGTGACCGCCCACCTGGAAGGGATCGAGCAGGTTGCTGCAGATCCAGCGGGCCAGACGGCCGCGCCAGCTCTGGTCAGGCTTGTAGCGTTCCAGGCGCTGGGTGAAGGTCCATTCCCGGGGCAGGTCGAGGAAGAGGATGGTGGCGATGAAGATGTTGAAGAAGACGTCGAGGAACAGGGCCACCAGGGCGGCGGGGGCGATCAGCACCCGGGGCACCGTGGTCAGTTTGGGCCAGGCGGCCTTGCCGGCCATGGTGACGATGAAGAGCAACCAGAAAACGTAGATGTAGACGAGCAGCATGATGTTCTCCATGAATCGTTATGGACGGCCGCGACGCCAACCCGACGTCATGGCCGGCAACGATTATGGGCGGGAGAGGCCGCCGCTGGAAGCCTCGTCGGCGACGGCCGCCATGGCGCCACCTCCGGCCTGCAGGGCCAGCCAGGCCTCGTAGCCACCCCGCACCGGGCGCACGTTGCGGTAGCCCAGGGCCATCAGGCGGCGGGCGGCCTGCACGGCGCTGGCATCGGCGGGGCAGTTGCACAGGGTCGCCACCAGGGCCTCCCGGGGCCAGTGGGCGGCCCGCTCCGCCAGATCGTCCAGGGTGGCGGCGGTAGCGCCGGGGAGAAGGCCCGTCTCCCGGATCATGGCCTCGCCGCGCAGGTCGAGGAACAGGGGCGGGGCGGCGGACTGCAGGGCTTCGGCCAGTTCCGCCGGGGTGAGGTGGGGAATGGCGGACAGCTTCTCGAAACGGTATTTCTGCCAGAACTTCCAGCCCAGCCACAGGCCCATCAGGGCCAGCAGCAGCGTCACGGCCAGGTCGCCGTTGCCCTGCAGGCGGGCCAGCACCTGCTGCAGTTCGCCCCGCAGCCACCAGCCGGCCAGGATGGCGCCGCCGGCCCACAGGGCCGCGCCCAGGGCGGCGGCGGCGAGGAAGGACGGCAGGGCCAGGCGCAGGGAGCCGGCGATGGGCGGGGCCACGGTGGAGAAGCCGGGGATGAACTTGGCCAGCACCAGGGACCAGGCGCCCCAGCGGGTGAAGCGGGCTTCCGTGGCGCTGACGCAGGAGCCCGGGTTGATGGAGAGGCGGCAGAGGCCGGCCAGGACCCGGTAGCCGAAGCTGCGTCCGGCCAGATACCACACCCAGTCCGCCAGGACCGAGGCCAGCACGGCGGCGGCCAGCAGTTGCAAACCGTGCAGGGGCGAGGCGGCCAGGCTGCCGGCCAGCAGCAGGGTCGGCACCGCCGGCACCGGCAGCCCCAGTTGCTGCAGCAGCACGTTGAGGAAGACCACCCAGGCGGCGTCCCGTTGCAGGGCATCGGTCAGCTGGGCAAGGTCCATGGGCGGCTCCGGAGGCGGCAGGGAATAAGGGTTGGGGCCAAGAAAAAGGGCCCGGGCTTGTCACTATAGCCCGGGCCCCGCGGGGAGTAGAAGCCGGCGGCCTCAGTCGGTGCGCACCGGCACGTAGAGGCGGGCGTCCTCCCGCTGGATGAGCAGGGCGAAGCGCTTGCCGGCCTGGTCCAGCAGTTCCTTGAGCTGGGCCGGGGAGGAGACCCGGGCGTTGTTCACCGCCAGCACCACGTCCCCTTCCTGCAGGCCGGCCCGGGCGGCGGGACCGTTCACTCCCACCACCACCACGCCGCTGCTGCCCAGGGCCGCCGCCTCTTCCCGGGAGAGGGAACGCACGGCGAGTCCGACGCGGCCGCCGCCGGCGCTCTCGCCCCGGGCCTGGGGCGCCGTCTCGCTGGGCATGGCGGCCAGCACGGCCTGCTTCTCCAGGCGCTTGCCGTCCCGCAGCACGGTGAGGCCGAGCTTGGTGCCGGGAGCGCTGTCGCCCACCTTGCGCGGCAGGTCGGTGGCCTCCTCGATGGGCACGCCGTCCAGGGCGATGATGACGTCGCCCGGCTGCAGGCCGGCCTTGTCCGCCGGGCTGCTGCGGTCCACCCCGGTCACCAGGGCGCCCACGGGCTTGGCCAGGCCGAAGGACTCGGCCAGCTCCTTGGTCACCGGCTGCATGGTGACGCCGAGGCGGCCGCGCTGCACCTTGCCGGTCTTCTGCAGCTGCTCCTTGACCTTCATGGCGACGTCGATGGGGATGGCGAAGGAGATGCCCTGGTAGCCGCCGGAACGGCTGTAGATCTGGGAGTTGATGCCCACCACCTCGCCCTTGAGGTTGAACAGGGGGCCACCGGAATTGCCCGGGTTGATGGCCACGTCGGTCTGGATAAAGGGCACGTAGGTCTCGTCAGGCAGGGCCCGGGACTTGGCGCTGACGATGCCCGCGGTGACGGAATTCTCGAAGCCGAAGGGGGCGCCGATGGCGGCCACCCACTCACCCACCTTGAGGCGGTCCGGGCTGCCGATGCGCACCGTGGGCAGGTTGCTGGCGGCGATCTTGATCAGGGCCACGTCGCTGCGGCGGTCGATGCCCACCACCTTGGCTTTGAATTCCCGCTTGTCGGTGAGCTTCACCGCCACCTCGTCGGCATCGGCCACCACGTGGGCGTTGGTCAGCACGTAGCCGTCGGCGCTGACGATGAAGCCGGAGCCGATGCCGCGGCTTTCCTGGGGCTGCTGGGAGCCCATGCCGGGGGCGATGCCGAAGCGGCGCAGGAAGTCGTAGAAGGGGTCGTTGGGATTGATGCCGCTGACGTTGCTGTTCTTGGCCAGGGTCACGGTGGAGATGTTCACCACCGCCGAACCCACCTGCTCCACCAGGGCGGAAAAGTCCGGCAAAGCGGCCAGGGGGGCGCCGGCGGCGGGCCCTGGGACGGCCGCGGCGGAGGCTGCGGCAACCGTGGCGGGGGCGGCGTTGGAGCGGGAGATCAGGGACAGGTCGGCCTGGGCGGCGACGAAGGCCAGCAGGCCGCCGGCGGCAAAGGCGGCGACGCTGCGGGAAAAACGGAACGGCAGGGGACGGAAGGGGATTTTGGTCATGGTCTTATATCCTCCAAAAGTTGGGGCACGGCAGAAGACTACCGAAAATCCGCCGCCATGCGCCTGACCTTACAAGGTGTTACAACGACGACACAGAACGTCATCAAGCAATGCGGGAGGAAATGGGGGCGCCAGCCGCCGAACACAAGCCCCGCCACGAGGCAGAAGGGACGGGCATCTCCACCATGCCATGCCGGAGATGACCGTCCCTTCTAGGTTTGCAGCCACCCACCCGGAGCGGCGCCGCGCCCGCCCCTAGATCTGCCGGTCCCGCCCGACCCACCAGGGGTCCCGCAGGGTGCGCTTCAAGGTCTTGCCGGCGGCGTTGCGCGGAAAGTCGGGGACGATCTCCACCGAATGCAGGCGCTGGTACTTGGCCGCCACCCGCTCGTTCACCCAGTCCCGCAGTTCCGTCGGGCTCGCCGCCGCCGGCTGCCGCAGGACGATGGCGGCGTGGGGCGTCTCGCCCCATTTGTCGTGGGGAATGCCGAACACCGCCACCTCCCGCACCGCCGGGTGGCGGGCGGCCACCTCCTCGATGTCCTTTGGGTACACCTTGACCCCGCCGGAATCGATCATGTCCTTCTTGCGGTCCACCAGGTGCAGGTAGCCCTCCTCGTCCCGGTAGCCCAGGTCGCCGGTATGCAGCCAGCCGTCCTTGAGGGTCTGGGCCGTCAGCTCGGGCCGGTTGTAGTAGCCGCTCATGAGGATGGGCCCCTTGCCCACCACCTCCCCCACTGCGCCGGGGGGCAGGTCGCGGCCGTCCTCGCCGACGATGCGCAGCTCGTAGAACTGGGGTGGGGTACCCACCGAGAGGGGCTTGCGCAGGGACTGGCTGCGGTCGAGCACGGTGATGAAGCCTTCGGTGAGGCCGTACAGCTCGTAGAAGCGGTTGGGCAGGAGCCGGTTCAAAGCCTGCTTGCGCTCCTGCAGCAGGGGGGCGCCGACGGAGAGGAAGGTCTCGATGCTGGCCAGCTTCTCCGCGGCGAAATCCGGGTGGTCCAGGATGGCGACGATCTGGGACGGCACCACCACCGTGTGAGTCACCTTTTCCTGCGCAATCAGGTCGATGGCCAGGGCCGCATCGAAGGCCCCGGCCAGGACATAGGTGGCCCCCAGGTAGAAGGCGGGGAACATGGTCAGCAGGGCGCCGTTGAAGACGATGCCGCCGCTGTGCAGCACCACCGACTCCGGCGTCATGCGCCAGGTGGAGGCCAGCAGGGTGCAATAGGCGGCGCGGCAGGCGTGGGACTGCAGGATGCCCTTGGGCTGGCCCGTGGTGCCGCTGGAATACATGATGGCGAAAATGTCGTCGCCGGCGGGGTGGGGCACCGCCGGCTCTTCTTCAGACGCCGCCTCGGTGAGGGCTGCATAGGCGGGATGGTCGCCCGGGGAAGTCCCGGAATCCAAGGGCGCGGCAGATGAGGGATCGCCCTCCCCCACCACCACGATGCGCTCCCGGGCCAGAGCGGGCAGGGCCTGGCCCAGGCCGTCCACTTCCGCCGCCGCAGCGGGGTGGATGAAGAGCGCCGCCGCTCCCGCATCTGCCAGCAGGCTGCCGAGGCCGGCGGCGTTGAGCAGGGGCGAGAGGGGTACCAGCACGGCGCCGATGCGCGGCACCGCCCAGTAGATTTCCAGCAGCTCCAGGCTGTTGGGCAGCACCGTCGCCACCCGGTCCCCTTGCTTGATGCCCAGGGCCAGCAGGGCATTGGCCAGGCGATTGACCCGGCGGTGGAACTGGCGCCAGGTGAGGCGCCGGGTCTGCCGGCCGTCGGCAAAGACCACGGCCGTATGCTCGGGCCGGTAGCGGGCATGGTGGCCGATGAGGGTGGTGGGTTGCTGCATGGAACCTCCTGATGCGGGGAGCGGCCGATGCCGCTGGACAGGAGGCAGTCTAGGAAAGGGCCGGGGCCGGACCCAACGATTGTTTCGGAATATTTTTATGGCAAAAGAACGGGGCCGGGGAGGTTGCCCTCGCCGGCCCCGCTGGCAGGCGCTCCCGCCGCCTGGGCGGGAGCTGCCATGGTGGCGCTTACTTGGCCGGGCCCTTGCGGATCAGGCCCAGGGGCTTGCCCAGGGGCAGCAGGGTGCGGCCGAAGTAGCTGTTGATGAAGATGGAACCGGCGGCATAGAACCCCAGCAGGGCGATGGCCAGTTCGGACCAGGCGGCGGCACCGCTGAAGAAGGCGGGGGCCACGCCCAGCATGGAGAGGGCCAGGGAAGGCAGCAGCACGTTGATCAGCACCAGGATGGCGGCGAACACCTTGTTGGCCTCGAAAGCCGCCACCATGATGAAGATGGAGAAGATGAAGTAGGCGATACAGGCGAAGGCGAACTGGCGCGGATCGGCCTTGGCCGCATCGATCTCGCCGAACCAGCCCAGGCTGATGGCCCAGTGCATGGCCACGGCGATCCAGAACAGGCCGTAGGCGCCGAGGACGATGGCGCCGAAGTAGTTGTTCTTCTTGAAGTCGATGGTGGAGGCCCAGATCTGGGCGATGGAACCCAGGAACAGGGCCCAGGGGATCAGGTAGGTGACGCCGCTGGTCCAGCCCAGTTTGGCGGAGGCGGCGACGAAAGTGACGGTGGCCAGGCCGAACACCCCCAGGGCGGTGGGGTCGGACATGACAATCTTGGTCTCCATGACCTGTGCTTGCTGCTGCATAAAAACTCCCTCGCGTTGTGTTTGATTGGATCGAGGTCGGTTTTTGCTGCCCTGGCCATGGCACAGAAAAGGGGGAAAGGCCTGGCGGCCCGCCCCCCTTTTTCCAGCGACTGTCACCTGGCACCACCGCCAGGCGCAACAAATTACGAATTATGAAATCGTATTTACCGTATCTCGCCCGACACTATAGAGAGCCTTTATTTGCAGTCAATTCGCAGTGCACAATAGATTACGATTAGTAAAAATAATTACTTATAAAACACCCTGACGGGATATCAGCCGCTGTTGCGCAGACCGGCGGCCACCCCGTTGATGGTGAGGTGGATGCCGCGGCGGATGCGCTCGTCCGTCTCCCCGGCCCGGTGGCGGTGCAGCAGTTCCACCTGCAGGTGATTCAGCGGGTCCATGTAGGGGAAGCGGTTGCGGATGGAGCGCTTCAGGAGCGGGTTGTCCGCCAGCAGTTCGGCCTGCTCCTCGATGGCCAGCAGCAGTTCCCGGGTGCGCTCCCACTCGGCCTTGATGCGGCCGAAGATGGCGGCGCGCAGCTCGGCATCGGTCACCAGTTCGGCGTAGCGGGAAGCGATGGCGATGTCGCTCTTGGCCAGCACCATGTCCATGTTGGAGAGCAGGGTGCGGAAGAAGGGCCAGTTGCGGTACATCTTGCGCAGGGTGGCCAGACCCGCCTCCCGCCCTTCCGGGTGCTCGCCCAGCCAGGCCTCGACGGCGCTGCCGAAGCCGTACCAGCCGGGCAGCATGAGGCGGCACTGGGCCCAACTGAAGACCCAGGGAATGGCCCGCAGGTCCTCGATGGCCTCCGACTTCTTGCGCGAGGCCGGGCGGCTGCCGATGTTGAGGTTGGCGATCTCGGAAACCGGCGTCGATTCGCGGAAATAGGTGGTGAAGCCCGGGGTCTCGTACACCAGGCCCCGGTAGGCGGAAAAGGCCAGCTGCGAAAGGCGGTCGAGCACGGCGTGGTAGGGCCTGGCCGGCTCCACCCGGTTTTCGTGGTCGGTGAGGGTGGCTTCCAGGGTGGCGGCGGCGAGAATCTCCAGGTTGCGCCGGCCCACTTCCGGGTTGGCGTACTTGGAGGCGATGACCTCGCCCTGCTCGGTGATGCGGATCTGGCCGGAGACGGCGCCGGCGGGCTGGGCCAGGATGGCCTGGTAGCTGGGGCCGCCGCCCCGGCCGACGGAACCGCCGCGGCCGTGGAAGAGGCGCAGGCGCACGCCCGCTGCGGCAAAAACCCGGGTCAGGTCGATCTCGGCCTTGTACAACTCCCAGCCGGAGGTGAGGAAGCCGCCGTCCTTGTTGCTGTCCGAATAGCCCAGCATCACCTCCTGCTCCTCGCCCCGGGCGGCCACCAGGGCCCGGTAGGCCGGCAGGGCGAAGAGGCTGGCCATGACCGGGGCGGAGCGGCGCAGGTCGTCGATGGTCTCGAACAGGGGAATGATATTTACCGCCAGCTTCGGTTGGGCACCCGGAATCAGCAGCCCGGCCTCCTTGGCCAGCAGGGCCACTTCCAGCAGATCGGAAGCGCCGTCGGTCTTGGAGATGATGCAGTTGGGCAGGGCGGCGTCGCCGTAGCGGGCCTTCAGTTCCCGGGCTGCAAAGAAGATGGCCAGTTCGCCGGCCGTCTCTTCCGAATACGCCAGGTAGGGCGAGTAAAGGGGCCGGGGGCTGGCGATTTCCTCCGCCAGCAGGGCGATGCGGGCGGCTTCGTCGAGGGCGGAATAGGCTTCGACGGAAGGCAGGCGGCCGGCCAAGGCCAGCAGTTCGGCAACGCTGCGTTCGTGCACGTCCGAGTTCTGGCGCAGGTCGATGGGGGCCAGGTGGAAGCCGAACACCTGCACCGCCCGGATCAGGCGGCGCAGGCGGCCCCGGGCCAGCAGGCCGGCGCCGTGGGCGGCGAGGGAGGCGGCCAGCACCTGGAGATCGGCCACCAGGGCGGCGGACGAGTCATAGGGCGCGCTCTCGGCCACGGCGTGGCGCAGCGGCGGGTGCCGGTCCAGGGATTCGGAGGTGGCGGCCAGGCGGGCGTAGATGCCGGTGAGGGCGCGCCGGTAGGCTTCGTCCGCCCGGTGGGGGGAACGGTCCGGGGAGCGGTCGGCCAGGGCCGCCAGCTCCGCCGACACGGGCAGCAGCATCTGGGACAGGGGCAGGTCGGCGCCGAGGGCGTGGATTTCGTCGAGATAGAAATCCAGGGCGGCGGACGACTGCAGGCGCAGGGCTTCCTTGAGGATGTCCGCGGTGACGAAGGGGTTGCCGTCCCGATCGCCGCCGATCCAGCTGCCGATGCGGAAGAAGTTGGGCAGGTCCCAGGACTGCTCCGGGAAGCGGGATTTCAGCTGGTCCTCGAACTGGCAGTAGAGCCGGGGCAGTTCGGCGAAGAAGGTGTCGTCGTAGTAGCTGATGCCGTTCTTCACCTCGTCCACCACCGCCAGCCGGTTGGGCCGCAGCATGCGGGTACGCCACAGGGTGAGCACGGCGGCGCGCAGGGCGGCGTCGTTGTCGGCTGCTTCTTCCGGGGTCATGGCCACCCGGTCCCGGGTATCCAGCAGGCGGGCCACCTCCCGCTGGCAATGCAGGATGCTCTTGCGGCTGACTTCGGTGGGGTGGGCCGTCAGCACCGGGGAGACCAGGGCATGACCCAGAGCCTCGGCCAGGGCCTCGCCGCCGACGCCGGCTTCGGCCAGGCGCTCCAGGGCGTAGGCCAGACTGCCTTCCCGCGCCTCGGAGCCGGCGATTTCATGGGTGCGGCGGCGGCGGATGTGGTGTTGGTCCTCGGCGATGTTGGCGAAGTGCAGGAAATAGGTGAAGGCCCGCACCACGGAGAGCATGGTGTCCCGGGGCAGGCCGTTGAGGATGGCGGCCAGCTCGTCCCGGGCCGCCGGCTCCTGGTCCCGGGCGAAGCGTACGGCGATCTGGCGGATGGTCTCGACGGCAGTGAAGGCCTCGCCGCCCTCCTGTTCGCGCACGGTGTCGCCGAGGAGGCGGCCCAGGAGGCGGATGTCCTCCCGCAGGGGCTGGTCCTTGTCGGCGGCGGCAGAGAGGTCGGCAGAAGGGGCGAGAGCGTGCAGGGACACGGTTTTTCCTTGGATGCGAGTCATGACCCGGCCAGATTACTGCGCTGCAACAGAGGCGCCTATGGGGGTTTTCACCGATGCCGCGCCGGGGACGGCGCTTTTGTGCCGCATCAAAGTGGCGCCCCGCCCCCATGCTAGAATGGGCGCCACTTTTTTCCACCCGCCGCACGGCATTTTCACGCTTTTCCGGGGACCGCTTTGACCACTACGCCCGCTACTGTCACCACTCCTTCCCGCATCGTCATCGCCTCCCGGGAATCCCGCCTGGCCATGTGGCAGGCCGAGCACGTGCGCGACCGCCTGGCCGAGATCCACGCCGGCACCGAAGTCTCCATCCTGGGCATGACCACCCAGGGCGACCAGATCCTCGACCGCCCCCTGTCCACCATCGGCGGCAAGGGCCTCTTCATCAAGGAACTGGAAGTGGCCATGGAAGAAGGCCGGGCCGACCTGGCGGTGCACTCCCTGAAGGACGTGCCCATGGACATGCCCGAGGGCTTCGCCCTGGTGGCCATCTCCGCCCGGGAAAATCCCCGGGACGCCTTCGTCTCTAACAAATTCCGCGGCCTGGAAGACCTGCCGGAAGGCGCCGTGGTCGGCACCTCCAGCCTGCGCCGGGAAGCCATCCTGCGGGCCAAGTACCCCAAGCTGCAGATCCGCAGCCTGCGCGGCAACCTGGACACCCGCCTGCGCAAGCTCGACGAGGGCCAGTACGACGCCATCATCCTGGCTGCCGCCGGCCTCATCCGCCTGGGCCTCTCAGACCGCATCCGCTCCGTACTCACCCCCGAGCAGTCCCTGCCGGCCCCCGGCCAGGGCGCCCTGGGCATCGAGGTGCGGGCCGACCGCCTGGATGCCGCCGCCTGGGTGGCGCCCCTCAACGACGCCACCACCGCCGCCTGCGTCATCGCCGAGCGGGCCTTCTCCCGGGCCCTGGGCGGCAGTTGCCAGATTCCCCTGGGCGGTTACGCCGAAATGAAAAACGGCCAGGTCTGGCTGCGGGGCTTCGTCGCCAGCGTGGACGGCCAGCAGATGGTGGAAGGCGAAGCCTGGGGCACCCCGGTGGAAGCCGCCGCCCTGGGCCGTCAGCTGGCCGAGGACCTGAAGGCCAAGGGCGCCGGCGAAATCCTCGCCGCCCTGGCTTGTGCCAAGCACTGATTGAAAACCCCTAGCCACAGAGGGCACAGAGAACGCAGAGAGAGGCGAAGACCAGACAAAGGAGAGGAGCTTTCGCCAGAGTCCGGTTCCATCCTTTCGTTTTTCTCCTCTGTGCGCTCTGTGTCCTCTGTGGCAAAAAAAGCATGCCCCTAACCGGCCGCACCATCGTCGTCACCCGGCCCCGGGCCCAGGCGGACAGCCTGGCCCAGGCCATTGCCGCTGCCGGCGGCACTCCCCTGCTCTACCCCCTGCTGGAAATCGAGGCCGCCGACCCGGCGCCGCTGCAGGCCGTGGCCCCCCGGCTGGCGGACTACGCCATCGTCTTCTGCGTCAGTCCCAATGCGGTGGAACACGCCCTGCCCACTCTCCTGGCGGCCGGCCCCTGGCCGGCAGGCACCCGCCCGGCCGGCGTCGGCACCGGCACGGAAAAGGCCTGGGCCCGCTTCGGCCTGGGCCAGGTCATCGCCCCCAGGGAACGTTTCGACTCCGAGGCATTGCTGGAACTGCCGGAATTCCAGGCCGAGGCCGTGGCCGGCAAGAAGGTGCTGATCCTGCGCGGCGATGGCGGCCGGGAGCTGCTGCGGGAAACCCTGGAAGCCCGGGGCGCCACGGTGGACGTGCTCACCTGCTACCACCGCCGCCCGCCGAGCCAGGGCACGGCAGCCCTGGAACAGGCCTGGACCGCCGGCCGCCTTGATGCCATCATCATCTCCTCCAGCGAAGCCCTGCGCCACCTGTGGCAGTTGCTGGACGAAGACGGCCGCCGCCGCCTGGCCCAAACGCCCCTGTTCGTCCCCCACGAGCGCATCGCCCAGGGGGCCAAGGACCTGGGACTGCAACGGGTCATCCTCACGCCCCCTGCCGACCAGGGCCTATTGGCCGGCTTATGCGCCTATAATTGGGCTCAATAATTCGCTTCAGACAACACGGCCCCAGCCATGAACGACTCCCTGCCCCCCAACGAGAGCCCTGCCCCTGCCGAGACGACGCCTGCGGCGTCCCCCACCCCGCCCCTGGCCAAGCCGCGTCAGGAAGCCTGGCGCAATCCCTGGATCGGCGTCGCCGTGGTGGCCCTGGGTCTGGCCGGCTGGCAGTGGGTGGAAACCCGCATCAAGCTCTCCGACACGCAGCAGGAACTGGCCAAGCGCTTGGCCGACGCAGACAGCCTGTCCAAGGAAACCCGAGGCGTGGCCAAGCAGTCCCAGGAGGAAGTGGGCCGTCTGCAGGCCAAGCTGGGGGCCCTGGAAGCCAAGCTGGCCGAATCCCAGAACCAGCAGGCGGCCCTGGAAAACCTCTACCAGGACCTGGCCCGCAACCGGGACGAAGCGGCCCTGGCCGAAATCGAGCAGAGCGTCACCCTGGCCGCCCAGCAGCTGCAGCTGGCCGGCAACGTGCAGGGCGCCATCCTGGCCCTGCAGGCCGCCGACGCCCGCCTCTCCCGCAGCGAACGGCCCCAGTTCACCGCCCTGCGCAAGACCATCAACCGGGATCTGGAAAAGCTGCGTGCCGCTCCCTATGTGGATGTTTCCGGCATGAACCTGCGCCTGGAAAACATCATCGTCGCCACCGACACCCTGGCCCTGGCCTTCGACGAGCGCCCCAAGCCCGAGAAGGAGGCCAAGGAAGCCGCCCCTGACGGCACGCCCGCCAGCGGCTTCTGGCAACGTCTGGGCCTGGACCTGTGGAGCGAGGTGAAGGGCCTGGTGCGCATCCAGCGCTTCGACCGCCCCGAACCGGCCCTGCTCTCCCCCTCCCAGAGCTTCTTCCTGCGGGAGAACCTCAAGCTGCGCCTGCTCAATGCCCGCCTGGCCCTGCTTTCCCGGGACCAGTGGACCTTCCGCAGCGAGCTGAAGATGTCCCAGGCCTGGCTGGAGCGCTACTTCAACACCAACGACAAGTCGGTGCAGACCGCCATCGCCAGCGTCAAGCAGCTGGCCGGCACCGAAATCGTCATCGAGCTGCCCCTGCTCAACGACAGCCTCAACGCCCTGAAGACCCTGAAGCTGGCCAAGGAGCGCAAATGAGAGGCCTGTTCTGGATTCTCGCCCTGTTCGCCGCCGCCGTCGGTCTGGCCCTGGCGGCCCGGGTCAATGACGGCTACGTGCTGGTGGTGTTCCCGCCCTGGCGTCTGGAAGTCTCCCTCAACCTGCTGATCATCGGCCTCATCGCCGCCTTCGCCGTGCTGCACGGCCTGCTGCGCCTGGTCTCCCTGACCCTGGGCCTGCCCGCCCGGGTCAGCGAGTTCCGCGAACGGCGCAGCAAGGACAAGGCCGCCGCCGCCCTGCAGGACGCCCTGCGCCACTTCTTCGAGGGCCGCTACGGCCAGTCCATGAAGCGGGCCGAGGAATCGTTCAGCGCCGGTTACGTGCCCGGCCTCTCCGCCCTGGTGGCGGCCCGGGCCGCCCACGCCCTGCGCGAAAACGCCAAGGAAGGCCAGTGGCTGAAGGATGCGGAAGGGGACAACAACCTGAAGGTAGCCCGCCTCATGCTGACCGCCGAGATGCGCCTGGACTCCCGGGACTTCAGCGGCGCCCTGGACGCCCTGCGCCAGCTGCAGGAAACCGCCGGCCGCCACATCGCTGCCATGCGCCTGGAGCTGAAGGCCCAGCAGGGCCGCAAGGACTGGGAACAGGTGCTGCGCCTGGCCCGCCAGCTGCAGAAACGGGACGCCATGGCGCCGGAACAGGCCCGGGAAATCATCCTCAAGGCCCACCGGGAAAACATCCGCCAGCGCCAGGAAGACGCCCCTTCCCTGCTCGCCTACCTGCGCACCATTCCCAGCCGGGAAGGCTCGCCCCGCCTGGCCGCCACCGTGGCCCGGGCCCTGCTCAGCCTGGACGCCAAGGCCGAGGCTCTGAAGGTGGTGGAAAGCACCCTGGAAAAGTGCGACGAGGACGACTGGAATTCAGACCTGGTGGAAATCTACGGCCAGGTGGCCGTGGCCGACGCCGACGGCGGCGAGCTCACCGCCCGCATTGCCCGGGCCGAGGGCTGGCTCAAGCAGCGCCCCCGGGATGCCGGCCTGCTCCTGGCCCTGGGCCGGCTGTGCCTGCAGCAGAAGCTGTGGGGCAAGGCCCAGAACTACCTGGAGGCCTCCCTCTCGGTGGAGGAAAGCCGCGATGCCCACCTGGAACTGGCCCGGCTGCTGGACCAGCTGGAGCGCCCCGGCGAGGCCGACCGCCACTACCGCCAGGGCTCGCGCCCGGACCTCTACCGCAACTGACGGCCCGACGGCCCCTTACGGGGGCCTGTTGCGGCAGCCGGGAAGCGCGCTAGAATGGTCATCCCAACGAGGGAAACACAGACAACACAGAGGGTATACGGGGACTAGTCATGCTCAACATCGATCTGCGCAAAATCTACAACTTCTACCCGGTGGAGCCGGCCCCCGATGCGGCCAACCTGCCCACCGGCGGCGACATCTACTACGAGTGCCTGGACTGCACCACCGTCATCAACTCGGTGCCCCACATCAAGAGTGCCTGCCCCTGCGGCAACCTGACCGGCGGCGGCGGCAACCTGACGGTGAAGCACCCGGACCGGGTGAAGGTGGTCAAGGGCAAGCTGAAATAAGCCAGCCCGCAAAACAAAAAGGGAGCCCATGGCTCCCTTTTTTATTGGCCGCTGCCGGCGCCGGCGGACGGTTGCGGACGATTCACAACCTGCGCCAGCAGCCAGTATCCACGCCGTTCTCGGCAGATATGCCCGGGAGAATGGCTTCCCGCCTGCCTCCCGGGCCGGGTGCCCTAGACCCAATCCCGCGGCGGCAGGAAGTCGGTGTACAGGGCGGCTTCGGCACTGCCCGCTTCCGGCTGCCAGTCGTAGCGCCACTTGACCACGGGCGGCATGGACATGAGGATGGATTCGCTGCGGCCGCCGGACTGCAGGCCGAACAGGGTGCCCCGGTCCCACACCAGGTTGAATTCCACGTAGCGGCCCCGGCGGTAGGCCTGGAAGTCCCGCTCCCGCTCGCCGTAGGCCAGGTGGCGGCGCTGTTCCAGGATGGGCAGGTAGGCCGGCACGAAGGCGTCGCCGACGCTGCGGGTGAGATCGAAGCAGCGTTCGAAGCCGCCCTCGTTGAGGTCGTCGTAGAAGATGCCGCCGACGCCCCGGGGCTCGTTGCGGTGCTTGAGGAAGAAGTATTCGTCGCACCACTTCTTGTAGCGCGGGTGCACCGTCTCGCCGAAGGGCGCCAGGGCGTCCTTGCAGGTCTGGTGGAAGTGGCGGGCATCCTCGGCGAAGCCGTAGTAGGGGGTCAGGTCCATGCCGCCGCCGAACCACCACACCGGCTCCTGGCCCTCTGCCGTGGCGATGAAGAAGCGCACGTTTATGTGGGCCGTGGGGCAGTAGGGATTGCGCGGATGCAGCACCAGGGAGACGCCCATGGCCTCGAAGCTGCGGCCGGCCAGTTCGGGCCGGTTGGCAGTGGCCGACGGCGGCAGGTTGCCGCCGGTGACATGGGAGAAATTGACGCCGCCCCGTTCGAACAGGTGGCTCTCCTCGATCACCCGGGATTCGCCGCTGCCGCCCTGGGGCCGCTGCCAGGCATCGCGGCGGAAGGTGCCGCCGTCCAGGGCCTCGAGGGCGGCGATGATGCGGTTCTGCAGGTCGGTGAGGTAGGCGCGGACGGGGGCGCTGCTGGGAAGCTGGCTCATGGGGAATTCTCGGAGGGGAAAAGAAACGGGGCGGTCATGGCCGCCCCGCTGTTTAGTGTGGTGTTGCGCGCAAAGGTTCAGCGGCTGACGGCCCGGTAGCCGATGTCCTTGCGGTACTGGACGCCGTCGAAGCGCACCTGGGCAGCCACTTCGTAGGCCCGCTTCTGGGCCAGCTTGACGTTGTCGCCCAAGGCGGTGACGCACAGCACACGGCCGCCGGAGGTCAGCACTTCGCCGTTGGGCCCGCTGCTGGTACCGGCGTGGAAGACCTGGGCGTCGTCGCCAAAGGCGTTGCCGTGGGCCGGCAGGCCGGTGATGACGTCACCCTTCTTCGGCGTGTCGGGATAGTTGGCGGCGGCCAGCACCACGCCGAGGGCGACGCGGCGGTCCCACTCGGCTTCCACCTGGTCCAGGGTGCCGGCGATGGCGTGCTCCAGGACCTTGGTCAGGTCGGACTTGAGCCGCATCATGATGGGCTGGGTTTCCGGGTCGCCCATGCGGCAGTTGAATTCCAGGGTCTTCACGGAGCCGTCCTTGCCGATCATCAGGCCGGCGTAGAGGAAGCCGGTGAAGGGGATGCCGTCGGCTTCCATGCCGCGCACCGTGGGCATGATGATTTCGCGCATGACCTTGGCGTGCACTTCCGGGGTCACCACGGGCGCCGGGGAATAGGCCCCCATGCCGCCGGTGTTGGGGCCGGTGTCGCCGTCGCCGATGCGCTTGTGGTCCTGGCTGGAGGCCAGGGGCAGCACGTTCTTGCCGTCCACCATGACGATGAAGCTGGCTTCCTCGCCGTCGAGGAAGTCCTCGATCACCACCCGGGCGCCGGCGTCGCCCAGGGCATTGCCGGAGAGCATGTGGTCGATGGCGGCGTGGGCTTCCGCCAGATCCATGGCCACCACCACGCCCTTGCCGGCAGCCAGGCCGTCGGCCTTGATGACGATGGGGGCGCCCTGGCGATCCACGTAGGCGTGGGCCGCGGCGGCGTCGGAGAAGGTCTCGAAGCCGGCGGTGGGAATCTTGTGACGGGCCATGAAGCGCTTGGCGAAATCCTTGGAGGATTCCAGCTGGGCCGCTTCCTTGGTGGGGCCGAAAATCTTCAGGCCCCGGGCGCGGAAGATATTGACCACACCGGCCGCCAGGGGCGCCTCGGGACCCACCAGGGTGAGGTGGATCTTTTCCTTCTCGGCGAAGTCGGCCAGGGCCACCGGATCGGTGATGTTGAGGTTTTCCAGTTCCGCTTCCCGGGCGGTGCCGGCGTTGCCGGGCGCCACGTAGACCTTCTGCAGGCCGGGGGACTGGGACAGCTTCCAGGCCAGGGCGTGCTCGCGGCCGCCGGAACCGATGACGAGGAGTTTCATTGTTTGTCCTTTGCGCTTCTCAGATATTGCACTGGGTACTGTACCAATGCGCTCGACGGGGCAGCCCGGCTGCCCCGTCACGCAATCAATGGCGGAAGTGGCGGGCGCCGGTGACCACCATGGCCAGGCCGTGCTCGTCGGCGGCGGCGATCACCTCGGCGTCACGCATGGAGCCGCCGGGCTGGATCACGGCCTTGGCGCCGGCCTGGGCCAGCACGTCCACGCCGTCGCGGAAGGGGAAGAAGGCGTCGGATGCCACACAGGAGCCGTCCAGGGAGAGGCCGGCGGCCTGGGCCTTGATGGCGGCGATCTTGGTGGAATCGACGCGGCTCATCTGGCCGGCACCCACGCCCAGGGTCATGCCGCCGCCGCAGAAGACGATGGCGTTGGACTTGACGAACTTGGCGACGCGGTAGGCGAAAAGCAGGTCTTCCAGCTGGGCGTCGGTGGGGGCCTTCTTGGTCACCACTTTCAGGTCGGAGGGCTGAACGTTGAACATGTCCGGGCTCTGGATCAGCAGGCCGCCGCCGACGCGCTTGTATTCGAAGGCGTGGTAGGCGCGCTGCAGGGGCACTTCCAGCACCCGCAGGTTGGTCTTGCCGGCCAGCAGTTCCTTGGCGGCGGGGGTGAAGGCCGGGGCGATCAGCACTTCGACGAAGTGCTTGCGCTCGTTCATGGCGTTCACCACATCCACGTCCACGGTGCCGTTGAAGGCGATGATGCCGCCGAAGGCGGAGGTGGAGTCGGTCTTGAAGGCCTTTTCATAGGCTTCCAGCAGCTTGCCGCCGATGGCCACGCCACAGGGGTTGGCGTGCTTGATGATGACGCAGGCCGGGGTATCGAAGACCTTGACGCATTCCCAGGCGGCATCGGCGTCGGCGATGTTGTTGTAGGACAGTTCCTTGCCCTGCAGCTGGGTGTAGTTGGCGATGGCGCCGGGGGTGTGCACCGGGTCCTTGTAGAAGGCGGCCTGCTGGTGGGGGTTCTCGCCGTAGCGCAGCACTTCGACGCGGTCGAAGGCGGCGTGGTAGGCGGCGGGGAACTGCTGGGGCTGGTTCTGCTCGTCCAGGCTGGTGAGCCAGTTGGCGATGGCGGAATCGTAGCGGGCGGTGTGGGTGAAGGCCTTCTTGGCTAGACCGAAGCGGGTGTTGAGGGACAGCTCGCCGCCGTGGCCCTGCATTTCGTCCAGCAGGGGCTGGTAGTCGGCCGGATCGGTGACGATGGCGACACCGGCGTAGTTCTTGGCGGAGGAACGGACCATGGCGGGGCCGCCGATGTCGATGTTCTCGATGGCATCTTCCAGGGTGACGTTGGGCTTGGCCACGGTCTCGCGGAAGGGATAGAGGTTCACGCACACCAGGTCGATGGTGGGGATGCCGTGCTGCTCGATGGTGGCCAGGTGCTCGGGCAGGTCGCGGCGGGCCAGGATGCCGCCATGCACCTTGGGATGCAGGGTCTTGACGCGGCCGTCGAGCATTTCCGGGAAGCCGGTGTAGTCGCCGATTTCGGTGACTGCCAGGCCGGCGTCGCGCAGCATCTTGGCGGTGCCGCCGGTGGACAGGAGCTTGACGCCTTGGGCGGCCAGGCCTTGGGCGAATTCGAGAACGCCGCGCTTATCGGAAACGGAAATGAGGGCTTGACGGATTTTCATGGTGGATGCGGTGAAAGATTGAAAACGGTGAATGGCGATGAAACGGGAACGGGTGGGGCTCAGATGAGCTTGTAGTCCACCAGTTTCTTGCGCAGGGTATTGCGGTTGATGCCCAGCATCTCGGCGGCCAGGGTCTGGTTGCCGCCGGCCTGCTGCAGGACGATCTGCAGCATGGGTTTTTCCACATTACGCATGACCATGTCGTAGATGGCTGCCGGACGCTCCCCGTCCAGGTCCCGGAAATACTGCTCCAGTGCCCCGAACACGCAGGCGGAAATATCATTGTTATTGCGGCTCATGGCCGAGGTACCTCTCCAAAAGTGTGTTGCTGACGCCCTCTGTGAGGCGGCGTCCGGCCTGCCCGGGAAGCGCGCGGCTCCCGCTCAGGCGGCCAGATCGTGATCCTGCTCTTGTTGTGGTGCTTCGTACTTCAGGTGTTCGCCGGCCTGGGCCAGGCTGGCAAAGAATTCGTTGACGGCGGCCTGCTGGGCATCCAGTTCCATGAGCTGGTTCATGGTCTTGCGGAAGGCGGCGGAACCCACCAGGCCCTTGGTGTACCAGGAGATGTGCTTGCGGGCGATCTTCACCCCGGTCTCGATGCCGTAGAAGGCATAGAGGTCCTGCAGGTGCTCCTGCAGGATGCGGTGGATTTCCTCCACCCGGGGCGGGGGCAGGTGCTCGCCGGTCTTCAGGAAGTGTTCGATCTCGCGGAAAATCCAGGGCCGGCCCTGGGCGGCGCGACCGATCATGACGCCGTCGGCGCCGGTGACTTCCAGCACGTGTTTAGCTTTTTCCGGAGTGGTGATGTCGCCGTTGGCAATCACCGGGATGTGGATCTGGCTCTTCACCAGGGCGATGGTCTCGTACTCGGCCTCACCTGTGTATTGGTCGGCCCGGGTGCGGCCATGGATAGCCACGGCGCGGATGCCGGATGCCTCGGCGATGCGGGCGATGGTGGGGGCGTTCTTGTTGAGGCGGTTCCAGCCGGTACGGAACTTGAGGGTCACCGGGGTATCGGGCACGGCGCCGACCACGGCTTCCAGGATGCGGCCCACCAGCACCTCGTCCTGCATCAGGGCCGAGCCGGCCATGACGTTGCACACCTTCTTGGCCGGGCAGCCCATGTTGATGTCGATGATCTGGGCGCCGTTGTCCACGTTGTACTTGGCCGCCTCGGCCATCATGGCCGGATCGGCGCCGGCGATCTGCACGGAAATGGGTGCCACTTCCCCTTCGTGGTTGGCCCGGCGCTGGGTTTTCTTGCTGCCGTAGAGCAGGGAATTGGAGGTGACCATCTCGGACACCGCCAGGCCCGCGCCCAGGGTCTTGCACAATTGCCGGAACGGCCGGTCCGTGACCCCCGCCATGGGAGCGACGAACAGATTGTTGCGCAAGGTAAAACCGCAAAATTCCATAGGTATTGCCGGGCAAGAAAGGGGTGAGGAAGGGGGCGGATTCTACCCCAAGCGCTGCCTAAAAAATAGTCACCAGACGGGGCGCGGCTTTGCGGGGCACAGGCGGAACCCGAAAAACCAATTTGTGAAATAAGTCACAGATAGCAAAGGCTACCCCAACCCGGGTAAGCAACTGGCTTTTTCGGTGCCGGAAGTCGCCCGGGCCAGACAGAAACACGCCTCCATTCCACGGAAAGGGGCAGTGGCGCCGTCAGGGCAAGGCGCGCCGGCCCGCCGTTGGCTCACTGCCAACAAGGGCCGGCGCAACGCCGCCCTGGCGGTGTCAATGCCCCTTTACGGCCAGGCGCGGGCGCCCCAGATCATGCGCTTGGCAACGAAGTGGCGGGCCGGCGGGAACAGGTCCAGGGCCAGCAGGCCCAGGCCCCGGGCCAGGCGCAGGGGGGCGATGTCGTTGGAGAAGAGACGCACGATGCCGTCGGTGAACAGGGCGCTGCCCTGCCGGTCCGTCCGCCGCCCCCGGGCGTAGGCCTGAAGCGTTGCCGCAGCCCCTGGGTCCGGGCTGGGAGCCAGGAGGGACGACAGTTCCCAGGCATCGCGCAGGCCCAGGTTGAAGCCCTGGCCGGAGACCGGATGCAGGGTCTGGGCGGTGTTGCCGACCCACACTTCCCGCTGGGCCACGGTCTCCTGGCGCAGGCGCAGGGCCAGGGGGAAACGGGCCCGGGGGCCGGCGCCGGTGAAGGTGAGGCGGTTGCCGAACTGGGCCTGCAGGGCGGCGACGAAGGCCTCGTCGTCCAGCCCCATGAGCCAGTCGGCCTTGGCCGGCGGCACGGTGAAGACGATGGCGTAGCCGTCCTCCAGGGGCAGCAGGGCCAGGGGACCGTCGGCGGTGAAACGCTCCCAGGCCTGGCGGCCGTGGGGTTCCCGGGTGCGCACTTCGGCCAGCACCGCATGCTGGCGGTAATCCCGCACCGACACGGCCGGGTCGTCGTAGGGCGTGCCTTCGGCATGGACCAGCAGGCGGGCGCCCAGGCGCAACACCTCGCCCTGCTGCTGCAGGGTGACGCCGACGCCGGCCCCATCGGCACGCCAATCCACGGCCCTGCTCTGGCGCAGGACGCTGATGGCCGGCGTCCGGGCCGCCCGTTCGGCCAGGGCCGCGGCCAGGTCGCCGTAGCGCATGACGTAGCCGAGGGAGGGCAGCTGGTAGTCGGCCGCGGTCATGACGGCGCGGCCGAAGCCGTCCCGCTGGGAGATATGGATGTGGTCGATGGCGGTGGCGGCCCGGGCGTTCCAGGCCTCCAGGGTTTCCAGCAGCTGGCGGGCGCCGTGGGACAGGGCCAGGGCCCGGGGATCGCCGGCTGCGGCGTCGGCCGGGGTGGCATCCACCAGGGTCACCCGGTGCCGGCTGGCGGCCAGGGCCAGCGCCAGGGTCATGCCCACCGGGCCGGCGCCCAGGACCAGGATGTCGGTATCGGGGGCGGCGCTCACGACAGATGCTCCATGACCGCCTCGATCTCCGCCACGGTGCGGGGCGCCGTGGTGTAGACGCGGCAGCCGTCGGCGGTGACCGCCACGTCGTCCTCGATGCGGATGCCGATGCCGTGCAGGTGGGCCGGCACGTCGTCGCCGGGGCGGATGTAGAGGCCGGGTTCGACGGTGAGGGTCATGCCCGGCTGCAGGGTCACCCAGTTGTCCCCTTCCTTGTATTCGCCGGCATCGTGCACGTCCAGCCCCAGCCAGTGGCCGGTGCGGTGCATGTAGAAACGGGTGTAGGCCTTGCCTTCGACGAGGGTGTCCACGTCGCCCTTGAGCAGGCCCAGATCCACCATGCCACGGGTCAGGACCCGCACCGCCGCATCGTGGGGGGCCATGAAGGCGACGCCGGGACGGGTGGCGTCGATGGCTGCCGCCTGGGCCGCCAGGACGATTTCGTAGACATCCCGCTGGGCCGCGGAAAAGCGGCCATTGACGGGGAAGGTGCGGGTGATGTCGGAGGCGTAGCCCTCCACCTCGCAGCCGGCGTCGATCAGCACCAGGGCTCCGTCGGCCAGCAGCTTGTCGTTTTCCACATAGTGCAGGACGCAGGCGTTGGCACCGCCGGCGACGATGGGCGGATAGGCGTGGGAGGAGGCGCCGCGGCGGCGGAATTCATAGGTCAGCTCGGCCTCCAGCTCGTACTCGGCGAGGCCGGGACGGCAGCGGGCCATGGCCCGGGCATGGCCGGCGGCGGCGATGTCGGCGGCGCGCTGCATGCAGTCCAGCTCGTGGGCGTCCTTCACCAGGCGCTGCCGGTCCAGGGCGGCGCGCAGGTCGCGGATTTCCGCCGGGGCCCGCTTGCCGGCCCGGCTCTGGGCCCGCACCGCATTGAGGGCGCCGGCGATGCGGGCATCCCAGTCGCTGTCATGGCCGAGGGAATGCCAAAGGGAGTCCCGGTCCGCCAGCAGTTCGGCCAGGCGGCCGTCCAGTTCGCCGATGGGATAGGCGGCATCGACACCGAAGGCTTCCCGGGCGACCTCGGGACCATAGCGGAAGCCGTCCCAGATTTCCCGCTCCTCGTTTTTCTCGCGGCAGAAGAGCAGGGACTGGGGCTCGGCCCCGCCCACCAGCACCAGCACCGCATCGGGCTCGGGAAAACCGGTGAGATACCAGAAGTAGGAATCGAAGCGGTAGGGATGGTGGGTGTCCCGGTTGCGCACCCGCTCGGGCGCGGTGGGAACGACGGCGACGCCGTTGCCGAGGGCCTGCAGCAGGCGTTGGCGACGGGCGCGGAAAGGATCTTGGGTCATGGCGGAGAGCCTCGTATTACCTTGTTTCTAGGACGTTCGACGTAATGCTTTTGCGGACGGGTTTGGCTATAGTGCGCACGTCTTTGTCATGCCCCGCCGTCGGATATCAACATGATCAACACCTTGAAGCAGCTCGAAAGCCATCGGGAGCAGATCATCGCTCGCCTGCCCAGTTATTGCCAGAGCCGCATCAACGACCGCTTCAGCCGTTACCAGAACGAGTGCCAGGAATGCCGCCGTCTGCTGCGCAATTTTGCCAGCGACCACAACGAACACCCGGACCAGGCGGCGGGCCGCCTGCGTCAGCACATCATCAACTGCGACTGCCTCGGCGGCGCCCATCTGCGGCGCAGCGCCGACCGGCAGCCGGCCACGGCCCGCTGAGGCCGCCGCCGGGCTAGACCCGGGCGGCACCGCCCAGTTCCGCATCCAGGGCCTGCAGGCGGGCCGGCGTGCCCACATCCTCCCAGCGCCCCCGGTACAACTCGCCCCCCACCAGGCCCCGGGCCATGGCCTGGCGCAGCAGGGGCGCCAGCTTGGCCGGCTGGCCGGCCACGAGTCCGGCAAAGAGGGCGGGGCGATAGAGGCCGATGCCGGCGAAGGTATGGCGCGGTGTGCCGGCATCCGTCACCCGCCCATCTGCCAGCGCAAAATCCCCTTCCGGGTGCTGGGGCGGATTGGGCACCAGCACCAGATGGGCCTGGTCCTCGCCCAGGGTCAATGCCGGCGCCCGGCCCACATCCCAGTCGCAATAAACGTCACCGTTGATCACCAGGAAAGGCTCCTCTCCCAGCAGGGACAGGGCCTGGACGATGCCGCCGGCGGTTTCCAGGGCACCCGGCGGCTCGGGCGAATAGGCGAGATGCAGGCCCCAGGCGGAACCATTGCCGAGGGCGGCCTCGATCTGCGCCCCCAGGTGGGCATGGTTGATCACCACCTCGCGGAAGCCCGCGGCGGCCAGGCGCTCCAGGTGCCAGACGATGAGGGGCTTGCCGCCCACCGGCAGCAGGGGCTTGGGGCAGGTGTCGGTGAGGGGGCGCATGCGTTCGCCGCGCCCCGCCGCCAGGATCATGGCCCGCATCAGAAGGTGTAGCCCACCTGGACTTCACCCTGGGGCTCCAGCTCGTCGAGGAGCCGGGCCAGGGCCCGCAGGTCGCCGTAGCGCTCACAGGTGCGGCGCAGGTAGGACATGACCCGGGGCATGTCCTTCAGGTAGCCGTCCTTGCCGTCCCGATGGCAGAGGCGGGCGAAGATGCCCAGGACCTTGAGCTGGCGCTGGGCCCCCATCCACTCGTAGTCCTTGTAGAAATCGTCGAAATTGGCATGGACCGGCAGGCCGGCCTTGCGCGCCTTTTCCCAGTAGCGGATGACCCAGTCCAGTTCCTGATCCTCTTCCCACTGGATGTAGGCATCGCGGAAGAGGGACACCAGGTCGTAGGTGATGGGGCCGTACACCGCGTCCTGGAAATCGATGATGCCCGGATTGGGAATGGTCACCATGAGGTTGCGGGAGTGGTAATCCCGGTGCACATACACCGAGGGCTGAGCCAGGTTGTTGGCCAGCAGCTTGGTGAAGACGTCGTCCAGCACATGCTGCTGCTTGTCGCTGAGGGTCTTGCCCAGGTGCTTGCCCACATACCATTCGGGGAACAGATCCAGCTCCCGCTGCAGCAGGGCCGCATCGTAGGGACGCAGTTCCCCGGGCCGGCTGGCCTGCTGGATGCGGACCAGGGCATCCACAGCCTCGCCGTAAAGGGCCCCGGCGTTTTCCCCGTCCAGCACCGACAGGTAGGTGGTGCTCCCCAGGTCGGAAAGAAGCAGGAAACCCTGGGCCAGGTCGGCAGCGAAAACCTCCGGCACATGCACCCCGGCGCCCCGCAGCAGCTGCTCCACATGCAGCCAGGGGGCGCAGTCTTCGTGGCTCGGCGGCGCATCCATGACGATGCGGGAAGGGCTGCCGTCGGCAAAGCTGACGCGGAAATAGCGCCGGAAGCTGGCATCGGCGGAAGCCGGGGTCAGGCTGAAGGTTGCACCGGAAAACTGACTCTCTAGCCAGGCCTGAAGCTGGGCGGTACGCGGCATGCCGCTTCTCCTCGTTCGAAGATGCTAAAATGCGGCGATTTTAGCATCCACGCTGCACGCCTCACGGGGCTTCGCCGCGGCATGCCCACCGATTTCCCTGAATTCCCTGTCCATGCCATTTGCCCGTCGCCCTCTGGCGCTCCTTCTCTGCTGCGGCTTTGCCGGTGCCGTTCTCGGCTCCCTACCCGAGGAAGCGCTCGCCCAGGGAATGACGCCGCTGAGTGTGGATCCGACCCTGCTCGGCCTGCCGCCGGCCCAACCCAAACCCAAGCCTGCCCCCCGTCCCGCCGAAGCGGAAAGCGCCCCCCGGGCCACGGCCACCCCGGTGACCGCTCCGGAGCCGATCCCGAGCAAGGAACTGAACAACGATGGCCCCGCGCCGGCAGCCGCCAAGCCGGCACCGGCCACCAAAGCCGTGGCGGCTCCCGCTCCCCAGCCCGCGCCGGCACCGGCCGCCCCCGCCCGCAAGGCGGCGGCACCCGCCGCACCGATCGTCGCCGCCCCGCCCGTGACCCAGCCGGCCCCGGTGGTGCCCGTGACGACTCCGGCGGCGGAATCCTCCCGCCCGGCCACCGTCGCCCCGGCGGCCGTGACCTATCCCACCCCTGCCCGTCCGGCTCCCCAGGCCGCCCAGGCCAGCGGCGGTCTGGCACCGCTGCGGGTGGACCCGGCCCTGCTCGGCCTGCCACCGGCTCCGGCAACCACCCAGGTGGCCCGTCCCGCGGCGCCTGCAGCCACGCCCATCACCAGCACCGGTGCGGCTCCGGCGGCAACCCCGGCAACAACGACTGCCGCGACCGCCACCAGCCCGGCTGGCGCCACGACAACCAGTGCCGTCGCTCCTGGCCGGCGCGCTGTCCGGGCGCCCCTGGTGGCCCCGGCGGAAGTCCTGGCCCGGGAGCCGGCAGCGACGCCCGCTCCGGCCCGCACCGTGGCAGCGGCGGCAGCGCCCGCACCCATCGCCCACAAGGGTGAGGCGGCGGGTGGCACGGCCCTCGGTCCCCTCAAGGTGGATCCGACCCTGCTGGGCCTGGCCCCCCTGCCGGCGCCGGCGGCGCCGCCCCAGATTGTGAACGCAGTCTCCGACCCCCAGGCCGAAGCCGAAGCCATGGCCCCGGCCCTGCCGCCCCGCCGCCGTCGCGGCGAGGAGACCGAGAACGCCGCCCCCCTGCCCTACGCCGAGCGGGATCCGGGACCGGCACTGGCACTGCGTCGTTCGCGCAACATGACACCGCTGCCGAAGAACGACGACGCCCGCCCCACCTTCCTCACCGCCCGCCGCCTGTACGGCGTCGCCGACCGGGAAGCCGTGCTGGAAGGCGATGCCGAAATGCGCCGCTCCGACACCGTCCTCACCTCGGACCGGCTGGTTTACTGGCAGAACGAAGACGAAGTGGAGGCCACCGGCAACGTGGTCTATGAACAGGAAGGCACCAAGGTATCCGGACCCAGCCTGTTGATGCGTCTTTCCGACAGCACCGGCGTCTTCGACCAGGCCGCCTACTCCATCCGCCAGGAGCGCAAGGTGCCGGTGTGGGGCGTGCGGGAAAACAGCCAGGCCATGGGCACCACCCTGACCACCGGCCGCGGCCAGTCGGAAAAGATGGAATTCCTCGGTGAAAACCATATTCGCCTGGCCAATGCCACCTACACCACCTGCGCCCCGGGCAACAACGACTGGTACGCCAAGGCCGACTCCCTCGACCTCAATTACGACAGCGAGGAAGGCGAAGGCAAGAACGGCACCCTGTACTTCAAGGATGTGCCCATCTTCTACATGCCGAGCATGAGCTTCGCCCTCAACAACCGGCGCAAGTCAGGCTTCCTCGCTCCCACCTTCGGCACCAACAGCCTCAGCGGCGCCACGCTGACCACGCCCTACTACTGGAACATCGCGCCCAACATGGACGCCACCATCGCCCCCCGGGTGATGACCAAGCGGGGCCTGCAGCTGGGCGGCGAGTTGCGCTACCTGAATTACGACTACAGCGGCTACGCCCGGGGCGAGTATGTGCCGACCGACAACGTGCGTAACCTGGACAACCGCTACGCCGTCAATATCTGGCACAACCACAATTTCGGCAACGGCTTCACCGGCCTGCTGAACCTGAACAAGGTTTCGGACGACTACTTCTACACCGACCTTTCCAGCCGCATCGGTGTCAGTGCCCAGACCCTGCTGCCCCGCCAGGGCATCCTGACTTATGGCTCAACTTGGTGGTCGGCCTCGGCCAATATCAATCGTTATCAAACGCTGCAACCAGATATTGACAATCGTATAGAAGCTCCCTACGACCTTATTCCCCAGATATCGATCAATGCTCGGCGCCCAGACTATTTCGGCACGGATGTAGCATTCATGGGCCAATTCTCCTCCTTCAGCCACAGAACCAAGGTTGAAGGCGATCGCACCATAGTTTACCCCCAGGTATCTCTCCCCCTAACCTTCCCGGCGTTCTACGTGACGCCGAAAATCGGCATGCACGTCACCAGCTACAGCCTGTCCCACCAGGCAGCGACGGTACCGGATCGCATCAGCCGCAGCCTGCCCATCTTCAGCGTGGACAGCGGCCTCACCTTCGAGCGCGACACCACCCTGCTGGGCACGGCCTTCACCCAGACCCTGGAACCCCGGCTGTACTACGTCTATGTGCCGAACAAGGACCAGAGCAACATTCCGATTTTCGACACGGGCATCGCCGACTTCAATTTCGGCCAGATCTTCTCGGAAAACCGCTACGTCGGCCAGGACCGCATCGGCGACGCCAACCAGCTCACGGCCGCCGTTACCACCCGCTTCATCGGCCCCAACACCGGTCGAGAATACTTCCGCGCCCTGGTGGGCCAGCGTTACTACTTCGACGACCAGATGGTCACCGTGCCCGGCGAGAAACCCCGCCAGCACAAGAACACCAACTGGCTGGCCGCTGCTTCCGGCCAGATCATGCCCAAGACCTATCTCGACGGCGCCGTCGAATACAACCCCTTCGATGCCCGCACCGACCGTCTGACGGTGGCCGGCCGCTACCAGCCGGAACTGGGCAAGGTGCTCAATGCCGGTTACCGTTACACCCGGGATGTGCTGGGCAATCTGGACGTTTCAGGCCAATGGCCCCTGGGCCGCGGCTGGTACGGCGTGGGCCGCTACAACTACTCCCTGAAGGAAAAGCGGGTGGTGGAAAACATTGCCGGCCTCGAATACAACGGCGGCTGCTGGGTCGTGCGCGGGGTGATCCAGCGCTACGCCCTGACGGCCAATACGTCGTCCACCGCCTTCTTCGTGCAGCTCGAACTTAACGACTTCTCCCGCATCGGCTCCAATCCGCTGACCCTGCTGCGCCGGACCATCCCCGGTTACGGCCGCATCAACCAGCCCATGGCCGACCCGGTGTTCGGAGGTGAGGAATAATGCAGACCATGATGAAATACTGGCTCTCCCTGCTGCTCTGCCTGGCGGCCTGCCAGGCCAACGCCCAGACCTACCGCGGCCAGCGTACCGACCCGGTGGAGGCGGACCGCATCATCGCCGTGGTCAACAGCGAGGTCATCACCCTCAACGAACTGCGCCAGCGCCTCGACTCCGTGGTCAGCCAGCTGCGCCGCCAGGGCACGCCCCTGCCCCCGGCCGACGTGCTGGAGAAGCAGATGCTGGAGCGCATGGTGGTGGACAAGGTGCAGGTTCAGTTCGCCAAGGAAAACGGCATCCGCATCGAGGATGCCCAGTTGGACATGGCCCTTAACCGCATTGCGGCCAACAACAAGATGACCCTGCCCCAGTTCCGCCAGGCTCTGGAAAAGGACGGCATCGCCTTCGCCAAGTTCCGCGAGGAAATTCGCCAGGAAATCACCGTGTCCCGCCTGCGGGAGCGGGAAGTGGATGCCAAGCTGCTCATCTCCGAAGGTGAAATCGACAACTACCTGGCCGGCGCCAGCGCCGGCGGCAGCGCCGAGGAATATCAGGTAGCCCACATCCTGGTACGTTCCCCCGAGTCTGCCAGCCCCGAGCAGTTGCAAAAGCTCAAGGCCAAGGCCGAGCAGATTCTCGACCGCCTCAAACAGGGCGAGGATTTTGCCCAGGTGGCTGCTGCCTACTCCGACGCGCCCGACGCCCTGCAAGGCGGCAACCTGGGCTTCCGCGCCCTGGACCGCATGCCTGCCGTCTTTGCCGAAGCCGTGCAGAAGATGCAGCCCAACCAGCTGTCTCCCATCATCCGCAGCCCCAACGGCTTCCACATCGTCAAGCTGGTGGCCAAGAAGGGCGGCGCCTCCATTCCCGCCGTGCAGCAGACCCACGCCCGCCACATCCTGATCAAGGTGAACGAGGTGGTGTCCGAGGCCGAAGCCAAGCGCAAGCTGCAGGCCGTCAAGGAACGCCTGGACCACGGCGGCGACTTTGCCGAGCTGGCCCGCCTCTATTCCCAGGACGGCTCCGCCCCCAAGGGTGGCGACCTGGACTGGCTCTATCCCGGCGACACCGTGCCCGAATTCGAACGGGCCATGGATGCCTTGAAAGTGGGCGAAGTCAGCCAGCCGGTGCAGTCCATGTTCGGCTGGCACCTGATCCAGGTGCTGGAGCGCCGCGTCCAGGACGTTTCCCAGGACCGGCAGCGGGCCATCGCCCGCAACGCTCTGCGCGAACGCAAGTCCGACGAGGCCTACCAGGATTGGTTGCGCCAGTTGCGTGACCGAGCCTACGTCGAGTATCGCTGGGAAGAGCAGTAAGCTCCCGGCAACACCAAGGGGCCTGCGGGCCCCTTTTGCATTTCAGTCCTGCGGAGTCTGCCCCATGCGCCCCACCCTAGCCGTCACTTCCGGCGAACCGGCCGGCATCGGTCCCGAACTGTGCCTGGCCCTGGCCCGCTACCCGGCACAAGCCCGTCTGGTGGTGCTGGCAGACAAGGAACTGCTGCGCCAGCGCGCCGCCCAGCTGGGGATGGACGTTCCCCTGCACGACTACGCCCCGGACCGCCCCGCCCCGGCCGGCAGCCTGGAAGTGCTGCACCTGCCCCTGGCCGCTCCCTCCGCCCCGGGCCGCCTGGATGCCGCCAACGGTCCCTACGTCCTCCAGCTGCTGGACCGGGCCCTGGCCGGCTGCCTCCAGGGTGAGTTCGCCGCCATGGTCACCGCCCCCCTGCACAAGGGCGTCATCAACGACGCCGGCATCCGCGGCTTCACCGGCCACACCGAGTACCTGGCGGAAAAGACCGGCACCCCCCTGGTGGTGATGATGCTGGCCGGCACCTCGCCCATTGGCGGCCACGGCCCCCTGGGCCAGCCCGGCCCCTTGAGGGTGGCCCTGGCCACCACCCACCTGCCCCTGAAGGAGGTGCCGGCAGCCATCACCCCGGCGGTGCTGGAGGATGTGCTGCGCATCCTGCACGCCGACATGTCGCGCAAGTACGGCATCTCCCGACCCCGCATCCTGGTGGCCGGCCTCAACCCCCATGCCGGCGAAGGGGGCTACCTGGGCCGGGAAGAGATCGAGGTCATCACCCCGGTGCTGGAAAAATTGCGGAGCGAAGGCATGGAACTGCTCGGCCCCCTGCCCGCCGACACCCTGTTCACCCCGCCCCAACTGGCCCGGGGCGACTGCGTCCTGGCCATGTACCACGACCAGGGCCTGGCGCCCCTGAAGTTCGCCACCTTCGGCCAGGGCATCAACGTCACCCTGGGCCTGCCCATCATCCGCACCTCGGTGGATCACGGCACCGCCCTGGATCTGGCCGGCACCGGCCAGGCCGATCCGGGCAGCCTGTTCACCGCCGTGGAGCAGGCCGTCGAGATGGCCCGGCGCTCCCGGCCGGCTTGAGCGGCGACCGATCGGAGGCCTGTATCTGCCAACATGGGCCAACATCGGCCGACGCAAAAAAGCCCGGCGCCGAAAAGGCGACCGGGCTTTTTTTATCCCCAGGATGACGGGAGCGGCGAACTCAGCCCACCAGGATCAGATGCACCCGGTAAGGCCCGTGGGCGCCGAGGGTCACGGTCTGCTCGATGTCGGCGGTGCGGGAGGGGCCGGAGACGAAATTGACGGCCCGGGGCGCCTCGCCCTTTTCCGCCCGCAGCAGGGCGAAGCCGTCTTCCATGAGGGGCACAACCCGTTCCACCGGCACCACGGCGATGTGGGTTTCCGGCAGCAGGCTGGTGGCCGCATGGGTGTCGGCGCCGGAGAGCAGCATCAGGGTGCCGGTGTCGGCCACGGCGCAGAAGGTGGAAGTGATGCCCACCAGATCGTCGCCCCGGGAGGGACGGGCCTCCACCTGCAGGCCGGCGCCGGCCCAGGCCTGGTCGGCCAGGGAGGGCCAGCACACGGCCCGGGTCGGCAGTTCCCGGGCAATAAGATAGGCAGCGGCCGCCGCCGGCACTTCGGCCCAGGACGGCACCCGTTCCACCGTGGAGGCAAGGGCCGTGGCCCGTTCGGTGAAGCGCTGCAGCAGGCCTTCCCGGCTGTCGCGCCAGGCGCCGCCGGGGGCGGGGCCCCGGGTGCGGGCCGCCAGATGGGGCGCCAGCACGGCACCGTCGGCCGGGGCGCCGCGGCCGATGGAGGCGCGGATGCGGGAGAGGATCAGGTCGCGGGAACTCATCGGTGCGGCTCCTATCAGTGCAGGTTTTTGCGGGCGCGGTAGAGCTCGCGGAAGGTCTTACCCGCCGGCGCCGGGAAGTCCCGGCCGTCGGTCCAGCCGCCGCCCAGGGGCAGACGGTGGATCAGCTTGTCGGCGCCGCCCAGGCGCTTGAGGAAGCGGGCGGCAATGGCCGTGCCGATACCGTAGAGCCAGGACTGGCTGGCGCTCCAGCCCCACAGCTTGAGGGAGAGGCGCTCCTGCCAGGGCCGCAGGCCGGCCTCCACCTGCATTTCCCGCTCCTTGCGCATCAGCTCGGGCAGGGGAATGCGCACCGGGCAGACGGCGCTGCACTGGCCGCAGCCGGTGGCGGTGTGGGGCAGCTCATGGGCGTGCTCCATGCCGGCGTAGGAGGGGGTCAGCACCGAGCCCATGGGGCCGGGATAGACCCAGCCGTAGGCATGGCCGCCGACGGCCTGGTATACCGGGCAGTGGTTCATGCAGGCGCCGCAGCGGATGCAGCGCAGCATCTCCTTCAGCTCGGAACCCAGCACCCGGGAGCGGCCGTTGTCGAGCAGGACGATGTGGAACTGCTCCGGGCCATCGCTATCGCCATTGCCGGCAACGCCGGTATTCATGGAAACGTAGTTGGTGATGGGCTGGCCGGTGGCGGAACGGGGCAGCAGGCGCAGCAGCACCGACAGGTCCTCCAGGGTCGGCACCACTTTTTCGATGCCGGTGAGGGCCACGTGGATGCGGGGCACGGTGGTGCACAGGCGGCCGTTGCCCTCGTTGGTGACGATCACCGTGGAGCCGGTCTCGGCCACCAGGAAGTTGGCGCCGGAAATGCCCATGTCGGCGGAGAGGAAGTGGGGCCGCAGGATTTCCCGGGCCTCCCGGCACAGGGCGCCGATGTCCTCGGTACGGGGCTTGCCGTGCTTGGCGTGGAACAGGTCGGAAACCTCGTCCCGGGTCTTGTGGATCACCGGGGCGACGATGTGGGAGGGCGGCTCGTGGTCGTTGATCTGCAGGATGTACTCGCCCAGGTCGGTTTCGACGGGCGTCACGCCGGCCGCCTCCAGGGCGTCGTTGAGGCCGCACTCCTCGCTCACCATGGACTTGGACTTGACCACCTTCTTCACGCCGTTGGCCTGGGCGATGCCGACGATGATGGCATTGGCCTCGGCCGCATCCCTGGCCCAGTGCACCTGGGCGCCGCGGCGGGTGGCCTCCTGCTCGAAGCGTTCCAGCCACAGGTCCAGGTTTTCCAGGGCCCGGTTGCGGATGTCGCGGCCGGCGTCGCGCAGGGCCTCGAAGTCGCCGAACTCGGCGGCAGCGGCAGCCCGGCCGGGGACGAACTTCACCTGCACCAGCTTGAGGGCCTTCTGCAGGTTGGGATTGGCCAGGGCCTCCCGGGCCCGGGCCTTGAAGTCGTTGGAATGGATTTCCATGGCGGATCCTGATGAGGGCGGAAGAAGGGCGCCCGGCGGCAGCCGGGGCCGGGGTGAAACGGAATCTAGTCGAGCTTGCCGGCCAGCACTTCGGCCACGTGCAGCACCTGGGTCTTGCGGTCGCCCTTGCGGCGCAGGCGGCCTTCGATATTGAGCAGGCAGCCCAGGTCGCCGCCGACGATGGCATCGGCCCCGGTGGCGCAGGCGTTCTCGCACTTGTTGTCGGCCAGCTTGGTGGAGATGTCGCCGAACTTGAGGGAGAAGGTGCCGCCGAAACCGCAGCAGGTCTCGGCCTCGCTCATTTCCTTGATTTCCACCTGGCCCATCTTGCCCAGGAGCTGGCGGGGCTGCTGCTTGATGCCCAGTTCCCGCAGGCCGGAACAGGAGTCGTGGTAGGTGATGCTGCCGGCGAAATCGCCGGGCACGCTTTCCAGCTTGGCCACGTTCACCAGGAAGTCGGTCAGTTCATAGGTGCAGGCCGCCAGCTTCTTGGCCCGGGCCAGCAGGGCCGGATCGTCCTTGCACAGTTCTTCGTAGTGGGCGCGGATCATGCCGGCGCAGGAGCCGGAGGGCAGCACCACGTATTCGTAGCCTTCAAACTCGTCGATGACCTTGCGCGCCAGGGTCAGGGCAGTGGCCCGGTCGCCGGAGTTGTAGGCGGGCTGGCCGCAGCAGGTCTGGGTCTCGGGGACTTCAACGGTGCAGCCGGCGAGCTTGAGCAGTTTCAGGGCGGCAAAAGCCACATTGGGCCGCATCAGGTCGGCCAGACAGGTGACGAAGAGGGCAACGCGCATGACGGTTCTTTCCCGGGCAGTGTTGGCGCCACGATAGCGCGCCGGCCCGCAAGATGAAATTGGGGAAATCCCCGTTTCCGGGGCAGGGGGCGATTGGACTCCCAAGCCAGGGCCCAGTCAACACGGCCCTGTCGGGGCAGGCACCGCCGACAGGTCCGTCCCGCCTGCCTCCCCGGCCATGCCCCGTCAGCGTTCGGCCTGGCTCGACTCCAGGGCGCACTGCACCAGTTCGGCCAGGGAGCGCACTCCCATCTTTTCCATGACCCGGGCCCGGTGGGCCTCCACGGTCTTCATGCTGATGCTGAGCTCGTCGGCGATCTGCTTGTTGAGCTTGCCTTCCACCACCCGGTCCATCACCTCCCGCTCCCGGGCGGTGAGCTGGGCCAGGCGGCTGGCCACGGAATTTTCCCGGGCCCGGCGGGCGCGGCGTTCCGTATCCAGGTCCATGCACTGGCGGATCAGGCGCAGCATGTCCGTATCGTTGAAGGGCTTCTCGATGAAGTCGGCGGCGCCCTTCTTCAGGGCCGCCACGGCCATGGGCACGTCGCCGTGGCCGGTGATGAAAATCACCGGCAGGGTGGAACGCTGGGCCGCCAGCCGCTCGTACAGCTCCAGGCCGCTCATGCCGGGCATGCGCACGTCCAGCACCAGGCAGCCGGCCAGGCCGTCGGTGTAGGCGGCGAGAAAATCCTCGGCACTGGGAAAGGCGCGTACCGGATAGCCTTCGGACTCGATCAGCCAGACCATGGAGTCGCGCATGGCCTCGTCGTCGTCCACCACGTAGACACACTGGGTTGAGGCGACGGCAGCGCTCTCCTGGCTGTTGTGTTGCGTCATGGCCTCATTCCTCCAAAGGCAGGGTGAATCGGAAAACGGTGCCGCCGCCCGGATTGGCGTCGGCCCACAGGCGGCCCTTGTGGTACTCGATGATGGACCGGCAGATGGGCAGGCCCATGCCCATGCCCTCGGGCTTGGTGGTGTAGAAGGGGGCGAACAGTTCCTCGGCGGTGGTGCTGCCGAGGCCGTGACCCCGGTCGGCCACCGCCACCTCCAGGCTGTGATTGTCCGGGAGGGTCGCGGACACCGTCAATCGGCGTTCCGCCGGCAGGGTGTCGCGCATGGCCTCGATGCCGTTCTTCACCAGGTTGAGCAGCACCTGCTCGATCATGATGCGGTCGGCAAACAGGGGTGGCAGGTCCGGCGGCAGGTCCACGCAGATGTTCACCCCCAGCTTGCGCGCCTCGATCTCGGCGAAGCCCAGGGCTTCCTCGACGATGTCGCCGAGCAGCACCTGGCCCCGGTTGGGCTCGCTCTTTTTCACGAACTCCCGCATGCGGCGGATGATCTTGCCCGCCCGCTCGGCCTGGAAGCTGGCCTTTTCCATGGCCCCCAGCAGCTCCTCCGGCTTGGCGGCGCCGCCCTTCATGCGCTTGACGCAGCCCATGCAGTAGTTGGCGATGGCGGCCAGGGGCTGGTTCAGCTCGTGGGCCAGGGAGGAGGCCATTTCGCCCATGGTGATGAGGCGCGAGGTCTGTTCCAGGCGCTTCTGCTGCTGCAGGTTCACTTCCTCGATCTGCTTGCGCTCGGTGATGTCGGTGCCGATCTGCACCCGCACCACCCGGCCGTCCACCCAGCGGATGGCCCGGTCGTGCAGGTGGTACCAGCGGCCGGAGAGGCTGTTCTGCACCTCGCCGTCGAACAGCTGGCGCGGCAGCACTTCCGGCGAGAGCAGGCGCAGGTCGCAGTCGAAGGCGCCCACCGGCGGCCGGCAGGCTTCAGTCACTTCCCAGCAGTTGCGGCCGACGGCGTCGAAACCGAAGATGCTCTTGAAGGCCCGGTTGCCGAAGAGGATTTCGTCGCTCTTGGCGTCGGCCACGTACACCGCCGAATCCAGGCCGTCCAGCACCGCCATGAAGCGCTCCTGGGAGCGTTCCAGTTCGCCCCGCACCCGCTTCGGCTCGGTGATGTCGGTCATGGCCCCCATCCAGCCCGTCTGCTTGCCATTGGCGTCGATCAGGGGGGAAATGTAGAAGCGCACGTCCATGCGCTCGCCGTTCTTGCGCATCACCCGCTGCTCGAAGCCCTTGGCGGGGGCCTGGCCGGCCAGGGTCAGCTCGATGTTGGTGGCCAGCTGGCGGGCGTGTTCCGGCGGCCAGTAGGGGAAGGGGGGCTTGAGACCCAGCAGCTCCGCCTCGCTCCAGCCCAGCATGCGGCAGAAGGCCGGGTTCACGTAGATGATGCGGCCTTCCATGTCGATGGCCCGCAGGCCGGTGGACACGGATTCCTCCATGGCCTTGCGGAAGGCGTATTCGTCGGTGAGGGCCTGCTCGGCGGTCTTGCGGTCGGTGATGTCGTGGGCCACGGCGTAGAGCAGCTTCTCCTCCGGCACCGGGTTGATGCTCCACAGCAGCCACTTGTCCTGGCCGTTGGCGCTGTGGAAGCGGCACTCGAATTCCTGGGCCGCCCCTTCCGCCAGATGGCGCAGCATGTCCACCACCAGGGCCATGTCGTCCGGGTGCACGAAGTCCAGCAGGGACTTGTCCCGCAGCTCCCCCAGGGGATAGCCCAGGACCCGCTCGAAAGCCGGATTGACCCGGCGCAGCTTGCCTTCCAGGGTGGCGATGCACTGCAGGCCGAGGGACAGGGAGAACAGCCGGTCCCGCTCCTTCTCCGCCTGCAGGCGGCGCTGCACGTCGCGCCGCAGCAGGGCCAGGCTCCAGATCAGGGCCAGGGTCAGGGCGCCGATTACCAGGGGCGGCAGGGTGCGGGACCAGGCATCGTCGGTGGCGTAGGCGATGGCCCGCAGGGAAAGGCCGTTGGCCGGCGGCTCCAGGGTCAGGCGGTAGGCCAGTTCCTTGCTGGTGGGGCGCACCGCCGTATTGGCCGCCACTTCCTTGCCCTCCCCGTCTTCCAGGGTGAGGCGGTATTTTTCGGTGAACCAGGTGGGCACCGGATGGCGCAGCAGGCCGTCGGTGCTGTAGATGCCGACGATGGCGCCCATGTCCTCGCGCCAGCGCTGCACCGGGATGGTCAGATCGAAGTAGGCGGCGCCCTGGCGGTTGCGGTAGGTGCTGCCGTAGAGGGGCCGGCCGCCACGCAGGGCTTCGGCCAGGCGGTCCTGCTGGGTCGGGTCCAGGCTTTCCCCGGCCACCCATTCGGTGGCCTCGAAGGGCGCCACCCACTGCACCTTGCCCTTGGGGTCCACCCACAGCACCACCGACAGTTCCGGATTGTTGGCCAGGTGCTGGGCGGCACGGATCTGGAAATCCTCGTAGTCGAGCACGCCGTCGGCCAGGTTGCGGCCCAATTGGACGAGGAAATCCTGGTTGGCGGTGAGGTGCAGGCGCAGGGTCTGGTCGGCCCACTGCATGTCCCGCTCCACCATGGCGCGGCGCTCGTCCGCATCCCGCTTGTCGATGTAGCCCACCAGGGCAAACATGGTGAGGGCGAAGAGGACGATGGCCAGGTAGGGGACGAGCCAGTACCACCCGCCCCGGGCAACGGCGGCTTTATACGGCAGGGAGGCGGGTTCGGCGCGGTCCGGCATGGCGCTGGGAGGCAATTCGGGTCTCAATCTTCGCTGCCCGTACAAGCGCCGGGCCATTGGTGTTTACCCTGAGTATCGCATGGGCAGTGGCTCGGCGGCCCGGCGAGGGGTGCGGCGATGGGATAATGGCGGCTTGCGGGATAACCCGAATTGGCGCCCTCCCGACCCATCCCGTAGGCTCGCCCCATGCTGCCCGCCCTCCCTTCTCGACTGTCGCTCTTCCTCGCCGCGGCCATCGCGCTGCTGGCCCCTGCCTGGGCCCAGGCCGCCCCCCAGGCGCCCCTGCCGATCCGCATCGGCGTGTACGGCCCCTTCACCGGCGGCTCCAGCCCCATGGGCCTGTCCATGCGCGACGGCATCCGCCTGGCGACGGCGGAGATCAACGCCGGCGGCGGCCTCCTGGGGCGCCCCCTGCAACTGGTGGAGCGGGACGACGAGGCCAACAACCAGCGGGGAAGCCGCATCGCCCAGGAGCTGGTGCAGATGAAGGTGACCGCCGCCGTGGGCATCGTCAATACCGGGGTAGCCCTGGCCAGCCAGCATTACTTCCAGGATGCCCGCATTCCGGTACTCACCGCCGTGGCCACCGGCTCCATCATCACCAAGCAGTTCCTGCAGCCCCACTACGCCGAGAACTATGTCTTCCGCGTCTCCAACAGCGACGCCATCCAGGCGGCCATGATCGTCGAGGAGGCGGTGGAGCGGCGCCGCTTCAAGCGCCTGGCCATCATCCACGACACCACAAACTACGGCCAGTTGGGCCGGGAGGACCTGGAGAAGGCCCTCACCGCCAAGGGCCTGAAGCCGGTCAGCATCGAGCATTTCAACCTGGGCGAGATCGATCTGACCCGCCAGCTGCAGCGGGCCCGGGACGCGGGCGCCGAAGCCATCCTGGCCTACGGCATCGGTCCGGAACTGGCGGCCCTGGCCAACGGCCGTGCCAAGCTCCACTGGGAGGCGCCCCTTATCGGCGGCTGGACCCTTTCCATGTCCTCCTTCATCGACAACGCCGGCCCCAATGCGGAAGGGGCACGCATGCCCCTCACCTTCATCGACGAGGGCACCTCCCTGAAGCGACGCCAGTTCCTCGACGCCTACCTGAAGGCCAGCGGCGCCCCCCGCATCCCGGTGCCTTCAGCCGCGGCCCAGGGCTACGACGCCATGCTGCTGCTGGCTGCCGCCATCCGCCAGGCCGGCAGCACCGACGGCCCACGCCTGAAGGCGGCCCTGGAGAACCTGCGGGACAAGGTGGAAGGGGTAGTGCAGATCTACGAGCGCCCCTTCAGCCCCAACGACCACGAAGCCATCGACCGGCTCGACACCCCGGTCATGGGCGAGGTCCGCGGCGGCCGGGTGGTCCATGCCTACGGCGTACGCCTGCGCCACGTGCCCTGAGCCGCCCTCACCGGGGCCACCAGCCCGCCGAGGAGACTGCCAGGCACCCCAGGCCCAGTCCTGCTCTATGTTGCAGTGCAATGTTGCACAATACGAACTGTGTTTTTACAATGTGGAAATTCGCTAGGCGAAGCTATCGTTTCGGTCTAAGCTAGGTGTTGCCGCCCCACCCGGTGCGCAACAAAAAAACGTCCTTCCAAATAGGAGACAAACCATGGCAGCACTGCCCGAAGTTCCCCAATCGGTTGATGCCGATCCCCAGGAAACCAAGGAATGGGTCGACGCCCTCGAAGGCGTGATCGAGAAGGAAGGCCCGGACCGGGCCCACTACCTGATCGAGAAGCTCATCGGACAGGCCCGTGAGGAAGGCGTGGACATTCCCTACAGCGCCACCACCGAATACATCAACACCATCCCCGCCGAGAAGCAGCCCAACTACCCGGGCAACCCGGACCTGGAAGAGCGCATCCGCTCCTACATCCGCTGGAACGCCATGGCCATGGTGGTGCGGGCCAACAAGCACACCAACGTGGGCGGCCACATCGCCTCCTTCGCCTCCTCCGCCGTGCTCTACGACGTGGGCTTCAACTGGTTCTGGAACGCCGCCTCCGACAACCACGGCGGCGACCTGATCTTCTTCCAGGGCCACTCTGTGCCCGGTGTCTACGCCCGTGCCTTCATGCTCGGCCGCCTGACCGAGAACCAGATGGACAACTTCCGCCAGGAAGTGGACGGCAAGGGCATCTCCTCCTACCCCCACCCCTGGCTGATGCCGGATTTCTGGCAGTTCCCCACCGTCTCCATGGGCCTGGGCCCCCTGCAGGCCATCTACCAGGCCCGCTTCATGAAGTACCTGCAGTGCCGCAACCTGGTGCAGACCGAAGGCCGCAAGGTGTGGGCCTTCCTCGGCGACGGCGAGGTGGACGAGGTGGAATCCCTCGGCGCCATCGGCATGGCCGCCCGGGAAAAGCTGGACAACCTGATCTTCGTCATCAACTGCAACCTGCAGCGCCTGGACGGCCCGGTGCGCGGCAACGGCAAGATCATCCAGGAACTGGAAGGCGACTTCCGCGGCGCCGGCTGGAACGTCATCAAGCTGATCTGGGGCACCCACTGGGACGCCCTCTTCGCCCGCGACAAGAAGGGCATCCTGAAGAAGCGCATGATGGAATGCGTGGACGGCGAGTACCAGACCTTCAAGGCTAAGGACGGCGCCTACGTGCGCGAGTACTTCTTCAACACGCCGGAACTGAAGGAGCTGGTGGCCGACTGGACCGACGACGAAGTGTGGGCCCTGAACCGGGGTGGCCACGACATGTTCAAGATCTTCACCGCCTTCAAGGCCGCCACCGAACACAAGGGCAAGCCCACCCTGATCCTGGCCAAGACCATCAAGGGCTTCGGCATGGGCGAGGCCGGCGAGGCCCAGAACACCACCCACCAGACCAAGAAGATGGGCCACGAGGCCCTGCGTCGCATGCGCGACCGCTTCAACCTGCCGGTGCCGGACGACAAGATCGACGAGGTGCCCTACCTGAAGTTCGAGGAAGGCTCCCCGGAACTGACCTACATGCGGGAACGCCGCCTGGCCCTGGGCGGCTACCTGCCCCAGCGCCGCGAGAAGGCCGCCCCCCTGGCGGTGCCCGAACTCTCCGCCTTCGAGGGCCTGCTCAAGGCCACCGGCGAAGGTCGGGAAATCTCCACCACCATGGCCATCGTGCGAGTCCTGTCCACCCTGCTCAAGGACAAGAACATCGGCCGCCACATCGTGCCCATCGTGCCGGACGAATCCCGCACCTTCGGCATGGAAGGCATGTTCCGCCAGGTCGGCATCTGGAACCAGGAGGGCCAGAAGTACGTGCCCCAGGACCACGACCAACTGATGTTCTACAAGGAATCCCAGGACGGCCAGATCCTGCAGGAAGGCATCAACGAGGCCGGCGCCATGGCCGACTGGATCGCCGCCGCCACCGCCTACAGCACCCACGGCGTGCAGATGGTGCCCTTCTACATCTGCTATTCCATGTTCGGCCTGCAGCGCACCATGGATCTCTGCTGGGCTGCCGGCGACCAGCGCGCCCGGGGCTTCCTGGTGGGCGGTACCGCCGGCCGCACCACCCTGAACGGCGAAGGCCTGCAGCATGAGGACGGCCATTCCCTGATCCTCTCCGGCCTGATCCCCAACTGCGTCTCCTACGACCCCACCTTCGCCTACGAAGTGGCCGTGATCATGCAGGACGGCCTGCGCCGCATGTTCAAGGAGCAGGAGGACGTCTATTACTACCTGACGGTGATGAACGAGAACTACGAGCACCCCGAAATGCCGGCCGGTGCCGAAGCCAACATCGTCAAGGGCATGTACCAGTTCAAGAAGGGCGCCGCTTCCGACGCTCCCCGCGTGCAGCTGCTGGGCTCCGGCACCATCTTCCGCGAGGTGATGGCCGCCGCCGAACTGCTGAAGAACGACTGGGGCGTGGAAGCCGACCTGTGGTCCTGCCCTAGCTTCAACGAACTGGCCCGCAACGGCCAGGACACGGCCCGCTGGAACCTGCTGCACCCCCTGGAAAAGCCGAAGAAGAGCCACGTGGAAGAATGCCTGGACGACACCCGCGGTCCGGTCATCGCCTCCACCGACTACGTGCGCCTCTACTCCGAGCAGATCCGTCCCTTCATCAACCGCCGCTACGTCACCCTGGGCACCGACGGCTTCGGCCGCTCCGACACCCGGGAGAAGCTGCGCCACTTCTTCGAGGTGGATCGCCACTGGGTCGTCCTGGCCTCCCTCAAGGCCCTGGCCGACGATGGCCAGATCGAGCGCGAGAAGGTGGCTGCGGCCCTGGTCAAGTACGGCCTGGACCCCGAAAAGCTGAATCCCCAGACCTGCTAATCGCCTGACGGAGAAGAACAATGAGCCAAACCATTGAAGTGAAGGTCCCGGACATCGGCGATTTCAAGGATGTGCCGGTCATCGAAATTTTCGTCAAGCCGGGCGACACCGTGAAGGTGGAAGATCCCCTGTGCTCCCTGGAGTCCGACAAGGCCACCATGGACGTGCCCTCTTCCGCCGCCGGCGTGGTGAAGGAAGTGAAGATCAAGGTCGGTGACAAGGTTGCCGAAGGCAGCGTGGTGGTGATCCTGGAAAGTGCCGCAAGCGGCGCCGCTGCGGCGGTCCCCGCGCCCCAGGCCGCTGCGCCGGCTCCGGTGGCAGCAGCCCCCGCGACCCCTGCGCCTGTTGCTGCCGCCCCGGCCCCGGCCGCCTCCGGCCCGGTGGAAGTGAAGGTGCCGGACATCGGCGACTTCAAGGACGTGCCGGTCATCGAAGTGTTCGTCAAGGTCGGCGACACGGTGAAACAGGAAGATGCCCTGTGCTCCCTGGAGTCCGACAAGGCCACCATGGACGTACCCTCTTCCGCCGTCGGCGTGGTCAAGGAAGTGCGCGTCAAGGTCGGCGACAAGGTTTCCGAAGGCAGTGTGGTGGTGGTGCTGGAAGGCGCCGCCGGTGCCGTGGCCGCCGTGGCTGCAGCCCCTGCGGCTGCCGCACCGGCACCGGCCGCCCCCGCGGTCATCCCGCCGGAACTGGACGGCCCCGCGCCCACCAAGCCCTTCACCCCGGCCCCCGCTGCCGCGCCCTACGGCCTGGCCCTGGGCGGCAAGGTGCACGCCTCCCCCTCGGTGCGCGCCTTTGCCCGGGAACTGGGCGTGGATCTCTCCAAGGTCACCGCCACCGGCCCCAAGAGCCGCATCCAGGCCGAAGACGTGAAGGCCTACATCAAGGGCGTCATGTCCGGCCAGACCGTGGCCCCCACCCAGGTGGGCGGCGGCGGCATCACCGGCGGCGGCTCCCTGGACCTGCTGCCCTGGCCCAAGGTGGACTTCGCCAAGTTCGGCCCCATCGAAGCCAAGCCCCTCTCCCGCATCAAGAAGATTTCCGGCGCCAACCTGGCGCGCAACTGGGTGATGATCCCCGCCGTGACCTACCACGAGGACGCGGACATCACCGACCTGGAAGCCTTCCGGGTGCAGTTGAACAAGGAAAACGAAAAGAGCGGCCAGAAGCTGACCATGCTGGCCTTCATCATCAAGGCCTGCGTCAAGGTGCTGCAGCAGTTCCCCGAACTGAACACCTCCCTGGACGGCGACAACCTGGTGTACAAGAAGTATTACCACATCGGTTTCGCCGCCGACACGCCCAACGGCCTGGTGGTGCCGGTACTGAAGGACGCCGACAAGAAGGGCGTGCTGGAGATCGCCAAGGAAACCGGCGAACTGGCCAAGCTGGCCCGGGACGGCAAGCTGAAGCCCGCCGACATGCAGGGCGCCACCTTCACCATTTCTTCCGTCGGCGGCATCGGCGGCACGGCTTTCAGCCCCATCGTCAATGCGCCGGAAGTGGCCATCCTGGGCGTTTCCAAGTCCAGCATGAAGCCGGTGTGGAACGGCAAGGAATTCGTGCCGCGCCTGATCGTGCCCCTGTCCCTCTCCGCCGACCACCGCGTCATCGACGGCGCCCTGGCGACCCGCTTCAACGCCGAACTGGCCAAGCTGCTGGCGGATTTCCGCCGGGTCATGCTGTAAGGGAGAGAGAACATGAGCCAACTGGTTGAAGTAAAGGTCCCGGATATCGGCGACTTCAAGGACGTGCCCGTCATTGAAGTGTTCGTGAAGGTCGGCGACACGGTGAAGGTGGAAGACCCCCTGGTCTCCCTGGAGTCCGACAAGGCCACCATGGACGTGCCCTCGTCGGCTGCCGGCGTGGTCAAGGAAATCAAGGTCAAGCTGGGCGACAAGGTGGCCGAAGGCACGGTGATCGTGGTGGTGGAAGCAGGTGCCAGCGCCGCTGCCCCGGCGCCCCAGCCCGCCGCCCCGGCGGCAGCACCCGCTCCTGCAGCGGCTCCGGCCCCCGTGGCTGGAAGCCACGGCGGCGGCGCCGACGTCGAATGCGACATGCTGGTGCTGGGCGCCGGCCCCGGCGGCTATTCCGCCGCCTTCCGCTCTGCCGACCTGGGCCTCAAGACCGTGCTGGTGGAACGCTACCCGACCCTGGGCGGCGTCTGCCTCAACGTCGGCTGCATTCCCTCCAAGGCCCTGTTGCATGTAGCCGCGGTACTGGAAGAAGCCCAGCACCTGGCCGACTGCGGCGTCACCTTCGCCGCCCCCCAGGTGGATGTGGACAAGCTGCGCGCCCACAAGGAAAAGGTGGTGGGCAAACTCACCGGCGGTCTCGCCGGCATGGCCAAGGGCCGCAAGGTGCAGCACGTGCAGGGCGTTGGGGCTTTCATCGACCCGCACCACATTGAAGTCACCGCGGCCGACGGCAAGAAGCAGGTGGTGAAGTTCAAGAACGCCATCATCGCCGCCGGCTCCCAGCCCGTGGCCCTGCCCTTCATGCCCAAGGACGATCCCCGGGTCATCGACTCCACCGGCGCCCTGGAACTGCGCTCGGTGCCGAAGAAGATGCTGGTCATCGGCGGCGGCATCATCGGCCTGGAAATGGCCACGGTGTACAGCGCCCTGGGCGCCCGTATCACCGTGGTGGAACTGGGCCCGGGCCTGATGCCCGGCGCCGACCGGGATCTGGTCAAGGTCTGGGAGAAGAAGAACGCCCAGCGCTTCGACCGCATCCTGCTGGCCACCGGCGTCACCGCCGCCGAGGCCAAGGCCGAAGGTATCGAGGTCACCTACTCCACCGGCGAGAAGGAAGCCTTCGACCTGGTGCTGGTGGCGGTCGGCCGTACTCCCAACGGCAAGAAGATCGCCGCCGACAAGGCCGGCGTGGCCGTCACCGACCGGGGCTTCATCAACGTCGATGCCCAGATGCGCACCAACGTGCCTCACATCTTCGCCATCGGCGACATCGTCGGCCAGCCCATGCTGGCCCACAAGGCAGTGCATGAAGCCCACGTCGCCGCCGAAGTCGCCGCCGGCGAGAAGGCTGCCTTCGACGCCCTGCAGATTCCCAGCGTGGCCTACACCCATCCGGAAATCGCCTGGGCCGGCAAGACCGAAGACCAGCTCAAAAACGATGGCATAAAGTTTGAAAAAGCCGTGTTCCCCTGGGCGGCCAGCGGCCGGGCCATCGCCAACGGCGCCGAGGAAGGCTTCACCAAGCTCTTGTTCGACGCCGAAAGCCATCGCCTGCTGGGCGGCGGCATCGTCGGCATGAACGCCGGCGACCTCATCGGCGAAGTCTGCCTGGCCGTGGAAATGGGCTGCGATGCAGTGGATATCGGCAAGACCATCCACCCCCATCCGACCCTCTGCGAATCCATCGGCATGGCGGCGGAAGTGGCCCACGGCAGCTGCACCGACCTGCCGCCGATGAAAAAGAAATAAGCCGGCCGCCACCTGCCGGCAAGCACCACCCCGCAAGGCCGCCCACCCCGGGGCGGCCTTTTACTTTTTGCGCAAAACCGGGGGGAACCCCGAGACTCCTTAATTTTCAAAGAAAAAAGGAATAGACTCCTCCCCTTATTGCACCTGCGTGACAGACCATCATGCTTAACTGGATCACTTCCCGCCTGAAGAATTCTGGCAGCGATCACCCCCTGGGCAGCGACAAGGGGATTGACGCCTATCTGGCCCAGATTCCGCGGGTCAATCCGCAAACCACCCTGCAGGATGTGGATCAGTGGCTGGAACACCCGGAACAGCTTTCCGCCGACATGCCGCCGGAAAGTGTCGCCCGGGCAGTGGAACGCCTGGACGAGAACATCCAGCCGGCCCTGGCTGAAGCCTGGATCAATTATTTCAACGACAACCGCCAGGACTACCTGGCCGATCGCCTGCTGAAGACCCTGGAGCACCACTACCGGAGCGCCTACCAGGCCTATCGCCACGTGCTCGAAGCTCTGGCCCAGCAGGCAATCCAGTCGGGCAAGGAACCCGATCGCACCCGCCTCACCAAGTTGGCGGTACGCACCATGCAGGCCCTGGTGTGGGGCAAGAAGATCGCCCAGTTCAACTATGTGGGACCGGATGCCCTGTGGTGGAGGACCTGCCACGAAGTCCTGTTCCTGGCCCGTAACCTGGGGCTGTTGCACGGCAAGGTCAGTGCCTACCCGGACCTGCCGGAAACCACCAGCGTCTGGCGTGAATACCTGGTCGGAGTCCTGTTCGAGTCCGTGCCCCTGTCCAACCTGACACCGCCCCAGATGGAAGCACTGGACCGCACCATCCGCAAGGTGGAATCCCACTGCCTGTTCATCGACAGCTTTACCTCCCAGACGCCTTTCCGCATCAATCTGGAAGCCACCGACGGCCCCAGTCGTTGCAGCCCCGGCCAGGAAATGGGTCCTTCCTGGCGCTATTTCGGCCCCGGCCCGGCCCAGGCACAACTCATCAAGCTGCGCGCCACTCTGCAAACCAGCGGCAAGCTGCCGGATTGGCTGGACAACTGCCAGTGCGACACCCGCACGGCCATGGATCTCCTCCATCTGCTGATCCAGCATTGGTCCCTCACCCCACCGACGCGCCAGCAGGAACGTACGCCCCTGGCGGCCAATCTGCTGGTGGTGGCCGGCCTCTCCATGGCCCGGCGCGCCATCGCCGCCGCCGAATTCGCCCGCTCCGGCCGCACCCTGGACTACAAGGGCCACGTCCGCATCCTGGACCTGCATCGGGTCGAGGGTGGCGCCCGTCCCGAAGAGGAAAAGCAGGCGCCGCCCAAGACCCCCCTGGAAGTGCTCCAGGCCCTGGAAAGCACGGGCATCCAGCAGATCACCGACACCTGGGAAGGCCTGGACCTGAGCGCCGCCGGCCTGGGCGCGCGCCTGCCCTTCCGCCGCCCCTGGCACAGCATCGGCGCCCTGGTGGGGTATCGCCTCGAACACGAGATCGACTGGCGGGTCGGCATCATTCGCCGCCTCGGCCGCAGCCACGGCAAGCCCAATGCCGGCCTGACCGTCTTCCCCGGCATCCCGGCCTGCGCCCAGGTGCAGCTGGCGGACAAGAATGCCGATTGCCCCTGGAACGAGCAGATTCCCGAAGCCATGGGCCTGGGCCTGCTCGATGCCATCCTCATCTCCCGGGAGGAACGCTTGCTGGCCGTACCGCCGGACACCTACACCCCGGACCGCCGGGCCGACCTCATCATCGGCGGCAAGCGCCAGCCCATCCGCCTGGCCGGCATCCAGGAGAGCGGCCCCGACTACCAGCTCATCCTCTACCGGGAAAATGAGGCCTGAGTCCGCCGGCGGCCAATCCCTCCGGTAAAATAGGGCTTTTCCAGCCCCCACCGGATTCCCCCATGACCCAGGACGAACTCAAGCAGGCAGTGGCCCGTGCCGCTGCCGATTACGTGGCCAGCCGCGTCGCCGAAGATGCCATCATCGGCGTCGGCACCGGCTCCACCGCCAACTGTTTCATCGACGCCCTGGCCGCCATGAAGGGCCGCTTCCGCGGCGCCGTGGCCAGCTCCGAAGCCACGGCCGCCCGCCTCAAGGGCCACGGCATCCCGGTGCTGGACCTCAACGACGTCAGTTCCATGCCCGTGTATGTGGATGGTGCCGACGAGGTGACGCCCAAGCTGCACATGATCAAGGGCGGCGGCGGCGCCCTGACCCGGGAGAAGATCGTGGCCGCCGTGGCCGAGACCTTCATCTGCATCGCCGACGGCTCCAAGCTGGTCCAGGCCCTGGGCAAGTTCCCCCTGCCGGTGGAAGTGATCCCCATGGCCCGGGCCCAGGTGGCGCGGGAGCTGGCCAAGCTGGGAGGCACGCCGAAGCTGCGGGAGGGCTTCCTTACCGACAACGGCAACATCATTCTCGATGTACACGGCCTCTCCATCGCCGATCCGGTGGATCTGGAAAGCCGCATCAACCAGATCGTCGGCGTCGTGACCAACGGCCTCTTCGCCCGCCGCGGTGCCGACATCCTGCTGCTGGGCACCCCGGAAGGGGTCAAGACACTTAGCGCTTGACCGAAAAGGCGGGGGCGCTGAAACTTCCCTGTCACATTAGCCTGCTAACGTTGCCGGTTCTGACCCCAACAGGACCGCGACCATGGAAGCCATGAGCGAACATACCTACAAGCAATTCGATATCGAGCTGGAAAGCCTGCGCACCCGTGTGCTGCAGATGGGCGGACTGGTCGAGCAACAGGTGAAGAAGGCCATGCAGGGCCTCTACGCTGCAGATACCAGCCTGCTCGAAGCGGTGGTCCGGGAGGATGCCCGGGTGAACCAGCTGGAAATTGAACTGGACGAAGCCTGCAACCAGGTCATTGCCAAGCGCCAGCCCACCGCCATCGACCTGCGCATGATCACCACTGTGATCAAGGCCATTTCCGATCTGGAGCGCATCGGCGACAAGGCCCACAAGATCGGTCGCCTGGGCCTGGCCCTCAACGCCCAGCACACCTCCTTCACCCCGGACGTGGAACTGCGGCACATGGCCGACCTGTCCCTGGAGATGCTGCACACGGCCCTGGACGCCTTTGCCCGCCTCAACGTCACGGCCGCCGCCGAAGTAGTGCACCAGGACGAGGCGGTGAACGTGGAATACAGCTCCGTGGTGCGCCAGCTCATCACCTACATGATGGAAGACCCCCGCACCATCTCCCGCTCCCTTGACATCATGTCCATCGCCAAGGCCATCGAGCGGGTCGGCGACCACGCCAAGAACATCGCCGAATACGTGATCTACATGGTCAAGGGCCTCAACGTGCGCCACGCCACCCTGGAAGAGATCGACCGGGAAATCGCCAACAGCTAATTCCTTACTCCCCGGCCATGCCCCGGCCAACAAAAAGGCCGCAGATCGAAGTATCTGCGGCCTTTTTGTTGGGGGTGCTGCCGGGAATCAGGCGGCCGGCGGCACGTAGCCCTGCACCTGTTCGGCGCCTTCGCCGAAGAAGTGCTTTTCCAGCTGCTCGGCCAGGTATTGGCGATGGCGCTGGTCGGCCAGGTTGAGACGGTTCTCGTTGATGATCATGGTCTGCAGGCGAATCCACTGCTGCCAGGCTTCCTTGGAGACGTTCTCGAAAATGCGCTTGCCCAGTTCGCCCGGGTAGGGGGCGAAATCCAGGCCTTCGGCCTCCCGGCCCAGCTTGATGCAGTTGACGGTTCTTGCCATGGTGCTTCCTCCAGAAATTGGTTGGGGATGATTATATCGCGAGGCCGCCGCCGTACCGCCAAAGCCCCCAGTCACTGTGGGGCCATGGGGCGCGAGGCCCTACTTGCCCAGACTCTTCATCAGCACCTTGGAGCGGCGCTGCAGGTTGTACATGTGGCGTTTTTCTTCCGGCAGCTCGTCCACCGAGGCCAGGGCAAAGCCCCGTTCGATGAACCAGTGGGTGGTGCGGGTAGTAAGCACGAACAGCCGCTTCACCCCGGCCGCCTTGGCCTTGCCCTCGATGTGCTGCATCAGGCGTTCGCCGTAGCCCCAGCGGCGATGTTCCGGCGAGACTGCCAGGCAGGCCAGCTCCGCCGTCTTGGCCTTCTGGCCGTCTTCCGCGTAGGGGTAGAGGGCGGCGCAGCCAACGATGACGCCATCGTGCTCCACCACCGAGAAGCGGCCGATTTCCCGCTCCAGCAGTTCCCGGGGCCGGTGCACCAGGGTGCCGTCCTCTTCCAGGGGGGCGATCAGGCCCACCAGGCCGCCGATGTCGTCGGGCTTGGCATCCCGCAGGGTATCCAGGGGGTCCCGGGTGACCACGGTACCGACGCCGTCGTGGGTGAACAACTCGTGCAGGACGGCGCCGTCCAGTTCATAGCCGATGATATGCACCCGGCCCACACCCCGCCGGCTGGCGCGCACGGCACAGGGCAGGTAGCGCTTCAGGTCCGGCGACAGCCATTCGCCGACCCGGGCCAGCTGTTCCGCCGCGTCGGCGGTCAGCTCGTCCAGCAGGTTGCCCTCCGCATCGGTGGCGCCCTGGCTGTCGGTGAGGAAAATCAGCTTGTCCGCCCCCAGGGCCTTGGCCGCCTCCTCCGCCACTTCTTCCATGGAAAGGTTGAAGATTTCGCCGGTGGGACTGGCCCCCAGGTTGGAGAGCAGGACGATGTTGCCCAGGCCCAGCTGGGCTTTCAGCCCTTCCGCGTCGATCTTGCGCACGGCGCCGGTGTATTGCAGGTCCACCCCGTCCAGCACCCCCATGGGGCGGGCGGTGATGAAGTTGCCGCCCACCACCCGGATGGTGTTGCCGGCCATGGGCGTGTTGGGCAGCCCCTGGGAAAGGAGGGCCTCCACTTCCAGGTACACGCTGCCGACGGCATCGATGACGCAGTCCAGGGTATCCGCATCGGTGATGCGCTGGCCGGCGTGGAAGCGGCTTTCCAGGCCTTTCTCCTGCAGCTCTTCCTCGATCTGGGGGCGGGAGCCGTGCACCAGCACCAGGCGCACCCCCAGGTTGGCCAGCAGACTGACGTCGTAGGCGAAGGTGCGGGCCAGGGGGCCGGAGATGGACTTGCCGCCGAAGGCGACGACGAAGGTCTTGCCGCGGAAGGCATTGACGTAGGGCGCGACGGAACGGAACCAGGCGACGAACTGGGCGGCGTTGGGCAGGGCGTTATCGGTCATGGGCGGGCTGTTCTGAGGGCAAGCGCACGATGGGCAAGGGGAGACTTTACGACAGTCTCATTTCTTTTTCCCGCTCTTGGCGGGGTCTTTTTTCAACGACCTTTCCAGATGCTCGCACAGCGTGCGCAAGACATGGATGCGGGCGTAGTTCTTGTCGTTGGCCGGCACCAGGGTCCAGGGGGCGATTTCGGTGCTGGTGCGGTCCACCATGTCGCACACCGCCTGCTCGTAGTCGTCCCACTTTTCCCGGTTGCGCCAGTCTTCGTCGGTGATCTTGAAGCGCTTGAAGCGGGTGTCCTCCCGCTCCTTGAAGCGGCGGTACTGCTCGTCCTTGCTGATGGCCAGCCAGAACTTGGCGACCACGGCACCGTCCCGCACCAGCTGGTCCTCGAAGTCGTTGATCTCGGCGTAGGCCCGCATCCAGTCGGCCTCGCCGCAAAAGCCCTCGACCCGCTCCACCAGCACCCGGCCGTACCAGGAACGGTCGAAGATGGTGACCCGGCCGTGGCGCGGCACCTGGCGCCAGAAGCGCCACAGGTAGGGCTGGGCCCGCTCTTCCTCGGTGGGGGCGGCGATGGGCACGATGCGGTACTGGCGGGCATCCAGGGCACTGGTGATGCGGCGGATGGTGCCGCCCTTGCCGGCGGCGTCGTTGCCCTCGAAGACGGCGATGAGGGAACGGCCCTGGAAGCGCTCGTCCCGGCACAGGGCGTTGAGCCGGCCCTGCCACTCGGCCAGCTCGCTTTCGTACTTCTTCTTGGCCAGGGCCTTGGACATGTCCAGGGCGGTGAGCAGGTTCTCCCCGGGCACCGGTCGCTGGAAGGGGGCGGCGGCGATGCGCAGGTTGCTGTCCGGCCGGGCCAGGCGGCGGCGCATGGCATCCAGCACGATGCGGCCCACGGCCAGGGAACGGTAGCGCTCGTCGAAGCCGTCCACCACCACCCAGGGGGCATTGCCGGTGCTGCTGTGGCGCAGGGCGTGTTCGGAGACTTCCCGGTATTCGTCGTAATGCTCGTAGCGCCACCAGTCCTGCTCGCTCACCCGCCAGCTCTGCTTGGGGTCCTTGGAGAGGGCCTTGAGACGCTTTTTCTGGTCGTTCTTGGAAAGGTGGAACCAGAACTTGATGAGCAGGGCGCCTTCGTCGGTGAGCATCTTCTCGAAGCGGACGATCTCCTCCAGGCGCTGGTCCAGCTCGGAAGCCTTGAAGGTGCCGTTCACCCGGCCCTGGATGGGGTCGGTGTACCAGTTGCCGAACATGATGCCGACCCGGCCCTTGGGCGGCAGGGAACGCCAGAAGCGCCACATGGGCGGCCGCTCCCGCTCCTCGTCGGAGGGTGGCGGGAAGGCGTGTGTGTCGATGTGGCGCGGGTCCATCCAGGAGTTGAGCAGATTCACCGTCTCGCCCTTGCCGGCCCCGTCCACGCCGTTCACCAGGATGATCACCGGGAAGCGCTTGGCCTGCAGCACGTCGTACTGGGCATCCAGCAGGTCTGCCCGCAGCTGGGGCACCTGGGCATCGAAATCCTTCTTGTCGACCCGGTGTTCCAGTTCCGCCGATTCAAACATGACTCACCCTCCCCTGAAATCGCCCCACAGGGCCTGAATCGCTGCCAGGGCCGCCAGGCCCGCCGTTTCGGTGCGCAACACCCGGGGGCCCAGGCTCACCGGGGTGAAGCCGGCGGCCACCGCCGCTTCCGCCTCCTCCGGCGCCAGGCCGCCTTCGGCCCCCACCAGCAGGGACACCGGACCGTCCGGCGGCGCCATGGCCGCCAGGGACACGGCAGCACCGGGCAGCAGCACCAAGCGCCGGGAAGCGCTCTCCGCCTGGCCAAGAGCCCGCTCCAAAGGCAATAGGGGCGCCACTTCCGGCAGCCGGTTGCGGCCGCACTGCTCGCAGGCGGAGACAGCGACGCCGCGCCAGTGCTCCAGGCGCTTGGCCGCCCGCTCGCCGTCCAGGCGCACCACGCTGCGCCGGCTGGAGACCGGCTGGAAGCGGCTGACGCCCAGTTCCACCGCCTTCTGCAGGGTGAAATCCATCTTGTCCCCGCCCTGCAGGGCCTGGATCAGGGTCAGGGCCAGGGGCGACTCGCATTCCCGGGGCTGGTGCTCGCCCAGGCGCACCCGCACCCGGTCCTTGGCCACGGCCTCGATGCAGGCGCCGTACTCGCCGCCCCGGCCATCGAAGAGGATAAGGCCGTCGCCGGCCTGCAGGCGCAATACCCGGGCGGCATGACGGGCCGGACCTTCGGGCAGGTCCACGGAGAGCCCGGGACTCAGGCTGAGGGCCTCGGGGGAGCAGAAAAAGCGGGGATCGGTCATCGTGCTATTATAGGCGCGCGCGCCCTTACGTCGCCCATTCCCGTGCATCCACGGGGCTTGCGGGCCAGTTCCAGAGAATCGGGGCCGCTCTGCCATACCCTGACAGAAAGCGAGTTTCCCCATGGTCAGCCTCACCACGCCGCTCTGCGACTTCGGTTGGCAAGCGCCGGACTTCCTCCTCCCCGGCACCGACGGCCGCCAGCACGGCCCGGCCAGCGCCCGGGGTCCCCGGGGCCTGCTGGTGATGTTCATCTGCAACCACTGCCCCTACGTCAAAGCCATTCTCGAGCGCCTGGTGCGGGACTGCCGGGAACTGCGCGACCACCACGGCATCGGCAGCATTGCCGTCATGAGCAACGACACGGCGGCCTACCCGGAAGACGGCTTTGCCCAGATGCAGGCCCTGGCCAGCCAGTGGGACCTGCCCTTCCCCTATGTGCTGGACGACAGCCAGGCCGTGGCCCGGGCCTACGGCGCTGTGTGCACCCCGGATTTCTTCGGCTTCAACGCCGACCTGCAACTGCAGTACCGGGGCCGCCTGGACGACACGGGCCGCAATGCCCCCCGCCCCGATGCCCGCCGGGAGCTGTTCGAGGCCATGACCCTGGTGGCCGCCGGCGGCCGCGGCCCGGCGGAGCAGACGCCGAGCATCGGCTGTTCCCTGAAATGGCGTGACACCTGAGCCGGAGCCGTTCCATGCGCTACGCCGACAACGCCAACCGGCACACGGTTGAAACGGTCATCGCAGCCGTGCACCAGGTGGCCCGGGAAGCCATCGTGCCCCGTTTCATGAAGGCCATCCACCACCGCAAGGATGACGGCACCCTGCTCTCGGAAGCGGACCTGGCGTGCCAGAGCTTTCTCCTGCAGCGCCTGCCGGAAATCGTCCCCTGCCCGGTGATCGGCGAGGAAATGAGCCGGGCCGAACAGGAAGCCGCCCTGGAGGCGGGCAACGGGGACGTGTGGTGCATCGATCCCATCGACGGCACCACCAACTTCGTCAACGGCCTGCCCGTCTTCGCCGTCTCCATCGCCCTGCTGCGGGAACGCAAGCCCCGCCTGGGCATCACCTACAACCCCATCACCAACGAACTGTTCTATGCCTGGGAGGGCGGTGGCGCCTACGTGAACGGCAAGCGCCTGCCCCTGCGCCGGGTGGCCGGCAGCCTGGACCAGGCGGTAGCCAATGTGGACCTGAAACGCCTGCCCCGGGAACTGGCCGTCCGCATCGCCACGGCACCGCCCTTCTTCTCCCAGCGTAATTTCGGCAGCAGCGCCCTGGAGTGGTGCCAGGTGGCCGCGGGCCGCATCGACGTGGCAGTGCACGGCGGCCAGATGCTGTGGGATTACGCCGCCGGCTGTCTGATCCTGAAGGAAGCGGGCGGCCACATGTGCACCCTGGAGCAGGACGACTTCCACGCCGACGACCTGTGGCGCCGGCGCATCGTCGCTGCCCTGGACCCCGGCGTCTTCGCCGCCTGGCGGGACTGGCTGCGGGCCGACCTCTAGGCCGCCGGCCCGCCCCGTGCTCAGGCGGGCTTGCGGATTTCCCGGTCGGGACGGCCGATGTAATAGCCCTGGGCCATGTCCATGCCCATGCGCTTCAACTCGTCCAGCACCTCGCCGGTCTCGACGAATTCGGCAATGACCTGGATGCCCAGTTCGTGGGCCAGGGACTGCATGCTCTGGACGAAGGCCCGATCCTTGGTGCTGTGCAGGATATTGACCACGAAGTCCCCCTCCACCTTGAGGAAATCCACCGGGAAGCGGCGCAGGTAGTGGAAGGAGGAGAAGCCTGAACCGAAGTCGTCGATGGCCAGCTTGAAGCCGTCGAACTTCAGGTCGTTGAGGAAGCGCTCCATCAGGGCCAGATTCTTCACCGTATCCCGCTCGGTGATCTCGAAGACAATGCGCTCCGGCGGAATACCGGAATCGGCCACGATCTGGCGCAGGGAGCGGGCGAACTCGTTGAGCACCATGGCCCGGGGCGAGAGGTTGAGGAAGATGTAGCCCTCGTGCCCCTCCGCCGCCAGCTTCTGCAGGGCCAGTTCGATCACCAGGCAGTCGAGGCGGTGGATGACACCGATTTTCTCGGCGATCTCGACGAACTCGTCGGCCCGCATGATTTCCCCGTCCACCTCGATGCGGGACAGCACTTCGTAGCCCACCACCACGCCGGCCTGGACATCCAGGATGGGCTGGAAGAAGGGAATCAACCGCCGTTCGTCGATGGCCTTGAGGATGGTGACGCTCTTCTGGGAGATGTCGCGGAACACTTCCATGACGTCGTCCGCCGTGGGAATGGCGACCCGCTCCTTACCCTCCGCCTTGGCCTTGTACATCATGTTGTCGGCGAAGAGGAAGAGGTCCTTGGGCTCGGTGGCGTGGTCCGGATACACGGCCAGGCCGATGGAAGCCGTGCCGTGCACCACGTCGCCGTTGAAGGCGGTGACGCTGCTCTGCCGGGAGGCCTCGAGAATGCGCTGGGCGATGACGGAGGTCTGCTCCAGGTCGGCCTCGGGCAGGATCACCACGAACTCGTCGCCGCCATAGCGGGCGAAGATGTCGCCGCTGCGCAGCACCTGCCGCACCTCCCGGGCGAAGGCCTGGAGGAACTTGTCGCCCACCGCATGGCCGTAGTTGTCGTTGACCAGCTTGAAGTTGTCCAGGTCGATCAGCAGCAGGCCGAAATGCTCGTCGTGGCGCGAGGAACGGTCGATCTCGTAGCCGATCATTTCCCAGAACACCCGCTGGTTGAAGAGGTCCGTCAGGGGGTCCCGGGTGGCGTAGTACTCCAGGTCCTTGGTGTACTTGTAGATAGCCTTCACCGACCCCACCACGTTGAGCAGGGTGGACAGCACGGAATCGAGCACCAGGTGGCGGGTATCGTCCTCCAGCTCGTCGGCCTGGACGCCGATGCCGACGATGCCGCCGATCTTCGGCGTATCGACGAAGAAGGACTTGACCCGCAGCTGCACCTCCTCCTCCGCCAGCTCCACCTTCTCGCCACCGGGCTTGGCCACGTGGTGGTTGATGGTGAAGGAGGTGATGACGGAGAAGCGGGGATTCTGCTTCAGCACTTCCCGGATGTGGCTCTCCACCCGCTGCTTGGTGGCGGCGGAGGGCTCCCGGTACCAGAAAATCTCCAGGTCGAAGAGCTCGTCGTCGATCTGGAAGATGGAGAAAAGCACGTGGGCGTTCATCACCTTGTTGATGTCCACCACCAGGTGATTCACGTATTCGGTCCAGTCGCGGATGATGTCCGAGGTGATGACGAACTTCTCCAGCAGGCCGATCTCGAACTTGAGCATGTCCTTGTCCACCGCCACGGCCCGCAGCTTGGCCACCAGCTCCTCGACGGCGCAGACGATGCGGGTCAGCTCGGCGAAGCCGGGGCGGCTGCCGCGCAGTTCCAGCTTGCGCAGGTCCGATACCGCATTGACGCCGGCCACGCCCTCCTCCACATGGCGCAGGGCGCCTTCCAGCCGGTGGTTCACCCACCACACGGCCAGCAGCGCCAGCAGCAGGCCCAGAGGCATGAGGATGGCCAGGGACCAGGAGAATTCGGCCCGGGCCTGGTCCACCAGGCCGCCCACGTTCTGCCGCACTTCGATCAGGCCCAGCACGTCGCCCACGGCGGCGTTGTCGTGACAGCGCAGGCAGCGGTTTTCCGCCTGCAGGGGATAGATGAAGCGGATGAAGGAGCCCTGCATGGACTCCTGGGGCTTGCCGGCGGAAAAACCCTGGCGCAGCAGTTCATCCAGGGGCGGCTGCTCGATGGCGCCGAAGAGGGCCTCGACCTTGGGGCCGCGATAGATTTCCACGGTGGCGTTGGAACCCCGGGTGGCGTCGCGCATGCCCTGGAGGAATTTTTCCACCTGGTCGCGGCGCCAGCCGGTGCTCATCAACTCGTACATGGAGACGAATGCCATGCGCGCCATGGTGTTGGCGCCTTCCCGGGCATGATCCCGTACGGTGCTGTCGAAGGAGCGGCTGACGGCCCAATAGCTGCCGCCAAAAAAGAGCAACCCAACCAGGATGGAGGTCGCCAGGACGAACGTTCGGATTTTCATGGGGTTCCCTGAGCCAAGCTTTATATTTGTATGACATCGAAGGAGGCACCCCCGTACCTCCCTATGCTGTCGGCAAATTACTATACCCCCCCCGCCAGGAGCAAGCCGGAAAGCGCAAATCCGGCCCATGGAATCTGGGATAATGGCGCCTGTCCCCCCTGCCAGCACCCCGGCCCCAGCCATGTCCCTGCGCCGCGAAACCCACCTTCAGGCGACCGTTGTCGTCGTCTTCTTTTCCCTGGCCGTCAGCCTGGGGCTGGCCAACATCTATCTATCCCACAGCGAGGAGGCAGCGGTACGCGTCCGCACCTTCCAGGAACTGCGGGCCGTGGCCGACCTCAAGGCCCAGCAGGTGGCCGCCTGGCGCAGCGAACGGCAGGCCCAGGCAAAATCGTGGCAGGACAGCCTGCACCTGGAGCGCCTGCTCGAGGCCCCGGGCAAGGCGGCAGAACTCCAGGCCAACCTGCAGAAGAGTCTGGGCCCCCTGGCCGAATTGCCGGAGAACCGGGCCTACCTGCTGCTCGACGACGACGGACGGGTGCGCTTCAGCACCGCCGCCCCACCCCAGGACAGCAGCGTCAGTGAAGCCACCCGGGACCTGCTCAAGGTCGCCGAATACAGCGACCAGCCCCAGCTAAGCGACCTGCAGCTGGACCCCCAGGGCCATGCCTTCATCGACCTGGCCGCCGTCATCCGCAGCCCCCGCAGCGGCCAGCGTCTGGCCTTCCTGGTGCAGCGGATCGACCCCGGCGCCGTCCTCTTTCCCCTCATCCAGGCCCGTCCGGTGCCCAGCGCCACCGCCGAGACCCTTCTGCTGCGCCAGGACGAAAGCGACTTCCTGGTGCTCAACGAACTGCGCCACCGCCAGGACACGGCCCTCAAGCTGCACCTGCGGCGGGAGGAAAGCATGCTCGGCGCCCCGGCCACGGCCGCGCCCCAGCAGGAGGGTGTCGACTACCGCCGCCAGCTGACCCTGGCCACCAGCCAGCAGGTGGCGGACACCCCCTGGATCCTGGTGACCAAGGTGGATGCGGAGGAAATCCTCTCCCCGGTGCGCCAGCGCAATTTCCTCACCTACGGCGTCTCCCTGCTGTTGCTGGCCGGGGGTGGCGCCTTCACCCTGTACCTGCTGCGCCAGCAGCGCAAGTTCTTCGCCGAGCGCCACGAACGGGAACAACTGGCGGCGGAGGAACTGCAGCGCACCCAGGACCGCCTGCTGGAAGCCCAGCGCATCGGCCACATCGGCAGCTGGGAGCGGGACCTGCGCAGTGGCCGCCTCTGGTGTTCCGAGGAAGCCTACCGCCTGGTGGGCCTGGACCCGCGCGAGCCCCTGACCTACGCCCACTTCCTGGAGCTGGTGCACCCGGAGGACCGGGACAAGGTGCAACAGGCCACCGACCACAACGCGGCCAAGGAGGAAACCTTCGCCGTCGAATACCGGGTGCTGCTGCAGGACGGTCGCCTGCGCCACTTCATCAACCGGGGCCGACTCTTCTGGGATGCCCGGGGCCAGCCCCTGCGGGCCAGCGGCACCACCCAGGACATCACCGAACGCAAGCTGGCGGAAGAAGAATACCGGCGCCAGTCCACCCAGCTGCGGGCAGTGCTGCAGAACATGCCCCAGGGCATCAGCGTCTTCGACGAGCATCTGCGCCTGCAATTGTGGAACGAAGGCATGCGGGAAGTCCTGGGCCTGCCCGCCGAAGCCCTCTACCGCGGGGTGCCCTTCGAGGACCTGGTGCGCTACCCGGCCCAGCGGGGCGAGTATGGCCCCGGCGATCCGGAACAGCACGTGCAGGAACGCAAGGCCCTGGCCATGCAGTTCAAGCCCCACCGCTTCGAGCGCACCCGCCTGGACGGGCGCACCACCCTGGTCCAGGGCGAACCCCTCTTCGACGACGGCCAGCTCACCGGCTTCATCACCACCTACACCGACATCAGCGAAAGCAAGCGCAACGAACAGGCCCTGCGCAACCAGAACGCCATCCTGCAGAACATCCTGGAGAACCTGCCGGACGGCGTCAGCCTGTACGACCCGGAGCAGCGCATGATCGCCTGCAACGAGCGCTTCCGCACCCTGCTGGACCTGCCCGACACCCTCTTCGCCCAGGGCTACCCGACCCTGGAGGACATGGTCCGCTTCAACGCCCGCCGCGGCGAATACGGCCCGGGGGACGAGGAACGGCGCACCCGGGGCGTGCTGCGGGCCCTGCAGCGGCCCAACAACACCGCCGTCCTGCGGGAGCGGCCCGACGGCACGGTGCTGGAGATCCGCCAGGTCAACCTGGGGGACGGCAGCACCATCATCATCTACACTGACATCACCGCCCGCCACCGGGCCGAGGCCGAGCTGAAGCTGGCGGAAAAGGTCTTCGCCAACAGCCCAGAAGCCATCATGATCTGCGACCAGGGCAACCGCATCATCTCGGTGAACCGGGCCTTCTGCGACATCACCGGCTACGCCCAGGAGGAAGTGCTGGGCCAGGATCCGCGCATGCTGGCCTCGGGCCGCCACGACAAGGACTTCTACCGGCAGATGTGGGAAATCCTGCGGGACACCGGCGCCTGGGCCGGGGAAATCTGGGACCGGCGCAAGAACGGCGAGATCTACCCCAAGTGGATGACCATCAACGCCGTGCACGACACCCAGAGCGGCGCCCTCACCCACTACATCACCCTCTTCTCCGACATCACCGAGCGCAAGGAGACCGAGGCCCGCATCCACCACCTGGCCCACCACGACCCCCTCACCGGCCTGCCCAACCGCTTCACCCTGGAAGCCCGCCTGGAGCAGTCCCTGGCCGATGCCCGGCGCCATGGCCACAAGGTGGCGGTGATGTTCATGGACCTGGACCGTTTCAAGACCATCAACGACTCCCTCGGCCACGCCGTGGGCGACTCCCTGCTCATGGAAATCGCCCACCGCCTGCGCTCCGCCGTGCGGGAATCGGACACGGTGGCCCGCCTCGGCGGCGACGAGTTCGTGGTGGTGCTGCCCGACGTGGAAGGGGCCAACGATGCGGCCCACGTGGCCGGCAAGATCATCGAGGACGTGGCCCGCAGCCTGCGGGTCGGCGCCCACGAGCTGCACACCTCCGCCTCCATCGGCATCAGCCTCTATCCGGACGACGGCGAAACGGTGCCGACGGTGATGCAGAACGCCGACACCGCCATGTACCACGCCAAGGCCATCGGCCGGAACAACTTCCAGTTCTTCGCCTCGGCCATGAACCGGGCCGCCACCGAGCGCCTGGAACTGGAACGCAAGCTGCGCCAGGCCATGGTCAATGACGAGCTGGAGCTGCACTTCCAGCCCCAGTTCGCCCTCGCCGCCGACCGGGTCACCGGGGTGGAGGCCCTGCTGCGCTGGCGCCATCCGGAGGACGGCCTGATCCCGCCGGACCGCTTCATCCCCATCGCCGAGGAAACCGGCCTCATCGTCGGCATCGGCGACTGGGTGCTGCAGGCCGCCTGCCGCCAGCTCAAGGCCTGGCTCGACCAGGGCCTGCCGCCCCTGCGCATGGCGGTGAACCTGTCCACCCGGCAGCTGAAGGAAAAGGAGTTCCCCAGCCGGGTGGCCGCCATCCTCCAGGAAACGGGCCTGCCCGCCGTGCTGCTGGAGCTGGAGATCACCGAGAGCGGCGTCATGGAACGGCCGGAGGAGGCCATCACCACCCTGCAGGCCCTCAACGACATGGGCGTCACCCTGGCCATCGACGACTTCGGCACCGGCTACTCGTCCCTTTCCTACCTCAAGCTGTTCCCCATCGACCGGCTGAAGATCGACCGCTCCTTCGTGCGCGACATCGAGCGGGACCCGGATGACGCCGCCATCGCCCGCGGCACCATTGCCCTGGCCCACAGCCTGGGCCTGGAAGTGGTGGCCGAAGGGGTGGAAACCTCGGCCCAGCTCGACATGCTGGCGGCCGACGGCTGCGACGAGGTGCAGGGCTACTTCTTCAGCCGCCCCCTGCCGCTGGCGGCCGCCACCGCCTTCCTCGCCCAGCAGGCCGGTAGGGCGGGGTAGAATACCCCTCCGTATCGTTCCCGCCGGGGACCTCACCCATTTTCGCTGCAACCCGCTGCAAGGAATTCCATGTCCCGTACCACCCTTTCCCGCTACCTGATCGAAGCCCAGCGCGACAACCACATCAACGCCGACCTGCGCTTCCTCATCGAAGTCGTCGCCCGGGCCTGCAAGGCCATTTCCATCTCCATCGGCAAGGGCGCCCTCTCCGGCGTGCTGGGGGAGGCCGGCAGCGACAACGTGCAGGGCGAGGCCCAGAAGAAGCTGGATGTCATCTCCAATGAAATCCTGCTGGAAGCCAACGAATGGGGCGGCCACCTGGCAGCCATGGCCTCCGAGGAGATGGACCATCCCCATCCCATTCCCCACCGCTACCCCAAGGGCGAATACCTGCTGATGTTCGACCCCCTGGACGGCTCCTCCAACATCGACATCAACGTCTCCGTCGGCACCATCTTCTCCGTGCTGCGCTGCCCCGAAGGCATGGAGCCCACTGAACAGGCCTTCCTGCAGCCCGGCACCCAGCAGCTGGCCGCCGGCTACGCCCTCTACGGCCCCAACACCCTCCTGGTGCTGACCATCGGCCAGGGCGTGCATTGCTTCACCCTGGACCGGGAAGTGGGCTCCTTCGTCCTGACCCAGGAGAACCTCCGCATCCCCGAGGACACCAAGGAATTCGCCATCAACATGTCCAACCAGCGCTTCTGGGAAGCCCCGGTGCAGCGCTACGTGGGCGAACTGCTGCAGGGCAAGGAAGGCGTGCGCGGCAAGGATTTCAACATGCGCTGGGTCGCCTCCATGGTGGCCGACGTGCACCGCATCCTCACCCGCGGCGGCCTCTTCATGTATCCCCTGGACACCAAGACCGCGGAGAAGGGCGGCAAGCTGCGCCTGCTCTACGAAGCCAATCCCATGAGCCTCATCGTCGAACAGGCCGGCGGCGCCGCCACCACCGGCCGCCAGCGCATCCTGGACCTGCAGCCCACCCAGCTGCACCAGCGGGTGCCGGTGGTCCTGGGTTCGAAGAACGAGGTGGAACGGGTCACCGCCTACCACCTGGAATCCTGAGATATCAGGAGAGGAGGAGCATGTCGGCCAAACACCCCATCATCGCCGTCACCGGCTCCTCCGGCGCCGGCACCACCACGGTCCGGAAAACCTTCGAATCCATTTTCCGCCGGGAAAAGATCAACGGCGCCATTGTCGAAGGCGACGCCTTCCACCGCTACACCCGGACGGAAATGGGCCAGAACATCGAGGCCGCCGAGCGTGAGGGACGCAAGCCGCCCTCCCACTTCGGCCCCGAGGCCAATCTGCTGGCCGAGCTGGAAACCCTCTTCCGCGAATACGGCGAACACGGCACCGGCAAGATCCGCCAGTACATCCACGGTGCCGCCGAGGCCCGCCGCTGGGGCCTGCCCGAGGGCTATTTCACCCCCTGGGAAGCCATCGCTCCGGGCACCGACCTGCTCTTCTACGAAGGCCTGCACGGTGCCTACCAGGACAAGCAGATCGACGTGGGCCGCCATGCGGACCTGCTCATCGGCGTGGTGCCCATCATCAACCTGGAATGGATCCAGAAGATCCACCGGGACACCCGCAGCCGGGGCTATTCCCTGGAGGCGGTGACCCACACCATCCTGCGGCGCATGCCCGATTACGTGCATCACATCACGCCCCAGTTCTCCCGCACCCACATCAACTTCCAGCGGGTGCCGGTGGTGGACACCTCCAACCCCTTCATCGCCCGGGACATCCCGAGCAACGACGAATCCTTCGTCATCATCCGCTTCCGCGACCCCCGGGGCGTGGATTTCCCCTACCTGCTCAACATGATCGGCGACGCCTTCATGTCCCGCCCCAACACCATCGTGGTCCCCGGCGGCAAGCAGGACCTGGCCATGCAGCTGATCCTGACGCCCCTCATCTGGCAACTGGTGGAAGACCGCAGCCGGGGCGCCTGAGCCCGGCAGCTTTCCCGTGGAAAAGGCCGCCGCAACCCCGGACGGGCCGGGACCGGCTGCCGCCATTGCCCTATCCCAGCGGAATTACCCCACCGCGGCAGCCCTTGTGCTGCGGTGAATCTGGAAAAACCCCAGCATTTGGCGGATAATTCCGCCTCTTTCCCGCCTCCCCCCTTCCGGTGACCATGCAATTCAATCCCCTCACCAGCGCCATCCGTGCCCTCGCCATGGATGCGGTCCAGAAAGCCAATTCCGGTCACCCCGGCATGCCCATGGGCATGGCCGAAATCGCCGAAGTCCTGTGGCGGCGCCACATGAAGCACAATCCGGCCAACCCCCGGTGGGCCGACCGGGATCGCTTCGTGCTCTCCAACGGCCACGGTTCCATGCTGCTCTACAGCCTGCTGCACCTGACCGGCTACGACGTCTCCATCGACGACCTGAAGAACTTCCGCCAGCTGCACAGCAAGACCCCTGGCCACCCGGAAGTGGGCTACACCCCCGGCATCGAGACCACCACCGGCCCCCTGGGCCAGGGCATCACCAACGCCGTGGGCCTGGCCCTGGCGGAAAAGATCCTGGCGGCTGAATTCAACCAGCCCGGCCACGACATCGTGGACCACCACACCTACGTCTTCCTCGGCGACGGCTGTCTCATGGAAGGCGTCTCCCACGAAGCCTGTTCCCTGGCCGGCACCCTGGGCCTGGGCAAGCTGATCGCCTTCTACGACGACAACGGCATCTCCATCGACGGCCACGTCGAAGGCTGGTTCACCGACGACACCCCGAAGCGCTTCGAAGCCTACGGCTGGCAGGTCATCCCCAATGTGGACGGCCACAACGCCACCGCCATCGAGGCCGCCCTGCTGCAGGCCAAGGCCGAAGGCAACAAGCCCACCCTGATCTGCTGCAAAACCAAGATCGGCATGGGCTCCCCCAACAAGGCCGACAGTCACGACGTGCACGGCGCCCCCCTGGGCGATGCGGAAATCGCCGCCACCCGGGCTGCCATCGGCTGGAACCACGCCCCCTTCGAAATCCCCGCCGACGTGTACGCCGCCTGGGACGGCAAGGCCAAGGGCCAGGCCGCCGAAGACCAGTGGAACGAACGCTTCGCCGCCTACGCTGCCGCTTTCCCGGCCCAGGCCGCCGAATTCCAGCGCCGCATGGCCGGCAAGCTGCCCGCCAACTGGCAGCAGGTGGTGGATGCCTACATCGCCGACACCGCCGCCAAGGCCGAGAACATCGCCACCCGCAAGGCCAGCCAGAACGCCATCGCCGCCCTGGTGCCGAACCTGCCGGAAGTGGTGGGCGGCTCCGCCGACCTGGCCGGTTCCAACCTGACCCTGTGGAAGGCCGCCAAGGGCGTCACCCGCAAGGACGGCGGCAACTACGTCTATTACGGCGTGCGCGAATTCGGCATGACCGCCATCGCCAACGGCCTGGCCCTGCACGGTGGCCTGATCCCCTACACCGCCACCTTCCTGGTGTTCTCCGACTACGCCCGCAACGCCATCCGCATGGCGGCGCTGATGAAGCAGCGCCAGATCATGGTCTACACCCATGACTCCATCGGCCTGGGCGAGGACGGCCCGACCCACCAGCCGGTGGAACACGTGCCTTCCCTGCGCCTGATCCCCAACCTGGACGTGTGGCGTCCCGCCGACTCCACTGAGACCGCCGTGGCCTGGGCCAATGCCGTGGAACGCCATGACGGTCCTTCCGTCCTGGCCCTGTCCCGCCAGAACCTGCCCAATGTCACCGCCGGCATCAGCGCCGAGACCATCCGCCGCGGCGGCTACGTGCTGTCCGAGGCCAAGGGCGAAGCCCAGGTGGTGCTGATCGCCACCGGCTCCGAGATCAAGCTGGCCCTGGATGCCCAGAAGGCCCTGGGCGACGAGGGCATCGCCGCCCGTGTCGTCTCCATGCCCTGCGTCGAAGCCTTCGAACGCCAGGACGCCGCCTACCGGGAACAGGTGCTGGGCACCTGCCGCAAGCGCGTCGCCATCGAAGCGGCCCACTCCGGCCTGTGGCACAAGTACGTGGGCCGTCACGGCGCCGTGGTCAGCATCGACCGCTTCGGCGAGTCCGCCCCCGCCGGCAAGCTGTTCGAGATGTTCGGCTTCACCGTGGCCAATGTGGTGAAGACCGTCAAGGAAGTGCTGGAATAAAAGGAAGGGGTGCCCCGGCCACGGGGCGCGTCAGGTTTTTTAGATAGAGGAGAGAAGTGCCATGGCTATCAAGGTTGCCATCAACGGTTTCGGTCGTATCGGTCGCTGCACCCTGCGGGCGATCTACGAGCAGGGTCTGCAGAATGAGTTCGACGTGGTTGCCATCAACGCCTCCGGCGACCTGGCCACCAACGCCCACCTGCTGAAGTACGACACCACCCACGGCCGCTTCGGCACCTCCGTGGAGACCGAGGGCGAGAACTGCATCATCATCGATGGCAAGAAGATCCCCTTCTACTCCACCAAGAACCCCAAGGACATCGACTGGTCCAAGCACGGCGTGGAAGTGCTGCTGGAATGCACCGGCGCCTACACCACCAAGGAAAAGGCCCAGGCCCTGCTGCAGCAGGGTGCCAAGCGGGTGCTGATCTCCGCCCCCGGCGGCGACGACGTGGACACCACCATCGTCATGGGCGTTAACGAAGGCGTGCTCAAGGCCGACATGACCGTGGTCTCCAACGCCTCCTGCACCACCAACTGCCTGGCCCCCGTGGCCAAGGTGCTGGCCGAGAGCGTCGGCATCAAGCAGGCCCTGATGACCACCGTGCACGCCTACACCAACGACCAGGTGACCGTGGATGTGCGCCACAAGGACCTGCGCCGCGCCCGTGCTGCCGCCGCCAACATCATCCCCACCAAGACCGGCGCCGCCAAGGCTGTCGGCCTGGTGCTGCCCCAGCTGGCCGGCAAGTTCGATGGCTTCTCCCTGCGCGTGCCCACCATCAACGTCTCCCTGGTGGACCTGACCTTCACCGCCGAGCGCGCCACCACCAAGGAAGAGATCAACGAGCTGATGACCGCCGCTGCCAAGGGCCCCCTGAAGGGCATCATGGCGGTGAACAACGAGCCCCTGGTTTCCTCCGACTTCAACCACACCACCGTCTCCTCCACCTTCGATGCCACCCAGACCCGGGTCATCAAGGGTGCCGACGGCTCCGTGCTGGTGAAGGTGCTGGCCTGGTACGACAACGAGTGGGGCTACTCCTGCCGCATGCTGGACGCCGCCCGCGCCTGGATGGCTGCCAAGTAAGCGCAATCCTACCCAAGGCAAAAAAAGCCGCCGGTTCCCGCAAGGGGCCAGCGGCTTTTTCATTGGGCACCCACCCGCTAATCAATAGAAATAGGAGACCGCTCTTAGGTCGACGTACGCTGGTTGATGGTGGCCCGCAGCAGTTCGAAATCAGGCATACCGGCCGGAGAAACACCACCCTCCTGAACTTGGGCCTGATATTGGCTCACAGCTCGAGCAGCCCGAATCTGGCCCATCTGTTCCTGGGAAGCTGGATTTTCCTCTTCCTTCTTCGCCAGTAAGCGCTCCCTCATGCGCTGTGCGATTTCCGACTCCAGGGCCTCCCGTTTCTCTGCCGGCATGGCGGCCAGGTCATCTTCGGTCAGGCCCATCTCCTTCAATATCGCATCCCGCATATGCTCTGCCGGAGACTTGCTCAGGTAATCATCCAGTTCCTTGCGCAGGGAATCCCGCTCTGCTTTGGCCGCAGCCGCCTTTTCTTCAGCCTTCTGGGCCGCACTTTTGGGAGCCTCTTGGGTCCCGGCCACACTGCCGGAGGAAGCACCGCTGGCAGCCACGTCGTCGATGCTACTCTTGCCGCCTCCTGCCTCCACGGAATTACGATTGGCGCCGAGGCGCCCCACGTTTTGCACGTGGCTGAAGATGCTGCCGATCTGCATGATAGGCTCTCCCAAAAAATAACGACCTCGCCATGCAAACGGCGTACCAGAATGTAAATTCCCTTTGAGAACAAAGGACTTCGCCGACCTGGTGAATATTTGCCGCCTGCCCGGGGCAAAAAAATGACGGCAAGGTTGGCCGGCCCCGGCCATCCTTGCCGGGCAAAACCCTGTCGGCCTCTCGGATTTAGGGCCACAACCCTGTAAAATCACGGCCTTCATCCATATCCTACTTGGCCCCCGTGTCCGGCTCCCTCCCCCCCCTTCGTCTTGCCATCAACGGTTACGGCCGCATTGGTCGCTGCTTTCTGCGGGCCCTGCATGAACGGGGACTGGCGGACCGATTCCAGGTAGTTGCCATCAACGAACCGGCCAACAGCGAGAGCATCGCCTACCTGACCCGCTTCGACTCTACTCACGGCCGCTTCCCCGCCCCGGTGGAACTGCAGGACGGCACCCTGGTCATCGACGGCCGCAGCATCCAGCTGACCCACGCCGACACCCCCGAGGGAGTGGACTGGCGCAGCCTGAAGGTGGATCTGCTGGTGGAATGCTCCGGCCAGTACAGCAACCGGGCCGGCCTGCGCCGCTTCCTCGAGGCCGGCTGCCCCCGGGTGCTGCTGTCCCACCCGGCCAACAGCGCCGCCGACGTGGATGCGACGGTGGTCTACGGCCTCAACCACGGCCGCCTCAACGGCGACGAGCGCATCGTCTCCAACGCCTCCTGCACCACCAACGCGGTGGTGCCGGTGCTGGAGCTGCTGGACCGGGAGCTGGGCCTGGAACAGGTGCTGCTGACCACCCTGCATTCGGTGATGAACGACCAGCCCCTGGTGGACGGCTACCACCACAGCGACCTGCGCCGCACCCGCTCCGCCATGCAGTCCATGATCCCGGTCTCCACCGGCCTGGCCCGGGGCGTGGAGCGCCTGCTGCCGGGCCTCAAGGGCAAGGTGCTGGCCAAGGCCATCCGGGTGCCCACCCTCAACGTCTCGGCCATCGACCTCACCGTGACCCTGGCCCAGGATGCAGACGTGGCGGGCCTCAACGCCCTGCTGCAGATCGCTTCCAACGGCCCCTGGAAGGGCGTGCTGACCACCTCCGCAGCCCCCCACGCCTCCATCGACTTCAACCACGACCCCCATTCCGCCATCGTGGACCTGAGCCAGACCCGGGCCGGCGGCGCCCGCCTGTTCAACCTCTTCATCTGGTTCGACAACGAATGGGGCTTCGTCAATCGCATGGTGGACGTGGCCCAGCGCTGGCATGCCGGCTGGTCCCGGTCCTGAACATCCCATTCACCGCACCGCGCCTCATCACCAAATTCAACGCAAGGAGACTTCCATGAACGTTCTCAAACTCGCCGACCTGGATGTGAAGGGCAAGCGCGTCTTCATCCGCGCCGACCTCAACGTACCCCAGGACGAGACCGGCCGCATCACCGACGACACCCGCATCCGCGCTTCCGTGCCGGCCATCCAGATGGCCCTGGAAAAAGGCGCCGCGGTCATGGTCACCTCCCACCTGGGCCGTCCCACCGAAGGCGAGATGAAGCCCGAGGACAGCCTGGCCCCCATCGCCCACCGCCTGGCCGAGCTGCTGGGCCGCAAGGTGCCGGTGATCGACAACTGGGTGGACGGCGGCTTCGAGGTGAAGCCCGGCGACGTGGTGCTGCTGGAAAACTGCCGCGTGAACAAGGGCGAGAAGAAGAACAACGACGAGCTGGCCCAGAAGCTGGCCAAGCTGTGCGACGTCTATGTGAACGACGCCTTCGGCACCGCCCACCGGGCCGAGGCCACCACCCACGGCATCGCCAAGTACGCTCCCGTGGCCTGTGCCGGCCCCCTGCTGGGCGCCGAGCTGGACGCCCTGGGCCGGGCCCTGGAAAACCCCAAGCGCCCCCTGGTGGCCATCGTAGCCGGCTCCAAGGTCTCCACCAAGCTGACCATCCTCAAGTCCCTCGCCGGCAAGGTGGACCAGCTCATCGTCGGCGGCGGCATCGCCAACACCTTCATGGTGGCCGACGACCTGCCCATCGGCGAATCCCTGGCCGAGCTGGACCTGGTGGAAGAAGCCCGCAACATCATGGACATGATGGACGAGCGCGGCGCCTCCGTGCCCATCCCCGAAGACGTGGTGGTGGCCAACGAACTGTCCGTCCATGCCCGCGCCAACCGGGTGGACGCCAACGACGTGCAGCCCGACGACATGATCCTGGACATCGGCCCCAAGACCTCCGCCAAGCTGGCCAGCATCATCGCCCACGCCGGCACCATCGTCTGGAACGGCCCGGTCGGCGTCTTCGAATTCGACCAGTTCGGCGGCGGCACCAAGATGCTGGCAGCCGCCATCGCCCACTCCCCGGCCTTCTCCATCGCCGGCGGCGGCGACACCCTGGCCGCCATCGCCAAGTACGGCATCGAGAAGCAGATCGACTACATCTCCACCGGTGGCGGCGCCTTCCTGGAATTCCTCGAAGGCAAGAAGCTGCCCGCCGTGGAAGTGCTGGAGCAGCGCGCCAACGGCTGATCCTGCAACCCGGCACCTGCCATGGAAAGGCGGCCTCCGGGCCGCCTTTTTACATTTTGCAACGTTTGCCCCGGCCGGGGCCCGGGGTGGCGATGGAGTAGAATTGCCCGCTGCCAAATCGCCGCCGCCCTTTCGCCTGCGGCCCTGTCGCCCGCCGCCGCGCCACGCCGGCGGCAGGCCGGAACCACGAGACTCCGCCATGCCCCACCGCAAACACCGCTACGCCGTCATCGCCCTTGCCGCCGCCGGAATCGTCGGCCTGGGCTGGGTCGCCTACAACGCCAACCGGGCTCCCGGCGGGCCCCAGGCCCCGGCAGCGGCCGGCGCCAAGGCGGGCGGCGCCGGCGCCCCGGCAGCGCCCCTGCCGGTGGAAACGGCGCTGGCGGCGCCCCAAAGCATCACCGACGAGGCGGCGGCGGTGGGTACCCTGCGCTCCAACGAATCCGTGGTGCTGCGGCCGGAAACGGCGGGACGCATCGCCAGCATCGGCTTCAAGGACGGCGTGCCGGTGGCCAGGGGCACAGTGCTGGTGGCCCTGGATGCAGCCACCCAGGAGGCGGAACTGCAACAGGCCAAGGCCAACCACGCCCTGGCCGTGACCAATTTCAAACGCACCGAGGAACTGCTGGCGAAGAAGTTCATCAGCCAGCAATCCCTGGACACCAGCGCCGCCAACCTCAAAGTGCAGGAGGCGGCGGTCGCCCTGGCCGAGGCCAAGCTGGCCAAGACCCGCATCCGGGCGCCCTTTGCCGGCGTCGTCGGCATCCGGGAGGTGAGCGTCGGCGACTACGTCAAGGAAGGGGCGGACCTCATCAACCTGGAGGACATCCGCACCCTGAAGCTGGATTTCCGCCTGCCCGAGCTGTACCTGAGCCGCCTGCAAAAGGGCCAGGCCGTGGAAGTGAGCGTGGACGCCCTGCCCAACCAGGCCTTCAAGGCGGTGCTGGACGCGGTGGATCCCCTGGTGGATGCCAACGGCCGCGCCATTTCCCTGCGCGCCCGCCTGGACAACCCGGAGCTCAAACTGCGTCCCGGCATGTTCGCCCGGGTGCGCCTGCTCTTCGGCAACCGGGACGGGGTGCTGATGATCCCCGAGCAGGCCATCGTCTCCGGCGGCGGCAAGCAGACCGTGTTCCGCATCGAGGAGGGCAAGGCGAAGAAGGTGGAAGTGAAGACCGGCCTGCGCCGCAATGCCCAGGTGGAAATCCTCTCTGGCCTGGCGGCGGGGGACCGCATCATCACCGCCGGCCAGCTCAAGGTGCAGGATGGCAGCCCGGTGAAGGCCGTGGATGCTGCCCCCCAGCCGGCCCAGGAGGCAGAAGGGACGGGCATCTCCAAGCCCCCTGCCGCCACCGCCGCGCCCCAGGCCGCCCCCGGGCCGGCCAAGCAGGGATAAGCCGCCATGCTGCTGTCCGACATCTGCATCCGCCGCCCGGTGTTCGCCACCGTGCTCTCCCTGGCGGTGATGCTCATCGGCCTGGTCTCCTACCAGCGCCTCTCGGTGCGCGAATACCCGAAGATCGACGAACCGGTGATGACCGTCACCACCACCTACCGGGGCGCCTCGGCGGAAATCGTCGAATCCCAGATCTCCAAGCCCCTGGAGGATTCCCTGGCCGGCATCGAGGGGGTGGATGTGCTGACCTCCATCTCGCGCCAGGAAAGCAGCCAGATTTCCGTGCGCTTCCGCCTGGAGCGCAATCCGGATTCCGCCGCCTCGGACGTGCGCGACCGGGTCTCCCGGGTGCGCAACCGGCTCCCCGACGACATCGACGAGCCGGTCATCGCCAAGGTGGAGGCCGACGCCAGCCCGGTCATCTGGCTCGCCTTCTCCTCCGAAAAGCATTCGCCCCTGGTGGTCACCGACATCGCCAACCGGGTGGTCAAGCCGCGCCTGCAGACCCTGCCCGGGGCCGCCGACGTGCGGGTCTTCGGCGAGCGCAAGTTCGCCATGCGCATCTGGCTCGACAAGGACCGCCTGGCGGCCCACCAGATCACCGCCCAGGAGGTGGAGGACGCCCTGCGCACCCAGAACGTGGAAGTGCCCGCCGGCCGCATCGAGAGCCGCCAGCGGGAATTCGCCGTGCTGGCCCAGACCGACCTGAAGGAACCGGAACAGTTCGCCGCCATCGTGGTGAAGACGGTGAACGGCTACCCGGTGCGCATCCGGGACCTGGGCCGGGTGGAGATCGGCGCCGCCGCCGAGCGCACCAACGTCCGCTTCGGCGGCAAGCCGGCGGTGAGCCTGGGCCTGATCAAGCAGTCCACCGCCAATCCCCTGGACCTGTCCCGGGCCCTGCGGGCCGAGCTGCCGAAGATCGCCGCCGAGCTGCCCGACGGGCTGAAGGTGGAAATCGCCTACGACTCCTCGGTCTTCATCGACCGCTCCATCGAATCGGTGTTTTCCACCATCGGCGAAGCGGTGATCCTGGTGCTGCTGATCATTTTCTTCTTCCTGCGCAACCTGCGCGCCACCCTCATTCCCCTGGTCACCATCCCGGTGTCCCTGATCGGCGCCTTCGCCCTCATGTTCGTCCTCGGCTTCACCATCAACACCCTGACCCTGCTGGCCCTGGTGCTGGCCATCGGCCTGGTGGTGGACGACGCCATCGTGGTCCTGGAGAACATCTACCGCCACATCGAGGAAGGCATGCCGCCGATCCAGGCCTCCCTCCAGGGGGCCAAGGAAATCGGCTTCGCCGTGGTGGCCATGACCATCACCCTGGCCGCCGTCTATGCCCCGGTGGCCTTCATGACCGGCCGCATCGGCAAGCTCTTCATCGAATTCGCCCTGACCCTGGCCGGCGCCGTGCTGGTCTCCGGCTTCGTCGCCCTGACCCTGTCGCCCATGATGTGCTCGGTGCTGCTGCGGCACGAGGAAAAGCACGGCAAGGCCTTCGTCGCCATCGAGAATTTCCTCAACTGGCTCAACGCCGGCTACCGCCGCATCCTCGGCGCCGCCCTCAACCGGCGCTGGATGGTCCTGGTGGGCTTCGCCGTGGTGGCCCTGGGCTGCGTCGGCATGCTCAAGCTGCTCAAGTCCGAGCTGTCCCCCATCGAGGACCGGGGCGTCATCTTCGGCATTTTCAACGGCCCCGAAGGCGCCACCCTGGAATACACGGACAAGTACGCCCGCCAGATCGAGAATATCTACGCCGCCATTCCCGACGCTGCCAACTACTTCGTCGTCTCCGGCAATCCCATCGTCTCCCAGGGCTCCGCCATCCTGCGCCTGAAGGACTGGAAGGAGCGCCAGCACAGCTCGCCGGAAATCGCCAAACAGCTGCTGCCCCGCTTCAAGGACATCCCCGGCGTCATGGCCTTCCCGGTGACGCCACCGTCCCTCGGCCAGAGCGCCCGGGAACGGCCGATCAACTTCGTCATCGTCAGTTCCGCCTCCTACCAGGAGCTGCAGGCCACCACCACCAAGTTCCTGGCGGCAATGGCCAAGAGCCCCCTGTTCCTCAATGTGGACACGGACCTCAAGCTCAACCTGCCCCAGCTCTCCGTGGCGGTGAACCGGGACAAGGCGGCGGACCTGGGGGTGCCCGTGGAAACCGTCGGCCGCACCCTGGAGACCATGCTCGGCGGCCGCCAGGTGACCCGCTTCAAGCGGGACGGCGAGCAGTACGACGTGATCGTCCAGGTCAGCGACGCCGACCGCGCCAATCCCCGGGACATCAGCGACATCTACGTGCGCGGCAAGAGCGGCGAGATGATCCCCCTGGCCAACCTGGTGCAGGTGGACGAGACCATCAGCCCCCGGGAGCTGAACCACTTCGGCCAGCGCCGCGCCGTCACCATCACCGCCAACCTGGCCCCCGGCTCCACCCTGGGCGAGGGCCTGGCGGCCATGGAAGGAATCGCCGGAGAGGTGCTGCCGGCCGGCTACGCCGTCGATTACAACGGCCAGTCGCGGGAGTTCAAGACCTCCACCGCCTCCCTGGCCCTCACCTTCATCCTCGCCCTGGCCTTCATTTATCTGGTGCTGGCGGCCCAGTTCGAAAGCTTCCGCGACCCCTTCATCATCATGCTGACGGTGCCCCTGTCCATGGCCGGCGCCCTGCTGGCCCTGCTCCTCAGCGGCGGCACCCTCAACGTATACAGCCAGATCGGCCTGGTCACCCTGGTGGGCCTGATCACCAAGCACGGCATCCTCATCGTCGAATTCGCCAACCAGCTGCAGGAGCAGGGGCGCAATGTCAGGGAAGCGGTGATCGAGGCGGCGGAACTGCGCCTGCGCCCCATCCTCATGACCACCGGCGCCATGGTGCTGGGCGCCATCCCCCTGGCCCTGGCCCGGGGCGCCGGCGCCGAATCCCGCTCCCAGATCGGCTGGGTCATCGTCGGCGGCCTGCTCCTGGGCACCTTCTTCACCCTCTTCGTGGTGCCCACGGTCTATACCCTGATGGCCCGGCGCAAGGGCATGGACCGGGTGGCGGCGGAACAGGCCCGCCACGGCCTGCCCACCTGAGCCGCCCCCGGCCCGTCACCCTGAAAAAGCCGCTGCCCAGCGGCTTTTTTTTCGCCTCCGGAATGCCGACTGGATCAAGAATGGCGACAAAATCCCTGGGGACGGACATGCCATTGAGTTAGCATAAATCCCGCTTTGCCAATGACTTGGCGCCACCTGCCTTCGCCACCGGACCCGCCCATGAGCCTCAAGCACAAAATCTGGCTGCTCACCTCCGCCATCATCCTGGGCATCATGGCGGCCGACTTCGCCGTCGGCTACCGCAGCATCGAGGCCGGCATCCGGGACGAGCTGACCCGGGACGCCCAGAACATCCGCGGCATGCTGATGGCCACGCGCCGGGTGTATCACCAGCAGTTCATGGCCAGCGGCCTGCCCATCAATGCCGACACCGTGGGCTTCCTGCCGGCCCACGCCCTCTCCCGCATCTCCGCCGACTTCAAGGAATGGAGCGACAGCGGCCTCTTCTTCAACAACGTTTCGGACCGGCCGCGCAATCCGCAAAACCAGGCCGACGCCGACGAGATGGCGGCCATCGCCTGGTTCCGCGCCAACCCCAAGGCCAACGACCGGCTGGTGGAAATCCGGGGCCAGAACAACCGCAGCTTCTATCACTACACCGCCCCCATCTGGGTCGAGGCCTACTGCCTGGCCTGCCACGGCGAGCGCAGCCAGGCCCCCGGCTCCATCGGCAACGACTACGACCAGGCCTACGGCTACCAGGTGGGCGACCTGCGCGGCGTCATGAGCATCAAGCTGCCGACGGAGCAGCTGCGCCAGCGGGAATACGGCGCCTGGCTGCACAACTTCCTCATCCGCCTGGGCGGCTACCTGATCCTGCTGCTGACCCTGGGCAGCTACCTCAACCGGGCCTTCGTCGGTCGCCTGGCACGGCTGCAGCGCAGCGTCGGCGACATGGCCGCCGGCAACTACGACACCCGCAGCGACGATGCCGGCGGGGACGAGATCGGCGCCCTGGCCCAGGACTTCAACCGCATGGGCGAGGAAATCCGCCACCGCACCGAAGCCCTGCAGCAGAGCGAGGCCCGCTTCCGCCGCCTGTTCCAGGAAGCGCCGGTGGGCCTGGCCTATGTGGACCAGACCGGCACCATCGTGGACCGCAACCGGCGCTGCCTGCAGATGTTCGGCTACTCCGTCGAGGAAATGCCGAGCCTGGAACAGTGGTGGCTGCGGGCCTACCCGGACCCGGACTACCGGGCCCAGGTCATGGCCGACTGGCAGCAGGCGCTGGCCGCTGCCGCCAACCACGACGGCGACATTGCGCCCATCGAGTGCAACGTCACGGTGCGCAGCGGCGAGGAGCGCATCGTCCTCGTTTCCGGCATATCCCTGGGCGGCGAATTCCTCGCCTGCTTCTACGACGTCACCGAGAGCCGCCAGGCCGAACGCATCGCCCGGCAGTACGAGGCCATCGTCCGTTCCTCGGACGACGCCATCCTCAGCAAGACCCTGGACGGCATCGTCACCAGCTGGAACCGGGGGGCCGAGGAGCTGTTCGGCTACAGCGCCGCCGAAATGGTGGGCCGCTCCGCCCTGCACCTGTTCCCACCGGAGTGCCTGGCGGAGGAACGGGACATCCTGGAACGCCTGCGCCGCGGCGAAACGGTGAAGCACTTCGACACCCGCCGCATCCGCAAGGACGGCCGCATCGTCGACGTCTCGGTCACCATCTCCCCCCTCCTGGACGGCGAGGGCCGGGTTCTGGGCATCTCCAAGATCGCCCGGGACATCACCGCGCGCAAGGCCGCCGAGGCCGAGCTGCAGCGGCACCGCCAGCGCCTGGAGGAGCTGGTGCAGGAGCGCACCCGCCAGCTGGAGGAGCTGAAGGATGCGGCGGAATCGGCCAACGTGGCCAAGAGCGCCTTCCTGGCCAATATGAGCCACGAAATCCGCACCCCCCTCAACGCCATGACCGGTCTCACCCATCTGATCCGCCGGGCCGGCCTCAAGCCCCAGCAGGCCGAGCACATGGACAAGCTGGAGGCGGCCGCCCAGCACCTGCTGGGGGTGATCAACGCCATCCTCGACCTGTCCAAGATCGAAGCCGGCAAGTTCGCCCTGGAGGAGGCGCCCGTCCGCGTCGAAAGCCTGCTCGGCAACGTCGCCTCCTTCCTGCAGGAGCGGGTCCAGGCCAAGGGCCTGGTGCTGCGCACCGAAGCCCAGCCCCTGCCGCCCCACCTGCTGGGGGACCCCACCCGGCTGCAGCAGGCCCTGCTCAACTATGCCGGCAATGCCCTCAAATTCACCGAGCAGGGCAGCATCACCCTGCGGGTGCACACCCTGGAGGAAGGCGAGGCGGACGCCCTGCTGCGCTTCGAGGTGCAGGACACGGGCATCGGCATCCCGCCCGAGGCCATGCACAAGCTCTTCTCCGCCTTCGAGCAGGCCGACAACAGCACCACCCGCCGCTACGGCGGCACCGGTCTGGGCCTGGCCATCACCCGCAAGCTGGCCCAGCTCATGGGCGGCGAGGCCGGTGCCAGCAGCGAGCCGGGCCGGGGCAGCACCTTCTGGTTCACCGCCCGCCTGAAAAAGGGCAAGGAGCGCTACGGCAACGGCGCCCCCCTGGCCGGCGGCAACGCCGAACAGCGGCTGCGCCAGGAGTTCGCCGGCCGCACGGTGCTGCTGGCCGAGGACGAGCCGATCAACCAGGAAATCACCAAGTTCATGCTGGAGGACGTGGGCCTGCGGGTGGAGCTGGCGCCGGACGGCAAGGTGGCGGTGGAAAGGGCCCGCGGCAACGACTACGCCCTGATCCTAATGGACATGCAGATGCCCCTCATGGACGGCCTCGACGCCACCCGGGAAATCCGCCAGCTGCAACGCCACCGCCAGACCCCGATCCTGGCCATGACCGCCAATGCCTTCGCCGAGGACAAGGCCCGCTGCCTGGGAGCCGGCATGAACGACTTCATCGCCAAGCCGGTGAACCCGGACGTGCTCTACGCCACCCTGCTGCAATGGCTGCTTCAGGACCGCTAGGCGCGGCGCCGGGGCAAACGAAAAGCCGCCTCCCGGGCGGCTTTTTCATGGCGCCGCCGGACTAGGCCGTCGGCTTGCGACGCGGCGGGCGCCTGCGGCCTTCGACATCCCGCCCCCGCAGGGCTGCGGCAAAGGCGCTGCGGGCCCAGGGCAGCAGGGCATGGGGCGCATCCAGGGACTCGTCCGGGGCCCGGTAGTAGCTCAAGGCCGTGAGCTTGCCCTGGCGCGGATAGGTGAAGGGCGGCAGGTCCAGGGCGGTGAATTTGCCCCGGTTGAGGTCGTCCGCCTTCAGCCACAGCTGGTCGTCGATGACGATGGCAAACATGAGGCCGTCGAGAAAGAGGCCGACGCCGCTGAACATGCGCTTGCCCACCACCGGCCCCAGGGGCGCCAGGCTTTCCAGGAGGTAATCCACGTACTCCCGGCTGGCGGCCATGTCAGACCTTCTGCTGTTCCAGGAAGCGGGCCACCCGGCTTTCCACCCGGGCAAACAGGTCCGGCGCCAGGCAGTCGAACACTTCCGCCGTGGGGTCGGAGCGCAGCCAGGTGATCTGGCGCTTGGCCAGCTGGCGGGTGGCGAAGATGCCCCGGTCCAGCAGCTCGGCGGCGGGGGCCTCGCCCTCCAGCACCTCCCAGGCCTGGCGGTAGCCGACGCAGCGCATGGAAGGCAGGCCGGCATTGAGGCGGTACTTGGCGCGCAGGGCCTGCATCTCCTCCATGAAGCCCTGGGCCAGCATCTGGGCGAAACGCTCGGCGATACGCTGGTGCAGCACCGCCCGGTCGGAGGGGGCCAGGGCCAGGGGCAGCAGGTTCCAGGGCAGGGGTTGCCGCTGCTGCTCGGCCAGCAGGGCGGACATGGGCCGGCCCGTCAGCTGGCAGATTTCCAGGGCGCGGGAGACCCGCTGGGAATCGGTGGGATGCAGGCGGGCGGCGGTGACCGGGTCCAGCTGCGCCAGTTCGGCGTGCAGAGCCGGCCAGCCGTAGGCCGCCGCCTTCGCTTCCAGTTCGGCGCGCAGGGCCGGGTCGGCTTGCGGCAGGTCGGAGAGCCCCTCCCGCAGGGCCTTGCAGTAGAGCATGGTGCCGCCCACCAGCAAGGGCACCTTGCCCCGGGCGGTGGCCTCGGCCATGGCGGCCAGGGCTTCGTCGCGGAAGCGGGCGGCGGAATAAGCCTCCTCCGGCGAGATCACATCCACCAGCCGGTGCGGGTAGCGGGCCAGGGTGGCCCGGTCCGGCTTGGCGGTGCCGATATCCATGTCGCGGAAGACCAGGGCCGAATCGACGCTGATGAGTTCCACCGGGAAGCGATCGAACAGATGCAGGGCCGCCGCGGTCTTGCCGCTGGCAGTGGGCCCCATGAGCAGGATGGCAGGATTCAGGGGCGCATGGCCGGGCGCGGCACCGGCATCAGGCTTTCTCTGGGAACCGAGCATCACGGCGTAAATACCGGCATGGCCCGCCGCATGAAATCGGCGAAGAGAGGGACGGTAAAGGCCATATCGCCGTGGGAAGGGCTATACACCATTCCTTTCTTGATCAGGCTGGCCCGCACCGGCCCCAAGGTATTGATCTTCACCTGGAGGGTGTCCGCAACGTCACCGGTGCGATAGGGACCGGGCCCCAATTCGGCCATGGCTCGCAGATAAGTTTTTTCCCGGGGCGTCAGACGATCGAAACGTACCCGGAAGAAATTTTCGTCCAGACGGCGGGATACATTGTCACTCGCCTCCCGGACCACTTGCAGATCGATGGGAGAGGCTGCCGCATAGTTCCAGGCTTGGTAGCCCCACTCTTGCAGGAAATAGGGGTACCCCCGGGTCAGGCGAACGATCTCCATCAGGGCATCATCTGCAAACCGCTCCCCTGCCGCTTCCACCGGCTCCTGCAAGGCACGAATGGCATCTGCCTCTGGCAACGCCCCCACGTCCGGAAAATTGAAAAGACGTTCCGCATAGGACTTTGACTCACCCACCAGACCGGGCAGGATCGGCAAACCTGCCCCAACCAGAACCACCGGCAACTGACGCTGCTGCATCTTGTGCATGGCCATGACCAGCGCACTCAACTCAGCGGTGGAGAAATACTGGACTTCGTCGATCAAGATAGCCACAGCCGTACCTCGCTCCTCCGCGGCTTCTCCGACAGCAACAAACAGGTTGGGCAGGTCCAGTTCTAGGTCCCCGCTGTCGGCACTTCCCGGCTCTGGTGCAATGTCCAATCCAAGGTCCACATCCCCGACCTTCACCCGAACTGCACCGACAAAGCTCTTCAGCACTGCAAGCCCTCGCCGAACCTTGTCGCCGGCACCCGCTATACGGTTCAGGTCAAAAAAGAGTGAGCGCAAGGGCGGCGCCAACAGACTGACTAGAGACTTGGATTCGTGGGCCTCCACCAGGATCGTCCGGTAGCCATCGGCCCGAGCCAGGCGTTCGATCTCATTGAGCAGTACCGTTTTGCCGACACCTCGCAGACCGGTCAGCAGGATGCTCTTTTCGGGACGACGAATACGGACGCGCCCCAACAAAACCCGAGCCTGTTCCAGAATTCCTTCCCGCCCGGCTAGTTCGGGAGGAGGTGAACCGGCGCCAGGTGAGAAGGGATTACGAATGTTATCCATCAACAATCTCCCTATAGGAATTTATACGTATATATACAAATAAATCCGTATAAATACAAATAAATCCCTATACACCTAAAACACTATCACTGGCCCCGCAGGAAGAGCTTGTCCAAGTCCGCCAGGGACAGCTCGGTCCAGGTGGGGCGGCCGTGGTTGCACTGGTCGGCCCGCTCGGTCTCTTCCATCTGGCGCAAGAGGGCGTTCATTTCCGGCACGGTGAGCAGGCGCCGGGCGCGCACGGCGCCGTGGCAGGCCAGGGTGGCCAGGAGTTCGTTGCGCCGGGCGGTGGAGACCTGGGAAGCCCCGTGTTCCATCAGCTCGGCCAGCAGGCTGCGGGCCAGGTTCACCGGATCGCCGCCGGCCAGCAGTTGGGGCACGGAGCGCAGGGCCAGTTCGTTGGGGCCCAGGGGCGCCAGTTCGAAGCCCAGTTCAGCCATGGTGGCGCCGTGTTCTTCCACCGCCGCCACCTCGTGGGCGCTGGCGGAGAACACCGCCGGAATGAGCAGGGCCTGGGTCGGCACCGCCTTGCTGTCGTAGGCGGTCTTCAGCTTTTCGTAGAGGATGCGCTCGTGGGCGGCGTGCATGTCCACCAGGATCAGGCCCCGGGCATTCTGGGCCAGCACGTAGATGCCGTGCAGCTGGGCCAGGGCGTAGCCCAGGGGCGGCGCTTCCTGGCCGGGGGCATCGGCAGCGGCCGCCGGGGCGAAACTGCCGCTGCCAGGGAAGGTGCTGGCGCCGCCCGGACCCTGCCGGGCCGCTGCCGCGAAAGCCAGGTAGGACGTGGCAGATGGCTCGGCCACCCCCAGGCTGCCCTGGTGGGGCGGGTTCCAGGCCGGCACCGCCGGGGGACGTTGCCCATAGCCGCCGCTGGCCTGGCCAAGGCTGGAAGCCGCGCCCGTACTGCCGCCCAGGGCAGTCAGGCCGGGGGAAGCGGTTTGCACTTCCCGGGTCGGGTCGCTGATGACTTGGGACAGGGCCTTATGCACCGCGTGATAGACGAACTGGTGCACCGCCCGGCTATCGCGGAAGCGCACTTCGGTCTTGGCCGGATGCACATTCACATCCACCGCCGCCGGGTCGATCTCGATGAACAGGGCGTAGCCCGGGTGGCGGCTGCCATGCAGCATGTCCTGGTAGGCCTCGCGCAGGGCGTGAGCCAGCAGCTTGTCGCGCACGAAGCGACCATTGACGAAGACATACTGGGCATCCCGCCCGGGCCGGGACCAGGCGGGTTGGGCGGCGTAGCCGACAATCGACAGCCCCTGGATGCCGGCCTCGACGCGGCGGCATTCGGCAAGGAAATCCTGGCCCAGGATGGCGCCGACCCGGCCGGCCAGATCGGCTTTCGGCAGCGACAGGCTGACCCGGCCGTTGTGGGCCAGGGAAAAGGCCACGCCCGGATGAGCCAGGGCGACGCGCTTGACCGCATCGGCGCAGTGGGCGAATTCGGTGCCTTCGGATTTCAGGAATTTGCGGCGGGCCGGGGTGTTGTAATAGAGGTCCCGCATTTCCACCACGGTGCCGGCGGTCAGGGCGGCCGGTTCCGCCTCGCCGCTGCCGTGGGCGGCCAGCTTCCAGGCATGACCGGCGCCGGCGGCGCGGCTGGTGAGGGTGAGGCGGGCCACCGCCGCCACCGAGGCCAGGGCCTCGCCGCGGAAGCCCAGGGTGGCCACCCGTTCCAGGTCTTCCAGGCTGGCGATCTTGCTGGTGGCGTGGCGGGTCAGGGCCAGGGGCAGCTCTTCCTGGGGAATGCCGCAGCCGTCGTCGCTGACCCGGATCAGCTTCACCCCGCCCTCTTCCAGCTGGATCTGGATGGCCTGGCTGCCCGCGTCCAGGGAATTTTCCAGCACCTCCTTGAGGACCGAGGCGGGCCGTTCCACCACCTCGCCGGCGGCGATCTGGCTGATGAGAAGGTCGGGCAGGAGGCGGATGGGCATGGCGGCAACGGGGTCGGGGACAAACGGCGAGGGGGCATTATAGCCCCTGCCGAAGTCGGCTCCGGGCGCGGCGTTGCGGCCGCCATGCGGGGCTACCGCCGGTAGCGGAAGTCGCTATAATCGTCCCACACCTGTCATACAACGGCGCCATACCCCATGCCCGTATCGCCTGAGTCTGCACTGCCCCTGCGCGTCCTCTTCGTCGACGACTCCGAACTGGATGTGGAGCTGGCCGCCCGTGCCCTGCGCCAGAGCGGCCACCGCATCGAGTGGACACGGGTGGAGACCGGCGCCGCCATGGAGGAGCAACTGGCCCAGGGCGGCTGGGACGTGGTCATCTGCGACCACAACATGCCCGAGTTCGACTCGGTCTCGGCCCTGGCCCTGCTTCAGTCCCGGGGCGGCGACCTGCCCTTCGTCATCGTCTCCGGCATGATCCCCGACGACATCGCCATCGAGGCCATGCGCCGCGGCGCCCGGGACTTCGTCAGCAAGGACAACCTGAGCCGCCTGGCTCCGGTGGTGGAGCGGGAGATCCGGGAGGCCGGCAACCGGGCCGCCCTGCGCCAGGCCCAGGCCAGCCTGGAACACCTGCTGCGCTTCGACCCCCTGACCGGCATCGCCAACGTGGATTTCCTGCTGGAACACCTGGAACACCGCAGCGCCCCGGAGCAAGCCCCCTTTCTCCTGCTGCTGGTGGACATCAACCGCTTCCGCAAAATCATGCACGGCATGGGCATGGTCCTGGCCAACCGGGTGCTGCGGGCCGTGGCCCGGCGCCTCTCGGCCCTCATCGGCGAGGACGACTTCGTCGCCCGGGCCTCCTCCGACCGCTTCGCCCTGGTGCTCTCCGGCATCGCCGACCCGGCCGGGGCCGAGGCCTGGTTCGAGCGCCTGCGGGAAGCCTTCGCTGCCGGCTTTTCCATCCAGGGCCAGGACCTGTACCTGACCTGCAGCATCGGCGCCGCCCTCCACCCCCGCTCCTCCGACAAGGAGAACGAAGGCCTGGACCTCATGCAGCACGCCGAAGCGGCCCTGGAAACGGCCAAGCGGGCCGGCCCCGGCCAGGCCCGCCTCTTCCACGAGCGCATGGCCCAGCCGGAAAAGGGCCGCCTGGTGCTGGAAGCGGCCCTCTACCACGCCCTGGTCAACCACGAATTCGTGCTGCACTACCAGCCCCAGGTGGACCTGGCCACGGGCCGCATCACCGGGGTCGAGGCCCTGCTGCGCTGGCAGAGCCCGGAACGGGGCCTGGTCTCGCCCCTGGAATTCATTCCCCTACTGGAGGAAACGGGCCTCATCGTCCCCGTCGGCGAATGGGTGCTGGGGGAAGCCTGCCGCCAGAGCGTCAAATGGGCCCAGGCCGGCCACCACGACCTGCGGGTGGCGGTGAACCTCTCCGCCCTGCAGTTCCAGCAGCCCCGCCTGGCCGAATCGGTGGCCATGGTGATCCAGCGCTCCGGCGCCGATCCGCGCAACATCGAGCTGGAAATCACCGAAAACATCGCCATGAACCAGGAGGAGGAAGTCCTGGACACCCTGCAGCAGCTGCGGGACATCGGCGTCTCCCTGGCCATCGACGACTTCGGCACCGGCTACCCCTCCCTTTCCTATCTGCAGCAGTTCCCGGTGAACCGGCTGAAGATCGACCAGTCCTTCGTCCGCGGCCCGGCCGCCGGCAGCGACCTCTCCATTGCCCGGGCCATCGTCGCCATGGGCACCAGCCTGGGCCTGGAGGTCATCGCCGAGGGCGTGGAAACCGCCGACCAGCGCAGCCGCCTGCAAGAGTGCGGCTGCAGCGAGGGCCAGGGCTACCACTTCGCCCGCCCGGCCCTGCCCGAAGACCTGGCGCCGGCCCTGGCCCAGTGGCGCTGAAGCGGTCATGGCGCTGCCTTCGCTTCTTGCACTCCCCGGCCGGCTGCGGCGCCTCCTTTCCCTTTTTCCCTTCCGCTTCGCCTTCCTGCTGCTGATCCTGGGCCTGCTGTCGAGCCCCCTGGCCCGGGCCCAGAACTATTCCCCCGAGCAGCGCCAGTGGCTGGCCCAGCACCCGGAAATCCGGGTCGGCGCCACGGAAATGCCCAACCTGCTGATGCGGGACTTCCGCAGCGGCAGCTACTCGGGCCTCTCGGTGGACATGCTGAAGCTCTACGAGCAGCGCCTCGGCGTGCGCTTCCAGATGGTCTATTACGGCAGCCTGGAAGACATGCACGACGGCATCCGCAACCGGGAGGTGGACCTGCTCTTCGCCGCCGTGCACACCCCGGGCCGGGAAACCTACCTGAGCTTCCCCAAGCCCTACGCCGAGCTGGAAACCAAGATCATCGTGCGCCAGGAGACCCTGGGCACCGGCCCCCTCACCCTGGACCAGCTGGAAGGACGCAAGGTGGCGGTGCTGGCCGGCAGCGCCCTGGAGGACCGCCTGCGGCGGGAGTATCCCGGGCTGCACCTGGCCCCCAGCCGGGACGAGCTGTCGGCCCTGACCAAGCTGGCCTTCAGCGAGGTGGATGCGGCGGTCACCGACCTGGGCCGGGTCACCTATTACGTGCAGAAGGAAGGCCTGGTCAATCTGGCCGTGGGCGGCAACACCGGCATCAACTACGCCTTCACCTTCGGCGTGCGCGGCGACTGGCCCGAGCTGACCGCCCTCATGGACCAGACCGCCGCCGCCATTCCGGCCCAGGAAAAGGAACAGGTGCTGCAGCGCTGGCTGCGGGTGGGCAACGCCGGCCCCTGGAACAATCCCAATTTCTGGTGGGTGGCGGGCGGCCTGCTGACCCTCGTCGCCGCGGCCCTGGGGGTGATCCTCTTCTGGAACCGGACCCTGCGCCAGGAAGTGGCGACCCGCACCGCCCAGCTGGACGCCCAGATGGCCGAACTGCTGGAGGTGGACCGGGACCTGCGGGAGAGCGAGGCCCGCTTCCGCGACCTGGCCGAGCTGTCCTACGACTGGTACTGGGAGCAGGACGAGAACTGCCGCTTCACCATGATGTCCGGCGGCGCCTTCCAGAAGGGCCGCCTGCCCCTGGAGCAGTACCTGGGCAAGACCCGCTGGGAACTGCCCCTGCTCGGCGTCACCCCGGAGCAGATGACCGCCCACCGGGCCCAGCAGGAAGCCCACCTGCCGTTCCGGGACTTCACCTACCAGATCGTCGCCGGCGACGGCGAAATCCACTGGTACGTCAGCAACGGCCGCCCGGTCTTCGACGAGCGGGGCCAGTTTCGCGGCTACCGCGGCACCGGCCAGGACATCACCGCCCGCATGCGCACCCAGCAGGCCCTCATCGACAGCGAACAGCGCATCCGGGGCCTGCTCGACAGCACCTTCTCCTTCGTCGGTCTGATGGATCCCCAGGGCACCCTGCTGGAGGCCAACCGCACCTCCCTGGAATTCGCCGGCGCCGCCAAGGAAGAGGTGGTGGGCCGCCCCTTCTGGGACACCCCCTGGTGGGACCGGGACAGCGAAAGCCGGGAAACCCTGCGCCAGGCCGTGGCCCGGGCGCGCCAGGGCGAGACGGTGCGCTTCGCCGCCAGCCACCGCACCGCCCAGGGCATCCTGCACTGGATCGACGTCAGCATCACCCCGGTGCGGGACGAGCACGGCCGCGTCATCTACCTCATTCCCGAAGGCCGGGACGTGACCGAGATGCGCCGCACCCAGGAAGCCCTGCGGGCCCTGGTGGAAAACACCGCCACGGTCTACGGCGAAGCCTTCCTCGATTCCCTGGTGCAGCACGTGGCCACCCTCTTCGACGTGGCCTACGCCTTCGTCGGCGAAGTGGACCCGGACGGCTGCCACATCCGCACCCTCTCCAGCTGGACCCACGGCGCCCCCTCCACCAATTTCGCCTACGCCCTGGATGGCACGCCCTGCCAGGTCATGCTCGGCTCCGGCCCGACCCTCTTCCCCCGGGGCATCACCGAGCTGTTCCCGGACAACCGGGCCCTGAAGGAAATGAAGGCGGAAAGCTACATGGGCGCCCCCATCACCGGCAACGGCGGCAAGATCCTGGGCCTGCTGGTGGTGATCGACGACAAGCCCCTGCCCGAGGCCAGCGGCTACCTGCCCATCATCAGCCTGTTCGCCCTGCGGGCCGGCATGGAAATGGAGCGCATGGCCCAGGAACGGGCCATGCGCAGCCTCAACCAGGAACTGGAACGGCGGGTGGCCGAACGCACCGACCAGCTGGCGGTGGCCAACAAGGAGCTGGAAGCCTTCTCCTACTCCGTCTCCCACGACCTGCGGGCGCCCCTGCGCCACGTCTCCGGCTTCGTCAGCCTGCTCGAGGCCGATGCGGACAACCGGCTGTCGGAAGCCAGCCGGCGCTATCTCAACATCATCACCGAGGCCGCCAACCGCATGGGCGACCTCATCGACGGCCTGCTGGCCTTCTCCCGCATCGGCCGGGCCGAAGTGCACAAGACCCCGGTGGACCTCAACAAGCTGCTCCAGGAAGTGATCGACGACCTGGCCCAGGAACCCCGTGCCCCGGCGGTGGATTGGGCCATCGGCAGCCTGCCCCAGGTGCTGGCGGACCGCACCCTGATCCGCCAGGTGCTGGCCAATCTGGTGGGCAACGCCCTCAAGTACTCGCGGAAGCGGGAGCGGGCCCAGATCCACATCGCCGCCGAGAGCGGGGAGCACGAGGGGCGGCCCGAGTGGGTAATCCGCATCGCCGACAACGGCGTCGGCTTCAACATGAAATACGTGGGCAAGCTGTTCGGCGTCTTCCAGCGCCTGCACGGCGCCGCCGATTTCGAGGGCACCGGCATCGGCCTGGCCAACGTGCGCCGGGTGGTGGAGCGCCACGGCGGCCGCACCTGGGCCGAGGCCGAGCCCGACCGGGGCGCCACCTTCTACTTCAGCCTGCCCCGGGACGAATGATGCATAAAGACAATAAGGAGATTCCATGGAACTGAAGCGCATCCTCCTGGCGGAAGACGATCCCCGGGACGTGGAACTGGCCCTGGAAGGCCTGGGTGCCAGCCACCTGGCCAACGAGGTGGAGGTGGTGAACGACGGCGAGCAGGCCCTGGACTACCTCTACCGCCGCGGCCCCTTCGCCGACCGGCCGGCGGGCAACCCGGCCCTGATCCTGCTGGACCTGAAGATGCCCCTGGTGAGCGGCCTGGAAGTGCTGCGGGAGATCAAGCAGGACGAGGAGCTGCGCCACGTGCCGGTGGTCATGCTGACCTCCTCCCGGGAGGAGCGGGACCTGGACGAGGCCTACGACCTGGGCTGCAACGCCTACGTGGTGAAGCCGGTGAATTTCCGCGACTTCATCGACGCGGTGAAATCCCTGGGCCTGTTCTGGGCCGTGCTCAACGAGCCGCCGCCGGGCTGCGTGCACAAGTAGGCTAGAATCCGGGCCTGGCGGCCCCGCCCGGAGCCGCCCCATCCGCCCCCATACTCCCTGCCGCCCCATGGAATTTTTCGACGCAATCACCGGCCTCTTCCTGCAGTTCATCGACCTGGTCCTGCACCTGGACAAGCACCTGGCCGTCCTGGTCCAGCAATACGGCCCCTGGATCTACGCCATCCTCTTTTTCATCGTCTTCGCCGAGACCGGCTTCGTCGTCGTGCCCTTCCTTCCCGGCGACTCCCTGCTCTTCGTCGCCGGCGCCCTGGCCGCCATCGGCGACATGGCCCTGATGCCCCTGATGCTCAGCTTGTCCCTCGCCGCCGTGCTCGGCAACAGCCTCAACTACGTCATCGGCCGCTGGTTCGGCCACCGCATCCTGGCCTGGAATTCCCGCCTGCTGAACCGGGCAGCCCTGGAAAAGACCCACGCCTTCTTCGAGGTACACGGCGGCAAGACCCTGGTCATCTCCCGCTTCCTGCCCCTGCTGCGCACCTTCGCCCCCTTCGTCGCCGGCATGGGCGAGATGGGCTACGGCCGCTTCACCTTCTTCAACGTGGTCGGCGGCGTCTCCTGGGTGGTGTCCCTCAGCCTGGCCGGCTACTGGTTCGGCAACCTGCCCCTGATCAAGAACAACCTGTCGCTGGTGATCGTGCTCATCATCGCCGTGTCCCTGCTGCCGGCCATCATCGGCTACTGCAAGGCGCGCAAGGCCAGCACCGGCTGAACGGCACAACCACAGACAAAAACCAAGGGGGAGTCATGGGGAAGCAGGAACAAGACGGAGCACGGGCCGGCCCCGCCCTGGCCGCAGCGGCTGCCCTGCTGCTGGCCCTGGCCCTGCCGGGCTGCACCACCCGCACCAGCCACGACGGGCGTAGCGAATCCCGCTTCGACCCCCGGGCCATCGCCAAGACCGACATCGACCGGGTCATCGACGCCAGCCAGCGGGAAGTCAGCGCCGGCCTCAAACGCCTCACCGAAAAGCTGTACCGGCGCAATCCCCGGGAATGGAAGAAGGTCGGCCAGCCCTCCCTGGAAGCGGCCGTGGCCCGCATCTTCGACAACAACCAGTGGCCCGAGCTGGAAGGGCGCCGGGAGGCCCAGGCCATGCTGCTCGCCTTCCGCGAGGATTACCACGGCGACCGGGTGCTGGCCCTCATGGCCGGGGTCAACGGCATGGTCCAGGCGGCCTACGAGCACAAGACCGATTTTTACGTTCTTGACGGCCTCGACGCGCAAAAGCTCTACAATTGCGCCCGCAACCTGGAAATCGTCGCCTGGCGCCTGAACAACAACCGCAATGTGGAAGGCGAGCTGTACATCCTCTCCAACGAGCCGGACGCCGCCGTGCGCAACCTCTCCTTCGAGCGGGAAATCGGCCGCCTGGTCGGCCTCCTGGATTTCCTCTCGGTGGTGGTGGCCGACAAGAACGGCCGCACCGTCAACCGGGTCATGCAGAACCTGGCCACCGCAGTCTTCCTGCCGGTGGCCGCCCTCACACCGATCAAGTAGGACCGCCCCGGCAGCCCCTGCCGGGCCCCAGCAGACATGAAAAAAAGACTCGTCATCCTCATCTCCGGCCGCGGCAGCAATATGGAGGCCATCCTCCGGGCCGCCGCCGACCCTGCCTATCCGGGCCAGGTGGTGGCCGTGATCGCCAACCGGCCCGACGCCAAGGGCCTGGAAACCGCCAAGGCGGCCGGCATCGCCACCGCTGCCCTGGACCACAAGGCCTACCCCAGCCGGGAAGCCTTCGATGCCGCCCTGGCCGAGGCCATCGACGCCCACGCCCCGGACCTGGTGATCCTGGCCGGCTTCATGCGCATCCTCTCCGAAGGCTTCGTGCGCCATTACGAAGGCCGCCTGATCAACATCCATCCCTCCCTGCTGCCCGCTTTCCCCGGCCTCCACACCCACCAGCGGGCCCTGGAGGAAGGCTGCCGGGTGCACGGCTGCACCGTGCATTTCGTCACCCCGGCCCTGGACCACGGCCCCGCCATCGCCCAGGCCGTGGTGCCGGTGCTGGAAGGGGACGACGAGCACAGTCTGGCGGCCCGGGTCCTGGTGCAGGAACACCAGGTCTATCCCGCCGCCGTGGCCTGGTTCTGCCAAGGCCGCCTGCGCCTGGAACAGGGCCGGGTGCTGCTGGCCGACAACCCCATGGCCGCCGCCAGCGCCCTCATTTCCCCCCCGGCCCGGAGCTGATCCCTGAAGCGTTCCATCCCCGTCGCCCTGGCGCTGGCCCTGGCGACCTCCCTCTTCCTCCATCTCGGCGCCCTGGTGCTGCCGGAAGTCGAGCTGCCCGGGCTGGGCGAAGAACCACCCTCGCCGCCCCTGGAAGCCACCCTGACGCCCCAGCGGCGGCCCGAAACACCCCCTGCCCCGGCACCCGCGCCGAAAGCCGTGCCCAAGGCCCCCAGGCCCAGCAGGGCCGTCCCGCCTGGGCCGGCAGCAGTGCCCGCCCCCCAGGCCCAGCCGGAGCCGGCGGCCGCCGCCCCGGTGCCGGAAGCCGCGCCGGTGGCCGCTCCCGAGCCTGCCCCGTCGGCGGCCGTGGAGCCCCGGCTGCCGCCCCGGGGGCGCATCCGCTTCGTCGTCATCAAGGGCGAGCAGAATTTCGAAGTGGGCCAGACCATCCACGAATGGCGCATCGCCGACGGCCGCTACCGGCTCACCGGCGTCACCGAAACCACCGGCCTGGCGGCTCTCTTCAAGTCGGTCCAGGTGGCCTACGAGAGCCGGGGTAAAATAGGCCCGGCCGGACTGCAGCCGGAAACCTTCGTCGCCCGCAAGAACGGCAGCGAGACCGGCGACCGGGCCGACTTCGACTGGAACGCCGGCAGCATCGTCCAGGGCAGGGAGCAGCGACACCAGACCCTGCCCCCCGGCGCCCAGGATTTCATCAGCTTCTACTACGCCTTCGGCTACCTGCCCCAGGTGGGCGCCACGGTGGATCTGCCGGTGAGCACCGGGCGCAAGCTGGACACGATCCGCTTCACCCGGGTCGGCGAGGAAGTCCTGGAGCTGGCCTTCGGCAGCGTGCCGACCCTGCACCTGCGGGCCAGCGGCGACACCACCACCGAAGTGTGGCTGGCCACGGACCGCCTGCTGCTGCCGGTGAAGATCCGCCACATTGACAAGAAGGGCGAACGTTTCGACCAGATCGCCACCGAACTCCAGATCGGCAGCGAATAGACGCCGCCTGCCGGGGCTCCGGCCCCACCGATTTTCCGCGCCCTCCGGGGCCAACGTTTTTTTGAAGACCGCCATGACCCACGCACCCGCTCCCGCCCTGTTCCAGCACGCCATCGCCGCCCTCACCGAGGTGCTGCGCCTGAACCACCCGGCGGACGCGGCCCTCTCCCGCTACTTCCGCGAGCACAAGCAGCTGGGCCACCGGGACCGGGGCTTCGTGGCCGAGGCCGTGTTCGCCATCCTGCGCCACAAGCGCAGCCTGGAAGCCCTGGTGCTGCCCCAGGTGAACGCCCGCCGCCTGCTGCTGGCCCACCTGGCCTGCCACCAGGGCCTGGATGCCAAGGCCCTGGAAGCCCTGCTGCGCCACGGCGAAGCCGAGCTGGTGGAACACCTGCAACAGCGCTGGGCCGCCATCGGCCGCGGCGAAGACCATTTCGACCCCAGCGGCCCCCTCGGCCTGAGCGCCCCGGCCATCGCCCTGGACCTGCCGGACTGGCTCTACCAGCGCCTGCTGGCCCAGTACGGCGCCGAGGAGACCCAGGCCCTGGTGGCCGCCCTCAACCGGCCGGCGCCCCTGGACCTGCGGGTCAACAGCCTGAAGGGCGAACGCAACGCCGTCGCCGCCCAACTGGCCAAGGACGGCATCGCCGCCAGCCCCACCCCCTATTCGCCCCTGGGCCTGCGCCTGGCCGGCAAGCCCGCCCTTTCCCGCCATCCCCTGTTCATGGACGGTGCGGTGGAAGTGCAGGACGAGGGCAGCCAGCTGCTGGGCCTGCTGCTGGCGCCCAAGCGGGGCGAGATGGTGGCCGACTTCTGCGCCGGCGCCGGCGGCAAGACCCTGCTGCTGGGCGCCCTGATGCGCTCCACCGGCCGCCTCTACGCCTTCGACGTGTCGGAGAAGCGCCTCAACAACCTGAAGCCGCGCCTGGCCCGTTCCGGTCTTTCCAACGTGCATCCGGTACGTATCGAGAGCGAGAACGACGCCCGCATCAAGCGCCTGGCCGGCAAGCTGGACCGGGTCCTGGTGGATGCACCCTGCTCGGGCCTGGGCACCCTGCGCCGTAATCCGGACCTGAAGTGGCGCCAGGACGAAAAGTCCGTCGCCGAGCTGAACGCCAAGCAGACCGCCATCCTCAATTCCGCCGCCCGCCTGGTGAAGGCCGGCGGCCGCCTGGTGTACGCCACCTGCAGCCTGCTGCAGGAAGAGAACGGCGCTGTCGCCGACGCCTTCCTCGCTGCTCACCCGGACTTCGTCGCCGTGCCGGTGGCCGACATCCTGGCCGCCCAGGGCATCGAGCTGCCGGGGCTGGAGGCCATGCCCGCCGGCCGTCTGGCCCTGCTGCCCCACCGCCACGACAGCGACGCCTTCTTCGCCGCCGTCTTCGAACGTCAAGCCAAGTAAGCCTGCGCCATGGAAACCCTGCCCCAGCTATTCACCGACCTGTGGGACGACCTGCAGAATCCCCGCATTTTCTGGCAGATGGCCGTGCTCCTCGGCTGCATCGGCATCGCCTTCTTCGCCTCGCGCCAGGTGCGCAACCGCATCCAGACGACGCCGGAGCGCTGGCACGCGGGCCGCAGCGGGGTCAAGCGCCTGCTCTTCCCCCTGCTGGCGGCGGGCCTGGTGGTGCTGGCCCGGGCCCTGCTCAAGCCCCACATGCACGTCAATCTGCTGTCCCTGGCCGTGCCCCTGATGCTGTCCCTGGCCGGCATCCGGCTGATGGTCTACATCCTGCGCCAGGCCTTCGCCCCCTCGGGCTGGCTGGCGGCTTCCGAGCGGGTCATCGCCACCCTGGTGTGGCTGGCCGCAGCCCTGCACATCACCGGCCTGGACCTGCCGGTGATCGACGCCATGGAGCAGGTGCAGTTCGCCGTTGGCAAGCAGCGCCTCGACCTGTGGATGATCCTGCACGGCCTGGTCACCATTTTCGTCACCGTGCTGGGCGCCCTGTGGCTGGCCGGCCTGGCGGAGGCCCGGCTGATGGGGGCGCAGAAGCTGGATTCCAACGTGCGGGCGGTGCTGGCCCGCATCATCAAAGCCCTGCTGACCCTGGTGGCGGTACTCATCAGCCTGTCCCTGGTGGGCATCGACATCACCACCCTCTCGGTCTTCGGCGGCGCCCTCGGCGTCGGCCTCGGTTTCGGCCTGCAGAAGATCGCCAGCAACTACATCTCCGGCTTCATCATCCTGCTCGACCGCTCCATCCGCCTGGGCGACTTCATCGCCATCGACGCCGCCACCAGCGGCGTGGTGACCCAGATCACCACCCGCTACACGGTGCTGCGGGGCCTGGCCGGCACCGAATACCTGATCCCCAACGAGCAGTTCGTCGCCAACGTGGTGCAGAACCAGTCCTACACGGACACCCAGGTATTCCTCAAGACCGCCGTCCAGGTCGGCTACAACAGCGATGTGGAGCGGGCCATGGCGGTACTGGTGGAGGCGGCCGCAGCCCATCCCCGGGTACTGCAGGAGCGGCCGCCCCGGGCCTACCTGACCGGCTTTGCCGACAGCGGCATCAACCTGGAGGTGGGCTTCTGGATCGAAGACCCGGAGGAAGGTTCCGGCGCCCTGCGCTCGGACATCAACCTGGAGATCTGGAAGCGCTTCAAGGCCGAAGGCATCGAAATCCCCTTCCCCCAGCGGGAGGTGCGCATGCTCGGCAAGGCCCCTACGGCAGCGGCCGAGGGTGCCGCCAGGTTATAAGAAAAGACCGAAATATTCCGTTTTGGCGGGGGAAACTCCGCCGCTGCGGTTGTTATACTCCGGGCCAAATCTGGACTGCCTTCGTCTAGCCAAGGAGATGCCATGCCCTTTGCGCGCCACCTGATGTCACGCCTTTCCCTGCTCGCCGTCCTGGCCGCCGGCCTGGGCAGCACCGCGGCCTTTGCCGCCGACCCCAACCTGGCCCGCAATCTGGCCGCCACCTGCGCCAACTGCCACGGCACCGACGGCCACGCCCAGCCCGGCGCCATGGACGTGCTGGCCGGCCAGGACAAGGGCGTGCTGCTGCAGAAGCTGAACGGCTTCCGCGACGGCAGCCGGCCGGCCACCATCATGCACCAGATCGCCAAGGGCTATACCCCGGAGCAGCTGGACCTGATCACCACCTATCTGGCAGCCCAGAAACGGGAGGGCAAGTAATGACCATGCAACGCCGGGATTTCCTCAAGGCCGCGGGCATCGTCTCCGCCGCTTCCGTCACCGCCTCCCTGACCGGCTGCGCCAGCGCCCCGGTTCCCCGCAAGCAGGCCGCCGGCCACGTGGTGGTGGTGGGCGGCGGCTACGGCGGCGCCACGGTGGCCAAGTACCTGCGCAAGTGGAGCGAGGGCGGCGTCCGCGTCACCCTGGTGGAGCGTAACCCCAGCTTCATCTCCTGCCCCATTTCCAACCTCATCCTCTCCGGCGACAAGACCCTGGACGACATCACCGTCTCCTACGATGGCCTGAAGAACCGCTGGGGCGTCAAGGTGATCCAGGACGAAGCCGTGGCGGTGGACCCGGTCAAGCGCACCCTGCGCCTGGCCCAGGGCGGCAGCCTCAGCTACGACCGCCTGGTGCTCTCCCCCGGCGTCGATTTCCTGTGGTCCCTGGTGCCGGCCCTGGACGCCAAGGAATCCCAGGAGAAGATCCTCCACGCCTGGAAGGCCGGCCCCCAGACCGTGGCCCTGCGCAAGCAGCTGGAATCCATGAAGGACGGCGGCGTCTTCGCCATCACCATTCCCAAGGCGCCCTACCGCTGCCCGCCCGGCCCCTACGAGCGGGCTTCGGTGGTGGCCAGCTACTTCAAGGCCCACAAGCCCAAGTCCAAGGTGCTGATCCTGGACGCCAACGAGGACGTGATCTCCAAGAAGGGCCTGTTCACCAAGGCCTGGAGCGAGCTGTACCCGAACATCGTCGAATACCGGCCCAACCACGAGCTGATCGACGTGGACGTGACCAACACCACCGCCCTCTTCGAATTCGACAAGGTGCGGGCCGACGTGCTCAACGTGGTGCCGCCCCAGCGGGCCGGCGCCATCGCCAGCGCCGCCGGGCTGAAGCTGGTGAACAACCGCTGGGTCGATGTGGACTGGCTGAGCCTGGAATCCACCAACACCCCGGGCATCCACGTCCTGGGCGACGCCATTTTCCCGGCGCCGACCATGCCCAAGTCCGGCCACATGGCCAACCAGCACGCCAAGCTGGCCGCCGCCGCCATCCTCAACCTGCTGGCCGGCGAGGCGCCCAATCCCAATCCGGTGGTGATGAACACCTGCTACAGCTTCCTCAGCTCCACGGAAGCCTGCCACGTGGCCTCCATCCACCAGTACGACGCCGAGAAAAAGACGGTGCTGCCGGTGCCCGGCTCCGGCGGCGTCTCCGCCGTGCGCAGCGTCGCCGAAGCCCAGTTCGCCCTGGGCTGGGCCAAGAACATCTGGGCCGACGCCCTGGCCTAGAACGAAAAAGCAGTACTGCCGGGAGGCAGGCAGGACGGCCATCTCCGCCATGGCATGGCCAACAGGCCCGTCCTGCCTGCCTCCCGGGCCTACCCCCTGCAGCCGAATAAAAAGGCCGCGCCTCCTTGCGGAAGCGCGGCCTTTTCTCATTGCACAGGGCGCCGAGCGGCGCCGGGATCAGCCCTTGCCGGTGCTGCCGAAACCGCCGGCACCCCGGTCGCTGGCGGCAAACTCGTCCACCAGGTTGAACTGCACCTGCAGCACCGGCACCACCACCAGCTGGGCGATGCGGTCCAGGGGATTGATAACGAAGGCTTCCTTGCCCCGGTTCCAGGTGGAGACCATGATTTCGCCCTGGTAGTCGGAGTCGATCAGGCCCACCAGGTTGCCGAGGACGATGCCGTGCTTGTGGCCCAGGCCGGAGCGGGGCAGGATCATGGCGGCCATGCCCGGGTCGTTGAGGTGGATGGCGATGCCGGTGGGAATCAGCTGGGTTTCGCCCGGATGCAGCTTCACCGGGGCCTCGATGCAGGCCCGCAGGTCCAGCCCGGCGGAACCGGGGGTGGCGTACTGGGGCGGGGTTTCGTGCAGGCGGGGGTCCAGCAGTTTGACGTCGACGGGATGCATTGTTTCTCCAGATAAAAATCAGTGGGGCAGACGCTCGGCAATGGCGGCGACGATGCTGCGGGCCACCTCGGTCTTGCTGGCGGTGGCCAGGGGATGGGCGCCGGCAGCATCGAACAGGACCACGGTGTTGTCCTCGCCGCCGAAGCCGTCGCTGATCAGGTTGCCCACCACCAGGGGCAGTTTCTTATTGACGCGCTTGCCCTCGGCGTAGGTGGCCAGGTCGTGGCTCTCGGCGGCAAAACCGACGCAGAAGGGCGGCAGCGGCAGGGCCGCCACTTCGGCCAGGATGTCCGGGTTCTTCACCAGCTCCACCGTCATCGCGGCGGCGTTCTTCTTGATCTTCTGGGCGGACGGGGTGGCCGGCCGGTAGTCAGCCACGGCGGCGACGCCGATGAAGACGTCGCTCTCCCCGGCCCGGGCCAGCACTTCCCGCTGCATCTCCAGGGCGGCGCTCACATCGACCCGCAGCACGCCCCGGGGGCAGGCCAGCCCGGTGGGGCCGGAGACCAGGGTAACGGCGGCGCCGGCCTGGGCACAGGCCCGGGCCAGGGCGTAGCCCATCTTGCCGCTCGAAAGATTGGTGATGCCCCGCACCGGGTCCAGGGCCTCGAAGGTGGGGCCGGCGGTGAGCAGCACCCGCTTGCCGGCCAGGGGCTTGGCCTGGAAGAAGGCGATCAGGTCCTCGACGATTTCCGCCGGCGCCAGCATGCGCCCGGCGCCGACCTCGCCGCAGGCCTGGTCGCCGCAGGCGGGGCCCAGCAGGGTGATGCCGTCCGCCGCCAGGGTGGCAGCGTTGCGTTGGGTGGCCGGGTTTTCCCACATCTGCCGGTTCATGGCCGGGGCCACCAGCAGGGGGCAATCCCGGGCCAGCACCAGGGTGGTGAGCAGGTCGTCGGCCTGGCCGTGGGCCACCTTGGCCAGGAAATCGGCGGAGGCCGGCGCCACCAGCACCGCGTCCGCCTCCCGGGAGAGGTCGATGTGGGCCATGTTGTTGGCCATGCGCGCATCCCACTGGTCGGTGAACACCGGCTGGCCGGACAGGGCCTGGAAGGTCACCGCACCGACGAAATGGGTGGCCGCCTCGGTCATGGCCACCTGCACCGTGGCCCCCTGCTTCTGCAGCAGGCGGGTCAGCTCGGCCGCCTTGTAGGCGGCGATGCCGCCGGTGACGCCGAGGAGTATTTTCTTGCCCAACAATTCCATTGTCGTAATCGCTAGAATGGCTGATCCGCCCGATTCTACTTGAGATCATGGCAATCACCGACTGGCCCGAAGACGAACGCCCCCGGGAGCGGCTGCTGAAGCAGGGCGCCACCGCCCTCTCCGACGCCGAACTGCTGGCCGTCTTCCTGCGGGTCGGGGTGCGGGGCCAGAGCGCGGTGGACATGGCGCGCAGCCTGCTGCAGCGTTTCGGCAGCCTGACCCGGCTGTTTTCCGCCACGGCGGAGGAGATCAGCGCCGTGCCCGGCATGGGCAGCGCCAAGTACGCCCAGATCCAGGCCGTCCTGGAAATGTCCCGGCGCGCCCTGCGGGAGGAAATGGAGCGGCCCCATGCCTTCAATTCCCCGGGCGCGGTGCGAGACTACCTGCGGGCCCGGCTGGGCGGCGAGCCGCGGGAGGTGTTCCTGGCCCTGTGGCTGGACGCCCAGAACCGCCTCATCGCCGCCGAGGAACTGTTCCGCGGCACCCTGACCCAGACCGCCGTCTATCCCCGGGAAGTGGTGAAGACGGCCCTGGCCCGCAATGCGGCGGCCGTCATCTTCGCCCACAACCACCCCTCCGGCGTCGCCGAGCCCTCCCGGGCCGACGAACAGCTCACCGCCGCCCTCAGGCAGAGCCTGGCCCTGGTGGAGGTGCGGGTGCTGGACCATTTCGTCGTCGCCGGCAACACCCCGCCCCTTTCTTTTTCCGAGCGGGGCTTGCTCTGATCTATATCAATAGTAAGAGGGGGTCTGTGGTTATACTGCGCGCTGACCAGATAACAACAATTCCCAATTGCAATGAAAGAACAGCGCCAATATGACCGGTACCCAGCCCGGTGGTCGTGCATGATCGTCCTCGACAGCGAGCCGGACCGGGTCTATCACGGCCGTACCCACGACGTTTCCCAGGCCGGCGCTGCCGTACTGACGGACCACAACCTGCACACCTCCAGCCAGTTCACCATGCGGCTGTCCGTGCCCCCCACCCACTCCCACGAACGCCCGCTGGTGCTGGAATTCCGCTGCCGCATGGCCTATTCGGTGCACTCCGACCGCCACTGCTGCTTCCGGCATGGGGTACAATTCGTCGGCTTCACGGGCGCAGCCAAGGTTCAGCTGCAACGTGTACTCGCCCAGCATTTTTTACCCGGGACGGAAAGGTACGCCGGATAAGGCTTTCCGGCCTTTTTGCCGCCCCGGGCAAAAGGAAAACGCAAAAGAGGCTTGATATTATTCAGGCAGTTGCGTTACAATCGCGGGCTTTCCTTCCAAGTTTTCTGGAGCAAATCATGGCGCGTGTCTGCCAAGTGACGGGCAAGGCCCCGATGGTCGGGAACAACGTTTCCCATGCCAACAACAAAACCAAGCGCCGCTTCCTGCCGAATCTGCAGTATCGTCGCTTCTGGGTTGAGAGCGAAAACCGCTTCATCCGGCTGCGTGTTTCCAACGCCGGTCTGCGGTTGATCGACAAGAAGGGTATCGACGAGGTCCTGGTGGATCTGCGTGCCCGCGGCGAAGTGTAATAAGCGTTTCACGGTCTAAGGAGCTGCGACATGCGTGAAAAGATCAAGCTGGAGTCCACTGCTGGGACCGGCCATTTCTACACCACCACCAAGAACAAGCGTACCAAGCCGGAAAAGATCGAGATCAAGAAGTACGATCCCAAGGTCCGCAAGCACGTGATCTACAAAGAAACCAAGCTGAAGTAAGCCCCCCAAAGGCTTGGCTACCGGAAAACCCGCCCTTGTGGCGGGTTTTTCTTTGGGTCTTCGCCCCGGAGCACCGCCGCATACGAGCACCCGTTCTTTGCCCCCCGCTTTGCAGCCGGATTCGGGGCGGAAACGACACCTTGCCCCCCAACGCTGTCGGCCTCCCCGCCGGAAACAGCCGCCGCAAGCGAAAGCCGCAAACAAAAAGCCCGCCGAAGCGGGCTTTTTGTTTGCGGCAGGAAACGGCCTGCGATCAGCGACGGCGGCCGATGACCAGCAGGCTGACCAACACCCCGGCAAAGCAGAGCACGGACCAGTTGGCCATGGAAAGCTGCAGGAAGGTCCAGTCCCGGGCCGAACAGAAGCCGGTGGCCATGAACAGGGGCGGATACTGCATGCCCAGCCAGTCCACCAGGCGCTCGATCAGGCTGGGATCGCCGTAGGCACACTCCAGGGCCGGGTCGGCCACCCATTGCAGCCAGGTCTGGTACAGGGCCGTGGCCATGCCGCCGACGGCGGTGACGCCGATCAGACCGAGCCACAGCCAGCGCAGCCGGGGAAACAATGCCCCGCCCAGGGCCAGGGCGGCCACCAGCAGGTAGAGCACGCGCTGGAAAATGCACAGGGGACAGGGCTGCAGGCGGTCAAACTCCTGGATTACCAGGCCGGCGGAGACCAGGGCGATGCAGCCCACAGCGAGAAGCAGATAGCCGGGACGTCCGGCCAGACGGTTGAGCAGGGACATAGGGGATCGAACTTTCCTGAAGAAAAGGGCACCCCGCAGGGCGCCCCGTCATTGTGCCAGCGTTGGCCGCTCCGGCTCAAATGGCGTAGCGGCGCAGACGCAGGGACATCTCCTCCAACTGGCGGATGCCGCTGCTTTCGGCCCGGCGGCACCAGTCCTGCAGGTGGGTCAGCAACTGCTCCCGGCTGGCGTTGGTGCGCTCCCACACCGCGCTCAGTTCATCCCGCATGGCCACCAGGGTCTGCAACGGACCGCTGCCCTGAACCAGGGCGTCGAAGCGCTGGCGCAGTTCCGCCGGCATCCGTCCCAGGTCGCCGGCCAGCCAGCGCCGCGCGTCCCGGGCCCGCTTGAACTCCACCGCATCGAGACGCCCACGGAGGGCCCGCAACTCGTACTCGTAGGCCTGGCGCAGGGATTTGGCGTAACGGGTCATGAGATCGTAACGGTGGGTGATGAGGGCCTGCAGGGTATGGTGGTCCACCTGGGGCCGCAGGGAATGCAGCCGGGGCCGGGGCGCCACCTTCTTCACCCGGGCCAGGCCCAGGGCGCTCATCAGGCGGATGTAGCCCCAGCCGATGTCCACCTCGTACCACTTGGCGGAGAAGCGGGCGGAAGTGGCGAAGGCATGGTGGTTGTTGTGCAGTTCCTCGCCGCCGATGACCAGCCCCAGGGGCCAGAGATTGGTGGAGGCGTCGGCGCAGGCGAAGTTGCGGTAGCCCCAGAAGTGGGCCAGGCCATTGACCACCCCCGCCGCCCAGAAGGGAATCCAGGCCATCTGCACCGCCCACACGGTGATGCCGGCGGCGCCGAAGAGCAGCACATCCAGCACCAGCATAAGGGCCACGCCGAGCACCGGATGCCGGGCATAGACGTGGCGCTCCAACCAGTCGTCCGGCGTGCCGTGACCATAGCGGGCCAGGGTTTCGGCATTGGCGGCCTCGGCCCGGTACAGTTCGGCGCCTTCGGAAAGGACCTTCCACAGGCCCTTCACCTGGGGACTATGAGGATCCTCGGCGGTTTCGCACTTGGCGTGGTGTTTGCGGTGAATGGCAGTCCATTCCTTGGTCACCATGCCGGTGGTCAGCCACAGCCAGAAGCGGAAGAAATGGGAAGGCAGGGGCCCCAGATCCAGGGCCCGGTGAGCCTGGTGGCGGTGCAGGAAGACGGTGACGGCGACGATGGTTACATGGGTCATGCCCAGGGCCGCCAGCAGCACGCCCCACCAGGGCAGGTCGAGGGCGCCGGAACGGAGAAAGGCTAGGAGGGACGACAGGATATCGGCAAAGGCCATGGTTGGAACTACCCCTTGAAAAGGATGAATGACGCCAAGCGCCTGATTCGCAGCCATTTCCATGGCGCAGCGCAACAACCAGGCGACGGGGCATTTGTTACACTGCCCCGACAAAAACAAGCAGTACACAATGAGGAGGAGACCTCTTGTCCCCGCAACACCCAAATGAGGACGTCAGCGGTGAAGACCAGCTGCGGCGTCTGCTTGCCCTGCTGGCCCATTGCCATGCCGCCGCCGGTGCAGCCGGCAGCGAAGCAGACCTGGCGGCCCGCATCTGCGACAGCCTGACCGGCTGCGGCGGCTACAGCCTGGCCTGCGTCGGTCTGCTGGAAAACGGCAGCCACCGGCTGGTGGCTGCCCGCCTCGGCGCCGATGCGGCAGCCGGCGCCATGCTCCCGTCAGACTGGCAGGACCTGGATCGGTTCCCCCAGTTTTCGGCCTTTGCCGGCTCCCTGTCCCTGCCCCTGGAAGCCGGAGGCAAGGCCCTGGGCCGGCTGCGCATCTATGCCGCCGCCCGCGCCCTGTTTTCGCCGGAGGAACACCAGCTGCTGCGGGACATCGCCACCCTGCTGGCCCTGGCCCTGGCGGTGCGCCGCTGCACCAGCGAGGCCGAAGCCGCCGCCCGCCAGGACGCCGGCGAGGCCCTGCGGCTGCGGGACCGGGCCGTGGAGTCCTCCAGCAACGGCATCATGATCACTTCCGCCACCCAGCTGGACCACCCCATCACCTACGTGAACCCGGCCTTCGAGCGCATCACCGGCTACAGCGCTGCCGAAGTGCAGGGGCGCAACGGCCGCTTCCTGGTGCGGGACGACCTGCAGCAGAAAGGCCTCAACGAAATCCGCGCTGCCCTGCGGGACCGGCGCGAGGGCCACGCCATCCTGCGCAACTACCGCAAGGACGGCAGCCTGTTCTGGAACGAGCTGCACCTGGCACCGGTGCTGGATGAGTCGGGCCAGAGCACCACCCATTTCGTCTCCGTCATCAACGACGTCTCCGACCGCATCCATTACCAGGAACAACTGGAGTACCAGGCCACCCACGACGTTCTCACCGGCCTGGCCAACCGCAGCCTGCTGGCCGACCGCATCAGCCAGGCCATCGCCCTGGCGCGCCGGGACAGGCGCCTGGTGGGCGTCATGCTGCTCGACCTGGACCGCTTCAAGGTGATCAACGACGGCCTCGGCCACGCCCCGGCCGACAAGCTGCTAAAGACCGTGGCCGAGCGGCTGCAGACGGCCGTGCGCGACACCGACACGGTGGCCCGCCTGGGGGGCGACGAGTTCGTCATCGTCGTCGGCGACATCCTGGACGCGGACGACGTGGCCGTGGTGGCCGGCAAGATTCAGCGGGCCTTGGCCCAGCCCTTGTTCGTCGAGGGCAAGGAGCTGTTCGTCACCGCCTCCATCGGCGTCAGCCTGTTCCCCCGGGACGGGGAAACCGGGGACATCCTGCTGCGCAACGCCGACGTGGCCATGTACCGGGTCAAGGAGTACGGCCGCAACAACTACCGCTTCTACCTGCCGGAAATGAGCAGCATGGCCCTGGACCGGCTGGACATGGAGGGCAACCTGCGCCGGGCCCTGGAGACCGACGAATTCCAGGTCTACTACCAGCCCAAGGTGTCCCTGCAGCAGGGCACCATCGTCGGCGCCGAGGCCCTGCTGCGCTGGATGCACCCACGCATCGGCCAGATCAACCCCAACGAGTTCATTCCCCTGGCTGAGGAATCGGGCCTCATCATTCCCCTGGGAGAAAAGGTCATCGAACTGGTGTGCCGGCAGATCCGTGCCTGGCGCGAGGAAGGCCTGCCACCCCTGAAGGTGGCCATCAACATCTCTGCCCGCCAGTTCCGTCAGGAAAACCTGGGGGAGACGGTGCGCCGGCTGCTGGAGGAATACCAGGTGCCCGGCGAAATGCTGGACATCGAATTGACCGAATCCATGGTCATGCACGACACCGACCACGCCGCCCTGACCCTGCGGGAGCTGAAGGACCTGGGCGTGACCCTGTCCCTGGACGACTTCGGCACCGGCTACTCCAGCCTCTCCTACCTCAAGCGCTTCCCCATCGACTGCCTGAAGATCGACCGCTCCTTCGTGCGCGACATCAACTCCAACGCCGACGATGCGGCCATCGCCAGCGCCGTCATCGCCATGGCCCACAGCCTGGGGCTCAATGTGGTGGCCGAAGGCGTGGAAACGGCCGAGCAGCTGGCCCTGCTGCGCCAGCACGGCTGTGACGAGTTCCAGGGCTACTTCTTCAGCCGGGCCGTGCCCGCCGGCGACTACGCCCTGCTGCTGCGCCAGGGCAAGACCCTGGCCGATGCGGAAGCGGCGCCGGACGGGGACCTGGCATGAGCGGCAAGACCCTGCACTGGGCCCTGGTGGACCGGGAAGCCCTGGCCGAACACCTGCACCCACGGCAGATCAAGGATTCCCTGGCCACCCCCGCCCTCAGCCTCTATCACTGCAAGGAGAGCGGCCCCGGTGGCCGGGACAGCATCGCCGTCTCCCTGCCCGACGGCCAGTGCCTGCTCATCACCCTGCCCGAGCCCGCTGCCGGCCATCCGGAGCGGCGCAAACGGAGCGCCGCCGCGGGGGCCGCCAACGGCAAGGACACCCAGCCGCCAAAGTCGGGGTAAACTCGCGTTTTCCCCTTCCGCCTGGAGCGTCATGGCCGCCCCCCGCATTCTTCTGGTCGAGGACGACGAGCGCCTCGCCGAGCTGACCGCCGAATACCTGAGCAAGAACGACTTCGAAGTCGCCATCGAACCCCGGGGCGACACGGCCTGCACCCGCATTCCCGCCGACAATCCGGACGTGGTGGTGCTGGACGTGATGCTGCCCGGCAAGGACGGTTTCGAGGTCTGCCGCACCGTGCGCCCCCATTACCAGGGCGTGATCCTCATGCTCACCGCCCGGGACGAGGACATGGACCAGATCCTCGGCCTCGAGCTGGGCGCCGACGACTTCATATCCAAGCCGGTGCAGCCCCGGGTACTGCTGGCCCGGGTGCGGGCCCTGTTGCGCCGGGCCGGCCCCAGCGAGGGCAGCGAAGGCGGCGGGGCCGGCGACGAGCTGGTGTTCGGCCGTTTCCGCATCAACCAGGCCACCCGCAGCGCCGAACTGGGCGATGCGGCCATCGACCTGACTACCGCCGAGTTCGACCTGCTCTGGCTGCTGGCCTGCCACGCCGGCACCGTGCTGTCCCGGGACGACCTGCTGCAGCGCCTGCGGGGCATCGGCTTCGACGGCCTGGACCGCTCCATCGACGCCCGCATCTCCCGCCTACGCAAGAAGCTGGGGGACGACCCGGACAATCCGGCCCGCATCAAGACCGTGCGCGGCAAGGGCTACCTGTTCTCCCGGCATGACTGGAATTGACCCCCGCCGCCTGCCGGAGCAGGAGGTAGAAGCAGCGCCGGAGGACAACAGCCCGGGCAAGGAACGGAGGGAGTCGGAACAGCGCTTCGCCCGCCTCTCCCGCGCCCGCTACAGCCTGTCCCGGCTGTTCTTCAATTTCTACCTGCTGGCCATGGGCTCCTTCGTCGGCATCGCCATGATCGCCGACTTCGCCATTTCCACGGCCCTGCAGGGCATCACCGACGACTACGCCAAGCGCTTCATGCGCGGCACCATCGTCCTCATCGAGGACGAGCTGCAGCGCTATCCCCGGCACCAGTGGGAAAAGCAGATCAAGGCCCTGGACGAGAAATTCGCCTACCGCCTGGTGCTGGAAGACCTGGACCAGGTGCTCCTGCCGCCCAAGCAAAGGGAAAAGCTGGAACTGGGCGACATCGCCATCGACTCCCACCGGGACATCATGTTCCACCGCATCCGCGGCGGCGACAAAGTGCTGGTGGTGGGCCCCCTTTCCCCCGACCTGAACCCGGAGTACCAGCGCGCCATCCCCCTGGAACTGCGCATCCGGCTGATGACCTGGACCGCCATCGGCCTGGGCTTCGCCGTCCTGGTATGGATCTGGATCCGGCCCATCTGGCGCGACCTGGAATCCCTGCGCCAGACCGCCCGGGCCCTGGGTGAGGGCCGTTTCGAGACCCGCGCCCCGGCGGCCCGCAGCAACCTGTTCGCGCTCCTGGCCGACACCCTCAACGGCATGGCGGAGCGGGTGCAAAAACTCATCGCCGCCCAGCGGGAGCTTTCCAGCGCCATCTCCCATGAACTGCGCACCCCCATCGCCCGCCTCCGCTTCGCCCTGGAAATGGCGGCCGACACGGACTGCCGCGACGAACGCCAGCGCCACTGGAAAACCATGGAAGAGGACCTGGAGGAGCTGGACAACCTGATCGACTCCAGCCTCACCCACGCCCGCTTCGAGCGGGAGCGCCCCACCCTCAACCTCACCTCCATCGCCCTGGTGCCCTGGCTGGAGGAGGAGGTGGACGACCTGCGCATACTGGCCGGTCAACTGGCGGTGGAGGTGGACCTGGGCCATCTGCCGCCCAACCTGATGGCCCGCCTGGACCGCAAGTCCATGCCCTACGCCGTGCGCAACCTGCTGCGCAACGCCTTCAAGTACGCCAAGACCCGGGTCCGGGTCAGCGCCGAAGTACAGGACGGCCAGGTGCAGATCCACGTCGAGGATGACGGCATCGGCGTACCGGCGGACGAACGGGAGCGTATCTTCGACGCCTTCACCCGCCTCGACCGCTCCCGGGACCGCACCAGCGGCGGCTACGGACTCGGCCTGGCCATCGTGCGCCAGGTCATGGAGGCCCACGGCGGCCATGCCAGCGCCGGCGAGTCCAGTCTCGGCGGCGCCCGCTTCACCCTCTCCTGGCCGGGCTGAAAGCCCGTGCCCAGGCGGCCCGGGGCCGCTGGCGTTACATTGCGTTACAAACGCTCACGCTAGCGGCCATGACGCCAGGCCGCGTCCTGCCTAGAATGCAGCCCATACCGTGCCGGATGGCTCCACGGCCGTCCGCGGTATGCCCGCTCCACTAGCCCATCTTCAATGCCCCTCCCATCCGTCCCCGACTGCCTGCTGCGCTGCAAACGCCGTTTCAAGGCCACCTTTCCGGCGGCGGAGAGCCTGGGCGTCCTGCTCGGCATTCTGGGTTTCGACCTGGTCACCGAAGGCCGCGCCAACCTGCCCAAAGCCCTGCTGGCCACCGCCCTCTTCGCCATCGCCGTCATGGCCTGGCGCTTCTGGCGGCGGCGCTGAGCGCCCCCCTCCCCGCGCCACTGCCGAACGGCCCCGCCCCCTCGCCTGCCAAGGCTGCGCATGGGGCATTACAAACCGTCAAAGTCCCTCACCCCCGGTTACACAACCCTCCTGCAATCGCCACAGACGGCAGCCGGGGGGCTCCCTAGAATGGACTCTGCGTTGACAGCGCATGACTCCCCCAAAGTCCCATCCACCTCCCCCCCCCTTCGGATGGGCACCCTCTCCACCCCACCTCCCCCGGTGGGGTTTTTTTTGCCCGGATTTTCCGCTCCGGGTCTGTCTCCCGCCACACCCCGGGGGCTGTTACAAATGGAGAGGAGGACCGCCACAGACCGTTACACAAGGGCCCAGGAATCGCCACAGACGGCACCGCCGGGCCTGCCTAGAATGCATCCATGCGTTGACAGCGCATGACTCCCCCAAGACCCATCCCCTCCCTCCCTGGATGGGCCTCCTCTCCAACCCCGCCGCTCTCGGCGGGGTCTTTTTTTGTCACGCTGTCACACGCGGTCATCAAAGCGCATGGGCCGTTACCGGTCGCTACAGGGAGGCGACAGACGCAACCCGGGGTCCTGCCTAGAATGACCCCATCGACAACTACAAGGGCCCAGGCCCTCGCCTCCGGGAGAATCCACATGCAAGACAAGACCATGACCGCCAATGCCCGCAAGATCCTGCTGCTTACCGCCAGCGCCTTTTGCCTGTCGTCCGCGGGGGCCTATCTGGCTGCGGAAACCTTCAAGAGCGGCAACGAACGCCGCACCACGGAGCGCACCCAGCAGCGCGGCGACAACGACAGCCGTGCCAGCACCAACCTGGCCCTCGGCCGCTAAGCCCCGATCATTCAAAAAGAAGCCCCGGCCTTCCTGAGGAAGGCCGGGGCTTCTTGTTTGTGGTGCCGAAGAATCAGCGCTTGGTCTGGATCTGATCGTAGATGGCGCCGTCGGCGAAGTGGGCCTTGGTGGCATTGGTCCAGCCACCGAACAGCTGGTCGATGGTGAAGAGATTCACCTTGCCGAACTGCTTGGCGTACTTGGCCGCCACCTTGGGATCGATGGGCCGGTAGTAGTTCTGGGCAGCGATTTCCTGGCCAGCCGGGGTATAGAGGTACTCCAGGTAGGCCTGGGCCTGCTTGCGGGTGCCGTGCTTGTCCACATTCTTGTCCACCACGGCCACCGGGGGCTCGGCCAGGATGGAGAGGGAAGGCGTGACGATGTCGAACTTGTCCGGCCCCAGTTCCTTCACTGCCAGATAGGCCTCGTTTTCCCAGGCGATCAGCACATCGCCCTGGCCCCGCTCGACAAAGGTGGTGGTGGAGCCCCGGGCGCCCGTATCCAGCACCAGCACGTTCTTGTACAGCCGGGCGACGAAGTCCTTGGCGCTGGCGTCGTTGCCGCCCGGCTGCTTGAGGGCGAAGCCCCAGGCCGCCAGGTAGTTCCAGCGGGCGCCGCCGGAGGTCTTGGGATTGGGGGTGATGACGCCGATGCCCGGCTTCACCAGGTCGTTCCAGTCCTTGATGCCCTTGGGATTGCCCTTGCGCACCAGGAAGACGATGGTGGAGGTATAGGGGGAGGCATTGTGGGGCAGCTTCTTCTGGTAGTCGGCGGCGAGCAGGCCGCGCTCGGCCAGGGGATCGATGTCGCCGGCCAGGGCCAGGGTCACCACATCGGCCTCCAGGCCGTCGATGACGGAGCGGGCCTGCTTGCCGGAACCGCCGTGGGACTGCTTGATGGTCAGGGTCTCGCCGGTCTTTTCCTTCCAGTGCTTGATGAAGGCGGCGTTGAAGTCCTGGTACAGCTCCCGGGTGGGGTCGTAGGAAACGTTGAGCAGGGTGGCGTCGGCCAGGGCCTGGCCGGCGAAGGCCAGGGACAGGGATGCTGCCAGGGTGGCGATGAGCTTGCGGGGGTGAGCCATGATTTCTCCCAGGAGGTGATATGCGATGGGAGAAGTCTAGGGCGCTCTTTTTATAAGAAGAAATACTGTTTTGTAAATTGTTTATATCTATAAAGGAATATTAAACCCACTCTCCGGATCGACAGGACCTTTGGCCAGCAGGCCTTCGGCCCGCTCCCGGACCGTTTCCAGGATGTCGATCATGGCCTCCAGCTGGGCCGGGTCCAGCCCCGCCAGCAGTTCGGCCCGCAACTCCTCCACCGTGGCTTCCATGCTCTCCGCCAGCTCCAGACTGGCGGCAGTGAGCACCACCCGTTTGCTGCGCCGATCCCGGGGATCGGACTGGCGCTGCAGCCAGCCCTGCTTTTCCATGCGGTCCAGGAGGCGCACCAGGGTGGGCGCCTCGATCCCCAGGCGCTCCGCCAGGACGGCCTGATTGCAACCTTCCGGCTGGCGCCGCAGGGCAATCAGGGCGCGCCAGCTGGCCTGGGAAAAGCCCAGGGGCCGCAGGCGCCGGTCCAGGGCCGTGCGCCACAGGGCCGCCGTCTGGTGCAGCAGGACGGAAAATCGCTGCTGGGGCGGGAACGTCGCTTCAGGCTGGCGGTCTGACATATAGTTAGCATGCTAATTATTTGCTGATACAATCATTTTACTCAGCCCCCGCTCCGGAGTCACCGTGTCATTTTCAAGCTCTCCCCGCAGCCTGGAAGCCCTGCAGGCCCGCCATGGCGGACGTTACCCCTGGCTGGTCCTGGCGGCCATGGCCTGCGGCATGGTCACGGCCGTGCTTTCCGCCACCATTTTCAACGTGGCCATTCCCGCCCTCATGGCGGACTTTCACCTGGGCCAGGACCGGGTGCAGTGGGCCGTCACCGGTTACATGGCCGCCATGACCGTGGCCATGCTGCCCACCGCCTGGCTCATCGAGCGTTACAGCTTCCGCCGGGTCTTCCTCGGTGCCGTGCTGCTGATCGGCATCGGCAGCCTGGGCGGCGCCCTGGCCTGGAACTTCCCCTCGGTGGTGGCCATGCGCATCGTCCAGGGCCTGGCCGCCGGCCTGCTGCAGCCCATGAGCACCCTGCTGGTGCTGCGTCTCTTTCCCCTGGAGCGCCAGGGCCGGGCCATGGGCATCCTGGGTTTCGGCATCATCCTGGCGCCGGCGGTGGCACCCATTGCCGGCGGCTTCCTGGTGGACCATTTCGGCTGGCGCGCCATTTTCCTCATCACCGTGCCCGGCAGCCTCGCCGCCCTGGCGGCGGGCCACCTGCTGCTGCCCCACAAGCCGCCAGCCCGGGCCGAGCACCCCTTCGACTGGACCGGCCTGTCCCTGCTCACCCTGGCCATCCTCAGCCTGCTGCAGACCGTCGGCGGCCTCCACGCCCACGGCCTGCTGTCGCCCCAGAGCGGCATCGGCGCCCTGGTGGCGACCGCCGGCATCGCCCTCTTCCTGCGCCACGCCCGCCGGGTGCCCGGGCCGATCCTGGCCCTGGGCCTGTTCAGCGAACGGGCCTTCGCCATGGGCACCCTGGTGTCCTTCATCTTCGGCGTCGGCCTCTACGGTTCCACCTATCTGGTGCCGGTGTTCCTGCAGAGCATCCTCGGCTACAACGCCGCCACGGCAGGCCTGGCCCTGCTCCCCGGCGGCATCGCCCTGGCCCTCATGACCCCGGGAGCCGGCTACCTGGCGGACCGCATCCGGCCCCATCGGCAGACGGCCCTGGGGCTGCTGCTGTTCGCCATCTCCTTCGTGCTGCTGGCGCTGCTGGCCGGCATTTCCTTCGGCCTGCCCCTGCTGCCCACCCTGATGGGCACGGTGGTCATCGGCCGCATCGGCCTGGCCCTGATCCTGCCGGCCCTCAACCTGGGCTCCCTGCGCCCCCTGGCCCAGCGCCTGGTGGGCCAGGGTTCGGCCCTGCTCAACTGCACCCGGCAGCTGGGAGGCACCCTGGGCATCAGCCTGGGTGCCGTCTATGTGGAATGGCGCAGCAACCACCTGGGCCAGCCGGCCGGCAGCGCCCAGGCCTTCGCCGAGGTCTTCGCCCTGGTGGCCCTGGCCTTCTTCCTGGCCCTGGGCGGGGCCCTGGCCATGGGCAAACCGGCCACGGCGGCCACGGCCGCGTGACGCTAAGCCGGCCCGGCGCTGGGGATGGTCAGGGGGCGGACAGGTTCTGTTAAACTTGCCCGTCAGAGTTCGGACCCCGGGGTGGAGGGAGCTGTTGCCGTCCCGGATTGACCGACCCCAATTTCCGTAAGAAGCGCATGACCATTCAACAACTGGGCCGCTACCGTATCGACGGAGTACTCGGCGAGGGAGCCATGGGCGTGGTGTACCGCGCCTTCGATCCCCTGCTGGAACGGGTCGTGGCCATCAAGACCATCAAGTTCGACGCCAGCCTGTCCGAGAAGGAGAGCTTCGAGCGCCGCTTCTTCCGCGAGGCCAAGTCGGTCGCCCGCCTCAGCCACCCGGCCATCGTCACCCTGTACGACGCGGGCAAGGCGGAGGACGTGGCCTACATGGCCATGGAATTCCTCGAAGGCCGGGAACTGCGCCGCTTCATCAGCGAAGCCGGCCCCCTGCCCTATACCCGCATCGCCGACATGATGGCCGCCGTTGCCGACGGCCTGGACTACGCCCACCGCCAGGGCGTGGTGCACCGGGACATCAAGCCGGCCAACCTCATGGTGCTGGCCGACGGTGCCGTGAAAATCACCGATTTCGGCATCGCCCAGCTGCAGACCGGCAGCAAGACCATGACCGGCCACATGCTGGGCACGCCCAAGTACATGGCGCCGGAACAGATCATGGGCCATCCGGTGGATGGCCGGGCCGACATCTTCTCCCTCGGCGTGGTGCTCTACCAGTGGCTCACCGGCGTCGCCCCCTTCGACGGCGAAACGGTCACCACCATCATGTACCGGGTCATCAACGAAGGCCCGGTGCTGCCCACCCGGCTCATGCCGGAACTGCCGCCGGGCTTCGAGGCCATCCTGGCCAAGGCCCTGGCCAAGTCGCCGGAGGAACGCTACCAGACCGCCGGCGAACTGGCCGCCGATCTGCGCCGCTACGCCGAGCTCGGCTCCCCCGGCCCGGTCCTCGGCCTAGCCGCCCAGCCCCAGCCCCAGCCGCGCATTCCGCCCAGCCCGTCGGAAGAGCCGACCATGCTGCTGGCCCATCCGTTCACGGACACCAATCCCCTCAGCCTCTCCCCGGAGAGCGAGGAAGCACCTGCCTCACCGCCGGCCCGCCGCGGCAAGGCGCTGTGGCTGGGCATCGCAGCGGTGGCCATCGCGGGAGGCGCATTTGCCCTGCTGCCCACGGATCGTAGCGCTGGCAACGGCACCCCATCTGCCGCTCCGGCCAGCAATGCCGCACCCGAGCCCCAACCCGCTGCCCGGGTGGACCTGGCCATCGCGCCCTGGGGTGAAGTGGTGGTAGACGGCGACCCCAAGGGCATCTCACCGCCCCTGGAAAGTATCGAGCTGCTGCCGGGCCACCACGAGGTGGAAATCCGCAACGGCCAGTCCGAACCCCATCGCCTGACCCTGGAACTGGGCGCCGGCGACACCTACAAGATCAAGCACAAATTCAAATGAGCACACCTACCGCCATGCGATCCCTCTCCTCCCTGCTGCTTGCCTCCTTGCTGGCCCTGGCCGGTTGCGCCAGCCAGAACACCCCGCCTCCGGCCGCCGAACCGGCGCCCCCGCCCGAAACCGCCAAACCGGCTGAACCGGTGAAGACGCCGACCGCGCGCAAGGCCGAAAGCGAACTGGCCCGGGGTATCAGCGCCTACGAAAACGGCGACTACAAGAGCGCCGGCCAGACCCTGCAACAGGCCCTGGACCTGGGCCTGCCCAACCGCATCGACCAGGCCCGGGCCTACAAGCACCTGGCCTTCATCGCCTGCGCCTCCCGCCAGGTGGACAGCTGCAAGGCCAACTTCCGCAAGGGCCTGGCCGCCTACCCCAAGCTCAGCCTGACCAAGGCCGAATCCGGCCACCCCATCTGGGGCCCGGCCTTCCTCGAGGTGAAGGCGGAAAGCACCAAGAAAAAGGCCAAGTAGGCCTTTCCTGCAGACGCAAAAAAGCCGGCAATCGCCGGCTTTTTTGTTGGCATTGTCGGGATCAGCCCAACTTCACTTCAGGCTGAGAATCCATTTGGCCAGGGTGGTGGCGTCGGCCTCGGAAATGGCCGGATTGGGCGGCATTTCGGCGCCGCCCCAGACGCCCTTGCTGCCGCCGCGAATCTTCTTCGCCAGATCGGCTTCGGCGGTTTTCACGCCGGCGTACTTCTGGGCCACGTCCTTGTAGGCAGGGCCCAGAACCTTGGCGGAGACCTGGTGGCAGCCGACGCACAGCTTGGCCTTGGCCAGTTCTTCGGAAGCCTGGGCCAGATTGGCGGACAGGCCGGCGGCCAGGATCAGGCCGGTAACGATGACAGCGGATTTGCTCACTTCTTACCTCCAAGCGGTTTTTTTTATGGGGAAACCGTAGCTTGCCCGGACACCGCAGCCCGGGCAAGTCCTGTATGCGGTGAGGCTCAGTTCACCTGGGTCTGGGCCTCGTCGCCCTGACGGGCGCGGATGTCGCCGATCTGCCACACCTTCTCGCCGGCGGCCTGCAGCAGCTGGATGGCCTGGCGGGCGTGTTCCTGGGCCACCACCACCACCATGCCGATGCCGCAGTTGAAAACCCGGTGCATTTCGTCGTCGCTGACATTGCCTTCGGCTTGCAGCCAGTCGAACAGCTTTGGACGCTGCCAGGAGGACTTGTCCAGGATGGCCACGGTATTTTCCGGCAGCACCCGGGGCACGTTCTCGGTCAGGCCGCCGCCGGTGATGTGGGCCATGCCCTTGACCGGCAGGGTCTGCAACAGGGCCAGCAGGGGCTTGACGTAGATGCGGGTGGGGGCCATCACGGCATCGGCCAGGGTGGCCTCGCCGTCGAACTTGGCGTTGAAGTCGGCGCCGGAACGCTCGATGATCTTGCGCACCAGGGAGTAGCCGTTGGAGTGGGCGCCGTGGGAGCCCAGGCCCAGCACCACGTCGCCGGGGACGATGGACTTGCCGTCGATGAGCTTGCTCTTTTCGGCGGCGCCGACGGCGAAGCCGGCCAGGTCGTATTCACCGTCCGGGTACATGCCGGGCATCTCGGCCGTCTCGCCGCCGATGAGGGCGCAGCCGGCCTGTTCGCAGCCGGTGGCGATGCCCTTGATGACGTCGGCCGCCGCATCCACGGAGAGCTTGCCGCAGGCGAAGTAGTCGAGGAAGAAGAGGGGCTCGGCACCCTGCACCAGGATGTCATTGACACTCATGGCCACCAGGTCGATGCCCACGGTGTCGTGGCGGTTGAGCTGGAAAGCCAGCTTCAGCTTGGTGCCGACGCCGTCGGTACCGGACACCAGCACCGGCTCCTTGTACTTCTTCGGCACTTCGAAAAGGGCGCCGAAGCCGCCGATGCCGGCCAGCACGCCTTCCCGCATGGTCTTCTTGGCGAAAGGCTTGATGCGCTCGACGAGGGCATCGCCGGCGTCGATATCCACGCCGGCGTCACGATAGGAAAGGGAGGTCTTGCTGGTATCTTGGGTCATGGTCGGGAAGGGCCTGGCATCCGGAGTGATAGAATGGGCGCCGGAAAGCTATTGAAAACCCGCATTTTAGCCCAAATGACCGAAGATCGGCCCGACAACCGCGCCCAAAGACTGCAGGCCCTGCTCTGGCTCGGCTTTGCCGCGGCCTGCGTCTGGCTGCTGCTCGCCCTTTCCCCCATCCTCACCCCCTTCCTGCTGGCCGCCATCCTGGCCTACATCGGCAATCCGGCCAGCGGCTGGCTGGCCCGCCACCGGGTACCCCGCCCCCTGGCCGCCCTGCTGGTGATCCTGGGCCTGATCGGCGCCCTCACCCTGCTGGCCCTGACCCTGGTACCCCTGCTGCAGAAGGAAGTGAGCCTCATCGCCGAGCGCCTGCCGGCTACCCTGACCCTGCTGCAGACCAAGCTGGACCCCTGGCTGCAGAAGCGCCTGGGCATCGACCTGCCCCTGGACCCGGCCAGCTTCAACGCCCTGGTGCGCAAGAACCAGGACGCGGCCCAGCAGATCCTCGGCCACGTGCTGACCACCCTCGGCAGCAGCGGCCTGGCCCTGGTGGCCTTCGTCGCCAACCTGCTGCTCCTGCCGGTGGTCATGTTCTACCTGCTGAAGGACTGGGACAGCCTCCTGCACCGTATCGAGGACCTCATTCCGCGCCGCTTCCACAACCTGGCCCTGCGTCTGGCCCGGGAAGTGGATGCGGTGCTGGCCGAGTTCCTGCGCGGCCAGCTGGCGGTGATGCTGCTGCTGGCACTCTACTACAGCCTGGGCCTGTGGCTGGCGGGGCTGGAATTCGCCCTGCCGGTGGGCCTGCTCACCGGGCTGCTCATTTTCATTCCCTACGTCGGTTTCGCCACCGGCCTGCTCCTGGCCCTGGTGGCAGCCCTGCTGCAGTTCCAGGGCCTCGGCCTGGTGCTGGCGGTGGCCATCGTCTATGGCGGCGGCCAGATTCTCGAAAGCGTGGTGCTGACCCCCTGGCTGGTGGGCGAGCGCATCGGCCTGCATCCGGTGGCGGTGATATTCGCCCTGATGGCCTTCGGCCAGCTGTTCGGTTTCTTCGGCATCCTCATCGCCCTGCCCGCCTCCGCCGCCCTGCTGGTGGGCCTGCGGGAACTGCAGCGGCATTACAAGGCCAGCCCCTTCTACCTCAACTCCTGACCCCATGCTGCCCCCCATGCGTCAATTGCTGCTGGACCTGATGCCCGAGTCTCCGCCCTCCCTGGCCAACTTCGTCGGCGACGGCAACGAGGAGGCCCTGGCGGCCCTGGCCGACTGGTTTTCCGGCCCCCAGCCCCTGTTCCTGCTGTGGGGCGAGGCGGGCAGCGGCAAGAGCCACCTGCTGCAGGCCTCCGGGCTGCATTATGTGGACGGTGCCCAAGACCCGCTCCTGGCCGGCGCCCCGGCCGAGGCCGAGGGCCTGGCGGTGGACAACGTGCAGGCCCTGGCCGAGGCCGGCCAGATCGCCCTCTTCAACCATTTCAACCGCCTGCGCCTGGCCGTGGAAAACGGCCGGCCGGGCAAGCTGCTGGTGGCCAGCGACCAGCCGCCGGCGGCCCTGCAACTGAGGGAAGACCTGCGCACCCGCCTCGGCTCAGCCCTCATCTTCCGCCTGCGCCCCCTCTCCGACGAGGAGAAGCTGGCTGCCCTGGCGGCCCAGGCCGCCGACCGAGGCCTCAAGCTCTCCCGGGAAGCCCTCACCTACCTGATGAACCGCAGTTCCCGGGACATGCGCACCCTGGCCGCCCTGCTGGCGGCCCTGGACCGCTACTCCCTGGAACACAAGCGGCCCATCACCCTGCCTCTGCTGCGCGAAGTGCTGCAGCATGCCGGCGACTCCACCGTCTAACCCTTCCGAAACAGGCACGATGAATCTCGCACTCTTTGATCTCGACAACACCCTCCTGGCCGGCGACAGCGACTTCGAGTGGGCCCAGTTCCTCATCGGCCAGGGCGCCCTCGACGGCGAAATACACGCCGCCCAGAACGAGAAGTTCTACGATCAGTACAAGGCCGGCACCCTGGACATTTACGAGTTCCTTGATTTCCAGCTGAAGCCCCTGGCCCGTCACTCCCGCGCCCAGCTGGACGCCTGGCACCAGGAATTCATGGCCCGCAACATCCGCCCGATCATGACCGACCAGGCCCGGGCCAAGGTGCAGGAGCACCTGCAGCGGGGCGACCTGGTGCTGCTGGTGACCGCCACCAACGCCTTCGTCACCGGCCCCATCGCCCGGGAATTCGGCATCCACCATCTCATCGCCACCATCCCGGAACAGCGGGACGGCCAGTTCACCGGCGGCGTGCGCGGCACCCCGTCCTTCCAGGACGGCAAGATCACCCGGGTGGAGGACTGGCTCGAAGCCCAGGGCCTCAACTGGGGCAGCTTTGCCGACAGCTGGTTCTACAGCGACTCGCGCAACGACCTGCCCCTGCTGGAAAAGGTCAGCTGCCCGGTGGCGGTGGACCCGGACCCCATCCTCAAGGCGGAGGCGGAACGGCGCGGCTGGCCGGTAATCAGCCTGCGCTAACCGCCCCGTACGGATATAATGCCTTGTTTTTTCAGGCGGACGAACCGCCAGATTGCATAAAAAAACCTACATGATCCGCAAACTAATTTCCCGGGTGTTTGGCGGCAAGAACAACGCCGGCAAGAGCGAAACCCGGAACGCCCGTAGCGGCGGCCACGGCGACAGCGCCGCCATCATCCCCGTCAAGAACCACGGCATCCGCCGCGAGCAGCTCAGCTCCGGCGCCCGCCGCACCGTCGAAGGGCTGCAGAAGGCCGGCTACAAGGCCTACGTGGTGGGCGGCGCCGTGCGCGACCTGCTGGCCGGCATCCCGCCCAAGGATTTCGACGTGGCCACCAACGCCACGCCGGAACAGGTGCGGGCCTGTTTCCGCCGCTCCCGCATCATCGGCCGCCGCTTCCAGATCGTGCACGTGATGATGGGGGCGGAGACCCTGGAGGTCACCACCTTCCGCGCCATCCACGCCAGCAACGCACCCACCGACGAACACGGCCGGGTGCTGCGCGACAACGTCTTCGGCACCATGGCGGAAGATGCGGCCCGCCGCGACTTCACCGTCAATGCCCTGTACTACGACCCGGCCGACGAGACCATCCACGACTACCACCACGGCGTCGCCGACCTCAAACAGAAGACCCTGCGCATGATCGGCGATCCCAAGGTGCGCTACCGGGAAGACCCGGTGCGCATGCTGCGGGCGGTGCGCCTGGGGGCCAAGCTGAACCTGGCCATCGACCCGGCCGCCCGGCGTCCCATCCGGGAGATGTCCGAGCTGATCGAAAACGTGCCGCCGGCCCGCCTCTTCGACGAAATGCTCAAGCTGCTAACCTCCGGCTACGCCGTGCGCTGCGTCAAGCAGCTGCGGGAAGAGGGCCTGCACCACGGCCTGCTGCCCCTGCTCGACGTCATCCTGGAGCAGCCCTTGGGCGAACGCTTCGTCATGCTGGCCCTGGCCAACACCGACGAGCGGGTCCAGGCCGGCAAACCCACCTCCCCCGGCTTCCTCTTCGCCACCCTGCTGTGGCACGAAGTGCTGGGCCAGTGGGAAAAGAACAAGGCCAACGGCGAGCGCCCCATCCCCGCCCTCTTCGCCGCCATGGACGAGGTGCTGGACGTGCAGGCGGAAAAGCTGGCCATCACCCGCCGCATCGCCGGCGACATCAAGGACATCTGGGCCCTGCAGCCCCGCTTCGAGGCCCGCTCCGGCAAGAAGCCCTACGCCGTGCTGGAGCAACCCCGCTTCAAGGCCGGCTACGATTTCCTGCTACTGCGCGCCGAGTCGGGCGAGGTGGACAAGGAGCTGGGCGAATGGTGGCGCCGCTTCCTCAACGCCGAAGACGAAGAGCGCCAGGCCATGCTGCTGCCCGAGGCCAAGGGCGACAAGAAGCGCCGGCGTCGGCGCAAGAAGCCGGCCGGCGGTGGTGCCGGCGTGGGCGAAGGCGGCAGCGGCGACTAGGCCGTGGCGAGTTCCATGCATCGCGCCTTCATCGCCCTGGGCGCCAATCTGGAAGATCCGGCAGCCCAGGTCCGCGCCGCCCTGGCGGACCTCACCGGCAGCGGCGACATCGCCCTAGTCGCCGCCTCCTCTCTCTACCGCACGGCCCCCATCGGCGCCGACGGCCCCGACTACATCAACGCCGTGGCGGCGGTGGACACCCCCCTGCCGCCGGCCGGGCTGCTGTCCCGGCTGTTCGCCGTGGAAGCCCATTTCGGCCGTACCCGCAGCTACCGCAACGCCCCCCGCACCCTGGACCTGGACCTGCTGCTCTACGACGACCAGGTGCTGGACGGCCCCGAACTGACCCTGCCCCACCCGCGCCTGCATCTGCGCGCCTTCGTCCTGGTGCCCCTGGCGGAGATCGCTCCGGACCTGGCCCTGCCCGGCCGCGGCAGCGTCGCCGCCTGGCTGCCGGCGGTGGCCAACCAACGGATCGAGAAACTATGAGCCTGTGGACCGAACTGCCGGTGCTGTGGAAGACGGTGTTGCTGCTCTCCGCTTCCAACGTCTTCATGACCTTCGCCTGGTATGCCCACCTGAAGAACCTGGCGGACAAGCCCTGGTGGATCGCCGCCCTGATCTCCTGGGGTATCGCCCTCTTCGAATACCCCTTCCACCCCCAAGTCCGTCCTTAATGGACAGCACAAGGTATATTTAAAATCAACAACATAGAAATTATTCGCCTGTCCATTAAATTTTATTGATTGATGGACAAATTCAGACCCTTTTGTCCATTTCTCTGACCAAGTGAGTATTCTCGTCAAACTGGTCATTGATCCGCATAGGAAAGTTGCCGCCCAGTTGCATGTGCGTATTCTGACCTAATATTGCCACCCGTTATGATGGAAACTGGCCGGCTGTTCTGGTTGAAACTGGCCACCCGTAATGGGTCAATGTAGGCCAGAACATCAGGACGTCCCCGATTCGCGCGCCCCCACTTTCCGCATCGACTCGCCTCGCATGGGCAGGCGCCCTGATTCGGTGGCTGATCCTTTTCTCCCCCTGCCTAAAGTTTCATGCCGGCGTGCCGATAGTCAAAGTTGAGGTGGCGTGTGCGCGCTCATCCGCAATCTATGGGAGGTCCCCATGTCAGTCCATTCCGTGCCTGCATCAGGTTCGATAACTAGCACCTTGCCTATTCAGGCCCAAGGCAAGTCACAGTCACCGACCGCAAAACTGAGTCAAGGCTCAGAAAAAGCCCAATCCAATAGTGCCGCCATTACGTCCGCCAGCAACGCGGCGGCAGCCCTGCAGGAAGCCACCGAGACGGCCGCCCAAACTGCTCAGGAAGCGGCAAAAGGTGATCGGCAGGCGCAACGACTACTTCAGAAAGCGGCAGCCGCAAAGCCATCGACCACACCCACCGTCAATACCAGCGGGCAGGTAATTGGGAAGATCGTCAACACCAAGGTTTAAGCTTCGAGTGTAATGGCATGTTTGGTAAATCCCGCTTCGGCGGGGTTTGCTTTTGGGTCGATAACTCAACCTCCGCTTCTCCGCACCTGACGCGCTCCGCTTGCCTCCTGGCTCGTTCGGCTTCGCCGATCCGAGTCCAGGCTTTGTTCTCTTGGCAAACCCGTTTAAGACGAATCCATCAAAGAAAAAAACCGGCCAAATATTCCTACGAAGGGTCGGACGAGATATAGCCCCTCTTCAATATTGACAGTGGCCATGTTTAAGCATTATCGCCGGCCGGTTTGCAAGCATTATTGGTGGCTGATTTCAACAGAATATGCAGCATGAAAAACTATCCCTGGAGGCATAACGGATCCGCGTTGGAACGGTTATGCCTTCGCTGCTGAAAGCAGGCAGTGCTGTTGTTGATGCCCGAAAACGACTCAATACAGCGGAATGCTTAAGCATTACTTACCAGTACCGAAATACTTTTCGGGACAAAAACTGCCACGAGTTGAGATTCCGTTTCTCGGGGTAAGCAGCCGGTGACTGTTCCAATGAAAAATGGCCGGTTCTGATTCCAGACCGGCCATTTGTGTTTCGAGTAGGGCAACTATCTGACTACGTTGGCTTCGTGCCCATTGCAGCCAATCACCGCTCAGGGCATAAATGACGGCTATGCAGCGGTTGCTGATCACCTCCTGGGGCGACCACGATTGCCGATGGTTCGCCCCCGGGCGACGCAGATCCGGGTAAGCGCTGCCGGACCACCGACGTCTCAACCGATGCCTGCATCCAGTATCCAGGACGAATGGTCGGAGATTCTGGTCAACTGTCGCTGTCTGGCTGCGTCGTATCCGAGGGCGCGAATCAGCGCTGGACTTGCCCACATGACATCGGGCTTATTATTGTGGCCACGCAGCGCTTTCAACTCCACGATCTGTTTGGGGGTTGGCACCAAGGCGAACACTTCGGCAATCAGCACTTCAAAGCACTGAAAGTAGTCTGTCCAGCGAATGCCCTCGACTCGGCGTCCAATGTAGTCGAAAGCGGGGGCTCGAAAGTTCGAGGAACTCAGCACTCCCGTTTCAATGAGCTCTTCGTTGAACTCTCGCCAAGGGGAGGTTTCCCGGCCGCGGCCCTCAAGGTACCACTGAACGAATGCCTCGATAGACCGCCGTGGAACGAAAACCCGAAGATCGTCCCTGCTGTCCTGATCGATCGGAATCTTGCTGTCGGCCTTCACCCCCAGGTTGGCTAGCTTCGCGTTCGCAGTGCTGAATGCCTTGAGAACACCGCCAACGGGTTGAAACTGGTCAATGCGATTGCCCTTGGTCAGCAGAAACTGACCATCGACCTCAATGCGAACAAGTGAGGAGATGGAGAATCGTATCTCAGTTTCGTCACCGATTTCTTCGGGGATCTTTAGGCCGATGGCGGATCCTTCGCCGCACACGTTGAGTTGCTGCGAGAGGTCCGTATTTACGGGGTCGACGAAGAACCTGCTGGCAGCCGAAACACCGCGTTCGTAGAGGTCTGCTTTCTCGCTGTCGTTCAACTTGAACTGCGTACTGGAGAAACGTCCAGGGTCAATCTCGATCAACCCTGCCAACTTCTTTGTCTGTACGTCGTAATTGTCGCGCCCATCCAGCATGGCGCCCATGATGGCCAGCAGGTATTCTCGGTAGCCCTCAGGAGCAAACGGAAGCGATGCTGACCTGGAATGAAGTCTGAAGCCAAGTGTTTCATTCCCATCGAACAAGGACAGTGGAAAGTTGCTAAGAACGCCACCGTCAACCATCAGGTTCCGGCCTAATTGCACCGGCTCAAAAACGAACGGGATGCTCATCGACATCCGGACCGCCTCGGCTACCTCCAAATTTGGTTGGCTCTCGGCATCCAAAACAACAATAGTCCGTTCGGTGAGATTGGTCGCAACAATACGAAGATGCTTGGGGCAATCCTTGAGAAGACGGACCCCTTTTTTTGCAAGATGGTTGTAAATCCAATCTTGGAACAGCTTTCCCCGGTAGAGGCCTAGCCGTTTTGCAAAGGCGAGGCGTGCCAAACTCGCGCGATCGAGCAACGAATCGAACTGGACCCCTTCTAAGATCAAACGCATCTCCGCAGAGGTGTAGCCGGCCGCGTAAAGCGCCGCAACGATTGCTCCAGCAGACGTCCCGCCCACCCCCTCGAACGAAATGCCGCGGCTCTCAGCGACTTGCAGGGCGCCGACGAGTGCGATGCCTTTGACGCCACCACCTTGAAAAACTCCATATTTGTACATTGCTGAGTTCAGTCCTTATGCTTCATCCGACTTTGCAGATAGGCCACCATCGCCCCTGGCAGCATCGAAGTTATCGATGACTGCTTTAGCGATTCCTTTCGAGTTCACCATCAGTCCGATCTCTCGCCGAACGTTCGACTCACCCGGGTCGGCAGAAAGCCAATTTTGGCTGCTTATCAGGACGTCGTCATCATCCCAGGCCAGGATTTTGGCGTGCAGCTTGGGTGAGAGAATCGGCTGCACTGAAGGTGCCGGACTACCATTGGAGGAAGTCGATACTCCAGCCGGCCGCTCACTCGCCACACCGTAGAACACCCGCGCCTCGATGCCGTTCTCGCGTACGGCGGTGATGGCGGGTAAAATAACAGAGGGACGGGCGGCTGAGCCAATCTGATGGCTTGTCACGAACATTCGGCGACGGGCGGCGTCTCGTGCAGTGCGTGCGAACTGAGCGTGCTGCGGGCCAAGCACCAGCGTTACCTTCGCTTTTTCACCTACTGGTGGCTTCTGAAGGCGAGCGTCTGAAGCGAGTCTGGCCATCTCGCTCGTCAGTTCCGTCCAGTGGCGATCACTGCCACGTGTCAGGTCAGCGATTTGCTCTAGAACGGCCCCAACGACGCCGGGATCGCTGAATCGAATGGATGCCTCGTAGTTTTGGAAGCCAGACGAAAGCCAGTTGCATGAGCCGACGGTCGCGGAGAGGCGCCCCGACTTACCATCGTCGCATACGAGAATCTTGGCGTGTGACCGCGTTGAAAAAGGATGCACGCGGACACTCAGGCCCAGGCCTTCGGTGTCGATGGCTGTGCGAACTTTGGCGATGGTCTTCGCCGTGGTCACTGCGTCCGTCTTGTTCTCGTTTTCTCCCCACAGTACATCGACGATTGCTCCCCGCTTTGCGGCCGCGATGAGCGACGCCTGCACCTGCTCGAACCCGTGCTCGGAGATGAATGTTGAATGGATGATGATCCTGTACTTGGCCTTCTGTATCGCCTCGTGGAGTACAGCTTCGTGCATTTTTCCGCCAAGGATCAGGTCCTCCGGCCTAAATACTGCATCGATGGGCTGCGGTGCAGGTCTGTCCGCGAACGGAATCTGGCGCCCAGGCTCGTGGTGCGGTGACCTCATGGCCATCGGGGAGGGGGCTGCAGTGCGCGCTGCTCGCTTCACCAACTCGACAAGTTCAGCCGGTGCTCGCGGTGGCAGTCCCTCGACGTTGTCCCCCCGGACCGTAGCGATTGCGAACCGATTGACCAACTTCTCCGCGGTGGGCTCGATTCCGAGGAACTTCTCATCGTCTTCAAAAAGGGTTGCGAGAACACCGGCCGTGTCATCGAATGCGTCGATGTCGCGCGGATTCAACCAGACCAGTCGTTCCCTAGCGGCGCGCCTCTCGACTACGTGCTTCTCGAAAAAGGGCATCTCGCGACTTCGGTAGAGCGTTCCAGTGACCTTGTCGATCACGAAGTGCATCCAGCGGCTTGTACTCTTGGCCAGCTTTGGAAGCTCCTCATCGCCCACGACGCTTCGCCCGGCCACTGTTGCACTGAAGACAACTCCGTTGCTCTCCTGATGCAACGTGACCCAACCTGCCCGCATCAACCGAATGAGAGCCTCCAGCACAAGGCGCTGTGGAACATCGCCAGCGACGGCGAGTTCTCCAACGGTCCGAGGTTTGTTCGTCAACGCCGCAAGGAGAACGTGTTCGGCCAGGCTCCATGGTCTTCCTTTCTCAAGGAAGAACTTGCGCTTTCCTTTTAGCAACGGGATCGCAACACGTACGACGCTCATTTGCAGCTCTCGAGCAACGTCTGGAATGGAACACGCTTGACATCGCCCTTGGCTTGTCCGCTATCGAGTCCATCGAGCAGATTCCTCAGGAACTCCATCCGACTTTCGTCTGGCGTGCCACGAACCGCGTGCATCACTTCCTTGAGGAACTCCGTGCTCGCGATCAGGACGAGCTGCCATTTTGCACGGCTCAGAAGAACGTTCATCCGCCTAGCGTCGCTCAGGAAGCCGAGTGCGCTTTGTACGGAGGAGTGGTGGTTGTTACGTACGAGCGAGACCACGACTACATCTGCTTCGCTGCCCTGGAACGAGTCCACGGTGTGGCACCACTGGCCGTTGAAAGAGGGTGAGCGGAACATCTTTAGGTGGCTGAGCTTCCTGTTCAGTTCGTCGCTGATGGCTTCGTTCAGTGCTCGGCGTTGTCGCCCGTACGGAGACAAAATTGCCAGCGTCGGTGCTTCCGTAGCGTCCTGGGGGGCGCTCCTCAGCAGACCCAAAGCCTCAATAGCCGCCCGCACTTCGGCTGGGTTGTGCCAAGCTGGGTACTGATCGCCTTGCTTCTGGTTCGGTGTCGACTGGACGTATGGCATGTCGATCACCACGATGGGAGCTAGGGGAAGCCGATTTTCATCTGCGGAGGTGAACGGTCTGGGCTCGACTGCGAAGCGCTTCTCACATGTCGGATCGGTCTTGAGATTCCCGTAAAAGCAGTTGGAGACAAGCTCCGCAATCGCGGGGTGCATACGATGCTGCGCGGTCAGCTTCTGCGCGATCGGGCGCCCGCCCCTACCTTTCGCCTGCCGCTTGAACTCGGCTTCGATAGCCGATTCGAAGAACGTGAGAAGTCGCAGTGCCTCGGAGCAAAGGACCGGTAGTTGCGACTTGTCCTCCGCAACGTCCTCCAGCAATTCCTCCGTCGCTGCATCCCTGAGGGACCGGCCAATGAACTCTTCGCCAAGCTTCATCGCTTCGTGAATCCGGTCAGGTTGCGCGAGCAACTGCTTGAGCTGGTCGGATGCAAACGCCGGAAGCTGCTTGTGGTCGCCGATCATGAGTCTGCGGTGCGAGAGAAGCAAAGGGGACACGAGTTCGCTTCCCGTTGCCTTAGCGGCTTCCTCGACGATTGCCCAGTCGAACTGGCCCCGCTCGTCGATCAAACGCTCTAGCTCTCCCGAGTTGGTTGTCGCAAATACGACGTTAGCAGCACGTGCGACCACTCCTTCGAAGGTTCGGAGCGCCTGTTCTGCGCTTCTGCCGGCGACTGCTGCGGTCCTTCGTCCGGCAGACTGAGAGGGATCCGCTGCCTTCGCCAGATCCGAAAGGGAGCGTTGCAGCCTCGTCGGGACCTCCTTGGCTAGAGGACTGGCTGCGAGCCGCCTGACCAACCGGCGTGTCTGTTCCCCGATGTCGAACTGGCTAGGGGCCTCAATCGCATCGCGCTTGCTGGAGCGCACGACGAGTGGACCGCTGGAGTCGTTCGCCTTCAGAACGCCAGCCAGCTCGTCCATCAGATGGTCGATTGCCGCGTTGCTTTGGGCGGTCAGCAGCAAACGAGAGGTCGGCTCGTCAGCGAACCGCCGGGCTACTAGATCGCGTACAAGCCGCGTCTTTCCAACTCCGGGAGGGCCCTGCACGAGGAATAACGGCAGGGTGGAAGTGAGCTGCTTCAGCGCCAGTTGCTTCGGCTCGTCGAGCTTCATGAAAGCGGCATCCTCGATAACCGTGTCATGGCTGTCCAGTACATGGTGTCTTGGATCCACGATCATCTGCAGTAGCTCATGATGGGTTTTCAGCGCTTTAAGCGCCTTGAGACGTCGACGGAACTGAACGTCTCGCCCCACCGATGCAGGAACCATGATAGGTTCATACAGAAACGGTATCGCATCGGGCCCATCGAATAGGAATACGTCTGGCTGACCCGGCCGTTGGATGACCTGCCGAAAAGTCCATTCGGTATCTGTCGACTCTCTTTCGCCAAGCGAGCGGGCATCCGCGAGAATCCAGCCCTCGGACCCGAGTCCGTCGGCTTCCAGTCGCTTTATGAATCGGTCAGTCGGTGATTTCAGGTCCAGAGAGTCCGAGAGGGCCATTCGCTCAGGATCTAATCGCAGTTGGACGCAAAGTCGGTCGTTGCCATGTTCCGCAGTTTCGCGCAGGTGCTCGGGCAAAGGCTGCAGTTCTACAGCGTACGCGTCGGCCGCTGCATAGACTGCTTCCAGCAGTTGGAGCAGCGTCAGAGCCCTGTGAGCTGTCTGTTCGGAAGAAAGCGGTGCGTTGATCTGCCCGAAGTCGCTCCGCATTTCATCCCAGGACATGAGCTTGCCACGAACACGCGGGAACAGGTCGGATGCATCGCGCAGCCCCAAAATCTCGAGCGACTCAGGCTGCAGCCTTCGTTGGTCGAGCAGGTTCACCGGAGCTGGCGCGTTTGCATCCACGGCTTCGCAGTAGGCGAAATCCCAGCTTAGAGCCATGGTCTTGGGCGCGCGGAACTCCTGCAAGCGGTACAGGAGGTGCTTGCCGCGCAGCACCAGACGAAACTCGTTCGATGCATCTGGCTGCCGCACGCAGAGCAGCAAAGGCTCACTGGCCAGATCGTCCTTGACGAACTGAAGCTGTGCCTGGAGATCGTCCATCTCGATGTCGAGTCCCGACGCGTTGCGGATTCGCTCGCCCAGCCGGCTGGTAGGGCCAATCCGGATCGCGAGATGGAGCTTGGCCCTACGATTGGCCGCCTCTGCCCTCAGTGCGCCAAGGACGCCATCGATCCTCGTGACGACCGCATCTCCATCGAGCGGCTGTCTGGGATTCATCTGCACGATGAGTCGAAGGAGGCGCGCCTCTTCGAGTGTCAAATATTCTGCGATCTCGAAGGGCGCGATCGCTGGGTCGAGAACGCGCTGGCGCTTGGCCCCCAACAGGTCAGCGGCGAGAAGGCCGAAGTCCTTCCAATCCTGTGAGAATGAATCGAACGTCCGGGCTGCGCCCGCGGCGGCGCCTCGGTTCGATACGCCTTCTACGCTGGCGATCCGCATCGTCCACTCGAATCCAGTGAGCTGGAAATCCGGTTCGGATCCTCCGGCCGTGAGCACAGACCACGCATCAATGCTGCGATGAAGCATCCCCTGCGCATGCAGCGTCTCCAGTCCGTGCGCAAGCAGCTTCAGGTTGGCCCACACACGCAACCGGCTTGCGGTGCTACGAGGCTGCCGCAGCCAATGGCTACTGGGGCCGTTCCGAAGCAAGAACTCGAGCGGCTGTCTCTGACCAGGCGCGATGATCAGGTAGAAGCCCCTGGTGTCGAACCCCGCGTCGTGAAGACGTGAGATGCAGGATGCGGAACCCGGATAGCCGGCTAGGCGGTGTAGTTGCCTCAGTTCGTGGCGCCAAATCTGCTCGAGTTCGCTGTCGGACGCCTTGGGGCTCCTGCGCCACTCACGGATAAGTACCGAATTGCCGTCGGGGTCTTTTCCTCCAACGATACCGGGGCGGCCAGTCGCCACATCAGGCTTCTGCAGATAGTCTTCATCGACGATGTAAGTAGCTAAGAAGCCATCTTTTCGGCGTCGTCTGGCGGTTGAATTCATAGAGTTCCGTGCCGTCTTTGCGAGACTATGACAAATTGCATTAATCGTTGAAGCCCTTTGCGAAGGGGGGACGTCTGGCCAGCAATGCTAATGCCATTATAGCGATATGCTCAAGCCTGATTTGCCTAGCCGCAGCAGATAGGCGGATCAATGCACGGCCGAATGGGGTGATTGCTGAGCCCTGCTGACATTGAGTGGCCCGCGCGGCTGACCGTAACTGGCCTGAAGTGGTCACCCGCCTTGCTAACGCAAGTAGCGGCTCTTGGCTGCGGATTCAACCGGTGGATGCAACAGCTTGGTAAAACCGCTGTGCGGGTGTTTCGTAGTTTAGGGTTTTCCTGGGGCGCTCGTTCAATCGTCATGCAATCGCGTTGAGCTTGGTCTGTGAGTAGGGAGACAGATCGATCCCTTTGGGCAAATACTGCCTGACCAGACCGTTGGTATTTTCATTCGATCCACGTTGCCAAGGGCTCTGGGGATCACAGAATATGCCTCATAACATCGGCAATACTCGGATTTGAGCCAAGAGCCTTGATCTCAGCACACATCTTTTGGTCTTCGAGCTCGTAATGATGAGTAAGCGCCACGACAATATCATTTTCACTCAGAGGGAATAGATGGCGCATTCCATCCGTTAGCTTTTCGAAGAACACAGCAATTACCTCAGTTGCGTGCCCAACGAAAGACGGTGCAAGTTCAAAACTTTTTCCCATCGTATGGCAGTAGCCGAGACCAATTTCGCTAAATGAAATATGCGGACTCTGTTTTATGTATGTTTCCAAACTTACCTTGGCTCCGATATCCCCATACGCGTGAACAACGGAATTTCTAAGCTCTCGAAAATGGTCAATCTCAGTCCAGTACTGATTGGCGGAGGAAAAATCAACGTCTGCAGATTTTTCGAGCCAGGCTCTGTAAGCTATGGCACTTCCACTTTTTGCCATTGGCGCCCTAATGTTCAGACATTTTCGAAGTAGCTCGCAGTAAAAAGCCAACGTAGCTTCGAAGAAGCTGTACAAAGTAAGCAACATGGCACTTCTGTGCATATTGGGATAAGTGTGCTCACGATCAAAAAACTCGTCCACGAAACTTTCTATGACGCCCTGAGCAATATCTGGATGATCGGCAACATCCACTTCCTTCCACATATTCTCATTCGTCTTTTCAATCTGAGCGACCAGTGCAGTCTCAACGACATCATGGTGGTGGCTTATAAACTCAAGCTCTCGGCTGATGATTCTCCATCGTTCGAGAAGCATTAACTGAATATGAAGTTTGTCGACCTCTTGCTCAGTGCGTTGTGACATTTTTCAGACCGAGTGTTGGAGATAAGGGACGCGGCTTGCCGGCGATGGCCCCCATAATCGAATGGTTATATTTCCGGCTTTGAGTGGTGATCGTGGATTCAGGTACATTCATTGACTCACACCTGCCCAGTCTTTCTGATGGAAGCGACCTTGCCGCCGGTCAGCGCCGCCTGTTCCTTGGCCCATGCTTCCCGCTCATCCCACAACTGCTTGACTAGCGACACCTCTCTGGCCAGCGCCTCTTCCCAGAGCGCCCGGTAGCGGGTGGCTTCCGCCTTGGCCTCGCCCAATCGCTCCCGTATTTCATCGCGGGGCTTGGCCTCTACTTTCGACGCAGCGTCGATGACCTGAATCAGGTCGCTAAAGATCGGCCGTGACTTCTTGATCGAGCCCTTCTTCCGTCCTGCTTCCAGGGAGACCGAGTCGTTGGTGATCTTGGTCCCCTTCGGGACATTAACCGGATTGCCCATTTTCAAGCGTTCCAACGCCTCGAAGTAGTCCTTCAGAATGTCAGTCATGCACATCTCCCATCGTGGCTTCTCGGGACCGCCATTCGCGCTCCACACGCTCTAGTGCCTCCAGTTCTTCCCGCTCCATCGACTCGGTGATCGAGTTGGGTGTGATGTGAGTCATCGCCACACGCTTGAGCCGGATCGTCTCCACGATCTTCGAGTGTTTGCCTATCAGGTGCTTGCAACCATCAGTAGCGCAGACAGTGTCGATCAGGTTCAGGCCCTTACGAGTTTCACACACGCCCGGTCGCGTGCATCCCCCCAGCGGCCCTTCCCGATAAGCGAGCAACCCCGCCTTCATCTGCTTAGCAACCTCCTCGCGCGACATGACCTCGCCACGCTTGCGCTGGCGCTCGTAGAAGGCGCCAGCACCGCCGAACATGGGCTCGGTGCTGTTCAGCACATCGCGCACGAAAGCCAACATCTCGGCTTCCTCAACGCCGTCCTGCCAGTCAACCGCGACGTGCTTCCTGTATCCGGCGGGATCGTCTGCGATGAAGTTTTTGCAGAAGGTGCTGCCACGCCCATAATACAGAGCCATCTCCCGCGTAATGTGCTGCAGCTGCCGACGCAGGGATGAGAGTCGGACCAAGCCACTAGCGTTGGCATAGACCGCCAAGCTCCGACGCAACTGGTGGGTGGTCAGGGGCCAACGCTGGCCGACCGCGAATTCGGGCTCCTCGCGCCAGGAGCGGAAGGGGTCGATCTCCTCCAATTCCACGATATCTTCCTCCTCTATGAATGGGCACAGACGGGAAAGCAGCGAATCGTTACTATCGTGCGAAAGTTGTGTTCCAAAAGCTGCGATGCGTCCCTCCAGCGAGACACGTTTCAGCATCCATGGCAGGTAGTCGCTTGAAGGGAATAGCGGATAGTCATCCTTGAGATCCTCAGCTTCGCTCTGCGCAACACCTAGGGCATCGTAGATAACGGCTGCGAAGTCCTGTGCCAGCCGGATCACTCGGAAGCCGTCGCGCTCGGTAGTGACCCACTTCGTCCTCAGGCGCCGTCCCTTGTTGAACTTGGTCGTGACGCCAACGATCAGAGAGTGCTTGCGCCCGTGGAGGCCCTCTTCAAAAGCCATGCAGTGGTATGGCAAGTGGCGAGCCTCGGCGTCTCGCATGCCGCTGAAGATGTGGATTTGCAGCTTACATATACGGAAAATCTCGCCAACAGTCCCCGCAAGGCTCCGCAAGTGATGTGTATCGCTGTTGTAACCATGCTTCTTGAGGTAGGCAGCTAGACCGTGCTTATCAATCAGGGCGCGACCAATGCGAATCCCGTACGCTGTTTCGGTCACCTTGGCCTGCCGGTGCGCAATAACAGCATCCCGCAACGCCGCCAGCAGCGAGGGCTTGTGGGCCTCGATATCGTCGATTTCCGCCGAGAGGTTGTTGATCAATGCAGCGTAAATTCGCGTCGGCAGTGGGGCGAACTGGCGAACGCTGTCGCGATACTCCTTGGAGCGCTGTTCCAGGTCCTTCCCGCGCTTTGGTGTCGCCAGGGTGAAGCCTAACTGCATTTCTGGATCGAGTTGGCGAAGGAAGGAAAGCCAAGCCATCCATGGTTCCACGGCTTGATTGGACAGGCTTGCGCCGCAGGCATCCAACAGAGCCGCCTGCGTCAGCACGTCACGCACCGTACACGATCGCGCCTCAGCGAAGCGGGCGACGTAGCGCAAGGTGGTGAGTTTGCGATCCAGCGTTCTTGGCGCATTCTCGCTACCGTAATAGATTTGTCGCGTCATCAAGAACTGTAGTTCGCGCATGCGGGCTTCGCGCTCAGCCGTGATATCCACCATACTGGTGGTCACCTTTCCCGCTCTTTGCTTCCAGTAAAAGAAGTGCAGCAAGAGCTTCTTCTGGTGAGCTGTGTAGGCTGTCCATGGCCAGACAAACTCACGGACAGTGTGTTGGGTACCATCCAAGTCGCGGCAAATGACATGGTCCAGTGGCAAGCAGATGCCCTGATCCTCGTCCCAAGGGTCGGGGCGGATAGCTCCATATGTTTCGATGCAGGCCTCAGTTTTCATACGATGACGCCCAGCTCGAGGAATAACTGGTACTTGTCCGCGAAGAAAGGCCAAAGGTTTCCGTTCTCGAACACGTCTTTGCGCACCCACTCAACCATCGTACGGCAATTGCCAAAAGCGGCAATCTTCTCGAGATCCTTGTCGCACTTGGCAATCAGCGGACGCAAGGCGTCCTCGTGCTTCGGGCCGAGGATCACTTGCTCCATTACGAATGCTGCGGAGGCCACCTTGCGCGCGTCCTCCTCGCAGGCGACGAGCACCCGGTGAGTGCAAAACAGGCAGCCTTGGCTGTCCTTGCAATTCGGCTTGACCGGCACGCGGTCAGCCAGCGCCTCGGGGTGGCCAAAGCCGTCGCAGCTTCCGCCTTCCTCCAACGGCCGGGCATCTGCCACCACCGCTTTCGAGATGACACGCTGCCGTTTGGCTGACGCTGAAACCGAATGCAGGAACAGCGACAGTTCCTCGCGGTGATCAGTTACAGAGCCGGCGTCGTAGCGTTTCCGAGTAGTCTGCTCAGAGTTCTGCAGCACCTTAGCCGTGACCGATGCGTCGTGATGGCGTTGGTACCAGTCAGCCACGCTGGCGCGGAGCTTTCTCGATCCTATACGGGGCAGCTGAGGATCGATGGCACACAGCAAGTTCTGATACAGCGCCTGGAGTGCCCCTGATCTGATCCGCTTGGGAAACATCACGTGATTGGGGCCCAAGGTAAAGAATAGGTACGGGAAGGACTTAACACCAAGCAGGTAACGACGCAGGTCCATGAACCGACGTAGGGACGGCATGAAGGTCGCGGGCACAGTCAGAGCAATCAGCTTGCCACCGGCTCGGAACTTCAGTGATCGGTATTGCTGGTTGAGGGTAGCCATGTCGATCTCACCGTCCGTCTCGATTTCCCTCGCCACCGACTCGTTGATGCCAGTGTTGCAGAAGAAAAGGTATAGAAAGGCATTGTGGGCGTGCACTCCGAGCATGATTCGCACGCGGCCCCTATCATCGGCATTGGCGGCGTTAATCCGGGCCTGCGCTTTTGCAATGAAATCCTTTGCTATCTTTTGCCGATCTGAAGGAAAGCGCCACATTGCATACCGATGTGCGATCTCGCCTGTAGTAGCAAGGCGCCCAGCGGTATAGTCGTAGGCCCAATAGGGCTGTTTGAGCTTTTCCCGTTCGGCGCCCCATTGGTGCGGGGGTAGGCGCCACATTTGTGTGGGGAAGAGCCATAGATGGTTTTCTGCCCAGCCGAGGGTGGCTGGGAGCATCAACTTGTAAGGGAAGGGCCGTTGCTCCAGCACTAGGTCACACAGACCGTCGAACAAGGCCTGATTGAGAGCCACTGCGTGAGTGAAGTCGTGTGGCGCTAAGGGATCAGTGCCATTATTGGGATTCCGGCAACGGATGACCTTGCGGGTGCCGCGATGGAGGTCTTCGAGACCAGTCACGGCCTCGAGAAGATTGAGGATGGAATCAAGTCGATGGTTGTGCACATGTTCGCCAAACTCCTGTCGACAGTAGCGCTCCCGGGTGTCTTCTGCCCAGGCCAGATAGGCATGGCGGGTGGCGTCGCCGCCAGATAGACAATCATGCAGACCGTTGGCATCAGCCCAATCGAGGAACAATTTGAGGCTCATCATATAGCTTTGGACTGTCGCCATCCGTTTCCCGCCATCGGTGATGAAACAAGAGAGCGCCTTGATGAGTTGCAGTATCTGGCGAGGGCGTTGCTTGAGGAATGAGATGAACACGACCTCGCGTGGCTGGCCAGGCTTTCGCCTCTTGTGTGAGCGCAGAACGTAGCAGAAGGCGCCGACGTCATAGCACGAGGAGTCGATTCTCAAGATAACCTGCTCCGGGTGCAGGATGCGGGTGTTCTTGGCCAGAGGTAGTTCGATGGTGACCGTCGAACGAGTGGCGAAGGTAGGCTCAGCAGGCTTATTCATGAGTCACCTCCATGCCCTTCATTGCCTGCTCGATCCATTCTTGCAACTGCCTGCCATAGCCGTTCACTGCCTCGTAGATGACATCCATCTGGCTGCGATAGTTGAGGTAGAGGTCGGTGGTAGCGAAGCTCTCATGCCAGAGTAAGTCCTTCACAGTCATTCGCGCCCTGCTTAGGGTGATCGTCCCTTGTTGCACCAGCTCCATCATCTGTTCCGTCATGTTCATGCCAAAGCTAGCTCGGAGGTCGTGGATACGGTAATGGAAGTTCTTGTCGTGATGTTCGCGCACGTAGGGAATCACGTGCTCCTGGATAAATTGGCGCACGGGCTGGCCGGTCTTCTCGTAGCGGCGGTCGAGGTCTGGGTTGAAGCACAGGGCCTCAGCCTTAGCTGTGTAGTAGGGGTTACCCTGTTGTGTCAGGAACAGGTAGGGATCAGGGTGCTCTCCATGCTTAGCCACAAACCGCCCCTTGCGCACTTTAGTGCGCTCGGACAAAGCATAGGTGCGAAGCAGTTCATAAATGGGACGCGGGACCTGCAGCACGCCGCTCTTATCGTTCTTGGTGTCAATTCCTGTTCCTGGCCCAGCCTTCAGCTTGAATACCTCGCCTTCCCCAGTCAGCGACTTCGCATAGCCCGGATTAGGCTGTGTGAAGTGCCGCAGGCGGAGCGTGCCGGCCGTCTGGATACGCGCCCCGGTAGCCAGCATGAAGAGCTGGATCAGGTAGCACTCGGTGTTGCCTTTGATCTCGGTGGCTTCGAGAATCCAGTTCTGTTCCTTGCCGATCAGCGGTCGCAGCTTGCCGCCATCCTGGATGGTCCCGGCAAAGGGATCTTCCGATTTGGGGGCGCGGATGCTCACGTCCGTGGAGACGACCGACTTCGATACCGAGAATCCTTCGGTGTTCTTAAAGAAAAGTTGGTACCGCTTTTCTTCCCACGGCGGATACTCAGGCTGGAAATAATTGTTGTCTATCAGCCAGCGATAGAAGGCGACCACGGTCCCCATGCGCCGCTTGGCTGTCGCGGGGGCAAGCTCGCGAGCTTGGATCAACTGCTGAAGGTAACCACGGTAACGATAGGTCGGCCGCCGCAACTTGATCTTGGGAAACTGGAACATCAGGTCGTCGGGGCGATTCTGAGTATCCAGCCATTCCTTGTAAGCGCCCAGATCGTCCGCCCTACTCTGGTACGTCGCCATGGCGGGGGGCGCTTCTGCCTCCAATTGAGCCAGGATGTAGAGGGTGCCAAGAGGCCACGGTGCCGCATTCCTGTCGAGTACAACAGGAAACAGGTTGTAGTTGAAGCCCTGTCCCGCCTGACCATCCCAGACAAAACGGTAGTGATAGGTCAAGGCAGAGCGCCCAATGCCCTGTTTGATAACCCGTTTGAGCGCACGTGGATCGTCCGCCGTTGTCAATTCCGACAGTTGGAAGACAGGCAAGAGCACCTTGCGCCGCAATTCCCTCATCGCCCGGCTTTCGGTTTTGCCTTAATCGCATCAAGACAATTTTTCACCGACTGGACAAAGCCAAGGCCGGTGATGTTTATAACTAGGTCGATCGTGCCACTACCACCTCGGTTTTGCGTATCAAGGGGCTGCAGCTCATTGACGAACTTCTCACCTGTCACTACGAGCCTATAATCGCGACCGTGGTAGCCTACCTGGAGCCGCACGCTGCACCTGGAGGGATCGAGAGGGGTGTAATCCTTAAACTGTTTGACGTGGGCGCCAAGATGCTCAAGCACAGTCCTGAACGGGACGCTGCTGACTCGGGCGATTTCGGCGGGAGAGAATGTATGAGTCACTCGCACTCCTCTCCCGCGCCTACCTCGAAAAGGCGACTACTGGATGGCACTACTGTGCTCATATACATGAGCCCAACAACCCAACCCATGGCACTCTCCCACGGAAGTTTTGTCCATCTTATTGAAACTTAAACAACAAGCCTACCAATGGTTTACTTGCGTGTACTGCTGCAGGTGCCGGCCAACCGCATCGGCCATACCGATCTCACCCTGGCCCAGCTGAAGATCCTGCAGGAAGCCATCACCCTCACCGTCTTCGTGCCCTTCGTCGTCTTCTACATGGGCCAACCCCTCAAGCTCGACTATCTGTGGGCCGGCCTGTGCCTGCTGGGGGCCGTTTACTTCATATTCCGCAGCTGATCCGGTCAGGAAATGCCAGCTTGCGGCTTAATTCATAACCACACTCTTATAAAGGCTATTAATATCTCCCCTTGCTAATAGTCAAAATAACTTAGGGAGATGTCTGTGGCATTGTTCGGCAACAACCAGCGGCAACGAGAACTAGAAGCGGCCCTTGCCGCCCTGCAGAACGAGAACGCCAGCCTGCGCTCCCAGGTGGCCGATCTGGAAAACGAGCAGCAGACCCTGGAGCAGAAGTGCCACGCCGCCGAAACCGTGGCCCGGGGCTGGGAAAAGCTGCTGCACAACCTGGACCGCTTCGGTTCCAGCCTGGCCAAGTCCCAGGGCACCATGGCCGCCATGGCCCACAGCCTGAAGACGGAAAAGGAAGAGGCCGTCACCGCCGGCCGCATCACCACCGACAGCCAGGCCCAGATGCATGGCATCAGCGCCAACCTGAGCCAGCTGGCCCAGCAGTCCCAGACCACCATGGGCCAGGTCGAAGGCCTCAATGCCAGCACCGAGAAAATCGGCAGCATCCTCAACCTGATCAAGGAAATCGCCGACCAGACCAACCTGCTGGCCCTGAATGCCGCCATCGAGGCGGCCCGGGCCGGCGAGGCGGGCCGCGGCTTCGCCGTGGTGGCCGATGAGGTGCGCAAGCTGGCCGAACGCACCGCCACCGCCACCAACGAGATTTCCGGCCTGGTCAGCGCCATCCGCCACGACACCGTCTCGGCCCACGCCAGCATCTCCTCCCTGGCCAAGGAGGCGGACCACTCCAGCAACGAGGGCAAGCAGGCGACGGAGAACCTGGACAACATCATCGGCCTCTCCCGTCACATCGAGACCGCCGTGGCCGTGGCCGCCCTGCGCAGCTTCACCGAACTGGCCAAGATGGACCACCTGGTGTTCAAGTTCGAGGTGTACAAGGTCTTCATGGGCGCCTCCCAGAAACGCCCGGAGGATTTCGCCGTGCATACCTCCTGCCGCCTGGGCAAGTGGTACTACGAGGGCGAAGGCCGGGAGTGCTTCTCCCTGCTGGACGGCTACCGGGCCCTGGAAGCGCCCCACATCAACGTGCACAAGAGCGGCAAGGAAGCCCTGGAACGCCTGCGCCTGGGCGATTTCGACGGCGGCGTGGCCCTCCTGGAGCACATGGAGGCGGCCTCCGAGGAGGTCCTGGACTGCCTGGAGCGCATGGCCCAGGCCGGGGAGCAATCCCCCGACGTGCTCTGCCTGGAACACTGAGGCCGGACGGTCCGGGCCGCCCCTCTGGCCTCCCGGACCTGCCTGCCGTACCATAGAGCCGCCGGGCTGGACCCGGCGCTTTTTTTCCCGTCCCGACCCACACCCCATCCCGCCGCCCATGCCCGGTACCCCAGCCCGCAACCTGCTCGAGCACGCCCGCAACATCGTGGTGGAAGGCCCCATCGGCGTCGGCAAGACCAGCCTGGCCCGGCGCCTGGCCGAGCATCTAGGCCAGAGCAAGGAATGCCAGCTGCTGCTGGAGCAGCCGGAACTCAACCCCTTCCTCACTCGCTTCTACCAGGAGCGCAGCCGCTACGCCCTGCAGACCCAGCTGTTCTTCCTCTTCCAGCGCCAGGACCAGCTGCGGGACCTGGCCCAGCCGGACATCTTCCGCCAGACCGTGGTCTCCGACTTCCTCTTCGAGAAGGACCCGATCTTCGCCCGCCTCACCCTGGCCGAGGACGAATACAAGCTCTACCGCCAGATCTACGACACCCTGGCACCCCAGGTGGTGTCGCCGGACCTGGTGATCTACCTGCAGGCCAGCCCGGAAAACCTCATCGCCCGGGTGAAAAAGCGGGGCCTGGACATGGAGCGGCGCATCGGCGACGTGTACCTGACCCAGCTGGCGGAAAGCTACAGCCGCTTTTTTTACGGCTACAATGCCGCGCCGGTGATGATCGTCAATTCCGACCGACTCAATTTCGTCGATCAGGACCGCGACTTCCACCTCCTCCTGGAACGGCTCGCCGCCATGCGCGGCCACCGGGAATACTTCAACCGGGGAGAATGAACCCATGTCCAGCCAATCCACGACCCGCCGCCTGACCATCACCGACATGGCCAAGCTCAAGGCCGCCGGCGAAAAAATCGCCATGCTGACCTGCTACGACGCCAGCTTTGCCCGCCTCTGCGACAACGCCGGGGTCGATACCGTGCTGGTGGGCGATTCCCTCGGCATGGTGGTGCAGGGCCACGATTCCACCCTGCCGGTGACCCTGGCCGACATGGTCTACCACACCGCCATGGTGGCCCGGGGCTGCGACCGCCCCCTGATCATCACCGACATGCCCTTCGGCACCTACCAGGAAACCCCGGAACTGGCCTTCCGCAACGCCGTGCAGCTGATGGCCGCCGGCGCCCAGATGGTCAAGATCGAGGGCGGCGAGGACATGGCCGAGACGGTGCGCTTCCTCACCCACCGCGGCATCCCGGTGTGCGGCCACATCGGCCTGACGCCCCAGTCGGTACACCAGCTGGGCGGCTACCGGGTCCAGGGCAAGGACGAGGCCGGCGCGGCCCAGCTCAAGGCCGACGCCCTGGCCATCCAGGCCGCCGGCGCCAGCATGGTGGTCCTGGAGGCCATTCCCCAGGCCCTGGCGGCTGAGGTCACCGCCCTCCTGCAGATCCCCACCATCGGCATCGGCGCCAGCGTGGAGTGCTCCGGCCAGGTGCTGGTGCTGCAGGACATGCTGGACATCGCCCCCGGCCGCAAGGCCCGCTTCGTGCGCAACTTCATGACCGGCCAGCCCTCCGTGGCTGCCGCCATCGCCGCCTACGTGGCGGCGGTGAAGGACTGTACCTTCCCCGCCGCCGAACACTGTTACTGAGTCACCCCACCGGCAACGGGCCGCCAAGTACGGCCCGGCCATCAGGAGAAACAGCCATGCAGATCTTTTCCCGGGTCGACGACCTGCGCGCCGCCCTTGCCGGCAAACCCGAGGTGGTGTTCGTGCCCACCATGGGCAACCTGCACGAGGGCCACATTTCCCTCATGACCCAGGCCCGCCAGCACGGCCGGACCGTGGTCGCCAGTATTTTCGTCAATCGCCTGCAGTTCGGCCCCGGCGAGGACTTCGACAAGTACCCGCGTACCTTCGAGGCCGACTGCGCCAAGCTGCAAGCCGCCGGCGTGGACGTGCTGTTCGCCCCCACGGAAGCCGACCTCTACCCGGAACCCCAGACCTACCAGGTGGAACCGCCGGAAATCCAGAACTGGCTCGAGGGCGAATTCCGCCCCGGCCACTTCCGCGGCGTTGCCACCGTGGTGCTGAAGCTGTTCAACATCGTCCAGCCCCAGACCGCCCTCTTCGGCAAGAAGGACTACCAGCAGCTGATGGTCCTGCGCAACATGGGGCGCCAGCTGGCCCTGCCCATCCGCATCCTGGGCGGCGAGACGGTGCGGGCCGAGGACGGCCTGGCCCTGTCCTCCCGCAACGGCTACCTGACCCCCGCCGAACGGGCCGAGGCACCGCGTCTGGCGCGGGAGCTGAACAAGCTGCGGGACGCCATCCGCGCCGGCAACCGGGACTACCCGGCCCTGGAGCGGGCCGCCATGGCCGCCCTTGACGCTGCCGGCTGGAAGGCGGACTATGTTGCGGTGCGGCAGCAAGCCGACCTCCAACTTCCCGGCAGTCCCGATGCACCCCTGGTGGTGCTGGCCGCCGCGCGCCTCGGCGTTACGCGACTCATTGATAATCTTGAGATTTAATTCAAAAACTGGGCGTTGACAGACGGCGGTGAGCCGTTAAAATGCCGTTCCCCTTACCTTTTGCCTACGGGTGAAGCCATGCAGAGAACCATGCTCAAGTCCAAGCTCCACCGGGTGACCACCACCCACTCGGAGCTGCATTACGAAGGCTCCTGTGCCATCGACCAGGACCTGCTGGACGCGGCCAATATCAAGGAATACGAACAGATCGACATCTGGAACGTGAACAATGGCGAGCGCTTCACCACCTACGCCATCCTGGCTGAACGCGGCTCCGGCGTCATTTCCGTCAACGGCTCCGCCGCCCGCAAGGCTGCGCCCGGCGACATCCTGATCATCGCCACCTTCGCCACCTACACCGAAGTGGAACTGGCCAAGCACGAACCCCAGCTGATCTACGTCGATTCCCAGAATCGCATTGCCCGCATCGGCAACAAGATTCCGGCCCAGGCCGCCTGAGACACCGGATTTTTACCCGGCCTTTCGGGTAAAAGAAGGTAAAAAAGCCGCGAGCAATCGCGGCTTTTTCTTTTGGGGCCGGCCCTGAGCTGCATCGGCCAAGACACGGCGGAAGCGGGCGGCGCAAACCCAGAAGGGACGGGCCTCTTCAGGCAGGCCTGCCCGACAGGCCCATGGCGCCTGCCTGTGCGGGCATCCCCTTGATAGGGCCCTACTCGGCGGCGGCCTTCTTCACCGGCCGCTTGGCCGGGGTGCGCCGGGTCTTGGGCTTGGCGGCGGCATCGGCGGCAGCAGCGGGCGCTGCCTCCGCCTGGGGCGCAGCCTTGGCGGCGGCCTTGGGTTCGGACTTAGCCTTGGGCGGCGTCTTCTTGGCGGCTTCGATCTCCTGGGCGGCAGCCGTCTTGCGGGCCCGGGTACGGGCGCCGCTGCGGGCACCGGAAGACTCGCCGCGGCCGGAAGGCTTCCTGGCCGCGGCCGGGCTGGCGGCAACCGCTTCGACTGCCGCCGGGGCGGCCACAGCGGGCGCTGCCACGGCTTCCACCACTACCGGCGCGGGGGCCGCAGTCGAGGCGGGGGCCTCGGCTGCCGCTTCCTGGACCCGGGGACCATCCTTCACGCCGTTTTCCTTGGCGCCGTCGCGGCCGCGGCCGCGCCGACGGTTTCCGCCGCGCCCTTCCCGGGCCGGCGCTTCCGCCGTCTCGGCGGCCGGCGCCTGCGCCTCGGCAGGGCTTTCTTCCGGCTGCGTCACTTCCCGCACCGACACATTGCCCGGACGGGCTACGTAGGCGCCGGACTTCTCGTCCCGGCCGAAGGCCAGCAGGCCCCGGTTCTGGGCCTCCTCCAGCAGGTTGCCGAAGGCGCGGAAGCCGTAGTAGGACTCGTTGAAGCCCGGATTGCGGCGCTTGATCGCCTCCTTCAGCACCGAGGCCCACAGCTTCTCGGTGTCGCTGCGCTCGGCCATGAGGTCCTCGAAGGTAGCCATGGCCAGTTCGATGCCCTTGGCGCGGCGGGCGTCCTGGTCGTCCTTGCGCTTCTTCTCGTCTTCCGGCGAACGGCGGGGTGCCGCTTCCTTGGCCGGGTCCTTGCGGTTGGCGGCGGCCCGCTTGGCCTCCCGGTCCCGCACCAGATCGTCGTAAAAGATGAATTCGTCGCAGTTGGCGATGAGCAGGTCCGAGGTGGACTGCTTCACGCCGACGCCAATGACGTGCTTGGCGTTTTCCCGCAGCTTGGAGACCAGGGGCGAGAAGTCGGAATCGCCGGAGATGATGACGAAGGTGTCCACATGGGACTTGGTGTAGCAGAGGTCCAGGGCGTCCACCACCAGGCGGATGTCGGCGGAGTTTTTGCCGGACTGGCGCACGTGGGGGATTTCGATCAGCTCGAAATTGGCCTCGTGCATGGTGGCCTTGAAGGTCTTGTAGCGTTCCCAGTCGCAGTAGGCCTTCTTGACCACGATGGAACCTTTGACCAGCAGACGCTCCAGCACCGGCTTGATGTCGAATTTTTCGTATTGGGCGTCGCGCACGCCCAGGGCGATGTTCTCGAAGTCGCAGAACAGGGCCATGCTGACGGTATCGGCAGGAGCTGCCATGGGTGTTTCTCCGTAAGGAATTGGATCAAGTATAAGGCCGGGGACCGCTCAGGCGGCGCGCAGGGCCTCGACGATGTTCATGCGGGCGGCCCGGAAGGCCGGCAGAAAGCCGCCCAGCAGGCCCATGAGCAGGGCAAAGAGCAAGCTCTTGACGACGATGCCCGCATCGAGGGAAAAGGTGAAGGCCAGTTCGGCGAAGGACTGCCAGTTCATGGTGGAAATGGTGAACAGCTGCATGGTGGAGGCCAGCAGCAGCCCCACCAGCCCGCCCAGCAGCGCCAGGCCCAGGGATTCGGCGAGGAAGGCCAGCAGGATGGCCCGACGGTTGAAGCCCAGGGCCCGCAGGGTGCCGATCTCGCCGGTGCGGTTGGCTACCGCAGCATACATGGTGATCATGGCACCGATGATGGCGCCGATGGAAAAAATCACCGACAGGGTGATGCCCAGGATGCTGATGAACTTGGACAGGGCCTCCGACTGGTCGGCGTAGAACTGGGATTCCCGCTTGGCTTCCAGGGTCAGGCGCGGGTCGTCCTCGATGGCCGCCTTGACCGCGGCGAAGGCGCCCGGATCGTTGAGGCGGAAGATCAGGGAAGAGAACACCGGCCGGCGGAAAGCCTGCATCAGCTGCTCCGCATCGCCCCACACCTCCGAATCGAAGCCGCTGCCGCCCGCATCGAAGACCCCCACCACCACCCAGTCCCGGGCGCCGAAGCGCATGGTTTCGCCCAGGCCGGCGCCGTTGAAGCGGCTGGCGATGGCCTGGCCGGTGACGATCTCGTTGGAGCCGGGGCGGAACGGCCGCCCCGCCACCAGCCGCACCTGGGGCCGCAGCTGCAGCCCCACCGGCGACAGGCCGCGGATGATGACGTTGGAAGGTTTGGCCGCCGCCCCCTCGGCCACCCGCTTGTTGAGGGAGATCAGCACCACCGTCTCCTTCGACAGCATGCGCAGGCCGCCGGCCCCCAAGGCCACCTGGGGCAGGCTCTCGACGATGGCCGCCGGCCCCCGCTCGATGCCGCTCTGCACCTCGGTGCCGGAGGCCCGGCGGGTCACCACCACGTTGTCCGGGCTGCCCGTATCCACCAGGGTCTTCTTCAGCCCCGCATCCAGCATCAGCACCGTGGCGAAGACGAACACCACCAGGGCCATGCCGCCGGCGGTGAGGGCCGTGGTCAGCTTGCGTGCCGCCAGGTTGCGCAGGGAATAGGAAAGGGGAATGGCCATGGTCAAGCGACGCTGCGCAGCCCTTCGACGATAGGGATGCGGGCCGCCCGCCGGCTGGGGAACCAGGCGGCGATGAGGCCCACCCCCAAGGCGCAGGCAGCCTGCAGCAGCACCGTGGTGCCGGAGACGAAGAAAATGGGGAACAGGGTGCCCATGGCCTGGGCGAAGGCAGCCGCCGCGGGAAAGGTCAGGGCGATGCCGAGGCCGCCGCCGATAGCGGCGATGGCCACCGACTCGCCGAAGATCAGCCCCTGCACGAAGCCGGGGCCGAAGCCCAGGGCTTTCAGGGTGGCATATTCACTGGTGCGCTCCCGCACCGTCATGGCCATGGTGTTGGCCATCACCGCCAGGATGATGGCGATGACCACGTAGGAAACGATGCGGATGGCGACGACGATGGCCTCGGTCATGGAGACGAAGGAAAGTTGGAAGGCCTTCTCCGTCTCCGTCAGGGTTTCCGCCGCACTGTTGCGGAATTCGGCATCGATGAGGCGCGACAGCTCCGCCGCCCGCCCCGGGTCGTCGATGGTCACCACATAGACCCCCACCTGGTTCTGCCGCCGCGGATAGCGCACCTTGGCCACCTCGTTCAGGTAGTCCCAGTGGAACAGCATCTGGGCCACGTCCGTCTTGGCGTCCCGCCCGGTGTAGATGCCGCGGATGACGAACTCCCAGGTGCCGGGAAAAATGGTGCCCTTCAACTGCACCACATCCCCCACCTTGAAGCCGTACTGGGCCGCCAGCTTGCGCCCGACGATGGCCCCCTTGCGGTCCCGGGCGAAGGCGGTGCGCTCGTCGTCGCTGAGCAGGTACTCCGGGTACAGTTCCAGATAGTTGGGGTCCACCGCGAACTGGGGAAAGAAATTCTTCGGCTCCTTGTAGATGCCGCCGAACCAGTTGGCCGTGGTGATGGCCTTGACCCCGTCGATCTGGCGGATCTTCTGCTTGTAGGTCAAAGGCAGGGGAAAGACCAGGGAAATGGAATTGCGCGTCACCAGCCGGGCATTGGACGCCCCTTCCGCCCCGGCGTACCAGGCATCCACCACCGTGGACAACAGCCCGAAAGACAACACCGCCACCATCAACCCCACCAGGGTCAGCAAGGTGCGCAGCTTATGCCGGAAGGCGTTGCGGAGGACGAGGTTGAGGAGGATGAAAAGCACAGGGGACTCCGGGAGAGGGAGTCATTATAGGCGGGGAAGGCTAAGGCCGTAGTTGCGATGACACGATGTCATTTGACTGCTATCGGCAGGAGCGGCCATTGAGGGTTTTTCCCGATATTGGACATCCGAGCAGCCTTCTTGGCGTCCGTATATTGGAGTTGTTATACGGGCCTGTCGGAGGTCACTTCCTTGCTCCACAGACAATCCCGGAAGCATAATGATCGCATGTATATCAATTCATATACGGACCCAGCAGGTCCGTTTAATAACTGTTAGCCTTTCTGGAGATAGTCATGCCTGTTGCTCGAATCACCGCTGACTACGCTGGCGATCCCAATGTCCCAGCTGATGAAAAATGGAAATTGGTCTTCGATGCCGTAATAGAAAGCGAACGGGTCAAACAACAACATTGCTTCGGCGTTTGTACCAACCTTGAAGCTGGCTCAATAAAGCGATGGCCGTTTATTCTTCGCCCGGCGGCCAAAGGAAGTACCGAATGGATATTCGACTACGGCACAGACAGCGGATATCCGCCCGAAGTTACAAATATCACCGAACGAGATATTCGCATCGGCAGCTATTTCACGGTCGGAACTGGCCCCGAAGCAGGCACATACAGGATTACCCAAATTGACAACCTGTAGAAATGAGTTGCCGTTAACTCACATGTGTTTGCGACGCACGGCTAACCCATCGTTGTAGGGGACGCTCCGCCTATCGGCGGCGCGCCCCTGAACTCAGACGTTAGATACTCAGGAAACTCAATGTTCGGTTTCGGAAAAAAAGAAAGCTACGAAGAGCGTATTAGAGGAGCTCTCGCCGAGGGCCTTCCTCGCAAAGCCGCATCTATTGCTCGCAAAGCCTTCACAAATAAGAAAACGGAAGAGCACGTTTTGGCATGGATCGCTTCCTCAATGTATGAGCGCGAAATCTCGTCGGCTTTTGATCTTCTTGAAATATTTGTAGACCGCTTTCCGAACTCTCTTCATCTCCCACGAGTTTATTTGGCCGACATTCTGTGTCGTGCCTCACGGTTCGACCACGCTACGGATCTTGCTCGTTACTACTTGCGGCTTGCGAAGGACTCGGATGTCTTTCCAACTCTTTCCACCAACAGAATCCTGCAAGAAGGCGTGTCGCGATCTTTTCTACTGCTAACCTCAGCATATACAACCCTAGGGGCGCGTTCGTATAGCAAACGCCTACTTCAGTATGGGCTTAGCTATGAGCTGGCAGATCGATGGAAGGAAATTATCAAAAATGAATTGCTGCAGCTTGATAGCGAGGTAAAGCAAATTCAACATGCGGATTTCGACAAAAAATGGGAGCTTTTTTTTAACTCTGGCGCTGGTGCAAATGAGCTGTACCAAAAATGCAATGACGAAGGCTTTCCTCGAATGGCAAAGCGGGTTGATCTCCTAGAAACGAATTTCCGCTTCAACAGTTCCTTCAAAGCTAATACGGACGAGGTTCTACTTCTTGTCATCGAAACGCCAAGCAAGGAATTTCTTCTTTGCTGATGCACATACCTAACATGCCAGTCGAGAGGAACAGCTAACAAGCTGCGCTTGTTGGCGCCCTCGCCATGCTCGGCTGCCCCCCCCACTTCTACGCTAGGCTTCTAGAAGAATTTTGGTGAATATCACGCCGCAACAAAACAAGGTCACGGGTGAGTTGGTCGACTTGGTAGCCGCTAAGGTTGGCAGCAATCGCGCCATTCATCCCGAAACAGCAATTTCGTCATCGGCACGCTTGGCCGGAAGCCTTTTGCTGCGCTCTTTCAATTTTCAACTTGATGGCTTAGAGCCTGGAAATGTGCTTCTTTCAGATGAGGCAAACGAAAAAGGCTCAATGCTTGTCAACACCATGGCGGCGTTTCTTTCTGCGTCGAACGTTTCCATGGATCAGTCTAAGCTAGGTGGACAGCAAGACCACAGAGGGCAAGAGCCGCACTTGGATATTCTGAGCGCGCTTACTCAACTACAGAGCGAGGCCTTAAATATTTGCCGTGAAAACGGCCTAACACTTGAGCAAGCTGCTCAATCTGCGGCATTAGCTACTGCATTCATCGTTAAAGAATGCGCGCCTCAAATTGGGGCTGAAACAGGCTTTAATGTTGCAGTTTTTGGGTTTGTCGAAGGGAGCAAAACAGTGCCACCCCATGCCTCCGCAGCATCTAAACCTGTCGCGGCGACAAAACCTTGGTACAAATTTTGTGAGTAAGGCCTAACCCTTCGGTCAAAAGAGGCGCTTCGCCGGAAAGCCGGCTCTGCGAGTTCAAAGCCGAACTACCAGCCAATTATGGCTGGAAGAACGTTCTCAACGTGCAGGTTTACCCGCTCCCCCCTTGAAGTAACACGGCTCACGTCCCGCAAAACGTCTGAAACGTCCGCATGAATTCCCGGGGTGCCGGTTCGGCCAGGTCGGCGTAGCGGGGCTGTTCCCGGTAGGGCTCGGCCAGGGCGCCGAGCAAACGGTGGAAGGGGGCGAGATCGCCCTGCTCGGCAGCATCGAGGGCTGCTTCCACCTGGTGGTTGCGGGGAATGAGCCAGGGGTTGTGCCGAGCCATGACCGCAGCCCGGGCGGCCCCGGCCACGCGGGCTTCGCCACCCTCCCCGTCGGCGGCGGCGCACTGCTGGCGCCAGCGTTGCAGCCAGGCGGCGAGGGCGGCGCCATCGGCGAACAGCGTTCTTAGCCGCTCCTCCCGGCCTGCGGCCGCTTCTCCCAGATAACGCCAGGCCAGGGTGAAATCGACGGACTGGGCCTGCAGCAGGGTCAGCCAGTCGGCGCCCAGGGCCTCGGCCTCCGCCCCGCCATCGGGCAGACCCAGCTTAGCTTTCAAGGCGGCCAGCCAATGCTCTTGGTAGCGGGCGGGGAAGGCTTCGATGATGGCCGTGGCCCGCGCCACGGCCCTTTCGGTGTCGGCATCGATGAGGGGCAGCAGGGTTTCGGCGAAGCGGGCCAGGTTCCAGGCGGCAATGTCCGCTTGCTGGTCGTAGGCGTAGCGGCCCTGGCGGTCGATGGAGCTGAACACCGCCCCCGGATCGTAGGCTTCCATGAAGGCGCAGGGGCCGTAGTCGATGGTTTCGCCGGAGAGACTCATGTTGTCCGTGTTCATGACGCCGTGGATGAAGCCCACCGCCATCCACCGGGCCACCAGGGCGGCCTGGCGCTCGGCCACGGCCCGCAGCAATTCCAGATACCCATTCTCCGCCCCGGCCAGTTCCGGGTAGTGGCGGGCGATGGTGTAGTCGGCCAGTTGCCGCACCTGGGCAGGGCCGGCGTGGGCGGCAAAGAACTGGAAGGTGCCGACCCGCAGATGGCTGTCCGCCACCCGGGTGAGGACGGCGCCGGGCAGGGGCCGCTGCCGCCGCACCGGCTCGCCGGTGGCTACCACGGCCAAGGCCCGGGTGCTGGGAATGCCCAGGGCGTGCATGGCTTCGCCGATCAGCACCTCCCGCAGCATGGGGCCCACGGCGGCCTTGCCGTCGCCGCTGCGGGAGAACGGGGTTCGGCCCGAGCCCTTGAAGGCGATGTCGCGGCGCCGGCCCTGGCCGTCGATCACCTCCCCCAGCAGCAGGGCCCGGCCGTCGCCCAGCTGGGGCGAGAACTGGCCGAACTGGTGGCCGGCGTAGGCCTGGGCGATGGGGCTGGCGCCCTCCGGCAGGGCGTTGCCGGAGAACAGGGCGGCCAGCTGATCCGGCGTGGCCTCCGCCAGGGGCAGGCCCAGTTCCCGGGCCAGGCCTGGGTTGAAGTGCAGCAGCCGGGGGGCCGGAACGGTGGCCGGCTGCCAGGGCACGGCGAAGCCCGGCAGGTCCCGGGCGTAGCTGTTGTCGAAGGGGAAGGTGAAGGCGGGGGCAGTAGGGGCGGACATGCCTGAGTAGAGCGGCGCCCAGCGGGAAAGTTCGCCCGGCCGCACCATAAAAAAAGGGGCGCAGCCCGCACCGGCCGCGCCCCTGCCAAGGGAGGAGACGTTTTAGAAGAAGCCCAACGCCTTGGGGCTGTAGCTCACCAGCAGGTTCTTGGTCTGCTGGTAGTGGTCCAGCATCATCTTGTGGGTCTCGCGGCCGATGCCCGATTCCTTGTAGCCGCCGAAGGTGGCGTGGGCCGGGTAGGCGTGGTAGCAGTTGGTCCACACCCGGCCGGCCTTGATGCCGCGGCCCATGCGGTAGGCGGTGTTGCCGTCCCGGCTCCACACCCCGGCGCCAAGGCCGTAGGGAGTGTCGTTGGCGATTTCCAGGGCTTCGGCTTCGGTCTTGAAGGTGGTCACGGCCAGCACCGGGCCGAAGATTTCCTCCTGGAAGATGCGCATCTTGTTGTGGCCCTTGAACAGGGTCGGCTGGATGTAATACCCCTCGGCCAGTTCGCCCGGCAGACGAGCGCGGTCGCCGCCGATCAGGCATTGGGCGCCCTCTTCCTTGCCGATGGCCAGGTAGGACTGAATCTTGTCCATCTGCATCTGGGAGGCCTGGGCGCCCATCATGGAGTCGGTGTCGAGGGGGCTGCCCTGCTTGATGGCCTTGACCCGGGCCAGCACCCGTTCCATGAAGTGGTCGTAGATGGATTCGTGGATCAGGGCCCGGCTGGGGCAGGTGCACACTTCGCCCTGGTTGAAGGCGAACAGCACCAGGCCTTCGATGGCCTTGTCGAAGAAGTCGTCGTCGGCGGCGGCCACGTCGGCGAAGAAGATGTTGGGGGACTTGCCGCCCAGTTCCAGGGTGGCGGGAATGAGGCTGTTGGCGGCGGCCTGGGCGATGACCCGGCCGGTGGCGGTGGAGCCGGTGAAGGCGATCTTGGCGATGCGCTTGCTGGAGGCCAGGGCCATGCCGGCGTCGCGGCCGTAGCCGTTGACGATGTTGAGCACGCCCGGGGGCAGCAGGTCGGCGATCAGCTCGGCCAGCACCAGGATGCTGATGGGGGTGGATTCGGCGGGCTTCAAGACCACGCAGTTACCGGCGCCCAGGGCCGGGGCCAGCTTCCAGGCAGCCATCAGGATGGGGAAGTTCCACGGGATGATCTGGCCCACCACGCCGAGGGGTTCGTGGAAGTGGTAGGCGATGGTGTTTTCGTCGATCTCGCTGATGGAGCCTTCCTGGGAACGCAGACAGCCGGCGAAGTAGCGGAAGTGGTCGGCGGCCAGGGGAATGTCGGCGTTGAGGGTTTCGCGGATGGCCTTGCCGTTGTCCACCGTCTCCACGTAGGCCAGCATTTCCAGGTTGGCCTCGATGCGGTCGGCGATCTTCAGCAGGATGTTGGAGCGTTCGGTGGCGGAGGTCTTGCCCCACTTGTCGGCGGCGGCGTGGGCGGCGTCCAAGGCCAGCTCGATATCCTCGGCGCCGGACTGGGCGGCCTGGGTGTAGGGCTTGCCGGTGATGGGGGTGATGACGTCGAAGTACTGGCCCTTGACCGGGGCCACCCACTTGCCGCCGATGAAGTTGTCGTAGCGGGCCTTGTACTGGTGTTTGGCGCCAGCGCTGCCGGGGGTCGCGTAAAGCATGGTGTCTCCTTCCGTTTTTATGGGGATCGAACAGGGCTCCAAACAGGGAGCCCGCCTTCTCCTTATCAAGGGCCGTGCCAGCACCGCCACCCAAGCCCAAGCCATTGATTCCTATGGCACCACACCCTGCCGCCGGCGGCGGCCGCCGCCCCGTGGCACGTCCCGTCCCGGCACAGCTGTACCAAAATGACACACCCGGCCGGACACTTCCGGGGAAAGCATTGCACCGGGGAAACAGAGGGCTATACTCGCCGGACCACACCATCCGACCCGTCAGAGGCCGGAGCGAAGGAGACATTGATGAACCATCCGCACCCGCGGGCTGGCGCTCCCTTGCTGCGCCAGGCCCGACGCCTGTTTCTCGAGCAGGGCGAACTTCCCCCCGGCCTGGTGGACGAGCGCCTGCTGCGCTCCTGGCACCGCAGCCGCGGCGCCGGCCTGGAGCCGGTGGGCCGCAACCCGGAAACGCCGCGCCTCTCCGAACAGCACCTGCGCCAGGCCCTGGAGCGCCACCAGGAATTCGTCGCCCACGCCGAGCCGGTCATGGAATACCTCTACGCCCAGGTCCAGGCCTCCCACAGCATGGTGGTGCTGGCCGACAACCGGGGCCTGCTGGTGCATGCCCTGGGGGACCCGGACTTCCTCGGCAAGGCCGAGCGGGTGGCCCTGGCCCCCGGCGCCTCCTGGCACGAACAGCACCGGGGCACCAACGCCATCGGCACCGCCCTGGCCGAAGGCGCCGCGGTGGAAATCCACGGCGCCGAGCACTTCCTCGAACGCAACACCTTCCTCACCTGCGCCGCCGCCCCCATCCTCGATCCGTCCGGCAAGCTCCTCGGCGCCCTGGACATCTCCGGCGACCACCGCAGCCACCACCCCCACACCCAGGGCCTGGTGCGCACCGCCGCCCAGATGATCGAAAACCGGCTGCTGCTCTCCCGCCACCGCCGCCACATCCGCCTGCACCTGCATCCCCGGGCCGAAGGCATCGGCACCGTGGCCGAAGGGGTGCTGGCCCTCTCGGAAGACGGCTGGATCGTCGGCGCCAACCGGGCCGCCCTGGCCATGCTCGGCCTGCAGCCGGCGGACCTGGGAGCGACGCCCCTGGAGCGGGTGCTGGACAGCCGCAGCGAGGACCTGCTCGACTGGGGCCGGCGCCAGGGCCAGCAGGCCCTGCTGGTGAACACCCGGCGCGGCGGCAGGCTGTTCCTGCAGATCCACGCCGGCAAGGCGCCCATCCCCGTCGGCACTGCCGCGGCGAGCACCCCGCCCCAGGATGCCCTGGCTGCGCTGGATACAGGCGATGCCCGGCTGAAAGCGGCCCTGGACAAGGCTCGCAAGGTGGCAGGCAAACCCATTCCCCTCCTGCTCCACGGCGAATCCGGGGTCGGCAAGGAACTGCTGGCCCAGGCCATCCACCGCAGCAGCCCTCACCGGGAGGGTCCCTTCGTCGCCGTGAACTGCGCCGCCCTGCCGGAAAACCTGATCGAGGCCGAACTCTTCGGCTACGCCCCCGGCGCCTTCAGCGGCGCCCGCAAGGAAGGCAGCCCCGGCCGCCTGCGCGAAGCCCACGGCGGCACCCTGTTCCTGGACGAGATCGGCGACATGCCCCTCAACCTGCAGAGCCGCCTGCTGCGGGTGCTGCAGGAGCGCCAGGTGACGCCCCTGGGCAGCGGCAAGCCGGTGGCGGTGGATTTCGCCCTGGTCTGCGCCACCCACCGGCCCCTGCGCCAGGAGGTGGAAGCTGGCCGCTTCCGCGCCGACCTGTATTACCGCCTCAACGGCCTCACCCTGACCCTGCCGGCCCTGCGCGAGCGCAGCGACTTTTCCGCCCTGGTGGCGCGGCTGCTGGCGGAAATGGCCCCCGGGCGGAGCCTGGCCCTGGCTCCGGCGGTGGCCCGGGCCTTTGCCGACTACGCCTGGCCGGGCAACCTGCGCCAGCTGGCCAACGCCCTGCGCACCGCCACCGCCCTGCTCGAGGCGGACGAGGAATGCATCGACTGGCCCCACCTGCCGGACGACCTGGCGGAGGAACTGCAGCAGCGCCCCCTTGCCGCCGACGCCGCCGCGACGATGGCGCAGCCGGCGCCGGACCGGCTGCAGGAAGTCTCCCGCCTGGCCATCCAGCGGGCCGTGGCCGCGGCCCGGGGCAATCTGTCGGAAGCGGCCCGGCGCCTGGGCATCAGCCGCAATACCCTGTACCGCAAGCTGAAGGCCGGCGCCGCGGGGGAAGTTTCGTAGACGTCCAAGACGGCCGGCCTGACACCCAATAAGGACGGGCCTGTGCGGCATGGCATGCCGGACAGGCCCGTTTTCATTGGCTCCCGGGGCAGGCCCCGGTGCGGGGATCAGCGCGGACGGATTTCCTGGCGGGCGGAGAGTTCGCCCTTTTCCAGATGCATGATGGCGTGGGCCGATTCCGCCGCCCGCTGGTCGTGGGTGACCATGACGATGGTTTTGCCCAGCTCGTCGTTGAGGCGCTGCAGGAGGTGCAGGATGTCGCCGGCCGACTCCCGGTCCAGGTCGCCGGTGGGTTCGTCGGCCACGATCAGGGTGGGGTCGGTGATGAGGGCCCGGGCGATGGCCACCCGCTGCTGCTGGCCGCCGGAAAGCTCGTTGGGCGTGTGGTCCATGCGGTCCGCCAGGCCCACCATGGAAAGGGCCAGTTCGGCCCGCTCCCGCCGCTCGGCTTTGCCGAGGTTTTTCAGCAGCAGGGGCAGTTCCACGTTTTCCAGGGCGGTCAGCACCGGCATCAGGTTGTAGAACTGGAAGATGAAGCCCACGTTTTCCGCCCGCCAGGCCGCCAGCTCGGCCTCTTCCAGGGCGGCGATGTCCTGGCCGGCGACGCTGAGGGTGCCGGAGTCGGGCCGGTCGATGCCGGCGATGAGGTTGAGCAGGGTGCTCTTGCCGGAACCGGACGGCCCCATCAGGGCCAGGAACTCGCCGGCGGCGATGTTGAAGCTGATGCGCTCCAGCACCGGCACCACCTGCTGGCCCCGGCGGTAGCTCTTGGAAAGGTTGTCGAGGACGATCAGGGGCGCCGCGGAAGCGGCGTCTCCGAAGCTGCTTCCGGCACTGTGCACCACGCTGCCTGCGGCGGCGCTTTCGTCTACCGTGCCGCTCACTTGCTTACCACCTTGACCCGGTCCCCGTCCCCCAGGCGCTCGCCGGGACGGGCCACCACCTTGGCTCCCGGCTGCAACGCCGGGTTAGCGCTCACTTCCAGCAGATCGTTTATCTGGCGGCCCACCGTCACCGTTACCCGCTTCGCCTTGCCGGCCTCGACCAGGAACAGGGACTTACCGTCGGCCGCCAGGGCATCCTTGTGCACCGCCACCAGGGGCTGGCGCTCGCCGTCGCCCATGGGCTTTTCCAGGAAGGCCACCTTGGCGCTCATTTCCGGCAGGATGCGCTCGTCCCGGTCCACGAAGCGCACCTTGGTCATGACCGTGGCCTTGGAGCGGTCCACCGTCGGCACCAGGCGGCTCACCTCGCCGCGGAAGCGCAACTCGGGAAAGGCGTCGAGCTGGATTTCGCAGGGCTGGCCCACCTTGATCCTGGCCAGGTTGGATTCGGCCACGTCGGCTTCCACCTCCAGGCTCTCCATGTCGGCCATGGTCACCACCGCGCCCTTGCTTTCCAGGGCCGAGGAGAAGGGGGTGATGACGTCGCCGATGTTGGCGGTCTTGGTCAGCACCACGCCGTCGAAGGGGGCGCGGATGAGGGTCTGCTCCACCCCCACCTGGGCCGCCCGCAGATTGGCCTGGGCCACCGCCACGGCGGCGGCGGCCTTGTCGAAGCGGGCCTGGGCCGTATCCAGGGAGGAGCCGGAGACGAACTTCTTCTGGGCCAGGTCCTTCGCCCGCTCCAGGGCGGCCCGGGCGTCCTTCAGTTCGGCCTGTGCCGACAGCACGCCGGCGCCAGCCTGGTCGGCCTGGGCCTGCACGTCCTTGTTCTCCAGCCGGGCCAGCACCTCGCCGGCCTTGACCCGACTGCCTTCCAGCACTCCCAGCCATTCCAGGCGGCCGGTGGCCTTGGAGGCGACGGAGGCCTTGCGGCTGGCCACCACGTAGCCGGCCGCATTGAGCAGGGTGACGCCCTGGTAGGGATAGGCGGTGGTGACGGAGACAGTCTCCACCTCGGTCTCGCGCCGGGAGAGGGAGGCCAGCAGCAGGCCGCCCAGCACGAGGACAGCGGCGCCGATGAGCCAGGTGCGGCGGCGGGAGCGGGGCGCGGCCGGGGCGACAGGTCCCCGTTTGAGGCTGAGGCGGGAGAGATCGGGCTTGGACATGGCAGTGGGGGGAGTCGGGATTCCGGGCTATCGGCGGGCGCAATGATGGGCCGATTATAGCCGTCCCCGGCCCGTCCCCTGCCGGGAATGGGGACCGCCACCGTATCGGGCGCCGGCAGCGGCTAATCCCCATAAATGACGGGGACTTCCCGGGCTTGTCAGCGTGGGCCTCTAATGCGACCATGGAGCCCATTTTTCCATTCGAGGAGTGCCGTTCGTGACCACCAGCAATCTGAACATCGACGCCTTGCTGTCCTATGTGCCCATGTTCAATGGCCTGGCCCCGGACGAAATTGCCCGCATTGCCCGCGGTACCCGGGAAATCCACGCGGCCCGCGGCGACATCCTGTTCCACAAGGGCGATCCCTGCCAGGGCCTGCACCTGGTGGTCTACGGCCAGGTCAAGCTGGCCTTCACCTCCGCCCAGGGCGGCGAGAAGGTGGTGGAAATCCTCGGCCAGGGCCAGACCTTCGGCGAAGCCCTGATGTTCATGGACAAGCCCTACATCGTCTACGCCCAGGCCCTCACCGACTCCCAGCTGCTGCACATCTCCAAGGCCGTGCTGTTCGAGGAACTGGAACGGGACCCCAAGCTGGGCCGCAAGATGATCGCCGGCCTCTCCATGCGCCTGCACCAGATCATCACCGACGTGGAATCCTATTCCCTGCACTCCGGCCGCCAGCGCATCATCGGCTACCTGCTGCGGGACCTGCCGGACGAGGAACACCTGCCCAAGGAAACCACGGTGAACCTACCCACCAATAAGGGCATCATTGCCTCCCGCCTCAACCTGACCCAGGAACACTTCTCCCGCATCCTGCATGAACTGTCCGAGCGAGGCCTGATCAAGGTGGAAGGCCGCAAGATCCATATCCCCGACGTGGAAAAGCTGCGCACCTTCGACCTCTAGGCATTCCGGGGCCGCCGGCGCGGCGCCTGCAGTCCGCGAAAAAGCCCCTCTGCCGGGGCTTTTTTGTTTTCTGCGGCAGGCCCGGCGGCGAAGGGGCCGCTGTCATATTGGGATAAATCGCCGGGTGTAGAATCCCCGCCATGGCCCTCGAAACCGAACTCAAGCTGCGCCTGCCCCCCGGCGGCGCCGCCCGCCTCCTGCGGCATCCGCTCCTGGCCGGCAGCGCCCCCCAGCGCCAGCGGCTGCTCAACACCTATTACGACACCCCCGACCTGGAACTGCTCGGCCAGCGCATGGCCCTGCGCCACCGGCGCAAGGGCTGGGACTGGCTGCTGACGGTGAAGACCGCCAACCCGGCCAGCGGCGGCCTGGCCCGGCGCAATGAGTGGGAAGCCAAGGTGGCACCCGGCCAGTTCGATTTTTCCCATGTGGACGATGCCGACCTGCGACGCTGGCTGGAAAAGCGCACGCCCCGCCTGGAAGCCGCCTTCACCACCGACTTCACCCGCCTCGCCTGGATCGTCGAACCGGCCCCCGGCACCCGCATCGAGATCGCCCTGGACCGGGGCACCATCCAGAGCAAGGGTCAGCGGGAGCCCCTGGGGGAACTGGAACTGGAGCTCCTGGCTGGCCCCGAGACCGCCCTCTTCGCCCTGGCCCGGGAACTGTCCACCGCCCTTGGCGAACGCCAGGCCCTGCACCCGGTGGCGGCGAGCAAGGCGGAGCGGGGCTACGCCCTGTTCACCGGCCGCCGCAGCCCGCCCCAGAAGGCCCGTCCGGCGCCCCTGGACACGAACCTGACGCCCCTGGCCGCCTGCCGCAGCGCCGCCCTGGACTGCCTGCAGCACCTGCAGGCCAACGAGGCCGGCGCCCAGCGCGGCGACAGCCCGGAATACGTGCACCAGGTGCGGGTCGCCATCCGCCGCCTGCGTTCCCTGCTCAAACTGTTCGCCCCGGTGCTGCAGGAAGCCTTCCGGCAACGCTGGACCGGCCCCTGGCGCGACCTGGGCCGGGGCCTGGGAGAAGCCCGCAACTGGGACGTGTTCCTCAGCGAAACCCTGCCTCCCCTGAACGCCGCATTCCCCGGCGTTGCCGAGCTGACCCGCCTGGAACGGCACGCCAATAGCCGCTCCCAGGCCGCCCACCTCGCCGTGCGCCGCCTGCTGGGCTCGCCGGCCTACTCCCGCCTGCTCCTGGAATTCAGTGCCGACCTCTTCGCCCTCGGGGAAGAGCCGGCCGGCCAGCGCCCCCTGACCGACTTCGCCGCCCGCCGCCTCGACCGCCGCGCCCGCCAGGCCAGCCGTCTGGCCCGCAACCTGGCGGAGCTGGACCACGCCGGCCGCCACCGCCTGCGCATCGCCTTCAAGAAGCTGCGTTACGCCATCGAGTTCCTCGCTCCCGCCGGCGGCAACGGCGCCCCCTACGCCCAATCCCTGGCCCGCCTGCAGGAACACCTGGGGCGCCTCAACGACCTGGCCACCGCCCGGGAGCTGCTGGCTCCCACCCTGCCGGCCCGGCCCGGTCTGGTCATGGGCTGGCTCGGCGGCCGCAGCGACCTGCTGCTGGAAGAACTGCCGGCTTTCCTCGAGGATTTCCTGGCCCAGACGGCGCCCTGGGAAAAATCCCCCGGCAAGCGCAACAAGACTGCAAAGCGGAGCGGCTAGGATGGCGCCTTTGTCCCCGGAGACCGCCATGGACCTGATCCTCTGGCGCCACGCCGAAGCCGAGGTCGGCAGCGACGACCTGGCCCGCCGCCTCACCGTCCGCGGCGCCAAGCAGGCCCGGCAGATGGCTGCCTGGCTCAAGCCCCGCCTGCCCAAGCACACCCGCATCCTGGTCAGCCCGGCGGTGCGCACCCAGCAAACCGCCGACGCCCTGGAACTGCCCTACGAAACCAGCCGCAAGCTGGCGCCCGATGCCAGCGTCTACGACCTGCTCTCGGCCGCCGGCTGGCCCGACAGCCGGCAGACCATCCTCATCGTCGGCCACCAGCCCACCCTGGGCCAACTGGCCGCCCTGCTCCTCTCCGGCCAGGAAGCGCCGTGGACGGTCAAAAAGGGCGCCGTATGGTGGTTCTCCAACCGGGTCCGGGCCGGGGAGACCCAGACGTTGTTGCGCTGCTGCCTGGGCCCCGACATTTTGGCTAGCGGCAGTTGAAATTCGCTTAGTTAGGCAAGAAGCGACAGCGTGCTCTGATACACGCCGCCACCCATAAAAAAAGCCCGCCGAAGCGGGCTTTTTCATCACAAAACCTGGGATTAGCTGCAACCCTTCGGCTTCATATCAGTGGGCAGGGCGCTGGCGTCGCAGGACCAGGCACCACCGGCAGCCCGGGCCAGCTTGATAGCCAGACCATTGACCTTGGTCGGGGCATTCTTCAGGGCGCAGGAGATGCCGGTGTTGTCCACGGTGTAGGTACAGTGGCCGCTCTTGGAAGTGTCAAGCCCGATGGTAGCTTCGGTCGGGGTGCCGCCATCGTTGGCGATCATTTCATAGGCGGTACGGACGGCAGAAATTTCTGCCAGACCGGCGGCGATCTTACCCTTGGCCTGGTAGTCGGAGTAAGCCGGCAGAGCAACTGCGGCCAGGATACCGATGATAGCAACCACCACCATCAGTTCAATCAGGGTGAAACCTTGCTGAACCTTGTTCATGACAATCTCCTATTGGAAGAAAGATATATGGGAGTCTCTGAATATCCGGAACTCCTCAATCAAGTATGAGCAAGTAGGATGCCAGCTTGCTTTTCCTTGATTTCACCGGGGCTACGCCGCAAAAAACTGACGTTTTTTGTCACAACACATCCCTATCGCGGCACTTTCTGACTAGGCGACGTCAAGCTGGCTCTTGTCCATAAAACGCTCGGCATAGCGCAGAAACACCCGCTGCTTCAGGAAAACGTCGAGCAAATCCCCGTCCACATGTCCGTTGTCGCGGAATTTCCGCATGATGGCGAGGGCCTGGGACAGCTTCATGCCTTCCTTGTACGGCCGGTCCCGGGCGGTGAGGGCTTCGAAGATGTCGGCGATGCCCATGATCCGGGCCTGGACGCTCATCTGTTCCCGGGTCAGGCCCCGGGGATAGCCTTTGCCGTCCATGCGCTCATGGTGGCCGCCGGCGTATTCCGGCACGTTCTTCAGGTGCTTGGGCCAGGGCAGGGATTCCAGCATGCGGATGGTGGCGACGATGTGGTGGTTGATGATCTCCCGCTCGGCCTCGGTCAGGGTGCCGGCCCGGATGGTCAGGTTCTCCACTTCGTCCGCGCTGAGGAAATCGTTTTCCTTGCCCTGCGCATCCTGCCAGCGGTAGCGGCGGGCGATCTGCCGCACTCGCTCCTGGTCTTCCGGCTGCATGGCTTCGCCGCCCACATTGCAGCGCTGCAGGAAGCGCTGGTCTTCCTCCATCTGGGCCAGACTCGCCTCCAGTTCCTGGCGCGCCTGGCTTTCCCCTCGGCCGCCGGCAATGGCCTGCCACATGCGGATCTGGGCATCGCGGCGGATCACCTCGAAACGGGTATCCAGCAGATGGATGCGATCGAAGATGGTCTGCAGCTTGGTCGCCTTGTCCACCACGTGCACCGGCGTCGTCACCTTGCCGCAATCGTGCAGCAGACCGGCCATTTTCAGCTCGTAGCGGTCCTTGTCGGACATGCTGAAGTCGGCCAGGGGGCCTTCCGTGGTGGCATTCACCGCCTCGGCCAGCATCATGGTCAGCTCCGGCACCCGCTGGCAGTGGCCGCCGGTGTAGGGGGACTTTTCGTCGATGGCGGTGTTGATGAGCTGGATGAAGGATTCGAACAGTTCTTCCAGCTGGGAAATGAGCTGCCGGTTGGTCAGGGCGATGGCCGCCTGGGAGGCCAGGGATTCGGCCAGGCGCTGGTCCGCATAGGAGAAGGCCCGCACTTCACCGCTGACGGGATCCTGGGCGTTGATCAGCTGCAAGACGCCGATGACCTCGTTCTCGTGGTTCTTCATGGGCACCGTGAGAAAGGACTGGGAGCGGTAGCCGGTGCGGGCATCGAAGGCCCGGGTGCCGGAGAAGTCGAAGCCCTCCGCCGTGTAGGCGTCGGCGATGTTGACCGTCTGCAGGTTGAGGGCGCTGTAGGCGGCCACCATGGAATTGTTGGGCTCGCCGCTTTCGGTGTGCAGCGGCAGGTCGGGGAACTTGGAGGAGAGGGGCTGGCCGCTGCTGCCGCCAAAGGCGATGGCCAGGGAGTCGGTGCGGACAATCTCGAAGCGCAGATGGCGCCCGTCCTCGGTCATGCGGTAGAGGGTGCCGCCGTCCGCGTGGGTGATCTGCTTGGCCGCCAGCAGGATGCGCTCCAGCAGGCGGTCCAGGTTGCGCTCGTGGGAGAGGGCCGCCCCGATCTCGTTGAGTTGCTCCAGGCGCCGGAAAAGATCGTCCAGGGTATCCATGCCCTACCTCCTATTTGATGCAGACCGCGTGTACCTGCTTCATGTCGGTAATGCCCTGCAGCACCTTGTCGATGCCGTCCATCTTCAGGGTGCGCATGCCGTCGTTGAGGGCGCAGGCCACCAGCTCGGCCACCCGGGCATGTTCCTGGATCAGTTTCTTGACGCCGTCGGTCCCGGCCATCAGCTCGTGCAGGCCGACCCGGCCCTTGTAACCGGTGTCGTTGCAGGCGAGGCAGCCCTTGGGGCGATACAGGGTGAACTGGCCATCCTTGGCGTAGCGGCTGTTCCAGTCCCGGTAGACGGCTTCGTAGGAGCCCTTGGGGTCCTTCTTCCAGCTGTCGGTGTTGGTCAGCTCCTCGCAGTACTCGGTCAGCAGCCGCTTCATGTCCTCCGGCGAGGGCTGGTAGGCCTCCTTGCACTCCTTGCACAGGCGCTTGGCCAGGCGCTGGGCCAGGATGCCGAGCAGGGCGTCGGCGAAATTGAAGGGGTCCATGCCCATGTCCAGCAGGCGGATCACCGATTCGGGGGCGCTGTTGGTATGCAGGGTGGCGAACACCAGGTGGCCGGTGAGGGAGGCCTCGATGCCGATGCCGGTGGTTTCCGCATCCCGCATTTCGCCCACCATGATCACATCCGGATCGGCCCGCAGGAAGGAGCGCATGACCGTGGCGAAATCCAGGCCGGCCTTCTTGTTGATCTGCACCTGGCGCAGGCCCTTCTGGGTGATTTCCACCGGGTCTTCCGCAGTCCAGATCTTGGTGTCCGGCGTATTGATGTGGCCCAGGATGGAATGCAGGGTGGTGGTCTTGCCCGAGCCGGTGGGGCCGCAGACGAAGAAGAGGCCGTAGGGCTTGCTGATGATGCTCTTCAGGGTTTCGTGGTTGTGGGGCGTCAGGCCCAGGCTGTCCAGGGGAATGGGCTCGCCGGCGGCCAGGATGCGCATCACCACGTCTTCCATGCCGCCGGCGGTGGGGATGGTGGCCACCCGCAGCTCGATGTCCAGGGGGCCGTATTTCTTGAACTTGATCTTGCCGTCCTGGGGCTTGCGCTTCTCCGAGATATCCAGATCGCACATGATTTTCAGGCGGGCGATGAGGGCATTGCGGTAGGAGGCGGGAATCTCGATGTAGGGCACCAGGGAGCCGTCCTTGCGGAAGCGGATCAGGGTCTTTTCCTTTCCCGGCCGGGGTTCGATGTGGATGTCGGAAGCCCCCTGCTGGTAAGCCTCGATGATGATCTTGTTCACCAGCTTGACCAGCTCGTTCTCGGCGGCGGCAGAAACGTCGTCGCCGACAACGTCGCCTGCCTCGTCGTCGCCGTCCCCCAGGTCGGAGAGCAGGTCGCCCACCGAGGCCACGTCCGCCAGGGCACCGAAGAAATGGTCCAGCACCTGGAGGAATTCCCGGTTGGTGGTGACCCGGTAGACCACCTTGCTCTTGGGGAAGATGTTGTTCACCACCCGGGAGTTGCGCACCCGCTCCGGGTCCGTCGCCACCACCACCACGCCTTCCCGGGTTTCCTCCACCGGCACCCATTGCTGGGACTCGAGATAGTCGCGCTTGAGGTTGCGCAGCAGGTCAATGGGCTTGACCCGCTCGCTGCGGTAGGGCTCGTAGGGGTCGCCGAAGTACTTGGCCAGGGCCTGGCCGATGGCCGCCGGCTTGACCTGGAATTCCTTGACCAGGACCTCCTCCAGATCGAGCCCCTTGCGCCGGGCCGAGCGCTGGGCCAGGTCCAGTTCGGCGGCGGAGATGACGGCATCGCTGACCAGGCCGTCGTACTTGGAGCGCACCCCCGGCACCGCCTTCTGGCGCTGGGTGAAGGCGATGGCCAGGGTCTGGGCCAGGCCCTGGACGCCCTCCTCCGCCACGGCGGCAAAGGGCACATCGTCCCGGTTGTTGATGATCTGCACCACCCCCAGCAAAGCCCCCTCCCCATCGCTGATGGGCGCCACCAGCATCTGCTTGGTGCGATAGCCGGTGCGCTTGTCCACCTCCTGCAGGAAGTTCATCTTGGGGGAATAGGCCTTCAGCTCCACGTCGTCGTAGACGTCCCGGATATTGGCCATTTTCTGGGTCATGGCCACATAGCCGGCCACGCTCTGCTCGGTGATGGGCAGCTTCAGGTCCTTGAAGGAATTGAGGCCGGTCTTCACCTTGGAGACGATGCTGCTGCGGTCTTCGCTGACGGTGTAGATGGTCAGCCGGTCCGCATTGAAGAGATTGCAGATGTCCTGGGACAGCTCCAGCATGATCTCGTCAATATTGCTGGTGGCGTGGATCTTGTTGGTGACCGCCTGCAGGTTCTTGAAAAAGAGCAGGCGGCTATTGACGTCGCCCTGGGCGCTGCTGTCGGGGGTGGGATGTGCTGCGTTCATTATTGTTCCTTCGTTTCGGCCAGGGGGCCCCAGAGCCCGCCTTCCAGCCACCAGGCCTGATAGCCCTGCTGCGTCAGGAGAAAGGCGACGGCCGAGCTGCGGCGTCCGCTTTGACAATAGACCACGTATTCCCGGTTCGGATCGAGGCTGCCGAAGGCGCCGCGCACCTCGTTCACCGGCAGGTTGATGGCCCCGGGCAGGCCGTCGAAGCGGAACTCCGCCGGATAACGCACATCCACCCAGACGGCCCCCCGGGCCACCCGATCCTGGGCCTCGTCGCGGGACAAGCCCTTGAGCAGGGGCGCCCGCAGCAGGGCATCGAAATCCTCCTTGCCCAGCTTCAGCAGGACGCCCTTGCTCTTCATGGTGACGCTGGCGTTGCGCCGGGCATTGGCCACCAGGGCCTCCTCGCCGAAAGCCTGGCCGGCCCCCAATTGGGCCAGGACGACCTCCTTGTTGCCGAGACGGCGGGTCACCTCGCAGCTGCCGGACTCGATCAGGTAGTAGGCATCGCCCACGTCCCCTTCCCGGATCACCACTTCGCCGGCCGGCACCCGCAGGCGGCGGAAGCGTTGCAGCAGGACATCGATGTGGGCCGGCGGCAGCTGGCCCAGGGCGCTGGCGGTGAGCACCTGGACATTGAAGGCGCCGGACATCTGCCGCCAGTCGGTGGTCTCCTCCGGGGCGGCAGGGGCGACGGCCGGGGCTTTCTGCACGCCGGCGTTGGCCGCCAGTTGTTCCCAGGTAAGCAGGATGTCCAGCAACTGCCCATCAACGCCCAGCAGTTCAACGTTCCCCACCGCCACCAGCGTCTGGGGCCGGGGCTCCTGCAGGCCCAGGGGCCAGGCAGCCGCCTCGCTGCCGGCCTGCAGCACGGCGCCGCTGCCGTCGGCAAACGACAGCCGCAGTTCGCCCTGCAGCAGGTAGAGGGAAAGCCCGGCCTCCAGGCGCTGGCGCGGCAGCGCCTGGCCCGGGGCCAGGCTTTCCAGGCGGCAGTAGGCGGCCAGCTCGGCCAACCGCTCTCCCGACAGATTGCCCAGGGGCGAAAGGCGCGCCAGGGCTTCCACGCTCACCTTGGCCATGACGCGCTCACAGTTCGAAGACCTGGTTGTTCTGCAGCATGCGGGGCTTGAAGCCGGCCACGCCTTCCTCGATCTCCTGCATGGTCTGCTCGATCTGGCCGGGCTTCAGGTGGGTGATGAAAACCTCGGCCGGTCGCACCAGCTTGGCCAGTTCCTCCGCCAGCAGGCTTGGACAGAGGTGCTTGGAGGCGATGGCCAGGGCCCGCTCCTTGTTGGAGAAGGCCGTCTCGATGATGAGGTAGCGCAGGTTGGCAACCTCGTTCACCCGGGGCCAGAAGCTGTCGTTGCTAGTGGTGTCGCCGCTGAAGGCCAGGCTGTTGCTGCCCGAATCCAGCAGATAGCCTACGGCCGGCACCGTGTGTTCCGCCGGCAGGGCGGTGATGCTGCGGCCACAACCCAGGTCGACCCGCTGCCCCAGCTCCATGGCCTGGAACTGCAGACAGGGGGCTTCCCGGCTCGGGATTTCGCTGAAGTCGGGCCATACCAGCCAGTTGAAGACATGCTGGCGCAGGATGGCAAGGGTGGCCTCGCTGGCGTGCACCGTCACCGGCCGGCCGATGCGCATGTCCATGACGGTGTCGATCAGCAGGGGCAGGGAGGCGATGTGGTCGAGATGGGAATGGGTGAGGAAGATGTGGTCGATCGCCCCCAGTTCCGCCAGGGACAGGTCCGCCACGCCGGTTCCCGCATCCACCAGCACATCGTGATCCACCAGCATAGAGGTGGTCCGCAAATGCCGGCCGCCGATGCCGCCGCTACAACCGAGAATCCTGATTTTCATGATTTTCCGGCCGCTACTTGGTTTCGAAAGTGGTGACGCCGTCCCAGCCGTCGCCCGGAGCTTGCTGCCGCAGATGGGCAACGCGCTCGCCGTAAAGCTGATAGAGCCGGCAGTCACCGTTGAGGCGCACCAGGTTCATCAGCTGCAGCTCGGCCTGGTCCCATTCCTGGGCACGATAACAGCGCAGGGCCTGCTGCCACAGTTTCAGTTCATCCAGCACGGCCTGGGGCACGCTGCCCGCCAGGCCCAGGGGTTCGTAAATGGCCACCGGCTCATCCTTGCCCTTCACCCGGACCCGGTCAAGCTCGCGGAAGACGCCGTCCCGCACCGCCGCCCGAGTGGCCTCGCCGACAATGATGCCGACGCCGTACTGCTTGGTCAGGCCCTCCAGGCGGGAGCCCAGGTTCACCGCATCGCCCATCACCGTGTATGCCTGGCGCAGGGGCGAGCCCATGTCGCCGACGGTCATGAGGCCGGTACTGATGCCGATGCCGATCTGCAGGGTCGGCCAGCCCCGGGCGGCGAAGGGGGCGTCGAGACGGCGCAGCTCCACCTGCATCTCCAGAGCCGCCAGCAGGGCGTGACGGGCATGGTCGGGGTCGGCCACCGGCGCCCCCCAGAAGGCCATGATGGCATCGCCGATGTATTTGTCCAGGGTGCCCCGGTGGTGCCGGATCACCGTGGTCATGGCGCCCAGGTATTCGTTGATCAGATGGGCCAGGTCCTTGGGGTCCAGGCCTTCCGAGATGCTGGTGAAGCCGCGGATGTCGGAGAACAGCACGGTCAGCTCGGCGTTGCGGCCTTCCATGCTGTAGCGCTCCGGGTCCCGGGCCATTTCGTCCACCAGCTCCGGCGGCACGTACTGCCCGAAGAGTTGGGTCAGCTGGCGCTTGCTGTGGGATTCGACGAAGTAGCCCCAGGACATGTTCATGGCGTAGAGGGCCAGGATCAGGAGCAGTACGCCGGCCACCGGCAGGGCCAGGCCGGACTGCCACAAAGCGAGGTTGAGCCCCACCACCCCGGCCAGCACCGCCCCGGTGAGCAGGGTGGCCCGGGATGGCGACAGGGACGGCAGCAGCAGGGACAGCAGCAGGCCCACCAGCAGCACCTGGACCACGTCGAAACCCAGGGCGTAGGGCGGCTTGTGCTTGAGGCTGCCGTCGAGCATGCCGGCAATCAGGTTGGCGTGGATTTCCACCCCCGGATAGGCCTCGCCCACCGGGGTCGCCCGCAAATCCATGAGGCCGGGCGCGGTGGTGCCCACCAGCACCACCTTCCCCTGCAGGCTGGCCGGCGCCACCCGCCCCTGCAGCACGTCCGCCGCCGACAGGTAGACGAAGCTGCCCTGGCTGCCCCGGTAGGGCACCAGAGTGGCCACGTTCTCGTCCACGGGAATGCGCAGCGCCCCCCGGGGGGTCGGCAGGTCCAGCCATTCCAGGCCGGCATGGCCGGAACCGCCGCCCCCTTCGGCGTAGCCCGGCCGCACCGGCACATTGCCCAGCAGCAGGCGCACCATGGCCAGGGAGAGGGATTCGTAGTACTGGCCGCCGTGCTCCACCAGCATGGGTACCCGGCGGGAAATGCCGTCGAAATCCACCAGGGGATTGAAGTGGCCGCCGGCCGGGGCCGCCGCCTGGAAGGCCGGCAGGTTGCCGCCGTAGCCGCGCCAGGAGGTGAACAGGATGTTGCGCCCCTGGAAGGTGCCGGCCGGCAGCACCGCCGGCGGCAGCGCCCCCTGGGGAATGCCGTTGGACATGTAGAAGCCCAGCACCACCGGCCGCCCCTTGAGGGTGGCGGCGAACTGGCCGTCGTAATCCAGGCTGCCGCGCAGGGAGGAGAGGGAGGCAAGGAAAGCTGCGTCGCCCTTCAGGCTGGTGGCGCCCATGCGCTCCAGGACCCGCAGGCCGGAGCTTTCATCCGGTTCGGCAAAGACCACGTCGAAGCCGACCAGCTGCACGCCGTAGTGGTCCGTCAGCTGCCGCACCAGCCGGCTCACCTTGTCCCGGCTCCAGGGCCAGCGCCCCACTTCGGCCAGGCTCTTCTCGTCGATATCGACCACCACCACCCGGCTGTCCTGGCCGCCGGGCTGGGTCAGGCGCAGGCGGGCGTCGTAGGTGATGGCATCCAGGTGGGACAGCAGGGGATGCTGGTAGAGGCGGATGGAATGCCCCAGGGTGAGCAGCACCAGCGCCAGGCCGAGGGCGATTCTGACAAGGTTCTTTTTCAATGTGCCCCCGGCTGGCCGTGCGGCGCCGCTGCGTCCGCGCCCCTCAGTTCTTCAGGAAGAATTCCATCTTCACCCCGGCGATCTCGACCACATCGTGGTCCGCCAGGGGATGGGCCTGGGCGTCCAGGGTCTTGCCGTTGACCACCGGGAACTGGCCGCCTTCCACATGGGTGATGAAATAACCATGGGGCCGCCGGGTGATAACGGCCACCTGCACGCCGGGCTTGCCCAGGGTGGTGAGGGTCTTCACCAGTTCCAGTTCCTTGCCCGCATTGGCGCCGTTGAGGATCTGCACCACCCCCAGCAGGGGCGCCGCGGCGGCGGCAGGGGCAGCCGGCGGCGGCGACGGAATGCGCACGTCGCCGAAATTGGCGTGGGTGGTCTCGCCCACGGCAGAGGCGGCGGGCGCCTCCTGGGGCTGGATGCTGCCGGGGCGCAGCACCATGGTCTTCTCGAAGTCGGTCTCCCCCTCACGGGCGGCGGGCAGGTCGCTGATGAACTTGAGCTTGTACTTGCCCAGTTCCACCACGTCGCCGTTCTGCAGGAAGTGCTTCTTGATGGGCTGGCCGTTCACCAGGGTGCCGTTGGTGCTGTTCAGGTCCTCGAGAAAGGAATCGTTGAGGATGGTCACCAGGGCCGCGTGTTCCCCGCTGATGGCCAGATTGTCGATCTGGATATCGTTGTGGGGCTTGCGGCCGATGGTCATCCGCTCCTTGGTGAGCGGGATTTCCTTCAGGACCAGTCCGTCCATGGAGAGAATCAGCTTTGCCATAGTGCAATTCCTTAGCGAAAAATCATTTCAACCAGGCCAGGAAACGGGACCACCAGCCGCGGGGGGCGGCGAAGTCGCGCAGGACCTTGACCAGGATCACGGACACGTTGTCGCGGCCGCCGTTGTCGTTGGCCATCTGGATCAGCTGGGTGGCGGCCAGCTCCAGGTTGGCGGAAAGGGTCTGCAGGGTGAGGCCGATTTCCTCGTCCTCCACCATGTCGTTGAGACCGTCGGAACAGAGCAGGAAGATGTCGCCCGGCAGCACCGGGTAGGAGCGGATCTCCGGCTCCACCTCCGGGTCCACACCGAGGGCTCGGGTCACCAGGTTCTTGTTCATGGACAGCCGGGCCTGTTCCGGCGTCAGCATGCCGCTGTCGAGCTGCTCCTGCAGCAGGGAATGGTCCCGGGTGACCCGCACGAATTCCTCGCCGCGCAGGCGGTAGAGGCGGGAGTCGCCGATGTGGGCAACGGTCACCACGTTGTCGGCGAACAGGGCCAGCACCAGGGTCGTGCCCATGCCCGCGTACTGGGGCTGGCTCTGGGCGGCGTGGTAGATGGCCGAATTGGCGGTGGCGATACGCTCCCGCAGCAGGGCGTTGGCGTAGGGCTCGCCGTCGGGCTCCACCTCCCAGGCGCCTTTCAGGATCAGGCCTTCCTCGATCTCGCCCGAGAGCAGGGTGGTGGCCATGCCGCTGGCCACCTCGCCGGCGTTGTAGCCGCCCATGCCGTCGGCCAGGATGGCCAGGCCCAGGTGGGGATTGGCGAAGACCGCATCCTCGTTGTGGCCCCGAACCATGCCCGGATCGGTCTTGACGGCGATTTCCAGGGCCTCGCTCAGACTCTTATGCACGCAGTTTTCCTCCCCCTCAGAGCGTCACGTCCACGCCGCCGGCGCCGGGGGCGCAGGCCCCACGCAGGTCGCGCGCCATTTCCGCCCCGGTCTGGTAACGCTGCTCCGCGTCCTTGACCAGGGCCTTGTTGATGATTTCCGCCAGGGCCGCGGGCACGGCCGGATTGGCCAGGCGCACGTCGGGGCTGGCCTCGTTGGCGATCTTGAACATCAGCTGGGCCATGGATTCGCCATGGAACGGCAGCTGGCCGCAGCACAACTGGTACAGGGTCACGCCCAGGGAAAACAGGTCGGAGCGGCCGTCGATCTTCTTCCCCGCCAGCTGCTCCGGCGACATGTAGGACGGGGTGCCGAGAACCATGCCGGTACGGGTGCGGGACGAATCGGTGATGCGGGCAATGCCGAAGTCGGTCACCTTGACCTGATCCGACTCGGGCTCGTACATGATGTTGGCCGGCTTGATGTCCCGGTGCACCACGTTGTTGCGGTGGGCGTAGTCCAGGGCCTCAGCCACCCGGGCGACGATGTCGGCCACCCGCTCGGGCGGCAGCAGGTGGTCGGCCTTGGTGAAGGGCACCAGGTCCTTGCCCTTGAGGAACTCCATGGCGATATAGGCCAGGTCGTGCTCTTCGCCGGCATCGAAAATGGTGACAATGTTGGGATGGTTGAGGCGGCCGGCGGTTTCCGCCTCGCGGAAGAAGCGCTCCTTGACGTCGGCCAGCTCGTCTTCCTCGAACTCCTGGGCCAGGGCCATGGTCTTGATGGCCACCACCCGGTTGATCTTGGGGTCGCGCCCCTGGTAGACCACGCCCATGGCGCCCTTGCCCAGCTCCTTTTCCACCTGGTAGCGGCCCAGCATGGGCTTTTCCACCTCGCCGCCGGTGAGTATCTGGGTGCCCCCGCTGCTGCGGGCGCCGGCGCCGCCGAGCATGATGGTTTCCGACATGGCCTTGGCCCGGGACAGGCGCATTTCCAGGTCCCGGAACTTGGGGTTGTAGCCGGACATGTAGCGGAACACGGCCTCGGCCTTGTTGAACTGGCGCTTGCGTTCGAAGTCCAGGGCCAGGTTGTAGAGGTTCTCCATCAACTGGTCGTCCAGGGGGCACTTGCGCAGCTTGTCGAAAGCCATGTCGAGCTGGCCCTGGCCCTGGAAGGCCAGGCCCAGCATGCGGTTGGACTCGGCCGATTCCTGGTCGGATTTCTCCTTGCCCCGTTCCGTCACCAGGAAGCGCTTGGTAGTGAGCAGGAGATGGCCCAGCAGCAGCAGGGTGGCGGCGCCCATCAGCTGCAGCCACAGGCCGGCCCCCAGCATCAGGCCGAAATGCAGGCCAAGCAGGGCCGCCAGCAGCAGGGCGGTGAGGCCGGCGCCGACGCCGGCTGAAAGCCGGGGCAGCAACAGGATCAGGTACAGGGCCACCAGCAGGTAGGCGGCCAGCTCGGCCCCCAGGCCCCAGGCCGGGATGACGAAGAAGTGTTCCTGCAGGATGCTGGAGACGGAGTGGGCCAGGGTCAGCACCGGTGCCATGGCCGGGGATACGGGCGTCACCTGGCTGGCGCCGACCCCGGCGGCGGTGGCGCCGATGAGGACGATCTTGTCCTGGTACTTGGCGGCGGGAATCTTGCCGGACAGCACGTCGTAGAAGGAATCCACCGCAAAGGCGGGCTTGCCCTCCCGGTCCTTGTAGAAGAAGGTCAGCATGCGGCTGGCCGGGTCTGTCGGGATGCGCAGCTTGCCCAGGCGCACCGACTCCCCCAGGGTCGCCTGGATGTCGGCGGGCCCGAGATTGAGGCTGCGGGCGGCGATCAGCAGGGACAGGGAGGGATAGAACTGGTCGTAGTAGCTGAGCACCAGGGGTTCGCTGCGGATGCCGCCGTCCACGTCCACGGAGGCGTTGAGATGGCCGATGGCGGCGGCCTTCTCGCCGATGCCCGGCACCGGCAGCTGCACCGCGTTGGTGGGCAGGGCAAAGCCGCTGCCGGCATTGACCCGGGTCAGCTGGTTGCGGCTGACGAACTCCGGCAGGGGCTGGTCCGGCCGCCCCAGGGGATCGCCCAGCTGGAACAGCATGGGCAGCAGCACCGTGTCGGTGGCGCCGTAGCTCTGGGCCAGGCGGCGGTCCGTGTTGAGGGCGGCCTCGGCTTCCTGCAGGATGCCGGCGGCCTCCGCCGGCATGGCGCCCTGGCGGGAGAGTTCCAGCAGCCGGGTGATGTAGGCGTAGCCCGGATCGATCTGGGGCTCGGAGAACAGCACCGTATTGCCGATGACCTTGGCCTTGGCCCCCACCAGGAGGTCGGTGAGGCGGGCATGGACGTCCCGGGACCAGGGCCAGCGGCCGATGTTGGCGATGCTCTGGTCGTCGATGGCGATCACCGCCACCCGCTCGGACGAGGTCCGGCTGGAGGCGGCCACGCCCATGTCGTAGGCCTTGCGCTCCAGGCTCTGGATCAACTCCCCATTGGCGGCGGCCAGCATGGCCAGGGACAGGGCCAGGCCGAGGAACCAGTCGGTCTTCCAGAATCCGGCTTTGCGCATGGCGCAGGGCCTCCAATGCCAAATTGATTAGTTGTCTTCTTCTATGGCCTGCCGGAACGGCCCAATGCTGGCTCCCTCCGACTCCCTCGTGCCGCAACCCTATTATTCAGCGGCGTATTCTGCATTCTTACAGTGCCGCCTTAACTCAGTCAAATGGGATTCTCGCCGAGAAAGCCGGCGCCGGACGCGCCATAATTCACGCTCCCCGGCGGGCGAGAAACAAACGAGCGTTTTCAGCCGCCGAACGGCAGTTCCAGGCCCAGCCCCCGGGCCCGGGCCTGGGCCAGCACCAGGGAGGCCAGCACCAGATCCTGCACCGCCAATCCCTGGGATTCGAACAGGGTGATCTGCTCGGGCGAACTGCGCCCGGCACGGCGGCCGACGATGACGTCCCCCAGTTCCACCAGCTGGCGGGCGGAAAGGCGGCCCTTCTCCAGCAGGGGCACCAGGTCGCCGGCCTCCTTCAGGGCCGTATCCACCGTATCCACCGCCACCAGGTCGCAACGGCGCACGGCGGCTTCGGACAGTTCCTGGCGGATCAGGGCATTGGAACCAGCGGCATTGATGTGCACGCCCGGCACCAGCCAGTCGGCGTCGAACAGGGGGGCGGCGGCCGTGGTGATGGTGCCGATCACATCGGAGCCGCGCACCGTCGCTTCCGCATCGGCGGCGGGGACGATCTCGACCCCGGGCAGGCGCTGGCCCATCTCGGCGCAGAAGGCTTCCAGCTTGTCCCGCTTGCGGCCATAAACCTTGACCCGGCGCAGCGGCAGGGCGGTGCAGATGGCTTCAACATGGCCCCGGGCCTGCCAGCCGCTGCCGAAGACGCCGGCCACTTCGGAATCGGGCCGCGCCAGCCATTTGGCGGCGATGCCCGAGGCGGCGCCGGTGCGCATCATGCCCAGGTAATCGGCTGCCACCACGGCCTGCAGCACGCCGCTGGCGGCGTCGAAGAGAAAGACGTTGAAGCGGTTGCCGCTGCGGTTGCTGGTGTAGGCCTTGTAGCCCAGGATGCCCAGCCCGGGCAGGCCGCCGTGCAGCAGGTGCAGGGCCGTCTGGGGCAGGCGGGTGCGGGCCCGAGGCGTATCCTGGGCGACCAGGGCGCCCTCCCGGGACAGTTCGCGGTGGGCGATTTCCACGGCCTCCAGGGCCATGGGCATGGTCAGCACCGACTGGACGTCGGCTTCGCTCAGATACAGGGCCATTCTTACTCCACGGTAATATCGACGGGGGTCGGGCGCCGGGCCTGCAGCACCTTGCCGGCCAGCACCACCAGCACGGCGGCGAGGAGGCCGACGGCCTTGGGCAGCCAGGCCGGAGTGCCGGTCAGCCAGGGGGCCAGACCGGGATCGGCGGCGATCATTTCGCCGGCGACGAAGCCGAGCAGGGCGGCGCCCAGGGTCACCACCACCGGCCAGCGCTCCATCAGCTTGAGGATCAGCTGGCTGGACCAGACGATCAGGGGAATGCTCACGGCCAGGCCGAAGAGCAGCAGAAACAGGCTGCCGTGGGAGGCGCCGGCAACGCCGATGACGTTGTCCAGGCTCATGACGAAGTCGGCGACGATGATGGTCTTCACCGCGCCCCACAGGTGATCGGCGGCATTGATGTCGTGGCCGTCGTCGTCCTCCGGCAGCAGCAGCTTGATGCCGATCCACAGCAGCAGCAGGCCGCCCACCAGCTTGAGCCAGGGCAGGTTCATCACCAGGGCGGCGAAGGTGGTCAGCACCACGCGCAGGCTGACGGCGCCGGCGACGCCCCAGAAGATGCCTTTCTTGCGCTGCTCGGGGGAAAGGTTGCGACAGGCCAGGGCGATGACCACGGCGTTGTCGCCGGAGAGCACCACGTCGATGGCGATGATCTGGGCCACCGCCAGCCAGAAAACGGGAGAAGTGAGGTCGAGTTCCATGGGGCCGGATTGTACCGTGGCCGGGCCCTGGCCCGGCATTTCCCGGACAGGGGAGCGCAGTTAGCCGGACATGGGGCCGCTCAGGCAGGAAGGACGGGCATTTCCGTCATGGCATCGCCAGCAGCGGCGCCCCGCCCGCCTCCCAGGGCACGCCCCAAAAGAAAAAGGCGGGCCAGAAGGCCCGCCTTGGCATTGCGCCGGGGACGCTGCTTACTTCAGCAGACCCTTGAGCAGACGGCCCATTTCGGAGGGGTTGCGGGTCACGGTGAAGCCGCACTCTTCCATGATGGCGAGCTTGGCGTCAGCGGTGTCGGCACCACCGGAAATCAGGGCGCCAGCATGGCCCATGCGCTTGCCCGCGGGGGCAGTCACACCGGCGATGAAGCCGACGATGGGCTTCTTCATGTTGGCCTTGCACCACATGGCGGCTTCGGCTTCATCGGGACCGCCGATTTCGCCAATCATGATGACGGCGTCGGTATCCGGATCGTCATTGAACATCTTCATGACGTCGATGTGCTTCAGACCGTTGATGGGGTCGCCACCGATACCCACGGCGGAAGACTGGCCCAGACCGATTTCGGTCAGCTGGGCAACGGCTTCGTAGGTCAGGGTGCCGGAGCGGGAAACCACGCCGATGCGACCCTTCTTGTGGATGTGACCGGGCATGATGCCGATCTTGATTTCATCGGGGGTGATCAGGCCGGGGCAGTTGGGGCCCAGCAGCAGGGTCTTCTTGCCGCCCTTGGCTTCCTTTTCCTTCATCTTGTTGCGCACTTCCAGCATGTCCCGCACGGGGATGCCTTCGGTGATGCAGATGGCCAGGTCCAGGTCGGCTTCAACGGCTTCCCAGATGGCGGCAGCAGCGCCGGCGGGCGGCACGTAGATGACGGAAACGGTGGCGCCGGTGTCCTTGGCAGCTTCCTTGACGGTGGCGTAGATGGGGATGTCGAAGATCTTCTCGCCAGCCTTCTTGGGGTTCACGCCGGCAACGAAGCAGTTCTTGCCGTTGGCGTATTCCTGGCACTTTTCCGTATGGAACTGGCCGGTCTTGCCGGTGATGCCCTGGGTGATGACCTTGGTGTCTTTGTTGATCAGGATGGACATTCAATAACTCCTTACTTGACCGCGTCGACGATCTTCTGGGCCGCTTCGGCCATGGTATCGGCGGAAATGATCGGCAGACCGGAATCCTTCAGGATCTGCTTGCCCAGGTCCTCGTTGGTGCCCTTCATGCGGACCACCAGCGGCACGGACAGGTTCACTTCCTTGGCCGCGGTCACCACGCCGGTGGCGATGGTGTCGCACTTCATGATGCCGCCGAAGATGTTGACCAGGATGCCCTTGACCTTGGGGTTCTTGAGCATGATCTTGAAGGCTTCGGTGACCTTCTCGGTGGTGGCACCGCCGCCCACGTCCAGGAAGTTGGCCGGCTCGGCGCCGAACAGCTTGATGGTGTCCATGGTGGCCATGGCCAGACCGGCACCGTTCACCAGACAGCCGATGTTGCCGTCCAGGGAGATGTAGGCCAGGTCGAACTTGGAGGCTTCGATTTCGTCGGCATCTTCTTCATCCAGATCGCGGTATTCAACGATTTCGGGATGACGGAAGAGGGCGTTGGAGTCGAAATTGAACTTGGCGTCCAGAGCCTTGATGTTGCCGTTGCCTTCCAGGATCAGCGGGTTGATTTCCGCCAGGGAGGCATCGGTTTCCATGTAGCACTGGTACAGCTTCTTGATCTCGGCCTGGGCCTTGGCCACGGAGTCGGCGGGAACGCCGATGCCCTGGGCCAGGTTCAGGGTCTGCTGGTCGGTGATGCCGACCAGGGGATCAACGAATTCCTTGAGGATCTTCTCGGGGGTGGCATGGGCCACTTCCTCGATGTCCATGCCGCCTTCGGAGGAGGCCATGACGGCGACCTTCTGGGTAGCGCGGTCGGTCAGGACAGCCAGGTAGTATTCCTTCTTGATGTCGGCGCCTTCTTCAATCAGCAGGCGGCGGACCTTCTGGCCTTCCGGGCCGGTCTGGTGGGTCACCAGTTGCATGCCCAGAATCTGGGTGGCGTATTGGCGCACTTCATCCAGGGACTTGGCAACCTTCACGCCACCGCCCTTGCCGCGGCCACCAGCGTGAATCTGGGCCTTCACGACCCACACCTTGCCGCCCAGTTCCTCGGCGACCTTGACAGCTTCGTCGACGGAGAAGGCAGGCTTGCCGCGCGGCGTCGTCACGCCGAACTTTCTCAGGATCTCCTTACCCTGATATTCATGAATTTTCATGCGCTTTCCTTGCTTGGTTGAAGTTGCGAGCAAAAGGCAGGAGTGTCTCCCCTACCCCATTTTCTGGTCACGGTACCAGCGCGGGTAATAGCGCTGGACCGCTTCCGAAGTGGATTCGAGGGCATGGCAGCGGTCAAGCTGATAAGGCTTGTGACCATGGTCCTCGTTGTCTTTCATTTCACTGGCAAAGGTCTGGATCGCCGCCGTCGGCAGCACCATGACCAGCTCGGTCAGATGGGAGCAGCCTTTGACATCGCCAAAACGCTCCTTGACCGCCCTGCGGAAGCCGTGAAACAGATTCAAGCCTACCAGCCTGTTGTAATCCGCGTTGATACGGTCGCATTGTCCCACATAGGGCATGCCGTCCGTCCGGGTCTCCGCCGCGAGAATGTTGAATTCCCGATCGATGGTGACCCGTACCCACATATCGTGCACCGGTTCTCCTGCTGGCCGCAGCCCGGAGGAAAGGGGGTAATCATGATCCTTGACGTCGGTCAGACGCGCCTCCACGTCCCACAGACCATCCTCGCGCTTGAAGCCATACAACTGGATGCTGCGGACGTGCAGGCGCTGGCGGGCAACAGGGGCAGGGGAAAGTGGCATGGGGAGGCCGGATTCTTTATGCAACGGATTACAGCAGCGGAGCGCTATCTTATTGTTAGTCCGCCAATATTAACACAAGAAAAAAGGCGCCCCGCTGTTTTGCATTCATAATTATGGATACAAATCCCGGGCCCGCAGCGCCTCCATTTGATCCAGATTAAGCGCCCCCCGCCCCGCCGCCCCCAGAATCCCGGACAGCATTATTACAACGACAAAAAGTCGGGGAGAAAACCATGCACCGGGAGTCCGCCGCCGCCCTGGAAGGGGAACGCATCGCCCGCGCCAGCCGGGACGAAATCGCCGCCCTGCAGCTCAAGCGCCTGCAACAGACCCTGCGCCACGCCTACGAGAAGGTGCCCCATACCCGGGCCAAGTTCGACACCCATGGGGTCCATCCGGACGACCTGAAGACCCTGGCGGACCTGGCCAGGTTCCCCTTCACCGGCAAACAGGACCTGCGGGACAACTACCCCTACGGCCTTTTCGCCGTGCCCATGCGGGACATCGTGCGGGTGCACGCCTCCAGCGGCACCACCGGCAAGCCCACCGTGGTCGGCTACACCGCCGGCGACATCGACCGCTGGGCCGACATCATGGCCCGGGCCCTGCGCGCCGCCGGCGCCGGACCGGAGGACATCGTCCATGTAGCCCACGGCTACGGCCTGTTCACCGGCGGCCTCGGCGTCCATTACGGCGTCGAGCGCCTGGGCGCCACGGCGGTGCCCGTTTCCGGCGGCCAGACCGAGCGCCAGGTGCAGCTCATCGCCGACTTCAAGCCCACGGTGCTGGTGGTGACGCCCTCCTACGCCCTCAACCTGGCCGACGAATGCGAGCACCAGGGCTTCGACCTGGCCGGCTCCAGCCTGCGCATCGGACTCTTCGGCGCCGAGCCCTGGGGCGAAAGCATGCGGGCGGAGATCGAGCGCCGCTTCGGCATCGCCGCCATGGACCTCTACGGCCTGTCGGAAGTGATGGGCCCCGGCGTCGCCAGCGAATGCATCGAATCCCGGGACGGCCCCACCATCTGGGAAGACCACTTCTACCCGGAGATCATCGACCCCAACACCGGCGAAGTCCTGCCCGACGGCGCCCACGGCGAACTGGTGTTCACCTCCCTGACCAAGGAGGGCATGCCGGTGGTGCGCTACCGCACCCGGGACCTGACCACCCTGCTGCCGCCCACGGCCCGCAGCTTCCGCCGCATCGGCAAGATCACCGGCCGTTCCGACGACATGCTGATCATCCGCGGCGTCAACGTCTTCCCCAGCCAGATCGAGGAATTCGTGCTCAAGCAGGCCGAGCTGTCGCCCCATTACCAGCTGGAGGTGTGGCGTGAAGGCCATTTGGACAAGCTGGACATCCGGGTGGAACTGAAACCCGAGTTCGCCAATGCGGGCACCCACGTCTCCGAGCAGGCGGCGCGGGAGCTGCAGCATCACATCAAGTCCTACATCGGCATTTCCACCCGGGTGCGGGTGGAGGCGGTGGGCAGCATCGAACGGGCCGTCGGCGGCAAGGCCCGGCGGGTGGTGGACAAGCGGCCGCAATAGCGGCATCACCTGGAAGGCAGGCAGGACGCCGCTGCCAGCCGTGCCTTGCCTGACAACGAGACGGGACGCGCCTTTTCAGGCAGGAGCGGCGAAGCGCCCTATTCCCGGGTTGCCGCCAGCACCCGCCACAGCAGGCCGCCCAGCAGCACCGCCGCCAGCACCAGGCTGGCGGCGGATGCGGCCCAGTAGCCGGCCACGCCCATGGCCGGGCTGCCGTAGGCCAGCCACCAGCCGCCCCCCAGGCCGACACCCCAGAAGCAGAGGGTATGGATCAGCATGGGCAGGAAGGTGATCTTGCAGCCCCGCAGGGAAAAACCCGCCACCGTCTGGATCGCGTCGAACAGCTGGTAGGCCGCCAGATAACCCACCAGGCCGACGGCTACCGCGGCCACCCGGCCATCCCCCGTGGCGGCTCCCACCAGGGGCCCGGCACCCCACCACAGCAAGCCCCCAAACAGCAGCGACAGACCGGTGGCCAGGACCATGCCGGCACCGACCGCCCGCTCCATGCCGGCCGAATCCCGGGCCCCGGCCGCCCGCCCGACCCGGGCCAGGGTGGCGATGGCCACCGCCAGGGGCAGCATGTAGAGCAGGGCCGCCAGGTTGGCGACGATGCGGTGCCCCGCCACCACGGTTGCTCCTTCCCGGGCGATGAAGAGGGCGATCAGGGTGAAGGCGCTGATTTCCACCAGGTTGGAAAAGCCCATGGGCAGGCCCAGGCGCAGCAGCTCCCGCAAGCGCGCCCACTGGGGCCGGTGCCAGCGCCCCAGCAGGGCCAGGGGCGCCAGGGCGGCCGAGCGCCGCAGATAAGCGAAACCGCAGAAAAAACCGACCCCGACGATGATCAGGGTGGACCAGCCGGTGCCCTCCACCCCCAGGGGCGGGCCACCCCAGCGCCCCTGGATCAGGCACCAGGAGAGGGGTAGGTGCAGGGCGGTGGTCGCCAGGCTGATCAGCATGAAGGGCCGGGAATGGCCGAGGGCATTGGCGAAGGCGAACAGGGTGCGGTACAGCAGCACCAGGGGCAGGCCCCAGGCCAGCAGGTCGAGGTAGGCCCGGGTCTTGGCCTCCACCGCCGGCTCCATGGTGGCCATGGCCAGCAGCGGATCGGGGAAGCGCATCAGCAGGCAGGCCGGCACAGCCAGCACCAGGGCCACCCAGAAAGCCTGCTGCAGGGCGGCGGCGATTTCCCCGTGGCGCCCGGCGCCGTGCAGGTGGGCCACCACCGGCGCCACCGCCTGCAGCACGCCGGCGCAGGCCATGATGACGGCAATGTAGATGCCGCCGCCGATGGCCACCGCCGCCAGGTCGGCGGCGCCGTAGTGGCCGAGCAGGGCCGTGTCGATCAGCATCAGGCCCATGGAGGCCAGCTGGGCCACCAGGATCGGCCAGGCGTGCCGGGCAATGTGGCGGATTTCCTCCCCCAGGCGGGGAGCGGCGAAAGCAGGAACGGAAGCGGTCATGGCTCCCGCAGTATATAAGGGAAGGCGGGCCGCCGACGGGGCGCCCCACCTCCTTCGTGGCAAATGCATTGAGCGGGGGGGAAAAATCCCGGAAAATGCGTGACTTGCCCCAGCCGTTAGGGAGGAGGGGGCCATGACAAGGACTATATAAAAATGACGGCAGCAAAGATCGGCCTCGACGCCATCGAAAATGCCAGCCGCGACGAGATCACCGCACTGCAGGTGGAACGTCTGCGCTGGACCCTGAAGCACGCCTACGACAACGTGCCCCACTACCGGGCCAAGTTCGACGCCCAGGGCGTGCATCCGGACGACTTCCACAGCCTGGACGACCTGCGCAAGTTCCCCTTCACCACCAAGCAGGACCTGCGGGACAACTACCCCTTCAAGATGTTCGCCACGCCCCGGGAAGAGGTGGTGCGGGTGCACGCCTCCAGCGGCACCACCGGCAAGCCCACCGTGGTCGGCTACACCCAGAAGGACATCGACACCTGGGCCCACCTCATGGCCCGCTCCATCTACGCCGCCGGCGGCCGCCGCGGCGACATCATCCACGTCGCCTACGGCTACGGCCTGTTCACCGGCGGCCTGGGCGCCCACTACGGGGCCGAGGCCCTGGGTTGCACGGTCATCCCCATGTCCGGCGGGCAGACGGAAAAGCAGGTGCAGCTGATCGCCGACTTCGCGCCGCGCATCATCATGTGCACGCCCTCCTACATGCTCAACATCGCCGACGAGTTCAAGCGCCAGGGCATGGATCCCCGGGGCACCTCCCTGCGCATCGGCATCCACGGCGCCGAGCCGTGGACCGACGGCATGCGCCAGGAGATCGAAAACCTGCTGGGTGTCGACGCGGTGGACATCTACGGTCTTTCCGAAGTCATGGGCCCCGGCGTCGCCAACGAGTGCATCGAGTCCAAGGACGGCCCGGTGATCTGGGAAGACCACTTCTACCCGGAAATCATCGACCCCAACACCGGCGAAGTCCTGCCCGAGGGCAGCCAGGGCGAGCTGGTATTCACCTCCCTCTCCAAGGAGGCCCTGCCGGTGGTGCGCTACCGCACCCGGGACCTGACCCGCCTGCTGGCGCCCACCTCCCGCAGTTTCCGCCGCATCGGCAAGATCACCGGCCGCTCCGATGACATGCTGATTATTCGTGGCGTTAATGTGTTCCCCAGCCAGATCGAGGAATTGATCCTCAAACAGGCCAAGCTGTCCGGCCACTACCTGCTGGAAGTGGCGCGGGACGGCCATCTGGACAGCATCACCGTGAACGTGGAAATGAAGCCGGAGTTCGGCATCGCCACCGCCGCCGAGAAGGAATACGTGGCCCACGAGCTGCAGCACCACATCAAGTCCTACATCGGCATTTCCACCCAGGTGCGCATCGTCGAGGTCGGCGGCATCGAACGTTCCGTCGGCAAGGCCAAGCGGGTCATCGACAAACGCCCCCGCTGAGCCCCGCCCGGCGCCCCCCGGATCGCCCGCCAGGGCGCATCCGCAAGCCCTGGGCGGCAGATGGGCCTTGTCTCTGATATAAATCAGAAATAATTGACCGCTGCCGCCCCTATCCCCCATTATTCGAAGCTAAAAACGCCTTGAGGGAAGCTGCTCCATGAAAACCATTTTCCTTGTCGACGATTCGGCAACCATTCTGCTATCCATCTCCAACATCCTCGCCAAGGCAGGCTATGCTGTTGAAAAGGCTGGAAATGCGGAAGAGGGAATGAAGAAGTTCCAGGCCGGGGTGAAGGTGGACCTGCTCATCACCGACCTCAACATGCCCGGCATGAACGGCATCCAGTTCATCCGCGAAGTGCGCAAGCTGCCCAATTACAAGTTCATGCCCATCCTGTTCCTGACCACCGAGTCGCAGCAGGAAAAGCGGGCTGAAGCCAAGGCGGCAGGGGCCTCCGGCTGGATCGTCAAGCCGGCCACCGCCGACCAGCTCCTCAACACCATCAAACTGGTACTGCGCTAAGCCCATGGACTTCGGACTGTTGCTACGGCGGGCCTCCCTGGTATTCGCCATCGTCGCCATCGGAGCAGGCCTCATGGTCTACTTCCTGCACGACTGGTTCCATAGCGACTTCCTGAATTCCTTCGACGTTGCCCAGCCCCTGGGCGACGCCATCGGCACGGTGATCATCGTCGTCGTCGCCTACCTGGCCCAACGCCTGGTTTCCATCGCCTTCTACCGGGACATGATGTTCGGCCTGGCGCGCAACCAGGAGGTCTTCGCCAGCACCAACACCAACTACCAGGCCGTGGCCGAAGAGGTGGCGGAAGAACTGGCGGCCGTGCCGGCCTTCAACGAGGTGCTGCAGGGCCAGCTGCACAGCGTCATCCAGGCCACCGAAGAGGCAGCCTACCAGATCACGGAGCGACTGCAGGCGGTGGACGGGGTGGTGACCCACCTCAACGAGTTCGTCAGCACCAGTTCCACCGAGTCGAGCCAGATGGTCAACGAGTCGGAAAGCCGCATCGCCGACAACCAGAAGCTCATCGTCGAGATGGGCCTCTACATCGAAAACCGCATCCAGGAAGCCCAGACCGACCAGCAACGGGTGGCCCAGGTGGTGGCCGAGGCCCGCTCCCTGGAATCCCTGACCAAGCTGATCAAGGGCATCGCCAGCCAGACCAACCTGCTGGCCCTCAACGCCGCCATCGAGGCGGCCCGGGCCGGCGAGGCGGGCCGCGGCTTTGCCGTGGTGGCCGACGAGGTGCGCAAGCTCTCCAGCGAAACCGAGGCGGCGGTGACCCAGATCAACCAGGGCATCGTCGGCGTCGCCAGCACCATCGAACAGCAATTCCAGGACAAGCTCTCCCACTCCAACCTGGACCGGGAGCGGGCCGCCCTGCAGCAGTTCGCCACCCAGCTCACCACCCTGGGCCATAGCTACGAGCAGGTCATGCAGCACCAGAGCACGGTGATCGCCACCGTCCAGAGCAGCAGCCAGGAACTGGCGGCCATGTTCATGGATGCGGTGGCCAGCGTGCAGTTCCAGGACGTCACCCGGCAGCAGATCGAAACCACCATCGAAGCCCTGTCCCGACTGCAGCAGCACGCCGCCACCCTGTCCGAACGCCTGCGCCAGGCGGAAAACCCCAATTTCCAGTACCAGCCTTTGTCCGAGCACCTGGACCAGCTGTACAGCCGCTATGTGATGAAACAGCAACGCACCACCCACAAGCAGGCCCTGCACCAGTCCGCCCCCGGCGGCGAGCCGGACCTGCCCCAGGTGGAGCTCTTCTAAGGGGGACTCGTGAGCACCGGCACCCATCGCGTCACCATCCTGGATGACCTGACCATCTACAACGCCCTGACCCAGAAGGCCGCCTTCATGGAAGCCCTGGGCCAGTGCCGCGACCTGGAAATCGACCTGTCCCACGTCGGCGAGGTCGATACCGCAGGCTTCCAGCTGCTCCTGCTGACCAAGCGGGAAGCCGCGCTGCAGAACAAGACCGCCCGCATCGTCGCCCACAGCCCCGCCGTGCGGGAATTGCTGGACTTCTTCAACATGGCCGCCTTCTTCGGCGACCCCCTGGTCATCCCGGCCCGGGAACAGGGCTGAGGAGGAATCATGGACGAACTGACCACCGTATTCGTCACCGAGAGCCGGGAACAGCTGGCCGCCATGGAGGAGGCCCTGCTGCAGCTGGAGGCCAATCCGGAAGACAGCGACCTGATCAACGCCGTGTTCCGCCCGGCCCACACCATCAAGGGCGGCGCCGGCGTCATCGAGTGCAACTTCATCGTCGCCTTCACCCACGTGGCGGAAAACGCCCTGGACAAGCTGCGCAACGGCGACATCAAGGTCAGCAGCGACCTGGTGGCCGTGCTCCTGGGCTGCTGCGACCACATCGGCAACCTGCTCTCCGTGCTGGAGGCCGGCGCCGCCGAACCCGACGAGGACCTGCGGGCCGAGGGCGATTCCCTGCTCTCCCGCCTGCAGCGCGACTGGCTCGACGCCAAGGAAGAGGCCCCGGCGGCCAGCGTGCAGCCCAACCGCCCCCCGGTGGAGAAGGTGGACGACGTCCAGGCTTCCGGCGGCGGCCTGGTGGAAACGGATTTCTGGCACATCTCCCTGCGCTTCGGCGCCGGCGTCCTGCGCAACGGCATGGACCCCATTTCCTTCCTGCGCTACCTCTCCACCCTGGGCCAGATCGTGCACATCGAGACCATTCCCGATGCCATGCCCAGCGCCGAGGAGATGGACCCGGAAGCCTGCTACCTGGGCTTCGAGATCAAATTCAAGAGCGACGCGGACAAGGCCGCCATCGAGGCCGTCTTCGACTTCGTGCGCGACGAATGCACCCTGCACATCCTGCCGCCCAACAGCAAGCTGGCGGACTACATCGCCCTGCTGCAGGCCCTGCCGGAAAACACCATGCGCCTGGGCGAGATCCTGGTGAAGATCGGCGCCCTGACCCAGGCCGAGCTGGACGACGGCCTCAAGCAGCAGCATGCGGTACCGCCGGAGGAAGGCGGCGAGGAAGCCTCGCCGCCCCCGCCCCTGGGTGAAATCCTCATCGAACAGAAGGTGGTGCAGCCCGAGCTGGTGGAAGCCGCCGTCATCAAGCAGAAACAGGTATCGGAGAAGAAGGCCGCCGAAGCGCGCCTGATCCGCATCCAGGCCGACAAGCTGGATCGCCTCATCGACCTGGTGGGCGAACTGGTGATTGCAGGGGCCAGCACCAACCTGCTGGCCAGCCGCGCCGGCCTGTCCGACCTCAACGAAGCCACCTCCCTGCTCAACCGGCTGGTGGAACAGATTCGCGATTCCGCCCTGCAGCTGCGCATGGTGCAGATCGGCGAAACCTTCAACCGCTTCCAGCGGGTGGTGCGGGACGTTTCCAAGGAACTGGGCAAGGACATCGAGCTGACCATTGCCGGCGGCGAGACCGAACTGGACAAGTCGGTGGTCGAGAAAATCGGCGACCCCCTGATGCACCTGGTGCGCAACGCCATGGACCACGGCATCGAGTCCGCCGAGGTACGCCAGGCCAAGGGCAAGTCGCCCCGGGGCCGGCTCTCCCTCAACGCCTACCACGATTCGGGCAGCATCGTCATCGACGTAGCCGACGACGGCGGCGGCCTCAACCGGGACAAGATTCTCAAGAAGGCGGTGGAAAAGGGCCTGGTCCAGGCCGGCGTCCATCTTTCCGACCAGGAAATCGCCAACCTCATCTTCGAACCCGGCTTCTCCACGGTGGACAAGGTCTCCAACCTCTCCGGCCGCGGCGTCGGCATGGACGTGGTCAAGCGCAACATCCAGGGCCTGCGGGGCCGGGTCGAGGTGCATTCCGAGGAAGGCCATGGCACCCGCTTCTCCATCCGCCTGCCCCTGACCCTGGCCATCATCGACGGCTTCCTGGTGGGGGCCGACCGGGCCTCCTACGTCATCCCCCTGGACATGGTGGTGGAATGCCTGGAGCTCCAGGCCCACGCCACCAGCAGCGGCGAGCGCAACTATCTCAACCTGCGGGGCGAGGTGCTGCCCTTCATCCGCCTGCGGGACCTCTTCGAAATTCCCGGCGAGCCGCCCAAGCGCGAGAACGTGGTGGTGGTCAAGGCAGCCGGCCAGAAGGCGGGGATCGTGGTCGATACCCTGCTGGGCGAATTCCAGACCGTCATCAAGCCCCTCGGCCAGCTGTTCCGCCACCTGCGCGGCATCGGCGGCTCCACCATCCTGGGCAGCGGCGACGTGGCCCTGATCCTGGACGTCCAGGCCCTGGCCCAGATCGCCATCGGCAGGGAAGAGCGCAGCCTGGCCGCCCCGTCGTCCGTCAATACACCCCGCATCAGCCAAGTTTAATAATTTCAGGAGAATCAGATGATCGCCAACTTGCGTATCGGCACCCGTCTCGGTATTGCCTTTGCCATCCTCGTCCTGCTCCTCACCGGGGTGGCCGTGCTCTCCGTCACCAAGGCCAACGCCATCAACGACGAGCTCAACGTCATCGTCAAGGACCGCTTCCCCAAGGTGGTCAAGGCCAACGTGATCATCGACATCCTCAATGCCAACGCCCGCGTGGTGCGCAACATGCTGTTGCTGACCAAGGCCGATGACATCAAGCGCGAAGCCGACCGCCTGCCCGACATGAGCAAGCGCATGAGCGAAGAGCTCGACGCCATCTCCAAGATGCCCATGAATGACGAGGAAAAGGCCGTCCTGGCAGAAATCAACGCCGCCCGCGGCCCCTATCGGGACCACCTGGTCAAGGTCATCAAGCTGGCCAATGACGGCGCCCGGGAAGAAGGCACCGCCCTCCTGCTGGGTGACATGCGCAAGTCCTTCAACGACTACATCAAGACCCTGGAAAAGCTGATCGAGCTGGAAACCAAGTCCATGGAGGCTACCGGCAAGTCCGCCGACGAACTGGTGGTGGCCACCCGCAACCAGATCATCACCGTGGGCATCATTGCCGGCCTGCTGGCCATCGTCCTCGGCGTCTTCATCACCCGCAGCATCACCACCCCGCTAAACCAGGCCGTGGGCGTCGCCAATAAGCTCTCCGAAGGCGACCTGACCGTGCGCATCGACGCCTCCAGCAAGGATGAAACCGGCCAGCTGCTCGCCGCCATGCAGGCCATGGTGGCCAAGCTGGCCCAGATCATCGGCGAAGTGCGGGGCGCTGCCGACAACCTCTCCTCTGCTTCCGAGCAGGTGTCCGCCACGGCCCAGTCCCTCTCCCAGTCCTCCAGCGAGCAGGCCGCTTCCGTGGAAGAAATCACCTCCACCCTGGAAGAATCCACCGCCTCCATCAACCAGAACACCGAGAACGCCAAGGTCACCGACAACATGGCCGCCAAGGCCGCCAATGAAGCCAACGAAGGCGGCACGGCGGTGAAGGACACGGTGGTGGCCATGAAGCAGATCGCCGGCAAGATCGGCATCATCGACGACATCGCCTACCAGACCAACCTGCTGGCCCTCAACGCTGCCATCGAGGCCGCCCGGGCCGGCGAGCACGGCAAGGGCTTCGCCGTGGTGGCCGCAGAAGTGCGCAAGCTGGCCGAACGCTCCCAGGTGGCGGCCCAGGAGATCGGCGAACTGGCCGACTCCTCCGTCAAGCTGGCGGAAAAGGCCGGCGGCCTGCTGGACAACATGGTGCCCACCATCCGCAAGACCTCCGACCTGGTGCAGGAAATCGCCTCCGCCTCCGCCGAGCAATCCGGCGGCATCGCCCAGATCAACCAGGCCATGAACCAGCTGAACCAGGCCACCCAGCAGAACGCCTCCGCCTCCGAAGAGCTGGCAGCGACCGCCGAGGAAATGGGCGGCCAGGCCGAACAGCTGCAGGGCCTGATGCAGTTCTTCCGGGTCGAGGAAGGCCGCAGCGCAGTGGCCTACAGCGCCCGTCCGGCCCAGACCGCCCGCAGCGCGGTGAAGAGCCAGCCGGTCCGCCCCGTGGCCACGGCCGCCCCTGACGAACACGATTTCGAGCGCTTCTGAGGAGGCATAGCCATGGGCAACCTCGTTCCCCAGGCCGGATCGACTCCGGCCAAGACCGGCGATGAGTCCCGCCAGTACCTGACCTTCACCCTGGGCGGGGAAATCTTCGCCCTGGGCATCCTCAACATCAAGGAAATCATCGAGTACGGCAGCCTCACCGAGATTCCCATGATGCCGGGCTTCATCCGCGGGGTGATCAACCTGCGCGGCGCCGTGGTACCGGTGATCGACCTGGTGGCCCGCTTCGGCGGCACCCCAGCGGCCATCGGCCGCCGCACCTGCATCGTCATCGTGGAGATGGTGCAGATGTCCGAAGGCAGCGAAACCCGCCAGGACATCGGCGTGGTGGTGGACTGCGTGAACGAGGTGCTGGAAATCCCGGCCACCGATATCGAACCACCGCCCGCCTTCGGTGCCAAGATCCGGGCCGACTTCATCCTCGGCATGGGCAAGGTGGCCGGCAAGTTCGTCATCATCCTCAATGTGGACCGGGTCCTGTCCCTGGAGGAAATGACCTTCCTGGCGGACCTGGGCGGCAGCGCTCCCGCGGCCGAACCCAGCGCAGCCTGATGGACGGCCCTTCGGGCATCTCCGATCAGGAGTTCGGCCGCTTCCGGGACCTGATCTACCAGATCGCCGGCATTCAGCTTTCCGACGCGAAAAAGGTGCTCCTGGTGGGGCGCCTTTCCCGCCGGCTCAAGCATTACGGCCTCAGCACCTTTGCCCAGTATTACCAGCTGGTCACTTCGCCCCAGGAAAGCCGGGAGTTGCAGACCATGGTGGATCTGCTGACCACCAACGAGACCTACTTCTTCCGCGAACCCAAGCACTTCGACTACCTGGCCCAGGAAATCCTGCCGCACAAGGCCAAGCCCGGCGTGCCCTTCAACATCTGGAGCGCTGCCTGCTCCAGCGGTGAAGAGCCCTACACCCTGGCCATGGTCCTGGCCGAGCACCTGGGCAACCGGCCCTGGCAGGTGGTCGGCTCGGACATCTCCACCGTGGTCCTGGCCAAGGCCCAGGCAGGCCATTACCCGCTGGAACGGACCGAGGGCATCCCGCCCCAGTACCTGAAGAAGTACTGTCTGAAGGGCGTCCGCTCCCAGGAGGGAACCCTGCTGGTGGCCAAGGAGCTGCGGGAGCGGGTGCGCTTCCTCCAGGTCAACCTGACCAAGCCGGCGCCGGACCTGGGGCCCTTCGACGTTATTTTCCTGCGTAACGTCATGATCTATTTCGACATGGAAACCAAGCGCAAGGTGGTGGAGAACCTCATCACCCGCCTCAAGCCGGGCGGCACCTTCATCGTCGGTCACTCGGAAAGCCTCAACGGCATCACCGACCGGCTGAAGTGTCTGCGGCCCACCATCTACGAAAAACCCTGATGCCTGCCGACTCCGTCCAGGAGGTGTTCCTCAATCCGGGGGATTTCCACTTCGCCGGCGGCCACACCCGCATCCGGACCCTGCTCGGTTCCTGCGTTTCCATTGCCCTGTGGCATCCGGAAAGGAAGCTCGGCGGCATGTGCCACTTCATCCTGCCGGAACGGGGCCAGCCCGCGGCCGGCCAGGAGCTGGACGGCCGCTACGCCACGGAGGCCATGGGCCTGTTCGACCGGGCCATCGGCCGGGCCGGCACCCGCCCCCAGGACTACCGGGCCAAGATATTCGGGGGAGGCAATATGTTCCCCGGCCGGGAAAACCATGCCGGCATACAAATAGGTCAGCGTAATATAGAGGTTGCGCACCGGCTTCTGGCGGAACGAAAAATCGCCGTCGTTGCCGAACACCTCGGAGGCGCCGGCCATCGCAAGCTGGTCTTCGACATCTGGAGTGGAGACGCCTGGCTGGTATTTCGCGAAGCCGGGACCAATAAGAACTAGGGAAGCCTATGAGCCTCATCAAAGTCATGATCGTGGACGATTCCGCCGTGGTGCGGCAGGTCGTCAAGCAAACGCTGGAAACCGACCCGAGCATCAAGGTGCTGGGCGCCGCCTCCGACCCCCTCTTCGCCATGGAGCACATGAAGCGGGAATGGCCGGACGTGATCGTCCTGGACATCGAGATGCCGCGCATGGACGGCCTCACCTTCCTCAAGAAGATCATGGCCGAGCGTCCGACGCCGGTGGTGATCTGCTCCTCCCTGGCGGAGAAGGGGGCCGAAGCCTCCATGAACGCCCTGGCGGCGGGGGCGGTGGGCATCATCACCAAGCCCAAGATGGGCCTCAAGCAGTTCCTCGAAGACGCATCGTCCGACCTGCTCGGCGCCGTCAAGGCAGCCTCCCGCGCCAATGTGCGCAAGATCATCACCTCCACGGCCAGCGGCACCTCCTCCCACGCCGAGCGCATCGCCAACGTGGCCAAGGGCCTCAACATCGCCCCCAAGCTGTCCGCCGACGCGGTCATCTCCGCCGGCGGCCTGGGCAGCGGAGCCTCCATGGTCAAGACCACCGACAAGATCATCGCCATCGGCACTTCCACCGGCGGCACCCAGGCCCTGGAAGCCGTACTGACCAAGCTGCCGGCCGTCTGCCCGGGCATCGTCATCGTCCAGCACATGCCGGAGAAATTCACCGCCATGTTCGCCGAGCGCCTCAACGGCCTGTGCCAGATCGAGGTGCGGGAAGCCAAGCACGGTGACCGGGTGATCCCGGGCCGGGCCCTCATCGCCCCCGGCGGCAAGCACATGATGCTGACCCGCAGCGGCGCCCAGTACACCGTGGAAGTGGTGGACGGCCCCCTGGTGAACCGCCACCGCCCCTCGGTAGACGTGCTGTTCCGCTCCTGCGCCAAGTTCGCCGGGCGCAACGCCCTGGGCATCATCATGACCGGCATGGGCGACGACGGCGCCCGGGGCCTCAAGGAAATGGTGGATGCAGGGGCCGACACGGTGGCGGAGGACGAATCCACCTGTGTCGTCTTCGGCATGCCCAAGGAAGCCATCAAGCTGGGAGCGGCGCGCACCGTGCTGCCCCTCAACCGCATCCCGGAAGCCATTGTCGCGGCTGGCCGCGGCTGACCATTTATAATGGTTCCTTCCCTGCCCTAGCGAAAACCGAGACATGGAACTGAACGAGCTGCAGCGCGACGCCCTGGTGGAAGCCTTCAATATCGGCGTCGGCCAGGCCGCAGCCAGCCTGGCCAGCATGGTCAATGAGGAGGTCAAGCTGTCGGTGCTGACCCTGCAGCTGATCCCGCGGCACGAGGCCATGCAGCAGTTCAGCTTCCGCCACAGCGACAAGATCTGCGCCGTGGCCCAGCGATTCTCCGGCGCCTTCGACGCCCAGGGCTTCCTCATCTTCCCCGAGGAAAAGGGCCTGGAAATCGTCCGCCGCATGGTGGGCGACAGCCTCTCCCTGAAGGAGCTGACCGAGCTGGAACAGGAGGCCATGAGCGAGATCGGCAACATCCTGCTCAACGCCTGCGTCGGCACCCTGGCCAACCTCTTCCGCCGCCCCCTCAACAGCACCCTGCCCACCTATCACCTGGGCAGCCCGGACGAGGTTCTGGGCGGCCAGATCCAGGGCAACGACGAAGCGGTGCTCCTGCTGCACATCGACCTGACCCTGGAACAGCACGAGATACAGGGCTATGTGGCCTTCCTCCTCAGCGTCGATTCCATCGCCAACCTGGTGGCCGAGGTGGACAGCTACATCGCCCAGGCCATGGGGGGACGCTGATGGGACATCCGCATCTGGCGGCACCGCTCCTGCTGGAGCTGGCCCACACGGTCAATGAAGGCCTGATCCTGATCGACGCCGAGGGCAAGGTGCAATTGTGGAACCGCTGGCTGGCGGAGCGTTCCGGCGTCAGCGCCCAGGAAATCCAGGGGCGCCGCCTGGAAGAGGTGTTCCCCCACCTGGCCAACAGCCGCCTCGCCCACGCCGTGCAGACCGCCCTGCAGCAGCAGTTGCCGGCCATCCTGTCCCAGACCCTGAACCGGCGGCCCTTTCCCCTGCAGGATCATCTGCACAACGACGCCCACCCCATCGAGCAGGCCATCACCATCGCCCCCCTGGCCCGGGAATCCGGCCATATCCACTGCCTGATCCAGATCCAGGACGTCACCGCGGCGGTAAGGCGGGAACAGCAGTTGCGGGAACAGGCCCAGCAGCTGCAGGCCCTCTCCAACATCGACGGCCTCACCGGCGTTGCCAACCGGCGCAGCTTCGATGCCCGCTTCCAGGAGGAATTCCAGCGGGCCCAGCGCCACGGCAGCGACATTTCGGTGCTCATGCTGGATATCGATTACTTCAAGGAATACAACGACTGCTACGGCCACCAGGCCGGCGACACCTGCCTCACCGTGGTCGCCAACACCCTGCGCCGCTGCCTGCAGCGGGGCAGTGATTTCGTCGCCCGCTACGGCGGCGAGGAGTTTGCGGTGGTGCTGCCGGGCGCCAGCCACGGCGCCGCCTGCAAGCTGGCCAGCAGCCTGCAGCAGGAAATCAGCCGGCTGGGCATTCCCCACGCCAACTCCCACGCCGCCAGCCATCTCAGCATCAGCGTCGGCGTCGCCACCCACACGCCCCAGCGCAATGACCGGGCCCAGGACCTGCTGCGCGGCGCGGACATCGCCCTCTACCAGGCCAAGCGCCAGGGCCGTAACCGGGTGGTCAGCGCCGACGCCCTGGACCTCACGGTCCAGCCCGAAAAGCTGATGTAGGGCCGGCTAGCGCCGGTCGTCCCAGAAGGCCCGGATGTCCGCCGCCGGCATGGGCCGGGCAAAGTAGAAGCCCTGGGCCGAAGCGCAATCGTGGGCCTGCAGAAACTCCAGCTGGGCTTCCGTCTCCACCCCTTCGGCGATCACCGACAGCCCCAGGTTGTGGGCCATCTGGATGATGGTGGCCGTGATCGCCGCCCCCCCGGCGTCGCTGGCGATATCCCGCACGAAAGCCTGGTCGATCTTCAGCTTGTCCAGGGGCAGGCGCTTCAGATAGGCCAGGGAGGAATAGCCGGTGCCGAAATCGTCGATGGAGAGGCGCACCCCCCGGGCCTTGAGCCGGTCCAGCAGGTCCGTGGCGCCCTGGCCCTGGTGCAGCATCATGCTCTCCGTCAGCTCCAGCTCCAGCCAGGCCGGTTCCAGGCCGCTTTCCGCCAGGGCCCGCTCCACCGAGGCCTCGAACTGGGGCTGGCGGAACTGCAGGGCGGAAATGTTCACCGCCACCGGCACCGCCGGCATACCCTGCTCCTGCCAGGCCCGGTTCTGCCGGCAGGCCTCCCCCAGCACCCATTCGCCGATGGGCACGATGAGGCCCGAATCCTCGGCCACGGGAATGAAGCGGGCCGGGGAAACCAGGCCCATCTGGGGATGCTGCCAGCGGATCAGGGCCTCGAAACCGATCACCCGGCCGCTCGGCATGTCCACCTGGGGCTGGTAGTAGAGCAGGAATTCCTGCCGCTCCAGGGCGCGGCGCAGGCTGTTCTCCAGGGACAAGCGCTCGAAGACCCGGGCGTTCATGTCCGGGGTGAAGAAGTGGAAACTGTCACGGCCCGCCTCCTTGCTGTAGTACATGGCGGCGTCGGCATTCTTCACCAGGGTCTGGAAATCCCGGCCGTCCTCGGGGAAGACGGCGATGCCAATGCTGGCGGTGATCACCAGTTCGTGCCCGCCCAGCTGGTAGGGGCGGTTGAGGGACTCCAGCAGCTTTTCCGCCACCCGGGCCGCATCCTGGGGCGTCTCGATGGACGGCAGGAGGATGATGAATTCGTCGCCGCCGGGCCGGCTGACCGTGTCGGCGCTGCGCACGCAGGCCTGGATGCGCCGCCCCACCTCCTGCAGCAGCTGGTCACCGACCTGGTGGCCGAGGGAATCGTTGATGTTCTTGAAGCGGTCCAAGTCGATGAACATCAGGGCCAGGGACTCACTATTGCGCTCGGCCAGGGCAATGGCTTGCTGCAGGCGGTCGTGCAGCAGGGAGCGGTTGGGCAGGCCGGTGAGGTAGTCGTGCTCGGCGAGGAAGCGGATGTGTTCCTCGTTGCGCTTGCGTTCCGAAACATCGGCAAACACGGCCACGTAGTTGCTCACCTCCCCCGCCTCGTCGCGCACGGTGGTGATGGAAAGCCACTCCGGATACACCTCGCCGCCCTTGCGCCGGTTCCAGATCTCGCCCTGCCAGGTGCCCGCCGTCTTCAGGTGGTGCCACAGGTTGGCGAAGAAGGCGGCGTCGTGGCGGCCCGAATTGAGCACCCGCGGGTCCCGCCCCTGGACCTCGGCCTCGGCGTAGCCGGTGATTTCGACAAAGGCCCGGTTCACCGACATGATGCGGTTGTTGCGGTCGCAGATGACGATGCCCTCGCTGGCCCCCTCGAAGACCTTGGCGGAGAGGCGCAGCAGCTCCTCGGCCCGGCGGCGGGCGGTGATGTCGTGGATGATGGAATAAAGCAGGCGACGCCCCCGCAGCAGCACCGGGCCGCTGTGCACCTCCACCTCCCGCACCTCGCCGCTGGCCAGGCGATGGCGGAAGTTGAAATAGCGGCGCTGCTGCTGGTCCGCCAGGGCCATTTCCGCCCGCACCTCCTCCACCGAGAGCTGGTTGAGCTGGGCGATGTTCATGCGGCGCAGGGTGTCCAGGGGATAGCCGTAGAAGTCGGCCGCCGCCGGGTTGGCATCGACGATGGCGCCGTCGCCGGCATCGATCAGCAATTTGATCGAGGTGTTGTTCTCGAACATCTGGCGGTAACGCTCTTCGCTTTCCCGCAGCACCTCTTCCTGGTGCCGGGCCTGGTCCACATCCTCGATGACGATGATGATGCCCCGCTGGGGCTGCTGGGCGTCGATCTGGCGGGCGTAGAAGTTGGCCCAGAAGAGAGTGCCGTCGGCCCGCCGGAAGCGGCGCAGGAAGTGGGCGACGCGGCCGTCGGCCACGGCCGGATAGAGCTGCTGGCCGAATTCGGCAAATTCCTCCGGCGTCGGGTAGTAGCCCACCACGGTCTGTCCCAGGGCCGTCTCCAGGGAGACGCCGAAAAGCCGCTCGAAGGCCCGGTTGGCCTGGATCAGGCAGCGGTCCCGCACCACCCCGATGACCACCGGACTGGCGTCGAAGATGGATTCCATCTCGGCGATGCGGCTGCCCAGGTCGTCCCGGGCCTGGCCCAGTTCGTCCAGCAGCAGGTAGAACTCCCGCGCCAGGCCGCCGATTTCGTCCTGGCCCAGGACCGGGTCGGCCAGCTTGCGCGCATGGTCCTGGCGCACCTCCACCACGTGCTGGCGCAGGCGGGAAAGGGGTGCCAGCACCCGGCGCATGGCCAGCCAGGCCAGGACCGCCACCGCCAGGGCCGTCAGCAGCAGGTAATAGACCGTGCCCCAGCGGCCCGTCTCGATGGGGGCGTAGGCCTCCTCCACCGGCAGCAGGGCGCCCAGCACCCAGTCCGTGGACGGCACGGACTTGAAGCTCATCAGCACCCGCTGGCCGTAGCTGGTGGCGCCCTCGTCGCTGCCCTCGAAACCGGCGATGGCCCGGTCGAAAACCGGGTTCTGCCCCGGCGCCGCGTTGGGCTGCAGCACCCGCTCGGGAAAGCGGCTGACCAGGGTGGTGCGGTCCCGGGTGACCAGGACGAAGTGGCCGCTGCGTCCCACCTTGCGCCCGGCCAGGCCGCCGAGGAACTGGGGCTTGAGGATCTGCAGGGTGCCGGAGAGGGAGGCGATGACCCGCCCTTCCCCGTCCAGCACCGGCGCCGTCATGGCCAGGGTGGGCAGGCGGGTGACGCGGCCCAAGAAGGGCCGGGAAACCACCGCCCGCCCCTCCTCCAGGGCCTCCCGGACGTGGGGGAAGGCGGAGACGTCGGTGCCCCGGCGCTCGGGCATGACCGGAGAATCGGCGATGACGCGGCCGTCCCGGCCGACCACGATGAGGTCGTCGAAGAGCAACAGCAGGGAATACTTGTCGTTGAGGAAGGCCTGCAGCTTGTCCGGCTGGCCCAACATGATCGGGGTGATGGCGGCGGCGGTGCGGGCCAGGGAAGCCTGGTTGAGCTGGATGCGCTGGTCGATTTCCTCGGCCACCCGGGACACCAGGGAAAACTGCTGGTCGGCGACGGTCTGCTTCAACTGGGCCTGGGCCAAATGCAATTGCACCGCACTGCCCAGCGCCACCAGGAGCACCACCAGTGCCGTGATGGCCAGGGCCATTTTGGTTTTCAGGCTCATCGTTTCTGTCGCCGGCTTCCGTAGAGGGTTACGGGTAGGGATACCCATTACGGAAGCCATATTACCATCGGCGTAGGGGGCGCCAAACCCCTTTAGGGACGCGGCTTCCAGCCCGGCGCCCAGGCTGGAGGGAAGCCCTTGCCGGAGGCCTGCCTCAGGCCAGGGTCACGGCCAGCCGGCCGACGCCCTCCACGCCCCCCACCAGGGTATCGCCCCGCACCACGGTGGAGACGCCCGCCGGGGTGCCGGTGAAGATCAGGTCGCCGGGGGCCAGGCGCAGGAAGGTGGAAAGATTGGCCACCACCTCCGCCACGTTCCAGCTCATCTGGGCCAGATCGCCCGATTGGCGCCGCTCGCCATTGACCTCCAGCCAGATGGCGCCACTGGCGGGGTGTCCGGCCTGGGCGGCCGGGACAATGGCACCGATGGGACCGGACTGGTCGAAGCCCTTGCCCATGTCCCACGGGTGGGCCTTTTCCTTGGCCTTCTGCTGCTGGTCGCGGCGGGTCAGGTCGAAGCCCACGGCATAGCCGAAGACGCCCTCCAGGGCTGCCTCCACCGGCACGTTGAGCCCCCACTGGCCCAGCTCGGCGATGCGGGGGCCGAGGGCCACCACCAGTTCCACCTCGTGCTGCAGGTTGTTGGTGGCGGGCGGATAGGCCACCGTGGCGGCGGTGCCGTCCGCCACCGGCACCAGGGCGTCGGCCGGCTTGCTGAAGAAGAACGGCGGCTCCCGGGTATCGGCGCCCATTTCCCGGGCATGGTCGGCGTAGTTGCGGCCGACGCAATAGACCCGGCGCACCGGAAAGCGGGCCTGGCTGCCGGCAATGGCCAGGGCAACGACGGGCGGCGGAGTGAACAGGTAATCCATGGCGGCAGGCTTTCTCCGGTCAGACCGGGTTGTCGATATCGATGAACTGGCAGTGCAGGCCGAAACGCTCGGCCAGGTGGGCCGCCAGGGCCCGGGCGCCGCCCCGCTCGGTGGCGTGGTGGCCGCAGGCCAGGTAGGGGACGCCGCATTCCCGGGCCAGATGGGTGTTCTGCTCGGAAATCTCGCCGGAAATGTAGGCATCCAGCCCCAGGGCCACGGCCTGCTCGAAATAGCCCTGGGCGCCCCCGGAGCACCAGCCGAGGCGGTTCACCAGCTTGTCTTGCGGGCCCACCAGCTGCACCGGGCGCCCCAGCAGGGTGCCGGTTCGGGCCGCCAGTTCCCCGGCGCTGAGCGGCTCGGGCAGGCGGCCGTACCAGGCGATGTCCTGCTCGCCGAAGCGGCCTTCCGGCTGCCAGCCGCAGAGCCGGGCCAGCTGGGCGTTGTTGCCCAGTTCCGGATGGGCGTCCAGGGGCAGGTGGTAGGCGATGAGGTTGAGGTCGTGCTGCATGAGGGTGGCCATGCGCCGCTTGCGAAAGCCGGTGAGGCGCCCGTCCTCGTTCTTCCAGAACCAGCCGTGGTGCACCAGCACGGCATCGGCGCCCTGGGCCACGGCCGCATCGAGCAGGGCCTGGCTGGCGGTGACGCCGGCCACCAGACGGCCGATCTCGGCCTTGCCTTCCACTTGCAAACCGTTTGGGCAATAATCCCGAAACCGGCCCGCTTCCAGCAGTTCATCGAGATAGCGCGTCAATTCTTCACGTTTCATGGGTGCGACCTTTTTCCTTCATGCGTAAGACCTGGTTGATTTTTGCACAAACGGTAACGGTGAGTCTCGCCGTGCTGTTCGTCATCAGCACCCTCAAACCCGAATGGCTGGGCCATCGGGCCAGCGTGGTGGCCCTGCAGGAGGCCGCGCCGGCCGCTGGCGACGGCGGTGCCAGCCTCGGCGGTTTCCGCGAGGCGGTGCGCCGCTCCCTGCCCTCGGTGGTCTATATCTTCACCAGCAAGGAAGTGAAGAGCAGCCGCCACCCCCTCTTCGACGACCCGGTGTTCCGCCACTTCTTCGGCGACCGTTTCGACAACGAGCCCCAGCGCTCCTCCGGCCTGGGCTCCGGCGTCATCGTCAGCCCCGAAGGCTATATCCTCACCAACTACCACGTGGTGGAGGCCGCCGACGACATCGAGGTGGCGGTCAACGACGGGCGCAAGCTCAAGGCCAAGGTCATCGGCAGCGACCCCGAGACCGACCTGGCGGTGCTCAAGGTCAATGCGGACAAGCTGCCGGCCATCGTCTTCGGCCAGATGGACGGCATCCGGGTCGGCGACGTGGTGCTGGCCATCGGCAACCCCTTCGGCGTCGGCCAGACCGTGACCATGGGCATCGTCTCCGCCCTGGGCCGCTCCCACCTGGGCATCAACACCTTCGAGAATTTCATCCAGACCGACGCCGCCATCAACCCGGGCAACTCCGGCGGCGCCCTGGTGGACGCCCAGGGCAACCTGATCGGCATCAACACCGCCATCTACTCCCGCTCCGGCGGCTCCCTCGGCATCGGCTTTGCCATCCCCGTCTCCACCGCCAAGAGCATCATGGAGCAGATCATCCAGACCGGCACCGTGACCCGGGGCTGGATCGGCGTCGAGGCCCAGGAAATCACCGCCGAGCTGGCCGAGTCCTTCGGCCTGCCCGATGCCAGCGGCGCCCTCATCGCCGGCGTCCTGCGCGGCAGCCCAGCCGACGGCGCCGGCATCAAGCCCGGCGACATCCTGCTGGCGGTGGGTGGCAAGGAGGTGAAGGATCCACAGGTGATGCTGGACCTCATCGCCGAACTCAAGCCCGGCGCCAGCGTGCCCTTCAAGCTGCGCCGCAACCAGAGCCTGCTGGAACCCCAGGTCAGGATCGGCAAGCGCCCGCCCATGCGGCGCGACCCCGACCAGTAAGCCCCGCCTCCCGGAGACGTCCCATGTGCCAGTTGCTCGGCATGAACTGCAATGTCCCCACGGACATCTGCTTTTCCTTCACCGGATTCCAGGCCCGGGGAGGCCTCACCGACGTCCATGCGGACGGCTGGGGCATCGCCTTCTTCGAGGGCAAGGGCACCCGGGTCTTCCTCGACCCGGAACCCTCGGCCCACTCCCCGGTGGCGGCCCTGGTGCGCCAGTATCCGATCCGCTCGCGCAACGTCATCGCCCACATCCGCAAGGCCACCCAGGGCGTGGTGGCCCTGGAGAACACCCATCCCTTCATGCGCGAACTGTGGGGCCGTTACTGGATCTTCGCCCACAACGGCAACCTGCTGGACTTCGCCCCGCCCCTGGACGGCAGCGTCATGCCCGTGGGCAACACGGACAGCGAACGGGCCTTCTGCTGGCTGCTGACCGCCCTACGCCAGCGCATCGGCGACCAGGCGCCACCCACCGCCGAACTCTTCGCCGCCCTCACCGAACTGAGCGTGGACCTGGGCAGCCGCGGTGAATGCAATTTCCTGCTCTCCAGCGGCGACTGGCTGTTTGCCCACTGCTCCACCCAGCTTACCTACATCGTGCGCCGGGCCCCCTTCGCCAAGGCCCACCTGACGGACCAGGACGTGACCGTGGACTTCAGCGAGGTGACCACGCCCAACGACCGGGTGGCGGTGATCGCCACCCAGCCCCTGACCGACGACGAGGTATGGACGCCCCTGCCCCCGGGCAGCCTGTGGTGGTTCGAGGAGGGGGAAGTGCGGGCCTCGGCCCCCACCGTGGCCGGCCCGGCGGAGAAATGCCGCTACCACTGCGGCGGCGGCTGACCGGGCGGAGCGCAAAAGCAAAGGGCCCCGCAGGACCCTTTTTCATTGCTGCCGGCACCGCCTGCCGGTTCAGTCCTGCTTCCGTTCCGGCGCCTGGCTGTGGCCCAGGGCCTGGTCCATTTCGCCGGCGCTCATGGGCTGCCAGTCGGCGGCAGGAGCGGCCGCGGGGGCCGGATCGCTGGGCGCCGGCGCCGCCACCTCGGGCTGGGGCCGGCGGCCGATGAAGCTGGCCAGGATGATGCCCAGTTCGTAGAGCAGCCACAGGGGCACCGCCAGCATGATCTGGGAAAGCACGTCGGGCGGGGTGAACACGGCGCCGATGATGAAGGCGCCGACGATGACGTAGGGCCGCCATTCCTTCAGCTTGGCGATATCCACCAGGCCGATGCGCACCAGGACGATGACGATCACCGGCACCTCGAAGGTGACGCCGAAGGCGACGAAGGTGGACAGGACGAAGGACAGGTACTTGTCGATGTCCGTCATCCAGGCCACCCCTTCCGGCGCCACCTTGGCCATGAAGCCGAACACCGTGGGGAACACCAGGAAATAGGCGAAAGCCATGCCGCTGAAGAAGAGCAACACGGAAGCCACCACCAGGGGCAGCACCAGCCGCTTCTCGTGGGAATAGAGGCCGGGGGCGACAAAGCCCCAGGCCTGGAACAGCACATAGGGCAGGGCGATGAGGAAGGCCACCATCAGGGTGATCTTCATCGGCACCAGGAAGACGCCGACCACGTCGGTGGCGATCATCTGCCCGCCGGCCGGCAGGGAGGCCAGCAGGGGGTTGGCCAGCAGGGTGTAGAGCTCCCGGGACCAGGGGAAGAGGCAGACGAAGACCACCAGCACGGCCAGCAGGGCCCGGATCAGGCGGTCCCGCAACTCCACCAGGTGGGAGAGGAAGGATTCTTCGGCGGCGCCGCTCTCTTGGCTGTCGAGACTCATGGGGGCAATCAGGCTTTCGGCGCCTCAGCCGGGGCGGCTGCGGCTGCTTCCGCGGCAGGCGCAACGGCGGCGGGCGGCGGCACTTCCGCTGCCGCCACCGTTTCGGCCGGCGGCTGGATGGCGTTGTTGAGGGACTGCTCCGTGCTGGAGAGCCCCTGCTGGATGGAATTCTCGAAACTGCGGGCCGAATCCTGCACCTGGGTCTGCAGCTTCTTCAGTTCTTCCAGCTGCATTTCCCGGTTGATGTCGGACTTCACGTCATTCACGTAACGCTGCAGACGCCCAAGCAGATGGCCGGCCGTGCGCGCCACCTTGGGCAGGCGCTCGGGGCCGATGACGATCAGCGCCACCACGGCGATGACGATTAGCTCGGAAAAACCGATATCAAACATAGGTCAGGCAACCAGGAAAAAGGAAACCGGGGCCGGGGAGACAGACGATCTCCGCCAGTCCCCGGCCGGTAGGACGGTTCAGGACTTGGTCTTTTCCTTGACCTCGCCCTCGATGGTCTGGCCGCCGGCGACCTGCTGGGGTGGGGTGGCGGCAGCGCCTTCGGCGGTACCTTCCTTGATGCCGTCCTTGAAGCCCTTCACCGCACCGCCCAGGTCCTGGCCGATGTTGCGCAGTTTCTTGGTGCCGAAAACCAGCATGACGATCACCAGAACGATGAGCCAGTGCCAAATGCTAAAGCTACCCATATCAGTCTCCTTGAATTCGTTTCAGCATCGGCCCCACGGGAGCGTCGCCCCCGACAATGTGGGCGTGCAGGTGCGGTACTTCCTGCTGGCCGATGCGGCCGGTGTTGATGATGACGCGGAAGCCCTCGGGGCTGCCTTGATCGACCGCAATTTTGTTGGCCACCGCCAGCAGGCGCCCCAGCACCGGCGCATCGTCCTCGCTGGCGTGGGCCAGGGATTCGATGTGGCGCTTGGGAATCACCAGCACATGGACCGGCCGCAAGGGATTGATGTCGTGGAAGGCGAACACGTGCTCGTCCTCGTACACCTTGCGCGAGGGAATCTCGCCGCGCACGATCTTGCAGAAAATGCAGTTGTCCATATCAGGTCCGGATGGCTTGAAAAATCGCGGGGAGCCGCATCATTTCGTGCGTGAAGCCTTTTCGTCAATCCCGGAAATACCCTCACGACGGCGCATTTCCTGGGACACGTCCTCGATGGACAGGCCGTAGAAGGCCAGCAGCACCAGGATGTGGTAGATGACGTCGGTGGATTCCCAGACGATGTTGAGGCGCTTGCCTTCCTTGCCGGCCATGATCAGCTCAGCGCATTCCTCGCCGATCTTCTTCAGGATGGAGTCCGGGCCCTTGGAAAAGAGCTGGGCGGTGTAGGAAGTCTCCGGGTCCGCGTTGCGGCGGGAAGCCAGGGTGTCGGAGAGGCGATGCAGGATGTCGTGAGTGCTCATTTTGCGTAAATTTCCTTCGGGTCTTTGAGAACCGGGTCGGCCGGAATCCAGCGATCGCCTTCCCGCCGGTAGAAGAAACAGCTTTCGCGGCCGGTGTGGCAGGCGATGCCGCCTTCCTGCTCGACGCTGAGCAGGACCACATCGCCGTCGCAGTCGGCGCGCATTTCCTTGACGTGCTGGAAGTGGCCCGATTCCTCGCCCTTGCGCCAGACCTTGTTGCGGGAACGGCTCCAGTAGGTGGCGCGGCCGGTGCGGGCGGTTTCTGCCAGGGTTTCCCGGTTGGCGTAGGCGAACATGATGACGCGGCCGCTGGCGGCGTCCTGGGCGATCACCGGAATGGTGCCGTCGGCGCCGAACTTGAGGGCGTCCAGCCAGGACAGGGAGGGATCGAGATCGTGGCTCATGGTTTGCCTAGAGGCGCACCTCGATGCCCCGGTCGCGCATGTATTCCTTGGCCTGGCGCACCGTGTATTCGCCGAAGTGGAAGATGGAGGCGGCCAGCACCGCATCGGCACCGCCCTGGGTGACGCCATCGGCCAGGTGCTGCAGGTTGCCGACGCCGCCGGAGGCGATCACGGGAATGGCCACCGCATCGGAAACCGCCCGGGTCAGGGCCAGGTCGAAGCCGTTCTTGGTGCCATCCCGGTCCATGGAGGTGAGCAGTATCTCGCCGGCGCCCCGGGCCGCCACATCCTTAGCCCAGGTCACCACGTCGATGCCGGTATTGTTGCGGCCGCCGTGGGTGAACACGCACCACTGGCCCGGCGCCGTCTGCTTGGCGTCGATGGCGACGACGATGCACTGGGAGCCCACCTTGGCCGAGGCGTCGGACACCAGGTCCGGATTCTGCACGGCGGCGGTGTTCATGGAGACCTTGTCGGCACCGGCGTTGAGCAGGCGGCGCACGTCCTCCACCTTGCGCACGCCACCGCCCACCGTCAGGGGAATGAACACCTGGGAGGCGCAGGCCTCGATGATGTGCAGGATGATGTCGCGCTGATCGGAGCTGGCGGTGATGTCGAGGAAGGTGACCTCGTCGGCGCCCTGCTCGTCGTAGCGGCGGGCGATTTCCACCGGGTCACCGGCATCCCGCAGTTCGACGAAATTGGTGCCCTTGACGACGCGACCCGCGGTCACGTCCAGGCAGGGGATGATGCGTTTGGCCAGCGCCATTACTTGCTGGCCTTGTCTGCAGCGTCCTGGGCAGCCTTGAAATCCAGGGAGCCGTCGTAGATGGCCCGGCCGGCGATGGTGCCGACCACGCCTTCGCCTTCCACTTCGCACAGCTTGCGGATGTCGTCCAGATTGGAAAGACCGCCGGAGGCGATGACGGGGATCTTCAGGGCCTGGGCCAGCTTCACCGTGGCTTCGATATTGATGCCGGAGAGCATGCCGTCGCGGCCGATGTCGGTGTAGATGATGGATTCGACGCCGTAGTCCTCGTACTTCTTGGCCAGGTCGATGACGTCGTGGCCGGTCAGCTTGGACCAGCCGTCCACCGCCACCTTGCTGTCCTTGGCGTCCAGGCCGACGATGATGTGGCCGGGGAAGGCGACGCAGGCGTCATGCAGGAAACCAGGATTCTTCACCGCGGCGGTGCCGATGATGACGTAGGTGAGGCCCGCATCGAGGCAGCGCTCGATGGTGTCCAGGTCGCGAATGCCGCCGCCCAGTTGCACCGGGATCTCGTCGCCCACTTCCTTGAGGATGGCCTTGATGGCCCCCTGGTTCTTCGGCTGGCCGGCAAAGGCGCCGTTGAGGTCCACCAGGTGCAGGCGGCGGGCGCCCTGGTCCAGCCAGTGGCGGGCCTGCTCGGCGGGGGACTCGGAAAAGACGGTCGCCTCTTCCATCAGGCCTTGCTTGAGACGGACGCACTGGCCGTCCTTCAGGTCAATCGCGGGAATGATCAGCATGATCGCGAATACGTAGAGAGAGTAAGTCGGAGGGGATGCCGGCGGCCGTCAGGGCTGCCAGCGGATGAAGTTGCGCAGCAGGGCGAGGCCGTCGCGGGCGCTCTTTTCCGGGTGGGACTGGATCGCAAAAATATTATCCCGGGCCACCGCACAGGTAAAGGGGATGCCGTAGTCGGCCGTGCCCGCCACCACGGCCGGGTCTTCCGGGGTCACGTAGTAGCTGTGCACGAAGTAGAAGCGGGCGCCGTCCTCGATGCCTTCCCACAGGGCATGGGGCCGGGTGTGGCGCACCTGGTTCCAGCCCATGTGGGGCACCTTGAGGCGGCTGCCGTCGGCGGCCACCATCTTGTCGGCGGGGAAACGGCGCACCTGGCCGGCGAAAACGCCCAGGCCGGGCACGTCGCCCTCTTCACTGTGCTCGAAGAGCATCTGCAGGCCGATGCAGATGCCGAGGAAGGGCTTGTCCTTGGCGGCCTGCAGCACGGCGGGGCGCAGGCCCCGGGCGTCCAGTTCGGCCATGCAGTCGGGCATGGCGCCCTGGCCGGGAAAGACCACCCGCTCGGCGGCGGCGACCACCGCCGGATCGGCGGTGACCACCACTTCCCTGCCTTCGGCCACGTGCTCCAGGGCCTGCCAGACGGAGCGCAGGTTGCCCATGCCGTAGTCGATGACGGCGATCTTGCCCATTACAGCGCCCCCTTGGTGGAGGGAATGACGCCGGCAGTGCGCGGGTCCGGGCTCACCGCCATGCGCAGGGCACGGGCGAAGGCCTTGAACACGGTCTCGCACTGGTGGTGGGCGTTCTCACCGCGCAGGTTGTCCACGTGCAGGGTGATGAAGGCATGGTTCACCAGGCCCTGGAAGAATTCGTGCACCAGTTCCGTATCCAGGGTGCCGAGCATGGCCCGCTTGAAGTCCACATGGAACTCCAGGCCGGGGCGGCCGGAAAGGTCCACCACGACGCGGGACAGGGCTTCGTCCAGGGGCACATAGGCGTGGCCGTAGCGGGTCAGGCCCTTCTTGTCGCCCAGGGCCTGGGTGAGGGCCTGGCCGATGGCGATGCCGATGTCTTCCACCGTGTGGTGACCGTCGATGTGCAGGTCACCCTTGGCCTCCACCTCCAGATCGATCAGGCCGTGGCGGGCGATCTGGTCCAGCATGTGGTCGAGGAAGGGAATGCCGGAATTGAGCTTGGCACAGCCGGTGCCGTCCAGATTGAGACGGACCGTGATCTGGGTTTCGAGGGTATTTCGGGAAACTTCGGCTTGCCGCATGGGAGCACCGTTGAATGGGTAAGTCGGAAACAGCGGCCATGATACCATTTCAGCCCTGCACCAGCCGTGGCGGCGTGCCCTTTCGCGCCGCCCGCCCCATCCACTTTTCCCTGATCCGTCCGGCCATGAGCAAATTCTGGAGCCCCCTGGTAAATCGCCTCACCCCCTACGTTCCCGGGGAGCAGCCCAAGCTGCCCAATCTGGTGAAGCTGAACACCAACGAAAACCCCTACCCGCCCTCCCCCCAGGCCGTGGCCGCCATGCAGGCGGAGATCGGCCATGACGGCGCCAGCCTGCGCCTCTACCCGGACCCCAGCGCCGACCGGCTGAAGGAGGCGGTGGCCGCCTTCTACGGCGAATTCGGCATCGGCGCCAGGCAGGTCTTCGTCGGCAACGGCTCCGACGAGGTGCTGGCCCACGTTTTCATGGCCCTGCTGCAACATGATGCCCCCCTGCTCTACCCGGACATCAGCTACAGCTTCTACCCGGTCTATGCCGGCCTCTACGGCATTAGCGCCGAAACCGTGGCCCTGGACGGGGATTACGGCATCGACCTTTCCGCCTACCGCCGCGCCAACGGCGGCATCATCTTCCCCAATCCCAACGCTCCCACCGGCCGCCTGCTGCCCCTGGAAGAGATCGAGGTCCTGCTGACGGCCAATACGGAATCGGTGGTGGTGGTGGATGAGGCCTACGTGGACTTCGGCGGCCAGGACACAATCCCGACGGCGATTGCCCTGGTGAACCGTTTCCCCAACCTGCTGGTGGTGCACACCCTGTCCAAGTCCCGCTCCCTGGCGGGCCTGCGGGTGGGCTACGCGGTGGGCCACCCGGACCTGATCGAGGCCCTGGAACGGGTCAAGAACAGCTTCAACTCCTACCCCCTGGACCGCATCGCCATCGCCGGCGCCGTGGCCGCCCTGGAGGACCGGGCCTGGTTCGACCGCACCCGCAATGCGGTGATCGCCAGCCGGGAACAGCTGGTGAGCGACCTCACCCTGCTCGGCTTCCAGGTCCTGCCCTCCGCCGCCAACTTCGTCTTCGCCCGCCACCCGGGCCGGGACGGCGCCGAGCTGGCCCAGGCCCTGCGCCAGCGCAGCATCATCGTGCGCCACTTCAAGGCGCCGCGCATCGACCAGTTCCTGCGCATCACCATCGGCACCGACGAGCAGTGCGGCGCCCTGGTGGCAGCCCTCAAGGAAATCCTCGGCTAAATCGCCGGCGCCCCCAAGACAAAGGCCCGTCCAGCTGGACGGGCCTTTTGTTTTCCCCCTGCCCTACGAGGCAGCAGGGACGCCACTCTCCGCCACGGCACGGCCGGAAGGCGCGCAGATATTGCCTCTCCAGCCACCGCCCCGAGACCGCCTCACACCCAGCCCAGCAAGCCCACCACACCGCCCAGGGCGATCAGCCACAGGGGGTGCCACTTAGTCTTGAGCAGGGCGGCGGCCGTCAAACCGGCCAGCAGCACCCCGCCCCAGCCGAGGCCGGCCGCCTGGCCGATGAGGAAGGCGGCGGCGAAAACCAGGCCCACCGCCAGGGGAGCCACCCCCAGCTGCACCGACTGCTGCCAGCGGGCGCCGGCGAAGCGGTGCCAGTGCTGCATCAGCAGGTAGATCATGATGCCCGTGGGCAGCACCATGCCCAGGGAGGCGGCCAGGGCACCGGGCACGCCCGCCACCTCCCAGCCGATCAGGCTCACCACCAGGCCATTGGGGCCGGGGGCGGCCTGGGCGATGGCGTAGAGATGGGTGAAGGTGGCATCGTCCAGCCAGTGCTTTTCCAGCACCACCACCCGGTGCATTTCCGGCAGCAGGGCCGAGGCGCCGCCGAAGGCGACGCAGAAGAGCAGGGCGAACTGGAAGAAGAGGTCGGCCAGCAGGCTCACGGCGCCCCCTTGCGTTTCAGGTGGGCGTAGGCGACGCCGGCGGCAAGCGCCAGCAAGGCCACCATGACGATGGGCATGGGCCAGCGCAGCAGGGCCACGGCGACGAACACCGCCAGGGTGAAGGGCAGGAACAGGCGCTTCACCTGCAAGGCCAGGCCCATGCGCAGGGCGGTGCCGAAGAGCAGGCCGCAGCCCACCGCCGCCACGCCCCGCAACAGGCCCTGGACCTGGGGCAGCTGGCCGTAGCGGTCATAGAGCAGGCCCAGCAGCAGCACGATCAGCAGGGGGCCGCCGAAGAGGCCGCTCACCGCGGCAATGGCACCGCGGATGCCCTGGTAGCGGGAACCCACGGCGATGGAGAGGTTGGCCACATTGGGCCCGGGCAGGAACTGGCACAGGCCCAGCAGGGAATTGAATTCCTCCGCCGTCAGCCAGCGCCGCTCCTCCACCAGCATGCGCCGGGCAAAGGGCAGGACGCCGCCGAAGCCGGAAATGCCGACGGAGGAAAAGCCGAGAAACAGCTGCCTGCACGTGACAGGGGCGGGAGAGTTGCCTCCCCCGCCCCCGGGCTGTTCCTGTGCGCCGGCCTCAGGCATCGAGACGGTAGCGGGCCGACTGGGCGTGGGCCGGCAGGCCCTCCCCGTCCGCCAGGGTGGCGGCGATGCGGCCCAGGGTCTGGGCCCCGGCCTTCGACACCCGGATCAGGCTGGTGCGCTTCTGGAAGTCATAGACCCCCAGGGGCGAGGAGAAGCGGGCGCTGCCGGAGGTGGGCAGCACGTGGTTGGGGCCGGCGCAGTAGTCGCCCAGGGACTCGGAGGTGTAGGGGCCGATGAAGATGGCGCCGGCGTGGTGAATCTTCTCCACCCAGGCATCGGGCTCGGCCAGGGACAGCTCCAGGTGCTCCGGGGCCACCCGGTTGGCCATGGCCACGGCCTCTTCCAGATCCTGCACCAGGATCAGGGCGCCCCGGTTTTCCAGGGAGGTGCGGATCACGTCGCGGCGCGGCATGGTGGGCAGCAGCTTGTCGATGCTGGCCTGCACCTTCTCGATGTAGGCGGCGTTGGGGCAGATCAGGATGGACTGGGCCAGCTCGTCGTGTTCGGCCTGGGAGAAGAGGTCCATGGCCACCCAGTCCGGGTCCGTGGAGCCGTCGGCCAGCACCAGGATCTCGGAGGGGCCGGCCACCATGTCGATGCCAACGATGCCGAACACCCGGCGCTTGGCGCAGGCCACGTAGGCATTGCCCGGGCCGACGATCTTGTCCACCTGGGGCACGCTTTCGGTGCCGTAGGCCAGGGCGGCCACGGCCTGGGCGCCGCCGATGGTGAAGACGCGATCCACACCGGCCAGACAGGCGGCCGCCAGCACCAGGGCGTTGTGTTCGCCGCCGGGAGTGGGCACCACCATGATCAGTTCCTTGACCCCCGCCACCTTGGCCGGGAGGGCGTTCATCAGCACCGAGGAGGGATAGGCGGCCTTGCCGCCGGGCACGTAGAGACCGACCCGGTCCAGGGGCGTCACCATCTGGCCGAGCATGGTGCCGTCGGCTTCGGTGTAGGTGAAGCCGGCACCCAGCTGGCGCTCGTGGTAGGTGCGGATGCGCTGGGCAGCCGCTTCCAGGGCGGCCCGGCGCTCGGCGGGAAGGCCGTCCAGGGCGGCCTGCAGCTCGGCCTTGGGCAGCTCCAGGGCGGCCATGCCGGCAACGGAGAGACGGTCGAAGCGGTTGGTGTACTCCACCACCGCGGCGTCGCCCCGGGCCTTGACGTCGGCCAGGATGCCGACCACGGTCTTTTCGATGTTCTCGTCCTGGGCGCCCTCGAAGGCCAGCAGTTCATCGAGGCGCTGCTGGAAATCGGCGTCGGCGCTGTTCAGGCGCTTGATGTTCACGCTGCTCATGCATTCTTCTCCACGGCCTGGGTAAAGGCGTCCAGGATGGGACCGAGGGTTTCCCGCTTAAGTTTCAGGGAAGCCTGGTTGACGATGAGACGGGAGGAGATGTCCATGATGTGTTCCACCTCCACCAGGTTGTTGGCCTTCAGGGTGCCGCCGGTGGACACCAGGTCCACGATGGCGTCCGACAGGCCGGCCAGGGGCGCCAGTTCCATGGAGCCGTAGAGCTTGATGAGGTCCACGTGCACGCCCTTGGCGGCAAAATGCTCCCGGGCGATCTTGGTGTACTTGGTGGCGATCTTCAAACGGGCGCCCTGGCGCACGGCATGCTCGTAGTCGAAGCCGGCGGGCACGGCCACGCTCATGCGGCACTTGGCGATCTTCAGGTCCAGGGGCTGGTACAGGCCGGCACCGCCGTGCTCGATCAGCACGTCCTTGCCGACCACGCCGAGGTCGGCGGCGCCATGCTGGACATAGGTCGGCGCATCGGTGGCGCGGACAATCACCACCCGCACGTCAGGGCGGTTGGTGGCGATGATCAGCTTGCGGGAGGTTTCGGGATTTTCGGCGGGCACGATGCCGGCCGCCGCCAGCAGGGGCAGGGTTTCTTCGAAGATGCGGCCCTTGGAGAGGGCGATGGTAATGCCGTTCACGGCGTTTTCCCGGGGCAAAAGAAGGCATTTTACCGTATCGCCGCCCCGCCTTGGACCATGCTTCTTGGGCCGCAGCCGGGCTTATGGTAAAAGCATGACCTTCCCCCGCCTCCGGACTGCCCATGAGCGCCATCATCTACGCCCTTTCCGCCAACGCCGGCATCGCCGCCTCCAAGGCCGTGGCAGCCGCCTACACCGGCTCCTCCGCCATGCTGGCCGAAGCCGTGCACTCCGCCGCCGACTGCGCCAACCAGCTGCTGTTGCTGCTGGGCATCAGGCAGGCCAGGCGGCAGCCGACGCCGGACCACCCTTTGGGCTTCGGCAAAGCCACCTACTTCTGGTCCTTCATGGTGGCCATCATGCTCTTCTCCCTGGGCGGCGCCTTTTCCATCTACGAGGGCGTGCACAAGCTGTCCCACCCGGAGCCCCTGGCAAATCCCTGGGTCGCCATCATCGTCCTGGGCGTCGGCGTGCTGCTGGAAGCCTGGTCCCTGCGCGGCTGCATCCACGAAATCCGCGAGAAGGCGGGCGACATGCCGCTTTGGCGCTACTTCCGTGACAGCCGGGAGTCGGAGCTGATCGTGGTCATGGGCGAGGACATCGCCGCCCTGGCCGGTCTGACCCTGGCCCTGGGCGCCATCCTGCTTTCCCTCGCCACCGGCAATCCGGCTTTCGACGCCTGGGGCAGCATCGCCGTCGGCGCCCTGCTGGTGGTGGTGGCCATCGGCGTCGGCCTGGAGGTGAAGGCCCTGCTCATCGGCCAGAGCGCCGAGCCCGCCGCCCATGCGGCCATGGAGCAGTGGCTGCGTCAGCGCCCGGAGGTGGAAACCCTCTACAACCTGATCTCCTTCCAGATGGGCAGCTACCTCTTCGTCGCGGTGAAGGCCCGCATGGCCGAACAGCAGAGTGCCAGCGGCCTCATCGACCAGATCAATGCGGTGCAGGACGCCCTCAAGGCATCCTTCCCGGACGTGCGCTGGGTCTTCTTCGAACCGGACGACAAGGGCTAGGGCCGCGCCCCGCCCTCCGCCGGCTCAGGCCAGGGCCGCAGCTTCGGCCTCGTCCTGGGTCAGTTCCTCGGGCAGGCAGCCGACGGGCGGACCGAGCACCCCGTCCGTGCCTTCGAAGCGCACCAGGATGATTTCCTGGCGCATGTCGGCCGCGGCGGCGCCGATCTGCACCACCACGCCGCGGCTTCCCGGCCGGGCGAAGACCGCATCTTCCGGCTGCTCGGGCACGCCGCCGTCGTTCTGGATGGTTTCCCGGGCGAAAATCACGTCGCCGATGTTGAGGTAGTTGGGCATGGGCTTTCTCCATTGAGGACAGCCCCATCCAGCAATCTTGATGCCTGAACGAAATCCCTTGTTTTTCATGCAGTTAAAAAAAGCCCCGTTGTCGCATGCACGACAACGGGGCTTTTTTGTCGGGGAACGGCGGTTCAGCGCACCCGGCGCACGCTGGCTCCCAGCTTGGAAAGCTTCTCCTCGATGCGCTCGTAGCCCCGGTCCAGGTGGTAGATGCGCTCGATCAGGGTCTCGCCCTTGGCCACCAGGGCGGCGATGACCAGGGAGGCTGAGGCCCGCAGGTCGGTGGCCATCACCGTGGCCCCTTCCAGCTGGGGCACGCCCTTGACCACCGCGGTGTTGCCGTTGATGTCGATGGCGGCGCCCAGGCGGGCCAGTTCCACCGCATGCATGAAGCGGTTCTCGAAAATGGTCTCGCGGATGGTAGCGGCGCCGTCGGCCACGGTGTTGAGGGCCATGAACTGGGCCTGCATGTCCGTGGGGAAGGCGGGATAGGGGGCGGTGCGGATGCTGACGGCCTTGAGGCGGGCCGGGGCCTTGAGGCTGATGGCGTCGCGCTCGGTCTGGATGTCGCAGCCGGCATCCATGAGCTTGTCGATGACCGCATCCAGATAGGCGGAGGAGGTGCGGGTCAGGCGCACCTCGCCGCCGGTGGCGGCGGCGGCACAGAGGTAGGTGCCGGTCTCGATGCGGTCCGGCATGATGCGGTGGGTGGCACCGTGGAGCTTGTCCACGCCCTGGATGCGGATGACGTCGCTGCCGGCGCCGGAGATGCGGGCGCCCATGGAGATGAGGCAGTTGGCCAGATCCACCACTTCCGGTTCCCGGGCGGCGTTCTCGATGACGGTTTCGCCCTCGGCCAGCACGGCGGCCATCATCAGGTTCTCGGTGCCGGTGACGGTGACCATGTCGGTGCAGATGCGGGCGCCCTTGAGGCGGCTGGCCTTGGCATGGATGTAGCCGTGCTCCACCTTGACCTCGGCCCCCATGGCCTGCAGGCCCTTGATGTGCTGGTCCACCGGCCGGGCACCGATGGCACAGCCGCCGGGCAGGGACACCTTGGCTTCGCCGCAGCGGGCCACCAGGGGGCCCAGCACCAGCACGGAGGCGCGCATGGTCTTGACCAGGTCGTAGGGAGCCACCGGGTTGTTGAGGCCCTTGGCGTCCAGGACCACGCCGTCGGCGCCGTCCAGGGTCACTTCCAGGCCCATCTGGCCGAGCAGGCCGAGCATGGTGGAGACGTCGTTGAGGTGGGGCAGGCTGGACAGGCGCAGGGGCTCGGCCGACAGCAGGGAGGCGCAGAGGATGGGCAGGGCCGCATTCTTGGCGCCGGAAATGGCCACTTCGCCGCGCAGGGGCGTGCCGCCCTGGATGAGGAGCTTATCCACGCTGGGCCTCCCATTCTTCCGGGGTGAAGGTCTTGAAGGAGAGGGCGTGGATTTCGCCGCTGTCCAGACGGTCCTTGATGGTCAGGTAAACCCGTTGCTGGCGCTGCACCCGGCTCTTGCCGGCGAACTCGGCGCTGACGATCACCGCTTCAAAGTGATGGCCATCCCCGTCGATCCGGATATGGTCGCAGGGCAATCCCTCCTGGATGTAGGTTTGGATATCTTCGGGTCTTACCATGGGTCAGGCTCTCAATTTGTAGCCCCGCTTGAGCAGGGCCAGGGTCAGCGCGGTGAGCGCGGCAAAGCAGACGGACACCACCAGCAGGCTTTGTAGCGGAGCGGCGTCGGAAACACCGAAAAAGCCGTAGCGGAAACCGTCGATCATATAGAACACGGGGTTGAAATGGGACACCTGCTGCCAGAAGGGCGGCAGGCTGTGAATGGAGTAGAAGACGCCGGAGAGCATGGTCAGCGGCATGATCAGGAAGTTCTGGAAGGCCGCCAGCTGGTCGAACTTGTCGGCCCAGATGCCGGCGATCATGCCCAGGGCCCCCAACATGGCGCCGCCAAGCACGGCAAAGGCCAGGGCCCACAGGGGATGGGCCAGTTGCAGGGGGGCGAAGGCCAGCGTCATCAGTAGCACTCCCAGCCCCACCAGCACGCCCCGGGCCAGGGCCGCCAGGACGTAGGCAAGGAAAAACTCGCCGTAGGCGATGGGCGGCAGCAGCACGAACACCACGCTGCCGGTAACCTTGGACTGGATCAGGGAAGAGGAGGAATTGGCGAAGGCGTTCTGCAGCACCGACATCATCACCAGCCCGGGCACCAGGAAAGCGGTGTAGGTGACGCCGTGGATACGGGTGTTTTCATCCAGCACGTGGGCGAAGATGAGCAGGTACAACAGGGCCGTCAGCACCGGTGCCGCTACGGTCTGGAAGCCGACCTTCCAGAAACGCAGCACTTCCTTGTAGAACAGGGTACGAAAGCCCAGCATCATGGCTGCACTGCCTCCCGGCTGACTTCGCCGCGCATCAGGCGAACGAAGACCTCCTCCAGGTCCGGCTCGTCCAGCTTCAGGTCGGCGACGCCGCAACCTGCCTGGCGCAGGTCGGCCAGCACCTGTTCCAATTCGGCAAAGCCCGCCAGCCGCAGACGGCAGACGGCCCCCTCCCGGGACAGCAGGCGCGGCGCCAGGACCGCGGGCAGATCACCCTGGCCCAGGCGCAGGGTCAGGGTGTGGCCGGAAAACTGGCGCAACAGGCTGGCCGTCTCATCCAGAGCCACCAGCTGCCCCTGCTTGAGCATGCCGATGCGGCCGCACAGGGTTTCCGCCTCTTCCAAGTAATGGGTGGTGAGGATGATGGTGTGGCCTTCGCCGTTGAGGCGGCGGATGAATTCCCACAGCCCCTGGCGCAGTTCCACATCGACGCCGGCCGTGGGTTCGTCAAGGACGATCACCGGCGGCCTGTGCACCAGGGCCTGGGCCACCAGCACGCGCCGCTTCATGCCACCGGAGAGACGGCGCATGTTGGTATCGGCCTTGGCGGTGAGGTCCAGGTTTTCCAGAATCTCGTCGATCCAGGCATCGTTGTTGCGGATGCCGAAATAGCCGGACTGGATGCGCAGGGTTTCGCGCACGGAAAAGAAGGGGTCGAAGACCAGCTCCTGGGGCACCACGCCCAGCAGGCGCCGGGCCTCCCGATAGTCGGCCACCACGTCGCGGCCGAGCACCCGGACGCTGCCGGCATCAGGCCGGGCCAGGCCGGCAAGGCAGGAAATCAGCGTGGTCTTGCCGGCGCCGTTGGGCCCCAGAAGGCCGAAGAACTCGCCCTCGGCGATTTCCAGGGAGACTCCGGCCAGGGCCTGCAGGGAGCCGAAGCGCTTGGCGACACGATCGAAGTGGACAGCAGTGCCCATGGGATTCCGGGCGACAGGCTCAGGCCAGGGGCAGGAGGTCGGAAATACCGTACAGCTCCGCCAGGCTCAACAGGCCGGCGGGAGGCGCAACGATATCCAGCTGACGGCCCTGGGTCTGAGCACGGCGCAGCCAGGCGAAGAGCAGGGTCAGGGCCGAGGAATCGGCCTCGGTCACGGCGGACAGATCAACCCGGGTTAGCCCGGGCGTGGCGGCCAGGGCATCCTGGCCCTGGGCCAGGAGTTCCCGTGCATTGGCAATCACCATGGGGGCAGTCACCCTCAGGGTGGAACCTTCAATGGAGATCATCACTTCTTACCGGCGGCAGCGGCTTCCAGGCCCTTGTTCTTGGCAGCCAGGGTGCTGATCAGGCCATCGACGCCATTGGCGCGGATTTCCTGGGTGAAGGATTCGCGGTAGTTGGTCACCAGGGAAACGCCGGCCACCACCACGTCATAGACCTTCCAGCCGTCGGCCTGCTTGTCCAGGGCGTAGTCCAGGCCGATATGCTTGCCGTTGGTCTGGTGCACCAGGGTACGCACGGTCACGTCGGTTTCGCCGGCCTGCATCTTGAAGGGCTTGTACTCGACGGTCTGATCCTTGTAGGCGGTCAGGGCGTTGGAATAGGTACGCACCAGCAGGATGCGGAATTCGTTGGTCAGCCGGGTCTTCTGCTCGGCGCTGGTCTTGGACCACTCGCGGCCCAGGGCCAGGGCGGTCATGCGAGTAAAGTTGAAGTGAGGCAGCACCTTGGTTTCCACCAGGTCGATGGCCTTCTTGGTGTTGCCGTTCTGCAGGTCCTTGTCGGCGCGGACCACGGCCAGCACCTCATCGGTCACTTTCTTGACCAGCACATCGGGGGCCATGTCGTCGGCGAAGACGGGAGCAGACAGGAGACCGAAGCTGAGAATGGTGAAAAGGACACGAATGGCTTTCATGGCGCAATCTCTCTAATTGGGAAGCGGATTTTAACTTAGGGGGGAGCACAAAGACATACCCCGCCTGGCGGCGGGGTATGATCAGGAGGGGGAAGACTCAGTCCTCAAGCTTTTCCCGGGGCGGGTTGCCGTCGTAAACCAGGCTCTTGCGGCGCTGCAGGTAGGCATCGCGCATATAGGTGTACTTGTCCAGGGCGGCATCGTCGATGACCTTCTCCGCAGGCAGCAGGGAAGCGCGGGTATCCACCAGGCGCAGCACGGCCAGGCTGTTGCGGGTCGGCACGTGATCCACGTTCCACACCGGATCAACAGCCACATCCACCACGTAACCGGCGGTATCACGCACGGTGCGGGAGCCGATGAACGGCCACACCACGTAGGCGCCTTCGCCCACACCCCAACGGCCGAAGGTCTGGCCGAAGTCCTCGTCGTGCTTTTCCAGACCGGCGGGCGTGGCCACATCGAACACGCCCAGGACGCCGATGGTGGTATTCAGCAGGAAGCGGCCGGCATCGGAGGCGGCGTCGGCGGGCTTGCCCTGCAGCAGGTTGTTCACGGCGATGAAGACGTCGGCGATGTTGCCGAAGAAGTTGCCGACCCCGGTCTGCACCGGCTGGGGCAGGACGTAGTCGTAGCCCTGGGCCACCGGCTTGATGATGGCCTTGTCCAGGCCGTCATTGAAGGAGAACATGGCCCGATTGAAACCTTCCAGGGGATCCTTGGGGTTGTTGGCGGTGCTGGCACAGCCGGAGAGTCCGGCCAGCAAAGCCGTGGCTAACGCGAACATACCGAAACGCTTGGCTACCTTTTTATCCACTTTTGTCCCTCGAAATATCGATAGTTAGTTATTTGTGCGTCGCGCCAAGCATGCCAGAGGAATGAAGCCATGGCAAAACCGGCTTACTTCTTGTCCTGTCCTTCGGATGCCTTGTTGAACAGGAACTGGCTGATCAGTTTCTCCAGTACCACCGCCGACTGGGTCTTGGAGATGGAGTCGCCGGGGGAGAGCATTTTCTCGTCCCCGCCTACATCCAGCCCGATGTACTGCTCACCAAGCAGGCCGGAAGTCAGGATCGAAGCGAAAGTATCCTTCGGAAACTTGAAACGGGTATCCACCGTCATGGTCACCACGGCTTCGTAGGTCTGGGGATCGAAATGGATTTCCGACACCCGACCCACCACCACACCGGCACTTTTCACCGGACCGCGGACCTTCAGGCCCCCGATATTATCAAACTTGGCCTGCAGGACGTAGGTCTCGGCAAAGTTGGAACCGGACAGATTCCCCACTTTTAGTGCCAAAAACAACAGTGACAGGAAACCAATAGCGACAAAAACACCGACCCACAGGTCGAGCACCTTACGATTCATCAAGCCCCCCGGAACATAAACGAGGTGAGAACAACATCCAGCGCCAGGATAACCAGGGCCGACGTCACCACAGTGCGCGTGATCGCGCGAGAAACCCCCTCGGCGGTCGGCGCCGAGTCATAGCCTTCAAATACGGAAATCCACGACACGGCGGCACCGAACACCACGCTCTTGATGACGCCGTTGAGGATGTCCTCGCGGAAATCGACGGAAGCCTGCATCTGGGACCAGAAGGCGCCATCATCGACGCCGATCAGCACCACGCCGACCAGCCAGCCGCCGAACACCCCCATGGCCGAGAACAGGGCCGCCAGGAAGGGCATGGAAATGACGCCACCCCAGAAACGGGGCGCCACCACCCGGGCCAGGGGATTGACGGCCATCATGTCCATCGCCTTCAACTGCTCGGTGGCCTTCATCAGGCCGATTTCCGCCGTGATGGAGGAACCGGCCCGGGAGGCGAACAGCAGGGCCGCCACCACGGGGCCCAGTTCCCGCACCAGGGACAGGGCCACCAGGATGCCCAGGGCTTCGGAGGAACCGAAGCGCTGCAGGGTTTCATAGCCCTGCAGCCCCAGCACCATGCCGACGAAGAGGCCGGAAACGGTGATGATGAGCAGGGACAGCACGCCACTGAAATAGACTTCCCGGACCGTCAGGTTGGGCCGGGTCAGGCACTGGCCGGAATAACGCAGGACGGCCCAGAAGAAGCGGCTGGCAAAACCCAGCTGCCAGATACGATCCACCAGGCTGGCGCCCAGCCGACGCAACAAATCAGCCACGCACACCTCCCAGCAGGGAATCGGCCACGGACACCGCCGGGTAATGGAAAGGCACCGGGCCGTCGGCCTCGGCATGGACAAACTGATGCACGAAGGGGTCCCGGGAGGCCCGGATCTCGTCCGGCGTGCCCTGGGCCACAACCCGTCCGGCAGACATGAAGTAGATGTAGTCGACGATCTGCAGGGACTCCTGGATATCGTGGGTGACCATGATGGAGGTCGCTCCCAGGGCATCGTTGAGCTTGCGGATCAGCTGGCCGATGACACCCAGGGAAATGGGATCGAGGCCGGTGAAGGGCTCGTCGTACATGATCAGCATGGGGTCCAGGGCCACCGCCCGGGCCAGGGCCACCCGGCGGGCCATGCCGCCGGAAAGCTCGTTCGGCATCAGCCCGGCGGCGCCGCGCAGGCCGACGGCCTGCAGTTTCAGCAACACCATGTCGCGGATCAGCTCTTCCGGCAGATCGGTATGTTCCCGAATCTGGAAGGCCACGTTGTCGAACACGGACATGTCGGTGAACAGGGCGCCGAACTGGAACAGCATGCCCATGCGGCGGCGCAGGGCATAGAGTTCCCGGGTATTCATGCGGTGCACCGCATGGCCGGCCACCTTGACCTCGCCCGCACTGGGACGCAGCTGGCCGCCGATCAGGCGCAACAGGGTGGTTTTGCCGCAGCCACTGCCGCCCATGATGGCCACCACCTTGCCCTTGTGGAAGCTCATGTCGATGCCTTCCAGCACCTTGCGGGGGCCGGAATCGGTATCGTAGGCGAAGTTGAGGCCGCGTATTTCGACCAGACTCTCGGTCGGCACGGAAAATCCTTGCTGAAAAAACCAAAGGGGGCGATTTTAGCAGATAGGCCCTGGGGCTCCGTGAAAAATTCCAGCGAAACTCCCGGGGAAGTGGCGTATTTTGGCCACATAAAGCGCTGCAAGCCCCCTTGCTGCCACCAATTTCGAGCGAACGAAAATGCCCGATAAAAGCGCCTTCCCCGCGGCATCGTCACGCCCCCTGCTGCTGATCGTGGACGACGACCCCCTGATCAGCGACACGCTGGCCTATTCCCTGGCGTCCTCGTTCGAAGTCCTCACCAGCCCCTCCCGCAGCCACTGCGCCAGCCTGCTGCGCCAACTGCGCCAGCCACCCGATCTAGCCCTGGTGGATTTGGGACTGCCTCCCCTGCCCCACCAGCCGGATGAAGGCTTTGCCCTCATCGGCGAACTGCTGGCCCTGTCGCCGGCCATGCGCATCCTGGTGCTTTCCGGCCAGGACGGGGAAGCCCACGGCCGCCACGCCCGCACCCTGGGAGCGGTGGACTTCATCGCCAAACCGGCCGACCCCGCCCTCCTGCGTCAGGCCCTGCTGAACAGCCTCACTTTCCGCGAGGCGGCCCCGGCCGATTCGCCCCTCCTGGGCCACAGCGAACCCATGGAGAAGCTGCGGGCCCAGATCCACCACTACGCCGACTCCCCGTTTCCGGTGCTGATCGAAGGCGAATCGGGCAGCGGCAAGGAAATCGTCGCCCATCAGCTGCACCTGGCCACCGGCCGCCGCGACAAGCCCTACCTGGCCCTCAACTGTGCCGCCATCTCGCCCACCCTGCTGGAGCCCACCCTGTTCGGCCACGCCAAGGGGGCCTTCACCGGGGCCGCCGGCGCCCGCAGCGGCTATTTCGAGGACGCGGCGGACGGCACCCTATTTCTCGACGAAATCGGCGAATTGCCCCTGGAGCTGCAGCCCAAGCTGCTGCGGGTCCTGGAAAACGGCGAGTTCCAGCGGGTCGGCGAAACCCAGAGCCGCCGCAGCAACGCCCGCATCGTCGCCGCCACCAACCGGGACCTGAAAAGGGAGGTGCGCGAGGGACGCTTCCGGGCCGACCTCTACCACCGCCTCTCCGTATTCAGCATCCTGGTCCCGCCCCTGCGGGAAATGGGCCGGGACCGGCAGGAACTCCTGGAGCACTTCCGCCAGCGCTATGCCCAGCAGAGCCACCTCCCGCCCTTCCGGCTGGACGAGCCGGCCCGGGCCCTGTGGGATGGCTATGCCTTCCCCGGCAACGTGCGGGAGCTGCGCAACATCGTCATCCGCCTCACCGCCAAATATCCGGGCCAAACGGTGACGACTGAACAGCTGGCCGGCGAACTGGACCTGCCCCAGCCCGATACTGGTCCCCGCCACGACCAGCCCGTGACACCCGACATCCGGGCCGCCCGGGAGCACCTGCAGCAGGCCCCGGCCAGTTTCGACCTGGACCAGCACCTGGCCCGCTGGGAAAAAGCCTATGTGGAGGCCGCCCTGCAGATCACCCAGGGCAACCTGAGCCAGGCAGCCCGCCTGCTCGGCATCAACCGCACCACCCTGCACGCCCGCCGGGACAGCCTGGAGCGCCTGCCCAGCCAGGACCAAGGAAACGAGGACCGCCATGTACCTTGAACACTACGGCCTGCGGGAGGCTCCGTTCCGCATCACCCCGCACACCGACTTCTTCTTTGCCGGGGGCAACCGGGGCGCCACCCTGGAAGCCCTGATCTACGCCATCAGCAACGACGAGGGCATCGTCAAGGTGACGGGCGAGGTGGGCAGCGGCAAGACCATGCTGTGCCGCATGCTGCTGGAAAAGCTGCCGGCCACGGTGGAAACGGTCTACCTGGCCAACCCTTCCTATTCCCGGGACGAGATTCTCCATGCCCTGGCCGCCGAGCTGCAGCTGGAGCTGCCCGAAGGACGCCCCTCCCTGCTGCTCAAGGCCCTGCAGGAACGCCTGCTGCAAAGCTATGCCGCCGGACGCCGGGTGGTGGTGCTGATCGACGAGGCCCATGCCATGCCGGGGGAAACCCTGGAGGAAATCCGCCTCCTCTCCAACCTGGAATCCTCCCGCCACAAGCTCCTGCAGATCGTCCTCTTCGGCCAGCCGGAGCTGGACGAGCGCCTGGCCCAGCCGGACCTGCGCCAGCTGAAGGAACGCATCACCCACAACTTCGGCCTGGAGCCCCTGCGCCGCACCGACATCGGCCCCTACCTGATGTTCCGCCTGCGGGCTGCCGGCTACCACGGACCGGACATCTTCAGCCCGCGGGCCCTGCAAGGCATCGACACCGCATCGGAAGGGCTTACCCGGCGCATCAACATCCTGGCGGACAAGGCCATGCTGGCTGCCTTTGCGGCCAACACCCACCTGGTGGACCAGCCCCAGGTGCAAGCCGCGGTGACGGACGCCCAGTTCACCCCACTGCCGGCTGCCAGCAACAAGGCGGTCACCGCCCTACGCCCCATCCTGCTGGTCCTGCCCCTGGGCCTGGCCCTCACCTTTGGCGCCTACTGGGCGGGACGGCAGAGCGTCGCCGCCACTCCCTCCGAAGCTGCCGTATCCGCCCCCCAATTCCCCGCCGCCACGCCTTCACCGGCCACCGCAAGCGCCACCGCCACCCCCGCGGCAACGTCGCCCGCCCAGGACTCACCGGCGACACCGGCCCCCGAATCCGTACCGCAGGAAGCCCAGGCCGCCCCTCCTAGCGCCGCTACCGCCAAACTCCCCGCCGATCTGCCGCAGAACGCCGGCCGCCTCACCCGGGAAGCCCTGGCGGCACACCAGTCCTGGCTAGCCCAGGCGGACGACCGTCACTATGTGCTGCAACTGCTGGCGGTCAAAGGCAGCGCCACCCGGGAAGTGGAAAGTTTCCTCACCCAGGCCGCCCGCAGCCTGCCGCCCGGAACGCTGCGCGCCTACTACCGGAGTGCAGCCGAGGGGCCGCGCTGGGGTGTGACCTACGGCGACTTTCCGGACCGCAGCAGCGCCGTGGCCGCCCTGGCCGCCCTCCCCGAAGCCATCCGCAACACCCGCCCCTATCCGCGGCAAGTGCAGCGGCTACGTTAAAAATTGGAAAAACAGGCGGGAAAGTGTGAGGAAAGCCCCATTTCTACAAAAACAATTATGCTAGAGTGAATCGAGCTTCAAACAATAATTGACGTTAAAACATAGCGTTACATAAGAACGGCCCCATAACGAGACAACTGACAAGGCCCGCCCCATGAAGCCTGCCCAATACGGCCATCGCCCCGACGGCCACGCCTCCCGCCCCAAGCATTTCCCACTGCTTTCTCTATGGGCCGCATGCTCACTGGGGCTACTCGGTGCCTGCGCCTCCCCCGTTGCCAAGGACCCCAGCAAGGCCCACCTGCAGGCGGACTCGGCGCCCGTGGTCAGCGGCGCCATTCCGGCACCGGTGATGCAGACGGCGGCCTTGCCCAAACCCCGGATTGCCCCCCGCACCGAGACCTATTCGGTGGTGGTGAACAACGTCAAGGTGCAGGAGTTGCTGTTCGCCCTGGCCCGGGACGCCAAGCTCAACGTGGATATCCACCCAGGCATCAGCGGCACGGTGACCCTCAACGCCATCGACCAGACCCTGCCCCAGATCCTCAACCGCCTGGCCAAGCAGGTGGACATGCGCTTCGAGCTGGACGGCCCCAATCTGGCGGTGATGCCGGACACACCCTACCTGCGCAATTACAAGATCGACTACGTGAACATGACCCGGGACACAGCAGGCACCGTCTCGGTCACCACCCAGATCGCCACCGCTGGCGCCGGGGCCAGCACTACCGGCACCACCACCGTCCCGGGCACCGCCGGCACCGGCAACAGTTCCGTCACCCGCATCGAGAACAAGGCCCAGCACCACTTCTGGGACAACCTGATCCAGAACATCAAGGACATCCTGCGGGAAACCGACAAGGTCATGCCCGAAGGCTCCTCGGAAACGGTCACCGAAATGGCCGCCACCCAGACCACCACCGGCACTGGCACGCCCCCGACCGCCGGCAGCCGCACCTCGGCGCCCGCCACCAGCCTGGCAGGCAGCGCCAATCCGGCCACCCTGCAGAACAGCGGCGCCATGGTGGTACGGCGCACCACCTTCCGCGAGGCGGCCTCGGTCATGGCCCATCCGGAAACGGGCATTGTCACGGTGCGCGCCACCTCGCGCCAGCACGAGAAAATCCAGGAATACGTGGACCAGGTGATGGGCAGCGCCCGGCGCCAGGTGTTGATCGAAGCCACCATCGCCGAAGTGCGACTGGACCAGAACTACCAGCAGGGCATCAACTGGAGCCGCATCACCGGCGGTGCCGCCGGCTTCACCTTGACCCAGACCCTGGGCGGTGCCGTGGCCGGCATCATCGCCAGCGGCAGCAATTTCGAGATCGGCTACAAGAACTCCACCTCCGGCGGCGGCTTCACCGGCGCCCTGCGCCTGCTGGAAACCTTCGGCACGGTGAAGGTGCTGTCCAGCCCCAAGATCAGCGTCCTCAACAACCAGACGGCGGTGATCAAGGTGGTGGACAACCACGTCTATTTCACCATCAAGGCCGACACCAGCCAGAACCAGGTGAACACCGTCACCACCTACACCACCACCCTCAACTCGGTGCCGGTGGGCTTCGTCATGAACGTCACCGCCCAGATCAGCGGCGACGACACGGTGCTGCTCAACATCCGCCCCAGCATCTCCCGGGTGGTGGATGAAATCCCCGACCCCAATCCGGCCTTGAAGAAGGGCATCAACGGCCTGGCCGACAGCATCGAGAGCAAGGTCCCGGTGATCCGCACCCGGGAGATGGAATCGGTGCTGCGGGTGGAAAACGGCAACATCGCCGTCATGGGCGGTCTCATGGAGGAGATGCTGCAGAACCGGGCCGACAGCGTTCCCGGACTCTCCCGCCTGCCCGTGGCCGGCGGCCTCTTCTCGGCCAAGGACGACTCCCTGCAGAAGACCGAACTGGTCATCTTCCTGCGCCCGGTCATCATCCGCGAAGCCAGCATCGGCGGCGACTACGCCAACCTGAGGGACGCCCTGCCGACCAAGGACTTCTTCGCCAACAACCCGGGGCCCCAGCAGCAGATGGCGCCCTCCGGCATGGAGCCGCGGCCGTGAGCCTGCTCATGGATGCCCTGAAGAAGGCGGAGGAGGCCAAGCGCAACGCGGCCCCCGCCACCGGGGCGCCCGGCGAACTGAGCCTGGAGCCGGTGAGCCCCCAGCCCGGCAGCCAGGGGCAGTCGCCCCTGCCCAATCTGGACGACCACCTGGCAACGGTGGATGCCGACCTGGCGGCGGTGGCCGCCAGCCCGGCGCCCAGCCCCGCCGCCCCGCCGCCCCAATCCTCCCACCAGCCCGCCCCGCCGCCCACGCCAAGTGTCGCCCCTGCCGCCGCAGCCGATATGGAAGCGGAGCGCCAGGCGGCCCGCAATCTCTTCAACGCCAAGCTGGCCGCCGGCAACGGCACACCGCCCAACCGCAACAAGCTGTGGCTTGCCCTGGGCGCCCTGGCGGTGGGCCTGCTCGGCATCGGCATCTATTTCTGGTTCCAGTTGCAGGGCCTCAGCCAGAACCCCATGATCGCCCGCCCGGCGCCGACACCGGTGCAGCCCCAACCCCTGCCGCCGGCACCAATGGCGACGCCCATCGTCGCGCCCCCCATGCCAGTCGCGGCTGTGGAAGCGCCTCCCAGCCAGCCCATGCCGGAAATGCCCGCCCCCCTTACCCGGGAGCGCCCCATGCCCCAGGAACGCCAGCCGGCGCTGCCGCCGGAGGAGCCCAGCCCCATCCGCCTCAGCCGCGGCAAGCCGGCCACCAACCCGCTGCTGGAACGGGCCTACGGCGCCCTGCAGCGGGAGGATTTCGCCGCCGCGGTGCAGGACTACGACAAGGTGCTGCAGGCCGACCCGCGCAACACCGACGCCCTGCTCGGCATGGCCAGCATTGCCGGCCGCGAGGGCCAGACGGCCAAGGCCGAAGCCCTCTACCTGAAGGCCCTGGAGGCGGACCCGAAAAACCCGGTGGCCCTGGCCGGCCTGGTATCCCTCCTCGGCAACGGCGATCCGGCGGCGGCGGAAAGCCGCCTGAAGAATCTGCTGGCGACCCAGCCCGAGGCCGGCCACGCCCACTTCGCCCTGGGCAATGTGTACGCCCGCCAGGGCCGCTGGAGCGAAGCCCAGCAGGCCTATTTCAGGTCCCTGGCCAGCGACGGCGACAACCCGGACTATCTCTTCAATCTGGCGGTGAGCCTGGACCACCTGCGCCAGGTCAAGCCGGCCCAGCAGTACTACCAGGCGGCCCTCGGCGCCGCCGCCGGCCGCTCCGCCATGTTCGACAAGGAAGGCGCCCGGCGCCGGCTGCAGGAGTTGGCCGCGCCATGAACGCCCCCAGCCCCCAGCGCCGCCCCCTGGGCCAGATTCTCATCGCCCAGGGGATCATCTCCGAAGACCAGCTGCGCATCGCCCTGCTGGAGCAGATGAAGTCCAACCAGCCGGTGGGCAAGCTGCTGGTATCCCTCGGCTTCGTCTCGGAAACGACCCTGCGGGAAGCCCTTTCGGAAAGCCTGGGCAAGCGCTCCATCGACCTCTCCCGGGCCGTCATCGACCCCTCCGCCCTCAAACTGGTGCCGCGGGAACTGGCCAAGCGCCACCACATCCTGCCCCTGGACTTCGATGCGGAAAGCCACCGCCTGACCCTGGCCCTGGCGGACATCAACGACATCGTCGCCCTGGACAAGGTGCGCAGCCAGCTCAACGCCGAACTGGAGATCGAGACCCTGCTGGCCGGCGAATCGGAAATCGACCGGGCCATCGATCAGTACTACGGCTACGAGCTGTCCATCGACGGCATCCTGCACGAGATCGAGACCGGCGAGATCGACTGGAAGAGCCTGCAGTCCTCCTCCGACGAATACAGCCAGCCGGTGGTGCGGCTGATCGACGCCATCCTGGCCGACGCGGTGAAGCGGGACGCCTCCGACGTGCACTTCGAGCCGGAGGCCAACTTCCTGCGCATCCGCTACCGCATCGACGGCATGCTGCGGCAGATCCGGGCCCTGCATAAGTCTTACTGGCCGGCCATGGCGGTGCGCATCAAGGTCATGAGCGGCATGAACATCGCCGAGACCCGGGCGCCCCAGGACGGCCGCATCAACCTGGTGCTGAGCGGCCGCCAGGTGGACTTCCGGGTCGCGGCCCAGCCCACCATCCACGGCGAAAACGTGGTGCTGCGCATCCTGGACCGGCAGAAGGGCATCGTGCCCCTGGAGGGTCTGGGACTGGCGGAGGACCATCTGGACCTGCTCAAGCTGATGATCGCCCGGCCCGAGGGCATCATCCTGGTCACCGGCCCCACCGGCAGCGGCAAGACCACCACCCTCTATTCGGTGCTCAACCACATCAATTCCGAGGGCGTGAACATCATGACCCTGGAAGACCCGGTGGAATACCCCATGGCCCTGGTGCGCCAGACCTCGGTGGCGGAATCGGCCAAACTGGACTTCGCCAACGGCATCCGCTCCATGATGCGCCAGGACCCGGACGTGATCCTGGTGGGCGAAATCCGCGACACGGACACTGCCGAAATGGCTTTCCGCGCCGCCATGACCGGCCATCAGGTGTACTCCACCCTGCACACCAACTCGGCCATCGGCGCCATTCCCCGCCTGCTGGACATCGGCATCCTGCCGGACCTGATGGCCGGTAACATCATCGGCATCGTCGCCCAGCGCCTGGTGCGCCGCCTCTGCCCCGGCTGCAAGACGCCCTACCAGGCCGAAGCCCACGAATCCCGCCTGCTGGGCATTCCAGCCGAAGGGCCGCGGCCGGTGATCTACCGCCCCTGCGGCTGCGAGCGCTGCGACTTCCAGGGCTACCGGGGCCGCATCGCCATCATGGAACTGCTGCGCATGACGCCGGCCATGGACGAGCTGGTGGCGCGCCGCGCCACGGCCCGGGAAATCCGCAACGAGGCCACCCGCCAGGGTTTCCGCCCCCTGGCCGACGACGGCCTGCGCCGCGTACTTGACGGTTCCACCTCCCTGGAGGAGTTGTCCCGGGTGGTGGACCTCACCGACCGGATGTAGGGTCCGGCCATGGGACTCTTCAACTACAAGGCCGTCGATGCGGATGGCCGCATGATCCAGGGGCGCCTCGACGCCATCAATCTGGTGGACCTGGAGATGCGCCTCAAGCGCATGGAAATGGACCTGGTCAACGGCACCCCGGTGAGCAGCTGGGAGATGTTCGGCGGCTCGGTGCCGCGCCGGGAACTGATCAACTTCTGTTTCCACCTGGAACAGCTGAATCGGGCCGGCGTACCCATCCTCGAAGGACTCTCCGACCTGCGGGACTCCCTGGAACATCCGCGCTTCCGCGAAGTCATCGCCAGCCTGGTGGAATCCATCGAGGGCGGCCAGACCCTGTCCCAGGCCATGACCCTGCATCCCCGGGTGTTCACCAAGGTCTTCGTCAGCCTGGTGCGGGCCGGGGAACTGACCGGCCAGCTCTCCGAAGTGCTGCAGAACCTCACCGAATCCCTCAAGTGGGAGGACGAGATCGCCTCCCAGACCAAGAAGCTGCTGATGTACCCGGCCTTCGTCGGCACCATCGTCCTGGGCGCCACCTTCTTCCTCATGGTGTACATGGTGCCCCAGCTGAAGCAGTTCGTACGCAACATGGGCCAGGAACTGCCGGCCCAGACCCGGGCCCTCTTCTTCGTCTCCGACCTGCTGGTCAATTACTGGTACCTGGCCCTGCTCCTGCCCATCCTCGGCATCGCCCTGCTCAGCTACCTGCTGCACACCAATCCAGCGGTGCGGCACGGTTTCGATGCCTTCAAGCTGAAGCTACCGGTCTTCGGGCCGATCCTGAAGAAAATCGTGCTTTCGCGCTTCGCCAACACCTTCGCCCTGCTCTATTCCTCAGGCATCCCCATCCTGGAATCGATCCGCACCACGGAAGAGGTGGTAGGCAATCAGGTCGTCCGCCAGGGACTGGAAAAGGTGGAGCAGTTGATCGGCGAAGGCCAGAACGTCACCACCGCCTTCCACACCATCGGTCTCTTTCCGCCCCTGGTCATCCGCATGCTGCGAGTGGGGGAAAGCACCGGCTCCCTCGACACCGCTCTGCGCAATGTCAGCTATTTCTTCAACCGGGATGTGAAGGAATCGGTGGAGAAAATCCAGTCCCTGATCGAGCCGGCCCTGACCCTGATCCTCGGTTCGGTCCTGGGCTGGATCATGCTGGCTGTCCTGGGGCCGGTGTACGACGTCATCAGCAAGATCAAGACCTGAACCATGCCCCAGCGCCATCTCCTCTACCTCTCCGCCCACCAGCTCTCGGCCCATGCCTGGAAGGGCGGCCGCCTGGACGCCCAGGCCAGCTTCCCCCATTCGGAGGAGGGCCTGGTGGCCTTCCGCCAGTACCTGGAAAAGCGTCGCCACGACCTTTTCTACCTCCTCATCAACGTGGCCGACGAAGGCTTCCAGCTGGACACCATCCCCTTCCTCCAGGGCAAGGACCGGGAAGCCGTGATCCAGCGCAAGCTGGGCCAGTATTTCTACAGCACCAACCTGAACATGGCCCAGCGCCTGGGCTTCGAGAAGAACCGGCGCAAGGACGAACGCCTGCTGCTGGCCGGCTTCACCAACCCGGCCCAGATCATGCCGTGGACGGCCCTGATCCAGTCCCTGGGCGTGCCCCTGGTGGGCATCTACTCCCTGCCCCTGCTCGGCCCCCAACTGCTGAAAAAGCTGCAGCCCGGCCCGGCCCCCTGCCTGATGCTGACGGTGCAGGATCACAGCCTGCGCCAGAGCTTCTTCGACAAGGGCGAACTGCACTTCTCGCGCCTGGTGCCCCTGCACGATTCCAGCATCCACGGCATCGGCCACGCCATGGCGGCAGAGGCGGCCAAGATGCACCAGTACCTGACCAGCCAGCGCCTGCTGGCCCGGGGCCAGTCCCTGCAGGCCCTGGCCCTGGTCCATCCCCAGGCGGTGCGGGCGGTGCAGGAAGCCTGCAGCGACAGCCCGGCCGTCACCTTCCGCATCGTCGGCAACGACGAGGCCGCCCGCCTCATCGGCCTGGCCGATGCCCCGGAGGACAGCCGCAGCGAAGCCCTGTTCCTGCACCTGCTGGCCGTCCAGACGCCGGCCCAGCAGTTCGCGCCGCCGCCCCTGCGCCACGACTACCGGGTGTGGCAGCTCCAGGCCCTGCTCTCTTCCGGCGGGCTGCTGGTCTTCCTCGCCTGCCTGCTTTTCGCCGGCAAGCAGCTGTACGACGCCAGCCGCCTCGGCAGCGAACGGGCCGCCATCCAGGCCCAGGCCGACAGCGCGGCCCAGCGCTATGCGGAACTGGCCCGGACTTTCCCGCCCATGCCGGTGGACAACGACACCCTGCGCCAGGTCATCAACCGCTACCAGGCCATGGAACGGCAGCCCACCACCCCGCGAGACTTTTACCTGCTGCTCAGCCGGGCCCTGGAAGCAACGCCCCAGGTGGAGCTGGACACCATCGCCTGGCAGCGGGGCGGCACCAGCGCCGGAGGCAATGGCAACGCCACTGCCGCGGCGGCAGCGCCGGGCGAGGGGGACGAAAGCGCCCTGGTGCGGGGCAGCATTCCCACCGGCCCCCAGGCCAATCCGCGCCAGGTGCTGGCCATTTTCGAGCGTTTCCTGGCGGCCCTGCGGCAGCAGCCCGGCCTGCAGGTGAATGTGCAGCAGCAACCGTTCGACGTGGAATCGGGCAAGTCCCTCAAGGGCGGCAGCAGTAGCGACGATGCCCCGGCCAGCGCCGAGCCCCGTCATTTCGTCGTGCAGATCGTGCATCGGGTGACGCCATGAAACTGACCGCAGCCGACTGGCGCAAGCTGCGCCTCAGCCTGGTGATCTTCGTCCTCTTCTGCCTCGGCGGCGCCGTTCTGGTGCTCTTTTCCCTGGAGCAGCAGCAACAGGCCCGTCGCCTGCTGGCAACGGCCCAGGCCCACAACGCCCAGGCCCAGGCCAAGCTGAAGCAGGTACGGGAAGAGGAAAGCGAGATCAAGCTCAAGGCCGCCCTCTTCAGCAACCTGACCGCCCGCGGCGTCATCGGCGAGGAACAGCGCCTGGACTGGGTCGAGCTGCTGCGGGACATCCGCAACAACCGGCGCCTGCTGGACATCCAGTACGAGTTCTCGCCCCAGCAGCCCCTGGGCAACGGCCAGGGGCCGTGGAGCTTCCAGGTCAGTTCCATGCGCCTGCAACTGCAGCTGCTGCATGAGGAGGATCTGCTCAACGTCCTCGCCGACCTGCGCAACACGGCCAAGGCCCAGGTCCTGGTGCGCAGCTGCGAAGTCAGCCGCCAGCCCCGCCCTCCGGGCGAGAGCCAGGGCCTGCACGCCAACCTCAAGGCCCAGTGCCTGCTGGACTGGATCACCCTGCGAGGCCCCCAAACCCGCTGAGACGGGGAGGAACCTGCCATGAACGCCCATTCCCTGCGCCCTCCCCAAGCCGCCCGCCCCGGCGCCCGCCTGGCCAGGCTCGCCGGCCTGCTCCTGGCCCTGGGCGCTGCCGCCTCGCCGCTCCTGGCCGACGAAGCCCTGGGCCGCCTCTTCTTCACGCCGGAACGGCGCCAGGCCCTGGAGCGCCAGCGGCTGTACAACATCCAGGACACCAGCCATGCCACGGAAGAACCGGTGGTGACCCTCAACGGCATCGTGCGCCGCTCCAGCGGCAAGGGCTCGGCCTGGATCAACGGCATGGTCCAGCACGACCGGGAGGACATCAGCGGCCTGCAGGTGCGGCCCGATGGCCGCCACCCGGGCCGCGCCACCCTGAAGGACCTGGGCAACGACAGCAGCACCAGCCTCGGCGTCGGCGACTCCCATCGCCGCGGCAGCAACGAATCCGCCGGCCTGCTGCCCGACGGCAGCGTGCTGCGGGTCCATCCCGCCCCCGCCGGCAGGCGCCCTGCGGCGCCCTGAGCCGTGGCCCGCCACCCTGCTCCCGCCTGCCGTCAGCGCGGCGCCGCCCTGCTGGCTTTCTTCCTCATCGTCTTCGTGCTTGGGGCCTACGGCCTTTACCGGCACCTGACCGCCGTCTCCAGTAATCCCCAGGTCCGGGCGGAAGCCTCCATGGCGGCCCTGGCCCAGGCCCGGGAAGCCCTGCTCGGCTTCGCCGCCACCTACGACCAGCGCAACAGCGGCCAGGTCTTCGGCCAGCTGCCCTGCCCCGACACCAACAACGACGGCGAGGCCGAAGCCAGTTGCGGCACCGCCGGCACCACCGTGGTCGGCCTCCTGCCGTGGAAGACCCTGGGCCTGCCGATGCTGCAGGATGAAGGCGGGGAATGCCTGTGGTACGCCGTCGGCCGCTTCAAGAACAGCCCCAAGAGCACGCCCCTCAACTGGGACAGCCAGGGCCAGTTCGCCGTGCGCAGCAGCGACGGCAGCCAGATCCTGACCGAGCCGGAGAACGCCGAGGGCGGCGCCGTCGCCGTCCTCTTCGCCCCCGGCATCGCCCTGGGCGGCCAGAACCGCAGCGGCGGCAGCGGCGCCTGCCCCGGCGGCGACAGCCCCAATGCGGCCAACTACCTGGACGGCAACTACAGCTTCGGCGGCGGCGCCAGTCTCAGCCTGACCCAGGGCACCCCGGGCAGCACCTCCAACAACGATCTGCTGCTGTGGCTCAGCCCCCGGGACATTTTCCAGCGCATCAAGCAGCGCAGCGATTTTCCGAGCCGCATCGACACCCTGATGGCAGGCCTGAAGTCCGCGCTGGATGCGGCTCCCAGCCTGCCGACCGGGGACGCCTCGAGCGACGGACTGCAGCGCCTGCCGGCCGCCTTCGATTTCAGCACCAGCCTCGGCAGTGGCGACGAGGAGTTCCGCCGTCACTGGGACAACCAGCTGCGCTACCTCAACTGCGGCAGCGATGGCTGCCTCACGGTGCGGGGCAAGCCCTGCCGGGGCGCCCTCATTTTCACCGGGGAACGGGCCGCCACGGGGCCCCGCACCGCCACGGAAGGCGCTTCTGCCTCCAGCTTCCTGGCCGCCGCCAACATCGCCGCGGCCACGGCCACCGACGCGGCCGCCCGCCAGTTCCCCCTGCCCCAGGCCCTGGCCGCCTACGACAAGAGCCAGGCGGCCGGCGACGTGGTGCTGTGCCTGAAGGAAAGCGTCACCCTCAATTTCAGCAACGACCTGGGCGCCGCCACCGCCATCCGCAACGAGCTTGCCAGCGGCAACCCCACCCTTGCCGTGGACAGCGGCGCCGGCACCGCCACCCTGGGCACCAGCGACGTGCCTATCGGCAGCCCGCCCAACCTGCGTTACGGCTGTCTCTGGTTCAACCAGGTGGTGCGCTTCGGCAGCGGCCTGCGGGCCTTTTTCGAATACCGGGTGCAGGACCGGGGCGACGGTTTCACCTTCACCATCGCCGATGCCGAGCGCAACCCGGACGCATCCATGTGCGGCGCACCGGACCAGCACCTGGGCTACTCCGGCGAGCCGACGCCGCCCGCCGGCGTCACCCTGCGCCCTATCGCCCCGCCCAAGCTCGGCCTGGAATTCGATTTCGTGCAGAACCTGGGATACAACGAGAGCAACAGCAATCATGCCTATGGCCGCCAGGACCCCCTGACCATCCGGCACCTGGCCTTCACCTACTGGGGCTACCGGGAGGCCAACTGGTGGGCCGGCGTTGCCGAACCCCTGTGGGACGACAACGTACACGGCTTCGGCCGCGGCAGCGGCGATTCCCCCCGCAACCCAGCCGCCCTCACCAGCGGCCTGGCCACGCCTAGCGGCCTGGCCACCCTAGGGCAGCTGGTACGCATCCGCCTGGAAATCAGCCGCAATTACGACAGCGGCGCCGGGGCCGGCACCTACGACCTGAAGGCCTGGGCCTTCCCCACCAGCAATTCCCTCTGTTTCGTCGAGGACGTGGCCATGGCGGATCTCAGCACCACCTTCGCCCCCAATACCGCCGCCTGTTCGCCGCCCACCATCAGGGATACCATATCCATCAGCGATTTTTCGGGCAGCGAGTCCCTGCGCAACGTCCGGCTGGGTTTCACCACCGGCTTCGGCAGCGGCGGCCAGTTGATCCTGCTGCAAAACTTCAAGGCCCAGTTCATCCCATGAGCCCCCATCTGCGCCGCCCCCACGGCTTCACCCTGGTTGAACTGGCCATCGTGCTGGTCATCGTGGCCCTGCTCACCGGGGGCATGCTCTTTTCCCTGTCGGCCCAGACCGAAGTACGGGACAACGGCGACACCAAGAAGCAGTTGCAGGACATCGGCGACGCCCTCATCGGCTATGCGGCCAGCCACTATTCGAGCAGCGGCCAGCATCCCTTCCTGCCCTGCCCAGACACGGATTACGACGGGGTGGAAGAGGCCCGCGACGGCAGCGGCAACTGCCCCAGCGCCGAGGGCGTGCTGCCGTGGACCAGCCTGGGCCTGGGCCAGTACGACAGCTGGCGCAATCACTACCGCTACCGGGTGCACACCCGTTTCAGCAACAACAAGGACGGCTTCGGGCTTGCCACCAGCGCCGGCGACATCACGATCTGCAGCGTCGCCTCGGCCAGCAGCGGCTGCTCCGTGGCCAATTCCACCCTGGCCTCCGGCCTGCCGGCCCTGGTGCTCTCCCACGGCAAGAACGGCCTGGGCGCCATCAACGCCCAGGGGGCCGCCAACGGCGCCAGCAGCGATGCCGATGAGGTGGAAAATCACGATGGCGACAATGTCTTCGTCAGCCGGGCCGTCACCCAGCAGGGCTTCGACGACCAGGTGCTGTGGCTGTCGCCCAATCTCCTGTTCAACCGCCTGATCGCCGCCGGCCGTTCCCTGTGAGGAAATGACAGCTTCAAGCATTGACCGGCCCCGGCCCCAACTGCCACACTCAGACCATCCGCCCACGCCTTCGCATCGACCCCGGCCCATGTCCTCCGACTCCTTCTTCCATTCCTTCCGCGACGTCGGCCTCTCGGCCAACGACAGCGAGGAGATGCGCCTCAACAAGTCCCTGCTGATTTTCGCCACGGGCCTCATCAGCGCCGCCTCCATGCTCTGGCTGCTGCTCTACTGGCAACTGGGGCCGCGCTTCTCCTCCACCATCCCCTTCATCTTCCAGCTGCTGCTCACCGGCAACCTGTTGCTCTACTTCAAGACCCGCAATTTCACCCTGTTCCGCACCACCCAGCTGGGGCTGTTCCTGTTCATGCCCTTCGTTGCCCAGTGGAGCATGGGCAACTTCATCACCGCCTCGGGCATCAGCCTGTGGGGCCTGCTGGCGCCCATCGGCGCCATCCTGTTTTTCGGCGTGCGGGAATCCCTGGCCTGGTTCATCGCCTACCTGTTCCTCACCGCCCTCTCCGGCTTCTTCGACTTCTACCTGGCCGACATGGCGGCCATGGAAGCCAGCCACGTGCCCCTGCGCACCAGCATCTTCTTCTTCGCCCTCAACTTTGCCGCCGTCTCCAGCATCGTCTATCTGCTGCTGCGTTTTGCCACCCTGGAGAAGCAGAAGCTGCAGGAACGCATGGTGGAGGCCCACGCCCTGCTCCAGGCGGAACAGGAACGCTCGGAACGGCTGCTGCTGAACATCCTGCCGGGGGCCGTGGCGGAACGGCTGAAACACAGCAACCAGACCATCGCCGACGGCTTTGCCGATGTCACGGTGATGTTCGCCGACATCGTCAATTTCACCAAGGTGGCGGAGGGCCTGTCGCCCCAGCAGGTTTTCTCCATGCTCAACCGCATCTTCTCCTCCTTCGACGAACTGGCCGAAGCCTACGGCCTGGAGAAGATCAAGACCATCGGCGACGCCTACATGGTGGCCGGCGGCCTCAGTCAGGAGCGGGAGGAGTATTCCGACGCCATCGCCGACCTGGCCCTGGCCGTGCGCGATCTGCTGCACCGGGATTTCGAGGTGAACCGCATGCACCTGGAAGTGCGCATCGGCATCGGCACCGGGCCGGTGGTGGCCGGCGTGGTGGGCAAGAAAAAGTTCATCTACGATCTGTGGGGCGACACGGTCAATATCGCCAGCCGCATCACCACGGAAGGCGTGCCCGGCATGATCCAGGTGGATGAAACCACCTACCGTCGCCTGCGGGACCGCTACGATTTCTACGAGCCCCAGACCCTCTATCTCAAGGGCAAGGGCAACATGACGGTGTACCGGCTGGCCGGCAAGCGCAGCGACGGCGGCACCGGCAGCAGCCTCGGCGCCGTGCCGACCGAGGTCACCGGCTGAGGGGACGCAGGCTGAAGCACACCCGGCCCGGCTCGTTGGCGGCCAGGCACAGTTCGTAACCGCTCTCGGCCGCCAGGCGCCCGGCCTGGTAGAGACCGATGCCCAGCCCGTGGGCCGAGCTCACCGGCGCCCGCCCCAGTTCCGCCGCCAGCTCAGGCGGCACCGGACTGCCCGAGTCCTCCACCTGCAGCTCCAGACCCGCCCCGTCCGCCCCGGGCAGCAGGCGTGCCTCGATGCGCAGGTCCATTTCCCTGGCGGCCTTGCTCAGGGCGTTCTGCAGCAGGTTCTCCGCCACCATGTCGAACAGCCCGGCAGGCAGGGGCTGCTCGCCCCCGCGCCAAGCAGTAAAGGTCACTGCCTCGCCGCTGTAGCGCTGGCCCAGGGCCGTCCACCAGCTACCGGCAGCGGGCTCCTCACCGTCGGCGGCGGGCCGCTGCTCCAGCTTGTCCAGGGCCTGGCGCAGACGCTGGGTGATCAGGGGCAGCTGGCGCTGCATCAGGGCCTGGAAAGCCTCGGCATCGTCCGCTTCCGCCTGTTCGGCCGCATGGCAGAGATTGGTCAGGGACTGCAGCAGGTTTTTCACGTCGTGGGTGAGACGGGCGCCCGTCTCATGCACGGCCTGGATGTAGCTCATCTGCTGCAGGGCCCGGCCCCGCAGCTTGGCCAGGTAGAACTCGGCCAGCAGCCGCAGCAGCAGATGAAAATGCAGCATCAGGGCCGGCGACAGCTTGTGCCGGGTGAACAGGGTCACGTTCAGGGGCGGACATTCGAAGCGCTGGGAGAAGGCGCCGTCGGCCAGCCCGAAGGCGCCGTGCCGGTGTTCCGCCGCCCAGGTGCCGCCCAGGACCCAGGGCAGGGCCAGCATCTCCTCCAGGGTCTGGCCGAGGAAACGTTCCGGATCGACCTCGAACTCGGCATGGTAGGTGAGGCGCCGCATCCACTGCTCGAAGGGCAGGGCCACGCTCAGGACGTAACGGGAAAAAAGCACGCCGAAGCCGGAAAAGCCGCCCCGGGGGTCCCAGGCCCAGGCCAGCAGGAACAGCAGGCCGGCCATGATGAACACGGTGGAGGCCACTGCCACGCCATAGCCGCTGCGGTCTAGCAGCATGAAGGCCAGGGTGCCCAGCACCAGCACGGCCAGCAGGAGAAAGACGAACAGGCTGTAGACGAAGTCCACCATCTCGGCCCGGCGCGGGGGCGCTTCCTCCCGGGAGCGGGGCCACACCAGCATGGACAGCAGCAGCAGAGGCAGGGCGTAGATGAACACGGGGCTGAGGGCCGGATCCACGGCCATTTCCCGGGGCACCACCTGGGGCACCTGCCAGGCCAGCAGGGCGCCCAGCAGATAGCCGAAGGCCAGGAGCAGGAAAATGCGCTGGCGCCGGCGGCGGACAAAGAGGACCCGGCCGCCCACCAGGGCCGAGAGGATGGCGGTCCAGAAGATCAGCAGCCAGTCGTTGAGGCCCAGGGTCAGCAGCAGGATGCCGGCTCCCATCAGGGCCAGTTCGGCCACACTGAGTCGACGGCCGGTTTCGACGAAAGGCTGCCAGAGGATCAGCAGGCCGATGTGGGCCAGCCACAGGCCCCGCCCCCAGGGCTGCTCCGGTCCCACCGCGAGGGCCACATGGTAGAGGCCGAGGAGCGCCACCAGCAGGCTCTCGGGGCCCAGGGCAAGACGGGTTCTGGCTAGCACGGCCCCTCCCGCGACAGGAACGGGTGACGATTCTCCGACGGGTGCGTCAAGAATTTGACACTTTTCGGCGCTTTCCCGTCAGAATTGCACCCATAATGCCTTCCAGGCCCATGGCATATGATGTGCTTGGAAAAAGCAGACGCATTTTCAAATTGGAAGGAGACCGCCATGTCCGCACGCCAAAAAGGCTTCACCCTGGTTGAGATTGCCATTGTACTCGTCATCATCGGCCTGCTTCTGGGCGGGGTGCTGAAGGGTCAGGAACTGATCAACAGCGCCAAGGTGAAAAATTTCATCAACGACTTCAAGACCGTCCCCCTCTTCATCTACGGCTACCAGGACAAGTACCGGGCTCTGCCGGGCGACGACCGGGACGTGGCCACCCACCTGGGTTCCGCCGCCACCAACGCCAGCGTGACCCTGCTCACCGTCACCTCCACCACCCAGGGTAACGGCCGCATCGAAGGCAACTACAACTCCACCACGGCCACCGACGAGAGCGTCGCCTTCTGGCAACAGGTGCGCCTGGCCAACCTGGCGGCCGGCAATGCCAACTTCACCGATCCGGCTGCCGCCATGCCCACCAACGCCGACGGCGGCCGCCTGGGCATCCAGAGCACCAGCCCCATCACCGGCATGACCGGCTCCTACTTTGTCTGTTCCGAAGGCATCCAGGGCAAGTTCGCCAAGCAGATCGACATCACCCTGGACGACGGCAACACCGCCACCGGCTCCGTGCGCGTGGCTTCCGGCACCTATGCCGGCACCGCCCTGACCGCCGTGCCCACCACCGGCACCGGCGGCATTCAGGACAACAACACCTATATCGTCTGCACCGCCTTCTAAGACCAGCTTCACCAGGGAAAAAGGGCACCTGCGGGTGCCCTTTTTCTTGTCAGCCCTTGAGCAGGCGCAGTTCCGCCGCTTCCAGGCTGGCCACCGAGCCCAGCAGCACCACCACGTCTCCTTCCCGGAAACGGGTTTCCGGCAGGGGCTCCAGGGCCCGAATGTCGCGCCGGCGCACGGCACTGATCTCGACACCGAAGTAGGCCAGATTCAGCTCCTCCAGGCTGCGTCCCACCGCATAGGCACCGACCCCCAGGGCCACCGAATGCAGGCGGAACTGCTGGGTTTCGCTGAGATCGCTGTCCCGGTCGGAAAGACCGTGGAAGAAGCCCCGCAGCAGGCGATAACGCTGGCCCCGGATGTCCCGGATCATCTTCAGCACCCGGTTCATCGGCACCCCGAGCAGCACCAGGGCATGGGAAGCCAGCATGATGCTGGCCTCCAGGGATTCGGGCACCACTTCCGCCGCCCCCGCCCGGCTCAGGGTGTCCATGTCGGACTCATCGATGGTCCGCACCACCACCGGCAGGTCCGGCTTCAGCTCCTGCACATGGTGCAGCACTTTTTCTGCAGCAATGGTGTTGGCGAAGCTGACGATGACCACGCTGGCCCGGGACACCCCGGCCGCCACCAGGGTCTCGCGCCGGGCGGCATCGCCATAGACCACCGTCTCGCCGGCCGCCGCCGCTTCCCGCACCCGCTCCGGGTCCAGGTCCAGGGCCACGTAGGAAATGTTCTCCCGGGACAGGAAGCGGGCCAGGTACTGGCCGCTGCGGCCGAAGCCGCAGATGATGGCGTGCTTCTCCGTACTCATGGTCTGGGCCGCGATCTTGGTCAGCTCCATGGAACGCATCAGCCACTCGCTGGCGGCGAAGCGCAGCACCAGCTTGTCGCTGTAGAGCACGATCAGGGGCGCCAGCAGCAGGGACAGCACCAGGGCCGTCAGCACCACCTGCAGCACGGCCTCCGGCACCAGGCTGGAGGCGCTGATTTCGGTCAGCAGCACAAAGCCGAATTCACCGCCGGCGCACAACCACAGGCCCACCCGCATGGCGTTGCCCGGCGTCGCCCCGAAGCTGCGGGAGAGGGCGGCAATCAGGCCGAACTTGCCCAGCAGCAGGATGGCCAGGGCCAGCAGCACCCAGGGCAGGTAGTCGAGCACGGCCCCCACGTCCAGGAGCATGCCCACGGTGACGAAGAAGAGCCCCATCAGCACGTCGCGGAAGGGCTTTATGTCCTCCTCCACCTGGTAGCGGTACTCGGTTTCCGAAATCAGCATACCGGCGACGAAGGCCCCCAGGGCCAGGGAGAGGCCGGCCATTTCGGTGATGTGGGCCAGCCCCAGGGTGATGAGCAGCACATTGAGCATGAACAGCTCGGCGGACTTGCCCCGGGCGACGATGTAGAACCAGCGCCGCATCAGCTTCTGCCCGAGGAACAGCACCAGGCTCAGCACCACCGCCGCCTTGCCCATGGCCCAGGCGATCTCCAGGGCCATTTCCCCCGGCGGCCGGGAAAAGGCGGGAATCAGGATCAGCAGGGGCACCACCGCCAGATCCTGGAACAGCAGCACGCCGATGACGTCGCGACCGTGGGGCGACTCCAGCTCCAGGCGCTCGGCCAGCAGCTTGGACAGCACGGCGGTGGAGGACATGGCAAAGACGCCGCCCAGGGCCACCCCGGCCTGCCAGCCCAGGCCGGTACCGACGCTAAGGCCGACGGCGAGGACGATGGTCAGCAGCACCTGCATCAGCCCCAGGCCGAACACCACCCGTTTCATGGCGTAGAGCTTGGGCAGGGAGAATTCCAGGCCGATGGAGAACATCAGGAACACCACCCCGAATTCGGCCAGGTGCTCGGCGCCGCTCACATCCTTGATGAAGTTCAGGGCATGGGGGCCGATGAGCACGCCCACCAGGAGATAGCCCAGGATCGGCGGCAGCCCGAGGCGACGGAACAGGGTCACCACCAGGACGGCAGCGGCAAGCAGCAGCAGGACCAGTTGCAGGGAATTCATGGGCCGATAGGGGGAAGGCGGGCGGATGGGCGGAAAACCGCGCCCCGCCGGGCTTCACTGGCAGGGGTGGTATACTTCGCACAATCATAACCGCTGCCATCCCATGAACCAAACTTCCGCCCTCAACCCGGCCGCCGTGCTCGAACTAGCCCGCCAAGTCCTGCGCATCGAGGCCGATGCCGTCGCCGCCCTGAGCGAGCGACTGGACGACGACTTCCTGAAGGCGGTCAGCCTCATCCTCAATTGCTCCGGCCGAGTCATTGTCAGCGGCATCGGCAAGTCTGGCCACGTGGGCCGCAAGATCGCCTCCACCCTGGCCAGTACCGGCACGCCGGCCTACTTTGTGCACCCGGCGGAAGCCAGCCACGGCGACCTAGGCATGATCCTGCGCCAGGACGTGCTGATCGCCCTTTCCAATTCCGGCGAAAGCACCGAATTGCTGGCCATCGTCCCCATCATCAAGCGGCAGGGCGCCAAGCTCATCGCCATGACAGGCAACGTCAAGTCCGCCCTGGCCAAGGAGGCCGACGCCCATCTGGACGCAGCGGTGGCCCAGGAGGCCTGCCCCCTCAACCTGGCGCCGACGGCCAGCACCACCGCGGCCCTGGCCCTGGGCGATGCCCTGGCGGTGGCCCTGCTCGACGCCCGCGGTTTTGGCCCGGAAGACTTCGCCCGCTCCCATCCCGGCGGTTCCCTGGGCCGGCGCCTGCTGACCCATGTACGGGATGTCATGCGCGCCGGCGCAGCAGTGCCCCAGGTCTCCCTCCAGGCCAGCCTGGCCGAAGCCGTGCTGGCCATTTCCAAGGGCGGCCTCGGCATGACTGCGGTGGTGGATGCCCAGCAGCGCATCCAGGGCATCTTCACCGATGGCGACCTGCGCCGCGCCTTCGAACGGGACGTGGACCTCAAGTCGGTGCCCATCACTGCCGTCATGACCGCCAATCCGCGCTGCATCGGGGTGGACAAGCTGGCGGTGGAAGCCGTGGAAATGATGGAGCGGCACAAGATCAACCAGCTCTTGGTGGCCGACAGCGAAGGCCGCCTGCAGGGCGCCCTCAACATGCACGACCTGTTCCAGGCCAAGGTGATCTGATGAACGCCGCCACCAATCTCAAGCTGATGGCCTTCGATGTGGACGGCGTCCTCACCGACGGCGGCCTCTACTACACGGAAGACGGCAAGGAACTCAAAGTCTTCAACACCCTGGACGGCCACGGCCTGAAGATGTTGCAGAAATCCGGCGTGCGCCTGGCCATCATCACCGGGCGCAAGTCCGGCTGCGTCGCCGCCCGCGCCGCCAACCTGGGCATCGACCTGCTGTTCCAGGGCGTGGAGGACAAGCGCCAGGTCATGACCGAGCTGCTGCAGCGGGAAGGCCTGACCTTCGCCGAAGCCGGCTACATGGGCGACGATGTGGTGGACCTGCCCATCATGCGCGCCTGCGGCTTCTCCGCCGCCCCGGGCAACGCCCACGACTTCGTCAAGCGCCATGCCGGCTACGTCTGCCGCCAGCAGGGCGGCCATGGCGCCGTGCGCGAAGCTTGCGAACATCTCCTGCAGGAACGGGGCCAGCTGCAGGCCTTGCTCGACGCCTACCTGCAATGAAACGTCTGGAACGCTTCGCCAGCGCCCTCTTCCCCATCGTCCTGCTGGGCAGCCTGACTGCGGCCACCTTCTGGCTGGCCAAGGCCACCCAGCTGCCGGAGCCGGATCACAGCGGCAAGTTCCGTCACGACGTGGACTACTTCATCGACGACTTCACCATGAGCCGGATCGATAAGCAGGGCCAGCTGCGCCATGTGATGACGGCCAAGCGCCTGGACCATTATCCGGACACGGACGAGTCCGATGTGGTCAAACCGGTGGCCAAGTTCATCAAGCCCGGGCGCCCCGTGGTCACCATGAGCAGCGACACCGGCCACATCAACAGCGACGCCAGCGAAGTGCTGCTGAAAGACAATGTCCGCGTTGTCCGCGACCCATTCAAGGACCGGGAAGCCATGATCGCCACCGGTCCCGACCTGACCATATTCCCCGACTCTGAAACTGCACAGACCAAGAGTCCGGTGGAAATGGTCCAGGGCAAGTCCTGGCTCAAGGGGACCGGCCTGCAAGTGGATAACGCCACCATGAACTCCATTCTTGAATCCCGGGTCACCGGCCAATTCGCCAGCAAACATGAAAAGCGCTGACATGATCAATCGCCGCCTCGCCGCCCTCCTGGGCGCCCTCAGCCTTGCCGCCGCCATGCCGGCCCACGCCGAAAAGGCGGACCGGGAAAAGCCGGTGAACCTGGAAGCCGACCGGGTCACTGTGGACGACGCCAAGAAGGTGCACGTCTTTGACGGCAACGTCACCCTGACCCAGGGCACCCTGGTCATCCGCGGCGACCGCATCGTCGTCACCCAGGACGATGCCGGCTTCCAGAAGGGCGTGGCCACCGGCAATCCGGCCAAGTTCAAGCAGAAGCGCGAAGGCCGGGACGACTACGTGGAAGGCATCGCCCTGCGCATCGAGCACAACGCCAAGACGGAAAAGACCGAGCTTTACGACAAGGCCTGGGTCAAGAGCGGCCAGGACGAGGTCAAGGGCCATTACATCCAGTACGACTCCCTCACCGAGCAGTACTTGGTCACCGCCTCCAAGATGCCCGGCGAGGCCAGCCCCGGCGTGCCGCCGGGCCGGGTGCGGGCCATCATCCAGCCGAAGAACAAGGACACCGAATCACAACAAGGAGCTACGGGGAGCCGGGAATCGCTCACCCTGAAGCCCGCCATTTCCCTACCATCGCGCAAGGAGTAAAGCCTCGTGACTTACGAGTACATCATCGCTGAAGCCAAGGGCCGCGTCGGCCTCATCACCCTCAACCGCCCCAAGGCCCTCAACGCCCTGTGCGACCCCCTGGTGGATGAACTGGGCGACGCCCTCACCGAATTCGAAGCCGACGAGAACATCGGCTGCATCGTCATCACCGGCTCCGACAAGGCCTTCGCCGCCGGCGCCGACATCAGCATGATGAAAGACTTCTCCTATATGGACGCCTACAAGGGCGACTACATCACCCGCAACTGGGAGAAGGTGAAGACCTGCCGCAAGCCCGTCATCGCCGCCGTTGCCGGCTACGCCCTGGGCGGCGGCTGCGAACTGGCCATGAGCTGCGACTTCATCATCGCCGCCGACAGCGCCCAGTTCGGCCAGCCCGAAGTGAAGCTGGGCATCCTGCCCGGCGCCGGCGGCACCCAGCGTCTGCCCCGTGCCGTGGGCAAGGCCAAGGCCATGGACCTGTGCCTGTCCGCCCGCATGATGGATGCCACCGAAGCCGAGCGCGCCGGCCTGGTCTCCCGCATCGTGCCCGCCGACAAGCTGCTGGAGGAAGCCCTCGGCGCCGCCGAGAAGATCGCCTCCTACTCCCTGCCGGTGGTGATGATGATCAAGGAGAACGTGAACCGGGCCTTCGAAAGCAGCCTCAATGAAGGCCTGCTCTTCGAGCGTCGCCAGTTCCATGCCGCCTTCGCCCTGGAAGACCAGAAGGAAGGCATGGCTGCCTTCGTCGAGAAGCGCAAGCCCGCCTTCAAGCATCGCTGACCTCACCTCCCGGGGCGCGCCGCCGCCCCGGGGCGCCCCCTCCGCGGCAGGCCCCCGCCCCGCCGCAAAGCCTCCATCCCCAGGCTCTCCCAACGACTGTTAAGCCACTGTTTTCAAAGCAAAGAAAATTTTTTGTGCGACGCACAAAAAATGCTTGACAGAAATCTGTCGCTCCCTATAATTGGCTCTACATGTTGCAGCGCAACAACCGGCCGCAGTCAGAAAAGCCAGTCCCGCCTTGCTCTGCGAGTGTTCCCACACTGACTTTCTAGGAGATGACCATGACCACTTTCGCTACCCCCGAGCAGTTCGCCGCCGCCAACAAGGCCACCGTTGATTCCCTGCTGGCCCTGGCCAACACCGCTTTCGCCAGCGCCGAGCGCATCGCCGCCCTGAACCTGCACACCGCCCGCGCCGTCATCGAAGACAGCGTCGCCAACACCAAGGCCCTGCTGGGTGCCAAGGATGCCCAGGAAGCCATCTCCCTGCAGGCCTCCATCGCCCAACCCAACGTCGAGAAGGCCGTGGCCTACTCCCGCAGCGTCTATGAAATCGCCGCCCAGACCCAGGAAGAACTGACCAAGGTCGTGGAAGCCCAGTTCAACGAATTCAACAAGAACGTGGCCGGCCTGCTGGACAAGGTTTCCAAGACCGCCCCCGCCGGTTCCGATGTGGCCGTGGCCGCCGTCAAGTCCGCCATCGCCGCTGCCAACTCCGCCTACGACAGCATGAACAAGGCTGCCAAGCAGGTTGCCGAAATCGCTGAAGCCAACGTGGCTGCCGCCACCAACGCTACCGTGAAGGCCGTCGGCGCCACTTCCGCCGCCGCCTCCGCTGCCAAGAAAAAGACCGCCTAAGGCGAACAGCACCGAAACCCCGGCCTTGCGCCGGGGTTTTTTTCGTTGTGGCCGGCGACATGTGATGGTCATATAGTATTTGCTATACTGGCTTCATCCGGCGCCGCTGCCGAGGCAGTGGAATTCGACCCAAGGCCGTACTAACAACAATACCGGGCCGATATTCAACCAGCAGGATTATTCCCTTATATCTCAACGCTAAGCGGAGGATTTCCCAATGACCAACCCGAATATCGAACAGCTTACCGCCGCCCAGAAAGCCAACGCTGAAGTGATGGTGGCCCTGGTGCACACCGCCTTCAACGGCGTGGAAAAAATCGCCGAACTGAATCTGGCTGCTGCCCGTGACTTCCTCAACTCTTCCGTCAACGGCACCCAAACTTTGCTGGGCGCCAAGGACGTGCAGGAAGCCGCCAAGCTGCAGAGCACCCTGGCCCAGCCCAATCTGGAAAAGGTCACGGCCTACTACCGCAACCTGTACGAGCTGATCACCGCGACCCAGAAGGAAGTGACCGATCTGATGGAACAGCACTACAACCAGCTGTCCCAGAAGGCCACCTCCGCCATCGAGAAGACCTCCGCCTCCGCTCCCGTGGGCGGCGACGTGGTGGCAGCGGCCATGAAGTCCATGCTGTCCGCCTCCACCCAGGCCTTCGACCACTTCACCAAGATGGCCAAGCAGATGGCCGACATCGCCGATGCCAACGTGGCCGTGGCTTCCAACGCCACCGCCAAGGCCGTGGGCGCTGCCAGCAAGGCAGCTGCCAAGAAGTAAGATCTGCCGCGGGCGTTCCCCGCTTGGCGAGCACAACCCCGGCCATGGCCGGGGTTTTTTATTGCCGCAAGCGAAGCTGAAACCGGGGGCCGAAATCCCCCGCAAAACCGCTCAACCCGCTCAACCCGCTCAGTCCGGACTCAGTCGCGCCACACCCAGGTGATGCCGCGGCGCTCCACCTCGCCTTGGATTTCCGCCATGGCCCGCTCCACCTGTTCCGGCTGTCCTTCCACTCCCAGTTCCAGGTGGCGGCGCACACCGTCCTGGGTCAGGGACGGCAGGGAAAACAGGCGCAGCTCCGGGTACTCGGCGACGATGCGCTCCATCAGGTCCAGCAGGGCGCTTTCGTAGGCCCTGTCGCCGGTGAGGAGGAAGGCCTTCTCCTCCTTGGGCGCCCGGTTGAAGAGATGGGCATAGAAGGTGTCCAACACCCACTCCACCATGGGATGGGCCATCTGGGGAAAGCCCGGCACGAAGTAATGCTCCTTCACCATGAAACCGGGAATGCGGTTGAAGGGATTGGGAATGATGCGGCTGCTGGCCGGGAAGGTGCCCAGCAGCAGGCGCTGGGGCGTGATGTCGTCGCCGAAGCGGACACGGATCTCCGCCTCCGCCTCCGGGCTCAGCACCAGCTCCTCCCCCAGGGCCGCGGCGGCGGCCTGGCGGGTGTGGTCGTCCGGCGTGTTGCCGATGCCGCCGAAGGAGAACACCGCCTCGCCGCTGGCGAAGCTGCGCTTCAGGGTTTCCGTCAGGCGGGCCCGGTCGTCCCCCAGGTACTGCACCCAGGACAACTGCAGCCCCCGGGCGCCGAGCAGTTCGGCCACCTTGGCGAAGTGTTTGTCCTGGCGTTTGCCGGAGAGGATTTCGTCGCCGATGATGAGGGCGCCGAAGCGCGTGGCTTGGGCAGTCTGGGAAACGGAAGCAGTCATGGGTCCTCGCGTCGTTGAGGTCGTAAAGGATGAAAATCAGCGCAGGAAGCGGTCGGTGGGCACGGGCTCTTCCACCACCACCGCATCGACGGTCACCACGGCCCCGCCGCGCAGCTGGCGCAGGCTTTCCAGGCCGAAGTGGATGTACAGCAGGGCGCCCAGGGCCGGGGTCAGCAGGCCCAGTACCGGCACATGGGCCAGCAGGGCCAGGAGAATGCCCAGGCCCAGCAGGGGCGTGGCCCGGCGCTCCCGGATCAGGCGCCACTCGTCGTCGGTGGCGTGCATGGCCAGGGCGTCGTAGGCAAAGGTCTTGCGGTTGAGCCAGGCCATCCAGAACAGGGGCAGCACCAGGCCCAGGCCGGGGATCAGCCACAAGGGCAGGGTCAGCAGCCAGCCGGCGATGAACAGCAGGGCGGCCCAGACGCTGTTCCAGGCACCGGCGAAGAAGCTGTCCTTGCCCATGGCCGCCACCTCCGGGTAATCCCGGGCGGCCACCACCTGCAGCAGGATGGGCATGATGAACACCGCCGCCAGCACCATGGCGGTGAGATAGGAGAGGGCCAGGATCACCAGCCAGCCGCCGCCGGCGGCCAGCAGCTTGGCCAGCCACACGGCGCCCCAGCCGGAGAGCCAGCTCATGGGGGGCTGCTCGAGGAACCAGGCGGAGAGCTGGTCCAGCACCAGGAAGGTCAGCGTCAGCCACACCGCCAGGGCGGCCACGGCGGGGGACAACACCAGCCACCAGACGCGGCGGCGGGAGAGGGTACCGAGGCTGCGGACCAGGGCGAGGATCATTTCGGGCATTCGGGCATCCTATTTTTTTGCCACAGAGGGCACAGAGATCACCGAGGGGTCGCACTCCGCCTTAGCTGCCGGAGCGGTTGCAAACCGCACCTACCCTGTAAACCAATACTGAAGCCAATCTCCACCATGCATGGCGGAAGAGTGGCGCCCCTATTACCTCCCAGGGCAGAGGCATTTTCTCTCTGTATTCTCCGTGCCCTCTGTGGCTAATCGTCTTTCAACCGTACTGTATTCCTTCCCACAGCTTCTGCAGACGCTTCACCGACACGGGCACCGGCGTCTTCAGTTCCTGAGCGAAGAGATTGACCCGCAGTTCTTCCAGCAGCCAGCGGAACTGCTCCAGTTGGGGATCGCTGACGCCCTGTTTGGCCAACTGCAGGGCGCGGCGTTCGTACTGGGTCCACAGGGTGCTGTAGTCCGCCAGCAGTTGAACGTCCCGGGCCGGGTTGGCCTTGAGCTTGTCCAGGCGCATGGCCGCTGCCTTGAGGTAGCGGGGGAAGTGCTGCAGGCGCTCGAAGGGCGTTTCCAGCACGAAGCGTTTGTGGATGAGGCGGCCGATCTGCTTCTCGATGTCCTGCACCGCGCCGGGAAAGGCCTTGAAGGCCGGCAGCTTTTTCACCAGGGCCTGCCACTCGGTCAGCACCAGACCCACCAGGCGGCAGATTTCCTGGGCCAGCAGACCCAGGCGGTTCTTGCCTTCGGCGCAGCGGGCCTTGAATGATTCCGCATCTTCCGGCCAGGGCTCCACCAGGCAGGCCCGCTCGAAAATCACCGACACCAGTTGCTGGCGCAGGTCGTCGGAAGAACCCAGGCTCATGAACTGCATGGCCATCTGGGTCAGGCCCGGCAGGTTCTTCTCGAAGTACTTCACCTGCTCCTTCAGCTGCAGCTGGAAGAGGCGGGAGAGGCCCAGGCGGTGGGCCGCCAGGGCTTCCTCCTGGGAGTCGTACACGCGCAGGGAAACGGTCTCGCCGTCTTCCGTCAGGCCCGGGTAGCCGATCACCATCTGGCCGCCCACGGCCACTTCCATCAGCTCCGGCAGCTTGCCGAAGGTCCAGTCGGTGAGGCCCGTGAATTCGCTGGGGGTCTCGTGCAGCTCCTGGAATTCCTGGCGCGCCTCCCGGCCCCATTCGCCGCGGAGCTGGGCCAGGCTGCGGCTCATGTCCAGCTGGCGGCCATGCTCATCCACCAGTTTGAAGTTCATGGAGAAGTGGGCCTGCAACTCGCCGGGGCGGAAGGCATCGGGCGTCACCGCCCAGCCCCGGGCATTGAGGCCCCGGGATTCGAAAATGAAGTCGATGAGGGGGGCGATGATGCCCGGCGCCATGCGCTTCTCGTCGTTGCCCACCCAGGCGATGAACTCTTCGGCGAACTCGGGCACCGGCACCAGCTTGGCGCGAATGCGCTGGGGCAGGGTCTTCACCAGCTGCACCACCTTCTCCTTCAAGAGGCCGGGCACCAGCCACTCGCAGCGGTTGGCGGGCACCTGATTGAGCTGGGCCAGGGGCAGCACCAGGGTGACGCCGTCCCGGGGGCTGCCGGGCTCGAAGTGGTAGGTGAGGGCGTAGTCCACACCGGAGAGGCGCATCTGGGGCGGGAAGGCATCGGTGGTGACCCCGGCCGCCTCGTGGCGCATCAGGTCTTCCTTCTGCAGGAAGAGCAGTTTCTGGTTCTCCCGCTCCGCCTCCTTGCGCCACTTGTCGAAGTCGGCGCCGTTGTAGATGCCCGAGGGAATCAGGTGGTCGTAGAAGGCGAAGATCAGTTCGTCGTCCACCAGCACGTCCTGGCGGCGCTGCTTGTGTTCCAGGTTCTCGATGTCCCGGATGGCCTTCTGGTTGTGCTGGTAGAAAGGCCAGCGGCGCACGAAGTCCTCGTTGATCTCGCCGCCCACCAGCCCCTGGCGGATGAAGAGCAGGCGCGCCTCTTCCGGGTTCATGGGGCCGAAGTTCACCCGCTTCTTGGGATTGACGACGATGCCGTGCAGGGTGGAGCGCTCGTAGGCCACGGCCTGCATGGCCTTCTTCTCCCAATGGGGGTCGAAGTAGCTCTTGCGGATCAGGTGGGCGCCTACCTCCTCCAGCCACTCCGGCTCGATGCGGGCGAGGCAGCGGGCGTAGAGCTTGGTGGTTTCCGTCAGCTCGGCGCAGACCACCCACTTGCCCGCCTTCTTCTGCAGGGGCGAGCCCGGGTGAATGAGGAAGCGGATGCCCCGGGCCCCCAGGTAGTGGCTGCTGTCGTCGGACTTGCAGCCGATGTTGCCCAGGAGGCCCGTCAGCAGCGCCTTGTGGATGGGCTCGTAGGTGGCGGCAATCTCGTTCTCGCGCCAGCCCAGCTCGGTGACCATGGCGTGAATCTGGTTGTACACCTCCCGCCATTCGCGCATGCGCAGGTAGGAGAGGAAGCGCTCCTTGCAGGCCTCGGCCAGCTTGCGCCCGGAGAGGTGTCGGGCCTGTTCCTCGAACCAGTGCCACAGCTTCAACCAGGAGAGGAATTCGGACTTCTCGTCGGCGAACTGGCGGTGCTTTTCATCCGCCGCCTGCAGCCGCTCCTGGGGACGCTCCTTGGGGTCCTGCACCGAGAGGGCGGCGGCGATGACCAGCACTTCCTTGAGGCAGCCCCGGTCCCGGGCGGCCACGATCATGCGGGCGATGCGCGGGTCCAGGGGCAGCTTGGCCAGGCCCCGGCCCACGTCGGTGAGGCGGTTGTCCTCGTCCAGCCCGCCCAGTTCCTGCAGCAGGGAATAGCCATCGTTGATGGCCTTGGGCGGCGGCGCCTCGATGAAAGGGAAGCTCTCCACGTCGGTGAGCTTCAAGGCCTTCATGCGCAGGATCACCCCGGCCAGGGAGGAACGCAGGATTTCCGGATCGGTGAATTCGCCCCGGGCGTTGAAGTCGGCCTCGTCGTAGAGGCGGATGCAGACCCCCGCCGCCACCCGGCCGCAACGGCCCGCCCGCTGCCGCGCCGCGGCCTGGGAGACCCGCTCCACCTGGAGCATTTCCACCTTGTTGCGGTAGGAGTAGCGCTTCACCCGGGCCAGGCCCGTATCCACCACGTAGCGGATGCCCGGCACGGTGAGGGAGGTTTCCGCCACGTTGGTGGCCAGCACCACCCGGCGGCCGCCGCCGGTCTTGAAGACCCGGTCCTGCTCCGCCGCCGAGAGGCGGGAGAACAGCGGCAGGATTTCCGGCTGGGGGCCGGGGAAGTGGTGCTTGCGCAGGGCTTCGGCCGCCTCCCGGATTTCCCGCTCGCCGGGGAGGAACACCAGCACGTCTCCCGGGCCTTCCCGGCCCAGTTCGTGGACCGCGTCCACGATGGCGTCGTAGAGATCCCGCTCCTCCTGGTCTTCCTCCAGGGGCGTCACCGGGCGGTAGCGCACCTCCACCGGGTAGAGGCGGCCGGAGACTTCGATCACCGGCGCCGGTTTGCCGTGCTGGGCGAAGTGCTGGGCGAAGCGCTCTGCGTCGATGGTGGCGGAGGTGATGATGACCTTGAGGTCCTTGCGCTTGGCCAGCAGCTGCTTCAGATAGCCCAGCAGGAAGTCGATGTTGAGGCTGCGCTCGTGGGCCTCGTCGATGATGATGGTGTCGTAGGCGTTGAGGTAGGGATCAGTCTGGGTCTCCGCCAGCAGGATGCCGTCGGTCATCAGCTTCAAATAGGACTGGGGCCCGCTGCGGTCCTGGAAGCGGATTTTCACCCCCACGCCGGCCCCGATCTGGGTCTGCAGCTCCTGGGCCACCCGGGCCGCCACGGAGCGGGCCGCCAGACGCCGGGGCTGGGTATGGCCGATCAGTCCCGCCGCCCCCCGGCCCAGTTCCAGGCAGATCTTGGGCAGCTGGGTGGTCTTGCCGGAGCCGGTCTCGCCGCAGACGATGACCACCTGGTTCTGCTCGATGAGAGCCTTGATCTCCTCCCGCCGCCCGTTGACCGGCAGGTCCTCCGCATATTCCGGTTTGGGCAGGCGCCCTGCCCGCTCGGCACAGGCGGCGCGGGAGCGGGCCAGCAGGGCCTCGTAGTCGGCCTTGGCCTTCTCGGCATGGGGACCGGGCTGGCCGGCGCTGCGGGAAAGGGCGCGCAGACGGGGACGATCCTGGGTCAGGCAGTCGGCAAAGGCGGGCGGAGCGGAACGGGGGAGGGACACAATCGGGGGGTGAAAAAATTGCAAGGCGGTATTTTGGCACAAGGACCTGTTTCCCTTGGCAGAGTCTCGCGGAATTACACACTTGCTTGCCCGGACAAAAGTGGAATCTTGTCGGCAGCAACAAAGTTGCATGCCAATAAAAACCTGCCGGCCACGGTCGGCGGAATCACCACGGGGGAAACCATGTTCAAGACCATGAGTCTCAAGGGGCGGCTGACCGTCTCCCTGCTTGTCACGCTGATCGGCCTCATCGTTCTCGGCACCTTCCAGGCCCTGCATCTCAAACAGCAGTTGCTGGCCGACCGCAAGGCCACCCTGGAAACGGCCATCGACATTGCCATGACCGCCATCGTGGATATCCAGGCCCAGGAAGCCAAGGGAGCCATGGGCCGGGAAGAGGCCCAGACCCTGGCCAAGGCGGTGATCCGCAGCATGCGCTACCAGGGCAAGGAATACTTCTACATCTACGACAGCAAGGGCATGGGGGTGATGCACCCGGTCCGTCCCGAATATGAAGGCAAGAGCCACTGGGACCGGCAGGACAAGTCCGGCGCCTACACGGTGCGCAACCTGATCAAGGTGGCCCTGGACAAGAGCGGCTACACCGAAACCATGACCGCCAAGCCGGGCAGCGACGTGCAGGTGCCCAAGCTGCAGTACCTGCAGCATTTCCCCGCCTGGGACTGGGTGGTGGGGACCGGCCTCTACATCGACGACCTGGACACCCTCTTCTACCAGCAGCTGCGCCTGGTGGCCCTGATCATCGTGCTGGTGGTGCTGGCCGTGGGCGCCCTCTCCTGGGCCCTGGCCCGGGCCACCCTGGGCCAGATCGGCGGCGAGCCGGCCGAGGCGGTCACCGCCATCCGGGCCGTGGCCGGCGGCGATCTCACCGTTTCCCTCGGCAACGCCCGGGACGAAAGCATGCTGGGCGAACTGAACCGCCTGGTGCAGGTGCTGCGCCAGATGATCGGCGAAATCGCCCAGGGCGCCGGCCAGGTAGCCAGTTCCGCCCAGGAGATCAACAGCACCGCCACCCGGGTGGCAGACTCGGCGGCAACCGAGACGGAAGCGACCCAGAACATGGCCGCCGCCATGGAGGAACTGACGGTTTCCATCACCCACGTTTCCGACAACGCCCGGGACACGGAACAGCACGCCAGCAACGCGGCTGAACTGGCCGGCGTCGGCGAGAAGAGCGTGGACACCACCGCCGCCAACATTGCCACCATGGCGGACACCATGGGCAAGGCGGCGGAGCAGGTGCGGGCCCTCACCGACAACGCCCAGGAAGTGGCCCGGGTGGCCCAGGTGATCAAGGAGATCGCCGGCCAGACCAACCTGCTGGCCCTCAACGCCGCCATCGAGGCGGCCCGGGCCGGCGAACAGGGCCGGGGCTTCGCCGTGGTGGCCGACGAGGTGCGGGTGCTGGCGGAGCGGACGGAAAAGGCCACGGTGGAAATCTCCTCCATCGTCAGCCGCATCCAGGACGAAACCCTGACCGCTGCCCAGGTCATGGACGCGGCCCTGCCGGAAGCGGAAAAGGCCAAGGAAGCCGCCGCCGAAACCTCGGAGCTGCTGCACCGCATCGCCGCCGGTTCCGAATCCGCCCGCTCCCTGGTGCGGGAAGTGGCCGACTCCACCCGGGAACAGAGCGAGGCCAGCACCGCCCTGGCCCAGCAGGTGGAGCGCATCGCCCACCAGGTGGAAGAAACCAGCGAGAGCATGCAGCACACCGCAGCAGCCGCCAGCGCCCTGGAAGCGACGGCCCAGGCCCTCAATCAGGCCACGGCCCGCTTCCGCATCTAACCCGCCATTTCAGGCCGCCACCCGGGGCAGCCCACCGCCCGGCCAGGGCAGGGGCTGCCACAGGCGCGCCTCGAACATGGCGATGAGGCGCTGCACCGCGGGCCATTCACCGCTGGCGCCGGTCAGCGCCACCCACTCCACCTCAGGCAGGGGCGGCAGCCCCTCGGTGTGACGTTGCAGGCCGTCGCCGAGCAGGCTTAGCGGCAGGGGAGAAACCGCCAGGCCGGCCCGCAACACGTGGCGGATGCCGGTGTGGCTGTGACCGGCAAAGGCCAGACGCCAGGGGATGCCGGCCTGGGTCAGGGCCGCCTGGGCGACGACGCGGAAAATGCAGCCTTCGTGAAACAGGGCCAGGGGCAAAGGCCGCTCCGCTACCGCGCTGCTGTGGGCACCGCCGGCCCAGACCATGGGCTCCCGCCACAGGGTACGGCCCGCCGCCGTCGGCCGCTCGCCGATGCGCTTGATGAGGGCCATGTCCAGTTCGCCGGCCTCGACCCGGGCCGCCAGGCGGGCCGAAAGATCACACTCCAGAGCCAGCTTGACCCGGGGATAGGCGCTGTGGAATTCCGCCACCACGCTGCCCAGGTCCCGCTCCATCACTTCCTCCGCCAGCCCCACCCGCAGGCTGCCCGCCAGGTCCGCCTCGGAAAAGCAGCCGATGGCCTCATCGTTGAGGCACAGGATGCGGCGGGCGTAGTCGAGCAGCAGCAGCCCCTCCTCCGTCACCCCCTCCAGCCGCCCCTGGGAGCGCACCAGGAGGGGCTTGCCCACCTGCTCCTCGAGCCGCTTGATCTGCAGGCTGATGGCCGATTGGGTACGGCCCAGGCGGGTCGCCGCCAGGGAAAAGCTCGCTGCCTCCGCCGTCGCCACCAGGGCACGCAGCAGGTCCATGTCGAGATGTCGGGCCATCATTTCTCCTGAAAATATTGATTCGATATTTATTAATTTATCAAATATTCCACACCCCGGTAGGGTTGGGCCCGTCGTCTTCACCACGCCCCAGGAGCCCGCCATGAACGCCATCGCCCCGCCGCTGCCCGCCGGCATTGCCGCCGCCCCCTCCCGTACCCGGGTCCTGATCGCCGGCATCGCCTTCAGCGTCATCTGGAGTTCGGCCTTCGTCGCCGGCCGCATCGGCCTCGACCACGCCGCTCCCCTGACCCTGCTGGCCATCCGCTTCCTGGCCGCCGGCCTGCTCTTCGCCCTGCTGGCCCGGGCCGGCGGCCGCAGCCTGCGCCTGCCGGCCATGGCCGGACGCGCCCTGCTGGCGGGTCTGCTGTGCAATGCAGCCTATCTGGGCCTAGCCTACTGGGGCATGCAAAGTGTGCCCACCGCCCTCACTGCCGTCCTGGTCAGCTCCTGCCCCCTGCTCACCCTGCTAATGGCTGCCGCCCTGGAAGGGGAACGGCTGACGCCCCTGCGGCTGGCCGGCATCCTCCTGGGCATGGGCGGCGTGCTGTGGATCACCCGCCACCGGCTGACGGTGGAACAGCTGGAGCCCCTGTATCTGACGGCCATTGGTGCCGGTACGCTGGCCCTGGCCCTGGGCACGGTATTGAGCAAGAAGGTGGCGGCGGGGCAGGACCTGATCTCGACCATCACACTGCAGTTCATGGCCAGCGGCCTGGTGCTGCTGCCCCTGGCCTGGGGCCTGGAAGGCTTCCGCCTGGAGGCCCACCCGGCCCTGTGGGGCAGTCTGGCCTACAGCGTCGCCGTCTCCCTGGCCAGCACCCTGCTCATGCTGTGGCTGCTGCGCCACGGCCAGGCCAGTTCGGCCAGCAGCTTCCACTTTCTCAATCCATTCTTCGGCACCCTATTCGCCGTCACCCTGCTGGGCGAAACCATGTACGCCGACGACCTGCTGGGGGTGCTGCCCATCGCACTGGGCATCGCCCTGGTGGCATGGAAGCGCTAAATAACTCAGGCAATCAGGGCCAAACCCGGTGCACGCCGACGCTCCACAAGCCGAGGAAGGTCATGGCCAGGGAGCCGAGCAGGTGCAGAGCGATGGCGCTGAAGGCCCAGGCGTATTGCTGGGCCAGCAAGCGCTCCATGACTTCGCCGGAGAAGCTGGAGAAGGTGGTGAGGCCGCCCAGGAAACCGGTGATGAGGAACAGCTTGAGCAGCGGGGACAGGTGGGCGTAGCTGTGGAACACGCCCAGGGCCACGCCGATGAGGTAGCCGCCGAGCAGGTTGGCCGCCAGGGTGCCCAGGGGAATGGCCAGGAACAGGGGATTGAGCAGCAGTCCCATGCCCCAGCGGGCCCAGGCGCCGAGGGCGGCACCGACGCCGATGGCAAGAAAGGCATTCCAGTTCACGGCCGTACCTCGCACCCCAAGGGACAAAGGGTGAATTTTAGCGGCTTTTAACCCGGGTCTTTTCGGTTTTGCCCCTGGCCCCGGTTAAAATGGCGGACAAAGACCTTCAAGGACCCCGCTGTGAGCAACCCCAACAAGAACGCCGCGCCGATCGCCCCCGCCGCCAATTTCATCCGCAACATCGTCGAGGCCGACCTGGCCGCCGGCAAGCACGCCCAGCGCCGCTGGGCCGGCCATCCCGGCCTGGCCAGCGACCACGCCGCCGGCGCCCTGGACCCGGCCAAGATCCGCACCCGCTTCCCGCCGGAGCCCAACGGCTACCTGCACTTCGGCCACGCCAAGTCCATCTGCCTCAATTTCGGTCTGGCCCGGGACTACGGCGGCCGCTGCCACCTGCGCTTCGACGACACCAATCCGGAAAAGGAAGACCAGGAATACGTGGATTCCATCGTGGACGCGGTAAAGTGGCTGGGCTTCAACTGGGAGGATGCCCAGGAGAACAACCTCTACTACGCCTCCAACTACTTCCCCTGGATGATCCAGGCCGCCGAGTACCTGATCGCCACCGGCAACGCCTACGTGGACAGCCAGAGCGCCGAGGAAATGCGCGCCAACCGGGGCACCCTGACCGAGGCAGGCAAGGACAGCCCCTTCCGCAACCGCAGCGTGGCGGAGAACCAGGACCTGTTCAAGCGCATGCAGGCCGGCGAATTCCCGGACGGCGCCCACATCCTGCGGGCCAAGATCGACATGGCCGCCCCCAACATCAACCTGCGGGACCCGGCCATCTACCGCATCCGCCATGCGACGCACCACAACACGGGCGACAAGTACTGCGTGTACCCCATGTACACCTTCGCCCACCCCATCGAGGATGCCCTGGAGAACATCACCCACTCCATCTGCACCCTGGAATTCGAAGACCAGCGCCCCTTCTACGAGTGGCTCCTGGAACGCCTGGCCGAGGGCGGCCTGCTGCAGCGCCCCCTGCCCCACCAGTACGAGTTCTCCCGCCTCAACCTGACCTACGTCGTGCTCTCCAAGCGCAAGCTGATCCAGCTGGTGGAAGAGAAGCACGTGGAAGGCTGGGACGACCCGCGCATGCCCACCCTGGTGGGGGCCCGCCGCCGCGGCTACACCGCCGAAGGCTTCCGCCTGCTGATGGAGCGGGTCGGCGTCTCCAAGCACGACTCCCTCATCGACTACAGCCTGCTCGAAGACTGCATGCGGGAAACCATGAACGAGCTGGACGAGCGCCGCATCGCCGTGCTCGACCCGCTCAAGCTCGTCATCACCAACTACCCGGAAGGCCAGAGCGAAGAGTGCTTCGCCCCCAACCACCCGCTCAAGCCCGAACTGGGCAAGCGCATGGTGCCCTTCTCCCGGGAGCTGTGGATCGAGCGGGAGGACTTCATGGAAGAGCCCAGCAAGGGCTACCACCGGCTCTACCCGGGCAATATGGCCCGCCTGCGCTACGGCTTCGTGGTCAAGTGCACCGGCTGCGAGAAGGATGCCGCCGGCAATGTCACCGCCGTGCTGTGCGAGTACATGGAAGATTCCAAGTCCGGCACCCCCGGCGCCGACAACTACAAGGTCAAGGGCAACCTGCACTGGGTCTCCGTGGCCCACGCCTACACCGCCGAAGTGCGCCTCTACGACCGCCTGTTCCAGGCCGCCGCCCCGGGTGCCGGCGACCGGGATTTCCTCGACGACCTCAATCCTGCGTCCAAGGTGGCCATCACCGTGCAACTGGAACCGGCCCTGAAGGATGCCCTGCCGGAACAGCGCTTCCAGTTCGAGCGCCACGGCTATTTCGTCGCCGACCGGGTGGATTCCCAACCCGGCGCCCCGGTCTTCAACCGGGCCGTCACCCTCAAGGACTCCTGGGGCAAGGCGGGCTGAGGCTCCGGGCGAAAAACCAGGAACCAGGAACCAGGAGCGGACCATGGCAGGCGGCGGCTGGGGTTGCCCCCACGAATCCAACGATCGCTGCGGCAAGGTGAATGACCTGCCCTGCGATCCGGGCATGAAGGGCTGCGTCCTCGCCGGCCGCTACCGCTTCGCCAACGACGACAAGAACGAGCGCCTGCGCCAGAAGGCCGAGCAGCGGCGGGAAGTGACACCACCCGCCGCGGATGCGTCCCCGGACGAGCAACAGTAAGCCAGGAAAGGCGCCATGCCCCCACTTCCCGCACCCGTGCCGCCGCCCCAGGCGGGCCGCGCCGGCTGGAGCTTGCGCAGCAAGACCGTGGGCCTGCTGCTGGCGGCCACCGCCGTCATCCTGCTGGCGGCCCTGCTCATCGGCATCCGGGTGGCGGAAGACATCCGCGAAAACCTGGGCACCGCCCTGGCCCGCAACCACGCCCAGCTGACCAAGCAGCGCATTCTCTCCGCCGTCGGGAGGGAAATGGCCCTGGCCCAGCGCTTCGCCGAATCCACCGTGCTCCGGGAATGGATGACCGGCGAGCAGGACGCAGCCAAGACCGAGCGTTTCTTCCGCGAAGGCGAAGGTTTCCGCCGCGCCTTCGCCGACCAGGCCTATTTCGCCGCCCTGGCCAGCAGCCGCCATTTCTACTTCGCCGATCCGCAGGCCGCTCCCCGGGCCGCCATGCGTTACACGGCCGACCCGGCCAACCCGGACGACGCCTGGTTCTTCGCCACCCTGAAGAGCAGCCAGGGCTACAGCCTCAATGTGGATTACGACAAGAAGCTGCAGGTCACCAACGTCTGGATCAACATCGTGGTACGGGACGAAGGGGAGCGCCCCATCGGCATCGCCGGCACCGGCCTCAACCTCAGCCGCTTCCTCAGCAACGTCCTGGCCAACCGGGAAACCGGCGTGGTCACCATGGTGCTGGACCAGAACGGCGCCATCATCGCCCACCCGGACCCGCGCCAGATCGCCTACGCCACCGCCGGCAACCAGAACATCGAAAAGACCATCTACCGCCTGCTGGAGCGGCCGGCGGACAAGGAGGCCCTGCGCCGCACCCTGGTGGCGGCCGCCTCCGACGAAGGGGAAGGCACGCCGACCCTGCGCCTGAAGCTGGAAGGCGCCCCCAGCCTGGCTGCCGCCACCTACATTCCCTCCCTGCGCTGGACCGTGCTGACGGCGGTGGACCTCAACACCAGCCGGGTTTTCGACGCGCCCCTGATCACCGCCCTGGCCCTGGGTTCGCTCCTGCTGCTGGCCCTCCTGGTGGGCTTGTATACAGCCGGCCTCAACCGTCTGGTGCTGGCCCCCCTGGCCGCCCTCACCGCCGCCGTACAGCGCATCGGCGCCGGCCATTACGGGGAACGCCTGCGCTCGAACCGGGGCGACGAGATCGGCGAACTGACCCGGGCCTTCGACACCATGGCCCAGCAGGTGCGGGCCCACTCGGAGAACCTGGAGCGGCTGGTGGACGAACGCACCCGGGAACTGGCCGACGCCCATCGCAAGGTCACCGACAGCATCCGCTACGCCAGCCTGATCCAGCACGCCATCCTGCCGGACAGGGCCCTCAAGGCCGATCTGCAGGGCCAGTACTTCGTCCTGTGGCGCCCCCGGGACGTGGTGGGCGGCGACTTCTACCTGTACCGCAGCGCCACCGGGCAGTGCCTGTTCGGCGTGGTGGACTGCGCCGGCCACGGCGTTCCCGGCGCCTGCATGACCATGATCGCCCACGCCGCCCTGGAGGTGGCCCTGGGCGACACACCCTGGCAGGACCCGGCGGCCCTGCTGCAGCGTACCGACCAGGTGGCCCGGGGCATGCTGCCCGGGGACGACCGCAGCCGCCAGATCGCCACCAGCATGGATATGGGCCTGTGCCACGTGGACCTGGAGCGGCGCCTGGTGACCTTCGCCGGCGCCCGCCTGGGCCTGTTCTGGAGCGACGGCGACAACTGCGAGGAAATCCCGGGCCACCGCCGCGGCGTCAACGACCGTCGCAGCGGCAGCTACGACAACGCCCAGGTGCCCCTGGCAGCTGGCCGCACCTTCTACCTGGTCAGCGACGGTCTGCTGGACCAGGCCGGCGGCGACCAGGGCTACGGCTTCGGCGCCCGCCGCCTGGCAGCCTGGATCCGGGCCCATGCCCACCTGCCCCTGGCCGAGCAGAAGAGCGCCCTGCTGGAGGAAATCCAGGCCTACCAGGGCCCCCTGGCCCAGCGGGACGACATCACCCTCCTGGCTTTCCGTTTCGACGATCAGCGGTAAGATAGGCCACCCAAGGAGATTCCATGACCCAGACGGCACCCTCCCTCGACATTTTCGCCCTGCGGGAAACCTTCAACCGCGAGCGCATCATGCTCTGCTTCAACGGCCCCATCACCGCCACCCTCATCGAGGAAATCGGCACGGCCCTGCGCAAGCACATGGAAGGCCTGCAGGAATCCCCCTCCGCCGTTTCCGACGTCTTCTCGGTGTATATCGAGATGACCCAGAACATCCGCCGCTACACCCAGTCGCGCCCCGCCCTGGCCATGGAGACGGCCAGCGTCTTCGTCTCCCGGGACGAAGACGGCCGCTACGTGGTGAGCGCCGGCAACGTGCTCGAGGCGGCCGACGGCGAAGCCCTGTTGCAGCGGGTCGAACCCCTGGCCCGGCTCGACAAGGACGGTCTCAAGGCCGCCTTCAAGACCCAGTTGCGCCAGCCCCGGGAAGCCCTGGACGGCAGCGCCGGCCTGGGCCTGATCGACATGGCCCGCAAGGCCTCCGCCCCCCTGCAATGCAGCCTGCGCCCCCTGGACGGCGGGCGCGCCTTCTTCAGCCTGCGGGTCGTGCTCTAGGAAAAAAACAACATGGACAATCTCGACATCCCCCAGACCAACGCCAGCCCGGCCATCCGGGCCGATTGGGAAGCCGGCCTGATCGCCATGCAGGGCGACTCCTACCCGGAAAACTCCTTCGAACTGTTCCAGCCCCTGATCGACTGGGTCGAGGCCTACCTGGCCCAGCCCGAGCGCCCCCTGCGCCTGGAACTGGAGCTGCTGTACCTCAACACCAGCAGCATCCGCGCCCTCATGGACATCCTGGACCTGCTCGAAGAAGCCCACCGCAAGGGCCGCCAGGTCAGCGTGCGCTGGTCCTACGACGGCGCCAACGAACGGGTGGGCGAACTGGCCGCCGAGTTCAAGGAAGACTGCACCTTCCCCTTCGACATCGCGGCCAAGGTCTGACATGTCCGAGATCCCGGACCTGGAAGCCCGCATCGAAGCCCTGCTGCGCGACAACGCCGCCGATCCGGCCGTGCTGGCGCTGCTGCAGGAGCTGTACGACCGCTACCGCACCCAGGAACGGCTGCTGGACCGGCTGACCCACATCTCCGACCGCTTCCAGCGGGCCGAGCGGGACCGGGGCCAGTCCTACGCCGAGAACTACCAGCGCAAGGTGCGCCAGATCGAAAAGATCGTGCGCATCAGCGATCAGTACCAGTCCATGCTGCGGGACCTGAACGACCGTCTGCACACCATCTCCACCCAGGACGAACTCACCGGCCTGCCCAACCGCCGCTTCATGCAGGCCCGGCTGACCCAGGAAATCGCCCAGGCCGAGCGCAACGGCAGCGACTTCTGCATCGCCCTGGCCGACATCGACCGTTTCAAGGCCATCAACGACAGCTGCGGCCACGCCGCCGGCGACACCGCCCTGGCCCAGGTGGCCGAGGCCCTGGCCGGCAACCTGCGGGAATACGACGTCTGCGCCCGCTGGGGCGGCGAGGAATTCCTCATGCTCTTTCCCGGCTGCGGCGGCGAAGCCGCCCTGGTGCTGGGCGAGCGCATCCGCAATGCCATCGAGGCCGACGCCAGCCGCCGGCCGGACCTGCCCCCCATCACCGTCAGCATGGGCCTGACCCAGTTCCGCCCCGGCGAGAACCTGGACGCCACCCTGAAACGGGCCGACGACGCCCTCTACGCCGCCAAGGCGGCCGGACGCAACCGGGCCGTCCTGGCCTGAGCCAGCGCCGGCAGCATATCGGCCGGCCCCATTCCGGCGCCACCGGCTTTTGGTGCTATGCCAAAAGCCATGAAAGCAGACCTTCCGCATATCCCGAAAGCCTTAACTGGCGCGGTTCTCCGGCTTACAGACGGCTCCCGGCCGACTATCATGCAGGCATTCCGATTCGCCCCGTCGAGCCGCCATGTCCGTCATCCGCTCCCAGCGCCCGCTCCAGCCGCCGGCCAGGCTCTTCCGGCGGGAGGAATACCTCTTTGCCGCCCTGGCCCTGCCCGCCTCCGTCGCCTGGTTTTTCGCCACCTACTGGAGCGACGGCTGGATATGGGCCACCCTGCCGCCTGCCGCACTATTGCTCCACTGCCTGCGCCAGGCCCTGACCTCCCATCTGGAAGGCAACGGCGTCCGCATCACCACCCGCCAGTACCCGGACCTGCACGTGCGCCTCGAGCGCTGCTGCCGCAAGCTGGGCCTGGCCCGGGTGCCCCGGACCTACCTGATCCACGGCTGGAGCCGGTTGCACAGCCTCGCCTGGCGTCTGCTGCGGCACCGCCTGGTGATGTTGCGGGCCGAACTGGTGGACGCCCTGGACAGCGATGTGGACGCGGTGGACTTCTATCTGGGGCGGGAACTGAGCCACCTGGCCCGGCCCCATGCCGGCTACGGCTGGTGGATCCTGCCCGCCCTGCCCCTGCCCCTGCTCGGCAGCGCCTACCGGCGGGCCAAGGAATATACGGCGGACCGCTGCGGCACCCTGTGCTGCCGCAGCCTGCACTCGTCCATCCGGGCCCTGGCCCTGCTGGCGGCGGGCCCCCGCCGCTGGCAGAACCTGGATGCCCACGCCTTCGTGGACCAGGCCGCCCATAGCGGCGGTTTCTGGATGTCCCTGCAGGAACTGACCGCCACCGCCCCCTGGCTGTGCAAACGCATGGCCCGCCTGCCGTCCCCGCCCATGGCCGTGCCGCGCCGCCACCTGCTGGCCTGGCCCGTGGCGGCGGTGCTGCCGGCGGTGGGCGGCGGCGGCTTCCTCGCCAACCTGGCCACCCTCGGCGTACTCGGGCTGAGCCTCATGCTGGTGGCCCTGCCGGCCTACGAGGACTACCGCCACAGCACGGTGTACCACCCCCTCTTCTCCTATGCCCACAACCTGGCCCAGGCTGCCAAGATCCGCTACGAGGCGGAGCACACCCTGACCGCCACCCCTGCCGAGCTGGGCTTCGGCCGCCTGCCCCTGGGCATCGCCCGGGTGCACATGGACGAGGAAAACGGCCGCATCACCCTGGGCCTGACGGAAGGCAGCAACATCGTCTATTACCCCTACCTGGACACGGCCGCCCGCATCGTCTGGCGCTGCACCACCACCCTGCCGCGCCAGCACATCCCCTGGGACAGCCGCTGCAACAGCAGTTCCGAGGACGGTTCCGCCCCCATCGCCTGGCTGCGGCAACTGGCGCGGCTGTAGGCCCTTCGGCGCCGGCCGCCGCGGCCTTTCCCTTGGGGCGAGGTGCCGCCGGCGGTACAATGGCGGCCTTCACCGCCCTGGGCGGCCGCCCGCACCGATCGAGCCGATGACCATGAACTTCCGCCAATCCCTCGCTGCCGCCTGGCAGAAAAACAACTCCCTCCTCTGCGTCGGCCTGGACCCGGACCCGGCCAAGTTCCCCGCCCACCTGCAGGGCCGCGACGACGCCATCTTCGAGTTCTGCAAGAGCATCGTGGACGCCACCGCCGACCTGGTATGCAGCTTCAAGCCCCAGATCGCCTACTTCGCCGCCCGCCGCGCCGAAGACCAGCTGGAAGCCCTGATCGCCCACATCCATGAAAAGCACCCGGGCATCCCGGTGCTCCTGGATTCCAAGCGGGGCGACATCGGCAGCACCGCCGAGCAGTACGCGGTGGAGGCCTTCGAGCGCTTCGGCGCCGACGCCGTCACCATCAACCCCTACATGGGCAAGGATTCCGTGGAGCCCTACCTGGCCTACCCGGACAAGGGCGTGATCCTGCTCTGCCGCACTTCCAACCCCGGCGGCAGCGACCTGCAGTTCCTCGAAATTGGCAACAGCGGCGGGGAAAAGCTGTTCGAGCGCGTCGCCCGTCTGGTGGCCACGGAATGGAACACCACCGGCCAATGCGCCCTGGTGGTGGGCGCCACCTTCCCCGCCGAAATCGCCCGGGTACGGGAACTGACCGGCGACCTGCCCCTGCTGGTGCCCGGCATCGGCGCCCAGGGCGGCGACATCGAAGCCACGGTCAAGGCCGGCAAAACTGCCGACGGCACCGGCCTGATGATCAATTCCTCCCGCGCCATTCTCTACGCCGGCAAGGGCGAGGACTTCGCCGCTGCCGCCCGCCGGGTGGCCCTGGAAACCCGGGACGCCATCAACCGCTATCGCTGAGAGACAGGCGGGACGGCCATGCCGGCAATGGCATGGCCGTCAGGCAGGAAACACGGGCTTTCCCGGGCACCATTGCCGGAGACCGCCGTCCTTATTGCCTTTCCAGCCACAGCCCTGCAATCCTCCACCGTCCCCTCGCCACCGCACCACTCCCGGCCTTTTCCCCCCCCTTCCGGATCGCCCATGAAACGCCTCCTGCTGCCCCTCCTGGCCCTCGCCGCCTGGCCCGCCCTGGCGGCGCCGCGCCATCTGCCGGTTCCCGGCGGGGTGGCGGTGGTGCCGCTGCAGGCGCCTGCCGGCAAAGCGCCCAGGGCCTTCTTCGGTGACACGCCCCTGGCCGTGGTGCGGGAAGAGGGCCGCTGGCTGGCCCTGCTCGGCATTCCCCTGGAAATGCCGCCGGGGCGCCTCAGCCTGCGTCTGGAAGGCAGCGACGCAGCCACGGCCGAGGTGGAGGTGCGGGCCAAGGACTATCCGGTGCAGCGCCTGACCGTGCGCAACCCGCGCCACGTCAATCCGACACCGGAAGACGAGCTGCGCATCGCCCGGGAGCAGGAAATCCAGGACCGCCTCAAGCGCCACTTCGCCGCCACGGCGCCGGTCACCGCCTTCCGCCTGCCCGCCGACGGGCGCCTCTCCTCCCGCTTCGGCCTGCGCCGCTTTTTCAACGGCGAGCCGCGCCGGCCCCATGCCGGCCTCGACGTGGCCGCAGGCAGCGGCGCCCCGGTGCGGGCCGCCGCCCCCGGCACCGTGGTCAACACGGATAACTTCTTCTTCAACGGCAACACCGTGTTCGTGGACCACGGCCAGGGCCTGATCAGCGCCCACATGCACCTCTCCCGCGTGGACGTTAAGGAAGGCCAGCGGGTGGCCCAGGGCGAACAGCTGGGCGCCGTCGGCGCCACCGGCCGGGTCACCGGCCCCCACCTGCACTGGGCCGTATTCCTCAACGGCACGGCGGTGGATCCGGAACTGTTCCTGCCCCCCGCCAAGGGCCGATAAAAAAGGCGCCCGCGGGCGCCTTCTCCTGGTTGAGCCGGATCTCAGCCCTTGGGCTTGGCCGGCGTGCTCATCTGCTTGCCCTCATCCTTGGCCTTGTCGCCAGGACAGGCCAGGGCCGATACACTGACAGCCGCCAGCAGCACGGCCAACACACTCGCGCACCACTTTTGCATGGACCACTCCTTCCCACGTTGAGGAAGCCGTTGGACGCCGCCCGCTGCAGGCAGTTCCTCCAGCAAGCCGCCCCGACCATGGACACCCAGACCATCCACCTGCACCTCAAGGCTCCGCCCAAGCCCGACGCCGGCCAGCCCTGCAACGGTTGCGGCGTCTGCTGCGCGGCCGAGACCTGCCCCCTGGCCAGGCTGCGCTTCCGCCGGCGGCAGGGCCCCTGCCCGGCCCTGGAATGGCTGGCGGAGGAAGCCTGCTACCGCTGCGGCCTGCTGCGCCGCCCCTGCCATTACTGGCCGGGGCTGCCGGCCTGGGCCGAAGGCATGGCGCGGCGCCTGACCCGGCGCTGGATCGCCGCCGGCAGCGCCTGCGACAGCCAGGCGCAGATCGCCCCGTAGGCGCGCCGCCAAGGCAGAGATAGGGAGTAGGTCTCGGGCTGCCACCACAGCAGCGTGGAGCCGCCATCCTCGCCCCGCAGCTCGAGGACGCCGTGTTCCGACCAGTCGCACCATTCCTCCGCCCCCAGCCGCCGCTGCGGCCACCACACCCGGGCCCCCAGCCAGCGGGGCGGCCCCTGCACCGTCACCCGCCCGGCCGCCACCCACAGGCGGCAGCCGGGCTGCACCGCCAGTTGCATCACCATGCCGGCGGCCAGCTCGATGGACTGGGCCTGCTCCTGCCCTTGCGGCCCCCGTTGCACCTGTTGCCGGCTTACCTGTCTCGATTCCATGACCGTTCTCCGCGAGTTGATGGGACGGCCTCCATGCTAGAGAGAGCCCCATCGGCGCGGCAGGCACAGGCGCCGCCCGGGAGAACCGCTACAGACACCGGCTTTCGCCATCTGTTATGGTGCAAATTCCGGCCATCTATATCTGGCCGCCGCCCCCGCCACAGGAGAACATGGGCCATGGACACCGCCCTCCCCCTCTACCAGCGTCTCGCCACCCATTACCGGGAGGCCATCGCCCACGGCTCCCTGCTGGTGGGCGACCGCTTTCCCTCGGTGCGCGCCCTCATGGGCCGCCACGGCGTCAGCCTGAGCACGGCGGTGCAGGTGTGCCGCCAGCTGGAACAGGAAGGCTGGCTGGAGGCGCGGCCCCGTTCCGGCAATTTCGTCCGCCGCCCCGCCCGCCCCGCCGGGCCTCTGCCGAGCGAGCCCCGGGCCGGCCAGTTGCCGGACCCGGCCCAGTTCGTCGGCATCCACGGCCGGGTCTCGGAAATCATCGCCCGGGGCCGCCAGCAGCCGGTCAGCGTGAATTTTTCCAGCGCCCGCAGCGCCCCCGAACTGTATCCGGGCGAGGCCCTGCGCCTGGCGGCGGCCCGGGCTTTGCGGCGCCATCCAGACCTGCTGGTCAGCGCCCCGCCGCCCAACGGCTGTCCCGACTTCCTGCAGGTGCTGGCCCGGCGCGCCCTGGACGCGGGCATGAACCTGGGGGCGGAGGAGATCGTCGTCACCCAGGGCTGCATGGAGGCCCTCAACCTGGCCCTGCGGGCCGTGACCCAGCCCGGCGACACGGTGGCGGTGGAATCGCCCACCTTCTACGGGCTGCTGCAGGTGCTGGAAACCCTGGGCCTGAAGGCTCTGGAAATTCCCACCAGCCCCCAGACCGGCCTGTCCCTGGAAGCCCTGGAACTGGCCTGCGACCATTACGGTCCCATCGCCGCCCTGGTGGTGGTGCCCCACCTGCAGAACCCCCTCGGCTGCACCATGCCCGAGGCCCACAAGGCACGGCTGGTGGGTCTCTGCGCCGAGCGGGGCATTGCCCTGATCGAGGACGACACCTACAGCCCCCTGGGGGAAGACGATACGGTGCTGCCGGCCCTCAAGCACTGGGACCGGCAAGGCGGCGTCATCCATTGCGCCTCACTGCACAAGGTGCTGGCACCGGGGCTGCGCCTGGGCTGGATCAGCGCCGGCCGCTGGCAGGCCCGGGTGGAAATGCTGAAGTACGCCCAGAGCCGCCAGAACGAGGCCCTGGGGCAGCTGGTGGCCGCCGATTTCATGGGCTCCAGCGCCTACGACCGCCACCTGCGGCGCCTGCGGGCGGCCCTCGGCAGCCAGCGCCGGCGCACCACGGAGGCGGTGCTCGAGTATTTTCCTGCCGGCACCCTGGCCGCCCGGCCCCAGGGCGGGCTGGCCCTGTGGGTGCAGCTGCCGCCGGGCGTCTCGTCCCGGGAGGTTTTTGAACGGGCCCTGGGCGAAGGCATTTTCATTGCGCCGGGGCTGATGTTCTCCAACTCCAACCGCTTCGACGGCTATCTCCGCCTCAACTGCGGCGCCCCCTATACCCCGGCCATCGACGCCGCCCTGCGCCGCCTCGGTGCCATCGTCGGCGAGCTGGCCTAGGCCAGCATCCGCTCGTAGGCCGCCAGGGCCGCCGCCAGCTTGCCCTTCGGTTGGTAGGTGTCGCCCAGGCCGAATTCCTGCTGCAGGGAGGACTGGTTGTCGGCGATATAGGTGATGGCCCGGCTCAGGTTGTCCAGCTGGCGATCGAAGAAGTTGTTGGAGGAGGTCAGCAGCTCGGCCGATTTGACGAAGTTGCCGCTGAACTGCTGCACCGTCGCCACCACCCCTTCCCGGTTCTGCTGCAGGGCACGGCTCAGGGCGGCCTCATCCAGCACTGCCTGCTTGGTCACCGGATCGATGCTCAAGCCCAGATCAGGCATCCCCCGCAGTCCCAGGTCGGCGCCATTGAAGGGATTCTCCACGCTCTGCTCCAGCTCGTAGCCGGCCACCTGGGCCGCCTGGGTGTCGGCCAGGATGCCACCCTGCTGCATGTCTTCGTCGAAGCCGGTGCGCCAGGCGTTGTAGTCGCTGACGAACTGCGCCAGCTTCTGGCGGATGGCGTCGTCGCTGCTGCCGGCATCGACGCTTCCCAGGGCAGTGCCCGCTACGGCCATCGTCTCCAGGGATGTCTGCATCTGGCTCAGCTCGGCGAACTGGCCCTTGTAGAGCACGTTCCGGTAGTTGATCTCGCTCATCATGCGATAGGCCGACTCCGGGTCGAACAAGGCCTCGTTGCGTCCGGTGGGCGAAAGCCCCTGGACGCCGCTGCTGCCGGCGGCAGACTCGACCGCGGCAGCGCCGCCTTTAAGGCTGGAAAGCAGGGCGCCGAAGCCCTCGCTGCTGCCGGTCTTGCCGCCGCCGGTCAGTTCAGACAGGGTCTGGGCCTTGAAAGTGGCGATGCGCAGGGCCAGATCCCGGCCCGCATCCGATGTTCCGTCGATCGACATATGACCTCCTTCGGGGAAAAGGCCCCCGTTGATCCTGTCCCCAGTATTGCAAAAAGCAGGCCCGTTTCCCGGCCGATTCCCGGCATTGTCCGGAGAGCCAAGAGGGACGCCATCTCCGACACGGTGCCGGGGAAGCCCGGTATTTCCTGGGCACCAGCGGCGGCAAGAAGTGCCGCCGCCCGGCAAGGCAGCCGAAGGGGCCGCCCTCCATGCTGCACAGCAAAACTTTTTGTCACATGCCAGCGTTATCATGGCTGCATGGGCTCGGGAGGCACCATCGGGCGAGCCCCGCGAATCACCATGACAATAACCGGAGAAACTGGATGAATGCACTGAACGGCTACAACATCGAAGACCTGCAACCCGGCATGAGCGCCAGCACCGCCAAGACCGTGACAGAAGCGGACATCGTCCTCTTCGCCGGCATCACCATGGACACCAATGCGGTGCACATGAACGAGGAATTCGCCAAGACCACCATGTTCGGCGGGCGCATTGCCCACGGCATGCTGTCCGTCGGTTTCATCTCCGCCGTGCTCGGCACCCGCCTGCCCGGCCCCGGCAGCATCTACCTGGGCCAGACCCTGAAGTTCAAGGCGCCGGTGCGCCCCGGCGACACCGTCACCGCCACGGTCACGGTCAAGGAAGTCCTGGTGGAGAAGAAGCGGGTGGTGCTGGACACCGTCTGCACCGTCGGCGGCAAGCCGGTGATCGAGGGCGAAGCCACCCTGATGTGCACTTCCAGCAAGGGCTGACGGCAGTTTTTCTGCCATGAAAAAAGGGGCGCCGCGGCGCCCCTTCTGTTTTGCTCCCGGCTGGGCCGGGTACGGTTCAGGCCTCAGCCTTCCCGCGGCGCGCGGCGCTTGGCCGGCGGCTTGTTGCCGCCGAAAGCGCCAGCGCCGCCGGGCTTCTTGTTGCCGAAACCGGGCTTGCTGAAGCCGCCCTTGCCGCTGGGAGCCGCACCGCGGGGAGCGCGGTTGCCGTCCACATCGCCGCCCCACTTGCGACGGGGCGGCGCGATCACCTCGGATTCGCCGTCGAGACGGTGGATGAGCAGGGGACACTGCTTGATCTCCACCTCCTTGAGCAGCATCAGGGCATCCTTGGGCAGGCTGTCCGGCAGCTCCACGGTGGAGTACTCGTCGAACAGGGCAATGTGGCCGATGTAGCGGCTCTGGATGTCGGCTTCGTTGGCGATGCAGCCGACGATGTCCTTGGGCGTGGCGCCCTGGTTGCGGCCCACCTCGATGCGGTAGCGCACCATGTTGCCGACGTTGCCCAGATCCCGGCCCTTGCCCTTCTTGGCGTCGGTCCGCTCGGGGCGCTCACCCCGCTCCGGACGCTCCTTGCGTTCGAAACGCTCGCCCCGCTCGGGACGCTCGAAACGTTCCTTACGCTCGGGGCGGCCCTCGGCCGAGTCGGCCTCGAAGCTGCGCACTTCCTTTTCCGGCATCAGCAGGGGGCGGGACTTCTGCACCAGGAAAGCCAGGGCGGCGGCCACTTCGTGGGCGCCCACATTGGCCTCTTCCTCGATCTGGGTCACCACTTCCTCGAAAAAGGACAGCTCGCCAGCCTCCAGGGTCTTGATGACCTGCTGCTTGAACTGGGCGACGCGGCGGTCGGCCACGTCCTGCTTGGTGGGCAGACGCAGGGGGGAGATGTTCTGGCGCGTCACCTTTTCGATGGTGCGCAGCATGCGCATTTCCCGGGGGGAAACGAAGAGGATGGCGGTGCCGGTACGGCCGGCGCGGCCGGTGCGACCGATACGGTGCACATAGGCTTCGACGTCGTAGGGAATGTCGTAGTTGATGACGTGGCTGACACGGGGCACGTCGATGCCGCGGGCGGCCACGTCGGTGGCGATAACGATGTCCAGGCCGCCGCTCTTCAGCTGCTCGATGACACGCTCGCGGCTGGCCTGGTTCATGTCGCCGTTGAGGGCGGCAGCGGCGTAGCCCCGGGCTTCCAGCTTCTGGGCCAGCTCTTCGGTGGCGGTCTTGGTGCGCACGAAGATGATGGCGGCGTCCAGGCTGTCTTCCACTTCCATGATGCGGGTCAGGGCATCCAGCTTGTGCAGGCCGGAAACCTGCCAGTAGCGCTGCTGGATGGCGGAGACAGTGCTGGTGGCGGACTTGATCTTCACTTCCTGGGGATCGCGCAGGTACTTCTGGGCGACACGGCGGATCTGCTCCGGCATGGTGGCGGAGAACAGGGCGGTCTGGCGCTCGGCGGGAATGTGCTCGAGGATCCACTCGACGTCGTCGATGAAGCCCATGCGCAGCATTTCGTCGGCCTCGTCCAGCACCAGGGTCTTCAGGCGGGACAGGTCCAGGCTCTTGCGCTCCAGGTGGTCCATGACCCGGCCCGGGGTGCCGATGATGACGTGAGCGCCGCGCTGCAGCTGCTTCAGCTGGATGCCCAGGCTCTGGCCGCCGTAAATGGGCAGCACGTGGAAGCCGGGCAGGTGCTTGGCGTATTTCTGACAGGCCTCGGCCACCTGAATGGCCAGCTCGCGGGTGGGGGCCAGGACCAGGGCCTGGGGGAAACGCTGGGTCACGTCCAGCTTCTGCAGCAGGGGCAGGGCGAAGGCGGCGGTCTTGCCGGTACCGGTCTGGGCCATGCCCAGCAGGTCCTTCCCTTCCATCAGCAGGGGAATGCATTCGGCCTGGATGGAGGACGGGGTTTCATAACCCACATCGGTCAGTGCCTGCAGAATGGGTTCGGAGAGGCCCAATTGGGCAAAGGTGTCGACAGAGGATGTCATGGAGCTTCCAGTAATGAGGTGGAGCCGCTCGAGGCAGCTCAGGTCAAGCGCAGGGAATCGCCAGCCAATTTGGGGTCATCATTGACCCGACCAAGCCCCGGAAAAGCCGAGGCGCCCACTTCCGCCGAACCCCGAAGACGGATGTCTCCGGCCCGACGGCCACAACCGCGAGGATCAAAGCGCCTTAACGCGCTTCCCGCTCTGCGGCATCAACCCGTTCCTGCCCCTGCCGACCCGCCTGTTCCAGCTGTCCCTGCAGCTTTTCCTGGGTCTCTTTGGCCTGCTGAACTTCCTGAGCCTTGGCGGCTCCGCCTGCTGCAGCCGTGGTGGCGGTGTCGGCCAGGCCACAGGCAGTCAGGGAAAGAAGAAGCGCGATGCAGACGATACGCAACATGGGGGCTTCCAACGGGAAGGGCGTACTGTACTCCTAAATATCGGAGATTACGAGCTTTTTCCCGGCAAACGCGGTGCCGGATGCCTATACTCGAAGTAGGGATTTCCCCCCGGCATGAACGCTAAGGAGAACGTCATGAGCTTCTTCGATGGCTCCATCGGCCGCTGCGAAGCGGTCCACGAAATGGTCCTGACCGATCAGACTCAACGGCAATGCGCCTTGGAGCACGGCTGCCCGCCGGGGAGGGAGTGTCCGCTGGATGGCTGCTTTGCCCAGGTTTCCGGTCTGGCAGAAAGCGACATGCCCGTGACCGGCGAAACAACGGCCAAACGCTTTCGCCACTGATGCTGACCAGTAGCCTCGTCCGCGGGGCTAGGTACGGGAGAGTTATGTTGGCTTAGGCCGCCAGCGGAACGGGAGCGTAACCGACGTTGCGCATATGCACGGCCAGGGCCGTATCCATGGTGGCGGCATGGGTGGTGAACCAGTCCACCAGTTCCGCCACGGCCTTGCGCCCGATGGAAATGTCGCCCCGGCTGACGAAGCGGCGGATGCTCTGCAGGGTCTGCAGGACTCGCCGATGCTCATCCATATGGCAGTGGATGGGAAGAAAGTTGGAGGCCTCCATCCAGCGGTCTTCCTGCTCGAAATGATCCACGGTGTGGGCCAGGAACTGGTCGAAGCCATCCAGGAACTGGTCATCGGCAATTTCGGCCAGGCGGTTGATCCACTCCACGAACTCCTTGTGGGTGTGATCCATGGGAGCGCAGCCCAGGTCGTACTGGGGCAGCCAGGGCATCAGAGGCATCACTTAATCCATATAAAACGTACGGTTATTATCCATTTTGAAGTGCACCGCCATTTTGATGCACATTAAAAATTGCGGATATGCCATAAGCCGCACTTTTCCCTGGTGGGCGCTGCTGCCTGGATTAAACTGATACCAACAAACAAGAGGGGGAGACAAAGCATGAGCAACGTCAAGACGCTGAACCCGCTGATCCCGGACCCGGAAATTTTCCAGGACTTCGTGGATGCCCTGGGGGACCACATCCCAGCCATCGAGCGAGACATCGGCCGGTTGAAGAATGCCCCGGAGGACCGGGCCGTACTGGCCGATCTCTTCCGCGCCGTACACACCATCAAGGGCGATGCCGCCCTGTGCAAGCTGGACCTGGCGGTGCGCATCGCCCATCCCATCGAATCCATCCTCTCCCGCCTGCGGGAAGGACAGCTGCAGTTCTCCGAGCTCATCGGCGAAGCCGTGCTGCTGGCCCTGGACCGCCTGGAGCTGGCCATCGACGCCATTGGCGCCGGTCGCTCGGTGGAAAATCTGCGCCTGGACAAGCTGATCCAGGGCCTCGACGCCCTGGGCGGCTGCCAGCCGGCCGAAGTGGACCAGTACAGTGCCGAACTGATCGAGGCGGTCACCGGCTTCCAGCCCATCGCCAGCATCGGTACTGCGCCGCGGCAGGCCCGGCCGGTTCTGCGCAGCAACGAACATCTGGCCAACGACCTGCGCTTCTTCCGCAGCCTGGCCCAACAGTTCGAGAACCGCTCCCCCCTCTTCAAGGGCCGCAGCGCCAGGCTGCTGAAACTGGCCCTGGACACCAATGCGGAAGCAGGCAAGCCGGTGGACCCGGTGCAGCTGGCAGCCGCGGTCTACATGCACGACCTTGGCATGATGTTCGTCCCCGAGTCGGTCTGGCTCAAGGTGGGGCGCATGACGGACGAGGAAAAGCAGCAACTGCGTCAGCACCCGCTGCAGGGGGCCGGCCTGCTGCAGCGCATGGAGGGCTGGGAGGAGGCTGCCCGCATGGTGGCGGAGCACCACGAAATGCCCGACGGCGCCGGCTACCCCAAGGGCCTGGGGCAAAGGGACATCTGCGACGGGGCCAAGATCCTGGCCATTGTGGATGCCTTCGAGGCGGTCACCCTGAAACATGGCCAGCGGGGCCATACCCGCTCCGTGCTGCGGGCCATTGCCGAGGTCAACGCCTGCGACAAGCAGTTCGCCCCGGAATGGATCGTCCCCTTCAATGCCGTCATCCGGCGCCAGGTGGAAGCGGCCGACTAGACGGAGGCGGCCAGCCGGCGCAGAACGACGGAGGCGGCCACCAGACCGAAGCTGGCGGTCACGGTGACGGCGGAACCGAAGCCGGCGCAATTGAGGCCGGCTGCGCCGCCACCGGCCGGTGCCGAACAGGCTGTATCGGGATAACGCAGGGGCTCTTCCGAATAGACGGCGTCAATGCCGAATTTCTTTTTCGGGTCCTTGGGAAAGCCGTGGCTCTTGCGCAACTGGCCCCGCACCTTGGCTAGCAGAGGGTCCTGGACGGTACGGGAGAGATCGGCAACCCGGATCATGGTCGGGTCCATCTGTCCGCCGGCCGCCCCGGCCGTCACCACCGGCCAGTCATGGCGCCGGCACCAGGCCAGCATGGCGGTTTTCGCCCGCACCCCGTCGATGGCATCCACCAGATAATCCACCGGCGGCAAGGCCCCGAGCAGGGCATCCAGGTTGTCGGGCTCGACGAAGTCGTCCACCAGGGTCAGCCGGCAGTCCGGATTGATCTGCCGCACCCGCCCGGCCATGGCTTCGATCTTCGCCTGGCCCAGGGTGGCCTCCAGGGCATGGATCTGCCGATTCAGATTGGATTCGGCCACATGGTCCAGATCGATCAGGGTCAGGGCCCCCACTCCGCTGCGTACCAGGGCTTCCACGCTCCAGGAGCCAACGCCGCCGATACCGACCACGCACACATGGGCCGCCCGGAAGCGGGCCAGGGCCTGGGTTCCGTAGAGCCGGGCAACGCCACCGAAGCAGCGCTCGTAATCGGGGGAGGAGTCGATTTGGTTCATGGCGGGCGATGATACCCCAGGCCGCAGCTCCCTGGCTGCCCGGGGCCCGGGCTGCTACCATGGTTGCATCATGAGCCATGACAAGAAACTGCGTTCCCAGAAGGCAGGGCTGGAGCCCGGCAGCCTGGTCCATCTCGGCGAGGTGAAGACCAGCACGCCCACGCTGATGCTGCTCGAGTACGACAGCAACGGTCTGTACGAGCAGGAGTTGAGCAGCCGGGAGCAGGTCGACGGACTGGTCCGGCGCCCTGGCTGCACTCTCTGGCTCAATGTTTATGGCCTGCAGGACCCGGACCTGATGGCCGCCATCGGCAAACGTTTCGGCCTGCACCCCCTGGTGCTGGAAGACATCCTCAACACAGACCAGAGGCCCAAGGTCGACGACTACGAGGACTATCTCTACCTGGTGGCGCGCCTCTTCGATTACGTGCCCCACAGCCGCCAACTGGCCAGCGACCAGGTCAGCATCATCCTGGGCAAGGATTTTGTCCTCACCTTCCAGGAGCGCCCCTCCGGCACCTTTGGCGCACTGCGGGAACGGCTGCGGGCCAATCGCAACCAGGTTCGCCGCCTCGGCGCCGACTATCTGGCCTATTCCCTGCTGGACTCCCTGGTGGATCGCTATTTCGCCCTGGTCGAGCAGGTGGGCGACCATGCTGAAATTCTGGAGACTTCCCTCATCAACCGGCGCCCCCGGCCGGGGGTATTGCAGTCCATCCACCGGCACAAGCGGCAGATCACCACCCTGCGCCGTGCCATCTGGCCCCTGCGGGAGGTGCTCAACGTCCTGCTGCGCAGCCATGACGGTTTCTTCCGGGCGGAAACGGTGCTCTACCTGCGCGACGTCTACGATCACACCGTCCATCTGATCGAGTCCCTGGAGGACCTGCGGGACCTGCTGACCGGCCTGCTGGACATCTACCTCTCCGCAGTCAGCAACCGGGTGAACATGGAGGTTCGGGCACTGACCGTGGTGGCCACCATTTTCATGCCGGCCACCCTGATTGCCGGCGTCTTCGGCATGAACTTCCATGTCATGCCCTGGCTGGAACACCCCGATGGATTCTGGTTCGCCATGGGACTGATGGGCGCCATCGCCACCATCATGCTGGCGGCCTTCTGGCGACGGCGCCTGATCGGCTGAGCAACCGACTCCTAGCGGTTGTCCAGCCAGAAGGCCAGGCCCTGGGCATTGAGTTCGATATCCAGGGCAAAGATCTCCAGCAGTTGCGCTTCCGGCACGGTCCAGCCGTAGCGCTTCGCCTCTGCCAGCAGCAGGTCGTTGAGACCGGCCACCAGCTGTTCCTGGCGTACCTGACCGCTTCCTTCCACAGCTTCGACCAGCGCCACGTGGGCGTCCAGCAGGCGATGCAGGTCGGCCCCCAGGCGCTTGACGTCATGCACCCGGCTGAAATGGGTGAGGAACATGTAGGGCAGGTCAAAGGAAAGCAGCAGGTCGATGGAGGCATGCATGGCCGCCGGATCGAACTGGACGGGTGTCGTGGTGGGGAAGACGAACTGTTTCAGTTCGTCCCCAACCTGGAGGTCCAGTTCCCGATAGGACAGGCCGAAGGTATCGCCGGTAAAGATGCCGCCCCCCTTGCGATCCACCAGCCCCAAATGATGCTTGGCATGGCCGGGCAAATCGAGGCACAGCAGTTCCCGATTACCCAACTGCAGGCGGGTTCCGTGACCGGCCTCGATGATCCGCTCAGAGGGCACCGGAATCAGTTCCCCGTAGAAGTCCCGGGCCCGGGACTCCCCATAGACGGCCACCACGCCGGCCCAAAGCTTGGACGGCTCGGCCATGTGCCGTGCGCCCCGGGAGTGGACCACCAGACGGGCATTGTCGAAGGCCTGCATATACGCCCCGGCACCGCCCGCATGGTCCAGATGGATGTGGGTGAGAACCACGTAGTCCACGCAATCCGCCGTCAGCCCCAATGCCGCCAAGGCCGACTGGACGCGGGGCAGGGAAGCATTGTTGGCCGTATCCACGACTGCCACCCGCCCCTCATCCACGATGAGATGAATGGCCGCCAGATGGGGGCGGCCATAGCCGGATTCCAGGGCATATACACCCTGCTCATAGGGGATCAATCCCAGTTCGGTGTTGTTCATGGTCTCCATCATTCTTGTTGAGTGTGGGGTTATTGTAGCGGAGCACCGTACTGAGGCGTATTGCCACCCGAGCCACTCTGTGGGAGCCTCGCCTTATTCCTTTTTCAACGCTACGCACCGGTCAGCCATGAGCCATTTTTTTGCAGACGACGGCGAGAAGATCCATCTGCACGTTTCCGGCAACGGCACACCGCCGATTGTGATGCTGCACGGGTGGACGTCCAGCCATCAGGAGTGGTTCCCCTTCCTGCAGGACCTCAACACCCACCATCGGGTGTGGCGTTGGGACGCCCGTGGCCATGGCGGCCACGCCCTGAGCCAGCCGACCCCGCCGACCGTACAGCGCATGGCCAGGGATTTGCGTAATCTGCTGGAGACCTACGATTTGGAAGAGGTGGTGGCTGTCGGCCACTCCATGGGTGCCCTGACCCTGTGGCAGTACATCCGTGATTACGGCTGCGACCGTCTGGGGAAGATTTGCCTGATCGACCAATCACCTAAGCTAGTTACGGCCGCAGACTGGCCCCACGGCGTTTACGGGGATTTCGACGAGCACCGCTCCAGCGCCTTCATCAACGAACTGGAACAGGACTTTCCTGAAGCCGTGCTACGCCTGGGAGCCCTCGGCCTGAATCGGCGCGCCAGGGAAAAATACGAAGCGAATGCCAAGGGCTGGGCCAAGGCCCGGGAATGGTTAAGTCAGTTGCCCAGCAACCCCTTGATTGCCTGCTGGCAGAGTTTGACGGAAGCGGATTACCGGGATGTGCTGCAGCAGATCCACATTCCGGCTCTGCTGATTTACGGCGGCGAAAGCAACTTCTATCACAGCAGCACCGCACACTATGTCGCAGCCCGCATACCCCGGGCCCTGCTACACATCTACGAAGGCACGGACCACTCCCCCCACCAGTGGCAGAGGGAGCGTTTCGTCCGGGACCTGCTGACGTTTGTCGTTGGTTAGCCGAGCTTAACGACAGGCCAGCATCTCCACTTCGAATACCAGGGTTGCATTGGGGGGGATGACACCGCCGGCACCACGGGCACCATAGCCCAGTTCCGGCGGAATGGTGAGCTTGCGGCTCCCGCCGATCTTCATTCCCTGCACCCCCTCATCCCAGCCGGCAATGACGTGGCGGGCCCCCAGCATGAACTCGAAAGGATCATTGCGATCCTTGGAGGAGTCAAACTTCTGGCCATCCGTCAACCAACCGGTGTAATGCACGGTAACGATGTCGCCGGCCTTGGCTTCGACGCCGTCGCCCAGGACCAGTTCTTCAATGATCAGGCCGGAAGCAGTGGTGGTAGTACTCATGAAGTCTCCTGAAAGTTAGGGGAAAAACGGGCTGCAATTATTGCTCAGACAGCGCTCAGGCGATCCGGAAAATCCCGCTCGAGTTGCTGCAGCTTCGGCGCAATCACCAGCTGGCAATAGGGTTGAGCGGAATTTCGCGCGTAATAGTCGCAATGATACGCTTCCGCCTGATGGAAAGGCCCCAGAGGCAGCAATTCCGTGACGATGGGGCTGGGCCACCGGGCCTGAAGGTCAGCGATGAACTGCTTTGCCAGCGCTTCCTGCAGGGGACTGGCGAAGAATATGACCGAGCGGTACTGGGAGCCTATGTCATGCCCTTGTCGATTGACAGTGGTGGGGTCATGGCTACTGAAAAACACCTGTAGCAAGGCTTGAAAGCCAATTCGAGCTGGATCGAAGGTAATCCGTACAACCTCTGCGTGACCCGTCGTTCCGGTGCATACGGCCTCATAGTCCGGGGCCTCGGTGCGCCCACCGCTATAACCCGGTTCCACGGACAGTACGCCATCCAAACGACGGAATACCGCTTCCAGACACCAGAAACAGCCTCCCCCCAGGGTCAGATGATCTACCTCAACATTGCCTAATGTCATGTTGGTTTCCATTGCTGGTGGATGGAAATGGACCATCAGGAGGTAAATAAATTCACTGCGAATGCTCCCCTTGCGACAGTTCAAGTCACCAGGAGGCCGTTTTTGAGTTGGGGGGGATTTGGCGGGGTACAAATAGAAACACCCCAGCCACGAGGTAGCTGGGGTGTTGTAAGGGGAGCCTGGCGGTGACCTACTTTCGCACATGAAGTATGCACTATCATCGGCGCAACTCTGTTTCACGGTCCTGTTCGGGATGGGAAGGGGTGGGTCCAGAGCGCTATGGCCGCCAAGCGTAACTTGTTCGCTCGCCGTCGAGTGACGTCGAGCGCAAAATGGGAGAAGGTTAAATGTGATTGCGTTTCAAACTGAAGCGCTTTGATCTCAGAGTTATAGGATCAAGCCGCACGGGCAATTAGTATCGGTTAGCTTAACGCATTACTGCGCTTCCACACCCGACCTATCAACGTGGTGGTCTTCCACGACCCTTTAGGGGGCTCGAAGCCCCGGGGAAGTCTAATCTTGAGGCGAGTTTCCCGCTTAGATGCTTTCAGCGGTTATCTCTTCCGTACTTAGCTACCCGGCGATGCGACTGGCGTCACAACCGGTACACCAGGGGTACGTCCACTCCGGTCCTCTCGTACTAGGAGCAGCCCCCCTCAAACTTCCAGCGCCCACGGCAGATAGGGACCAAACTGTCTCACGACGTTTTAAACCCAGCTCACGTACCTCTTTAAATGGCGAACAGCCATACCCTTGGGACCGGCTACAGCCCCAGGATGAGATGAGCCGACATCGAGGTGCCAAACACCGCCGTCGATATGAACTCTTGGGCGGTATCAGCCTGTTATCCCCAGAGTACCTTTTATCCGTTGAGCGATGGCCCTTCCATACAGAACCACCGGATCACTATGACCTGCTTTCGCACCTGCTCGACTTGTGGGTCTCGCAGTCAAGCACGCTTATGCCATTGCACTATTAGCACGATGTCCGACCGTACCTAGCGTACCTTCGTACTCCTCCGTTACCTTTTGGGAGGAGACCGCCCCAGTCAAACTGCCTACCATGCACGGTCCCAGACCTGGATTCACAGGCCATGGTTAGAACCTCAAACAAACCAGGGTGGTATTTCAAGGACGACTCCACCAGAACTAGCGTCCTGGTCTCACAGTCTCCCACCTATCCTACACAGATCGGTTCAAAGTCCAATGCAAAGCTACAGTAAAGGTTCATGGGGTCTTTCCGTCTAGCCGCGGGGAGATTGCATCTTCACAAACATTTCAATTTCGCTGAGTCTCAGGAGGAGACAGTGTGGCCATCGTTACGCCATTCGTGCAGGTCGGAACTTACCCGACAAGGAATTTCGCTACCTTAGGACCGTTATAGTTACGGCCGCCGTTTACCGGGGCTTCGATCAAGAGCTTGCACCCCATCACTTAACCTTCCGGCACCGGGCAGGCGTCACACCCTATACGTCCACTTTCGTGTTTGCAGAGTGCTGTGTTTTTATTAAACAGTCGCAGCCACCATTTCACTGCAACCCCATCGAGCTTCGAGAGCAAGTCTCTACACCCTACCGGGGCGCACCTTATCCCGAAGTTACGGTGCCAATTTGCCGAGTTCCTTCTCCTGAGTTCTCTCAAGCGCCTTAGAATTCTCATCCTGCCCACCTGTGTCGGTTTGCGGTACGGTCCCAATGTAACTGAAGCTTAGAGGCTTTTCTTGGAAGCTTGGTATCAATCACTTCGCGCTCAAAGAGCGCTCGTCGTCACGCCTCAGCTTAGCCCCCCGGATTTGCCTAAGGGGCACGCCTACACGCTTAAACCGGGACGTCCAACACCCGGCTGACCTAACCTTCTCCGTCCCCCCATCGCATTACATTGAGGTACAGGAATATTAACCTGTTTCCCATCGACTACGCTTTTCAGCCTCGCCTTAGGGGCCGACTCACCCTGCGCCGATGAACGTTGCGCAGGAAACCTTGGGCTTTCGGCGAGGGAGCTTTTCACTCCCTTTATCGCTACTCATGTCAGCATTCGCACTTCTGATACCTCCAGCATCCCTCACGAGACACCTTCAACGGCCTACAGAACGCTCTCCTACCATATCCAAAGGATATCCGCGATTTCGGTGCATAGTTTGAGCCCCGTTACATCTTCCGCGCAGGACGACTCGACCAGTGAGCTATTACGCTTTCTTTAAAGGATGGCTGCTTCTAAGCCAACCTCCTGGCTGTCTGAGCCTTCCCACCTCGTTTCCCACTTAACTATGTCTTTGGGACCTTAATCGGCGGTCTGGGTTGTTTCCCTCTTGACACCGGACGTTAGCACCCGATGTCTGTCTCCCAAGCTCGCACTCTACGGTATTCAGAGTTTGCTATGGCGAAGTAAGTCGCGATGACCCCTTCAACCATTACAGTGCTTTACCCCCGTAGGTGATACTTGAGGCACTACCTAAATAGTTTTCGGAGAGAACCAGCTATTTCCGGATTTGTTTAGCCTTTCACCCCTATCCACAGCTCATCCCCTAACTTTTCAACGTTAGTGGGTTCGGACCTCCAGTGCGTGTTACCGCACCTTCATCCTGGCCATGGATAGATCATCCGGTTTCGGGTCTACGCCATGCTACTTAACGCCCTTATCAGACTCGGTTTCCCTACGCCTTCCCTACTCGGTTAAGCTCGCAACATAACGTAAGTCGCTGACCCATTATACAAAAGGTACGCAGTCACCCCACGAAGGGGCTCCCACTGTTTGTATGCATGCGGTTTCAGGATCTATTTCACTCCCCTCCCGGGGTTCTTTTCGCCTTTCCCTCACGGTACTGGTTCACTATCGGTCGATTACGAGTATTTAGCCTTGGAGGATGGTCCCCCCATATTCAGACAGGGTTTCACGTGCCCCGCCCTACTTGTCGCAAACTTAGTACCACGATCCTGTTTTCGCGTACGGGGCTATCACCCACTACGGCGACACTTTCCAGAGTCTTCCGCTAACAGATTCGCTATCACTTGCAGGCTGTTCCCATTTCGCTCGCCACTACTTTGGGAATCTCGGTTGATTTCTTTTCCTCCGGCTACTTAGATGTTTCAGTTCACCGGGTTCGCCTCCACTGACCTATGTATTCAGTCAGGGATACTCCTTGCGGAGTGGGTTTCCCCATTCGGACATCTCTGGATCAAAGCTTCGTTGCCAGCTCCCCAGAGCTTTTCGCAGGCTTGCACGTCCTTCATCGCCTGTAATCGCCAAGGCATCCACCACATGCACTTAGTCGCTTGATCCTATAACTTTGAGGCCTCTTCCGAGGCAGTTATAAGCAACTCAGTTTGTGTTTGTATCGCGCTAGCTGTAACGCGATACGATGCAATCACAATGTATATCTGGCTTGGTTTCGGCTCCAGATATACAACCTTCTCCATTTTGTTAAAGAGCAAACAGCATTGACCAAGAGGTCAGACCTAAGCATCCGTGCTTACGTATGAGCTCTTGCAGACAACCGAAGGGGTTGGTGGAGGCAGACGGGATCGAACCGACGACATCCAGCTTGCAAAGCTGGCGCTCTCCCAACTGAGCTATGCCCCCGCCTGATGAAGCGTTGGTGGGTCAGGTAGGAATCGAACCTACGACCCCCGCCTTATCAAGACGGTGCTCTAACCGACTGAGCTACTGACCCAAACTTCTCTTACCGAAGGGTCAGTAGAGGACCCGGAGTCAGTACGCCTGCGCGCTACTCCTGCTCCTGGCCTTTCCCTCATGCTGTTACTTGAACAACCGATAGGTTGTAGATGCTTGGAGGATGCTTTTCTCTAGAAAGGAGGTGATCCAGCCGCACCTTCCGATACGGCTACCTTGTTACGACTTCACCCCAGTCATGAATCCTACCGTGGTAATCGCCCTCCTTACGGTTAGGCTAACTACTTCTGGTAGAACCCACTCCCATGGTGTGACGGGCGGTGTGTACAAGACCCGGGAACGTATTCACCGCGACATGCTGATCCGCGATTACTAGCGATTCCGACTTCACGCAGTCGAGTTGCAGACTGCGATCCGGACTACGATCGGCTTTCTGGGATTGGCTCCACCTCGCGGCTTGGCAACCCTCTGTACCGACCATTGTATGACGTGTGAAGCCCTACCCATAAGGGCCATGAGGACTTGACGTCATCCCCACCTTCCTCCGGTTTGTCACCGGCAGTCTCATTAAAGTGCCCAACTGAATGATGGCAATTAATGACAAGGGTTGCGCTCGTTGCGGGACTTAACCCAACATCTCACGACACGAGCTGACGACAGCCATGCAGCACCTGTGTCCAGGCTCCCTTTCGGGCACCAATCCATCTCTGGAAAGTTCCTGGCATGTCAAGGGTAGGTAAGGTTTTTCGCGTTGCATCGAATTAATCCACATCATCCACCGCTTGTGCGGGTCCCCGTCAATTCCTTTGAGTTTTAACCTTGCGGCCGTACTCCCCAGGCGGTCAACTTCACGCGTTAGCTGCGGTACTAAAAGGTTTAACCCTTCCAACACCTAGTTGACATCGTTTAGGGCGTGGACTACCAGGGTATCTAATCCTGTTTGCTCCCCACGCTTTCGTGCATGAGCGTCAGTACTAACCCAGGGGGCTGCCTTCGCCATCGGTATTCCTCCACATCTCTACGCATTTCACTGCTACACGTGGAATTCTACCCCCCTCTGCCGTACTCTAGCCTCGCAGTCACAAACGCAGTTCCCAGGTTGAGCCCGGGGATTTCACGTCTGTCTTACGAAACCGCCTGCGCACGCTTTACGCCCAGTAATTCCGATTAACGCTCGCACCCTACGTATTACCGCGGCTGCTGGCACGTAGTTAGCCGGTGCTTCTTATGCGGGTACCGTCATCAACAACGGATATTAGCCGTTGCCATTTCTTCCCCGCCGAAAGAGCTTTACAACCCGAAGGCCTTCTTCACTCACGCGGCATGGCTGGATCAGGGTTGCCCCCATTGTCCAAAATTCCCCACTGCTGCCTCCCGTAGGAGTCTGGGCCGTGTCTCAGTCCCAGTGTGGCAGATCATCCTCTCAGACCTGCTACGGATCGTCGCCTTGGTGAGCTTTTACCTCACCAACTAGCTAATCCGACATCGGCCGCTCCAAGAGCGCGAGGTCTTGCGATCCCCCGCTTTCCTGCTCACAGAATATGCGGTATTAGCGTAACTTTCGCTACGTTATCCCCCACTCCTGGGTACGTTCCGATGTATTACTCACCCGTTCGCCACTCGCCACCAGGAGCAAGCTCCCGTGCTGCCGTTCGACTTGCATGTGTAAGGCATGCCGCCAGCGTTCAATCTGAGCCAGGATCAAACTCTTCAGTTTAATCTCTGCTTAAAACTCGCTTGACGGATATATTCAAGTTTCCTTGACTACATCTTTGTGCAAGCGCTTGATTCATTTGTCCGACCTAAGCCGGAACACCCAACCAAGCACCTACACCTATCGGTTGTCCTATTTTTTAAAGAGCTTGCAAATCAAGATCTTATCTCAATCTGCCGCGTCGCCGTAGCAACGAAAGACGCGCATTCTACATACTTCTTTTACTGCTGCCAAGCACTATTTGCACTTGGCTGAAATTTTTTTAGCTTTTTGCTTAATTACGCATGCGGCTCACCCTTAGAGAAGCAAACACCCCAGCCACGAGGTAGCTGGGGTGTTGTAAGGGGAGCCTGGCGGTGACCTACTTTCGCACATGAAGTATGCACTATCATCGGCGCAACTCTGTTTCACGGTCCTGTTCGGGATGGGAAGGGGTGGGTCCAGAGCGCTATGGCCGCCAAGCGTAACTTGTTCGCTCGCCGTCGAGTGACGTCGAGCGCAAAATGGGAGAAGGTTAAATGTGATTGCGTTTCAAACTGAAGCGCTTTGATCTCAGAGTTATAGGATCAAGCCGCACGGGCAATTAGTATCGGTTAGCTTAACGCATTACTGCGCTTCCACACCCGACCTATCAACGTGGTGGTCTTCCACGACCCTTTAGGGGGCTCGAAGCCCCGGGGAAGTCTAATCTTGAGGCGAGTTTCCCGCTTAGATGCTTTCAGCGGTTATCTCTTCCGTACTTAGCTACCCGGCGATGCGACTGGCGTCACAACCGGTACACCAGGGGTACGTCCACTCCGGTCCTCTCGTACTAGGAGCAGCCCCCCTCAAACTTCCAGCGCCCACGGCAGATAGGGACCAAACTGTCTCACGACGTTTTAAACCCAGCTCACGTACCTCTTTAAATGGCGAACAGCCATACCCTTGGGACCGGCTACAGCCCCAGGATGAGATGAGCCGACATCGAGGTGCCAAACACCGCCGTCGATATGAACTCTTGGGCGGTATCAGCCTGTTATCCCCAGAGTACCTTTTATCCGTTGAGCGATGGCCCTTCCATACAGAACCACCGGATCACTATGACCTGCTTTCGCACCTGCTCGACTTGTGGGTCTCGCAGTCAAGCACGCTTATGCCATTGCACTATTAGCACGATGTCCGACCGTACCTAGCGTACCTTCGTACTCCTCCGTTACCTTTTGGGAGGAGACCGCCCCAGTCAAACTGCCTACCATGCACGGTCCCAGACCTGGATTCACAGGCCATGGTTAGAACCTCAAACAAACCAGGGTGGTATTTCAAGGACGACTCCACCAGAACTAGCGTCCTGGTCTCACAGTCTCCCACCTATCCTACACAGATCGGTTCAAAGTCCAATGCAAAGCTACAGTAAAGGTTCATGGGGTCTTTCCGTCTAGCCGCGGGGAGATTGCATCTTCACAAACATTTCAATTTCGCTGAGTCTCAGGAGGAGACAGTGTGGCCATCGTTACGCCATTCGTGCAGGTCGGAACTTACCCGACAAGGAATTTCGCTACCTTAGGACCGTTATAGTTACGGCCGCCGTTTACCGGGGCTTCGATCAAGAGCTTGCACCCCATCACTTAACCTTCCGGCACCGGGCAGGCGTCACACCCTATACGTCCACTTTCGTGTTTGCAGAGTGCTGTGTTTTTATTAAACAGTCGCAGCCACCATTTCACTGCAACCCCATCGAGCTTCGAGAGCAAGTCTCTACACCCTACCGGGGCGCACCTTATCCCGAAGTTACGGTGCCAATTTGCCGAGTTCCTTCTCCTGAGTTCTCTCAAGCGCCTTAGAATTCTCATCCTGCCCACCTGTGTCGGTTTGCGGTACGGTCCCAATGTAACTGAAGCTTAGAGGCTTTTCTTGGAAGCTTGGTATCAATCACTTCGCGCTCAAAGAGCGCTCGTCGTCACGCCTCAGCTTAGCCCCCCGGATTTGCCTAAGGGGCACGCCTACACGCTTAAACCGGGACGTCCAACACCCGGCTGACCTAACCTTCTCCGTCCCCCCATCGCATTACATTGAGGTACAGGAATATTAACCTGTTTCCCATCGACTACGCTTTTCAGCCTCGCCTTAGGGGCCGACTCACCCTGCGCCGATGAACGTTGCGCAGGAAACCTTGGGCTTTCGGCGAGGGAGCTTTTCACTCCCTTTATCGCTACTCATGTCAGCATTCGCACTTCTGATACCTCCAGCATCCCTCACGAGACACCTTCAACGGCCTACAGAACGCTCTCCTACCATATCCAAAGGATATCCGCGATTTCGGTGCATAGTTTGAGCCCCGTTACATCTTCCGCGCAGGACGACTCGACCAGTGAGCTATTACGCTTTCTTTAAAGGATGGCTGCTTCTAAGCCAACCTCCTGGCTGTCTGAGCCTTCCCACCTCGTTTCCCACTTAACTATGTCTTTGGGACCTTAATCGGCGGTCTGGGTTGTTTCCCTCTTGACACCGGACGTTAGCACCCGATGTCTGTCTCCCAAGCTCGCACTCTACGGTATTCAGAGTTTGCTATGGCGAAGTAAGTCGCGATGACCCCTTCAACCATTACAGTGCTTTACCCCCGTAGGTGATACTTGAGGCACTACCTAAATAGTTTTCGGAGAGAACCAGCTATTTCCGGATTTGTTTAGCCTTTCACCCCTATCCACAGCTCATCCCCTAACTTTTCAACGTTAGTGGGTTCGGACCTCCAGTGCGTGTTACCGCACCTTCATCCTGGCCATGGATAGATCATCCGGTTTCGGGTCTACGCCATGCTACTTAACGCCCTTATCAGACTCGGTTTCCCTACGCCTTCCCTACTCGGTTAAGCTCGCAACATAACGTAAGTCGCTGACCCATTATACAAAAGGTACGCAGTCACCCCACGAAGGGGCTCCCACTGTTTGTATGCATGCGGTTTCAGGATCTATTTCACTCCCCTCCCGGGGTTCTTTTCGCCTTTCCCTCACGGTACTGGTTCACTATCGGTCGATTACGAGTATTTAGCCTTGGAGGATGGTCCCCCCATATTCAGACAGGGTTTCACGTGCCCCGCCCTACTTGTCGCAAACTTAGTACCACGATCCTGTTTTCGCGTACGGGGCTATCACCCACTACGGCGACACTTTCCAGAGTCTTCCGCTAACAGATTCGCTATCACTTGCAGGCTGTTCCCATTTCGCTCGCCACTACTTTGGGAATCTCGGTTGATTTCTTTTCCTCCGGCTACTTAGATGTTTCAGTTCACCGGGTTCGCCTCCACTGACCTATGTATTCAGTCAGGGATACTCCTTGCGGAGTGGGTTTCCCCATTCGGACATCTCTGGATCAAAGCTTCGTTGCCAGCTCCCCAGAGCTTTTCGCAGGCTTGCACGTCCTTCATCGCCTGTAATCGCCAAGGCATCCACCACATGCACTTAGTCGCTTGATCCTATAACTTTGAGGCCTCTTCCGAGGCAGTTATAAGCAACTCAGTTTGTGTTTGTATCGCGCTAGCTGTAACGCGATACGATGCAATCACAATGTATATCTGGCTTGGTTTCGGCTCCAGATATACAACCTTCTCCATTTTGTTAAAGAGCAAACAGCATTGACCAAGAGGTCAGACCTAAGCATCCGTGCTTACGTATGAGCTCTTGCAGACAACCGAAGGGGTTGGTGGAGGCAGACGGGATCGAACCGACGACATCCAGCTTGCAAAGCTGGCGCTCTCCCAACTGAGCTATGCCCCCGCCTGATGAAGCGTTGGTGGGTCAGGTAGGAATCGAACCTACGACCCCCGCCTTATCAAGACGGTGCTCTAACCGACTGAGCTACTGACCCAAACTTCTCTTACCGAAGGGTCAGTAGAGGACCCGGAGTCAGTACGCCTGCGCGCTACTCCTGCTCCTGGCCTTTCCCTCATGCTGTTACTTGAACAACCGATAGGTTGTAGATGCTTGGAGGATGCTTTTCTCTAGAAAGGAGGTGATCCAGCCGCACCTTCCGATACGGCTACCTTGTTACGACTTCACCCCAGTCATGAATCCTACCGTGGTAATCGCCCTCCTTACGGTTAGGCTAACTACTTCTGGTAGAACCCACTCCCATGGTGTGACGGGCGGTGTGTACAAGACCCGGGAACGTATTCACCGCGACATGCTGATCCGCGATTACTAGCGATTCCGACTTCACGCAGTCGAGTTGCAGACTGCGATCCGGACTACGATCGGCTTTCTGGGATTGGCTCCACCTCGCGGCTTGGCAACCCTCTGTACCGACCATTGTATGACGTGTGAAGCCCTACCCATAAGGGCCATGAGGACTTGACGTCATCCCCACCTTCCTCCGGTTTGTCACCGGCAGTCTCATTAAAGTGCCCAACTGAATGATGGCAATTAATGACAAGGGTTGCGCTCGTTGCGGGACTTAACCCAACATCTCACGACACGAGCTGACGACAGCCATGCAGCACCTGTGTCCAGGCTCCCTTTCGGGCACCAATCCATCTCTGGAAAGTTCCTGGCATGTCAAGGGTAGGTAAGGTTTTTCGCGTTGCATCGAATTAATCCACATCATCCACCGCTTGTGCGGGTCCCCGTCAATTCCTTTGAGTTTTAACCTTGCGGCCGTACTCCCCAGGCGGTCAACTTCACGCGTTAGCTGCGGTACTAAAAGGTTTAACCCTTCCAACACCTAGTTGACATCGTTTAGGGCGTGGACTACCAGGGTATCTAATCCTGTTTGCTCCCCACGCTTTCGTGCATGAGCGTCAGTACTAACCCAGGGGGCTGCCTTCGCCATCGGTATTCCTCCACATCTCTACGCATTTCACTGCTACACGTGGAATTCTACCCCCCTCTGCCGTACTCTAGCCTCGCAGTCACAAACGCAGTTCCCAGGTTGAGCCCGGGGATTTCACGTCTGTCTTACGAAACCGCCTGCGCACGCTTTACGCCCAGTAATTCCGATTAACGCTCGCACCCTACGTATTACCGCGGCTGCTGGCACGTAGTTAGCCGGTGCTTCTTATGCGGGTACCGTCATCAACAACGGATATTAGCCGTTGCCATTTCTTCCCCGCCGAAAGAGCTTTACAACCCGAAGGCCTTCTTCACTCACGCGGCATGGCTGGATCAGGGTTGCCCCCATTGTCCAAAATTCCCCACTGCTGCCTCCCGTAGGAGTCTGGGCCGTGTCTCAGTCCCAGTGTGGCAGATCATCCTCTCAGACCTGCTACGGATCGTCGCCTTGGTGAGCTTTTACCTCACCAACTAGCTAATCCGACATCGGCCGCTCCAAGAGCGCGAGGTCTTGCGATCCCCCGCTTTCCTGCTCACAGAATATGCGGTATTAGCGTAACTTTCGCTACGTTATCCCCCACTCCTGGGTACGTTCCGATGTATTACTCACCCGTTCGCCACTCGCCACCAGGAGCAAGCTCCCGTGCTGCCGTTCGACTTGCATGTGTAAGGCATGCCGCCAGCGTTCAATCTGAGCCAGGATCAAACTCTTCAGTTTAATCTCTGCTTAAAACTCGCTTGACGGATATATTCAAGTTTCCTTGACTACATCTTTGTGCAAGCGCTTGATTCATTTGTCCGACCTAAGCCGGAACACCCAACCAAGCACCTACACCTATCGGTTGTCCTATTTTTTAAAGAGCTTGCAAATCAAGATCTTATCTCAATCTGCCGCGTCGCCGTAGCAACGAAAGACGCGCATTCTACACAGAGAAAAACAAGCCGTCAAACAATTTTCAAAAATAATTAACCTTGAAAACGAAGCCACGCTTACTCTGGCAGACGATAACAACTTATTGTTTTTTATCGACTTTCCCCCGCCGCAAAGCAGCGAGAGAGGCGAATTATACAGGCCAAGAAACGCCAGTCAATACAAAAATAGGAACTTTTACCCAGAATTACTCACAAAACCAAAATTTCCCTAATAAATCCATGTGTTGGAAAAAACAGGTCGATACACGCTGCCGCTCCAGCAAACCCCGTATTACGCAACGACCCAGCCCCTGGGATAGCAATGCACACCATGCTAGACTGCCGCAGTTAAAATAGCAGGGCAGGACCACGCATCATGCACCAGCACCCCGGCAGCCAACACACCTCATCCTTATTGCATCGCCACAGCCCGCTCTACCACCTAAAAAAACATCCGGGAGCCGCCGCCGTATTTGGAGCCTTGGCCCTATTCAGTATGGTGGCTGCATTTGGCCTACAACCCCCCTCGCTAAGCAGCACCGAGCTTATCCCCCGCCCAGTTGTAGAAGACCTTGCGCTTGCACTCGCCCACCCTTTGGATTTGGGCAACCAAGCCTATCTAAGAGAAGAAAAGGTACAAAAGGGCGACAGCCTAGCCAACCTGCTCAACAGACTTGGCGTCAACGATGCATCAGCCCTGGATTACATCAAGCGAACCCCTGCCGCACACCCCATCTTTCGCCAACTAGCCCCCGGCAAGTTAGTCACGGCCAGCACCAGTGACACCGGAGAATTGCTACTCCTCAGTTTCCCACTGAACAATCGCGCAGAGAACTTGCTGATCGAAAGACACGGCAATACCTTCAGAACAAGAGAAGCGCCCCTGGCTCTTCAATCCCAACTAGAAATGAAATCAGGCGAAATTCGTAGCTCGCTGTATGGAGCGACGGATGATGCAGGGATTCCTGACGCCGTAGCCAACCAATTGGCGGAGATTTTTGGTGCAGATATCGACTTCCACAGAGACTTGCGCAAGGGAGACCGCTTCACCCTGATCTACGAAATGTACCGCCACCAAGGCCAAAGCATTCGTAGCGGACGAATTCTTGCTGCAGAACTTGTAAATGCAGGAAAAGTCTTCCGTGCCGTTTATTTTGAAGACCCGAAGACCAGCATCAAGGGAAGCTACTACACACCGGAAGGCAAGAGTTTACGCAAGGCCTTCCTCCGCTCCCCACTTGAGTTCTCACGGATCACGTCTGGATTCACCAATGCCAGACTCCACCCAATTCTCCAACAATGGCGAGCGCACAAGGGTGTCGACTACGGCGCGCCAACGGGAACCAAAGTACGCGCCACCGGGGAGGGTACCGTGGAGTTTATCGGACGCCAAGGCGGATATGGGAATCTGATCATCCTCCGCCATCAAGGTCGCTACTCCACCGCATATGGACACCTGAGCAGCTTCACCCCCCAGCTGCGTAAAGGCTCTCGGGTCAGCCAGGGCGAGCATATCGGCAACGTCGGCGCCACCGGCTGGGCAACCGGCCCCCACCTACACTATGAATTTCGCATTGGCGGCGAACAAGTTAATCCCTTAGCAGTCCAGTTGCCTGGTGCACCGTCACTTGGAACTGCGCAACTGTTGCAGTTTCGTCAGAAGACCCAGGATCTTCTGGCCCAGCTGGAAATGCTGAAACAAAGCGACATGGTTGCCTTTCAGGAGTAAGCCCCCCTCACAACCCCAACAAAAAAGCCCCGCAGATGCGAGGCTTTTTTGAGAGCACAGACTGAAGCGCACTATACGGAAAACGAGGAACCGCAGCCGCAGGTAGAGGAGGCGTTTGGATTCTTGATCACAAACTGGGAACCCTCCAACCCCTCGGAGTAGTCGATCTCGGCACCGACTAGATACTGAAAGCTCATCGGATCAATCAGAAGGGTCACACCATTCTTGTCCAGCACGGTATCGTCCTCGTTTGCCACTTCGTCAAACGTGAAGCCGTACTGGAAACCAGAGCAGCCACCACCGGTCACAAAAACCCGCAGCTTGAGCTCAGCATTACCCTCTTCTTCAATCAACTCCCGAACTTTGCTGGCAGCACTATCAGTAAAAACTAAGGGCAGACCATCAGCAACTGCATTCATAACGCACTCCTAAACTAAAAACTTGAATCCTATTAGTACCGCCGTCAGTTACTTGAAGCTGCCAATTTAAGCTCGACAGTCTTCGCATTAGACTGATGAATCAGCCTTCCCTGAACCACAGCACCTTGCTGCATCTCCAGGCTGTTGTACTCCACGTCACCTGTGACCTTGGCACACGGCTGAAGTTCAAGGGTTTCGGTTGCATGCACCGGACCAATCACTGTCCCATTGATCACCACGTGCGCAACATTTATCACCCCTTCAATACGCGCATGCTCACTAACAACTAGGGTCGACGGCTGATCTTGGGCGGCCTCGACATTTCCCTTTATTTCACCATCAATGCGCAGGCCACCACTGAACTGAACATTACCTTCCAAGCGAGTACCAGCACCAATAAGACTATCAATACGGTTCTGGGGCTTGCTAGCACCATTCTTCTTGCCACCAAACATGGAGCCTCCTCACTTAGGTATCAAAGCGACAGGGACTGCTTGGCACGCACGGAACCGTCCTGCACCAGACGCGCCTCTACCCCCTTAAGAACAGTACCTTTGGGGATAGAAAAATAACCTTCAGTCCGAAGGAACCGCTTGATTTCCAAACGGAACTTCCCCGCCGCCGAGTCCCCCTCGGCGGGAAGAATCATCATAACATCTTTGCCCGCCTGCTGCACTTTGAGGTGGAACTGGAGAAGCCCTCGGAACTCCTTGGAACGAGCCCCCGACTCCATCGCAATCAATAGCCGGTATCGATAGCGCCCCTCTTCGCCTTCTGGCTCCACCCTCAACCGGCTAATCTTCAAACCATCCTCTGATGCCCCAACCCCAGGCACGATGCTTTCGAAGAAAGCCAAATCCTCTTTCAGACTGGCATTTTCCTGCTCAAGCTGAGCAACCTGGCGCAGAAGGCGCTCTTTTGCGGAACGCTCAATCTGAACACTGCTTTCCCCCGCCGCCGAGGACTGACGCAGCACAGCCAACTCAGTCTCCAGAGCCTCAGTTCGGGTCCGCAGAGACGATATCTCCCGATCGGACTCCCGGCTATGAAATCCTGCGAAGCGCCGCCCCACGTCATACACCCAGGCCGCAGCAGCCAAAGACAAGGATAGCACCGCCACAACCAACAAAAGCCGCCAGTACCAGGAAACATGAGTACGAACAGCCACTTTAGGCGCGCTTATCCCAAACCGCTGCCGCAGACGCTTACGAATCAATGATGTCGCCAACACGGCCATGGGTTCCCAACCAACGGATTATCACCGCGCACCGCGGTGGATGAAGACAAATCCAGCGACAATCCTTTAAACCAACACGCTGGACAGTGTCGAGCCATCTTAAACGCCCCAATCTTTACCAACAAGCCCGGATCAAGCAAAAAAAAAGCCGCCCAAGAGGCGGCTCTTTTTCACAGCGTTGATTAACGCTTGGAGAACTGCTTGCGGCGACGAGCCTTGTGGAAACCGACTTTCTTACGCTCAACTTCGCGGGCATCACGAGTCACGAACCCAGCCTTAGACAGAGCAGATTTCAGAGCAGCATCATAAGCAATCAACGCACGGGTGATGCCATGACGAACGGCACCGGCCTGACCAGATTCACCACCGCCAGTAACATTGACCTTGATATCGAAGCCAGCGACCTGCTCAACCAACTCCAGGGGCTGACGCACGATCATGCGGCCGGTTTCACGGGAGAAGAATTGGTCAACCGGCTTGCCATTAACAACGATGTTGCCGGAACCGCGCTTCATGAAGACGCGAGCAACAGCGCTCTTGCGGCGACCGGTGCCATAAAAATAGTTTTCAGCCATGACAGTACCTTAGATATCCAGGGTTTTGGGCTGCTGAGCGCTATGGGGGTGTTCAGCACCAGCGTAGCACTTCATCTTCTTCAGCATGGCGTAGCCGAGCGGGCCCTTGGGCAGCATGCCCTTAACAGCCTTTTCCAGCACACGAGCGGGGAAACGCTGCTGCAGCTTGGTGAAGTTAGTTTCATAGATACCACCGGGGTAACCGCTATGCCGGTAATACTTCTTGTCCTCGGCCTTGTTACCGGTGACACGAAGCTTCTCAACATTGGTCACGACGATGAAGTCGCCGGTATCAACGTGAGGGGTATAAATTGCCTTGTGCTTACCACGCAGCCGGCGAGCGATTTCAGTGGCGAGGCGGCCGAGCACCTTGTCTGTGGCGTCCACCACATACCACTCGCGCTTCACCTCATGGGGTTTAGCGGAAAAAGTTTTCATCTGGGCCGTCCTTAGCCTAATCACAGAAAGCCGCGGATTATATGGGGGCAGAACACCCCGTGTCAATGCCTTCTTGGCAGACAACACAATCCAGCGCCAACAAAAAAAGCGCGACTCCAAGGAGTCGCGCTAAATCCACACCAAAGGAGGAGGGTGGAGGAGACAAACTGCAAGCATGAGCCGCACCAAAACCTACGCACAACTCACACTCAAGTTGGGTTAATTATCACTAAAGGCAAGGTCGAAATCAAGTAATTTTTTGTGCGATGCACCAGTATTTTTTTAATTTGTCGATAATGTTTATGTATGAAACACAACACAATGTTTTAAATGAGCAAATACAATTTATCAGAAATTGATTCACCAATTCGTAATTTCATAACCACCTCAGAAGCAAGCCAACACCCCTTGCATTTGTGCGGCGCAGCAATGCGCACTACTCCCGGCCATCTGATAGAGCCCTTAGAATGCGCCCTTCCAATAAATGGAGGGGTCTCATCGTGGAATGCAAAGTTAAATGGGTTGATGGAATGGCTTTTCTGGCGGAAACAGGCAGCAACCATACTGTGATGATGGACGGCGCCCCGGAAGCAGGAGGTCGCAACCTGGCTCCCCGCCCGATGGAGCTATTGCTGGCAGGCACAGGAGGATGTACTGCCTTTGATGTTGTCCTGATCCTGAAAAAAGGACGTCATGAAGTTAGCGACTGCGAAGTAACGCTCCATGCCGAGCGCGCCGCCACAGACCCCAAAGTCTTCACGAAAATTCATTTCGCCTTCAAGGTCACCGGGAAAAATCTCAAGCAAGCCGCAGTGGAACGGGCTATCGAACTATCCAAGGAGAAGTACTGCTCCGCCTCAATCATGCTGGGCAAAACAGCCACCATCACGCACGAACTTGAAGTGGTCGAAGCATAGAATGCTTGCCCCAGGCCTACCGGGCCTGGGGCATACCTCATAGATAGTAGGCAACCCCCGTCATCACTTTTGACGACAACTTCATCGCGAGCCTGACTGGACCGGGCAAGTCCACTCCTCCGAGACTAACAGCCGTCTGAGCATGGCTCATCTCATCAAATTTCATCTGGCTCACAATGCTCCTGGAACGCTGATCAGCCAGGGGCAAGCGCCGTAAATGGCTATCGAGATGGCGTTCGACCTGGCGTTCCGTTTCAGCCAGAAACCCAAGATTCCACGAATCACCGGCCTTTCCCGCCACGACCCCCAGCGCCAGCGACCCCGCATACCACAGCGGATTCAAAAGACTTTTACGTCCGCCCAACTCCTGAATTCGTCTTTCGGTCCACGCAAGGTGCTCCGTTTCTTCCCAGGCCGCATGCTCCAGCGCCCGCTTGATCACCACATCCTTCGATGTCAGTGCCTGCCCCTGATACAAGGCCTGGGCGCATATCTCACCACAGTGATTGACCCGCATCAGCGCCGCGGCGTGACGCTTCTCCTCCGGAGACAATTCAGGCATCGGCACATCAGATCCTGGAACAGAGCGGCGAGTCGGCGCAGGGGCGAATACGGCTCGAAGCGCCTTATCAAACTCGACAATCAAACGATCAACACACATTCAGCAGTCCTCAGCCCCAAACTAGCGGGGCGCATCCGGATGCCCACCAGCCTTCAATGCTGCCACCCCCTCCTGGGCCGTTCGGATCGCCACACCCCCAGGACAAAAATACTCCCGGGAAAGCGCGGCATGGTGCCGGTTCACCATCTTGTTCTCCACAAGCCCCCATTGGTTGGAGCGAGCCTTTGACCAACTCCCATCCGGGCGGCCAAAAGCGTAGAGACGACGCTCCCGGGTATCACATCTCAAACCTTCATAACTGACGTTCCGAGCCCCCCCTTGGGCCACGACAACGAGAACATAGCGCACCACCCCATCAGACCCCACTGAAATGGTGGCTCCATCAACGCTGAACACTCCCTGGGCAGTGGGACTGACATAAAAGGGAATCAGAGTCTCTTCCCGGGGCGCGGGCGGCAACTGAGTCTCGACCTCCTGCCAAGGCTTCTTGTCGAACTCGTCATCAAAGTCATAGACCGTCCCCTGAGGAGGGAAAAGAATGGCCGGCAAATCCGCCAAGACCTGCTGACTGAGACACAGCCCGAGGGCAGCCAGCAAACTGCACAGTTTGGAATATTTCACGAACACTGCCTGTCACGTTAACAAGGACGGGGAACCGTCACTTAACCAGAAAGCCGCTATACCTCCGGCTGGGAAATCACAGCCTCGATTTCCGCAAAGGTACGCGCCACTTCGGTGGTATGCAAAGGAATGCCCAACTGGCGCGCGACTTGGGAGGCCGAGAACACCCCCCGAACCATCTGCCGCCCACCCAGGGGATCGAAATCCACCACGAGAGCATGCTGACGCCCTGAGTATTTGAGCGTTTCGACGACATTTCCCACATCTGCGCGCAGGACGTCCCCGATATGCAGCACCTCGATTTCATCCCGAGGCGTCATGATATCCGCCACTCGGACATCCTCATGCCGCACGCCCCGATTGCGCACGACCTGGAGCGGTCGCTCCCCTAGGATATCCCGGGCGGTCACCAGCCCGACGACATCCCCTCGGGCGTCGACAACCAGCAAGGAACGAACCCCCCGCACAATCATGGCCTGGTTGGCCACATCAATGTGGGTGGATGCCTCAATAGTGGCTGCAGCCACCAGCTTGAGATCAGTCATGACTTCAAGCGCCGGGGAATCGACCCGGACCGGCTGGGGGGAAAAATAGGTGGGTTGATGATAACCGGCCCCATCGGCCAGACGGGTTATTGGAAGCGGCTTGTACTCGGTTTTCGCGACCATTGCTATCTCCTTGACTAGAGGACGACGGACCACACCTGCGAAACCAAAGAAAACCTAATTCCCAATCTCCAACGGGCGCCGAATGCGGCCGGGAGCCCGCCCACGATCGGCGTCAATATAACGGACCAGTTCGTTCAGCGCCTGCTGATAAACGCCACGCTTGAACTCGATCACTGCATCCAACGGAATCCAGTAATCGTTCCAGCGCCACGCATCAAATTCAGGGTGACTGGTTGCCCGGAGGCACACATCGCTGTCGCGGCCCACAAGGCGCAACAGAAACCAGATCTGTTTCTGCCCCTTGTAGCTGCCACGCCATTCGCGCTTGATCCATTGCGTCGGCACGTCATAACGCAGCCAATCCTTGGTTCGACCGAGGATGCGCACGTGTTCGGGCTTTAACCCGACCTCCTCGTGCAACTCCCTGAACATGGCCTGCTCCGGCGTTTCGCCGCGCTTGATGCCACCTTGGGGGAACTGCCAGGAATGCTCACGAATACGCTTGCCCCAGAAAACCTCGTTTTTTGCGTTACAAAGAATGATGCCGACGTTCGGGCGATAGCCTTCACGGTCGAGCATGGAAAACCTGCATCAAATATTGGGTTGAAAGCATTCTTTCACAATTCCACATACTTGGAAAGGAAGGCCATCGGCCGGAAACAAGCCAATACCCGGCATCCCATGACGGTCCGTCGTCTTGTAGAATTAGATTTTTAGCCCGTCAAAAGATTCAATCCCATGCGTACCTCCCAATTTTTCATTTCCACCCTCAAGGAAGCTCCCTCCGACGCGGAAGTGATCAGCCACAAGCTGATGCTTCGTGCCGGCCTCATCAAGCGCCTGGCAGGCGGCATTTATACCTGGATGCCCCTGGGCCTGAAGGTACTGCGCAAGGTAGAAAAGGTGGTGCGTGAAGAAATGGATCGTGCCGGCGCCATTGAACTGTTGATGCCGGCAGTGGTGCCCGCCGAGTTGTGGCAGGAAACCGGCCGCTGGGAAAAGTACGGACCGGAACTGCTGCGCTTCAAGGACCGTCACCAGCGGGACTTCGTCATCGGCCCCACCCACGAGGAAGTGATCACCGACGTGGTGCGCAAGGAAATCAAGAGCTACCGCCAGCTGCCCGTCTATTTCTATCAGGTGCAGAGCAAGTTCCGCGACGAGATCCGCCCCCGTTTCGGCGTCATGCGCGGCCGCGAATTCCTGATGAAGGATGGCTACTCCTTCCACACCTCCTTCGCCGATCTGGAGCGGGAATACAAGCACATGTACGACACCTACTGTCGTATCTTCACCCGCCTAGGCCTGCAGTTCCGCGCCGTGGCCGCGGACACCGGCTCCATCGGCGGCACCGGCTCCCATGAATTCCATGTGCTGGCCGACTCCGGCGAAGACGCCATCGCCTTCTGCCCGGACTCCGACTACGCCGCCAACGTGGAACTGGCCGAAGCCCTGCCCCCTGCCGCTGCCCGTGCTGCGGCCAGCCAAGCCATGACCAAGGTCGCCACCCCGGGCAAGACCCAGTGCGCCGATGTGGCCGCCTTCCTTGGCGCCAGCGCCGCCCAGACGGTCAAGGCCGTGGCAGTGATGCGCACCGAAGGTGGCTTTGCCCTGCTGCTGCTGCGCGGCGACCATGAATTGAACGAGATCAAGGCCGAAAAGATCATCGGCGAATTCCGCTTCGCCAAGGACGACGAAATCGTCGCCGCCCTCGGCTGCAAGCCCGGCTACATCGGCCCGGTGGGCATCAAGGCGGACATCCCCGTGATTGCCGACCGCACGGTGGCGGCCATGGCGGATTTCATCTGCGGCGCCAACGAGGCCGAGCATCACCTCACCGGCGTCAACTTCGGCCGCGACCTGCCCGAACCTGGCCAGGTGGCGGACATTCGCAACGTCGTCGAAGGCGACCCCTCCCCGGATGGCAAGGGCCAGCTGGGCCTGTGCCGCGGCATCGAAGTGGGCCACATCTTCCAGTTGCGCACCCGTTACTCTGAAGCCCTCAACTGCAAGTACCTGGACGAAAACGGCAAGGAACAGATCATGGAGATGGGCTGCTACGGCATCGGCGTCTCCCGCATCGTCGGCGCCGCCATCGAGCAGGGCAACGACGACAAGGGCATCGTCTTCCCGGCCGCCATCGCCCCCTTCGAAGTGGCCATCGTGCCCATGGGCTACCACAAGAGCGAGGCCGTCAAGGCGGCTGCCGACCAGCTCCTGGCCGACCTCAAGGCAGCCGGCATCGACGTGCTGCTGGACGACCGCAACGAGCGCCCCGGCTCCATGTTTGCCGACATGGAACTGATCGGCATCCCCCACCGCATCGTCGTGGGCGAACGGGGCCTGGCCGAAGGCAAGCTGGAGTACAAGGGCCGCCGCGATGCGGAAGCCCAGATGGTGGACGCCGCCGGCATCGTTACCCTGCTGCAAGGGAAGCTGTGCGCCGCCTAAAGGCACTGCTGCTGTCCGGCTGCCTGTGCCTGCCCCTGGCGGCGCAGGCAGGGGCTCAGAAGTATGAGCCCCTGTCGGCCAGCGTCCAGGCTGCCTTGTCCAAGTCGGTCGCCGACCAGAAGCCGCCCCAGAGCTCGTTCAAAGACCCGATTGCGGCGGCCAACTGGCTGACGGAAATGTCCCACCGGCTGGAAAAGCGCATCCCCAATCAGGAAAGCCGCCTCGAGCTCCTGCGCTCGGTGCACTACGAAGCCACCCGGGCCGGGCTCGACCCCCAGCTGGTGCTGGGCCTGATCCAGGTGGAGAGCGGCTTCAAGAAATATGCCGTCTCTTCAGCCGGCGCCCGGGGGCTGATGCAGGTGATGCCCTTCTGGGTCAAGCTGATCGGCGATCCCAGCCACAACCTCTTCAACCTCCGCACCAATCTTCGTTATGGCTGCACCATCCTGCGCCATTACCTGGACATCGAGCGGGGCGACCTGTACCGGGCCCTGGGCCGCTACAACGGCAGCCTGGGCCAGCCCGAGTACCCCAACCTGGTGAAGGGCGCCTGGCATGGGCGCTGGCTCTACAACGAGCAGGTGGCCCTGCATTAGGGCGCACCAACGGCAATTGAATAGAGAACCACGTATCTGATTTGCCGTCTCCGAGAGAGCGAACCGCCCTCGCCGAAGGGAATGGGTTCGCGCTGCTGGCGGCCATAAATAGCATTAACCCAGAAGGCAGCAGGGACGGGCATGCCAGCTGTCCCATGCCGGAGAAGGCCGCCCTTACTGCCTCTCAGCCATGGTAACTTTCACCCCGCAAGAGGAGCGGATTGGCGGCAAACACCCAGGGCCGGTCAAGCAGGCAGTTCCAATAAAAAAAAGCCCCGGCACACGGGGCTTTTTTTATTGCCGCAAGGGATGCGAAAGATCAGCGCATGCCCGGCATCATGCCCTTCATGCCCCGCATCAGCTTGGACAGGCCGCCCTTGGCGAAGGACTTCATCATCTTCTGGGTCTGCTCGAACTGATTGAGGAGGCGATTGACTTCCTGCACCTGCACCCCGGCACCGGTCGCGATGCGGCGCTTGCGGCTGGCCTTGATCAGCTCCGGCTTAGCCCGCTCCGCCGGTGTCATGGAATTGATGATGCCCTCAATGCGACGCACCGCCTTGTCTTCCGCACCGCCCTGCAGCTGGCCGGCGGCCTGGGCGAACTGGGCCGGCAGCTTGTCCATCAGGGCCGCCATGCCCCCCATGTTGCGCATCTGGGCGATCTGGTCCTTGAAATCGTTGAGATCGAAGCCCTTGCCCGACTTGAGCTTCTTGGCCATGGCCAGGGCCTTTTCCTCATCGACCCCCTTGCGCGCCTCTTCCACCAGGGAAAGGATGTCGCCCATGCCCAGCACCCGGGACGCCATGCGCTCGGGGTGGAAGGCCTCCAGGCCGCTCAGCTTCTCGCCGACGCCGACGAACTTGACCGGTTTGCCGGTCACATGGCGCACAGAGAGGGCGGCACCGCCCCGGGCGTCACCGTCCAGCTTGGTCAGCACCACACCGGTCAGGGGCAGGGCCTCATTGAAGGAGCGGGCAGTATTGACGGCATCCTGGCCCAGCATGGCGTCGACCACGAACAGGGTTTCCACCGGCTTGATCGCCGCATGCAGCTGCTTGATCTCGGCCATCATGGCTTCGTCGATGGCCAAGCGGCCGGCCGTATCGACCAGCAACACGTCGTGGTAATGCTTGCGGGCCCAGTCGATGGCGGCCAGAGCGATGGCTTCCGGCTTTTCCTCGGTGCTGGAGGGGAAGAAATCGACGCCGGCCTGGGCCGCCACCGTTTTCAACTGCTCGATGGCGGCAGGGCGGTAGACGTCGCAGGAAACCACCAGCACCTTCTTCTTCTGGGTTTCCTTGAGCAGCTTGGCCAGCTTGCCCACCGTCGTGGTCTTGCCGGCACCTTGCAAACCGGCCATGAGGATGACGGCGGGCGGCTGGGTCGCCAGATTGAGGGCGGCATTGGCACCGCCCATCAACTGGGTCATTTCCTTGTGCACCACACCGATCAGGGCCTGGCCCGGGGTCAGGGAGCCAATGACCTCCTCGCCAAGGGCCTTCTCCTTCACGGCGGCAATGAAGTCCTTGATCACCGGCAGCGCCACGTCCGCCTCCAGCAAGGCGAGGCGGACCTCGCGCAGGGCGTCGGAAATATTGGATTCCGTCAGACGGGCTTCACCCCGGAGGGTCTTCATGACACCGGCGAGGCGTTGAGTCAGATTATCGAGCATGGGCAGGAGGTGAGCTTAAGAGGTTGCTTGGTGTAAACTGCGGGAATGCCGTCCATTTTACTGCACTTCCTGCCCCACTACCTGGCCAGCGCCCTTTATGCCCTGCTGGGTTTCCATTTCTGGCGCACCCGCTGGGCGGAAACTGACAAGCCCATGGTCACGGCGCCGATGCAACCCTGGGAGCGCTGGGCCATTCTCGGCACCATGCTGATCCAGGGCATCGGCCTTTACGACGGCCTCTTCGGCACGGGAGAAATGCGCTTCTCCTTCAGCTTCGCCCTCTCCCTGATGTTGTGGCTGGCCGTCTTCATCTACTGGATGGAAAGCTTCAAGGCCCGCATGGAAGGCCTGCAGCCCATGGTGTTGCCGCTGGCCGCCGCCTGCGCCATCCTGCCGCCCCTCTTCCCCTCGGCTCACGTCCTGCCCCATGCCGATTCGGTCGGCTTCAAGCTGCATTTCATGGCAGCCATGCTGGCTTACAGCCTGTTCACCCTGTCGGCCCTGCACGCAGTCTTCATGGGGTTCGCCGAACGCAAGCTGCATCAGCGCTCCCTCACCAAGAGCCTGACCAGCCTGCCGCCTTTGATGACCATGGAAGCCCTGCTGTTCCGCATGATCATTGTCGGCTTCATCCTGCTGACCGCCGCCCTCGGTTCCGGCGTACTGTTCTCCGAAGCCCTCTTCGGCAAGGCCATGGCGCTGGACCACAAGACGGTCTTCGCCTTCATCTCCTGGGGCATATTCGCCGCCCTCCTTGCCGGCCGCCATGCCTACGGCTGGCGCGGCCGCACTGCCCTGCGCTGGACCATGGCCGGCTTCCTGGTGCTCCTGATGGCCTACGTCGGCAGCCGCTTCGTGGTGGAAGTGCTGCTGAACCGCCTCTGACGTAGCTGCAATGGCCGGGCACTGCCTCGGCCGGCGAGGCATCGCACCCTCCTCAGCTAGGCGCCCCCTTGAGAGTACTGGCAGGCGATGGGCGCATACCGGCAACCAAGCAATTGCGTTGCCGAGTGTGAAAGTGTGAAAACACTTCGACTTTGCCACCCAAGCAACTGATCCGTCACAACTTTACAAAAAGACCCGCGGCGGGCATCATCAGCCCGATAACGACGGCATAGCTACCGCCCCACTTCAGTCCAACCCACGCAGATGCAGGAGTCATGGCAGCTACTTTTCAGGTTCCCCTAAGTGGTCTTGCGCGCGCCATGGTCCAGGCTGGACGCCTCAAAGAGGCCGAAGCCGAAGCCTTCATGGCCCAAGCCAGCGAAAAGGGCACGACATTCATTGAGCAGGTGATCGCCGGCAAGCGGGCCAGCGCCAGGGAAATAGCCGTATTCGCAGGAGAAACATTCGGCTACCCGGTCCTTGATCTGAGCGCTTTCGATGAAGCCAACATTCCGGCCAGCGCCATTGACCGGAAGCTCATCGCCACCCACCGCGTCATACCGCTGAACAAGCGCGGCAACCGGCTCTCGGTAGCGATAGCTGACCCAACAAATTTGCGGGCCTTGGACGAAATTCGCTTCCAGACAGGCTTGGCAGTGGACTCCGTCGTTGTCGAAGAGCCCAAACTGGCACCGCTGGTCGTCAAATATTCGGAATCGGCAGAAGAAAACCTCAAGAATCTCACCAATGAGGACTTGAACCTCGAATTTGCGGAAGAAGAAGATCAGGCCAAGGCCGATGAAGCCGTTTCCCTGGATGTGGATGACGCACCGGTCGTCAAGTTCATTCAGAAAATACTGCTGGATGCGATCAACGATGGCGCTTCCGACATCCACTTCGAGCCGTATGAAAAGTTTTACCGCATCCGCTATCGCATCGACGGCGAGTTGCGAGAGGTTGCCAATCCGCCCCTGGCAATCAAGGAAAAGGTGGCTTCCCGCATCAAGGTCATTTCCCGGATGGACATTTCCGAGAAGCGGGTCCCGCAAGACGGCCGGATGAAGCTGGTCCTTTCCAAAACCAGAGCCATCGACTTCCGGGTCAGCACGCTACCAACGCTGCATGGCGAAAAGATCGTCATGCGTATTCTGGATCCGTCCTCCGCCACGCTGGGCATCGAAGCGCTGGGCTACGAGCCGGAACAGAAGGAAGCCCTGCTCAACGCCATCCACCGTCCTTATGGCATGGTTCTGGTAACCGGCCCGACCGGCTCCGGTAAAACCGTATCCTTGTACACCTGCCTCAACATCCTGAACAAGCCTGGCATCAACATCTCCACCGCGGAAGACCCGGCAGAAATCAACCTGGCCGGCATCAACCAGGTAAACGTCAACGACAAGGCAGGTCTGACCTTTTCCGCCGCCCTCAAGTCCTTCCTGCGGCAGGATCCGGACATCATCATGGTGGGTGAAATCCGCGACCTGGACACTGCCGAAATCGCAATCAAGGCAGCCCAGACCGGCCACATGGTGCTATCCACCTTGCACACCAACGATGCCCCGACGACACTGGAGCGCCTGAAGAACATGGGCGTCCCCACCTTCAACATTGCCTCGTCCGTCATCCTGATCACCGCCCAGCGGCTGGCCCGCCGTCTGTGCAACTGCAAGGTCCCGCTCCACGTCCCCACCGAAACCCTTCTGAATGCAGGCTTTACCGAAGCAGAACTGGATGGCAGTTGGACACTCTATGGCCCCAACCCGGAAGGATGCGAGCGCTGCAAGGGAGGTGGTTTCAAGGGCCGGGTAGGCATTTACCAGGTGATGCCGGTTTCCGAGGAAATTCAGCGCATCATCATGGCCAATGGCAACTCCATGGATATTGCTGCCCAGGCCAAAAAGGAAGGGGTCAAGGACTTGCGTCAGTCCGGCCTGTTGAAAGTAAAGCAGGGAGTCACCTCCCTGGACGAAGTGCTGTCTACGACAAACGCCTGATAACCATTCAGAAAGAGGCCCCCCATGGCCACTGCCGGCAAAAACACACAAAACACCAAGCGTGCCGACCCAAGCATCAAGGAGTTCGTCTTTGTTTGGGAAGGCAAGGACAAGACCGGGAAAATCATCCGGGGGGAATTGCGCGCCACCAGCGAAACGGTGGTCCAGGCAACCCTGCGGCGCCAAGGCGTGCTGGTTACCAAGGTATCCAAGCAGCGTTTCAAGAGTGGCGGCAAGATCACCGACAAGGACATCACCCTGTTCACCCGGCAGTTGGCCACCATGATGAAATCTGGGGTGCCGCTACTCCAGGCCTTCGACATCGTTGGCAAAGGCCACTCAAACCCCGCTGTCGGGAAACTGCTGCTGGATATCAAGGCTGATGTCGAAACGGGTAGCGCTCTGAACCAAGCTTTCCGCAAGTACCCACTTTACTTCGACAGCCTGTTCTGCAACTTGATCGGCGCCGGCGAGCAGGCCGGCATCCTCGATACACTCCTTGATCGGCTCGCCATCTACAAGGAAAAAATCCTAGCCGTCAAAAGCAAGATCAAGTCAGCCCTGTTCTATCCAATTGCCGTCATTGTCGTAGCTTTCTGCATTACGGCTGTGATCATGATTTTTGTAATTCCTGCGTTCAAAGAGGTTTTCAAATCGTTTGGTGCGGACCTTCCTGCCCCGACACTGGTCGTAATAGCGATTTCTGACTTCTTCGTTGCCTATTGGTATTTGATCTTCGGCATATTGGGAGGAGGTATCTATTCCTTCCTGGAGTCGTGGAAGCGCTCCGAGGCCGTTCAGATTGCCATGGACAAGGCATTGCTGAGGATGCCGATTTTCGGCCCCCTCATACGGAAATCGGTTATCGCCAGATGGACGAGAACCCTGGCAACCATGTTTGCCGCCGGCGTTCCTCTGGTTGAGGCATTGGACTCAGTGGGCGGAGCCTCAGGCAACCACGTTTACAAAATGGCAACGCGTCAGATCCAAAGCGAAGTCAGTACCGGCACCAGCCTGACCAACTCAATGCAGAATGTGAACCTGTTCCCCAATATGGTGATCCAGATGGTTGCCATCGGTGAGGAATCTGGAGCCCTCGACTCAATGCTGTCCAAGGTTGCGGACTTCTTTGAAGCCGAAGTAGACGATTCTGTTGCGGCCCTCTCCAGCCTGATGGAGCCAATCATCATGGTCATATTGGGGGTTCTCATCGGCGGCATGGTGGTGGCGATGTACCTGCCGATCTTCAAAATGGGCTCCGTGGTCTAAGTATGGAATTTTTACTACTGGAAAGTCCCGCCCTTGCCTCTGCTGTGGCCGGAATCCTGGGCCTCCTGGTCGGCAGCTTCCTCAACGTCGTCATCCACCGCCTGCCACGGATGATGGAGCGGGACTGGCACCTGCAGTGCGCCGAACTGCGGGGGGAAACGGCACCGGAAAAAGAACGGCTGAGCCTCGCGGCCCCGGCCTCCCGCTGCCCCCATTGCGGCCACGCCATCCGGGCCTGGGAGAACATCCCGGTACTCAGCTTCCTGCTCCTCAAAGGCCGCTGTTCCGGTTGCCAGGCCCCGATTTCCCTGCGCTACCCGTTGGTGGAGGCCTTCACGGGCCTGCTCTCCGCCTTCACGGTATGGCACTTCGGCCCGACCCTGGCAGCGGCTGCCGCCCTGTTGCTGCTGTGGGCCATGGTGGCCCTGACCGGCATCGACTTCGACACCCAGCTGCTGCCGGACTCCATCACCCTGCCCCTGGTCTGGCTCGGCCTGCTGTTCAACATCTCCGGCACCTTCACCGACATCAGTTCCGCCGTCATCGGCGCCATGGTCGGCTACCTGTCCCTGTGGAGCGTCTACTGGCTGTTCAAGCTGGCCACCGGCAAGGAAGGCATGGGCTACGGCGACTTCAAGCTGCTGGCGGCCATCGGCGCCTGGCTCGGCTGGCAGATGCTGCCCCTGACCATCCTGCTCTCCTCCCTGGTCGGTGCCGTCGTCGGCGTGGCCCTGATCGTGCTGGCCCGCCGGGGCCGCAACGTGCCCATTCCCTTCGGTCCCTATCTGGCTGCTGCAGGCCTGCTGGCCCTGTACTGGGGCCAGGAACTGACCCAGTCCTACCTGCGGCTGCTCTAGCCGCTTGAATTCTCCGGGTTTCACCCCCATTTTCCCAGCCGGGGCCTGCATAAGGCCGGCCCCGGTTCGGGTATAATTTCGCTTTTCCGGAGTTCCTCATGCCGATTTACGAATACCGTTGCCCCGCCTGCGGCCATCAGCAGGACCACATGCAGAAGATGAGCGACGCCCCCCTGACCGCCTGTCCCCAGTGCGGCAAGGACGGCTACGCCAAGCAGATTTCTGCCGCCGGCTTCCAGCTCAAGGGTTCCGGCTGGTACGCCACCGACTTCAAGGGCGGTAGCGGCGCCTCCCCGGCCAGCAGCAAGAAGGCCGACAACCCGCCGCCCTGCCAGGGCGGCGACGGAGCATGCGCGTGCGCGGGCAGCTGATCAAACGCTATTTCATCACCGGGCTGCTGATCTGGGTGCCCCTGGCCATCACGGCCTGGGTGCTGAACCTGATCATCGGCACCATGGATCAGTCGCTGCGGCTGCTGCCGGAGGCGATCCATCCGCGCAACCTGTTCGGCTTCGACATTCCGGGGGCCGGCGCCATCCTCACCCTGCTGATCATCCTCGTCACCGGGGTGGCGGCGGCCAACTTCATCGGCGAAAAGCTGGTGCGCTGGTGGGAAAAGCTGCTGGCCCGCATCCCGGTGGTCAATTCGGTCTATAACAGCGTCAAGCAGGTTTCCGACACCCTCTTCTCCCAGAGCGGCCAGGCTTTCCGCAAGGCCCTCCTGGTGCAATACCCGCGCCAGGGTTCCTGGACCATCGCCTTCCTCACCGGCCAGCCCGGCGGCGACGTGGTCAATCACCTGGTGGGAGACTACGTCAGCGTCTATGTGCCGACCACGCCCAACCCCACTTCCGGCTTTTTCCTGATGCTGCCGCGCAGCGACACCATCGAACTGGAAATGAGCGTGGACGAGGCCCTCAAGTACATCATTTCCATGGGCGTCGTCGCACCGCCGGCCCGGCACCTGCCGCCGCCCCAGCCCCATCACTGAACCACAAGAATCAACCCTTCTGGAATCACCATGCGTACTCATTATTGCGGACAACTCAATTCCGGCCTGAACGGCCAGGAAGTCACCCTTTGCGGCTGGGCTCACCGGCGGCGCGACCACGGCGGCGTCATCTTCATCGACCTGCGGGACCGGGAAGGCCTGGCCCAGGTGGTGTGCGACCCGGACCGTGCCGACATGTTCAAGGTGGCCGAGTCCGTGCGCAACGAGTTCGTGCTGAAGATCACCGGCAAGGTCCGCCCCCGCCCCGAAGGCACCGTGAACCCCAACATGGCCAGCGGCGAGATCGAAATCCTCTGCCATGAAATCGAAGTGCTCAACGCCGCGGTGACGCCCCCGTTCCAGCTGGACGACGACAACCTGTCCGAGAACGTGCGCCTGACCAACCGGGTCATCGACCTGCGCCGGCCCCAGATGCAGAAGAACATGATGCTGCGCTACAAGACGGCCATGGCCTTCCGCCGCTTCCTCGACGGCCAGGGCTTCATCGACATCGAAACCCCCATGCTCACCAAGAGCACCCCGGAAGGCGCCCGCGACTACCTGGTGCCCTCCCGCGTGCATCCGGGCCAGTTCTTCGCCCTGCCCCAGTCCCCCCAGCTGTTCAAGCAGATGCTGATGGTGGCCGGCTTCGACCGCTACTACCAGATCACCAAGTGCTTCCGCGACGAGGACCTGCGCGCCGACCGCCAGCCCGAATTCACCCAGGTCGATATCGAGACCTCCTTCCTCACCGAAGACCAGATCACCGCCATCATGGAAGAGATGGTGCGCTACGTCTTCAAGGAAGCCCTGGCCGTCGAACTGCCCGCCCCCTTCCCGCGCATGACTTACGCCGAAGCCATGAACCGTTTCGGCTCCGACAAGCCGGACCTGCGCGTCACCCTGGAACTGACCGAAGTCACCGACCTGGTGGCCGACGTGGCCTTCAAGGTCTTCTCCGGCCCGGCCACCAGCGGCGGCCGTGTCGCCGCCCTGCGCGTGCCCGGCGGTGCTGCTGGTGCCACCGCTCTGACCCGCGGCGAGATCGATGAATACACCAAGTTCGTCGGCATCTACGGCGCCAAGGGCCTGGCCTACATCAAGGTCAATGACGCCTCCCAGCCCAACGAGACCGGTCTGCAGTCCCCCATCGTCAAGAACCTGCACGAAGCTGCCCTCAAGGGCATTCTGGAGCGCACCGGCGCCCAGTCCGGCGACCTGATCTTCTTCGGCGCCGACAAGACCAAGGTGGTGAACGATGCTCTCGGCGCCCTGCGCGTCAAGCTCGGCCACGAGAAGGGCTACCTCAACGGCAAGGCCTGGGAACCCCTTTGGGTGGTGGATTTCCCCATGTTCGAGTACGACGAGGACGACAAGCGCTGGACCGCCTGTCACCACCCCTTCACCAGCCCTAAGGACGGCCACGAGGAATACCTCTTCACCGATCCGGGCAAGTGTCTGGCCAAGGCCTATGACCTGGCCCTCAACGGCTGGGAAATCGGCGGCGGCTCCGTGCGTATCCACAAGGCCGAAGTGCAGTCCAAGGTCTTCGAAGCCCTGGCCATCGGTGCGGAAGAACAGCAGCTCAAGTTCGGCTTCCTGCTCGACGCCCTCAAGTACGGCGCCCCGCCCCACGGCGGCCTGGCCTTCGGTCTGGACCGCATCGTCACCATGATGGCCGGCGCCGAATCCATCCGCGACGTCATCGCCTTCCCCAAGACCCAGCGCGCCCAGTGCCTGCTCACCGACGCTCCCTCCGACGTGGACGAGAAGCAGCTGAAGGAGCTGCACATCCGCCTGCGCCAGAAGGTGGAAGCCCAGGTCGAAGTCAGCAAGGGCTAAAGCAAGCCCACCGCCATGCGCCGCTCCCGCCTCCTGCCCTCCCTGCTGGCCGGCCTGGCCCTGCTGGGCGGGCTGCTGGCGGGGCCGGCCGCGGCCCGGGAACCCAATCCCGGCCCGGCTTTCGGCGATACCAGCGTCTCCGTCCAGGAGCTGCCGGCCGAGGCCCGCAGCACCCTCAACCTGATCCATCGCGGCGGCCCCTTCCCCTACCCCAAGGACGGCAGCACCTTCGGCAACTTCGAACGGCGCCTGCCCCTGCAGCCCCGGGGCTACTACCGCGAGTACACGGTGGACACCCCCGGCGCCCGCAACCGGGGGGCCCGCCGCCTCATCGCCGGCGGCCAGCCGCCGGTGGTCTTCTACTACACCGACGACCACTACCGCAGCTTCCGTCGTCTGCGGGACTGAACCATGACCGGCAAACCATCCCGCACTCCCGACTTTCCCACCTTGCTGGCCAAAGCAGACCTGGCCGGCCCCTTCCGCCTGCGCCCGGACCAGGCGCAGGTCGCCCTAGCCGCCGCCCGACAACTGGGCCTGAGCGTGGCCGAGATCGGCCTGGACGGCGACTTCCTCGCCGAGCTGGGACGGCAGTTGCAATTCCCCGAACACTACGGCGCCAATTTCGACGCCCTCTACGACTGCCTCACCGACCTGGCGGCCAGCCCGGGCCAGGGCTGCCTGCTGCTGTTCACCGGCGCCCCTGCCGCGGGCGCGGATGAAGATGACGAGGGCAGTCCGGTGGACACCCTCATCGCCGTGCTGCAGGCCGCCGGCGACGAATGGCGGGAACAGGGCCGCCCCCTGTGGGCACTCTTCGCCGTCCCCGGCCTGGCCCTGGATTCCCTGCCGGCGTGAGCGCCACCCCGGGCGAAACGCCCAAGCCCTACAAGCGGCCCGTTTCCGTACTGGTGCTGATCCACACTCCGGAGCGGCAGATTCTCCTGCTCGAGCGCGCCTCCCACCCGGGCTACTGGCAATCCGTCACCGGCAGCCAGGAGGGCGACGAGCCCCTGGACGCCACGGCCCGGCGCGAGGTGCTGGAGGAGACCGGCATCGACATCGCCGGCGAAGGTCTACCCCTGCGCAACTGGCAGCAGAGCCACGTCTTCGAGATTTTTCTCGAATGGCGCCATCGCTACGCCCCCGGCGTCACCCACAACACCGAACACGTCTATTCTCTGGAGCTGCCGGCGCCCCGGCCGGTGACCCTGGCACCGGGCGAACACCTGGACTACTGCTGGCTGCCCTGGCAGGAAGCTGCTGACAAGGTCTTCTCCTGGACCAACCGGGACGCCATTCTCCAGCTGGCCCAGCCCTAGAGGCCCAAGGGACGGCCATCCCAGGCCGCTACTGCCGCAGCGCCTCACCACGCCTTGCCCTGCCGGCACCCCGGCTCGTCATGCCCGTCCCTTTTTGATGCCGGCCCTGGCGCTGCTGGTGGCCTTCGTGCTTCCATTGGCCATCGTCATTGCCGCCTCATCTCCGCCATGCGCCGTCCCGCCCTGTTCTGCCTGCTGCTCCTCTGTTCCTCCCTGGTCCTGGCCCACGGCCATCCGGTGGCGGTGGCCGACGACCACCCGGAGGCGCCGCGCCTGAAGCTGTGCAACCGGGCCGAGGACGTAGCCCTGCAGGCCCTCGGCGACCGGGACAAGGGACGCCCCCTGCGCCCCCTGCCGGCCGAAGAGGCCCATGCCGCCTTTCTCCAGTCACTGGCGCGCCAGGTCTATGAGGAGCCCCAGATCCGCAGCCCCAAGTTCGCCCAGAGCCTGGCCCGGGGCCGCTGCAACGAGTACTGGGAGGCCCGCGGGGAGGGGCAGAACGCACGCCCTTGAAAAGTTTTTGCCATGCCCTATATAGGAAATAGAAGGTGCCGTATGGATATGGCATCCACCCTGAGTCCTTGAAGGAGATCATCATGAGCAATCACCTGACCCGCCTCAGCCAAGCCGGACTGGACCCGCTCGACGACCTGTTCCGGGGTTTCTTCGTGCGCCCGGTGGAGTTTTCCAACCAGACCCAGGCGCCCAGTATCAAGATGGACGTCAAGGAAGATGAAAAGGCCTATCTGGTACACGCCGAACTGCCGGGCGTGAAGAAGGAGGACATCCATGTCCATGTGGAAGGCAACACCGTGGCCATCAGCGCCGAGGTCAAGCAGGAAAAGGAAGTGAAGGAAGGCCAGCGCCTGCTGCGCTCCGAACGCTACTTCGGCAAGGTTTCCCGCTCCTTCCAGGTGGCCCAGGACATCGATGACGCCCAGGCTTCCGCCAGGTTCAACGACGGCGTGCTGGAACTGACCCTGCCCAAACGGGCAGCCGCCAGCAGCAAGCGCCTCACCATCGACTGAGCCTGCACCGCTCCCCAGACAGCCGGCAGCCACTGCCGGCTTTTTCTTTCCGCCCCCCGGCGGGTAGAATTCCCGGGTCTTTCATTCGGGAAACACCATGACCACCCCCACCCCCGCCCAGCAGGCCGCCATCCTGGCCGAAGCCCTGCCCTACATCAAGCGCTTCCACGGCCGCACCATCGTCGTCAAATACGGCGGCAACGCCATGACCGACGAGCACCTCAAGCAATGCTTCGCCCGGGACGTGGTGCTGCTGAAGCTGGTGGGCATGAACGTGGTGGTGGTCCATGGCGGCGGCCCCCAGATCGAGAACATGCTCGGCCGGGTCGGCAAGAAGGGCGAATTCATCCAGGGCATGCGCGTCACCGACGCCGAAACCATGGAAGTGGTGGAAATGGTCCTGGGCGGCCAGGTGAACAAGGACGTGGTCAATCTCATCAACCGCGCCGGCGGCAAGGCCGTGGGCCTCACCGGCAAGGATGGCGGCATGATCCGGGCCGAGAAGCTGCTGCTGCCGAACAAGGAAAACCCCGACGACCTGATCGACGTGGGCCAGGTGGGCGACATCGTGCAGATCGACCCCTCCCTCATCGGCAACCTGGAAGGCGCCGGCTTCATCCCGGTGATCGCCCCCATCGGGGTCGGCAAGGATGGCGAAACCTACAACATCAATGCCGACGTGGTGGCCGGCAAGGTGGCCGAGGTGCTCAAGGCCGAGAAGCTGGTGCTGCTGACCAACACCCCCGGGGTGCTGGACAAGGCCGGCCAGCTCATCACCGGCATCACCCCCAAGCAGATCGACGACATGGTGGAGGACGGCACCCTCTCCGGCGGCATGCTGCCCAAGATCAGCTCCGCCCTGGATGCCGCCCGCAACGGCGTGAAGAGCGTGCACATCATCGACGGCCGGGTGGAACATGCCCTGCTGCTGGAAATCCTCACCGACCACGGCGTCGGCACCATGATCAAGAGCCACTGATGGCCATGCCCCGGGGCTGGCGGCAGGGTGGCCAGCCGGTCTGGATCTTCGATCTGGACAACACCCTGCACAACGCCAGCCCCCACATCTTCCCCCACATCAACCGGGCCATGACCGCCTACATCCAGCACCACCTGGCCCTGGACGAGGCGGCCGCCCAGGCCCTGCGCCAGGACTACTGGCACCGCTACGGCGCCACCCTGCTGGGCCTGATCCGGCACCACGACATCGACCCCCACCATTTCCTGCGGGAAACCCACGACCTGGAGGTATTGCTACCCGGCATCGTCTTCCAGCGGGGGGTCAAGGCCATGCTGCAGCGCCTGCCGGGACGCAAGATCGTCTTCTCCAACGGCCCCCAGCACTACACCGAGGCCGTGCTCGAGGCCACCGGCATCGCCGACTGCTTCGCCGCCGCCTATTCGGTGGAGCGGGTGCGTTTCCGGCCCAAGCCCGAGAGCCACGGCTTTCGCCACCTGTTCCGGGCCGAGGGCCTGAATCCGCACCGCTGCATCATGGTGGAGGACAGCCTGCCGAATCTGGCCACGGCCAAACGGCTCGGCCTGAAGACCGTCTGGGTGAGCACTGACTCCGCCGCCAGACTGCGCCAGCCGGCCTATGTGGACGTCACCCTGCGCAACATCCTGGACCTGCCCCGGGCCCTGCGCCAGCTATAATTTCCCCACCAACAACAAGGGGGAGAAGCACCATGGCCAGCAAGCCCGGCGAACGCAAGCTGCAGATACTGCAAACCCTGGCGGCCATGCTGGAACAGCCCCAGGGCGAGAAAATCACCACGGCCGCCCTGGCCGCCCGCCTCGAATGCTCCGAGGCCGCCCTCTACCGTCACTTCGCCAGCAAGGCCCAGATGTTCGAGGGTCTCATCGAATTCATCGAGACCAGCCTGCTGGGCCTCATCAACCAGATCACGGCGGAAGAGGAAATGGGCCTGAAGCAGGTGGAACTGATCCTGCACCTGCTGCTGGGCTTTGCCCAGCGCAACCGGGGCATGACCCGGGTCCTCACCGGCGATGCCCTGGTGCACGAAAACGAGCGCCTGCAGGCCCGCATCAACCAGTTGCTGGAAAAGCTGGAGGCGGCCCTGCGGCAGTCCCTCAAGGTGGCGGCCACCCAGGAGGGCCTGAGCCCCGCCACCGACTTCGCTGCCCTGGCCAACCTGCTGCTGTGCCACGTCAGCGGCCGCTGGCAGCAATACACCAAGAGCGGCTTCAGCCGGGAGCCCCTGGCCCAATGGCCCCAGCAATGGCCCATGCTGTACGGGGCCTGCCTCAGCCAGGCAGCCTGACTTCCAATCGCCATGGACAATGAAAAAGGGCGCCGCGGCGCCCTTTTTCATTGGAGTAAGCGATCGCTTACTTGCGCAGCCACGCCGCCGCATCCAGGGCGAAGTAGGTGAGGATGCCGTCGGCGCCGGCCCGCTTGAAGGACAGCAGGGCCTCCAGGACGCAGGCTTCCTCGGCCAGCCAGCCGTTCTGGATGGCGGCCTTGAGCATGGCGTACTCGCCGCTCACCTGATAGGCGTAGGTCGGCACGCCGAACTGCTCCTTGACCCGGCGCACGATGTCCAGATAGGGCATGCCCGGCTTCACCATCACCATGTCGGCCCCCTCTTCCAGGTCCTGGGCCACTTCCCGCAGGGCCTCGTCCGTATTGGCCGGGTCCATCTGGTAGGTGTACTTGTTGCCCTTGCCCAGGTTGGCGGCGGAGCCGACGGCCTCCCGGAAGGGGCCGTAGAAGGCGGAGGCGTACTTGGCGGAATAGGCCAGGATGCGGGTGTAGATCAGCTTTTCCGCTTCCAGGGCCTGGCGGATGCTGCCGATGCGGCCATCCATCATGTCGGAGGGCGCCACCACGTCGGCGCCGGCCTGGGCGTGGCAGACGGCCTGCTTGATCAGCACCTCCACGGTCTCGTCGTTGAGCACGTAGCCGCTGGCGTCGATCAGCCCGTCCTGGCCATGGATGGTGTAGGGGTCCAGGGCCACATCGGTGATGACGCCCAGCTCCGGGAATTCCTTCTTCAGGGCCTGCACCACGGTGGGCACCAGGCCTTCCGGATTGTAGGCCTCGGCCGCATCCAGGCTCTTGCGGCTGCCGTCCACCACCGGGAACAGGGCCAGGGCGGGCACGCCCAGCTTGAGGGCGCGCTCGGCGGTATGCAGCAGCAGGTCCAGGCTCTGGCGGCAGACGCCGGGCATGGAGGCGACGGCTTCACTGCGCTGGCTGCCTTCGAGGACGAAAACGGGATAGATCAGGTCGTCCGCAGTGAGCACGGACTCACGCATCAGACGACGGGAGAAATCATCGCGGCGCATGCGCCGCATGCGGGTGGCGGAGAACTTTCCGGGGATGGTTTGGCTAGTCATGGCAGGCGGTTCTGAACCCAGTAAAAAATTTTCAAAAAAATTGCACGGTTTGGGAACTTCTCTCCCCCAAGGCCTCTCTTAGAACGCAGATGGCTCACACCGTCTCCCGCTTTACCTCCCTGAGCGGGTGCCTTAATCAAGTTAATTAAGGCATTTCGGCCCCCGGTTACCCCTTTACCGGGGGCTTTTTTATTTCTGTGCCGGAGCCTTGGTCGGCTTCGGTTTGGCCGGTTTGCCCCCCGCCAGCACGGCTTTCTTGTTGCCCGGGGCGTGGGTCCGGTTCTGCTTGGCACCGGCGGCGCTCTTGGCCGAACGGATCGGCCGGGGCGGCGGCGCCGGGCGCGGCGGCGGCACTTCCATGCCCATCCAGCCGGCAATCACCTTCTCCGCCTCCTCGACGCCGGTCTTCTTCAGGCTGGAGAACAGCTGGACGGTGCAACGTTCCCCCAGATCGGCCATGGCGGCCTTGACCTGACGCAAAACCAGGGACTGTTCCTGCCGCGTCAGCTTGTCCGCCTTGGACAGCATGATGTGCAGGGGCTTGCCCGTGGCAGCAAACCAGTCGATCAGGTTCTGGTCCAGCTCCGTCAGGGGATGGCGGCTGTCCATGATCAACACCAGGCCGGACAACGGCCCGCGGTGCTGCAGGTAGGGGCCGAGCAGGCCCTCCCACTGGGAACGGATTTCCTCCGGCGCCTTGGCATAGCCGTAGCCGGGCAGGTCCACCAGAAACTTGCCCTCTTCCAGCTTGAAGAAGTTCAGGTGCTGGGTGCGGCCGGGAGTTTTGGAAACGAAAGCCAGCCGGGTGTGGTTGGCCAGGGTATTGATGGCGGACGACTTGCCGGCGTTGGAACGGCCGGCAAAAGCCACCTCCGCCAGGGCGTCCTCGGGCAGATCCCGCAAATGGGCGACGGTGGTTAAAAAAACCGCCTTTTGAAACAGGGCCATGGTGGGCCTTCTCCTTTTTCCGCTCCTCGCTTCGGAGCACCGAAGTGATATAGAATAGCAGGGTTTCGGCTTTTGCTTTCACGGGGTTCAGCCCCCAGGCGAGGCAAACTCCGGCCGCAGCAATGCTCAAAGAATAACCCTGGCCTCCCGGGAGGGGCCGCGCGATCCCGCTCCGGCGGCCTAGCGTCTATACCGAATTTTTTGGATCGATAGAAGGAGTTTGGACATGATTCGCACCACGGCTCTGGCGCTTCTGCTCGCCGCCAGCTTCACCGCCCACGCCAACCCGGAAGCTGCTGCCAAACCGGACCCCGCCAAGGGCAAGCCCATTGCTGAAGCCGTCTGCGGCGCCTGTCACGGCACCGACGGCAACAGCCTGGCTGCCGCCAACCCCAACCTGGCCGGCCAGATCCCCGAATACATCGTCAAGCAGCTGTCCAACTTCAAGCCCGGTGCCGACGGCAAGGCGCCCCTGCGCAACAACGCCATCATGGCCGGCATGGCCGCCACCCTGGCCACCGAAGACGACATGAAGAACGTGGCCGCCTACTTCGCCGCCCAGACCCTGAAGCCCCAGGTGGCCAAGGACGAAAAGCTGGTGGCTCAGGGCCAGAAGCTGTGGCGCGCCGGCGACGTGAAGAAGGGCATCCCCGCCTGTGCCGGCTGTCACGGCGCTGCCGGTGCCGGCCTGCCCGCCCAGTTCCCCCGTCTGGCCGGCCAGTGGGCTGAATACACCGAGAACCAGCTGAAGACCTTCCGCTCCGGCGAGCGCGGCAACGATCCGGAAAAGATGATGCGCACCATCGCTGCCAAGATGAGCGATCAGGAAATCAAGGCCGTGGCCGAGTACGCTGCCGGCCTGCGCTAAGCCGCACTCCCAGCAGCACCGAAAAGGGTGGCATTTGCCACCCTTTTTCTTTTTCCGCGGCATTTTTTCCGGCACCGGCGGTCCTACCGCCAGCCACGGAAATTATTTGCCGCCGGAGGGAATTGGCGGCCGGGGATTTCCGTATATCCGTATGCAACATCACCCTACGGAGATCACCATGAAAATCCACACCTGCATCGCCGGCATCGTTCTCGCCACCGGACTGGCCGCCTGCGCCAGTTACGGCGGCGGCCCCGCTCCAGCCATGGTCGCCCAGGACGCCCTCACCGGCAGCAACGGCATGACCCTCTACGTCTTCGACAAGGACCCGGCGGACGGCAGCAAGAGCGTCTGCAACGGCCCCTGTGCCAGCAACTGGCCGCCCCTGTTCGCCAACGAGATGGACCGGGCCAACGGCCACTTCAGCGTCCTCACCCGGGACGACGGCAAGAAGCAGTGGGCCTACCGGGGCAAGCCCCTCTACTACTGGATCAAGGACCAGAAGCCGGGAGACCGCAGCGGCGACGGCGTAAACAACGTCTGGCACGTGGCCAAGCCCTGAACCATGGAGGAAGCGCCGCTCCTGGCAGAGATTCCCCGGCTACGCCGCTACGCCCGGGCCCTAGTGGGCGACCGGGCGGCGGCGGACGACCTGGTGCAGGACACCCTGGAACGGGCCTGGAGCCGGCGCCGCAGCTGGCAGGATGACCGCCCCCTGCGCCCCTGGCTGTTCTCCATCATGCACAACCTGCGCCTGGATCAGCTGCGCCGCCCCGGCATCGCCCCCCAGTCACTGGACGAGCGAATCCCGGAACCGGGTACCCGCCCCACCCAGAGCGACGCCCTGGAACTGGCCGACCTGGCGGCAGCCCTCTACCGCCTGCCGGAGGAGCAACGGGCGGTGATCCTGCTGGTGGCACTGGAAGACATGAGCTACGACGCCATTGCCCAAACCCTGGCCATCCCCCGGGGCACCGTCATGTCGCGCCTCTTTCGCGGCCGCGAGCATCTGCGCCGCCTCATGGCGCCGGAGTCCGGCGTCACCCATTTGAGGGTCGTACCATGACGCCCCAACCCATTCACGAAGACGAGCTCCAGGCCTGGGCGGACCAGCGCCTGCCCGCCGAGCGGCAAACTCAGGTGGAGTCGTACCTGGAACAACATCCCGACACCCACGCCCGACTGCAGGCCTACCAGGCCCAGAACCGGGCCCTGCAGTCCCTCTTCCAGCCGGTGCTGGAGGAGGACATTCCGGAGCACCTGCAGGAACTACCCCGGCCGGCACCCCTCCTCCGGCAGCGCTTCCTCACCTGGCCCTGGCAGAGCGCCGCCGCGGTGCTGCTGATGCTGTCGGGCGCCCTGGCCGGCTGGCAGGCCCATACCTACCTGCCGTCGCCCAACCTGGCTGCGGCCCTGCCCCGCCAGGCGGCCATCGCCCACGCGGTGTATACACCGGAGGTGCGCCACCCGGTGGAAGTCGGCGCCGACCAGGAAACCCATCTGGCCGCCTGGCTGTCGAAACGGCTCGGCGCCCCCCTGCGCCCGCCCCGCCTCGGCGCCCAGGGCTTCGAACTGGTGGGCGGGCGCCTGCTGCCGGGCGGCCAGGGCCCTGTGGCCCTGTTCATGTACCAGGACGGGGGCGGCCAGCGCCTGACCCTCTATGTCAGCGGCGAAGCCAGCGGCAGTGGCGACACCTCCTTCCGTTTCAGCCGGGAAGGGGACGTCAGCGTTTTCTACTGGGTGGACGGTCGCTTCGGCTATGCTTTGTCCGGCACGCTGGACAAGGCAAGCCTGGGCACAATCGCCACCCAGGTCTATCAACAACTGGAAGCCCGCTAGGCCGGCCCGCCCCGAGCCTGCCCAATCCTCACCTCCGGAGCCGCCCATGCTGATCCGCCGCCCCCCCGACCTGCTGCCATCCGAGATTACGCCGGAGCCCCTGGCCCGGGGTCGCCGTGCCCTGCTCAAAGGCCTCGGCGCCGGCGCCGCCCTGGCCGGCCTGGGGCTGCCCCAGATCAGCCAGGCCGGCAGCCTCGGCACCCTGCGCCCCAGCCCCTTGAGCAGCGACGAAAAGCTGACGCCCCTCAAGTCGGTCACCGGCTACAACAACTTCTACGAGTTCGGCACGGACAAGGAGGACCCGGCCCGCCACGCACCCGGCCGCCTCAAGACCCGGCCGTGGACCGTCACCGTGGAAGGGGAGATCAAGCGCCCCCGCACTTTTTCCATCGACGACCTGCTGAAGCTGGCGCCCCTGGAGGAGCGCATCTACCGCATGCGCTGTGTCGAAGGCTGGAGCATGGTGATTCCCTGGGTCGGCTTTCCCCTGGCGGAGCTGATCCGGCAGGTGGAACCCAACGGCCAGGCCCGCTTCGTCGAATTCGTCACCCTGGCGGACCCCCAGCAGATGCCCGGCGTCCGCTCTCCGTTACTGGACTGGCCCTATGTGGAAGGACTGCGCCTGGACGAGGCCCAGCACCCCCTGACCCTGCTGGCCGTCGGCCTCTACGGCGAGGTGCTGCCGGCCCAGAACGGGGCACCGATCCGTCTGGTGGTGCCGTGGAAGTACGGCTTCAAGAGCGCCAAGTCCATCGTGCGCATCCGCTTCGTCCGCGAACAGCCCCGCAGCACCTGGATGAAGGCCGGCCCCAGCGAATACGGCTTCTACTCCAACGTCAATCCGGCGGTGGACCATCCCCGCTGGAGCCAGGCGACGGAGCGCCGCATCGGCGAATTCATCAAGCGCAAGACCCTTCCCTTCAACGGTTACGCCGACCAGGTGGCCGGCCTCTACAGCGGCATGGACCTGCGCCGCTTCTTCTGACATCTTCCGCCCATGACCTTCCAGCCCACCCCACGCCAACTTACCGCCATCAAGGCCGCCCTGTTCCTGCTCACCCTGCTGCCGGCCCTGCACTACGCCCACGGCCTGTGGTCGGACAGCCTTGGGGCCAATCCCATCGAAGCCCTGACCCGGGGCATGGGCATCTGGACCCTCAACTTCCTCTTTCTCACCCTGTGCGTCTCGCCCCTGCGCAAGCTCTCCGGCTGGCACTGGCTGCTGCGCCTGCGCCGCATGCTGGGGCTGACGGCCTTCGCCTACGGCTGCCTGCACCTGCTCACCTACCTCTGGCTGGACCAGTTCTGGGATGTGGACGCCATCGCCCGGGATATCTGGAAGCGCCCCTTCATCACCGTCGGCGCCACCGCCTTCCTGCTGATGCTGCCCCTGGCCCTGACCTCCAGCCACGCCGCCATCCGCAGCCTCGGCGGCAAGCGCTGGCAGAGCCTGCACCGGGCGGTCTATGCGGTGGCGATCCTGGGGGTGGTGCATTACCTGTGGCTGGTGAAACGGGTGGCCCTGCTGGACCCCATCATCTACGCCCTGGTCCTGGCCATCCTGCTGGGATGGCGCGTGGTGGAACGCATCCGGCTGAACGGCCCCTGGCCGACCCGCAGCACGCCGCCGGCAGTGCAGCCTGTCGTCTTCATGAAGCGGGACGCGGCGGCGGCCCTGGGGATGCCGAAGAAGCGCTAAAACAAAGGGCCCTGGGCACTCGTGCGCCCAGGGCCCGCCAGTATCGGGAAGATGGGGAAGGCTTGACCGCTAGGGGCGGCTGCGATCGAAGCGGACGATGCTGCGCCCGTCGGCAGTCTTCTTCGGCGCCGTTTTCCAGGCATGGCCGTAGACCACCTCCAGCGTCACCGGCACCCGGCCGTCCCTGGCCTTGGCGGCGAAGGCGGCGGCTGCCTGGCGCCACAGACGGGGCGTCATCAGGCCGTGGCGACGCGCCGTCATGGCGACGGTGTCGCCGGCGGCCTTCAGTTCGGCAGCCAGGGCGTCAAAGTCTGGATAGGTCAGGGTGAGGACTTCCATGTCCATCACCGGGTCGGCGAAACCGCAATGGACCAGCAGATCGCCCCAGTCGTGCATGTCGATGAAGCGCTGGGTGTGGGCGTAGCCATCGCCGAAGGCAGCCCGCAGTTCCTTCAGCGTGTCCGGGCCGAAGGTGGAGAACATCAGCAGCCCCCCGACTTCCAGGGTGCGATGCAATTCCTTGAGTACCGGCTCCGGATCATTCACCCAGTGCAACATCAGGTTGGACCAGAGCAGGGAGAAACTGCCGCCGGCAAAGGGCAGCCGGGCCGCCTCGCCGCCCGCCAGGGTCGGGCCACGAGAACCGCCACCGAGCCAGGTAGGAAGCCGGGAAACGAGGGGACCGCTGGCCGGGTGCTGGCGCCGGGCCTGCTCCAGCATAGCCGGCACTGCGTCCACGCCAACGGTGAGAGCCTGGGGATAGCGGGCCTGGAGGGGCGCCAAGTCGGCGCCGGTGGCACAGCCAAGATCGAGGATGCGCGCGGGTTCCAGGCGCACGTAGTCGAGACGCTCGGCCATGCGGCCACCCACTTCCCGGGCGACGAAGGCGGCGCCGTCATAGTCGGCAGCGGCGCGCGCAAAGGCGCGCCGCACCTGGCGCTCATCCACCAGGGGAGCCGCGGCCTGTTCCATGGGGCTTAGACGGGCTTGAGGCCGAGCTTGGCGAACATGGCGTCGTCCTGGTCGGCCTGGGAGTTGCCGGTGGTCAGGAGCGCTTCGCCGTAGAAGATGGAATTGGCACCGGCCAGGAAGCACAGGGTCTGCAGCTCCTCGCTCATTTCGTGGCGACCGGCAGAGAGGCGCACATAAGAAGTGGGCATGGTGATGCGGGCGGCGGCGATGGTACGCACGAACTCGATGCCATCCACCGGATTGACGTTGGCCAGGGGCGTGCCGGGGATCGGTACCAGGTTGTTGATGGGCACGGATTCCGGCGCCTTGGGCAGGTTGGCCAGCTGGGCAATGAGGGCCGCCCGGTTCTTGCGGGTTTCGCCCATGCCGATGATGCCGCCGGAACAGACGTTGATGCCGGCATCCCGCACCTGCTCCAGGGTGTCGATACGGTCTTCCTGGCAATGGCTCTTGATCACCTGGCCGTAGAATTCCTTGTCCGTGTCCAGGTTGTGGTTGTAGTAGTCGAGGCCGGCATCCTTCAGCTTTTCGGCCTGGCCGTCCTTGAGCATGCCCAGGGTGACGCAGGTCTGCAGACCCAGGGCCTTGACGGCGGAAATCATTTCGGTGACCTTGTCCAGGTCCTTGTCCTTCGGACCGCGCCAGGCGGCGCCCATGCAGAAGCGGGATGCACCCCGGTCCTTGGCGGCCTGGGCGGCCTTGAGCACGTCATCCAGGGGCAGCAGGGCTTCCCGCTCCACGTCGGTGCTGTAGCGGGCGGACTGGGAACAGTAGCCGCAGTCCTCGGAACAGCCGCCGGTCTTCACGGAGAGCAGGGTGGAACGCTGGATCGCATTGGGGTCGAAGTTTTCCCGGTGCACCTGCTGGGCGCGGAAGACCAGGTCCATGAAAGGCAGATCGAACAGGGCCTGCACCTGCTCCAGGCTCCACACCGGCTTGTCGGTGGCAGCATGGGCGGAAGCACTATTGGCGGCGGGAGAAGTGGCGGAAACGGCGGCTGCGACTGCATTCATGGCAAAACCTTTGCGAAAAACCCTACTGGCATCCATACTATTAAGTATGGCTCATAATTATGAATAATCCCGGAGCACGGGTGAAATGTCAATTGTAGCCCAAAGCCGTAAAGTCCTCGGGCGGGCCTGGAAATTCTCTTTGAATTCAGTGCTTCCGGCCAGTTGTCTGCTGTGCCACAACCGCTGTGAGGAAGGCATGCTGTGTGCCGCCTGCCGTGACGAGCTGCCGCTGCTCGGCGCCAATGCCTGTCCCCGCTGCGCCGAACCCGGCACCGGCGGTCTGACCTGTGGCCACTGCCAGAAACAGCCTCCCCACTTCGACCGCGCCTGGGCCCCATGGCGTTACGAGCATCCCGTGGACCGGCTGATCCAGGCCTTCAAATATCAGGGCCAGCTGGGACTGGCACCGCTCTTCGCCGAAGGGCTGGCGCGACAGCTGGCACCCCTGGCCGACCAGTGGGACGCCATCGTGCCCCTGCCCCTGCATGGGGAGCGGATGGGCGAGCGGGGCTTCAACCAGAGTCTGGAACTGGGCAAGCACCTGGGCCGGCTGCTGAACCTGCCGGTCCTGTCCCAGGCCTGCCAACGGACGCGAGCGACAACGGCCCAGGCAGAACTGCCCATCGACAAGCGCCACGCCAACGTCCGCAGCGCCTTTCATTGCACCACCGCCCTCGACGGCCAACGGCTGCTCCTGCTTGACGACGTCCTCACCACCGGCGCCACCCTCTCGGAATGTGCCAGAACCCTGAAACTGCATGGCGCACGGCAGGTGGATGTAGGCGTCATTGCCCGCACCTGTCATCATTAGCCTTTTTTCGCAGCCGCCCCGATGTCCTTTTCCTATCAGCGCCATCTGCAGTGCAGCCTGTTCCTGGTCGGGGCCATGGCCTGCCTGCCCTTCCTCAATCCGCACCACTACAACCCCATTCCCTCCTTTTATGCGGAGTGGTGGGCCGGCCTGCTGGGGCTGCTGGCCAGCAGCCTGTTCCTGCGGGAGCCGGCACGCCAGGATCTGCGCCTGCCCCTGGGCGCACTGATTCCCTTTGCCCTCATTGCCCTGTTCCTGTTTCAGCTGGTTGCCGGCAAGGTCCATTTTCTGCACCAGGGCCTGCTCTTTTGCCTCTACCTCATCTGGGCCTGCCTCATGCTGCTGCTGGGCCGGGTGCTGGTCAGGGAAGCCGGCCTGGAACGCTTGGCGCAGACGCTATCCATCGGCTTTCTCTGCGGCGGCCTGATGAGCCTCCTCATCGTCGGCCTGCAGTTGTATCGTCCCGACTGGCTGGGCCTGGAATTCATTTTCCCCACCCGCAATGGCCAGGTCTTTGCCAACCTGGGGCAACGCAACCAGTTCGCCGACTATCTTTGGCTGGGCGTCCTCTCCGCCATCTATCTCCAGGCCCGGCAGCGCCTGCGCCCGTGGCAGTTCCTGCTGGCCGCCATACCCCTGGCCCTGTGCGCCGTCTTCACGGCCTCCCGCTCGGTCTATCTGTACATCGCAGCCACGGCCCTCCTGAGTTTTGCCATGGGCTATCGGCAGTCCGACTTTGCTTCGATTCGCAGAGGTACCGGGTGGGTCATCGCCGCCGCATTGCTGGTGGAGATTGCCAAGCATTTTGGCGACATTGGCGACATGGTCATGATCACGGCCGGTGAGCGCCTGTACAGCGACCCTGGCGGCATTTCCACCCGCTTTGCCTTGTGGCAGATCGCCTGGAACAGCTTCCTCCAGGCCCCCCTGCTGGGCGTCGGCCTGGGCGGTTTCTCCTGGCAGACCTTCGTCCTGGCCAGCTCCGTCCCACCGGGCAGCCTGCCGGGTGCGGCGGAGCACGCCCACAACCTTTTCGCCCAGCTGCTGGCCGAATTCGGCATCGCCAGTTTGCTGACCCTGATGCTCGTCGGTGTGGCGCTGTGGCGCGAATTCCGGAAGCAGGCATGGGGGTATGGACATTGGTGGGGACTGGCCGCCATCACCATCGTCGGACTGCACAGCCAGCTGGAATACCCCCTGTGGTACGCCTTCTTCCTCGGCCCCATGGCCATCCTCCTGGGAGCGCTGGCCCCCAGGCCCATTTCCATCGACCTGGGCAAGCTCGGCCCCCGGGCAATGGCGCTGCTGCTACTGGCCGGCATCTGGGTCATGGGCAATCTGTATCGGGACTATTCCCTGCTGGAGGACACCATGCACTGGCGGGATATCGACACGACCCAGCAGGCCTCCTGGCCGGAAGTGCATACCCGCTTGAGCAAGCTCTACGGCGAGTCTCTGTTTCCCCACTACGTCCAGCTCTACTACGCACTGGCAGCGCCCATCAGTCCGGACAATCTGGAAGAAAAGCTGGAAATCACCGCGGACACTCTGCTGTTCTCGCCGGTAGATCGCCTAGCCTTCAAGTATCCGGCTTTGCTGGCGCTGGCCGGGCGCCAGGATGAGGCCGAGCAGATGCTGCAGCTGGCCATTCTCGCCTATCCCGCCCGGGTGCCAGCGGCACTGCGTCAGGTACGATTGCTGGCCGACAAGTATCCGGAAATCAGAGGGCTGGAAGCCCCCCTGGAAAAGGCCGAGGCGGCCGCCAAGCAGCCCCCCGGATTCAGCGCAGGCGCTGCTCCACAAACGCCGCCATCTCCGGTGTCAGGGAACCGCTAGCCCGGGCCGTCTGGAAGGCCGTACGCGCTTCTGCCCCGTTGCCCTGGGACTCCAGGGCGAGGCCAAGGCCGATCCACCAGCGGCCGTCATTGGGGCTGAGGCGCAAGGCCGCCCGGTAGTGCTCGGCGGCATCCTTGCCATTGCCCAGCCGCTGCAGGACATTGCCGGCCAGCCCCTGGTAATCGGCGTTGTTGGCACCCGCCCCCATGGAGGCCTGCAGGCTCTGCCAGGCGCCTGCCGCATCCCCCTTTTCGATCTGCAGCCGCGCCAGGGTCATGGCCCACTGATAGCGTCCGGGCTGAAGTTGTACCGCCTCGGACATCAACTCCCGGGCCTCATCATAGGAACGCTGCTCCAGCAATGCTTTGAGTAGCAGTTGCCGGGCGGCTGCGTGAGTGCCATCGACCTTCAGACAGGAGCGCAGTGCATCCATGCCGGACTTGAGCTGTCCCTGGGCCAGCAGGGCAGCACCCCGCCGGTACTCGGACTCGGCACGCTCCTGGGGAGTGGGCTGCAGGGGCGTTTTTTCGATGTGAACAGGTCCATCCCGCGTATCACCTTTGCTCGCAACACTGGCAGCAACCCCGCTCGCAGCTTTGGCAGGGACGGCTTGTGGCACGGTCACAGGAACGGGTGCAACCGCAGGGCTCTCCTTCGCCAGCGGCGCACTCCGGTTTTCCTGGGGAACGGATGATTGCCGCAGCTGGGGCATCGAAAGCACATCCGACAGCCGCAAGGGCATGGGCTCCGTGGCAGCTGGGGCCGGTACCGGGGCCTCTATCGGCACGCCGCCCCCCGCGGATGGGGCAACCGCGGGCTCACCCGTCGGAATTCCAGGGGGAGACACCACGACCGCGGCCACAGGCGCAGCCCCACTTTGCGTTGCCAAAGGCAGGTAAAAATAAATGGCAGCCGTCGTCAGGGCGATACTGCCGCCGGCGATAACCCAAGGCAGGATGGAAGAACGACGGCTCGGAGGAAGGGAGCGTACCTCGTTGGGCAGGGCCCGCTGCACTTCTCCTGCCTGGCGCTGGTCCAGATCCTGCAGCATCTGATTGATCAGGCTCATGGCAACCTTTCTACCACCAGAGACGGAGCGAGCGGGTGCCTTCCGTATCCCGGGCGGCAGCCTTGATGTGCTTACCCCTTACCTGGAAGTGTCCCTCGCCGAATACGGCCAGCAGGGCCTTGTGGGCCAAGATGTTAATCAGACGGGGAGTACCGCGGCTGGCGTGGTGCAACCCCTTGATAGCGCCGGAGGAAAACAGCTCTTCGCCCCGATAACCGGCCACCCGCAGGCGGTGGGCCACGTAGGCCGCCACCTCGCGACGCCCTAGTCCGGGCAGTCGGTAATGGAAGGCGATCCGCTGTCGCAGTTGCCGGATTTCCGGCATGCCCAGTTTTTTGTCCAGCTCCGGCTGTCCCAGGATGACCCACTGCAGCAGTTTGCGTTTTTCTGTTTCCAGATTGGAAAGCAGGCGCAGGGCCTCCAGACTCTCCAGCGGCATGGCCTGGGCCTCGTCGATGCAGACCACGGTGGACTTGCCCTCCCGGGCGATATCCAGCAAACGCTTGTTGAGGGACTTGAGCAGGTGGTACTGATCGATATCCGGCGCCACCTTCAACCGCAATTCCTCTGCCAGGGCCAGGTAGAGGGTACGGGGCTCGAGGTTGGGGTTGGGCAGATAGGCGGTAACGAACTTGTCGCCCAGATTCTGCAGGAGACGGCGGCAGAGCAACGTCTTGCCGGTGCCGACCTCCCCGGTGATCTTGACGAATCCTTCTCCCGCACGAAGCGCCACCAGAAGGGTATTCAAGGCCTCCTGGTGGCCGGTGGTGGCGTAGACAAAACTGGTGTCGGGCGTAATCCCGAACGGATACTCCACCAATCCGAAATGCTTCAGATACACGACGCCCCCCCGGCTCCGGCAGATGTCATTGGGGCAGGGCTCTCCGGGGATCGAAATCGTCGAGGCGGGACTGGGTGTTCTGCAGATCGGACTGCCAGTCGGATTCGTTCTGGATGACCGTGGGCTTGAGCAGGATCACCAGTTCCCGCTTGTTCAGGACCTTGGATTTCTGACCGAACAGGTTGCCGATAACCGGAACCTGATGGATTCCTGGCAGGCCGTTGCTGGCATCGGACTGGTCCTGGGTCATCAGGCCGCCGATGGCCACGATCTCCCCGTCGCGAACCCGCACGATGGTATCGGACTCGTTGATCCTGCTGGTGGCCAGGGGCAGAGTCATGGCCAGATCCGTACCCAGGCTCAGGCTCTTGTTCTTCTCCGTCACCACGCTGATGGAGGGGTGGATATGCAAGGTGATCAGGCCACTCTCGTTGATTTGGGGCGTCACATCCAGGGCAATGCCGGAGAAGAACGGCTGCAGCGTCACCGTCGGGGTGGTGGTAGTGGTGGTGGAAGCAATGGTGGTGGAACTGACGTTGGTCACATAGTATTCGTCGGTACCGACCTTCAGCACGGCCTTCTGGTTATTCAGGGTGGCAATGCGAGGGCTGGACAGCACTTGGGTATTGCCCTGGGTCTCCAGGAAATTCAGCAGCGCGGCGAAGCTCTTGGTGCGGAATGCCAGGCCGAAGAAGCCGTTGGTGCCAACCGATCCCAGATTTCCGTCTGTCCCCGGACGAATGGAAGCATTGTCAGAGGTCAGCGCTCCTGACGGAGACAGGGATGTGCCATTGGCAGCCACGCCAAGGGTCGTGTGGCCACTGAAGGACGCCCAGTTGATGCCCGACTGATAGGCATCGCTCAGGGCCACATCGATGATCTTGGCCTCGAGCATGACCTGGCGCTCGATAATGGCCTGGGTGGCCCGCAGATACTGCTCCACATTGCGCAACTCACCGGGCATGGCACGCACCAGAATGACGCCGGAGTGGGAGTTGATAATGACGCTACGCCCGTCCTCCGTCCCGACGATGGCACCCAGAGCCGTCTTCAGTTCCGTCCAGAAGTCAGCATCCTGCGAGGTGTAGACACGGCTACTGTCCTGAGCACGAGTTGCGCCGGCACCAGCACCGGTGGTGCCGGAGGCAGTGGCAGCCTGAGCCTGGGCGGAAGAAGTCGAACTGCCAGAGGAACTGGCACCAGGGGAAACCACACTGATGGAACTGGAAGTCACCCGCACATCGCTGGAACCCTGACGCCGGCCGGCCAGGTAATTAACCTGGAAGACCCGGGTCTGCATCGCATTGGACATGACGGTGATGCGATTGCCCTGCACCCGGAAGTCGTAACCATACAGGTCCCGCAGGCTTTCCAGCGCCTCCCGCAGGGTGACATTTTTCAGATTGACCGTGATCGAGCCCGCCACTTCCGGCGGCACCAGCATGCTGTAGCGGGTACCGGAAACCAGCGCCATGAAGACCTGGGACGCAGGAGCATTGGTCACCGCCAGGTCAAAGCGAGGCTCAGCCGGCGGCGCCTTGGGCACATCCAGTTGCAGCGGCGGCAGCAATGCCTGATTCACAGCATCGGCACTGGCGGAGCGATTGGCATCCACCGCACCTTTCATCTCGCTCTGGATACGCTCATACGTGGCACCCGGTTTCCCTCCCGAGGTAACGCAACCGCCGAGAAACAGGGAGGCCAGAATGCCGATCAAGGCTCGCTTCATAAATTACCCCTTTGGTTCCTGCGCCCGACGGGCTTGGGAACTTCAACTACCGTCTTCTTGTTCACATCGGGAGTCATGCGTAAAACCTCGCTCCCCAAAGGCCCTTTCAGGACCACTTCATTTTCTTTTATCTTGACCAGAATGCTATCGCCCACTTTGCCGCCCAGGGGGACCATCGCACCGCTGATGACTGCCACCGGAGTTCCCTGCCGGCGCAGCACGACTGACTGCAGGACGGGGCCGGACACCGCCGCACCGCCTTCCGGAGAGACATGAACCCAGGCCTCCGGTGGCCGGGTAGGATCAGGCAGAGCACTATCGTCAGCGATGGCAGGCATCATCGCCAAACAGCCACCCCAAAACACCAGGCATTTGATTCGTGTCATAGGACCAACCATGCCTTATCCAGGCTGAGGGTATAGACCCGCAGGGTCAGAATGGAACGGGGATACACATCAACCTTCAGTTCCGCCCCCTCCCACAGCAGCCGCTCCGGTGCCGACTCCAGATCGGCCAAATAGCCAAGGAGGTCGCCATAGCTGCCGGCCAGGCGTATCTCGATACCGTGGCGGTAAAGATTCAACTCGGGAGTGCTGGCAGCACTCGGACCATCGATGGCCGGCACCGGCGCCACGGTACGCAGACCCAGCATCTGCAGGCTCTTGCGACGCCCCATCAGGCGTTCCAGCAGGGCCGGAGCAGCCTGGGGGGAAACGAGGGTGCCATCAAACGATTTCAGTTGTCCATCCAGGTTGGTAACCCGGCTCTTCAGGGTCTGCAGAACCTGGGCGCGATTCGCCGCACTGTTCGCCAGTTCCGACTGCACATCCTTGAGCTGCAGGGAAAGGCTGGCCGCCTCGCTTTCACGCTGCTCCGCCAGGGCAGTCTGAGCCCGGACCCGAATCAGAGGAGATGAAAGCAGCAAGGCATCGCCAACAAACAGCACCAGAACAACAGCAGCCACCGCTCCGATGGTCCTCTCCCGCTTGTTGCGAGCATCAAACCATGCCAGCCAGGCCAAAAACTGCCCCTTCATTGCCCACTCCCCTTGCTCTCGGTTGCGTCCCGCTCCCCGGCAGAGGAAGAGCGCAAAGGTTTCAAGACAAAATTCACGTAATTCTGGGAAGGCCTTGCGGCCGGCTCGGACGGTTTGGCGGCACCAGCCTGCGGCACATCGGGCGCATCCGGCAGGCGGACATCCAGAGCGGCAAACTCCCGTCCGACAAAAACCGGCTCCCGGTTGAGGCGACGAATGTATTCGGGCAGCAGGGACTGGTCCGTCATGCGCCCGCGAATTTCCAGCCCTTTACCCCCTGCCCCCAGGGAAAAGCCGGTAAGCCACAAACCGGGCAAGGATTGACGGGCCAAGCCGCGGAAATAATCGGCAAAACCCTGGCCCTCCTTGGGCGAACCCTGCTCCAGCAAGGCCAGCACCTGTTCACGCTCGGTCACGGCGCGCTGCAGGCGGGATAGTTCGGCATCCTTGTCCACCGGGACCTTGGCGGCCGCCAGTTGCTGGCTGGCCTCCTGCAGTTTTGCCTTCAACTGGGAGACAGATTGCTCGGCAGCCCTGGCCCGTTCAGTGGAAGACGCCAGACGGTAATGGGTCACGCCGGCAGCAACGAGGAAAAATACCAAAAGACCGGTAACAGCGAGGGCCAGATTGCGCCCGGTAATCCACTCTTTCTCAGGAAGCAGGGAAGGATGGAACAAATTAATTTGCTGACTCACACCACCCCCTTAACGCATCGCACAACCGAGCAACTTCAGGCACTGGGCTTGACGCTCGGGATGGCGCAACTCGGGAATACCCGGGAAATGCAGAACGTTCTGCAAGTCCAGGGTTTCGACCGGCACATAAACATTGGGGGCCAGGGTGGCCTTCAGCCCATCACCACCGGGCACCTGGGCCAACCAAAGCTGCCCCATGGGGACGAAACTATACTGGCGATCAAACGTGTCCAGGGTCCGCTGGACCTCAAGCACGATGCGGTCGAATAGCTGCTCACGACGTTCGTCCGCAGCCCCTTCCAACGCCTGGCGACTGACATCGATGCGGCGGCTGACATACAACTCGCCCTGAGCGCTGACCGTCAGCAGGCCGCCATCATCGTCGAAAGTCAGGAGAGCGACGGCCCTGTTGTCCTTTTCCAGCAAGGCGGCGATATTGCGCTGCCCCATATCGGGAACATCAATGGCTTCCAGTTTGAGTCCGGCGCCGGCCACTGCCGCAGCCAGCGGCGACAGCACAGCATTGGCCGCAACTACCACCAGCACCTGTTGCGCCCGCCCACTGCCCTGCTGACCGGGAACATCCAGCACATCCAGGGTTGCCGCTTCCACGGGGTAGTCCAGCATGTCCTTGATCTGCCAACGCAAGGCTTGCCGCCGCTCGTCGAGAGGCACACTGGGCGCCTCGACCTGCAACACCTGGAAGTCACCGGAATTGAGCATGACCACGCAACGATGGGAATGCAGGCGCTTTTCCTTGCGCAAACGCTGCAAGGCCCCCTGCAAATCGCCTCCCGTGGCGTAGGACTCGAGCAGAACGACCTCGGGCATCTGTCCGGGAGCCTGCTGCACATGGGCCAAATCCACCCGATCCTTCAGGCAATTTATGGCCAGCCAACCATCCGACCGTTTGGCGGATGCGCTAGAGATAGAGGGGGCGGACAGGGAGATGGACATAGACGTCTTGATATTTCACTAAAAGATAACAATATATGGGCCTAATTACTATGAATTTTTACCCACATCAGTAGTTCTCCCGGTAATACAGGTAGGCCCCCCGGTTCAGGCCAAACGCCGCTCTGGCTGACGGATCCCGGTCAAACAAGGCACTGCCATCCCAACGCCCTGTCATATAACTCATGGCAGCAGAGCTAGTTGCCGCACAGTTGGCATCGCCCCCCAAATCCACACAGACACGGAAAGTGGAGCGCAAACCGGGAGAGGCAAAGCGCAAGCGCCCCTTGCCTGAGGCAATCTGCGTCACGGTTGGCGCCCCCAGGGTCGCAGAGGTGTCACCAGCCACCCTGGCCGAGGCTACGTTGGCTGGCTGAATCGCGGTGCAGTTGTCCTGGGCATTGAGCACGAAGGCCAGGCCGTTCCAGAACCGGGCTTCCATGCCGACAGACAGGGGCAGCAATTCGGAGCCATAGGCCGTCGTCAGTTGCAGCAAGCCGAAACGGAGCGCCGTCGTCGCCAACTTGGCCCGCTCATTGCTGCCGGACTGGTCGGCATCCAGATTCAGCGCCGTCGCTGCCAGCGAAACACCATCCTGGTCCCGGGGAACTGCGCCAATGGTGAAGCTCGCGTAGGGCCCGTCAGCGGTTGCCGCGCGATTCAATACGAGGTTGCCGGTAATCGTTGCAACCCCGGCACACCACCGATTGGTCGGAGACCCGCTGCAGGCAGTAGAGACTGTGCCGGGCGTAAAACCGAGGCGGGTTCCGCCCCCCCCGGGAAAGACCGTGGCACTCCCGGTGGCAGGATTATCCAAGGCCCAGAGATTGAAGTTGTTGCTATCCAGGGGGGTGGCGCCGGCTGCCGCCAGCCAATTACCCATGGTCAAGCGGGAATAGCCGCGGCCAAAGTCGTAGTTCTCCGTAGTAGAACCGCCAACAGCCTTGGCCGCTATGGAGAAGCCAAGTCCGATGGGTTCCCCCATATAGGTGAAACCATCCAGGTTCCGGTTGCTGCAGGTCGTCAGTTCGCTGCGGTTATCAAGAGCAACGGCCGACAACTCGAAATGATCGGGGATGAAACGCCCCCAACTGGTGGCGGACGGCGTCCCGATGTTGCAGCCGTACTTGCCGTTACTCAGCGTATTGGAGGTGCTATTGACGATGCAGTCATCCCGCCCGTTTTGGTCAACGGTCGTGAAGGTATTATCGATCAGCGCATCCACCGGCAAGGAGAAATAGCCAACTTCCCGATACTGACAGGTACCACTGGCAGTTCCCGAAGAAGTGTCTGCCGCTGAAAACGCGCACGACAGGGGTGCAGGGGAAATGACGCCACTACTGGCCACATCGACGACATTGGCGGTGACGATACTGGGGGTTCCGCTGTAATTGCTACTCGGACTGGCCGTCGCCGAAAGGGAAAAATCTGAGCCGGCCTTCACGGTCATGGCTGCACCGGCCCCATTGCTTGAAGCCACCAGATCCGTGCTGCCAACCTTGGCTGTAACGTTGGTCAGCGAAAGGGGGCGGATGGCAAAGGTATCGGAGGAGCAGGCAGTGGTCGTGCTGTCCTTCATCCGGACAAGGACGTTGCTGTAAGCCGAATTGATCTTGAAAGTCGGCGACAACTTGAAGCCCTTGTCGGTCGAAGTAAACGACATCGTCGTCGAGGCAAAACTGGACTTGGCCGAACAAGTTGCCGCCTGGTTGGCCGTCGTACTGTTGTCGATCAACTCCACGGTGACAGTCTTGTTGGAGGTCAGCGCGTAGTTGGAGTCGATACCGGTCCCCGCACTATTCAAGACGGCGATATTCAATGCGAAATCAACGCCAACAAGCTTGGTATAGATGTGGGCGCCGGCCTGCTGCACATTGATATCCGTTCGGGCCATGGCGCTGTCGATGGCATTGAATCCGCTTGCTGTAGTGCCATTGGGCGGGATGATGGTTTGAGCGCAGACCCGCAGACCGGATATTTCATGGATATTGGTTGAGGACCCGGTGGAGCCGGTAAAGGATATCTGCCAGTTGTCCGGCACCGGGACCTGGGCAGTGGTCGGGGTAAAACCTGGGGCATAGGCATCAAAGGGGGCCAGAAGATTTACATAACCAGTGGTCGGACAAAAATCGGTACTGCAACTGGTATCCCGATTCACCTGAATCTGGGCCGTCTTGTTGGCTGTCGTGTAGTTTCTGGCGTCAATGACCACTTGATAGTAGTACCCGCGGGACGCCACCGAGGATGTGCGGTTGTCAATGGTATTGCTTCCGCTCTGCACTGCAGAGCGGGCCAGATAGGGGTAGCCCAGGCTGTAGAGATTGGCCGGCGTAGTCGCAGCGTACGAACCGCGTACGGCAACCACTTGGCTGAAGTAGCCCGGTCCATCTATACGCCCCTCAGTGGGATTGGTGTAGTTGCCAAACTCGTCGAAGCCGACGCCGATCCAACCTCCGGCAAAGCCAACGATCCCAGACTTCTGTGCATACCCCAGAGAACCACCAAACGCTCCCGGATTCGGCGCCACACTGTAATCGGACAGAGTGACGGCCAGACCATCCGCACCGCTACCGTTATAGGCAAACTGCCGGAATTCCACGGATATGTAGTTACCGGCCGCAGGGAAAATGGCCCCCAGGGTTGCGGAGGTAGCCTCGTTGGTATTGTTGTCCGTCAGGCGCAAACGGCCACTGACAAATGACGGCGTATAACTGCGCGGCCCCAGCGTACTGACCGTCCACTTGGAATTGAAGATACCGGAGGTCAGATTGGAACCGGTGAAACTGTCGCAATAGCAGGTGACGCCGGACGGGACAAACGGGGGAACAGAGCACTGCCCCGGATTGGGAGAGCCGGGCTGGCCGGTCACGAAACTGCCGAACAGCGTAAGCCCGGACAGGCTGACGCTGTTCGCCGTATAGGAACTCAAGGCCAGCACCGGAGATGTCCACGCACCGCTGGTGTACCTGCTTCCAGCGAAAGTGGACACCTGGGCCCCACCCAGAATATCGGCAGCAACAAACTGGAAGGTTGCATTGTAGGACCCGCCGCTGGGTAGGGAGGTAAGAGTGTCTCCGGTAACGCCAAGAGTCCAGTAGCGATTCACATCCATCAGGGGATTGATACCGGAGGTGTTGATCTGGGGATGCTGCCCCTTGGTCGTGCTCCCGGTCAGGGTGCCCCCGCTGATGCCGGCAAACCAGGGGAAGGCAATGGTCATGGGGGCATAGGCGCTGGTATCGCCAATGGGATAGGTGCAGGTGGCGTTATAGGGCGGGAAGCTCAGGCGAAGATTGCCGATGACGTAGCTGGCGGCGCTGCCGCCGCTGATGCTGGCCGGGCAATAGGTTCCGGTAACTGCCAGCACATAGCTGCCGGCAGTGATGTTTCCCGAAGTCAGGGTCAACGTGCCGGGCACCGTGACATTGCGGCTCAAGGTCACACCGGCGCTGTTGTTCATGGTCATGTTGCCCAGGCTGGAATCCGAGCTGCCGCCAATGGTCTGGGCCGAGGTGCCATTGAAGATCCAGCTGGTATTGGGCAGGGCGATGCTGCCGTTATTGGTCAGCGCCCCCTTGATGTTCAACGTCGAGTAGTTGGATGAAGAAACCGTGCTGCCGCTATTGACGGTAAAGTTGGTCACCACATTCTGGCTGTTGTAGAACGTGGCGGCCTGGGTACCCGCTTTCTGGAAAATCAGATTGGTGACGGTCAGCGCATTTGAACTGGTCAGGTCGCCACCGACGTTGAAAGTCGTAGCCGTTAATGGCGCATTGGAAGTGGCAGTCCCGCTCACCGTCATGGTGCCGGCCGTCAGGCCGGCGCTGCCGTTATTGTTTAGGTCGCCGCTGACGGAAAGCGCAGTGCGCACTGTCATCGGACTACTGCTGGTCACATTCCCCGTCACCGTCAGATTGTCGACGGTAAAGGCTGACCCCGTATTGGAAACGCTACCGCCGGCAGTAATGTCGAAACTGCCATTACTGCCGTTATCCAGGATGGAGCCGGAATTGGTGATATTGCCATTCACCGTAAGCGTCAAGGCCCCAGTCCCCACCTTCTGGGTCAGGGAACCGGAATTGATGGTCAGGGAGGCAACCGTACTGCTGGTGTTGAAGGCAACCGCGTGGTTATTAATGGTGGCGCTGTCGATACTGGTGGGGGGGCCGTCACCCGAACTTACACAATTCCAGGTGGCGGCGGCACTCCAATCCCCTGCATTGGCTGAAACACAGTTTCGTGGAGCCACAATAATGGCGCCAACTAACGTATAGGTTGGACTCGCACCGCTAGAACAGCCATCATTGTCGTAGGCGATCGCATAGACGTTGTACGTCCCTTGCGATGCAGGGGCAGTGATATTGAACGTCTCGCTGTAACTGCCTGAAGAATTATGATTTGGATTGTCATAACAGGCATATGCGGAGGCGGCAGGCGCCGATGCCGCAATAGCCCAACGTGTACCACGCCAGCGACTACTTCCAGTGGAGTTTGTAGTCACGTTCACAGTCAGAGCAACCGTGGCCCCAGAAGCAACAGTGACACTGGCTGTCGCGTTGACCGATGCGCCCGTGATAGTCCGGTTCGCCCACGCGAGGTCAACAACGAGAAACGAGGCGAGAACGAGCAACAGGCACTTAAACGCCTGCTTCCATTGACCCAAGAAACGGAACTGGGTTCGACTCAAAGCGGTCTGTTTCATAACGACACCTTAGTCATTCTTGCGCTACGGAGGGCACACTGGCGTCACACCATCAACGGCACAGCCGGTTGTCACGCGAACTTGCCGTTCCACGTAGTCATTACCAACTGCTTCAATTCCATCGCAAGAGCCGGAGCTAGGCACGTTGCAAGCCGTGGACGTAATCTCATAGACATTAACAGCCGAACCACTTTCGTCTGTACTGGCAACACGTTCGCAGACCACACTGGCCACGAACCCGGCAAGCTCAGTCCCGGCAAATGTGATATCGGTCCCGCCACCACACTGACCGGCCCGCAACAGCTGAAACAGCCCCCACTCAGCGCCGGCCCGGGCCGCCTGGTAGGCCCGCGCCCCTTGCACATCCTGGGCGCTGCCCCGGTTCTGGGCCGAGGTCAGCCACAGCATGTAAGTTGCCAGGGCGGCAAAGAGAATCAGCAGAAACACCGCGGCGATGATCGACACCCCGCGTTGCCGCTGACGACCAGGCAGAATGCGCTTCATGGCACGTTGCTCACATGCACCTGATGCAACAGGGTCACCGACTCGCCGGCTTCCTCCAGCGTCAGGGACATGGAAACGACGCCCATGCGGGTATTGGCCACATTGGCATCGTAGGTCATGGTGCAGGCATTGGCGCGGTTAGCCACCCGCTGAGCAAGCAGCACCGGCGCCACGCCGGGAGGGGTGGGCTGGGCCGCCCCCACCAGGGCGTAGCCCGAATAGCGGCGCAGCAACCCGGCATCCGGATTACATTCATAGGTCACGCGCTGGTTCACGATGAAGAAGCGGGCGCCGGGAGAAGGAACCGGAAAACGGAAGGCTGCAAACTGAACCACACCGGCTGGGGTAATGCCCGTGATGGGCACCATGTTGTTGCCGGTATAGGCATCCGCCCCCGAATCCGTCCCCAGATTGGCAATGGCGACATGGTCCCCCGCCTGAAAAACCGGTGGAGTACCCAGTACGTCGAAGCCGTTGGTGTCCGCAATGCCAAATTCCAGCGGATTGCCACCACCGGCTGCCGTTGGATCGGTACGGTAGCGCCCGCCAACCCGGGTCTGCAGGAACTCCAGGTAACGCACGTTGCCGACGGCAGTTATGCGGATGCTGTTGGGCAGGGCCAGGCGCAAATCCCGCGCCATGCGGCGCAGGGCGGTGTCCGCCGTGTCCGTCAGACGGGCCCGACGCTCCGTATCGAAATAGCCTTCGATGGGAATCCGGATGAACATGCCCACCAGGGAGCCGGCAATCCCCAGCAGTACCATGGCGACAATGGCTTCGATCAGGGTGAAGCCCCGCTGACTAGGACGTGCCTGGCTCATGGCGACACCCGTGGCGCATGGCGGGTTCGGAAGCCGTCGAGGCTGATCCGCGTATTGTCGGGCCCAGTCACCATGACATTGACCAGCAGAGACTCAGTCGCCGAGATGCCGGCGATACCGAGTTGGGAGATGGTGACCCAGGCATCATAGCCAGCAGGGGCCGCGATGCCGGAGGACAAATCCGTTGCATCAATTTTCAGCGGCTTACCGAATTCACCAACATAATCATTGACGTTGTCGTACGGACGAGCCTCGAGCACCCCGGAGAAAGTATCCGGCCCCACGTTCTCGACCATACCGGCAGTGCACTGGGCCGTATTGGTGGCAGAAAGAAAGTTGGGGTCCTGGGGCTGGCAAAAGGTGAATCCGGCGGAGGTAATTTCTTCCATCAGGGATTCGGCCAGAGCCAGGGCCTGCTTTTGCGGCAAGGGATCGGCGCTGAAACGGATGGCCGTACTCATGGCCGACAGCAGCCCGGCCACGCCGATGCCGACCACCAGCAGGAAAACGATGGTTTCAATAAGCGTAAAACCGCCCAGGCGGCGGCTCACGGTACAACCGAGAGGAAACGGGGCCTCAACGATGGACATAGCCGCTTTCGCCTTCCACCGTCAAAGTGAAACCACCCTCCTGCCCGCTGACATTAACGGTCACGCTGGTTGTCGGCGACAGACGCCCCAGAGGATCAAAATTCAATTGCATCGGAGCCAGCACCACACCACTGGGAATCGCCAGAATGTAGTCGCCCGAGGCATTGGGATGGGCCAAGGAAGTATTGCAGGCATCGCCGGAGAAGGCTGACTTGCTGACGCTAACCGTAGCCCCCGCCACGACCACACACACCTGCCGACGCTGGGCGACGGCGGTACGGCGGGCATCCTGCAACAGCATCTGCAACTGGTCGGAAAACCCCCGCCCTTCAAAGCCGTGATGCCCGGCAAACCTGGGCGCCGCATAGGCCGCCAGGATACCGAGCACAATCATGACCACAACGAGTTCGGGCAGAGTAAAGCCCCGGGAGAAAGAGAGGGGGCACCGGCCGTAGCGGACCATCAGGCCCTCCTCTCCATCATGCATCAGCAGCCGCTAGTGGTTGCCGTGTACTTAGGCTGAGTGGTAGCGGTAGCAGCTTCGTATTTCACTTGGCAGCTAGTCTTAGTAGTAGCACCGTTGTGTTGAATAACATTATTAGTGGTATCGATGACAAAATCGGATGCCGGGCTCAGATCCATCACGGCACTCAGATCAGCAACAGCCGCAGCATAGCCGTAATCCACATTGACGTTGATGGTGTTGGTAGCGGAGATGGGGGTGGGACCGGCACCCAGGGCATTACGAGCGGCAGCCTTGCCGTAAAGCATGACGTTGGCGGAACGCATGGAAGCTTCCACGCCACGGATCACGCCGGCACGGGCATCACCGCTCAGGTCAACAAACTTGGGCAGGGCGGTCGCAGCCAGAATACCCAGAATGACGATTACCACGATCAGTTCGATCAGGGTGAAACCTTTTTGTTGGCTTTTCACAGTAAAGACTCCTTTAGAAAAAAATTTTAGAAAAAAAATCACAGACATTCAGAATTGGTGGTTGCAGTGCTGATAACCGGGGCAATGACCGTCGTAGTACCTGACATTTGCGCAGCCTGGTAGGTGAACTGGCAATTAGTGCCAGTGCCACCAGGAACAACGATGGTCATGGTTCCGGTTGCGCCGGTGGTGCTGGTGACGTAATCCACTCCAGAACCGGCAGTATCCCCAGCCAACAGGCCGGCGGCGGCAACGATGCCGTTCGCATCCGCAGTCGGATATTGGGTAACCCCCGTGATATTGAGACCTTCCATTGGGACATTTATTACACTCGTATCGGCTGGGCAAGTACCACCATTTCCTGTACGAGCCAAGCAGGTCGCGTGAAACAGGGCAGAAGCAGCACGCACGGAAGCGACAGCTCCCTGCAACTTGGCCTGCCGCGCCTGGACCTGCAGATTAACGAAACGGGGCAAAGCCGTAGCCGCCAGAATGCCTAAGATGATGATCACCACGATCAATTCGATAAGGGTAAAACCCTTCTGCTTGGCTTTGATCAACTTCACCGCTTTCTCCCTGCGGGCGAAACCGCATAATGTTTTGGCAACCACCCGCACGCACATTGGCCGGTGAGGCGCATTCCTTCAAAAACCTTTCCATGGGCCGGGGACTCCCGGTACACGGCGTCGATTGTGAACTCTACGCTGTCAAACGTCATTTCGTTTGTGAAAAAGTTCTCGGAGAACCTTGGCTGATAAAGGATTTTCTTTCTCTCCGAATCAAAGTACCAGGCCCCGATTTGTAAATTCCGGTAATCCCCGGCAACTACGCCAGCATAGGCAGGAACTGCGCCATGCAGGGGTGGGAATGGATTCTCTGCTGCCAGACGCACCAGAGCACCATCCCCTTCCGTACCGATACGGGCGGCTGCCTCCAACCATACACCCGCTCGTATGGTATCCAGTACGGAAACCACTGCAGTACGCTCCACCGCCATCTGCATTTCACGAAAACGGTGCAGCCCTGCTCCCAGCAACACCAGCGCAATCAGCAAAACGACCAGCAACTCGAAACGGGACGCCCCCCTGACCCGGCGATCCATCGCCATCAACGCTTGAAGGCAACCTTGCCCAGGTCCCAGATCGGCAGGAAGATGCCCAACGCCAGAACCAGCACCAGGATGCCAAGGGCGACGATGAGAATCGGCTCAATCTGCTGGGAGAGGTTTTTCAGTTCGTACTCGACCTCCCGCTGATACATGTCCGCCACCTCTTCCATCATGTCGTCCAGGGCGCCGGATTCCTCACCGACGGCCACCATCTGCAACACGATAGGAGTGAATACGCGGGCACTGATGGCGGTGCGCAGGACAGATTCACCCCGCTCCACGCCCTCGCGCATTTTCTCGATCTTGTCGGCGATGAAAACATTGTCCACCGTCTGGGCCACCACGCTCATGGCCTGTACTACCGGCACGCCGCTCCGTATCGCCAGGGCGAAGCTGCGGGAAAAACGCGCCAGCGTGGCCTTTTCCACGATCTTTCCGGCAATGGGAACCCGCAACTTTGTCCGATCCCACAGGTAACGCCCCACGGGTGTTGCCACCCAGGCACGGAAGGCGAAAACGGTACCGACAAAACCCGCCAGCAGGTAAGGCCAGTCGGCCACCATGAAATCGGAGAAATTGATGAGCAACCGGGTCATGAAGGGCAACTCTGCGTTGAAGCCCTTGAACACCTGGGCAAAAGCAGGAATCACCCAGATATTCACCACCACAATGGCAATCGCCATGGCTGCCACGACAAAGCTTGGATAACGCAGGGCCGACTTCACCTGGTTGCGCATGAACTGCTCGAAATCCAGGTGGTAGAAGAGACGGAGGAATATCTCCTCCAGCCGACCGGTCATTTCCCCCACCCGCACCATGGAGAGATAGAACGGGGGGAAAACAGTCGAGTGACGCGCCAGAGACGCGGACAATTCACGGCCGGAATCCAGGCTCTCCCGCACTTCCTGCAACAGCCGCTTCATGGCGCCGTTGCTGCTGGACTCTTGCAAGCCAGCCAAGGCGCGCATGATCGGCACGCCGGCCTTGAGCAAGGTATAGATCTGGCGGCTGAAAAGCAGCACGTCCACGTGACGGACTTTTTCGGCAAACAGGGTCAGGTTGAACTTGAGGCCGGCCCCGTCCTCCTGCTTGGGGGCAGGCTTGATTTCCAGCGGCGTGATCCCCTGCAACAACAGTTGATCGGCCACGGCCGAGGCAGACATGGCCTCCAGGGAGCCATTGACCAGGCCACCGCCGCTGCTGCGGCCCCGATAGCTGAAATTGGCCACGCTCAATCTTCCGTCTGGCTGGCCACGCGCATGGCCTCGTCAATGGTGGTGCGGCCCTGACGGGCCAGGCGTACCGCATCCCGGCGCAGGGTGTTGCCGCCCATCTGCTTGCGGGCTGCCTGCATGAAGATGGAAGGATCGTCCTGATTGGTGGCTTCCACCACCTCGCTGGTCATTTCCAGCATTTCCCATACACCGGTACGCCCCTGGTAACCGGTTCCGCCGCAGTGGGGGCACCCGGTACCCTTCTTGAAGTGGTGACCGTCGAGCTGCTCGCCCAGTTCATAACGCAGCCACTCGCGCTCGTGGGGCTCCGGCACATGGGGCGCGGCACAGGAATCACAGATCACGCGCACCAGACGCTGGGCCAGGACCAGTTGCAGTGACAGGGCCACCATGTAGCGCGGCACCCCCATGTCGAGCAGGCGGATGGGCGTGGAGATGGCATCGTTGGTGTGCAGGGTGGACAGCACCAGGTGGCCGGTCATGGCGGCCCGCATGCCGATTTCGGCCGTCATCTGGTCGCGCATTTCGCCCACCAGGATGATGTCCGGATCCTGGCGCAAGGCCGTACGCAGCACCCGGTCGAAGGAAAGGTCGATCTTTTCGTGCACCTGCACCTGGTTGATGCCCGGCAGCCGGTATTCCACCGGGTCTTCCACGGTGATGACCTTCTTTTCCGTGGTATTCAGTTCGGACAGGGCCGCATACAGGGTAGTGGTCTTGCCGGAGCCGGTGGGTCCGGTGACCAGGACGATGCCGCTGGGGCGGTGGATGGCATGCCGCAGACGGTCCAGGATATGGGCCGGCATGTGGATGTTGTCGAGGCCGAGGATACCGTTGGACTGGGCCAGGATCCGCATCACCACCGACTCGCCGTACTGGGTGGGCATGGTGGAAATCCGCACGTCCACCGGATTGTTGCGCACCTTGATGTTGAAGCGTCCGTCCTGGGGCAGGCGCTTTTCGGAGATGTCCAGGCCGGACATCAGCTTCAGGCGCAGAGCCACGGCAGTGGCGATTTTCGGGTCAGCCTCGGTCTGGATGTGCAGCACGCCGTCGATGCGGAAGCGGATGCGCAGGCGCGCCTCCTGGGGCTCGATGTGGATATCCGACGCGCGGGTGCGCAGCGCTTCCTCGAACACGGTCTGCAGCAACTTCACCACCGGCGCATCTTCGGCGCCCGGGGTCAGCCCCAGCAATTCGCCGAATTCGATGGGCATGTCGCCCAGCTCGGCCTGCAGTTCCTTGGCCAGGCCGGAGATTTCCTCGGTGCGCCGGTACAGGCGGTCGATGGTGACCAGCAGCTGGCTCTCGGTCACCACCGCCAGCTCGATATCCCGCCGGACGAGGCGGACGATTTCGTCGTAGGCCAGCAGGTCGGTGGGATCCACCAGACCCACCAGCAGGGCGCTGCCCCGATCTTCCAGGGGAATGGCGCGGAAGCGGCGAGCCTGGGCCTCGGGCAGCAGCTTGGTGAGGTCCGGCTTGACGTTGAAGGTCTTCAGGTCGAAGAAGGGGATGCGCAACTGGCGGGCCAGCGCCTGGGAAATCTGCTCCTCGCTGACGTACCCCCCATCCACGAAAATGCGGCCCAGCTTGCGGCCAGTCAGCTTTTGCTCTTCCAGGGCCAGCTTGAGCTGTGCTTCGGTCAGCAGCCCTTGCTGAATCAACAGGTCACCGAGTCGGATTTTCTCCGGCCGCGCCATAAAATCTCCAATCTGCTTTAAGATTGACGCTTAATTTTTTGAACTATAGCGCTTTTTTACCAACCAACCCAAGCCGCATCGTGCCTTCGTGACCGCCATCATTCTTTACCAGCCCGAAATCCCGCCCAACACCGGCAACATTATTCGCCTTTGCGCCAATACTGGCTGTGAATTACATCTCATCGAACCTTTGGGATTCGATCTTTCGGACAAACATTTGCGGCGGGCGGGGCTGGACTACCACGAATATGCCAAAGTCACACGCCATGGAGACTGGCAGAGCTGCCTGGTAGCCATGGCGGGACGGCGTCTTTTCGCCCTATCCACCCGCGGCGGACAACGTTACGACACGGTGCGATATCGGCAAGACGATGCCTTCGTTTTTGGTCGGGAAACGGCAGGTTTGCCTGAGGAAATCCTGGGCCAGTTTGCCCCGGAGCAACGACTGCGCCTGCCGATGCTGCCGGACCAGCGCAGTCTCAATCTTTCCAATGCCGCCGCCGTGATGGCGTTTGAAGTTTGGCGGCAACTGGACTTTGCCGGCGGCCGTTAGGTCATCGGCAAATCAGCCCTGCTCGGGCTTGGGGTCCCGGGAAAGCAGCTGGCTCACCGCCTCGGCGGCAGGCAGGTCGTGGTGCAGCACCGCATCCACCGCGGCAGTGATGGGCATGTCGATACCCAGGCGACGGGCCAGTCCGGCCACCTCGGCGGCCGTGCTGACGCCCTCCGCCACATGCCCCAGATCCACCAGGGTCTGGGCCAGGGTCTTGCCCTGCCCCAGGGCCAGGCCGACCCGGCGGTTGCGGGACAGGTCGCCGGTACAGGTGAGGATCAGGTCACCCATCCCCGCCAGGCCCATGAAGGTTTCCCGCCGCCCGCCCAGGGCCTCGCCGAGACGGGCGATTTCGGCCAGCCCCCGGGTCACCAGGGCCGCCCGGGCATTGAGCCCCAGGTCCAGGCCGTCGGCGATGCCGGTGGCAATGGCCAGCACATTCTTCACCGCACCGCCCACCTCCACCCCCACCACATCATCGTGGGCGTAGATGCGCAGGCGCAGCGTATGCAGCTGCCGCGCCAGGCGGGCCGCCAGTTCCCCATCGGCGGAAGCCAGGGTGATGGCCGTCGGCTGCTGCCGCGCCACTTCATCGGCAAAGCTGGGGCCGGAAAGGGCGCCGCAGGGATGATCGGCGCCCAACTCTTCCGCCACCACCTGGTGCGGCAGCTTGGCGGAACCAGCCTCCAGGCCCTTGCAGGCCCACAGCACGGGTACCGTGCCGGCCAGGCCGGCAGCATTGAGGCTGCGCAGGGTGGGACGCAGACCGACCAGGGGCGTCGCCACCAATAACAGGTCCGCATCGGCGGCCGCCCAGGCCAGGTCGGAGCCGACCTCCAGCCCCTCGGGGAACGAAGCACCCGGCAGGTAACGGCTGTTGGCCCGCTCCCGGGCCATGATCTCGGCCTGGGGCTGCTCCCAGGACCACAGACGGACCCGGTGGGCCGGAGCAAAGGCGATGGCCAGCGCGGTTCCCCAGGCGCCGGCACCTAGAACGGCAATATTCATGGATGGATCAATACTTAAAGGCCCCAGACCTGGTTGGCCCGGAGATAGCCGGTCTGGCCGTCGCGATGCCGGACTTTGGCCCAGCCGGCCGGACCTGCTTCGAGAAGCTCGAGGGCAACCCCCTTTTCCGCCTGGAACGCCAGGGGCGAGGCGGTATCGGCGGCCTGGTGCACCTCGGCCCGGTCCGCCGTCACCTGCAGGGTACGGCGATCGGCCAGGGCCGCCCGCTCAATCCAGGCCAGCCCGCCGGCCGCATCCCGGACCTTGGCCCAGCCTTCCAGATTGACCACCACTTCCACCGGGGTATAGCGGCGGATGATGAACTGGGGCACCCCCTTCTTCGAGGGCGAATCGTAGAGGATGGCGGCAGCCGAGCCTTCGCCCGGCTCCACCGAACGGTAGTCAGCCGCCTGGACGGCCAGGACCGGCAGGCAAAGAAGCAGGGCACGCGACAAAACCGTCATCCAAGAAGATACGCGCTGGCACATGTCCTACCTCCGGCTGCCGGTTGAATTACTGGATGGGAACTTCGTTGGCGCCAGCCTGCTGGGCTTCGGCCTGACGGGCCATGTAGAGGGCCTCGAAATTGACCGGCTGCAGCACCACGGGGGCAAAACCGGCGCGGGCGATGGCGCTGGAAACCACTTCCCGGGCATAGGGGAAGAGCACATTGGGGCAGGCGATGGCCAGCAGGGGCTCCAGGTTTTCTTCCGGCACATTGCGGATCTGGAACACGCCGGCCTGGCCGGCTTCCACCAGGAACACGGTCTTGCCGTCTTCCAGCTTGGCGGTGACGGTGACGGTCAACACCACTTCGAACATGCCGTCGCCCAGACCGGAGCCTTCGCTACGCAGCTGGATGTCCACCTGGGGGGAGGTCTGCTCCAGGAAAATCTGGGGCGCATTCGGCACTTCGACGGACAGATCCTTGACGTACAGCTTTTCGATGGCGAAAACGGGGGATTCGGCTTGGCTCATGGTTTGGATTTCCAGTGATTCGGTTGAAAGGGAGACTCAGGACTCGTCGGCCAGCAGGGGCACCAGCCCCCCGGCACGGTCCAGGGCATAGAGGTCGTCGCAGCCGCCGACGTGGGTGTCGCCGATGAAAATCTGGGGCACGGTACGCTTGCCGCCGGTCTTTTCCATCATTTCCTCGCGGCGGGCCGGCTCCAGGTCCACCCGGACCTTCTCGATTTCGGCCACGCCCTTGCTCTTGAGCAGTTGCTCGGCGCGGATGCAGTAGGGACAGACGGCGGTGGAATACATCAGAACACGTTTCATGACGGACTCCTCAGGCCTTGCCGCGGGACAGGGGCAGGCCGGCCTGGGTCCAGGTGCCGACACCGCCGGAGAGATTCACCACCTTGGCAAAACCGACCTTGCGCATCTGCTCGCAGGCCTTGGCGGAACGGATGCCGGAAGCGCAGCAGACCACGATGGCCCGGTCCTTGTACTGGTCCAGGGAAGCCAGGTGTTCGTCCAGCTTGTTCAGGGGCGTGTTGCGGGCATTGGGCAGGTGGCCGGTGGCGAACTCGGCCGGATCGCGCACGTCGATCACCAGGGCATCTTCCCGGTTGATCAGCAGGGTGGCATCGGTGGCGGAAACGGCCTTGCCGCCATTGCCGCGCAGCAGGGAAACCACCAGGGCCAGGCCACTCGCCAGGACCAGACCGACCAGAAAAGCGTTCTGCTTAATAAAATCCAAACCAGACTCCGTAAGGGGTGATGAGGGGAAAACGACTCGGGGAGATTACCGCAACCACGCCCCCCAGGGGTGATTCTAGTGGCCGCTGCCCTGGGGCACGCCGCAGAAGACCTCGCGCATCATGCCGATCAGTTGCAGGGTACGGGCGTCGCCCACCCGGTAATAGACCCGGTTGGCGTCCTTGCGCGTCAGCAGCACGCCCTTCTCCCGCAGGATGGCCAGGTGCTGGGAAATATTGCTTTGGGAGGTACCGACGGCATCGACGATTTCCTGCACGCAGGCTTCCTGATCGCCGACCACGCAGAGTATCTTCAGGCGCAAGGGATGGGCGATCGCCTTCAGCGCCCGGGCGGCCAGTTCGATATGTTCCTGCTTTTCAATCAAGTTAAAGGAAGCTTCCACCGCGGCACTTCTCCAGTAAAACCCGGGCTGGCGAACGGCTGCGTCGGGCGCGGAAGCTCCGGACAGGCTCGTGGCTGGGGCGAAATCATTATAAAATAATCCATTAATCTAGCCTACCGAGTGCCGGCTCGATTTAATCCACATCAACCGTCTTTGCAGTAGTGCGGTCAAAAAACCTCTCCCCACCCCCAATCTGGCCACAGCCCCATGTACAGGACCGCATCGCCGCAGCGCCCCCTGACCTGCCCCACTCTCCACTTTTCGCGGGTAATGCCAGGGTGAGCGGCACGCGGCATTCCAGCACATCCACCTCGCCACGGCCAAGCGGCCTCGGGCGAACCCTTCTGCTGGCCCTGTTGGGAGGCCTGGCCCTGTACCAGTCCGCCACTCTCGCCGCCACGCCGGCGACCAAACCCGCCACTTCCAGCAAAACGCCCGCCAAGGTGGTGGTACAGAAGGCGCCGCTGAAAAAGTCGGCACTGCCGGCCAAGGCGCCTGCCAAAACCACGACCAAGCCTGCGACCAAGGCCGCGCCGGGCAAAGCCCCGACCAAAGCCGCCAGCACGCCGCGCAAAGCAACGGCGGTTGCCGCCGGCGTGACGGCCGGCGCCGTTGCCAATCCGGAGCATCAGGCGGAAAGCAGCAAGGCCGACCTGAAGGAGCTGCAGGGCCGCATCGACAGCCTGCGCAAGGAGGTGGCCACCGCCGAGGAATCCCGGGCCGACGTGGCCGACCAGCTGAAGGATGCGGAAAAGGGCATCTCCAACCTGTCCCGGGACCTGCGCCAGCTGTCCGGCCAGCGGGGCAACCTGCAGAACACCCTGCAGCAACTGGCCAGCCAGGCCCGGGAACTGGAAGGCACCCTGGCGGGCCAGCGCACCCAGCTGGAGCAGCTCCTGATCCGTCAGTACATGGAAGGGGGCGAGGGTTCCGACTCCCTGCGCCTGCTGCTCAACGGCGACAACCCCAACCAGATGGCGCGGGACCTCTACTACCTGTCGGCCGTGGCCAAGGCGCGCACGGCCCTGCTGCAACAGATCGGCAGCACCCTGAAGCAGAAGAAGGCCCTGGCCGAAGACACCCGCAACCGGGAAACCGAGCTGGCCGAGGTGGAAGCCAAGCAGAAGGAGCAGCACCAGCAGCTGCTGGCCCAGAAGAACCAGCGCCAGGCCACCCTGGCCAAGATTTCCCAGCAGATCGAATCCCGCCGAAAGGAAATCGGCGCCCTGCAGCAGGACGAAAAGCGCCTGACCCGCCTCATCGACGGCCTCTCCCGCATCATCGCCCAGCAGAAGGCCCGGCCGCCCAAGCCCGAAACCAAGCCCCGGGCGCCGGCGGAACGGCCCGCCGGAAGTGGCGGTCAAACACCCGGCATCGACAACGACAAGACCCCCGACGCAGGCCTGGCGCGCTTCTCCGGGGACTTCGCCCGCCTCAAGGGCTCCCTGCGCCTGCCGGTGCGGGGCACCGTCAGCAACCGCTTCGGCACTGCCCGCCAGGAAGGCAGCACCTGGAAGGGCCTCTTCATCCGGGCCGCAGCCGGGGGTGACGTCCATGCCGTGGCCGCCGGCCGGGTGGTCTTCGCCGACTGGATGCGGGGCTTCGGCAACCTGCTGATCCTGGACCACGGCGACGGCTACCTGACCATCTACGGCAACAACGAATCCCTCTACAAACACGTGGGGGAAACGGTGAAGCCGGGCGAGGTTGTCGCCGTCATCGGCAACAGCGGTGGCAACCCGGAATCCGGTTTATACTTTGAACTTCGCCATCAAGGCCAGCCGCTCGACCCGCTCAAATGGGCGAGCTTGAAGTAGGAGACTTTTTGTGAAGATGGGCAAGCCGTTGAAACAGGTGGGACTGATCGGGGTCGGCATGGTGGCCGGCATCCTGCTGTCGGTCCAGATTTCCGCCATCGCCGACAAGGAAACCCGGGCCGGGCTGCCCGTCGAGGAGCTGCGCACCTTCGCCGAAGTCTTCAACGCCATCAAGCAGGGCTATGTGGAGCCGGTGGAAGACAAGAAGCTGATCACCAATGCCATCTCCGGCATGCTCTCCAATCTGGACCCCCACTCCTCCTACCTGGATGCGGATTCCTTCAAGGAACTGCAGGTCGGCACCCAGGGCGAATTCGGCGGCCTCGGCATCGAAGTCGGCATGGAAGACGGCTTCGTCAAGGTGGTTTCCCCCATCGAGGACACCCCCGCCTTCCGCGCCGGGCTCAAGGCCGGCGACCTGATCGTCAAGCTGGACGACACCCCGGTCAAGGGCATGACCCTCTCCGACGCCGTCAAGCGCATGCGCGGCAAGCCCAAGACTCCCATCACCCTGACCATCGTGCGCAAGGGCGAGCAGAAGCCCATCGTCGTCACCCTGAACCGGGAAGTGATCAAGGTGCAGAGCGTCAAGTCCAAGCTGGTGGAACCGGGCTACGGCTACGTGCGCGTCACCCAGTTCCAGGAAAACACCGGCCCCTCCCTGGTCAAGCACCTCTCCGACCTGTACAAGGACGGCGCCCTCAAGGGCCTGGTGCTGGACCTGCGCAACGACCCGGGCGGCCTGCTCAACGGCGCCGTCGGCGTTTCCGCCGCCTTCCTGCCGGCCAAGGCCCTGGTGGTATCCACCGACGGCCGCACCCCGGACGCCAAGCACCAGTACTTCGCCAGCGCCGAGGACTACCTGCGCGGCAGCCGCGACGACTACCTGAAGAACCTGCCCGCCGAAGTGAAGAAGGTGCCCCTGGTAGTGCTGGTGAACGGCGGCTCCGCCTCCGCCTCCGAAATCGTCGCCGGCGCCCTGCAGGACCACAAGCGCGCCGTGGTGCTGGGCACCCAGACCTTCGGCAAGGGCTCGGTGCAGACCGTGCTGCCCCTGCCCGGCAACACCGCCATCAAGCTCACCACCGCCCGCTACTACACGCCCAACGGCCGCTCCATCCAGGCCAAGGGCATCGTGCCGGACATCAACGTGGAAGAGTCCGCCAACGGCGCCTCTCCGGAGCGCCTGCGGGAAGCCGACCTGGAACGCCACCTGATCAACGACAAGGAAAAGGAAGCCGCCGCGGCGCCCAAATCCAAGGATGGCAAGGCCAACGGCAAGAACAAGGGCAAGGAAGAGGATGAGAAGTCCGAACTGCCGGCGCCGGCCGAGTTCGCCTCCAAGAGCGACTACCAGCTGAACCAGGCCCTCAACCTTCTCAAGGGTCTGCAGATCATGCAGAATAAGCCGTAACGAGCCTAACAGCAGAACCTCGGGGAGAGGGCCATGAAACGAGTCGCCGCCAAGTTGTCGCGCCGTCTGGATACTCAAAAGAAGCGGGAAATCCTGTTTTCCCGCTTCCCCCCGGGGCAAGTGCCTGAAGCCGCCGATCTGCTGACCGGCCTGGAAAACCTGGACGCCGTGCCCGAGACGGAAAAGCGGGCCGTGGCCGTCGCCTACGACCTCACCGACTACACCTACCGGGGCCTGGAAGAAGGCCTGGTGGACCAGGGCTTCCACCTTGACAACACCCTCATGAGCAAGCTGATGCGGGCCCTCATCTACTATGTCGAGGAAACCCAGCTGCACAATCTGGAAGCGCCCGAACGGCCCCTCAAGTCCTCCTCCAAGGCCTACGCCCAGGCCTGGGAACGCCACCCCCACGGGGACCACGACGAAACCCCGCCCGAATGGCGGGAATACAAATAGGCCGCACCGGCCACGCCCCAGGGGCCGCGACAGCGGCCCCTTTATTTTGCCTCGCCGCGCACAGCGGCCCCTTTGTTTTGCCCCGCCGCCCCGACGGCCCTTTCGCCCCCGCCCAGCCCCTCGCCATGAACGACCAGCAACTGCTCCGCTACAGCCGCCACATCCTCCTCGACCCCATCGGCATCGAGGGCCAGGAACGCTTTCTCGCCGCCCGGGCCCTGGTCATCGGCGCCGGCGGCCTGGGCTCGCCGGCGGCGCTGTACCTGGCTGCTGCCGGCGTCGGCACCCTGGCCCTGGCCGACGGCGACACGGTGGACCTGACCAATCTGCAGCGCCAGATCCTGCACACGGAAGCCTCCGTCGGCCGGCCCAAGGCCGAATCCGGGCGGGACGCCCTGCAGCGCCTCAATCCGGAAACCCGGGTGGAAGTGATCGCCCGCCGCCTGGAAGGGGCGGACCTGGAGGCCGAAGTGGCCAAGGCCGACGTGGTGCTGGACTGCTGCGACAACTTCGCCACCCGCCACGCGGTGAACCGGGCCTGCGTCAAGCTGGGCAAGCCCCTGGTCTCCGGCGCCGCGGTGCGCTTCGACGGCCAGATCAGCGTCTTCGACACGCGCCAGCCCGGGGCACCCTGCTACCACTGCCTCTTTCCCGAAGGCGAGGACGTGGAGGAGGTGCGCTGCGCCACCATGGGCGTCTTCGCCCCCCTCACCGGCATCATCGGCACCCTGCAGGCGGCCGAGGCCCTCAAGCTGCTGGCCGGCTGCGGCCAGACCCTGGGCGGGCGGCTGCTGCTACTCGACGCCCTGACCATGGAATGGCGCACGGTGCGCCTGCAGAAGGACCCGGGCTGCCCGGTATGCGGGAGCCGATGAAGGACTGCTGCAAGCACCAGACCTGAAAGGCAATAGGGACGCCACTTTCCGCCGTGCATAGGCGAAGAATGGCGTCCCTATTGCCTTTCAGTGACGCTGTATTTGGGGAATATCCGCCGCCGGCTCAGGCCAGGCGGGCCAGGATGCGCAGGTCGCCGCCCACCTGGCGCAGGTCGTGCCACCGCAGGCGTTGCTGCTGCTCCAGGGAGGTCAGCTCGGGCAGGCCGAAGAGGCCCAGGGCCGGGTTGCCCAGCAGGGTCGGCGCCAGATAGAGCAGCAGTTCGTCCACCAGCCCGGCGGCCAGCAGGGCGCCGTTGAGGCCGGCACCGCCTTCCACGTGCAGTTCGTTGATGCCCCGCCGCCCCAGCTCCAAGAGCAGGGCGGCCAGATCCACCCGGCCGGCGGCGTCGGGCAGCAGCAGCACTTCGGCACCTTGGGCCGCCAGGGCCGCGGCCTTGGCCGGGTCCGGGTTGGCGGTGGCGATTAGGACCGGGCGGCCGTCCAGCAGACGGGCCGTGGGCGGGGTTTGCAGGCGGCTGTCCACCACCACCGGGCGGGGCTGGCGCTCCGTGTCGACGCCCCGCACATTGAGCTGGGGATCGTCGGCCAGCACGGTGCCGCTGCCGCTGAGGATGGCACAGGCCCGGGCCCGCCAGCGGTGGCCGTCCTGGCGCGCCTCGGCCCCGGTGATCCACTGGCTCTGGCCGTTGGCCAGGGCCGTCCTGCCGTCCAGGCTGGAGGCGGCTTTCAGGCGTACCCAGGGGCGCCCTCTGGTCATGCGGGAGACGAAACCGATATTGAGTTCCCGGGCCTCATCGGCCAGCACGCCGGCCCATACTTCGATGCCGGCCTGACGCAGGATGGCCAGGCCGCGGCCGGCCACCAGGGGATTGGGGTCTTCCATGGCCGCCACCACCCGGGCGACGCCGGCGGCCACCAGGGCTTCGGCGCAGGGCGGGGTGCGGCCGTGGTGGCTGCAGGGCTCCAAAGTGACGTAGGCGGTGGCGCCCCGGGCGGCTTCGCCGGCGGCGCGCAGGGCATGGACTTCGGCATGGGGTTCGCCGGCCCGCACATGCCAGCCTTCGCCGACGACGACGCCGTCCTTGACCAGGACGCAGCCGACCCGGGGATTGGGGGAGGTGGAGTACAGCCCCTGTTCGGCCAGGGCCAGGGCCCGGGCCATGTGGGCGTGGTCGGCAGCGGTGCCGGGGGCGGCGGGCATGAGATGAGGGGAGAATTACTCGTCGCGGGGGCGACGCACAGGCTTGCCCGGGGTCACTTCGCGCACGGCGTGGGAGAACTCGTCCACGTCCTCGAAGTTGCGATAGACCGAGGCAAAGCGGACGTAGGCGATCTTGTCCAGCTTCTTCAGTTCCCGCATCACCATCTCGCCCACCTTTTCGGAGGGGATTTCCCGCTCGCCCAGGGCCAGCAGTTTTTCTTCGATGCGGGTAATGGCGCCGTCCACCGCCTCGGTGGTCACGGGCCGCTTGCGCAGGGCCAGCCACAGGCTGGCGGAGAGCTTGTCCCGGTTGTAGTCCACCCGGGAGCCGTTTTTCTTGACCACCTGGGGCAGGCGGATTTCCGCCCGCTCATAGGTGGTGAAACGCTTGTCGCAGTTGAGGCAGCGGCGGCGGCGGCGCACGATGTCGCCGTCTTCGTTGATGCGGGTGTCCACCACCGTGGTGTCCATCGCTCCGCAGAAGGGGCATTTCATCGCTGCGCCGCCTTGGCCGTCTTACTTGCCGTAGACCGGGAACTTGGCGCAGAGGGCGGCCACCTTGGCGCGCACTTCGGCCAGCTTGGCTTCGTCGTTCGGCGCGTCGAGCACGTCGGCCACCAGGTGGGCGATCTGCTCGGCTTCGATCTCGGTGAAACCGCGGCTGGTCATGGCCGGGGAACCGATACGGATGCCGGAGGTGACGAAGGGCTTTTCCGGGTCGTTGGGAATGCCGTTCTTGTTCACGGTGATGTGAGCCTTGCCCAGGGCGGCTTCGGCTTCCTTGCCGGTGATCTTCTTGGCGCGCAGGTCGATCAGGAAGACGTGGGACTCGGTACGGCCGGAAACGATGCGCAGGCCGCGCTCCTCGCCCAGGACCTTGGCCATGACGCGGGCGTTGTTGATCACCTGCTCCTGGTACTTCTTGAACTCGGGGGAAGCGGCTTCCTTGAAGGCCACGGCCTTGGCGGCGATGACGTGCATCAGGGGGCCGCCCTGGAGGCCGGGGAAGATGGCGGAGTTGAGGGCCTTCTCGTGCTCGGCCTTCATCAGGATGACGCCGCCGCGGGGACCGCGCAGGGTCTTGTGGGTGGTGGAGGTGACCACGTCGGCGAAGGGCACCGGGTTGGGGTAGTAGCCGGCGGCGATGAGGCCGGCATAGTGGGCCATGTCCACCCAGAAGATGGCGCCGACTTCCTTGGCGATCTTGGCGAAGCGCTCGAAGTCGATGCGCAGGGCGTAGGCGGAGGCGCCGGCGACGATGATCTTCGGCTTGTGCTCGCGGGCCAGGGCTTCCATCTTGTCGTAGTCGATCTCTTCCTTCTCGTTGAGACCGTAGGAGACGACGTTGAACCACTTGCCGGACATGTTCAGGGCCATGCCGTGGGTGAGGTGGCCGCCTTCGGCCAGGCTCATGCCCATGATGGTGTCGCCGGGCTTGGCGAAGGCCATCAGCACGGCCTGGTTGGCCTGGGAGCCGGAATTGGGCTGCACGTTGGCGGCTTCGGCGCCGAACAGCTTCTTCAGGCGCTCGATGGCCAGCTGCTCGGCCACGTCCACGTATTCGCAGCCGCCGTAGTAGCGCTTGCCGGGGTAGCCTTCGGCGTACTTGTTGGTCAGCTGGGAGCCTTGGGCTTCCATGACCGCGTTGGAGACGTAGTTTTCGGAGGCGATCAGTTCGATGTGCTCTTCTTGGCGACGATTTTCATCTTCGATCGCCTTCCAGAGTTCGGGGTCCACTTTCGCCAGGGTGTCGTTTGCGGAGAACATCGGTGCTGCCTCTCAAGCCGTTGAAAAAGGCGGAAATTGTATCATGCCAACCCCCGCCGCCACCCCTCCCGGGGAAAACCCTGCCCCAATTTGGGGCGCCGCCCGGCAGAGTCAGCCCGGCAGCTCGTCCAGGGCACCGTCTTCCAGGTGCCGGGTGCAGCTCCACTGGACGATGCGCCAGCCGGCCCCGTCCCTTTCCAGCCAGGTGATGCCGGCATTGGGGATGGTGAAATCCCGGGGCGCCGCCAGGGGGCGTCCGCGCACGTGGCGGTTGATGACGTCCAGCACCCCGCCGTGACACACCAGCACCACCGTTTCGCCCCGGTGTTCCGCCGCCAGGGCCTCCAGGCAGCGGCTGACCCGGGCGGAAAAGTCCTCCAGACTCTCCCCCTGGGGAATGGGCAGCTCCGGCTGGCGCGCCTCGAAGGCCGCATAGGCGCCCGGATGCTGCTGCCGCGCCTCGTCGTAGGTGAGCCCTTCAAAAATGCCGTAGCTGCGCTCCCGCAGGGCCGGCCGCAGGCACACGGGGCGCCCCAGATGGGCGGCGATGGCCTCCGCCGTGACCCGGGCCCGGGCCAGGTCGCTGCTGTACACCGCCGTCACCGTGCCGGCCTCGGTCGCCAGACGCCGGGCCGCGGCCCGGGCCTGGCGCAGCCCGGTGGGATTGAGGCCGATGTCGAGATGGCCCTGGATGCGCCGGTCGGCATTCCAGAAAGTCTCGCCGTGGCGAATGACGCAGATGCGGGTGGGGGCTTTGACCATCGACGGCTCCGGCAACACAGGGCAAAAACCAGGGTTTTAGCAGACCCGGCGGCAGAAGGGAAACAGGCCGTCAAAATGCCAGCGTCACCGGCCGGAAAGCCGCTGCCGGCTAGGGTTTCCACCAATGGCCCGCCCCCGGCCCCTGTGCCACAATCGCCGCGCAATTTGTGGGATTGGGCACCCGGCCGCCACCAACGAGGCCAGGACACCTCCCGCAAGACTCGGGCAGACGCGCTGCACGCCTGCCCTGGCCACAAGCCGAAATACAAGCGATGGGCCCAAGAAGCCCGGCATTTTCGACATCTCTGGAGGAACCAACCGTGACCTTTCTGCTCAGCGTCTCCCGCGGGATCGACGCCCTCAACGAGCGCGTCGGCAAAGCCGTGATCTGGCTGGTGCTGCTCATGACCATTCTCAGCGCCGGCAACGCCGTGATGCGCTACACCATCAATTACAGTTCCAACGGTCTGCTGGAAATCCAGTGGTACCTCTTCGCCGTGATCTTCCTCTTCAGCGCCGGCTACACCCTGCTGCGCAACGAGCACGTGCGCATCGACGTGGTGGCGGGCAAGTTCTCCCCCCGCGGCCAGGCCTGGATCGACATCATCGGCACCCTGCTGTTCCTGATGCCCATGGCCGTCCTGATCATGTACCTGTCCTGGCCCATTTTCATGAATGCCTGGGACTCCGGTGAAATGTCCTCCAACCCCGGCGGCCTGATCCGCTGGCCGGCCCGCCTGATGATTCCCGTCGGCTTCCTGCTGCTGGTGCTGCAGGGCCTCTCCGAACTGATCAAGCGCATCGCCTTCCTGCGCGGCCTGATCGCCAACCCCGCTGAAAAGCACAAAGGCCCCTCCGCCGAAGAAGAACTGGCGGCCGCAATCAAGGCCAAGAAAGGCGAGGCATAACCATGGAATTCCTGATCAACAACATGGCGCCGGTAATGTTCGGCGCCCTCGTCCTGTTCCTCCTCTTCGGCTACCCGGTGGCCTTCGCCCTGGCCGCCAACGGCATGGTCTTCGGCTTCATCGGCATGGAACTGGGTCTGCTCCACCCCGCCCTGTTCCAGGCCCTGCCGGAACGGGTCTTCGGCATCATGGCCAACGACACCCTGCTGGCCATTCCCTTCTTCACCTTCATGGGCCTGGTGCTGGAGCGCTCGGGCATGGCGGAGGATCTGCTCGACACCATCGGCCAGCTCTTCGGCCCCATGCGCGGCGGCCTGGCCTATGCGGTGATCTTCGTCGGCGCCCTGCTGGCGGCCACCACCGGCGTGGTGGCGGCTTCGGTGATCTCCATGGGCCTGATCTCCCTGCCCATCATGCTGCGCTACGGCTACGACAAGCGCCTGGCCTCCGGCGTCATCGCCGCCTCCGGCACCCTGGCCCAGATCATCCCGCCCTCCCTGGTGCTGATCATCATGGCCGACCAGCTGGGCAAGTCCGTGGGCGACATGTACGAAGGCGCCATGGTCCCCGGCCTGATCCTGACCAGCCTGTATGTGGGCTACGTCGTCATCCTCACCCTCATCAAGCCCAACGCCGCCCCGGCCCTGCCCCTGGAAGCCCGCTCCCTGCGCGGCGCCAAGCTGCTGATGCGGGTGCTGACCTCCCTGGTGCCGCCCCTGGTGCTGATCTTCCTGGTGCTGGGCACCATCTTCATGGGCATCGCCACCCCCACCGAGGGCGGCGCCATGGGTGCCAGCGGCGCCCTGATCCTGGCCCTGATGCGCAAGCGGCTGTCCGTCTCCCTGCTCAAGCAGGCCATGGACACCACCGCCAAGCTGTCCTCCTTCGTGGTCTTCATCCTGGTGGGTTCCACGGTGTTCGGCCTGGTCTTCCGGGCAGTGAACGGCGACCTGTGGGTGGAGCACCTGCTGACCTCCCTGCCGGGCGGCCAGCTGGGCTTCCTCATCGTGGTGAACATCCTGGTCTTCGTCCTGGCCTTCTTCCTGGACTTCTTCGAACTGTCCTTCATCATCGTGCCCCTGCTGGGACCGGTGGCGGAAAAGCTGGGCATCGACCTGATCTGGTTCGGCGTGCTGCTGGGGGTGAACATGCAGACCTCCTTCATGCACCCGCCCTTCGGCTTCGCCCTGTTCTACCTGCGCTCCGTGGCCCCGGCCTCGATCAAGACCACCGATATCTACTGGGGCGCCGTGCCGTTCGTGTGCATCCAGATCATCATGGTGGCCCTCATCATCATCTTCCCGGGCATCGTCAGCTACGGCGATCCGGCCCACCGGGCCCCGACCCAGCAGGAATCCGAAGCCATGGACCTCAACTCCCTGATGCAGCAGCAGGAGGGAGAAGGCGGAGGCTCCGGCGAAGAGGGTCAGAACGAACTGCTCAAGCAGCTGCAGCAGAACAGCAACTGAGCCCCGGTTCATCCCTAGCTTGTGCCCGCCGGCAACCCCGGCGGGCTTTTTTTCGCCCGCCGCCGGCCACTCCGCCGAACGAGCGGCAATAAAAAAGGGAGCCGCAGCTCCCTTTTCGCTTCAGGCCGGAGAACCCCGGCTCAGCCCCACATGGCCCGCTCGATCAGACCCTTGACGGTCTTGGGGTCGAAGGGCTTGTCGCAGATGGCGGAAACGCCGGCCTGCTCCACCGCGGCCAGGCGGCTCATATTGGATTCGCTGGTGACCATCAGCACCGGCACGGTGGCCTGCCAACTCTGCTGGCGGATGTATTCCACCAGAGCCTTGCCGTCCATTTCCGGCATGTTGTAGTCGGTCAGCACCAGATCCACCATGGTTTCCCCAAGCACGGACACCGCCTCCTTGCCATTGCTCGCTTCGAGGAAGTTCTCGATGCCCAGGTTCTCCAGGATGTGGCGCAGGAATTTGCGGGACACCGGGCTGTCGTCCACGATCAGTACCTTCAGGCTTTCCAGGTCCACCGGCACTTCCAGCTGGCCTTCCGGCTCCAGGTAGTCGATCACCGCGCGCAGGGCGGTGAGCAGCTGCTTTTCGCTGAAGGGCTTGGGCAGGATGCTGCAGGCGCCGGACTGGCGGATGGGATCCAGCACCTTGGGCCGGGTTTCGCTGGAAATGAGCACGAAGGGCAGCATTTCCAGGTCATCGTCGGCGCGCATGGCGTAGACCAGCTCGGTGCCGGTCATGTCCGGCAGATACATGGCGCTGATGACCACGGAAGGCTTGGACCGGCGCAGCAGGGCCAGGGCATCGGCGCCGCTGGCGGCGGTCTGCATGTTGGCGACGCCCAGGTTGCGCAGGAACTGGCCGACGATATGGGCCTGGGTGTGGGACGGTTCCACCAGCACGACCGAGAGGTCGGCGACGGAAGAAATCATGTGCATGGGGCTCCCCTCCTTCTATTGTGCCGGCCACTATAGCAAAAACCCCGACACGAAGCCGGGGCCGGAGTGGGGCGGAGGCGGCTTACTGCTTGCCGCGGACGAAGCGCAGGGTGGTGGCGGCCACCCGGGCGCCGTAGAGGCGGGCCGTTTCCAGGTCGCCGGCGGGGGGCGCCACGTCGGGACCGACGTCGGAGTCGGACTGGGCCATGGCGCCGTAGGAAGCGCCCATGCGGTTCACGTCGTTGCGCTGGGCCTTGGAGCTGTTGGCCGGCAGCAGCCCCAGGCTGACCCAGATCATGCCGTGCTGCAGGGCCAGGGTGGCGAGGGCGCCCAGGGTGCCCTGCTTGTCGCCGTTGAGGGAGGCGGAGTTGGTGAAGCCGCCGGCCACCTTGTCCTGCCAGGCCCGGGTGAACCAGGCCTTGGAGGAGGCGTCGGCGAATTCCTTGAACTTGGCGGAGGGGCCGCCCATGTAGGTGGGGGCGCCGAAGATGATGCCATCGGCCCCATCCAGGTCGGCCCAGGGCACGGCGGCGATGTCGTCCAGGGCCACCAGCTGGGCGCTGGCGCCGGCCACCTCATTGACGCCGGCGGCGACGGCGGCGGCCTGCTTGGCGGTGTGGCCGTAGCCGCTGTGATACACGATGGCGATCTTTGCCATGAAACGCTCCTTCAGTCTGTCGGGGGTTGGGAAGTAGGGAATGGGAAATCAGGACCAACGGCAGGCAACGCTCAGGCCGCGGGCGGCAGGTCGAAGAGAAGAAACTCCCCCGGCTCGGCGCCGCCCTGGAAGGCCAGCTCGGATTCGTCGGCAATCTTGGCGCCGTCGCCGGCGGCCAGGGCCACGCCGTTGAGGCTGACCTGGCCGCGGATGACATGGACGTAGGCCAGACGGCCGGGCGCCAGGGCGTGGCGCACCGCCTCGGCCGGGCCCAGGTGGGCCGCCAGCAGCAGGGCGTCCTGCTGGATCACGGCGCTGCCGTCGCGGCCGTCCGGCGAAGCCACCAGCACCCACTGGCTGGCGTTGTCCGGCGTGAACAGCCGGTGCTGGTCGTAGCTGGCCCTGCCTCCCTTGAGGGCCGGCTCGATCCAGATCTGCAGCAGATGGGTTTCCTCATCGGCGGAAGGGTTGAACTCGCTGTGCAGCACGCCTTTGCCGGCGCTCATGCGCTGCACCTCGCCGCGGCGGATGATGCCGCCGTTGCCCAGGCTGTCCTTGTGCTCCAGGGCGCCGGAGAGGATGTAGGTGACGATTTCCATGTCCCGGTGGCCGTGCATGGGGAAGCCGGTGCCCGGCGCCACCCGGTCCTCGTTGATCACCCGCAGCGCGCCCCAGCCCATTTCCCGGGGATCGTAGTAGTCGGCGAAGGAAAAGCTGTGTTTGGCCTGGAGCCAGCCGTGATCGGCCTGGCCCCGGGCGTCGGACGGACGTAGCTGGATCATGTCGGGCTCCTTGGCAAGAAGTATTGTTCATTTGCATTCATGGGTTGAAGCCATACTAAGCAATGGATTAGAGTGATTCCAGCGAAATGAACTCACCGATTCATTCAATTTCCTTCACCTATGCGCATCTCCCTCGACGCCCTGCAGATCCTCGACGCCATCGACACCCAGGGCTCCTACGCTGCCGCCGCCAGCCGCCTGCACCGGGTACCCTCGGCCCTCTCCCACGCCATGCAGAAGCTGGAAGGGGAGCTGGGGGTGGAACTGTTCGAGAAGAGCGGCCGCCGGGCCGTCCTCACCGCCGCCGGCCGCACCCTGCTGGAGGACGGCCGCCATCTGCTGCGCGCCGCCCTGGAGCTGGAGTCCCGGGTGAAGCGGGTGGCCACCGGCTGGGAAACGGAGCTGTCCATCGCGGTGGACTCGGTCATCCCCGGCGAGCGCCTCTATCCCCTGCTGCAGCGCTTCTACGACGAAGGCCACGGCACCCGCCTGCGCCTCTCCTACGAAGTCCTGGGGGGCTGCTGGGACGCCCTGACCACGGGCCGGGCCGACCTGGTGATCGGCGCCCCCGGCGACATGCCGGCCCGGGGCGGCATCGCTACCCGGCCCCTGGGCACCATGGAACTGGTATTCACCATGGCCCCCGGCCATCCCCTGAGCACGGTGCCCGAGCCCATTCCGGCCCACGAACTGGCCCGATACCGGGCCGTGGTGCTGGCCGACACCTCCCGGGAACTGGCCGCCCGCACCAGCGGCCTGCTGGAAGGCCAGGACGCCCTGCGGGTGCCGGACATGCAGAGCAAGGCGGCGGCCCAGGCCGCCGGTCTTGGCGTCGGCCACCTGCCACCCTGGCTGGTGGCGCGGGAAGTGGCGGCAGGCCGCCTGATCACCAGGACCCTGGCCGAACCCAAGGGCAGCACCCCGCTCCACATTGCCTGGCGCCCCTCCCACGAAGGTCGTGCCCTGGCCTGGTTCCTGGCGGCCCTGGAGGAGCCTGCCATCCAGTCCGAGATCACCCAGGGCCTACGCCCGGACCTCTGCCTGTAGCGCCTCAGTCTCCACAACGTCGGGGCAGCACCCCCCCCCCGATCGCCAGCAGAGCCTGGCCCACCGCATAGAAGCCGTAGACCAGGGAAGTCCCCACTGCCAGATCCGCAGCAGCACCGAAAAAACCGAAACTCACCGCCGCCGCCGCCTCCCGGGTGCCCCAACCGCCGAAGCTGACGGGCAAAGCCGCCATAACGAAAATGGGGGCGGCAACGATAAGAAAAACGGCCGGAGCCAGGTCCAGCCCCAAGGCAAAGCCGGCACAGGCCAGAGCCCCCGCCGACAGCAGTTGTACCAGGCAGGACAACCCTAACTGCTGTAGATACAACCGGCCCGGGCCGGCTCGCACCAGCAGGCGGGTGAAAAGCTCGCGCCAGCGTTGGGTCAGTAGGGGCAACAGGCCGTGTCGGCCCCACACATAGAGCAGAGGCGGTAGCAGCAAGCCAAGCAGGGCTGCAGCACCGACCCAGGCTCCCGCTCCTGAGCCGCCCGGCAGCCAAGCGGCCAGACCCGGCACTTCCCGCCCAGCTCCCAGCCAGGTCGCCAGGGTGGCGACCGACAGTACGCAGAGTACCCATAGGCCACTGAGACGATCCAACAGCACGCTCCAGCCGGATTCCCAGGCCGGATTACCCAGGCGCACCACCTGGGTCACCCGCAGCATATCTCCCCCCAATGTGGCTCCCGGCAGCAGCACATTCGCTGCCACCCCTTGAAAATAGGCACTCAGAGCGCCTCTCCCGGACAGTTGCAAACCCAGCCACAGGCACATGCGCCGCCAGCGGCAGGCAGACAGGACATTGGCCGCAAGAGCGGCGATAAAACCCGCCAGCAGCCAGCCCCGATGGGCGTTGCCGAGGGCCAACAACACCTTTTCCGGGCGCGCCAGCCAGAGGACGCCACCGAGCAGCAGTGGCGCCGCTATCAGTTTGAGCAACTGCCGCGGGGCCATGGCTCAGGACTTCGGTCGCGGCACGTCTCGCAACCGATACTGAGCTCGTCCCTCGGGCTCGTGGTAGACCCGGATGAGGATTTCTCCCAATAGTCCCAAGCCCAGCAGTTGTACCCCCATCAGGGTTAGAGTGACCCCCGCCATGAGTAGGGGACGCCCGCCGATATCGGCCCCCAGCAGTTTCTGCAGCAGTAGCCAGCCGAGCATAGATAGGCCGGGGATGAGCAGGCCCAGGCCGACGCCGCCAAAGGCATGCAGGGGGCGGTGCAGGTAGCGCATCAGGAACTTCATCAGCAGCAAGTCGAGAATGACTCGGAAGGTCCGGTCGATGCCGTATTTAGACTGGCCCCGGGTGCGCGCATGGTGGCGCACCGGCACTTCGACGATGCGGGCCCCGGCCTCTGCCGCCAAGATGGGGATGAAGCGATGCAACTCGCCGTAGAGGCGGATGCGAGCGATGATCTCCCCCCGGTACGCCTTCAGGGCACAGCCGTAGTCGTGCAGGCTCACTCCTGTGGCCCAGGAAATGAGCCGGTTGGCCAGCATAGAGGGAAGCTTTCGGGACAACGCCCGATCCTGGCGCTCCTTGCGCCAACCGGAAATCATGTCCACGGAAGTATCCTCTTCCAGGCGGTCCACCAGGCCTGGAATATCCAGGGGATCGTTCTGCAGATCGCCGTCTAGAGTCACCACGTAGCGCCCACCTGCGGCATCGAAACCGGCCTGCAGAGCCGCGGTCTGACCGTAGTTCCGCATCAGGAAAAGGGGACACAGCCAGGGTCGCTCCGCCGCCAGGGATTGTAGGATGTAGGCGGTGTCATCGCGGGAACCGTCGTCGATGCAGATCAGTTCAAAACTGTAGCGGGTGGGGCGAATTGCCGCCTCGACCCGGGCCACCAGGTCCGTGACGTTCTCCGCCTCGTTATAGACCGGAATGACGATGGAAATATCGGGAATGGCGCTGGACATGGGGTACTAGGAGGCGAAGCCCCCCCTCGGTAGTGGGCCCCGACGGAGCCGGTTAGAGAGAAAAAAAACGGAGTAGATTACCAGCATCGGATCGAGAACATAATCCCAGAGATTGTCCGAACCCGACAGGCGCAGGCCAAAACCGGCCAGGGCCAGCCCCAGAAGCAAGGCCAGGGCCGGTAGGCAAAAGGAAACCGCAATGCCGACGGCAGCCAGGGCCCCGCTCAGAACCCAGGGAGCGAAACCCCAGCGGTAAGGGTCCAGATCCCAAGGGCCGAGAGACAGGGGATAGAGCAGCAACAGGCCAAGCAGAGCCAGGAGCGCCGCACCCCAGCCCACATCCCGACGCAGGGAGGCCGAGCCGGACAGGGCGGCCAGGGCTACCGCCAGGGTGGGCATGGAGGGCGAGCCCAGGACACCCCACAACATGCCCAGGAAAGAACTGCTACGCCCCAGGGGCAGGCAGGCCGCCAGCAGCAGCGCCAGTACCACCCCCCCCCGGGCCCGAGCACCCAGGGGCGTTCCGACCAGGAGACACCAGGCCAACGCCGCCATGCAACAGGCCAGGGCGGCCGGAGGAAACCACAGGGCAGGGGCCATCATGACGGCGCTCCCGCAGCCAGGACGCCCAAGGGCAAGCGCACGTGCTTGATGGTCTGGCGGTTCCAGGTATAGACCAGGTGTACCTGACCGTCCCCGCCCTGGAGCAGGGCCGGATAAGAATACTCCTCGCGCCCGCTGGGGCTGGACTCAACTACCCGGGACTCCCGCCAGGACGCCCCTGCATCCCCGGACAGCCACAGGGACAGCTTGTTGCGGTTCTGGGCAATGGGGTTGCAGGCCAGCAGTAGCCGGCCATCCGCCAGACGGATCATAGCGGCGGCGGAATTGGGATTGGCGATAGCTAGGGCAGGCCCCTCCTTCCAGTGGCTTCCACCATCGCTGGAGCGGGCGGTGCGCAGGGCCCCGGGGCCGGGGCCGGCATCCCGCAGGACGGCCAGCAGTCCCTCCGACGTCGGCGCCACGGCAGGCTGCAGAAGGGGCCGGGCAGCGGGCATGCGGGCCTTGTCTAAGACCGTTTCCCCGTCCGCCGCTAGGAGTAACCATTCCCCATGCTTGCTGATGAACTCGTGATACACCGGCAGAGCGAAGCCGCCCCCCTGCAGCAGCAGAGGCGAATTGCGCACCAGGGTACTGACGTTGAGGAAGGGAGCCGTGACCAGCCGTCGAGGGGGACTCCAGGTTATGCCCCCATCGGCGGAAGACTGATGGTTAAGGGAAGCCCCGGCCCAGCCGCCGATGGAGACGCTGACGAACCACAGATGCAGCCGTCCTTCCCCATCCAGGGCCAGCAGGGGATTGCCCAGCTTACGCAGGTAGCGACCACCGACGGCCTGTATCTGCTGCCGCTCGGCGACGGCCCGGGGCGCCGACCACACGCCGGCGGTAAAGCGGGAGAAATAAATCTGCACATCTGCCGCCCCTTCCCGGGAACCGGCGAACCAGACCAGCAGGGGCCGCCCCTCGGCATCAGCGGCTAGGGCTGCAGCATGGGAGGAGGGCGCCACCTGGGGCAGCAGCAGGGTCGTCGATGGGCCATCCACCACCGCCGCAGCAACGGCATCTGTCGCTGGCGACAGCGGCACCCCGGGGGAAGGCAGAGAGAACAGGCGTAGGATCGCCGCCACGATGCCCAGGCCAAGGACAAGCCGGGCCCAGAAGCGCAGGGAACGCCTCACCGCTGCACCTCAAAATACACCACTGTGGACTCCAGGGGGGCCAGGGAACGGGCGGCGAAGGCAGCCTGCCACTCGGCCTTGCCGCTACCCTCCCGGGCGAAGCGGATGCCGGAGCCGCGGGAAGAAAGGACCCGATAGCGTCCCGCTTCCCGCAGGTCACGCCCCAACTCGTCGGCCTGGCCGGTCAGCTTGGGCACATCCTCCAGGCGGGCAAAAACCAACAGGCCGGGCTGCTCCAGGAAGGCCGGGGAAAGCTGGCTGGAATGTCCCAAGGCCCGCCCCAGAGCCATAGGCAACAGGGCCGGCTGGGGGCCGTCGAACATCAGCACCGGCCGCTCCGCCGCCAGGGCCGCCACCTGGGGCGGCAGGACGTTGATGCCGAAGGCGGGAAAAAGGAAAGCGTAGAAGGTCATCCACACCAAAGCCGCGGCGGCAGCCCCCCGCAGCAGGCTGGCACCGCGCCAGCCCTCCCACAGCAACCACAGCAGGGCCGCGGCGGTGGGCAGCCAGCCGCCGCAACGGAACCACCAGGCCATGAGGACGAAGATCAGCACGAAGAGGCCGGCAAAGAGCGTCCCCAGACGGCGCCCCCAGACGGGCAGGGGCTGCGCCCCCGCCCAGCACCAGCCGGCTAGCAGTCCCATGGACAGCAGGGACCCCACCAGATAGCGGTCGAAACTGCGGATAAAGAGGAAAGGAATGAAAGTGGCGGCCAGCCATAAGGCCAGGGTCCGTGCTGCCGGGCCGCCGCGCCAGGCCCGAGGCAGCAGAGCTAGGGCGGCCAGGCTCCAGGGTAGGCCGATCTGCACCAGGCCCAGCAGAGACTCCGGAGAGAGGGAGAAGAGCTGCCGCGCCTCCAGTTCCTCCTGAAATTCAGCAGCGGCGGCATCCGGGTAGTGTAGGCGTACATAGACGAACCAGGGTAGGGCTAGGAGCAGGAACAGGGTACTGCCGCCGAGGCAGGCCGGCCAGCGCCGCAGTAGCTCCCGCCAGGACCACAGGCCACTGCCCAGGCAAGCCAGGACACCGCCGCCGCAGACCAGGGCGACAATGGGGCCCTTCACTAGGAAGCCGGCGGCCAGACATAGGGCCGCCTGCAGCATGCCCACCCAGCGCCCATCCTGGTACCAGCGCAGCAGGCCCCAGAAGGCCAGGGCGGAGAGAGCCGCAGTGGGTACGTCGAGCATGAAGCGCCGGGCTTCGCTGTTTAGCCCCAGGCTAGTAAGTACCAGCAGGGCGCCGCAGAGGGCGGCGCGGCGGTCCCCCAGGAGGCGCCGGCCGATACCGGCGGCGGCCACCACCAGCAGGGCACCGAACAGGGTGCCGATGCCTCGGGCCGAGACCAGGGAAACGCCAAAGGTCTCGTAACTAGCTCGACCCAGCCAGTAGAGGAAGGGGGGCTTTTTCAGACGCGGCTGACCGTTCAGTTCGGGCACCAGCCAGACATCCTTCTCCATCATTTCCAGGGGAGTACGTAGGCCCAGAGCGTACTCGTCCTTGCCGGTCAGGCCAGTGGGCGACTGGATGCCGGGCGCCAGCACGCAGACCGCCAGCAGCAACAGCAATAGCAACACCAGAGGCCAGCGGTGTTCAGTGGGGAAAGGGGATAGTTGAAAAGGCAGCATTAGTTTACCCAAAGGGAAGCGTGGGAATTATACCGTCGTCGCCAATGCACGCGGCTGGGGGGCAGGGTAAAATTCCCGGATGACCGATCCCCGCTTCGTCCATCTCCGCCTCCACAGCGAATACTCCATCACCGACGGCATCGTCCGCCTCGACGACGCCGTGGCCCGCGCCATCGCCGACGGCCAGCCGGCCATGGCCCTCACCGACCTGGCCAACGCCTTCGGCCTGGTGAAGTTCTACAACGCCTGCCGCGGCAAGGGCGTCAAGCCCGTCGCCGGCGCCGACGTGTGGATCGCCAACGAAACCGAGACCGACCGCCCCTTCCGCCTGCTGCTGCTGGTGCGCAGCCACCGGGGCTACCTGCAGCTGTGCGAACTGCTGTCCCGGGCCTACCTGGCCGAAGGCCGGCGGGACCGGGCCGAGATCAAGCGGGCCTGGTTCGACGAAGTGGGCTGCGACGGCCTCATCGCCCTCTCCGGCGCCAAGGACGGCGACGTGGGCGACGCCCTCCTGGCCGGCAACCGGGACCTGGCGGCGGCCCGGGCCAGGGCCTGGAGTGCCCAGTTCCCCCAGGCCTTCTACCTGGAAGTGCAGCGGGCCGGCCATCCCCAGCAGGAGCAACTGGTGTCGGCCACCGCCGACCTCGGCGCCGACCTGGAACTGCCCCTGGTGGCCACCCACCCGATCCAGTTCCTCGACGCCGACGACTTCAAGGCCCACGAGGCCCGGGTCTGCATCGCCGAGGGCTACGTCCTGGGCGACCGGCGCCGCCCCAAGACCTTCACCGAACAGCAGTATTTCAAGACCCAGGCGGAAATGGCGGAGCTTTTCGCCGACCTGCCCGAGGCCCTGGAAAACACGCTGGAAATCGCCAAGCGCTGCAACCTGACCCTGACCCTGGGCAAGAACTTCCTGCCCCAGTTCCCCACCCCCGACGGCATCTCCCTGGACCAGCACCTCATCAACGAGGCCAAGGCCGGCCTGGAGAAGCGCCTGGAACTGCTGTTCCCGGACCCGGAGGAGCGGCAGCGGCGGCGCCCGGAGTACGACGAGCGCCTGGAAATCGAGACCAAGACCATCGTGCAGATGGGCTTCCCCGGCTACTTCCTGATCGTGGCCGACTTCATCAACTGGGGGAAGCACAACGGCGTCCCCGTGGGCCCGGGCCGGGGTTCCGGCGCCGGCTCCCTGGTGGCCTACAGCCTCGGCATCACCGACCTGGACCCGCTGCAGTACGCCCTGCTGTTCGAGCGCTTCCTCAACCCCGAGCGGGTCTCCATGCCCGACTTCGACATCGACTTCTGCCAGGACAACCGCTGGCGCGTGATCGAGTACGTGCGCCACAAGTACGGCGTCGATGCGGTGTCCCAGATCGCCACCTTCGGCACCATGTCCTCCAAGGCGGTGATCCGGGACGTGGGCCGGGTGCTGGACCTGCCCTACAACTTCTGCGACTCCCTCTCCAAACTCATTCCCGTTGAGGCCAACAAGCCTGTCTCCCTGGCCCAGGCCCTGGAAATGGAACCCCAGCTGAAGGAGAAGATGGAGGAGGAAGAGGAAGTGGCCGAGCTGTTCGAGCTGGCCATGAAGCTGGAGGACTTGACCCGCAACGTGGGCATGCACGCCGGCGGCGTGCTGATCGCCCCGGGCAAGCTCACCGACTTCTGCCCCCTCTACGCCCAGCCCGGCTCCGACTCGGTGGTCAGCCAGTACGACAAGGACGACGTGGAAAAGGTCGGCCTGGTGAAGTTCGACTTCCTCGGCCTGCGCAACCTGACCATTATCGAGCTGGCCGTGGAGTACGTGGAACGGCTCACCGGCGAAAAGCTGGACCTGCTCTCCCTGCCCTTCACCGACCCCGCCGCCTACCAGATTCTCAAGGACGCCAACACCACGGCGATCTTCCAGGTGGAATCGGAGGGCATGAAGAAGCTGCTGAAGAAGCTGGCCCCCGACCGCTTCGAAGACATCATCGCCGTGCTGGCCCTGTACCGTCCCGGCCCCCTGGGCTCGGGCATGGTGGACGACTTCATCCTGCGCAAAAAGGGCCAGCAGAAGATCGACTATTTCCACCCGGACCTGAAGGGCTGCCTGGACCCCACCTACGGGGTGATCGTGTACCAGGAACAGGTGATGCAGATCTCCCAGATCATCGGCGGCTACACCCTGGGCGGCGCCGACATGCTGCGCCGGGCCATGGGCAAGAAAAAGGCCGAGGAAATGGCCAAGCACCGGGAGACCATTGCCGAAGGGGCGAAGAAGAAGGGCTACGACCCGGCCCTGGCCGAACAGCTGTTCGATCTCATGACCAAGTTCGCGGAGTACGGCTTCAACAAGTCCCACACCGCCGCCTACGCCATGGTCACCTACCACACCGCCTGGCTCAAGGCCCACCACTGCTCGGCCTTCATGGCGGCCACCATGTCCTCGGACATGGACAACACGGACACCGTGAAAATCTTCTACGAAGACACGGTGAAAAACGGCATCAAGGTGCTGCCGCCGGACGTGAACCACTCCGACTACCGCTTCGTGCCGGTGGACGGCAAGACCATCCGCTACGGCCTGGGGGCGGTGAAGGGCACCGGCCAGCAGGCGGTGGAGTGCATCCTCGCCGCCCGCGCCGAAGGCGGCCCCTTCAAGGACCTCTTCGACTTCTGCCTGCGGGTGGACAAACGCCTGGTGAACCGCCGCACCATCGAAGCCCTGATCCGCGCCGGCGCCTTCGACACCCTGGACCCGAGCCGGGACCGGGCCCAGCTCATCGCCTCCGTCAGCATCGCCATGGAAGCGGCCGACCAGGCCGAGCGCAACGCCCACCAGGGCGGCCTCTTCGAGATGTTCGGCAGCGGCGACGACGCCGTGGCCGAAGCGCCCCAGTACGTCAGCGTCCGCCCCTGGAGCGACAAGCAGCGCCTGCTGGAAGAAAAGACCGCCCTCGGCTTCTTCTATTCCGGCCACCCCTTCGACAGCATCCGCAGCGAAGCCAAGCGCTTCGCCGGCCGCCCCCTGAGCGCCCTGGCCCCGGCCCGGGAGCCCCAGACCCTGGCCGGCGTGGTCATGGACCTGCGGGTGAAGATGACCAGCCGGGGTCGCATGGGCATCATCATCCTGGACGACGGCTCCTGCCCGTCGCTGGAGGTGACGGTCTACAGCGAGGTCTTCGATGCCCACCGCAACAAGCTGAAGGTGGACGAACCCCTGATCATCGAAGGCAAGGTGAGCAAGGACGACTTCCGCGACGGCCTGCGCATCGTCGCCGAGAATCTCTACACCCTGCCCGAAGCCCGCACCCGCTTCGCCCGCCAGTTGCGCCTGTCGATGAACGGCCAGGCCGATGCGCGCAAGCTGCAGGAACTGCTCACCCCCTTCCGCATGGAAGGCGGCTGCCCGGTACGCATCGCTTACCGCAACGGCGAAGCCCAGTGCGAGCTGATCCTGGGCGAAGGCACCCGGGTGCGACCGGACGACGACCTGCTGCAAACCCTGCAGGACTGGCTCAGCCCCGCCGGCGTCGAGCTGCAGTACAACTAACCCCGGCCCCCGGGCCATGCTTCCCCCACTCCTGAGGAGCCCGCCATGAACTGCAAACCCCTTCTCGCCGTTGCCCTGGCACTGGCCCTGGCCGCCTGTTCCAAGGTCACCCTGGAAAACTACGGCAAGCTGAAAATGGGCCAGAAGTACGAGGAAGTGACGGCCATCATCGGCGAGCCCAGCCACTGCGACGAAACCCTGGGGGTGCGTTCCTGCGCCTGGGGCAGCGAACAGCAGGGCATCACCGTCAATTTCTTTGGCGGCCAGGTGGTCCTGCTCTCCGCCCGCAACCTGAAGTAGGCCCATGTCCATCCGCCTCATCGACGGCGCCCTGCTGGCGGAGGTGACAGCCGAAGCCCAGGCCTCGCCCCGGCTGCGCAAGAACCGCAACTTCCATCCCCGGGACGACTACCCGGGCCACCGCCTGCTCAACGCCCTGGAACCAGGCTCCTACGTGCCGCCCCACCGCCACCTGGACCCCAACAAGGATGAAACCATGGTGGTCCTCAGCGGCCGCCTGGGCCTGGTGACCTTCGACGGGCAGGGCAACATCACCGGCACCGCCGTGCTGGCCCCGGGCAGCCACACCCTGGGCGTGGACATCCCCCACGGCACCTGGCACTCCGTCCTGGCCCTGTGCCCGGGCACCGTCTTCCTCGAAGCCAAGTCCGGCCCCTACCTGCCCCTCACCGGTGACGAACTGGCCCCCTGGGCCCCGGCGGAAGGCCAGGTGGAAGCGGCTGCCTACCAGGCCACCCTGGCCCGCCTCTTCGCCGCCCCGGCAAGCTAAAAAAAGGCCCGCTGGGGAGCGGGCCTGAACTTTCGAGAGGTGGTACAGGAACTCAGTCGAGGGCGATCTGGGCCTTCAGCCAGAAGGTGCGCCCGGGCTCGTTGATGCGTAACGTCGACGCACCAAGGTAGCCGGCAATGTCGGAGCCGCCCTTGGACAGATGCTCGGCATAGACCTTGTCGAACAGGTTATCCACGCCGGCACTGAGCAGGGCCTTCTTGTTGGGACGATAGCCGGCGTTGAGGGAGAAGACGCCGAAGCCGCCGCTGCGTCCCAGGTCCTTGCCGTTGGAAACGATGTTGCCGGAACCCACGTCGTAGCGGTCCTGGGCCGAAACGAGCCGGGCCAGGGCACCGACGGAATAGGTCTTGTCGTCATAGGACAGGCCGACCCGCAGCTCCAGGGGCGGCTGCTGGGCCAGGGGCTTGTCGTCCGTGTCGTTGCTGCCGCGCACGTAGGCCAGGGTGCCGTAGCCCTTCCAGGCGGAATTGAACTGGTAGGCCAGGTCGGCTTCGCCGCCGTAGATGGTGGCATCCACATTGCGCGTCACCGCCGTGCCGACCCAGCGGATCAGCAGGTAGTCCTGCACCTTGCTGTAGAAGCCGGAGACCGCACCGCTCCAGGGACCGTTGCGATAGTTGGCTCCCACGTCCAGCTGGGTGGTCTTTTCCGGCTTGACGTCGAGGAAGACGCTGGTGGCCGGCGCCAGGGGATTGCCCTTGCCCCGCTCCCAGAAATCGGCGGTCCGGCCGGCATGGCCCAGACCGGCGTACCAGGTGCCGGCACCCTTGGCAAAGTCGTTCTCGTAACGCAGGAAGCCGCTGCCCAGGGTCTCCTTGTCGGTCTTACCCCGGGTGATGCTGGTGGCGCGCTTGTCCTGCACCTCATGCCAGTCCACACGCAGGCCGCCGATGACACGGCGATCCTCGGCCAGCAGGTGGGTGGCTTCGCTGAACAGGCCATGCTGCTTGAAGATCATGTCCTCGGCCCAGGCCTTGGACTGGTAGCTCGTTTCAGCCGCCGCGGCGCTCATCATGGACATGCCGGAACGGAAGCGGTGGGTATCTTCCTTCTGGTCCACGCCGATGGTGACCTTGGTGCTATCGCCGGGTGCCAGAGTGATGGAGAAACGGCTGCCCAGGGTCTTGCGGTCCGGATTGCTGGCCATGTACATGGCTGTCGGCGGCTTGGTGCGCAGGCTGTAGTTGTCCATCACGTGGTCTACATAGTTGTAGTAGGCCAGAGCCTCCACCTTGTCCACCAGGGCGGAAAGCTTGCGCTTCTCGAACTTCAGGGCCACGTTCTCCCGGGCGAACTTGGAGCCGTCCATGGAGCGGTCGGCGTAGGCAGCCTCGCCGTCGCTGCGGGCCAGGGACAGTTCCATGCGGGTGTTGTCGTCCGGCGTCAGGCCGATGGCTGCATTGTTGCTCCAGCGGGTGTAGCGGGAGTGCACGGTGTTGCCGTTGCCATCCTTGTAGTCGTCCGAATCGGCCCGGGTCGCCCCGGCCTGGACGTAGAAGTTGCCGTTGCCGGCCCGGATGTCGGCCATCTGGTCGTTGCGGCCGAAGCTGCCGAAGGTGAGGCTGCCGTTGGCCTTCCAGCCGGCCTCGCGGAAGCGCTTGATGTCCTTCTCGAACAGCACCACCCCGGCTGACTGGCCGGCGCCGTAGAGCACGCTTTGGGGGCCCTTGAGCACCGTCACGCGGTCGTAGGATTCGGGATAGACATAGGCCGTCGGCGGGTCCATGCGGCCGCCGCAGCCGCCGTAGATTTCCTGGCCGTCCAGGAGGATGCCCAGGCGGGAGCCGGAAAAGCCCCGCAGCACCGGGTCGCCGTCAGTGCCGCCCTTGCGGATGACGGAAAAGCCCGGGATGGTCTTGAGGAAGTCGGCACCGTCGTGGGCCGGCAGCGGCTGGCGCGGGGCCTTGGGGTCGGTGACGACCTTGAGCGGCTCTTCCATGCGCGGGGCGGTGACGACCACGGTGTCGAGGGTGGTGCCGTCTTCAGCGACGGCCACCAGTGGAAATGCGAGAAAAATGGCCAGACTGAGCCGGCTAGGCATGAACTGCATGATGCTCCCCTGAGATGTTATTGACTGCTTTTCAGGGGTGGGATTCTGGCGGCAGCGGCGCCGGGCGGGAATGTGACACGGTGTCGCACCGAAGTGGTGCCAGGCCATCTGCACGCCCTGCACCATAAAAAAAGCCACCGTTGCCGGTGGCTTTCCGGGCGACGCCCCGGAGGGCGGACGCAGGACTCAGAGAGCCTCGGCGTTCTCGGCCAGGTACTTGGCGACGCCCTCGGGGCTGGCGGTCATGCCCTTCTTGCCCTTGTTCCAGCCGGCGGGACAGACTTCGCCGTGCTCTTCGGTGAATTGCAGGGCATCCACCATGCGCAGCATCTCGTCGATATTGCGGCCCAGGGGCAGGTCGTTCACCACCTGGTGGCGCACCACGCCGGCCTTGTCGATCAGGAAGGAGCCGCGGAAAGCGACGCCGGGCGCAGCTTCCACGTCGTAGGCCTGACAGATTTCATGCTTGATGTCGGCCACCAGGGGATAGCCGACCTGGCCGATGCCGCCCTTCTCGACGGGAGTGTTCTTCCAGGCCAGGTGGGTGAACTGGGAGTCGATGGAGCAGCCCACCACTTCGACGCCGCGCTGCTTGAACTCGGCCAGGCGATGGTCGAAGGCGATCAGTTCGGAGGGGCAGACGAAGGTGAAGTCCAGGGGGTAGAAAAAGAGGACGGCGTACTTGCCCTTGATGTGCTCGGAAAAGGTCACTTCCTTGATTTCGTTGTTGCCGAGGACGGCCAGGGCTTTGAAATCGGGGGCTTGTTTACCGACGAGAACGGCCATTGTTTTTCTCCTGAATGACGGGGATGGGGAATCGGGATCGGGGTCTGAGCCCCAGGCCGGACGCCATGGTTGGCGCCCGTGCCAGTGCTTTTCGAATCTAACCGAGGGTCAGGACGCTGTCAATTTCGCGCCAGGTAAGGCTCGAAGCCCGGCAACAGACCGATGGCCCGGGCCGGCAGGGGTTCTGGCACCAGGCTGCCCTGGAATACCGCCTCGATCACCGGCGGCTCCCGCCAGGGCTGGTCCATGAAGGTCAGTCCAGCCTCTTCCACCAGGGTGCCCGCCCAGTAGGCCCGGGAAATCTCGCCCAGGGTATCCAGATCCAGGTTGTGGGGCAGGTGCAGGTAATCGATCCAGTTGGCGTCGTGGTAGGAGCAGGTATAGGCGCCCCGGGTGGTGACCCGGGTCAGCAACTTGCCGAAGACCCGGCCGGGATGCTTGTTGCGGTAGTTCTCCGCGTCGGTGCGGGTGGCAAAGAGGAACTGGGCGTGCAGACGGGAGGGATAACGCTCGAAACTGCGCTGGCGGAAGAACTCCAGGTTGTATTCGGCGAAGTAGTTGTGCACCAGCTGGGGATTGATGCCGGAGGGAAAGACGGTACGCGGCTCGGCATGGGGGCCGCCGCTCTGGAAATCCCATCCCGGCAAGGACTCCTCCGGCTCTAGCCAGACATAGAGTTCGAGGGGGGCGGCGCCGCGCAGGAGATTATCCATGACGGCATTGTGTCAGAGGCTGGGGCGCTGTTCAAAACCTTCTGTCGGATCGGCTTCCGGCGCGGCTTCCAGGATCTCCACCCCGCTCACCCGGGCGGCCGGCGGTCCCTGGGCGGCCCACGCCAGCAGTCCGGTCACCGCCTCGGCTTCGCCCCAGGCCAGGGCCTCCACCGAACCGTCGCTGCGGTTGCGCACCCAGCCCCTCAGCCCCAGGCCTTGGGCCTCGCGGCAGAGGGACCAGCGGAAGCCGACACCCTGCACCAGGCCGCGCACCCGCAGCCGCACCGCCCGTTCAGGCATGGGACGGGGAGCCTGCTGCCTCATCCCGGGGCAACAGGATGGCAGCCCGCTGCCAGGCTTCGGCCAGGCTGGCCACCAGGTTGTCCGTCCCCACGTCGTCGGCAAAGCCGGAGCGGGACACCAGGGAACCGGGCTGGGCATTGAGCCCGGCCAGGATCAGGCAGCCGCCCCGCTTGGCCAGCATGCGCTGCAGGGCCTCCAGGGTGTCCAGGCCGGTGGTGTCCAGATTGATCACCTGGTGCAGGTCCAGGATCAGCACCTGGGTGCCCTGGGCATGCTGGTCCAGCAGGGTCTGCAGCTTGCCCACGGCGCCGAAGAAAAGGGAGCCGTAGAGGCTGTAGGCCGCCACCGGCTGGCCCGCCGCCCAGTCGGGCAGGCTCAGGGGCGCCACCTTGGTCAGCTCGGACATGCGGTAGATGAAGAAGAGGGAAGCCAGCACCATGCCGATCTCCACCGCCAGGGTCAGGTCGAAGACCACGGTGATGAAGAAGGTGGAAAGGAGGATGGCCCGGTAGTTCATGGAGTAACGGGGCAGTTCCTTGAACTCGTGCCACTCGCCCATGTTCCAGGCCACCACCATGAGGATGGCGGAGAGGGTGGCCAGGGGCACGTCGCTGGCCAGGGGGGCCGCCACCAGCACCACCGCCAGCAGGGTCAGGGCGTGCACCATGCCGGCCACCGGAGTACGGCCGCCGGCCCGCACATTGGTGCTGGTGCGGGCGATGGCGCCGGTGGCGGCAAAACCGCCCACCAGGGGGGCCACCACATTGGCGACGCCCTGGGCCAGCAGTTCCTGGTTGGGATCGTGGCGGTCGTCGATCTGGCTGTCGGCCACCCGGGCGGAGAGCAGGGACTCGATGGCCCCCAGCAGGGCAATGGTGATGGCCGGGGAAATGAGGTTGCGCAGGGTGGACAGGGTCAGCTCGGGAAAGGCGAAGGCCGGCAGGGACTGGGGAATGCCGCCAAAGCGGCTGCCGATGGTCTCCACCGGGAATTCGAGCAGGGACTGGGCCACCGTGCCGGCGATCAGCACCGCCAGGGGGCCGGGCAACTTGCCCAGCAGGGGTAGCTTGCCGGCCACCTTCTTGTTCCACAGCACCAGCAGCACCAGGGAGGCGGAAGCCAGGGCCAGGGTGGGCAGATCGGTATTGGGCAGGTTGGCCGCCAGCACTTTCATCTTGGCGAAGAACTCGGCCGGCAGGGCCTCCATGTCCAGGCCGAGGAATTCCTTGATCTGGCTGATGAAGATGAGCACGGCGATACCGTTGGTGAAGCCGATCACCACCGTCACCGGGATGAAGCGGATCAGGGCGCCGAGGCGGGCCAGGCCCATGCCGATGAGGATCAGCCCGGCCAGCATGGTGGCGATGAGCAGGTTGGCCAGGCCGTACTGGGCGACGATGCCGTAGACGATGACGATGAAGGCCCCGGTGGGGCCGCCGATCTGCACCCGGGAGCCGCCCAGGGCGGCGATGATGAAACCGGCGACGATGGCGGTCCATATACCGGCCGCCGGATCGACACCGGAGGCGATGGCGAAGGCCATGGCCAGGGGCAGGGCCAGGACGCCGACAGTGAGGCCGGCCGACACGTCGCGCCCGAACTGGGCCCGGTCGTAGTCAGGCAGGCAGTCCAGGAGCTTCGGTCGGAAAGCGCTCATTGTTGTGCTGTGCTGTCTTGTGGGGGAACCTGTTTCAGGGTCTCGCGCAGGATCTGGGCGGCGGCCCAGAGCATGAGCCCCAAACCGGCGAGGGTGCTGAGGATGGCCTCGCCCATGGAGGACGGGAAGTTGCGGAAAAACAGGGGTTCCTTGCCCGTCAGGTAGGCCAGGCCGACGGCGAACGCCACCATGCCGGCCACGTCCAGGAGGGCGAAGCCGACGATGGGCAGGGTCAGGGAAAAGCGCCTTTTACCTTGGGGCAGGATCATGGCGTCAGCCTAGGGCCTGGGCCTGACACAGAACTTACAGGCTGAATTTTTAGCAAACTTAGACCCCTTGGTTATTTCACCCGCATCCCGGGCTGGGCGCCGGCATCGGGGGAAAGGATGTACAGGCCACCGGTTTTGCCTTCCGGATCGGAGGCCGCCAGCACCATGCCTTCGGACATGCCGAACTTCATCTTGCGCGGCGCCAGATTGGCCACCATCACCGTCAGGCGGCCCACCAGGGCGGCCGGATCGTAGGCGGACTTGATGCCGGCGAAGACCTGGCGCGGCTTTTCCTCACCGATATCCAGCTGCAGGCGGATCAGCTTATCGGCGCCTTCCACGTGGCTGGCGTCCACAATCTTGGCGATGCGCAGGTCCACCTTCATGAAGTCGTCGATGGAAATGTGGGGGCCGGTCTCGGCGGCGGCCTGGGCCACCTGGGCTTCCTTCTGCTGCTTTTCGGCGTGGCGCTGCTGGGAATGCTCGGCGCCCTTCTCCGCGGCCTTGGCCGGGGCTGCAGCAACGGCAGGCGCCAGGGAAGCCTTGTTGGCCTCCACCAGGGCTTCCACCAGCTTGGGGTCGATGCGGGTCATGAGGTGCTCGTAGGGCTGGATGGCATGGCCGGCGGCCAGCACGGCATTGACGTCGTCCCAGGCGAAGGGGGCGACGTTGAGGAAGGCGGCCACCTTGTCGGCCAGCACCGGCAGCACCGGCTTCAGCAGCACGGTGAGCAGGCGGAACAGGTTCAGCGCATTGGTGCAGGCAGCGTGCAGGGCCGGGTCCTGGCCCTCCTGCTTGGCCAGCTCCCAGGGCTTCACCGTGTCCACATACTGGTTAACGCCATCGGCCAGGGCCATGATTTCCCGCAGGGCGCGGCCGAATTCCCGGTTCTCGTAGTATTCGGCGATGCGCGGGGCGGCTTCCCGGATAGCGGCATAGGGAGCCAGGGACTCGTCAGCCACGGCCAGCTGGCCGTTGAAGCGCTTGGCGATGAAGCCGGCAGCACGGCTGGCGATGTTCACATACTTGCCCACCAGATCGGAATTCACCCGGGCGGTGAAGTCGGGCAGGGACAGGTCGATGTCTTCCAGGGTGTTGGTCAGCTTGGCGGCGAAGTAGTAGCGCAGCCATTCCGGGTTGAGGCCCTGCTTGAGGTAGCTCTCGGCAGTGATGAAGGTGCCGCGGGACTTGGACATCTTCTGCCCATCCACGGTGAGGAAGCCGTGGGCGAAAACCTTGGTCGGGGTGCGGAAGCCGGCCTGCTCCAGCTCGGCGGGCCAGAACAGGGCGTGGAAATAGAGGATGTCCTTGCCGATGAAGTGGTACAGCTCGGCTTTCGAATCCTTGCTCCAGTATTCGTTGAAATCCAGGCCCTGCTTCTCGCACAGATTGGCGAAGGAACCCATGTAACCGATGGGGGCGTCGAGCCAGACGTAGAAGTACTTGCCGGGGGCGCCGGGAATCTCGAAACCGAAATAGGGCGCATCCCGGGAGATGTCCCAGTCGGTGAGCTTATTCTCGCCCTCGGCCCCCAGCCACTCCTGCATCTTGTTGGCGGCTTCCGGCTGCAGGCGCCCCTCGTCCCGAGTCCAGCGGCGCAGGAAGTCCTGGCAGCGGGGATCGGAGAGCTTGAAGAAATAGTGGTCGGACGAACGCATTTCCGGCTTGGCGCCGGAGACGGCGGAGTACGGGTCCTTCAGGTCGTTGGGAGTGTAGGCGGCACCGCAGACCTCGCAGTTGTCGCCGTACTGGTCCTTGGCCCCGCACTTGGGGCATTCGCCCTTGATGAAGCGGTCCGGCAGGAACATCTCCTTCACCGGATCGTAGAACTGCTCGATGGAGCGCACTTCGATCAGGCCGGCCGCCTGCAGCTTGCCGTAGATGTCTTCGGCGCAGCGGCGGGTTTCCGGGGTGTTGGTGGAATAGTAGTTGTCGAAGCCCACCAGGAAGCCGGCGAAGTCCCGCGTATGCTCGCCGTAGACCCGCTCGATCAGGGCTTCCGGGGTGATGCCTTCGTTTTGGGCCCGCAGCATGATGGGCGTGCCGTGGGTGTCGTCGGCGCAGACGTACCAGCAGTCGTGGCCCCGCATTTTCTGGAAGCGCACCCAGATGTCGGTCTGGATGTACTCCACCAGATGGCCCAGGTGGATGGAGCCGTTGGCGTAGGGCAGTGCGGAGGTGACGAGGATCTTGCGCTTCATGGGGGAGCCTGAAAAAGTCGGAGCAAAGGCGGGAGTTTACCAAACGCGGGGCCCAGGACCCGGCCCGGCCCCGGAAAAGAACGAAAAGAAGCTGGCCCGACGGCCAAGGAGCGCTTTTGGCCGGCCCCTGCCCTGGGGTATACTCGACAAAATAACTCAAGTATCAGGCTTCCCACAGGAGTTCCCTGCCATGACCATCAGCGTCGCCGACGTCCACACTGCCCTGCAGTCCCTGATCGACCCCAATACCCAGAAGGACTACGTTTCCTCCAAGGCCGCCCGCAACATCAAGGTGGACGGCAACGACGTCTCCCTGGACATCGAGCTGGGCTACCCGGCCAAGACCCAGATCGACGCCATCCGCGCCCGGGTCATCGCCGCCATCAAGGCCCTGCCCGGCGCCGGCAACGTCTCCGCCAATGTCTATGTGAAAATCGTCTCCCACACCGTGCAGCGGGGCGTGAAGCTGCTGCCGGGCGTCAAGAACATCATCGCCGTGGCCTCCGGCAAGGGTGGCGTCGGCAAGAGCACCACCGCCGTGAACCTGGCCCTGGCCCTGGCCCAGGAAGGCGCCACGGTCGGCCTGCTGGACGCCGACATCTACGGCCCCTCCCAGCCCCAGATGCTGGGTCTGGCCGGCAAACAGCCCGAATCCAAGGACGGCCAGAGCCTGGAGCCCCTGGAAGCCCACGGCATCCAGGCCATGTCCATCGGTTTCCTCCTGGAAGACGTGGAAACCCCCATGGTCTGGCGCGGCCCCATGGTCACCCAGGCCCTGGAACAGCTGCTGCGGGACACCAACTGGCGCGACGTGGATTACCTGGTGATCGACATGCCGCCGGGCACCGGCGACACCCAGCTGACCCTCTCCCAGAAGGTGCCGGTGACCGGCGCCGTGGTAGTCACCACGCCCCAGGACATCGCCCTCATCGATGCCCGCAAGGGCCTGAAGATGTTCGAGAAGGTGGGCATTCCCATCCTCGGCATCGTCGAGAACATGTCCATCCACATCTGTTCCAAGTGCGGCCACGAAGAACACATCTTCGGCCACGGCGGCGGCGAGCAGATGTGCAAGGACTACGACGTGGAATTCCTCGGCGCCCTGCCCCTGGAACTGGCCATCCGGGAAATGGCCGACACCGGCAAGCCCACCGTGGTCGGCGCCCCCGATTCCCGCCCGGCGGAAATCTACCGGACCATCGCCCGCCGGGTGGCGGTGAAGATCGCCGACAAGGCCAAGGACCTGACCGCCAAGTTCCCCAACATCGTGGTGCAGAACACCTGAGCCGCCGGCGGGGGCAAAGGACTACCCGAGCCCCCGCCATCCACTTGATCTGCCTGCATTTTTCCCCCGGCAGCGGCACCGCCGCCCCCCGTCCCGCCCACCACGGGCTTCCCCTCCTGTAAAAACCCTTTTTGTGCACCCCAACACCAAGTAGAATCCGCTTTTTTCCAAGGTGTTGGGGTAGCTGGCATGGCCATCAAATCCGATAAATGGATCCGCCGCATGGCGGAGCAGCACGGCATGATCGAACCGTTCGAGCCGGGGCTGGTGCGCGAGGTCAATGGGGAGAAGATCGTTTCCTACGGCACCTCCAGCTACGGCTACGACATCCGTTGCGCCCGGGAATTCAAGGTCTTCACCAACATCAACTCCACCATCGTGGACCCGAAGAAGTTCGATCCCCAGTCCTTCGTCGAGATCGAGGCGGACTATTGCATCATCCCGCCCAACTCCTTCGCCCTGGCCCGCACCGTCGAATACTTCCGCATCCCCCGCAGCGTACTCACCGTCTGCCTGGGCAAGAGCACCTACGCCCGTTGCGGCATCATCGTGAACGTCACCCCCTTCGAACCCGAATGGGAAGGCTACGTCACCCTGGAGTTCTCCAACACCACCCCCCTGCCGGCCAAGATCTACGCCGGCGAGGGCTGCGCCCAGGTGCTCTTCTTCGAGTCCGACGAGGTCTGCGAGACCTCCTACAAGGACCGGGGCGGCAAGTACCAGGGCCAGGTGGGCGTCACCCTGCCCAAGATCTGACGCCTTCGCGCAACATTTTCGACTTATCCTGTGACCCGCTCCGGCGGGTCGCCGTCTTTTGAGGAACAGCCATGCGCTTCCACTTCCCGGTCATCATCATCGACGAAGACTTCCGCTCCGAGAATGCCTCGGGCCTGGGCATCCGGGCCCTGGCGGAAGCCATCCAGGCCGAAGGTCTGGAAGTGCTGGGCGTCACCAGCTACGGCGACCTGACCTCCTTCGCCCAGCAGCAGAGCCGGGCCTCCACCTTCATCCTGTCCATCGACGACGAGGAGTTCTCCTCGCCCGAGGCTTCCGCCAAGGCCATTGCCGGCCTGCGCGCCTTCGTCAGCGAAATCCGCCTGCGCAACAGCGAGATTCCCATCTTCCTGCACGGCGAGACCCGCACCTCCCGCCACATCCCCAACGACGTGCTGCGGGAACTGCACGGCTTCATCCACATGTATGAAGACACGCCGGAATTCATCGCCCGCAACGTGGTGCGGGAAGCCAAGGCCTACCTGGAATCCCTGCCGCCGCCCTTCTTCCGGGCCCTCACCCACTACGCCTCGGACGGCTCCTATTCCTGGCACTGTCCCGGCCACTCCGGCGGCGTCGCCTTCCTGAAGAGCCCGGTGGGCCAGATGTTCCACCAGTTCTTCGGCGAGAACATGCTGCGCGCCGACGTCTGCAACGCCGTGGAGGAACTGGGCCAGCTGCTGGACCACACCGGCCCGGTGGCGGCCTCCGAGCGCAATGCGGCACGCATCTTCAACTGCGACCACCTGTACTTCGTCACCAACGGCACCTCCACCTCCAACAAGATCGTCTGGCACTCCACCGTGGCCCCGGGCGACATCGTGGTGGTGGACCGCAACTGCCACAAGTCCATCCTGCACGCCATCATGATGACCGGCGCCATCCCGGTCTTTCTCATGCCGACCCGCAACAACTTCGGCATCATCGGCCCAATCCCCAAGAGCGAGTTCGCCTGGGAGAACATCCAGAAGAAGATCGCCGCGAATCCCTTCGCCACGGACAAGAACGCCAAGCCCCGGGTGCTGACCATCACCCAGTCCACCTACGACGGCATCCTCTACAACGTGGAAGCCATCAAGGAAGAGCTGGACGGCAAGATCGATACCCTGCACTTCGACGAAGCCTGGCTGCCCCACGCCGCCTTCCACGACTTCTACGGCGATTACCACGCCATCGGCGCCGACCGGCCCCGCTGCAAGGAGTCCATGGTCTTCTCCACCCAGTCCACCCACAAGCTCCTGGCCGGCCTTTCCCAGGCCTCCCAGATCCTGGTGCAGGACGCGGAGAACAGCCACCTGGACCGGGACGTGTTCAACGAGGCCTACCTCATGCACACCTCCACCAGCCCCCAGTACGCCATCATCGCCTCCTGCGACGTGGCCGCGGCCATGATGGAAGAGCCGGGCGGCACCGCCCTGGTGGAGGAATCCATCGCCGAGGCCCTGGACTTCCGCCGCGCCATGCGCAAGGTGGACGAGGAGTGGGGCTCCGGCTGGTGGTTCAAGGTATGGGGCCCGGACGACCTCTCCGAGGAAGGCATCGAGGAGCGGGACGCCTGGATGCTCAAGCCCGGCGACCGCTGGCACGGCTTCGGCAACCTGGCCGACGGCTTCAACATGCTGGACCCGATCAAGGCCACCATCATCACCCCGGGCCTGGACGTGGACGGCGAGTTCGCTGAACGGGGCATTCCCGCCGCCATCGTCACCAAGTACCTGGCCGAACACGGCGTGATCGTGGAGAAGTGCGGCCTCTACTCCTTCTTCATCATGTTTACCATCGGCATCACCAAGGGCCGCTGGAACAGCATGGTGACCGAACTGCAGCAGTTCAAGGACGACTACGACAAGAACCAGCCCCTGTGGAAGGTGCTGCCCGCCTTCGTCGCCAAGCACCCGCGCTACGAGCGGGTCGGCCTGCGCGACCTGTGCCGGGAAATCCACGCCGTCTACCGCTCCAACGACGTGGCCCGCCTGACCACCGAGATGTACCTCTCCGACATGGTGCCAGCCATGAAGCCTGCCGACGCCTTCGCCAAGATGGCCCACCGGGAAATCGACCGGGTGCCCATCGACGAGCTGGAAGGCCGGGTCACCTCAGTGCTGCTCACCCCCTACCCCCCGGGCATTCCCCTGCTTATCCCGGGCGAGCGCTTCAACCGGACCATCATGCAGTACCTGCAGTTCGCCCGGGATTTCAACGAGAAATTCCCCGGCTTCGAGACCGACATCCACGGTCTGGTCAAGGAAGAGCGAGACGGCAAGGTAGGCTACTACGTGGACTGCGTACGCTGACGCGCTGCCACCACGCAAAAACGGCGGGGCCTCCCCGCCGTTTTTTTGACCAGTAGCATCGAGCATGACTAAGCGATCGAAGCCTCCCTAGCAGTCGCTACTTAGGCGAGGCTGGATCAGCGGGGACGGCGTTCCCAGACCACGAAATCGTAGGCCGGGGCGCCGGCGGGGGGGCTGCCGGGACGGCGCGAACGCTCCTCCCAGGCATCCGCTTCCAGGGCGGGAAAGAAGGCGTCGGCCCGGGGTTCATCCCGGACCTCGGTGAGATAGAGGCGCCGGGCCAGGGGCAGGGCCTGGGCGTAGAGATCGGCGCCGCCCATGACGAAGACCTCGCCGCCGCCGGCGGCGGCCAGGGCCTCTTCCAGGGAATGGGAGAGGATGGCGCCGGGCGCCAGGTAGTCCCGGTTGCGGCTGACCACCACATTGCGCCGCCCCGGCAGGGGACGGAACTTCTCCGGCAGGGATTCCCAGGTCTTGCGCCCCATGATCACCGGGCGCCCCTGGGTGGTGGCCTTGAAATAGGCCATGTCCTCCGGCAGGCGCCAGAGCAGCTGGTTGTCCAGGCCGATGGCCCGGTTGGCCCCCACCGCCACGATCAGGGCGACGAGCTGGGGAGCCTCGGAGGAAGTGGTCGGTTCAGAGTTGGCCATGGCGACGGCAGTAGGCAATGAGGCCCCGGGTGGAGGCGTCCAGCCCCTCGTCGGGCGTGCCTTCCAGGGCGGGCAGGAGGCGGCCGGCGAGCTTCTTGCCCAGCTCCACCCCCCATTGGTCGAAGGAATTGATGCCCCACACCACCCCCTGGACGAACACCTTGTGCTCGTAGAGGGCGATCAGCAGCCCCAGGTGGTAGGGGTCCAGGCGGGGCAGCATCAGGGTGGTGGACGGCTGGTTGCCGGCAAACACCTTGTAGGGCAGGACCGCGGCGATCTCCGCCTCGGCCCAGCCCTCCAGCTCCAGCTCGGCCCGGGCCTCCTGCTCGCTGCGGCCGAAAGCCAGGGCCGAGCTCTGGGCCAGGCAGTTGGCCAGCAGGGGACCGTTGTGGCCCGGCAGGGGGTAGTCGCTGGTGGCGGCGACGATGAAGTCGCTGGGAATGAGCCAGCCGCCCTGGTGCAGCAGCTGGAAGAAGGCATGCTGGCCGTTGATGCCGATCTCGCCCCAGACGATGGGATTGGGATGGCAGGACAGGGGCTTGCCGCTGCGGGTCACCATCTTGCCGTTGCTCTCCATCTCCAGCTGCTGCAGGTAGCCGGGCAGGGTGCGCAAAGACTCGTTGTAGGGCAGGATGGCCAGGGTTTCGGCGCCGAGGAAGTTGGTGTTCCAGATGCCCAGCAGGCCCATCAGCACCGGCAGGTTCTGCTCCAGGGGCGCCTTGAGGAAATGCTGGTCCAGGGCCTGGGCCCCGGCCAGGAGCCGCTCGAACTGGGTCATGCCGATGGCCAGGGCCAGGGCCAGGCCCACCGCGGACCACAGGGAATAGCGGCCGCCGACCCAATCCCACATGGTGAAGATGTTGTCGTGGCCGATGCCGAACAGACCCGCCTCGGCCGGTGCCGCCGTCACCGCCACGAAGTGCCGGGCCAGGGCCGCCGCCTCGTTCTCCGGACCGGCCGCCGCCAGCAGCCAGTCCCGGGCCGTCTCGGCGTTGCGCAGGGTTTCCTGGGTGGTGAAGGTCTTGCTGGCGACGATGAAAAGGGTGGTGCGGGGGTCCAGGGTCTCCAGCAGGGGCGCCAGTTGGGCCCCGTCCAGGTTGGAGACGAAATGCACGTGCAGGGCCGGATGGTCGTAGGCCGACAGGGCCCGGGCCGCCATCTTGGGCCCCAGGTCGGAACCGCCGATGCCCAGGTTCACCACATGGCGGATGGCCTCGCCGGAGTAACCGCGCCACAGGCCGCTGCGCACCCGCTCGGAAAACTGCCGCATCTGGGCCCGCACCGCCCGCACCTCGGGCATGACGTCCTTGGCCGCACTGGGGAAGGGGCCGGTGCCGAGGAAACGCAGGGCCGGATGCAGCACCGCCCGCTGTTCGCTGACGTTGATGCGCTCGCCGGCAAACATGCGATCGCGCCAGCCTTCCACATCCGCCGCCCGGGCCAGGTCGGTGAGCAGACCCAGGGTTTCGGGAGTGATGCGCTGCTTGGAAAAATCGGCGAGAAAATCGCCGAGGCGGAAGGAAAGCTTCTCGAAGCGGGCCGGTTCCCGGGCGAACAACTCCCGCAGGTGGTGCGGACGAAGCTGCTCCCGGTGGGCCAGGAGGGCCTGCCAGGGCGCGGTGCGGGTGATGTCCATGGGCATGGGCGGTATTCCCGGTCAGACGGCGATGGGCGCGGCGATGGAAGGATGGGGATCGTAGCCTTCCAGGGCGATGTCCTCGAAGCGGAAGGTGAACAGGTCCTTCACCTCGGGATTGAGCACCAGCTTGGGCAGGGGACGGAAATCCCGGGACAGCTGCAGGCGCGCCTGGTCCAGGTGGTTGCTGTAGAGGTGGGCATCACCCAGGGTGTGCACGAAGTCACCGACCTGGTAGCCGCAGACCTGGGCGATCATGTGGGTGAGCAGGGCGTAGGAGGCAATGTTGAAGGGCACGCCGAGGAAGATGTCGGCACTGCGCTGGTACAGCTGGCAGGACAGCTTGCCGTCGGCCACGTAGAACTGGAACAGGCAGTGGCAGGGCGGCAGAGCCATGGAATCCACGTCCCCCGGGTTCCAGGCGGAAACCACGTGGCGGCGGGAATCCGGGTTCTTCTTCAGGTTTTCCACCAGCTGGCCCACCTGGTCGATGAGACGCCCGTCCGGCGTTTCCCAGCGGCGCCACTGCTTGCCGTACACCGGCCCCAGGTCGCCGTTGGCGTCGGCCCACTCGTCCCAGATGGAGACGCCGTTGTCCTTGAGGTAGCGGATGTTGGTGTCGCCCTGCAGGAACCACAGCAGTTCGTGGATGATGGAACGCAGGTGCAGCTTCTTGGTGGTCATGACGGGGAAGCCGTCCGCCAGGTTGAAACGCATCTGCCAGCCGAAGACGGAACGGGTGCCCGTGCCGGTGCGGTCGGTCTTGACGTGGCCGTGCTCGAGCACGTGGCGCATGAGGTCGTGGTACTGCTGCATGGAGAGGGGCTCCGCTACTTTTTTATCGCTGGCATTGTAGCCGTTTGCCCCCGTCCCGCCCATGGCGGCGACGGGCGGGGCCGTTGACGGAGACCCCGCCGCCGCCAACGCCTGGGGGACAGTTCGCAGCATGGGGAAAATGACGTAAGCTTGGCTCCGGAGCCGCCGGCACAGGCGGACCCGTCCATGGAGGCGGCGACAGGACCGCCAATATCGCTGGAACGACTTCAACGGGGAACATCGTGATTCTGAGCCTCTTTTCCGCCAAGCCGGAGCACCCCCTGGCCGACGCCAAGGAACTGCGCCGCGCCATCGCCGAACTGCCCCTGGACAATGCCTTCAAGGCGGTGGACGAGGTGCTGGCCTGGTTCGAGTCCCTGCTCAGCGCCGAAGGTTTCAAGCCCGAGCAGCTGTTCGACACCGTGCGCCAGCTGGACGAGGCGGCCCAGCCCCACCTGCGCCGCCTGACCCGGGACTACCTGCACTCCCCCCGCCTATCCAAGACCGAAGAGCGGCGCCTGTGGACCGCCAGCACCGCCTTCTGGGACCTGCTGGCACGGCTCTACGAACAATCCCTGGCGCGCTACCGCGGCAAGGAGAAGGGGGCCGACGCCCTCAAGCCCCACCTGTCCCTGATCCACGCCCGCCTCATCCTGGCCTACGGCAACCAGCTGAAGTGGCGCCAGTACCACTACGGCCCGGTGGAAGGCGACATCTGGCTGCGCCTGGGCCAGGCCTATCTGGCGGCGGAAAGCGAAGGCGTCGCCGGGCGCCTGCTGCTGCTCTATCCGGGGCAGAGCAGTTCCTCCTCCGCCACCCTGGAATACCTGAAGGTGCTCATGTTCCACGCCTCCTCCATGGACAGCCTGCTGCCCGCGGAGATCGAACTGGCGGAAAGGCTGATCGGCCATTGCCTGCCCCAGTTCGTGTTCGGCAGCCGCTCCGGTCCCGAAAGCGTGTACTGGATCGACCCGGCCCAGCCCCTGCCGCCCGTGCGCCTCACCCGGGAGCCCCTGGCGGCACCGACCCTGCGCTTCTTCGCCCCGGGCAACGCACCCCAGACCCTGGCCGAACTGATCCGCAGCGTCGAACTGGGCACCGTGCCGGAAGAGGTGAATCTGGGGGGCCAGTATCCGGCCCGCATGATCCTGCCGGTGCTGCACCATCTGGCCATGCACTGGGCGCCGACCCCGCCCCTGCGGGAACACCGGCGGCACCAGGTGAAATCCCTGCTCACCGTGGTCAACGGTTTCGAGGCGGCCTTCCAGGTCTTTTCCGGCAAGCCGGACGGGGACGGAGCGGCGGAAAGCTGGATCGCCGACAACGTCAGCCTGGGCGGCTTCGGCGCCCTGGTGCCGAACCTGCGCGGCGACTGGCTGCGCATCGGCGCCCTCCTGGCCATGCAGCCGGAAGGCGGCAGCAACTGGCTGCTCGGCGTGGTGCGGCGCTACGGCCGGGAATCGGATACCCAGGCCGCGGTCGGCATCCAGACCCTGGCGCGCCAGGCCCTGGCGGTGGAGCTGCGGCCCCGCAGCACCTCGGCCTACGCCCTGGCGGCGGGCATTCCGGGCATGCTGCTGCGGGACGGCATGGAAGAAGGGGAAGTGCGGCTGGTAATGCCGCCGGCCAGCTTCGACGTGCGGGAAAACCTGGAGTGCGAAGCCGAAGGCCGGCACCTGCTGCTGACCCCCATGGACATCCAGGAAAGCGGCAGCGATTACGAAATCGCCCGCTACCGGGAACTGCGCAGCGACAACTGAAGGCCGACTCAGGCGGCCGGCGGGCGCCGTGCCGACTTGGGACGAAAGGCCGCCACCACGGACTCCCGGGTTTCCACATAGGGCCCGCCGATGAGGTCCAGGCAGTAGGGCACGGCAGCGAAGATGCCGGGCACCAGCACCTTGCCCTCCCCGTCTTTAACCCCTTCCAGGGTTTCCTGGATGGACTTGGGCTGGCCCGGCAGATTGAGGATCAGGGCCTGCTTGCGGATCACCCCCACCTGGCGCGAAAGAATGGCGGTCGGCACGAACTGCAGGCCGATCTGCCGCATCTGCTCGCCGAAGCCGGGCATGACCTTGTCCGCCACCGCCAGGGTGGCTTCCGGCGTCACATCCCGGGGCGCCGGACCGGTGCCGCCGGTGGTCAGCACCAGATGGCAGCCTTCATCGTCCACCAGTTCCATGAGGGTGGCTTCGATGCCCGGCTGGTCGTCGGCGATGAGGCGCGATTCTTCCTCCCAGGGGGTCAGCAGCACCCCGTCCAGCCACTGGCGCAGGGCCGGCAGGCCCTTGTCCTCATAGACGCCGCTGGATGCCCGGTCGCTGATGGAGACCAGGCCGACGCGCAGGGGCCCCTGGCTCATGCTTCCTCCCCGGCATCATCCCCGGTGGCTGCGGCAGCGCCGCCCTCCTCCAGTTCCTTCAGCACCTGGAAGATGGCACGGTAGCTCTTCGGCGGCTTGTTCTGTTCCTGTTCCTTGAGGGCGCTGCGGCGCAGCTGGCGCAGGTGGGTGAGATCGGCCTGGGGCCAGTGGGCGGCGATGTCGGCCAGGGCCACAGCTTCGTTTTCCAGGAGCAGGGTGCGCAGACGCTCGCGCCGGTGCAGTTTGGCGTTCTCCGCGGCGGAGGCGCCATTGACCACGTCCAGGGCGGCCTGGATCGGCTCCGGGTCCACGTCCCGCATCAGCTTGCCGATGTACTGCAGCTGCCGGCGCTGGGCCTCCCGCTTGGGCAGGCGCTGGTATTCGAGCAGGGCGCCGCTGAGGGTCTCGGACAGTTCGACCTTGCCCAGCAGGCGCTTGAGACGGTCCGGCGGCAGTTCCACCAGGGCGCGTCCCAGGTCCTGCTTGTCCTGCATGGCTTGTTTGCGTTTTGTCTTGCTGACGGGCTCGCCGTCCAGGGGGTCCAGTTCTTCCATGATTCCTTGTACTTCTCGGCAGGGGTGGGCGGTGGGGGCTGCTATGATAGCGATTTTACCCCTCTGTCTCGCTGTTCATGGCCAAGAAAGCTCTCCCCAAGCCCTCCCGTACTACCGCTGCAGCCACTTCCGGCCGCTTCTCCCTGCCCCAGGCCGACCTGCTGCAACTGGCCCGGGACACCGTGGCCCTGGCCACCCGGGGCGGCGCCTCCGCAGCCGAGGTGGATGTCTCCGAGGGCTTCGGCCAGTCGGTCAGCGTCCGCCAGGGCGAGGTGGAAACCATCGAATACAACCGGGACAAGGGCATCGGCGTCACGGTGTACCTGGGCCAGCGCAAGGGCTACGCCTCCACCAGCGACTTTTCCCGCCAGGCCCTGGCCCAGACCGTGGATGCGGCCCTGGCCATCGCCCGCTACACCGCCGAGGACCCCTGCGCCGGCCTGCCGGAAAAGGCCCTGCTGGCCAAACAGTGGCAGGATCCCCAGCTTTACTATCCCTGGCAGCTGAGCGTGGAGGGCGCCATCGACCTGGCCCGCCGCTGCGAGGATGCGGCCTTCGCCGTCAGTCCCCTGGTGAAAAACTCCGAGGGCGCCACCGTCTCCCTGCAGGAAGGCCAGTTCGCCACCGCCAACAGCCTGGGCTTTGCCGGCGGCTACCCCAGCTCCCGCCACTACATTGCCTGCTCCGTCATCGCCGGCAAGAAGGGGCGCAATGCGGAAATGCAGCGGGACGACTGGTATTCCACCCACCGGGACCCGGCGGACTTCCCCGCCCCCGAGAGCATCGGCGACTACGCCGCCCGCCGCGCCCTGTCCCGCCTGGGCGGGCGCAAGGTGAAGACCTGCGAGGTGCCGGTGATCTTCGAGGCCCCCATCGCCAGCGGCCTGCTCGGCAACTTCGTCTATGCCGCCAGCGGCGGCAGCCTCTACCGCAAGGCCAGCTTCCTGGTGGACAGCCTGGGCAAGCGCATCTTCGCCCCCGGCATCAACATCAGCGAGCGCCCCGACCTGCCCAAGGGCCTGGCCTCCGGCCCCTTCGACAACGACGGCGTCGCCACCCGCTCGCGCCAGGTGGTGAGCGACGGTGTGCTCAACGGCTACTTCCTCAGCGTCTATACCGCCCGCAAGCTGGGCATGACCACCACCGGCAATGCTGGCGGCTGCCACAACCTGGTGCTGGAGCCGGGCCGGGAAGATCTGGCCGGCCTCATCCGCCAGGTCAAGCGCGGCCTGCTGGTCACCGAGCTGCTGGGCCAGGGGGTGAACTACGTCAATGGGGACTACTCCCGGGGGGCCGCCGGCTACTGGATCGAGAATGGCGAAATCGCCTATCCGGTGGAGGAAATCACCATCGCCGGCAACCTCAAGGAGATGTTCATGAACATCGCCGGGGTCGGCAACGACGTGGTGGTGCGCGGCTCCAAGCAGACGGGTTCCATTCTCATCCAGCGGATGACTGTCGCGGGCGCCTGACCCCGGGCGAAAGCCGCTTCCAGCAAGCTCTTCCAGCCGGTCCGGATTAGGGTAATCCCTATTGCCGGACCGCTTCGGGCCGTCGCTATAATGCGTCGGCTGCAACACACCGAACAATCCCTGGAGGAGACAAAATGGAACGTCGTTCCTTTCTCAAAAAAGCTGGTGTCGGCATTGCTGCCGGCGCTGCTGCCACTACCGTATCTGCACCCGCAATCGCCCAAACCCAGCCCACCATCAAGTGGCGTCTGACCTCCAGCTTCCCCAAGAGCCTGGACACCCTCTACGGTGGCGCCGAAGTTCTGGCCAACCGCCTGCGCGCCATGACCAACGGCAAGTTCGACATCCGCGTCTTCGCCGGCGGTGAAATCGTCCCCGGCCTGCAGGCCCTGGACGCCGTGCAGCAGGGCACCGTCGAGTGCTGTCACACCGCCCCCTACTACTACGTGGGCAAGGACAAGACCTTCGCCCTGGGCTGCTCCATCCCCTTCGGCATGAACGCCCGCCAGATGAACGCCTGGGTGTACTACGGCGGCGGCCAGAAGCTGCTGGACGAGTTCTACGCCAACTACAACATCGTCTCCTTCATGGGCGGCAACAGCGGGACCCAGATGGGCGGCTGGTTCCGCAAGGAAATCAAGAACCTGGGCGACATCAAGGGCCTCAAGATGCGCGTCGCCGGCCTCGGCGGCACCGTCTTCGAGCGCCTCGGCGCCGTGCCCCAGCAGATCGCCGGCGGCGACATCTATCCCGCCCTGGAAAAGGGCACCATCGACGCCGCCGAATGGGTCGGCCCCTACGATGACGAGAAGCTGGGCTTCTTCAAGGTCGCCAAGAACTACTACTACCCGGGCTGGTGGGAGCCGGGTCCCGCCTTCTCCTTCTATGTGAACAAGAAGGAATGGGACAAGCTGCCCAAGGAATACCAGGAGGCCTTCCAGGCCGCCGCCTACGAGGCCAACGTCACCATGCTGGCCGAGTACGACCACAAGAACCCGCCGGCCCTCTCCCGCCTGCTGTCCCAGGGCGTGAAGCTGCAGAAGTACTCCGACGAGATCATGAACGCCGCCTACAAGGCCGCCATGGAAATCTACGCCGAAGAATCTGCCAAGAACCCGGCCTTCAAGAAGATCTACACCGAGTACGACAAGTACCGGAAGACCCAGAACGCCTGGTTCAGCGTGGCCGACACCACCATGGACCGGTTCCTGCAGACCCACAAGTAAGGTAAGCTCGACGCAGTAACAGGAGTGCCCCAGCCATCGACACGACGGTTGGGGCATTTGCACATGTATCCCCTTTGCTGTTTTCATCGCTGGCAGCGGTGAGGTTCAGCCGCCCGGCTTTCGCAACATCAGTTAGGCAACAAAAATAAGGAGACAAACCATGGATCGTCGCAAATTCCTGAAAAATGCCGGCGTCGCTGCCGGTGCCGGCGTGGCCACCACCGTCGCGGCTCCCGCCATCGCCCAATCCCAGCCCACCATCAAGTGGCGCCTGACCTCCAGCTTCCCCAAGAGTCTCGACACCATCTACGGCGGCGCCGACGTGCTGGCCAACCGCCTGCGCGCCATGACCGGCGGCAAGTTCGACATCCGCGTCTTCGCCGGCGGCGAAATCGTCCCCGGCCTGCAGGCCCTGGACGCCGTGCAGCAGGGCACCGTCGAGATGTGCCACACCTGTTCCTACTACTACGTGGGCAAGGACAAGACCTTCGGCTTCGGCACCTCCGTGCCCTTCGGCATGAACCCGCGCCAGATGAACGCCTGGATCTACTACGGCGGCGGCCAGAAGCTGCTGGACGAGTTCTACGCCAACTACAACGTGGTGTCCTTCGCCGGCGGCAACACCGGGACCCAGATGGGCGGCTGGTTCCGCAAGGAAATCAAGACCCTGGATGACGTCAAGGGCCTCAAGATGCGCATCGCCGGCCTCGGCGGCGCCGTCTTCGAACGCCTCGGCGCCGTACCCCAGCAGATCGCCGGCAGCGACATCTATCCCGCCCTGGAAAAGGGCACCATCGACGCCGCCGAATGGGTCGGACCCTACGACGACGAAAAGCTGGGCTTCTTCAAGGTCGCCAAGAACTACTACTACCCGGGCTGGTGGGAACCGGGCCCCACCATCCACTTCTTCGTGAACAAGAAGGAATGGGACAAGCTGCCCAAGGAATACCAGGAGGCCTTCCAGGCCGCCGCCTACGAGGCCAACGTCACCATGCTGGCCGAGTACGACCACAAGAACCCCACCGCCCTCTCCCGCCTGCTGTCCCAGGGCGTTAAGCTGCAGAAGTATCCGGATGCGGTGCTGGAAGCCGCCTACAAGGCCGCCATGGACCTGTACACCGAGGAATCGGCGAAGAACCCGGCCTTCAAGAAGGTGTGGACCGAGTACGACAAATACCGCCGTACCCAGAACGCCTGGTTCAGCGTGGCCGACACCACCATGGACCGCTTCCTGCAGAGCCACAAGTAAGCCCGGGCATCGCCCGCAAAAAAGCCGCCGGTGATCCGGCGGCTTTTTTTATGTTGTAACTGACGGCCGGGAGCCTCAGGCATCCACCCAGTCGATGATGCTGCGCCACTGCTCCAGGTCCTTCTCGGCCCGGGCCGGGGTCAGGTCGAACAGGGTGGCCCCCTGGGCCGCCGCCTGGACGTAGAGCTGGGTGTCCCGCAGATAGGCGAGGATGGGCAGGTCGTAGGCGGCGAAGAAGCGCTCCAGCTCCCCCGCCGCCCGGGTCCGGGCATCCACCCGCATGCCCACCACCGCCACCTGCAGCTCGCCCTTGCGCACGGCTTTTTCGGCCAGCAGGGTGTCGAGGAAATGGCGCGCCGCCAGGATGTCGAAGAGGGAGGGCTGCACCGGCACCAGCACATGGGTGACCTGTTTCAAGGTGCGATCCAGGGCCTTGCCGTGGAAGCCGGCAGGCGTATCCAGTACCGCATGGGTAGTGCCCTTGGGCGGCCGGGCCGGCTCGTCGTGCTTCAGTTCCCAGCTGCGGATGGCGGGCAAAAAGCCGGGGCGCAGGGCCAGCCACTCCCGGGAGGACTGCTGCCGGTCCAGGTCGCCCAGCATCACGGGCTTGCCGGACTGGGCCAGATAGCCGGCCAGGTTGGTGGCCAGGGTGCTCTTGCCGGCGCCACCCTTGGGATTGGCGATCAGGTAAGCCTTCATCTAGGGGGTTTCCTCCACGTTTGCATGTCGCGCCAGCCGCTCCAGGGTGTGGCGCACCAGTTCGATGTGTTCCCGCAGGGTATAGAGCAGGTCCGAATAGGCCAGGGGGATATTACGCCGATAGGCCTCGTCCTCGATACGGTCGAGGCGGTCCAGGTACTCCAGCTTGCGGCCCGGGTCGTAGCTTTCCTTCAGCTCGTTCTCGAGGAACTTGAGGTCGCCGTAACAGCGGAAGATCTTGGAACGGATGCGCCAGCTGTAGATGGAGGGCGCCACCTTGAGCAGGGGCAGCAGCAGGGCGAAGATGGGCAACAGCAGCACCACCAGCCGGTCCACCAGGATCGCCGCCCAGAAGGGCAGATAGCGCTGCAGCAGGGGCGGGCCGGACTTGTAGTAGCGCTCCGCCGTGTCGGCCACCGGCAGGCTCTGGTCCCGTACCGCCGGGAAGTCGCCGCGGCGCTGGAAGAAGCCGGCCTTGCCGTGCACTTCGCTGGCCGCCTGCAACAGCAGGGACTGGATGGCCGGATGCAGGCTGTCATGCACCACCAGATTGGCGGTGGCCGCCAGCAGGGTGGTGTCGTGGGGCGGGAAGTTGCGCACCAGGTCAACCGCTCCTTCCGGCAGGACGATCTTCGACAGGTAGGGGAAGCGCCGGGTGTAGGCCTCGGCCTGGGCGAAGTTCATCACCTTGATGCCGGGGGAGCGCAGCAGCACCTGCACCACCGGCGCCTCCGGCGCGGCGATGACGAAGGCGGCATCGAGGCGGCCCTGCTGCAGTTCTTCGGCCGCCTTGAGGCCGCCCAGGGACAGCAGGTGCTTGCCGTCCACCGGCACCTCGTTGGCCGCCAGCAGTTGCAGGGCCAGGCCCCGGATGCCGCTGCCCTCGGCGCCGACGGCGATGCGCTTGCCGGCCAGCTGGTGCAGGCGCTCCAGTTCCCGCTCGCTGCGGTAGAAGACCCACACCGGCTCGTAGTACATGCTGCCCAGGGAGGACAGGGGCAGGGCCTCGTCCTCCTCCAGGTAGTCTGGCCGGGGCGCCTCGACGCCGCCCTGGACCAGGGCGATCTCCACGTCGCTGTCCTTGTCCAGCAGGCGCTGCAGGTTCTCGGCGGAACCGTTGGAGGTGCGCACCTCCAGGGTGATGCCGTTACGCGCCAAGATTTCCGCATACTTCTTGCCGAAGGCGTAGTAGGCGCCGCTGTCGGCCCCGGCGGACATGACCACGTGCCGTGGCGGTGCCGGCTGGATGAACTGGATGGCGACGACGAAACCCAGGGCCACCACCAGCACGATGGGCCAGGCCGTGGCCAGGAGGTCCCGCAGGGAGAGCAGGCTGTTGCGAACTTTGGCGCCCATGGACGACCTTTCCGTTTAAGGCAGCAGCACCGTGGAGCCGGTGGTCTGCCGGCCTTCCAGGGCGATGTGGGCGGCAGCGGCCTGCTGCAGGGGGAAACGCTGGTTCACCTCGATCTTCACCTGGCCGCTGGTGACCACGCCCAGCAGCTCCGTCGCCAGGGCTTCCAGGTCGGCGCGGCGGGCGGTGTAGTGCATCAGGGTGGGCCGGGTGAAGAAGAGGGAGCCCTTCTGGGACAGCAGCAGGGGATCGATCAGGCCCACCGGGCCGGAAGCGTTGCCGAAGCTGACCATGGTGCCCAGGGGCCGCAGGCTGTCCAGGGAGCCGGCGAAGGTGTCCTTGCCGATGCCGTCGTAGACCACCGGCACGCCTTCGCCACCGGTGATGTCCCGCACCCGCCGAGCGAAGTCCTCCCGGGTGTAGAGGATGGGGTGGTCGCAACCGTGGGCCCGGGCCAGTTCGGCCTTGGCCTCGGTGGAGACGGTGCCGATGACGGTGGCCCCCAGGGCCTTGGCCCACTGGCAGGCGATGAGGCCGACGCCGCCGGCGGCGGCGTGGATCAGCACGGTGTCGCCTTTCTGCACCCGGTAGGTGCGACGCAGCAGGTAGGCGGCGGTGAGGCCCTGCAGCATCATGGCGGCGCCGGTCTCGAAGGAGAGGCTGTCCGGCAGGCGGATGAGGCGGTCGGCGGGAATCAGGCGGGCCTCGCTGTAGGCCCCCAGGGGGCCGCCGGCGTAGGCCACCCGGTCGCCCACCTGCAGGTGGGCGACGCCGGGACCCAGGGCTTCCACCGTGCCGGCGCCTTCGAGGCCGATGCCGGAGGGCAAGGGCACGGGATAGAGGCCGCTGCGATGGTAGGTGTCGATGAAATTGAGACCGACGGCGGCATGGCGCACCCGGACTTCGCCGGGGCCGGGCTCGCCGACGCCGACCTCTTCCCACTGCAACACTTCGGGGCCGCCGGTGCGGTGAAAGCGGATGGCATGGGTCATTTTTTGTCTCCTTTTGTATTCTGCTGGGGGTGCGTCACTATACCGCCGCTCCCCGGCGGTGCGAATGGCCCCGATTGGCCTTAATATTGGCGCCATGACCAATATCCACCACACCGTTCTCGGCCGCCTGCTGCTCGCCTGGGCCCTGGTTTCCCTGCTCCTGGGCGGCAGCGCCTGGTATGTGGCGACGGAGCGCATCGACGATGCGGTGGTGGCCCTGGCCCAGGCCGAATCGGCCCGCTTCCAGGCGGCCGAGCTGGAGGCGGCGGAAATGTCGGCCCAGCAGCTGGATTTCCTGCGGCAGCGGGCCCTGGGCTTCGTCCGCGACCATTTCGTGGTGATCGAGCTGTATGACCGGGAACGGCGCAAGGTGGTGGAGGCGGTCAATCCGGCCCACCAGGACATCGAAGCCGGGCTCAAGGGCAGCACCCACGCCTTCCCCATGGACGGCAAACACCATTACGAGAAATACACCATCCTCAACAACACGGTGGTGCAGGTGCTGGTGCCGATCCTGGACCGGGAGCGCAACATCGCCGGCTACTTCGAAGGCGTCTTCCTGGTCTCGCCGGAGGAGGAGGCCCGCCTGCGCCGGGACCTCAACCTGATCCTGGGCCTGGTGCTGGCCGCCGCCCTCATCACCACGGTGGTGCTGTACCCGGTGATCCTCTCCCTCAACCGCAACGTGCTGCGCTTCTCCCGAGAGGTGCTGCGGGGCAACCTGGAAATGGCCTCGGTCCTGGGCGCCGCCATCGCCCAGCGGGATTCGGACACCAGCATCCACAACTACCGGGTGGCGCTCTACGCCTGCCGCCTGGGCGAGGTCACGGGGGTGGAGGGCGACGCCATGCGGGCCCTCATCATCGGCGCCTTCCTGCACGATGTGGGCAAGATCGGCATCAGCGACAACATCCTGCTCAAGCCGGGCAAGCTGGATGCGGAGGAATTCCGCATCATGCAGACCCACGTCTCCCTCGGCGTACACATCATCGCCCCCTCCCCCTGGCTGCAGGCGGCCCGGGAGGTGGTGCAGTTCCATCACGAGAAGTACGACGGCAGCGGCTACCTGCAGGGATTGAAGGGCGAGGAGATTCCCCTCAACGCCCGCATTTTCGCGGTGGTGGACGTCTTCGACGCCCTCACCTCCCGCCGCCCCTACAAGGAACCCATGACTTGCGAAGCGGCCCTGGCCATCCTGCACAAGGATGCGGGGACCCACTTCGATCCCCGGCTGGTGGCCGCTTTCGCCCCGGTGGCGGCGCCCCTCCATGCCGAACTGTCGCGCCTCGACGAAGGGGCCATCCAGGCCCTGCTGGAAGAACGCATCAGCCGCTACTTCTTCGCCGCCTTCCTCGCCCGGGAATAAGTCCCGCAGCGACTACCTTGCCCGGGAGGCAGGCGGGACCAGCCTCCCGGCATGGCCATGCCTGCAACGTCCGTCCCTATTGCCCCTCAGGGCACATTGCCGCAACAGCGGCGTCCCATCTGCCCGGCAGGCCGGGCGTCAAACCCATCCTAGAGCGGTGTCAGCTTGGCGAATTCCAGGGCCAGCCACTTCATGCCGGCAGAACCGAAATTGACCTGGACCCGGGCGTCGGCGCCCCGGCCCTCGGTGGCGACGATGACCCCCTGGCCGAACTTGGCGTGGCTGACGTTCTGCCCCACCCGCAGCCCGGCAGGAGCGGCGCTTTCGTAGGCCGTCGCCGGTGCCGCCGCCCGGGGGCTGCGGCTGTAGCTGTTGTCGTAGGCCGGGGTGCTGCGGGCATTGACCCGCAGCAGCAGTTCCTGGGGCAATTCGTCGAGGAAGGCGGAGGGCACGCAGTAGCGGGTCTGGCCGTGCAGCATGCGGGTCTGGGCATGGGACATGTAGAGCCGCTGGCGGGCCCGGGTGATGGCCACGTACATGAGGCGCCGCTCTTCCTCCTCGCCGGATTTTTCCATGACGGAGTTTTCGTGGGGAAAGAGGCCCTGCTCCAGGCCGGAGATGAAGACCACGTCGAACTCCAGGCCCTTGGCCGCATGCACCGTCATCAGCTGTACCGCCTCCTGGCCGTCACCGGCCTGGTGGTCGCCGGCCTCCAGGCTGGCGTGGGCGAGGAAGGAGGCCAGGGGCGACGGCAGGGGCGCATCGGGGGTAGCCGGATCGGGCACCGGCATGGCCCCCTCTTCGGCGATGAAGCTGGCGGCGGCGTTGATCAGTTCGTCCAGGTTCTCCAGCCGCTCCTGGCCTTCCTTCTCGCCCAGGTAGTGCTGGCGCAGGCCGCTGCGTTCGATGATGTGTTCCACCACTTCGGGCAGGGGCAGGTTTTCCGTCTCCCGCCGCAGCTCCTCAATGAGGCGGATGAAGGCGCCGACGGCGGCCCCGGCCTTGCCGGTGAGGCTGGCGGCGGCGTTGTAGAGGGGCGAGTTGGAACGATGGGCCGCTTCCTGGAGGTTTTCCAGGCTGCGGGCGCCGATGCCCCGGGTGGGGAAATTCACCACCCGCAGGAAGGCGGTGTCGTCGTCCGGATTGGCCAAGAGGCGCAGGTAGGCCAGGGCGTGCTTGATTTCCTGGCGCTCGAAGAAGCGCAGGCCGCCGTACACCTTGTAGGCCACGCCCTTGGTGAACAGCTCGTGCTCCAGCACCCGGGACTGGGCATTGGAGCGGTAGAGGAAGGCGATCTGGTCCCGGGAGATGCCCTCCCGGATCAGTTCCCGGGCCTCGTCCACGATCCAGCGGGCCTCGTCCAGGTCGGAGAAGCCCTCGAACACCCGGATCGGCTCGCCGGCACCCTGGTCGGTCCACAGGTTCTTGCCCAGGCGGCCCTGGTTGTTCTTGATGAGGGCGTTGGCCGCATCCAGGATGTTGCCGTGGGAACGGTAGTTCTGCTCCAGGCGGATGACGTTCTGCACCCCGAACTCCCGCTCGAAGTCCCGCATATTGCCCACCTCGGCGCCGCGGAAGGCATAGATGGACTGGTCGTCGTCGCCCACGGCGAACACCGCCGCCCCCTGGGGCGCGCCGGCAGTGCCGTCGTGGCCGGCCAGGAGCTTCAACCAGGCGTACTGCAGGCGGTTGGTGTCCTGGAACTCGTCCACCAGGATGTGGCGGAAGCGCTCCTGGTAATGGCGGCGCAGGGGTTCGTTGCGCGACAGCAGCTCGTAGGTGCGCAGCAGCAGTTCGGCAAAATCCACCACCCCTTCGCGCTGGCACTGGCCCTCGTACTCGGCCCACAGCTCCACCCGGCGGCGGGTGTAGTCGTCCCACACCTCGGCCTGGGCCGGGCGCAGGCCCTGGTCCTTGTGGGCGTTGATGAAGTGCATCAGCTCCCGGGGCGGGAACTTCTCGTCGTCCACGTTGAGGTTCTTCAGGAGGCGCTTGATGGCGGAGAGCTGGTCGGCGGAATCGAGGATCTGGAACAGGGAGGGCAGCCCGGCTTCCTTGTGGTGGGCCCGCAGCAGCCGGTTGCACAGGCCGTGGAAGGTGCCGATCCACATGCCCCGGGTGTTGATGGGCAGCATGGCCGAGAGGCGGGCCAGCATCTCCTTGGCCGCCTTGTTGGTGAAGGTCACCGCTAGCACCGCGTGGGGCCCCATCTGGCCGGTGGAAATGAGCCAGGCGATGCGGGTGGTGAGCACCCGGGTCTTGCCCGAACCGGCGCCGGCCAGGATCAGGGCATGCTGGGGCGGCAGGGTCACGGCCTGGAGTTGTTCTGGATTGAGATTGGCAAGCAGGTCGGACATGGGGACGGGAAGCCGCGGGCAGGGGCGCGGACGCAGGTTAAGGTCAGGCCGGGATTATAGCCCCGCCGGGGCCGGGGAACTTTTTGGTGCGCCGCACCATCCAATCTTCCGGATGCTACGGGTAAACCACAAATGATCGCCGGAACATCTGAGATATAATCGATATTGCAATGCAACATAAAACAGTCACCAAGCCCACAAGGCCGCGGACGGACTGCATTGGTTACCGCCAAGTTTGAAAGGAAACAGCATGAACAACCCGAAGATTCTGCCCTGGATCGCCCGCAAAGCCGGCATCACCGAAACCATGGCCACCAAGCTGTGGCAACGCGCCGTCGAGGAAGCGAAGACCGCCTGTGGCTGCACCGAGGGTTCCGAGTTTCACCGCCACAGCATCGAGCGCTTTCTCGATCTGGTGGAAGCCCGCGCCGGCGGCACCGTGCGCCAGCCCTACAGCAACAGCACCGCCCAGGTCAGCTGGATCTGGCGCCACCAGGGCCGCATGGCCATGTTCGGCCTGATGGCTGCGGAAAACGCCGCCAAGTTCTGGCAGGACACCTGGAAGAACGTGTTCACCCCCGACCTGCACAAGCGCAAGGTCGGCTGTTGAGCCCAGGCGGCCGCCCAGGCCGCCTGATCGGACCACCCGGGGCCAAGCCGCCCCGGCGGCTCCTTACCCCCTGAATTTCCCCTCGCCTGCTCGATTCCCGCCTTCAGCGGGAGACGGCCCCGGGCGCCACGCCAAGCTCCGCCGTCAGACGTCCCGCCATCTGCCGCGCCTCTTCCCGGCCGGCGAAGCCCCCCACCCGCAGCACATAGACGTAGCCCTCCTCCCCGGCCCCATCGTGACGCGGACGAATCCGCGCCGGATAGCCGGCCTCCCGCAGCTGGTCGTATAACGCCAGGGCCTCGGCCTGGGTCGCCACCGGCGGCAGGTTGACGCCCCAGGCGCCGCCACGGCGCAGGACGCCGGCCCCGGCCTGGATTTCCGTTTCCGCCGCCCACTTCTCCACCTGCTCCGCCTCGACGCTGGCCACCGCACCGGGGGCCTGGTCCCGCAGGGCGCTGGCGAAGGCCAGAGGCTCGCTCAAGGCCATGGGTTCGCCCAGGGGATGGGTGACCACGATATGGCCTTCGAGCAGGCAGATCAGGTCCTTGTCCTCGGCGGACTTACCCCACAGGTCGGTGCCGCGGATGCCGGCGGTCAGGGTGGCGGCGCGGACGTTGATGGCCCGCCCCGTCAGGCGCTGGGGAAAGAGGCCGGTGGTGAAGCGGAAGGCGCCCCGCAGCACGTCCAGGGCCGCCGTATAGACGCCCCCCGGGCGCTGGCCGATGGCGTTGAGATGGAGCTGGGCGTTTTCCCCCAGCTTGACGCCGCTGCCTTCGGGCAGCTGGATCAGCACCCGGGAGCCGCTGCCGGTGACGATCCTGTCCCGGTTGGCGAGGGACTGGCCCGGCACCAGGGGCCGGCGCTCGCCGCTGCGCTCCAGCCAGGCCGGCGCCTGCACGGCCTCCACCACCGCCTGCCGGGAGGCCGGTCCGGCCACGGCAGGGGCGGCAGCCCACAGCGTCAGGGTTGAAAGCAGCAGGGGGCGCAACAATCCCATGTTCATCTCTCCGCAGTGGCCTGGAGCGGCCCGTTCATCATCAGGAAACCGCCCGGGCGGCGGCAAAGAGCCGATTTTGCCCAATGGAGCAGGAGCGGACCGGTTATAATTTCACGCTTTGCAACGAATTTCTGGCCGCCCAAATGCAGGAAAAATACCAACCCGCGGAAGTCGAACTCGCCGCCCAGCAACACTGGGTCAAGACCCAGGCCGCCCGTGCCGTCGAAGACACCACCAAGCCCAAGTACTACTGTCTTTCCATGTTCCCCTATCCGTCGGGGAAGCTGCATATGGGGCACGTGCGCAACTATACCATCGGCGATGTGCTGACCCGTTTCCACAAGATGCAGGGCTACAACGTGCTGCAGCCCATGGGTTGGGACGCCTTCGGCATGCCGGCGGAAAACGCCGCCATCCAGAACAAGGTCCCCCCCGCCAAGTGGACCTACGCCAACATCGACTACATGCGCAGCCAGCTGCAGCGCCTGGGTTTCGCCATCGACTGGGAGCGGGAATTCGCCACCTGCACCCCCGAGTACTACCGCTGGGAACAGTGGCTGTTCACCCGCCTGTATGAAAAGGGCCTGATCTACAAGAAGCTGGGCACCGTGAACTGGGACCCGGTGGACCACACCGTGCTGGCCAACGAGCAGGTCATCGACGGCCGCGGCTGGCGCTCCGGCGCCCTGGTGGAAAAGCGCGAGATCCCCATGTACTACATGAAGATCACCGCCTACGCCGAGGAACTGCTGGCCGACCTGGACCAGCTGCCGGGCTGGCCCGAGCAGGTGCGCCTGATGCAGAAGAACTGGATCGGCAAGAGCACCGGGGTGCGTTTCGCCTTCCCCCTGGCCGACAACAGTGACGAAAAACTGTGGGTATTCACCACCCGGGCCGACACCATCATGGGCGTCACCTTCGTCGCCGTGGCCGCCGAGCATCCCCTGGCCACCTGCGCCGCCGCGAATAACCCGGCACTGGCCGCCTTCATCGAGGAATGCAAGAAGGGCGGCGTGGCCGAGGCCGACATCGCCACCATGGAAAAGAAGGGCATGCCCACGGGCATCTTCGTCCAGCACCCCCTCACCGGCGAGCAGGTGGAAGTGTGGGTCGGCAACTACGTGCTGATGGGTTATGGCGAAGGCGCCGTGATGGCCGTGCCCGCCCACGACGAGCGGGACTTTGCCTTTGCCAAGAAGTACAACCTGGCCATCAAGCAGGTCATCGCCGCTGAAGGCGAAACCTTCAGCCTGGACGGCTGGCAGGAATGGTACGGTGACAAGAGCCGCGGCACCTGCGTCAATTCCGGCAAGTACGACGGCTTGGCCTACGAGGCCGCCGTGGACGCCATCGCCGCCGACCTGGCCGCCAAGGGCCTGGGCGAAAAGAAGGTGCAGTTCCGTCTGCGCGACTGGGGCATTTCCCGTCAGCGCTACTGGGGCTGCCCGATCCCGGTGATCCATTGCGAGTCCTGCGGCGACGTGCCGGTGCCTGACGACCAGCTGCCCGTGGTGCTGCCGGAGAACGTGGAAATCACCGGCGCCGGTTCCCCCCTGGCCAAGATGCCCGAGTTCTACGAGTGCACCTGCCCCAAGTGCGGCAAGCCGGCCCGTCGCGAAACCGACACCATGGACACCTTCGTCGAGTCCTCCTGGTACTTCCTGCGCTATGCCTGTCCGGACAACACCCAGGCCATGGTGGACGAGCGCGTGGCCTACTGGTGCAAGGGCGGCATCGACCAGTACATCGGCGGCATCGAGCACGCCATCCTGCACCTGCTCTACTCCCGCTTCTTCACCAAGCTGATGCGCGACGTGGGCCTCTTCGGCGAGCAGAAGCTGGACGAGCCCTTCGCCAACCTGCTGACCCAGGGCATGGTGGTGGCCCCCACCTTCTATCGCGACGCCGAAGGCGGCAAGAAAGAGTGGATCAACCCGGCTGACGTGGATGTGACCACCGACGAGCGCGGTCGCCCCACCGGCGCCACCCTCAAGGCCGACGGCCAGCAGGTGGTCATCGGCGGCACCGAGAAGATGTCCAAGTCCAAGAACAACGGCGTGGACCCCCAATCCCTGATGGACGAGTACGGCGCCGACACGGCCCGCCTGTTCATGATGTTCGCCGCTCCGCCCGACCAGTCCCTGGAGTGGTCCGACGCCGGTGTCGAGGGCGCCTTCCGCTTCCTGAAGCGCCTGTGGAAGCTGACCCACGACCATGTGGCCGTCGGCATCGTTCCCGCCTACAGCGGCGGCGAGCTGGAGGGCAATCTCAAGGACTTCCGCCGCCAGTTGCACCAGACCATCGGCAAGGTCACCGACGACTACGGCCGGCGCAAGCAGTTCAACACCGCCATCGCCGCCGTCATGGAGCTGCTCAACGCCTTCGCCAAGCTGCCGGACAGCCCGGCCGCCCGCAGCGTCAAGCAGGAAGCCCTGGAAGCGGCCGTGCTGATGCTCTTCCCCATCGTGCCCCACGCCTGCCAGGCGCTCTATGCCGAACTCAAGCCCGGTGCCGATGCCGGCCAGGCCGCCTTCCCCAAGGCCGATGCCGCCGCCCTGGTGCAGAGCGAGATCGAGCTGATGCTGCAGGTGAACGGCAAGCTGCGCGGCAGCATCAAGGTGCCCGCCGATGCGGCCAAGGATGCCATCGAAGCGGCCGCCCTGGCCTCCGAGACGGTGCAAAAGCACCTGGACGGCCAGGCCCCGAAGAAGGTGGTGGTGGTGCCCGGCCGTCTGGTCAATATCGTGGTTTAAGGAGTCGTCTGTGCGCGCCCGTCTGCTCGTTTCCCTTGTCCTGCTCGTGACGCTGGCCGGCTGCGGCTTCCAGCTGCGGGGCGCCCAGACCATGCCCTTCCCGACCCTGTACGTGTCCATGGCGGAGAATTCGGAAATCACCGCCAACCTGAAGCGCTACATCCGGGCCAACAAGTCCACCGAACTGGTGGACAACCGGGAAGATGCGGCGGCCACCCTGGTCCAGTTCCCGGAACGCCGGGAACGGATCGCCCTGTCCTACAACTCCGCCGGTCGGGTGCGGGAACTACAACTGCAGTACCGGGCCAACTTCCGCCTGGAAGACGCCAAGGGCAAGGCCCTCTCCGCACCCATGGAAATCTACCTGACCCGGGACATCACCTACGACGATGCCCAGGTGCTGTCCAAAGCCCAGGAAGAGGAACTGCTGTGGCAGGACATGCAGCGGGACCTAGTGCAGCAGCTGATCCGGCGCATGGCCAAGGCCAAGCCGCCGGTGGACGAAAACGAGGACTGACGCCGTGGCCCAGCTCCGGGGAGAACAGCTGGCGGCCCACCTGGAACGCCCCCTGGGGCCGCTCTACGTGGTGTATGGGGACGAGCCCCTGCTGGTGATCGAGGCCGGCGATGCCATCCGCACCGCCGCCCGGCACCAGGGCTACAGCGAGCGGGAAGTGCTGGTGGCCGGCCAGGGCTTCAACTGGACCCAGCTGGCCATGGCCGGCGGCAACCTCTCCCTCTTCGGCGACCGCAAGCTGATCGACCTGCGCATCCCCACCGGCAAGCCCGGGCGGGACGGCGGCCAGGCCCTGCAGGAGCACTGCCAACGCCTTTCCAGCGACGCCATGACCCTGGTCACCCTGCCCGAGCTGACCTGGCAGGACGAAAAGGCCTCCTGGTTCCAGACCCTGGCCGAAGCCGGCACCGTGCTCAAGCTGCAGGCCCCCAACCTCGGCGAGCTGCCCCAGTGGATCGCCGGCCGCCTGCAGCGCCAGGAACAGAGCGCCGAGACTGAAGCCCTGCGCTTCATCGCCGAGCGGGTGGAAGGCAATCTGCTGGCGGCCCACCAGGAAATCCAGAAACTGGGACTGCTGTTCCCCAAAGGCAAGCTGAGCCTGGAACAGGTGCGGGAGGCGGTGCTCAATGTGGCCCGCTACGACATCGACGGCCTGCGGGAAGCCCTGCTGCAGGGCGACCTGGCCCGCCTGACGCGGACCCTGGACGGCCTGCGCCAGGAGGGCGAAGCGCCGCCCCTGGTGTTGTGGGCGGTGACGGAGGAAGTGCGGGCCCTGGCGGCCCTGAAGGAAGGACTCAACGCCGGCCGGCCGGCGGACCAGCTGTTCAAGGAACAGCGCATCTGGGGGCCGCGCCAAGCCCTGGTCAAGCGCGCCCTGGGGCGGCTCGACGCGCCGCGTCTGCGGGCGGCTCTGGCCCAGACGGCCCATATCGACCGCTGCATCAAGGGCCTGGGCGGCGGCGATGTGTGGGATGAATTCCTGCGCCTGGGCCTCAGCCTGCGCTAGGCCGGATGCCCGGACGGGCACCGGTCGATCGGGGATGCGACGGCCTTAAGCGGCCTTTTCATCGGAAGGCGGAACGTCCGGCAGGATGGCCGGCACCTCTTCCGGTTCATCGGGCACCAGATGTTCCCACTCGCAATCCGTATCACCAGACTTGTGGCGCAATGCGGGCAGGGACGATTCGCGCACCAGGCACTCGCCCTGGCAACACTCTTCCACCACCACCACACCCACCTCGGCATCTACCTTGCGTTCCCCGTCCCAATAGCTGCAGGTGGCACACACTTGCACTTCGGTGGGAACAATCAGCTTGCGACTCATAGGGTCTCCTGCGACGTCAAACGGCCATGTAACGGTTTGTGACACCGCAACGGCGAGAAAGTTTAGCCCAATCCCTTATTTTCAGTAAGGGAATGGCGTTTCGGGGCATTTGAGGCCGCTATAATGGTCCGATTATCTCCTGCCTGACCTGCTGAAGAACACCATGGATATCAAGGATTACATGCAGAACCTGGGCCGCCGTGCCCGGGCCGCCTCGCGCCAGATGGCCAAGGCCGACACCAATGCCAAGAACCGGGCCCTGCTGGCCATCGCCGCCGCCATCCGCCGCGACGAAGCCAAGCTCCTGGCCGCCAACGGCGAAGACCTGGCCGCCGCCCGGGCCGCCGGCCTGGAGCCGGCCATGGTGGACCGCCTGACCCTTTCCCCCAAGACCGTCGCCACCATGGCCGAGGGCCTGGAGCAGATCGCCTCCCTGCCGGACCCCATCGGTGAAATGACCGACCTGCGCTTCCGCCCCTCCGGCATCCAGGTGGGCCACATGCGGGTGCCTCTCGGCGTCATCGGCATCATCTACGAAGCCCGCCCCAACGTGACGGTGGATGCGGCCGGCCTGTGCATCAAGTCCGGCAACGCCTCCATCCTGCGCGGCGGTTCCGAGGCCATCCGCTGCAACCAGGCCCTGGCGGCCCTGGTGAAGGAAGGGTTGCAGTCCGCCGGCCTGCCGGCGGATGCGGTGCAGGTGGTGGAAACCACCGACCGGGCCGCCGTGGGCGAACTCATCACCATGCGCGAATTCGTGGACGTCATCGTGCCCCGCGGCGGCAAGGGCCTCATCGCCCGCCTGCTGGCCGAATCCCGGGTGCCCATGATCCAGCACCTGGACGGCAACTGCCATGTGTACCTGGACGACAGCGCCGATGCGGCCAAGGCCATGGCGGTGGTGGAAAACTCCAAGACCCAGCGCTACGGCACCTGCAACACCGCCGAATCCCTGCTGGTGGCCCGCTCCGTCGCCGCCACGCTGCTGCCGCCCATCGCCGCCATGCTCACCGCCAAGGGCGTGGAAATCCGCGGCTGTGCCGAAACCCGGGCCCTGGTGCCAAACGCCAAGGAGGCCACCGAGGCCGACTGGGGCGAGGAGTATCTGGCACCGATCATCGCCGTGAAGGTGGTGGCCGGGCTGGACGAAGCCATCGAGCACATCAACAAGTACTCCTCCAGCCACACCGAGGCCATCGTCACCGAGAACCACGCCCACGCCATGCGCTTCCTGCGGGAAGTGGATTCGGCCTCGGTCATGGTGAACGCCTCCACCCGCTTCGCCGACGGCTTCGAGTACGGCCTCGGCGCCGAGATCGGCATTTCCACGGACAAGATCCACGCCCGGGGCCCGGTGGGCCTGGAAGGCCTGACCAGCCAGAAATGGGTGGTCCTGGGCAACGGCCAGGTGCGCGGCTGAAGGCCGGCCGCACCGCTCCCTGATCCGTCCAAGTTTCACCGCAACACCGCAGCACCCATAAAAGAATTGCCCCGGCGACGTGCGGACGGCGCCGGAGCTTCAATAAAGTCCGCAAAAACCAAAGGAGACAGACAGTATGAAGATCAAGCATTTCATGGCGGCCCTCGCCATCCTCACCCTCACGGCCGGCAGCGCCCAGGCCATGGAAGTGGCCGGGGTCAAGTTCGAGGAGCGGCTCAAGCTGGAGCAGCAGGACCTCAGCCTCAACGGCGCCGGCCTGCGGTCCAAGGTGTTTTTCAAGGTCTACGCCGTGGGCCTCTACCTGCCGGCCAAGGCCGCCGAGGTGGACGGCGTGCTGGCGGCCAAGGGCGCCAAGCGCCTGGCCATCGTGCCCCTCATGGAACTCTCCGCCCAGCAGTTCGTGGACGCCCTCTCCGGCGGCATCGCCAAGAACAGCAGCGAGGCCGAGGCCGCCGCCCTGAAGGAACGGGTGCAGACCTTCGAAGGCAATCTGCTGGCCCTGGGCAAGGCGGCCAAGGGCACCCCCATCACCCTGGACTGGATTCCCGACCAAGGCACCCGCCTCACCGTGGCCGGCCAACCCCAGGGCAAGGTCATCCCGGGGGAGGATTTCTACCAGGCCCTGCTGCGCATCTGGCTGGGTAACAAGCCGGCCCAGGGCGACCTCAAGGACGCCCTGCTCGGCAAGGCGCAGTAAGCATTTCCACAGGGGGTCGGCTGCAAGCCGCCCCCTTTCTCGTTGTACGGACAGCCATGACCAAGAATGCCGTCCCCACTGACTTCCAGGCCATCACCAGTGGCCCGTTCTTTTCCCTGGGCATCCGCTGCAACGGGGACGAACTGACCGAAATCCTCTACCTGCCCGGCCGCCTGCAGCAGGCGGCCGGCACGCCCCTGGCCGCCGAGGCGGTGCGCCAGATCCAGGCCTACCTGGCCGACCCGGCCTTCGTTTTCAGCCTGCCCCTGCAACCCTCCGGCACCCGCTTCCAGCGCCGGGTGTGGGACGCCATCGCCGCCATTCCCCGGGGCCAGACGCAAAGCTACGGCGAGGTGGCCAAGCTGCTGCACAGCGGCCCCCGGGCCGTGGGGGGCGCCTGCGGTGCCAATCCCTTCCCCCTGGCGGTGCCCTGCCACCGGGTCGTCGCCGCTGCCGGCCTGGGCGGTTTCGGCCGCAACGGCGGCGACTTCCTGCTGGACATCAAGCGCTGGCTGCTGCAACACGAGGGCTGCCTGCCGGCGTAAACTCCGTGCCCATGACGGATGCCGCCCCGCTGACCCTGGCCTTTTCCACCCAGAGCGAGATCGACGCCTTCTGCGACGCCCTGTGGCTGGAAGACGGCCTCTCCCCCAATTCCCTCGCCGCCTACCGCAGCGACCTGCAACGCTACGCCCTGTGGCTGCAGCAGCAGGACCGCCCACCCCTGGCCCAGGCCGGCGCCGCCGACCTGGCGGCCTTCCTGGCCGATGTGGCGGCCCGCATGAAATCCAGCTCCCAGGCCCGCTACCTTTCCTCCCTGCGCCGCTTCTACCGGCGCCTGCTGGCCCAGAACCGCATCAGCGCCGACCCCACCCTGCAGACCGCCATGCCGGTCAAGGCCTCGCGCCTGCCCAAGGTGATGAGCGAAGCCCAGGTGGAAGCCCTGCTGGCGGCGCCGGAAATCGAAACGCCCCTGGGCCAGCGGGACCGGGCCATGCTGGAAACCCTCTACGCCACCGGCCTGCGGGTCTCGGAACTGGTCAATCTCAAGCTGCATGAAGTGAGCTTCGACATGGGCGTGGCCCGAGTCTTCGGCAAGGGCTCCAAGGAACGCCTGGTGCCCCTTGGTGAGGTGGCCCTGGACTGGCTCAAGAGCTACCTGAACGATGGCCGCAGCGCCTTGCTGGACAGCCGTCTCAGCGACTTCCTCTTCGTCACCGCCCGGGGCACGGCCATGACCCGGCAGATGTTCTGGACCCTGGTGAAGAAGTACGCCCTGGTGGCCGGCATGGACCCGGCCCGCCTCTCGCCCCACGTGCTGCGCCACGCCTTCGCCACCCATCTGCTCAACCACGGCGCCGACCTGCGGGTAGTGCAGCTGCTGCTGGGCCACGCCGACATTTCCACCACCCAGATCTACACCCACGTGGCGCGGGAACGGCTGAAGGACCTGCACGCCGTACACCACCCCCGGGGCTAGGCACGGCGCCGGCCGGCGGGCGTAGAATGAAGCCATCCGCAACAAGACACCCTCGAGGTGCACCATGAGCCGCAATCACGATCTCGACCCCGGCCACGCGCCGGAAACCCCCGCCACCCGCTTCCTGCGCCAGCACCGCATCGCCCACTCCAACCATCTCTACGAATACGAGGAGCACGGCGGCACCAAGGTATCGGCCCGGGAACTGAATGTGGACGAGCATGCCGTGATCAAGACCCTGATCATGGAAGACGAGCACGCCAAACCCCTGATTGTGCTGATGCACGGCGACTGCAAGGTATCCACCAAGGAGCTGGCGCGGCAGGTGGGCTGCAAGAAGGTGGAACCGTGCAAGCCGGAAGTGGCCAACCGCCACACCGGCTTCCTGGTGGGCGGCACCAGCCCCTTCGGCACCAAGAAGGCCATGCCCATCTACATGGAGAAGAGCATCCTGGACCTGCCCCTGATCTATCTCAACGGCGGCCGTCGCGGCTACCTGGTGGGGGTCCATCCCCACGACGTAGTCAAGGTGCTGCAGCCCAAGATGGTCGAGGCCGCCCTCAAGGATTAGCCGCCTGAGTTGCCAGTGCGCCGTTTACCGGCCGATCGTGGAAGCTAGTCTGCCGACTTAGTGCCCATGGCTTTCGCGTTCACTGCAGCCTTGGCACTTTCCTCAGCAAAGCGCAGAAACTCCGCCGCCGCCGGATCAGTTTTAGCCGCCAGGGCAAGCTTGTCCAGCACTTGGGGCACCCACTTCGGACGGGAATCTTCCGGCATCTGACCAAGTTCCAGCACAATGTATTGAGCCCCTTCGCCAAGGATATGGCCATTGAACATGGTACGACGATGGGTGGCGACGCGGAACATCGCCTCAGGCGGGCGGCCTGCACAATCCTTGCGGTTGATGATGACCCCGTATGCAGCAATCTTGCCTGGCTGGGGCGGAACAATCGACTCGACGCCGAATGAGGTCGCACGCTCTTCCCACAACTGTTCGTAGGGGACCACGACACCGCTGTAACGGCAGCGCTCCTCCTCCGTTTTGGGGCGAACACGGATGCTGACATGGGCGGCCGAGGTCATTTCAATGGGGGCGACCTCCCCCAATTGCTGCGGCAGACTGACATCGGAAAGGGCAAACAACGTAATACCCAACGCCTTGCCTGCAACCGCAGCCGGCATTAAACAGCAGATTCAACAAGTCAAACATGCTTGTCCCTGAATTCTCATGATTTCATGGTGATGTTGGCCAAGAGCCAGATTTCCAGCCTAGCGGCAAACAGGCAAAGCGCTAGGGACGCCGGGGAATGGGCCTCAGGTGCTGCGTTCGATGATGACGCCGACCCGGCGCACCCCGGGCATCATGCCCAGCTTGGCCACGGAGACGCGCACCCAGGCGCAACGGAATTCTTCCAGCACCAGGGTGGAAACGTGTTCGGCCAGCTTTTCCAGCAGGCCGAACTGAGTGCTGCCCAGATCCTCCCGCAGCCGTTCCACCACCTTGGCGTAGTCGATGGTGTCCCGGATGTCGTCGCTGGCGCCGGCGCTGGCGGTGGAGGAAACGCCCATCTGCAGGGACATTTCGACGGTCTGGGACACGGCCTGCTCCCGGGGGTAGATGCCGATGCGGGTCTGGACCCGGAAGTCGTCGATGAAAATGATGTCCATGGGGTTTTTCAGCTGCCAGCGGGGCTTGCAGGTAAAATGCAGGCCCGCATTGTACCTCTATCGCCACTTCACCACCCATCGCCCATGACTGCCGCCCAATCCCTGCCCCTGCCCCTGGCCCTGCTGGCCGCCTATCTGCTGGGCTCCGTGCCCTTCGCCGTCATCGTCAGCCGCGGCTTCGGCCTGAAGGACCCCCGCTCCTACGGCTCCGGCAACCCGGGAGCCACCAACGTCCTGCGCAGCGGCAACAAGCTGGCCGCCCTGCTGACCCTCCTCGGCGACGGCGCCAAGGGCGCCGTGGCGGTGCTCCTGGCCCATTACTTCCTTGCCGGCCAGGCCCTGGAACCGGCCATGGAACGCATCTTCCTCGGCGGCGTGGCCCTGGCCGTGTTCTTCGGCCACCTCTTCCCCGTCTTCCTCAAGTTCAAGGGCGGCAAGGGCGTCGCCACCGCCGCCGGCGTCCTGCTGGCCCTGGACCCGCTGCTGGGCCTGTCGGTACTGGGCGTCTGGCTTGTGGTCGCCGCCCTCTCCCGCTATTCCTCCCTGGCTGCCCTCTGCGCCGCCGCCGCCTCGCCCCTGCTGGCCGGCATGATGTGGGGCTTCAACCTGCTGGTGGCGGCCGTGGCCGTCATGGCTATGGCCCTGGTGGGCAAGCACTGGGTCAATATCCAGCGCCTCCTGGCCGGGCAGGAATCGAAAATCGGCAACAAGAAGAAGTAATGAAATAGGTACTGCAAGGTGGGACGGCTACAGCAGTTTAAGCGATTCCCTTGCGATCCCTGGAGCAGCGAAGTTGCTCATCACCACGTATCTAACCCTAGGAACCCCTTAATGGCCAATACCAATACTTCCTATCTGCGGTTTATCCTCGGTCTCGCCTCACCTGCTCTGATCACTTTGGGTACCGCTCTACCTAGCGTAAAAACGTCGTTGGGGTACACCTACACCATCTTCGGAGCCCCGATGTACACCATCTATGCCCTAGCAGCCGCCCTGGTGGCTTTCAATCTTACCTCCGACAAAATCGAGGCAGGGCTGGCCAAGCGGTTGCAAATGGTAAGCTTACTGTTTATCGGAGCCGTGTTGGTCTATGGAGCATCCTTCTGCATTGAAGGTATTAACTGGTTCCATTATCAAACCGCCTACGACGCTCCTACTATCCAAAGCGTGAAGCTGGAAGCGTTTTGGCAGACCCTGGCAGCCTACGACGGTCGTGTTTATCCCATGGTAGGAAGCCTGCAGATCGGCTACAACACCTGGGGCCCCGGCGTATCTTTGAACAACGTGCCCATTTACCAAGAGGCGATCAATTCTCTGAGCTATGACCGGGTGAAGGATCTACTGGCCAAAGCCGGCTTGCCCATCGTGTGGTACCCCTTGGGCTTCCTTTGCTACGTAGGAGCTTTGGTGACCCAAGCCCTGATTCGGCCTTTGAAGAAGGAAGACGTTCTGGAAGCAAGTTCCCAGCCTCAATAAGGCGTAGCAAGGACAGGGGGCTCTTGGCCCCCTGTCTTTTATAGCGTGATGCAGCAGCATCTTAGAATCACCAAAGCTGGTACACAACTAGCATTCCACCTTCGCGCCATCGATCATCCGGCCGCCCTCAAGCCCCCCTCGAATTCGCAGGACTGTCGACAGCCGTTTAAATCTGACCCGTGGTTTCCATCCAAATTTGACCCATGGGTTATGTGCGCAGAACAGCTACGCCCCTGTGAATATGAGCTGGCTTTGAAACGCTAGGACTCTTTGCCGAGTCTCGACGATATGGCTGCATATGGGCCAGACGATCCAATAGTGCTGTAATCGTCTTGGCATCCCCAAAGACGTTGCCCCACTCGGTGAAGGATTATTCGTCGTGATCATCTCGCTCGTGTGCTGGTAGAGCTTCGAGATCAGATGAAACAACACCCCGTCTACCTGACTAAATGGGGAAATAGCCAAGCTCATCAAGAGTCACCAAATCAACATGCGTCAGCCGATAAGCCAACTTCCCCTAGCGGCCGGGCGTCTTCTCTTGTTCCAGCTTATTGACTAGTTCTACCGCCGATAAGAAGCATACCCGTCGGCCATGACGCTGGATCGCCTCAATACCGATAGCCGTTACCAAGTGCGTTTTACCTGAGCCAGGACCACCGATGAGCACCGCCTGCTATGAGTCCGCCACCATGGAGTCGGCGAATCGAGGCTTCGTCAGCTCGCGACTGGGAGAAATCGAACCCTGCCAGGTCTCGGTGCGCAGGTAAGAGGCTCCTCCGAATTTATCAACCAAAATCCAGAGGGGCTTGCCGCAAGGTGCCTTTTCTGGGTGCGGCCTACAGGGTCAGCTCGGAGAGGGGCCAGCGGGGCCGGATGGCAATGGGCCCCGCCGCCTTGGCCTGGGCACCGGCCGCTAGGCGCAGGGCGCCGGCCAGGGCGATCATGGCGCCGTTGTCGGTACAGAACTCCAGTTCCGGGTAATAGACCTGGATGCGCGCCTTCACCGCCTTGGCATTAAGACGCTGGCGCAGCTCCCGGTTGGCGCCGACGCCGCCGGCCACCACCAGCTGCTGCATGCCGGTCTTTTTCACCGCCGCCAGGGCCTTGGTCACCAGCACATCCACGATGGCATCCTGAATGCCGCGGCAGACGTCGGCCCGGGCCTGCTCGTCCAGTTCCTTGCCCCGCACATAGGTCAGCACCGCCGTCTTCAGGCCGGAAAAGGAGAAATCCAGGTCGCCCGAATGCAGCATGGGCCGGGGGAAGACCACGGCGCCGGGCTTGCCGCCTTCCGCCAGCCGGGCCAGGGCGGGCCCACCCGGGTAGCCCAGGCCGAGCAGCTTGGCCGTCTTGTCGAAGGCCTCGCCGGCCGCATCGTCCAGGGTTTCCCCCAGCAGTTCGTACTGGCCGACGCCGCTCACCCGCATGATCTGGGTATGGCCGCCGGAAACCAGCAGGGCGACGAAGGGGAAGCGGGGCGGACTGGCGGAGAGCAGGGGCGACAGCAGATGCCCTTCCAGGTGATGCAGGGGCACGGTGGGCTTGCCCAGGGCCGTGGCCAGACCTTCGGCGAAGGCCGCCCCGACCAGCAGGGCGCCGGCCAGGCCGGGCCCCTGGGTGTAGGCGATGGCATCCACCTGCTCCAGGGTGCGGCCGCAGTCGGCCAGGGCCTGGCGCAGCAGGGGCACGGTGCGCCGGATGTGGTCCCGGGAGGCCAGTTCCGGCACCACGCCGCCGTACTCCCGGTGCATGGCAATCTGGGAATGGAGGGCGTGGCCAAGGAGCGTACCGGTACCGTCGGCGCCCATTTCATAGAGGGCAACCCCGGTTTCGTCACAGGAGGATTCGATGCCGAGAACAAGCATGGGCGCCATTCTAACCCATGCCGACGAGAAAATTCTTGTAAACCCCTTGGTAAACCGTTGACGTTTCGTTAGAATTGCCGGCTTTCTCTCACCGTTGTTTGGGACTGAATTCAATGCCTGCTATTCGCGTCAAGGAAAACGAGCCCTTCGAAGTGGCCATCCGCCGCTTCAAGCGCACTGTCGAAAAAACCGGTCTGCTGACCGAACTCCGTGCCCGTGAGTTCTACGAAAAGCCCACCGCCGAGCGCAAGCGCAAGCTGGCCGCCGCGGTCAAGCGTCACCACAAGCGGATCCGCAGCCAGACCCTGCCCCCCAAGATGTTCTAAGCCTCCCAGGCTTTCCTGACGCTGCAAGAGCCGTCCATCAACAGGTGGGCGGCTTTTGGTGTTTATAGGCTGCTGAAAAACAAAAGGACTCCCATGACGCTCAAGGAACGCATTTCCGAGGACATGAAGGCCGCCATGAAGGCCAAGGAAACGGCCCGCCTGGCCGCCATCCGCCTGCTGCTGGCCGCCATCAAGCAGAAGGAAGTGGACGAGCAGGTCACCCTGGACGATGCCGCCATCGCCGCCGTCATCGACAAGATGCTCAAGCAGCGCAAGGACTCCATCACCCAGTACGAAGCCGCCGGTCGCCAGGACCTGGTGGACGCCGAGAAGGCCGAGGTGGAAGTGCTTTCCGCCTACAAGCCCGCCGGCCTGTCCGAAGCCGAAGTCGCCGCCGCCGTGGCCAAGGCCGTGGCCGACAGCGGCGCTGCCGGCGCCGCCGACATGGGCAAGGTGATGGCCATCCTCAAGCCCCTGCTGGCCGGCAAGGCCGACATGGCCGAGGTCTCCAAGCTGGTCAAGGCCCGGCTCTCCGCCTGAAATCTCCCGGGCCGGCTGTCGCCGGCCCCGTTTGGCGCCCGTGATCCCCGAATCCTTCCTCCAGGAACTGCTGCACCGGGTCGACATCGTCGACCTCATTGACGGCTACGTACCGCTGAAAAAGGCGGGGGCCAACTACGCCGCCTGCTGCCCCTTCCACAACGAAAAGTCGCCTTCGTTCACCGTCAGCCCGACCAAGCAGTTCTATCACTGCTTCGGCTGCGGCGCCCACGGCACGGCCATCCGCTTTCTCATGGAGTATTCGGGCCTGGGCTTCATCGACGCGGTGAAGGAACTGGCCGGGCGCATGGGCATGGTGGTGCCGGAGGAGGCCGGGCGGGTCCGGCACGAAGGCCCCCGCACCGCCGAGCTGACCGAAGTCATGGGCAAGGCTGCCCAATACTATTTCGAGCAGCTCAAGCATTCGGACAAGGCCAAGGAGTACCTGAAGCGGCGCGGCCTCACCGGCGAGATCGCCCTCAAGTTCCGCATCGGCTACGCCCCGGACGGCTGGCAGAACCTGCAGGCCAGTTTTCCCAACTACGACGCCCCGGAATTGAAGACGGCCGGCCTGGTCATCGAGAACGACCAGGGCCGCCGCTACGACCGTTTCCGCGACCGGGTGATGTTTCCCATCATCAACCAGAAGAACGAGGTCATCGCCTTCGGCGGCCGGGTCATCGACCAGGGCGAGCCCAAGTACCTGAACTCTCCCGAGACCCCCCTCTTCGAGAAGGGCCGGGAACTGTTCGGCCTGCCCCAGGCCCGCCAGGCCCTGCGGGAGAAGAACACGGTGATCGTGGTGGAAGGCTACATGGACGTGGTGGCACTGGCCCAGCATGGTGTCGGCAACGCGGTCGCCACCCTGGGCACGGCCACCACCGCCACCCATGTGCAGAAACTGCTGCGCCAGGTGGACCGCATCGTCTACTGCTTCGACGGCGACGCCGCCGGGCGCAAGGCCGCCTGGCGCGGACTGGAGAACAGCCTGGAATCCCTGGCCGACAACAAGAGCATCGGCTTTGTTTTCCTCCCCCCCGAGCACGACCCGGACAGCTATGTGCGGGAAGTGGGCAAGGAAGCCTTCGAGCGCATGATCGACCAGGCCATGCCCCTCTCCGACTTTCTGCTGAAGGAGCTGGCCAGCCATTGCGACCTGACCACCTCGGAAGGCAAGTCCAAGCTGGTTTACGAAGCCAAGCCCCTGATCCAGCGCCTGGCCACTCCCCTGCTGCGCCTGCAACTGGTGAAGCGCCTGGCCGAGGCCAGCGGCTTTTCCCAGCAGGAAGTGGAGCGCCTGTGCGACCTCAAGCCCGTCGCCCGGGCGGCACCGGCACGGGCGCCGCGGCAGGCCCTGTCCCTGCCCCGCACCTTGCTGCGCCTGGTGCTGCACCGGCCGGACTTCGCCGCACGCCTGCCCCTGCACTGGCTGCCCGCCGACAGCACCGAAACCCGGGCCCTGCGGCGCCTGTGCGAACAGATCAAGCGGGATGCGGACCTGCCCAGCAGCGCCATGTTGTTGGAACGTTTGCGCGGCGGCGATGACGAAGCCATCCTGCAGAGCGCCGCCGCCAGCCTGTTGCAGAGCCCCCAGAGCGAAGAGGAAAGCGAACAGGAATTCGCCGGCGCCCTGGCCCGGCTGGAAATGAACTGGGTCGAGCAGGAATTCCGCCGCTTGCAGCACAAGGCTGCCGGCGGCGGACTCGACAGTGAAGAAAAGCGGGAATTTGTACATTTGCTGCAGGAGCGGGAACGCCTGCGCAAGGCCGGCATTCTGGCCGGGAGCGGTGACTAGAACCCTGGTTCGAGACCAGGGGGAAATGAGCCAAGTTGTGGTAGAATAAGCGGTTTTTCCAGGATTATCGGGACACGGTCATGGCAAAGGAAAAGGCAAAAGAAGTCGCCAAGGAAATTCTCAAGGCTAAATCATCCAAGGCCAAGGAGAAGGCGCTGCTGGAATCCGCCGGGGCAACCCAGGCCGCGACTCCGGTGGACGTGGAGACGCGCAAGACGCGCCTCAAGACACTGATCAAACTCGGCAAGGAACGGGGTTTCCTGACCTATGCCGAAATCAATGACCACCTGCCGGACGACGTCGTAGACGCCGAGCAGATCGAGTCCATCATCACCACCTTCAATGACATGGGCATCCAGGTCTTCGACGAGGCTCCGGCCGCCGAAGATCTGCTCATGTCCGACAACGCCCCGGCTGTCGCCGACGACGAGGAAGTGGAAGAAGAGGCGGAAGCCGCCCTGTCTACCGTGGACTCCGAGTTCGGCCGCACCACGGACCCGGTGCGCATGTACATGCGCGAAATGGGTACCGTGGAACTGCTGACCCGGGAAGGCGAAATCGAAATCGCCAAGCGCATCGAAGACGGTCTCAAGCACATGATCCAGGCCATTTCCGCCTGCCCCACCACCATTGCCGAAATTCTGGCCATGGCGGAAAAGGTGGAAAAGGAAGAGATGCGCATCGATGAAGTCATCGATGGCCTGATCGATCCCAATGCAGCCGAAGAGGAACTGGCCGCCGAGGAAGCCGTGGTTGAAGGCGACGACGAGGTCGAGGACGGCGACGACGAGGAAGAAGGCGGCGAAGGCGCCGCTGTTTCCGCCTCCCTGCTGCAGCTCAAGACCGATGCCCTGGAGCGTTTCGCCACCATCAAGACCCTCTACGGCAAGGCCCACAAGGCCCTGGTGTCCAAGGGCTCCCAGGACAAGACCTACCTCAAGCTGCAACAGCAGATTTCCGCCGAGCTGATGAACATCCGCTTCACCTCCAAGGTGATCGAGCGCTTGTGCGACAGCGTGCGCAGCATGGTGGACTCCGTGCGCGAGCGGGAACGCAAGATCCAGGAGCTGTGCGTGCGCAAGGTCGGCATGCCCCGCCCCCACTTCATCAAGTCCTTCCCGGGCAATGAAATCAACCTGGAATGGGTCGAGAAGGAAATCGCCGTGGCCAAGGGCTACGGCCCCATCCTCACCCGCACCGCCCCGAACATCCAGGAAGAACAGCGCAAGCTGCTGGCTCTTCAGGACCACATCGGCATCCCGCTGAAGGACCTGAAGGACATCAACAAGCAGATGTCCACCGGTGAAGCCAAGGCCCGCCGCGCCAAGCGCGAGATGACCGAGGCCAACCTGCGCCTGGTGATTTCCATCGCCAAGAAGTACACCAACCGGGGCCTGCAGTTCCTCGACCTGATCCAGGAAGGCAACATCGGCCTGATGAAGGCGGTGGACAAGTTCGAATACCGCCGTGGCTACAAATTCTCCACCTATGCCACCTGGTGGATCCGTCAGGCCATCACCCGTTCCATCGCCGACCAGGCCCGCACCATCCGCATTCCGGTGCACATGATCGAGACCATCAACAAGATGAACCGGATTTCCCGCCAGATCCTGCAGGAAACCGGTGCCGAGCCCGATCCCGCCACCCTGGCGATCAAGATGGAAATGCCCGAGGAGAAGATCCGCAAGATCCTGAAGATCTCCAAGGAACCCATCTCCATGGAAACGCCCATCGGTGACGATGACGACTCCCACCTGGGCGACTTCATCGAAGACACCGCCACCACTGCCCCGGTGGATGCGGCCCTGTACTCCGGCCTGCGGGAAGTGACCAAGGAAATTCTGGACACTCTGACCCCCCGGGAAGCCAAGGTGCTGCGCATGCGTTTCGGCATCGAGATGAATACGGACCACACCCTGGAAGAAGTCGGCAAGCAGTTCGACGTCACCCGGGAACGTATCCGCCAGATTGAAGCCAAGGCCCTGCGTAAGCTGCGCCATCCCTCGCGTTCCGACAAGCTGCGCAGCTTCCTGGACAACAACGGCAGCTGAGCCACGACAAGCATCACGGGCCTGTAGCTCAGTTGGTCAGAGCAGAGGACTCATAATAGAACGGGCTAAACTGCAAGAGCTTGCGAAAAACGTAGCAGTAGCAAGCACTTGCAGCGAGTAAGCAAAGCGCAGACAATCGCCGGTGTAACCAAAATGTACGCCGCGCAAACAGTTTCGGGCCTATAGCTCAGTTGGTCAGAGCAGGCGACTCATAATCGCTTGGTCGCAGGTTCAAGTCCTGCTGGGCCCACCATCCAAAGCCCCGCGCCGCAAGGCTCCGGGGCTTTTTCTTAGCCTACCGCCCAGAGTCGAGGAGCAGGTACACGGCGCGTACATACCGCCCTTAGGCCACGCTGCGCATGTGGTCGCCGCGACCCCATTGAGCCGGGGTCATTAGCGGCTTGTGCCGCCCCACAGCGCCACGGATTCCTACCCGCGTTGCCGCAGGTACTCTTTTTCCGTCTCCTGCACCAAATCCGCAGCAGAAACCCCCAGCGCTTGCCCCAATCCGATCAATGTCGTGATGGTAGGCTGCCTGACGCCTCGCTCAAGACGTGATACGAACGTCCGATCAACCTCAGCACGGTGGGCAAGCTCTTCCTGAGAGATGTTCCGATCCGATCTATATCGTCGTAGAACTTCCCCAAAAATCTTGCCAATGTCTGTTATTTCCGTGCTCGCCATAGACCACGAGCATGGTTTTCATGTAGCCTATAGTCCACGGCCTATAGGCACGGTGCCTATAGGATTCAGCAGGGGATGCTATGGCGCTGGTCAAATGTCATGAATGCGGGGCTGAGGTAAGTTCAAAAGCTAAGGCTTGCCCCTCCTGTGGCGCGAAGCCAAAAAGAAAATTCTCGGTTCTGAAATGGGGTGCGGGCATATTTGTCGCCTTCATCGCCTATGGCGCGTATGTGGACTCAAACATGACGCCAGAACAGAAGGCGGCCAGAGCTGAGGCGCGTGCAGCCCGAGATGCAGAAGACGCAAAGCAGGCAGCCGAGAAAAAGGCTCGCGACGATGAAAAGGCGTGTAGTAATCAGACGACGGCTTTCGTGATGTCGCAGTCGTTTGTCAAACAACGCCTGAAAGCACCGGCTAGCGCGGACTTCCCCTATGTAACAGACGATGGCGTAAAGACCAGCTATCGCGGGGACTGCACCCATGAAGTTCTGGCCTACGTTGATTCACAGAACAGCTTCGGGGCCAAGATCAGGACGAAGTATTACGTCAAACTGAAGAACCAGAAGGGAACTGACGATTGGCGACTACTCGATATCAAGATTAGTGAGTAGCCAGCAAGGCGCAGTTATTGGCACCGGCAGCGCTCCGCGCGAAAATGGCGGCCATACCTACAACGAGCTTGATAAATGCCGCTGTCCTCAACCCAAATCGGAGCAATAGGCGAGAACCTGCTGGTCAATGCAGTGATGAAAGCCAGCGACGGGCGCTTGTCGCCGTTTCAGCCCCTTGCCGACGATGACGGGCTGGACGTGCTTTTCTTCGACAAGGTGACGGGTAACTCGGTCGCCATCCAGTTGAAGTGCCGTACCGTGTCCATCCGCAAGCGTAACTCCGAAGAGCGCGGCAACGTCGTCCATTTCCAAGTCAGGCAAGCCACGTTCAACGAAGCACGGCGCGCCTACCTTGTCGCCGCGCTGTTCAACGAGGAACTGACGCACTTTGTAGCCACATGGTTCATACCGATGGCGCTGCTGCCCGAGGTGGGCAAGGACATATCCGGCAAGTGGGTCATTCGTCCCAGCAAGGCCGAAGGTAGCGCCGACCGCTACACCCCGTATCGGTGCCTGACCGCCGAGGAACTGGCGAACCGAATCATTGCCGTGTGCGAGGGCAAGCAAGCCGCGTCCGGTGCGCCGGACTGTTGATTTTCGGTCAGCGCAGCAACCCCCAGCCAGCAGTCCCGGCGCGTGCGGTGCCGTCGTCGATCCAGTTCATCAGACAGTGCAGCACCACAGGCCCATCAACCGGGCACATGCGACCGTCAGCAATGGCAGCGCCGAGCGTGTCACTGACCCAGCCGCGCATTTCGTCGGTGGCGCCGTGCGAGCGTTCCAGCTTCTTGAGTCGAACAAGCATGCCCTTGGCGCTGCTGATACTCACGTGATTACTCCCGCGACTCGCGCAGCGCCTCGCCCAGCTTGAAAGCGCGGAGCAGGTTCAAGTCGGACATGGTTTGCCGCTCTGCATGCGCCTCGATTCGGTGCTGCTGAATCTGTTGCAGGTCGTCGGGCGTTACGGTGTGCTTCACGGGCGCGTTCTCGCGCGGGTCGGTGTGCAGGTTTTTCAATGCAGTCTCTCCTTGCGGCATGCTCGCGCGCTGACCAGTGCGAGCAGTTGCGCAGCCTCCACGCGCACCGCCGGGTCAGGGCAGTCACGTATCACCTCAAGGCAGGTCTGCACGATCAGCTTGAGGCTGGCTTTGCGCTGCTGGGGTGTATCCCACATGGGCACCGTTCGCCAGCCGTGCTGCGGGATGCTGTCTGTGTCTCGAATGCTCATGCTTGTTTCTCCTCCAGCGCTACAAGGCGCGCTTCCAGTTCATCGACAGCACGGATGCCCGCGACCGACTGGATGCAGTCGATCAGGAGTTTCCCCGTGTCAGGGTCTATCGCACCCTCGCTGACACCCTTCAGAATTTGCCCAGCCTGCTCCGATAGCGGACGATCTTGCGACAATTCAAACTCCACCGTAGGCGCACGCGAGCGCAATGGGGGCTGGGCGCGTTGCAGCAACAGGTTCATCGCCGTCATGTCGCCTGCCTTCGCTGCATCAACGAGGACTTGCAGCAGCTCTGCCTTGTTCTCATCGAAGGCGCGGGCGACGAAGTTGGTTTTGTTCCGCGCGCCTTTTGGACGGCCAGCCGGGTTGCCGCTCACCCCGGGCTTGAACCCGCCACGGCGCGGCGGTTCCTGCGCAGCAGGGGAGTCCTGCCACGTCTTGAGCCATTCAGGCGATTGGGCTTCGGACACCTTGATTACCTCCGCTTGATGTTGTTGATAGCAGGAGCCAACAAGGTCACTGGCAAATGTCCTTGAGGACGAAGGCTTGCTCCGCTGCCGTCTTGGCTTTCCGAAGAGCAGCAGCCTTGTGCGGAGGCGCGCCAACTGCACGAGCCATTGACTCAAACACCAGCCCCGCGCGCTCTTCGATCATCTGTTTCGCGCCCTTCATTGCCTTGAGGCGCTGTGCCAGTTCAGGCGAGTTGCGTTCGTGGTAGTGACGGACATAGACCGCTTGGAAATTCGCATCGAGGCCGGACAGGTAAGGCGGAGACCCAAGCACTGCGCCAAGCGTCACGTGATCGGCAGCATCCAGCGCCTGTTGGATAAAGGCGTGGCGTTTCTCGGTCGGCATGTCGCGCACGAAGGCACGAATCTCACCGGCGATGCTGGCTGCCGCTTTCGATTCAATGGGCGTGGTGAGCTGCTGCTCCAGCGCCACGATTGCCTTGTCCAAGTTCGAGCGGGTCACGTCGAAGCTCTTGGTGATGCGGGCAAGGTGCTTCTGTGCAAAGTCATCCGTGTGGATGATCTGCTGCGCTTCGTTCCAGGTGGGATTCGCGGCAGCCGCCTCCTTCGCCGCCAAAACAGCACGCACGCCTTCATAGGCGGTGCTGAACGCGGTCATGGTCGGCGCGAGATACGGCGCGGTCTGCTCGTCAAAGCCGTCAATGCTCTTCACATTCTCGGGGTGAAGCGAGGGCGTAATTCGGTGATCCACGTTGTCTGTCATGGTGCAAACTCCTTGATAAAAGGCGCGTAACTGGTACGCATTGCATACACGCTAGGACTCTCGGCCGTAGGTCCGCAAGCAAAAGCAGCGCAAAAACAACGCCTTACAGTTCATTAAAAAAACAGAGAACAAGGTCTTCCATGTAATTGGGTCGGCATGTCAGCACGAACGAAGTGGCGGCAGCGCTGCCCCCTTGCTCCCCTTCGTATCCCTTGCCCAAAACGGCTCACATACACTTACTGGACTCGCTTTCGCATAAGAAATAGCGAGGGGGCTAAAGGGTGCCAAGGGGGCAGCGCGTCGGTTCATGTGCGGCACAGTTCGCGCTCAATCTCAAGCGTGCTGGCCTGCTTCCACCGCTGTGGGTTCCGCAGTACCCAGACCTTCTGCTTTGGCCTACCGCCCAGCGTCAGCGGCTTAGCGATTCGCTCAATACCCGCCTTCGCCGCAATGGGTGCCAGCAGCTTCCACCGCCTGCTAGCCTCGGGCGACAAGCTAGGCGGCTCGCCGTAGATGTACTGGAATAAGTGATCCGCCAGGACAAGATCGCGGGTACAGGACGCAACCAGTTCAGCGGCTCGCTCGTCCTCGTGCGTCATACTGGTAGCGACGACCGATTGCTTGGCCTCGTTCATCACTGCGCGCTCGCCGGGGTTGAACGCCGATATGTCACGCCTCAGCAGGAACTCGCGCACCGACGCGACAAACGCTGAATCGCCCAGCGCGCGGTAGAGCTTCGAGTAATAGTCCGCGCCCCGTGGTTCGCTCGGGTTGCGGATCACGTTCCAGCGGCGGTCGTCCGCGTGCAGCGGTAGCGCTGACTCGTAGTTGGAGAACAGCAGCCAGCGGCAGCAATTCACTTCGCTATGCTGGATGCCGTACTTGGCATTGATGAAGCGCTCCGAGGTCGTCACCATCGACTTGAGCTTTTCGGAGTGCTGCCACCGCTCGCCCGTGCCTCCCTCGTTAATCTCATCGACGACCGCCAGCAGCTTGCGCGATAGCTGACCGTTGAAGCCGTTCTGGAAGGTGCCTTTCAGGTCGTAGTCCAGCGCCACATGCCCAGACCAGACGCACGCCATCAGCGACGCGAGCCAGTTGCGACCCACACCCTGCGACGTGGCGATCATCAGATAGTGCGCGTGCGGCAGCTCGCCCGGTTTCTGTTCAATGTGTGCAAGCCAGTCAAGAAAGCGCTCCCGCTCCGCCTCGTCGGACACCAGATAGCGGACATGCTCGACAAACGGCTGCACCCGTGCCTGCCAGTCGGCGGGCGGGTTGTGGGGTTTCGGCTTCCACAGGTTCATGGCTGGCCGACCGTCAGGGCTGGCGCAAAACTCACCCGCGCGAGGGTCGAACGTCAGCGTATAGACAACGATGCGCCGTTCATCCTGCTGCCAGATATTGAACGTCGGCACCCACTTCATTTCGCCCGTCTTCTTGTCCTCAATCTCCGTCCTGTTGTGTGCTAGCAGGGTGCCCATGACATTCGGGGGCACCCGTATAGCGGGCATGTCGCGGAAGGTGACAAGGGGCTTCTCGGCAGCCACAAACACCAGCGACTGAAGCATCATGTCCAGCTTCATTGACGGTGCGCGCGTGGCGCTCAGATCAATGTCGCCTTCGCCAATCTGCTTGAAGCGAAAACGCTGCTTTTCCCTGCTCTCCGCAAGTGCCGCGTCAATGGCAGCGTTGAGCGCTGGCATCTGCGCCTTGATGGCGTCGGCCCGCTGCTGCTCGATGGCCTGCCTACCTCGAATCTTGCTCAGGGAGGTGTTCAGGTAGCGGTCATCCTTCTGTGCCTTCTCGCGCTTGCCAAGACGCGAGTCACGGAAGCACCGCCTCACCTGTTCATTGCTCTCGCTGTAAAACGCAAGGATGCTCAGCAATGCGAAGTCGGCTTCACTCTGCGATGTGTAGTCCTCTTGCCACTGCCCCTGCCACAGCTTGCAGAACTTCTCCGCGTTGCTGGCGCTGACCGCGCGGAGCAAGACATGCCAATCGTCGGCGTCCTCCGGTAGCTCTACCATCCCGGATGCTGTGGTCTGCTCCTGCCCGATGGAGTCCAGCAACGCGGCGAGTTGCTGCGGGCGGGCTGCAATGGGACGGTCAAGCATCACATCGCCGGTGCAGATGATGAATCGCTCCTGCGAATACACCTCCACGCCGTCTTTGCGCCTGCCCTTGCCGATCTTGCCTTCGATCCAGATATGGAAGCCTTTGCCTGACTTGGACCGCTCGGTGTAGCTGTCGAAGGCTCGGATGCCGTTGTGGTATCCCTCGACGACCTGCGGCGCGGTGCCGTCTTTCACGTCGAGGTCAATGCAGGCGAACGGGTCGGACTCATGCAGCACGTATCCGATATGCAGCCTCTTGGCGGCGGCTGCTCGGCATGCCGTGTCAAAGTCCGTCCATGTACTGCGGTCAGTGACGCTCGCGGCGCGACCGTGAGCGGTTAGCGGGCACTTGTCAGCACCAGCGAGCACCCATTGCGGGCGGTCGCGTAGCGCTGCCGGTAAGTTTCCCCAGCGCTCGGGCTGCGGGGCGGCTGGGGTCACGTTTGCATGCTGGTCGCCGCTAGGGTACTGGCACGCTGGCGGTGCGGCCTGTACGCCGTTTTGCGCAGGCTGCATTCCATCTTGCATTTCGCATGACGGCTGCCCTACGCTGTTTCCGTGTTGATTCATATGCAGTACCTCCTGAGCGGCAGCGGTGTGCAGACCCTGCCGCTTTTTCTTTGGTGGCGTACTGTGCAGTTACTCGACGCGCCGGGACTGGCGCTAAAGGGTTGGCACGCTTCTAAAAATTCGCTGCTGAACATGGTTGCTGGCGTTGCATGTTCAGTACGATTGCAGGCCTTGGTGGCTGGTGCCGGTGCGGGTGCGCTCGTCCAAGTAAGCAAGCAAGTCCGCTTCGGCATAGCGCACCAGTGCGCCCACCTTGCGGAACTTCGGCCCCTTCTTCTCGTAGCGCCAAATCTCTAGGGTGTTCTTCTTCACGCCGAGCAGTTCGGCAGCCTGCGCGGTGTTGAGCAGCTTGATCGCTGTGGAGGTAGCAGTAGTCATGACAAGTCCTCATCGACTTGCCTTACCGCGTGCGGGGAGTTAGTTGGCGCAACGGCAAGGCATGGCTTGTCGTCTGGTTAGCGCTGCCCACTGACGAATTCGGGCGTGCTAGGCGCTTCTGAAGTGCCTAGCCAGGGGGCGTTGCACCCCCTAGGCTTTTTTATATGCTATGGCTCTTAATGCTTGATAGCAAACACTTTTTTATCGGGCTAGCCCGATTTTCAGGCCCGTATTGGGATCACGTTTTCACCCTTGGCAGCGTCCTTGGCAATCTGCCCCTGCTGCACTATCCACGCGCTGATCTTCTGCATAGCGGGGAGCAGCACGGCGGGGTCAGGGTTGTTCGCGTAGGAGGTGCCATGCACGTCGCTGGCAAGGTGATTGAGCAACTGCCGACGCTGGTCACTGTCAACGACGACGATTTGCGCCACGTCCTCAAAGGTGCGCCGGAATGCGTGTGGGTGCAGATGCGTTCCCGCCACCTCTGATACCTTCTTGTCAAGGAAGGCGCGAGGGTCGAAGAGATAGCCCTTCTTGCCACGCATCGCGGGAAAGACAAAGTTGTTACCCTTGATGCGATTCTCATAGCGACGGGTCAGCAGCGTGTGCAGCGCATCGCTGAGCGGCAGGGTCAGCGGGTTGTGGTTCTTGGTCAGGTCGCCGGGAATGTGGAAAGTCGGGAGTTTGCCGTCCAGCTTCACCCTGTCCCATGTCAGCGTTCGAGTCTCCGAAACACGGGTGCCCGCCAGCAACATAAACGCGACCATGTCCGCGCTGACGCAAGTGGTCGTGATGTTCGTCGCAGGGTCGCTGTGCTGCTCCAGCAGCGCCCAGACCGCGCCTATCTTGTCGCGCGGGACGCGGGTGGTGCGGGGCTTCTCCTTGTTCCATTGCGCCATGCCCCCTTGCTTGAACATCTGCGACACAGGGTTGATAGGCAGGATCGGATACGAGCCGTCAGCGGTAGCGTTCTTCTCGCGCGCCCAGTTGAGCAAGGCGCGAAGGTTGCGGAACGCCTGATTGGTCTGCACGGGTGCAGTCTTGGACAGTTCGCGGAAGCGCTTGATGCAAGCATCGCGGCTGATGCTGGCCACTGGTTCATCTGCCCAGTCGGAGAAGGTGCCCTCCACACAGCGCCGAATGTCAGCCTTGCTGCTGGGGCGCAGTGGTCCGTTCTTCGTGCGCTTGTGTTCGATGTAGTCCTCCATCACCTCGCGGAGCGTTTCGGACTGCGCGGCGACCTTCTTTTTCTCAACCTGTGGGTCAAGCCCGTCCAGCATCTCCAGCCGCTTCACTTGGGCACGCTTGCGCGCCTCATCACAGCTCAGCAGTTCAGCGGAACCGAGGGTGAAGCGCCTGTCCTTGCCTGACCCATTCACGCGCCCGCGAACGATGTAGCTCTTAGCACCTGCGGCGGTGATGCGCAGCCCCAGCCCGGCCGTCTCTGTATCCCAATAGAAGGCCTGATCCTTGTCGGTGGGCGCTGGTAGCGCCTTCACTTTGAGGTTCGTAAATTTGAATCTGGTTTGTAGAATGCTCATATCGGCGTGCTCCTGCTAAATGGAACGTCGGTCACGCGCCCGGGAGTGTTCGCAGCACTCGCCGGGCGCACTCGTTACAAGCCCTCGGAAGAGCCATGTACGCACAATGTACGCGACGCAGGTAGAAGCACGCAATAGCGCATGGTACTAAATAAAACGCCAAGTCGTTGATTTATAAGGGCATGCAGGCGTACATAAAGGCGGGACAAAGCGGGTAAAATGCCTACCCGCACAACTCATAATCCTTTGGTCCAGGGTTCAAGTCCCTGCGGGCCCACCAAACAAAACCCCAGCCGGCAACGGCTGGGGTTTTCTTTTTGTCCGCACTAAATAATGCGCATGGGGGCATGGGAATTGCGGAACACGATGGGCAACACCCGACATCCGGAATACACCATACTGACGCTCAAAAAAAGCAATCGAAGCGCTGACCCAGTGTGAAGCCCCACCGCCCTCGGCTACGAAATTAGGGCATGGCCACAACCAGCGCCGGATCATCCCAGTGTTTCAGCAGGATGCGGCGTACCCGGTCCTGCCAGAGGAGGCGGAAATCACGGCCGTCCGCCTCGCTGGCTTCGCCGCTGAGCAGGGCCTGGAGCAGGCCGCCCATACGGGGATCGGGAGGGACGGAGGATAGGTCGAGGCTCAGGGTGACGGCGCTGCCGTCGTCCAGGCGCCGGAAGGTGAACGTGCCGCCACCGCCCTGGCTGAAGGCCAGCAGGTTGCGGCGCGAGTGCTGGCCGGCCAGGCCCTTGAAACCGCCGCTGCCGGCGGCGCCGGTGAGCAGGGTGAGAACGCTGGCGATGACGCCGGTGACACCCTCGTCCAGGGAGTCGCCGCAACTGACGTGAAAATTGCCCCGCCGGGGTACTTCGCTCCCGTACAAGCAGCCCATGGCGCGGCTGGCGAGCAGGTAGGCGCCGGCCACCGTGGGGCAGGAATGGCCGGCCAGGCGCACGGCATCGGCATAGCGGTATTCGATGAGGCCGCCTTCCGCCGCCCCCAGGAACTCGGCCAGGGGATCCCGCAGCAGGATCGGCGGCACCTGGGCGAAGAAGGCGGGGAAGGTCATGCTCCGCTCAGCCGCCGACGAGGGCCATGGCTTCGGCGACGGAAACCGGCGTCACCGGCTTGCGCACGAACTGCACCGCAAGGGCGGCCGCCTTGTCGCGAATGGCATCCTGGATATTGGCGGTCAGCAGGGCCAGCTGGGCCGTGCTGCCCTGGGCCCGGACCCGGGAGGCGAACTCCAGGCCGTCCATGCCGGGCATGTTGTAGTCGATGGTCATCAGGTCGAAAGCCTGGCCGTCGCACTTGGCCAGGGCCTCGTCACCGGTGCCGGCCTCTTCCACCGTCCAGTCCGGATGCTTGTCCAGCATGATGGCGCGGATCATCATCCGGCTCACCCGGCTGTCGTCCACCACCAGAACGCGCTTGCTCATTTCCTTTGTCTCCACTGTCAGGGGCAGTCTAGCGGGGCACCTGGCCCTGCCGCCTTGATCCAAATCGGCTTTGAGGATCGCCCATAACCCCCGCCGTCGCCAAGGAGGAAAATCACACCCTCCCGGCCGCCCAGGGCTAGCTGTGCTTCTGGATCAGCTCGATCTTGTAGCCGTCCGGGTCTTCGACGAAGGCGATGACGGTGGTGCCGTGCTTCATCGGGCCGGCTTCCCGCACCACCTTGCCGCCCCGGGCCTTGATGGCGGCGCAGGCGGCGTAAGCATCGTCCACTTCCAGGGCGATGTGGCCGAAGCCGTTGCCCAGCTCGTAGGCGGGGGTGTCCCAGTTGTGGGTCAGTTCGATCACGGCGCCCTCGCTTTCCGGGCCGTAGCCGACAAAGGCCAGGGTGAAACGGCCATCGGGGTAATCCTGGCGGCGCAGCTGCTGCATGCCGAGGACCTCGGTGTAGAAAGCCAGGGAACGGTCCAGGTCGCCGACCCGGAGCATGGTGTGCAATAGACGCATGAAAAACTCCTGCTGTTGAAGGATCACCAGCGCGGCAGGGTCTGGGCCAGACGCTTGAGCTCGGCCCGGGCCTGCTGGTAATCGGGATAAAGTCGCTCCACCACGGACCAGAAACGGGGCGAGTGGTTCATTTCCCGCAGGTGGGCCAGCTCGTGGGTCACCACGTAATCGACCACCGCCAGGGGAAAGTGGATGAGGCGCCAGTTGAGACGGATGCCGCTGACGCGGCTGCAACTGCCCCAGCGGGTGCGGGCCGAACTGAGGGCCAGGGGCGGCACAGCAACACCGAGCAGAGGGGCGTAATGATCCAGGCGCTCGGCGAACAGGGTACGGGCCCGCGCTTTCAGGGCCTTCTCCAGCAACGGTCGCGGATCCTTGGCCTCAGGCAGGCATAGCTGGAGATTCCCGTCGATCCAGGAGATGCGGGCAGGGCCGGCCGTGATGCGCACCGATATTACCTCTCCGAGCAGGGGCAGGGACATGCCGTCGCTCACGCTGACCGCCGTCTGGATCTGGCGCTGGCGCCATTCCTCCAGCTTGCCCAGGACCCAGTCCTGATGCTGGTGGATCAGCTTCTCCACCTCCCGCACGGAAGCGCGCAGGGGCGCGCCGACCCGCAGGCCCCGGTGGTCGATGGTGAGGCCGATGGTGCGCCGACGGCTGCGCCGCAACTCGTAGGGAATCAGTCGTTCGCCGAGCAGCACGGCGGCGCCCCGGGCGTCCGCCGGCGGCCGCTCTGCCGGATCGCGAAAGAGGGCCAGTTCGAGCTGGGGGGAATCAGGCCTGCTGGGACGACCCATCGCAATAACGGTGCGGGGAGATGCGGTGCATCTCGCCTTCGATCCAGGCTTCCACCTGGCGGTTCACTTCTTCCACCGTCAGGCCGCTGGCGTCGATGGCCGGGCCGAAGCTGATGGTGACGGTGCCCGGCTGCTTGATGAAGGCATTGCGCCGCCACACCTCGCCGGCGTTGTGGGCCACCGGCACCACCTTGGCCTTGGCCTGCACCGCCAGGTGGGCGCCGCCGGGCTTGTAGCGCTTCTTCTGGCCCGGAGCGACGCGGGTGCCCTCGGGGAAGATGATGACGCTGATGCCACGCCGCAGCAGGGCCGTGCCCTGTTCGGAAACCTGGGCCAGGGCATCCATGCCGGCCTTGCGGTCGATGGCGATCATGCCGATCGCCTTGAAGGCCCAGCCGAGGAAGGGCAGCAGCAGCAGCTCCCTCTTCAGCACGAAGACCATGCGCGGGAACCACTGCTGCAGGGCCACGGTTTCCCAGGCGGATTGGTGTTTGGAAAGCACCACCACGGCCTCGTCGGGAATGTTCTCGATGCCGACGACCCGGGTGCGGATGCCCAGCACCCCGCGCACCAGGAGGCCGAGGAAGATGGAACGCCAGATGTCGATCAGGACGTAGGCGGTGTTCACATGGAACGGCGCGACGACACAGACCAGAGCCCCGAAGAAGGCAATCAGGGGGACCGACAACAGGGTGAACAACAGGGAGCGGATCAGGGCCATAGGGTCAGTTCTTGCCGTTGCCGAGCAGATGATCGACGGCGGCGGAGAGATCGGGGAAGACTTCGGTGGCGTAGGGCAGGTCGCCCTCTTCCTGGGTTTTCTCGCCCTTGCCGGTGAGCACCAGGATGGGGGAAGCGCCGGCCCGGGCGGCGGCCTGCAGGTCGCGCAGGGAATCGCCGATGGCCGGCACGCCCTTCAGTTCGGCGTTGTACACCGCGGCGATGCGCTGGAACATGCCGGGCTTGGGCTTGCGGCAGTCGCAGCCCGCATCGGCGGCGTGGGGGCAGTAGAAGATGGCGTCGATGCGCCCGCCCGCCGCCGCCACGGTCTTGTGCATCTTTTCGTGGATGGCGTTGAGGGTATCCATGTCGAACAGGCCGCGCCCGACGCCGGACTGGTTGGTCGCCACCACCACCCGGTAGCCCGCCTGGTTCAGCTTGGCGATGGCTTCCGGGCTGCCGGGAATGGGCTTCCACTCGGCCGGGCTCTTGATGAACTGGGCCGAGTCGAAGTTGATGACGCCGTCCCGGTCGAGGATGACAAGTTTCTTCATGGTTGCGTGCGCTCCGCGAAACTCAGGCCGACAGCTTGGAAATGTCCGCCACCTGGTTCATGGCCAGGTGCAGGGTGGCCAGCAGGCCGAGGCGGTTGGCCCGCAGGGCGGGGTCTTCCGCATTGACCATGACGTCGTTGAAGAAGGTATCCACCGGCGCCTTGAGGGCGGCCAGGGACTGCAGGGAGGCGGCGTAGTCGCCCTTGGCGAAGGCCGCTTCGGCAGCCGGCTTCACCTCGGCCAGGGCCTGGGCCAGGGCCACTTCGGCGGCTTCCTGGAGCAGGGCGTTGTCGATCTTGGCAGCCACGCCCCCTTCCACCTTTTTCAGGATGTTGCCCACCCGCTTGTTGGCAGCGGCCAGGGCCTCGGCTTCCGGCAGGGCGGCAAAGGCGCGCACGGCGGCCAGGCGCTTGGGGATGTCGCCCAGGCGCTGGGGCCGCTGGGAGACCACGGCATCCACTTCCTGGGCGCTGTAGCCCTGCTCCCGCAGACTGCCGGCGAGGCGGTCGTAGATGAAATCGGCCAGGGCCTCGTTGGCGGCCTTGAAGCCTTCCACCTGGGAGAAGGTGGCGGCGGCACCGGCCAGCAAATCGGAGAGCGGCAGGGCCAGGTCGCCCTCGGCCAGCATGCGGATCACGCCCAGGGCGTGGCGACGCAGGGCGAAGGGGTCCTTGTCGCCGGTGGGAATCTGGCCGATACCGAAGAGGCCCACCAGGGTTTCCAGCTTGTCGGCCAGGGCCACCACGGTGCCCACATTGCCCCGGGGCAGGCTGTCGCCGGCGAAGCGGGGCTTGTAGTGGTCCTCGATGGCGTCGGCGATATCGGCGGAGAGGCCGTCATGCAGCGCGTAGTAGCGGCCCATGATGCCCTGCAGTTCGGGGAACTCGCCCACCATGTCGGTGAGCAGGTCGGCCTTGGCCAGCAGGGCGGCCTGTTCGGCCTGCAGTGCCAGGGCTTCGCCGCCGAGCTGCTGGCCGATGGCCTTGGCGATGGCGCAAACCCGCTGCACCCGCTCGCCCTGGGTACCCAGCTTGTTGTGATAGACCACCTTGGCCAGGCCGAGGACGCGGGATTCCAGGGTCTTCTTGCGGTCCTGGTCGAAGAAGAACTTGGCGTCGGCCAGACGGGGGCGCACCACCCGCTCGTTGCCGCCGATGACGGCGGAAGGATCGGCCGGGGCGATGTTGCTCACCACCAGGAACTGGTTGGTCAGCTTGCCGCTGGCGTCCAGCAGGGGGAAGTACTTCTGGTTGGCCTTCATGGTGAGGATCAGGCATTCCTGGGGCACGGCCAGGAACTCGGCTTCGAACTTGCCGATCAGCACATTGGGACGCTCCACCAGGGCAGTGACCTCGTCCAGCAGGGCCTCGTCCTCGATGGGCTTGAGATTGGGGCCGGCCTTGGCCGCCGCGGCTTCGAGCTGGCGCACGATCTCGGCGCGGCGCTCGGCAAAGCTGGCGATGACGGCGCCGTCCCGCTTCAGGGTATCGGCATAGCTGTCGGCGTCGGCGAAGGTCACCACTTCCTTGGCCGCTTCGAAACGGTGGCCCAGGGTGGTGTTGCCGGAGGTCAGGCCGAGGATGGCGAGGGGCACCACCTCGCTGCCGTGCAGGGCCACCAGACGATGGGCGGGGCGCACGAAATTGACACTGGTCCAGCCGTCCTGCAGCTGGTAGCTCATCACCTTGGGAATGGGCAGGGCGGCCAGGGCCGCTTCCAGGGCCTTCTGCAGGCCTTCGGCCAGGGCGGCACCCTTGGCCAGGCTGTCGTAGAACAGCACTTCGGCCTTGCCGTCGTTCTCGCGGCGCAGGCTGGGGACGACGGAGGCGTCAGCACCCAGGGCGGCAAGCTTCTTCAGCAGGGCCGGGGTGGCGTTGCCGGCAGCGTCCAGACCCACGGCCACGGGCATCAGCTTTTGCACCACGGGCTTGTCGGCGGCCACGGCCAGCACGTCGGTCACATGGGCGGCCAGACGGCGGGGCGAGGCGTAGGCGGTGACGGCGGCGGCTTCGGGCGCCAGGCCCTGGGTCTTGAGGGACTGGGCCAGGGTCTGGGCGAAGACTTCGCCCAGCTTCTTCAGGGCCTTGGGCGGCAGTTCCTCGACGAACAGTTCAACGAGCAGATTCTTGGCGGACATGATCAGGCGACTTTCTTGGCGTTCTGTTCTTCAAGCTTGGCCAGCACTTCGGCGGACCATTCCTTGGGCGCCATGGGGAAGCCCAGGCGGGCGCGGGAATCCAGGTAGGACTGGGCGACGCTGCGGGCCAGGTTGCGGATGCGGCCGATGTAGGCGGCCCGCTCGGTGACGGAAATGGCGCCCCGGGCATCCAGCAGATTGAAGGTGTGGGCAGCCTTGAGCACCTGCTCGTAGGCCGGCAGGGCCAGCTGGGCCTGCATCAGGTGCTGGGCCTGCTTCTCGTGGGCACCGAAGGCGGTGAACAGGAAGTCGGCGTCGCTGTGCTCGAAGTTGTAGGTGGATTGCTCCACCTCGTTCTGGTGGTACACATCGCCGTAGGTGAGGCCTTCGGTCCACTTCAGGTCATAGACGTTTTCCACGCCCTGCAGGTACATGGCCAGGCGCTCCAGGCCGTAGGTGATCTCGCCGGTGATGGGCTTGCAGTCGATGCCGCCGACCTGCTGGAAGTAGGTGAACTGGGTCACTTCCATGCCGTTCATCCACACTTCCCAGCCCAGGCCCCAGGCGCCCAGGGTGGGGTTTTCCCAGTCGTCCTCGACGAAGCGCACGTCGTTCTTCTTCAGGTCGAAGCCGAGGGCTTCCAGGGAGCCCAGGTACAGCTCCAGGATGTTGTCGGGAGCGGGCTTGAGCACCACCTGGAACTGGTAGTAGTGCTGCATGCGGTTGGGGTTTTCGCCGTAGCGGCCGTCCTTGGGCCGGCGGGAGGGCTGCACATAGGCGGCCTTCCAGGGCTCGGGGCCGATGGCCCGCAGGAAGGTGGCGGTGTGGCTGGTGCCGGCGCCGACTTCCATGTCGTAGGGTTGCAGGAGGGCACAGCCCTGTTTGCTCCAGTAGTCCTGCAGACGCAGGATCACTTCCTGAAAGGTAGGCATGGGTATGGGGTTCGCCAAAAAGCGTTGGAAATTTGTCGGAAACGTTGGATTTTACTGGGTTTCCCGCCGCCGCGCCAAAGCACCTGCAGCCAGGAGAAGGGTCGCCAGAAACAGGGCCACCGTATTGCCGGTGCGGGCAAAGGGCGTCAGCCCCTGGTAACCCCGCACCTCGGCCACCAGGGCGCCCCGGGTGAAGGGCGGCAGCACGGCCTGGACCCGCCCATCCGGGGCCACCACGGCGGTCATGCCGGTGTTGGTGGCGCGCAGCATGGGGCGACCGGTCTCCAGGGCCCGCAGCTGGGCGATCTGCAGATGCTGGGGCTGGGCCAGGGAACGGCCGAACCAGGCGGTGTTGGAGAGATTGACCAGCAGGGTGGCCCGGGGCAGGGCATGGATGATCTCGCCACCGAAGACGTCTTCGTAGCAGATGTTGGGAGCGATCTGCTGGCCGGCCAGGGCCAGGGTCGGCTGTTGGCCGCCGCCGGAGGAAAAGTCCGACATGGGCATGTGCATGAGGTCGAGGAACCAGCGGAAGCCCGGCGGCACGAATTCGCCGAAGGGCACCAGGTGGGCCTTGCTGTAGGACTGCTGGGGACTGGCGCCGAAGCCGATGGCGCTGTTGTAGTAGCGCCGCTCGCCGCTGCTCTCGTCGGCCACCGGCACCCCCAGCAGCAGGTCGCCACCGCGGCGGGCCGCCAGGGCCTTGAGGTCGGCGATGAACTCGGGGGGCAGCTGGTCGTAGAGGGCCGGCACGGCGGTTTCCGGCAGCACCGTCAGGTCCGCCGGATTGTCCCGGGCCAGGCCGACGTAGGTGGTGAGGGAATCGAGAAAGCGCTCCGGCTGCCATTTCAGATCCTGGGGAATGTTGCCCTGGAGCAGGGCCACCCGCAGCGGCTCGCCCACCGGCGCAGTCCATTGCACCAGCCCCAGCCCGGCGCCGAGGCCGAGCAGCAGCAAGACCAGCAGCCCAGGCAGACGCTGGCGCCCCACCACCGCCAGGGCGCCCCAGGCGCCCAGCAGGGCGGAGGCCAGGGACACGCCATACACGCCGAGCAGCGGCGCCAGACCGGCCAGGGGCGACGGCGGCGACTGGGAGTAACCCAGGGCAAGCCAGGGAAAACCGGTGAGCACCCAGCCGCGGGCCCATTCGGCCAGCACCCAGCTGGCAGCGAACAGGCATGCGCTTCTCCAGGATGCCTTGCCGGAGAAGTCCAGCCGGCGGGCGCTCCAGGCCGCCGCCATGGGATAGAGGGCCATGTAGGCGCACAGGGCCAGGGTGGCCAGGGCGGCCACCGGCAGGGGCATGCCGCCGACATCGTGGAGGCTGACATAAACCCAGGAGACGCCGCCGAGGAATTGGGCCAGGCCGAAGGCGAAACCGCGCCAGGCCGCCGCCCGGGGCGACGGCGCCCGGCTCACCAGGAGGAACAGGGCGCCCCAGCTGAGCCAGGCCAGCCAGAAGACAGCGAAGGGAGCGAAGGCGCCCACCCCCAGCAGGCCGGCGCCGGCCGCCAGCAGACGGGCCCGCCCGTCGCTGCGCAGTGGGGAGAGGAAACGGGAGATTCCCACCTTATTCGGTATCGCCGATGGTGCGAGGCGTATCCACCAGCAGGGTATACAGGCGCCGGCTGTCGGCCCGCAGGACCTGGAAGCGGACGTGGCCCACCTCCACCACTTCGTTGCGCTTGGGCACCCGGCCCAGGTGGTGCAGCAGCATGCCGCCGACGGTGTCGAAATCGTCGTCGGGGAAAGTGGTGCCGAAGGCGTGGTTGAAGCTGGCGATCTCGGTCTGGGCCTTGACCCGGTAGCGGCCGGACTGGTCCAGCTGGATGTTGTCCACCGTCTCGTCGAAGTCGTACTCGTCCTCGATCTCGCCGACGATCTGCTCCAGCACATCCTCGATGGTCACCAGGCCGGCGACGCCGCCGAATTCGTCCACCACGATGGCCATGTGGTTGCGGCTGACGCGGAACTCCCGCAGCAGCACGTTGAGACGCTTGGATTCAGGGATGAAGACGGCGGGGCGCAGCCAGTTGCGCAGGCTGAAGTCCCGCTCGATGATGGAGCGCAGCAGGTCCTTGGCCAGGAGAATGCCCAGCACGTCGTCCTTGCTCTCGCCAACCACCGGGAAGCGGGAGTGGGCGGTCTCGATCACCGTGGGGATGAGCTGGTCCAGGGAGGAGTCGATGTCGATCACGTCCATCTGGGCCCGGGGCACCATGACGTCGCGGACGGAGGTTTCGGAGGCGGCCATGGCCCCTTCGATGATGGTCAGGGCGTCGGCGTCGAGCAGGTCGCGCTCGAAGGCGGAATGCAGCAGGGCGAGGAGTTGCTCCCGATCCTCGGGCTCGCGCAGGAGGAGGGAGGAAAGACGTTCGAGCAGGGTCGGTTTGGGCGAACTAGGGGAAGGGTCCATGGGCGGGGTTGGGCAACGGAAATTGGGGATGGGGAACCTGGGCGCCCCACCGGTACCGCTCAGGCGGCGTAGGGATCGGGGTAGCCGAGGCCGGCCAGGATGTCGCGTTCCCGGGCCTCCATGTGCTCGGCCGCCGCTTCTTCTTCGTGGTCGTAACCTTGCAGGTGCAGCATACCATGCACCACCAGGTGGGCGTAGTGAGCTGCCAGGGGCTTGCCCTGCTCGGCCGCTTCCCGGGCCACCACGGCATGGCAGATGACCAGGTCACCCATGACGACGGGCTCGTATTCGTAGGGGAAGGAGAGGACGTTGGTGGCGTAGTCCTTGCCCCGGTAGTCCCGGTTCAGCTCCTGGCCTTCGTCGGCTTCCACCAGGCGGATGGTGACCTGGCCACCCTTCATGCCGTCCACGTTGAGGGCGGCGCGGGCCCAGGCACGGAAATCGTCGCGGCAGGGTAGGCCTTCCCGGTTACAGGCGTATTGCACCGAGAGGTTGAGGCGGCGGCTGGGCTGGTTCATGGCTTGCGTCCGTGTTCTTCGTAGGCGGAGACGATGCGGGCCACCAGGGGGTGGCGCACCACGTCTTCCTTGAGGAATTCGGTGAAGGCGATGCCCCGCACTTCGCGCAGGATCTGGGCCGCTTCACGGAGACCGCTCTGGTGGCCCCGGGGCAGGTCCACCTGGGTCAGGTCGCCGGTGACCACGGCCTTGGCGCCGATGCCGATGCGGGTGAGGAACATCTTCATCTGTTCCGGCGTGGTGTTCTGAGCCTCATCGAGAATGATGAAGGCGTGGTTGAGGGTGCGCCCGCGCATGAAGGCCAGGGGGGCGATCTCGATGGCGCCCTTTTCGTAGAGCTTGGTCACCTTGTCGAAGCCCATCAGGTCGTAGAGGGCATCGTAGAGGGGACGCAGGTAGGGATCCACCTTCTGGGCCAGGTCGCCGGGCAGGAAGCCGAGGCGCTCACCGGCCTCCACTGCCGGCCGGGTGAGGACGATGCGCTCCACCTGGTCCCGCTCGAAGGCATCCACGGCGCTGGCCACGGCCAGATAGGTCTTGCCGGTGCCGGCGGGGCCGATGCCGAAGGTAATGTCGTGATCCTGAATGTGCTTCAGGTATTCGATCTGGCGCGGCGTGCGGCCGTGCAGTTCGCTCTTGCGCGTGATCAGGGCCGGCGAGGTGGGGTCGATGCCGGCGGAACCGGCCCGGGCCGGCTGGTTCAGCAGTTCGATAAGCCCCAGCTGGATGTCGTCCACCGACAGGGGCTCCCTGGCCTTGGCGTAGAAGCGGCTGATGGCGTCGGAGGCACGGCGGGCCTGGGCGACGGAACCGTGGAAGGTGAAACGCTCGCCGCGGCGGGTGATGGTCACATCCAGGGCCGTCTCGATCTGCCGCAGGTTCTCGTCCAGGGCGCCGCACAGGTTGGCCAGGTACTGGTTGTCCACCGGGGACAGGAACAGCTCCAAGGGCCGGGTTTTGCTCGCACCCATCAGGCGGCCACGCCTTCCCGGGTGACGATCTCACCCCGCAGGGAATGGGGCAGGGCCGAAGTGATGGTGACGTCCACGAAGTGGTTGATGAGGCGGGGATTGCCGACGAAATTGACCACCCGGTTGTTGTCCGTGCGGCCGGCCAGCTCGTTGGCATCCTTCTTCGACGTGCCTTCCACCAGCACCCGCTGCACCGTGCCGACCATGGCCTGGGAAATGGCCATGGCCTGCTCCTCGATGCGCTTTTGCAGACGAGCGAGGCGGGCCAGCTTCACATCCTGGGGCGTGTCATCTTCCAGTTCCACCGCCGGGGTCCCGGGGCGGGGGCTGTAGACGAAACTAAAGGAGGTGTCGAAGCCCACGTCCTCGATCAGTTTCATGGTCTTCTCGAAATCCTCCTCGGTCTCGCCGGGGAAGCCGACGATGAAGTCGGAGCTGAGGGAAATGTCGGGCCGCGCCACCCGCAGCTTGCGGATGATGCTCTTGTATTCGATGGCGGTATAACCGCGCTTCATCACCGCCAGCACCCGGTCGGCGCCGGCCTGCACCGGCAGGTGCAGATGGGAGACCAGCTTGGGCACCTTGGCGTAGGTGTCGATCAGGCGCTGGGTCATTTCCCGCGGGTGGGAGGTGGTGTAGCGGATGCGTTCGATGCCGGGCATCTCTGCGATGTACTCGATGAGCATGGCCAGGTCGGCGACCTCGCCGCCAAACTCGCCGCGGTAGGCATTGACGTTCTGTCCCAGCAGTGTCACTTCCTTCACCCCTTGCTGGGCCAGGCCTGCCACTTCGGTGAGGATGTCCTCAAAGGGGCGGGACACCTCGGCGCCCCGGGTATAGGGGACGATACAGAAGGTGCAGAACTTGGAACAGCCTTCCATGATGGAAACGAAGGCGGTGGCCCCCTCCACCTTGGCCGGGGGCAGCGCGTCGAATTTCTCGATTTCCGGAAAGGAAACATCCACCGCCGCCTTGCCCTGGCTCTTCCGCTCGGCAATCAGCTGGGGCAGGCGGTGCAAGGTCTGGGGACCGAAGACCACGTCCACATAAGGCGCCCGGGCCACAATGGCGGCACCTTCCTGGCTGGCGACACAGCCACCAACGCCGATCACCAGATTGGGATTGAGCTTCTTCAGGTGCTTGACCCGGCCCAGGTCGTGGAAAACCTTCTCCTGAGCCTTTTCCCGCACGGAACAGGTATTGAAGAGAATGATGTCCGCCTCTTCGGGGTTGTCGGTCTTTTCCAGGGGTTCGGACTGGTTCAGCACATCGGCCATCTTGTCCGAGTCGTATTCGTTCATCTGGCAGCCGAAGGTTTTGATGTAAAGCTTTTTGGACACGGGATCGCTACGTATAGGTGATGAAGGCCGGAATGGCCGGAAGCTGCATCAGTTGGAGGAGGCTGCCGCAGTGCCGGCAGTGCCCATGGTAGGCAAAGTGGGCAATGGCAGCGGTTGGGCCGGAATTTTCCGGGGATTCAGGTTCGCATATTCAGCCGCAGACAGGATCCAAACGCGGATCACATCGCCATTTACATCCACCTGATACCGCACGGGCACCCCACCGCTAACGGATGCCAGTACATCGGGCATCCGGATCAGATTGTCTGTTCCGCGAATCTGCGCCCCTGGCGCCAGCCGATACAAATAAGCGCCAATGGCAATCTGACCATTGCTCACTCCCTTGAGTTCGCCAAACGACGCCCCATCAGGAATGGCTCGCATGATTTCACCCTGCGCCTGCACCGCCATGGCGGACAGCAACGACAAGAGCAACAGAAATCTTCGTAAATTCATCGGATTATTATACAGCACGAAAACCACCCGCCTTGTCAGGCCGGAATCCAAACGCCCCCCCAAGCGGCACGACGCTGGATAGTTGACCTGGAGCGCCCTGAAAGATAGAATCGCGCACCTTGGATTGGGGTCGCACGCGGCCGCCAAACAATATGGTGATGTAGCTCAGACGGTTAGAGCGATGGATTCATAACCCATAGGTCGGCAGTTCGATTCTGCCCATCACCACCAAACACCAAAGAAAATGGCCCGCATTGCGGGCCATTTTCTTTTGCTCGTCCACTCAGCACTCCTCTGCCCAGCAGGTTGCCATTTCAGCGCAACCCGAAGCGGCGGCCATCATCAGACGGCCGCCGACGAGCTTTAACGCAAAGCCAAGTCGCCAGAGACAATTTTCGGTGTGATGAAAATGAGCAGCTCCACCTTGTCTCGATCAGTCCGGGTATTGCGGAACAGGAAGCCGACATAAGGCAGGTCACCCAGGAACGGAATACGGCTGGTGGCCTGATTCTCGGTTTCTTCGTAGATACCACCAATTACCACAGTACCGCCGTTCTCTACCAGGATGTCGGTCTTAATGTGTTTGGTCTTGATGGCAATCACATTGCTGGCGATGGTGGTATCGGGAACATCCTTGTTGATATCCAGAGACATGATGACCCGGCCATCCGGCGTAATCTGGGGCTTCACCTTCAGGGACAGATTCGCCTTCTTGAACATCACGGCGGTGGCCCCGGAACTGGTAGCCTGCTGGTAGGGAATTTCAATACCCTGCTCAATGATGGCCTCTGCCTGATCCGAGGTCATGACACGAGGGCTGGAAACCACCTTCCCTTTGCCATCCACTTCCAAGGCCGACAGCTCCAAGTTGAGGAAGCGGGTGGCACTGGGATTAAAAAGGACCAGCGAGAAAGCTCCGGCTTGGGAACCCTTGATCGCACTGGCAGGCAAATTAACGCTAGTCGCAGAATTATTGTAGGTGGCCGAATTATCCAGCATGACCTTCGCTGGCCGCGTGATCGTTTCAATACCCGTTGTCGCATCAATGGTACGGCTAATTACGTTCTGATAGGTCTCCCGCGCCTGATCCAGCATGCTGCCGCCAATCCGCCCTTGTAGTCGATTAGCCCTACTTGCGGGGTCGCTAATATCATTGAAGCCGAGGCGAACACCGAGGTTCTTGCTGAAATTATCGGTAGCCTCGACAATTCGGGCCTCAATCAACACTTGACGAACCGGCACATCAGTTTTGGCGATGATTTTCCTCAGCTCCTCGAGCCGGGTAGGCGTATCTTGAATGAAGAGCGTATTGGTGCGAGGGTCCATCACCGCGCTGCCACGCTTGGATAGAATCCGTTGCTTTTCATCGGTCAGTACCTTGTGGAAAGCCTCTGCCCGTTGATAGTTCAATTGAAAGGTTTCTGTCTTCAACGGCTCAACATCGCTGATCTGCTGCTTGGCCTGAAGCTCCAGCTCTTCCTTCTTCAACAACTCATCCTTCGGGGCAATGAGCAGAACGGTTCCCCGCCGACGCTTATCCAATCCACCCCGCTCCAGAATCAGGTCAAACGCCTGATCCCACGGAACATTTTGCAGGCGCAGGCTGATCGAGCCGGACACGGTATCCGACATCACGACGTTGTAGCCAAATTCCTCACCCAGCGTTTGCAGCAACTGTTTTACCGGGGTGTTCTGGATATTGAGGGATATCTTGTCACCACCATACTCGTGCGGGCCGCCGGAACGGGCCAGTTTGTTCGGATCTTCAGAAACGGCCTTAACCTCAATGACAAACTGATTTTCAGCCTGATAGGCCTGATGTTCCCAGAGCCCTTTCGCTGAAATTGCAACCCGAGCATTGCCGGCCTGCGGCATTGCCGTAACACTGGTTACAGGCGTCGAAAAATCGGTCACATCAATCTTCTGGGCCATGTGTGGCGGCAGAGTTGCCTTCTGGAACTCGACAATTACCTGCTCCCCTTGCTGGCGTACATCCACACCAACATTGGCATCACTGAGATCAATGACCACTCGCCCTTCCCCGCCCGCCCCTCTCCTAAAATTAATCGAGCGGATTGCGTGGGTAGTCGCCGCATATTTTGACTCGGCAAACTGACTGACCTTGTTGTCAGCCACAATCGCTCCGGTCACTTTCGTCAGCGTGACGTAAACCTGATTGCCCTCTAGGCGCGTTTCGTAGGCCATGGGCTGATTCAGATTCAGAACCAACCGGGTCCGCTTATCGGACTGAACAACGTTATAGCCACGAATACCGCCGCTGGACAACTGCTCGGCATTTTTACCGAGGCTGTTTTCCGTATCCGGAAAATCCAAAGCCACGCGCGCCGGGCTGGCAACACTGAAACTGGCAGGGATCGCAGCCAGCGGATTTTTTAAAGACACCTTGAGAGTTACGGAGTCGCCCTGGGTTGCTACATTAATCGCTTCAATCGCGTTGGATTGAGCCACCCCATAGGCGGAGAAGGATAGCAATCCCAGCAGGGATGCAACCTTCAGGATCTGTTTATAAAACTTCATTTTCCGTCCCCCGTTTCCTGGAGTTGTAGCGAGCTGACACGCTCCACCCAATCACCAGAACTTTCCTGAACCAACTCACGCAAAACAATCTGCGTTTCATCAATATTGGTAATGATCCCAAAGTTCTGGCCCATGTAATTCCCGATCTTTACCTGGTGCAGCGAACTGTCAGCCAGAACAATCCCATTTGCCAGCTTTCCCCGATAGAGGAAGCCCACATACTTCAGTGATTCAAGCGGATAAGCTTCCAAGGCCTCCTTCGGGCGATTGAAGTCCGGCAGCAGCCCACCTCCGCCCGCTTTGTTGGCCGGGTTCAGCTTGGCTGCCTTGAATGGATCAATATTGCCGGCGGCATCGTAAGCAACGGCTTCATAAGGCTTCATCTCAGGAAGAGGGGCCACTCGCCCTTTCAGATCCTTGGTGGATTCTTGCATCCACTGCTTCAAGTCCTCGTGCTCACCATCCCCGCATCCGCCAAGAGCCAAAACGAGCACACTTGCACCGATCGCTAGACGACGGTTACTCATTTTTTGCCTCCAGCAGCTTTCTTCGCAGCTTCTTGTGCCGCCTTCTTCTGCTTGGCGACCTCTTCTTCATCCAGATAACGGAAGGTTTTGGCAATAGCCTCCATGCTGAGGCTGCCATCTTTTTGAGGGGCGATTGCGATGTTGTTGAGCGTAACGATACGAGGCAACCTGCCAATATCCTCGGCAAAAGCACCCAAATCGTGGTAATTCCCGGTCAATTTTACGGAAACAGGAAGCTCCGCATAAAATTCCTTAAGCGCCTCCTGACCAGGCTTGAATAACTCAAAGGAAAGCCCCCGCCCCAAACCGGACTGATTGATTTCCACGAGAAGGGATTCAACTTCTGCCTTGTTTGGTAGTTGTTTCAGCAATGCGCCGAACGAGCGGTCAATTTCATTGAGCTGCTGCTCATAAAGGCTCAAGTTGATTGTCTGGCGCTTTTTGCTGACATATTCGTCCTTGAGCTTCAGCTCTTCCTCTCGCCGGCCATCTAGCACACCATACTGCTCACTCCAGACGACCACGTAACCTGCAACCAACAGGCCAACAAAAAGTCCAATCAGCACGGCAAACCTTGGGACAGCCGGCCAGGCTCCAATATCATTGGGGTTAAGGTTACGAAAATCCTGTGCGATTTTTTCAAAGTTCAGCGCTGGCAAAGAGATTTTTGGCTTATTCATTTTTTCTCCTTGGCCGTATCCGAAGACTCTCGCGTCAACGTCAAGGTCATGCTGAACTCGCTCAAACGCCGACGCGCCACATCTACCGACTTGATTTCAATCAGATTGGGCTTCTCCATCCATTGGGAAGCCTCCACGTTACGCATCAACGTCGAGACTCGAGCATTGGACTGGGCCAAGCCGGTGAGGGTTACCTGCCCCCCCTCCTGCTTGATCGACTTCAGATAAACCCCCTCAGGTACCTGAATCGCCAACTCGGAAAGAAGCCGAACTGCCTCGGCACGATCGCGCTGCAGGGACTCGATAACCTGCTTGCGAGCCAGCAAAGCCTGGGTTTTCTCACGCAAGCCCTTGATCAGATCAATATCCTTGTCCAGGCTGGCAATTTCCTTTTTCAGGAAGGTATTTTTTTCTTCCTGAACGCTGATATAACCACCAATCACGGTATAACCAAGGAAAATAATGAGACATGCCAAAACGGAGATTAGCCCCGCCAAAGCATAAAACTGCTGCCGCCGCGCCTTGCGCTTTTCCTCGCGGTGAGGAAGAAGATTTATTCGAATCATTCTTCAAACCTCCGCAAGGCCAAGCCACAAGCCACCATTAGCGAAGAGGCATCATTGACCAGGTTGCGCGGTCGGACGCGGTCCGAGACGGACATGCCGGCGAAGGGATTGGCGACCAGGCAGTTGACCTGGGTCCGAGTGGCCACCACTTCGTCCAGCTGTGTATGCCAGTGAATATGAGCAACCCTCCCGGCGTAATGAGCACGTAGTCCGTTGCTCATGAGCGTTGCTAATGCACAGAACAACGCCACCAATGCGTTTGAATTTTAAAATATTCTTATTTGCACACTTATAAAATGAACTCTCCGTGGTCTCGGATCGGCGAAGCCGAACGAGCCAGGCGCCAAGCGAAGCGCGGCAGCAGTCGAAGGAAGGGGAAATTAGGGACTCGTCCCGATCAGAACCGGTCAAACGCCAAGCTTCTACCCGGGATGTTCAAGGGACCGGTCAACTCTGGAACCTGCCGGAGGGCCAATTCACACTGGTCGGCCATTCCGGTTGTTGGAAGACCGCAGGCGCTACATCAGCAATGCGCCAGATTGCCGACGTTGCACGACTAGGTTGCCTATAAAACACAAGACTGCTTCTTTATTTTGGGTATATGTAGTTACTCGAACCTTAACCATACCGCGTTCCGGACGCGATTTTGAAGGACGTGTATCGAGAATCTCACACTCGACATGTAACTCATCTCCAGGTCTGACCGGTTGTGGCCAACGTAACTCCTCGACCCCCGCGCCAACTAGCCCTCCGGCCGGATTAAGATAGCTAGCGAGGATTAGCCGAATCGTCATAGCAGCGGTGTGCCAACCACTCGCAGTCAATCCACCGAATATAGTGTCTCGCGCAGCTACTTCGTCAAGGTGAAATACTTGGGGATCAAATTCAGAAGCGAATTCAACCATTCTTTCCTTTTCAATTCGTAGTGATCCGGATTGAAAAATCTGCCCGATTACAAAATCTTCAAGATAGTTAATGTTCATGAGGTTGGCTTCTGCTTTAGCGGTGTCGCGCAAATGATGAAACGATATTGAAACGCCATCTGCACGGCGATGCTCGTTCTCTACATGTTGGGATAGTTCGGCCCACCGCCACCTTCCGGCACCGTCCAGTTGATGTTCTGGGTCGGGTCCTTGATGTCGCAGGTCTTGCAATGCAGGCAGTTCTGGCCGTTGATCTGGAGCCTTGGCTTGCCTTCATCCTCACCGAGGATTTCGTACACGCCAGCCGGGCAATAACGCGTTTCCGGCGAACCGTACTTGGCGTAATTGACCGAGATGGCCACCGACTCATCCTTCAAGCGCAGATGGCACTGCTGGTTTTCCTCGTGGTTGGTTGCCGAGAGGAAGACCGAGGACAGGCGATCGAAGGTGATCTTGCCGTCCGGCTTCGGATAGTCGATTTTCGAATAAGCGTTCTTGTCACCCAGCTGCGAGTGATCGTCGTGGTGATGCATGGTCCACGGTGCCTTGCCGCCGAATACGTAGGTATCAATCGCGCCGTACGCCAGTGCACCGAACAGGCCCCACTTGAAGGCCGGACGGATGTTGCGCACCTTGTACAGCTCTTCCCACAGCCAGCTCTGCTTGATCAGCTCACCGTAGGCCTTGACCTCGGTACCGGCGTTTTCCTTGAACAGGTGCTCGAACACGGCCTTGGCGGCGACGATGCCGGACTCCATGGCCATGTGCGTGCCCTTGATCTTCGGCACGTTGAGGAAGCCGGCGGTATCGCCGACCAGCACGCCACCCGGGAAATGCAGCTTGGGCACCGACTGGTAACCGCCCTCCGACAATGCACGGGCACCGTAGGAGATGCGACGGGCGCACTCGAAGTAGCCGCGAATGGCCGGATGCGTCTTGTAGCGCTGGAACTCCTCGTAGGGCGATAGCCAGGGATTCTTGTAATCCAGACCGACGACCATCCCCACCGCCACCAGATTGTTTTCCAGGTGGTAGAGAAAGGAACCGCCATAGGTGTCGCTTTGCAACGGCCAGCCCACACTGTGCACGATCAGGCCCGGCTGATGCTTGGCCGGGTCGATTTCCCACAGCTCCTTGATGCCGATACCGTAGGTTTGCGGATCAACACCATCACGCAGGTTGAACTTGGCCCACAGCTCCTTGGTCAGCGAACCGCGGCAACCTTCGGCAAAAATCATCTGGCGGGCATGCAGTTCCATGCCCGGCTGGAAGTTATGGCCGGGTTGGCCATCCTTGCCAATGCCGAGATCGCCGGTCGCAACGCCCTTGACCGAACCATCCTCGTGATAGAGCACTTCGGCGGCCGCGAAACCCGGGTAGATTTCGACACCCAGCCCCTCGGCCTGCTCACCCAGCCAGCGGCAGAAGTTGCCCAGACTGATGATGTAGTTGCCGTGGTTGCCCATCTGCGGCGGCGTCGGCAGCTTGAAAGAGCCACCTTCGGTCAGGAACAGCAGGCGATCTTCACCGGCCGGCGTGTTGAGCGGCGCGCCGCGTTCTTGCCAATCCGGGAATAGCTCCTGCAGCGCATGAGGTTCCAGCACGGCGCCGGAGAGGATATGGGCGCCGATTTCGGAGCCCTTCTCCAGCAAGCAAACGGAAACATCCTTGCCTGCCTGCTCAGCCAGCTGCTTGAGACGGATCGCCGCGGTCAGCCCGGAAGGGCCGCCGCCGACGATTACGACGTCGTATTCCATTGCATCGCGATCGGTACGCGTCATCTTTATCTTTCTTGTAGGTGAAAAGACTAATTCAGCTCCGCAACAAGAGCAGGAGCAGTTTCGAATAAGTCCGCTACCAACCCGTAATCCGCCACCTGGAAGATCGGTGCATCCGGATCCTTGTTGATGGCGACGATGACCTTGGAGTCCTTCATGCCAGCCAGATGCTGGATAGCGCCGGAAATACCGACGGCGATATACAGTTGCGGCGCGACGATCTTGCCGGTCTGGCCGACCTGGTAGTCGTTCGGGACGAAACCGGCGTCGACCGCAGCACGCGAGGCGCCAAGGGCGGCACCCAGTTTGTCGGCGAGCGGCTCGAGCAGCTTGTGGTAGTTCTCGCCGCTGCCCAGGCCACGACCACCGGAAACGATGATCTTGGCGGCACCCAGTTCCGGACGCTCGGACTTGGTCAGTTCGCGACCTTGCAGGGCGCACTGGGCAGTGTCGTCGGTAGCGGCAATCGCTTCAACCGCGGCGCTGCCGCCATTGGCGGCGGCATCGAAGGCGGTGCCGCGCACGGTGATGACCTTGACGGCATCGGCGCTCTTGACGGTAGCCAGCGCGTTGCCGGCGTAGATCGGGCGGACGAAGGTGTCGGCCGATTCGACGGCGGTGATTTCGGAAATCTGCGCCACATCAAGCAAAGCGGCGACACGCGGTGCGACGTTTTTGCCGAAGGTGGTGGCCGGGGCCAGGATGTGGCTGTAGCCGGCGGCATTGGCGATAACCAGCGCAGTCAGGTTCTCGGCGGTCTGCGCGTCGAACTGGGCGGCATCGGCTACCTTGACCTTGGCGACGCCTTGCAGCGCGGCGGCTTGCTGGGCAGCGGCGGCACAGTTGGCGCCGGCGACCAGCACGTGGATGTCGCCACCGATTTTCTGGGCGGCGGTGACGGTGTTCAGGGTGGCGGCCTTCAGGCTCTGGTTGTCGTGTTCAGCGATAACGAGAATGGTCATGATCAGATCACCTTGGCTTCGTTCTTCAGTTTATTCACGAGGTCGGCCACGTCGGCGACCTTGATGCCGGCACTACGCTTCGGCGGTTCGCTGACTTTCACCGTGGTCAGGCGCGGGGCGACATCGACGCCGAGGTCGGCCGGCTTGACGGTGTCGAGCGGCTTCTTCTTGGACTTCATGATGTTGGGCAGGGTGGCGTAGCGCGGCTCGTTCAGGCGCAGGTCGGTGGAAACGACCGCCGGCAGGGAAATCTGCAGGGTTTCCAGGCCACCGTCGATTTCGCGGGTCACGGTCGCCTTGCCGTCGGCGAGGACGACCTTGGAGGCGAAGGTAGCTTGCGGCCAGTTTTGCAGGGCGGCGAGCATCTGGCCGGTCTGGTTGGCGTCGTCGTCGATGGCTTGCTTGCCGCAGATGACGAGTTGCGGTTGTTCCTTGTCGCACAGGGCCTTGAGCAGCTTGGCAACGGCCAGCGGCTGGAGGTCGACATCGGTTTCGACCAGGATGCCGCGGTCGGCACCGATCGCCATCGCGGTGCGCAGGGTTTCCTGGCAGGCGCCAACGCCGCAGGACACAGCGACCACTTCGGTGGCAATACCGGCTTCCTTCAGACGCACGGCTTCTTCGACGGCGATTTCGTCGAACGGGTTCATGCTCATCTTGACGTTGGCCAGATCGACGCCAGAACCGTCCGCCTTAACGCGCACCTTTACGTTGTAATCAACGACTCGCTTCACTGGAACCAGAATTTTCATCAAATTACTCGCTATTGATTACGTAAAAAACGGTTTGGGGGGTTTCCGCCCCCAAACCCAAAGCCACTGGTAGCGTCGAGGTGCTTACCAGCAGAGGAGACACCAAAAACTTCACATCAGAAATTAAAAAGCTCGTCGCCTAACGCTGCCAAAGCGGCATCACCTGCTTTCACCGTTTCGGCATAGGCTGCAGCCAAAGGTAATAGTTGGTCGGCGTAGAACTGGGCCGTGGCAATTTTCGCCAGATAGAAAGCCTGGTCGCTTTCGCCCTGTTCAAGATATCTGGCTGCGGCCAGTGCCGCCTTGCCCATGAACCAGCCACCAGACACCGTGACCGCCAGATGCAGGTAGGGAACAGCTGCGGTCAACACACCGGAGAGGCCAGTTTTTGCATTGCCGGCCAGCCATTCGGTCGCGCTGATCCAGGCTTGCAGGGATTCCCCCAAACGCTTGCCGATGGCTCGCAGTTCTGGACGAGTAGAAACGCCGAGCGCCTTGGCTGTCACCCCCACTTCGCCGAAAACGACACGGGCAGTCGCTCCCTGGTCGCGCATCAGCTTGCGAAACAGCAGGTCGTTGGCCTGGATGCCGGTAGTACCTTCGTAAATAGTGGTGATGCGCGAGTCGCGCCAGTGCTGAGCTGCCCCCGTTTCCTCGATGAATCCCATGCCGCCATGGATCTGGACGCCGAGCGAAGTGACATCGATGCCCATTTCGGTACTGCCGCCCTTGACGATGGGAATCATGAATTCGGCGAGATACAGCAGGCGCTTCTTCTCTTCGGGATCGGCCTCAGCGTGAGTGCGATCAAGCAGGCCCGAGGTGTAATAAGCAACAGCACGACAGGACTCAATCCGCGATTTCATCAACATCAACATGCGTCGGATGTCGGGATGTTTGTCGATCGTGACCAAGGCTTCGCCAGTAATCGCATCGCGTCCCTGCTTGCGCTCTCGGGCATAGCCGAGTGCCTGCTGATAGGCGCGCTCGCCAAGTGCGATGCCTTGCAGGCCGACCCCGAGGCGAGCTTCGTTCATCATGATGAACATGTATTCCAGCCCGCGATTTTCCTCGCCGAGCAGATAGCCGACGGCACCGCCATTGTCCCCGAAGGCCAGGACACAGGTCGGGCTAGCGTGGATGCCGAGCTTGTGTTCAATGGAAACGCAGTGCGCATCATTGCGCTCACCGAGCGAGCCGTCAGTGTTAACCAGAAACTTCGGCACCAGGAACAGCGAAATGCCACGCACCCCGGCCGGTGCGTCAGGCAGGCGGGCGAGCACCAGATGGACGATATTGTCCGTCATATCGTGGTCGCCGTAGGTGATGAAAATTTTCTGGCCGAAAACGCGATAGCTGCCATCCGCTTGCGGCTCCGCCCGCGAGCGGATCAAGGCCAGATCGGAACCGGCTTGCGGTTCGGTCAGATTCATCGTGCCGGTCCACTCGCCGGTGATCATTTTTTCCAGGTAGATCGCCTTCAACTCGTCGCTAGCGCAGGTCAGCAGTGCCTTGACCGCCCCAGTGGTGAGCAGTGGGCCGAGCGAGAAGGACAGGTTGGCTGAGCAGACCATTTCTTTGACCACGGTCGCCAGCGTTTCCGGCAAGCCTTGCCCACCGAATTCGGTCGGTGACTCAACACCACTCCAGCCCGCTTCGCAGAAGGCCTTGTAAGCCTCTTTCCAGCCAGGGGGCGTAGTCACGCCATTCGGCGTTAGCGTGCAGCCTTGCTGGTCACCGATTCGGTTGAGCGGGGCCAGCACTTCGCCGGCAAACTTGGCAGCTTCGTCGAGAATGGCATCGGCCAGATCCGGCGTCGCCTCTTCAAAGCAGGGAAGCTGGCTCAACTCCTTGAATCCGGCCAGGTCATCCATCACAAATCGCATTTCCTTGACCGGTGCGCGGTAATCACTCATCGCTCTATCTCCTTACAGACGTTCAAAAATGCCGGCCGCACCCATGCCGGTACCGATACACATACTGATCATCCCGTACTGCCCACCGACTCGCTGCATGCCATGGACCAGCGTGGCAGTTCGGATGGCACCGGTCGCTCCAAGCGGATGACCAAGCGCGATGGCACCGCCCAGCGGATTGACCTTGCTCGGGTCAATCTGCAAATCGTGCATCACGGCCAGGGTCTGTGCGGCAAACGCCTCGTTCAGTTCGATCCAGTCTAGCTGGTGCTGCGCAATGCCCGCCTGTTGCAAGGCTTTGGGAATGGCTGCAACCGGGCCAATGCCCATGATTTCCGGCGGCACACCAGCCACGGCAAAGCTGCAGAAGCGGGCCAGCGGCGTCAGGTTGAACTGCTTCAGGATCTTCTCGGAAACCAACAGCACAGCCGCTGCGCCATCCGACATTTGCGAGGCGTTACCGGCCGTTACCGTGCCTTTGGCATGGAATACCGGTTTCAGCTTGCCCAGGCTGTCGACCGTGACATCGCCGCGGGCCCCTTCGTCGTTCTCGGCCAGGCGCTGACGGGTTTTGACCTGCCCGGTTTTCAGATCCGGCAGATGTTCATTGATGGCATAGGGCGTGATTTCCGCCTTGAAATGGCCGGCGGTGATCGCCGCACAGGCCTTGCGATGCGATTCGACCGCGAAGGCATCCTGTGCCTCGCGGCTGATCTGCCATTGCTGGGCAACCTTCTCCGCCGTTAGGCCCATGCCGTAGGCAATGCCTCGTTGTTCGTCGAAAACGGCGGGATTGATCGCGACCTTGTTGCCCATCATGTTGGTCATCACCGTCATCGATTCGGTGCCGGCACCGATCATCACATCAGCCAGGCCGAGACGAATCTGGTTTGCGGCATCGGCCACGGCCTGCAGGCCGGACGAGCAGAAGCGGTTGATGGTGATGCCCGGCACGACGTTCGGCAGGCCGGCCAGCAGCACACCGATGCGGGCGACATTCATGCCTTGCTCGGCTTCGGGCATGGCACAACCGACGATCGCGTCGCCGATCAGGGCCGGGTCCAGGCCCGGCGCCTGCGCCATCACGCCCTTCAGGGCATGGGCCAGCAGGTCGTCCGGCCGCACGTTGCGGAACATGCCCTTGCGCTTGGCGACCGGCGTCCGGGTCACCGCGACAATGTAGGCGTCTTGAATCTGTTTGCTCATGGTTTTTCTCCGCCGTTTCAGTTACGCAGGGGTTTGCCGGTATCCAGCATGTGCTTGATGCGTGCCTGGGTTTCCGGGGTTTTAAGAAGTTCGAGGAATTGCTGGCGTTCAACCGCCAGCAGCCAGTCCTCATCGACCAGACTGCCGTACTCGACCTCGCCGCCACACAGGGCAACCGCCACGGCGCGGGAAACGCGATAGTCATGGGCCGAGATCATTCCGCCCTCAATCATGTTGACCAGATTCATCTCCAAGGTGGCAATTCCAGTCCGCCCGGCAACCGGTATCCCACGAGCGGGAACGGGGGGCACATAGCCGACATCGGCCAGCAGGCGAGCTTCCTTCAGGGCGACGAAGAGCAATTCGCGGGCATTGAAGCGGATGGTGTCGCTCGCATTACCAAACCCGAGATCAATGGCTTCATGCGCGCTCTTGCTCACCTTGGCCATTGCCAGCGCCATGAAGGTGGGCGACAAATTAGGCATTACCTCGCCCGGCGTGCCCGACTGGCCTGCCCAACGGGCGGCGCGCAAGGCGAGTTCCTTGCTGCCACCGCCAGCCGGAATCAGGCCGACACCAACTTCGACCAGTCCGAGATAGCTCTCCAGGGCCAGTACGCGCTTGGCGGCATGCATGGCAAACTCGCAACCGCCACCCAGCGCCATGCCCTGTACCGCTGCAATCACCGGGACCGGGGCATACTTGATGGCCATGGACGTTTGCTGGAACTTGTTAATGGTCCGCTCCAGACGGTCAAAATCGCCAGTGGTGCAGGCCTCGCTGATCTGCTTGAGATTGGCGCCAACGGCAAACGGCGCCTCATGCCAGATGACCAGGCCATCAAGGCTGCCGGCCGCCTGCTGCAGTGCAGCCTGCACACCATCAAGCACCTCGTCGCCGATGGCATGCATTTTCGATTTGAAGGAAATGATGCCGATGCCGGCGTCGACCGTCGGCAGGCACCACAAGCGCACGCCATCATTTTCAAACAACGTCTCACCGGCGGTTTCCGGTGGGGTGCCGGCTTCGCCGAGCAACAACTCTGGGAATAGCTGGCGGTCATAGACCGGCAGGGTCGAGCGCGGCACATAGCACTGGCGACTGGCCGACCAGGAACCCGCTGCACCATGCACGCCGTTTCTTGCCGGATCGGTCACCCAGGCCGGCAAGGGCACATTGCTCATGGCCTTTCCGGCCGCGATATCAGCGGCAATTGCTTCGGCTGTTTCTGCCCAGCCGGCCGCCTGCCACAACTCGAACGGCCCTTGCGCCCAGCCGAAGCCCCAGCGCAGCGCAAAATCCACATCACGGGCATTGTCGGCAACATGCTCCAGTTGCACGGCGCAGTAGTGGAACAAATCGCGGAAGATGGACCACAGGAATTGCGCCTGCGGGTGAGCCGAGGTACGTAGTGCCGCCAGGCGCTCGACTGGATCGGCAATCTTCAGCGCAGCCGCCACTTCCCCGGCAATCGCATCGCTGGACGGGCGGTAAGTGAGTTCGGCCACGTCGAACACCTGGATTTCCTTGCCCTGCTTGCGGAAGATACCACCCTTGGTTTTCTGACCGAGCACGCCTTGCTCAATCAATCCTGCCAACCAGTTCGGCACCGAAAAATGGGCATGCCACGGATCGTCCGGAAGCGTGTCCTGCATAGTCTTGACGACATGCGCCAGGGTGTCGAGGCCAACCACATCGCCCGTACGGTAGGTCGCGCTTTTCGGACGACCAACTTTTGGCCCGGTCAGGGCGTCGACTGTATCGAGGCCCAGGGCAAAGGCTTGGGTGTGATGCATCACCGACAGAATGGAGAAAACGCCGATCCGGTTAGCCACGAAATTGGGCGTATCCAGCGCCCGAACAACGCCCTTGCCCAGCCGCGAGGTCAGCCAGGTTTCGAGGCCGTCAAGCGTCGCCGCGGCAGTGCTGCGGGTGGCAATGATCTCTACCAGCGGCATGTAGCGCGGTGGGTTGAAGAAATGAATGCCGCAGAAATTAGGACGTAGTGCTGCCGGCAAAGCGTCGGCCAAGGCATTGATCGACAGCCCCGAGGTGTTGGAAGCGAAGATTGCGGTCGACGACAAAAACGGGCCGATTTTGGCGTAAAGGTCGTTTTTCCAGTCCATCCGTTCGGCAATGGCTTCGATGACCAGATCGCAATCGCTTAGCAATTCCAGATTATCGTCGTAATTGGCGGCATCGATATATTGCAGCTTGTCGCGGGTGACCAGCGGCGACGGCTGCAGACGCTTCAGACCATCGAGCGCCTTTTTGACGACCCCGTTCTTGTCACCGTCTTTGGCTGGCAGATCGAAAAGCACGACCGGTACGTTGGCATTGGCGAGATGGGCGGCAATTTGCGCCCCCATCACCCCAGCCCCCAGAACGGCCACCTTCCTGATGATCAAATTTTTCAAGCTGTTCTCCTTTTTATGGATTTAGAAGCTATAACCGACTGCGAGATTCAGGTAATCGCGATCTCGCAGGTTGTCGAAATCGCCCCCCTTGCCCAGGACGGTGAAATAACTCACGTCAGCAAAGTAGCGTTTCTGGTATTCGCCGCGCAGCGACACATTGAGAATCTTGCGACCCTGATTAAAGGTGTTGTCGTGCGTCCAACCCTTGACATCATGCGCAAAACCGATGGTCGGAACGAGGTCGGCACCGGCCAGCAACCCCGGGTAGCGCGCCGAGGCACGCAAGCGGTAACCCCACGAGTCTTCGGTAACGTAACCATCGTTACTGCAGGTCGCAGTCGCGGCGGTACATACACCGTTCACTGGGCCCAAACCGAAAACCGTTGAGCGGCCGTAGCGACGCTGGTTAACATCCGGCAAATTGGGGTAGCGTCGGTAACCTGCCTCACCAGCCAGTATCAGCGTGTCGGCACCAAGCACGTCCTTGAACGGCTGAAGCACCCCAAGCTGTAATTGCAGCATCTGCTTTCTATCGAAAGCCTGGAAAGTGCCGCCGGCGGCCGTATTGATAGCATCCTGTCGCAAAGGCGTTGGTGCGGTATTGGACAGGAAGGCGTTTAGCAAATCCGTACCATTCAGACCGAGTGGCTGATTCGGGCGATAGGTCAATTCGCCGAACACGGTTGCACTTGCCACCTTGCTATCAAAGCTCAAGCCCCAAACGCGAACATTGTCGGCATATTCCGTGCCGTATTGGGCATTCAGCCCGCCAGGGTCGCCCGGAATATAGGGGGTTGCACGCGTACTCTTAACCACATCGAGATTCGGGAGCCGATTGTGATACTGCGCAAAATACAGGGCAAGATTGGTGTTGATGGGGCCCAGGCGTAAGCGATAGGCAAGTCCGAACTGGCCACCATCATCGGGTTCGACCGTACCTGTCCTTTTGACGAAATTGCCGGCAGCGAGTTTGGCTCCGTCGGTCTGTGCCCCACCTGGAAAGACCCCATTGCACCCTTCGGCCAAATAATCGCTTGCGGCGAAATAGGTACCGCAGCCGGGCAGTTCGCTATGCCTGAACATGAACTGATAAAACGCCTCAACCGATTGGTTGTCGACAAACTGCCAGCGAGCAGTAATTTGGGGTACGGGAATGGTACTTTCCGCCGCTAAAGCTCCCGGGCGGCGAAAAGCACCGATATCAATCGGGCTGATAGCCGCCAGTCCGCCACCGATACTGGATCGCTCCCCCCATTGCTGCAGAACCTGGTTACCGAGGCGCACATCCAATGCCTGCCCCCCTATCGAGAAGCGCTGCCCCACGTAGGCATTCATCAAGGCCACACCGGAAAACTTTGCCAAGGAATCAAAGCCGTTGTCCGAAAGTGGCTCACCAGCCCGATAGCCATTTGGGTAGTTGCCCCACGGGCGGTCGTCGTGAGACTGACCATAGTCATACCAGGCCTTGGCAGCGAGGACGACCTCCGTGTCCTCCCGCTTCAGACGCATTTCGCTATAGGCCTTGAGCACGGTAGAGACTTGGTCACCTTTTTTGTAGTTCAGGTTGCTGTCATCATCGTTTTGGCCTGTTAGCGCATTGCCGCCCATACCTTGACTAGCGCCATTAGCCTTGAACATGAGCTTTTGGTCCTGCGACTGCATGCGAGTCTGGGTACCCACAACCACCGTGGTGTTAATACTGCCCTTCCATTCCCCCAGTTCAAGTTCAGCCGCACTGGCGAGTCCGCCAAGACAGGTACCAAACATTGCCAATAAGCCAACAAGCGGTCGACGGCGAAAAGGCAAAGTAACAAGCTGTGTGCAAATCATGAAAATCCTCCTCCTTGTTGTAATTGCTGAAAACTTAGGCCAGTTCCTCGCGCATGGCCTTTTTGTTGAGCTTGCCGACGCTGGTACGGGCAAGGTTGTCGACAAAGCGCACCTGATCCGGGACGGCAAACTTGGAGATATGGCCTTCCTCGGCGCAACGTAGAACATGCTGTTTGATATCTTCAGCAGTAGCCGTTTGATCAGCTTTGAGTACAATCATCGCTAGCGGGCGTTCCCCCCATTTGTCATCTTGGATACCGATGACAGCGACTTCGTTCACCGCTGGGTGCTGCGAAATAATGCTTTCCAGTTCGAGCGAGGAGACCCATTCGCCTCCAGTCTTGATCACGTCTTTCAAGCGGTCAGTTACGGTCAACATGCCGCGCTGGTCAATGACACCGATGTCGCCCGTATGCAGGTAGCCACCAGACCAAAGCTCTTCCGACGCGACAGGGTTGTGCAGGTACCCCTGAGTCAGCCACGGTGCTCGAACGACAATTTCGCCGGTGGCCTTACCGTTCCGGTCGACATCAAGCATTTCGTCGTTAACCGTACGCAGATCAACGAGAGGAATCGTGTAGCCAGTTTTGATGCGTTCGCTGACCTGCGTATCGGGATCATTACCAAGATCGTCACCGACTCGAACGATGGTTAGAATCGGGCAGGTTTCCGACATACCGTAACCGGTAAAGACATCCATCCCACGCGCCAATGCAGCTGCAGCCAAGCCCTTGGGGAATGCCGCCCCGCCAATCACCATCTTGCAGCGTGACAAATCAACGTTTGCGCCAGCCTTGCTGTTCAGTAGCATGTGCAGGATCGTCGGAACGCAGTGCGAGAAGGTCACCCCTTCGCGAGCAATTAGTTGCAACAGCATATCGGGGGCATAGCGACCGGGATAAACCTGCTTCAAGCCAAGCATGGTCGCCACGTAAGGGACGCCCCAGGCATGAACATGGAACATAGGGGTAATCGGCATATAAACATCGTCACGATGCAACCGACCTTGCCCAACCGCAGAACCAAGTGATGCCGCCACAGACAATGTATGTAATACAAGTTGGCGGTGGCTGAAATAAACCCCCTTGGGCACCCCCGTCGTGCCAGTGGTATAGAAAGTCGTTGCCCTTGTGTTTTCGTCGAAATCCGGGAAGTCGTAATGTGCTGATGCGGCTGCAAGTAGGGCTTCATACTCGCCGGCATAGGGAACCTTGAAGCCACTCATTGTTCCGCCATCGTCAGTGATCAGGATGAATTTCTTCACCGTTTCGAGCTGATCCTTGATGATTGCCAACATCGGAATAAACTCGACGTTGACCAAAACAATGTCGGCCTTGGCATGATTCAGGGTGTATAGGATTTGCTCCGGTGACAGGCGGACATTCACCGTCTGCAGTACGGCCCCCATCATCGGCACGGCAAAGAAGGCTTCAAGATAGCGATGGCTATCCCAGTCCATCATCGCTACCGTATTGCCGGGTCCAACACCCTGGCCTGACAACGCATTAGCCAAACGACCAATGCGCTCGAAAAACTGGCGGTAGTTGCCGCGGTACTGATCGCGATAGACGATCTCTTGGTTGCCAGCAGTGGCCCAGGCTGAATGCAGTAACTGCTTGATCAGTAGCGGGTAGGCATAAGCTGAAGGGGTCGTCTCGATTGGCTCGAACGGCATCCTTGTCTCCTTTGTTGTTTGCTTGGGAGACGCAGAATAGATTCGCGCTAATTCAGCTTATGCAGGAATTTTCCGGCATTGGTGTAAGAATTTTCTTAAGGCCGAGAATGGGCATCAGCATGATGGTAGTTCTTACCAAGGAGGTGGCTTGCCCATGGAGTCAACTGCATCATTAACTTAGTCCATGTGATAACGCATAGCGCACCAAATTTGCGTTATTTTCCAGCCCCAGTTTGGCGAGAATGCGAGTGCGGTAGGTACCGATGGTTTTGACACTAAGAAACATCCGCTCGCCTATCTCGGTCAGGGATACACCCTGAACGATCAATAACATGATTTGCATTTCACGAGCGGAGAGTTGTTGGTGAGGAGGTTGGGTGCCGGCATCCTGAATATTTAGAAAAAGCCCACCCAAGGCGTTAGGCGAAATGTAACGCCCCCCACTTGCCACGGTCCGAATTGCTCTCACCAACTCAGGCGCATCAGTATCCTTCGAGAGGTAGCCGTAGGCTCCCGCCCTGAGGGCCTGAGTCGCGAATTGCTCCTCCGGATACATGGAGAGCATCAGCACCGCCTGATTTGGCCATTCAGCCTTTATCCGCTCAAGAACCTCCAGGCCACTTCGCCCTTCCATATTAATATCAAGCAGAATGGCTTGATATTGGTGCGAACGTAACAATTCGATCGCTTCCCGACCGTTTTTGGCTTCGCCAGTAACGCGCAGATCAGGTTCATCCGATAAAAGACGAGACACACCACTCCTGAATATAGCGTGATCATCAACAATCAGTATTTCGATCATGCCGCATTCTCCAAGGGCACCCTAAGTAGCAGTCGAGTTCCGTTGCCCTGCTCCGAACAGATTTCAAGACTCCCGCCAAGCTCATGTGCTCGTTCAGCCATGCTAACCAGGCCAATCGACTTCCCGGTTGGAGTCAGAACCTGAATGCCTCGCCCATTATCGCGAACTTCAACGGTGAGCCATTTTTCCGATTTTTCGAGAGAAATAGTAACCTCACTGGCTTGGGCATGCCGGGAGATGTTGGTCAGCGCCTCCTGGCAGATGCGGTAGACACCTGTAGCCTGCGATTGCGAAAGATGCAGTTCCAACTCGTCCGGACTCATGGTCACAACGATGCCAGTGCGACCAGCAAACTCTTTAAGCGCAACGCGCAAGGCAGTTACCAGACCAAAATGGTCGAGCAACCCCGGACGTAGGCATTCCGAAATCTCTCGTACCTGAACGATTGTTTCCTGGGCAAGCCCTAACAAATCCTCGGTCATTTGCAGGAGCTCCTTGTCCTGCACTCGCCGGGCGATACGTTGTATATCCAGTTTCATTGAAGTCAGCATGCCACCAACCACGTCATGAAGCTCCCTGGCAATTCTGGAGCGCTGTTCCTCGCGAACGGTGTTTATGTAGGCCGCCAGTTCCCTCAGGCGTTCATGCGACTTTCGCAGTTCCTCCTCCCGTTGAACCCGCTCAGTAACATCGATTCCCACACCGACCACGGCCAGACGACCTTGGTAAAGAAGTCGGGAACCGTGTACTTCGAGGTGGACAATGCTGCCGTTCTTGTGCACCCCCTGCGTAATGAAACGAATACTTTCGGCTTCGCCGCGGATACGTCGATAATAATTATGGACGACCTCGTCTACGGCCTCTTTCGGCACGATCGCACTGAGATGCAAACCAATCACTTCCTGAGGCGTGTATCCGGCGATAGCTGCGAATGTGCTGTTTACGTAACGGAATATCTCGTCCTGAATGACATACACCCCGGCCAGGGATTGCTCCACGATGCCTCGAAAGGGTATATCGAGAAAATCATTTTCAGAGTCCATGAGGTATTCCTAAATATCACTTGCTTGATGGAAAAGTGAAAGGAATCGGTTTCTCCCTGCGACGGGCGTTCCTCAAACAGTCAGAGCTTCCCCGAGGATTGCTCGACATTTGGAGACACCAGAATGGCCTTTTCCTGCACGAAATGTTCAAAATAGGAAGTAATCGATTCATCATCAGCGCATCATCACAAGGATAAGGCTATTGATTTCTCGGGAGAAAATAACTGTCTGTAGGTCTGTTTGCATCACCGCAATTGTCCCGCAATGACTAAAAAAAATCCAAGATAATCCAAATACATATTTCGTGCGCATAGAAGAAAGATGCGGAGCTCCGAAAGTACGTGGCCCGCGACTTTTCCCGCAAAACGCGGGAATTCAATGCGTACGCGTCTTTTGCCTCGCTCCGATCCTATCGAGTAAGTTAGCTTAGGGATTCTCTGAACAACCCGCCATTTCAGCGTGGGCTGTCATAAAAAAATGAAAAATTGGCGATTTTCGACCGTTGACCGTGAAATTCCGGGGCTCTCACCCGCATTTCCCGTTTCACGGGCGCACCTCGCCCAACAAGGGCAGCAATCGCTTGCGTGCCAGCCACAGATTGGCCAGTGCAAACAGCGTCACAATCTGCCCGGTGTTCTTGGCCAGTCCGCGATAGCGAACTTTCACAAAACCAAACTGGCGCTTTACCACCCGGAACGGGTGTTCAACTATCGCTCGTACCGCCGACAGCATCCGGTTGAATCCCTTTTGTTCGTCGGTCAATTCGCCACCCTTGGGTTTCTTGGTCGGCGTCAGCACAGACAGACTACCTTCTTTCTCAAAGGTCTCAATCGTCCGGTTCGTCTTGTGATAGCCGCGATCACCCAAGGCAATTTTCTCTTCCCCGTGCAAGCACGCCTCCATCATCGTGATGTCCGCTACTTTGGTCGTTGTGCATTCCACGGTATGAATCAGACCGCTCTCGGCATCAACACCGATGTGCGCCTTCATCCCGAAGTACCACTGATTGCCTTTCTTGGTTTGCGTCATCTCGGGATCGCGTTTCTTGTCTTCGTTCTTGGTCGAACTCGGTGCCGCAATCAGCGTGGCATCGACCACCGTGCCGCGCTTCATCGACAAGCCTTTCTCAGACAGAACAGCACTGACTTCAGCAAACACCGCCACTGCCAAATCATGCTTCTCCAGCAGGTGACGGAAGCGAAGAATGGTGCTTTCGTCTGGCATCACGTCCTCGAACGCATCCAGCCCGGCAAACTGGCGAAGCAAAGGCACATCGTGCAAAGCCTCTTCCATTGCCGGATCAGAGTAGCCAAACCATTGCTGCATGAAGTGAATGCGCAACATCGTACCCAACGGCATCGGCGGGCGACCGTTTCCCTTCTTCGGGTAGAACGGCTCGATCAAGCTTTTGAGACGCGACCACGGAACAACCGCCTCCATCTCTGCCAGAAACACCGCCTTCCGGGTTTGCTTACCTGCTTTCGGCAGAAATCCCGTCTCGGCCAGGCTCAGTTGCTTCATCCGTTTCATCTTCTTCATCAGCACCATGACAATGGCGCTATTTTCTCAAATTGCGCTGCATGATGGTTACTTATGCAGAGTTTCCTTAGTGATTGATACCAGCCCAATCCAGCCAGACACATCTCTGGCGGCTCTGGCCGGAGGCTGTGTGGAAACGCTCGGGAATTTCGGCCGCCACGGGTTGGATTCAGAAATTCTGGCTGCTCATTTCGGGTTTGCCAGGTGGAATTCGGAATAAGACTGGCAAAAAGGCCCGGCGAGGCCTGGATCGCGGCCATCAACCCCTCAATTCCGATAATTTTCATCACGCGTTCATGTTGTAGGCAAGAACATGCAGGCTCATCCTATCCCCGGAGACCGTCAGCAAGGTGGCGCCGCTGTACGCTTACCAAAGACCCGACGAATCCCTTGGAACGGCAAAAAAATGCCTGACCACATCAGGTCAGGCATTTCAGTCCAGATGAAATTACAAAGCCTATTTTTTACCGGTCACTTTGTAAATTTCATTCAAAATTTCCTTGCCATACCGCCCTTCCATTTCCTTGTGCACCTTGGTGAAGGACTGCTTCCACTCAGCAATTTCTTGAGGATTTGGCGTATAGATCTCGGTCTTTCCGGCCTTTTTGATTCCCTCCATGGCCATCCGGTCCTCTTCCTTCGCCTGATCGTAGTAGTAAGCCGTCGTGTTCTTCATAACGTTATCGAGGGCACTACGAATGTCGGGTGGCAACCCGTCCCAGAACTTCTTGTTCACGATGACCACATAGCCATGGTAAGCATGATTCGTCACTGCCAAATGCTTTTGTACTTCATAAAATTTCTGGGTATAGATATTGGTTGCTGGGTTTTCCTGGCAGTCAACCACCCCCGTCATCAGTGAGTTATAGACCTCTCCGAACGCCAGAACCTGCGGCATGGCACCAATTCCACGCATCTGCGCCTCAGCCACCTTTGAAGACTGAATACGAACCTTTTGCCCCTTCAAATCACTCGGCCTATGGATCGGCTTGTTACAGGTAAAAACCCGGAAGCCGTTATCCCAAAATGCCAATCCAGTGATGCCCTTAGGGGCAACAACAGCCATGAAACAAGAAGATTTCCGCAATTTTCAGCTGGGCCACCTGAAGCCATGCACGAGTTCGCGCATCAGGAATGAAACCGCACGAGCTAACAGCACCTCTCGTATGCGTATAGCGACTGCTTACAGCAGCATTGCTGCCCGACAATGCCACCCATGCTACTGGCAGCTAAGGCCGAGAAGTTCGCGTTCAGCAAACGCTCTGGATGTCCGCAACACTCAGTAAGCTGCCGTTGCGCTGCCTGAGTGCTAAAAGTCGGCTGAGGATTGGGAGCACGTATTCGTCGAATGAGAAAGCTAACCTTCGTTGCTGCCTTTGCCTGAACGTCCCCTGATTGAGGAACGACTGTCTCTCATCTTGCACAGACTGGTTTGCGGATCGACGGAAGAAATCTGAACCCATGAATTTGCGCGACGCAAGAAAGTTCAACCGTTGCCGGCGTTAAGTTGAGTTCCCCCACTCCTCCCAACCATTTCCCCATTCGTGAGCACGGTATAGAAGGGCTAATTTCGGGCCAAAGTAGGAGATTCGATCACTTGCCCACTCCTGGCCATGCCAGAATACGTGCACGTTCATACGCTTTCCCGGCGAAACCATCACCCAATACTGGCATACCTTATCGACATAGGTGAAAAGCTCGGGGTAGTGCGCACAAGTTTCCGGTGCGTCCGCCAAGATGGGCTGCAGCCGAGCGTAGCAGTCGAGCGCCATATCGCGTAACTCGTGAGACGCGGTCTCCTCTGAAAGTTTGGTCAGGATCGCAACCGCTGCCAGCGCGTCAAAATTCCCCAGCGCCACAAGGCAATCAAAGTGCTCATGGGTCAATTGGACGAGTTCTGCTTGCCCCTTGATAGACCCTTCTGTTGTGATCAATACGTCAATGACTGCGGGGGAAAGTGTCTGCAGCAGGCGCTGCAATTCCCAACGATCCGGCTTGGTTCCTTTCAAAATTTCCCAAAGGGGATTGTCAAACCAACTCGCCGTTCCTGGGTAGTGCCGCTCGGCTAGATCAACTGCATCGCTCAGATCATAGCTGCGCTTGGGAACCCGGGTGCCATGTTCATAACTGTCCCACTTCCTAGGACGATTCACCCCATCTGCAGTAATGCGGACAAGGTGGGGCTCCAAGGCTTTCTCGATGGCATAGGCGCTGGGCAAACCTGAACGCAGCTTGAGCACATGGAACCAAAGCTGAGTCCTCAAGACATCAATCAAGTTTCGTGGTGGCCGGCCCGGCTTTTTGGAGGTAAGGAATTTCGGCATTTGTATAGAGTACAGAAATTCCGGATTTCTGTTCGGGTAGATTGGGCGTGCGATCTGGCGAACACTGCGTGACCAATGACGACACTGACTGCCATGACCCTTTCGCCATCTCCCAAAACCCCAAGCCCCTTAAGGGCGCTCGATACACAGCAAATACTGCAGTCGAGGCCGCTTGTCGTGCAGTTGTATGAAGATCTTCTGGAGCGCCATGGCCCGATCCTCGGTGGAGTTGATTTGGCTCAAGCGATGGGATATCGGTCCTTGGCTGCATTCCGTCAGGCCCGCAGGCGCGGGCAGGTTGAAGTTTCCCTGTTCACCTTGCCTAACCGTCGGGGAGTCTTTGCACTGGGCCTTGATGTGGCCCGATGGTTAGCTGACGCATATCAAGCCAATCTGGTGGCTTCACATGAGTTACGCCAACCGACCTGAATAACAAATAGATCAGCGATATCAGGAATTCATTGGCATGAAATTGAGAACGACCAACGAGTAGATGAGTTGGCGGTTTCAGATGTGATCGAGAATTTCTGTCTATCGACGATAGCGCATTCACGAAAAGGACCTAGGCAGCAGGCGTTGCCTAGCTTTGTAATAAGGAGCATGCATGAAATAAGGACCGAACAAAATTCCCGGCCCATAAAACGCAAAACCCGAGGTGGCGACCTCGGGTTGCGTACTGCGGATTCAAGTTTGCGACTTGGAATAAGCAGTATCAGCAACGTCTCAGGATAAGTCAAGTCCGGGACGGTGGGCTTTCTCATCCGTTCGTTTCGCGTGAACGAACATTCAACCCTTCGGCGCGAGTCGCCGGATACGGAGAGATCCATGCGGATACCTGTAACACAGCAGCGTGAGATTGCACGCCTGCATTTTCATCAACCTCAATCAGCTCGTTCGATCAGTCGGATCACGGGCATCTGTGCCAACTCGGTTGGCGAGTTGCGCAAACGAATCCAGGCTAGTGGCAAAAACTGGCAGGATATTGTCGATCTGGACGACGATCAGTGGGAGTTGGCTCTGGGCACTAAAAACCGCTCAGTGGCCCAACGCAAGGTGTCGCCGGATTGGACATGGGTCCATGAGCAGATGCAGTTAGAGGATGCCACCCGGGAACAAATCTGGCAGGAATGGCGTGAAGAGCACCCGGATGGGATTGGTCAGTCCCAGTTCAACGAAGGTTACCGGAAATGGCTGGGGCAGCAACGTGTGGTGATGCGCCAGATTTACCGCCCGGGAGACCGGATGTTTACGGATTTTGCCGGGCGCAAGGTGGTCATCCAGGGCTGCTCAGGCGAACCGGTTCGCGAGGCCAATCTTTTCGTCGCCGTCATGGGCTGTTCAAGCCGCACGTATTTGGAACTGGTATGGCAACAGACGACGGCCTGCTGGCTGGCAGCACAGGCAAATGCCTTCGAGTATTTTGGCGGCGTGCCAAACTGGGTTGTCAGCGACAACCTGAAGGCGGCTGTGCTACGCCGTGAAAAAGATCGTATTGTCCTCAACCCCCAATATCTGGAATGTCTGAAGCACTACGGTACGGCCCCCATGCCGACCAAGCAACGCTCACCTCGGCAAAACGCAAAGGCGGAGGCCGGAGTGAAACTGGCCCAGCGCTGGGTTCTCTTCCGCTTGCGTGACCGGGTGTTTTTCAGCTTGGATGAGGCGAACGCCGAAATTCGCCGGCTCAACGAATTGTTGAATGATCGGAAGTTGACTAAAAGCGAAGATACTCGGCGCAGCAGGTTCCTTGCACTGGATGCGCCGGCCTTGCGTCCGCTGCCTTCTACTCGATACGAATTGTCGGAGTGGCGTCACAGCGTCCGGGTCGGAGACGACTATTTGATCGAACATGGCAAATGCTATTACTCGGTTCCCTGGCAACATCGGGGGGATGTGGTCGATTTGCGCATCACCAGCACCTCGCTGGAAATCTTTCGGCGCAACAAGCGGCTGGCGACCCATACGCTTCTCACGGAACCAGGAGATATCTCCCGGTACGAAGAGCACATGCCGGTTGCGCATCGCCGCGTCCAGGAAGGCGAACCTCATGCATTGCTGAATTGGGCCAAAGCGAAAGATCCAGTCATCGAGCAGCTTTTCACGCACCATCTCATCGAACGCCATGATCTGACCAACGGGCTCAAAGCGGCACGGAAGTTGCGAACATGGGCGCTGGAGTACGGTGATGAGCGTTTCCTGGCCGCCTGCCGTTACGCGCAATCCTGCAATATCACGGCGATCCGGAGCATCGAGTCTATCCTGAAGAAGAAAGCAGATCTGATGGCACAGCAGGCGGATGCCTCACCTCACTCTGGCGTACGCGAAGCCCACGAAAACAATCGGGGTGCCGCTTATTTCGGAGGGGAAGCATGAGCACAGTGCAACAAACCCTGAGCGGGCTGCGCCAACTGAAATTGGGAGGTATGGCCGACGCCTACCAACTCCAGCTGGATCAGCCGAAACTCAACACCTCATCCTTTGACGAACGATTGGCCATGCTGGTCGATCGGGAGATCTCGAATCGCGATACACGTCGCATCCAACGGCTGTTGAAAGGAACCGGGTTTCCGGAGTCGGCGGTATTGGAAGACTTGGATGATCGGGCTGGTCGAGGGCTGGATAAGGCTTTATTGGCTACTTTGGCTGGGTGTCAGTGGATTCTGCGCCACCAGAATCTGAACATCCTAGGGCCGACAGGGGTTGGAAAAACCTGGCTGGCATGTGCATTGGGCACCCAAGCTTGCCGGCAGGGAATCTCCGTTCTTTACTACCGGTGCTCGCAACTGTTCTCCGATATTGCGATGGCGTTGGCCGACGGTTCGGTCTCGACGCTCAAATCTCGGCTAGTCAAACCGGCGTTGCTGTTGATCGACGATTTCGGCAACGGGGAGATCAATCTGGCCGTTGGGCACGTGCTGCTCGATATCGTCGACCGGCGCATGCGCTGCGGTTCGCTGCTGATCACCAGCCAGTATCCGCGGGCGCAATGGCACGGACTGTTCCCTGATCCGACCCTTGCCGATGCGGTATTGGATCGTATCGTCCATCAATCGTATCAGCTTCAACTCAAGGGGGAGTCGATGCGGAAAATTCGGGCCCAGGAGAAGATGGCAGGGGAGTAATTCTCTTGGAGGGATGCTCACGCGTAGCAACGCTCGTGAGCATCATTTCTTTGTTGAGCGTGCGCAGTGCCGGACCGTGAATGCTGCTCATGATATTCGGGCGACCTGCTCATGGCAAACTGGGCCGACTGCTCATGTCGAATCGGTCGGGGTGATTGCGAAGGTCCGCTGTCAACAGTCCAGCCCGGGAATGGCCGCACATCCACCAGCCAAGACCAGATGATTGACCTGGTTGTACTGGGTGGAAGTGAAAAAGAACTGCAGGGCCCGGGAGACTTCCAGCGCCAGGCTTTCCATGAAGGGACGCAACAGTTCGGCTTCGTAGTTCTCCGGCAGGCCGCCGTTGCGTTTGGCTGCATCGGCCTCTTCGAAGCTCATGCCGTACTGGCGGACGATGTCCTGGGTCAGCTGGGCGCCACCGAAGGCCTGCTCCCGGGCATAGACCTGCTGGCCATTACGCATCACCGTCAGGTTGGTGACGTTGGCGCCGATATCCACAATCGCCACCACCTGGTTCTTTCCCTGGTCCGGCAACTGGCGCTCGATCAGTTCGAAGGCGGCGAGGGCGGCATAGGACTCCACGTCCATGACCGCTGCCTTGAGCCCGGCTGCTTCGGCCACGGCCACCCGGTCTTCCACCTTTTCCTTGCGGGAGGCGGCAATCAGCACTTCCACCTCATCCGGCGAGGACGGGGCGGGACCGATAACCTGGAAGTCCAGGTTCACTTCCTCCAGGGCGAAGGGAATGTACTGGTTGGCCTCGGATTCGACGAGTACTTCCAGTTCTTCTTCCCGCTGTCCGGCCGGAACGATGATCTTCTTGGTGATGACGGCCGCGGCCGGCAAGGCCATGGCTACCTGACGGGTGGAAGTACCCATGCGTTTCCACGCCCGCTTGACGGATTCCGCCGCGGCTTCCAGATTGACGATATTGCCATCCGCAATGACGTCCCGGGACAGCACTTCGATGGTATATCGCTCTACGCGGAAACCATCCTTGGCATTACCGGAAAGCTCGACCATCTTGACGGCGGACGAACTTATGTCCAGACCGATCAAGGGCTTGGCCTTCGGATTGAATATCGAGAGGTCGAGCTGCAAACCGGACTCCCCAAAAAAGTCCCTTTAAATATATATAGTTAGGGACAATACAGATAATTTACTTTAGATGCTAGCAGCAACTATAGAGCATGTAAAGCGAATTAACCCCGGCAAAAGGGCCGGCGTATAATCCGCGTTTCCCGTCGTTACAGGTCTGCCCCTTTGCCTGCCCTGCCCTCCCTCCCCCCGGCCCTGCGCTGGATTCTCTATCCCGTCTTCATCGTCGCCGGACTCGCCGTCATCGGTGCCGCCCTGGCGGGCATGGTGCTGATCCTGGCCTATCCCAACCTGCCTTCCCTGGAAGTCCTCACCGATTACCGGCCGAAGATTCCCTTACGTGTTTACTCGAGTGACGGCGCCCTGATCGGCGAATTCGGCGAGGAGCGCCGGGCCCTGGTGCGCATCCAGGACGTGCCCCCGGTGATGAAGCACGCCATCCTGGCGGCCGAGGACGAGCGCTTCTACCAGCACGGTGGCGTGGACACCCTGGGGGTGTTGCGAGCGGCAGTGGCCAACCTTTCCGGCGGCGGCAAGCGCCAGGGAGCTTCCACCATCACCATGCAGGTGGCGCGCAACTTCTTCCTCTCCAGCGAGAAGACCCTGTCCCGCAAGTTCTATGAGGCCCTGCTCTCCTTCAAGATCGAGCACAACCTCAGCAAGGACGAGATTCTCCAGCTCTACATCAACCAGATTTACCTGGGCCAACGGGCCTACGGCTTCGCCGCCGCCGCCCAGATCTATTTCGGCAAGTCCCTCAACGACATCACCGTGGCCGAGGCGGCCATGCTGGCCGGCCTGCCCAAGGCTCCCTCTTCCTTCAACCCGGTGGTCAATCCCAAGCGGGCCCGCCTGCGCCAGCAATATGTATTGCGGCGCATGCACGAACTGCATTTCATCGACGACAAGCAGCACGAGGAAGCCCTGAAGCAGACCCTGGTGGTGAAGCGGGATGCCAACGAGTTCTCGGTGCACGCCGACTACGTGGCCGAAATGGCCCGCCAGATCGCTGCCGAACGCTTCCCCGACGACGTCTATACCCGCGGCCTGCGGGTGTACACCACCATCCTCAAGGCCGACCAGGAAGCCGCCTACCAGTCCCTGCGCAAGGGGGTCATGGACTACGACCGGCGCCACGGCTACCGGGGGGCGGAAGCCTACGCCGACATGAAGGAAGTGCAGACCGACCAGGACGAAGACCTGGAAGACCTGCTCTCCGACCATAACGACGTGGGCGACCTGCAGGCCGCCATCGTGCTGCAGGCCGACACCAAGACCGTCAAGGCCTACAAACGGGGAGGCGAGCTGGTGGTGCTCTCCGGCGACTCCCTCAAGTTCGCCGCCCGCATGCTGGATGACAAGGCGCCCCCCAACAAGCGCCTGAAGCGGGGCGCCATCATCCGCCTGCAGAAGGACGACAAGGGCAACTGGCAGATCAGCCAGCTGCCGGAAGTGGAATCGGCCTTCGTCGCCACCGACCCCCGGGACGGCGCCATCCGCGCCCTAGTGGGCGGCTTCGACTTCAGCCGCAACAAGTACAACCACGTCACCCAGGCCTGGCGCCAGCCCGGCTCCAGCTTCAAGCCCTTCATCTACTCGGCCGCCCTGGAAAAAGGCTACACCCCGGCCACCATCGTCCAGGATTCGCCCATCGTCATTCCCGCCAGCGCCACCGGCAGCACCCCGTGGGAGCCACATAACTACGACGGCAAGTATGAAGGCCCGATGAAGCTGCGCACGGCCCTGGCCAAGTCCAAGAACATGGTCTCCATCCGCGTGCTGCAGGCCATCGGCACCCAGTACGCCCAGGACTACGCCACCCGCTTCGGTTTCGACGCCGAGAAGCACCCGCCCTACCTGACCATGGCCCTGGGCGCCGGCTCCGTCACCCCCTGGCAGATGGTCAGCGCCTACGCCGTCTTCGCCAATGGCGGCTACCGCATCCAGCCCTACGTGGTGCGGGACATCCGGGACGACAAGGGCAACATCCTGGCCCAGGCCCAGCCGGTGCCGGTGGGCGACGAGGGCAACCGGGCCATCGACCCGCGCAATGCCTACCTGATGGATTCCATGCTGCGCGACGTGGCCATCTTCGGCACCGCCGCCAAGGCCTCGGTGCAGCTCAAGCGCCGCGACCTGGCCGGCAAGACCGGCACCACCAACGACTACATCGACGCCTGGTTCTGCGGCTACCAGGCCACCGTGGTGGGCTGCGCCTGGGTTGGTTTCGACCAGCCGAAGAAGCTGGGCAGCGGCGAGACCGGCGGCCTGGTGTCCCTGCCCATCTGGATCAATTACATGCACACGGCCCTCAAGGACGTGCCGGAGAGCTTCCAGCCGGCGCCCGAAGGCCTGGTGTCCGTGGATGTGCCGAGCGAACGCTCCAAGACCGGCACTGCCAAGGAATTCTTCTACAGCGAAAACGTGCCCGCTGAAGTGCCGCCCGAACCCAAGGACGACGGCAGCAAGCCGGTGGATTGAGCGGGAACCGCCATGCAGAACGTACTCATCATCGTGCACGCGCCGCCCTACGGCAGCGAGCGGGTGCTCTCCGCCCTGCGCCTGGCCACGGCCCTGGCCGGCAACGAAGCCCGGACGGCGGTGCGCCTCTTTCTCATGTCCGATGCGGTGGTGGCCGGTCTGGCCAATCAGGTGGATGCGGCCGCCGGCGGCGGCCTGCGGGAGATGATCGAGGCCCTGGTGGCCCAGGGCGTGCCGGTGAAGCTGTGCCGGACCTGCGCCCAGGCCCGGGGCGTGCATGAACTGCCCCTGATCGCCGGCACCGCCATCGGTACCCTGCCGGAACTGGCCCAATGGACCCTGGAGGCAGACAAGGTCCTGACCTTCTGACGGGACGCCCCCCTCTCAGGCGGCCACGCCGCCTGGCGCTCAGCGCAGGGGTACCGGCTCCCCGGCCTGCTCGGCAAGCAGGCGTTCCAGCTTGGCAAAGAGTTCGCTCCCATCCCGGGTGTCGATCCAGTTGCCGTTGTCGGGGCGGAAGTGGAAGCCACCGGAGCGGGCGGCCACCCAGATTTCCCGGGCGGCGCCATGACGGTTGATGATCATCTTGGAACCGTCGGCAAACTCCACTTCGAGCACGCCGCCGGCACCCAGTTCGAAATCCACGTCGGCCCCGCTGTTTTCCAGGCCGGCCTCGATGGCCGCCAGGGTTTTTTCCGCCAGGGCGTTGAATTCGCTTTCTTCCATTTCCGATCCATTCTGCTGTGAAGGCAAGGGTTTGGGCCCTGTGCTACCATGACCGGTCACGACAAGGGCGGCCTCCTGGGGCCCTCTCCTTGCGCCCGAATTCCAAGTGAGCCGTAAGCCATGCACCCACGTTATCTGATTGCCGGCCTGCTGGCCCTGACGCTGACCGCCTGCGGCAGCAAGGGCCCCCTGGTCTATCCGCCGCCTGCCGACGGGCAGGCCCGGCCGGCACCGAACACCGGCGCCAATCCTAACATGCAGTCCCCCTCCCCTTCCCAGATACAGCCGCAATGACCTTCTTCTCCCGCAAAAACGGCGTCCTGCACGCCGAAGCCGTTGCCCTGAGCAGCATCGCCGCCCGGTTCGGCACGCCCACCTACGTCTATTCCCGGGCCGCCCTGGAAGCCGCCTACGGCGAGTTCCGCGATGCCCTGGCCGCCCATCCCGCCGGTGCCGGCGGCCTGGTCTGCTACGCCGTCAAGGCCAACTCCAACCTGGGCATTCTCAGCCTCTTCGCCCGCCTTGGCGCCGGTTTCGACATCGTTTCCGGCGGCGAACTGGAACGCGTCCTGGCAGCCGGCGCCGAGGCCGGCAAGGTGGTCTTCTCCGGCGTCGGCAAGACCGAAGCGGAAATGGCCCGGGCCCTGGAAGTGGGCATCCGCTGCTTCAACGTCGAGTCCGTGCCCGAACTGGACCGCCTCAACGCCGTCGCCGTGCGCCTGGGCAAGAAGGCCCCCCTGAGCCTGCGGGTCAATCCCAATGTGGATGCCAAGACCCACCCCTATATTTCCACCGGCCTCAAGCAGAACAAGTTCGGCGTCGCCTACGAGGATGCCCTGGCCCTCTACCGCCGCGCCGCCAGCCTGCCCGGCATCGAGGTCACCGGCATCGACTGCCACATCGGCTCCCAGCTGCTCGACGCTTCCCCCTTTGCCGAAGCCCTGGACAAGGTGCTGGCCCTGGTGGACCAGCTGGCCGCAGCCGGCATCCGCCTGCACCACATCGACCTGGGCGGCGGCCTCGGCATCCGTTACCTGGACGAAGCGCCGCCCCGGGTGGCCGATTACCTCACCCCCCTGCTGCAGAAGCTGGAAGGACGCGGCCTGCAGGTCATCCTGGAGCCGGGCCGCCGTCTGGTGGGCAATGCAGGTCTGCTGCTGACCAAGATCGAATACCTGAAGCCGGGCGAGGAAAAGAACTTCGCCATCGTGGACGCGGCCATGAACGACCTGATGCGCCCCGCCCTTTACGATGCCTACCACGACATCGTCGAAGTGGCTCCGGGCAATGCCGCCAAGGCCAGCTACTCCATCGTCGGCCCCATCTGCGAATCCGGCGACTTCCTCGGCCACGGGCGGGAACTGGCGGTGGTGCCGGGCGACCTGCTGGCGGTGATGTCCGCCGGCGCCTACGGTTTCTCCATGAGCTCCAACTACAACACCCGCCCCCGGGCGGCCGAGGTCATGGTGGACGGAGACCAGGTACACCTGGTGCGCCGCCGCGAGACCGTGGCCGAGCTGTTCGCCCTGGAAAGCCCCCTGCCCTGACCCCCGCGGGTGCCGCGGCAAAATGTCGCAGCGGCACCCCGCATCCCCTCGCCCCGCCCCGCGGGCGCTAGAATGGCGGCGATGCCTGCCGCCACGCCCTCCCTGCCCGCCACCCCATCCGTCGCCTCCGGCCAGCCCCTGGCCCGGCTGGTCATGCTGCGCCGGATCGAAGTCCTGGCCCAGGGCCTGGTCCTGGTGCTGGCTGCCGGATGGCTGCGCATTCCCCTGGAAGTCCTGCCCATGGCGGCCGCCAGCATCGGCCTGGGCCTCTTCAATCTCTACACCCAGTGGCGCCTGGGCCGCCCCCGGCCCGTGGGCGACCGGGAATATTTCTGCCAGCTCCTGCCCGACGTGCTGGTACTGACCCTGCTGCTCTATTACGCCGGCGGCTCGGCCAATCCCTTCGTCTCCCTGTTCCTGCTGCCCCTCACCATCGCCGCCGCCACCCTGCCCGGGCGCTACATCTGGGCCATGGCCGGCATCACCCTGGGGGCCTACACCTTCCTCATGTTCTTCAACCTGCCGCTGCCGCCGCCCCAGGGCGACCTGGCCCGGCTGGACGAAATCCTGGCCCGGGCCAGCGGCGTTGCCCCGGAGCACGCCGGCCACGGCGGCGCTCATGGTGGTGGATTCGCCCTGCATGTGCTGGGCATGTGGTTCAACTTCCTGGTGAGCGCCCTCATCGTTGCCTTCTTCCTTTCCCGCCTGGCCGCCACCCTGCGGGAGCGGGAACGGGAGCTGGGCGAGGCCCGCCAGCGGGAGCAGGAGCGGGCCCTGCGCCACGAGCAGATCCTGGCCCTGGGCACCCTGGCCGCCGGCGCCGCCCACAAGCTGGGCACGCCCCTGTCCACCATGGCCGTGGTGCTGCGGGAACTGGAGCTTGAACACGGCCAGACCCCGGCCCTGGGAGAAGACCTGGCCCTGCTGCGGCAACAGGTGGACCTGTGCAAGCGCACCCTGACCCAGGTCCTGGCCTCCGCCGGCGCCGCCCGGGAAGGGCAGGAAGCCGCCCCCGCCCGGCCCCTCGGCCAGTGGCTCAATGAGTTGCTCGATGGCTGGCGCGTGCTGCGGCCCCGGGTGCGGGTGGACTACCAGTCGGCAGATGGTGACGCCGAGCCTCTGGTGCAGGCGGAGCCGAGCCTGGAGCAGGCCCTCATCAACATCCTGGACAACGCCGCCGACGCCTCCCCCGAAGGGGTCGAAGTGCGCAGCCGCTGCCAGGGCGAGGACTGCATCATCGAATTCCTCGACCGGGGCCCGGGCCTGGACCCGGCCCTGGCCCCGCGCCTGGGCCAGGCCTTCGTCAGCACCAAGGACGACCCGACCCAGGCCGGCGGCAGCGGCATCGGCCTGTTCCTCACCCGGGCCACCCTGGAGCGCTTCGGGGGCCGCCTCGAACTGTGCAACCGGCCGGCCCCGGAAGGCTCCGGCGCCTGCTGCCGCATCACCCTTCCCCTCGCCGCACTGAACCGCCACAGGCCATGAACGACACCCTTCCCGCCAGCACCGACGCCCTCGACGGCCCGGACAACGACTGCCCCACCCTGCTCCTGGTGGACGACGACGAAGTCTTCCGCCGGGTCCTCACCCGGGCCCTGGAACGCCGCGGCTACCTGGTGACGCCGGCGGACAGCGCCGAGAGCGCCTACGCCCTGGCCAGCGCCAATCCACCCGAGTACGCGGTGGTGGACCTGAAGATGCCCGGCGACTCGGGCCTGGTGCTGATCGAAAAACTGGCCGCCCTGGAGGCCGGCACGCGCATCGTCATGCTCACCGGCTACGCCAGCATCGCCACGGCGGTGGAAGCCATCAAGCTGGGCGCCACCCACTACCTGGCCAAGCCGGCGGACGCCGACGAGATCGTCGCCGCCCTGCAGCGCACCGCCGGCGACGCCACCACGCCGGTGGCCGACTCGCCCCTGTCGGTGGACCGGCTCGAATGGGAACACATCCAGAAGGTGCTGGCGGAACACGGCGGCAACGTCTCCGCCACTGCCCGGGCCCTGAAAATGCACCGCCGCACCCTGCAGCGCAAACTGGGCAAGCGTCCGGTAAGGGAATAGGGGCAGCCCCCCAGACCATCACCAGGGGCACGCCCCGCCCCTCCGAGAGGCAGAAAGGACGCCACTTTTCGGGGTGACACCCCGGAGATGCAAGCAGCACGGGCATTCCAGGCCAGGCATCCACAGCCGTCCATTCCCGACGGGACACTGGCCCCAACAGCCAGTGGGACGGCCGGCACCACGGCAGGATGGGCATAGACCCGGGAGCGCGCTAGACTGCGGCCGGCCCACTTTCCGGCAACCAACCCCGAACCAAGCCGCAACCCAACCCGCCTTATCTCCCCCCATGGTCGACGACACCCCCCTGCCCTACATTCCCGGACTCAGCCGCGACGGCCGCCTGCGGCTGGACAAATGGCTGTGGGCCGCCCGTTTCTTCAAGACCCGGGCCCTGGCCCAGGACGCGGTGGAGGGCAACAAGGTCAAGCTCAACGGCCAGACGGTGAAGGCCTCCCGGGAGGTCAAGGCCGGCGACCGCCTCGACATCGGGACGGGCCAGGAACGCTGGGAAGTGACGGTGCTGGCGGTCAACGGCCAGCGGCGGCCGGCGCCGGAAGCCCGGCTGCTGTATGAGGAAAGTGCGGAATCCGTGGCGCGCCGGGCCACCGAGCAGGAACAACGGGCCCTGACCCCCTCCCCCGGCCAGGACAGCCGGGGCCGCCCGACCAAGCGGGACCGGCGCCGCCTGGACCGCTTCGCCGGCTAATCCGGACGGCCGATGCTGATGGCCGCCGTCGGGCAGGGCGCCAGGCAAGCGCCGCAGCCGGTGCAGCGGTCTTCCAGCAATACCGGCAGGGCCGGGCCGCCGGCCCGGGCGGGAAAGCGCAGGGCGCCCTCGGGACAGAAATCGCCGCAGCTGCGGCACTCCACCTGCTGCCGGGCAAGACAGGCCTCGCCGGCGGCGGCCTTGTAGGGCCAGGGTTGCCGGTCATCCTCCCGGCGCAGGGCCCGGGGCCGGCAGGCGCTGGCGCACTGGCCGCAGAAGGTGCATTCCCCCTGGCGGAAATCCACCACCGGCGGCTGGCCTGGGGCCAGCGCCGTCAGGATGCCGGTGGGACAGACCTGGATGCAGTCGCCGCAGCCGGTGCATTGCTGCAGGAAGGCCGCCTCGTCCACGGCCCAGGGCGGCCGCAGGGGCGCCGCCGGGGCGCTGCGGCCGCGGAAAAAGCCGCGCCGGGATAGGTTGGCAGGGGGATGGCTCAAGACGGCGTGCTCCGCGGCAGTAGCAAAGAAAAAGGCGGGGCAACTGCCCCGCCCCAATTGGCCGCAAAGCCAACTCGCGAAGATTTGCGGCCCGAGAGATCGTTACTGCTTGGCGGCGGTCACGTCGGCCTTGGCACCGACGCCCAGGCTGTAGCCGAAGGAAACGTGGTGGAAGCGGCCGCCGGCGTGGTCGTCGTGGATGGCGAAGCCGAAGGGCACGGTCTTGCCTTCGGCCAGGGCCACGTCGCCTTCGCCGCCGGTGAGCTTGCGGGTGAAGGTGACGGTCCAGGTGTCGCCCTTCTTCTCGCCCTTGGCATCCACCAGAGCCTTGCCGCCTTCCATGACGCGCTTGTCGGCGATGTAGCCGTCCACCGGCTTGGCGCCCTTACCGCTCTTCCACTGGATCAGATCGTAATAGACGCCGCCGGCCACATTGCCGTCCTTGACGTACTTGGTCTTCTTGTCGTCGGCGCCGGGCATGGTGCGGGCGTCGGTGTGGCAGCTCTGCCAGCAGCCGACCTGGTCGGCCAGGGGCACCTTGTCGCCGGCCAGCAGCACGGTCAGCTTGACCTCGTTGTCCTTGTCCAGCTTCTCGCCGCCGCTGGCGGGCTGCTTCCAGGAGAAGCGGAAGTACACGTTGTCCTTGTCGTAGGCGGCCTGGACGTTGACCGGGATGGAGCCGGCCTTGCCCTTGGGCGGGTTCGGTTCCAGCTTCTCGCCGGAGACCACCTTCTTGCCGATGTCGGCGATTTCCTCTTCGTGGCAGCCGGTGCAGGCCTCGCCCTTGCGGATGCCCTTGGCGCCGCTGTGGTCGGTGCCCTTGGTGATCCACTCGATGCCGGAGGTGCCCGGGTAGAACACGGTGATCTTCTTGGCGGGGACCTTGGACCAGTCGGGAGCGGCGAAAGCGGCCTGGCTGCCCAGGGCCAGCATGAGGCCGACGGCGGAGGCGATGGCGGTTTGCTTGAACATGGTGTAACTCTCCATTCTTGATTTGGGCTCGGGGAGCCGGCTGCTTGGTTCAGGGGCGGGGCCTTGCTGCGCCCCGCCGGTTACGGCCTGCCGTGGGATTCGACGCAGATTACTCGTCGTCGTCCTCAGGCATGTTCTGGGGTTTGTGGTGGGCAATACCCTTGTGGCAGTCGATGCAGGTCTTGTTGTCCTTCTGGGCCAGCTCGTGCATCTTCTTGGCGCGGGGCTTCTGCTTGTCCGTGTTCATGCCGTCGAAGCTGTGGCAGTTGCGGCACTCGCGGGAATCGCTCTTCTTCATCCGCTCCCACTCGTGGGTGGCCAGTTCCAGGCGCTTGGCCTCGAACTTTTCCTTGGTGTCGATGGTGCCGGTGAGCTTGCCCCAGACTTCCTGGCTGGCCTGGATCTTCCGCTTCATCTTGTGCACCCAGTCCTTCGGCACGTGGCAGTCGGAGCAGACGGCACGCACGCCGGTGCGGTTGGAGTAGTGGATGGTCTGCTTGTATTCCTGGTACACGTTGTCCCGCATCTCGTGGCAGGAGATGCAGAACTCCAGGGTGTTGGTGGCTTCCATGGCGGTGTTGAAGCCGCCCCAGAAAATGATGCCGCTGACGAAGCCGACGGTGATCAGCGCAAACAAGGAATACTTGGCGCTGGGCTTCTTGAGGGTGGCCCAAAGGCCGGTTTTCTGATTCTCGGACATGATGCGCTTTCTCTCCCTGAGGCCGGCAGCAGGGCTGAAATGCCCGAACCGGACTTCTCTCTATCGTGGGAAGCAGTCTAGCCGAGGCGAAAAGCCCGGATATTTGATGCGGGTTAATTCCGCGCAAAAACGCGGAACGGCCCGTGCGGGCCGTCCGAGACGCTGCTTAAACACTGGAAAATCAAGGATTTCACAAGGACCTGCCACCCCAGGCAGGATGGATGCGCCTCTCCGGCAGGGGGTACCGGAAAGTGGCACCCCGCCTGCCTTGCAGGCCTGCCGCCTACTTGCGGGCGGCCTTTTTCCCCGGCTGGGCCTCGGCCTTTTCCCGCAGGCGGGCCAGGGCTTCCTTGAGGGAGGTCTCCTCTTCCGAGCCCGGTTCCACCATGGGCAGCAGCCGTTCCCAGTAGCCGATGGCGGCCTTGTAGTCCTCCCGCTCGCCGGCGGCGACGCCCGCCAGGATCAGGGCCTGGGGCTCTTCCGGATTGAGCTTGAGGGCCTGGTTGATGAGCTGGGTCGGCTTGCCGGCGAAACGGCCTTCGCTGAGGCTGGCCAGGGTTTCGGCGTAGTCGGTGAGCAGGGCGGCGTTTTCCTGCAGCAGCTTGCCGCCCTTGGCGTAGGCGTCGGCGGCCTCCTGCAGGCGGCCCAGGGTCTTGTAGGAGCGGGCCAGCATGATCCAGCCCTTTTCGTCGTCCGGATTGTCCTTCATGCGGGCGGCCAGCTTGCCCACCATGTCGTTGATCTGCTCCGCCGTCACCTGGGGCTGGGCCTGCAGGTTGCGCGGGTCCAGGGCCTTGGGGTTGCCCAGCAGGGTGTAGCCCAGCAGGGCGGCGGCAGGCAGCAGCAGGGCCAGGACGATGGCGGTGGGGCGGCTCGGCCCCTGGCGCGGCGAGACCGCCTCGGCGGCCACGTCCACCTCTTCCAGCAGGCGCCGCTGCAGTTCTTCCCGGGCCTGCTGGTAGTCGGCTTCGCCCAGGGTGCCGGCGGCCTTTTCCTTTTCCAGCTCGGCTTCCTGGTCGCGGAACACGGCCAGGTTGGCCTGACGGCGGTCGGCCCGGCTCACCGCCCGGCCCCTGAGCAGGGGCGGCAGCAGGAGCAGGACGACGAGGGCCACCAGGACGGCGGCGGCGATGGCAAAGGCGGTCATTGGGCGGAATCTTTCTTGTCGGAGGCGGCGGCTTCCTGCAGCAGGGTTTCGGCGCGGCGGCGCTCGGCCTCGGAAAGGCCGCCGCCGGCAGCGGCCGTGGCGGCCACGTTACGCCGGCGCAGGTAGCGCACCAGGGCCACCAGGCCGACCACCAGGATCAGCAGGGGACCGAACCACAGCAGGGCGGTATTGTTCTGCACCGGCGGCCGGTAGAGGACGAAGTCGCCGTAGCGGGCCACCATGAAGTCGAGGATTTCCCGGTCGCTCTTGCCCTGCTGGATCATGCCGCGGATTTCCCGGCGCAGGTCCAGGGCCAGGTCGGCGTTGGAATCGGCAATGGTCTGGTTCTGGCAGACCAGACAGCGCAGCTCGGCGGAAATTTCCATGAGGCGCTTTTCCGCCACCGGGTCGGCGGCCAGGTCGGCCGCTTCCTTGGCCTGCAGGGAGGCGAAGGGGGCCAGGGCCGCCAGGGCCAGGCAGGCGGCCAGGCACAGTCGCTTGAAGGGGCTCATTTGTTCAGCTCCGCCACCAGGGGCAGGATTTTCTTTTCCAGCACCTCGGGGGTGATGGGGCCGATGTGCTTGAAGCGGATGACCCCGGCCTTGTCGATCAGGTAGGTCTCGGGAGCGCCATAGACGCCGTAGTCGATGGCGACGCGGCCGTCCAGGTCCATGATCACCGTCTGGTAGGGATTGCCCTTGGCCGCCAGCAGCTTGCCGGAGCGCTGGATGGCCAGGGTCATTTCCTTCTCCGGGGTGTCGGGCTTGCTGTCCAGGGCACCGTCGCCGCGCACTTCCTTCCAGTTGAAGCCGACGATGGGCAGGTAGTTGCGCTTGGACATTTCCACCAGCACCGGGTGCTCCTGCACGCAGGACGGGCACCAGGTGGCCCAGACGTTGAGCAGCCACACCTGACCCTTCATCTCCTCGGGGGAGAAGGTCTTGGCCGGGTTGTCCAGGCGCGGCAGGGCGAAGGCCGGAGCCGGCTTGCCCACCAGGGGCGAGGGCACTTCCCGGGGATTGAGGTTGAGGCCGATGGCCAGCAGCACCACCAGGACGATGAAACCGATGAGGGGCCAGAGGAACTTGTTCATGGTCGTGTCAGGCTCGTTCAGGCCGCGGCGGAAGAGGCGGCGGCGGTTGGCGTGGCGGCCCGGGCCTTGACCCGGTAGCGGCGGTCGGCGATGGCGATGAGGCCGCCCAGGGACATCAGCAGGCAGCCGCCCCAGATCCAGTCCACGAAGGGCTTGTAGTAGACCCGCACGGCCCAGGCGCCTTCCGGCTGGCTCTTGTTGATGGGCTCACCCAGGGAGACGTACACGTCCCGGGTCAGGCCGGCGTCGATGGCGGCCTCGGTCATGGGCATGGCGGAGGAGGCGTAGTTGCGCTTTTCCGGATGCAGCACCTTGTCCAGCTTGCCGTCCTTGAGCAGCTCCACCTCGCCGCGCAGGGCCAGGTAGTTGGGACCTTCCACCTGATGCACGCCGATGAAGCGGAATTCGTAGCCCACCAGATGGACGCTGTCGCCCGGCTCCATCTTCACGTCCTTCTCCACCTCGTAGTTCTTCACCAGGGTGACGCCGACGACGAACACGGCGACGCCGATGTGGGCCAGGTGCATGCCCCAGAAGCTGCGGGGCTGCTTGAAGACGGCGGCAGCGAAGGAAAGGTCGCCCCGGGTGGCGCGCACCCGCTGCAGGAAGTTGAGCACCGCGGTGAGGGTGATCCAGGCGGCCACCAGGATGCCGACGGCCACGGCGGTATGCCAGGTGCCGTAGATGAAGGGCACGGCCACGCCCACCAGCACGGCGGCGGCGAAGGCCCAGCGCAGCAGGCGGGCGATCTCGGCCAGGCTGGCTTCCTTCCAGCGGGCGAAGGGGGCCACGCCCATGAGGAACAGCACCGGCACCATCAGGGGGGCGAAGACGGTGTTGAAGTAGGGCGGGCCGACAGAAATCTTGCCGGCGTTGAGGGCGTCGATCAGCAGCGGGTAGAGGGTGCCGAGGAAGACGGTGCCGCAGCCCACCACCAGCAGGACATTGTTGGTGAGCAGGAAGGATTCCCGGGACACCAGGCTGAAGCGCCCGCCCAGGCCCACCTTGGGAGCGCGCCAGGCGAACAGCACCAGGCTGGAGCCGATCACCACCACCAGGAAGGCGAGGATGAAGATGCCCCGGGTCGGGTCGGTGGCAAAGGCGTGCACCGAGGTCAGCACGCCGGAACGGACCAGGAAGGTGCCGAGCAGGGACAGGGAGAAGGCGCCGATGGCCAGCATCACCGTCCAGTTCTTGAAGCTGCCGCGCTTCTCGGTCACCGCCAGGGAGTGGATCAGGGCGGTGCCCACCAGCCAGGGCATGAAGGAGGCGTTTTCCACCGGGTCCCAGAACCACCAGCCGCCCCAGCCCAGCTCGTAATAGGCCCACCAGGAGCCGAGGGCGATGCCCAGGGTGAGGAAGATCCAGGCGGAGGTGGTCCACGGCCGGGACCAGCGGGCCCAGGCGGCGTCCAGCTGGCCGGAAAGGAGGGCGGCGACGGCGAAGGCGTAGGCCACGGAGAAGCCGACGTAGCCCATGTAGAGCATGGGCGGGTGGAAGACCAGGCCCGGGTCCTGCAGCAGGGGATTCAGGTCGCGGCCTTCCTGGGCTGCCGGCAGCAGGCGCTCGAAGGGGTTGGAGGTGACCAGGATGAAGAGCAGGAAGCCGGCCGCCACCAGACCGAGGACGCCCAGCACCCGGGCCACCATGGGCTCCGGCAACTGGCGCGACAGGGCCGCCACGGCGAAGGTCCACAGGGACAGCATCAGGGCCCACAGCAGCAGGGAGCCTTCGTGGCCGCCCCACACGGCGGAGAACTTGTACAGGGTGGGCAGCAGGGTGTTGGAATGCTGGGCCACATAGACGACGGAGAAGTCGCTCTGCACGAAGGCCCAGGTCAGGCAGCCGAAGGCGAAGGCCACCAGCAGGGCCTGGGCCATGGCCGCCGGACGGGCGACGAGGACCCAGGGGGTACGGCCCTGATGGGCGCCCACCAGGGGCAGCACGCCCTGCACCAGGGCGACGCAGAAGGCCAGTATGAGGGCGAAGTGCCCGAGTTCGGGGATCATGGGGTCGCTCTCAATACTTCAGGGTTTTGGCCGCAGCCTTTTCGGCCGCCTCGACGGCCGCCTTCTTCTCGCCGGCTTCCGCCGCGGCCTTGTTCTCGCCGGCCTTGGCATGGGCGTCGGCAACGGCCTTCTGGGCTTCCGGCGGCATGTAGTTCTCGTCGTGCTTGGCCAGCACCTCGGTGGCGACGAAGAGGCCGGCATCATCCAGCTTGCCCTGGGCCACGACGCCCTTACCTTCCTTGAACAGGTCCGGCAGGATGCCCTTGTACTGCACCGGCAGGGTCTGGTCGGTGTCGGTCACGGCGAAACGGACGCTGACGCCGTCGGCCAGGCGCTCGACGCTGCCTTCCTTGACCAGGCCACCGATGCGGAAGGTCTTGCCCTTGGGCGCCTCACCGGCCAGGACCTGGGTGGGGGAGAAGAAGAACACCAGGTTGCTGTTGAAGGCGTTCAGCACCAGGGCCGTGCCGATGCCGAGAACCGCCAGACCGGCGACGATGAGGGCGATGCGCTTGTGACGGGCTTTCAACTTTCTTCACTCCTTTGGGCCAGATTCTCGGCAGTGATCTGCCGCTTCAGGCGGGACAACAGGTTCTTACGACGCCGGGCGACGATGATCGGTTCCACCGCCATGATGAGGGCGGTGACGCCGAAGGAACCCCAGACGTAAAAGGCGTAACCGCCCATGGCGAAAAACTCGGAGGCGCTGTTCCAGTGCATCTCAGGACTCCTTGCCGGCCAGCAGCTGGCGCACCCATTCGGTGTGCCGCTCCCGCTCCAGCATGATGTTGCGGGCCCGCCCCAGGGCCACGGCGATGGAATACATCCAGAAGCACAGGGCCACCAGCAGCATGGCCCAGAGCATGGTGGCGGCCATGGAGGGGGACTTGGTGAGGGAGACGGAAGCGCCCTGGTGCAGGGTGTTCCACCACTTCACGGAGAAATAGATGATGGGGATGTTCACCACGCCCACCAGGGCCAGCACGGCGCCGGCCTTGTCGGCCCGGCGCGGGTCGTCGATGGCGGACTGCAGGGCGATGAAGCCGATGTAGAGGAAGAGCAGGATCAGCTCGGAGGTCAGCCGCGCATCCCACACCCACCAGGTGCCCCACATGGGCTTGCCCCAAAGGGCGCCGGTCCACAGGGAGAGGAAGGCCATCAGCGCCCCGGTGGGGGCCAGGGCGGTGGCCATCATGCCCGACAGGCGGGTGTTGAAGGCCAGGCCCAGGGCGGCCCAGAAGGCCATCACCAGGTAGATGAACATGCTCATCCAGGAGGCGGGCACGTGGATGAAGATGATGCGGTAGCCCTCGCCCTGCTGGAAGTCCGTGGGGGCCACGAACATGCCCAGGTAGAGGCCGGCCGCGCCGAAGACGACGGAGAGGGCGACGAACCAGGGGATCATCTTGCCCGCCAGGGGGTAGAAGGTCGCCGGGGAGGCGAACTTGAACCAGTTGATCAGTCGATTGTTCATTCGAGAGATATCTTCAAGGCCGCCGCGGTCGCCCACGGCGCGAAAAACAGGCTGCCGGCCAGCAAGGCGCCGAGCAGGGACAGATGGGCTTCGAAGCCCAGGCCGGAAACGGCCGCATCGACGGCGCCGGCACCGAAAATCAGCACCGGAATATACAGGGGCAGCACCAGCAGGGAAACCAGCACGCCGCCGCCCCGCAGGCCCAGGGTCAGGGCGGCGCCGATGGCGCCGATGGCTGAGAGGGAGGGGGTGCCCACCAGCAGGGCCAGGGTCAGCACCAGGAGGCCGTCGGCGGACAGGTCGAACTGTAGGCCGAGAACCGGCGCCAGCAAAGTCAGGGGCAGCCCGGAGGTGAGCCAGTGGGCGGCCATCTTGCCGAGCACGGTGACCGGCAGGGGCTGGGGCGCCAGCACCAGCTGTTCCAGGGTGCCGTCCCGGTAGTCGTCGCCGAAGAGGCGCGGCAGGGTCAGCATGGTGGCCAGCAGGGCCGCCACCCACAGCACGCCGGGGGCCATCTTGCGCAGCATGTCCATCTCGGGGCCGACCCCCAGGGGAAAGAGGCTGACGACGATGATGAAGAAAAACAGGGCGGAAACCAGATCGGCCTGGCGGCGCAGGGCCAGCTTCAGGTCCCGGGCGATGACGGCGAAGAGCAGGTCGAGCATCAGGCCCCCAGCCGGTATTCGCGGACGGCGCCGGCGGGAATGGTCACCGCCTGGTGCGTGGTCATCACCGCCAGGCCGCCCCGCTGCAGGTGGGCGCCGATGAGGCCGGCCACCATGTCCACGGCGGCCACGTCGAGGGCCACGAAGGGCTCGTCCAGCACCCACAGGGCGCGGCGCTCGTGGATCAGGCGGGCCAGGGCGACGCGGCGCTTCTGGCCCTGGGACAGGTATTTGGCCTGCAGGTCTTCCCGCCCGGCCAGGCCGACGGCGTAGAGGGCCTCCAGGGCCTGCTCCTCGGAGAGGGGCTCGCCGGCCAGACGGGCCGAGGCCAGCAGGTTCTCCAGGGGCGTCAGTTCTTCCTTGATGGCGTTGTGGTGGCCCATGTAGCACAGCTCGGCCCGGTAATCCTCGGCCAGCTTGCGGATCGGCTCGCCGCGCCAGGTGATCTCGCCCGCCACGGGCTGGGCCAGGCCCACCAGCATGCGCAGCAGGCTGGTCTTGCCGGCGCCGTTTTTGCCCTGCAGGTTGAGCAATTCTCCGCCTTCCAGGCGAAAGCTCACCCCGGCGAACAGGCGACGGTCACCGCGTACGCATTCCAGTTGGGAGGCTTCCAGCATTGATGAGGGCGTCCAGGCAATCTGGGCGGGATTATGGAGGCGAGAGTGTAGCGGCTCTTTGATGGGAAACAAAACCGGTGCAAATTATTCCCGGCAGCCCGGATTATGGGCTATCCGGCACCTGTTCCCAATAGCCGGAAGCATTTAGGTGCAGAAAAAAACGGGGGCCACGGCCCCCGTTCCAAGTCGAGAGGCGCTGCTTACTTCTTGCCGAAGGGCTGGGGACGCGGGGTGGCGTCGGCAGACGGCGGCAGGATCGGCAGCTTGAAGCTGGGCTGGTCGCCGGTCAGGGTCTTCAGGAAGGCCACGATCTTGGCGTTTTCCTCGTCCGTGAACTTCTTGCCCAGCTGGATGCGGCCCATGGTGTCCACCGCTTCCTTCAGGGTGTTGGCGGCGCCGTCGTGGAAGTAGGGGTAGGTCATTTCCACGTTGCGCAGGGTCGGCACCTTGAAGTTGAAGCGGTCCGCATCCTTGCCGGTCACGGCGACCCGGCCTTCGGCGGCGCTGGAAGCCTTGTACGGTTCCACCACGCCCATCTTCTGGAAGGAGTTGCCGCCCACGGCCGGACCGTTGTGGCAGGCGACGCAGCCGCTGTCCTTGAACAGCTTGTAGCCTTCCAGTTCGTTCTTGCTCAGGGCCTTCTGGTCGCCCTTCAGCCACTTGTCGAAGCGGGAATTGGGGGTCGCCAGGGTTTCCTCGAAGGCGGCGATGGCCTTGGTGATGCCGTCGATATCCACCTTGTCGGAGCCGAAGGCCTTCTTGAACTCGGCCACGTAGCCGGGGATGGACTTCACCACGTCCACCGCCAGGGTGTGGTTGGAGGCCATTTCACCCGGGTTGGCGATGGGGCCGCCGGCCTGGGCCTTGAGGTCGGCCGCACGGCCGTCCCAGAACTGGGCCACGTTGAGGCTGGAATTGAGCACGGTGGGCGCGTTGATGGGACCTTCGTTCCAGTTGTGGCCGATGGAGGTCTTGATGTTGTCCGTGCCGCCCATGGACAGGTTGTGGCAGGAATTGCAGGAAATGAAGCCGGACATGGACAGCCGGGGATCGAAATACAGCTTCTTGCCCAGTTCCACCAGGGCCGGGTTGGCCACCTTGGCGGGCTTGATCGGCTGGATGGGCTCGTTGCCGGCGGCTTGCGCCAGGCCGGCAAGGCCCAGGGTGGCCGCCAGGACGATGGCGGTCGGCGTGATCTTGAGTTGGAACATGTGTCACTCCCTTCGGGTTATGGAAATATTGTGCCGCCATTGTCCATCCCGCGAGCAGGGTCTTGTTGACGTAAGTCAATGTTTTTCAATGGTTTTTGGCTATACATCCTATAGCTTTCGCCTATACACCCTTACGGCGGCGGTCCTCGGACAACATCCGCCGCCGGCCTTCAACGCCTGTATTGGCCGGGGATTCCGGAGCAATCGGCGGCCCCGCCGCCGCCTCCCCGGGAAGCCGGCCCTCATCGCCACACCGGACGGGCCGTACGGCCCTCGCCCGCCCCTATCTCCCGCCCACTTGACGGTAATCAAGGCGACGGCGGCCCCGATCCCCTAGGGTAGCGGCTTTTTTGCGGGGGGCAGGCCAGCATGGGCCAGCACGAGGGAAACGACGGCGCACTGCAACTGGCCCTGGAATGGGACGGCCAGGGCATTGCCGCGGCCCGCGTCGCCAGCCCCCGCCCCCTGGCCGCCCGCCTGCTGCAGGGCCGTCCTGCCGCCGAGGCCGGTGAACTGGCGCCGCGCCTGTTCACCCTCTGTGCCGCCGCCCAGGGCAGCGCCGCCCGCCGGGCCCTGGCCGCTGCCGCCGGCGCCCCGATGGCCGAGCCGGATGGGGCCGAACGGCAGCGCCTGAGCCGGGAGATGATCGGCGAACACCTGTGGCGCCTGGGCCTGGACTGGCCGCCCCTGCTGGGCCTGCCGCCGCGCAAGGAGGCCCTGGTGGCCTGGCGCAAGGGCCTGCCCGCCGCCGATCGGCCCCAATGGCGCAGCTTCGCCGCCCATGCCCTGGAACTGCCGCGCTGCGCGGCTTCCGGCACGGACCTGCTGGAACACCTGGATGCATCCGCCTGGTGGCAATCCCTCCCCGGAGAGCGGGACTGGGACTGCCTCGCCGCCCATGCCCTGGCCCCGACCCTGGCCGGCCAGCCCCGGGAAACCGGCGCCGCCGCCCGCTGCCGCCGGCAGCCCGAGGTGGCCGCCCGGTGGCAGGCCGGCCGCCGTGTCGCCGCCCGCCTCCAGGCCCGCTGCCTGGAGCTGGAAGCCCTGCTCGACGGCCACTGGGACCCGGCCTGGGTGGATGCCTGCAGCCCAGCCCCCGGCATCGGCCTGGCGCGGGTGGAAACAGCCCGAGGGCCCTTGCTGCATCTGGTGGCGCTGGCTGCCGGCACGGTGCAGCGCTATGTTATTGTTGCCCCCACGGAATGGAACTTTCACCCGGCCGGTGCCTTCGTCCAAGACACCACCGGCCTGCCCGCCCCGACCCCGGAAGCCGCCCGGCACATGGCCCGCTGCATCGCCCTGTCCCTGGACCCCTGCGTCGCCGTGGGCATCACCCTGGATACGCATCACCATGCATGAGATGTCCCTGGCAGAGGGCGTGCTGCAAATCGTCGAAGACGCCGCCCAAGGCCCCCAGGGCTTTGCCCGGGTAAAGACCGTCTTCCTCGAAATCGGCCAGCTCTCCTCGGTGGAACCGGAAGCCATGGCCTTCTGTTTCGAGGCGGTGAGCAAGGGCACGGTGGCCGATGGCGCCAAGCTGGAAATCGTCAGCGTCCCCGGCGAGGGGCTGTGCCTCTCCTGCCAGAAGACCGTGCCCCTGGCCCAGGTGTACGACCCCTGCCCGGAATGCGGCGGCTACCCGGTACAGCCCACGGCCGGCACGGAAATGCGGGTGCGGGAACTGGAAGTCGATTGAGGGCCAGCCCTCACCACAGAATTCAGGAAATCGAAGGAGCATCGAGCAAATGTGTACCACCTGCGGCTGCGGCGCCGGCGAAACCCGCATCGAGGGCGACGCCCTCCACGATCACGAACATGGTCACGAACACTGGCATGTGCATGAGGACGGTACCGCCCACAGCCATGGCCACGAGCACGGTCACGGCCACAGCCATGCCCACGACGAGCACCAACACGAACATGTGCACGCCGACGGCACCCGTCACAGCCACCCGCACCACCACGACGGCGAGCATCATCACGATCATCAGGGCGTCACGCCCCAGCCAGCCGCCCCGGCCCACGGCCACGTCCATACCCACGCCGACGGCACCAGCCACAGCCATCCCCATACCCACGAGGGCGAGCACCACCACGCCCACGCCGAGGGAGACCAAGGCGACCACGGGCACGGCCATCACCACCATCACGGCGATGGCAGCATCGACTACGGCAGCGGCCCCGCCGGCGCCCACGCCCCGGGCATGAGCCAGAAGCGCATGGTGCAGATCGAGCGGGACATTCTCTCCAAGAACGACGCCTACGCCGCCAAGAACCGCCAGGCCCTGGCCGAGAAGGGCGTGTTCGCCCTCAATCTGGTTTCCAGCCCCGGCTCCGGCAAGACCACCCTGCTCTGCCGCAGCATCGAGGAACTGAAGACCAAATACCGGGTGGCCGTGATCGAGGGCGACCAGCAGACCAGCTTCGACGCCGAACGTATCCGCGCCACCGGCGCCCCGGCCCTGCAGATCAACACCGGCAAGGGCTGCCACCTGGACGCCCACATGGTGGGCCACGCCCTGGAAAAGCTGGAGGTGCAGGACGACTCACTGCTGCTGATCGAAAACGTCGGCAATCTGGTGTGCCCCGCCGCCTTCGACCTGGGCGAGGCCGGCAAGGTGGTGATCCTCTCCGTCACCGAAGGCGAGGACAAGCCGCTGAAGTACCCGGACATGTTCCGGGCCGCCCGCCTGATGCTGCTCTCCAAGGTGGACCTGCTGCCCCACCTGACTTTCGATGCGGATAAGGCGGTGGAATACGCCCGCCGGGTCAATCCGGCCCTGGAAGTGATCCGGGTCTCCACCACCAGCGGAGAAGGCTTCGCCGAGTGGCTGGCCTGGGTGGAAAAGGGCCTGGCCGCCGCCAAAGCAGCCCGCCAGGAAAACGTCGCCGCCCTGAAAGCCCGCATCGCCGAACTGGAAGGCCTGCTGGCCCGCCGCTGATTCCCGGGGCGGCTCTGCCGCCCCGGTTGCACCACTGCCATGAACGACCTCACCCTTCCCCTGCTCTGCCGCCGGGTCCGCGTCCGCGGCCTGGTGCAGGGCGTCGGCTATCGTCCCTTCGTCTATCGCCTGGCCTTTGAGCTGGGCCTTGGCGGCTGGGTGCGCAACGACGCCGAAGGGGTGGATATCGAAGCCCGGGGCCCGGCCCCGCTGGTGGAGCGCTTCATCGCCAGGCTGCGGGCCGAAGCGCCGGAACTGGCCCGGGTGGAGGCGGTGGAAGTGCGGGAGGCCGAGCCCGAGCGCAGCCTGCCCGGCTTTCTCATCGTCGAGAGCCGGGGCGGCCACGCCAGCACCGCCATCGGCCCCGACAGCGCCCTCTGCCACGACTGCCTGGAAGAACTGTTCGCGCCCCAGGACCGGCGCCACCGCTACGCCTTCACCCACTGCACCCACTGCGGCCCCCGCTATTCCATCACCCGGGAGCTGCCCTACGACCGGGCCCGCACCAGCCTGGCGCCCTTCCCCCAGTGCCCGGCCTGCACCGCGGAATACGCCGATCCTCACAACCGGCGCTTCCACGCCGAGGCCAACTGCTGCCCGGACTGCGGGCCCCAATTGCGCCTGCTCGACGCCGCCGGCCAGCCCATTGCCGGTGACCCGGTGCGGGAGGCGGTGCGCCTGCTGCAGGCCGGCAAGATCGTCGCCCTCAAGGGCTACGGCGGCTTCCACCTGGCCTGCGACGCCCGCAATGGGGCCGCCGTGGCCGAACTGAGAAAACGCAAGCACCGGGAGGAAAAGCCCTTCGCCGTGATGGCCGCCAACGTGGCCTCGGCCAATGCCCTCTGCGCCCTGGGCGGCGACGAGGCGGGCCTGCTGGAACTGCCCGAGCGCAGCATCGTCCTGCTGCGCAAGCAGGACAATACCGACACCCAATTGCCCGGCGTCGCCCCCGGCCTGCAATGGCTGGGCCTGATGCTGCCCTACGCGCCCCTGCACTACCTGCTCTTCCATGCCGCCGCCGGCGAACCGGCGGGCCTGGCCTGGCTGGCCCAAGCCCAGGATCTGGTACTGGTAATGACCAGCGCCAACCCGGGGGGCGAGCCCCTGGTCACCGACAACGCCGAGGCGGTGGGACGCCTGGCCGGCATGGCCGACGCCTTCCTCTGCCACGACCGGGACATCGTCATCCGCAGCGACGACTCGGTGATCCGTTGCGACGAGGGCGGGGTCCAGTTCCTGCGCCGGGGCCGGGGCCAGACGCCGCGCCCCATCAAGCTCAAGGACGAGGGCCCGGCCGTCCTGGCCTTCGGCCCCTACCTGAAAAACACCCTGTGCGTGGTCAAGGGCCGGGAGGCCTATCTCTCCCAGCACATCGGCGACCTGGACAACGTGCCCACGGTGAATTTCCTGGAAGAGACGGCGGCCCACCTGCTGCACATCCTGGACGTGGAACCCCAGGTCATCGCCCACGATCTGCACCCGGATTTCCCCTCCACCCGGCTGGCCGCCGCCTTCGCCGCCGAGCGGGGCATTCCGGCCATCGCCGTGGCCCACCACCACGCCCACATCGCCGCCGTGCTGGCGGAAACCCGCTACCCCAAGCCGGTCATCGGCCTGGCCCTGGACGGCATCGGTCTGGGTGAAGACGGCGGCCTGTGGGGCGGCGAACTGCTGCGGGTGGACGGGGCCGACTGCCAGCGCCTCGGCGGCCTCTTGTCTCTGCAATTGCCCGGCGGCGACAGGGCCGCCCGGGAGCCCTGGCGCCTGGCCGCTGCCGCCCTCCACGCATTGGGCCGCAACGGCGACATCGAGGCCTTCGTCGCCCGCCGTTATCCTGATCAGCAGGGCGCCGCCATGATCGCCGAGATGCTGCGCAAGCAGCTCAACTGCCCGCCCACCTCCAGCCTGGGCCGGCTGTTCGACGCCGCCGCCGGCCTCCTGGGCCTGCGCGCCAGCCAGCGCTTCGAGGCCCAGGCCGCCATGGAACTGGAGGGCCGGGCCCACGCCTGGGAAGAGCGCCACGGCCCCGCCGCGCCCCTGACCGATGGCTGGAACATCAACAACGACGGCCATCTCGACCTGCTGCCCCTGCTCGCCTGGCTGGGCGAATGCGATGACGCCGACCTGGGCGCCGCCCGCTTCCACGCCACCCTGGCCGCCGGCCTGGTGCATTGGGCGGCCGCGGCGGCCGAACGGGCCAACCTGTCCACCGTCGCCCTGGGCGGCGGCTGCCTGCTCAACCACCTGCTTTCCCGGGACCTGCGCATGGGCTTGCAGGCCAGAGGGCTGGCCGTGCTGGAAGCCCGCCAGGCCCCGCCCAACGACGGCGGCATCGCCCTGGGCCAGGCCTGGGTGGCCCGGCAGTCCCTGGGCCGCTAGGAGTACGACGTGACAGCCCATCCACCCGAGTTCGCCCCCTACCTGGCCGCCGGCCCCATCGTCGCTGCCAATCATCCCGAGATTCGCCGCCTGGCCGCCGAACTGCAGGCCGCCGGCGACGGCAGCCCCACCGATACCGCCCGCCGCTGCTTCGAGTACGTGCGGGACCAGATCCGCCATAGCTGGGACTACCGGGCCGACGCCCGCAATCCCCTCACCTGTGCCGCGCCCCAGGTGCTGGCCGAACGCACCGGCTATTGCTACGCCAAGAGCCACCTGCTGGCGGCCCTGCTACGGGCCAACGGCATTCCCGCCGCCCTCTGCTACCAGCGCCTGACCCTGGAACCCGGCGGCGAGCGCTACTGCCTGCACGGCCTCAACGCCGTGTACCTGCCCGGGCACGGCTGGTACCGCCTCGACCCCCGGGGCAACAAGCCCGGCGTGGAGGCCCGCTTCACTCCGCCCAACGAGCAATTGGCCTTCGCCCTGGACTACCCGGGCGAGATGGATTTTCCCGGCCTCTACCCGGAGCCGGTGGCGGCCATCCAGGACCTGCTGCAACGCTGCGCCAGCGTCCAGGAAGCCATGGACCAGCTGCCCGACGCCACCGCCCTGCCTCCCGCCCCCCTGAATCTGCCTTTGAAGGAGCGCTGACCATGTGTCTCGCCATCCCCGCGAAAATCGTTGAACTCCTGCCCGACGACCAGGCCCGCATCGACCTGGGGGGCGTGCGCAAGGAGGTTTCCCTGGCCCTGGTGGAAGACGTGGCCGTGGGCGACTACGTCATCATCCACGTGGGCTACGCCCTGACCAAGCTGGACCCGGAAGAGGCCGCCAGGACCCTGGCCCTCTTCGCCGAGCTGGACGACGAAGCCCGCGCCGCTGCCATGGCCCAGGCCTGATGTCCCCGCGCCAGCCAATGCCGCCCATGGCCCCCGCCCTCTGTGATCTCTGTGCCCGCTGTGGCAAAAGGTTTTACCCATGAAGTACGTCGACGAATACCGGGACGGCGAACTGGCCCAGGGCCTGGCCGCCGCCATCGCCAAGGAGGCCCGGCCGGAGCGCCGCTACCACTTCATGGAATTCTGCGGCGGCCACACCCACGCCATTTCCCGCTACGGCGTCACCGACCTGCTGCCGGCCAATGTGCGCATGATCCACGGCCCCGGCTGCCCGGTCTGCGTGCTGCCCATCGGCCGGGTGGACCAGGCCATCCGCCTGGCCCTCAAGCACAACGTGATCCTGTGCACCTACGGCGACTGCCTGCGGGTGCCGGCATCCGACGGGCTCTCACTGCTCAAGGCCAAGGCCCGGGGCGGGGACATCCGCATGGTCTATTCCAGCGCCGACGCCCTCAAGCTGGCCCAGGAGAACCCCGAGAAGCAGGTGGTGTTCTTCGCCATCGGCTTCGAGACCACCACCCCGCCCACCGCCGTGGCCATCAAGCAGGCCAAGGCGATGGGCTTGAAGAATTTCTCCGTGCTGTGCTGCCACGTGCTGACCCCTTCGGCCATCAGCAACATCCTGGAATCGCCGGAAGTGAGGAAGCTGGGCACCGTGCCCCTGGACGGCTTCATCGGCCCGGCCCACGTCTCCACCATCATCGGCAGCCGGCCCTACGAATTCTTCGCCGAGGAATACCGCAAGCCCGTGGTCATCGCCGGCTTCGAGCCTCTGGACGTGATGCAGGCCATCCGCATGCTGGTGCGCCAGGTCAATGAAGGCCGGGCCGAGGTGGAAAACGAGTTTTCCCGGGCCGTCAGCCGGGAGGGCAACCTCAAGGCCCAGAACCTGGTGGCCGAGGTCTTTGAACTGCGCCGGGCCTTCGAGTGGCGCGGCCTGCACACCGTACCCTATTCGGCCTTGCGCATCCGCGGCGGCTTCGCCGAGTTCGATGCGGAACAGCGCTTCGGTGAGGACTACGTCAGCGTGCCCGACCACAAGGCCTGCGAGTGCGGCGCCATCCTGCGCGGGGTGAAGCGGCCCCAGGACTGCAAGCTGTTCGGCACCGTATGCACCCCAGAAAACCCGGTCGGCTCCTGCATGGTCAGTTCCGAAGGCGCCTGCGCCGCCCATTACACCTACGGCCGTTTTCGCGAACTGCCGGCCTGAGCGAAAGTCCCGCCATGAAACAGAACTACATCCGCCCCCTGGACCTCAAGCACGGCCGCGTGGACATGAGCCACGGCAGCGGCGGCCGGGCCATGGCCCAGCTCATCGACGAACTGTTCGCCCCCCTGCTGGGCAACGACTATCTGGCCCAGGGCAACGACGGCTCGGTCATGCCCCTGCCGGAAGGCCCGGGCCGGCTGGTGATGGCCACCGACGCCCACGTGGTGTCGCCCCTCTTCTTCCCCGGCGGCGACATCGGCTGTCTCTCGGTGCACGGCACCATCAACGACGTGGCGGTGATGGGCGCCAAACCCCTCTATCTCTCGGCCAGCTTCATCCTGGAAGAGGGCTTCGCCCTGGCGGACCTCAAGCGCATCGTCGAATCCATGGCGGCGGCGGCCAGGGAAGCCGGCGTGCCGGTGGTCACCGGCGACACCAAGGTGGTGGAGCAGGGCAAGGGCGACGGGGTTTTCATCAGCACCACCGGCGTCGGCTGGCTGCCCGCCGGCATCGAGCTTTCCGGCAACCGGGCAGCGGCGGGCGACGCCATCCTGGTCTCCGGCCCCATCGGCGACCACGGCATGGCCATCATGAGCCAGCGGGAAAGCCTGGCCTTCGAATCCCCCATCGTTTCCGACACCGCAGCCCTGCACGGCCTGGTGGCCGACCTGCTGGCCAGCGGCGTCCAGGTGAAGGTGCTGCGGGACCCCACCCGGGGCGGCCTGGGCACCACCCTCAATGAAATCGCCCGCCAGTCGGGCGTCGGCATGATGCTGCAGGAAGCCCGCATCCCGGTACAGCCGGCGGTGGCCGCCGCCTGCGAATTCCTCGGCCTCGACCCCCTCTACTGCGCCTGCGAGGGCCGCCTCATCGCCATCGTCGCCGGTGAAGACAAGGACAAGGCCCTGGCCGCCCTGCAGGCCCATCCCCAGGGCACCGGCGCCGCCATCGTCGGCAGCGTGCATGAGGACCCCCACCACTTCGTGCAGATGACCACCGGCTTCGGTGGCAAGCGCATCGTGGACTGGCTTACGGGGGAACAGCTGCCGCGCATCTGCTGACGGCGGAACGACAGGAAGCCGGACGCAAAAAAAACCGGCCGGGCCTTGTGGGCCCGGCCGGCTTTTTCTTTACCAGGCGGGAAGGGGTCAGTCCCGCACGACGATCATGGCGGCGGCCACGTTGCTCAATTCCTCGAGAATCATGCGACGGGCATCGGCCACATCCTTGGCGTTGGAAACCTCGTAAACATTGCGGCTGCCGTCGAGAAAACGCACGGAGGCGAGAAACGGCGCGGCACGGCGCTTGGGGCGACGCGGTGACGCAGGAGCAGCCGGGGCGGCGGGCGAGCCGGATGAAGCAGAACGACTGTGGCGTTGCATACAGCGAACCTCCCAGGTGGCGGTCAATTTTTTGACAGTAACCGCTCGTTCCCGGCCGGGGCGGCGGGAATCTGGAACCATGCTAACCAAAGCTAACTCATTGAAAAATAATACGAAGGTGATACCGACATGCTTATTGGCTGAAATCCGCCGCTAAGCCCCTAAAAATGCTGGAAATTACTTTTTCGGGAACGGCAAAAAAATCCTCATGGACTAAGGATGGAGGATGACGATTTACCAAATCGTAATTGCCAATGGCTATTGCGATCTTTTAATCAATTCATTGGATCAATCAATCCCGCTTTGCTTAAATGGCAGTAACAACACCGGGAGTCCATCATGTCCGCCTTCATCCATCAGCTTGACGACCATGTCCTGCACAGCCGCCACCCCTGGCGCCGCGGCGCCGGCCTGGCCATCGCCGTGGCCGGCACGGTGCTCCTGGCGGCCCACGGTGTGGCCGCCCTGCTCGACGCCCTGGCAAGCAGCGGCATGACCGGCGCCCTCCTGGGGGGCATGGCCGGTGCGGCCGCCACCGCCGCCGGCGCCGTGGCCATGCTTTTCCTCGGCAAGCTCAACGGCCGCCGGGAAGACCAGCTGATGGCCTTCGCCGCCGGGGTGATGCTGGCCACCGCCATCGTCTCCCTCTTCATTCCTGCCATCGAAGCCGCCGCGCCGGTTTTCGGCAACGCCTCGCCCCTGGCCGTGCTGCTGGCCCTGGGCGCCGGGGTCGGCCTGATGCTGGGCCTGGACAAGGCCCTGCCCCACGCCCACGCCGTCAGCGGTGTCCATGGCCCGGCCACCCATGCCTCCCGGGGCCTGCTGCTGGCCCTAGCCCTGTTCCTGCACAACTTTCCCGAAGGCATGGCGGTAGGCATCGCCGCCAGCGGCGGCGCAGGGGCGGTGGTGCCGGTGGCCCTGGCCATCGCCGTGCAGGATGTGCCCGAGGGCCTGCTGGTGGCCCTGGCCCTGGGCGCTGCCGGCATGAACCTGCGGCGAGCCGTGCTGCTGGGTGCCGCCACCGGCCTGGCCGAGCCCGTGGGGGCCTGGATCGCCGCCACGGTCCTGGGCGACAACCCGGCCCTCTACCCGGTAGGCCTGGCCTTCGCCGCCGGCGCCATGGGCTTCGTGGTCTTCCACGAAATGCTGCCGGAACTGAAGAGTCGGGGCGGCCTGCCCCAGGTCTCCGGAGCCCTGGCCGGCGGCATCGCCCTGATGCTGGGGGTGGACCTCTTCCTCGGCTGATTGCGTTACATCAAGTCAAAAAAGCCCCGGGGCCGCTAGAATTGCGGCCCTATGGCTTCCCTGCGCATCCTCCTCCTCACCCACACCTTCAACAGCCTGACCCAGCGCCTCCACGCCGAACTGACGGCCCGGGGCCATGAGGTGTCGGTGGAGTTCGACATTGCCGATTCGGTCACCGCCGAGGCCGTCGCCCTCTTCCGCCCCGACCTGATCCTGGCCCCCTTCCTGAAGCGGGCCATCGCCGAGGAGCTGTGGTCCAAGCACCTGTGCCTGATCGTGCATCCGGGCATCGTCGGCGACCGGGGCCCCTCGGCCCTGGACTGGGCCATCCAGAACGGGGAGGAGACCTGGGGCGTCACCGTGCTGCAAGCCGAGGCGGAAATGGATGCCGGCCCGGTCTGGGCCAGCGCCGAATTCCCCCTGGGCGGCGGCAAGAAGGCCAGCGTGTACCGCCAGGAAGTGACCGAGGCCGCCTGCCGCGCCTCCCTGGAAGCCATTGAGCGTTTCCAGGCCGGCGGTTTCACGCCCCGCCGCCCCGACCCGGCCGATCCTGCGGTACGAGGCCGGGAGCGCCCCCTTATGCGCCAGACGGACCGGGCCATCGACTGGACCCGGGACGACACCGCCACGGTGCTGCGCAAGCTCAACGCCGCCGACGGCTTTCCCGGCGTGCTCGACGAACTCTTCGGCGAGCCCTGCCATCTCTACGATGCCTGGCGGGAAGCGCGGCTGCGGGGCACGCCCGGCGCCATCATCGCCCGTCGCGAGACCGCCCTGTGCCGGGCCACGGCGGACGGCGCCCTGTGGCTGGGCCATGTAAAGCGGGGCGCGCCCTACCCCCACGCCTTCAAGCTGCCCGCCACCACGGCCTTCGCCGAGCGGCTGGCCGAGATCCCGGAAGCGCCCCTGGACGGCTGGTTCGCCGCCGACCATGCCACCTGGCAGGACATCCGCTATGAGGAGGCCGGCGCCGTCGGTTTCCTCCATTTCGACTTCTACAACGGCGCCATGGGCACCGACCACTGCCAGCGCCTGCTGGCCGCCCTCCACTTCGCCCTGGAACGGCCAACGTCCGTGCTGGTGCTGATGGGCGGGCGGGACTTCTGGTCCAACGGCATCCACCTCAATCTGATCGAGGCCGCCGATTCCCCCGCTGACGAATCCTGGCGCAACATCAACGCCATGGACGACCTGGCCGAGGCCCTCATCCGCGCCACCGGCAAGCTCACCATCGCCGCCCTGGGCGGCAACGCCGGCGCCGGCGGCTGCTTCCTGGCCCGGGCCGCCGATCTGCTGTGGGCCCGCCAGGGCGTCATCCTCAACCCCCACTACAAGAACATGGGCAACCTCTACGGCTCCGAGTTCTGGACCTACCTGCTGCCGCCCCGGGTCGGCGCGGACGGGGCCCGGGCCATCATGCAGCACCGCCTGCCCATGACCGCCGACGAGGGCGTGGCCCTGGGCTTCCTCGACGCCGCCCTGGCCGGCACTCCGGAGGCCTTCCGCGTGGATGTAGCCCGCTGCGCCGCCGAGCTGGCCGCCGCGCCGGACCTGGCCCAGCGCCTGGCCGAGAAGGCCGCCCGGCGGGCCTCCGACGAGGCCGAGAAGCCGCTCTCTGCCTGGCGCGCCGAGGAGCTGGCCCACATGCAGCGCAACTTCTACGGCTTCGACCCCAGCTATCATGTGGCCCGTTACCACTTCGTGCACAAGTCGCCCCAGTCCTGGACGCCGCGCCACCTGGCGAAGCACCGGGACCTGGGCTGGAGCGTCCCCGAGACGAACTGAAGCGCCATGAAAAACGTCCCCGCCCTGCCTGCCGTCCTCGTGGTGGACGATGAAGTCCGCTCCCAGGAGGCCCTGCGCCGCACCCTGGAGGAAGACTTCACCGTCTTCACCGCCTCCGGCGCCGACGAGGCCATGGCCATCATGGAGCGGGAGCAGGGCGCTAGCGGCGGCAAGGGCGTGCAGGTGGTGCTGTGCGACCAGCGCATGCCCGGCACCTCCGGCGTCGCTTTCCTCACCGAGGTGCGCCAGCGCTGGCCCGACGTGGTGCGCATCGTCCTCTCCGGCTACACCGAGGCTGGCGACATCATTGCCGGCATCAACGAGGCCGGCATCTACCAGTACCTGCTGAAACCCTGGCAGCCGGAACAGCTGCTGCTGACCCTGAAGAGCGCCGCCAACGTGTGGCGCCTGCAGCAGGACAACCAGCGCCTCTCCCTGGAACTGCGCGCCGCCGAGCCGGTGCTGGCGAGCAAGGTGGAGATGAAGTACGAGCGGGTGAAGCGGGAGCTGGGCCTGGACGGCCTCACCCGCAGCGCCGGCAGCCCCATGAACCCGGTCTGCGACATGGTGCAGCGCATCGCCCCCTACGACCTCTCGGTGCTGCTCATGGGCGAATCGGGCACCGGCAAGGAAATGCTGGCCCGGGCCATCCACTACCAGAGCCGCCGCGACCGCCAGGCCTTCGTCGTGGAAAACTGCGGCGCCCTGCCGGACCAGCTGCTGGAAGCGGAACTCTTCGGCTACAAGCGAGGCGCCTTCACCGGCGCCTACGAGGACCGCATCGGCCTCTTCCAGCAGGCCGACGGCGGCACCATCTTCCTCGACGAAATCGGCGAGACCTCCCCGGCCTTCCAGGTGAAGCTCTTGCGGGTGCTGCAGGAGGGCGAATTCCGCCCCCTCGGCAGCCCCCGGCCGGTGAGCGTCAATGTGCGGGTGATCGCCGCCACCAACCGGGACCTGGAGGCCGAGGTGCGGGAAGGCCGCTTCCGCGAGGACCTCTACTACCGCCTGGCCACCGTCACCCTGCACGTGCCGCCCCTGCGGGAACGGCCCATGGACATTCCCCTCTTGGCCCAGCGCCTGCTGGAAGCCTCCCAGAAGGCCCTGGGCAAGACCGTGCAGGGTTTCACCACCGAGACCCTGGCCTGCATCGCCGCCTACCGCTGGCCTGGCAACGTGCGGGAACTGCAGAACGAGATCCTGCGCATGCTGGCCCTGTGCGAAGGCAAGCAACTGGGCGCCGAGCTGCTCTCGCCCCGGGTGCTGCGGGCCCCAGTGGGGGTCCATGAGGATGCGGAACTGTCCTTCCTCGCCGACCTTTCCGGCGGCCTCAAGGAGCGCATGGAGCAGTTGGAAGCCAAGGTGGTGAAGGAGGCCCTGATCCGCCACCGCTGGAACAAATCCAAGGCCGCCGCCGACCTGGGCCTCTCCCGCGTCGGCCTGCGCAACAAGCTGGTGCGCTACGGGCTGGAGAAGGGGTGATGCTTAAGATCGTTGCCACAGAGGGCACAGAGGACACAGAGTTTTTCCGGGCTGTGCAACGGTCGGCGCCTGCTTCAAGCGTGAGGAACGGCAAATTCCAGAGGACACCCTCTGTGCTCTCTGTGTCCTCTGTGGCTAAAAGATTTTCATGAACCTACTCTGGCTCCAGGCCGGCGGTTGCGGCGGCTGCACCCTCTCCCTGCTCGGCGCCGACGCCCGGGACCTGCTGCGGCAGCTGGAGGACGTGGGCATCCATGTGCTCTTTCACCCGGCCCTCTCCGAAGCTTCCGGCCCCGAAGCCCTGGCCATCCTCGAAGACGCCGCCAGCGGCAAGGTGCCGGTGGACATCCTCTGCGTCGAGGGCGCCGTGCTGCGGGGGCCCAACGGTAGCGGACGTTTCCACATCCTCGCCGGCACCGGCATTCCCATGCTGGACTGGGTCCAGCGCCTGGCGAACCAGGCCCGCCACGTCTTCGCCATCGGCTCCTGTACCGCCTTCGGCGGCGTGCCGGCGGCGGGGGAGAACAGCACCGACGCCTGCGGCCTGCAGTTCGAGGGCGACGAGAAGGGCGGCATCCTCGGCGCCGAGTGGCAGAGCGCCGCCGGCCTGCCGGTGGTGAATGTGGCCGGCTGCCCGACCCACCCGGGCTGGGTGGTGGACAGCCTGATGGCCCTGGCCCTGGGCCAGTTGCAGGCCAGGGACCTGGACGCCCTGCAGCGCCCCCGTTTCTATTCGGACCAGCTGGTGCACCACGGCTGCCCGCGCAACGAGTTCTACGAATTCAAGGCCAGCGCCCACAAGCCATCGGAGCTGGGTTGCCTCATGGAGAACCTGGGCTGCAAAGGCACCCAGGCCCACGCCGACTGCAATACCCGGGTGTGGAACGGCGTCGGCTCCTGCCTGCGCGGCGGCTACCCCTGCATCTCCTGTACCGAGCCGGGCTTCGAGGAGCCGGGCCATCCCTTCATGGAAACGCCCAAGGTGGCGGGCATTCCCATCGGCCTGCCCTCGGACATGCCCAAGGCCTGGTTCGTCGCCCTCGCCGCCCTGTCGAAATCGGCCACGCCGAAACGGGTTCGGGAAAACGCCGCCGCCGACCATCCGGTGGTGATGCCGGCCATCCGCAAGACGGGGTTGAAATGAGCAAGCTGGTGTTGGGTCCCTTCAACCGGGTCGAAGGCGACCTGGAGGTGAGCCTGGAGGTAAGCGACGGCGCCGTGCACTCGGCCCGGGTGAACGCCCCCCTCTACCGCGGCTTCGAGCCCATGCTGCTGGGCAAGGCGCCCCTGGATGCCCTGGCCATCGTGCCGCGCATCTGCGGCATCTGCTCCGTGGCCCAGTCGGCCGCCGCCGCCAGCGCCCTGGCCGAGGCCATGGGCCTGATCCCGCCGCCCAACGGCCGCCTCGCCCGCAACCTGATCCAGGCCGGGGAAAACCTGGCGGACCACCTGACCCACTTCTACCTCTTTTTCATGCCGGACTTCGCCCGGGCCGCCTACGCCGCCAAGCCCTGGTTTGCCGAAACGGAGGCCCGCTTCAAGGCCCAGACGGGACGGGCCACGGCGGAGATGCTGCCCGCCCGGGCCGGTTTCATGCGCCTGCAGGGCTACCTGGCCGGCAAATGGCCCCACACCATGGCCCTGCAGCCCGGCGGCACCACCCGGGCGGTGCTGGCGGCGGAGAAGATCCGCCTCTACGCCGTGCTGCGGGAGTTCCGCGCCTGGCTGGAAAGCACCCTCTTCGGCGACGCCCTGGAAACCGTGGCCGCCCTGGATTCGGCCGACGCCTTGCGGGCCTGGGCCGCCGGACGCCAGGCCGACTTTCCCCGCTTCCTGGCCCTGGCCGACGACCTGGGCCTGCAGCAGGTGGGCCGGGCCGGCAATCTCTTCCTGAGCGTCGGCGCCTACCCGGGCTCCGTCGGCAGCCTCTTCCCCGCCGGCGTCTGGGACGGGGCCAAGGGCCGCCGCGCCGAGCTGGACACCGCCCGCATTGTCGAGGACCTGAGCCACGCCTGGCTGGCCGGCGACGCCCCCCAGGCTCCCGCCCAGGGGCAGACCCGGCCCCTGCTGGAGAAGGAGGACGCCTACACCTGGTGCAAGGCCCCCCGCTACGGCGGCCAGGTGGCCGAGGTGGGCGCCCTGGCGCGGCAACTGGTGGCCGGCCAGCCCCTGGCCCAGGACCTGGTGCGTAACGGGCAAGGGAAATCCGCCGGCGGCAACGTCACCGCCCGCATCGTCGCCCGCATGCTGGAAATCGCCGCCCTCATCCCGGCCATGGAAAACTGGGTGCAGCAGCTGGCCCCCGGCGAACCTTTCTGCGCCCACGGCGAACTGCCGGATACCGCCGTCGGCGTCGGCCTCACCGAAGCCGCCCGGGGCAGCCTGGGCCACTGGCTGACGGTGAAGCACGGCGCCATCGCCGGCTACCAGATCATCGCCCCCACCACCTGGAACTTCTCCCCCCGGGACGCCGCCGGCACCCCCGGCCCCCTGGAACAGGCCCTGGTGGGCCTGCCCATCCCCAAGGACGAAGCGGCGCCGGTGCTGGTGCAGCACGTGGTGCGCTCCTTCGATCCGTGCATGGTGTGCACGGTGCATTAGGCACCGGCCGGCGATCCAGAAAAGACGGGAATTTCAGGCATGGGCTGGCTAGCAGCCCCGTCCCGCCTGCCTTCCAGCCCTACCCCAAAGGCAGCTTCTCCGCCCCCAGGCGGATGGCCTCCACCGCCGGGTGACGAATCTTGCGCTCGTTGGAGATGGCGTAGAACTGCTCCCGCACGTCCTCCATGCCGCCCACCGGGCGGGCGCGAAACTGCTCCTCGAGGGCGTCGGCCAGCAGGGTCGGGGCCGGGAAGAGGCCCAGGCCGGAACGGCCGAAGGTCATCATCAGGGCGCTGTCCTCGAATTCCCCCACCACGTCGGGCCGCAGGTTGCGGGCCGAGAGCCAGGCGTCGATGCGGCCGCGCAGGGCCGTGTCCCGGGTCGGCAGCAAGAGGGGGGCGCCGTTGAGGGAATCGGGAAAGCCGGGGCCGTAGCGCGCCGCCAGCTCTGCCGTGGCGAAAACACCCATGCGGCACTCCCCCAGGGGATGGCTGTACACCCGCAGATTGGGACGGCTGCCGGCGGGACGGTCGGTGAGCACCACGTCCAGCTTGTGCAGGGCCAGGTCGGCCAGCAGTTCGTCGAATTCCCCTTCATGGCAGACCAGGCGCACCGGCTGGGGCAGGTCGATGGCGGCCTGCAGCAGGCGGTAGGCGATTAGCTTGGGCAGGGCGTCGGAAATGCCCACGGTCAGCTTCAGGCTGGCGGCGGCGGACTGGAGCTGCAGGGCCTCCTGCAGCTGCTCGCCGAGGAGGAAAATTTGGTCGGCGTAATGCAGGGCGGTGCGGCCCGCCTCGGTCAGCACCAGGCGCCGCCCCTCCTGGGTGAACAGGGCGGTACCGAGGGACTGTTCCAGTTCCTTCAGCTGGGCGCTGATGGTCTGCACCGCCACCCCCAGGCGCTCGGCGGCGCGACTGATGCCGCCTTCTTTGGCCACCACCCAGAAATAATGGAGATGGCGGTGGTTGAGGCTGGCCGGGGAGGTGTTGGGGGCGCTCATGTTCAGTATTTTACGAAGTAATGATTCGATTCTCTCTGCTTTTTCCTGACAACGAAAGCCCCTAAGCTGCGTTCTCGATTCGCTTTCTGCCACAGGAGGACGCCATGCAACCCACCATCATCGCCCGTCGCATCGACATCGGTGCCGAGATCCGCAGCTACGTCGCCCATCGCCTCGGCTTCGCCCTGGACCGCAGCCGCCATCGCATCCGCGCCGTCACCGTGCGCCTGATGGACCGCAACGGCCACCGCGGCGGCGTGGACAAGCTGTGCCGCATCCAGGTGGAAGTGGACGGCCAGGCCCCGCTGGTGGTCAGCGACGTGGCCGGCGACCTGCGGGCCGCCATCGACGGCGCCGCCCACCGGGCTGCCCAGGCCCTGGCCCGGACCCTGCGGCGCAGCGTCGCCCCCCTGCGCCGCCAGGGCCGTCTGGCCCGCCGCCTGCCCGCCGCCGAAGAGGCGGAGCTCAATCTGCAACCTGCCTTCTGATCCAGTCTTTACCGGAGCAATACCATGAAACGCGTTCTGATCTTCCTTGCCACCAACCTGGCCATCATGGTGGTCCTGGGCCTGGTCATCAATCTGCTGGGCCTCAACCGCTTCCTCACCGCCAACGGCCTCAACCTGCCCATGCTGCTGGGGTTCGCCGCGGTGATGGGCTTCGGCGGCTCCTTCATTTCCCTGTGGCTGTCCAAGCCCATGGCCAAGTGGAGCACCGGCGCCCAGGTCATCGAGCAGCCGCGCAACCCCACCGAAGCCTGGCTGGTGGACACTGTCGCCCGCCTGGCCAAGAACGCCGGCCTGCCCATGCCGGAAGTGGCCATCTACGAAGGCGAGGCCAACGCTTTCGCCACCGGCCCCAGCCGCAACAACTCCCTGGTGGCCGTGTCCACCGGCCTGCTGCAGTCCATGAGCAGGGAGGAAGTGGAGGCGGTGCTGGCCCACGAGGTGGCCCACGTGGCCAACGGCGACATGGTGACCCTGACCCTGATCCAGGGCGTGGTGAACACCTTCGTCTTCTTCCTGGCCCGGGTGGTCGGCTATCTGGTGGACAGCTTCCTGCGCAAGGACAACGAGGAATCCTCCGGCCCCGGGCTCGGCTACATGGTGACGGTGGTGGTGTGCGACATCGTCTTCGGCATCCTCGCCTCCATGATCGTCATGTACTTCTCCCGCCAGCGGGAATTCCGGGCCGATGCCGGCGCCGCCCGGCTCATGGGCAACAACCCGCGCCCCATGATGGCGGCCCTGCAGCGTCTCGGCGGCTTGTCCCCCGAGCCCCTGCCGGCCAATATGGCGGCCTCCGGCATCGCCGGCGGCAAGGGCTGGATGAGCCTCTTCTCCAGCCACCCGCCCATCGAGGAGCGCATCGCCGCCCTGCAGCAACGCGGCTGAGCATCGAGGCGCTGCCCATGGCGGCGCACCGCATCCCCAGGCCCGCTCCGGCGGGCCTTTTCTTTTGCAGCAAAGACCCCGGCGCCGCCGTGAAGCCCGGTGCCTTTTGGTAGACTGGCGGGCATTGCGCCGGCCTGCCGCATTCCGCGGCCTTCCGCCCGCCGGCGAGGGAGAACGCATGGAACGCATCACCATTTCCCTGGACGAGGACCTGGCCCGGGAATTCGACGCCCTCATCGCCGCCCGGGGCTACAGCAACCGCTCAGAGGCGGTGCGCGACATCCTCCGCTCCCAGCTGGAAACCTGGCGCCAGGCGCGCAAGGAATCGGACCACTGCGTCGCCAACCTCTCCTACGTCTACAACCACCACGAGCGGGAACTGGCTGAGCGCCTCACTTCCATCCAGCACGACCACCACGACCTCACCGTGTCCACCCTGCACGCCCACCTGGACCACGAGCACTGCATCGAGAGCACCATCCTCAAGGGGCCGACGGAGGACGTGCGGGCCTTCGCCCAGGCCCTCATGGCGGAGCGCGGCGTGCGCCATGGCCAGCTCAACCTGGTCACCGTGGAACTGGACGAGAGCCAGAAGCAGCACAGCCACAAGCACAGCCATGCCCACGGCCACGGCTATCGCCACCTGCACCTGAAGCCCAGCCGCTAGTCCCGCCGCCATGACCGCCAAGCGTCCCGCCCGCCCCCTGCTCGACGGCAGCCTGCTGCCGGAGCCGGCCCAGCTGCTGGAGGGGGTGAACGAGAAGGTGTGGATCGAGGTGATCCAGAAGATGGACGAGGTCTACAACGACCTGCTGCAGTACGAAGTGGCCCTGGAGCAGAACAACGCCGCCCTGGAGGAGTCCCACCGCTTCATCGCCAGCATCCTCGCCTCCATGTCCGACATCCTGGTGGTGTGCGACCGCCACGGCGCCATCGAGGAGGTGAACCCGGCCTTCCAGCGCTACACCGGACGGGACGAGCCGACTCTCAAGGGCACTTCCATCTTCGACCTCTTCGCCGACGACAAGGCCCGGGACAAGGCCCGCAGCTTCTTCGCCAGCCAGAGCCACGACGGCGCCCAGGACGTGGAGCTGCCCCTGCAGGCCGAGGACGGCGGCGCCGTACCCGTTTCCTTCAACTGGACGCCCCGCCTCTCCGGCACCGGCAAGCTGATCGGCATGGTGGTCACCGGCCGCCCGGTGGGGGAACTGCGCCGGGCCTACCGGGAACTGCGGCAGACCCACGAGGACTTGAAGCGCACCCAGCAGCAGCTGCTGCACTCGGAGAAGATGGCCTCCCTCGGCCGCCTGGTGGCCGGGGTGGCCCACGAACTGAACAACCCCATCAGCTTCGTGCTGGGCAATGTGCTGGCCCTAAAGCGCTACGCCGGGCGCCTGGAAACCTATCTGGAAGCGGTACACAACCGGGGCTGCGACTGCATCCCGGAACTGGAGGAGCTGCGCAGCGAACTGCGCATCGACCGCATCCTGGAAGACATGTCCCCCCTCATCGACGGCATGATCGAAGGGGCCGAGCGCACCCGGGACATCGTGGACGGCCTGAAGCGCTTCTCCGCCCTGGACCGGGAGGCGGCGGAACGTTTCAACCTGGCCGAGGTGGTGCAGCGGGCGGTGCGCTGGGTGGCCAAGAGCGCCCCGCCCAGCTTCACCGTGCGCACCGAGCTGCCGGCGGAACTGCCCCTGCGGGGCTCCCCGGGGCAGCTGCAGCAGGTGGTGATGAACCTGGTGCAGAACGCCCTGCAGGCCACCGCCGCCCAGCCCGGGGGAGAGCTGCTGATCAGCGGCGAACTGGGGGACCGGGAACTGCGCCTGACCTTCCACGACAACGGCCCCGGCATTCCCGACGAAGCCCTGGGCCACCTCTTCGACCCCTTCTTCACCACCAAGCCGGTGGGGGAAGGCACGGGCCTGGGCCTTTCCATCTCCTACGGCATCGTCGAACGCCACGGCGGCCGCATCGTCGCCAGCAACCATCCCGAAGGCGGCGCCGTGTTCCGCCTGACCCTGCCCCGGGACCTCCCCGCCGCCTGAAGCCCCCCGGCGGCACCCTGCTGCCGGCACACCTGCCCACGGCCCCAGCCCGGCCGGCCGTGGAGCGGATCGAGCCCGTCGCCCCGGATTTCCCTGCCGCTTTCTGATCCAGGTCAACCCCAATCGTGTGACGGAAAGTTTATTCTTCACATCTTCTAACCTTCTGCCGCCCGCCGGCGGCCCCCTCACGGCCCGTGGATACCCTGCCCGACAACTGGCTCGCCCTCGCTTCCCTGGTGTTGATCCTGGGCATGAAGCACGGCTTCGACGCCGACCACCTGGCCACCATCGACGGCCTCACCCGCTTCAACAGCCGGCGCAACCCGGGCCTGGCGCGCTACTGCGGCACCCTCTTTTCCCTCGGCCACGGCGCCATCGTCATCGCCATCGCCCTGGCGGTCGGCACCCTGGCGGACGTGTGGCAGGTGCCCGAATGGTTCGAATGGGTGGGCGGCCTCATCTCCATCGCCTTCCTCACCCTGCTCGGCGCCGTGAACCTGCGAGCCGTGCTGGCCGCCGCTCCGGGCGAGATGGTGCGCCCCGCCGGCATCAAGGGCCGTTTCCTCGGCCGCCTCACCGAAGCCGGCCACCCCCTGCTGGTGGCCGCCGTCGGCGCCCTCTTCGCCCTCTCCTTCGACACCCTGTCCCAGGCCGCCCTCTTCGCCTTCACCGCCACCCGCCACGGCGGCTGGGAACACGCCCTGGGCCTTTCCCTGCTGTTCATGCTGGGCATGCTCATCACCGACGGCATCAACGGCCTGTGGATCTCCCGCCTCATCGCCCGGGCCGACACGGTGGCCCTGGTGGCCTCCCGGGTCATGGGCCTGGTGGTCTCCGCCGTCAGCCTGCTGGTGGCCGCCTTCGGCGCCGCCAAGATGCTCTCCCCCGCGGTGGAAGCCTGGAGCGATGGCAAGGAACTGGCCTTCGGCTTCGCCCTGGTATGCATCATCGCCGCCAGCTTCCTGCTCGCCCTGCGCCTCGCCCGCCGGCCCCTGCCGGCCTGAACCGCCCGCCCTATCCTGCGCTGTCATCCAACCACCTGCCACTGCTCTCGCCCTCGGATATGAAAAATAAAAATATCTTCACACCTGGCAAAAACCATCGCCTCCAGGCGGCAATAAGGACGGTCCTGCTGGCCGGCGCCCTGCCGGGAGCCGCATTGCTATTGCCGCTCCAGGCAGGGGCCGCAGGCATGCCGACCCTGGACGTGTTAAGAGACCTGCAGAGTGTTGCCTCTGTAGAAAAAAAAGGTCCTTACAGTTACGGTTCTCCAAGTTGCCATTCTGGACAACTGGATTACTACTGCCTGGATCGATATGCACTTATTCCTCACCGACCCAACCTTCACGGTACACGGACAGCCATACCCAGGCATCCCATTTCTCATTGACGACCAAATGGCGCTTGTCACAGCGCCAAATGAATATCTCTTCCACGTCGCCGTAGTTAGGGGAAGAACATCGTCCCCGAAGACTTGGCAGACCTATGGAAATCACCTCTATGAATTCTTCAGCTTCCTGGAAACCATAGAGATTTCCTGGGACAGGATAAGAAGCACTCATCTAGCAGCCTGGCGGGACTCCATGCTTTCACGAGGATGTCGCCGCTCTACGGTCAACCACCGTGTGGGGGCTGTATCCAACTTCTACAAATGGGCCTTGCGCTCACAGAAAATCTCTTCCCTCCCCTTCTATATGGAGGACGTTCGGGTATCCCGGCCGAAGGGATTTCTGGCGCACATTGATGCCAAGGGAAATCAAGTCCAAGCCAATGAACTGAAGTTACGTTCATTTAAGCCACAACCAAAATTTCTAACAGCCGACAAGGCCAGGCTGTTCGTCACCGCGCTAACCCCGCGACGTAACCGCCTAATGGCCTACTTGATGTGGTTTTCGGGACTTCGTAGGGAAGAGGTTGCAACCTTGGAGTTGGAGGACATTCCCAATCCATCTGGCCATCCACCAGGTAAGCCTCTCGCGATGACGCTACGTACAACAAAGGGCAGAAAACCCCGATGGGTATCTGTCCCTTATGACCTAGCTGTCCAGTTATGGAACTACGTAATTTATGAGAGATCTTCGCTGGCTAAGCGCTACCGTAAACGGCACGTTGGTCCTGAGAGCAACCGGGTCTTCCTGACAGCATATGGAGAGCCAATCAGCCTGGGCGGAATAAACAACGCCTTCAAGAAGGCCTCAGAGAAATCAGGAATCAAATGCACACCACACATGCTGCGTCACACGTATGGCACCTACGAATTTATCCGGATGAGTCAATTCAAGAGTAAGGAAAGCGCTCTGTTTTGGGTCATGGAACGCATGGGACACAGCAGTTTGGCAACGACACAAATCTATATACACACAGCCAGTCTGGTAGATCACACAGCCTTGGATGGCTACCAAGCTGACATCTGCAAACTGCTCCAAGAGGATTGTGTCTGATGGCGATCCGGCGTAAGCGGGTTGATCGCAATACCCACATCGATCTGACCCCAGAAAAGCAGATCATCGACCTCCCTCCAGGATGGGCGTTCACCATTCGCTGTGTACACAGTGGCGCGGAGTATCACTTCGACTTCACAAGCCACCGGGCCCGAGGCCGTGAGCCGTTGGCCGAGCAAATGCGAGATGCCATTTGGTCTCTGCGTTTTGTCTCTGCCGGCAAATCACTGATGACCTATTTCAATAGCGGTATTCGTTGCTTCTGGCACTTCCTGGATGACCTGGAGCAATCCGGCCAAGTAGTGACTACTCTGGAACAGGTCGACCGGCTAATCATCATGCAATTTGTAGCATGGTTGGCCCTACAGACCGTTCAACACGGAAAGAACAAGGGGTTACCGTGGTCTGTATCCGCCTGTAATGCGACCTATGCCGGTATCAAATCAATACTCAAAAATCGCCGGCAACATGTGCCAGAGTCCATCAACCCTAACCTGAATTTCCCCAAGAATCCCTATCCCAACTCCAATAAGCGGATACCGCGACGAGAAGGTTACTCTGCAGGGGAGCAAGAGCGGATCATTGCTGCCTGCGCAGAAGATCTGGCCCTATTCAACGCAAATCCGGAAGCCCTCTCATCTCATCAAGTCTTGGCAGTTCATGCCGTCATCACCGTTTTGACCTGCGGCGTGAATATGACCCCCCTCCTGGAAATGCGCCGGGATAGCCTGCGCAGCTTTCTTCCGGATCGAGACTTACTGGTCTTGGAGAAGCGCCGTGGGTATACCACGCGCACCATATCCCTTCCCAAAAATACACCGGAGGAAACTGCAACACCCATTACCAAAATGGTGGGAGATTATCTCCGGCAGCTACAGCAATACACAGAGCGCTTTGTGTCAGACGCTGACGAAGCAGATCGCCCATTCGTTTTTCTCTGCCGTTTGGCCGACGTCACGTACTCACGACGTCGCGGAAATGTTGTTCGTTTCGACGAAGTTCAGGTGCGCAATGCACTCAAAAGCTTTGTCAATCGACATGAGCTATTTGACGACCGAGGCGCCCCCTTGAACCTGAGCATCGCACGCCTCAGACCGACATTTGCGCTGAATTACTACCTACGTCATCGCGACCTACGTAAGCTACAACAAGCCCTTGGCCATAGTTCCATTCTCCTGACCATCCAACGCTACATTCCACCAGTCACTCCCGAGGCTGTTCGCAACCATGCCTTCATTGGCCAGGCCATGGTGGGCTGGGCCACCAGCAGAGATGAAACCTTAGCTATCCGCTTAGCAGCAGATGGAGAGATTCCTCTTCGGAACGCAACTGAGCTGCTCACCGGTGGCTACAACACATCGATTGCCCGCTGTCGGAATCCATTTCGCGAAGCGGACCAGGTCTGCGGAAAATTCCTGGCCTGCTTTCGCTGCCCCAGCATGGTGGTGTTTGAGGACGACCTTTACCGCCTATACAGCTTCTATTTCCGTCTCCTGGCTGAGCGCCCCAAGATTCCTCCCCACCAGTGGATGAAAACATTCGGACCAGTCATAAGAACTATCGACGAACAAATTGCGGTGCAGTTTGATTCTGCCGTAGTGGCGGAAGCCCGCCAGCGAGCCCAATCCACACCGCATCCTGCCTGGCGCAATGACGCCCCCCTGATATGAGCACACTAGCTAATCCTGCGAAGCCCATTCGAGCGCTTTCATCCGCAGAAAAGGCCAGAACTCCGGTCTCTATGGCGAAGACGGATCTGGGTGAGTCCGTCGTGGTGTCCCGGTATGAGGACGAAATCTGGGACTTCTGGCCTTACATCCCGCAAAACAACGCTAGGGATAGTGAAAAGCGGATCAACTGGCGCATTGAGATCGCACCTGGTGAATTTCTCACTGACCACCAGCATGCCCCCCTGCTGGAAAGTACCAAGGACTTTACCTGGTCCTTGTTTATAGACCCTATCGATGGGCGCCAACGACCGCGAATGGCAACCGTGATTGCCCATGTGGTAGCGCTAACGCCCCTATTGCGCTGGATGGCGTCCCGAGGCATGCGACAGTTCAGGGATATAGAGGGAAGAGCCCTGGAATATGTCCCCATTGCCAAGATTAATCAGAGAACAGGCAAACCGACAGCCAAGGGCTGGCATGCAAGGCGGTTGATAGTTTTGGAGGAGCTATATCTTCAACGTGAAAAGCTGGCCGATGCCTTACCTACACATCCATGGCCTGATGAATCCGGTTTCACTCTGTCAGGAGAACGAGCCAAAGGTCGAACCATCAAGACACTACGAATCCCAGAGCGCACGGTTCGCCAGCTAGCCGAAGTCGCAATAAATTACGTCACCAACCTAGCTCCCCATATCTTAAGCACTCGGGATGCCCTGGAGCAGGCGGTGGCTAACAAAGAGGGATTCCAAGCCACCAATATCCGAATACCACTAGCCCGGGAATTGGGTTTTGAGGGCTCTCGTGACCTCAGTGCAGAACTGAGTTATCTCCGGGATTCCTGCTATATCGTGATTGCCATGTTCTCCGGAATCCGGGATTCCGAAACGCTATCCCTAAAAAGGGGGTGCATCGCTCATGACAAAGCGGACGATGGCATTGATCTCATCTGGCTTCACGGCACAATCTTCAAGACTGGAATAAAGCCGCACAAATGGCTCGTCCCGCCAATTGTTGAGACCGCAGTTCGTGTAATGGAGTGGTATCGACAACCGTATGCAATTCAGATCGAGGAGCAGATTTCCCAATTTGAACAGCAACTCGACATGTCCATTCCGGGCTCGACCTTCCACAAACGCCAACTCAAACGCCTGCACACCGCCAGAAAGGACCGGGATGGGCTCTTCCTGGGATGCGCCCCCTGTGTGGGTCATTTAGTAGGAGTGCTCAGCAAAAGCACCATTCATCGACGCCTCCAGAACTTCTGTCCACATTTCAATATTCTGGGAGACGACGGCAAATATTGGCGGCTTTCATCCCATCAATTCCGCAGAACCTATGCCTATTTCGTCGCCTCAGCCGAGCTGGGCGATCTCCACTATCTCCGAGAGCATTTTGGTCACTGGTCCATTGACATGACGCTGCTATATACCAGCGGAGCCTCCGATGCCTACCAGACGGATACAGACCTACTCACGGAAATATTGCGGAGCAAGACAGAAAAGCAGGAGAGCGTTCTACACAATTACCTGATGACAGACGCTCCCCTGGCCAACGGCGACATCATGCTTGCCGATCTACGCCAGACCATCAAAACTGCCAAGAATAAGCAGTCCTTGTTGCAACAGATTTCGTCAAGCATCACCCTAAATGGGACCGGCCACAGTTGGTGCATCGGCAATGCCAAGGGGACAAGTTGTGGTGGCCTGTGTGTTTTTGAGGCAGACATGTGCGTCGATTGCGCCTACGGGATGATCGGCCCTGAGCACCTTCCGGTCTGGAAGGAAATTGCTCTTCAGCAGCAAACGGCTTTAGACATGTCGGATCTGGGGCTGCCTGGTAAAACCCGGTCCCAGCGAATCCTGAATAAGGCCCTTGATGTCATCGCCAAATTGGAAATACCTCAATGAGCAATAATGCTGGGAACCCGCAAGCGCTACAGGCCCATAAGGAAAATTCGATCAAGCTGACGCGACAAGCCCTGAACTTGGCAATACAGCGCATTGTTGGCGGACATCCCGATCAGGTAAGGGTTGGGTCTCGCCTGACCGCCGCCAGCGTTGCTCAAGAGGCTGGAGTGGAGCGTTCCACACTGTATCGGTACCACCGGGAGATATTGTCCGAGATTCAGCGCATCAACGACACTGATGCCCAGTCGAAGTTGAAGATCAAGACATCCGCGCTTGCAAAGGCAGAGGAACGAAAGAAGGAATACCGGGAGCTTCTGGAACTGGAGCAGTCCAATCTGTTGAAGATTGCCCGGGAGAATTACGCGCTCCAGCAACGTATTCAAGAGCTGGAGGATTTGTTGAAAGAGAAGGATTCCTTGATCGCCAACCTCCGGGCAGAAAATAGAAAAGTCTCTTTAATCAGCGAAAGTCCAAGGGAAGGTTAGGTGAGTATTCGCATGAATACTGTGAATTTCACATCGAGCAGACGCTCGCCTTGAGCCAAATGCAAGATGGATAGATACTTGCGACTCCATCTCCTTTTTCGTAAATCATATTTCGGCCACAAGGCGCGAGAATCGTCGCTAGTTCAAGGTTCCCGGCATTTTTCTCATGTCCGTACGATTACGCATAGACGGACCCATGGGTCCGTCTATTAACTGTTAGGCTCCACTATGCCGTCTGAAACTATCGCCGTACTCGGTACCCTCTCGGGGGTGTTGATTGGTGGGTTCATAAACTACTTGGCGAGCCGCAGTGTAAAGAACCACGAATGGAAACTTGCGCTTGCGAAAGAACAAAGCACTATTCGCCACAAACTTTACGCGGAGTTTCTAGTTGAAACGCAACGACTCGTAGTTCAGGCGAGAGAAGAGAAAATTTCATCCCTTGCCGATCTAAACATGCTGAACGGAAAGTTCGCGGAGGTTTCACTTGTCGCATCCGGTATGGTCGTGGAGGCGGCGAAGAAATTGGCCGACTACGTCATTACCAGTCATAGTGCGCAGCCTGCGAAGGAAGTTGCTGACTTCTTCAAACTGAAAGAGGCATTCATCGCTGTCGCACGTCAAGATATCGCAGAGGTGCTGAGTGGTGGAGCCTAACACCACGTTCAAGGCGCAGCCTTCGGCTGCTGGGACGTCCCGCAAGTGGGCCGCCCCTTGCCTTCAACGTTAGGGGCACAAGTGACCATCGCCGTTGAGACCCGCCTTAGACTGGAATTGCTGTTCATCCTGTCGTTGTGTTTTGTCGCGGTTTTGGCGGAGGTGTTGGCGGCTGCCGCGGTGCTAAAGCCGGAATCTGAACCTCTTGCTTCGTGGTTTCAGCGCAGCGGTGCAATCACTTCGGTCTTCTGCGTCTTTGCCCAACTCAGAATCAACAACTTCTTCGAATCCATCCGTGGTGGAACATTCTCCGAGTCGTGGGCACTCTTCCGCCTGTTCAACAAACAGCACGGTACCGTTAGCTGGATCATTACGTTCGTTGCTATCTGGGGTGCATTTGTCTGGGGGTACGGCGATCTCATGCTTCGGCACTTCAGTCGTTGAGGGCGCTTCGTGTCATCAATACCAATACGCCCCCTACCACTACATTCGAGCGGACCTGCGCGAAAAGATGCGCAGGCCGCTCAATTTCGACGCGAGGTTTCATAGGCTATGAGAGCGCTCTCCACTGCAGATGTACCGATTCAACCTCTCAAGGAATTTGGCGAAGACGTTGGTCCAGAATTCGAATTTGAGATCGAAGATGGACGCGTTGCTCTCCTATCTGCTGAGCCACCGTCGTGGATTCACCTGATTGCCGATTCAAGTTGGTGGATTAGCCTTTTCTCGGCTGCCGCGGCTTTGTATATGGCGGAGATCGTGAAGGAAGCGGCAAAGGAATCGTGGAAGAACCGCGCAAAGGCGACGGCGCTCGTGGTAGGCGCGGCAAACAAGGTGAAGTTGTTCGCGGAGAAGGTTGTTCGCCTAAAGAAGAAACTTCCAGAGCGAACCGACATCGTGGTCGCTCTCCCCATTCCGAACGACTATTTCGGTGTTCGACTTACGCTTTCCGTTGACGACGCCGACCTACTTGCTTATCAAATTGCGCTCTTCGTTTCCCATATGCCAAGGTTGATTGAAGCAATCCGGAACGAAAAACTTGATGGTCCGCGTGTCGCAACCGGCCTCTTCTTGGAACTGCAAGACAACGGTGACCTAAAGGTGACATGGTTCAACCGAGAGTCTTTGGAGCTAGAAAGCCTTGTTATTCTGTTGCCCGTCCAATGAAGCCTATTGTTGAAATTCCGATAAGGGCCCTTGCATCTGCCCAATTTTGATTGCCGACTTCGGCTCCTTCTGAGGCCCGAGAGACAAATCCACTTCGTTATGGGTCTCGTTGTCGAAATGCTTTCCAAAGCATTAAGTCATAGCAAATTTTCAACGCTCCACAGGCAACCAGAGGCGCTGCAAGCCATCCCGCTGCAAACATTGCCCCACCAATCGTTGGGCTGATGGCAGAAGCCAAACTGCGTGGGACCGCAGTAAAACTTGCCGCAGCTGCACGCTCGGCCGGTGTCACCACCGCCATTACGAAAGCGCTTCGAACCGGTACGTCCATCTGAGACAGCAACGCCCGGATAAACAACAATGCGAATGCCAGCTCGAGACCCGGGGCAAATGCCGCGGCGATGAGACAGATGCTGGCGGGAATGTGGGTGAATACCATTGTATTCACCAGGCCAATGCGCTCGGCGACCTTCGGTGCGATTAGCTGGGACACAGCGGACAACAGCCCAGCCCAGAAGAAGAAGCTCCCCGCGGCAGCCAGCGACAACTCAAAACGCTGAAAGAACCAAAGGGCCATCAAGGCATTGATGGCCAGCCCTCCCGCAAAGGAGTCCAGGGAGAACAGCAGCGCCAGCCGGACAACAACGCCCTTCGACTCGCCGAGCGCCTGCGGAGCGGCCACCGCGCACTCCCGCCGGGGTGCCGGCATCCGTCGATACAGCAGCCATACCGTGCCACCCACCAGCCCGTAGAGCACGAACATCACCCGGAACCCTGATAGCAGCTCGATCCCCAGCACCGATACCAGTAGCTGGGGAATGCCTGAGGCCAGCGCCCCCAACGCAGCAAACAGGGCTCCAAGCAGGGAGTAGCGGGCGAACAAGGTGGTGCGGGCAGTACCCTGGCCCGATTCGGCCAACCGGGCATGTTCGAGGGGCAGAAACACGCTGACATCCCCAGAACTCGGATTGAGGGTGCCGACGAAAGCGACCAGGAGCAGGGGCAGGAATGCTGACAAAGAGGCAAAGGAGAGCCCGGTCCCCAGCATCAGCAGCGCGGCGCCCAGCAGCAGGTTCCGGTGATGGAAGCGATGGCCCCAGGCCCCCACCGCCAGGGTGGCGAATGCCGAACCCAGCAAGGTCGTTGTACTCAGGATGCCGACATCCAGGGTGCCGAAACCGAGCGCCAGCAGATAGGCTGGAAGGAGAACTGCCACATAGCCATCGGCAAATGCCCGCAGGGCCTTGCCCACCAGGAGCGGCAGCACTACCCGGTCTACACCTTCAGGCAGCAACCAGCGGCCAGTCACTTCAACCCCAGAAACCGGCCTATTTTCTTCAGCGGGGTATCGGCGCACCAGGCGTAGAGCGCATCGTAGATGACCATGCCGTGGGCCAGCATCTCGTGATCGTCGCTGAAATTCAGAGACAGACCCTTTGAAATGGCCAATAGACCAGCCGCTTCCTTGGCCAGTTGTGGCTGACCGCAGTCGGCGCCGCGCACGATGAGGGCCAGCTTGTTGAGTGCGGCATCCTCAAGCTTGTACTTTCCGATGAAGGCATCGAAGCTGCACTGGTCGCCATGGTGGCCCAATTCGGTGTTGGGCACGTCGTAGGGGGTGGCACCGGTCTCGGCCGCAATGCGCATCACTTCACCTGCGGGGACGTAGAGGAATTCCGGACTCTCGTCGACAAACCGGCTTATCAGCCAGGGACAGGCGATACGATCAATCTTGGGTCTTTCTCGCGTGATCCATTTCATTGGGGCATCTCCTTCAGATTGGCGGGTAACGGGGTCAGGTTGCCGGAAAGCACTTCCTGACCATCCAAATAGAGACGGACAGCCTGTCCTCGCTGGCGTACCTGGTAACACTCCTCTGGTTCTTTGGGCCTCGTCCAGTGCCAGCAAAGCTCATTGCCAATGACCCGCCAATTTCCCCTGGCAGGCTTGCCCATATTCATGCCGCGCAACTCCCCACCACTGAGAAATTGGTAGGCAAAGTGGACGCCATCACCGAAATCCTGGTTGGACAGGGCTTGGGCCAGCACCTTGCCCTGGAGCAATACCCAGCCTCTGTCGGCAGCAGCAGCGTTGATAGCCGTCACCAGCACAGCGACCCCTACCCACCGTGCCGTTCCCATGCCGAGGCTCACAGGAACATCTTCACCAGGAAGCCGATGACCGCGCAGCCACCAATGACATGGATGACGTTCGCCTTGAAGCGGAACAAGGCAATGGCTGCCCCTAGGGCAATCAGTGCCGATACCCACTCGAACGCCCCGTCGAAGCCCTTCGGCCACAGCACGTGGTAACCGAAGAACAGGGCCAGGTTCAGGATAACGCCGACCACGGCGGCCGTGATGGCGGTGAGCGGCGCCGTGAACTTCAGGTCATTGTGGGTCGTTTCGATGAAGGGACCGCCCATCAGGATGAAGACGAAGGACGGCAGGAAGGTGAACCAGGTGACCAGCATGGCCGCCACCGCACCGGCCAGGAAGAGGCTATCCGGGCCGAACACGGCCTTCACGTAGCCGCCAACGAAGCCGACGAAGGTCACCACCATGATGAGCGGTCCCGGTGTTGTTTCGCCAAGGGCCAGACCATCAATCATCTGGGGACCGGTGAGCCAGCCATAGCTCCCGACGGCCCCCTGGTAAACATAGGGCAGTACGGCGTAAGCACCACCAAAGGTCAGCAATGCGGCCTTGGTGAAGAACCAGCCCATCTGGGTCAGGGTATGACTCCATCCGTAGCTGGCGGTCAGCAGCCCCATCGGGACCAGCCACAGCAAGCCACCGATAAGCGCGACTTTCGCCAACTGGCCCCAGGAGAACCGGGCATGTACCGGCGTCGGCGTATCGTCGTCGATCAGGGCTCGGCCGAAGGACTTATCCGCTTTGCCGTGGCCGCCACCAGCCTTGAATTTGTCCGGCGCGACACGGCCGCCAAAGTAGCCGATGGCTGCAGCCGCCGCGACGATGGCTGGGAACGGCACGTTGAGTGCAAATATGGCCACAAAGGATGCTGCAGCGATGGCCCAGAGGGCATTGTTCTTCAGGGCCCTGGAGCCGATGCGGTGGGCCGCCTGGACGACAATGGCGGTAACCGCCGGTTTGATGCCGTAGAACAGGCCGGCCACCAGGGGCACATTGCCGAACGCGATATAGATCCACGACAGCCCAATCAGGATGAACAGCGACGGCAGCACGAATAGCCCACCGGCGACGATGCCACCCCAGGTGCGGTGCATCAACCAACCGATATAGGTAGCCAACTGCTGGGCCTCCGGACCGGGGAGCACCATGCAGTAATTGAGGGCGTGCAGAAAGCGGCGTTCAGAAATCCAGCGCCGGCGCTCGACCAGCTCCTGATGCATGATGGCGATCTGCCCGGCAGGCCCGCCAAAACTGATGAAGCCGAGCTTCAGCCAGAACAGGAAGGCCTGCCAGAAGCTGACTTCGGCAGGTTTGGACTCTGGCGAGGTGGAATCGGCGGCTGTCAGGATCGTACTCATGATTTCGATCCTTTCTCAAAGGAGGCCAGTAGTCCGTCAAAGATACTGCCGGCCAATGCCAGGAGTTGGTCATCATCGAGAATGGTGTCGCGTAGGCCGGCCAGGGTGCTTTCGATGCCCACCGCCTCTAGCGGTTGTACGCCACCCACATCCAGGAAATGGACCAAGGTACCGATGCGCTGCAGAGCCGGAGTTTCCAGGCCGAAGCTGGCAAGCAGCACTTCGAAGGTCACCCGGGCGCCGACATGGGTGAACGTCGCCCCATCGAAATCAAAACCAAGAGCCTCGGCCGGACAATCTGCCGGCGTTGCCAGCCAGAGCAGTTCGGCCTGGGGATCGATGTAGCGGCGAATCAGCCAGGCACTGGCCAGCCGGTCCACCCAGGGGCGCCGTCGCGTTGCCCAACGACGTTTTTGATAGTCCTGAATGCTTAAGCGGGAGATAGCGTCGTTGACCGGGTGCGGCTCATCGGGGGAAAGAGCCCAGGCTGCTCGTTGCTCAAGGTCACGTAAGGCCTCATCGGCCTGCTTTTGCGCTTCTCCAGGGAAAAAATCGATGGCTACCAGGTTGGAGAACGCCTTGCGCAGCTTGCGGGCTTGCTTCAGAGCTTCGTTTACCGTGTCCGGACCGAGCGTGTCTCGGGCCGTGGCAATCTCCCCCAGCAGAGTAGCAAAGTCGGCGCTGCGGTCGAAGAAGACCACAAAGTTGCCATCGCTGGGCTCCTCGAGGCGGACGACCAGGGCTGTACCTTCTGCAGCACGAACATCTGCGGCTACGGCATCAAGTGTGTTCCGGCAATCCTCCCGCTCCGGCATCAGATAGACCCCATCCCGGAGGACGGCGGCACCCGATGCCTTGAGGCTACGCCAGGCACGCATGCGGGCCGTGGCATTCTCGGTGGGAAGGCTGGTAATGAGTGCGATCCATGTAGTCATGAGTGTACTCTACAATGCTGTTGATAACTCTACAAATAAAATTTGTTGCTACATTGGATTTGCAGCCTGGCTGGCATGAGGCTAGCTTGAACGAACTATTTTAGGTTTCGAAACAACTCAGTCAGCTCTTTGAAATCGCCACCAACCTGATCCAGGGTGAATTGGTACATCACAGCATTCTCAGCAAAATGCTGGCGCTCAATGTCCATTTCTACGGTATTTGCGTCTGCACTGGCCTGAAATGGTGTGCGGTATTTCAGGTTGAACGGCGGAGAGGACCAATGAGCACTCCCGTTGATATGGCTGGGAGATGATTTTGCTAATGGCAACAGCCCCATTTGGTTCTGCTTGGCAGCATCTTCGACATCGATATCCATAGCCCTATATCCTGGCGTATCGGAATTCGCGATATTTGAAGCAATGAGCTGTTGCCTATAGGCCCGTATTCCCAGCATTTTTTGCTGGAAGTCCCCCGGTTTCTTGTTTCCGTCTCTATGCACGGTTACGCCTACGTCAGCTGGCGTGTTGCTCCTGGAAAGCGCCTGATTGAGGATTTTCGAGAAGTCGGCCGTCTGCATACGGGACTGACCAACTACGGATGTCGGCGTTGTATCTAGTTTTGCCACCTGCTGTGGAAGCTCCATCTTTGGCATGCGAATACCACCCCATTAATGAGCTTTTTTATTTCCGTTTTCGAAATAAAAAATCAAAAATCCTTACAGCACGAATCCACCGCTCCTCTTCCCAGCTCATAAAAATCAGTACCAACAGCAACACCAGTAGCACGCCAATTCCGACGGCAAATAGCCGGAACTCGATGTGGAGCCACATGTGGCTGAGCATGTGAAAGAGTCCCCGACCAACAATCAGGTGGCTATCTGCTACTCGAAGAAAATCACTCAGTACCATCGCGTAGTGGCCGGCTTAGTGGGGCCATCGCTGATGCAGTTCATCGATGACAAAACGGTGCTCATGAGTCCGACCTCCGCCACCAAGCGCGTACTCGTTCCAATGAGGGTGGTCGGTAGAGAGATCGTCATGATGGTGGGCAATCACATCAGGGTCCTGCCTTGGCCAAGTGCGCCAGGCAAGCGCCCCTCCCACTGCTGCCATGGCGCTAAGGGCGGAGAGGGCAACACCGAATCCCAGCCGCGCTCCAAGCCATCCCGCCAGTGGATAAGCCAGAAGCCAACACAGGTGTGAGAGTGAAAACTGGGCGGCAAACAAAAAGGGTAGATCGTCCGATTGGGCCGAGCGCCGCAATAGTCGTCCCCCGGGTGTTACCAGGCCTGCGTAGGACATACCCAGAACCACCCATGCGGGAATGAGACTTGCCCAGCCCAAACCCCCGGTACTCCACCAAACCCCCGTTACCGCCAGTAGCACAACGACCATTGCTGATGCCGCGCTCAGCATGATTCGACGATCCGCCATACGGTCGAGCAATGTTGGCAAGGAAAAGGCCACGGCCATGGACCCGGCACCGAAAGCTGCCAGAGCCCATGCCACCTCCCGTTCACCGCCTCCCAGCACCTCGCGGACAAGGACTACGGTATTCACGAAAACCATGCTGGCCCCACTTGCGGCACATAGGTTCAACGCCAGAAGTCCGCGTAGTCGCGGTGTGTGTAGATAAATCCGCATGCCTCGGAGGGCTCGACTGTAGGGGCCATCTCCCAAACGGGTTTCTGGCACGACGGGAAATGCCGTGCTCATGACCAACAGTGCAGATAGAACAAAGCCGACGGAGGTGCCGGCAAACAGCCCGTGAAAACTGATGACCACCAACAATGCCGCTGCCAGGGCCGGACTAAGCAGGCTTTCCAGGTCATAGGCCAGCCGCGACAGGGAGAGCGCGCGGGTGTAGTCGCTTTCCTCCGGCAGAATCTGGGGAATAAGCGACTGAAAAAGCGGGGTAAAGCAGGCTGAGGCTGATTGCAGCAGCGCAATCAGCACATAGACCTGCCAGATTTCGGTGACGAACGGCAGCAGCAATGCCACCGCCGCTCGAATCAAATCTAGGCCGACCAAGACACGCTTTCGCCATGCCGCAGGGACAACAGCCCCCGCTACAGGCGAAAGCGTGACGTAGACGATCATTTTGATGGCCAGTGCGGTACCCAGTACCGCACCGGCATTGGCGCCTGCCAGATCATAGGCCAGCAATGCCAGGGCCACGGTCAAAAGCCCCGTCCCCACCAATGCAACGACTTGGGCGAGAAACAAATGCCTAAAACTGCGATGTCGGAGGATTTCAAGCATGGCTATTTCCTATGTCTCTACGGGCGACAATGAACTATCAGGAGGGGTTACTTCTTATCCGGTGTTTCGTCCTTCTTCTCGGCCACCGGGGTTACAGGCTTCTTGGTGGCATCGCAACGGGTCTTGAGCGCCCGGGTTGCGGGGTCCTTTAGATCCACCACGTAATGCTCGGTGTCGGTGAGGTGCCGGCAAGCAGTGGGCGTGGCCTTTGGTTCGGCACTGTCTTCGTGGACACCGTGGGCATAGGCAACGCTGGAAAGCGACATGAAGGACCCGACCAGCAAAGAGAGGGACAGGAAGGTTTTGTTTTTCACGGGGTACATCTCCAATGTGAAAGCGGCAAGCCGCGGGGTTAATACAACGGGGCCGTGTAAGAAAGCTTCGTTACGGCCGATACAACTCGGATTGGAAACCGGAGGCTTCGATGGATACCGTCACCGGCTCGGTGCCGCGGTTTTGCCAATACCAACCGTGACTTCCTTCGAAGGGGGCAACAAAAGTGCCGGATGCACTCTTTTGAGCACTTTCGACCGAATAGCTGGTCCAGGCATTTTTGGCATTCGGTGCTTCGCCGTGCATATCCACGGCCACCGCGGCGGTTGCTTGCCAGTGGAAGGTCAGGCCTTCACCAGCCCGGAGGTGCGCTTTGACCTCTGCGCCTTTGCCGGGAGCCAGCGTTACCGTGAATGTGTTGCGACGCATGGGGCCATCACCTGCCAATGAAACGGCGGAGGCATCCAAGGACCTGCCGGCTTGCTTTCCGAAAGCAGCATCTGCTTTGGCGGCAAGCATTGCATTGGGGCCAGCAATAGCATCCGGGGTTGCCAGAACAGATGTTGTTTCAGCACCGGCAGACTGTTTAAGGGCATCGAGGCCGAGGAAACGGCCAATGCCGGTAGGGTCCATCCCATATTCCGCAGGAAGCACCATGGTCACCAGCAAGGTGGCGGCAACACCTGCGGCTACCGCGGTTGCCTTGAACAGACTGGCACTACTGGGCAGGGAGTGGGTTTGAGTATTGGACATAGGAAGACCTCGATCAGGAAACGAAATAGCCGGTAAGTTGGTAGCCGACCAAGACAAAGCCAGCAGCCATGAGTGCGGTATTGGCGGTGAATGCTTGCCGGGAGAAGGCTGTGCTGCGGCGCCAGAACCCCATGACGATCAGAATTCCAGCCAGTGCCAGCAATTGGCCAAGTTCTACGCCAACGTTGAAGGCCAGCATGTTCGGCACCAGACCATCGCGGGACAACGAGAAGTCCTGCAGCTTGGTGGCCAGGCCGAAACCGTGGAAAAAGCCGAAGACCAGTACGGCCGCCTTGGTATTGGGCTGGAATCCCAACCAGTGCTTGAATGCCCCCAGGTTGTCCAGCGCCTTGTAAACCACGGAGACGCCGATGATTGCGTCGACGACATAGGGATTGACGTGGAAACCGCCCAGCACCCCCAGCAGCAGGGTCACGCTGTGTCCGACGGCGAACAGGGTCACGTAAATGCTGACGTCGCGCATGCGGTACAGAAAGAACACCACACCAAACAGGAACAACAGATGGTCATACCCGGTGACCATGTGCTTGGCTCCCAGGTAGGCGAACAACAGCAGGTTGCGGCCGGTGTTCTGCTCGAGAAAGGACTGATCCTCTCCCGTGACCCCGTGGGCGAAAGCCCACAGGGGCAGCAGTGACGCGAGGAGCGCCACGGTCCACCGGCAAATGCCGGTGGCGCTGAACTGGCGAAATGGCAAAGGAAACTCCTTGTTGAATAGAATGGGGGAAGGGGTCACGCGGCTGTCTCCTCGTTCTCATTCCGGTGTATCAGCCGGTACAGCACCGGGAGCACCAAGAGGGTCAGCAGGGTCGAAGAGATGATGCCGCCGATCACCACGGTTGCCAGTGGGCGCTGCACTTCAGCACCTGTACCGACATTGAGGGCCATGGGGACGAAGCCAAGACTGGCAACCAGTGCGGTCATCAGCACGGGGCGCAGACGGGTCAGCGCCCCCTCGGTCACAGCGGTATGTAGCGGTTGCCCAAGCTCACGCAGCTTCCGTATGAAGGTGATCATCACCAAGCCGTTGAGTACCGCAACGCCAGACAACGCAATGAATCCGACCCCGGCTGAGATGGAGAAGGGAATACCGCGCAGCCACAGGGCCAGTACGCCACCGGTCAGCGCCAGGGGTACGCCGCTGAACACGATTGCGGCATCCTTGGCCGATCCGAAGGCCATGAACAGCAAGCCAAAAATCATGACCAGGACCACGGGAACCACGACGCTCAGACGCTGGCCGGCCGAGATCAGCTGTTCGAAGGTGCCGCCGTATTCGACCCAGCTTCCGACAGGCAGCACGACTTCCGCCGCAACTTTCCCCCGGAGTTCCTCCACGAAGGAGCCGAGGTCCCGGCCGCGCACGTTCGACGTGATGACCACGCGCCGCTTACCGTTTTCCCGACTGACCTGGTTGGGCCCTAGCTCTACCGCAATAGTGGCCACGGCACTCAAGGGCACCACGCCGGGCATCCGCGACAACGAAGCTCCATCGGCTCTGCTTGTCGCCGGCAGGGCAATGGGCAGCGCTGCCAGTGCCTTCGGGTCCTGGCGCTGGGCATCGGGGAGACGCACCACGATATCGAAACGGCGATCCCCCTCGAAAAGCTGGCCAGCCGTTGCCCCACCCATCGCCGCGGATACGGTGTCCTGGATGTCGGCCACGGCCAGGCCGTAGCGGGCCAGGGCGGCACGATCCGGCTTGATGACCAGCAGCGGCAGGCCGGTCACCTGCTCAAGTTTCACGTCGGCACTTCCGGAAATGCTGCCTGCGACTTTCTCGATCTGTTTGCCAACCGCGGTCAGCGCTTGCAGGTCATCGCCGAATACCTTGATCGCCACTTCCGCACGTACACCGGCAATCAACTCGTTCATCCGCATCTGTACCGGCTGGGTAAACTCGTAGTTGTTGCCGGGGATGGCACGAACAGCTTCCTCCAGCTCCGCCACCAGGGTAGCCTTGGACTTGCGCGGGTCCGGCCAGTCCTTGCGTTCCTTGAGCAGAATGAAAGTATCGGCCACAGAAGGCGGCATCGGGTCGGTGGCCACTTCTGCCGTGCCGAGCTTGCCCACCACCTTGTCTACTTCCGGGAACTGCTTGATCCGTGCTTCGAGCTGGGCCTGCATACCGATAGCCTGGGTCAGGCTGGTACCCGGGATGCGTAGGGCGTGCAGGGCAATATCCCCCTCATCCAGGTTGGGGATGAACTCCGTACCCAGGCGAGTCGCCAACAATCCACACAGCACCACCAGCACTGCAGCGGCGCCAATCACCGGCTTTTGCAGCGATAGGGACTTCTCCAGCAGAGGAGCGTAAATCCCATGCAGCCGCTGCATCAGGCGGGTTTCTTTTTCCTCGACCTTGCCGGTGACGAACTGTGCGATGGCCGCCGGCACGAAAGTCAGGGATAACACCATTGCGGCAACCAGCGCCATGACCACAGTGATAGCCATGGGATGGAAAGTCTTGCCCTCGACCCCGCTGAGGGCAAAGATCGGCAGATAAACAGCGGCAATGATGAACAGACCGAACAGGCTAGGCTTGATTACCTCGGCACTTGCTTTCGCAGCTAGTTGGAAGCGCTCCTCGATGGACAGTAAGCGGCCCAGGGCGTGCTGCCGCTCACCGAAGCGGCGCAGGCAATTCTCGACGATGATCACGGCGCCATCGACGATCAGGCCGAAGTCCAAGGCCCCAAGGCTCATCAGGTTGGCCGATACCCGGTTCTGCACCATGCCGGTGATGGTCATCAGCATGGCAACCGGGATCACGGCCGCCGTGATCAGTGCCGCACGGATATTGCCCAGCAGCAGGAAAAGAACCACGATTACCAGCAAGGCTCCCTCGAGGAGGTTCTTCTGGACCGTGGCAATACTGCGGTCCACCAGTTGGGTGCGGTCATAAACCGCACGCGCACTGACCCCTTCCGGTAGCGAAGCATCGATTTCCTTGAGGCGGGTCGCTGCACGCATGGCGACTTCCCGGCTGTTCTCACCAATCAGCATGAATACCGTGCCCAGCACCACTTCCCGGCCATCCCTGGTTGCGGCACCGGTGCGCAGTTCCGAGCCGATCTGGACCGTAGCTATGTCGCTAATTCGCAAGGGCAGCCCGTCACGCATTGCCACCACGATCTCTCGCAAACCAGCCTCATCACCCACCTGCCCAGGAATGCGGATCAGGTTCTGCTCACCACCCCGTTCGATGTAACCGGCGCCCGTATTGGCGTTGTTACGTTCAATGGCCTGCAGCAGGTCATCAATGGTTAACTTGTAGGCCACCATCTTGGCCGGGTCGGGGGTGACATGAAACTGCTGCACGTTGCCGCCGATGGTATTGACCTCGGTGACACCTTTCAGGTTACGCAGCTGAGGGCGAATCACCCAATCCTGCAGTGTTCGCAAATCCGTAGGCATCCAGGGTTTGCCATCCGCCTTGGTAGCCCCTGGTGTGGCCTCGACCGTATACATGAAGATTTCACCCAGCCCTGTCGCCACCGGTCCCAAGGTCGGTTTGACGCCAGCCGGCAATTGGGAAGACGCCTGTTGCAGACGTTCGCTCACCTGCTGTCGGGCAAAGTAGATGTCCGTACCGTCCTCGAACACCACGGTGACCTGGGACAGTCCATAGCGCGAAATCGAGCGGGTGTACTTCAGGCGAGCCATACCTGCCAGGGCGGTTTCTACCGGGAAGGTGACACGTTGCTCTGCCTCCAACGGCGAATAGCCGGGGGCCTCGGAATTGACCTGGACCTGGACATTGGTAATGTCGGGGACGGCATCGATCGGCAGGCGACCATAGCTCCAGACACCAAGTGCGGAGGTGCCCAGAACCAGTATCAGGACCAGCCAGCGATGTGCGATTGCCGCACGAATCATTCGTTCTAGCATGGCAAATCCCTTAGTGATCGTGGCTGGCGCCGGACTTCTCTATGTCGGCTTTGATGAGGAAGCTCTGCTCAGCTACATAAGTAGCACCTTGCTTCAGCCCGCCCAGCACTTCGGCGTAGCGGCCATCACGCTCACCCAGCTCGAGCATGCGGACCTCGTAGGTGTCCCCTACCTGGGTAAAGACGACGGTGAAATCACGGAAGCGTTGCAGGCCGGATTCCTTCACCGCCAGCGGGACTTGGCGTGCCGCCACGGTGACATCCGCAGAGACCGCCATACCCGGCCGCCACCGCCCTTCAGGGTTGGCAATGCTGGCACGGGCCACCACGCTTTGCCCGGAGGCCAGGGGCAGCAGCGTCTGGATTTTCCCGGTGACCCGGCTGCCACCGGTGGCCGAGGAAATCTCGACCTCCTGGCCCACGGACAGCTTCTCCGCATCTCCACCGAGAGCCCGTAATTCCACCCAGACGCTGGACAAATCCGCCAGTTCAACCAGGGTGTTGCTGCCGGCAACGTCGCCGACGTTGGTATTGCGCGCCAAGACGATGCCGTCAAACGGTGCGACAACGGAATAGGTCCGCATGCTGTCGTTACCTTCAATCGCCACCAGCGTCTGGCCACGACTGACACGCTGCCCTTCCTGGACATTGACCGCGCGTACGATGCCCGGGAAGCGGGCCTTGATCTCGGCACGCCGATTCGCATCGACCATCACAGCACCCATCAGCCGCACTGTATTGCGGATTGTTGTCGGACCGGCCTTCTCGACCTTAACCCCTGCGTCGTTTGCGGCAGCCGCCGGAATCGTGGTGCGCCCCTCATACGAGGGGAACGCCCAGCTGTAGGATTGGCCGGCATGCTGGGCCTTGACCTCGACATCGAATGAATGGGGCTCAATGACTTCACTGCTGCCGTTCAGGTAGTCTTTTTCCGGCGTGAAGGTGAAATTGTTGAATTCGCCATCCAGGCGCTTGAGCTGGATTGCGGCTTGCACGCTGGCCGGCGGCAAAGGCTTGCCGTTCTGGTAGGCATACAGCCGATACTGCGGCGGCACATTGGTTTCATAGATGGTCACTTCGAGAGCGAAGTCACCCTGGCGCAGCATCCGGCCGCGATGGGGGCCACGCTCGTACTCTTCGGCAGCACTGGCTTTTTCCGCAGCAACCACAGCGGAGGGAGGGGTATCGTTGCCGCAAGCTGTCAGCAGCAGAGGCACGAGAATCAGGGGTAATAGTCGGTTCATGGCGTGGGTTCCGGGGCAATGGCGGTGAGGCGTTCCACCTCGGTCATCAGGATCTGGCAGCGAGCAGCAGCATCGACAGCGCGTTGGCGCAGTTCGAATAGGGTTTTTTGCGCTTGTGCCAGGGCAAGAAAGGAGAAGCGGCCGGCTTCGAAGCCGCGCCGGGTGAAGGCCAGTGCCTCCTCGGCCTTGGGAAGCATGTGCTTTTGCAGCGTTTCAGCTTCAGTACGGGCCTGATTGAGTTCTTGATACTTTCCAAACAGCGACTGGTAGTGCTCGAAACGCTGAGCATCGCGGCGAGCTTCCAGTGCCATCAGTTGCGCATTGGCTTCGGCGACGGACAGTCCCGAGCGAACCTGGTTGCCGAGTGGAATCGATACCGACATCATCAATGCCTGATCGCTGGTTGCCTCAAGGCGACGCACACCCAGATTGACGGTAACGTCCGGCTTGGCGCCGGCCTCGGCTAAGCGCTTGCGAGCAGCGATACTATCCGCCTCGAGCAATGCGGCACGTTGCTCTGGTGTCATCGGCAGACGAGCCACCAAGGTATCCAGCGACTCCGCTTTGGGCAGCACGAGCAGATTGCCTGCAGCCGTCTCAAAATCGGGTGTTAAGACCCCCCAGCTGGAGGCCAGGGTTAACCTGGCAGAGGTCAGCTTGTGCTCGGCCCGGGTGCGCTCCAGCTCGGCGTCAGCAACGGCGATTTCAGCCGCACGCAAATCTGACTCCGGGTTGCGGGCAGCGGCTACCCAATTGGCGACCTCGCGGCGTGTGCGCTCGGCTTGTCCTACCTGCTCTTGAGCGTATTTCAGCCGTTGCTGGTCAGCCAGCACTGAAATGAAGCGGAGTGAGGTGCGGCTGATGACATCCAGGCGGGTTGCCTCGGACAGGTTCTGTTGCTGATTGATTTCAGCGCTACCCAATGCCTGGCGCGCTTCACGTTTACCGCCCAGTTCAATGACGCGGCCAATACGTAGCGTGGTTTCAGCTGATTGCCCCCCCCGAAAGGCTCCAGTACCGCCGACGTTTTCCACATCGGCGCCGATCATAAAGGGCGTTGCCAGGCCTTCACGCTGAGCGCGTGCCTGAACGGCTTTCAATTGCGCGGCCTCGGCCGCAAGTGAGGGGTGGGATGCCAAGGCGCGGGAGACTGCTTCCTCCAGGCGCAAGGATTCAGCGGCATACCCCGACAAGGGGATACCGCAGGTTCCGGCTACAGCCAGAACCAGCAAACAACGCAAGTTCACGGAAAACCTCCAATATCGACAGACGACACAAAGCAAGCCGCTAAAAAGCGGCGCTAGGCGTCAGGCGATTGGAGGGCGATAGGGGGGAAGTGGTGTCGCAGAAGGCCGCGACAAGTAGGCGAGGGTAATCTTGTCCCGGGCGGGAAAGATGAATGGCTCGATTCCCAGTCCATCCACCGGCAAGGGCGGAGGAGTGACAACGGAACCGTGTGCATGCAGCACTTTGGCTCCGGTCGAATCAGAATCGGAGTCCATAGAGTCTGAAGGATCGGAGAGCGATGCCTTCGTCAATTCAGCAGTGACGTAACCGTGATCATGATCGTGATCACCATCCGCATGGGCATGAATCTCACCAAACGGAACACTGGCTGCCACCAAGGCAAACAGCATCAATACCACCGCGCAGCGCCCGATAGGGTGCTGCACATATGCACGAAAACGGTGGCGAAGAGATTGATACATATTCTCAGTATGCACGAACTTAGTTGTTCACTTCAAGCGCAACTTTTTTGTGGATTTGCCACTAGATGACTGTCACCCCAATTCAAGCGGTAGTTAGATAAGGTCCTGCTTTCAACCCGCTCATCCACACCAGTAGGGACTCCTCCTCCCTCGCAAGGTCATCAGAACTCAAACCAGCGCGCCCTCGGCAAGATCCGCGAGGGAATCATAGGTTGCCAACGGGTCCAGGTGAAAGAGCCTGGATTCATCGAGGAGTTCTAGGTAGTTGTTTGGCGGCGGGATCGGCCGACCTTGACGCATCAAGACCAAAATTTCCCGTAATAGGGCATCCTGAGCTTGCTGTACTGCACTGTTTAGACATGGCCCTGCCACATGCAGATCGTCAAAGTCCGGGAAGGTTACTTTTACCTGGCTCTCATAGGGCTCGATGAAGGCTGGATAAGGAACCAGGTAGCTCAAGACCGCAGCCTTCCCCTTGTTTGCGCCAGCGTCGAGCTTACGCACCAAACGCTGAGCACGAAGATGCGTATATCGCTTCAGCATGGACAGGCTCTTGTGTCCGCTGATGGCAGCAACTTCCATCAGGTTGAAGACACCTCGTTCCATCAAGCGAGAGATTGCTTCGTGCCGAAGATCGTGGAAATGCAGATCAGGAATATTCAGCCTCTTGATCATGCTTCGCCAACTGCTCTTCAATCCGTTGTTCGTATAGCTAAAGACTCGCCCCGACAGCTTCACCCTCTGGGCCGCCAGGATATCCCTAGCCTCCATGCTTAACGGGATATCACGTTTGGAACCATTCTTGGTGTCGGGCAGATGAACAATTCTGGATTTCAGATTGATGTGCTCCCAGCACACCCCCAGAATCTCCCCCTGACGCATAGCAGTTTCTAATGCCAATTGGACAATGGCCTTCATCTCATGCGCGCCCCGCTGGGAACAATGCCTCATGATCATCCGTTCTTCACGAGGAGCCAAGCGTCGATCACGGCCAGGCGGAAGTTTTGGCTTACGGACGTTGGCGACAGGGTTATCGTTGCATATACCCCATTCGTTCTTCGCAATGCGAAACAGGTCGGAAAGCAGCGCCAGATCCAGCCGAACCGTAGCAGGGGAAAGTGCCCTACCCGTTCGTGCGTTAATCTCCGCTAATCGCTCATCCCTAAATGTCGCCACATCGACTGACGTTATATTGCGAATCGGAAGATCAGCAATGGAATAACGACAATATAGGTTAATTCGATATTTCTCTTGTGCGTGGCCCTTCTTATGGATACTGATGCGCTCGCAGTACATGAAAAGGGCTTCACGCAACGTAGGATTGGTATCATGTGCCATTGGCTATGCAGGGCCTTATTAGAAGGGCGCCACATAACCACATCATTCCGATAGTGTCAGCTGACAATAGTCAGAATTTTTCGGTTTGTTCGTTTTTCTCTTTAGGCTACTAGAAAACCGTATCCCCTGATGTAATCCCGCTCAGCAGAAGCAACTTGGCTATACGCAACACTGAATTGGATTACATAAGACGTGATCGAAGTGAAGGCCGGCGCCCAGGACCTGATCGGCGTCGCCGACGCCGCCAGCGTCGGCACGGTGACAGCGAAGCAGCTGGAGAACCGCCCCCTGCTGCGCCCGGCGGAAGTGCTGGAAACCGTGCCCGGCCTCATCGTCACCCAGCACGCCGGCGACGGCAAAGCCAACCAGTACTTCCTGCGCGGCTTCAACCTGGACCACGGCACCGACTTCTCCGTCACCATCGACGGCATGCCCATCAACCTGCCGACCCACGCCCACGGCCACGGCTACCTGGACCTCAACTTCCTCATCCCCGAGCTGGTGGAGCGCATCCAGTACAAGAAGGGCCCCTACGCCGCCGAGGACGGGGACTTCTCCTCCGCCGGCAGCGCCCGTATCGACTACCGCCGCGCCCTGCCGGAGGACTACGTCAGCATCGGCCTCGGCAGCAACGGCTACCGCCGCCTCCTCACCGCCGCCGACAAGGAGACCGCCGGCGGCGGCCGCTGGCTGGGCGCCGTGGAGGTCTTCCACAACGATGGTCCCTGGGAAGTACCGGAGCACTACAAGCGCCTCAACGGCGTGCTGCGCTATTCGGAAGGCACGCGCAACAACGGCCACTCGCTGGCCTTCATGGCCTACGACGGCGACTGGACCTCCACCGACCAGCTGGCGCGACGGGCCGTGGACCAGGGCCTGGTGAACCGCTACGGCAGCCTGGACCCCACCGCCGGCGGCAACACCCGGCGCCTCTCCCTCTCCGGCCAGTGGGCGCGGCAGGACGGGGCGGTGCAGACCCGGGCCAACACCTATCTGGTGGACTACCGGCTCAACCTCTTCTCCAACTTCACCTACGCCATGGACGATCCGGTCAACGGCGACCAGTTCGAGCAGGCCGACCGGCGCCGTTACGGCGGCTTCGGCTGGAGCCGCAGCCAGCCGGTGCAGTGGCTGGGCAAGGAAGGGGACTTCACCTGGGGCGTGCAGGGGCGCCAGGACGACATCGACAACGTGGGCCTGTACCGCACCGCCGCCCGCCAGCGCCTGTCCACCGTGCGCAGCGACAGCGTGAACCAGGGCAGCCTGGGCCTCTACGGCCAGTGGGGCGCCCAGTGGAGCGACTGGCTGCGCAGCGTCGCCGGCCTGCGCCACGACCGCTACCGCTTCAAGGTGGATTCCAGCCTGGCCGCCAATTCCGGCAAGGAAAACGACGGCATCACCAGCCCCAAGCTGTCCCTCATTTTCGGCCCCTTCGCCAACCAGGAGTTCTATTACAACTGGGGCCAGGGCTTCCACAGCAACGACGCCCGCGGCACCACCATCCGCGTCGATCCCTCCAACCCGGGCGACCCCATGTCCCGGGTGCCGGCCCTGGTCAAATCCCGGGGCCAGGAAGTGGGCTGGCGCAGCGCCCCGGCCCCCGGCTGGAACACCAGCGTCGCCCTGTGGCGCCTGGACCTGGATTCGGAACTGCTCTTCGTCGGCGACGCCGGCACCACCCAGGCCAGCCGCCCCAGCCACCGCCAGGGCATGGAATGGTCCAACTACTGGACGCCCCGAGACTGGCTGACCCTGGATGCGGACATCGCCCTCTCCAAGGCCCGCTTCCGCGATGACAGTAGCGTTGGCAACCACGTCCCCGGCGCCGTCGAACGCACCGCCTCCGTCGGTGTCGCCGTGCACGACCTGGGCCCCTGGCGCGGCGGCCTGCGCCTGCGCTACCTGGGCCCCCGGGCCCTCAAAGAAGACGACTCTGTGCGCTCCGGCAGCTCGGTGATGGTCAATCTCAATGTGGGCTACAAGCTGGCCGCCAAGAGCCAGCTGACCCTGGAAGTGCTCAACCTGTTCAACCGCAAGGCCAGCGACATCGACTACTACTACGAGTCCCAACTGCGCGGCGAAGCAGCGAAAGTGGAGGATGTGCACAGCCACCCGGCAGAACCCCGCATCTGGCGCCTGACCTATACCCAGGGTTTCTAAGGCACCTCAGCCAGAAGACAAGAAGGACGCCATTCTTCACCGTGCCGTGGTGAAGAATGGCGTCCTTCCTACTTCTGCGGCATAGCCTATTCAGGCATCCGGCAGGAAGCGTTCCAGCAGGGCGTTGAGGAAGCGCCGGCCCCGCTCGGTGGGTGCGATGCAGTCCGGTGCCAGGGTCAGCAGCCCTTCCCGGGCCGCCTTTTCCAGCTCGCCCCGCACCAGCAGCAGGGGCAGGCCGGTGCGCTGCTCGAAGAGGGCCGGATCGAAGCCCTGGTTGAGGCGCAGGGCGTTCATGAGGAATTCGAAGGGCAGCTCGTCCGCCCCCACGCCGTGCTGCTCCTGTACCGGCTGGCCGGCGGCCACCTGCTCCAGGTACTGCTTGGGCTGTTTCCAGCGCATCTGGCGTTGCACCGAGAAGCCGCTGTGGTCCGGCAGGGTCAGCTTGCCGTGGGCCCCGGCGCCGATGCCCAGGTAGTCGCCGAAGGTCCAGTAGTTGAGGTTGTGCCGGCACTGGTAGTCGGGCCGGGCGAAGGCCGAAGTTTCGTAATGCACGTAGCCGGCGGCAGCCAGGCGGGCCTCGATGGCGTCCTGCATGTCGGCGCAGGTGTCGCCCTCGGGCAGCTGGGGCGGCCGGGCGGCAAAGAGGGTGTTGGGCTCCAGGGTCAGCTGGTAGCAGGAAAGATGGGGCGGCGCGAAAGAGAGGGCCATCTCCAGGTCTGCCATCGCTTCGGCCTGGGACTGCTGGGGCAGGCCGTACATCAGGTCCAGGTTGAAGCGCTCGAAGTGGGCTTTGGCCAACTCGATGGCGGCCCTGGCCTCAGCGCTGTCATGGATGCGGCCCAGAGCCTCCAGGTGCCGGTCGTTGAAGCTCTGGATGCCGAGGGACAGACGATTCACTCCGGCGGCCCGGAAGGCGGCGAACTTGCCCGCCTCGGCGGTGCCCGGGTTGGCCTCCAGGGTCACCTCCGCTTCGGGCAGCAGGGGCAGACGCATGCGCACCGCATTCAGCAGTTCGTGCAGGGCCTCGCCGGAGAGCAGGCTTGGCGTGCCACCGCCGATGAAAATGGTGGATACCTTGCGTCCCCACACCGACGGCAGGGCGCTTTCCAGATCGGCAACGAGGGCTGCCACATAGGCGGCCTCGTCGTTCTCCGCCCGCGCCTCATGGGAATTGAAATCACAATAGGGGCACTTCCTCACGCACCAGGGCACGTGGATGTAGAGCGAGAGGGGCGGAGGACTGGTGAAGTGCAGGGGACTGCCGCCAGCGCGGGTGCCGCCGGCGACGGCGATGGGAATGATGCGGGAGGAAGAACGGGACGACACGAAAGAAAACCTTTCCGCCCGCAGGCGGCATGATGCGATGTCTGAATAATGGCGCTTTGAGTCAGGCCACTGCGGAGCGGCAAGTCCGGAACACCCTGCCCTGGACCGCGGCAGCGCCAGAAGGTTTCCCGGCGCCGGCCGGGCTCACAGTTCCAGCTTGAGGCGTTCCAGCAGCCGGGCCATGGCCTGGCCACGATGGGAGAGACGGTTCTTCACCTCGGCGGAGAGTTCGGCCGCCGTCGCCTTTTCCGCTGGCACGTAGAACAGGGGGTCGTAGCCGAAGCCTCCCTCGCCCCGGTACTGGTCGATGATCTCGCCGTGCCACTCGCCCTCGGCCACCAGGGGCTGGGGGTCGTCGCCGTGGCGCACCAGCACCAGCAGTGAGACGAAGTGGGCACGGCGGTCGGCCACGCCAGTGAGGGCCGCCAGCAGCTTCTCGTTGTTGCGGGCATCGGACTTGGGCTCGCCGGCGTAGCGGGCCGACTGCACTCCGGGAGCGCCGCCCAACGCCTTGACGCACAGGCCGGAGTCGTCGGCCAGGGCCGGCAAGCCGGTCAGCTGGGCCGCATGGCGGGCCTTGGCCAGGGCGTTTTCGAGGAAGGTGTGGTGGGGCTCCTCCGCCTCCGGCACCCCCAGCTCGCCCTGGGGAATGAGCTGGATGCCCAGGGGTGTCAGCAGGGCTGACAGTTCCTTGAGCTTCTTGGCATTGTTGGAGGCGAGGACGATCTTTTGCATGGGACTCAGTTGATCCGTTGGTAGGGAATGCGTTGCAGTTCCTTGGGCATGGTGTCGCTGCGGCCCAGCAGCACCAGGCCGATGCCGTCGAGCAGGGGCCGGGTGATGCTCCCGCCCGGCAGACGGTAGGCAGTAGGGCCGAAATTGCCGGCATTGCGGCAGCGGAAGGTCAGGGCATCGTTGGCGAAGTCCGCCTGTACCGCCAGATGCAGCGGAATGGCATCCGGCAGCACATAGCGCACCCCGGGGCCGCCCTCCGGCAGCATCACCGGCTCTTCTCGCTGGATGCGCAGGTTCACCAGTTCCAGCTCCTTGCGCACGATGGCGGCCTGGTCCGCAGCGCAGACCGCGACCAGCGGCGCCGGCGCCCGGTAGCTCACCTGGAAGAGAATCTGCTCGTAGTAGCTGCGGTCGAAGCGACTGGTGCTGCGGTAATCGACGAATCCGTCATGCCAGGCCAGCCCGTCGAAGCTGTTGCGCGCATCCAGCCGGTAGCTGCGGGGCAGCACCGGCTTCAGGGTGTTGGCGTGGCGGATGAGCTGGTTGAGGTAGTCGAAGACGGTCTTCAGGTCCTGGTGCAGGCGCTCGGTCAGTTCCAGCTGGCGACGCTGGGTCTCCGCATCATCCACGCTGCGGCAGGCCGCCGCCTGGGCCAGTTCGGCCAGCAGGTCCACCGCCGGCGCTTCGGACACAGCGGTTGCGTCGGCATTGCCGGCAACGGCAACAGGAGCGGCAGGAGACAGTTGACGCCTGGCCTCGGGTTCGATGTCGGGATAGCGCTGCCCGGAAGAACGCAGACCGGTCACGGCAGGAGACTCCTCGACGCCACCCAGGCGCTGATCGAAATCGGCGATGGACTGTTCCAGATCGTCGAGCAGGGCCTTGATCGGGTCGCGGGAGGTTTCCTGGGCCATGACGGGCTCCGAATCAATCCGCCAGGGCGGTTTCCTGGGCGTGGATGAGCTGGCGGATGCCGGCTTCGGCCAGGTCCAGCAGCACATTCATCTGCTGCCGGGAGAAGGGCTCGCCTTCGGCCGTGCCCTGAACTTCCACCAGTCCGCCGCTGCCGGTCATGATCACGTTCATGTCGGTATCGCAGTCGGAATCTTCCGGGTAGTCCAGGTCCAGCACCGGGGTGCCCTTGTAGATGCCGACGGAGATGGCGGCCACGTGTTCCTTGAGGGGGTTCTCGCTCAGCTTGCCGGCGGCCACCAGGGACTGGCAGGCGTCCCACAGGGCCACCCAGGCGCCGGTGATGGAGGCACAGCGGGTGCCGCCGTCGGCCTGCAGCACGTCGCAGTCCAGGGTGATCTGGCGCTCGCCCAGGGCCTTGAGATCGGTGACGGCGCGCAGGGAACGGCCGATGAGGCGCTGGATTTCCTGGGTGCGGCCGGTCTGCTTGCCCTTGGCCGCTTCCCGGGAACTGCGGGTGTGGGTGGAGCGGGGCAGCATGCCGTATTCGGCGGTGACCCAGCCCTGGCCCTTGCCGCGCAGGAAGGGCGGCAGGTTTTCCTCGATGCTGGCGGTGCACAGCACCTTGGTGTCGCCCATTTCCACCAGCACCGAACCTTCGGCATGGCGGGTGAAACGGCGGGTGATGCGGACTTGGCGCAGCTGGTCGGCGGCACGTTGGCTGGGACGCATGGAACTTCCTTATTTGGAGAATTTCTGGATGGCGGCGCGGATTTCGTCGATGGCCTTTTCGATCTCGTCGTCGGAAAGATCGGTCTTGTAGGCCGGGTCCCGACCGAATTCGCCGAGCTTGGTGGTCACCGCGTCCAGGGGCATGGTCTGGGTCATCACCGTGCTGGAGGCCTCCTCGCTGTAGCTCTGCTCCCAGCGCACCGCCACCACGGAAAGATTGTCGCCGTAGGGGCCGGAGCGGATTTCCGCCTGGTTGAGCAGCATGGGCACGGCCTGCATCAGGTTGGCCCCCTTCAGGGAGGCGGCCATGACATCGGCCGGCAGCGGCCCCCACAGGCCGTCGGTGCACAGCACCAGGACATCCCCCACTTCCAGGGGGGTCTTGCGGGAGAACTCGATTTCCGGCGGGTTTTCGCCCCCCAGGCAGCTGTACACCTTGTTGCGGTCCGGGTGGGTGGCGGCCTGGGCCTCGCTGATGAGGCCCTCGTCCATCAGCAGGCGCACCCGGGAATGGTCCCGGGTCACCGCCAGCACCTTGCCGTCGCGCATGTGGTAGAGGCGGGAATCGCCGACGTGGGCCCAGTAGGCGATGTTGTCCTGGATCAGGCAGGCGACGCAGGTGGTGCGCGGCGAATCCTTCAGCCGGTGCTCCTGGGAATAGTCCAGGATGGCGTGGTGGGCATTGGTCATGCCCTTCTGCAGGAAGAGGAAGGGATCGGCGATCTCCGGCTGGGCATCCCGCTGGAAGGCCGAGGTCAGGGTCTGCACCGCGATCTGGGAGGCCACCTCGCCGTGGTAATGGCCGCCCATGCCATCGGCCACCACCATCAGCACCGCCTCCCGCGAGTAGCAGTAGGCGATCCGGTCCTCGTTGTTCTGCCGCTTGCCGATGCGGCTTTCCTGGTAGATGGTGAATTTCATTTAGCAGTCATTCCCTTGATCTTGCCCACCAGATGGCCCAGCCATCCTTCCTTTTCCGCCGCCTTGCTGGCTCCCTGACCCGGCATGTCCACCGCCTCGGTGAGGGCCTTCTGCAGGGCGAAGACGCTCTGGGGACGGTACAGGTGGTTGAGGCACAGGCACCAGTCGATGGTCTCCAGCAGCTGGTCCGAATACTGGCCCTCCCAGCGCACCGAGGCCGGCTGCAGCTGATCCTTCTCCATGCGCGCATCGGCCGCCTGGGGCGCCGCCCCGGCCAGACAGGAGTACATGGAGGCGCCCACCGAATAGATGTCGCTCCAGGGCCCCAGTTCGTCCCGCTTGAAGTAGTGCTCGGGGGAGGCGAAACCCGGGGTGTACATGGGTTTCAGCATGGGGGTGTCGGAATGCAGGGTCTGGCGGGCGGCGCCGAAGTCGATCAGCACCGGCGTATTGTCGGCCCGCAGGTAGATGTTGGACGGTTTCAGGTCCAGGTGCAGCAGCTTGTGGGTGTGCACTTCGCGCAGGCCGTTGAGCATGCGGGTGAACACGCCGCGGATGAATTTCTCGTGGATGTGACCGTGGTGCTTCTGGATGAATTCCTGCAGGGTGCGCCCCCGCTCGTATTCCATGACCATATAAACCGTGTCGTTGGCGCGGAAAAAGTTCAGCACCTGGATCACGTTGGGATGGTTCAGCTTGGCCAGGGCCCGGCCTTCCTCGAAAAAGCATTTCATGCCGTAGCGGAAGGCAGAAAGATGCTCCTGGGAAATGACCGGCTTGGTCTGCCCCTCGGAGCGCAGGGCCAGGCTGGCCGGCAGGTATTCCTTGATGGCCACCGCCTTGCCGCTGGCATCGTGGGCCAGGTAAACAATGGAAAAACCGCCGACCGAAATCTGCTTTTCGATGCGGTAGTCTTCCAGTTGGAATCCGGCAGGGAGGGGGTGATTGGCTTGTGACGCCATGAAGTCCGAAGCTAAGATAGCGCCTCAGGCGCACTGCGCGCATTGTCAGGCTTTGCCAACGGACTGTAAAGAAGCCTCAAGAAGCCTCTCCCAGGCCCGCCGTCCGGGCCGGCACACCCCACACAGCAAGGAATTCCATGATCTACAGTATGACCGGCTATGCCGCCAAAACCCGGGAAGTGGCAGGCGGCTCCCTGCACCTGGAACTGCGCAGCGTCAATTCCCGCTTCCTCGACATCCATTTCCGCATCGTGGACGACCTGCGGGTGCTGGAGCCGGCCCTGCGCGAAGCCATCACCGCCAAGCTGGCCCGGGGCAAGGTGGAACTGCGCCTCAACCTGGTCGCCAGCCAGAGCCAGAACCGCCAGCTGGCCATCAACGCCGACCTGCTGACCCAGTTGCAGGCCCTGGAAGGCCAGGTACGCCAGACCCTGCCCAACGCCGCCGCCCTGTCGGTGGCCGAAGTGCTGCGCTGGCCCGGCATGCTGGGCGAACCGGAGGTGGATACGGCCGCCCTGCACGCCGCCGTCCAGGCCACCCTGAAGGAGGCCCTGGAGGACTTCACCGCCAGCCGGGCCCGGGAAGGCGCCAAGCTGGCCGCCATGATCCAGGAGCGGGTGGACAAGATCCGCGCCACCGTGGCCGCCGTTGCCCCCCTCATTCCCCAGGCCCAGGCTGCCTACCAGGACAAGCTCAAGCAGCGCCTGGTGGAGGCCCTGGGCAGCGCCGACGACGAACGGGTGCGCCAGGAAGTGGTGCTGTATGCCACCCGTATCGACGTGGACGAGGAACTGTCTCGCCTGCAGGCCCATCTCACCGAGGTGGAGCGCATCCTCAAGGCCGGCGGCAACGCCGGCAAGCGCCTCGACTTCCTCATGCAGGAACTGAACCGGGAGGCCAACACCCTGGGCTCCAAGTCGGTCCTCAGCGAAGTCTCCAAGGCCTCCATGGACCTGAAGCTGCTCATCGAGCAGATGCGCGAACAGATCCAGAACATCGAATAAGGAAAGGGATGCCAGCATGAGCGGCCACCTCTACATCGTCACCGCCCCCTCCGGCGCCGGCAAGACCACCCTGGTCCGCCTGCTGCTGCAGAACGACCCGGCCATCGGCCTCTCCGTCTCCCACACCACCCGGGCGCCCCGCACCGGGGAGGAGAACGGCCAGGCCTACCACTTCACCGACGTGGCCGATTTCCTGGCCCGGGTGGACCGGGGCGAGTTCCTCGAATGGGCCGAGGTGCACGGCAACTACTACGGCACTTCGCGCACCTGGATCGAACAGCAGCTGGCCGCCGGCCGCGACGTGCTGCTGGAGATCGACTGGCAGGGCGCCCAGCAGGTGCGCAAGGTGTTCGGCGACGCCATCGGCGTCTTCATCCTGCCGCCCTCCATGGAAGAACTGGCCCGCCGCCTGGCCGGCCGCGGCACCGACAGCGAGGACGTCATCGCCCGCCGCCTGGCCGCTGCCCGCGACGAGATGCGGCATGTGGGGGAATTCGACTATGTTATTATTAACAACGACCTGCAGACGGCCCTCAGCGACCTGCTGGCCGTGGTGCGCGCAACGCGCTTGAAGCTTCCCGTGCAGCAGGAACGCCACGCTTCGCTGTTCGCCTCGCTGCTCTAAATTTTCCGCTTTTTGATTGGATGGACCATGGCCCGCATTACCGTTGAAGACTGCCTGAAACAAATCCCCAACCGCTTCCAGATGACCCTGGCCGCCACCTACCGGGCCCGCCAGATCGCCAATGGTTCCACCCCCATGCAGGAACCGAGCAAGGACAAGCCCACCGTCATCGCCCTGCGCGAACTGGCTGCCGGCCAGATCGGCCTGGAAATCCTCAACCGCGGTCAGGCCTGACCCCGGGCCCGGGCGGGTAAGGTGAACCGGTATGGATACTGCAACCGACCCCGCCCCGGCCAAACCGTCTGCATCTTCCGCCGCGCCCTTCGCGCCGGCACCTGACCCGGCGGCGCCGCCCACCCCCTACCCGTTCAACGACGACCCGGCCTACCGGGTCTTCCTGGACAGCCTCGACTACCTGAAACCGGAAGAGATCGCCAAGATCAAGGAGGCCTTTGCCTTCGGCGAAGCCGCCCACCGGGGCCAGAAGCGCCTTTCCGGCGAACCCTACATCACCCACCCCCTGGCCGTGGCCGGGGCCATTGCCGAATGGCGGCTGGATTCCACCGCCATCATCGCCGCCCTCCTGCACGACACCATGGAGGACACGGGCATCTCCAAGGAGGAGCTGACCGAACGCTTCGGCAAGGGCGTGGCCGACCTGGTGGACGGCCTCTCCAAGCTCGACAAGATCGAGTTCTCCTCCTACCAGGAAGCCCAGGCGGAAAACTTCCGCAAGATGCTCCTGGCCATGGCCAAGGACCTGCGGGTCATCCTCATCAAGCTCACCGACCGTCTGCACAACATGCAGACCCTGGGCTGCATGCGTCCGGACAAGCGCCGCCGCATCGCCCTGGAGACCCTGGAGATCTACGCCCCCATCGCCAACCGGCTGGGGCTGAACACGGTCTACCGGGAGCTGCAGGACCTCTCCTTCAAACACACCCACCCGATGCGCTACCAGGTGCTGCTGAAGGCCGTCATGGCGGCCCGGGGCAACCGGCGCGAGGTGCTGTCGAAGATTCTCGACGGGGTCCAGAGCAAGATGCGGGACTCGGGCATCGAGGCCCAGGTCTTCGGCCGGGAGAAGAGCCTCTATTCCATCTACCGCAAGATGGTGGAAAAGCGCCTCTCCTTCTCCCAGGTGCTGGACATCTACGGCTTCCGCGTGGTGGTCAAGGACGTGCCCAGCTGCTACCTGGGCCTGGGCGCCCTGCACGCCCTGTACAAGCCCCTGCCGGGCAAGTTCAAGGACTACATCGCCATCCCCAAGGCCAACGGCTACCAGTCCCTGCACACCACCCTGATCGGCCCCTACGGCATGCCGGTGGAAGTGCAGCTGCGCACCGAGGAAATGCACCACATGGCCCAGGAGGGCGTGGCTTCCCACTGGCTGTACAAGGACACGGAGAAGAGCGCCGCCGAACTGCAGTACCAGACCCACCGCTGGCTGCAGTCCCTGCTGGAGCTGCAGAGCACCGCCGGCGACTCGGCCGAGTTCTTCGAGCACGTCAAGATCGACCTCTTCCCCGACGAGGTCTATGTCTTCTCCCCCAAGGGCAAGATATTCTCCCTGCCCAAGGGCGCCACCCCGGTGGACTTCGCCTATGCGGTGCACACGGACGTGGGCAACCGCTGCGTCGCCGCCAAGATCAACTACGAGCTGATGCCACTGCGCAGCGAGCTCAACAGCGGCGATCAGGTGGAAATCGTCACCGCCGCCCATGCCAATCCCAATCCGGCCTGGCTCTCGTATGTGAAGACCGGCCGCGCCCGCAGCAAGATTCGCCACTTCCTGAAGACCCGCCAGCACGAGGAATCCGCCGCTCTGGGCGAGCGCCTGCTCAACCAGGAACTGTTCGGCCTCGGCATCACGCCCTCGGAACTGCCGGACGCCAGCTGGGAAGCGGTGCTCAAGGAAGGGGGCAGCAAGTCCGTCAAGGAGGTGTACACCGACATCGGCCTGGGCAAGCGCCTGGCCGCCGTGGTGGCGCGCCGCCTGCTGGCCCACGAGGCGGCCCTGCCCAACGCGGAACCGGCACCCCACACCTCGGTGGTGATCCGCGGCACCGAGGGCATGGCCATCCAGCTGGCCCATTGCTGCCGCCCGATCCCGGGCGACCCCATCATCGGCTCCATCAAGAAGGGCCAGGGCCTGGTGGTGCACACCCATGACTGCGCCGTCATCCGCAAGTCCCGCAGTGCCGAACCCCAGCGCTGGATCGACGTGGAGTGGGAACCGGAACCGGGCAAGCTGTTCGACGTGGACATCCACGTCGCCGCCCGCAACGCCCGCGGCGTGCTGGCCAAGGTGGCCACCGAGATCGCCGAGTCCGGCTCCAACATCGAGAAGGTCTCCATGGCCCCCGATCCGGGCTTCTACACCACCCTCAACTTCACCGTGCAGGTGGCCAACCGGGCCCACCTGGCCCGGGTCCTGCGGGCCGTGCGCCTGATTCCCGAAGTGGTGCGCATCACCCGGGAACGCCAGGAGGAATAGGCCGGGTGCGTGTTCTCGTCCTCGGCGCCGGCGTCGTCGGCGTCACCAGTGCCTGGTTCCTGGCCGAGGCCGGCCACGAAGTCACGGTGGTGGACCGCCAGCCCGGCGCCGCCCTGGAAACCAGCTTCGCCAACGGCGGCCAGATTTCCGTCTGCCACGCCGAGCCCTGGGCCAATCCCCGGGCCCCCTTCAAGGCCCTGGAGTGGCTGGGCAAGGAAGACGCCCCCCTGCTCTTCCGCCTGCGCTACGACCCGGCCCTCTTCGCCTGGAGCCTGCGCTTCCTCGCCAACTGCCCGCCCGGGGCCACCCGCCGCAACATCCGCGACATCATCGCCCTCGCCCTCTACAGCCGGCAGCGGCTGCAGGCCCTGCGCCAGACCCTGCCCCTGGACTACGACCAGCGCTGCCAGGGCATCCTGCACATCTTCACCCAGGCCGCCGAGTTCGAGGCCGCCTGCCACGCCGCCGCCCTGATGCGGGAGTTCGGGGTGGACCGGGAGCCGGTGGACGCCGCCCGCTGCGTCGCCATCGAGCCGGCCCTGGCCGCGGTGCAAGGGCGCCTGGCTGGTGGCGACTACACCCCCAGCGACGAATCCGGCGACGCCCACCGCTTCACCCAGCGCCTGGCCGAGGCCGCCGCCGCCCGGGGCGTGCAGTTCCGCTACAACTGCCCGGTGGAGAAGATTGCCAGCGCCGGCGGCCGGGTGGCCGGCGTCGTCGCCGGCGGCGACCTGCTCCTGGCCGACGCCTACGTGGTGGCCCTGGGCAGCTATTCCCCGGCCCTGCTCAAGCCCGCCGGGGTCAAGGCCTGCGTCTATCCGGGCAAGGGCTATTCCGCCACCATCGCCCTCTCCCCGGACAGCGTCGCCCCCAGCGTCAGCATCACCGACGACGAACGCAAGATCGTCATGTCCCGCCTCGGCAACCGCCTGCGGGTGGCCGGCACGGCGGAGTTCAACGGCCACAACCTGGAGCTCACCCCGGTGCGCTGCGAGGCCCTGCTGCGGCGCGCCCTGGAACTGTTCCCCCAGCTGCGCCCCGACGGCGACCCGCTCTACTGGTGCGGCCTGCGCCCGGTGACGCCCTCCAACGTGCCCCTCATCGGCCGCACCCGCCTGCCCAACCTGTGGCTCAACACCGGCCACGGCACCCTGGGCTGGACCCTGTCCTGCGGCTCCGCCGCGGCCCTGGCGGACCTCATTTCCGGCCGCCGGCCGGAACCGGATTTCCCGTTCCTCGGAACGACAAAGCAATAAAACCATAAAAACCACCACCCAAAGGAGACAACCCATGAGCACCGTGCTTTCCCACCTGGAGGACGGGGTCCTGACCCTGACCCTGAACCGCCCCGAGGCCCTCAACGCCCTCAACCTGGCCATGATCGAGGACCTGCGCGCCGCCACCGCCCGGGCCGAGCACGACGAGGCCGTCGGCGCCGTGGTCCTGCGCGGCGGCGAGCACTTCATGGCCGGCGGCGACCTCAAGTGGTTCCACAGCCAGCTGGCCCTGCCCCCGGCGGAACGCCAGGCCCTCTTCGAACAGACCATCGCCGCCGTGCACGCCACCACCCTGCAGGTGCGCCGCATGGGCAAACCCGTAGTGGCCTCGGTCAGCGGTGCCGCCGCCGGCTTCGGCCTGTCCCTGATGCTGGCCTGCGACCTGGCGGTGGCCGCCGACAACGCCTATTTCACCCTGGCCTACTGCCACATCGGCCTTTCCCCCGACGGCGGCGCCACCTGGTTCCTGCCCCGGGCCGTGGGGGCCAAGCGGGCCGCCGAGATCGCCCTGCTGGGGGACCGTTTCGATGCCGCCCAGGCCAGGGAGTGGGGCCTCATCAACCGGGTGGTGCCCGCCGCCGAGCTGGAGGCCGAGAGCGCCAAGCTGGCCCGCCGCCTGGCCGCCGGTCCGCGCCAGGCCCTGGCCCGCACCAAGGCCCTGCTGCAGGCTTCCAGCGGCAATTCCCTGCCGGAGCAGCTGTTCGCCGAACAGGGCAACTTCGCCGCCTGCTCCGTCCATCCCGACTTCGCCGAAGGCCTGGGCGCCTTCCTGGAAAAGCGCAAACCTGCCTTCGGCCAGAAGTAAGGCAGGGCGGGACTCTCCCCCCGGCCTGCCCGGACAGCCAGATTCCATGCTGATCGACACCCACTGCCACCTGGACGCGGCGGAATTCGCCCCTGACCGGGAGGCCATCTTCCAGGATGGCGTCACTGCTGGTGTACAGGCCATGGTGGTGCCGGCAGTGGCCGCCGCCACCTTCGCCGAGGTGCGCGCCTGCTGCCTCGCCTACCCGGGCTGCGCGCCGGCCTACGGCATCCATCCCCTGTACACGCCGGCGGCCCGGGAGGAAGACCTCTCCACCCTGCGCCGCTGGCTGGCCGAGGAGCGGGATGGCCCCCTGGCGCCGCTGGCGGTGGGCGAGATCGGCCTCGACCTGTACGTGCCCGAACTGCAGCAGGGCGAGGCCCTGGCGCGGCAGCAGCACTTCTTCGCCGAACAGCTGCAGCTTGCCGTGGAGTTCGACCTGCCGGTGATCCTCCACGTGCGCCGGGCCCTGGACCCCATTCTCAAGCAGCTGCGCCGCTACCGGCCCCGGGGCGGCATCGCCCATGCCTTCAACGGCAGCCGGCAGCAGGCCGACGAATTCATCAAGCTCGGCTTCAAGCTGGGCTTCGGCGGCGCCATGACCTTCAGCGGCTCCACCCGCATCCGGGAACTGGCCGCCACCCTGCCCCTGGAAGCCCTGGTCCTGGAAACGGACGCCCCCGACATTCCCCCGGCCTTTCTCACCGCGGCGAGCCCGGACCGGCGCAACAAGCCCGCCTACCTGCCCCGCTTCGCCGCCCTCCTGGCCGAGCTGCGGGGCATGCCCACAGCCGAGCTGATCGCCGCCACCGGCGCCAACGCCCGCGCCGCCCTGCCCGGCCTGGCCGCACTGGCGAGCGCCACCCCGACCACCACTCCACCGACTGCCTCGACATGATCGTCCGCGAACGCCCCAGCCTGCTCCGTCTCTTTTTCATCTGGCGCGGCTCGGTGGTGCCCCACGTGCTGCCCCAGATCGTCTTCACCACCAGCTTCGCCGTGCTCATCACCTGGGGCGCCCAGCACTTCGGCCACCTCTTCCCCGACTATTCCGCCGCCCCCTTCGCCCTGCTCGGCCTGGCCTTTTCCATCTTCCTCGGCTTTCGCAACAGCGCCTGCTACGACCGCTGGTGGGAAGCACGCAAGCAGTGGGGCGGCCTCATCGTCGAACTGCGCTCCCTGGCCCGGGATAGCCTGGTGCTGGAGGCGGAACCCCGGCGCCTCCTGGTGCGCCGCAGCCTGGCCTTCGCCCACGCCCTGGCCGCCCGCCTGCGGGGCCGGGACGCAGCCCTGGAAGCGGCACCCTTCCTGCCTCCCAGCGAGGCCGAGCGCCTTGCCCAGAGCCGCAATCCGGCCGATGCCCTGCTGCGCCAGTGCGGCCACGACCTGGTCCAGGCCCGGCAACGGGACGGCCTCGGCGACATCGTCTACCAGGGCCTGACCCAGCGCCTGCACGCCCTCTCCGGCATCCAGGCCGCCTGCGAGCGCATCCGCTTCACCCCCCTGCCCTTCGCCTACACCCTGCTGCTGCACCGCACCGCCCACCTCTTCTGCCTGCTGCTGCCCTTCGGCCTGGCCCGCTCCGTCGGCTGGGCCACCCCCCTGCTGACGGCGGTGCTGGCCTACACCTTCTTCGGCCTGGACGCACTGGGGGACGAGCTGGAAGAGCCCTTCGGCACCCTGGAAAACGACCTGCCCCTGGACGCCATGGTGCGCATGCTGGAAGGGGACCTGGGCGAAGCCCTGGGCGAGACCGACCTGCCGCCCCTGCTGCAGCCCCAGGGCTACGTGCTGCTCTAGGCGGCGCTCACGGCCGATGCTGGGGCCTGCCTCCGCCTGGGGGTAAAATCCGCCCCATGACCATCGATCCCAGCGCCCTCTCCCCTCTCGGCAAGGCCAGCGAGTACCGCTGCCATTACGCCCCGGAACTGCTCTTTCCCATTCCCCGCCAGCTGAAGCGGGACGAGATCGGCATCGACCCGGCCCGCCTGCCCTTCGTCGGCGAGGACCTGTGGAACGCCTACGAGATTTCCTGGCTCAATCCCCGGGGCAAGCCGGTGGTGGCCCTGGGCACCTTCCGCATCCCGGCGCAGACGCCGCACCTGATCGAATCCAAGTCCTTCAAGCTGTACCTGAATTCCTTCAACCAGAGCGCCTTCGCCGACGCGCAAACGGTGGCCGCCACCCTGGTCCGGGATCTTTCCGCCGCCGCCGGCGGCCAGGTGACGGTGCAGCTGGAGCCTCTGGCTGCCCAGCCGCGGCCCCGGGTGGATTACCCCTCGGGCATCCTGCTGGACGAGCTGGACATCGAGTGCGACCGCTACCAGCCGGCGCCGGAACTGCTGCAGGCCGATGCCGGCCGCAGCGTCGAGGAAACCCTCTATTCCCACCTGCTCAAATCCAACTGCCTGGTCACCGGCCAGCCCGACTGGGGCATGGTGGTGGTGCGCTACCGGGGCCCGGCCATCGACCGCGCCGCCCTGCTGCGCTACATCGTGTCCTTCCGCGGCCACAACGAGTTCCATGAGCAGTGCGTCGAGCGCATCTTCTGCGACATCAGCGCCCGCTGCGCGCCCCAGTCCCTGGCCGTGTATGCCCGCTACACCCGGCGCGGCGGCCTGGACATCAATCCCTTCCGCAGCAGCGGCGAGTTCCTGCCGCCCGACAACATCCGGGAAGTGCGGCAGTAGTTTTCAGTTGGGGGAAATGGGGGCTGCCGGCGCTGCGGCAGCGCCGGACCGTCAGGACAGGCGCTGGCTGAGGAAGGCGCTGAAGTTGTCCGCCGGCAGGGGCTTGGCGAAGTAGTAGCCCTGGGCTTCGTCGCAGCCCAGCTCCTGCAGCAGGGCGAGGATTTCCGCCGTTTCTACCCCTTCGGCGATGGTCTTCAGGCCCAGGCTGCGGGCCAGCTGGATGATAGCCCGCACGATGGCGGCGTCGTCCGGATCGCTGCAGAGGTCGCGCACGAAGGACTGGTCCACCTTCAGTTTGTCCACGGCGAAGCGCTTCAGGTAGGAAAGGCTGGAATAGCCGGTGCCGAAGTCGTCGATGGACATCTGCACACCAATGGCGTTGAGGCGCTGCACCGTGCCCAGGATGTTCTCCGCATCCTGGATCAGGATCGATTCGGTCAGTTCCAGTTCCAGACAGCGGGAAGGCAGGGCGGAGGTGGCCAGGGCGCTGGCCACCGTGCCCACCAGGTCGCCGCGCATGAACTGCACGGCGGAAAGATTGACCGCCACCACCAGGGGCGGCAGGCCGGCCCGCTGCCAGGCGGCGGCCTGATGGCAGGCCATGCGGATCACCCATTCGCCGATGGGCACGATCAGGCCCGTGTCCTCGGCGATGCCGATGAAGCGGCCCGGGGCCAGCAGGCCCAGTTCCGGATGCTGCCAGCGGATCAGGGCCTCGGCACCGATCACTTCCTGGGTGCGCAAATCGATCTGGGGCTGGTAGTGCAGCACGAACTCGTTGCGCGCCAGGGCCAGGCGCAGGTCGTTACTCAGGCGCAGGCGCTCGCCCACGTCCTTGTCCATTTCCCGGTCGAAAAAGCGGTAGCCGTTGCGGCCGGCGCCCTTGGCCCGGTACATGGCCGTATCCGCCTTTTTCAGCAGGGTGTCGAAATCGCCGCCGTCGTCGGGGAAAAGGGAAACGCCGATGGAAACGGAGGTGGACAGGTCGTGGCCCTGGATTTCGAAGGGCGCCTGCATCTGCTCCACGATGCGGCTCACCAGGCTCTCCGCCAGCCGGGACTGCTCCAGGTCTTCCAGCAGGATGAGGAACTCGTCGCCACCCTGGCGGCTGACCGTGCTGCCGGCCGGCACCAGGGACTGCAGGCGCTGGCCGATGGCCTGCAGCAGCAGGTCGCCCAGGGTGTGGCCGAGGGAGTCGTTCACCGTCTTGAAATTGTCCAGATCGATATAGACCAGGCCCACCCGGGAGGACTGGTCCCGGGCCCGCTCCACCGCCCGCTCGAAACGTTCCCGCACCAGGATGCGGTTGGGCAGTTCGGTCAGGGGGTCGTGGTAGGCGAGGAACTGGATGCGCGCCTCCGCCGCCTGGCGCTCGGCCATCTCCAGGCTCAGGCGCAGGTAGGGATCGCGCACGCTGGAGACGAACACTGCCTTGTAGATCCAGAAATAGGCGATGACCTTGTAGGTGTGGCCGAGCAGCTGGAACACGTCATTGACGTTGGAGTACAGGGTGAAGCACAGCTCCGAGAGGATGGTGATGAGCACCGCGGTAAACAGGTTGGCGGCGTCGAAGGCGGGCTTGCCCTGGGTCTTCGGATAGAGGATCACCGCGGTGGCGCCGAGGATGGCGATGAGGCCGTATTCGGCGGCGATCTTGAGACCGGTGAGGCCCACCCCGGGCACGAACATGGTGGGCCAGAAATCCGGCAGGTAAAGCTCCGAGACGAACACCGCGGCGGTCACCAGCAGGGCCCACAGCATCAGCCGGTAGCGGTCCCGGGGGCGGGCCAGGGGCTGCCAGGGGCGCAGGGCGATGGTGAGCAGGGTCAGGGCCGCCACATAGCGGGCCGCCAGCCAGAAGATGATGGCCTTCTGGGGCGAGGAGGGGGTGACGAAGTCGGGCATGCCCCGGTAGGAGAGGGTATGGCCGAAATCCAGCAGGGCCACGGCGAGGAAGCCGCAGGCCAGGATCATCAGGTTGCCCGCCCGCTCCCGGCTGTAGGCATGCCAGGATACGGCGAAGACCAGCACGGAGACGACGAAGGAGAAGCTCTCCATCACCGTGTGCAGGGTCAGGGGGAAGATGGTGTCGCTCTGCTTGAGTCCGCCCAGGGGCGGCAGCAGCCAGACCACGACGAAAAGCAGGGAAAGGACGATCACCAGGCCCCAGGGAATGGGGCTGTAGCGGGTCAGGGGAGCGGCCTCCGGGGGGGCGGCTGCGGGCGTCGAGAGAATGGGCAGGGGCCGGGACATGGGTGGGTGGGAAAACAAGCCTTCTGGGGAATCGGGGCTGTTACTCGAACCGCCGGCCTGCCGACATGGGGCGGGCCTTGTTGTGGGTCATTCTCATTAACCCCGATGCGGCGGAAAACCGCACCAGGCAAAGCCCGATCAGGCTAACCGAAGCCCGGTGACTTTTCAAATCACCTACATCCTGCGGGGGCTTTTTTTCGCTTTTGATTCACATCATAAACCTGGGTTTCCGTAGGGGCATAGAGTGGTCGAACCTTGAGCCGGCCCTTCGAGCCGTGCCTGCCGATTGGGGGAATCATCCGTGAATATTTCCAGCATTCTGGTCAACGCCGGGCCGCAGCAGATCGCGGCCGTCGAGGCGGGTCTGGCGACCTTGGCGGGCGTGGAGGTCCACGCCGTCTCCGAAGAGGGCCGCATGATCGTCACCATCGAGAGCGACGGCGACCGGGAAACCACCCAAACCTACGAGGCGATACAGCAGCTGCCGGGCGTCATGTCCCTGGCCATGGTGTATCACCACTTCGAACCTGATCCCGAGAAGGAGTCCTGAGATGAACCTGACCCGTCGCGACTTTATCAAGAGCAGCGCCGTCGCCGCCGCCGCCAACGCCGCCGGCATGGCGGTGCCCGGCGTATCCGAAGCCCTGGCGCAGCAGCCGAAGAATGACGGCATCCGCTGGGACAAGGGCGTCTGCCGCTTCTGCGGCACCGGCTGCGGTGTCCTGGTGGGCACCAAGGACGGCCGCGTGGTGGCCACCCAGGGCGATCCGGAAGCGCCGGTAAACCGGGGCCTCAACTGCATCAAGGGTTACTTCCTCTCCAAGATCATGTACGGCAAGGACCGCCTGACCCAGCCCCTGCTGCGCATGAAGAACGGCCAGTACGACAAGAACGGCGACTTCACCCCCATTTCCTGGGACCAGGCCTACGACATCATGGCCGAGAAGTGCAAGGCAGCCCTCAAGGCCGGCGGCCCGCGCAACATCGCCATGTTCGGCTCCGGCCAGTGGACCATCTGGGAAGGCTATGCCGCCGCCAAGCTGTGGAAGGCCGGTTTCCGCTCCAACAACCTGGACCCCAATGCCCGCCACTGCATGGCTTCCGCCGTGGCTGGCTTCATGCGCACCTTCGGCATCGACGAGCCCATGGGCTGCTATGACGATGCGGAGCACGCCGACGTGTTCGCCCTGTGGGGCTCCAACATGGCGGAGATGCACCCCATCCTCTGGTCCCGCATCACCGACCGCCGCCTCAACGCCAAGCACGTCAAGATTCACGTGCTGTCCACCTTCACCCACCGCTCCTGCGAGCTGGCCGACAACGAGCTGATCTTCAAGCCCCAGTCCGACCTGGCCATCCTCAACTACATCGCCAACTACATCATCCAGAACGGCGCGGTGAACCAGGACTTCGTCAAGAACCACGTCAAGTTCAAGAAGGGCGTCACCGACATCGGCTACGGCCTGCGTCCCAACCACCCCCTGGAACAGGCCGCCGGCAACAACGGCTACCCGGGCCCGGACGGCAAACCCAAGGGCGACCCCAACAAGGCCACCGACATCTCCTTCGACGAGTTCAAGGCCTTCGTCGCCGAGTACACCCTGGACAAGACCCACGAGATTTCCGGCGTGCCCAAGGAAAACCTGGAAGCCCTGGCCAAGGCCTATGCCGATCCCAAGGTGAAGGTCGTCTCCTACTGGACCATGGGCTTCAACCAGCACACCCGGGGCACCTGGGTGAACAACATGATCTACAACGTGCACCTGCTGGTGGGCAAGATCTCCGAGCCTGGCAACGGCCCCTTCTCCCTCACCGGCCAGCCTTCCGCCTGCGGCACGGCCCGGGAAGTGGGCACCTTCGCCCATCGCCTGCCCGCCGACATGGTGGTGGTCAATCCCAAGCACCGGGAAATCACCGAGAAGCTGTGGAAGCTGCCCGCCGGCACCATCCCCGACTGGGTGGGTCTGCACGCCGTGGCCCAGAGCCGCGCCCTGAAGGATGGCAAGGTGGCCTTCTTCTGGTCCACCACCACCAACAACATGCAGGCCGGCCCCAACATCAACGGCGAGGTCTACCCGGGCTGGCGCAATCCGGCCGCCTTCGTGGTGCACTCCGACGTCTATCCCACCGTCTCCGCCCTGGCCGCCGACCTGATCCTGCCCTCCGCCATGTGGATGGAAAAGGAAGGCGCCTACGGCAACGCCGAGCGCCGCACCCAGTTCTGGCGCCAGCAGGTCAAGCCCCAGGGCCAGGCCCGCTCCGACGTGCTGCAGTACGTGGAATTCTCCAAGCGCTTCAAGATGGAGGAAGTGTGGCCCGCCGAACTGCTGGACAAGGCCCCCGAGTACAAGGGCAAGACCCTCTATGACGTGCTCTACGCCAACGGCGAAGTGAACAAGTTCCCCGTCTCCGACCAGCTGAAGGGCTTCGAGAACGAGGAAGGCAAGGTCCTCGGCTTCTACCTGCAGAAGGGCCTGTTCGAGGAGTACGCTGCCTTCGGCCGCGGCCATGGCCACGACCTGGCCGCCTTCGACACCTATCACAAGGCCCGCGGCCTGCGCTGGCCGGTGGTGGACAACAAGGAAACCCTGTGGCGCTTCCGCGAAGGCTACGACCCCTACGTCAAGGCCGGCGAGAAGGTGCGCTTCTACGGCTTCCCCGACGGCAAGGCGGTGGTCTTCGCCCTGCCCTACCAGCCTGCCGCCGAGCAGCCGGATGCCGAGTACGACCTGTGGCTCTGTACCGGCCGCGTGCTGGAGCACTGGCACACCGGCTCCATGACCCGGCGCGTGCCCGAGCTGTACAAGGCCATGCCCGACGCCTGGATCTACATGCATCCGGAAGACGCCAAGAAGCGCGGCCTGCAGCGCGGCGACACGGTCAAGGTGCAGTCCCGCCGCGGCGAGATTTCCACCCGGGTGGAAACCCGGGGCCGCAACAAGCCGCCCCTGGGCCTGGTCTTCGTGCCCTTCTTCGACGAGCACCGGCTGGTGAACAAGCTGACCCTGGACGCCACCTGCCCCATCTCGAAAGAGACGGACTTCAAGAAGTGCGCCTGCAAGGTGGTCAAGGCCTAAGCACCTACACAACCGGATAAGGCATCAGGGAGGCCGGCGGGGCGGACAGCGAAGTCCGCCCCCAGTCGGTTCCCGCCGCCGGTCACGCCATGAGCGATCTTTCCAACTCCCCTCCTGCCAAGTCCGACAAGGCTGCGGCGGCCCGGCGCCAGTTCTTCGCCGACGCCGGCCGCATGGCCTGCGGCGTCGGGCTGCTGGGTCTCGGTCTGGGCTTCCACGCCAAGCAGGCCCGGGCCCTGCCGCCGGCAGCCCTGCGCCCGCCCGGTGCCGGTGCGGAGGAGGACTTTCTCGGTGCCTGCATCCGTTGCGGCCTGTGCGTGCGCGACTGTCCCTATGGCACCCTGTCCCTGGCCCGGCCGGAGCAGCCGGTCTCCACCGGCACGCCCTACTTCGTCGCCCGCCAGGTGCCCTGCGAGATGTGCGAGGACATCCCCTGCGTCAAGGCCTGCCCCACCGGCGCCCTGGACCACGGCCTCACCGACATCAACCAGGCCCGCATGGGCCTGGCGGTCCTGCTCGACCAGGAGACCTGCCTCAATTTCCTCGGCCTGCGCTGCGACGTCTGCTACCGGGTGTGCCCGGTGATCGACAAGGCCATCACCCTGGAGCTGCGCCCCAACACCCGCACCGGCCGCCACAGCATGTTCATTCCCGCGGTGCATTCCGAGCACTGTACGGGCTGCGGCAAATGCGAGCGCTCCTGCGTCCTCGAAACCGCCGCCATCAAGGTCCTGCCCGTGCCCCTGGCCAAGGGCGAGCTGGGCCAGCACTACCGGGTCGGCTGGGAGGAAGAACAGAAGGCCGGCCATTCCCTGGTGGACGACAAGGGCCTGGGCGACCTGCCGGACCGCATGCCTGAAGGCGCCCGCCTGGAGGGCCACTTCGACCCGGCCAGCCAGGGAGGCCCGTCCCTCGTCCCCGGCAAGCCGGCCACCCCGGGCAGCGGCGTCGATAGCCTGGCGCCGAGCATCCCCGGTGCCGATGCCCATGGACCGGGCGTTCCGGCCATACCCCAGAACATCCCCGGTGGCGGCCTGCCCAACCGGCTTTCCGACGAGGCGGCGCGATGAGCTTCCTCTCTCCCCGTTTCCCCGCCGCCCTGGCCGCCAAGGGCCGACTCGGCGCCAACCGCTGGCTGCTGCTGCGGCGCCTGTCCCAGTTCGGCATCCTGGGCCTGTTCCTGCTCGGCCCCCTGGCCGGCCTGTGGCTGGTCAAGGGCAACCTCAGCTACAGCCTGACCCTGGACACCCTGCCCCTGGCCGATCCCCTGCTGGTACTGCAGGTGCTGTTCTCCGGCCATCGCCCCGAGGGCCTGGCCCTGCTCGGCGCCGCCATCGTGCTCGCCTTCTACCTGCTGGTGGGCGGCCGGGTGTATTGCTCCTGGGTCTGCCCCATGAACCTGGTCACCGACCTGGCCGGCTGGCTGCGGGAGCGCCTCGGTCTCAAGGGCAGCGCCCACATCAGCCGCCGCAGCCGCTACTGGATCCTGGGGCTGACCCTGCTGCTGCCCCTGGCCGGCGCCGGCCTGGCCTGGGAGCTGATCAATCCGGTATCCATGCTGCACCGGGGCCTCATCTTCGGCCTGGGCGCCGCCTGGACCGTGGTCCTCGCCATTTTCCTGCTGGACCTGCTGATCATGAGCCGGGGCTGGTGCGGTCACCTGTGCCCGGTGGGCGCCTTCTACAGCCTGCTCGGCCGCACCAGCCTGCTGCGGGTCAGCGCCCGGCGGCGCCAGGACTGCGACGACTGCATGGACTGCTTCGCCGCCTGCCCCGAACCCCAGGTCATCCGCCCCGCCCTCAAGGGCGAGGCCAACGGCACCGGCCCGGTCATCCTGGCCTCTGCCTGCACCAACTGCGGCCGCTGCATCGACGTTTGCGCCAAGGACGTCTTCGTCTTCGGCAGCCGCTTCAACCAGCACACCCAGCGCTGCGCCCCGGCCGGGGAGGCCGAAGGCCAGACAGACCATCGCAAGACCATCCATTGAGGAGCCGACCATGAACCGACTGCACAAACTGACCCTGGCCATCCTGGCCGCCTCCTTCGCCTGCCTGGCCCAGGCCGCCGATGCGCCCAAGACCATGCGCGGCGCCGACATTCCCGCCGGCGACCCGGCCCCCGAGGTGAAGGCCTACGCCGGCAAGAAGCCGGGCCTGCAACAGCCCATCGCCCGCACCTACAAGGAGCAGCCGCCGGTGATCCCCCATGCGGTGGACAACTTCGACGAGATCACCCTGGAAGAGAACCAGTGCCTGACCTGCCACGGTCCGGAGAAGTACAAGGAGAAGAAGGCCCCGAAGATCGGCGAGAGCCACTTCATCGACCGGGAAGGCAAGCAGCACGCCGAAGTCACCCACCTGCGCCACAACTGCGTGCAGTGCCACGTGCCCCAGGTGGATGCTCCGCCCCTGGTGGAAAACACCTTCGTCGGCAACATCGCCGCCAGCAAGGACGCCAAGGCCAAGAAGAAATAAGCAGACCGTTACGCCTGCCGGCAGCAACGGCGATTGCCATCACTTCCGGGTCCGCCCGGTTACAGAGGGAAGCGGAGCACCTGCGGCGGCGGGGCTCCGCTTTTTTTTTCGCGCCCCATCGTGCCGGACAGGTGGCGTGAGGCGGCATCCTCCTCCGTCCGCCCGGGGCCGGTGTCCGCCCTGGAACATGGTCCCGGGAGCCCGCCCGGGCTCCACCCCGGATTCCGGCCCCGAGTACCGCTCGCCCCTCTCCCTGGGCGGCGGTCCGCTCTGTATAATTATGTATTTTTAATTCCACCGATTTCAGGAGCCTCTCCATGTCCCAGCGTCCCTTCAAAGTTCTCGGCATCCAGCAGATCGCCATCGGCGGCCCTTCCAAGGACAAGCTGAAGACCCTGTGGGTCGACATGCTGGGCCTGGAAGTCACCGGCAATTTCGTCTCCGAGCGGGAAAACGTGGACGAGGACATCTGCGCCATGGGCAAGGGCCCCTTCAAGGTCGAAGTGGACCTGATGCAGCCCCTGGACCCGGAAAAGAAGCCGGCGGTGCACACCACCCCCCTCAACCACGTGGGCCTGTGGATCGACGACCTGCCCAAGGCCGTGGAATGGCTGACGGCCAACGGCGTGCGCTTCGCCCCCGGCGGCATCCGCAAGGGCGCGGCCGGTTTCGACATCTGCTTCCTGCACCCCAAGGGCAACGAGGAATCCCCCATCGGCGGCGAAGGCGTGCTGATCGAGCTGGTGCAGGCTCCCGCCGAAGTGGTGGACGCCTTCGCCAAGCTGGCCGGCTGAGCAGCGCCGCCCACAGGCTTTCGCAATGAAAAGGCCGCCCACGGGCGGCCTTTTGCACGTTCACGCTGCCCGCAACGCCCTACTGGCCCACCTGACGGAAGGTGTTGCGGCCGGCCCGCTTGGCTTCGTACATAGCCTCGTCGGCCCGCCTGAGCAGGGTCTGGGCGTCCTCCCCGTCCTCCGGATAGAAGGCCAGGCCGGCGCTGGCGGAGACCAGCAGTTCCCGCCCCTCCAGCACCACCGGCCGGCTCATTTCCGCCACCACCTTGGCCGCTACCTGGCGCCCGTCCTCCACCGCCGCCAGATCCTCCAGCACCAGCACGAACTCGTCACCGCCCAGGCGCGCCACCGTATCCACCGCCCGCACCGAGCGTTGCAGGCGGTCCGCCAGCACCACCAGCAACTGGTCGCCCACGGCATGACCATGCTTATCGTTGATCGGCTTGAAGCCGTCCAGGTCGATCAGCAGCAGGGCCAGACGGGTGCCGTTGCGCCGCCCCACCGCCAGACCGTGGCTGATACGGTCGTCGAGCAGCAGACGGTTGGCCAGCCCGGTCAGGGGATCGTGCCGCGCCATGCGCTGCAACTGCTGCTCGTTGGCCAGCAGGCGATCGTTGGCGGCGGCCAGGTCCCGGGTCCGTTCCGCCACCCGGGCCTCCAGCAGTTGCTCATTGCTGCGCAGGGCGTTGACCAGGTCCTGCTTGCTGTGGAGAGCCTCGCCCTGGGCCAGTTCCCGGGCCAGGCGCTCGGCCTGGATGCGGTCGGCCAGGGCAAAGGAGAGCAGCAGCATCTCCAGGGCCGAACCGATCTGCATGCCGTAGGAAGTGAACAGGGTGGTGGGCAGCCAGCCCAGGTTGCGCAGGGCCATCATGCCCACCCCCACCAGCAGCAGGGACCAGGCCAGGAGGAAGTAGCGGGCCCCCGGGTGGCGCCGCAGCTGGGCATGGACGCCCACCGCCACGGCCACGGCGGAAAAGGCGGCACCCAGCAGGGAGGTGAGGATGGCGGCCCAGCGGTAAGGCAGCAGGGCCGGCCCCAGGGCGGCCACGGCAAAGCCGGCGGCCAGGGCCAGGATCAGCTTGTCGGCCCGGGGATTGCTGTGCCGGGTATTGAGGAAGAGGCGGGTAAAAATGGCGCCGAAGAAGCCGGTGGCGGCAAAGCCCGAGGGCAGGGCCACATTGCCCCAGGCGGGGAAGGCCGGCCAGATGTATTCGTTGCCCAGGCCGTTGAGGGACAGCTGGCCCACCGCCATGCTCACGGCGAAGGCCACATAGACCAGATAGATGCGCTCCCGCAGGGCGAAGAAGAGCAGCAGGTTGTACAGGCCCAGGGCCAGCAGCATGCCGTAGTAGAGGGAGAAGCCGGCGTAGGCGTCCTGGTTGTGCAGGCGGAAGGCATCCGGCGTCCACAGGGTCAGGGGCAAAGTCAGGCTGCCCTCCGACTCCACCCGCAGATAGAGGGCGAGGGATTCCCCGGGCGCCAGCTCCAGGGGCAGCACCAGATTGCGGTTGGGATAGGGGCGTTCGGCAAAGGGCAGGCGGTCCCCGGTTAATTGGTAGTCGACGCGGCCGTCGGCCCGGGGCAGGAATAGCTCCACCCGGTCGAGGGAGGGAAAGGCGATCTCCAGCAGCCACGGGCTGGAACGCTGCAGGCGGGACTCCAGGGGAATGCGCAGCCAGAAGGCAGAGGAGGAATAGCCGAAGTTCAATTCGCCCAGGGCATGGGCCGGCGCGAAGCGGCCTGCGGCGGCGGCCTGCCGCACGGCGGCCAGGTCGAGCTTGCCGCCCGGGTCTTCCAGCACTTCCACGTGGGGCACCAGAGCAAAGCTGCCGTCGTCCTGATCCAGCACCAGGGGATGGGCCCGGACGGCGGCAGGCAGCAGGAGCAGAAAAAACAGGAGGGCCTGCCACAGCAAGGCCGGGCGGTCTCTGGGAGCCGAGGGGGAGTGGAACACGGATGTCTCCGCTTGTATTTATGCCCGCATTCTAACCACAGACGTCCCCGGGCAGAGGAGTAAAATGCCCCATCCACCGATCCTTCCGCCCCTGCCATGAGCGTTGCCCCGCCCTCCCCCTCCCAGCGTCAGGCCCGCAGCCGTTACCAGCGGGGCATGCTGGCCTGGCTGCAACAGCCGGGGGACCCGGCCGGACTGCCGGAGATGCGGGCCGCGGTGCGCCACCTGGAAGCCGCCGCCGGCGGCGACTTCGCCCCCTTCTGGCACAGTGCCGAAGTGTTCCTGCGCGCCATCTCCGACGGCACCCTGGCAGTGGATGCGGAATCCCGCCGCCTCTGCGCCCGCATCGACCTGCAGATGCGGGCCGCCCTGAATGGCAGCGAAGCCCCCGAGGGCGGCCTGGCCGAGGAACTGCAGCAGTGCATCCGCCAGGGTGCCGGCCAGCTGCCGCCGGTGACCGAACTGATTTCCCTGATGGCCAAGCCCGAGGCCCCGGACCTGGACGCTGAGGCGGTAGCCGCCTGGAGCGCCGCCGGCAACGCCGCCGTGGCCGCCTGGAACGGGCGCGGCAGCGGCGATCTGGCTCCCTTCCGGCGGGCCCTGATCGACCTCTGCGCCGCCGCCATGAGCCTCAACCTGCCGGAGACCCTGCACCTGGCCGAATCCCTGGCCGGCGTCGGCGACCTTCTCGACGCCCCGGAGGCGGCCGAGGACCCCTACCTGCGCGCCGCCATCGCCGCCGCCCTGGAACTGCTCGGCGACACCCGGGACCTGGGCCTGCCGGTCTTCGCCGAACGGGTGGCCCACGTCGCCCAGCGCCTGGCCGAATGCCGGGAAAGCCAGCGTCCCGCCGTCTCGCCCACCCTGCTGCGCCTCTTTGCCGGCGAAATCGGCGAGCAGGCGGCCCTGATGCGGGAGGAACTGGCCTGCCTGGAACCGGATGGGGAAGCCCTGGCCGAATCGGCCCACTGCCTGGCGGACCACGCCGCCCACCTGGAACTGGACAGTGCCGAAGCCCTGGCCCAGGGTCTGGCGGCGGCCATCGTCCGGGCCCAGGCCGGCCACGGTTTCGACCACCCGGAAGTCCGCGAGGCCCTGGAAGCGGCCCTGGCCGAACTGGACACCATGGCCGACTTTCTCCTGGTGGCCCAACCCCTGCCCGAAGCCACGGACATCCTGGAAATCCTGGCCCAGGTCTGACGCGGCACCGCGTCTGCCGCCACCGGCCTCCCTCCCTCGCCGTAATATCCATGTAAGCAACAGGGTATTTACTGGCCTTGCCGGCCCGCCGCCAGACGGCGCAGGCGGGCAGCCAGTCCAGGGAGAAAAAAATGAACCAGATGCCGCTAGTACCGCCCGGCAGGGACACCCTGCCCAGGATCGAACGCCTGTTGCGCCGCGAGCTGGCGCTGTTCTTCACCCTGTGCGCCCTCCTCGGCGCCTTCCTGGCCTACGGCGCCCTGCGCACCCTGGCCTCGCCCTCCGCCCCGCCCCATCCCGTGCTGCAGGCCCGGGCCGACGTCCGGCCATAAAAAAAGGGCGATATTATACTTGACGTACCCACTTACCTCTCCTATACTGAATGCATATTCAAGGAGGCTGTCATGGGTGCGTCCATTCTATCTGCTCCGTACTTCCACAACGAAGAAGCTGCTTACGAATTCGTAGAATCCCGTCTGTGGCCCAGTGGCCCGGTCTGCCCTCACTGTGGCTGTGTGGAACGTATAAGCAAGATGGGGGGCAAGAGCACTCGCATAGGCGCTTACAAGTGCTACAACTGCCGGAAGCCCTTCACCGTGAAAGTTGGCACCATCTTCGAGTCTAGCCACATCCCAATGCGGCTGTGGCTCCAAGCCATCTTCCTGATCTCTTCTAGCAAGAAGGGAATCAGTGCCAATCAGCTTCACCGCACCCTGGGCATCACCCTCAAGTCAGCCTGGTTCATGTCTCACCGGATTCGGGAAGCCATGCGCTCCGGCGACTTCTCCCCGTTCGGTTCCGAAGGTGGTCCAGTGGAAGTAGATGAAACCTTCATTGGGCGTGACTACACCAAGAAGCCAAAGGGCGAGAAGAAGGGGCGCGGCTACGACCACAAGAACAAGGTACTGTCCTTGGTTGACCGCACTAGCGGCCAGGCCCGCAGCATGGTGGTGGACGACCTCAAAGCCAAGACCCTGATCCCAATCCTGGAAGCAAACATCGCCCGGGAAGCACGGATCATGACCGACGAAGCCGGCCAGTACAAAAATGTAGGTCAGCACTTCGCTGGTCACGCTTTTACCCGGCATGGCATGGGTGAATACGTATCCAAGATTGATCCCACCATTCACACCAACACCATCGAGGGCTTCTTCTCGATCTTCAAGCGCGGCATGAAGGGCGTCTATCAGCACTGTGGCCACCACCATCTGAACCGCTACCTTGCAGAATTCGATTTCCGCTACAACAATCGCAAGGCGCTCGGTATCGAAGATCAGGAGCGGGCTGAAAAACTGCTTCAGGGTGTGAAGGGCAAGCGGTTAACCTATGAAACGACTGCTCAATGAGGAGTCGCACAGGAAAGGAATCAAACGTGGCAGAAAACCCAAAGCCAAAGCCTGAGCAAGACGACCCGGAGCAATCCAAGCGATTCATGGAGATAGCCGAGTTGCTGGGCAATGAAGAAATGGCCACTTCATTTGAGGCCGCCATTTCAGCCATCTCTACCGCGCAAAAAACAAAACCGGATCAGTCGTCTAAAGACTGATCTTGCCACGTCACCGATTCCAATCTCTCCAAGACGGGCGAGGTGCCTGTCCACTTGGCGGTTATCGCTGCGCTCATGGGAGAAATGGCAGATAAGGGGTTGGATTTCCGCGCTGTGCTGGCCCGAATCAAGATCGAGCCACGGCCAGCCAACGGGTTTGCCGCTCAGGGGGTATTTGGCGGTCAGAAGAACAAACCAGAAACAGGTGTTGAAAAATGAATCAGCCCATAATTACTGACAGCACAGCACAGCACAGCACAGCACAGCACAGCACAGCACAGCACAGCACAGCACAGCACAGCACAGCACAGCACAGCACAGCACAGCACACAGCTAAAGCGGTGCGTGATGTCATCAGGTCACTTCGGTGGGAAGTGATCTGATGACAAGAGTCAAATCCCACCCTGATCTGCTTTCTCAGCTTGATCATCTCAACGCCCAAGAACTGCGCCGATTACTGGCTGAACACCTCACCCGCCAGAAGCTGGGGTTGTATTGGGAACGTAATTCCATTGAGCACGACCAGGCCCTGAACGCCAATGTGGTGTTGCCCCGCCTCGTGCCAGATTGGAGCCACACACCAGAGGGGTGCACCGAGCACCGCAACCTGATCATCGAGGGCGATAACTTCGACAGCCTGCGGCTGTTGCGAAGCACCCACGCTGGCAAAATTCGGGTGATATATATCGATCCCCCCTACAACACTGGAAACAAGGACTGGGTCTACAACGACAGCTACGTGGGCGTAAACGACCGCTGGCGGCACAGCCAGTGGCTAGAGTTTCTGTACCAGCGGCTGACCCTGGCACGAGACCTGCTGACAGCCGATGGCGTGATCTTGGTCAGTATCAACGACGAGAACCGTGCCCGGTTAGAAATGCTGATGGATGAAGTTTTTCCTGGACGGCGACTAGGAACTATTGTTTGGCGAACGCGTCAAGGCTCCAATGCCGATCAGCAGTGCTTCCTGTCGGTGGATCACGAGCACGTATTGGTTTATGGCAACCTGGGTTTTGCTTTCAAGGGTTTTGACAAAACCTATGAGATGTACAGCAACCCCGATAATGATCCCCGTGGGGACTGGCGACCAGATAATCTTACTTTAGGGTTTTCTTATAAAGAACGACCGAATCTCTACTACCCTTTAGTCGATGAGAAGACTGGGATTTCCTACCCTCCAAACCCTGACCGGATTTGGGTCTACGCCAGCGAAACACGATTGAAACCTGGGCAGGCACTACAGGCGAAAAGTATGGAGGAGTTTGTTCGCTTGGGACAAATCCTTTTCCCGCAAGATCAGCGCGTGGAGACCTGGAATACGCTAGAAGACTTGCTAGCTGCAATTGACAAAGGGGATGTCCCCAAAAGTGGCAAGACCCCAATACTGCGACGGGATTTGCCAGATCTTGAGCAATGGGTAGGAAAGCCTGTGGGGTTTGGCCGCCCGCAGTTCAAACGCTACAAGGCAGATCTCCGAAACCAAACTCAACCTTTGTCCAGCTGGGTTGTGCCCACCTTTGAAGAAGGCACCTATGAGGCTGATATCAGTTTGACGTCGGCTACAAACCAGGAGGGGGCACGGCAGGTGGCGCAGATTTTTGGGGATCGGGCCTTCAACTATGCAAAACCGACTTCACTGATTAAAGGGTTGCTGTCCCAGGCAACGAAACCGAACGACATCGTGCTGGATTTCTTCGCGGGCTCAGGCACTACGGGGCAAGTGGTGCTGGAGTTAAACGCAGAAGACGGTGGTCAACGCCGCTTCATCCTGTGCAGCAGTACCGAAGTCACGGATAAAGAACTCGCCAAGAATCTCTGCCGCGACGTGTGCGCCGAACGCATCCGCCGCGTGATGCAGGGTTATGGCGGCAAGCCTGGCTATCCACTGGCGCAGAGCGGCGAATTTGCCTACCTGCAACTCGACAAGTTGAACCCCGCCGACGTAGCGCTGGATGCCGGGCCGGAGCACGCCGCCACCTTGCTGGCACTCCGCCATGCCGCTGCCGTGCCCGTGGCTTACGCCCAAAGCGAGATCCGCATCGTGGCCAAGGGGGCAGATTGGCTGCTGGTGCTGTGTTCGTCGGTCAACACCGAAGTGATGGAAAACCTGTGTGCGCTGCCAGCGCAGCATGGCGTGGCCAAGTTGGTGGTCTATGCGCCACGCCCCAAAGCCTTGGCTGCGCTGCTGGCTGAGCGGGGGGTGGAGGCACAGGTCCATGCCTTGCGCCATGCACTGACTCAAGGCCAGGGGAGCCGCCAATGACGACAACACACGCAACGTATCAGCTGCTGCAGGTGCCTTTGAATCTAGGGGGTCACGCCACCACCTTACAGCCTGAAGCCTTCCAGGCCGAGTTGATAAACAATATAAGCACCGCCCTTCTGCGCACACCGTCGCCGCCATGCTTGTTACGGGCACCCACGGGTGCAGGCAAGACCTTTGTCATGGGCCAGGTCCTGCAGCACGTGGGTGCGCAGCGCGAGGTGCTGTGGTTCTGGTTCGTGCCATTCGTGACACTGGTGAGCCAGACGCTGGATTCCTTGTTGCAACACTCGTCAGGCTTGGCGCCTACCTTGTTCTCGCAGGGACGTAACCAGGATGTGGGGGCAGGCACAGTGCTCATTTCCACCGCGCAGGGCGTTGCTCGTGCGCAGTGGCGTACCAAGGGCTATAACGCTGATGGCGACGACGATATTCGCACGCTGGCTGCCCTGGTGGCCCGTGCCCGCGCCAAGGGCCTGCGAATTGGCCTGGTGGTGGATGAAGCGCATATCGGCCTGGACAAAAGCACCGAGTTTGGAAAATTCGCCCACTGGTTGCAAGCCGACTACCTGCTGATGGCCACGGCCACACCTAAGGATCAGCGTCTGACGGACTTTCTGGCCCACGCGGGCTACAGCGGGCAGGAACACTTTTCTGTCAGCCGTGATGATGTGGTCAAAGCCCGACTGAACAAACAGTACATCGAAGCGGTGGTTTACAGCCTGGGCTCTTCCATGCAACAGGTGACCGACCTGCGCCGCACCGTGTTGCGCCAGGCCTGGGCACGTAACGTGCTGATCGGCCAACAACTCAAGCAGGCGGGCATTGCTTGCACACCACTCCTGTTGGTGCAGGTGGCCAATGGCGAGCGTACGGTAGATGAGGCGGCGGACGAGCTGATGCGTCAATGCCATGTGCCGCTCGCAGCCATTGGCAAACATTCGGCAGACGAGCCTGACCCGGTGCTAATGGCCGCCATTGCCAACGACACCAGCAAGCAGGTACTGATCTTCAAACAGTCGGCGGGTACGGGCTTTGATGCACCGCGAGCTTTTGTGCTGGCGAGCACAAAGCCGGTGAACGATACAGATTTCGCTATGCAGTTTATCGGGCGGGTCATGCGTGTAGCCCGCCAAGTGCGCGACGGCTTCCCTAAGCCACTACCGATCCCAGCAGACCTGAACACAGCCTATGTGTACCTGGGTAACGCCCAAGCACAGGCAGGTTTTGAAGCTGCCGTGCAAGCCACCAGCATGGTTAAAAGCCAGCTTGAAGGCCAGACCGAAAAGCTGACCACCCGGCACACCGTGGCCGGTGGCGTGGTCTACACCAACCGGCCAACCCCAGAGCAGCCCCTGAGCTACAACCTAGGGATGCCGAGCATATCAGCCACAGAGGAGCCCTCTGGTGCGTCCGATGCTGCGCAGTTGCCACCTGAATGGAGCGAGCACTACAGACAGCCGGAGCCACAGTCCTTGGGACAGGATCTGTTCGGTGATGCCTTGTGGCCGCTGGACACTACCGTGGCAGACCCCAATGAGAAGAAGGTTGCACGCGTCGATAAACCGCACACCCGCGCCGAAGTTGTGCAAGCTTTGGGTGAAAACCGCCTACGTGTGTTCTATCGTAAGCAAGGCCTCCCCACCCTGAGTAATGCCTTGAAGTCAGAAGAGAAGCCATCGCTTGTGGCTTTGTCGGCCATCTCGCAGCACGTGGCACAGTCTCTGCCGATCAGCACCACGCTGGCAGAGACCGCCGTGCACGCCGCACTCAACCGCATTCAACAAAGCGAGCGGCATAAAGAGCTGACCGAAGGCGCCTGCTATGAGCAGAAAATTCATGTCGTGACAGACCGTGCTGCGCTGGCGCGGGAGGCCATGACCGCGCTACAGGAGTTGCCGCATGCGGAGGAAGAAGATTACCGCATCATCGTGTTGACCCTATGTTCCCGCCTGCGTCCAACTCTGGACGCCGTGTTGGCTACCACGCCAGCCGATGACCCCTTGTCGGAGACTGACTTGATCCGCCTGACACGTGATGCCGCGCACTGGGTCATTCGGGATTCTGCTCAAGAATTGCGCGAAGCCATCTTTCAGGCAATCGCAAATCAAGCCAAGCAGGTGGATGCACAACCCTTGCCAGACGCAATGATCTTCCCTCTGGACATCGCGCTGGAAGGTTCAGCCAAAAACGTCTACGGCGTGTTGCCCCCCTCCACTGAGGCCGCACAAGATGTCGAGTCGGTGTTGTTCATGGATGAACGCCACTGGTGGGCGGACAAGGTGTTTACGCTGGACGATGGCGCGGTCTTTAGCGTGGGGCGCTACGACGGAGCAGTCAAACTGAATTCGCTGGAGCAGGCGTTTGCCCGCGCCCTTGATGAAGCAGAGTTTGTGCACTGGTGGCATCGGAACCCAGACAAGAAGCCATACTCGGTACGCGTGGTGCGGGCCGAGCACGAGCATTACTTCTATCCAGACTTCGTGGTGTGTGTTTCGCATGAAGATGGTGACCCACCCATGCAACGCCTGCTGGAGACAAAAGAAAGCACCAAGGATGCTGCCCGCAAAGCGCAGCACTACCCCGCAGCCTATGGCAAAGTACTTTTCCTCACTCCTGATGGTAATCGACTGCGCTGGATCAATGACGACGGTAGCTTAGGTGAAGTGGTGAAATTCACCGAATTGAACACCATTCATGACAAGTTGAGGACTTCGTTCGTCCGTTGTTCTTAACGACGACTTGGCACAGTGAGGAAACCTAGGAGAATACTCACCACAACCCGTCTCGGCCGGAACTCGGCCGAGACCACAACGCCATCTCAGCCACGACAATCCGCTTTTCTCTGTCAACCCAACGCCATATTAATCGTTAGACACTCTATGAACGCCCACGCTACCCACTGCATATCCCCCATGCAGCCACAGGTCAAACCTGTCTGGTTCGGTAGCCGCTTGTTCACTCACAGCGAGCGATACCCCCTCATCGGCTGATCCAGCCGTCTCGGCTCTCCCCGAGCCACCTCCCCCTTCAGGAATTCACACAGCGGTTGCCCGCCGCTGTTGTGCATTGTCGCGCCCCCGCTTTGTTGCCAAGGGAGTCATCGCATGGCCTCTAAACTCCAACTTCAGCCGTTGCTATCCAGCCATATCCGTTTCGGTAGTAACAACGACCTGGCCGACGCCTGCACCGTCGCCGCTCGTCATCTCACCCCCGCCCGTGGGGCACTGGATAACATCGCCTTTGAATTCTCCAAAGACCTGTTTGTAGCGGTATCTCTGCACTTGGTCTATAGCCAAGGCAAGCAGTTCGCCACCGTCAAGGACGTACTGGAATTCATTGCCGACCCGGGTTGGGAAGATCCCCGACAAACCCTGCTTTGCCTGCAGCAAGAAATGCTATTCGGCCAGCAAGAGTTGGCCGTTCGTTGGATCCAGGGTTTCACCAAGAAAGCCCTGCACCTCCCCAGCGAAATAATGGAGAGCCTGATGCAGCGCTGCATTTCACACTGGCAGTCGGCCTTCGGGACGGCGGGTGCGACGGGGCGCCACAAAAAGCCCCGTCACAGTGTCCAGGTATTCAATCCTGAGTTGGTCGAACAAGCCGCCGAGCGGATGGCAGGGTTGGACTCTGAGAAGCGAGGCGCGGCTGGCCGTTCATTGCAAAACGCCCGGCACAACCAAGGCTATCGCACCATCCCCAATGCAGGGAAGGCCCACAAGAAGCTCGATGCCGCCAAATGCCGTTTCGAGAACCTGGGCGACCCGATCAGCCGCCTGCAAATGGACTTGGTGCTCTCTGCCGCCATGAAGCCCCAGGAGTTCAACATCACCCCAGTGCTCCTGTTGGGTGACCCCGGGGTAGGCAAAACCTACTTTGCCACCCAGTTGGCCGAGGCCTTGGGCGTGCCCACAGACAAGATCAGTGCTGGCGGCGCCCAGGGCGGCTTTCAAATCACGGGTTCCCATACCAGCTGGCGGAGCGCCCGCCCGGGTTCCGTCTTCACCATACTGGCCGAAGGGCAATCCGCCTCCCCGGTCATTGTGGTGGACGAGGTGGATAAGATCGCCGATGGCCTGTACCCCGTGTTGCCCGCCTTGTTGGACCTGCTGGAGCCCAATACGGGGCGTCGCTTCAAAGACGAATTCTTCGAGATGGAGTTCGACGCCAGCCGGGCCATTGTGGTGCTCACCGCCAATAGCCTGTTAGGCGTGCCAACCCCCTTGCTTTCCCGGGTGGAGGTATTTGAGGTGCCCCGCCCGGACCTGTTGCAACGGCGCCGCATTATTGAATGCCATGCCGAACTTTTGCGACTAAAGACCTGGACCCACATCCATCTGGACAAGGACGGCAGTGCCCGGCTGGCGGAGCGGGACGATCTGGATCTGCGAAAGACCACCCGCCTGGTCAAAGAAGCCTTTGCCAATGCGCTACTGACCGGTGAGACGGTGGCCAAGTTGGTGCTTCCCAAATCCGAGGCCCGGCGCAGTATCGGGTTTGGCATGTGATTGATTCAGTCGAAAGGGGCTTCGTCATGAGCAAAGTATCTTCATCCATACCGCTGATGCGTGTTTTTTTCGATACGGAATTCACCGAGTTGGGCATTGATCCCCGCCTGATTTCCATCGGCCTGGTGGCCGAAGATGGTGAGCGCACCTTCTATGCCGAGTTGTCCGATACCTACGAGGATCGGCAGTGCAGCGACTTCGTTCGGAAAGCAGTATTGCCTCATCTGGAAGGCGGGGTGGCACGTATTCCCATGAACAGGCTCACCCTTCGGCTTGGGAAGTGGCTGGAGAGCCTGGATGCCCCCGTAAAGCTGGTGACTGATTCCCTGTCATGGGATTGGCCCTGGATTCAGGAGATTTTCCAGCAGGAGGAAACCTGGCCAGCGAACGTCGACGGCAAGCCGGAAATCCTGGATCGAAGCCCAGCATTTGATCTGGCCGTGGAGAAGGCCTTTACCACGGGCCTGCGCCGTCACCATTCTCTGGATGACGCAAAGGCCAACCGCTTGGCATGGCTGGCAACCCAACCCTGAACCTCTAAGACCCGAGGCCGAACCATGAAAATTGCGCTTTATTCCGACCTGCATCTGGAGTGCCTGGCGGCCTCCTGGCAACCCGCGCCGTTGGATGTAGACGTGGTGCTGCTGGCCGGAGATATTGCCCCCCACACTCACGGCATGCGGTGGGCAGCCACGACTTTTGCCGACTGGCCCAAGGCCCCGGCGGTCTTCTACGTGGCCGGCAACCATGAGTTCTACGATGCGAGCTTTGGCCTATATGCCGAACTACAAAAGCCGGTCTGGGCCGAACAGGGAGTCACGTGCCTAGAGCGGCGCACGGTGGAACTGGACGGCGTGCGCATTCTCGGTTGTACGCTCTGGAGTGGCTTTAGCCTCCATGGACATGGTGCCCAGCAAGCCCTGGCCATGACGGGTGCCCGCAATGGGATCAACGACTATTGGGTTATTCGTGGGCATGATGGCAAGACGCTGGAGCCCCGGGAAACCGTGGCGATGTATCGGCGTTCGCTGGGATGGCTGGATACGGAGCTAGCCAAACCCTTCGATGGCAAAACCGTAGTGGTGACGCACTTTGCCCCCCATCGGGGCTGTGTCGCCCCGCAACACGAAGGGAGTGCGGTATCCCCGTACTTTGTCACCGATCTGAGCCACCTGATGGTCGCCCATCGGATTGATGTCTGGTGCCATGGCCACACCCATACCAACAACGACTTCGTGGCTGAAAATGGCTGCCGGGTAGTGTCGAACCAGCGGGGCTATCCCCGCGAAGTGGCCACCAGCGGCTTCCGGCCTGAGTTGGTGCTTGAGGTTTGACCATGGGATGCATCTTCTTTTGTGGCGACACGCATGGCAATTTCGAGCACGTTATCCAGGCGGTGCAGGAGCACCAGCCGGCGGCGGTGGTGTTCCTGGGCGACCTGCAACCCCAGCAGTCTTTGGACAAAGTGCTGGCGCCCATCCTGGGCCTGGCGGAAATCTGGTGGATTCCGGGCAATCACGATACGGATAGCCAAGCTGAATTCGACAATCTTTTTGGCTCACAATTGGCGGAGCGCAATTTGCACGGGCGTGTCGTTGAGATTGCCGGCGTCCGGATCGCGGGCCTGGGGGGCGTATTCCGGGGAGAGGCGTGGTATCCGCCGGAGGTGCGGTATGAGTCCTATGCCGCCTTGCTCGGCAAGTACAAAAAACCCCTGGTTCGTCCCCATCGCCTGGAATGGGCCAGAAAACATCGCAGCACCATCTTCCCGGAGGATTACAACCGGCTACTCGGCCAGCGGGCCGACATCCTGGTAACGCACGAGGCACCTGCCTGCCATCCTCACGGGTTTGAGGCCATTGACGAGCTGGCCCGCAGCCTACGGGTAGCCACGGCTTTCCACGGGCATCATCACGACCGTCTGGACTACAGCGGGCACCACTCCCGCCTGGGCTTCCAGGCCTTTGGAGTGGGGTTCTGTGGCATTACCGATGAAACAGGGGCCATGGTGCTTCCCGGGGCTTTTGACGAGCGGCGGATGGGCCGCCAAGTGGCGCGAGGTGACTGCCATGGCCATTGACCAGAAAATCCGTTCGCTCTACTGCGGCATCCCGGCTGGAGTCAAATTCACCGACTTGGACGGTCGCCAGGTCGTTCAATTCCGGCATGTTCCTTTTGAGTTGGAGGATATTGTGCAGCGTTGGGTTTGGAGCCTTCCAGACTCGCAGCGGGCTGAGTACGTCTACGAAAACGCACTGACGTTCGTAGGATGGAGTGCTTTCGTTAGCTGGATGTTGGAAACGCTGCGTCAGGCACAATCGGAGGACTAAATCATGGAAGCACTGCACAATCCATCCGCCTATCCGGCGGACGTGGCGCTGAGAATCGAGACGATGGGGGATACCGCAATATCCATCGCCAATCGCTGGTTGCTGGGGTGGCCAGACCGCGTAAAGGGGCTACTAAAGACCGGGGCCTACCTGGCAGCACTGGAAGCCCAAGTGGATCAGGAGAAAGCCGTACTCGCGGAAGAAGCAAATCTGCGACATTTGGCCCCCCGGGAAATCCGGGAGATGTTCGAGTTGCGGGAGGAGCCACCGATGCCGGTGGGCGACTAAATGCTTTGCTATTGACAGTGCCTGCCGTAATCCACACACTGAAACCTCGCCTCTCCAGGGTGTTCGCCTCGGGCAATTGCATCCCGACTGCACGAAGCCATTGGAGGGGCGTTTCGCTTTGGAAGGCACCATGATCCTCTTCCTCGACTTCGATGGTGTATTGCATGATTTTCCCCCACCTGTTGGGGGACTATGGCTGCACCTCCCCAGGCTTATGACCGTGCTGGGCGACCATCCAGACGTTGCTGTGGTTATTTCGTCTTCATGGCGGTGTAGCGAAGACTGGCTGGACGTTGTGCCCGCCGAACTTCGCGCCCGCGTTGTCGGTTTTACGCCCGTGATCCCCCGTCCGATCCGCAAGCAATATCCTGTGGGCTATGTGCCGGAGCCAGTGCGATACCAGGAAATCTTGCGCTATCTTCAGCTTGCCCGGAAAAAGGACGTGCCATGGGTCGCCCTGGATGATGATCGCACCCTGTTCCCGGCCAACTGCCAGAACTTAATTCTCTGCAAGGGTGGCTTTCAGGACCAAGAGGAAACAGCGCTGCGGGCTGCACTGGCTGGCCAACAGCGATAACGTGTGGCCACTAGAGTACCGGCTGATCTGGTGGCAAGACCGGGAATGGGGTTTGCTGTTGACAGTGCCTGCCGTAATCAGCAGACTAAAACCTCGCCGTTCAATGGTGTTCGCCTCGGGCAATTGGAGCCCGACTGCACGAAGCCATTGCGCGGCGTTTTCATTGGGTAGTTCGACATGTTTCCGCGAAAATATGTCGTGTGGGGTTGCTATAACGTGAGTACAATCCCCGTTGAGGTCTCTCCCTTTTGAACCACGCCGGCCAGCAAGAGTAGGTCCGGGGTCGAAAAAGGGCGGGGCCTTTTGCTTTTCTTAAGCAAGAGGCATCCCGTATTCATCCATCCGGTTGGCGATTTTCTTCATAAGGCTCTTTACTGCGATAAAGATCGGCTCTGATTCCTCTGGTTTGTATTTGGTTTCTACATGCATGGTTGCGTTGCGCCACGCATTTCTTACTGCATCAAGTGACGCTAGTACCTCAAAGAAAAACTGTTTGTCATCCTTCGAGGCCCATTGCGATTTTTCCGAAATTGCATCGCTTATCTTTTTTATTAGAATCCCCCAATTACGTCCTGAAGCCTTTACTGGGTCCGGGATGGCGAGGGATTTTCTAATTGCCTCAATTCCAATTTCCACAACGCGCATCAAGTGGAACACAGCAGCAGTATCTAGCCCAAGACCAATACATTTAGAGGCCTCTTCCACTTCATAAGCGATTTTGGGAAGTTTCTGAACCACTTCCAAGCCAAATGGAGGGGATGAGGGGAAGACGTAACCGGCCTGCGTATCCGAAAGAGTTAGGAATTTACGCAGAGTGCATTCATCTTCCATCCTTGCATAAAGGTCTTTTAGCCCTTGTGCAATTTCACTGGCATTTAGGCCCATCTGACCAGCAAGCCGTTCAGCCTGAATACGACACATTGGAAGATCGAGGGCCGAGAAATCCTGCGCATACTCTCTTAGTTTGCTGGCGTTATTCAGTTGAACATCTTTTTCCAGCGTACTTCCCGCTTCCGCGTTTTCATACTCTTCCGCGAGGCGCCCTAACTCTTTAGCGAGCAGCAAGAGATTTGGAAGGAAAAATTCTTTCATTTCCCACAGGTTCCACAGACGATTAGAGGTGTTCATCATACCCCCCTATCGCCAGTGGGTACGCGACGTATAATATCGCCAAAAAAAGGGCCGGTAGAACCGGCCCTTGGGCAATCCTGCCGCCGTCACCTGAGGGCGACGGCGGGCGGGATGAGGCGGCAGCAGCCGCTTATTCGAACTCGATGATGATTTCGTCCACCGACAGGCTGGAGCCGGCGGTGACGGAGATCTTCTTCACCTTGCAGTCCTGTTCGGCCTTGAGGATGTTCTCCATCTTCATGGCTTCGATGACGGCCAGCTTCTCGCCGGCCTTCACTTCCTGGCCGACGGCGACGGACACTTCGCGCAGCAGGCCCGGCATGGGGGACAGCAGGAACTTGGAGAGGTCGGGAGCGGCCTTTTCCGGCATGAGGGCCAGCAGTTCGGCGGCGCGGGCGGACATCACCATCATGTCGGCGCGGGTGCCCCAGTGGAACAGCTGGTAGGTCATGCGGTGGCGTTCCACCTGCAGGGTGAATTCCTCGCCGTTGCAGGTGCCGTTGAACAGGGACTGACCCTGGCGCCAGTCGGAGAGGAGCTCGTACTTCTCGCCGTTGTAGGTCACCAGATAGCCGCCCTCGATGGGCTTGGCCACCACGGGGTGACGTTCGCCGTTGCGGATCACCACCCACTCGTCGCCCACCTTGCGCTCGTGGCCCGGCAGCTGGCCGGAAACCTGGGCGGCGCGGTCGATGTAGCGGCGATGCACGAAGGCGGCGACGCCGATCAGCAGGGCCGGATCGTCGTGGGGCACCATGGAGGCGTCGAAGCCCTTCGGGTATTCCTTGGCGATGAAGCCGGTGTCGAAGATGCCGGACTGGAAGCGGGCGTGCTGCATCAGGGCGGCCTGGAACGGGATGTTCGAGGAGATGCCGCGGATGACGAAGCCGTTCAGGGCGTCACGCATGCGGGCGATGGCCTGCTCGCGGGAAGCGCCGTGCACGATCAGCTTGGCGATCATGGAATCGTAGTACATGGAGATTTCGCCGCCGTCGTAGACGCCGGTATCCACACGCACCTGACCGTCCACCTCGGCCGGCGGCTGGAACTTCACCAGGCGGCCGGTGGAGGGCAGGAAGCCGCGGAAGGGGTCTTCCGCGTTGATCCGGCACTCCATGGCCCAGCCGTTGATCTGCACGTCGGCCTGGGTCAGGGGCAGCTTTTCGCCGTAGGCGACGCGGATCATCTGTTCCACCAGGTCGAGGCCGGTGATCAGTTCGGTGACGGGGTGCTCCACCTGCAGACGGGTGTTCATCTCCAGGAAGTAGAACTCCTTGGTGGCACCGGAGACCACGAACTCCACCGTACCGGCGGATTCGTAATTCACGGCCCGGGCCAGGGCCACGGCCTGCTCGCCCATGGCCTTGCGCATCTCGGGATCAACGAAGGGGCTCGGTGCTTCTTCGATGACCTTCTGGTGACGGCGCTGGATGGAGCAGTCGCGCTCGTTCAGGTACACGTAGTTGCCGTGGGAGTCGCCCAGCACCTGGATTTCGATGTGGCGGGGTTCCAGCACGTACTTCTCGATGAAGACGCGGTCGTCGCCGAAGGAGTTGCGGGCCTCATTGACGCAGGAGGAGAAGCCTTCGTGGGCTTCGGCGTCGTTGTAGGCCACGCGCAGACCCTTGCCGCCGCCGCCGGCGGAGGCCTTGATCATCACCGGGTAGCCGATCTTCTTGGCGATTTCCACGGCGGCGTCGGGGCCGTCGATGGCATCGTTGTAGCCGGGAATGGTGTTGACCTTGGCTTCGATGGCCAGCTTCTTGGACTCGATCTTGTCGCCCATCTTGGCGATGGAGTAGTGCTTGGGACCGATGAACTTGATGCCTTCCTCTTCCAGACGGCGGGAGAACTCGGCGTTCTCGGAGAGGAAGCCGTAGCCGGGGTGCACCGCCTCGGCGCCGGTCTGCTTGCAGGCGGCGATGATCTTGTCGGCGACCAGGTAGGATTCCTTGGAAGCGGCCGGGCCGATGCAGACGGCTTCGTCGGCCATCTCCACGAACAGGGCGTCCTTGTCGGCCTCGGAGTAGACGGCGACAGTCTTGATGCCCATCTTGCGGGCGGTCTTGATGACGCGGCAGGCGATTTCACCGCGGTTGGCAATCAGGATTTTCTTAAACATGTTTTAGTCCTTCCCGTCGCTTACAGCGGAATGTTGCCGTGCTTGCGCCACGGGTTGTCGAGTTTCTTGTCACGCAGCATGGCCAGGGAACGGCAGATCCGCTTACGGGTCTCGTTGGGCATGATGACGTCGTCGATGAAGCCACGGGCACCGGCCACGAAGGGGTTGGCGAACTTGGCCTTGTATTCGGCTTCGCGTTCGGCCAGCTTGGCAGGGTCGTTCTTCTCTTCGCGGAAGATGATTTCCACAGCGCCCTTGGGGCCCATCACGGCGATTTCGGCGCTGGGCCAGGCCAGGTTCACGTCACCGCGCAGGTGCTTGGAGGACATCACGTCGTAGGCGCCACCGTAGGCCTTGCGGGTGATCAGGGTGACCTTCGGCACGGTGCATTCGGCGTAGGCGTAGAGCAGCTTGGCGCCGTGCTTGATGATGCCGCCGTATTCCTGGGAGGTGCCAGGCATGAAGCCGGGCACGTCCACCAGGGTCACCACGGGGATGTTGAAGGCGTCGCAGAAACGCACGAAGCGGGCAGCCTTGATGGAGGACTTGATGTCCAGGCAGCCGGCCAGCACCAGGGGCTGGTTGGCGACGATGCCGACGGGGTGGCCATCCATGCGGGCGAAGCCGGTGATGATGTTCTTGGCGTAGTCCGGCTGGATTTCGAAGAAGTCGCAGTCATCAACCATCTTGATGATCAGTTCCTTCATGTCGTAGGGCTTGTTGGCGTTGTCCGGCACCAGGGTGTCGAGGGAGAAGTCCAGACGCTCGGCAGGATCGTTGGTCTTCTGCACCGGGGGCTTTTCCCGGTTGTTGGCGGGCAGGAAGTTCACCAGGCGACGCAGGTAGTTCAGGGCTTCCACGTCGTTCTCGAAGGCCAGGTCGGCCACACCGGACTTGGTGGTGTGGGTCACGGCGCCGCCCAGTTCCTCGGCGGTCACTTCTTCGTGGGTCACGGTCTTCACCACTTCGGGACCGGTGACGAACATGTAGGAGGAATCCTTCACCATGAAGATGAAGTCGGTCATGGCCGGGGAATACACGGCGCCGCCGGCACAGGGGCCCATGATCATGGAGATCTGGGGGATCACGCCGGAGGCCATGACGTTGCGCTGGAACACGTCGGCGTAGCCGCCCAGGGAGGCAACGCCTTCCTGAATACGGGCGCCGCCGGAGTCGTTCAGGCCGATCACGGGAGCGCCGACCTTCATGGCGTGGTCCATGACCTTGCAGATTTTCTCGGCGTGGGTCTCGGAGAGGGAGCCGCCAAAGACGGTGAAGTCCTGGGAGAAAACGAAGACCAGACGGCCGTTGATGGTGCCGTAGCCGGTGACGACGCCGTCACCCGGGTTCTTGGTCTCGGCCATGCCGAAGTCGGTGCAGCGGTGCTCCTTGAACATGTCCCATTCCTCGAAGGAATCGGGATCGAGCAGCAGCTCGAGGCGTTCGCGGGCGGTCAGCTTGCCCTTCTTGTGCTGGCTGTCGATGCGCTTCTGGCCACCGCCGAGGCGGGCGGCTTCGCGCTTTTTCTCCAGCTCGTGAATGATGTCGTGCATGTGGACTTCTCCCAATGGGTCGAAACAGGGTCGAAAGGTTTGAAACGTTATTCGGATGGCGAATCGGTTCGCAGGTCGCCCAACAGCTTGTAAGCCGCCGCGGCCGGCGTGGTGCGGCCCTGGGTCACCGCTTGGGTGAGCCCGGGCAGGTCCCGGCGCACCGCCGGGTGGTTACGGAAATACTGGCGCAGGCCGGAATCGATCAGGCTCCACATCCAGTCGATGGACTGGCGCTGGCGCCGGGCCTCGAACTCGCCGGTGGGCGTCAGGGCCTGGCGGTACTTTTCCACCTGGGCCCAGAAGTCACCGATGCCTTCCTTGTGCAGGGCCGACAGGGTGATCACCGGCGGTGCCCAGTTGGGGCTGGCGTGGCGCAGCATGTGCAGGGCGTTGTTCCACTGGGCCCGCACCACCTGGGCGGCCCGGGGGTCGATGTCGGCCTTGTTGATGACCACCATGTCGGCGATCTCGACGATGCCTTTCTTGATGGCCTGCAGGTCGTCGCCGGCATTGGGCAGCTGCAGCAGGCAGAACATGTCCACCATGCCGGCCACCGTGGTCTCGGACTGGCCGACGCCGACGGTCTCGACGATGATCACGTCGAAGCCGGCGGCCTCGCACAGCAGCATAGCTTCCCGGGTCTTCTCGGCGACGCCGCCCAGGCTGCCGGCGGAGGGGGACGGCCGGATGAAGGCCTCCTCGCGCTGGCACAGGGTTTCCATGCGGGTCTTGTCACCCAGGATGGAGCCGCCGGAGACGGAGGAGGAAGGATCCACCGCCAGCACGGCCAGGCGATGGCCCCGTTCGATCAGGTGGATGCCCAGGGCTTCGATGAAGGTGGACTTACCGGCGCCGGGGACGCCGGAAATGCCGATGCGGATGGCCTTGCCCGTGTGGGGCAGAAGGGAGGCGAGCACCTGCTGGGCCCGCACCTGATGGTCGGCCCGGCTGGACTCGATCAGGGTGATGGCCTTGGCCAGGGCCCGGCGCTGACGCGCCAGGACCCCGTCCACCAGGGCCTGGTCGGCCCCGGCGAGGGAGTGCTGCCCCACCGTGGAGGCTTCCGACATCTGCATCGTCAAGGCTTAGCCGCGGGACTTGCGGATTTCTTCCAGGACGCGCTTGGCCGAATCCTCGATGCGGGTGCCGGGGCCGAAGATTGCCTTGGCGCCTGCGGCGTAGAGGGTGTCGTAATCCTGGGCGGGAATGACGCCGCCGGCGAAGACGATGATGTCGTCGGCGCCCTGTTTCTTGAGGGAGTTCACCAGGGCCGGCAGCAGGGTCTTGTGACCGGCGGCCAGGGAGGAAACGCCGATGGCGTGCACGTCGTTTTCCACGGCCTGGCGGGCGGCTTCTTCCGGGGTCTGGAAGAGGGGGCCCATGTCGATGTCGAAGCCCAGGTCGGCGAAGGCGGTGGCCACTACCTTGGCGCCACGGTCGTGGCCGTCCTGGCCCAGCTTGGCGATCATGATGCGGGGGCGACGGCCTTCTTCTTCGGCGAACTTGGCGATGTCGGCCTTGATGGATTCCCAGCTTTCCTGTCCTTCCACAACGCCTCCATAAACACCGGAAATGGTCTGGTTGTTGGCACGGAAGCGACCGAAGACCTTTTCCAGGGCATCGGACACTTCGCCCACGGTGGCGCGCAGGCGGATGGCCTTGACGCTCAGGTCCAGCAGGTTGCCCTCGCCGCTCTCGGCGCACTGGGTCAGGGCATCCAGGGCGGCCTGCACGGCGGCGCTGTCGCGGCTGGCGCGGATCTTCTTCAGGCGGGCGATCTGGGCTTCGCGCACGGCGTGGTTGTCGATGTCCAGAATGTCGATCTGGTCTTCCTTGGCCAGCTTGTACTTGTTCACGCCGACGATGACGTCCTTGCCGGAGTCGATGCGCGCCTGCTTGTCGGCGGCGCAGGTTTCCACCTGCATCTTGGCCCAGCCGGATTCCACGGCCTTGGTCATGCCGCCCATGGCTTCGATTTCCTGGATGATGCTCCAGGCCTTGTCGGCCATGTCCTGGGTCAGCTTTTCCATCATGTAGGAACCGGCCCAGGGGTCCACCACGTTACAGATGTGGGTTTCTTCCTGGATGATGAGCTGGGTGTTGCGGGCGATGCGGGCGGAGAATTCCGTCGGCAGGGCGATGGCCTCGTCCAGGGCGTTGGTGTGCAGGGACTGGGTGCCGCCGAAGACGGCCGCCATGGCCTCGATGGTGGTGCGCACCACGTTGTTGTACGGGTCCTGCTCGGTGAGGGACCAGCCGGAGGTCTGGCTGTGGGTCCGCAGCATGAGGGACTTGGCGCTCTTGGGATTGAACTGGCTCATGATGCGGTGCCACAGCATCCGGCCGGCGCGCATCTTGGCGATTTCCAGGTAGAAGTTCATGCCCACCGCCCAGAAGAAGGACAGACGGCCGGCGAAGGCGTCCACATCGAGGCCGGAGGCGATGCCGGTGCGCACGTACTCCATGCCGTCAGCCAGGGTGAAGGCCAGTTCGATGGCCTGGTTGGCCCCGGCTTCCTGGATGTGATAACCCGAGATGGAAATCGAGTTGAACTTGGGCATGTGCTGCGCGGTGTAGCCGAAGATGTCGGAGATGATCTTCATCGACGGCTTGGGCGGATAGATATAGGTGTTGCGGACCATGAACTCCTTCAGGATGTCGTTCTGGATGGTGCCGGACAACTGTTCCTGGGAGACGCCCTGCTCTTCGGCGGCGACGATGTAGCCGGCCAGGATGGGCAGCACGGCGCCGTTCATGGTCATGGAAACGGAAATCTTGTCGAGGGGGATGCCGTCGAAGAGGATCTTCATGTCCTCGACGGAATCGATGGCCACGCCGGCCTTGCCGACGTCGCCCAGGACCCGGGGATTGTCCGAGTCGTAGCCGCGGTGGGTGGCCAGGTCGAAGGCCACGGAAACGCCCTGGCCGCCGGCTGCCAGAGCCTTGCGGTAGAAGGCGTTGGATTCTTCAGCGGTGGAGAAGCCCGCGTACTGGCGGATGGTCCACGGCCGCACGGCGTACATGGTGGCCTGGGGGCCGCGCAGATATGGGGCGAAGCCGGGCAGGGTGTCGGCGTAGGGCAGGTCCTCCACGTCCTTCTTGGTGTACAGTGGCTTGACGGTCAGGCCTTCCGGCGTGATCCAGTTGAGCGCATTGACGTCGCCGCCGGGAGCGGACTTGGCGGCGGCCTTGGCCCAGGCGTCCAGGTTGTCGGAATTGGGCAATTGGGGCTTGGATGCGTCGGCAGACATGTCAGACCTTTCTCGGTACACCCGCCGCATGCCAGGGGCACTGCGACGGCTAGATTTTCGATTCTACGCCGCCCAAACAGGCGGCGGGGAAGGGCTTGCTAAGGGAGCGCCGGCAGCCATGAACCCGCTTCTCGGCCAGCTTGACATCCCGAACCCTGGATAATACTGTATCCATAATTATGAATGCAATACTTGCCAACTGGGCTATAATTGCGCCCTGCTTGCGGCTTGCGTAATGCTTGGCTTATTACGTAACGCATAGGGCAAAGACACCAGACTCTGCGTCCGGATTTTCTATATCCTGCTGAATTTCTGTCCCACCGATCGTTCATGAACGCCATCCGTATCGCCCAGCCCGCCCTCTACGAAGAAGTGGCCGAGCGCCTGCGTCAGCGCATCTTTTCCCATGAACTGCCGCCCGGCACCTGGATCGACGAGCAGGCCCTGGCCGAAGACTACGGCATCTCCCGCACCCCCCTGCGCGAGGCCCTGAAGGTGCTGGCCTCCGAAGGCCTGGTGACCCTCAAGCCGCGCCGCGGCTGCTACGTCACCGAGCTGTCCGGGGGCGACATCCAGGAAATCTTCCCCATCATCGCCATGCTGGAAGGCCGTTGCGCCTTCGAGGCCACCCAGAAGGCCACCCCGGCCGACGTGGCCCGCCTGCAGGCGATCCAGGACATCCTGGAAAAGGCGGCCGCCACCGGCAACATTCCGGCCTACTTCGAGGCCAACCAGAATTTCCACCTGACCCTCTGGGAAATCGCCGGCAACCGCTGGCTGCTGCAGGTGATCCAGGATTTGCGCAAGGTCCTCAAGCTGACCCGCTACCAGTCCCTGTCCGTGGACGGCCGCCTGAAGAAGTCCATGGAAGAACACCGGGAACTGCTGGCCGCCATCACCGCCAAGGACCCGGACCTGGCCGAGAAGGTCATGAAGAGCCACCTCATCGCCGGCAGCGAAGCCATGGCCAAGGCCACCAGCCGCTGAACCGCACCCGCCGCACACCCCGGGGCTGCCTGTGCAGCCCCTGTTTTTTTCCACCCCGCCTTGAAAGAACCGCCATGTCCGGACGCATTCTCGTCTCCCGTGACGGCGACATCGCCACCGTCACCCTCTCCAACCCGGAGAAGCTCAACGCCGTTAACTACGCCATGTGGTGCGACCTGGCCGCCGCCATGGCCGAACTCTCGGCCGACTCCAGTCTGCGCTGCGTCGTTCTCACCGGGGCTGGCGTAGCTTTCGCCGCCGGTGGCGACATCGAGGAATTCCTGGTCAAGCGGGCCAACCTGGATCAGGCCCTGCACTACCACGACAAGGTGGGTGCCGCCCTGGATGCGGTGCGCGACTGCCCCCACCCCACCGTGGCCCTGATCCGGGGCGCCTGCATCGGCGGCGGCCTGGAAATCGCCGGCAACTGCGACCTGCGCATCGCCGGCGAAGGAGCCAAGTTCGGCGCCCCCATCAACAAGCTGGGCTTCTCCATGTATCCGGGTGAGATGTCCGGCCTGCTGGCCCTGGCCGGCCCCGCCGTGATGTCCGAGATCCTGCTGGAAGGGCGCATCCTCTCTGCCGCCGAGGCCTACGCCAAGGGCCTGCTGACGCGGGTGGTGGCCGATGCCCAGCTGGAGGACGAAGTCACCGCCACCGCCCGCCGCATCGCCGCCGGCGCGCCCCTGGTGGCCCGTTGGCACAAGCAGTGGATGCGCCGCCTGGCTTCCGGCATGCCCCTGACCCAGGAAGAAAAGGCCGCCTCCTTCGCCTTCCTCGACACCGCCGACTACAAGGAAGGCCTGGACGCCTTCCTGGCCAAGCGCAAGCCCGCCTTCAAGGGCTGTTGATCAACAAACTGCGCTGGCCGCCGGCAACGGCACAAAGAAAAAGCCCCGGGAAACTCCCGGGGCTTTTTTATGACGCTGACGCTGCAGCTGGCGCTTAGTGGTTGCTGGCGCCGGCGGCACCCAGACCGGTCTGGGCACGCACGTACTGGTCGTCGAAGGCTTCGATCTCGCGCTTGGCCTGGGCGCTGGTATCCAGCTTGGAGACCACGAAGGCGATGAGGAAAGCCAGGGGCATGGAGAACAGGGCCGGCTGGTCGTAGGGGAAGATGGCCTGGGCCTTGCCCAGCACGGTCACCCACACGGCCTTGGACAGCACCACGAAGACCACGGCGGCAGTCAGGCCGCAGATGGTGCCGGCAATGGCGCCCTTGGTGGTCAGGCCCTTCCAGTACATGGAGAGGATCAGCACCGGGAAGTTGGCAGAAGCAGCGATGCCGAAAGCCAGGCCGACCATGAAAGCCAGGTTCTGCTTTTCGAACATGATGCCCAGGCCGATGGCAGCCAGACCGATGAAGATGGAGGCGATCTTGGACACCTTCAGTTCGGAACCGCCCTTGGGCTTGCCCTTGCAGATCACATTGGCGTAGATGTCGTGGGAGATGGCGGAAGCGCCGGCCAGAGCCAGGCCGGAAACCACGGCCAGGATGGTGGCGAAGGCCACGGCGGAAAGGAAGCCGAGGAAGATGTTACCGCCGACGAACTTGGCCAGGTGCATGGCCACCATGTTGCCGCCACCGATCATCTTGCCGCCGACGTTGCCGCCTTCGAAGAACTCGGGGTTGGTGCCGACCAGAACGATGGCGGACATACCCAGCAGCACCACCACCAGGAAGAAGAAGCCGATGAAGCCGGTGGCCACGAACACGGACTTGCGGGCCTGCTTGGCATCCGGCACGGTGAAGAAGCGCATCAGGATGTGGGGCAGGCCGGCGGTACCGAACATCAGGCCCAGGGACAGGGACACGGCATTGACCGGATCGGCCAGCAGGGAACCCGGACCCATGATCTTGGTGCCGTCCTTGTGCACTTCGGTGGCCTTGGTGACCAGGGTTTCGAAATCGAAACCGAAGTGAGACATGGCCAGCAGCATCATCAGGGTGCCGCCGCCAAGCAGCAGACAGGCCTTGATGATCTGCACCCAGGTGGTGGCAATCATGCCGCCGAAGGTCACATAGACCATCATCAGCACGCCCACCACGACCACGGCCACCTCATAGTCCAGGCCGAAGAGCAGCTTGATCAGCTGGCCGGCGCCGACCATCTGGGTGATCAGGTAGAACAGCACCACGGTCAGGGAAGAGATGGCAGCCACCGTCCGCACCTTGCTCTGGTCGAGACGGTAGGAGGTGATGTCGGCAAAGGTGAAGCGGCCCAGGTTACGCAGGCGCTCGGCCATCAGGAACAGAATGATGGGCCAGCCGACGAAGAAGCCGACGATGTAGACGAAACCGTCATAGCCCTTGGCGAACACCATGGAGGTCAGACCCAGCAGGGTGGCGGCGGACATGTAGTCGCCGGCAATGGCCAGGCCGTTCTGGAAACCGGTGATGCCGCCGCCGGCAGTGTAGAAGTCGGCGGTGGACTTGGTGCGGTTGGCGGCCCAGTAGGTGATGCCCAGGGTGGACAGCACGAAGGCCACGAACATGGCGATGGCGGCCACGTTCAGGGGCTGCTTTTCAGCCTCGCCGACGGTACCGGGACCGGCATAGGCGGCACCGGCGGCCAGCAGCAGGCCCAACAGGGGCAGGAAGCGGGACAGGTTACGCATTATTGGGCCTCCTTGGTGGCTTCCTTGATCAGTTCGGCGTTGATTTCGTCGAACTTGCCGTTGGCGCGATGCACGTAGAGGCCGGTCATGACCCAGAACAGCAGCATCATCAGGGCGGCGATGGGCCAGCCGATGGTGGCGATACGGCCTTCGCCCAGGGGCGAGGCCAGCAGGGTGGGATTGAAGGCGACCACGGCCATGAAGCCGTAGTACAGGATCAGGACCACGGCAGACAGGGTCCAGGCGAAGCGGCTGCGGGTGGCAACCAGCTTGTCGAACTTCGGATTGTTGCGAATCCGTTCGTAGGCAGCGCTGCTCACGAGTGTTCTCCTCAGTTTGAGTATTTGTTTAGGTCGGCAGAAAAAGACCGACTCCCCCTCTACCCAGCCCTCCCGGCGGGTTTTCCCCAATGTGGGAAACCCGTATTGCGTCCGGGAACGGACATGGATTACGCAATGATATAACAGTTACGCAAATTTCCATACCCGCCCGTATGTCGCGGCGCAAAAACAAAAAAGGGCCCGCAGGCCCTTTCCATATGCATCAAGGTCGGCAAGCCGCCATCTACATGACGCCATGCAACATCTTGGCTGCCAGCAGCACCAGCACGCCGGCGAAAATCCGCTTCAGGGTCGCCACCGGCAGGCGATGGGCCAGACGCGCCCCCACCGGGGCCGCCACCACGCTGCCCGCCATCACCCACAGCAGGGCCGGCAGATAGACGTAACCAACGCTCCAGGCCGGCAGGCCGGCCTCGCCCCAGCCGTTCCAGATGTAGCCCAGGGTGCCGAAGAAGGCGATGGGCAGGCCGAGGGCCGCCGAAGTGCCGATGGCGTTGCGCACCGGCACGTTACACCAGGCCAGATAAGGAACCGTCAGGGAGCCGCCGCCGATGGCCACCAGGGAAGAGAGGGCGCCGATGACCCCGCCCGCCAGCCCCAGGCCGGCCGGGCCGGGCAGTTCCCGGTGGGGCTTCGGCTTGAAGTTCAACGCCATCTGCAACGCCACGCAGGAAATGAAGCAGGCAAAGAACAGGGCCAGGCCCTGGGTGGAAATGCGGGCGGCGAGCTGGGTGCCCAGCACGGTCCCCACCAGCACCCCCGGAGTGAAAGAGCGCAGCGTGTCCCACATCACGGCGCCATGCTGGTGGTGGGTGCGCAGGCTGGAAATGGCGGTGAAGATGATGGTAGCCATGGAGGTGCCGAGGGCCAGATGCAGCATCTGCTCCGGCGGGAACTGCTGGCCGGCGAAGATCATGACCAGCAGGGGCACCATCACGGCGCCGCCGCCGATGCCCAGGAGGCCGGCCATGAAACCGGCGAAGAGGCCCAGACTCACATAGGCCAGCCACCAGAAATCAAAAAACATCGTTCAGCTCCATCAACTTGCGGGTAATGAATTGCCACTCTTCCGCCGTCACCGGGGTGATGGACAGGCGGCTGCCCTTTTGCAGCACTCCCATGGCCGCCAGGGCCGGATGGCACCGCAGCTCGGTCAGGGCCACGAAGCGCCCGCGGGCGACGAAGGCCACATCCACGTTGAGCCAGCGGGGCTGCCCGGGCGAGGATTTGGCATCGAAATAGGGACTGGCCGGATCGAACTGGGTGGCATCGGCGTAGGCGGCGGACGCCACCTGACCCAGGCCGGCGATGCCCGGCACGGCACAGCCGGAATGGTAGAAGAGCACGCCGTCGCCCAGCTTCATGGCATCGCGCATGAAATTGCGGGCCTGGTAGTTGCGCACGCCGAACCAGGGCACCCGGCCGAGACGGGCCAGGTCGTCGATGGACACTTCGTCCGGCTCGGATTTCATCAGCCAGTAAGCCATGGGCGAACAGGGGAAAAGAGGGGCCACAAAAGGAAACAGCGCGGTGGATTGCTCGCACCGCGCTGCTGTATTAGGCCCCCGCCTGTGCCGTTAGGCCGGCATCCTGAACCTGAGTTCAGAGTGGTCGCTTGCCGTCCGCATCAGGTGCACCCGACGAAGGGCGCTCACAACAGCGGATGAGTGGTTCGCGGCCGATGCCAATTAGCATTGGTTCAAGGAATATATGGCCTTGACGAACACCGCAGGGGACAATCGGCGGAAACTTTTTCTGGTGCGGCCAAGAAGGCTTCAGAACAAGGGTTCCTGGCCTTGGAGGGCCGCGTCCAACTGTGTTTCCATGGCTCCGATTCTACGCTGAAAGTCAGAGCCGTCAACGGGGGTTTCAGGATTTTCTGCGGGGCTCTCCGCCTTCCCGGCGGAAAGCAGTTCGTGGGCGATATTCAGGGCCGCCATGACCGCCACGCGCTCGGCGGCAGCAGTCTTACTCTTGGCTGCGATGTCCTGCATCTTGCGGTCCACATAGGCGACGGCAGCCAGCAGCGCTTCCTGTTCGCCGGGCGGACAGGCCACCCGGTATTCGCGGCCGAGGATGGCCACGTCGATGAAATTGCCGCTCATGCCTTGCCCTCCTCCGGCAACTGCTCGGCCAGCGCCTCGAGGCGGACACGGGCCGCCTCCATGCGCTCGACCAGACGCAGGCGCTCGTCTTCCGCGCTGGCCAGTCGGGCGCGCAGTTCCTGGTTCTCGGCCCGCAGGCTGTGGCAGAGGTTGACCACCTGCGCCACCTTGCCCTCGAGGGCATCCAATTGCTTAGTCATAGGCGCGAACTATAGAGGCCAAAAACACGCAAGGTCAAGGACTAAGACCATATTTTGAATGTGTTTTATGCCGAAGCGCCCAGGCGCCGGCCTCGCCATACAGGCAGGTATGGAGTACCATCCGCCCCCGTTGTTCCACCAGGGACAACGCTCCGCGTCAGGTGCCGCGGGAGGAGTCCTCCTCCGCGGTTAAACGGGAAACAGGTGCGCGCCGCCAGCAGCGGCGCAATGCCTGTGCTGCCCCCGCAACGGTAAGGAAGTGCGGGTCCATCACGATGCCACTGGGTCACCCCCGGGAAGGCGATGGATCAAGACTTCCGAGCCCGGATACCGGCCTGAACGGAATACCGAGTGAGCCGGATCGGCCCGACCACCATCAGCTCACTTCCTTCGCCACCTTCCGGCATTGCGGGGACGCTCGCCGGATACGAGGAGTCTCACCTCATGAAACCATGCATTTCCCTTTCTGCAGCCTCCCTCGGCCTGCTGTTCACCGCCCACACCCACGCCCAAAGCACGGAACTGGAAACCATTAAGGTAACAGCAACCCGCGTTGCTTATGCTGAGGCAGACGCCGCCTACGCTGCCGAAATACACACCCGGCCGATGATTGACCGCTCCGGGGCCCAAACCCTTTTCGACTACCTAGCCCAGCATAGCTCGGTAAATGTTGCCCCCAGCTTTGGCAACCGTTTTACCCCCATGCTCGACATGCGCGGCTACGGCAGCGAGAACGGCTACCAGAATATTGCCGTCAGCCTCGACGGACAGCGCCTGAACAATATCGACATGGTGCCCCAACTGCTGGGCGCCATTCCCTTATCCGCCATCGACCGTATTGAAATCACCAAAGGGAGCGGTTCCGTTCTCAACGGGGATGGCGCCATGGCAGGTACGATCCAGATTCATACCCGCCCCTATTCAGGTATCTCTATCGGCGCCTATACCGGTACCGACGGCGCGCTAGGGCTGAACACTGCTGCTGGCACGCAAGGCGAGAACTACAGCATTTCCGCCAGCGCCGACCACAGCAAGCATGGCGGATATAGTCAGGCGGATATCAGCGGCCATAAGGATTCCTCCGAAATGCGCAATGAACGAGCTGCGCTGAAGGTACGTCCTCTGCGTGATCTATGGCTGAACGTCGATGTCTCCAGTACCTACATCGACACTCGCTACCCCAACGCACTATCCCAAGCCCAGTTTGATGCAGACCCTTCACAAGCCGGTGCCACCAGATATACACATCAGCAATTCACTACCGACCAATGGCGCCTGGGCGGCGAGTGGAGCCTGAACGACAGCACCAAACTCACCTACGCTCATCGCCGGGAAGACAAGCACTCAGAGTTCGTCGGCACCTTCAAGGCAGACTACGACATCGAAGGCAACGATCTGGCCGTGGTCCACACCGGCGACACCTTTGACCTTACAGCAGGCTTCCAGAGTACGGACGGCAATCGTATCCAGGCATTTGATCAAACCAAGAAAAACAGCCGTGCCTACTATGTTCAGGGCGTCTATCGCCTCGGCGACACCACTCTGTCAGCAGGGACGCGCAGAGAAAGCGTTCGCTATGAGCATCTACCCGCTGGCGGCGCTCAATTGTCCCGAGAGCGGGACCTGGATGCCTGGGATCTGGGCATCAACCAGCGGCTAGATAGCCGCTATTCCGTTTTCGCCAACCTTAACCAAGCCTTTCAGGCGCCGGATGTTGACAGATTCTTCGTTGGGGGCACCTTCAACGCCTTCATAAACCCGGCCAAAGCGAAAACCTTGACGCTGGGGCTCAATCGAATGGCACCGGGAAACCGCTTCAAGCTTGCTGTTTTCCGAAGCAATCTGGACAACGAAATTTATTACTACAACACCGGAAACTGGCTGACCAGCTTCAACACCAACATCGACAAATCCCACAAGTACGGCCTGGAAGTCCAGCAGTTCTGGCAAGCCACGCCTCAATTGTCGCTGAACGCCAACTACGCCTATACCCGCTCAATCATCGATAGAGAAAGCCAGGGCAATGGCGCCTTCGATGGCAAGGAACTTCCCGGTGTCCCCCATCACAACCTCGCCCTATCCGGAACCTATGCCTTCACCCAGCGCTCGGAACTGACCCTAAGCCAGAACTGGCGCAGTGACAGCTACGCCATCGGGGATTTCGCCAATAACCGCAGTCAGCGCCAGGCTGCTTACAATCTGACCAACCTCACTTACCGCTACCGCCTGCAAGGCTGGGAACTGTTCGCCACGGTCCAGAATCTCTTCGACCACAAGAACGGCATCTGGACCAGAGACAACGGCATCTATCCGATCAACTTCTCTCGCAGCGCACTGGTCGGTTTCAAGGCCACTTTCTAAAGACCAACCATGCCCTCCCGCCGTCGTGCCCTGATCGTCATTGCCCTGCTGGTGCTGCTGGCCGGGGTGAGCCTGGTCGTGGCCCTGGCGGTGGGCAGCATCAGCATTCCCCCCGGCGTCGTCCTGCAGGGGCTGCTCGGGGACGCCGAGGCGCCGGGCTACGCGGTGGTGCATAACCTGCGCCTGCCCCGGGCCCTGGCCGCCTTTGCCTGCGGCGGGCTGCTGGCGGTGGCCGGCTGCCTGATGCAGGTGCTGCTGCGCAATCCCCTGGCCGATCCCTATGTGCTGGGCATCTCCGGCGGCGCCGGGGTCGGCGCCCTGGTGGCCATCCTGCTCGGGCTGTCCGCCTTCGGCATCAACGGCCTCGCCTTCAGCGGCGCCCTGGCCGCCACTTTCCTGGTCTTCGGCCTGGCCCACGGCGACGGCTCGTGGACCCAGACCCGCCTACTTCTCACCGGGGTCATCGTCGCCGCCGGCTGCGGCGCCCTGGTGGCCCTGATGCTGTCCCTGGCGCCGGAGCACAAGCTGCACGGCATGCTCTACTGGCTGATGGGCGACCTCTCCCAGGCCACCGATGCCCGGCCGCCCCTGCTGGCCCTGGCGGCGGCCCTGCTGCTGGCCCTACCCTTTGCCCGGGAACTTAATCTGCTAGCCCGGGGCCTGGCCACGGCCCAGGCCCTCGGCGTGGCCGTGGTGCGCCTGCGCCGGCTGGTCTATGTGGTGGCTTCCCTGGCCACCGCCACCGCCGTCACCACCGCCGGCTCCATCGGCTTCGTCGGTCTGGTGGTGCCCCATCTGGTGCGCCTGGCGGTGGGCAACGACCAGCGCCTGCTGCTGCCCGCCTCGGCGCTGGCCGGCGGCGCCCTGCTGGCCCTGGCCGACACCCTGGCCCGCACCGTGGCGGCGCCCCAGCAGCTGCCGGTGGGGGTGCTGACCGCCCTCATTGGTGTGCCCGTGTTCCTCTTCCTCCTCACCCGGGCGCCGCGATGACTGCCTTGCTGCAAGCCAGCCGACTCACCGTGCGCATCGGCGACCGGGAGGTCTGCCGCGACCTGGAACTGCAACTGCAGCCGGGGGAACGGCTGGCCATCCTGGGACGCAACGGGGCCGGCAAGTCCACCCTGCTGTCCACCCTGGCCGGCCTGCGTCCGGCCCAGGGCGGCGAGGTGCGCCTGCAGGGGCGCAGCTATGGGGAACTGGGGCCCCGGGCGGCGGCCCGGCAACGGGGCTGGATGGCCCAGACCCAGGCCGACGCCTTCGCCTCCAGCGTGCTGGAGACGGCCCTGGCCGGGCGCCATCCCCACCTGGGCCGCTGGGACTGGGAATCGGGCGCCGATGCGGAACTGGCCCGGGCCGCCCTGGCCCGGGTGGGGCTGGCCGGCATGGAACAGCGGGAGACGCCTTCCCTCTCCGGCGGCGAGCGCCAGCGCCTGGCCATCGCCACCCTGCTGACCCAGGCGCCGGACCTCTACCTGCTGGACGAGCCCCTGGCCCACCTGGACCTCTCCCACCAGATCACCGCCCTGGAACTGTTCGCCGGCCTGGCCCGGGAGCGGGGCGCCGGCGTGGTGATGGTGCTGCACGACCCGGGCCTGGCCGCCCGCTACTGCGACCGGGCCCTGCTGCTGCAGGGCGACGGCACCTGGGAGAGCGGCCCGGTGGCCGAGATCCTCACCGCTGCCCACCTTAGCCGCCTCTACGGCCATCCCCTGCGGGAGGTGGAGGACGGAGGCAGCCGCTGGTTCATCCCCTGCTGATTCCCGCTTCTTTTCCCTTTTTCCCCGATTCCCGGAGTTCCCCATGAGCGACGAGCGCAACCAACGCCACAACAGCCGCATGGCCCGCAAGAAGGAAGTGGTCGACGCCAAGATCGCCCAGGCCAGCCAGGAGCGCGGCGTCCTGCTGGTGCATACCGGTAACGGCAAGGGCAAGAGTTCCGCCGCCTTCGGCGTCCTCGCCCGGGCCCTGGGCCACGGCCACAGCGCCGCCGTCATCCAGCTGGTGAAGAGCCGCTCCGACACCGGCGAGGAAGGCTTTTTCCGGCAGCAGCCCCGGGTGCACTGGCACGTCATGGGTGAAGGCTTCACCTGGGAAACCCAGGACCGGGAGAAGGACCTGCGCGCCGCCCGGGCCGCCTGGGAGCAGGCCTGTGTCTACCTCGCCGACCCGGCCATCGACCTGGTGATCCTGGACGAGCTGACCTACGCCTTCAAGTACGGCTGGCTGGAACTGGATGCGGTGTTGGCCGCCTTCGCCGCCCGCCCGCCGCACCAGCACGTCATCGTCACCGGCCGCGCCGCGCCGGAGGCCCTGGTGGCCGCCGCCGACACCGTTACCGAAATGGGCATGGTCAAGCACGCTTTCCAGGCCGGCGTCGCCGCCATGCCCGGGATCGAGTTCTGAAGGGCCGCCGGCCTGACCGGCAATAGACACGGGCATCCTGGCGACGGCATGCCGCCGATGCCCGTCCCGCCTGCCTCCCAGGCCATCCCCCCAAAATCTCCACCGAGCCGCCGCCCATGACTTCCCTCGCCTGCCCCGCCCTCCTCGTCGCCGCCCCCGCCTCCGGCCAGGGCAAGACCACCGTGGTCGCCGCCCTGGCCCGGCTCCACGCGCGCCAGGGGCGCCGGGTCAAGGTCTTCAAGTGCGGCCCGGACTTCCTCGATCCCCAGATCCACCAGGTGGCCAGCGGCCAGCCCTGCGACAACATCGACTTCCGCATGGGCGGCGAGGCCGACGCCCGCTGGCGCCTGGCCCGGGCCGCGGCGGAGAACGACCTGATCCTGGTGGAAGGGGTGATGGGCCTCAACGACGGCGAACCCTCCGCCGCCGCCCTGGCCCGCCTGCTGGGCCTGCCCATCCTGCTGGTGCTGGACGCCTCCGCCATGGCCGGCAGTTTCGGCGCCGTCGCCTTCGGCCTCAAGCACTACCGGGAGGAACAGGGCGGTGGCGCCCCCATCGGCGCGGTGCTGGCCAACCGGGTCGGCAGCGCCTACCACGCCCAACTGTGCCGCGACACCCTGGATGAAGCCGACATCGCCTGGTACGGCCACCTGTCCCGGGACAACGACGCCGCCATGCCGGAGCGCCACCTGGGCCTGCTCCCCGCCGCCGAGATCGAGGACCTGAAACAGCGCCTGGACGCCATGGCCGACGCCCTCGCCGCCACCGCCGCGGCCCAGTTGCCGCCGCCGGTACACTTCGCCCCGGCCCCGCCGCCCGCCCTGCCCCCCCTGCTGGCGGGCAAGGCCGTGGCAGTGGCCCGGGACGCCGCCTTCTGCTTCGCCTACCCGGCCAACCTGGAATGCCTGGCAAACCTGGGGGCCCGCCTCGTCCATTTCTCGCCCCTGGCCGACGCCGCCCTGCCCCCCTGCGACGCTGTGTGGCTGCCCGGCGGCTACCCGGAACTGCACGGTGCCGCCATCGCCGCCAACCGCTCCATGGCCGCCGCCCTGCAGGCCCACGCGGCCGCCGGCAAGCCCCTGCTGGCCGAATGCGGCGGCATGATGAGCCTGTTCGAAACCCTGGTCTCGGTGACGGGGGAAAGCACGGCCGGCTTCGGCCTGCTGCCCGGCGAGAGCCGCATGCAGAAGAAGCTGGCCGCCCTGGGCCTGATGGCCGCCGAACTGCCGGAAGGCCGCCTGCCCGGCCACAGCTTCCACTACTCCACCAGCAACACGCCCCTGGAACCCCTGGTACGGGCGCTCAAGCTCACCGGCAACACGCCGGGGGAGCCCATCTACCGGGTCGGCCGCCTCACCGCCTCCTACGTGCACTTCTACTTCCCCGCCAACCCGGAGGCGGTGGCCCGCCTGCTGGGGGCCTGAGAGCGTCATGCTGGCGCGCCTGCTGCGACGTCTCCTGGGCCGGCAACGGCCGCTCCCGCCGGCCAGCCCGGAGGAACGGGCCCGGCGGCTGATCGCCGCCATCGACGCCGGCGGCATTCCCCTCAATCCCATCGCCCTCAACCGGCTGGCCCGGGAACTGGGCCTGGAAGTCTCCCGCCAGGCCCGGCCGGAAGAGACGGTGGCCCGCATCCGCGCCCTGGTGGCCCGGCTTTAGCCCGGCGCCCGAGTCTGGCATCATGGTCCCCATGAAAAATCTGCCCCTCAGCTTCATCGTCATGGAGTTTCTCGGCCTGCTCTGCCTGGTGCCCGCCGTGGCCAGCCTGGCCGGATTCGGCGCCCTCCTGCATCCCATCCTGGCCGACAGCGGCGCCGGCATCGCCGCCCTGGTGACGGCCGTCTCCCTCATCATTTCCGGCTTCTTTCCCTTCGTCCTGCGTCGCCTCATGGTGCAGGAGGAGCAGCAGGACGCCGCCAACCACCGCGGCGGCTGAACCCTGAGGCCTAGGCGGCCCCTGGGGCGGCCGGCTCCAGGGGCAGGCTGACGCGGAAGGTGGAACCCTGGCCCGGGGCGCTGCGCACTTCGATGCGGCCGCCGTGCTTCTTGACCACGATGTCGTAGGAGAGGGAAAGGCCCAGGCCCGTGCCCTTGCCCACCGGCTTGGTGGTGAAGAAGGGCTCGAAAATGCGCTTCTGCACTTCCGGCGTCATGCCCTTGCCGGTGTCCTGCACCTCCATCCACACCCCGTTTTCTTCCCGGCCCGAGCGCACGGTGATGGTGCCGTGCTCAGGGATGGCGTGGGCCGCGTTCACCAGCAGGTTCATGAACACCTGGTTGATCTGGGCCGGCATGCACTGCACCAGGGGAATGTCGCCGTACTCCCGCACCACCTCGGCCTTGTACTTGAGCTCGTTCCACACCACGTTGAGGGTGCTTTCCATGCCCTTGTTGAGGTCCGCCGTCTGCAGCTCGGCCTCGTCCACGTGGGAGAAATCCTTGAGGTCCTTGACGATCTTGGTGACCCGGGCCAGGCCCTCGTCGGACTCGGCCAGCAGGGCCGGCAGGTCGCTCTTCAGGTAGGCCAGGTCCGCCTCCTCCCGCACCTGCTGCAGGGCGGCGAAGGCCGGGCCGCTGTCCGGCAGGTGCTGCTCGTAGGTGTCGATGACCTTGAACAGCAGGGCGATGTCCTGCTTCAGGCTGCCCAGGTTGGAATGGACGAAGCCCACCGGATTGTTGATCTCGTGGGCCACCCCGGCCGCCAGCTGGCCGATGGCCGCCATCTTTTCCGACTGCAGCAATTGCTGCTGGGTGCTTTCCACCTTCTGCAGCAGCCGCGCCAGTTCGGCCTGCTCCGCCGCCAGGCGGACGTTGGCCGCCGACAGCTCCCGGGTGCGCTCCTCCACCTTGGCCTCCAGCTGCTGGTTCATGGCCGCCAGGTCCCGGTTCTGCTGGGACACCAGGTGGTAGAGGCGGCCCAGGGCGTCGAGCAGGGCGCTGGTGCTGTCGGCCACTTCGCCGCTCTCGGCGGCGAAGGCCTCGGCGGCGGACTGGCCGGCCTGGACCCGGGACATCTGGCGCGCCATGACCTGGTCCTCGCCCAGGATGTGCACCGTCAGCCAGGCGGCGAGAAAACCGTGCACCGTCTCAGCCGGCTGGCTGAGGGAGGAACGGGCCTGCCACATGGACAGCAGCTGCTCGACGAACTGGCGGTGGTGCTGCACGTGGAGGTCCTGGTGGCGGATGTCCAGGCCCAGCTCCGTCATCAGCCGCTCTTCGTCGGCGAAATGCAGATGGGCGTAGTCGGCCAGCTGCTTGAAAATCTTCTGCAGGGCCTCGTCGGTGCCCTCGCCCTCGGCCAGCAAGAGGTCGCCGACCCGGTTGACGATGTCCACCAGATGCCGGTGCTGGGCATCCACGCTGGGGATGCCGGTGACGAAACGCTCATCCCAGACAAAAGCTTCCATGACGCTCCCTGATCCTAGGACACGATTGCATGCCGATAGGGTACAGCGCCGGCCGCCGCCCTGCCACCCGGCAAGACCCTAGTTCCCGGGCGGGGCGAAGCCGCAGGGTCAAATCTTCATCTCACTTCATGGCCGAGGGCAGGCGCAGCACCGAGCCGGCCACGGCAAATTCGCCCCAGCCCCGGTGGTGCAGGGTGCGGGGACGCTTGCGCGGTTCGGCCCAGGCGGCCACCACTTCGAGCACGAACAGGTTGTAGCGCGCCACCCAGCCCCGGTCGTGCACCACGCACTCCAGGCTGGCATAGCACTCGTCGATGAGGGGAGCGCCAACCCGGGAGGCGGGACTCGGCGTCAGGCCGGTGAGGCGGAACTTGTCGCGGCGGCGCCCGTGGCTGTTGCCGCAGGCCACCACCTGGGGCGCCAGGTCGGCGGTGGGAATGTTGAGCACGCACTCGCCGTTGGCCTCGAGCCAGGCGAAGCTGTCGTCCCGGCCGCTGACCAGGACGCCCACCAAGGGCGGCTCGAACTCCATCATCATGTGCCAGGAGAGGGTCATCACATTGGGCCGCCCACCCCGGGGATCGGCGGTGGTGAGCAGCAGCACCGGGCCGGGTTCCAGCAGGCGGTAGGCTTCGGCGAGGGGAACGGACTGTTTTTTCATGGCGGGCTCCGGCGGGCAGAACCCTTCCATCATAGCCAGCCCGGCGGCAAAGGGCTCAGTAGAACCAGGAAATGCCCGCCGTCAGCCGCCGCGCGTCGGTGTCGCCGCCGCTGCCACCGATGGCCACGTCCGCCAGCAGGCCCTTGCCCACCACCCGGGCGACGCCCAGCAGCCAGTGGTCGATGCGTTCCCCCAGGGGGCTGCGCACGAAGCGCGCCTCCGCCGCCAGGCCCCAGCCGTGCAGGGGGCCGGCGTCCCACAGGCGGAACCAGTTCACGCCCCACTCGCGCCCCTGGTGGGGCTCGCCGGGACGCCGTCGGTCCTGGGAATAGCCGCTGCCGAAGGTGCCCAGGTCCGTGTCCAGGTTGAGGCTGAAGCCCCGGGTGTGGCTGTGGTGCTCCTGGTCATGCAGGCGGTTGGCGCCGGCGAAGGCGGCCACGTGGAGCCCGTTCCAGGCCGGCAGGGCGTATTTGAGCAGCACCTCCCGGGAGGCGGCGCGGGAGCCGCTGCCGTCGTCGAAGAGAGTGCGGGAACTGCCCTCCAGACCGACCACGGCGCTGAAGCCGGCGCCCAGGCCGAAGGTGGCTTCCAAGGGCGTCACCGTGCGCCGCCGGGTGCCCCGCTCGGGCCGCAGCTCCCGGTCCACGCCGGCGGTGAGATGGCCTTCGCCCCACTCCACCCGGTCTGCCGGCTCGATGCCGAAGGCGCGGAAATGGAAGTCCGTCTCGGAATCCATTTCCGCCTCGGCCCGGGCGCCCCAGGCCAGGAACAGGGAGCACAGCAGCAGGAGCATGCGCATGGCGGCGACCTACCGGGCCGGACGGCGGTGGCGGGCCGTCTCCAGGTGTTCGCAGAGGCGGGCCGCCCCTTCCAGGATGCGCGGCGTGTGGCGCTGGATCAGCTCGGGCGGGACGAAGAAGAGGTTGTCCCGGACCACGGCGGTGATCTGCTTCCAGCGCTTCCAGTCGTCCAGCCACTCGGGCCGGGAATCGCCCATGCCGCTGGCGATGATGGCTTCCGGATTGGCGGCCAGCACCGCTTCCTCGCTCACCTTGGGCGCCATCTGCTCCACCTGGCCGAAGACGTTGCTGCCGCCGCACAGGCTGATGACGTCGGAAATGATCTGCTGGCGGCCGACGGACATCAGGGGCTGTTTCCAGATCTGGTAGAAGGTGGGCACCCTGGGCTGCCCGGAATACTGCTTGCGGATTTCCGCCAGCCGCGCGCGGAAGCGGGCGGCGGCGCCGTTGGCGACGGCACTGGTGCCGGCCAGCTGGCCGAACTTCTCCAGCTGCTCGGCCACGTCCTCGATGCGGTTGGGCTGGGAGATGAAGACCGGGATGCCCAGGCTGCGCAGCTTGGCCACGTGGCCGGGGGCGTTGCCGCTTTCCCAGGCGATGATGAGGTCGGGACGCAGGGCCGCCACCGCTTCCAGGTCCAGGCGGGAGTAACCGCCGACCCGGGCGATTTTCTTCGCCGCCTCCGGATAGTCGCTGTAGTCCACGGTGCCCACCACCTGCCCGCCGGCGCCGGCGGCGAAGAGATTCTCCGTGATGTGGGGCGCCAGGCTGACGATGCGCCGGGCCGGGGCCGGCAGCCGCAGGGTCGCCCCCGTGTCGTCCTTGAGCACGATGTCGGCCGCCTGGGCGGCGCCGCCGCAGAGGGCCAGGGATAGCAGCAGCACGGCTTTCATAGATCCTTCCTCAGTTCGTTGAGGGCGCCTTCCAGGCGGCACCATTCGTCGTCGCTACCGGGCAGGCCGAAGCGCAGGCTGGAGGAGCCGTCCACTTCCAGGAACAGGCGCACCAGGATGCCGCGGCGGGCCAGTTCGTCGTACACCCAGTCGGCCCGGGGATGGGGCAGCCAGCGGAAGAGGCCGGTGCCGGTGCTGGCCCCCAGGCTGTCCTGCAGCAGGGTTTCCAGGCGCTCGGCGGCCACCTGCAATTCCTGGCGCATGTCGGCCTGCCAGGCCCGGTCTTCCAGGGCACAGCGGGCCACCCAGCGGGCCGGGCCGGCCACCGGCCAGGGGCCCAGGGTGTCGGCCAGGGCCTCCAGCAGTTCGGGCCGACCGATGGCAAAGCCGACCCGGGCCCCGGCCAGGCCGAAGAACTTGCCCAGGGAACGCAGCACGATGATGTTGGGCGCCGCCTTGGTGCCGGCTAGGTCGGCCAGGGAATCCCGGGGATCGGCGTCGGCAAAGGCCTCGTCCACCACCAGCAGGCCGCCCCGCTTGGCCAGAGCCCGGGCGGCGGCGCGCAGGCGACGGGCGGTGATGCGCTCGCCGGTGGGGTTGTTGGGGTTCACCACCACCACCACGTTGTGCTCCTTGGCCACCTCTTCCAGCCGGGGCGGGGCGAAGGGGGTGACGGCCCATTCGGCCTTGACCCAGGCGGCGGCGTGTTCGGCGTAGGACGGAGCCAGCACCGCCGCCCGGCCCGGTGGCAGCAGCTTGGGCAGGGTCTGGATGGCAGCCTGGGAGCCGGCCAGGGCCAGCACGTGCTTGGCCCCGTAGTAATTGCGGGCGGCCACCTCCAGGCCGTCCTCCTCTTCCGGCAGGCGCTGCCAGGCACCGATGGGAATGCCGGGAATGGGATAGGCCCAGGGGTTGATGCCGGTGGACAGATCGAGCCAGTCCGCCAGGGGAATGCCCCACTGCCGGGCTGCCTGGCGCAGGCGACCGCCGTGTTCAAGCATGGAAGACCTTTCCGAGAAGGAACTGCACCAGGGCGATGAGGGGCAGCAGGGCAACGATGGCTGCCAGCCACAGGACCAGGCCGCGTTGCACCAGATGGCTGGCCCGGTCGATGTCGAAGGCGGCGGCAGGGCGGCCTTCGCCCAAAGGCGGGCGCTGTTCCTCCCGGCCGTGGTAGATGGCGGCACCGCCCAGGAGGACGCCGAGGGAGCCGGCGCCGGCGGCCATCACCGGGCCGGCGTTGGGGCTTTCCCAGGTGGGGGCCTGGGCTTTCCAGCAGGCCAGGGCCTGGCGGGTGTTGCCGAGCCAGGCGTAGGTCAGGGCGGTGAGGCGGGCGGCGGGCCAGTTGAGCAGGTCGTCGAGGCGGGCGGCGGCCCAGCCGAAGTGCAGGAAGCGCTCGTTCTTGTAGCCCCACATGGCATCCAGGGTGTTGGCCAGGCGGAACAACAAAGCGCCGGGACCGCCCAGCAGGGCGAACCAGAAGAGGGTGCCGAAGACGGCGTCGTTGCCGTTCTCCAGCACCGATTCGACGCAGGCCTTGGCCACCCCGGATTCGTCCAGGGCGGTGGTATCGCGGCTGACCATGTAGCCCACCTTCTGGCGCGCCGTGGCCAGGTCGCCGCCGGCCAGGGGCACGGCCACGGCGTCGGCGTGTTCCTTCAGGCTGCGGGCGCCGAGGGCGAAGTAGAGCAGGCCGGCGTCGGCCAGGATGCCCAGCCAGGGCGTGGCGCTGGCCCAAGCGGCGAGCAGCACCGGCGGCAGCACGGCGAAGCTCCAGGCGAGCAGGCCGAAGATGCGCAGGGCGGAGCGGGAGGCGACGGCGGGCGGCGGCCGCAGGGCTTTTTCCAGCAAGTTGGCCAGGGCGCCGAAGGCCACCAGGGGATGGCCGCGACGCGGCTCCCCCAGCAGCCGGTCGAGACCGACGCCGAGAAGGGCGGCTAAGGGCAGGGCAAGCCAGCTGGGCATGGGATAATCCGTGGTTTCAATCAGACCCCGGGCGGGGGCCGCACAGAGCGGCCGGCCGACCGGGCAACAGTGCCGGCGCTTTTGCATCGTCCTGGCACGAAAGAGCGGATTTTAAATGAATAAGCCCACCCTCATGGTCCAGGGTTGCACCTCGGACGCGGGAAAGAGCACCGTGGTGGCGGCCCTGTGCCGTCTGCTGCACCGGCGCGGCGTGCGCGTGGCGCCCTTCAAGTCCCAGAACATGGCCTTGAATTCCGCCGTCACCGTGGATGGCGGCGAGATCGGCCGGGCCCAGGCCCTGCAGGCCCTGGCGGCCGGCCTGGAGCCCCATACCGACTTCAATCCGGTGCTCCTGAAACCCAACACCGACACCGGCGCCCAGGTCATCATCCACGGCCAGGCGGTGGCCGACCTCAACGCCCGGGACTACCACGAGTACAAGCCCCGGGCCATGGCGGCGGTGCTGCAATCCTACGGCCGCCTCTGCGACCAATACGAGGCGGTGCTGGTGGAAGGGGCCGGCAGCCCGGCGGAGATCAACCTGCGGGACCGGGACATCGCCAACATGGGCTTCGCCGAGGCGGTGGACTGCCCGGTGGTGCTGGTGGCCGACATCGACCGGGGCGGCGTCTTCGCCCATCTGGTGGGCACCCTGGCGCTGCTCTCGGAGAGCGAACAGCAGCGCACCGTGGGCTTTCTCATCAACCGCTTCCGCGGCGACATCAGTCTGCTGCAGCCGGGACTGGACTGGCTGGAGGCCCGCACCGGCAAACCCGTTCTGGGGGTCCTGCCCTACCTGCACGGCCTGTACCTGGACGCAGAGGATGCCGTGGCCCGCACCAGCCTGGATGCTGGTCCCAGCCAGGGCCGCCGTCTCAGGGCCGTGGCGCCTGTCTATCCGCGCACCTCCAACCACAACGACCTGGACCCCCTGCGCCTGCATCCGGAAGTGGACTTCCGCTTCATCGGCCCCAACGAGGCGCCGCCCCAGGACGTGGACCTGATCGTCCTGCCCGGCTCCAAGAGCGTCCAGGCCGACCTGGCCTGGCTGCGCCAGCATGGCTGGGACACTGCCCTGCGCCGCCACCTGCGCTACGGCGGCAAGGTCATCGGCATCTGCGGCGGCCTGCAGATGCTGGGCCGCCGCCTGCACGACCCCCTCGGCCTGGAAGGCGCCCCCGGCTCCGCCGACGGCCTCGGCCTGCTGGACCTGGAAACCACCCTGGCGGCGGAAAAGCAGCTGCGCAACGTGAGCGGCCGGCTGTGCCTGCCCGGGGACGCGGCCCTGGCCGGCTACGAAATCCATATGGGCGTCAGCCACGGCCCGGCCCTGGAGCGGCCCGCCGCCATCTTCGCCGACGGCCGCCCTGACGGCGCCCTGTCGGCGGACGGGCAGATCCTCGCCACCTACTGCCATGGCCTCTTCGACCAGCCCGCGGCCCTCGCCGCCCTGCTGGCCTGGGCCGGTGCCGAGATGGGCTTCGCCCCGGCGCAGACGGTGGACCCGGTGGCCCGGCGCGAGGCGGACCTCAACCGCCTGGCCGACGCCACCGCTGCCGCCATCGACTGGGACAAGTGGCGCGCCGCCCTGCCCGGCCAGCCCTGGTAGGTCTCCTCGGGTGGCGGCCGGCAGCGACCGCCACCCCGTCAGCGGCGACATTCCCGGAAGCGATTTTTCGCGCTTTTTCCGCCCGCTTCCCGAGGCCAAAATGCTGTGCCGCAACAAGCAGTTGTGGATAACCGCTCTTTGCGTCCATTGGGAAAAACCCGCATACTTCCGCTCTTTTATTTTTCACAGCAAGCCCGGGAGCCCGCGCGGCTCCCCAGGAGTTAAGTCATGGAAAAGGATCTGCGCGAAGCAGCGCTCGAATATCACCGCCTGCCGACCCCCGGCAAGATCGCCGTTCGCCCCACCAAGGGTCTGACCAACCAGCGGGACCTGGCCCTGGCCTACTCCCCCGGCGTGGCTTACGCCTGTGAGGAAATCGTCGCCAACCCCAACGCCGTGGACGAAATGACTTCCCGCGGCAACCTGGTGGGCGTGGTCACCAACGGCACCGCCGTGCTGGGCCTGGGCAACATCGGCCCCCTCGCCGCCAAGCCGGTGATGGAAGGCAAGGGCTGCCTGTTCAAGAAATTCGCCGGCATCGACGTTTTCGACATCGAAATCTCCGAGAACGACCCGGACAAGCTGATCGACATGATCGCCGCCCTGGAACCCACCCTGGGTGGTGTGAACCTGGAGGACATCAAGGCCCCCGAATGCTTCTACATCGAAGAGAAGCTGAAGGAACGCATGTCCATCCCCGTCTTCCACGACGACCAGCACGGCACCGCCATCATTTCCGCCGCCGCCATGCTCAATGGCCTCAAGGTCATCGGCAAGGACATCGCCAGCGTCAAGGTGGTCTGCTCCGGCGCCGGCGCCGCCGCCATCTCCTGCCTCAACCTGTGGTGCGAACTGGGCATCAAGCGCGAGAACGTCACCGTCTGCGACTCCAAGGGTGTCATCTACGTCGGCCGCGACGCCAAGATGGAAGCCACCAAGGCCCGCTACGCCCAGGAAACCAGCGCCCGCACCTTGGCCGACGCCATCGTCGGTGCCGACATCTTCCTCGGCCTCTCCGCCGCCGGCGTGCTGAAGGCCGAGATGGTCAAGCAGATGGCCAAGGACCCGCTGATCTTCGCCCTGGCCAACCCGACCCCGGAAATCATGCCGGAACTGGCCAAGGAAGTCCGTCCCGACGCCATCATCGCCACCGGCCGCTCCGACTACGCCAACCAGGTCAATAACGTCCTCTGTTTCCCCTTCATCTTCCGCGGCGCCCTGGATGTGGGTGCCAAGCGCATCACCGAGGAAATGAAGCTGGCCTGCGTCAAGGCCATCGCCGCCCTGGCCCAGGAAGAAGTCAGCGACGAAGTGGCCATGGCCTACCAGGGCCAGCAGCTGACCTTCGGCCCCGAGTACCTGATTCCCAAGCCCTTCGATCCCCGCCTCATCTCCATCATCGCCCCGGCCGTAGCCCGGGCCGCCATGGAATCCGGCGTCGCCACCCGTCCCATCGTGGACATGGACGCCTACCGGGACAAGCTGAAGGAATTCAACACCCACACCGGCGTCGGCATGCGCGCCGTCTTCTCCGCCGCCAAGCAGGGCGAAGCCAGCCGCGTCATCTACGCCGAAGGCGAGGACGAGCGCGTCCTGCGCGCCATCCAGGTGATCCTGGAAGAGCGCCTGGCCAAGCCCATCCTGGTGGGCCGCCCGGAAGTGATCGAAGCCCGGCTGCAGAAGATCGGCTCCAAGCTCAAGGCCGGCGAGCACTTCGAAGTGGTGAACCCCAACTACGACGAGCGCTACAAGGAATGCTGGAGCGCCTACCACCAGCTGATGAAGCGTCGCGGCGTCACCATCGACATCGCCAAGATGCGCCTGCGCTCCGACAACACCATCATCGGCGCCATGCTGGTCAAGCTCGGCTACGCCGACGCCCTGATCTGCGGCATGAGCGGTCGCTTCGCCCACCACCTGCGCCAGGTGGAAGAGGTGATCGGCAAGGCCGCCGGCCACAACACCCTGGCCGCCATGAACCACCTGCTGCTGCCCAACCGGGCCCTGTTCCTCTGCGACACCCACGTCAATGAGAACCCGGACGCCCAGCAGCTGGCCGACATCGCCGTGATGGCCGCCGAGACCGTGCGCAGCTTCGGCATCACCCCCAAGGTGGCCCTGCTCTCCCACTCCAACTTCGGCTCCTCCCAGTCCGCCTCCGCCCGCAAGATGTCCGAAGCCGCCGACATCGCCCGGGCCAAGGCCCCGGACCTGGAGATCGACGGAGAAATGCACGGCGACTCCGCCCTGTCCGAGGAAATCCGCCTGCAGTCCGATCCGGAATCCCCCCTCAAGGGCGAGGCCAACGTGCTGGTGATGCCCAACCTGGACGCCGCCAACATCTCCTACAACCTGCTGAAGATGACCGGCGGCGAAGGCGTCACCATCGGCCCCATCCTCATGGGTGTGGCCAAGCCGGTGCACGTGCTGACCGCCACCGCCACCGTGCGCCGCCTGGTGAACATGACGGCCCTGGCCGTGGTGGATGCAAAGAAGCAGCGCTGAGTCGCAACGGCCGGGCTAGCCCCGGCCAAAAAGAAAAGCCCCGCCGGCCGCAAGGCCCCGGGGCTTTTTTCTTGCCGCCCGGCACCGCCTGTAGCGGCCCTGGCGACCAGGAAGGCGGACTCGCCTACTGGATGATGAAGTTGGTGAACAGCACTTCCTTGACGCCGCTCTTGGGCGTCTCGTCGAGGAGTCTGTTGAGGACGTCGCGGATGCTTTCCGCCAGGGCCTTCTTGCCCTCCAGGGTCAGCAGCTGTTCCGGCTGCTCGGAGGAGAGCAGGATGATGAGCTTGTGCTGCACCTTGGGACGGATGGCCTTGAGAGTCCCATCCACCTCGGCGTGGGCCACTTCGAACACCATGTCCACCTGCAGGATGCGGCCGCTGCCGGCCAGATTGACGACGAAACGCAGGGGCTCCGCCGCCGCCCCGCCGCCGCCTTCATTGGCAAAGGCCGGCGCCGCCAGGAAGGCGAACAGGCACAACAGGACAGAGCAACTCCGCGCAATCATCTTCATGACTTCCCCTGGAGAGAAAACCTGCACCGGCTCAAGACAAAAAAATAGCCCCGGACGGGGCGCGCTGCGGACGGCTTGGCGCCACCGGAAAGGATGGTGCCCATGGGCAGGATTGAACTGCCGACCTCTCCCTTACCAAGGGAGTGCTCTGCCACTGAGCTACATGGGCCACACATTCGGGCCACCAGCGAGAAAACGGCAGCCCTGCAAAATAAAACGGCCCCCTAGCGGAGGCCGTTTTACCTGAATCTGGTGGGTTGTGAGTGGCTCGAACACTCGACCTACGGATTAAGAGTCCGCTGCTCTACCAACTGAGCTAACAACCCGAATGAGGGGCGCATTATAGCCGCCCTACTTCCGTTTGTACACCTCTTTTTTCCAGAGGCTGGTGGGTCGGGCGAGATTCGAACTCGCGACCAACGGATTAAAAGTCCGCTGCTCTACCGACTGAGCTACCGACCCGCAAAAACGGAGCGCGAATTATAGGGGGCACCCCCGGGCCTGTCAAACCCGGGATTGATGCGGGTGGGCGGGCTATTCGCTGAGCATGCGCCGGTACTGCAGGCGCAGGGCCAGCCAGGCGCCGGCAATGATGGACAGGGTGGTGATGAGGCTGCCCAGGGCCAGGGTGGAGATGCCGGAGAGGCCCTGACCCACGGTGCAGCCGAGGGCGGTGACGCCGCCGAAGCCCATGAGGACGGCACCGATGAGGTGGCTGGCCGTGTCTTCCGCATCGCGGAAGCCTTCCCAGCGGAAGCTGCGGCGGGACAGGGCCACCAGGGCGGAACCGGCGACGACGCCGAGCACCGTGGCGATGCCCAGGGTCAGCTTGCGGCTGGCGTCGCTCCAGGTGGCGAACAGTTCCAGGGCGTAGGCCGGCGGGGCGACGAAGGTGAGGGACTCCATGCGGCCGCTGTTGGTGCCAAGGAAAGCCGGCTGCAGGGTGTCGGGATGTTCGGCGACGAAGGCCAGATGGCCGCTGAGGAACCAGCCGCCCACCACGGCGGCGCCGATTGCCAGACCGCCGAGGATGTACTCGGCCTGGCGGAAGTCGGCGCGCAGCAGGGGCGCCGCCAGCAGCAGGCCGCCGACGCTGCCGGCCACCAGGGCCGACGCCGTGGCCGGCGGCAGGCCCAGGAGAGGCTGCAGCAGCCGGGGCAGGTCCTGGCCCGGGGCGGACAGATCCACGGCCAGGACATCCAGCAGGCCGACCCGCAGCAGGGCCGGCAGGCCCTTGAGGGTGGCCAGGGCGGTGAGGCCCATGACCAGGAACACCACCAGGGATTTGAGATTGCCGCCCCCCAGGCGCACCAGGGTCTTGGCGCCGCAGCCCGAGGCCAGCACCATGCCGATGCCGAACAGCAGGCCGCCCACCAGGTGGGACGCCCACAGCAGGCGGGGGGCGGTGTAGATGGAATTGGCCACGTCGATGAGGCCCGCCAGCTGCAGGCCGGCAGTACCCAGCACCGCCGTGCCCATGGCCAGCAGCCACATGCCCATGCGGTTCCAGTCCCCCATGTTCACGATGTCGGACACCGCGCCCATGGTGCAGAAGCAGGTGCGCTGAGCGACGGCGCCGAAGAGGCCGCCGAGACCGGCGGCCAGCCACAGCAGGGGCGACAGATCGGGCAGGCTGTCCATCAGGCGCTACGGTAGGGCGTGGGATCGGCCAGGCCGGCGGCGCGGAAGCCTTCGGCCCGCAGGCGGCAGGAATCGCAGACGCCGCAGGCCCGGCCCTCGTCGTCGGCCTGGTAGCAGGAGACAGTGATGCCGTAATCGACACCGAGGGCGGTGCCGCGCTGGACGATCTGGGCCTTGGTAAGGTCGATCAGGGGCGCATGCACATGCAGCTCGGCCCCTTCCACCCCGGCCTTGGTGGCCAGATTGGCCATGCGTTCGAAGGCGGCGATGAATTCGGGGCGGCAGTCCGGGTAGCCGGAATAATCCACGGCATTCACGCCGACGAATATGTCCTTGGCCCCCAGCACTTCGGCCCAGGCCAGGGCGAAGGAGAGCATGACGGTGTTGCGGGCCGGCACATAGGTGACGGGGATGCCGCCGGCCTGGACGCCCTCGACGGGCACGGCAATGGAACTGTCGGTGAGGGCGGAGCCGCCGAACTGGCCGATGTCCAGGCGCACCACGCGGTGCTCCTTGGCGCCGAGGGCGGCCGCCACCCGGGCGGCGGCCTGCAGCTCGGCCTTGTGGCGCTGGCCGTAGTCGAAGGACAGGCAATAGGGGGCAAAGCCTTCGCTCTTGGCGATGGCCAGGCAGGTGGCGGAGTCCAGGCCGCCGGAAAGCAGGACGATGGCAGGGCGAATGTCAGTCATAGGGGGGCAAATATACCGCGAGCGGGGGCCGGCATAAAGGCTGGCCCCCGGTCCGGCCGGCCTGGTGCCAAGTGCAACAAGAGGCGCCCCGGGGCTGTCGCGAAACCGACAGGACGGCGCCCCACAGCGCCGCCACGGCCCTGACGAGGCAGCAAAAACAAGCACTTTGGGGCAGTGCCGGGCACTGGCACCAAACCTGCTACTTAAGGCTCACAAAAGAAAAATTGTAGGAGAGCCGACATGAGCGCGTTGCAACAGAAGGTGGCCAGTGTCCTGGAAGAACCGGGTTGCGCCACCAACCAGGCCAAGGGCGAGAAGGAACGCAAGGCGGGCTGCAAGAAGCAGCTCACCCCGGGTGCCGCTGCCGGCGGCTGTGCCTTCGACGGGGCCAAGATCGCCCTGCAGCCCATCGTGGACGTGGCCCATCTGGTGCACGGCCCCATCGCCTGCGAAGGCAATTCCTGGGATTCGCGCCATACCCTCTCCTCCGGCTCCCATATCTACCGCACCGGCTTCACCACCGACATGAACGAGATGGACGTGGTGTACGGCGGCGAGAAGAAGCTCTATCGGGCCATCAAGGAAATCATCGACAAGTACGACCCGCCGGCGGTCTTCGTGTACCAGACCTGCCTGCCGGCCATGATCGGCGACGACATCGAGGCGGTGTGCAAGGCCGCCGCCGCCAAGTTCGGCAAGCCGGTGATCCCGGTGAACGCCCCCGGCTTCGTCGGCAGCAAGAACCTGGGCAACAAGCTGGGCGGCGAGGCCCTGCTGGACTACGTCATCGGCACCCGGGAGCCCGAGTACACCACCCCCTGCGACATCAACCTGATCGGCGAATACAACGTGGTGGGGGAGCTGTGGCAGGTGAAGCCCCTCTTCGACGAGCTGGGCATCCGCATCCTCGCCACCATCTCCGGCGACGGCCGTTACAACGACATCGCCACGGCCCACAAGGCGAGGGCGGCCATCATGCTGTGCTCCCAGGCCCTCATCAACGTGGCCCGCAAGATGGAGGAGCGCTACGGCATTCCCTTCTTCGAGGGCAGCTTCTACGGCGTTTCCGACATGTCCGACGCCCTGCGCAAGATCAGCGCCCTGCTGGTGCGCCAGGGCGGCCCGGCGGATTTGCCGGAACGGGCCGAGGCCCTCATCGCCCGGGAGGAGGCCAAGGCCTGGGCCCGACTGGAGCCCTACAAGGCGCGCCTGAAGGGCAAGCGGGTGCTGCTGTTCACCGGCGGGGTGAAGTCCTGGTCCGTGGTCTCGGCCCTGCAGGAAGTGGGCATGGAAATCGTCGGCACCTCCATGCGCAAGACCACCGCCAACGACCGGGAGAAGGTGAAGGAAATCATGGGCACCGACGCCCACATGTTCGACGAGCTGCCGCCCCGGGAGATGTACCGGATGCTAAAGGACTCCCAGGCCGACGTGATGCTCTCCGGCGGCCGCTCCCAGTTCGTGGCGCTGAAGGCCAAGACCCCCTGGGTGGAGATCAACCAGGAACGGCACCACGCCCTGGCCGGCTACGACGGCATCGTCAATTTGGTGGATGAGATCGACAAGGCCCTCTACAACCCGGTGTGGCAGCAGGTACGCCAGCCGGCCCCCTGGGAGCGGCCCGACTGGGAACAGGACCTCGAAGAATGGCAGTCCTGTAGTCAGGAAGAATGCGCAGGCGAGGTGTGCCATGGCTGAGGTCAAGCACAGCAGGAAGGCCTGCGCCGTCAATCCGCTGAAAATGAGCCAGCCCATCGGCGCCGCCCTGGCCTTCCTCGGCATGGACCAGGCCCTGCCTCTGCTGCACGGCTCCCAGGGCTGCACCGCCTTCGGCCTGGTGCTCTTCGTCAAGCACTTCCGGGAGACCATTCCCCTGCAGACCACGGCCATGAACGAGGTCACCACCATCCTCGGCGGCCTGGAGAATGTGGAGCAGGCCCTGGTGAATATCCACAAGCGGGCCGCCCCGGCCCTGGTGGGCCTCATCTCCACCGGCATCACCGAGGCCAAGGGCGATGACGTGGACGGCTTCCTCCAGCTGATCCGGCAGAAGCACCCGGAACTGGCGGACATGGAGGTGGTGTTCGTCTCCACCCCGGACTTCGCCGGCGCCTTCCAGGACGGCTGGGGCAAGGCGGTGCTGCGCATGGTGGAGACCATCGCCAAACCGTCGAACGTGCGCCGCCCCTGGCAGGTGAACATCCTGCCCGGCTGCCACCTCACCCCCGGCGACATCGAGGAGGTGAAGGAGATGGTGGAGGCCTTCGGCCTCACCCCGGTGGTGCTGCCCGACCTCTCCGGCTCCATGGACGGCCACATTCCCGAGACCTTCTTGCCCACCACCCTGGGCGGCACCCGGCTCGACGAACTGCGCAGCATGGGCGAGTCGGCCTACACCCTGGTCATCGGCGAACAAGGCCGGGCGGCGGCGGCAAAGCTGAAGGACATCGCCGGCGTGCCTTACACCGTCTTCGACCGGCTCACCGGTCTGAAGCCCTGCGACGATTTCCTGGCCCTGCTCTCCCGCATCGCCAACACCGAGGTGCCGCCCCGCTTCAAGCGCCAGCGCAGCCAGCTGCTGGACGCCATGCTGGACGGCCACTTCCACTTCGGCAAAAAGAAGGTGGCGGTGGCCGCCGAGCCGGACCTGCTGTACGCCCTCACCACCTTCCTCACGGAGATGGGGGCGGAAATCCAGGTAGCCGTCAGCAGCACCGAATCCCCGCTCCTCAACCGGGTGCCGGCGGACGAAGTGCTGATCGGCGACCTGGAAGACTTCGAGCAGGGCGCCGTCGGCGCCGACCTGCTCATCACCCATGCCCACGGCCGCCAGGCGGCGGCGCGGCTGGGCATCCCCTTCTGGCGCTCCGGCCTGCCCACCTTCGACCGCCTCGGCGCGGCCCACAAGGTGAGCGTGGGCTACCGGGGTACCCGGAACCTGATTTTCGAGGTGGGCAATGTCTTCATTGAAAACCTGCACGAAGCCGTCCCCGACGATTTCCGGCCGACCGCCGAAGCAACCGCCGGTAGCTGCGGCACCGGCTGCGCGCACGGTGCGGCGGCTGTCGCTTGTCACTGAATCAACCAAGGAAGGTGCCGCCATGAGCAAACCGCTGAAAGTCGCATTCGCCACCGAGGACCTGCAACAGGTGGACGCCCACTTCGGCTGGGCCCGCAACATCGCCATCTACGACATCACCGCCGACAGCTCGACCTTGGCCACCGTGGTCCGCTTCGAGGGGGACCTGAAGGAGGACGGCACCGAGGACAAGCTGGGAGCCAAGCTGGAAGCCATCCAGGACTGCGCCATCGTGTACGTGGCCGCCATTGGCGGCTCGGCGGCGGCCCGGGTGGTGAACATGAAGATCCACCCGGTGAAGGTGCCCAATCCGGAACCCATCACCGCCATCATCGGCAAGCTGCAGGCCGTGCTCAAGGGCACCCCGCCGCCCTGGCTGCGCAAGGCCCTGATGAAGGATCAGGAACGCAATTTCGACGACGCCCTGGAAGAGGAAAAATCCCATGTCTGATTCAGCTGTCTGCGCAACTTTTGCCATTGCCGACTCCCCCTTCCTCTCCGAACTGGTCAAGCAGCTGCGCTCCCAGGACAGCTACGGCCACTGGGACGGCAAGAGCGATGTGGAAGTGGTGGGTCCCTACGTGCTGGACAAGGAGGCCCGCAAGGCCATCCCCATCATCGATGACCCGGACCCGGACGTGCTGTGGCGCCTGGAGCTGTACTACAACGCCATCGGCCTGGCCATCGAGCGCCAGAGCAAGGTGATGTGCGCCCCCATGATCAAGATGAGCCACGAGGGCTTCGGCCGCGTGGTGCTCATCGCCGGCCGCCTGGTGGTGTTCAACAAATACCACCGGGACGTGCACCGCTTCGGCTTCGACTCCCTGGAAGCCCTGGCCGAACAGGGCGACAAGATCGTCAACGAAGCGGTGGCCATGATCGCCCGCTTTGGCGAGGTGGCGAATTACGGTTGAAAGGCTTTAGCCACAGAGGACACAGAGGACACAGAGAGCACAGAGAAATTCCGGGCAGTAGCGGCGGCAATACGGATCGTCAAACCCCCCGGCGTTTCCGCTGCGATGTTTTCCCCTCTGTGATCTCTGTGCCCTCTATGGCCACGATTTAAGGAATCCCCCATGAGCGACAATCCCGAAGAACTGAAGGCCCAGATCAAGAAGCTCTCGGCCCAGGCCATGACCTGGAAGATGAACCTGCACGACCTCTCGGAGGAGCTGCCGGTGAACTGGGAAAACATCATGGAAACGGCCCAGAAGACCCACGATGCCTACGCCGCCCTCACCGCGGCGCGGCAGCGCCTGGCCGAGCTGGGCTAGGAGGAATCGTGGAACGCCTGCCCGACCTGACCCGGGACGAGACCTCCTGGCGCCGCGAATGGCAACGCTACCTGCCGGCGGACTACCGGCGGCGTACCGCGGTGCCCATCCGCTTCGAGCGGGAGGCCGACCTCCAGGCCGGCGGCGTGCGGGTCATGGGCTTCGACCGCTGGGGCGAGAACTGCTTCTACCACCACGTCTATGAAGTGCCCGCCCCCATCGTGGACGACGAGGAAGGCGCCTTCCAAGAAGCCCGCTGCTACGGCCAGTCGGTATTCGCCTGGCGCCTCGCCGGCAACTGGCTGGTGTGCACCCGGGAGCACGGCGCCGCCGGCGCCTGCCGCCCGGAGCGGCGCCACTACGCCCTGGCCGCCACCCTGCCCCGCTGAATTTTTCTACAAGGAGCCATCATGTCTGTCTTCAGCGTCACCCTGCCCTCCGGTGTGGAGTGGACTCCCAACTTCGTGCAAAGCATCGACGACGAAAAGTGCATCGGCTGCGGCCGCTGCTTCAAGACCTGCGGCCGGGACGTGCTCTCCCTCATGGCCATGGACGACGAGGGCGAGCTGATCGCCATCGACGACGGCGACGACGACGAGTACGAGAAAAAGGTCATGACCGTGGCCCACCCGGAAAACTGCGTCGGCTGCGAGGCCTGTGCCCGCAACTGTTCCAAGAAGTGCATCAGCCACGCCCCGGCCAAGGCCTGAATCCCGTTCCGCCCCGAGCCGCCGCCATGGACGCCGCCCACTACCTGGCCCTGATGGACCTGGGCCGTCTCGCCCGCCTGCCCCGGGCGCGGGACGACGAGTACGAGGACCTGCTGGCCCTCCTGCTCGACCATGGCAGCGGACCGGAGAGCCGGCCCCTGGCCGCCGCCGTGGCCAAGGGCTGCCTCGGCGACAACCACCTGTGGCAGGACCTGGGCCTGCCCCACCGACAGGCCCTGTCGGACCTGCTGCGGGAACACTTTCCCCGGCTCTTCGCGCGCAACACGGGCAATATGCGCTGGAAGAAGTTCTTCTACCTGCAACTGTGCGAGCAGGCCGAAATCCGCGCCTGCCGCGCTCCCTCCTGCGGCGTCTGCGCCCATCTGGCCGAGTGCTTCGGCAACGAGGACGGGCCGGCCCTAGGCACCCTCTCCGTGAGCGCCCTCCTCTAGGGCAGGGGTCCCGCTGTCAGGAGTTGCACCGGCAGCCCAGGCCGCCAGTTCCCCGGCCACCCGGGCCACCACCTCGTCCCAGTCGCCCCGCCGCTCCTGGCGGAACAAGCGCATCACCCCCGGATACCAGGGCGAGTCCTGGCGCCCTTCGAGCCAGCGCCAGTCGGTCTTGTAGCGGGGCAGCAGCAGCCAGCAGGGCACGCCCAGGGCCGCCGCCAGATGGGCCACCGCCGTATCCACCGCAATCACCAGATCCAGGTTGGCGATGAGGGCCGCCGTGTCGGCGAAGTCCGTCAGCTCCGAGCCCAAGGCGGCGATGTGCATGCCGGCCGGGGGCCACAGGGCCTCTTCCTCCGCCTCGCCCTTCTGCAGGCTGACCAGGGCGATGCCGGGCACCGCCGCCAGGGGCGCCAGGGTCCACAGCCCGGGCAGGGAGCGCTCGCCGTCGTTCTCGAAGCGGGGATTGCCGCGCCAGGCCAGACCCACCCGCAGGCCTGCCGCCGGCAGGCGCCGCCGCCAGGCCTGGCGTTCAGGGGCGCCAGCCTGCAGATAGGGCAGGGCAGCGGGAATGCTGTCCACCCGGGTGGCGAAATGGCGGGGCAGGCTCATCAGGGGCACCCAGGCATCCCAGTCGCCCCGGGCGCCGGGCAGGTCGGCCAGGGGAATGACCCGCTCCACCCCCGGCAGGGCGGCGAAGAGGCGCACCAGGGCCGGCTGGCAGACCAGGCTGAGACGGGCGCCCCGGGCCTCAAGCAAGGGCAGGTAGCGGCAGAACTGGATCATGTCGCCGTGGCCGGCCTCGCACAGCACCAGCAGGTGGCGCCCCGCCGGCGCCTCGCCTCGCCAGCGCGGGCAATGGGCGTGGGCCGCCAGTTCCCGGTACCAGGGCCGGGCCTCGAGGCACTCCCAGCCCGCCTCGTAGCGCCCCTGGCGCAGCAGCAGGTAGGCCAGGTTGATGTGGGCCGACGGCCGGTCCGGCTCCAGGCTGAGGGCCTTCAGCAGGCAGCGCTCGCCCTGGGCGAAATCCTCCAGGCAGATGCAGGCTGCCCCCAGATTGACCCAGGCCGCCGCCGCTCCGGGCAGCAGGGTAAGGGTCTGCAGGCACACCGGCAGGGCCTCCTCGGCCCGCCCCCGGGACAGCAGCAGGCCGCCCAGGTTGAGCCACACCGGCCCCAGGCCGGGATCTTCCGCCAGGGCGCGGCGGTAGGCGGCCTCGGCCTCCGCCCAGGCGCCCCGTTCCTCCAGCACATAGCCCAGGTTGGCCCGGGCCCGGGTCAGCTGGGGCGCCAGGACCAGGGCCTGGCGCAGGTGCGCTTCCGCCTGCTGCCCCTGCCCCGCTTCCAGACAGGCGATGCCCTGGTGGTAGAGGCGTTCCGCCCGGGCGGCTGCGCTGGCGGAGATGGGGGGCAAAGTCATGGCGGCAGCGGCGGACCCTGACGGTGGGCGCCGTAAGTATGCGATGCGGCAAATTTAGGGGCGCTCCCCGTTAAGTAGCTGACGGCCTCGGTAAAAGAATGTAAAGCCGCAAAAACAAAGGCCCGCCGGAGAGGCGGGCCTTGCTGCGGCGGGACCGGCGCTGCCGGTGCCTATACGACTCAGACCTTCTTCAGGAAGCAGGCCTTGAGCATGAAATTGCCCTGGTCCAGCTTGCAGTCCACCTCGTGGTCGCCGCCACTCACCAGACGGATGCTCTTCACCTTGGAGCCCTGCTTGAGGACGATGGAGGAACCCTTGACCTTGAGGTCCTTGATCAGCACCACGGCGTCGCCGTCGTTGAGCACGGTGCCGTTGGCGTCCTTGATCACGGCGTCGGCTTCTTCTTCCGCCGCCGCACCGGCCTGGGGCCATTCAAAACCGCAATCGGCGCAGACGTAGTTGTCGCCGTCCGGGTAGGTGTTTTCCAGGGTGCATTGGGGGCAGGCGGGCAGGTTGGACATGGGGTTCTCCAGTTAACAGGGACGGGATTTTAACCGATCACCGCCCTCCCCCGCCCAATCACCGGCATGCAGAAGGAATTCCGGCCTCCCGGCATCCGCCATCCGTACTATGATCCAGACAGTGCCGGCATCGCGCCGGCACCCTCATTCAAGGAGCAAACACATGGGCAGCAAGGACAAGAAGAAGGAATCCAAGGGCAAGAAGCCCCAACCCAAACCGGCAACCTGCCGCGCCTGATCCGGCGCACCCGGAGCAAATTTCCCCCAAAGGGGAAGCGGCCAGCACTCCTCACCGCAGGAGTCGATGCCGCAAAATAGAAAAGCCGCCCACGGGCGGCTTTTTCCTTTTCTGCTGGCCGAAAAACTCAGGCCGGCACGCCCAGCACCACGTGGCTGGCCTTGATCAGGGCGGTGGCCGGGCTGCCTTCCTTGAGGCCCAGTTCGGTCACCGCCTCGTTGGTGACCACGGCGTGCACCTGGGTGCCGCCGGCCAGGGCCAGCACCACATCGGTGTTGATGGCGCCCCGGGAAGTTTTCTGCACCGTGCCCTTGAGCTGGTTGCGGGCGGAGAACCTCACCTCGCCGTCGTCGGCCATGAGGATGACCCAGGGCGCCTTGACCAGGGCGAAGGCTTCCTTGCCCAGGGCCAGGCCCAGTTCCCTGACGCTGGCCTGGGTGACGATGGCAACGAGCTTGTCGCCGCCGTCGGTGGTGATTTCGACCTCGGTATTGATGGCGCCGGCCGTGAGGGCGCTCACCTTGCCGGAAAAGACGTTACGGGCGCTGGTCTTCATGCTGAACTCCTTTTTGATCAGGGTTATTTTCAATTGCGCTATTTACTACATAATATCGCGCATGGTTCTTGCGTGATGAAGCGCAGTCTAGGTCGTTCCGTTACATAAGTTCAACCATAGCGCTGTAAATCCCCGCGGTGGTGCATCAATGATCGCCCGCGCACCAGAATGGCTATGTAGTTTTGTATATTTCGTGACAAAGAAGAGGCTGTGATGTCCCAAAATCAACAGAAGCTGGTGGGCAAGCTGGCCCTGGAAACCGAGTTCGGCCCCTTTCTCGGCGACACCCGCATCCGCCTGCTGGAAGCCATCGACACCCACGGCTCCATTTCCCAGGCGGCCAAGGCCGTGCCCCTCTCCTACAAGGCAGCCTGGGACGCGGTGGATGCCATGAACAACCTGGCCGACGAGGCCCTGGTGGTGCGCAGCACCGGCGGCCGCCACGGCGGCGGCACCCTGCTGACGGACTACGGACGCAAGATCATCGCCCTCTACCGGGCCGTGGAGCAGGAGTACCAGGGCGCCCTGGACCGCCTCGCCGGCCACATGGCGGAGATCAGCGAGGGCGACGTGCGCCAGTTCCAGTCCCTGCTGCGCCGTCTCTCGGTGCGCACCAGCGCCCGCAACCAGTTCGTCGGCAAGATCGTCGGCCTGCGCGACGGCGGCGTGGATTTCGAGGTGCGCATCGCCCTGGATGAATCCACCGAGCTGGTGGCCATCATCACCAGGGAATCCTCGGAGAACCTGGAACTGGCCCTGGGCAAGGAGATCTGCGCCCTGGTCAAGGCCTCCTCCCTGATGCTGCTGACCGAAGGCGCCGGCCGCATCACCGCCCGCAACCAGCTGTGGGGCGAGATCAGCCACATCCACGACGGCCCGGTTAATGCCGAGGTCACCCTGACCCTGCCCGGCGGCAAGACCCTCACCGCCGTGGTCACCCACGGCAGCATCGAGTCCCTGGAACTGGTGCCGGGCAAGAAGGCCTGCGCCTTCTTCAAGGCTTCCAGCGTGATCCTCGCCGCCACCGCCTGATTCCCCTTTCCCCAAATCCCTTTTCACGACCTTCGGAGAACCGCCATGACCCTGCCCCGCCGTTCCGCCGCCATCCTCGCCGCCGCCATCCTGGGCGCCTTCGCCGCCACCGCCGCCCGGGCGGACGAGGTGCAGGTGGCCGTAGCCGCCAACTTCACCGCCCCCATGCAGAAGATTGCCGCCCAGTTCGAGAAGGACACGGGCCACAAGGCGGTGCTGTCCTTCGGCGCCACCGGCAAGTTCTATTCCCAGATCAGGAACGGCGCCCCCTTCGAGGTATTCCTTGCCGCCGACGATGAGACCCCGGCCCGGCTGGAAAAGGAAAACGGCATCCTGCCCGGCAGCCGCTTCACCTACGCCATCGGCAAGCTGGTGCTGTGGAGCGCCAAGCCGGCCATCGTGGACAACCAGGGCGAAGTGCTGAAGAAGGGCGGCTTTGACCACCTCTCCCTGGCCAATCCCAAGCTGGCCCCCTACGGCGCCGCCGCCGTGGAGACCATGAAGGCCCTGGGCGCCTACGACACCCTGGCGCCCAAGTTCGTGCAGGCTGAGAACATCGCCCAGGCCTACAACTTCGTCGCCACCGGCAACGCCCTGCTCGGCTTCGTTGCCTATGCCCAGGTGCTGGACGAGCACGGCCAGCTCAAGGGCGGCTCCGTCTGGCTGGTGCCGGGCAAGCTGTACAGCCCCATCCGCCAGGACGCCGCCATCCTGGAAAAGGGCACCGTCAACGGCAAGGCCAAGCCCGCCGCCGAGGCCCTGGTCAAGTATCTGAAGGGCGACAAGGCCAGGGCTGTGATCAAGACCTACGGCTACGACCTCTGAGTCACCCCCTTGGGCCGGGCGGGGCGCCAGGCGCCTGCCCGGCCCCCTTTTGCGCCGGCTGCCACAATCACCACCTGCACCGCCCTTCGGCCATACTTACCTGACCCGACTGCCCCACGCCGCCCATGCCCTTCGGTCCCGATGATTGGAACGCCGTCCTGCTGACCCTCAAGCTGGCCGGTACCACCACCCTCCTCCTGCTGCTCTTCGGCACGCCCATCGCCTGGTGGCTGGCCCGCACCCGCTCCTGGCTGAAGGGCCCGGTGGGGGCCGCCGTGGCCCTGCCCCTGGTGCTGCCGCCGACGGTGCTCGGTTTCTACCTGCTGGTGACCCTGGGCCCCAACGGCCCCATCGGCCAGCTGACCCAGTCCCTCGGCCTGGGCCTGCTGCCCTTCACCTTTCCCGGCCTGGTGCTGGCCTCCGTGCTCTACTCCATGCCCTTCGTGGTGCAGCCCCTGCAGCAGGCCTTCGAGTCCCTGGGGGAACGGCCCCTGGAGGCGGCCGCCACCCTGCGGGCCTCGCCCTGGGACACCTTCTTCTCGGTAGTGCTGCCCCTGGCCCGGCCCGGCTTCGTCACCGCCACCATCCTGGGCTTCGCCCACACCGTGGGCGAGTTCGGCGTGGTGCTGATGATCGGCGGCAATATCCCGGAAAAGACCCGGGTGGTCTCGGTGCAGATCTACGACCACGTGGAGGCCCTGGAGTACACCCAGGCCCACTGGCTGGCCGGCGGCATGCTGGTCTTCAGCTTCCTGGTGCTGCTCGCCCTCTACGGCAGCAAAGCAAGGAATCGTCATGGCTTCTGAAATGTACAGCGGCGACCACAGCATCCAGGCCCGCTTCCACATCGCCTATCCCGGCTTCGCCCTGGCGGCGGACCTGACCCTGCCGGGCCGGGGCGTCACCGCCCTGTTCGGCCACTCCGGCTCGGGCAAGACCACCCTGCTGCGAGCCATCGCCGGCCTGGAGCACCATCCCGGCGCCTACCTGGAGGTGAATGGCGAGGTGTGGCAGGACGACCAACGTTTCCTGCCCACCTACCGCCGCCCCCTGGGTTACGTCTTCCAGGAGGCCAGCCTCTTTCCCCACCTCAGCGTCGAGGCCAACCTGGACTTCGGCCGCAAGCGCCTGGCCGCCGCCGAGCGGCGGGTGGACCTGGCCCAGGCGGTGGAACTGCTGGGCATCGGCCACCTCCTGGCCCGCCGCCCGGACAAGCTCTCCGGCGGCGAGCGGCAGCGGGTGGCCATCGCCCGGGCCCTGCTGGCCTCGCCCCGGCTGCTGCTCATGGACGAGCCCCTGGCAGCCCTGGACGGCAAGCGCAAGGCCGAGATCCTGCCCTACCTCACCCGCCTGCGGGAGGAACTGGACATCCCGGTGCTCTACGTCACCCATTCCCCCGACGAAGTGGCCCGTCTGGCGGACCACCTGGTGCTGCTGGACAACGGCCAGGTGGCGGCCAGCGGCCCCCTGGCGGAAACCCTGGCCCGTCTCGACCTGCCCACGGCAGTGAGCGACGACGCCGGCGTGGTGGTGGAAGGCCTCGTGGCCGGCCACGAGGCCGCCTACCACCTGCTGGCCCTGGATTTCCCCGGCGGCCGGGTGCAGGTGGCCCACGGCCCGGAAAGCCCGGGCAAGCGCCTGCGCTTCCAGGTGCGGGCCCGGGACGTCAGCCTCTCCCTCTCGGAACGGGACGACAGCTCCATCCTCAACCGGGTGCCGGCCACGGTGGCCGCCATCGCCGACGCCGACACCCCGGCCCACGTCCTGGTGCGCCTGGAGGCCGGCGGTACGCCCCTGCTGGCCCGCATCACCCGCCGCTCCCGGGACCAGCTGCAACTGCAGCCGGGGAAAAGCGTGTGGGCCCAGATCAAGGCCGTGGCCCTGCTGGCCTGAAGCGGGAGGACGGCATGGACGCCAATCAGCGCAAGCACATGGGCCTGCTCTCGGGCACCCTCATCGGCACCCTGGGCGGCCTGATCGGCCTGGGTGGTGCGGAGTTCCGCCTGCCGGTCCTGGTGGGTCTGTTCCGGCTACCCACCCTGGAAGCGGTGATCCTCAACAAGGCCATGAGCCTGGTGGTGGTCAGCGCGGCGCTGGTATTCCGCATCCAGACCATTCCCGCCACCCTGCTGGCCGACCATGCCGACGTGGCCATCAACCTCCTGGCCGGCAGCCTGGTGGGCGCCTGGTGGGCCGCCGGCCACGCCATCCGCATGCCCAGGCACTGGCTCAACCGGATCATCATGGTGCTGCTGGCGCTGCTTTCCCTGGTGATGCTGGCGGAAGCCCTCTTCGGTACGGCCGGCGGCAGTGCGCCGCTGTTCCAGAGCCCCCTCCTGCGCTACCCGGCCGGATTGCTGGCGGGCTTCGGCATCGGCACGGTGGCCGCCCTGCTCGGCGTCGCCGGCGGCGAACTGCTCATCCCGACCATCGTCCTGCTCTACGGCCTGGACATCAAGCTCGCCGGCAGCCTCTCCCTGGTGGTCAGCCTGCCCACCATGATCGTGGGCTTTGCCCGCTATACCGGCTCCGACGCGTTTCAGGTCATCCGGCAGGAGCAATCCCTGTTCCGCTTCATGGCGGCCGGCTCGATCCTCGGCGCCGGCCTGGGCGGCCTGCTGCTGGGCATCGTGCCCACCCAGGCGATGATGGCCGCCCTAGGCATCATCCTGCTGCTCTCGGCAATCAAGACTTTCCAGCATAGCCGCTGAAAGGCCGGGCCAGGCACCCTGAACGTCGGCACGGCGTCGAGGGGAACCGGGACCGGTATGGAAATCGCTATGCAAAGGCAATCTCCCTTTTATGGGCACCTTTGTAGGATTTCCGACACCATGAAAATCGCCATCGCCGCCAAGGATTTCGCCACCGTCTCCAGCCATGCCGGCCAGACCCGCCAGTGGCTGCTCTACGACTGCCGGCCGGGCGCCCCCCTGCCCGCCGGGGAACGCATCGAGCTAGCCAAGGAGCAGGTCATCCACCACTTCGACGACAACGGCCCCCATCCCCTGGACGGGGTGGAAGTGGTCATCGCCGCCAGCGCCGGCGACGGCTTCATCCGCCACATGGCCAAGCGCGGCGCCCAGGTGCTGCTCACCGGCGAGACCGACCCGGCGGCGGCCCTGGCCCGGGTGCTGGCCGGCGAGGTGCTGCCCGACACCCGCTTCGACCCGAGCCTGGTCCTGTGCAAGCTGAAGGACCTGCTCACCTCCCGCCACTAGCCGCGCCCCCGGCGCGGGGCCAACGACGAAAGCCCGCCATGGTTGCCGCCGCTCCTCTTTCCCATCCTCATTCCCCCTCCGCCACGCCTGCGGTCGACACCCACTGTGTCCTCGGCGATGCCGACCTGACCCGGCTGCTGGGCGATGACGCACCCCACGGCGACCTCACCACTGCCGCCCTGGGCATCGGCCAGAAGCCCGGCCGGCTCTCCTGCCGAGCCCGCCAGCCCATGACCCTGTGCGGTGTCGAGGAGGCGGTCCGCCTGCTGACCCTGGCCGGCTGCGCGGCACGCCCCCTGGCGGCCAGCGGCGAGGCCCTGGCCGCCGATGCCCCCATCCTGGAAGCCCAGGGCAGTGCCGCCGCCCTGCACCGGGCCTGGAAAAGCGCCCAGGTGCTGCTGGAATGGAGCAGCGGCCTGGCCAGCGCCGCCGCCGAACTGGTGGCCGCGGCGGCGCCCCTGCCGGTGGCCTGCACGCGCAAGACGCCGCCGGGCAGCAAAGCCCTGGCGGTGAAGGCGATGCGCTGCGGCGGCGCCGTCATGCACCGCCTGGGCCTTTCCGAGTCCCTGCTGCTCTTCGCCGAGCACCGCCGCTTTCTCGCCGAGCCCCCCGCCGCCACCGTGGCCCGGCTCCATGACGCCCTGCCGGAACACAAGCTGGCAGTGGAAGTGCATAGCGCCGAAGAGGCCCTGGTCTGGGCCCGGGCCGGCGCCGAAATCCTGCAACTGGAGAAATTCAGCCCCGCCGCCGTCACCGCCTGCCGCGACCTGCTGGCCAGCCACGAGCTCCGCCCCATCCTCGCCGCCGCCGGCGGCATCCACCCCGGCAACGCGGCGGCCTACGCCGCCAGCGGCGGCCTACGCCGCCAGCGGCGCCCGCCTGCTGGTCTCCTCCTGGCCCTACAGCGCCCGGCCCCGGGATGTGGCGGTGAGCCTGGCTCCAGTCTGAGCCCCTCGCCGCTGGGCGCTGTGTCGTCTTGGCAACATCGATATGTAGTTAACTAAACAACGTGTCGCCTTTGCCACCCGGCAGAAACCGGCTGGCGGCGCCTTAATCCCTATCAATGCTGACAATCCGCCTTTTGGCATAGCTTGTGCTGAAGCCAAAACCAAGGGGCTTCTTCGCCCCTCGTTATATCCGCAAATAAATAACGAACTGGCAAGGGAGTCGGAAAATGCAAAAAAAGCAATTGATGGGTCTGGTGCTGCTGCCCTGTCTGGCAGTCGCGGGCAATGCCTGGGGACAGGTCTTTTCCCTGGGCGAGATCAAGGTCAGCGCCTCGCCCCTGGTGCCGTCGGCGCCGGGCAGCAGCGTCCTGGAAGCGGAGGACATCCGCCTGCACGACAAGGACAGCGTCGGCACGGCCCTCAACATGGCCGCTGGCGTGACCCTCAACAAGGTCGGCGCCCGCAACGAGGAAATGGTCTACGTGCGCGGCTTCGACCTGCGCCAGGTGCCGGTGTTCATGGACGGCATCCCGGTCTACGTGCCCTATGACGGCTACGTGGACCTGGGCCGCTTCACCACCTTCGACCTCTCCCGCATCGAGGTGGCCAAGGGCTTTTCCTCCCTCACCTACGGCGCCAACACCCTGGGTGGCGCCATCAACCTGGTCAGCCGCCGTCCCAGTAAGGCCTTCGAAGGGGAGGTGGGGGCCGGCGTCAGCTTCAGCGACGGCGGCGACAACTACGGCTACCGCAGCTACGCCAACCTGGGCAGCAACCAGGGCAACTGGTACGTCCAGGGCGGCTACTCCCAGCTCAACGAGGACTACTTCCCCCTCTCCGGCGACTACGGCAAATCCCGGGGCGAGGACGGCGGCGACCGCAACAACAGCTACCGCAAGGACAGCAAGCTGAGCCTCAAGCTCGGCCTGACGCCCAATGCCAGCGACGAATACGCCATCGGCCTGGTCTCCCAGCACGGAGTCAAGGGCACGCCGCCCTACGCCGGCAACGTGGCCGGGGTGACGCCCCGTTACTGGCGCTGGCCCTACTGGGACAAGGACAGCATCTACGCCCTCTCCAGCACCCGCATCGGCGACCACACCCTGAAGCTGCGCCTGTACCACGACAGCTACCGCAACTCCCTCTTCGCCTACGACGACGCCACCTATACCAAGCAGGTGAAGGGCTCCTCCTTCCGCAGCCGCTACGACGACTACACCAACGGCTTCTCGGCCGAGGGCAACTTCCTCCTGACGCCCGCCAACAGCCTCAAGGTGGCCTACCACTTCAAGCAGGACGTGCACCGGGAGAACAACGAGGGCGAGCCCCAGCGCCACTTCAAGGATCGCACCCAGTCCCTGGCCTTCGAGGACAGCCATGCCCTCACCAGCCGCCTGTCCCTGGTGGCCGGCATTTCCTTCGACCGGCGCGAGAGCCTGGAGGCCCAGGATTACAACAGCGCCACCAAGACGGTGTCCGACTTCAAGCGCCGGGACAACCACGTCACCAACGGCCAGATCGGCCTCTTCTACGGCGTTGGCGACACTGGCAGGCTGCGCCTGACCCTGGCCCGCAAGAGCCGCTTCCCCACCCTCAAGGACCGCTACTCCTACCGCATGGGCACGGCCATCCCCAACGAGGCCCTGAAGACCGAGCAGGCCGACCACGCCGAGGTGGGCTACGCCGACCGCCTGGGGCAGAACTGGCAGTACGACCTGGCCCTCTTCCACAGCGACATCAGCGACCTGATCCAGTCCGTCACCCTGGCCCCCGGCGTCTGCGCCAGCCCGCCCTGCTCCCAGATGCAGAACGTCGGCAAGGTGCGGGCCGAAGGCCTGGAAGCCACCCTTCGCGGCCAGGTCGGCAACTGGGACCTGAGCGCGGCCTACACCTATCTGGATCGGGACAACCGCACCAGCTCCAGCGTCTTCCTCACCGACACGCCGCATCACAAGGTGTTCTCCAGCGCCGCCTGGAATGCCGGCCCGTGGAGCGCCGTGGCCAGCGCCGAACTGGCCTCCAGCCGCTACAGCAGCAGCGACGGCAAGCAGGTGGCCCATGGCTTCGGCATCGCCAACCTGAAGGGCGGCTACCGCCTGGGCAACGGCGTCCTCCTCGAAGCGGGGGTGCGCAACCTGTTCGACCGCCTCTACGAGTACAGCGAAGGCTTCCCCGAAGCCGGCCGCACCTACTTCCTGCAAGCCAACGCCCCCCTCTGAGCCAGGAGCCGCCATGGACACCCTTCCCAGCAACCGCCGCCTGTTCCTCCAGGCCCTGGCCGCCAGCCCCCTGGCCCTGGCCATGGGACCCGCCTGGGCCGCCCCGCGGCCGGTGACCGTGGTCACCAGCTACCCGGATGCGGTCATCGCCCGCTTCGAGGCCGCCTTCGAGGCGGCCTATCCGGAATACCGGCTCAACGTCATCTGGCGCATGCCCCACGATGCCCTGCCCTACCTGCGCCAGCCGGGGCAGAACAATGTGGACGTCTACTGGTCCGCCTCGCCGCGCAACTTCAACAGTCTCAAGGCCGAAGGCGCCTGGCAGCCCCTCGGCATCCCCCTGGACGGCCTGCCGACGGTGCTGGGCAAGACCCCCATCGGCGACCCGGAGGGCTACTTCACCGCCACCGAACTGGCTGGCTACGGTTTCGCCGTCAATCCGGCCCGGCTGGGGGCGCTGCAGGTGGCACCGCCGGCGGACTGGCAGGCCCTGGCGGACCCGCGCCTGGCGGGGGCCATCGCCCTGCCCATCCCGGCCCGGGTCGGCTTCGCCCCGGTAATGGTGGACATCGTCCTCCAGGCCTACGGCTGGGAGCGGGGCTGGGCCCTGTGGAGCGAAATCGCCGGCCTCTCCCGCTTGGTGGACCGGGGCGCCACCTTCGTCGGCGACGAGGTGGCCCAGGGCCGCTGCGCCGTGGGCCTCTCCATCGACTTCTTCGTCGCCTCGGCCATCGCCAACGGCGCCCCCATCGACTTCCGCTACCCGGGCCACGGCGGCATCAACCCGGGGCAGATCGCCATCACCCGCAGCGCTCCCAACCCGGAAGGGGCCCGGGCCTTCGCCCGCTTCATCCTCTCCCGTCCGGCCCAGGCCCTGCTCTGCCACCCGGACATCCGCAAGCTGCCGGCCCGGCCCGAGGCCTACGCCCTGGCGCCGGCGGGCTACCACGACCCCTTCGCCGCCGCGGCCGGGGGCGCCTATGACTACGACGGCGAGCGGGGTCGGGGCCGCCTGGCCCTCGTCGCCCACCTCTTCGAAGCCTGCCTGATCCAGCCCCACGCCGAGGTGACGGAGCTGTGGGCGCGCCTGCACAAACTGGAAGCCCGCAGCGGCCGCCGCGACGACCTGCGCCGGCGTCTGGGCGCCGTGCCCTGCAACGAAGCCGAAGCGGACCGGGGCGAGCTGCGCGCCCTGTTCAAGGACCGGGTGGAGGGGGACGACTTCCAGTCCCTGCCCCAGGTGCAGACCTGGCGGGAACAGGCGGCTCAGGTCCGCCGCGCCTTGGCCGCCGAGCTGCAGGAGGCCGGTGTATGAAGCCCGCCGCCCTGCTCCTTAGCGCCGCCCTGGCAAGCCCGGCCCTGGCCGCCGACCCGGGCCGGGAAGCCTTCACCCAGGCCCTGCCCGGGCTGGACGAAGCCACCAGCCAATCCTTCCTGCGGGGCCGCAGCCTGTTCGCCCAGAACTGGGTGGTGGCCCCGGCGAAGGACAGCGAGGTGGACGGCCTGGGACCTCTCTACAACCGGCTGGCCTGCATTTCCTGCCACCCCAAGAACGGCCGCGGCAAGGCGCCGGAACGGGAGGGGGAGAAGATGCAGTCCATGCTGGTGCGCCTTTCCGTGCCGGGCCGCAGCCCCCACGGCGGCCCCCTGCCCCACCCGGCCTACGGCGACCAGCTCAACGAGGAAGGCATTGCCGGCGTGCGCGGCGAAGGCCGGGCCGCCATCCGCTGGATCGAACGGGAAGAGAAGCTGGCGGACGGCACCCCGGTGCGCCTGCGCCGGCCCCGGATCGTTTTCAGCGAAACAGCCTACGGCACCCTGGACGACGCCCTCACCTCGCCCCGGGTCGGCCCGCCGGTGTTCGGCCTGGGCCTGCTGCAGGCGGTGCCCGCCGCCACTCTCCGGCAGATGGCCCGGGAGGCCAAGCCGGACGGAGTGAAGGGGGCGGTAAACCAGGTCTGGCAGGTGACGGCCGGCAAGGCGGCGGCGGGCCGCTTCGGCCTCAAGGCCAACATGCCGGACCTGGCCCAGCAGATCGCCGGCGCCATGGTGGGAGACCTGGGCATCACCTCGCCCCTGTTCCCCGCGGAAAACTGCACCCGCCGCCAGGAGGCCTGCCGCATCGCCGTCTCCGGCGGCAGCCCGGAACTCTCCGCCGCCCAGCTGCAGGATCTGCTCACCTACCTCAGCCTGCTGGCGCCGCCGCCCCGGCGCGAAGGGGAAACGGAAGGGCAGCGGCAGACGGTGCAACGGGGTCAGGCCCGCTTCGCCGCTGCCGGCTGCACCGTCTGCCACCGCCCCACCCTGGAGACGGGGGATGCTCCCTGGCCGGCCCTGGCGCGGCAGACCTTCCACCCCTACACCGACCTGCTGCTGCACGACATGGGCGAGGGCCTGGCCGACGGCCGCCCCGACTACCGGGCCAGCGGCCGCCAGTGGCGCACCGCGCCCCTGTGGGGCCTGGGGCGCTACGCCGAGATCAATGAACACGAGCAGTTGTTGCACGACGGCCGGGCCCGGAACCTGAACGAGGCCATCCTGTGGCACGGCGGCGAGGCCCGCAACGCCCGGGAGCGCTTCCGCCGCCTGCCCCGGGAAGCTCGGGAGGAACTGTTCGCCTTCCTGCGCTCCCTGTAGCCGAAAGATTGCGTTGAGCCCACTCCAGCGGAGTGTTGGCGGGGAACGGGACCGGGTTGCGACACCCGGCCCCTTCCCCGCTTTTTTTCAGCTGACGAGACCCAGCAGCACGGCCGAGGGACGGAAGGCGATCCAGGCCGGCTGGCCCGGGGCGAAGGGTTCGGCCAGATCGGCGCCGGCGTTGGCGACGCCGGTGAGGCCGTGGCCCAGGTCCACCACGATCTCCCGCCGTTCGCCGCTTTCCTGGATGCGCTGGACGATGCCGCCGAGGCGGTTGTAGTCGGCGTAATCGCTGCCTCCGCCGCTGCCCAGCACCAGGGTGGCCGAGGCCTTGACCAGGGCCACCAGCTCCAGGCCCGGGGCCAGGCCCAGGCAGCGGGTGCTTTCCGGGGTGACGCTGGCCCGCAGCAGGCGCCCGCCGGGCAAGGCCAGCAGCACCTGGTCGAGCAGGGGGCCCTGCTCCACCGCCTGCACCCGGCCGCAGAACTGGTTGCGGGCGCTGGTGCGTACCGCCACCCGTTCCAGCAGTTGCAGGTCCCCATCGAAATGGCCGCCGCAGCGCTGGCGCAGCAGTTGCCGTTCCTCCGCCAGGGCCACCAGCACCATGGCCAGGCGCCGGCCCCGGGGCGTCAGGCGCAGGCGGCCGCCACTGCCTTCGCCACCATCCTCTGCCTCCCATTCGGCCAGGCGCTCCCCGGCCAGGTTGTTCAGTTCCTCGGCGGCACGGCGGGCCTCTCCGGCGGCCTCGGCACCCACCGCCAGGGCATCGGCCACGGCGGCCCGCTCCAGCCAGGCCAGACGGTCGTGGCCGGCGGCCACGGCAAAGGGGCCGGGAATGCCCGCCACCGGGTACAGGCGCAGGGGTGTGACCCGGTCGGGGCTCAGTTGATCGGCAATTTCGCTAACGGGCTGGTCGTTCATGGCGGCTTTCCTTCGTTATTTTTCGAATATATAACGGTTAGCAAAGCCCATGCCGGACAAGGACTTAGGGGAATTCCCCGGCAATGGCGGGAATGGGGGTGCCCCGAGGCCGGGGGCCGGGCCCCGCCTTGGGTCGCCCGGAGGACCCGGCGCCCCAGGCCAGTGCGCTCAGGCGGCGGGGGGCTGCCAGCCTTCCCAGGCCAGCCGGTCCCGGCCGCCGGCCTTGGCGGCATAGAGGGCGGCGTCGGCCCGGTGCATCATGGCCTCCAGGTCGTCCCCGGGACCGGCCAGGAGGGAGGCTCCGATGCTGACGCTGAAGGACAGTTCGCCCTGGGCCAGGGGCAGCCGCACCTGGCGCACCGCCTGCAACAGGCGCTGGCCCAGCTGGTGGGCCCCGGCCGGCGGCGTCTGCGGCAGCAGCAGGCCGAATTCCTCGCCGCCCAGGCGGCCGAAGACGTCGCTCTGGCGCAGGCCGCCGCCGATGGCGCGGACCAGGGCCTGGAGCACCTGGTCGCCCACCGGGTGGCCGTGGCTGTCGTTGATGTTCTTGAACTTGTCCGCATCGAGGATGAACAGGACCAGGGGGTGATCGTGGCGCCGGGCCAGGGCCACCAGGCGCTCGGCCTCGGCGGTGAAGGCGCGGCGGTTGAGAATACCGGTGAGGCCGTCGGTGGTGGCCAGGCGCTGCAGCTCCTCTTCCACCGCCTTGCGTTCGCTGATGTCGCGCAGGATGCCGACGAAGACCCGGCCCCCCGCCAGTTCCGTGCTGCCGATGCTCACTTCCACCGGGAATTCGCGGCCATTGGCGGCGCGGGCCAGCATCTCGCGGCCGTGGCCGGCCCCATCGACGGCATGGCCGGCGGCCGCTTCCGCCAGCAGGGCGCGGTGGATCGGCACCGTCTGCTCCGGCATGAACTCCTCCACGCTGCGGCCCAGCAGTTCCTCGGCGCGGAAACCGAAGAGCCGCTCCGCCGCCCGGTTGAATTCCAGCACCCGGCGTTCCTGGTCGAGGACGACCACCGCGTCCATGGCGGTGTCCATGAAGGTGCGGGCCTGGGCCTCGCGCTGGCGCAGTTCGGCGGTGCGCTGGGCCACCCGGGCCTCCAGGCCCTGGTTGGCTTCCCGCAGTGCCTCCAGGGCGCGGCGGCGGCGCAGCAGCTGGTGGTAGGCAAAGTAGGCCAGGGCCGCCAGGCCGATGTTGCTGCCCAGGGCGATGACCCAGTAGCTGGGCAGGCTGTCCCGCCACGGCGCCAGCACCCGGGCCTCGTCGGCGGTGGCCACCACCAGCACCGGGTAGCGCTCGGAGCGGGCAAAGGCGCCTGGCCCCACCACGTCGCCGATGACCCGGCCGTTGTCGAAGGGGCCGTGGGGTGCCGCCAGAATGGCGCGGGCCAGCCCCGGGTCGGCCAGCCAGTTGCGTTCCAGGCAGTCGGGCCCCAGGGGCAGGCAGGCCAGGGCCCGGCCGTCCTCCAGCAGCAGGTGCAGGGCGAAGCCGGGGGGCAGGTCCTCGTCTTCCAGCAGGCGGCGCAGCTGCTCCGGGTTGATGCCGCCGGCCACCACGCCGAGGAGGCGTTCGCCGTCGTTCTCGACGCGGCGGCTGACCGGGACGAAGGGTTCGTCGGAATGGGGCGAGCGCTGGGCCGGGCCGATATAGAGGCCCATCTCCCAATGACGCAGGGGAAGCTGGTAGAACGGCCATTGGGAGACGTCGTCCACGTCGCTGGCGGGGAAGCGGTCCGACAGTTCGGCGATGCGGCCATCGGTCCCGGCCAGCATCAGCCAGTTGAGGCCCGGGGTGATGGCATGGCGGCGCAGCAGCAGACGGTGCAGGTAGAGATCGGGCCGGCGGGAGAGGCCGCCGTGGGCGCCGATGGCCTCGCCGATGCCGGACAGGGTGCGGTCGTAGGTATCGAGCAACTGGTCCATGCGGCCCAGCAGCACCTTGGCGCTGGTGTGCAGGGTGGCGTGGGCCCAGGCCAGGGTTGCCTGCCGCTCGTCCTGGGCCAGGAAGTACAGGCGCAGGTCGATGCCGCATACCAGCAGCAGCACCAGGGCGATCCAGCGCCAGCTTTCCTTGATGGCCATACGACGTCTTCCCGGGAGTGGTTTTCGAGGCCAGTCTAGGGGAAACGGGGGCAAATTACAGCCCGGGGAAAACCACGGGCGCTACCCGGGGGACGCCCGGGGAAAGGCCAGCACCGTGGCGGCACCGGGCTGCACCCACTGGGCCGTCAGGGCCTCCATCCAGCGCACCAGGGGACGAGCCAGGTAGGCCGGCAGGGGCACCCGCTGCAACTGCCCGGACCACAGCCCCAGCCAGGACTGGCGCTGCCCTTCGTCCAGCTCCAGGGGGCCGTGGCGGCCCCACAGGCGGACCCAGGCAATCACCGCCCGCTGCCGCTGGCGGCCGGCCAGGCCGTGCACCACCAGCTCGGCCAGTTCGCCGGCGAGGTCGGAGAATTCATCCACCTCCAGCTGCCATACCGCCGCCAGGGGCCCGGCCTGGAGGGCTTCCGCCAGGCGCAGGCAAAGCCAGCGCAGCTCATCCTCGCCGACGGCGGCGACGATGCCGGGCAGGGGCGGCGGCAGGTGCAGTTCGGGGCAGGCCGCCCGGGGCGGCGCCTGGCTGGCCGGAGCAGGAACCATGGACGCGCCGGGCCGCCCTTTAAGCCGTCGCCGCGGCCACCGCCCGGACCGGGCCGGCGCCGATGCGATCCTCCGGGTCCAGGCGCTGCAGCTGGTCCAGGTAGGCCCGGGCTTCCTCCGGGCGCTGCTGGCGCAGCAGGGTGAAGGCCAGGGCCTTGAGGGAGAAAAGATAGAAGCGGGGCGCCGCCGCCAGGGGCTCGGCGAAGCGGGCCGGGGGCGGCGCATCCAGGGGAAAGCCGGCGGCCTGGGCGCTGGCCGCCAGGCCGGCCCGCATCCACTGTTCCGCCGCCTCGAAGTGCTGGCGGTAGAAGTGGAACTTGTACAGGGCCAGGTACACGGCGAAGTGGAAGGGGGACTGGTGATGGGCCCGGAGGATGAGGAACTCGGCCCGCCGTTCGTCGTCGCAGGCGGCGGCTTCCTGCAGCAGGGCCGCGGTGGCAGCGGGGAGGTCGCCGCAGTAGCCGGGGATGCTTTCGCCGCCGGCCGGGTCGCCGTCTTCCAGATCTAGTCCCATACTCCGGCGGGAGCCCGCAGCCGTTCCAGGGGCTCGTCGAATTCCAGATGCTGGTCGAAGATTTCCCCGGCGTCGCCGGGCTGCACGTGCTGGTACAACACCCCATCCGGGTAGACCAGGACGTGGGGGCCGCCGTCGCAGGGGCCGAGACAGCCGCAGGCGGTGACGGCAAAGCGGTCGAAGGCGTTGCGGCCGCCCAGCTCGTTGAGGAAGGCCTGCATCACCGCCTGGCCGCCGCTCTGCATGCAGCTGCCCCGGGGATGGCCGGGGGGCCGGCCCTGGGTACAGACGAAAACGTGCTTCTTGGGTTTCATGGCGCCTCCTCAGGCGGGAAGTTTGGCGATGCGTTTTTCCAGCTCGGCCACGTGCTCGCCTTCTTCGGCGGCGAATTCCTCGGCCATCAGCTTGACCCGGGGATTGCGGGTGGTGGCGGCGATGCCGGCGTAGAAGGCGTAGCTGCGCTGCTCCCCGTCCAGGGCCAGGGCCAGGGCGGAGGGCACGTCCATGAAGGCATCCACCCCGGCCCAGGCGGCGGTCTCCGGGCTGGTGCCGTCGGGCCACTGGTACTCGTGGGCCTCCAGCTTGGGCGGATGGCGGAAGCCGCCCCGCTCCGTGGCCTCGGCCAGATGCAGGCGGGAGTAGTGGGCCATCTGCTCGAAGAAGGCGGCCACTTCCGGATCGCCCAGGGTTTTCATGCCTTCGGCCAGCTCCTCGTAGCGCCGGGCGGAATCCCGCTCCAGGGTGATGGCGTGGGCGAGGAACAGATGAATGTCTTCCATTTTTGCGCTTTCTTTTTTAGCCACAGAGGGCACAGAGATCACAGAGTAAAGTCAAAACCGGCTGCCGCGCGGACCAATAAGGACGCCATTCTCCGACACCGAACGGCTGCAACGACCGCCCCTCCTGGGTCCTACGGCATGGCTCATTTCAATCCAAACCTGGGTAAAAATCCGCAGGAAACTCTGTGTTCTCTTTACCCCCTTGGGGGTGTGCCCTCTGTGGCAAAGGTTTTCCCAACCCTCAACCAAACTTGAAGAGGATGCCGAAACCGCCCCGGGGCCATTCCCATTCCAGGTTGCGGTGTTCGTCGCAGATGATGCGGCAGGTGCCGCACTCCAGACAACCGTCGGAGATCAGCACCACCTTGCCGTTGCCCTCCTGGGTGTAGCAGCCGGCGGGACAGCACACCGTGCATTGCTGCTCCTGGCACTTGTGGGTGCAGATTTCCGCGTTCTTGATCTGGATGTGGGGACGGCCCGAATCGACCCGGTAGCGGTCCTGGAACAGTTTCTCTTCGACTTTCAACATGGTCATGTCCTCCGGGTTATTCCATGGCGCGCCAGAACTTGAAGGCGTCGCCGATCAGGCCAAAGACGGAGCGGGAGGCGATGAAGCTCTTCTTGATCTCCTTTTCCTTGGTCTTCTTGTCCACCCCGTCCACCCGGATGATGGTCTGGGCCGCCTTCGACAGCAGGGTCGGGTAGGTGGTGAAGAACTGGTTGTTCTTGTGGAAGATGTCCGGCATGCGGCGGTACTTTTTCAGGTCCTTCATGACGAAGCTGTCGTCCAGCTTGGCCTTGTACTTGGAGAGGTTGGGGGCGGTGAAGGCCTTGCCCGCCTGCTTCAGTTCCACCAGGGTCTGGGCCGCCAGCATGCCGGTGGTCATGGCCAGGTTGGAGCCTTCGCGGTGGATGCCGTTGACGAACATGCCGGCATCGCCGGCGATCAGCCAGCCGTCGCCATAGACCTGGGGCACGGCGTTGTAGCCGCCTTCGGGGATCAGGTGGGCGGCGTATTCCTTCATCTCGCCGCCCTCGATCAGGGGGGCGATGGAAGGATGCTTCTTCATCTTGTCCAGCAGCTCGTAGGGCGTGGTCTTCTGCTTCTTGAAGTCTGACAGCATGCAGCCGATGCCGAGGGTGATGGATTCCTTGTTGGTGTAGAGGAAGGCGGTGCCCATCATGCCTTCGGAGATGGTGCCGGCCATTTCGATGACCACGCCCTCTTCCTCGCCGATATTGAAGCGGGCCTCGATGGTCTCCTGGGGCAGGAAGTGGATTTCCTTCACCGCCAGGGCCACGTCCTTGGGCTTGATCTCGGGATGGAAGCCGGCCTTGGTGGCCAGGCGGGAGTTCACCCCGTCGGCCAGGATCACCGCGTCGGCGTAGATTTCGCCGCCCTTGCGGTCGGTCATCACCCCCACCACCTTCTTGCCGTCCAGCAGCAGTTCGGTGACGGTGGTCTCGCAGATGGTGAGGGCACCGACCTCCCGCGCCTTCTTGCTGAACCACTGGTCGAAGTGGGCGCGGATGATGGTGTAGCGGTTGTAGGGCGGCTTGTTGAAATCCTCGGAGCGGTAGTTGGTGCCGACATAGGAATTGTCGTCCAGGATCCACACCCGCTGCTCGATGAGGTGGCGCTCCAGGGGGGCGTCGTCGCGGAAGTCGGGAATGATTTTCTCGATGGCGTCCGAGTAGAGGATGGCGCCCTGCACGTTCTTCGAGCCCGGGGTTTCGCCCCGCTCGATCTGCAGCACCTTGAGGCCGCCCTTGGCCAGGGTGTAGGCGGCGGCGTTGCCGGCCATGCCGGCGCCGACCACGATCACGTCAAATTTTTCAGCCATGGTGTTCTCCTGTTAGCCGGCTTTTTTGGCTTGCGCCAGGTGGGCCTTGAAGGCTTCGGTCAGCGCCGGAAGGATGGTCATGGCGTTGCCGACGATGCCGTAGTGGGCGAAGTCGAAAATGGGGGCGTTGGCATCGGTGTTGATGGCGATGATGACGTCGGCCCCGTCCATGCCCACCCGGTGCTGGATGGCGCCGGAGATGCCGGCGGCGATGTACAGCTTGGGCCGCACCGTCTTGCCGGACTGGCCCACCTGGCGGTCCAGCTCGGCCCAGCCGGCCTGCACCACCGGACGGGAGGCGCCCACCTCGGCCCCCAGGACCTTGGCCAGGTCCCACACCAGCTGGAAGTTCTCCGGCTTCTTCAGGCCCCGGCCGCCGGAGACGATGATGTCGGCGAAGGGCAGGTTGGGCTTGTCCCGGGTGTCGTCGGCGATGAACTCCAGCACCTTGGTGACGATGGAGGTCTCGATCATGGAGAAGGGCACGGTGACGATCTCGCCGCTGCGGCTGCCGTCGGCTTCCGGCATGGCCATCACCCGCGGGCGCACGGTGGCCATCTGGGGCCGGTGGCGCTGGGTCATGATGGTGCACAGCAGGGAGCCGCCGAAGGTGGGTCGGGTGGAAGCCAGGTTGCGGGTCTCGGTCTCGATCACCAGTTCGGTACAGTCGGCCACCAGGCCGGTGCCCAGGGTGGTGGCCACCGAGCCGGCCAGGTCCCGGCCCAGGGTGGAGGCGCCGAGCATGAGGATTTCCGGCTGGTAGGTGTTCACCAGGTCGGTGAGGGCCTTGGTGTAGGGCTCGTTGCGGTAGTCCTTCAGCACCTCGTCCTGCATCAGGTAGCACTTGTCGGCGCCGTAGGTGAAGGCCTCGCCGCAGATGCCGGCACCGCGTTCGCCGGGGCCGCACATGACCACGCCGCACAGCTGCACGCCGAGGGCGTCGGCCAGCTTGCGGCCCTCACCCAGCAGTTCCCAGGAGACCGGATGCACTTCGCCGCGCTCGCTCTCGACGACCACCCAGACGTGCTTGTAATTGACGAAGCGGGGGTCCAGTTCGACCTTTTTCTTCGCCGGCTTTTTCGGTTGTTCGCTCATGGCTGTTGTCCTCTTCCCTGGTTAACCCGCCCGCTTGGCGATTTCCTTTTCCAGCTTGGGATGCTGGGTGAACACCTTGGCCAGGAGGGTCACGGCCAGGTTCTTCGGATCGTTGTCCACCGTCTCCACCATCTCGGCCCGCTGGCTGCGGGGGCGGGGGGCGAAGACCTTGCTCACCACGGTGGGGCTGCCCTTGAGACCGATCATCTCGGCATCGTCGATACCGGCGGCTTCCCGGTTCCACACCTTGAGGTCGTAGCGGGCGGCGCGGAACAGGTCGTCCAGGTCGCCGAAGCGCATCTCGTTGGTGCCTTCAAGCATGGTGATGAGGCAGGGAGTGGCGGTCTTCAGGAGCTGCACGCCGCCCTCGGCCCGGCGCTCCACGGTGATTTCCTTCTTCTCCAGATCCAGGTCCACGATCTTGGAGACGTAGGTGAGGAGCTGATAGTCGAGACGCTTGGCTATGCCGGGGCCCACCTGGGCGGTATCGCCGTCGATGGTCTGCTTGCCGGTGAAGATCAGATCCACCGGCATGTTGCCCATGATCTTCTTGATGGTCGTGGCCAGGGCGTAGGAGGTGGCCAGGGTGTCGGAACCGGCGAAGGCCCGGTCGGACACCAGGATGGCGTCGTCGGCGCCGTAGGAAAGGCACTTGCGCAGGGCCGCCTCGGCCATGGGCGGGCCCATGGTGACCACGGTGACGGTGCCGCCGAACCTGTCCTTGAGGCGCAGGGCCTCTTCCAGGGCGAACAGGTCGTAGGGGTTGATGATGGCCGGCACCCCCTGGCGCATGATGGTGTTGGTCACCGGATGCACCCGGATCTGGGCCGAGTCCGGCACCTGCTTGATACAGACGACGCTATGCATGGCTTGCCTCTCCTAGGGAGCGGCGCAGGCTATCCACGGATACCCGCTGCACGCCCTGTTGAAACACTTTGAAAACCTTCTGCTCGATCCCGGAGGAATGAACGAAATCGGTATAGGCCCGGGCCAGCAGCTCCCGGCACTTGATGCGGCTCAGGCCCTCGTTGAGGCCCGCCAGTCCGCCTTCCCGGGCCAGGTACTGGTTGAAGCGCTTGAGGATGTGCAGGCGCGAGACGCTGACCACGGCCGGGTCGTATTCCAGGCCGAAGTAGTCGAGGAATTCCTCGGCGGTGGAGAGCTGCTGCAGTTCGTCCATCAGGGTTTCCATAGGCTTCTCCTTGTTCAGACGACATGCAGCCGGGGGGCCGGACGGCCGCTCCCCTGCATCCCTTCCAGGTAGTAACTCATCAGTTCGCGAAAGCCCGGCGGGCGCTTGAAGGCCATGGCGTAGCTGCGCACCCGGGAGAGGATGCGGCGGGCCATGCCCTCGTCGATGTCTATCCCTAAGTCCTTGTAGGCATGGATCACGGCGGTGGAGCCGGAATGCTTGCCCAGCACGATACGGTGGCCCTTGCCCACTTCCGCCGGATCGAAGGCCTGGTAGTTGGCCGGGTGCTTGGCCAGCCCATCCACATGGATGCCCGCCTCGTGGGTGAACACGTTGGCGCCGACGATGCTCTTGTTCACCGCCACCGGCCGCCCCGAAGCCTTGGCCACCAGATCGGAGATGGCCGGCAGCTGCAGGGGATCGACGCCGCTGTCGATGTCGTAGAGATGCCTGAGGGCGATCACCGACTCTTCCAGGGGCGCATTGCCTGCCCGCTCGCCGAGACCGTTCACCGTGGTGTTGATGTGGGTGGCGCCGGCAGTCACCGCGGCCAGGGTATTGGCGGTGGCCAGGCCCAGGTCGTCATGGGCGTGGATTTCGATTTCCAGGTCGCTGCGGGCCCGCAGGGCGGCGATGCGCTGGTGGGTGATGAACGGGTCCAGCACCCCCAGGGTGTCGGCAAAGCGGAAACGGCGGGCGCCGGCAGCCTGGGCCGCCTCCATGACCCGGTGCAGGAAGTCCAGGTCGGCCCGGGAGGAATCCTCGCCGCCGACGCACACCTCCAGCCCCGCCGCCCGGGCCTCGGGCACGAAGCGGCGGATGGAATCGAGCACCCAGCGGTGGTCCTTGTTCAGCTTGTGGCGGATCTGCTGGTCGGAAACGGGAATGGAGAGATTGACGATGTGGGCATTGCAGCGCCGCGTCACTTCCAGGTCGGCGGCGCACATGCGGCCCCACACCATGAGCCGGCTGGACAGCCCGAGGCCGGCGATGGCCCGGATCACTTCCTGCTCCTGCTCGCCCATGGCGGGAATGCCCACCTCCATCTCCGGCACCCCGGCCGCCGCCAGGGCCTGGGCAATGGCCAGTTTCTCCGCGGCGGTGAACGCCACCCCGGCGGTCTGTTCGCCGTCGCGCAGGGTGGTGTCGTTGATGGTGATGGTTGTCATGGCATGGCCTCTTGCCGGGGTATCAGCAATAAGGGTGCCAGAGCGTAAAACTCTCTTAATACCATTAACAATCAAGTAACTATAGATACACAGCACCCAAGTTACAAAGGATGAGAACCGACAAATGTCGGCTTTCAGACAGGCCGTATTCTTTAGGCATTCCCTACAATCAGAACCCGGCGAGACATGTCTCGCCTAGAACTGTGGCTTGAAACATTGGAGTAAATGCTTGCGCTCCACACACCGTTAAATGCAATCTAGTTGCAATTGCAACATCGTTGTGATGCAATAGATGCTCCATCATTTCCCGCCGTGCCCTTACAGATACTGGGCGCCTGAAGCCATGACCGATTCCGCCGCCGCTCCCGCCGTCCAGGCGGCCGCCGCCATCCGCGCCGCCGGCGCCCGGGTGACGCCGGCCCGGGTCCAGGTGCTGGCCCTGCTGCGGGGCGCCGCCGGGCCCCTGACCCACCTGGAGGTGGAAAAGGCCCTGGGCCCCCTGGCCGGCGACCGGGTCACCCTCTACCGGGCCCTGGACTGGCTGGTCTCCGCCGGCCTGGCGGCCAAGGCCACCGATGCCTCCCGGGTCTTCCGCTACACCGCCACCGGCCCCGCCGCCGAACACATCGCCCACGCCCATTTCCGCTGCGAAGCCTGCGGCCGCATCTTCTGCCTGGATGCGCCGCCCCCCGCCGCTCCCGAACTCCCCGCCGGCTTCCGCCTGGCCCGCATGGAAGTGGATCTCCATGGCCAGTGCCCCGCCTGCGCCGCCGCCCAGCCCTGAAAGCCGCCATGCTCAGCACCGATCCCCGTATTCCCGTCACCCTGCTCACCGGCTTCCTCGGCAGCGGCAAGACCACCCTGCTCAACCGCATCCTCAAGGAAGCCCACGGCCAGCGCATCGCCGTCATCGAAAACGAATTTGGCGAAGTGGGGGTGGACAACGACCTGCTGCTGGAAAGCGAAGAGCAGATCGTGGAGATGAACAACGGCTGCATCTGCTGCACCGTGCGCGGCGACCTCACCCGCATCCTGGGCGAGCTGGTGGCAAAGCGCGCCAGCGGCACCCTGCATTTCGACCGGGTGCTGATCGAGACCACCGGCCTGGCCGACCCGGGCCCGGTGGCCCAGACCTTCCTGGTGGAGCCGGAAGTGGCCCAGGCCTACCGCCTGGACGCCATCCTCACCCTGGTGGATGCCAAGCACGCCATGGCGCAGCTGGACCAGCACGAGATCGCCCAGGAGCAGGTGGGTTTCGCCGACCGCCTGCTGCTGACCAAGACCGATCTGGTGAGCGCCGACGAGAAGGCCGCCCTGATCGCCCGCCTGATGGACATCAACGGTCGCGCCGCCATCTACGAGACGCTCCAGGGCCAGGGCGTGGACCTGGCGGCCCTGCTGGACGTGAACAGCTTCTCCCTGGAGTCGGTGCTGGAGCGGGAGCCGGATTTCCTCGCCAGCGGCCACCACCATCACCACAACAACGCCATCAGCAGCTTCGCCTTCACCACCCACGGCGAGTTCGACCCGGCCCGCCTGGACGAATTCTTCGGCGCCCTGGTGCAGGTCTACGGCGAGGACATGCTGCGCTACAAGGGCCTCCTGGCGGTGACCGGCCAGGCCCACCAGATCATCCTGCAGGGGGTGCACATGCTGGTGGCCACCAACGTGGGCCGGCCCTGGGCCGAGAACGAGGCGCGGGAGTCGCGCATCGTCTTCATCGGCCGCAACCTGCCCCGGGACATTTTCGAGAAGGGCCTGCGCCAGTGCATCGGCAAGCCCTGGTGAGCGCTTAAACAATGGACCGCCGCGTTCCCGTCAGCGTCCTCACCGGCTTCCTCGGCGCCGGCAAGACCACCCTGCTCAACCATCTCCTGCGCCAGCCGGAGATGGCCGATACGGCCGTGCTCATCAACGAGTTTGGCGAAACCGGCCTGGACCACCATCTGGTGGAAAAGGTGGACGAGAACCTGGTGCTGCTCGACTCCGGCTGCCTCTGCTGCTCCGTGCGCGGCGACCTGGTGCGGGCCCTGAAGGACCTGGCCATGCGCGCCCAGCGGCGCGAGATCAAGGCCCTGAAGCGGGTGCTGATCGAGACCACCGGCCTGGCCGATCCGGCGCCGGTGATGCACACCCTGATGGAAGACTTCTTCATCGCCGAGCGCTACCGTACCGACGGCGTCATCACGGCGGTGGATGCCACCCATGCCGAGGGCCAGCTGTCGCGCCACTTCGAGGCGGTGAAGCAGGTCACCATGGCCGACCGCCTGCTGCTGACCAAGACCGACCTGCTCGCCGATCCCGAGGCCCTGCCGCGCCTGGAGCGCCGCCTGCAGCGCCTCAACCCGGGCGCGCCGCGCCATGTGGTGGTGCAGGGCCGGGCCGACGCCGCCTGGTTCCTCGACAGCGGCACCTTCAACGCTGCCGCCAAGGCGCCGGAAGTGGCCCGCTGGCTGGCGGAGGAAGCGGTCAAGGCGACCCGGGCCAGCGGAGTTGACCCACATAGCGGCCACGACCACGATCCCAACCGCCACGACGCTCTGGTGCACGCCTTCACCCTGCGCTTTGCCGAGCCCCTGCACTGGGGCGATTTCCTCGAAGCCCTGGACGTGCTGCTGGCCACCTGTGGCGACCGCATCCTGCGGGTCAAGGGCCTGGTGCACGTGGCCGGGGAGGCGCAGCCCCGGGTGGTGCATTGCGTGCAGCACACCCGCTACCCGACCCTGGTGCTGGATGCCTGGCCGGAAGCCGAACCCTTTAACGATCGCAGCACCCGGCTGGTGTTCATCGTGCGCAACTTCGCCAAGGACAACGTGGAGAAGGCCTTCACCATGTTCTGCGGCGGCGTCCGCGATGCCGACGGGCTGGCCGTCTAAACCGCCATGATGCCGGCGCCGCGCTGCCGCCCCCCCGCCCGCCTCGTCCGCTGGCTGGCCCTGCTGCCCCTGTTGCTGGCGGCGGTGTGGCTGCTGCACCTGGCCAGCCACCTGCAGGGCGAGGAGGGGGCCGGCCCGGTGGCCGAGTCCTGTCTCGTCTGCCTGCACCTGGGCGGCCACGCGACGCCCCTGGCGGCGACGGCTGCTCCCCTGCCCTTATCCCTGGCCGCTTTCGAGCCGGCCATCGCCAGCGAGCCCCGCTGGCGCCATCTGCCGACCCCCCTGCCGCGCCAGGGCGCCCCGCCTCGATCCTGAGCAACGAGCCATGAAGAGCCGCATCCCCCTTGCCTCTCCGGCCGGGGGCGGGCGGCCGTCGCTGTCCCGTCGTTGTCAGATTTGAATTGAGGTAGACCATGTTCACTCCCCGTTACACCCCCCTGGCCCTGGCCGTTTCGTTTGCCCTGGCCGCCGGCGCCGCCCAGGCCGCTCCCGATGCCGACGTGGCCCGGGAAATGAAGCAGATGCGCGAGCAGCTGCAGCAGATGCAGCGCGCCTACGAGCAGCGCATCGCCGCCCTGGAAGGGCGCCTGGCCCAGGCCGAAACCAAGGCCGTCAAGGCCGAGAAGACGGCGGTGGATGCCAGCGCCACCGCCGGCGAGGCCAAGGCCAGCGCCGAGAGCGCCCAGGCCTCCCGCAGCCGGGAACCGGTGCGGGCCAATGCCTTCAACCCGGAAATCTCCCTCATCCTCACCGGCACCTACAACAACCTGAAGAAGGACCCCAACAGCTACCAGATCACCGGCTTCACCCCGACCCTGGGCGAAGTGGGCCCCGGCAGCCGCAGCTTCAGCCTGGGCGAGACCGAGCTGGTGCTGAGCGCCAACGTGGACCCCAACTGGCGCGGCGTCGCCATCGCCGCCCTGAAGCCCGAAGGCGGCGTGGACATGGAAAACGCCTACATCGAGAGCCTGGGCCTGGGCCGCGGCTTCAACTTCAAGGCCGGCCGCTTCTTCTCCAGCCTCGGCTATCTCAACGAGCAGCACGCCCACGCCTGGGACTTCGTCGATGCGCCCCTGGCCTACAAGGCCTTCCTTGGCAACCAGTTCGGCCAGGACGGGGTGCAGCTGCGCTGGCTGGCACCCACCGAGACCTTCCTCGAGATCGGCGCCGAAGCCGGCCGCGGCCAGTCCTTCCCCAGCACCGACCGCAACAAGAACGGCACCACCACCGGCGTCCTCTTCGCCCACCTAGGCGGCGACGTGGGCCCCAGCAACGCCTGGCGCGCCGGCCTCTCCTACCTGGGCACCTCGCCCAAGGACCGTACCTACCAGGACACGGACAGCCTGGGGGCGGCGGTGGACGACACCTTCAGCGGCAAGAGCCGCCTGTGGATTCTGGACGGGGTGTGGAAGTGGGCGCCCAACGGCAACCCCAGCGTCACCAACTTCACCCTCCAGGGCGAGTACTTCCGCCGCACCGAAAGCGGCACCCTGGCCAGCAACTCGGCCGCCGGCGCCTGCGGCGGCGATTGCAGCGGCAGCTACGAGAGCAAGCAGTCCGGCTGGTACCTGCAAGGGGTGTACCAGTTCATGCCGCGCTGGCGCGCCGGCCTGCGCCACGACCGCCTCGATTACGGCACGGTGGACATCGGCCTGGCGAAGAACGGCATCCTCAGCGGTTCCGACTTCCCGGTCATGGCCAGCCACAACCCGACCCGCAACAGCGTCATGTTCGACTACAGCCCCAGCGAGTTCTCCCGCTTCCGCGTGCAGCTGGCGCGGGACCAGTCCGGGCTGGGGGAAACGGACAACCAGGTGTTCCTGCAATACATCCAGAGTCTGGGCACCCACGGCGCCCACAAATTCTAAAAACCACGCTGGCACCGGCGATGCGTCGTTGCTTGGGGCCTTGTGTGCAAGAGCACACGGCGGCTCCTCGCGCCTAGCCTCGCCGGCACCAGCGTGGTTTTCAAGGTGATCTGAATTTTTTGGCGGAGTGGGTTTTGCCCCTTCGCCGGCTGAAAGGAATTTCCATGCAACGACTGATTGTTTTACTGCTCCTGGCTTTCACCCTGCCGGCCCAGGCGGCGCTCAATGTGCTGGCCACGGTGCCCGAATGGGCGGCCCTGGTGAAGGAGATCGGCGGCGACAAGGTCAATGTGGTGGCCGCCACCAACGGCCTGCAGGACCCCCACCGCATCGAGGCCAAGCCCTCCCTCATCGCCCGGGGCCGCAATGCCCAGCTGCTGGTGGCCACCGGCGCCGAGCTGGAGGTGGGCTGGCTGCCCCTGGTGCAGCGGGAGTCGGGCAATCCGGCGATCCAGAGCGGCCAGCCCGGCTATTTCGAGGCGGCCCGCTACGTCACCCTGCGCGAAGTGCCGGCGGTGCTGGACCGCTCCCACGGTGACGTCCATGCCGGCGGCAATCCCCACATCCAGACCGATCCGCGCCTCTACCTGAAAATCGGCGAGGCCCTGGCCGAGCGCCTGGCCCTGCTGGACCCGGCCCAGGCCCAGGCCTACCAGGCCGGCTACCGCAGCTTCGCCGAACGCTGGAAGGCCGCCATCGCCCGCTGGGAAGCCAAGGCCGCCCCGCTCAAGGGCGTGCCGGTACTGGTGCAGCACGACGCCTTCCCCTACCTCAATGCCTGGCTCGGCCTGAAGCAGGTCGGCGTGCTGGAGCAGAAGCCGGGCATGGAACCGTCTTCCGGCTACCTGGCGGAAGTGCTGGCGCGGCAGCAGCACAACCCGGGGCGCATGGTCCTGCGGCCCGCTTACCAGTATGATGCCCCCTCCCGCTGGATCGCCGACAAGGCCGGCATCCCCTCCGTGATCCTGCCCTTCACCGTGGGCGGCACGGCCGAGGCCAAGGACCTGTTCTCCCTTTTCGACGACACGGTGAACCGCCTCCTGGCCGCCCTGCGCTGAACCCTCCATGCCCACTGCCTCCGCCCATCCCCTGCTCAGCGTTGCCGCCCTCGTCGCCGGCTACGGCCGGCCCGTGGTGGGGCCGGTGGATTTCACCCTGGCCCGGGGCGAGGTGCTGGGGCTGGCGGGGCCCAACGGTTCGGGCAAGAGCACCCTGCTCTCGGTCCTGGCCGGCGCCGGCCGGCGTTTTGCCGGCAGCGTGGACCTGGCGCCGGGGGTGGAAATCTCCTGGCAGACCCAGCGCCAGCCGGCAGTGGCCGGCATCCCCCTCAACGGCCGGGAGCTGCTGGCCCTTACCGGCGCCAGCGCTGCCGGCCTGCCGCCCTGGCTGGCGGCCCGCCTGGAGGAGCGCCTGGACCGGCTTTCCGGCGGCCAGCTGCAGTTCCTGCACCTGTGGGCCTGCCTGCAGGCGCCGGCGGACGTGATCCTGCTCGACGAACCCACCAACAACCTGGACCCCCAGGGCGTGGCCGCCCTGGGGGCCGCCATCGCCGCCCGGGCGGCGGCCGGCGCCGGCATCGTCCTGGTCAGCCACGACGACGATTTCGTCGCCGCCGCCTGCCAGCGGGTGGTGCGCCTGCCGGGAGGGCCGCGGCCATGAACCTGGAACTGCTGTCCGACCCCCTCTTTCTCTGGCCCTGCCTCACCGGCTTGGTCTTCGCCCTGCTGCTACCCCTCTGCGGCGCCTACCTGCGCCTGCGCGGCGAGTGGCTGGCGGCCCTCTCCTACGCCCAGATGGCGGCTGCCGGCAGCCTTTCGGCGGCAGCCCTGGCCCTGCCCCTGGTCCTGGGCGGGCCGGCTGCGGCCTTCCTGGCGGCGGCGGTGAAAAACGCCTTCGAGGAGGCGGCCGAAGCCACCCGGGGCGCCGCCTACGCCATGCTGCTGCTGGCCGGCTGGGGCACGGCGGTGCTGCTGGCGGCCAACCTGCCCCTGGCCGAGCGCCTGGGCCATGCCCTCTTCGACGGCCAGCTCTATTTCACCGACCGCAGCCATTTCCTCGCCGCCCTGGGCGCCTTCGCCGTGGCCGTGCCCCTGCTGCGCTGGCTCTCCCGGCCCCTGCTGCTGTCCCATTTCTACCCGGATTTCTACCGGGCCCGGGGCCGCTCCAGCCGCCGCCTGCACCTGGCCTTCGACCTGGTGGTGGCCGGCGTCCTGGCCCTGGCCACCACCAGCGTCGGCGTCATGGCCGCCTTCGCCCTGGTCTTCATCCCGCCCCTGGCCGCCGCCCCCTGGGCCCGCAGCTGGCGTGCCGCCCTGTGGCTGGGCGCCCTCCTGGGCGGCCTGGCTCACCTGCTGGCCTTCGCCCTGGCCCTGGTCCTGGATCAGCCCTTCGGCCCGGTACTGGCCCTGCTGCTGGTTCTCCTGGGGGCCGCCAGCGCCCTGCTGGCGCGCGGCTTTCCCCGGATTGCGGCATGACGGCGTAGTGTGATAAAAGTCATAAGCTAGTCGTTATATACTGCTGCGGCGTTTTGCTGCCCACTGAAAGCAGGCCATGATTTTCTCGCTGTTCAAGAAGAGTCGCGAAGACAACAAGGTTCCCGAAGCCCGCATGGTCAAGGTGCCGGCGCCGACCCCGGCCGCCGCGCCCCAGCCCGCCGGGGCTCCTGCCGCGCCCGCCGCCGCGCCCCTCGAAACTCCCTCCAAGGCCGCCCCGGCCGTGGATTCCATGTCCCTGGACTTCACCGGCTTCTCCCTCGGCGACCTGGAGTCCGGCGGCATCGAGCTGGATAACGAAAGCGATCCCCTGGAAGCCGTGGTGGAACAGGCCGCCGTGCTCTACGCCAACGGCCAGGAAGGTGTCGCCAAGGCCACCCTGGAAGACGCGGTGGGCCGCTACCGTTCCGGCCCCACGGCCATCCGCCTGTGGATGATGCTGTTCGATTTCTACCAGCTGCACGGCGACAAGGCCGCCTTCGAAAACCTGGAACTGGATTTCGCCCGCATTTTCGAGCGATCCCCGCCGGCCTGGTGCGATACCAAGAAGGCCGAGGCGGTGGTGGCCGGCGGCACGCCCACCACCCTCTTCAAGGGCGCCATGGAAGGCAGCAACCACGCCGCTTTCGGCATCCTGGCCGATGCCCTGGAGAAGAACCAGAAGCAGCGCCTGGACCTGTCCAAGGTGCAGCAGCTGGACGATGCCGGGGCCGAGCGCTTCCTCAAACTGTTGCAGCAGTCGGCCAAGCGCAAGCAGGTGCTGGAACTGGCCGGCATCGAGGCCCTGGAAGGCCTGCTGGCCGCTGCCGCGGTCACCGGCAAGGCCGAAAATCCCCAGTGCTGGCTGCTGCAGCTGGAACTGCTGCAACGGGCCGGCCGCCAGGAACAGTTCGAGGAGCGGGCGGTGGATTACGCCGTCACCTTCGAAGTGTCGCCCCCCTCCTGGGACCCGGCCCGGGTCCAGGCCACCCCGGTGGCCGCCGCCCAGTGTCCGGACTGTACGGACGGTAGCGAGGGCGACGAGGCCTACCGTCTCAGCGGCGAACTGAAAAACGCCCGCTTCAACGACCTCAAGGATTTCGCCGAAAGCCGGGACCCGGTGGTCCTGGATTTCACCGCCGTGGTGCGCATCGACTTCGTCAGCGCCGGCGCCCTGGTGAATATGCTGACCCCCTGCAAATCCGCCGGCAAGGCGGTCATCATCCGCAACACCAACCGCCTGGTGTTCGAGCTGCTGGCGGTGGTGGGGGTCAATGCGGTGGCCCGCATCGAGCCTGCCCGCAAGTGAATTGGCAGCCTGCCGCCCCGCCGTGGCGCGGGCGGCAGCGCATTTCCCCTTCTTTCCCGAACTGAAGAAACCGCATGGAACAGTATCACGGCACCACCATCCTCTCGGTGCGCCGCGGCGCCTCCGTCGCCATGGGCGGCGACGGCCAGGTGACCCTGGGCAACATCGTCGTCAAGGCCACGGCGCGCAAGGTGCGCCGCCTCTACAACGACCGCATCCTGGCCGGCTTTGCCGGCGGCACCGCCGACGCCTTCACCCTCTTCGAGCGCTTCGAGGCCAAGCTGGAAAAGCACCAGGGCAACCTGGTCCGCTCCGCCGTGGAGCTGGCCAAGGACTGGCGCAGCGACCGGGCCCTGCGCCGGCTGGAGGCCATGCTCTCCGTCGCCGACCGGGAGTCCTCCCTCATCATCACCGGCAACGGCGACGTGCTGGAACCGGAGTACGGCATCGTCGCCATCGGTTCCGGTGGCGCCTACGCCCAGTCCGCCGCCCGGGCCCTGATCGAGAACACCGAGCTGGCCCCCGGCGACGTGGTGCGCAAGTCCCTGGAGATCGCCGGCGACCTGTGCATCTACACCAACCGCAATTTCACCATCGAGACCCTGGAGTAAGGACGCCATGACCCAGATGACTCCCCAGGAAATCGTGCACGAGCTGGACAAGCACATCGTCGGTCAGGCCCAGGCCAAGAAGGCCGTGGCCATCGCCCTGCGCAACCGCTGGCGCCGCTCCCAGGTGGAAGAGGGCCTGCGCCACGAGATCACGCCGAAGAACATCCTCATGATCGGCCCCACCGGCGTCGGCAAGACCGAGATCGCCCGCCGCCTGGCGCGCCTGGCCAACGCCCCCTTCATCAAGATCGAGGCCACCAAGTTCACCGAGGTGGGCTATGTGGGCCGGGACGTGGACACCATCATCCGCGACCTCATGGAGACCGCCATCAAGGGCCAGCGCGAGCAGGCCATGAAGCGGGTGCGGGCCCGGGCCGAAGACGCGGCCGAGGACCGGGTCCTCGACGCCCTGCTGCCCCCCGCCCGGGGTGCCGGCTTCTTCAACGAGAACCAGGGCAGCAGCGAGGATTCCACCACCCGCCAGAAATTCCGCAAGAAGCTGCGGGAGGGGGAGCTGGACGACAAGGAAATCGACATCGAGGTGGCCGCCCCCGGCATGCAGGCGGAGATTTTTGCGCCGCCGGGCATGGAGGAGCTGACCAGCCAGATCCAGGGCATGTTCCAGAGCATGGGCACGGCCCGCAAGAAGTCGCGCAAGCTGAAGATTCCCGAAGCCATGAAACTGCTGGTGGAGGAAGAGGCGGCCAAGCTGGTCAATGACGAGGAAGTGAAGCTGGAAGCCCTGAAGAACGTGGAGCAGAACGGCATCGTCTTCCTCGACGAGATCGACAAGATCGCCTCCCGCTCCGACGCCCACGGCGCCGACGTCTCCCGCCAGGGCGTGCAGCGGGACCTCCTGCCCCTGGTGGAAGGCACTACCGTGTCCACCAAGTACGGCATGGTCAAGACCGACCACATCCTCTTCATCGCCAGCGGCGCCTTCCACCTGGCCAAGCCGTCGGACCTGATCCCCGAGCTGCAGGGCCGCCTGCCCATCCGGGTGGAGCTGGATTCCCTCTCCGTCTCCGATTTCGAGCAGATCCTGACCCAGACCGACGCCTGCCTGACGCGCCAGTACCAGGCCCTGCTCGGCACCGAGGGCCTCAAGCTGGAATTCACCGCCGACGGCATCAAACGCCTGGCGGAGATCGCCTACTCGGTCAATGAAAAGACCGAGAACATCGGCGCCCGCCGCCTGTACACGGTCATGGAAAAGCTGCTGGAGGAAGTCTCCTTCACCGCCGGCAAGTCCGGCGCCGAGACCCTCACCGTGGACGGCGCCTACGTGGATGCCCGCCTGGGCGAACTGTCCCGGGACGAGGACCTCTCCCGCTACGTGCTGTAAGAAGCGGGGCGGCGGCAGGCCGCCCCGGCGCCCCCCACCTAGGGGCAACCCTGATGGCCGCCCCGCCCGGGCCGCCGTTACACTCTCCCGGAACCCCGCCCTGGAGCCGGCATGCTGCTGCGCATCGTCGCCATCGTCTTTCCCCTCTTCGCCATCGTCTTCTTCGGCTGGCTCTACGGCCGCAAGAAGCAGCCGGACATGGCCTTTGCCAACCAGCTCAACATGGAAGTGTTCGTGCCGGCCCTGGTCTTCGCCGCCATGGCCGACAAATCCTTCGACCTGGCCGCCAACTGGGGCCTGGCCGTAGGCGCCGTGGTGGGCGTGGTCGGCTCCGGCCTCGCCGGCTGGGGCCTGGCCCGTCTGCTGGGCAGCGCCCCCAAGACCTTCGTGCCGCCCATGATGTTCAACAACTGCGGCAACCTGGGCCTGCCCCTGGCGGTACTGGCCTTCGGCGACGGGGCCCTGGCCCCCATGGTGGTGCTGTTCATGGTCTCCAACCTGCTGCACTTCTCCTTCGGCGCCTGGCTGCTCGACCACCACACCCGTCTGGCCAACCTGTGGCGCATTCCCGTGGTGCTGGCCAGTCTGGCCGGCCTGGCGGTGAGCCTGCTGCACATTCCCATCTGGCCGCCCCTGAAGCTGGCCATCAAGATGCTGGGCGACGTCTCCATTCCCCTGCTGCTCTTTTCCCTCGGCGTGCGCCTGGCCGGCTCCAGCCTGTCGGCGGTGCGGGTCGGCCTGTGGGGCGCCCTGGCCCGGCCCCTGGTGGGCCTGCTGCTGGCCTACGCCACCGCCCTGGCCTTGGGCCTGGAAGGGCAGCAGAAAGCCCTGCTGGTGATCTTCGGCGCCCTGCCGCCGGCCGTGCTCAACTACGTCTTCGCCGAACGCTATCGCCAGGAGCCGGACCAGGTGGCCTCCATCGTCCTGCTCGGCAACCTGGCCGCCCTCCTGTTCCTGCCCCTGGCCCTGGCCCTGGTGTTGCCTTAAGGATGCCGGAGCTTCACTGTACGTATCCGATCTACCTTAAGCAGCGACTCGATGGCCATCCACCCTCACCCGCCAGACGTCCAATATCAGGCAAGCTTGCCGCCTACCCCTGCCCCGGCTATCCTCCGCCCCGGCGGTCGGTGTACCGCCACCATTTTTCAGCGGCCAGGCCGCTTTTAAGCTGCGGTGCCATCCCCATCGCGGCGGCTTTGTTTTAGGGAGTCTGTCATGTCCTTTTCCCGTCGTAACTTCCTGGCGACTGCCGGTGCCCTGGGCGCAGGTGTCGTCTCCCGGGCCCATGCCGGCAACCTGGTGTTGCCCTCCCTCGGCGCCGAACTGCTGCCGCCGCCCAAGGGCAAGCGCGTCGTCGTCTGCGGCGGCGGCTGGGGTGGCCTCACCGTGGCCCGCTACCTGCGCAAGCTGGACCCTTCCGTCGAAGTGGTGCTGATCGAACGCAACCCGGTGTTCTGGTCCTGTCCCATGAGCAACAAGTGGCTGGTGGACATCGTCGGCACCGACCTGCTGGTGCACGACTACCTGACCGTGGCGAAGAAATTCGGCTACCAGTTCCTGCAGTCCGAGATCGTCGGCATCGAGCGGGACAAGAAGAAGGTCATCACCGGCCAGGGCGCCATCGGCTACGACTACCTGGTGCTGGCCCCCGGCATCCGTTACCAGTACGAAGCCTGGTTCGGCGACGACCGCAAGACCATCAACTACACCAAGGCCAACTACCCGGCGGCCTACATCCCCAGCGCCGAGCACATCACCCTGAAGAAGAAGCTGCACAACTTCAAGGGCGGCGACTTCGTCACCGTGCTGCCGCCCCCGCCCCACCGCTGCCCGCCCTCCCCCTACGAGCGGGTGTGCATGATGGCTTGGCACCTGAAGCAGCACAAGATTCCCGGCCGCATCGTCCTGCTCGACCCCAAGCCGGCTCCCACCCCCATCGGCATCGGCTTCAAGCAGGCCTTCGACGAGCTGTACAAGAACCAGGTGCTGTACGTGCCCAACGCCACGGTGAAGGAGGTGGACCCGTACAACAAGCAGGTAAAGACCGCCGCCGGCGACTTCAAGTTCGAAGACGCCATCCTCATGGCGCCCCACCGGGCCGGCGACCTGGTATGGATGGCCGACCTCATCGGCCAGGACGACAAGGGCCAGGCCACCGGCTGGGCCGACCAGCACAACGTGGGCCTGCACAGCGCCAAGGACCCCAATGTGTGGATCATCGGCGACGCCGTGGGCAAGGCCTCGGAACTGTTCGGCTGGTACCCCAAGAGCGGCCACGTGGCCAACCGCCTGGGCCGCATCGCCGCCCGCCAGATCGTGAACCGCATGCAGGGCAAGGCCTTCGACAAGCTGCTGCCGGACAACCTGTGCTACATGTTCGTCAACGGCAACCCCATCGAGGCCATCCTGGTGGACTTCCAGTACAAGTTCAACTCCGAGGGCAAGATCGTGCAGACGGTGAAGGAATACCACGAGCACGACGTCAACCTGGCCAAGGAAGACTTCGTCTGGTTCGAAGGCATGGCGGAGGATTTTCTGGATCGGGGGTGACGCTCAGCCGGTTCGCAGCAACAAAAAAGGCGCGGATATCCGCGCCTTTTTTGTTGGAGACTTTGGGCGTGTTCCAGTTGAGCACTCTAACGTTCAAGGTGAGCGGCGGTGACTGAGCGAAGCGAAGGAACGAACTCCGCCGGTAGGCGGAGCGTCCGTTCGACCACAGGGTTGGGCCTCCCGCTACCAATACGAGGGCTGTTTGTCGGTTCTATAGGTATTTGTCGTTCCATTGAGCAGGTGCGGATGCACATGGAGATAATCCCACGCGATGTCGCTGATGTTATGCGCAAAACCATCAAGCATATTGCCGAGAGAGGCAGAACGATAAATGATTCCCTCGGTTACGAGTTCTTGTACGACGCCGTCGTCGATGCGGAGCGAGTTGGCGCGAGTCTGCTCAGAAAAGTAGTACCGAAGAATTTGCTTTTCATCTTCGGTCAAACGATTCAGTCGATCGGTTACGCGCCGATAGAACTTGCGACCTCTCCATTTCCGTTTCACGGACGCTACGAGGTCTGCCGCGACGGACACGGCGAAGAGAGAGACGGTAGCCACGAGCGTAAGACCGAGCATCGGGCGGTTGTCCTGTGCAAACTGAAACACGCCGATGAACTTGAGAAATTCCTCTCCGGAAAAGAGAAGAATTGCAGCCATGACACCAAGAGCTATCAAGTAGCGTGGTGCGAGCTTGAGGAACTCAAGAAACGTCTTTGCGGCTTCAGCAAGCATATTGAGATGCCCAACGTGAAAGTAAGCGGACGCCGGAGCGCGATAGCGCGGAGGAAACCTGCAAGCGCAGCTTGCAGGCGGTTCGCTTGACTGTAGGGTTAGGTCTAGCAGACATCGATAATGCGAACTGCGTCAATGCTTTCAATTTTGTTGAGGCCATTCGTCTTGGCAGTAATGGATACGGAGTTTCGGATGCAGATCGTACTGGATTCAATGATTGAGCATTGCAGGGGTTGGCCTATTGGGCTTTGAATGCAACTTCCACCGAGCTTTTTAACGTAGTCTTTTAGACTCTCCGAATCTGTTCCGGACGGAAATCTGCCGTTCAAAGCACTGGCTAGTGCGGGAAATGGTCGCACAGGCGTCTTAACTTGACTGGGAGGCGCACTCTCAGGGTAAAGCGTTTCCATGGCTATTCGTTCTCGGTTGTCTTCTCCAAGCGCCGAGCATCCAGAAAAAATAAGAGCAAAAAATATGAGCGCGAATAATTTCATAAGAGACCTAACTAGTACTAGACGACAAGTACGTCCAATAAAACGTCGGGGTGTCCAATAAGCAGGGATACCGGACAGGCGGAAAGCCAATAACCATGCGGCGCTCCATCCCCTTATTACTTATTCGCATAATTCTCCTCACGTACAAACCGGACATTCCTGACAACAAAATCATACGTCATGCTCCGGTCTTTCCCCAAGCCGCCCATACTCCCCATTAGCACCGCCGATAGGCAGCACCAGATCGATGGCCTCACTCCTGGAACAGATACAGAAGAGACCATGTAAAAAATCAGGGCGTGACTGTCCCGTTTCGCCGCCTGACAGGCGGCTGCGTCCAACAGACGAGCACAAGGAGAAATGCTGAGAGGAGGCTAGCGGGGCGAGAAGGAGGCGGCGACACTGCCAAAACCGGGTATGCCCGGGCGCGTCGCCGGTGGTGCAGCTCCCGCCTGCCGAGGACCGGCAGGCGGAAAAGAACGGGCTTACTTCCTGCGGAAGATCACATCCCACACGCCATGGCCGAGACGGATGCCGCGCTGTTCGAACTTGGTCAGGGGGCGGTAGTCGGGGCGGGGGGCGAAGCCGCCGTGGCTGTTGTCCACGGTGTTTTCGAGAAGGGGTTCGGCGGAGAGGACTTCCAGCATCTGCACGGCGTATTCCTCCCAGTCGGTGGCGCAGTGCAGGTAGCCGCCGGGGGCCAGGCGGGAGGCGAGCAGGGCGATCAGCGGCGGCTGCACCAGGCGGCGCTTGTGGTGGCGCTTCTTCGGCCAGGGGTCGGGGAAGTAGATGTGGGCACCGGCCAGGGAGTTCTCGGGAATCATGTCCCGCAGCACTTCCACGGCGTCGTGCTGGATGATGCGGATGTTGCCGAGGTTGCCTTCGGCCACCAGCTTGCACAGGCTGCCAACGCCGGGGGTGTGCACTTCCACTTCGATGAAGTTGGTATCGGGACGCACGGCGGCGATCTTGGCCGAGGTCTCGCCCATGCCGAAGCCGATCTCGAACACGGTGGGGGCCTCACGGCCGAAGGTGGCGGCGAAGTCGAGGAGCTGGGGACGATGCTCGATGCCGATCTTCGGCATCATGTCGTCCAGGTAGCGCAGCTGGGCGCTGGAGACCCGGCCCTGGCGCAGGACGAAGCTGCGGATGTGGCGCTGGGCCAGGGGATTGTCCTGGTCCGCGGCGGAGTCGGCCGGGAGGTCAGCGCCGTCGATGGCGTCACGTTGCGGGTCTTGCATGGTCATCCTTCAGTGGATCATTCAGCGTCAAATGCGTGGTTCAGGGCGTGGGCCTTGCCCGGCAGGGCATCGGCCAGGCCGGGACAGGCCTCGGCGGCGCCGTAGGCGAGACGGCGGCCGACACCGCGGCGCAGCTCGTCCTGCCAGGCTTTCATCAGGGCTTCGCCGTCGGCGGGCTGGTCCGGCTGCTTGGGGTCCGGCAGGGTGGCCATGTCGGCCACCAGGCGCTGCCGGGCCTCGGCTTCGCTGGCGGCGTTGGCCTGTTCCCAGGCGGCGAGGGCGGCGTCGAGCCGTTCCACGGCCTCGGGAGCGGTCTGCTGGCGGCACTGGCTCACCAGTTCCCGGGCTTCCGTGGCCCGGCGCAGGCGCTCCACATCGCCCTTGAGCAGCCACTGGGCCTCCAGGTCGTAGCGGGGCTTGGCCAGGGCTTCGGGCAGGGTGGCGCAGGCGGCCTTCAGTTCGGGACCGTCGGTGGACAGGCCCAGGTCGCTCTTCAGCTGCAGGGCCTGGATCAGGTCCAGGCGCCGCACTTCCTCGGCCGGCGGCGTAAAGTAGTAGCGGGCCAGCTCGTATTCGGCCTGCTCGATGCGCACCCGGTTCCTGGCTTCCCAGGCGCCATAGGCTTCCCGGGCCAGTTCGCCCTCTTCCGGCAGCAGGGAACAGGCCCGGGCCAGCAGGGAAATGCCGTGGGAGAGGCCGAACAGGGTTTGCTGGGCCAGGATGCGGGGATGGCCGAAGGCATAGCCCTGGCGCTCCGGGCGGAAGCGGGGCACCGCCGGGGCAGCCGCGACGGGGGCGGCCGGAGCCGCCGGGGCGGCGGCCTCGGCAGCGGCCTTGGCTGAGTCTTCAGGAGCCGCGGCGGGCGGCGTGGGAACGGCCGACGGCGCGCTGGCGGCCGGAACCGGCAGCGGGGCCAGGGGCTGTTCCTTGAAGTCCGGCTCGCCCAGGGGCTGAGCCACGGTTTCCTCGCCGGCAGCGGCTTCCGGCAGGGCGGGCGGCGGCGCGGCGGCAGCCTCTTCCTCCGCCGGCGTCACCTTCTGCACCGGGCGTGGCTGGATCACCACGCCCCGGGGCGTGGTCCAGGGGTTGGCCGCATCCAGGCCGCCATCCTCGCTCGGGGTGAACACCCGCTGCAGCAGTTCCAGCAGGGAAGGCTGGTTGGGGTCCGGCGGCGGCATGAGAATGCTGCTGCCTTCCTCGGCCCGGGCGGCCGGCAGGGCCAGCAGCAGGGCCAGGGAGAGCACCGCGAGGCGGGGACGGAAGGCAGGGGCGGCCATGCTCAGTTCTTGCCGATGAGCCCGGTGGTGGGGGAGCTGGGGTCGGCGGAGTAGAGCTTGCGCGGCATGCGGCCGGCGAGGAAAGCCTCGCGCCCGGCCTGCACCGCCTTGTTCATGGCGCTGGCCATCAGCACCGGATTGCCGGCGTGGGCGATGGCGGTGTTCATCAGCACCCCGTCGCAGCCCAGCTCCATGGCGATGGCGGCGTCGGAGGCGGTGCCCACGCCGGCGTCCACGATCACCGGCACCTTGGCGTTGTCGATGATGAGGCGCAGGTTCCAGGGATTGAGGATGCCCATGCCGGAGCCGATGAGGGAGGCCAGGGGCATCACCGCGGCACAGCCGATCTCTTCCAGCATCTTGGCCTGGATGGGGTCGTCGGCGCAGTACACCATGACCTGGAAGCCTTCCTTGACCAGCACTTCGGCGGCCTTGAGGGTTTCCGGCATGTTGGGGAACAGGGTGGTGGGGTCGCCCAGCACTTCCAGCTTGACCAGGGCGTGGCCGTCCAGCAGCTCCCGGGCCAGGCGCAGGGTGCGCACGGCTTCGTCGGCGGTGTAGCAGCCGGCGGTGTTGGGCAGGATGGTGAACTGGCTGGGGGGCAGGGCATCCAGCAGGTTGGGCTGGTTCGGATCCTGGCCGATGTTGGTGCGGCGGATGGCCACGGTCACCATTTCGGCGCCGGAGGCATCGATGGCCTGGCGGGTCTCGGCGAAATCCTTGTACTTGCCGGTGCCGACGATGAGGCGGGAGCGGTAGGTCTTGCCAGCGATGGTCAGTTGTTCCATGGGCTCGGTTCCAGGCGGGAAGGGGTTGGGCGAAGGAGGGCGGCGGGCAGCGCCGGCGGCGCGGCCGGCTTAGCCGCCGCCGACGGCGACGACGATCTCGATGCGGTCGCCGCCGGCCAGGGCGGTCTCGCCATGCTGGCTGCGGGGCACGATGTCGCCGTTGCGCTCCACGGCGATGCGCTTGCCGGCCAGGCCCAGTTCCGCCACCAGGGCGGCCACGGTGAAGGCGGCGTCGCGATCGGGAAATTGGCGGGTTTCGCCGTTGATGTGCAGTTCCATAAGGGGGCGGATTTTACCATGGCCGGCGGCCTCCTCCGGCACCGCTATAATCGCTCCTGCCACCCCATTTGCCCGGACCTGCCCGCCATGAAAGCCCGCCGCCCCGCCCCCTTCCGCCGCTTGCCGGCCGCCCTCCTGGCCGCCCTCTCCCTGATCGCCGGCCCGGCCCTGGCCCAGGTGAGGATCGGCGTCATCGCCTCCTCCACCGGCGTCACCGCCCAGGTGGGCATTCCCCAGAAGAACAGCGTGGCCCTGCTGCCGGCAGAAATCGGCGGGCAGAAGGTGGAATACATCGTCCTCGACGACGCCTCCGACCCCACCAATGCGGTCACCGCGGTGAAGAAGCTGATCGGCGAACACAAGGTGGATGCCCTGATCGGCCCCACCACCAGCCCCGCCGCCCTGGCCATGCTCGATTTCGTCGCCGAAGCGAAAACGCCCCTGGTCACCACCGTGGGTTCCTCGGCCATCGTCCAGCCCATGGACGAGAAGAAGAAGTGGGTGTTCAAGACCACCCAGAACGACGACCTCATCGCCGAGGCGGTGATTGCCCACATGCAGGCCAGCGGCGTCAGGAGCGTGGGTTTCATCGGCTTCAACGACCCCTACGGCGAGAACTGGCACAAGGTCTTTGCCGCCCTGGCGGAGAAGGCGGGCATCCGTCTGGTAGCCAGCGAGCGCTTCGTGCGCACCGACCAGTCGGTGATCGGCCAGGCCTTGAAACTCATCAGCGCCAAACCGGACGCCATTTTCATCGCCGCCACCGGCGGCCCCGCCGTGCTGCCCCAGGCCACCCTGCTGGAGAAGGGCTACAAGGGCCGGCTCTACCAGACCCACGGCGTCGCCACCAACGACTTCATCAAGCTGGGCGGCAAGGCCGTGGAAGGCACCCTGATGGCCGGCGGTCCCCTGCTGGTGGCCGACGGCCTCAAGGACGACAACCCGATCAAGGCCGTGGCCCAGGGCTACATCCGGGCCTACGAGGGCCGCTACGGCGCTGGCACCATGTCCACCTTCGGCGCCAATACCTACGATGCGGGCCTGCTGCTGCAGAAGGCCATTCCCCTGGCCCTGAAAAAGGGCCATCCGGGCACGGCGGAGTTCCGCAGCGCCCTGCGCGACGCCCTGGAACAGTCGAAGGAAGTGGTGGGCGCCCAGGGCGTCTTCAACATGACGCCGGCCAACCATAACGGCATGGACCAGCGGGCACGGCTGATGATGACGGTACAGAACGGCCGCTGGGTACCCCTGCACTAGAGACCTGGGGTATTCCCGGGGGGCCGGGGTAAATGGGCTTATATGTGACGAAAGTCATATATTGCCTGTGTAATCAGCGCTATAAACCCAGCATCGGGCCCAGTCGGGCATCAACCAGGGTGGAAGGGATAGTCAATGGCGAAAGTGAAGACGGGCGCGGCGTTCGGCGCCTCCTTTCGCCTGCTGGGAGCGGGCAGCTATGCCCTGCTGGCGGCAGTGCTGCTGGTGGGCAGCATCCTGGCCCTGCTCCTCGGCCAACTGGAGGTGGACCGCCGCACCAGCGAGGCCCGCACCCAGGCCACCGCCGAACTGGCCGCCGTGCGAGCCCGGCTGGAAGGCCAGATCATGGCCACCTTCAGCATCACTGAAGGCATCGTGCACCTGCTGCGCCACGACGGCAGCATCTCCCCCGAGCGCTTCGCCGGCATGGCCTCCCAGGCCATCGCCGCCGTACCCCACATCCGCAACATCGCCCTGGCACCGGATGACGTCATCCGCCAGGTCTATCCCCTGGCCGGCAACGAGCGGGCCCTGGGCTTCGCCTACAGCACTCGGCCGGAGCAGTTCGCCACGGTGCGCCGTGCCCGGGAACTGGGCGGCCCCCTCCTGGCCGGCCCGGTGGATCTGGTCCAGGGCGGCCGCGCCCTGATCCACCGGCGGCCGGTGTTCATCACCGACAAGGCCGGCGGCAGCCGCTATTGGGGCGTGGCCTCCATAGTGGCCGACGTGGATCGCCTGCTCAACGTCGGCGGCATCGGCCGGGAAAGCCCCCTCAACCTGGCCCTACGCGGCAAAGACGGAGAAGGCGCCGACGGCGGCATGATCTGGGGCGACAGTGCGGTATTCGCCCAGCAACCAGTGCTGATGAACGTCAGCGTACCCGGCGGCACCTGGCAGCTGGCGGGCCTGCCCAAGGCGGGCTGGCCCAGCACCAATCTGCTGCACTCGCCCCTGTTCCTGGTGGCTCTGGCCAACACCCTGCTGCTGCTCTATTTCGTCGCCCAGCTGATGCGGCGCAACAGGCTCATTCGCGAGCGCAACGGGGTGCTCTCCCGAGAAATCGCCGAGCGCAAGGAAATCCAAGCCTCCCTGGCCCAGAGCGAGGGGCGCTTCCGCACCCTCTTCGAACATTCCCCCGACCCCACCTGGATCGTCCGCCAGGGCTGCTTCTCCGAGGCCAATGCGGCGGCCCTGGAGATGTTCGGCTTCAAGGACTTTTCCCAGTTCCGGGGCATTTCCCCCATCGACCTGTCGCCGGCCCGGCAGCCCGACGGCCAGACCTCGGCGGAGAAGGCCAAGGCCATGATGGAAATCGCCGTGGCCCGGGGCCTGCACCGCTTCGAATGGACCCACCAGCGCTGCGACGGCAGCCTGTTCCCGGCGGAAGTGACCCTCAGCGCCATGCAGCTCAACGAGTTGCCGGTGCTCCATGCCGTGGTGCGCGACATCTCCGAGCGCAAGCAGGCCGAGGCGGAACTGGAGCGGCAGCGCAGCCTGCTCGGCGCCATCGTGGACCATGCCCCCTCCCTGATCTACATGTTCGACACGGAGGGCCGCCTGCGCCTGGGCAACCGCCTCTTCGAGAAGGTCATCGGCCGCCCCCGCGCCGCCGTGGAAGGACAGCTGCGGGAGAGCTTCATCTCCCCCGCCCTGGCCGTGCAGCACCGGCACAACGACGAACTGGTGATGCAGTCCGGCCAACCCATGCGCTTCGAAGAGCAGGCCTTCGACGGCGGCGTGCAACGCACCTACCTCACCACCAAATGCCCCCTACCGGGGCCGGACGGCAGCCTGCGGGGCGTCCTCGGCATTTCCACCGATATCACGGAAATCAAGCAGACCACGGAACAGCTGCGCCTGGCCGGAGTGGTCATGGAGAACACCGCCGACGGGGTCATGATCACCGACGCCCGGGGCGTCATCCTCTCGGTGAACAAGGCCTTCACCGACATCACCGGCTACACCGCCGCCGAAGCCCTGGGCCAGCTGCCCAGCCTGCTGCGTTCGGACCGCCAGGAACCGGAGTTCTACCGCCTGATGTGGGAGACCCTGGCCAGCACAGGCATCTGGCGCGGCGAGATCTGGAACCGGCGCAAGAACGGCGCCCTCTTCCCCGAGTGGCTGACCATCAATGCCGTGCTCGACCAGGAGGGCAAGCCGGTCAATTACGTCGGCGTCTTCTCCGACATTTCCGCCATCAAGCATTCCCAGGACGAACTGGAGCGGCTGGCCCATTTCGACCCCCTCACCGGCCTGCCCAACCGCACCCTCTTCCACGACCGCCTGCAGCACGCCCTGGAGCGGGCCCAGCGCTACGGCCAGGAGCTGGCGGTGCTGCTGCTGGACCTGGACGGCTTCAAGACGGTGAACGACAGCCTGGGCCACCCCACCGGCGACCTGCTGCTGCAGCAGGCGGCCCACCGCTTCAAGGAATGCGTGCGGGTGGAGGACACGGTGTCCCGCCTGGGAGGCGACGAGTTCGCCATCATCCTCAACAACCTGGCCCAGGGCACCGACGCCATCAGTGTGGTGAAGAAGCTGCTGCAGGCCCTGCAGGAACCCTTCGACCTGGACGGTACCGCCGCCCTGGTCACCACCAGCATCGGCATCGCCATCGCCCCCCTCGACGGCGACACGCCGGAAGCCCTGGTGCGCAATGCCGACACCGCCATGTACGGGGCCAAGGAAGGGGGCCGCAACAGCTACCGCTTCTACCAGGCCGACATGACCCGCCGCGCCCAGGAACGGCTGACCCAGGAACGCTCCCTGCGCCGGGCCCTGGAAGAGGGCGAGTTCGAAGTCTGGTACCAGCCCAAGCTGGAACTGGCCGACGGCAGCCTGTGCGGCGCCGAGGCCCTGCTGCGCTGGCGCGACCCGGCCCGGGGCCTGGTGTCGCCGGCCGAGTTCATCCCCCTGGCCGAACGCACCGGACTGATCGTGCCCATCGGCGAACTGGTGCTCGACCAGGTCTGCCGCCAGGCCCGCCAGTGGGCGGACCGGGGCCTGCTGGCCGGGCGCATCGCCGTCAATGTGGCGGCCCTGCAGATCGAGCGCAGCGACTATGCGGCGACCCTGCGCCAGGCCCTGGAAAAGCACGGTCTGCCGGCCACGGCCCTGGAGGTGGAAGTGACCGAAAGCCTGATCATGGAAAGCCCCAACCATGCCCGGCAGGTGCTGTGCGACATCCAGACCCTGGGGGTGACCACGGCGGTGGACGACTTCGGCACCGGTTATTCCTCCCTGGCCTATCTCAAGGTGCTGCCCATCAACCACCTGAAGATCGACCGGGCCTTCGTCGCCGACCTGCCCCACAACGCCAACGACGTGGCCATCGCCCGCGCCATCATCGCCCTCGGCCACTCCCTGGGATTCCATATCACCGCCGAAGGCATCGAGACCCAGGAGCAGCTGGAATTCCTGCGCGGCGCCGGCTGCGACCAGGGTCAGGGCTACCTCTTCGGCCGGCCCATGCCGGCGGCGGACTTCACCGCCTGGATGCTGCAACGCCGCGCATGAAGGGGATCAGCGCACCAGGACGAAGCGCCCCTGCTGGATCTCGGTGAAAAAGGCCTGCCGCGTGGTATCGCCGAAGGCGTCGAAACTGATCTGCTGCTGCAGGCCCTGGTAGGGGCCGTACTTGAGCACCGCCGCCTTGACGCTGTCGCCCCGCTGGCGCCGGCTGAGGGCGGTGAACAGCACCGTCGCCGCATCGTAGGCCGCCACCGCGCTGTAGCCCGGCAGGCGCTGGAAGCGCTGGGCAAAGGCGTCGCGGAAGGCCACGTAACGGGGGGATTCGTCATAGCGGTTGTAGTTCTGCAGGATCAGCAGCCCTTCCACCAGGGAGCCCCCCAGTTCGGTCAGCTGCTCCGACGCCGCCCATTCCGAGGCGGCAATGGGCAGCCGGGGCGCCTGCCGGCGCGACTGCTGGGCCAGGCGGGCCACATCGATGGCGCCGGCGATGTAGAGCAGGCCGTCCGGGTCGTTCCTGAGCAGGCGCCGCACCACCTGGGCGAAATCCGTGTCGGGCTGGGAGTCGTAGGCCGCTTCGGCGACGATGGCGCCGCCACCGCTAGTGAAGGCGCGGCGGAACTCCTCCAGCCAGGATTCGGAAAAGACCCGGTTGCGGGTGTCGTAGGCCACGGCGACGCGGCGCTGGCCCCGCTGGTAAAGCATGCGGGCGTAGTCGCCGGCATTGTCCCGGGTGCTGCGGTTGATGCGCACCAGGTTGTCGTCCTTGGCGTAAAAAGCCATGGCGCTGAGGGTCGGGCTGATCAGCAGGGTGTCGCTGCGGGCCAGCACCGGCACGGCCGCCGCCGCCATGGCCGAGGTGAAGGGGCCGATCACCGCCTCCACCCGCGCCTGGCCCAGCTCCGCCGCCGCCCGGGCAGCGGTCTCGGCCTTCTGGGCATCGTCCCGGGCGATCAGCTCGATGGGGCGGCCCTGGATGCCGCCCTCCCGGTTCCACTGCTCGACCGCCAGGATGACGCCGTTGCGCCCGGCATCCCCCACATCCGTGTTGCGGTCGGAAAGACCACCGAGAAAGCCGATGCGCACCGGCTCCGGTTCGCCGCAAGCGGCCAGCAGCAGGGTAGCGAGGAGGATCAGGGCAGCCAGGGGCTTGCGCATGGGAAAGCTCCGCTTTGGTGGTTGGGACCATGCACTAATTCCACCCATGGTCGCCGAAAGATTCTGATAATACTAAGATAATAGACGGCAGATCATTCACCTAACCCCGGCGGCCGCCCGGCCGTCGCCCCGGTGCCCAACATGGCCTTGCACCCACACATCCTTTCCCGCTGGCAGCGGGCCTGGCGCCGCTCCCTGCACATCCGCCTGGTGGTGCTGGGCCTGGTGCCCATGCTCGTCACCCTGCCGGTGATCATGGCCGTGCTGGTGGCGGGTGGCCAGCGTTTCGACGAACTGCTGGAGGCCAATGCCCACGCCCATCTGATCAGCACCCGCAACTATCTGGAGCAGATCCGCAACCGCTCCGGCCAGCAGGTGCTGCAGCAGGCCCTCTCCGAACGCCTGCCCCAGTTGCTAAAGGCCCACCGCGGCAACGACCCGACCCTGGGCAAGGTGCTCGACGTGTGGGCCGAATCGGCGGGCCTGGACTATCTCATCGTCGCCACCGAGGACGGCCAGATCATCGCCGCCAGCACCGACGCCGTGCCCGGCACCCGCCTGCCCCGCTCCTTTGTCGTGCGCCAGGTGCTGACCGGACTGCCGGTATCGGCCTACGAGCGCTTCGATGCGGAACAGCTGGCCCGCCTCGGCTCCCGCTTTCCCGCCCGGGCCCGGGTCGAGGTGGCGGGGGCGCCGAAGGGCGAGGCGGAGACCCGGGGCCTGCTCATCAACGCCGCCGCCCACCTGCCCCTCAGCGGCGATTACGGAGATGCCATCCTCTTCGGCGGCATCCTGCTCAACAACAACCTGGCCCTGATCGACAACATCCGGGAGGTGGTTTTCCCGGTGGGCACCCTGCCGGGCGGCGACAGCGGCACCGCCACCCTGTTCCTCGACGACATCCGCGTCGCCACCAACGTGCAGCTGGCCAACGGCCAGCGGGCCCTGGGCACCCGGGCCAGTACCGAGGTCAATCAGGCGGTGCTGGAAGAAGGCAGCACCTGGGTGCGGCGGGCCCGGGTGGTGGACAGCTGGCAGATCGCCGGCTACCAGGCCCTGCTCGACGGCGAGGGGCGGCGCATCGGCATGATTTACTCCGGCTTTCCGGAAACCTACTACCAGAACGAGAAGCACCTGCTCCTGGGCGGCATTTCGCTGGTGCTGGGCCTGAGCATGTTGCTGCTCACCTATGTCTTCCTGAAGAAATCCCGCCGCCTCACCGACCGCCTGCAGCGCATCCGCGACGCCATGACCGACTTCGGCCAGGGCCACACCCTGGCCCGGGTCGGGCGCATGGAGGAAGAGGACGAGATCGGCCAGCTGGCCGGCCATTTCGACGCCCTGCTCGATGCCCTGGATGCCAAGGAGAAGGCCCGGGCCCATACCGAATGGGTGCTGCGCAAACGCATGCAGGAACTGGCCTGCCTCTACGAAATATCCCGGGTCACGGAAGACCCGGCCCTGGGCCTGGGGGAAATCCTGGAACGGGTGGTGGGCCTCATTCCGCCGGGCTGGCGCTGGCCCCGGCAGACCTTCGCCTGCATCGAGTTCGGCGGTGTCCGTTACGCCACCCCGGGCCACCCGGCCGCAACCGGCGGCCACCGGGTCACCTTCCGCACCCCGGGAGGCGACCAGGGCACCCTGACGGTGCTGTGCCAGCCCGACGGCGAGCACGACACGGCCCTGCTGCCGGAGGAGCGGACCCTGCAGGAAAGCATCGCCCAGCGCCTCGGTGACGCCATCGGCCGCCTGCAGACCCGCAGCGCCCTGCGCGAGCGGGAGGACATCTTCAGTGCCATCGCCGCCCAGGCGCCGGAGAGCATCTGCCTGATCGACGCCGAGAGCGGCCGCTTCATCGAATTCAACGACATGACCTGCGCCAGCCTGGGCTACACCCGGGAGGAACTGGCCGGCCTCTCCATCGCCGACCTGGAGGCGGAGATGGACCCGCAGCAGGTCCGCCAGGCCCTGGCCGCCGTCATCCGGGACGGCCAGCACAGCACGGAAACCCGCCTGCGGCGCAAGGACGGCCAGGTGCGGGACTTCTGGGTCAGCAACCGGCGGGTGGAAATGGACGGGCGCCTCGGCTGTGCCTCCGTCTGGCGCGACATCACCGAACGCAAGGAGCAGGCCCGGGCCATGGCCAGCGAAGTTTCCATGCGCCGGGCCCTGTTCGAGCACAGCCGCGACGGCCTGGTGCTGCTCACCGAGGACGGCGCCGTGGCCGAGGCCAATCCGGCCATGGCGGCCATGCTCGGCTACACGCCGGAGGAAATGGAACGGCTCCACGTGTGGGACTGGGACGCCGCGATTCCCCGGGAACAGATCACCGCCATGCTGCGGGCCCTGAGCAAGGGCGGCGAGTTCTTCCAGACCGTGCACCGCCACAAGGACGGCCGCACCTTCAACGTGGAAGTGAGCGCCAGCCGTGTCGAGTGGGAAGGCCAGGCCTACGTGCTGTGCCTGCACCGGGACATCACCTTCCGCCTGCGCCTGGAACAGGAACTGGAACAGCACCGCCACCACCTGGAGGAGCTGGTGCACGCCCGCACCATGGAGCTGGCCGAAGCCCGGGACGAGGCGGAGAGCGCCAGCCGGGCCAAGAGCGCCTTTCTGGCCAACATGAGCCACGAGATCCGCACCCCCATGAACGCCATCCTCGGCCTCTCCCACCTGCTGGGGCGGGAGGTGGGCGACGCCCGGGCCCGGGAGCGGGTGGACAAGATCCACGGTGCCGCCACCCATCTGCTCAACATCATCAACGACATCCTGGACCTGTCCAAGATCGAGGCCGAGAAGCTGCGTCTGGACGTGCAGGACTTCCCCCTGGCGCGCCTCTTCGACAATGCGGAAAACCTGCTGCGGCCCCAGCTGGAAGCCAAGGGCCTGCGCCTGGAGCGGCACCTCGACCCGGCCCTGCCCCCCGTCCTGCGGGGCGACGCCATGCGCCTGCAGCAGATCCTGGTGAACTTCCTCAGCAATGCGGTGAAGTTCTCCGACCAGGGTCACATCACCCTGGGCGCCCGCCTGCTCAGCCGCAGCCAGAGCCAGGTGGAGCTGCGCCTGGAGGTGGCGGACCAGGGCATCGGCATCGCCCCTGAGCAGCAGGCCGCCCTGTTCCAGGCCTTCGAGCAGGCCGACAACTCCACCACCCGCAAGTACGGCGGCACGGGCCTGGGCCTGGCCATCAGCAAGCGCCTCATCCGGCTCATGGGCGGCGACATCGGGGTGGACAGCAAGCCGGGCCAGGGCAGCGTCTTCTGGATCAGCCTGCGCCTGGAGGTGGCGGACACCGCGGCCAGCACCACCGCCGCAACTGCGGAGCAGGAACTGCCGGCCCGCCTGCGCGCCCGCCACGGTGGCTGCCGCATCCTTCTGGCGGAAGACAACGCCCTCAACCAGGAGGTGGCCCAGGACCTGCTGCACGATGCCGGCCTGGCCGTCAGCGTGGCCGAGGACGGGCACCAGGCGGTGAGCCTGGCCCAGTCCGGCGGCTTCGACCTGGTGCTGATGGATGTGAACATGCCCCACCTGGACGGCCTGCAGGCCACCCGGGCCATCCGGGAGCTGCCCGGCTGCGCCGACCTGCCCATCCTGGCCATGACTGCCGGCGCCTTTGCCGAAGACCGGGCGCGTTGCCTGGAAGCCGGCATGAACGACTTCGTGGCCAAGCCGGTGGTCCCCGAGGTGCTCTACCAGGCCCTGCTGCGCTGGCTGCCGGCCCGCACCCCGGCGGCGGAGCCGACGCCCGGCAACGGCGCCAACGGGGAGCAGGCCCAGCTGCTCAACCGGCTGCACACGCTGCTGGCCGGCGACGACATGCAGGCCAGCCTGCTCTGGCAGCAGTCCGCACACCTGCTGCTGCCCCTGCTCGGCGCCTGGGGCCCCCAGATCGACCAGGCCATCGAGTACTTCGATTTCGACCGGGCCCTGAGCCTGCTCGAGGCGGCCACCCGGGAGGCGGTCCAGCCGGCCGGCGCAGGCTAGGCGGCCCCGGCGCCAAAACATGTAAAGGAAGTTGTCGCAACGCCCCGAAACGGCCCGGATGATCTAAGATTCTGCCTTCGGCAACCGTTTCAGCAACCGTCTTTCCCGGCACCAGAACCCCATGCGTTTTTCTTTCCGCCCCCTTGTCTTACTCACCCTGAGCGGATTGCTGCTGGCGGGCTGCGCCTCCCGCCCCACGCCGGCCTACAAGCACGAGTCCTTCGACAGCAATTCCCCCTTCGAATACTGGAGTACTCGGGTTCCCGCCAACGCCTGCGAACTGGGACGCCGGGCCCTGCTCAGCCAGGGCTACCAGGTGGAGGAGACCAAGCCGGAAAGCATCCACGGCGAGAAGCTGTTCCAGCCCGAGGCCGATTACGGCATGCGACTTTCCATCAGCCTGGTATGCCTGCCCAGCAACGTCGGCACCGTCATCTACGCCAATGCCCGCCAGACCCGCTTTGCCCTCAAGGCCGGCGGCAACAGCGCCGGCCTCAGCGTTGCCGGCATCGGCTCCATCTCCCTGCCCTGGACGGCGGACAAGGATTCTCTGGTCAAGGTGGGCGAGGAAACCATCGCCGACCCAGACTTCTACAAGCGCCTCTTCGCCCTCATCGACAGCCTGGACGGCGGCGGCAACAACAACTGAACGCACCGCGCCAAAAACAAAGGCCAGCCTCCCGGGCTGGCCTTTTTGCTTTGCGGCAGCGCCTCAGGCCGGCTGGGCCGCGGGCTGCACCGGCTTTTCCCGGATCGGCAGGTTCACCAGGGCGGCGGCCGCGGCCAGGGCGATGTCGGCGTACCACATCCAGCCGTAGTCGCCGAAGCGGGTCAGGGTCAGCCCCCCCAGGTAGGCGCCGAGAAAGCCGCCGATCTGGTGCGAGAGCAGGGTCAGGCCGAACAAGGTACCCAGGTAGCGCACGCCGAAAAGCTTGCCGACGATGGCCGCCGTCGGCGGCACCGTGGCCAGCCAGGTGAAGCCGAGGCCGGCGGCGAACAGGTAGTAGGTCCATTCCGTGCGCGGCATCATCAGGTACCAGATGATGAGCAGGGCGCGGGAGGCGTACATGGCCGCCAGGATGTACTTGCTGCGGTAGCGGGCCACACAGGAGCCGGCATAGAGACTGCCGAAGATGTTGGCCAGGCCGATGATGGCCAGGGACCAGCTGGCCACCGAGGGCGGCAGTCCGCACAGGTTCACCTCGCCGGGCAGGTGGGTGACGAGGAAGGCGATGTGGAAGCCGCAGGTGAAAAAGCCGGCATGCAGCAGCAGGTAGCTGCGGTCGCCCATGGCCTCCTTCACCGCCTGGCCAAGACCGCCGCCAGTGGCCGCTGTTGGGGCATGGGCCGCTGGAACGCCCGCCAGACGTCCCACCAGGGGCAGGGCCGCCAGGGTGGCAATGGCCATGGCCCACAGGGCGCCCATCCAGCCGACGCTCTGGATCAGGCGCTGCAGGATGGGGGCGAAAACGAACTGGCCGAAAGAGCCGCCGGCGTTGATGACCCCGGAGGCGGCGCCCCGGGCCTCCACCGGCAGGCGCTGGGCGGCGGCGCCGATGAGCACGGAAAAGCTGCCGGCGCCGGCCCCCATGGCCGACAGCAGGCCGATGGAAAAAATCAGGCCCAGGCCCGAATCCATGAAGGGCGTCAGGGCAGTGCCGAGGCACAGCACCAGCAGGCCGCCGATGAGCACCGCCCGGGCGCCGTAGCGGTCGGCCACGGCCCCTGCCACGGGCTGGATGGCGCCCCAGGTGAACTGGCCCACGGCCATGGCCAGGCTGATGCTGGCGATGCCCAGGCCGGTGTGGGTATTGAGGGGTGCGACGAAGAGGCCGAGGGACTGCCGGGCACCCATGGTCACCATGAGAATGCCGGCCGCCGCCAGGGTGGTCACCAGCACTTCCGGCCGGCTCAGGGTACGAAACATGGTAATCCTTCCCGGCCCGTACGGACCAAATCAATCGGATTCCACTCTAGTCAGCAAATCGGCGACGAAACAGCCCATAATCCCCGCATCAACGTCAACGGATCATTGACACCATGGCCTGGCTTCCCAGTTGGCACAGTTTCCTCAAGGTCGTCGAAAGCGGCAGCATGGCCGCCGCCGCCCGGCAGCTGGACTGCACCCGGGCCCAGGTCAGCAAGCAGATCGGCGACCTGGAACGATCCCTCGGCCAGCGCCTGTTCGAGCGAGCCACCCGCCGCCTCAGCCTGACCCCCGCCGGCGAAGTATTCCTCCAGCACGCCCGCCGCGCCCTGGAAGCGGTGGACAGCGCCGAACTGGCCCTGCGCCACCTGGGCGAAACGCCCCAGGGCGTGCTGCGCATCAGCGCCACCCTGGCCTTCGGCCGCCGCTACATCGCCCCCCTGCTGCCGTCCATGGTCGAGAAATACCCGGGCCTGGAATGTGAGCTGGTACTCACCGACCAGCTGGTGGACCTGGTGGCCGACCGCATCGACCTGGCCCTGCGCCTGACCAAGGCCCCGCCCGAAGACGCCGTGGCCCGCCCCCTGCTGCAACTGGAACGCCACCTCTGCGCCGCCCCCGCCTACCTGGCCGCCCACGGCACGCCCCAGACGCCCCAGGACCTGCCCCTGCACCGCTGCTTCAGCTACCTGTTCACCGACGACGGCCACTGGCGCCTGACCGACCGGGAAGGAGCCGAAATCCGGGTGCCCATCCACAGCCCCCTGCGCTACAACAATCTGGAATGCCTGGAAGACGCCATCCTCGCCGGCCAGGGCATCGGCATCCTGCCCGACTTCCTGTGCGCCCCGGCCCTGGCCGACGGCCGCCTGATCCGGGTGCTGCCCGACCACGACCCCCAGGTCCGCTTCGGCCGCCACCTCTACGCCTGCTACACCCCCAGCCGCATCCGCCTGCCCAAGGTCAAGGTCTTCCTGGCCGAACTGGAAGCAGCCCTGACGCCGGCGCCGCCGTGGCGGCAGGAGCGGAAATGAAAAAGGCCAGTCGCGGAGGACTGGCCTTTTGAGTATCCGGTGGAGCGGGTGAAGGGAACATCATCGTGTTCCCAACTCGTTGATTGATAACGAGTTTTCCGCACTCGGCGAACCGAGATGGACATAATTATGGACTGAAAAACCACGCTTGGTCAACGCGCGCTCCGAGCAAGTCCAGTGCGAGCCATGGACAGCCAGCAGTAGCCAATGTACCCGAGCGCTCAACGTCACGAGGCCGGTTCATCTCCCTTTGGCAGGAACTCCTCGCGGGCGCGCTGCAGAAACCGCTTCATGGGCTCAGAGGGTTCGGCGCTGCGGCGCAGCAGGTAGGTGGACAGCATGGGCGGCGTGCCGGCCAAGGGGCGAACGGTTATGTCGGGGCGGTTCAGGGTCTGCACCTGCGAGGCAATGGCGAAACCTAGGCCATAACCGGCACCGACCAGAGTCAGCATCACGCCTAGGCTCGTCACCTGATCTACCAGCTTGAGCGGCTTGGACGCACCTTGAAGCACCGCCTGGATCTGGTGGTGGCAGCCCGATCCCGCGTCCGGATGGCACAGTACCAACGGAAACTTCAAGGCTTCATCCAATGGCACTTCCGCGTGCGCCAACAAGGGGTGGCGCACGGGCACGATCACCGACAGAGGATCGGTCCACACGGGCTCGGCGACAAGGCCTTCGCTCACCGCGTCCGACAGCGCAAAGCCGATGTCCAGCAGATCGTTGTGCAGGCCCTTGAGCTGCTGCGCGAAAGGCAGCTCGAAGACGCGAATCTCCAGTTCGGGCTCTTCCTCGCGGCTGCGCGCCAGCAAGGTGGCAATGTGGGGCTGCGCCAAGCTGTCGCAGATGGCGATGCGCAGATAACCCTGATAGCCCTGCGCCGCCGCCTTTGCGGCACTCACCGCCTGCTCCACGGTGGCCAGCACACGCCGGCACTCACCGAGGAACACTTGACCGGCCCAGGTCAGTCGCGTCTGGTGCGCGCTGCGGTCGAACAACTGCACGCCGAGCGTGGCTTCGAGATTGCGCATTGCGCGCGACACAGGCGATTGTTCTACGCCAAGGCGCTCGGCCGCTCGCGCGAAATGCAGTTCTTCCGCGACCGCAACGAAATAGCGCAGTAGTCTGAGTTCCAATGCGGCCTCCTGTTTGCCTCGTTCCTGGCCTGCGTCCACCTCAAGCGGATTGCGCCTCGCTTTCTCCTTCGATGATTGGCAAGAGGTTCCGGCGTTGCATGCTTGCCTATTCGGATAGGCAGATCGCATCCGAAAATTACGGAGGTTGAGGCGGAACGCTACCTGGCCGAAGACCTGAGAACCTCAATCACCGCGACGCTGCACTACCGCCTGATCCACAGGTTCAGTTCAATCAATTCCCGGGTTGCAGCTCCACACGCACCTCGCGCGATTTGCCGGCCCGTTCCACTGACAAGACCACCACATCGCCGACCTTCCTGTCGTCTAGCCGCGCGAGCAGCTTGGCCACATCGTCCGTCGCCTTGCCATCAACATCGATGATGCGGTCGCCCGGCACGATGCCTTGCGGCGTGACTTCGACACCCGCGAGGCCGGCCTTGTGCGCTGCCGAACCAGGGGTAACACGCAACACGAACACGCCCTTGCTTCCGGTCAGTGCAAGCAGGTGCTGATTGAGCTGTTCGTCCACCTCAATGCCCAGCGCCGGACGGATGTACTTACCGGTCTTGATGAGTTGCGGGACTACGCGCATGACGGTGTCCACCGGCACGGCGAAGCCGATCCCAGCCGATGCACCGGAAGGGCTGTAGATCGCTGTGTTGATGCCGATCAGGCGGCCGGCCGAATCGAGCAACGGCCCACCCGAGTTGCCGGGGTTGATAGCGGCATCGGTTTGAATCAGGTGTTCGATGGTCACTCCGCCAGATTCCCCGGGCAGCGATCGATCGAGCGCGGACACGATGCCGTTGGTGAGTGTCCAATCCAGGCCGAAGGGGTTGCCGATGGCGAACACCTTTTGTCCCACCTTGAGGTCTGCGCTGGTGCCGACCGGAACGGCGGGCGGGCGCTGGAAACCGACGCCGATTTTGAGCACCGCGATATCGTGGGCCGGACTCACGCCGACCAGCGCGGCTTGGTAATCGCGGCCGTCGGCCAGTTTGACAGTGGCCTCCGACGCCCCCTGAATCACATGAAAGTTGGTAACGACATGACCGGCGTCATCCCAGATGAAACCCGAACCCGTCCCGCGCGGCACGGAAAAGACGTTGCGCGTCCAGACATCTCGTACCAGTTGGGACGTCGTGATGTAGACCACCGATGCCCGGGATTTCTCGAACAGTTCGATGGTGGCCTTTTCATCAGCGGCCAGATCGCCACGCGGCGTGACGGTGCGCTCAGCGGCTTGGCGCGGGCTGAACCAGGCCTCGATGGCGGGCAGGAACTGCCAGAACAGCATGAGTGCGGCAACGCACGCAGTGATGAAGAGCCACCGCCGGACGAAATGATCCGGAGCTGGGCGTTGTGGGTAAGGATCGTGGTAAGCCATGGCGGGGGTTCCTTTCGAGTGATTTAGCGCCAAAGGCCGCTCAGGCCCCGGCGTGGCGGGCGCATCGGGGCGAACGACCTTGGCGCGAGATATTCCGTTTGGAACGGCAGGGCCTGCGATGGCTGAGGCGCCAACGCCATCAGGCGCGCGATACGATCCTCTGTCGCCGGATGCGTGCGCAACCAGGACGGTTCGGGATTCCCCCAGCCGGGCAACAACCAGGCTCGCCACGAGCGGCTCACCCGCTCGATCTTCGCCAGCGCCGAGGCGAGCCCGTGCGGATCTCCCGTCAGCTCTACTGCCATCCGGTCGGCATCGAACTCTCGCACACGTGACAGACCCAACTGTGCGAGCAGTGCCAGTTGCGGCGAAGCGGCCAACAACAGTAAGCCAATCCAGTTAATTTCTGCTGCACCGACCAGCAAGGCTGGCATGCTGATCAGGAGCGCGACCTGACCCAACAACGCCAGCAGGTTCGTGAGCCGGCTGATCGAATCGGCCAAGCCCATGACACGAAGATCTTCTTGAGCGATGTGCGCGACTTCATGCGCCAGCACGGCTTGCAGTTCGCGCATACTCAGGCTGCGGAACAGGCCATCGGTGAGGGCAATGGAGGCAAGGCGCCTGGAGCCGGTGGCAAAGGCATTGACGATGTCGCTGGGCACATAGTACGGAACCGGCGTGTTCGGCAATCCTGCGCGAGCTGCGAGCGCTCGCAGCAACGACCAGATTGCGGGGGCTTCATCAGGGCGCAATGGACGGGCGCCATACAGACGCAAGGTCATCGCGGAGGCGGCGACAGGTTCGATCAGCAGGGTCAATGCGCATGTTGCCAGTGCCAGCCAAAGGCCAATCTCGCCGAACAGCAGACTGCCAGCGGCAGCTGCGATCCCCACCAGGGTCAAAACCAGCAGCGCGGTTTGAAAGCGATTGAGCCAGCGGTGCCTCGACCTGGCATCGTGTCGGCCGACTAGACCATAGGGGGTCATGCCTCCATTACTCGCTCTTGCGGTCATCGCGTTCACGCATGAGCCAATAGGTCAGACCCAAGGCCAGTACCGTCCCCGCCAGCGCGGCCACTTTGGCAGGATCAACGTCGGGTTCTAGGATGATGAACTTGCGGGCCAGTGCCAGGATCGCGATCAGAATGACGGTCTTGACCTGGATGATGCTTTCCTTGCGCAGAGCCACTTTGACGATCGAATGCTTGAATTCCATGGCGATCAGCAGCGTCATGGTGGCACCGAACACCAGCTGGAAAACCTTATGATCCAGTGGATTCAGCGCATCCATGACGAGCAGTGTGAACACCAGCCGAATCAACTGAATCAGCGAAATCACAATTACCAACGCGATGACGCCCGAAAGCGTGATGGCAACGACCTGCTCGAAGCGCTCGTAAACCGTCATCAACCGCCACTGGGAGCGCATCTTGTCAAGGGCCGTGTGGCCAGATTCTTTATGCATAAGCGTTGCGCTCTCTCTTTCAATGAAACGTTAATCGAACGGGGAGTCCGAGAAGACGACTCGATTGCACCTGAATCATCGGGGCAATTGCGAAGCCACCCAGCGCATAATGTCCTGCGCGCCCGTGGCGCCCGCCTGACGTGCAACCTCATGTCCCCCTCGGAACAAAATCAGGGTTGGAATGCTGCGAATACCGAACTGGGCGGCCAGGTGAGGCTCGGCCTCGGTATTTACCTTGGCCAACCTCACCTTGGGTTCAAGCAGGGAGGCTGCCTGCTCGAACTGCGGCGCCATCATCTTGCACGGTCCGCACCACGGCGCCCAAAAGTCAACCAGCAGCGGCAGGTCACTGCGCTCCAGATGACGGGCGAAGGTCGCTGTGGTCAGATCAATGGGTTCTCCGGTGAACAGCGGGTGCTGGCACCGCCCGCAATTGGGCTTCTCTGCCAACTTGTTGGCTGGCACGCGATTGATGGATTGGCAGTGTGGGCAGACGATATGAATGCTGTCACTCATGAGGTGGCTCCTTGGGACACAGAGGAAGTAATGGCTCCGGCAGTTGGGCCGCTGTGACATGGGGATTCGAGCTGTAGCCCTTGCGTCAGTTGCCGGATGCTGTATTCATCCAGCGTTTCCCGTGCGAGCAGTTCGCGCGCGCACCGCTCCAGCACTTCTCGGTTAATTTCGAGAATTCGGTATGCACGATCAAACACACCCATCACGATGTCACGGATGGCTTGGTCGATGCGTGTCTGAGTCGATTCGGCTACCCGGCAGCCACCCTGTACCAGTTCAGGCGCATCAAGAAAACGCGGCCTCTGTGCCTCAAAAGCAACGTACCCCAAGCCCTCATCCATGCCGAAGCGCGTAATCATGTCGCGGGCGATGTCGGTGGCCCGCGCGAGATCGTCTGAAGCCCCTGTGGACAGCTCGCCAAACACGAGCTTCTCAGCCGCGCGCCCTCCCAGGAGCACGGCGATCTTGTGCTCCAGGTCGGCACGTGTCATCAGAAATCGGTCTTCGGTGGGCCGCTGCAGGGTGTAGCCGAGTGCACCGATGCCACGCGGAACGATTGAAATCTTGTGTACCGGATCGGTGCCGGGCAGCGCCAGCGCCACCAGCGCATGCCCCATCTCGTGATAGGCCACGGTTTCCCGCTCCTTGGGATTGAGCACTCGGTTTTTCTTCTCCAGGCCCGCCACGATGCGCTCGATGGCGGCGGTGAAATCCTGCAACTCCACGGCGGACGCTTTGCGCCGGGTCGCGGCCAGCGCGGCCTCGTTGACCAGGTTCGCGAGGTCTGCACCCGAAAAGCCCGTGGTCAGCGCAGCCACCTGTTCGAGATCGATATCCTGAGCCAGCGTCACCTTCTTGACGTGGACTTTCAGGATGTCCAGCCGTCCCTTCTTGTCGGGCCGGTCCACCAGCACCTGACGGTCGAAGCGACCGGCGCGCAGCAGCGCCTGGTCGAGGATTTCGGGGCGGTTGGTGGCGGCGAGGATGATCAGCCCGACCGAGCTGTCGAAGCCGTCCATCTCCGTGAGCAGCTGGTTGAGGGTCTGCTCGCGCTCGTCGTGGCCGCCGATGGGGCCGCCGACACCGCGCGCGCGGCCCAGCGCATCGAGCTCGTCGATGAAGATGATGGCCGGCGCCTGCCCGCGGGCCTGCTCGAACAGGTCGCGCACGCGCGCTGCACCCACGCCGACGAACATCTCGACGAACTCCGAGCCTGAGATGGAAAAGAACGGTACCCCGGCCTCGCCCGCCGCGGCCTTGGCCAGCAGGGTCTTGCCCGTGCCGGGCGAGCCAACCAGCAACACACCTTTCGGGATGCGCGCCCCGAGCCGTCCATACTCCTGCGGATTCTTGAGGAAATCGACGATCTCAACCAACTCCGCCTTGGCTTCATCGACGCCAGCGACATCGGCAAAGGTCACGCCAGTGTTCTTCTCCATGAATACCTTGGCACGGCTCTTGCCGATGCTCAGGAAGCCACCCATGCCCTGCTTCTCGGCGAAGCGGCGGAACAGGAAGAACCAGACGCCGAAGAAGGCCACCGCCGGCAGAATCCAGGAGAGCACATCACGTAGCCAGGTGCTTTCCACCACCCGCGCATAGGGCACGTCGTACTTGGACAGCCGCTCGGCCAGGTCGGGTTCGACACGGGTGGCCACGATGGTGGTCTTGCCCCGGCTGTCCGGCGATTTCAGGCGCCCGGTGACCGTGCGGTCCGACACCAGCACTTCGGCGACGCGCCCCTCGGCCAGCGCCTTCTCGAATTCGCTGTAGGGCACGGGCTCGACGGTCTTGGCCGCCTGCCAGTAGTTCTGCAGCGTCAGCAGCAACAGGCCGGCGACGATCCAGTAGCCAATGTTCCATTGATCTTTCTTTTCCATGGGCAATGTTCCTCGCAAGTCGTGCCGCTAGAGAATGGGGGTGAACAGACGGGCCACCCCGTCGCGCAAGCGGATGGCCAGCGGGCGGGCGCGCAACGCCATGGCCGATATCTCGTTCGATGCATCACGGGCGGCATCAAAAAGGGATTCCAGCCGCGTAGACAGCGCGGTGTCGTACACCTCCACATTGAACTCGAAGTTGAGGCGCAGGCTGCGCGCATCCCAATTGGCCGAACCCAGGCAGCACCACTGGCCGTCTATCAGCATCAGCTTGCTGTGGTCGAACGGGCCAGGCCGTTCGAAGATGCGTACACCGTGCTCCAGCACCTGCCAGTAGTGGGCGCGCGCGGCCCATTGCACCGTGGGATGGTCGCCGTTTGCGGGCGTCAGCACCTCGACGCGCACGCCGCGCAACGCGGCCGTGCTCAGCGCCGCGATCATCGGCTGATCGGGCACGAAGTAAGGTGTCCAGATGCGCACCGAATGCTTCGCCGCGCTCAAAGCGCCCATGAAGGTCCAGCGCATCCTGTCCAGGGCCTCATCGGGACCGGCCTCGATGCCGCGCGCCCAAGAGGTTCCTTGCTCATCAGCCGTTGCGGGCGGTTCGCCCCAGAAACCCTTGCTGAGCCGCTCGCCCGTGGTATCGCACCAATCATCGGTGAAGCACCGCATCAGATGCGCGACCACCGGCCCGCGCAGACGAAAGTGCAAATCGTGACAGGCCTGCTCCGGCGCATCGGGCCGCCAATACGGGCTGAAGATGTTCATGCCGCCAGTGAAACCCGTCTCGCCATCGATCACCAGCAGCTTGCGGTGATTGCGCAGATGCGCGGCATGCAGGCGCGCGGGAATCAACGTCGGGTTGAACGTCGCCGCCGGAACGCCGGCGCGTTGCAAGGCGCGGTAGGCGCTGCGGGGCCTCCAGCGGGCATAGACGTCGTCGATCAGCACCCGCACTTGCACGCCGCGCTCATGAGCCCGGCGCAGCGCATCGACGAACTGCGCCCCGATGCCTTGGCTGTCGAAGATGTACGAAGCCAGCGCGACGCTGTGCCGCGCCGACTCGATGGCAGCGAGCATGGCCGGGTAGGCCTGCTCGCCATCGACGAGCGGCTCGATGCGGTTGCCGCTGGTCAGCGACTGGCCGGTGGCGCGTCCCACCAGGTGCGCCAGGCCGGCAAGCGGCGGCGATACGGGCTCGGGCATCGTGGGCGCGAGGTCCTGCCGAACAGCAGGATCTGCCCCCGGAAACAGCCGCCGCGCCCGCCGCTGGTAACGGTTGATGCCGAACAGCCCATACAGCAGCGAACCGCCCAGCGGCAACAGCGCGATCAGCAGCACCCACAGCGTGGCCGATCGAGGGTCACGCTTGTAGATGACCGCGTGCCCCGCTGTGGGGATAGCGACCGCCAGCGACACGAGGGTGGCTGCCCATGTCAGCCCGTTGGGGTCGGACACGACAGCCTCCCATCGCTCAAGATTCGCCGCCCGCTGACTTCTTCTTGCGCGCAGGCTTGCTCGCGTCGCTCGGCGGCGTCTCGGCCACGTTCGCGGCATCGGGCTTCTCAGGCTCGGCCGGCTTCGCGGGTGGCTCCTGGCGCTCGAAGACCACCCGTTCGGCCTTGTCGTCCCAGCGGGCGCTGGCGTGATCGGCCTTGCCGATACCGCCACCCAGCATCTCGCGCGCCAGAGCAGTTTCCAGCTCGCTGCGGATCAGCCGCTTGAGCTCACGCGCGCCGAACTCGGGCTTGTAGCCTTCCTCCGCGAAGTGATCGATCAAGGTCTGATCGAAGGTCAGCGTCACGCCCTGGCTGGCGGCGTTGCGGGCCACACGATCGAGCTGCAGGCCGACGATATGGCGGATCTCCTCCTTGCCCAGCGCATGGAAGACGATGATCTCGTCGATGCGGTTGAGGAACTCGGGGCGGAAGTGTCCGCGCAGCACGTCCATCACCTCGCCCTTGGTCCTCTCGTATTCCTCGCCGGCGGCGCCACGGGCCTTCAGCCGACGCTGGATGATGTCCGAGCCCAAGTTCGAGGTGGCGATGATGATGGTATTGGTGAAATCCACCACCCGGCCCTTGCCGTCGGTGAGCCGCCCGTCGTCGAACACCTGCAGCAGGATGTTGTAGACGTCGGGGTGAGCCTTCTCGATCTCGTCCAGCAGCAACACGCTGTAGGGTTTGCGCCGCACCTTCTCGGTGAGCTGGCCACCCTCGTCGTAGCCGACGTAACCCGGAGGCGCCCCCACCAGGCGTGCCACGGCATGGCGTTCCCCGTACTCGGACATGTCGATGCGCAGCAGCGCACCTTCATCGCCATAGATGGACTCGGCCAGCGCCTTGGCGAGCTCGGTCTTGCCCACGCCGGTCGGCCCGAGGAACAGAAAAGTCGCCACCGGCTTGCTGCCTTCGCGCAGGCCCGCGCGCGACAACCGCACGGCATCGGCCACCGCGCGCACCGCTTCGTCCTGGCCCACGAGGCGCTCGTGCAGCCGCTGCTCCAGATGCAGCAGCTTCTCGCGTTCTTCCACCGTCAGCTCGTTGACCGGAATGCCGGTCAGGCGCGAGACGATCTGCGCGACATGCTCGGCTTTGACTTCGGCACTGCCCGAGGCGCGCTCGCGTTCCCATTCCTCGACAAGCTTCTTGAGTTCGGCCTCTTTGGCCTCGATGTGCTTGCCCAGCTCGGCGGCCTTGTCGTACTGCTTGCGCGAGGCCACATAGTCCTGCTCACGCCGCAGCTGGTGCAGTTCGGACTCCAGCTCTTGCACCGCCACCGGGCGGGCCGTGGCCGACAGCTTCACGCGTGCGGCCGCCTGGTCGAGCAGGTCGATGGCCTTGTCAGGCAAAAAGCGCGCGGTGATGTAGCGGTCCGACAACTCGGCGGCGGCGATGATCGCATCCTCGGTGATGCTGACCTTGTGGTGCGCCTCGAAGGTGTCGCGCAAGCCGCGCAGGATCATCATGGTCTGCGCTACCGTCGGCTCGGGCACCATCACCGGCTGGAAGCGACGCTCCAGCGCGGCGTCCTTCTCGATGTACTTCTGATACTCGTTGAGCGTGGTGGCGCCGATCAGGTTCAGTTCGCCGCGCGCCATCATCGGCTTGAACACGTTGGCCACGTCCAGCCCGCCTTCGCCGCCACCCTGGCCTGCACCGACGATGGTGTGCACCTCGTCGATGAAGAGAATCAGCTCGCCCTGGTGCTCGGTCACTTCCTTGAGCACCTTCTGCACGCGCTCCTCGAACTCGCCGCGGTACTTGGCGCCTGCCACCATGGCGTTGATGTTGAGTTCGACCAGACGCTTGTCGCGCAGCGTCTCGGGCACTTCGCCGGCGACCATCCGCTGCGCCAGTCCTTCGACAATGGCGGTCTTGCCGACGCCGGGCTCACCGATCAACACCGGGTTGTTTTTCTTGCGCCGGGCCAGCACCTCGATGGTGGTCTCGATCTCCTGCGCACGGCCGATGACTGGATCGAGTTTGCCCTCGCGCGCCATCTTGGTGAGGTCGCGCGAGTATTTATCCAGCTCGGGCGTGTTGGTCGGCGTCTCGGCGCGGCCATCCTCGGCCCCTTTGCCGACCACCTTGCTTACCTGCTGGCGCAGCGCTTGCGGCGTGAGGCCGTAACGGCGCAGCAGGTTGGCCGCCAAACCTTCGCCTTCCTCGGCGAGCCCGATCAGGAAATGCTCCGGCCCGACATAAGAGTGGCCGAGTTCGTTGGAGGCCACGAAAGCACGGCTGAGCGCGTCCTTGACCCGGGGCGACACGCCGATCTCGCCCTCGAACGGCTTATCGCCGCGCTTGGCTTCGGATTCTATCTGGCGCTTGAGGTCATCGACCTTGATCTTGAACTGCCCCAGGATGGTCTTGACCACGTCGCTGTCGGATAGCGCCAGCAGCAGGTGTTCGGTATCGACTTCGGCGCGCCCGAACTCTGCAGCGTGTCGGGCGGCCTCCTGCAATAGGGCCTCGGACTGTTCGCTGATACGGCTGGCGAGCCCACTGCCGCGACGGCGCGCGGTGCCCGTACCGGCCGGGGCGGGTTCGCCGAACGAGGCATCGACGACCTCGTCGGTATCGGCCGCCATGGACGGTGCGTCGTCACCGATGCGGAAGAAGTCGCTGCCAAGGAAGTCTTCGAACAGCCCGCTGCGCGAGCCGAACAAGGCTTCCAGCGGTGAGACGGTGCGCTTTTGCTGGCGCACCAGTTGGCGATAGTGATCGTCACACAACAGCATGGTGCTGTGGCGACCATTGAGATTGGCTTCCACCCGCACCGTGGCGGGCTGGCCGCAGACTTGGCATTGTTTTCTGGCCATGCTGATGCTCCTGTAAAGATTGATCTGACGAGGCACCGCCGATCACGGTGCCTCATCTCTTTGTGGTTTTTGAGAAAAACGCGCTGCCCCGCGTCAGCCGTTGATCGGGATCGAGCGCCCCTGCTTGGGCGTACTGGCCTCGCGCTTTTCCATCGTGATCGTGAGCACGCCGTTCTTGAAAGCGGCCTTGATCGTGTCCTGGTTGGCATCGGCCGGCAGGTTCAGAGCGCGCTGAAAGCTGCCGTAGGAGCGCTCCACCCGGTGGAAACCGCCGTCTTTCGTTTCCTGCTCCTGACGCTTTTCACCGCGCACCAGCAGCACGTCGTTGTCGAGCGTGATCTGGATGTCTTTTTCCTCGACGCCGGGTACTTCCAGGGCGATCTTGTACTGCTTGTCGGTCTCCTGGATGTCCAGCGCCGGCTTCAGCATGCCCGGCCAGTCCGACGGCCAGCGTGGCATGGCCAGCGTCGGGAAACCGAAGCCTCGAAACGCGTCGTCGAACAGGCGGTCGATCTCGCGATGCAATTGCAGGATGGGACTGACGGGCCCACCCGCCACCGGCAGGTCATTGCGCTGCACCGGCAGCGAGGCAGTGCTCTGTTGTTCTTCCTGCTCCTTCTTGAACCAGTTCCAGGGAGCCAATTTCTTGAAATCAATGTCCATGTCACACCTCCAGAAGAAAAATTGAAGACTCTCGCTCACTCCGTTTGCCTGCGGCGACGGACAGCGCGCCCAGACGACACGGAGTGTTCCGCTGACTTTGGCTGCTCATCTGTGCGTATCACCTCCTTCTTTCTGCCTGCTTGGATCTGATCATTGATCCATCGATCGATTTCACTTTGACGAAACCGCCACGTCCCGCCGACCTTGAAGGCCGGAATCTCCCCGTGCGAGGCGAGCCGGTAAAGCGTCCGCTTGCCGACTTTCAAGTAGGCAGCCAACTCGTCGAGTGTGAAGATCGCCTGCTGGCGCGCTGTCATACCACCCCACAAGTTCCGTCGTCACGCGGCCTCGCCTGAGGAAATTCTTGCAAGATATTGCGCCTAACATGCCGAAATTCAAGAGTCAACATCCAGCGATCTGCTGGCCGATTGATGTGACTCAATCGTAAGCAGCCAGGAAACAAATGTTGGCTGCCACCGCGATGGTGCTCCCCAAGTCATCAATCTGCAGCCATGTGAAAGGGGAAGTCCATGAACGAGATTGCCCGAGTCGGGGTGGATCTGGCCAAGCGGGTTATCTAGGTGCATGCGGTGGATGCGCGCGTGGTGGTTGCCAAGGCGCTGGCCGCTGACAAGTTTGCGGCCTGGTGCGCGGAGCTGCCTCCCGGCTGCCTGGTGGCCCTGGAGGCCTGCGGCGGTGCGCATCACTGGGCACGCAAGCTGCGCGGCTATGGGCTGGATGCGCGGCTGATTGCAGGCCACTTCGTCACGCCCTACCGCATGGCCGGCAAGGGACGCAAGAACGGTGCGGCCGATGCCGCAGCGATCTGCGAGGCGGCAACCCGCCCGCACATGCGCTTCGTGCCGGTGAAGCCGCCGGCGCAGACGCTGCTGGCCAGCCATCAGCTACGCAAACCTCCCGATTCACTCACGCAGCTTATTCCTGCTTGCCTAGGGACGACCATGTAAGCGGCAGATGGTCGGAGTCCTTTGCGACCAGCACCTACGCGAGCAGCCCGGAGGTGGGGATGCCCTTGGCGATGATCTCCGCCGGGACCGGCGCCTGGGTCAGCGTTCGGCACCTATGCGCAGGTCCACTTGCTGCGGATGTGGCACTCGACCGTGAACACGCCCGGCGTGTAGTCCAGCTTCTCGCTGATGCGCTTGAGCGCACAGCCGCACGCGCAGCGGGTGTTCTCGGGCTCGTGGTGGCAGTCCACGCGCGGCAGGTCCGCCGGCAAGGCGGTGCGCTTAGGCATCGCGCCAGGCGTAGCCGGCGGCTTCTTCTTGCCCAGCAGTTCCTGGAGCTGCGCCTCAGCCGCGGCAAGGTCGGCGTCCAGAGCCTCGTCGAACAGCGCGCGTTGTTCGGCATCGAGCTGCTCGCTCTTCTTGCCGAACTTCAGGCGTCGCAGCTGGGCGATCTCGAACGAGAGCTTCGCCGTAGGCGCTGACATGGGCGAAAAGCATCCGAGCATCACCCCCCAGGATGGCTCTCATCTCGATACAGAGGTGAATCCTCCGCACTATTCGGCTCCCTACGATGATATGGACTGATCACATCGGTAGGGAGAAAGCATGAACTTACGCCATCTTCGCTGCTTCATCGCCGTAGCCGAGGAACTGCACTTCGGCCGGGCTGCTCGACGGCTGCACATCGAACAGTCTCCACTGTCGCGCACGATCCGCCAGATGGAGGCGGATTTAGGGGTGCCGCTGCTCAACCGCTTGCCACGCAGTGTTCGTCTCACACCGGCGGGACAGGTCTTCCTCGAAGAAGCCCGGCGCGTACTGCTGGCCTTCGAGCAAGCGCAGACCAAGGCACGCGCCGCAGCGAACCAGCGGAACACGCTGCGCATCGCACTATCTGGTGACATGGGGCAGGCCCGCTTGTCGGCGTTGCTTGCGCTTTGCCGCGAGGAGGCACCACAGGTCGGCATTCGGATATTTGAAACGCCACTGGCGCAGTTGGTGACTGGACTGCGCAACGACTTGTATGACGCAGGTTTTGCATTGGCTGGTGAAATGGACGCCGGCATCGTCGCCATGCCGGTGTGGCGAGACCCGCTGGTGGTGGCTTTGCCCGCCAGGCATCCGCTGCTGGCTTTCAAGGAAGTGCCGCTGGAGGAAGTGGCGAGCTATCCGCTGGTGCTGTGCGATCCCCAGGTCTGCGAAGGTTGCAGCCGGCAGCGCGAACGGCTGCTCCGCACGGTGGATGCGCCGCCGACGGTAGCCGAGTACGTCAAGACCCATTCCCTGATGCTGGCCCTCGTGGCCGCCGGCTACGGCGTGGGCTTTTCGAGCGCGGCGCATCTGGCGGGTTGCCATCAGGCCGATGTCGTCGTGCGGCCGCTGGCCGACGAGACCGCTTCGCTGACGACCTATCTACTGCGACCCGAAGGCGAAATCATGGAGCCGCTGCGGCAGTTCATCGACCGCGTGGAGCGTGTCGGACGCCCGCAAGGCACCGATCAACGCCCGATGTGACGCGGGGATTTTGGACGGTACGATTCCCTTTCGGTCTGGACCTTGACCCGCATTGCATCGGCGGCCGACCTTTTGCGTCACGGGCATGGATGGCGAATCGGGCCTATCCACCCGGCATCAAGCAAGGCACCTTCAAGCTGTCGAGGTCACAGCAGTGACGCAGAACGCATGAGCCCTTGCTGGATGCAAACCGGCTCAGCCGGAAGTCGCATTGGCGCTTTACCCCGCCCGTATTCCTACGAAAACTTTGCCCTGGTTTTCCGGTAAAGCGCAGCATCCCTTCCTGATCGAACTTGGATGCGCGGCTTTTCAGACCGTTGCGCCGGTAACAAGATTTTTCGCAGGTGCATTATGGTTGAGGTGTAGCGGGCACCGCAAGGAGGTTTGCCCCCTGCGTAACGCTCGGCGACATCGCCGCACCCAACGTCCACCACGATGCCGACCGGCTCGCGCTTCATCGGGTTCTTTGGGCAATCGCTGCGCCCATGTGGGCCGCGCGCGCTTGCCATGTGTCGATCCGACGATGGGAAGAGCGCGATATGCCGAAATCGAGCAGCCACGCCTTTGGCGCAAAGACGTACTACCGACCGATCGAGGCGGCCGTCCGCTGGTGCGGTCTCCTGCGCTTCGAGCAGCGTATTCTGGAAGCGCTGGAGCAGCGTGCCATGCCGGAGCCCGGCGAATTCCCGCGCTGGCCGCTGCTGCGCCTGTATGCCGAGCGCATCTTCGACGCGCTGACGCATGGCGAATTGCTCGGTGGCAAGGCCGGCATCGTGCTGGACTCGCAGCGGCCGGCGCTCGACGACCCCGAGTTGACCGTGCGCCACGTGGACTTGAAAGCGTGGATGTCGCAGTTCTACCCCGGCGATCGGCCGGGGTTTTTGTTTGACGGCATCGAACGCGCGGTGCATCCGGCGGTGAGCGTGGACACGCTCAACATTCTGCTGGCCGATCGCGAAGCAGCGAAGTCGCAACTTGCCGAACTTGCCCTGGTGCATGAAACGCTGCGCACCGCGCACGAAGCACTGGCGAAGGAACATGCCACGCGCGCGGCCAACGACGAACAGGCGCGCGAGCCTGGCCTGCGCAGCGAGACGACTTACCTCAACATCATCGGCGGACTGCTGACGCTGCTGCTGGGCAATTCGCCGTCAGGCGCGGCCTATTCGTCGTTCCGCAGCATGGATGCCGTGGTCAGCGCGCTGATCGCACACCATGAGGGGCGGCCGGGTCTCAGCGAGCGGACGCTGTGGAGCAAGCTCGCGCAGGCGCGGCGCCACCTGGAGGCGTCGCGCTGACGACGCGGCCAGCATGATGCCGATGCGGCGCACTGCAATTGCAGTCGCTGCTTCTGCAATTGCAGTGATTTCGGCGACCGCGGTGTATTGAATACGAGGCACTTTCCGAACAGCGCCAGTGAGCGTCAAGGAGTGTCTCTCATGTCTTCGCAGACCACCGCGCCGGCAGTGCCGGCCGAGCACCGCATCCTGCGCCGCGCCGAGGTCGAAGCCAAGACCGGCTTCAAGCGCGCGCACATCTACAGCCTGATGAAGGAAGGCAAGTTCCCCAAGGCGCTGCGCCTGGGCGTGCGCGCGGTGGGCTGGGACTCGGTGGAGATCGAACAGTGGATCGCCGATCGCCTCAAAGAACGCGCCTGACGCTTCTTCTCGGTTCATGCCATTCGACGAGGAGAAGCTCATGCAGGTGGTGTCCATCATTTCGACCAAGGGCGGCGTGGGCAAGACCACGACGGCGGCCAACCTGGGCGGCTTCATCGCCGATGCCGGGCTGCGCGTGCTGCTGCTGGATCTGGACGTGCAGCCCACGCTGTCGAGCTACTTCACGCTGGACGTGCGCGCGCCCGGCGGCATCTACGAGATGCTGGCCTTCAACGAACGGCGCATCGAGCAACTGGTGTCGCGCACCGCGATCGCGGGCCTGGACCTGGTGCTCTCCAACGACGACCGCGGCGAACTGAACACGCTGCTGCTGCACGCTCCGGATGGGCGCCTGCGACTGCGCCATTTGCTGCCCGTCTTCCGCACGCACTATGACCTGCTGTTGATCGACACCCAGGGCGCGCGCAGCGTGCTGCTGGAGATGGCTGTGCTGGCGTCCGACCTGGCGCTGTCACCGGTGACGCCGGAGATTCTGGCCGCGCGCGAACTGCGCCGCGGCACACTGCAACTGATCGAGGACATCGCGCCGTATCGCCACCTGGGCATCGAGCCGCCGCCGCTGCGCCTGCTCATCAACCGTGTGCATCCGGTGTCGTCGAACGCGCGGCTGGTCCAGCAGGCGCTGCGACAGGTGTTCCAGGAACAGGCCGGCGTGCAGGTGCTGGACACCGACGTGCCGGCCATCGAAGCCTATCCGCGCGCTGCGACACGAGGATTGCCGGTGCATCGGGTGGAGTACCGGCGGCCAGCTGGGCGCACGGCGCCCGCGGCGCTGGACACCATGCGCACGCTGGCCGGCGAGCTGTTCCCCGCGTGGCGGGAGTGCTTCGCGCTGGTCACCGGCCGGGCCGATGCGGGAGGGGCCGGCCATGGCGAGCGCGCATGAACTGGCGCGCGGCCGCGAACGGCTGCGCGCGCTGATCGAGTTCGCGCTGGGCGAAGGCTGGCGCGTGGTGCGCACGTCCGGCGGGCACCTGAAATTCACGAAGCAAGGCTGCGCGTCGATCTACACCAGCTCGACGGCGAGCGACCACCGTGCTGACCGCAATGCCCGCGCGCAACTTCGCCGCGCCGACCGGCAGGCGCAGGAGAACAGCCGTGGCTGAGCTGACGCCGCAGGACATGGCTGCCAAGCTGCTGGCCACCGGCTTCGAGCGCAGCGGCCCTTCGGCCGCGACCTTGAGCGACCCCATCGCCGACACGCCGATGGTGGTGACGCTGGACCAGTTGCGGCCCTACGACCACGACCCGCGCGTGACGCGCAACCCGGCCTATGCGGAGATCAAGGCGTCCATCCGCGAACGTGGGCTGGACGCGCCCCCCGCGATCACGCGCAGGCCGGGCGAGGCGCACTACATCATTCGCAACGGCGGCAACACGCGGCTGGCGATCCTGCGCGAGTTGTGGAGCGAGACCAAGGAGGAACGCTTCTTCCGGATTGCGTGCCTGTTCCGCCCGTGGCCGGCGCGCGGCGAGATCGTGGCGCTGACCGGGCATCTGGCCGAGAACGAGCTGCGCGGCGGCCTGACCTTCATCGAGCGGGCGTTGGGCATCGAGAAGGCGCGCGAGTTCTACGAGCAGGAAAGCGGCCAGGCGCTGTCGCAGAGCGAACTCGCGCGGCGGCTGACTGCCGACGGTTATCCGGTGCCGCAGTCACACATCAGCCGCATGAACGATGCGGTGCGCTATCTGCTGCCGGCGATCCCGACGCTGTTGTACGGCGGATTGGGCCGGCATCAGGTGGACCGGCTCGCGGTGCTGCGCAAGGCGTGCGAGCGCACCTGGGAGCGGCGTGCGCTGGGCCGCACCGTGGCCATGGACTTCGCCACCTTGTTTCAGGACGTGCTGACGCAGTTCGACACACAGCCGGACGATTTCTCGCCGCAGCGGGTGCAGGACGAGCTGGTGGGCCAGATGGCCGAGCTGCTGGAGGTGGACTACGACACGCTGGCGCTGGAGATCAACGACAGCGAAAGCCGCCAGCGTGCGCTGACCAGCGAACCAGCGGTGCCGACGCCACCGGCAGCGCCTGTCGTGCCTGCTGCTCCTCCCCCGCCGGTCTCCACGCCTCAGCAGCCACCCGCCTCGTCTGTGCCGCGCGACGCCACGCCGGTCGCGCCTCCGGCGCCAGCAGCAACACCGCCTGCACCGACCGGAGCGCCGGAGGAACAGTACGGGCAACGCGACGAGCGTCTGCAAGGGCACATCGTGACACCGGCACCGACCACCGAGCGCCTGCTGTCCATCCAACGGATGGTCGCGGACCAGCTCGGCGACAAGCTGCCCGACTTCGAGGCCGACGCGCTGCGTGCGATCCCCGTGCAGGCTGGCGGGCTCTATCCCATCTCGGACGTCTGGTATATCGAGCCGGGGCTGGACGCGCCGGATCGCCTGCGCGTGCACATCGCGCAGTTCGCGCGCGAGATCGGCGAGGAAGCGGCGGTCGCCGACCACATCGAGGCCAGCGTCGGCGGCATCGGCTTCGTCTGCGTGGCACCGGCCGTGGGCCAGGCGAAGGCGCTGCCGGCGTTCGCGCGGGCGGTGCTGACCCTGCTGCATGTGCTGAGTGCGGCTCCGCCCTCCGCGAACGGATTGGACCGCGCGCGGCTGGCCGACGAGCTGGCGGCGCTGCTGCATGGCCACGGCGGCTCGGCCACACGCCTGAGCGATGCTGCGCTGGTGAAGCTGTTCCGTCTGCTGCGCCTGGCGCGCCGGCTGCTGGATCTGGAAGCCGGCGTAGCGAGCCAGGATTCCTGAGCGCAGGAGGCTCCCGCATGTCGGCACCGCACCCACTCAACCAGGCCGTGATCGCCCAGGCCCTGCATGACCTGCGCAACGGCCAGTTGCGCCGCTGCAAGGCCATGGGCTTCGGCGAGGAGGAGCTGGATGCGCTGAAGCACCCCGAACTCGTGAGCATGCTGGTGAATGCCACGGTGTCGTGGTGTTCGGTGTCGGTGAACCGGGAAGTGTTGAAGCGGCTGCTGAGCCAGGTGCACGACGTGGAGCGGGAGATCGCCACGGTGGACCGCATGCTGCGCCTGGGGGCGAGCACGGAGATGGTCAGCAAGTTCTACGGCCTCACGCATCAGGAAGTGGCGCTGCGCCGCGACATCCTCGGGCTGCCCAAGCGCAAGGGCCGGCATCCGGTGCTCGACGAGGCGCAGGACGTGGCCTTGTGGGAGCGCTGGAAGGCCGGCGTCTCCGAGCGCCATATCGCCCTGACCGACGACATGGCGATGCTGGCGCTGACCATGGATCTGGCCGAGGCGCTGAGCCTGCCGATGTCGGTGGTGTGGGCGGCGATACGCAACTGGATCGACCAGGGGCTGGTGTAGGCCATGACCACGGGTGGCGCACCACGGCGCGAAGGCCCGGTTGCGCTGTCGGCGTTGTTCGACGAGGCGCTGCGGCACCTTGAGCCGAAGGAACCGGCGCAGGGCACGGCGCCGAGCCAGGACGGCTTTCTCTACAGCGGCAACCGGCACGAGAGCGTGCCGCGCGCGTTGTTCTTCGACCGGCGCCTGACGCCGCTGGAGCGCAATGCCTGGCAGGTGTTCCGCCTGCAGCTCAACGACGACGGCGTGACCGCCTTTCCCACCTACGACCAGCTCCGCCCATATCTGGCGTCCATGCCCTGTGCGGCGCAAGCCTCGCACGAGACCGTGGCGCGCGCCTTGACGCTGCTGCGGCTGACGCGCTGGCTCAGCCTGGTGCGGCGGCGGCGCGATCCCAAGACCGGCCGTATCCAAGGCAACCTCTACGTGCTGCACGACGAACCGCTGTCACCCTTCGAGGCGATGCAGCTCGACCCGGACTACCTGGGCCTGGTGAGCCAGGCGCTCACGCACGCGGCGAAGGCGGTGCAGGTCGTGGGCATGAACACGCTGCGGGAGATCGCCGAAGACCCGCTGCTCAGCGGGCGCACGCTGCCGACCCGTCTGCAAGTGCTGGCGCAGCGCATGGCGCGGCATGGCTGGACGACGCCAGGTTATCCACAGGAGGGTGCGGACCACGAATCCGAAGAAGGCCAGGAAGCCCTTCTTCGGAATGCTGCGCGCCCGTCTTCGGAATCCGAAGCAGGACCGAAACCCGCGCCGGACGGCTCTCTTTGGATTCCGAAGGAGGACCGTACAGTACGTAATGATCGTATAAATGAAGTACGTACAGTACCGCGCGCGAGGGCCTTGCAGAACCTGCGGCTGCCCGAGCGTTTCCTGCGCTTGAAGGACGAGCAGCAGGCCGGCGCGCTGGTGGCGCTGCAGCAGGTGGACGAGGCGCAGAGGCAGGCCGTTCTCGACGAGTGGGCGGCACGCTGCCACAACAGCGCGGTACGCAACCCGGCCGGCTACCTGTTTGGCATCATCCAGAAGGCGATCCGCGGGGAGTTCAAGGCCTGGGCCGGAGAAAGTGCATCGACGCCGCCAGCGCCCCCGTCACCTGCGCCCTCGTCACCGCCAGCATCCCGTGCGGCTGATCCCGAGGTGGCACGTGCCTACCTGGCTCAGCTCCGAGAAGCCTTGCGTGATCGCTGATGTTGACTATCCCCAGGGGATAGCTGGAACAAACACCCTTCCGCCGTGCTCGATTGCTGCCCGCCGAACGACAGGCGAAACTGTCGCCTGTGAATCAGACGAGGACAGCCACGCACGAGCCCGGCCAACGATGGATATGACGACTTTCCCCGTCACAAACGCACTGCAACCACTACAGCCAGACGTTCAGCGCTTGCTGGGCAGATGCCTGTTGCGCCTTCAACAATACGAGCGCCTCATGAAAGCCATCGTGGCCCACCACGAGATTTCAGGCCCGGCGCATTCGCTGGAGGCCATTCGCGCAGCGCGGATTGAAGATGCCGCGACCAAGACCCTGGGCACGTTGATCGGACAACTGTTTGGTTCGTATGTCGTCACCGATGGAAATGGCGGCGAGGAACGCGACGACGATCTTCCCGGCGACGTGATCTCCTTTCGCACGCGCGTGCAACTGAGCCTGTCTGCGCAGGACTACGCCAAGACCCAGGCCGACCTCAAAGACCTGGTATCGCTGCGCAACACACTGGTGCACCACTTCATCGACCAGCACGATCTATGGACCGTGGACGGGTGCCGCGCTGCACAGGACGAACTCGGTTCCGCCTACACGCGCATCGATCAACACTTTGAGCAGCTGCGCGGCTGGGCCGAGCACATGGATCAGGCGCGGCGCCTGGCAGCGGAGTTCGTCCAGTCGGATGTGTTCCACGACCTGGTGGTCAATGGCATCGCGCCGGACGGCACGGTGGACTGGCCGGCCGCCGGCATCGTTCGTGCGCTACGCGAGGCCGCCGCGCAGTTGGCCGTCGAGGGCTGGACACCGATCGCCGCCGCTGGCCGCTGGATCGCGGACCGGCATCCCGAGCAGCTTCCAGCCAATTACGGCTGCAGCAGTTGGCGGCAGGTGGTGCACGAGTGCCGCATGTTCGAGCTTCGCTACCGTGAGGTGGAGGGGCAACGGGCCGCCTGGTACAGACCTCGCGAGGCATAGCCCCGCGACGCGGTCTCACCTCCGCGCGAGCCGCGAACAACTCCGCCGAGCTATCCCCAGGGGATAGCCGGCACACACAGCCTTCCGTGCGGAACAAACCGGGCGCGCATGGGCTGCGGTTTGTTGACTGACAGCCTTCCGGCCGATGCCGATGCTGGCGACTCGCCCCTTCACCGCGAGTCGCTCCAATGGCCAACGAACGCACAGAACCCCTGCAACTGAATCTCGGATCGCTGCGCAGCGCGATGTCGCTGACGCTGCACACGCACCACGCTTCGCGCATCTGGCACGGCCGCGCGCCGACCGAGGGGCGCCCCGGCATCATCGGTCTCAACGGCTTCATCGGCGCCATGAACAAGATGAAGCGCGGCGCCGAGCAGGACGACCCGTACTCGGATTGGTGGATGTTGCGGATCGAGGACAAGCTCGCCGACACCAAGACCCGCCTGCAGACCCTGCGCGAACAGGTCGACCAGGCCCTGGCCGACGTGCCACCGGCGCTGTCGCTGGGCGAGAACATGAATGTGCAGCCGGTGAAGCTGCCGCTGTTCGTGAATGCACAGCTCGGCTTCATGGCGGTGTACCTGCTGGCCGACTACGACGACCTGGCGCGCAAACTCATCCTGGCGCACCACACGGCGCTGATCGACCGCAGCACCTTGGAGCGCTGGCTCAATGATGGCGCGCACGCGCTGCGCAGCCTGTTCTCGCTCGCCCAGCAGTACCGCTACTCGGGCACGACGCGCGACGACTTCGCGGCGAAGAACGCCGCGGCGCGAGCGGCGCTGGAGAAGTTCGGCGAGCTGCCGCAAGACGTGCTGGAAGGCACGCGCCGCTCGCGCTTCGCGCCACCGATCGCGCGGCGGACGACCAAGCCCGGCACGCCGCCTGCTGCGCCCGCCATTGAGCCCGATGCGCCGGCTCACACGGATGGCGCAGCCAATCCAGCGACGGGTAATGAGGGTGCTGACGCATGACGGCATCGCCCCCCATCAGTCACTCCACGCGCTTCGTGACGCTGGAACAGGCGGACTTCCAGCGGCTGGAACACGCAGGCTACCTAAAAGGCCTTTTACAGCCTTTTAAGGGTAAGGGGAGTCTGGAGACCTGGGCCAGCCAGTGCGCAGCGCTGCGCGACGACGTGATTGGCCTGGCGCAGCGGCGTGTGCTGCCCCAGGCACGCGCCTACCCCTTCAGCCTGCTCGACGTGCAACTGGCCCAGCAGGCCACTGGCGCAGGGACGACCTTCCTGCGCTGGCGCAACCTCGACCGTTCCTCCATGGGCGTGGCGTTGTGGGAGGCCCTGCTGGCCAACCCCGCGACGCCGGCCTCGCTGATCGACGAGCTGTACGCGATCGAACTGCAGCGCATCGTGCTGAACATGCAGATCAGCCTGACCCACAGCATCGCTCGCCAAGCCCTGGAATGCGCCAGCAAGGCCGCCCAGGCCGAAGCGGCTTACCTGCGGCGTGTCCACGGGCATACCGCGGCCGTTCCACCCACCACCAAGGAGTCACCATGAGCACGCACTTCGTCGGCGAGGGCAACATCGGTTCTGCGCCGGACTACCGCGAGTTTCCGAACGGCAACGACGAGCCGCGCCGGCTGCTTCGCCTGAACGTCTACTTCGACAACCCGATCCCGAAGAAGGACGGCGAGTACGAAGATCGCGGCGGCTTCTGGGCGCCCGTGGAGCTGTGGCACCGCGACGCCGAGCACTGGAAGACGCTGTACCAGAAAGGTATGCGGGTGCTGGTCGAGGGCCGCACCGTGCGCGACGAATGGGAGGACGCCGACGAGAACGAGCGCGTGACGTTCAAGGTCGAGGCGCGGCGCGTGGGCATCCTGCCGTACCGCATCGAGTCGGTGGCGCTCAGCACCAAGCCGGCCGGCGGACAGTAATTCGCCCATCGCCGTTCCCCCGAGGGCGGCTGTAGCAACCGTCATACGCCCGCGATGCACCAGCGAGCTATCCCCAGGGGATAGCTCCAAGGTCGTCCACGGAGTTCCAGCCGCCCTCCCGAAACGACGCTCTTGCTGTGCCAGCTCCTGCGGTCTATGCACACCGCTGCGGCAACGGGCCGCCTGCCGATCACAAAGCGGTGTCTGCATCAATCGGCTTCCTTGCTGCCGGCATCTCCTGGCCCCGCCAAGCTGACGCCCATCCGATGAACCGCACATTTCCAAGGAGGCTTCATGCGCGTGTTCCTGTGCGAGAAGCCGTCCCAGGGCAAGGACATCGCCCGTGTGCTGGGTGCCGTTCAACGCGGCAACGGCTGCTACAGCGGCGCGGGTGTCGTCGTGACCTGGTGCATCGGTCATCTGGTGGAGGCGGTTCCGCCCGAAGGCTACGGCGAGCAATACAAGCGCTGGGCCATCGAGCAACTGCCCATTCTTCCCGAGCGTTGGCGTGTCGAGCCCAAGGCGGCGACCGCAGCGCAATTCAAGGTCGTGCAGCAGCTCGTCGCCAAGGCGGGCGAGCTGGTGATAGCGACCGACGCCGACCGCGAGGGCGAGATGATCGCCCGCGAGATCATCGACCTGTGCGGCTACCGCGGGCCGATTCAGCGCCTGTGGCTGTCGGCGCTCAACGATGCGTCGATCCGCAAAGCGCTGCGTGCGCTCAAGCCGTCCGCCGAGACGCTGCCGCTGTATTTCTCCGCACTCGCCCGATCGCGCGCCGACTGGCTGATCGGGATGAACTTGAGCCGCTTGTTCACACTGCTGGGGCGTCAGGCCGGCTATACGGGCGTGCTGTCGGTGGGGCGCGTGCAGACGCCGACGCTGAAGTTGGTCGTGGATCGTGATCGCGAGATCGCGCGATTCGTCTCCATGCCGTATTGGGCCGTGGATGTGCTGCTATCCCATGCCGGCCAATCCTTCACCGCGAGCTGGATACCGCCCGAAGGCAGCACGGATGCAGCGGGTCGCTGCCTTCAGCAGCCGGTGGCGCAGCAGGCTGCGGATCGCATTCGCGCGGCACGCGATGCGCAGGTCGTGTCGGTGGACACCGAGCGCGTGCGCGAGGCACCGCCGCTGCCGTTCGACCTGGGCACGCTGCAGGAGGTGTGCTCCAAGCAGTTGGGCCTCGACGTGCAGGAGACGCTGGACATTGCCCAGGCGCTGTACGAGACGCACAAGGCGACAACGTACCCGCGCTCCGATTCGGGCTACCTGCCCGAGAGCATGCTGGCCGAGGTGCCGACCGTACTCGACAGCCTGGTCAAGACCGACCCCAGCCTGTGGCCGCTGATCGAGCGCCTGGATCGCCAACAGCGTTCGCGTGCGTGGAACGACGGCAAGGTGTCGGCTCACCACGGCATCATCCCGACGCTGGAGCCCGCCAACCTGTCGGCCATGAACGAGAAGGAGCTGGCCGTCTACCGGCTGATCCGCGCCCATTACTTCGCGCAGTTCCTCCCGCACCATGAGTTCGACCGGACGGTGGCGCAGTTCTCGTGCGGCAGTCAGTCGCTGGCGGGCGTGGGCAAGCAGATCGCCGTCATCGGCTGGCGTGAGGTGCTGGCGACGCCAGGGCCGGACGATGCCGATGGCGAGGATGCGCAGCGCAGCCAGGTGCTGCCCGCCCTGCATGCGGGCCTGTCCTGCCCGGTCGGAAAGGTGGATCTCAAGGCGCTGAAGACGCTGCCGCCCAAACCCTACACGCAGGGCGAGCTGATCAAGGCCATGAAGACCGTCGCCAAGTTCGTGACCGACCCGCGCCTGAAACAGAAGCTGCGAGATACCACCGGCATCGGCACCGAGGCGACACGCGCCAACATCATCAACGGTCTGATCGGTCGCGGCTACCTGGTCAAGAAAGGCCGTGCCGTCCGCGCTTCCGACGCGGCATTCACGCTTATCGACGCGGTGCCCTCGGCCATCGCCGACCCCGGCACCACGGCAGTGTGGGAGCAGGCGCTCGACATGATCGAGGCCGGCCAGATGGCGCTGGACACCTTCATCGAGAAGCAGTCCGTGTGGCTCGGCCAGCTCGTGCAGCAGTATCGCGGCGCAACGCTCTCGCTCAAGCTGCCGCCGGCGCCGGCCTGCCCGCAGTGCGGCGCACCGATGCAGCAGCGCACGGGCAAGAGCGGCGCGTTCTGGTCCTGCTCGCGCTACCCGGACTGCAAGGGCACGTTGCCGATCGAGTCCCCGACGGGCCGGCGCAGCGCACCGCGCAAGCGGCGCGCTGCCTCCAAGGCGTCCTGATCCTCGCTTCCCCCTGCCGCGCCGGCCACTTCACTGGCGGCGAGGCAAACGTCCCGCACCGCGCGGGACTCCAAAGCGCGCGTCTCCTTCTGCAACGGTGTGCGCGCCCCGTCTGCCCGCCATCGGGCGACAGGGCGAGAAGGTCATTGCTCCACGAATCGCGCCCGCCGCCATTCCCTTGATCGGTGTGCCTTGCCTCGGTCATGAGGGGCTTCCTGACGCCTTGCCGCCGCGCGAGCCGTGAGGAGGCCCCTTGGGCCGAGGGTATTCCGTGCCGGTGCCCGCCGGCGGAACAACGGGCTCCCTTTGTGTGTGGATGCACGCCAGAGGTTTCCGGCCCCAGCCACGAAACGGGCCGGGTGCGATTGCTGACGCAGCGAACGGCTTTGACGACGGCCCGCGCTGACGCAGCCCACAGGTGGTTCTCCTTCCTCTCCAGCCGAAGGCCCGCGTGGCCTTCGGCGCCATGGTCCTTGCCTTGTCCCGTGACGCGGGCCTGCCCTAAAGCGGGCCGTCCGCGATTCGGTTTTCCCTGCGACGACAGCCATGCTTCGCGCCCATCCTCACGCCATGCGTTGCTGACAGTCGTCAGCGGCATGCCCTGGCAGTCTCGGTCTTCAAGACTGCAACGCGGTTCGCCGCGTTGACCGATCCAGTCCGCTTCGCATCGCCCACCGCGGACGCTCGCCGGCCTGGCGACGATGCACTTTTCTCAACCACCCGAGGGGAACCCATCCCCTGCGGGATGCGTGCTCCCCGACCCACCAAGGAGCACGGCATGTCTGAACCTTCCGCATCTTCCTCTGCAACCGCAGTGCGCAGCGGTGCGCTGGCGCTGGCCTGGACCGGCAAGCGTTTGCCGCTACAGGTGCTGCGCAGCGCGGCCGGCCACTACATCGGCACGCAAGACGACGAAGGCCCGGTATCGCGGGAGTCCGTCGAGTATTTCCCGAACCACCTCGCAGCACAGCGCGCCCTGGATACCCATGCCTGGACACAGCGCGCTCACCCCTGATTCCCACCCTTCAAGGAGTTCTCTCATGAATCTGTCTTTACCCGAAGACGTGCTCGATCAGATGGCGCTGGAACAGGCGCACTTCGACGCTGCACCGCAGGCCTTCTTCGAGGCCTGGAAGCGCGGCGCGCAGATCGCCGGCCACGAGTGGTTCGGCGACGGCACACGCGAAGGTCTGCAGCGTGCCACCACCAAGTGGGACCTGCGGCCCAACATGCTGATGCTCAACGACGCCCTGGGTGTGCTGAGCAGCGGTCAACGCATGTTCCTGTCCGCGATGGTGAGCTTCTACAACTCCCGCGAGGGCGGCGCGATGCTCAAGCGTTGCGGCTTCGAGGGGCTGTCCGACTTCGGCGGCCTCGATCTGGAACGGCGCCAGGTCATCGCCGACCTCACGCTGCACTACAACGGCTGGTGAGCCGCGCCTGGCAACCCACCGTTCTTTCATCCCACCCCACGAGGGACATGCGTCCCCGTTCGGGGCCATGTCCCTCCTTCCTTTCGCAGGAGCGGCCATGTCCCGAATCACCATCTTCCACTGACCTGCACCGCCCGGCGCCAGGGCGGCCCGACGCCGCGGCCGGCTGACCGGTTGCCACTTCATCCACTCGCTGGGGTTCAATCCCCGGCAGGGGATTGCCTCGGCCATCCTCTGCTGGAGGAATCCCATGTCTCATTCCAAAAACCCCTTCGTCCGCGGCTACGATGGCCTGTCCGTGCAGCGGCTGCTGGCGATTTCCTACGACGACGACTGCCCGCTGAGCTATCTGCCGCTGCACGTCTCGCAGTCGCATCTGCCGGACAACCAGGTCGAGCGCCATGCCTGCGTCTTCTGCGACGACTTCGCGCTGATCACCGAGGGCCAGAACGTGCCGCCCGAGCTGGACGCGCAGTGCCCCAGCCACGGTATCGCCCGAAACCTCGTCTACGCAGTCATGGCCGAAGAAGCCGGCCAGCCGCTGCACGTCGGCGATACCTACTCCGAGGAAGCCGCGCGCGAGGTGGTACGCCGCCTGCGCTTCGAGACCGGGTTCTACAGCCGTGCCTGGGAAATCAGTTCGGCGCACATCACCGAGGAGGCCGGTCGCTTCCTCGCCGAACTGGCGGACATCGCCACGCCGAGCGGTTTTCTGTTCGTGGCCTTCCGCATTCCCTACAGCCCGGCGGTCGGCGTGAAGCTGATCGCCACGCCCTGGACGGATGCGAACCTGCAGCATGTCGAGGGCATCACCGCCGAAGAGCTGCGGCAGGAGCATCGGGCCAAGGGCGTGCCGGAGTCCCTCGTGGAAGTGTTGCACCTGGCTGCGCTCGCCGACGTTCGCATGTTGGTGTTCGATGCCGACGCGCCAGTGCTGGACGGGCTGACGCTCTACGACGACGAGTAACCCGCAACCCATTCGAGCCCCCACGTCGGGGCTCTTCTTTTTCGCGGAACGCGGTGCCGGCGCATTGCCGATTCCCAACGGATGGTCGCCGCCATGTGCCGCACGCTGGCCGCATGTTCGCTGGCGTTGCCGGCAGCATGCCCAGGCAGTCGAGACCTTCAAGACTGCGGCGCGGTTCGCCGTGCTGGTTGCTTCGTTCTCCGGGCGCACCCGCGTCCATCCACCTCACCCTCAAGGGACAGACCTCCCTTGCGGGCGGGAGTCCCTTGGTTGCCACAAGGAGTCTCCCCATGGATACCCAAGCCATCCGCGCACAGATGCCGACGCTCGTTGTCGGTCATGTGCCTTCCAACGTCCGTTCGTTCAAATTCAACATCTTCGACGGCCAGCCCAAGGTTTCGACGCTGGGCTTTCACATCGACCCGAAGCCTTTCGAGGGCAAGGTCATCGCCACCACCGACGAGGCCATCGTCGTCAAGACGGGACGAGCCGAGTTCGCGGTGCTCGATCGCACGCTCGTGACCGAAGTGCCCGACGAGGGCGCCAAGGTGCAGGTCGAACCCTATGTCAGACGCCGCTTCGACGGTCAGCGGGCGGACACGCCCGAGGAGCAGACCGAGTTCACCGCCGACGGCCAGCCCTACACGGTGAAGCGGTTCGTGCTCGGGTCCGCACCGGCGAAGCTGCCGATCCCCGAGCCGCGCTGCCCCGAGCTGCAGGAACTGGTCGACCAACTGGAGCAGTTGCCCGCTCCCGACGGTTTCCGGCGCGTCACCCACATGCTGGTGGATGCCGGCGCGCGGGACATCACCTGGGTCGATCCGCTGCCCGCCGACATCATCCGCACGCCGCCGGCCATCGGCTTCACCGTCGCCACGACGAAGTTCCAGGGTCGCGTCACCGTGCTGTATGAGCGTGGCCTCGACCTCTACGCGGTGGAGCTGCACCGCGACGGCGAGCTGGTCGAACGGGTCGATGAGGTGTTCTTCGACACCCTCGGCGAGACGCTGGAACGGCTGATCGACGACGGGAGTTGGCGGCGCATCCGCGTGCAGTGCCTGTCGTGTCGTAAGGCTATCCGGCACTGATCTCACAGCAGCTTCCCGCCCTCGCGGCGGGAAGCCTCTTTTCCTGCCCCCTGGAGATCACACCCATGACTGTTCGATTCAAAGGCACGGAGCTGCGGCCCGTGCTCGCCGAAGCGGTGGCGAATCAATGCCGCGTCATCCTGGTCAAGGATCAGGGCGTGTACTTCCTGGCCGAGTGCGGCGAGCGCCGACCCGATGGTCGCCAGAAGACCATCGCCTATGCCGCTGGCTGCAACCCGGATGTCGATGCCTTCGATGACTGGTGGGAGCTGGCGCGCGCCGAGTTCGGTGGCGACGACTTCGGCGAGTTCTTCGATCCGCAGGAGGGCGTGTTTGCGCGCATCCTGCGCAGCGAGGACGACCTCGACGTGTCCGCCTCCGCGACACACCTATCGCTGCAGGCGGTTCCTCCCACGCCCAGCGGTAACTGACCGCCCATCCCTGGCCCCCGCTCCGGGGGCCTCTTTCTTCCCGGCAATGCGGACAGCCGCGAGTGCCGATTGCCGCTCGCCTGCGCGCCGTCCTGGCGCCACGCTTCCGGCCATGTTCCGCTGACGTCCGTCAGCGACATGCCCAGGCAGCCACGATCTTCAAGGCTGCGACGCGGTTCCGACCGCGTTGATCACTCCAGTTCGCACCGGCATCCATGCGCGAACGGCCATCGGTTCTCGATGGCGATGCCTCCAAGCTGTTCCATCAACCCACGCGGGGGTTCCACACCTTCCCCGCCTTGGGTCGGGTGTGTCTCCGCCTCATTGTTCCCAGGAGATTCACCATGACCACTTCCACCGAAAAGTCCTACTTCGATCTGCACATCACCGGCCTCGGGTATCTCAATCGCATCCGCGAAGTGAAGCCCAAGAAGGGCGATGCGTTCCTGGCCTGCGACATCGCGGCTCTGAACGGTCCCAGCGACGACGTCTCGTATGTGCGTTTCGACACGCGCGTATCGGGTTCGGAAGCGCAGCACCTGGTGCGCCGCTGCATTCAGGCGGTCGACGCCGAGAAGAAGGTGATGATCGGCTTCCGCTTGGGCGACCTGTGGACCGACACCTTCACCTACTCCAAGGGGAAGCGTGCCGGCGAGCAGGGTGTGAGCCTCAAGGCCCGTCTGCTGTTCGTCAGTTGGATCAAGGTCGACGGCAAGCTCGTCTACAAGGCCGAACCCAAGCCGACCGAGACCGACGAGCGCGACCCGGAAGTCCCCGTGACGTCCGACGCGCCCGCCGCGCAGCAAGCCTCGGCACCGGAGCCTTCCAGGCCCGTCGCCGATGCTGCCGACGACGCTGCCGATGCCCCCGCATTGGCCGTTGCCGAGTCGTTCTGATCCGCAAGGCCCCATCCCCGGGGCCTTGTCTTCTCTTCGTCCGCAGGAGACCTTCATGATCACCATTCCCGGCCAACTGGCCATCAAGACCATCCACGGCAGGAACGGCGACTTCAACGTCGGCCGCCTGGCGACCTCGATCGGCGAGTTCGTCGTGAAGAACGCCGAACTCGATCAGTACCGCGAGGGCAAGTACGACGGTGATTTCGTCATCGTCGAGATTCGCCCCTCCACGTACAACGCCAACGGCCGCATGGTCATCGAGATCCGCGCCCATCTGGGCGGGATGACCCTGTCCAACATCGACGCCCTGAGCCGCGACGAAGCCCGCCGGCTGAGTCCGCAGGAAGTCGATCCAATCGACGAGGAAGCGCAGGCGCCCGCGCCGGCAACGCCCCCGGCCAAGCCGAAGGCGAAGCCGCGCAGTCCGCGCGATCCCCTGGTCGATACCACGCCGTTCGGCAGCGAACCGGCTCCCGTGTCCGCTGCGGCCTCGGCCGAGGCAGACGACGCGGCGCTGTTCGGTGCCTTGTGGCCCCTGGGCGAGACCGTAAAGCTCGATGCGACCGTGGATCGTCGTGTGCTGCGTCAGCAGCGCGACCGTCTCGACAAGCTGGGCTACGAGTTCGCTCCGCTGTCCCAGGACTGGCACCTCCAAGCTGCCTGATCCATCCGCCGCCTTGCGCGGCATTCCGCCACCCGCCGGGGTTCTCCCCCGACGGGGAGGGCTCCGGCCTTTTCTTCAAGGAGACCCTCATGGGCTGGACCTTCGTTCGTCAGACGCGCGATCAGTTGATCCGCGAGCTGCTCGCTCCGCAGGCGTCCGAACGCGCTTGCTGCGAAGTCATCGACCACACGCTGGACGGCGACGTTCTGTGGACCGTGGTTCGCGTCATCGCCAGGCAGGCGGGCGTCATGGGCCTCGCGGCCGGTGAGTCCGTCTGCTACATCGGCTGCAATCTGCTGGAAAGCTCGGGCGGCGATTGGGGCTACAAGTCCCTCGATGAGTCCGTGCATCCGTACTACTACTCGTGCCCGCTGCGCTATCTCGACATGGCGCCGGTGCAAAGCTCCGAGTGGCGCGAGCGGGTTCACCGCTTTCACGCGGGACGCGCTGTCTAGCGGCACGCATCTTCCTTCACCCAACCGGGGCGAGCACGGCCCCGCGGGCTGTGGTTGCTCCTTCTTTTCCAAGAGGACATCACCATGCCTGCACCTTCTTCCGCGAAACCGCTGTACCGCATCGACGAATGCCCCGACCTCATGGCCGACGGTTGCGTCGGTGACGAGCAGGGCAATCTCGTCTTTCTCTCGATCTGGGCGCGCGACACCGCCGTTCAGGAGTTCCTCGCTCGCCTGACCCTCGGCCGGGATGAACAGGGACTGGATCAGTTCCACGTCATCACCGAGCAGGGCGCATCCATCCCGGTCTTCGTCGGCAACGTCGAGAACCTGGAAAAGCGCATCACCCGCGCCTATCGGCGAACGCTGTTCGGTTCGCTGACGAATGTGTGGCTGTTCGATCGTCGCTGCGTGAAGCCAGACAAGGCCAACGCCAGCGCGCTGGCGCTTCTGCCCAGGGATTCCGCTTACCGGCTCGACCGGCTGTGGACGCTGGTGCAGGACACCTGCCCGCTGCCACTGCTCGACCACTGGCGCGACACCGTGCTGGAGCTGTTGCAGACACGGCGGATGCTGACCGGTCTTCCCTTGGCCCTCGGGCCGCTGGAAGGCCATCGGCTGGCCCTCGATGTCCCGGCGCTGACGAAGGCGCTGGGCGAGCTGATCCGCAACGGCACCCTCGGTGCCACGCAGTACGAACTGGCCGCGAACGCACCGCTTCGGCGTGTGGCGTGAGCCATTCCCACGGGCATGCGCGCCGCGCGTGCCCGCCTTCCCTCATCCATCATCAGGAGAAATCCATGGCACTCATGTTTCCGCGCCTGGCGCGCAATTTCATCCGTAACGGCTACTTCCCCACCGACGAGCCGACGCTGGAGCGCGCCTTGTCCGCACTGGCACCGTCTCCCGGCTCCATGTCCATCCTCGATCCCTGCGCCGGCGAAGGCGTGGCGATTGCTGAAGCCGCCCACGCCCTCGGGCGCGAGCAGGTCCAGGCCTTCGCCGTCGAGTACGACGCCGAGCGTGCCCGCCACGCACGGCACCTGGTCGATCGCTGCATCCACGGTGACCTGATGGACACGCTGATCTCGCGCCAGTCATTCGGGCTGCTGTGGCTGAACCCGCCGTATGGCGATCTGAGCAAGGACGTGAACGGCAACATCGGCTATCAGGGCCAGGGCCGTGCGCGGCTGGAAAAGCTGTTCTATCAGCGCGCGCTGCCGCTGCTGCAGTACGGCGGCGTGCTGATCTTCATCGTGCCGTCCTACGTGCTCGACGCCGAGCTGGTCGGATGGCTGACGCGCCACTTCGCCGACCTGCGCATCTACCGTGCGGTGGAAACGCAGTTCAAGCAGGTGGTGATCTTCGGCCGCCGGGTTCGCCAGCGCGACCAGGCGTCGGAGTCGGCCAAGGCCCTGCGTGGTCTGCTGCTGCAGATCGGTCAGGGCGACGCCGAAGCCGAGGAACTGCCGCTCGAATGGCCGTTCCTGCCGTACACCGTCCCTGCCAGCCCGGCCGAGCCGGAGCACTTCTATCGCGTGACGATGGAGCCCGAGCAGTTCGCCGATGAAGTCGGCCGGCTGCAAGGACTCTGGCCGGCGCTCGATACGCACCTGGGGGGCGCGCAGCAGTCGCTGCGGCCACCGGCGCGGGCCTTGTCGCACTGGCATCTCGCCCTGGCCTTGGCCGCGGGCGCAATCTCGGGCGTCGTGACCTCCAAGAGCGGCAGAACGCTCGTCGTGAAAGGTGACACCCACAAGGAGAAAACGCTCCAGACAGAATACACCGAGCGCGACGACGGGTCTGTCGCCGAGACACGCATCCTCACCGACAAGTTCGTGCCGGTCATCCGCGCCTGGGACATGACGCCGGGCTCCGCCACGCGGGGCGAGGTGCTGACCATTCGCTGATCGTCGTTCCTCGACGGCAAGCCGCCAGTGCTTCGCCGCCTTCTTTGTCCACCCACCGGGGTCATGTCGCCCCGATGGGGCGCCGTGGCCTCTTTTTCCTGAAGGAGAAATCACCATGGCACTCGCTGTTCTCAACCTCGTGTCGCAACCACGGTTCCCATCCGGGCAAGTGGTCATGACCGCCGGTATCAACGATCTGGTCCACCAGGGCCAGTTCAATCCGGTGCCTTATCTGCGTCGCCACCTTCGTGGTGACTGGGGCGATCTCGACGACTGCGACCGGCGTTCCAACGATGCCGCGTTGAAGTCCGGAGATCGTCTGTTCTCGTCCTACCAGGTCACGCCGACCTTGAATCTCTGGATCATCACCGAGTGGGACCGCAGCGTCACCACGCTGTTGCTGCCATCCGAGTACTGATCGTCATCTGACCGTTCTCTTCCCACCCCTGGGGCATGCCATCGCCCCGCAGGGGTCGGTGCATGCCCCATCTTCATTGGAGCATCACCATGTCCCTCGATCTTGAAACTGTTCCCGAAACCGCTGTGCAGGGCGACCTGCTCGAAGCGGCCGCTTCACCCCTCACGCTCAGCCTGCAGGACTTCGTATCGGAGTTCGGCGACGAGCTGCTCGACTCACTCAACCGCGCCAATCCTCCGGTCTACACCGGCCAGGTGCGGGTGCATCGGCAACTGATCCTCGCCACGCTCAAGCGCAAGCTGTTCCCGGCGCAAGCCGATGTGGTCCATGCCGTCACCGAGCTGTTGGTCGATCGTGGCGAACGCGCCGCGATCGTCAATGGCGAGATGGGCTGCGGCAAGACGACGGTGGGTATTGCCACCGCCGCCGTGCTCAATGCCGAAGGCTACCGCCGTACCTTGGTTCTGTCTCCGCCGCACCTAGTCTACAAGTGGCGGCGCGAAATCCAGGAGACGGTGGCCGGTGCCAAGGTCTGGGTGCTCAATGGCCCGGACACGCTGGTCAAGCTGCTGAAACTGCGCGAGCAGTTGGGCGTGCCGGCGCAGGGCCAGGAGTTCTTCGTCCTGGGCCGCGTGCGGATGCGGATGGGGTTCCACTGGAAACCTGTCTTCGTTCGCCGGCGCACGCCTCACGGTGACGTGGGGGCCTGCCCGGATTGCGGGCATGTCATCACCGACCTCGACGGCGAGCCGATCAACCCGGTCGAACTCGAAGCCGAGGAGTCCCGCCGCAAGTGCAGCCACTGCCGTGCACCGCTGTGGTCGTTGATCCGTCCGAGAGGCCTGTCCGCCAGCGACCAGTCCTCGACCGTGCTCAAGGCACTGAAGCGTATTCCAACCATCGGGGAAGTCACCGCGCAGAAGCTGATGCAGAAGTTCGGCGACGCCTTCCTCGCGTCGATGCTCGGGGACAACATCCACGAGTTCATCAACCTGATGGATGGCAACGGCGAGCTGGTCTTCTCGGACCGGCAAGCCCATCGGATGGAACGTGCGATGGCCAACATGGAGTTCGGCTTCGGCGAGGGCGGCTACCAGCCGTCCGAGTTCATCAAGAGGCAGCTTCCCCAAGGCACGTTCGACCTGCTCATCGCCGACGAGGCACACGAGTACAAGAACGGCGGCTCCGCACAGGGCCAGGCCATGGGGGTGTTGGCGGCCAAGGCGCGCAAGACGCTGCTGCTCACCGGCACACTGATGGGCGGCTACGGCGACGACCTGTTCCACCTGCTGTTCCGAGCCCTGCCGGGGCGGATGATCGAAGACGGCTACCGGCCGACGAAGAGCGGCAGCATGACCTCGGCCGCGATGGCGTTCATGCGCGATCACGGCGTGCTCAAGGACATCTATTCCGAGAGCACGGGCACGGCGCACAAGACGGCCAAGGGCACCAAGGTATCGGTGCGCACGGTCAAGGCGCCGGGGTTCGGTCCCAAGGGCGTGCTGCGTTGCGTCCTGCCGTTCACGGTCTTCCTCAAGCTGAAGGACATCGGTGGCAACGTGCTGCCGCCCTACGACGAGGAGTTCCGCGAAGTCGCGATGGACACGGCGCAAGCCGCGGCCTACCGCGATCTGGCGGGTCGGCTGACCCAGGAGCTGAAGCAGGCCCTGGCGAAGCGCGACACGACGCTGCTCGGTGTGGTCCTCAACGTGCTGCTGGCCTGGCCGGACTGCTGCTTCCGGTCGGAAACCGTGGTGCATCCGCGCACGCGCAATACCTTGGCGTTCGTTCCGGCTCAGTTCAACGAGCTGGAGGTGATGCCCAAGGAACGCGAGCTGATCGAGATCTGCAAGCAGGAGAAGGCAGAAGGGCGCAAGACCCTGGTCTATTCGGTCTACACCGGCACGCGCGACACCACGTCGCGTTTGAAGGTGCTGCTGGAGCAGGAAGGCTTCAAGGTGGCGGTACTGCGCGCGAGCGTGGATGCCTCCCGCCGCGAGGACTGGATCGCCGAGCAGTTGGACCGCGGCATCGACGTGCTCATCACCAATCCCGAGCTGGTGAAAACCGGCCTGGACTTGCTGGAGTTCCCGACCATCGTGTTCCTCCAGTCCGGCTACAACGTGTATTCGTTGCAGCAGGCCGCCCGGCGCTCATGGCGCATCGGCCAGAAGCAGCCGGTGCGCGTGATCTACCTCGGCTACGCCAACTCCTCGCAGATGACCTGCCTGGGGTTGATGGCCCGGAAGATCATGGTGTCGCAGAGCACGTCGGGCGACGTGCCCGAGTCCGGACTCGATGTCCTGAACCAGGACGGCGACTCGGTGGAGGTGGCACTGGCACGGCAGCTTGTCACGGTCTGATCCATGTGCTCATGCCGGCGGCCCCTCGGGGTCGCCGGCTACTTTCCACGGCCCTTCGGGGCCGTTTTTCTTGGGCGTATGACAGTCCATGGCGCCGCCCGCCATGTATTCGGGCGGGCGTCAGTGCGTTTTGTTTGCTGCCCGCAGGCCAAGCGGCGGCGATGGTGAGGGCTCCGTGTTCCAGGGAAGCGCCCTCCATGCAACCATCCATCTGCGCTGTTCACCGCCTGGCCCTCGCCGCTGGCTTGCTGGCCGGTAGCCTGTTGGCCGCCGGCTGCGCCACGACCGCCACGACCGCCACGCCGTCTGTGCCAGCGGTGCCGGCCGCATCGCCAACCGCCGTCGCGCCGGAGCCGGGTTTCGTTCCGGTGGCCCGCTATGGCCGCTACACCCTGATCGAGCTGGTGCCGGAACCTGCGCAGCGTGATCTCTTGCAGCAGGCGGTGGAGGTGTCTATTCCGCCCACGCTCGATGCCAGCGTGGGCGATGCCATGCGCCATGTGCTCCTGCGCTCCGGCTACCGGCTTTGCGATGCGGCCGAAGCCGCCACGCTCTACGCGCTGCCGCTGCCTGCCGCACACCTGCGCCTGGGCCCGCTGATGCTGCGCGATGCCTTGCTGACCCTTGCCGGCCCGGCCTGGGAGCTGTCGGTCGATGACTTGAGCCGCCAGGTCTGCTTCAGCCGGCACGGTGCTCCCACCTTCCTTTCCGCCAACCCGCCCGGCGCCGCCCCGCCCGTGCCGGACGCCGACCGGCCCGAGGAGATGCAGCCATGACCTTTCCCCAAGCGCCATCCGAGCGCAATTCCCGCACGCGCTGGCTCAAGATCGCCGCGGCCTTCTGGCTGCTGCTCATCAGTGCCGTGGCACTCATCAACAGCGTCGGCCTGTCGCGGCTCGCCGAGCAGACCCAGAGCAGCGCACAGGATGCGCAGTTCAAGGCGCTGGGCTTGCGCATGGCCGATCTCGAACAACAGGCCGATGCGGACAAGCGGCGGCCGGCGCCGATCAGCCAGGCCGAATTCGCCACCGCGCGGCAGGCGCTGGACGAACGGATGATGCGCCTCGAAGAGGCCGACGAGGCGAGGGCCTTGGCCATCGACCTGCAGACGCTACAGACGCGCGTGAACGGAATCGAGACTCGCCTGGAGAAGACCCGGCAGGTGGCATCCGCCGCTCGCCCGCGCGCGCCGGTTGTGACGAAGCCCAAGGTGCCGGAGCCGCCGTTCCGGGTGCTCGGCGTGGAGCTGCGGGGAGGCGAGCGCTTTCTGTCGATCACCTCCACCGCCGCGCCCTCGCTCGCGGGCGCCCGGCTGCTGCGCGAGGGCGATGCCGAGGGCGGCTGGCAACTGCAGTCGATCGAGGCGCAGGCGGGCGTGTTCCAGGTGAACGGCCAGACGCAGCGCGTCGCGGTGCCGTAGGAGGTCGCCATGAACCTGCGGCCGTTGCTCGCTGCCGTCGTCCTGTTCGCCACTTTCGGCGCATCCGCCCAACCGGCCCCGGTGACGAACTCGCGCATGGTGCCCGCCCAGGTGCAGCCGGGCACTGATGCCGCGCTCGACGAGAGGCAGGCGCGGGAGTGGGGGCTTCAGCCCGAGGAGTGGGCACGTTACCGGCAACTGATGCAGGGGCCGCTCGGGGTCTATTCGCCCCAGCTCGATCCGCTCACGGCGCTGGGCATCGAGGCCCGCAGCGAGGAGGAGCGCAGGCGCTACGCGGAGTTGCAAGTGCAGGCCGAGGCCCGGCGCGTCGGAAAAACGCTGGCTTACCAGCGGGCCTACGACGCGGCGTGGCAGCGCCTGTTTCCCGGCCAGCCGCGCGTGAGCCTGCCCGGTGCCAAGGCGCCGGGTGCCGGCAACACCGGCTCCGGGCGCCTGGCGGTCTTCGTCAAGGCCGACTGCGCACCGTGCGCGCAGCGCGTGCAGCAGTTGCAGGCGGCCGGCACGGCCTTCGATCTCTACATGGTCGGCAGCCGTCAGGACGACGCGCGCATCCGGCAGTGGGCCACCCGGGCGGGCATCGACCCGGCCAGGGTGCGCGCCCGCACCATCACGCTCAACCACGATGCCGGGCGCTGGCTGTCGCTCGGCCTGCCCGGCGATCTGCCGGCCGTGGTGCGCGAGGTGAACGGCCAATGGCAGCGGCAATAGGTGCTCCGGGCCGGGAGCGTCGGCCGTCCCGCGTCGCCATCCGCTGCGCCAGCGCCGTGCTGCTGCTCACCACCGGCGGCTGGGCACTGGCCGCCCTGGCGCGGGAAGTGCCGCCGCCGGCCTATCAACTGGCGGCGCATCGTGCAGACGTGCCGGCGGCGGTGCTGTACGCGGTGGCCTTGCAGGAGAGCGGCGCCATGCTGCGCGGGCGCCTGATCCCCTGGCCGTGGACGCTCAACGTCGCCGGCTCGCCACAGCGCTACGCCACCCGCGCCGAGGCCTGCGCGGGGCTGCACCGTGCGCTCGCCCACACGCCGGCCAATCGCATCGACGCCGGCCTCGGCCAGGTCAATCTCGGCTACCACGCGCATCGCTACACGCAGCCCTGCGAGCTGCTGGACCCGTACCGCAACCTCGCCATCGCCGCGGAAATCCTGCGCGAACAGCACACGCCGGGCGAGGACTGGCTCCTTGCCATCGGCCGCTACCACCGGCCCGCCGGCGGGGCACCCGCGGCGCGCTACCGGCGCAGTGTGCATCGGCACCTGATCCGCGTGCTCGACCCCGGCGTTCCCGTTTCAACCCTTCAGGCCACCACGCCATGAACCACATCGTCCTCATCGCCGCCATCGGGCTGCTGTCCACGACCGCCGTCTTCGCGCAGACCACCTCCGCACCGCTGATCGTCGTCGAAGACCGTGGCGGCGACTCCGCGCCGCCGTACTACCAGTCGCTGAATCCTCAGCTGGATCAGGCCACACCGCCGGCCCCTCGCGTGGGCAACGCGGCCGACGCCGAAGCCGCCATGCTGCCGGTGCGCTCGACGCAACTGTCGCCGGGCGAGGTGCAGCGCCGCGTCATCCGGGCGCCGGGCCTGACGGCGCTGTTCCTGATCGGCGATGACGAGCGGTCGCGTGCCTGGCTGCGGCAGCGGCAGGCGGAGCTGCGAGAGCTGCAGGCCGTGGGCCTGGTGGTCAACGTGGAGTCGATGGCCGCGCTGACGGCGCTGCGCAGGCTGGCTCCCGGTCTGACCCTCTCGCCGGCCTCCGGCGACGACCTGGCCCAGCGCCTGGGCCTGCGCCACTACCCGGTGCTCATCACGTCCACCGGCGTCGAGCAGTAGGTGCGCAAATGGCCCAACCGCACGCGGTCGAGGTTCTGCTGCGGCCAGCGGTGGAGCTTTACACCGTGGCGGTCTGCACCGGCGCCGCGATTCTGTGCCTGGTGGCACCGTGGTCGCTCGCGCTGAACCCGCTGCTCGGCCTGGGCTCGGCGCTGGCTTTCCTGACCTTCGGCGCGATTCGCCTGCGCGATGCCTGGGCGATCCTGCGCTATCGCCGCAACATCCGCCGCCTGCCGCGTTACGTGATGACCAGCCGCGACGTGCCGGTGAGTCAGCAACGGCTGTTCGTCGGCCGGGGCTTTCGCTGGGAGCAGCGGCACACGCACCGGCTGATGCAGACCTACCGGCCGGAGTTCCGCCGTTACGTCGAGCCGACGGCGATCTACCGGGCCGCCCGGCGGCTGGAGGAGCGGCTTGAGTTCGCGCCGTTTCCCGTCTCGACGCTGGCGCGCGCGCTGGCCTGGGACAGCCCGCTCAACCCGGCGCGGCCGCTGCCGCCGGTCGGCGGACTGCCGCGCCTGCATGGCATCGAGCCGCACGAGGTCGACGTCACTCTGCCGCTGGGCGAGCGTGTCGGCCACACCCTGGTGCTGGGCACCACGCGCGTGGGCAAGACGCGGCTGGCCGAGCTGTTCATCACCCAGGACATCCGCCGCAAGGTCCGCGGCGAGCACGAGGTGGTGATCGTCTTCGACCCCAAGGGCGATGCGGACCTGTTGAAGCGCATGTACGTCGAGGCCAAGCGCGCCGGGCGCGAAGGCGAGTTCTACGTCTTCCATCTGGGCTGGCCGGACATCTCGGCGCGCTACAACGCGGTGGGCCGGTTCGGGCGGATCTCCGAGGTGGCCACGCGCATCGCCGGACAGCTCTCGGGCGAAGGCAACAGCGCCGCGTTCCGCGAATTCGCCTGGCGCTTCGTCAACATCATCGCGCGCGCCCTGGTCGAGCTGGGGCAGCGGCCGGACTACCTGCTGATCCAGCGCCACGTCATCAACATCGACGCGCTGTTCATCGAGTACGCCCAGCACTACTTCGCCAAAAACGAGCCGAAGGCCTGGGAGGTCATCGTCCAGCTCGAAGCGAAGCTGAACGACAAGAACATCCCGCGCAACATGATCGGGCGCGAGAAGCGCGTGGTAGCCCTCGAACAGTACCTGTCGCAGGTGCGCATCTATGACCCGGTGCTCGACGGCCTGCGCAGCGCCGTGCGCTACGACCGGACGTACTTCGACAAGATCGTCGCTTCGCTGCTGCCGCTGCTGGAGAAGCTCACCACCGGCAAGATCGCGCAACTGCTCGCACCGAACTATTCCGACCTGTCCGACCCGCGGCCGATCTTCGACTGGATGCAGGTCATCCGCAAACGCGCGGTGGTCTACGTGGGGCTGGATGCGCTGTCCGACGCCGAAGTCGCGGCGGCGGTGGGCAACTCGATGTTCAGCGATCTGGTCTCGGTCGCCGGCCACATCTACAAGTTCGGCATCGACGACGGGCTACCCGGCGCCGCGGTGGGCGCCAAGATTCCGATCAACGTCCACGCCGACGAATTCAATGAACTCATGGGCGACGAGTTCATTCCGATGGTCAACAAGGGCGGCGGTGCCGGCGTGCAGGTGACGGCCTACACGCAGACCTTGAGCGACATCGAGGCCCGCATCGGCAACCGTGCCAAGGCCGGCCAGGTGGTCGGCAACTTCAACAACCTGTTCATGCTGCGCGTGCGCGAGACCGCCACCGCCGAACTGCTGACGCGACAACTTCCCAAGGTCGAGGTGTACGCCACGGCACTGATGAGCGGCGCCACCGACAGCTCCGATCCGCAGGGCAACACGGCGTTCACGTCCAACACCCAGGACCGCATCAGCAGCAACAGCGTGCCGTTGATCGAGCCGGCGCATGTGGTGGCGCTACCCAAGGGGCAATGCTTCGCGCTGATCGAGGGCGGCAACCTCTGGAAAGTCCGCATGCCGCTGCCGGCACCCGACCCCGACGAAGCCATGCCGAAGGATCTGCAGGAGCTGGCCGGCTACATGCGGCAGCACTACGTCGAGGCAGGAGACTGGTGGGAGACCCAAGGCATCCCCGGCCTGCAGGACAAGGCGCTGCCCGACGACCTGCTGGACGACTTCAAGCAGATGGCCGCCGCTGAAGAGGCCGAAGCATGAGCGATCCGGCCGTCGCGGCCCAGCGCCAGCAGCAACGACAGCAGGGCCTGATCGCCGGCCTGGTCACGCTGCCGTTCCGCTTCTTCGGCGTGCTGTGCGGCGCGCTGCTGCTGTGCATCCTGATCGAATGCGTCGGCATGCACTTCTTCTGGCCCGATCAGGGTTGGCGCCACGCGCAGGGCATGCTGCACCACGAGCTGGATCAGCTCTCGGAGAACTTCACGCGCAGCGCGCTGGTGCAGGAGCCGGGGCGCACCGCGCACCGGCTGGTCGAGCAGGGTTACGACTGGCTGTTCGTGAAGAGCGGTCTGTTGGACTGGATACGCGACGCCTCGGCGCAGGCCAGCGCCGGCAGCCATCGCCCGACCAAGGATTTCCGCTACTACATCGGCTTGGTCTACGTGAACGTGGAGAGCTACCTGATCGCGGCGGCCTACACGACGCTGGTCTTCCTCGTGCGGCTGCTGGTGCTGTGCCTGACCCTGCCGCTGTTCCTGATGGCTGCCTTCGTCGGGCTGGTGGACGGCCTGGTGCGCCGGGACATCCGCCGCTTCGGCGCGGGACGCGAATCGGGGTTCATCTATCACCGCGCCAGGGCCAGCCTGATCCCGCTGGCCGTGCTGCCGTGGGTGACTTACCTGGCACTGCCGGTCAGCGTGAACCCGCTGCTGATCCTGCTGCCCAGCGCCGCATTGCTCGGCGTGGCGGTGTGCATTGCGGCGGCAACGTTCAAGAAGTACCTGTAGCTGCAGCCCTGCGCCAGGTCAGATAAACGATGCCATAGTTTCGGTTCTCTGCTTCGTCAAGAACGTCAGCATTGGCGCGAACAAACACGTTTCAAGCAATCTTCTTCTGCCTGTCTCGCAGAGACGCGGCCCAGTCCTTCAAAGCCTGGATGTCCTGAAAGAGATCAGCAGGTGGTGGCGGCGCGGCATTCCTACCGCTGGACGGATCGTGTGCGTCAACAATGTCGCAGCACTTCTTGAATCCGGCGGCGAAAGCATCGCAGTCAGCCTCGTTGAGCGCACTGACCTTCTTCAGGTCCTTGGCGTTGATGTAGTCCCTGTGGCGTTGAATAACGCGGACGAAAGCGATGTCCTCCAGGCCGCGCTCCCATGTGGCGCGCAGCGAGTTGTAGAGCTTTGCCACCTCGACCGCGTACTCGTCTTCCTGGTTGTTGTCATGCAGCAGCTTTGCCGCACGCGCCGCCTTCTCCAGCTTGTCGATGCGATCTTCGACGCTCTGGGCCTTCCAGGGCAGGCCGTCGGCCACCATACCGGCTCCCGCGGCGCCACGACTGAGCGTCGTGAGCCGCACGGCCTGCCCGGTCTTCGTCGCGTGGTCATTCAGATCGTTCACGAACACCAGATCATGCGTGAAGACGATGACCTGGCGGTTCTCCGCTTCTTCCACGAGACGCTTGGCCACCTGCCCGCGCCAGCGATGGTCCAATGAGGACACCGGGTCATCGAAGACCAGAGCAGAGCGGTGCATCGCGGTGGCAAGCTCGGTCATGAAGGCGGCCAGCGCCACGCAGGTCTTTTCCCCTTCGCTCAGGATTTCGTGGACCTTGGCATCCGGCTTGGCGAAGAGGCGCACCTGATACTGCGGTGAGCCGTACTTGCCGCCGGAGCGCACGATTTCGACGCGAACCTTCGAGGCCGCAAGCCGGACAATCTCTTCCTGAAATCTGTCGCGCAGCCGAGGCGTAATCACGGTGTCGGCAATGTCATTGCCCATCTTGGTGATGGTGTTCGTCGCTGTGTCGCCCGCACACTCGGTCAGAAACCGGATGGTCTTCAGCCGCTGGATTTCGTCAGTGACGACCGGCAGCATGCCGGCGAGCAGCGCCCGGTCGCTCAGCTCGGCGAAATCGGCTTCGAGCTTCTTACGTTCATCCGCGTCAGCGGACTTGCGCAGCTCGGCGGCGTAGTTGCGGATCGTGGTCTGAAGCAGGCTGAGATCAGGCAGCGGCGACGGTGGAACGGACGGAAGCTGTACCTCGCCGTTTCCGCCCAGGGCTTTGAGCAGCACGTGGCGCCGCAGCCGGGCTGCGGCGATGAAGCGGCGCGTCTGCTGCTGCAGCACTTCATTCTGGAGGCCCAGCTCGTCAAGACTGGCCTTCACCGCCCGCGTGCCGATTGCCCCGCCAGCTATGGTCTGACGTGCGGCCTGAGCTGCCTTCTCTGCCTCGCGTGCCAGCTGTTCCGTGTCCTTCTGGATGAAATCCTCGAAGCGTGCCATCCGTGCACGTGCCTCAGCTTCCAATGGCTGCTGGCAAAGCATGCAATGCGCGTCTTCTGCCGACGGCGGAAACGGCTGTCCAGGGTATGCGATCTCCGTCGAGTAGCGTCGGGCGGAATCCCAAAGTGCCCGCCACGTCTCGCCGCCGACGCCGGCAAGGGGTTCGCCCGTGAAGGCCTTCTCTGCGGCAAGACGTGCAGCGTCCCGTTTCGACCGTGCGTCCCTGGCGAGGGCAGCGGCCGCCAGCAGTTCCTCATCGGTGGTTCTGGCTGCAACGCTGTTTACCGCGGTAATCAGCCGCATGACGTTGTCGGCTTTGACGGTCTGTTCCGCCGCTGCCTTGGCCGGATTCTTCGACAGGTCTTCCCGCAGACGCTCAAGACGGGCGCTTTCGTCTGCCGAAAGCGCCGCCAGCGCTTCGATCTTCTTTGCGTCTGTGTTGGCATTCAGCGCGGCAAGCGCCTTCCCCACGGCCGTGGTGGCCTTCCAGGTCGGCGCCGCAAAGATCGGATTGCGGGCCTTCTCAAGCTGCTTCTGCTCAGCTGCGAGGGCGTCCTTCACCGCCTGGCAGGCTGCAGCAAGCTCATCCGGTACGTCCAGACCAAAGGGCCGGAATGCAACTTCGTTCTTCTCGCGGATATGCACTGAGGCGCAGTCGCTATCGAACACGCTCACCGCTGACAGCGTTGCATGCGGATTTGCGCCGTTTTGCCACTGTTCGACCGGCTGCGGCACACCGCCGACCCCGTACGCGATGTTCGCGCCGACGCGCTTCGGGGGCTGATCGGCATACACATTGGGTTCGATCTTTCCAGCATGCCTTGCACGACATGCGCGCTTCAGGATGCGTGCGTAGCCGGACTTGCCCGCACCGTTGTCGCCGTAGATGATCGTGATTCCATTCGGCTCGAAGCTGAGGGTCTGGCCGGCGGCAAGGTTGTTCACGCCGGTCACGTCGGCGATCGACAGAAGCGATACCGCGGCGGTCTGACCGGGGTTGGCCGGAAGATGGGCCTTCTCCAGCGGTACCGCTTTCAGCGCGCCTACGGGGGCACCTTTGCCTTGTTTGCAAAGGTCCACGAGTTCGCCGATATCGGCGTCCGTCAGACGGCCGTTTGCGATGATGCGGCGCAGGGCGTCACGCTGCCAGAGAGGACGATCCTTTGACCAGTCCAGAATCGTCTCCAGGACGGTCTTCTGCTGTGCGGCGGGCTTCTGCATTTCTTGTTCCTCTTCCCTGCCGGTTCATCATGCCCGTGAAGCGGCGATTTCCCGCCGCCTGGGTGCCTTGCCGGAGTCGCTCTTGCTCACCGAAGTCGATCGAGGGCAACTCAATTACGCCTTGACCTCAAAGCGCAGGTAATCCGCGAGCCGTTTCGACTCGTTGATTTCGTCATGGGGCACCAGCAGGTACTTCCAGGGCTTGGTGCCTACGTTCGCCGCGTGATCGGAAGCGTGCTTGCACCAGCGCATGGCGGCAGCGGCCTTGGCCTGAACCTCCTGGGTGTTGATGTCGGCGCGTGCCTTGGTCTCCACCATGAAGATGGTCGCGTCCGTCTCGGCGACGAAGTCGGGAATGTATTCCGGCTGCTCGGTGCCGAGCTTGTAGTAGATCTGGAACTGCCCCTTCGCGGGCTTGAACCACTTCGTCGCGTCGCGCTCCAGGATGATGGCGAAGCGCCGCTCGGTGTCCGAATCGAACTTCTGCATCGGATACAAGCAGCGTGCGAATCCGCCGAACAGCATCTGCTTGATGCGACTAGTCTCGGTCACGGTCTCCCGGAAGTGGTGGGCCGTCTGGCCTGCCGTGGCGGTGTAGTTGCACGGCTTGAGTTCGGTGAAGCCCCGACTGACCTGCACCTCGTACTCGGTCGCCTCCTCCCAGAAGTGGGCCATCATCTGCGCGTGGATTTCGCGCGCGATCAGGCGGCGGTCACGATCCAGTACGCTGATGGCTTCGTCCTCGGACAGGTAGCCGCGCAGGTGTTGCACCATCTGGCCCGCGAGGTCGTAGAGCAGATCGGCGTGGGTGAAGTAGTCGATGTCGTCGAAGTCCACCAGCGCGTGGACGATGTAGTCCTCCGGGCGCTGCTCCTTGAGCCCAACTTCGGCGGCCAGGGTGTCCTGCTCGTTGGTGCGCAGGTTATGGATGACGATCTCGCGCTCACCCGGCTGGAGATGGAGCTGGCTCACATCCAGCTTGAAGGCGTGGAAGCCTGTCGTGACCTCGCCAGTCGGCACCACTGCGATGCGCGGGATGTCGATGGTCTGCTGCACCACGATCTCGGTGGTCTTCGCCACCACGGCGGACAAGTCAAGTGCGGGGACTGATTCATCCACGCCCGCAAGCAATTCGCCTTGCAGCGGCTTCAACCGCTCCGCCACCTCCGCGAGGATTTCCTTCTGCACTTCGGGTTTCAGCAGCGCGCTGCTGGTGGGCACTAGATCGCGCTTGACCTCGTACTTGCCGATGACGTCCATGACCACACGCGCGGCCTGCTTCTCCGCCTCCGTGGTGAACACCGGCCTGGGCGCGGGGACTTCCGCTCCACTGTCAGTGCCTGAAGCCCCTGTGATCACGACCGGTGCTTCCGTCAAACCGAGACGCGCCGCAGCCCCGGACTCAACCTGCACGCTGACCTTCTTGTCGTCGGCGCTCGGCGCATCGAGGATGACCTGCTTCAGGCGAATCGGCGAGTCGCCACGGTTGGCCTCGTCGATGATCTCCTGGAACTTGTCGTGCGCGACGATGTTCAAGCGATCCACCGACGCGACGCCCGTCCGCTTGCCGTAAGGCAGACGCAGGCCGCGCCCGATGGATTGCTCGATCAGCGTGCGGGCATTGGCCGCGCGCAGCGGAACGATGGTGTAGAGGTTGGTCACGTCCCAGCCCTCCTTGAGCATGTTGACGTGAATCACGATCTCGGTCGGCTCATCCACGCTCTCCACTGCCAGCAGGCGCGTGATCATCTCTTCTTCCTCCGCGCCGGTACGGCTGGAATCGACCTGAATCACCTTCCCCTGGTAGCGCCCCTCGTAGAAGGCTTCCGACTCCAGAAGCGCCAAGAGTTGCCCCGCGTGCGTGGTATCGCGCGCGATGACGAGCATGAAGGGCTTGACCGGCTTGACGCCGTTCTCGCGGGCGTAGGTGAGCAGCTCAACCTTGGTGGTCTCGTGCAGGCGCACGCCGTCTTCCAGCTTGGTCTTCTCGATCTCCTCGGGCGTGTGCGCCTTGGCGTCGAAGTTGCGTTGGGTGACCACGGCCGGCTCCTTGACGAAGCCATCCTCCATCGCCCGCGCCAGCGGGTAGTCGATCACCACGTTCTTGAACGGCACCGGCCCTCGGCTGGACTCGACGAAGGGCGTCGCCGTCACTTCCAGACCGAATAGCGGCTTGAGTTCGTTGATGGCGCGCACGCCGGCGCTGGCCCGGTAGCGGTGCGACTCGTCCATCAGCAGCACCAGGTCAGACAGGCTAGCCAGGTGGTTGAAGTAGCTGTCGCCAAGCACTTCCTTCATCCGCTTGATGCGGGGCTCCTTGCCTCCGCGTACCTCGGAGTTGATCTTGGAGATGTTGAAGATGTTGATGCGCACGTCGTGGGCAAACCCCATCGACTGCTCATCCACCGCCGCGCCGGTCTGGTCGTAGTTGTCGCCGGTGATGATCAGCGGCGGCTGCAGCGCGAACTCGGCGATCCCCTTGAACACGTACTTCGGCGTGTTGCGCGTGAAGTCCGTGATGAGCTTGTTGTAGATCGTCAGGTTGGGCGCCAGCACGAAGAAGTTGTTGATGCCATGCGCCAGATGCAGGTAGGCGATGAAGGCTCCCATCAGGCGGGTCTTGCCCACGCCCGTGGCCAGCGCAAAGCATAGCGACGGGAACTCGCGCTCGAAGTCCTCCAGCGTGCTGAACTCGGCCTTCAGCGTGGAGAGAATGGCCGAGACATCCTGCTCGTGGCCCAAGAGTTCTGGCGCGGCATCGAGCGCACGAACCAACTTGATGAGCGATTCCGCCTGGGGCGGACGAAGGGACAGGCGACCGGTGACGGCGTGCAGGACGCGGGCGTTCATTATTCGTTCTCCCCAAACAGGCCGCCCTGTCCCGCGTTGGCGAGGGCCGCTTTTCCGCTCTTGATGTTCTTGGCGCTATTGCCAGAGGCCGCAGGCTCGGCCTTCTCAATCTCCGCCATCGGCAGGTTGGTCACATTCAGGCTGTAGTCGTCACGGCCCCAATGGCAGCGGGCCAGCACCATCTTCGGGATCTTCTTCAGCGTCAGGTTCGGCCAGCGCTCCGCCGCTTTGGACGCCGTGACTCCGTGGAAAGCGGCGCAGCACACTAACAGGCTCTGCTCCGGGCCGACTTCATCGGACAGCGCCTGCAATTGCTCAGCGGACAGGTTCTGCGTGGTGACGTAGATGAAGTCTCGCTCGCTGGAGTGGCCGTGCTGCCACCAGCGCGTTTCCGATGGCGCGTAGGTGAAGCCCTCCAGTTTGGCCAGCGCCTCGGCCAGCATCGCCGCGTTGTACTCCGGGTTGATGACCGGGTTGCCCCAGCGGTCGTTGACGATCAGGCTAGGCGCAAGACGGTAGTAACGAAAACCGCCGCCGCCCAGCCAATTCACCGCCTTAGTGATGCCGCCTGGATCGTCACCGTCGATGACCTTTTTCAGGCGCGGAATGATGTGCGTGTGGCAGTGCTCGCCCAGTTCGACCATGATCCAGCGGCGACCCATTTTGTGCGCGACCGCGCCGGTTGTGCCGGAGCCAGCGAAGGAATCCAGAACGAGGTCGCCGGTGTTCGTGGCAAGGGTAAGAACGCGCTGAAGAAGTCGCTCCGGCTTCGGAGTGTCAAATACGGTCTCCGCCTCGAGCTGAAGGACTTCCTTCTTGGCCTCTTGGTTATTGCCGACTTCGCCATGAAACCAAATGGACTGCGGCGTTACACCGCCTTCCATCTCGTTCAGGAACTTTTTGAGTCGCGGAAGGTTGTTGCCTTTTGGTCCAAACCAAAGCCTACCTTCCGCTTGCAGCTTCTCGATGTTCTCCTTGGGGCGGCTCCAACTACGTCCTTTCGCAGGGAAAACTGTCTTTCCAGATGGTGTCACCAACCCCCAGTAATCTCTGTCTCTATGCTCTGCGCGCGTAAGGTCAGTCGCGGTCCAGGGGCCTCGCGGGTCGTTATCGGGATTCTTGTATCGCTCATCCATTTCTGCTGAACGAGGCAGCGGATTGGGGAACCAAAGCCCCTTATTCAACGCATAGCAAAGAATATGGTCGTGGCTGCTACTAATCCACTTCGCATCGTTCTGCGGAGAGAACTTCTTCTGCCAAACGATATTTGAGACAAAGTTCGAACGCCCAAACACCTCATCGCACAACACCTTCAAATAATGCGCTTCATTATCATCAATTGTGATCCAAAGTGATCCATCCTCTGACAACAGGCGCTTGATGATCTCCAGCCGGTCGCGCATCAGCCCGAGCCAGATCGAATGCTCCAGCCCATCATCGTAATGCGTGAATGCGCTACCGGTGTTGTATGGCGGATCAATAAAGACGCACTTCACCTTTCCGGAAAACTCCTGCTCCAGCGCCTTCAGCGCTAGCAGGTTGTCGCCAAAGATCAGCCGATTGTGGAAGATGTCGTTGTCCGTCACGCGATGCTTGGCGTGATACGACTTTTCCGGGTCTTCCAGCAGGATACGCGGCTCCAGCTTGGGCCGCTTGTCCTTCCCAATCCATGTCAGTTCTAGTTTTTGCTTTTTCATGCCGCAACTGCCTTACTACCGTTGACACGCGCTTTGGCTGCCGCGTCGAATACCTCGTTGTTGATCGGAGAGCGCAAGCGATCGTTGTTGAGCAGCTTTAACAGAAGCTCTATGGTTTCATCCTCAACCACAACCTTTCCATTCTTCACGTTCAACTCCCAACCTTCACTCTTGCTGACCACGATCATCTGCTGAATATAGTCGGTCTGCTTGTAATAGCCGGCCTTCAAGATGGACGCCATCTTTCTCAGGTGATGGAGGTTCTCGCCGACATATCTGGTGATGCGCTCGGTGTTCTCGAACTTTCCACTGTCGATAAAATCCTGAATGACCTGAGCAGCTTTGGCTTTCATGCCTTCGCGGAAGTTCATCGAGCTTTCGAATTGCCGCTTATTGGCAATGAACGTGGTTCCGCCATAGACAAAGAAGTCATAGCGTGGATAGATCATGAAGACCTCTTTGTCATCGAGATCAACCAGCTTTTTATTGAGAAAGAAGGCGAGATCCTTGGCCGCGGCTTTCTTGGGTTGCGTGTCCGCACTGATTTTCTTCCATGCGTAAAGCTTGCGATCATCTTTCTCGAACAGGATCACGTATGCCCACGATCTGAGCAACTCTTCGTGGCTGGTCACTCTCTGATTGCTGAACCCTTTTCCAATCTCTGCCGCCACCTTGGTGAAATCCGTGGTTTCGGCGTCAATGGTGAACAATGCATCGTCGCCGTCCGCATTGTTGTAGTCGTACTCTGCAAGATGGAAGTCCTTTCCTTGCAGTTGCTGTTTCAGGTAGCGCCTGAAACGATTCTGGAGCTTCCTGTCCATATCGACGCGCAAAGCAGAATAGGGGCTTTCCTTGGATGTTCTCTTTTTGATCAGCCAGAATGAGGCAGCCCATCCGCCGAAGTCCTCGGATTTGATTTCCTTCAGTTGCTTTCTTGTTTTATTGCTCATGCGTGCCCCTCGGTGTTCTTATGCCCAGTATTGATTCGGATGTAGAGGTAGTGAGAGAGTTGATCCAGTTGCATCGAATCTCCCGCGCTGATCGGCTCCCGTGTCACGACCATTGCCTGAACCTCCTTGCCATCACGCTTGAATGTGCAATCGATCAGCATGTATCCAGCAATCGCCAAGACGGGATTGATAAATACGGTCTGGGTGCGATAGGCCATGATGAATAGAACGGACAAGAACAGCACCAAGCTGAGCAAGGTCTGCCAATCCCCCAGATCGACACGCATGAACGAGAGCATGTAAGGAATGGTATAGCCGAACATGTCCCCCGATTTGTTGGCGGCCTTGGTGACTACGACGGTCAGACCGCTTTCCACGCTCCTGACCGTCATGAGCGTCACAACGCTGCTGCCAATGGCCATGAAAATCAAAATGCCGCTCGTGGTCGCCGAGCCGAAGAAATGCGGTAATGAAAAATTCAGGTCTTTGATCGTCAAAATGATCATCAAGGGCGAGTAGGCGCTCAGAAAAAACACCAACGAAACCAGAGGTCGCAACCTAAGTGATGTATCACTCATTGCAGTCTATCCAACAGCCTTGGTTTGCGGAATTTCCTCATCAGGCACAACGATGCCTTGACTGAAGAACATGACCTCGTTTCCCACATACCGACGCTGCGCAGTGTAATTCAACCCGTAGCTAAGTGACTTACTGAGCTGGTACATGGAGCAGATTTCCTCAGCATTGTCGTAAGACACTACCCAAGGCCACTTGAAGTTTTTTTTCTGGAGCTTCTTGGCTATCGCAACATGATCATCATGCTCGTAGTAATTTCGATACAAGCCTTTGCCTTTTACGTAGTAAGGCGGGTCGAGATAGATAAGCGACTTTTTAGGCAAGAACTCCGAGCACCGCCCTAAAAGCCTCAGCGAATCCTCGCAATATACGGAAATGTTAGCGGAATGCTTGGCTATTTCCTTGATCCGCGATGCAACGATATCCTTCTTGAATCGCGCATCTAGCTTGTAATCTCCGTCCTGATTTTTCCCGCCAATGACGCCTGCTTTGAGAATCCCAGAGCGATTTGTTCGGTTCATGAACAGGGTTGCAAATCCTGTCTCGACCATGCTCGCCTTGACATCGCCGCGCAAGACCTCTCGCCACTTGAACCATTCTTCGATGGTGATGGGCGTGGCTTCAAGCAGATTCAGAAGAGCGCGAGAATGCTTGGTGACGGAAACCCAGAAGGCATACACCGCCGGGTCGGCATCGTTGATGTGAATATGGCTGGCGTGGCCATGGAACAGCAACTCCAGCGCCACGCCTGCGCCGCCTGCATACGGCTCCAGATAGTGACCACCAATTAGGCCATTCTGCCGCATCACGGCCGCGATGAAGGGCGCAAAGGGGGCTTTTCCGCCGGGATAGCGCAAGGGGCTATACAGTTTGTTGGAATACATGCCTAACCCCCCTTCAGCTTTACTTTCAATGTGGCCAGTTTGTTGGCATCAACAGCATAGCCGCCACTCATCACACCACGAAGGGCCAACTCGAATTTTTCCAAGAAGTCGTTGCAAGCATCTTGGTTGTTTTCAATCCAGTGCTTCCACGGGTTGTAGGGCTTAGATGCCAAGGCAACAAGCTTCTGAAATTCAGCATCCTTGTAGAAGCGCTTGAAGACTTCTCGCGGTTTCTTTCCACCTTGGTATGCTGCCAAGCTTGTCTTCACATCAACCTGATTTCCGTTGATGGAAAATTCACGAATGACTTCCGCTGCTGACTGGGTGAAATTGGGGCGCGCATACCCTAAATCGTTTCGCCAGAAATTATGCTCAGCAGGGAGGTTGAAGAGATACTCGAAAATCAACTGATCGGGAGGTAGGTTTCCCGGAAGAAGAACCAGGGTCTTCGGGTTCTTCCTCCTAACTTGCTGAGCAGCATCCGAGTCTAGGCACACGATGCTTCTTTCTGAAAACTCAGGCACGCCTTTGTCAATCAGTTGCAGATAGTTTGAACAACCCAAGGTCACGTCCGGCAGCGGGTTCGTGAACTTTTTGATGGATTGCCGATTCATCAGGGCGGCGAAGAAATCGGCCGCTTCCTTGTCCTCGAAGTAAACATTGACCTTGGGAAGCTTTTCGTCTGCCCCTGCCGCAACGGTTCGAGTGTTGATGTCCGCACTGATCTGCGCCCAAGACCAGTCCTGCATCACCTGCACGCCACCAAACGTGTTGCTCAGATAGATGGTTTTGTATTTCCGGCGGTATTGCTGGCTTTGCTGGTAGGCGTACTCAATCAGCGTGGGAGAGTGGGAAGTCATCACGACCTGAAGATCCAGATCTTTGCATTCCCTGTCCAGAATTTTCAACAAATTCACCTGCGCCGTTGGGAACAGCCCGGCATCCGCTTCGTCTATCAACAGCAAACCGCCCTTGTAGTCGGCGTATTCTTCTTTCAACTTGCGGAACGACATCAACGCCAAGATGATCTGACCGGCATTGTCTTCCCCAGCGGAAACGGATTCTTGATCATAATTGTCGCCATGCGCCACCGCAGAACTGATGGTTCCCTCCGTCCCTGTTGCCAAGGAAGATTGACGGTTGAGTAACTCATTGACCAACCCAATGAACTGTGGCTTGTGGTTATTCAAATAATCGAAATCAATGACTTTGTAGTCCCGATCTGCAATCGGATAGAGCCGTTTCAGGCTCAGGAAAATTACCGGATGCGTAAAGTTGCGACTTGTATTTTCGCCCTTTTCGACAGTGCTGTTGTTGCGGACTACTGGCCTGGGCGATTTTCCCCGCTTCATCAATTCGAGCTTTGCGGTCGCACTCTGATCTGTGTATCCATCGTGCAGCTCTATGTTGACCGTCATCGAACCGGGTTGGTCAAATTCATCAGAAATTCTGAAATGCTCGCTGTATTGGGATTTGAACAGACCACCGGCGATTTGTCGGAACGAAAGCGCTAAGCCTTTGAGATAGTCTTTCTCGAAGCTGAAAATTTGCGCAGCAATGCCAAGAATGGATGACTTGGACGTGCCATTCTTTCCGCAGATGACTGTGATGTGGTCGCCAAATTCGACTTCCACGTTGTTCAGTGCACGGAATTTTTCAACGACCAGCTTTTTAAGCTGAGTTTTTGGCATGATTTTCATCCTTATTTCAGCTCCCACTCGATGGTGAACAGCGTGCGCTCCTCCACCTGCTGTTGAAGTTGCACCTCCAACTGGCTAATGAGGTCGTTGCGCTGGGCTTCGACCTCATCCTGCCGAGTGAACAGTTCGCGGCGCAGCCTGCTGCGCTTGCCTTCCAGTTCGCGCTGCTTCTTCTGCCATGACAGCTTCTCTTCCAGCGTCGGCGAGGTCGCGGCGGTTCGGCGCACCTCCTTGATCTCGCGGTCGATCTCCTTGATCTCCTGCTCCAGACCGAGCTTCAGGTCGTCCGCCCAGGCATCCAGCTTCTGGACTTCCTGCTCGAAGTAGCCGAGGTTGCGCTCGTTGACGTCGCGCAGGAGCGCGGTCTTGCGGGCTTCCACGTCGGCCAGCAGGGTGGCGTCAGGGGCGTTGAACAGACTCGCGGTCTGCGTGGTCGCGGGCAGGCGCAGCAGTTTTTCCGGATCTTCTTCCGCGAGCAGGCGGCCGTCGGTCGTGCCCGCGGCAACCAGCAGATGTTGCTCCTGGTTGCCGAGTGTCTCGACCGAGATCAGCTTCACAGTGAGCCATCCGACCTTGCCGCGCCAGGCTTCAAGCGTGCTGATCTTTGAACCGTAGGCGTTGTAGTCGAAGACAAGACGGGCGCCGTCGAGTGCCCGAGCCTTGGCCTGCTCGATAGCCCATCGCGCCAGTGGATGATTGATGCGGTATAGGTGCGCGTCGCCGGAGCGGCGGGGCAGTTCGTAGCGCCCCAGCTCGATGCCCGTGAGACCGCTGTGCTCGACTTCAGTTGGTATGTGGTGCAGATCGAAGCCTCCGTCATCGAACGAGGCGTACTGGACCAGTTCGGCGCGGGTCAAGTCCATCAGCATGCGTTCGAAGCGATTGCGCGCGTTGCGGCTGTCGTCGGCCCGCATGCGCAGCTTCTCCTGCACTTCCTCATCAAAGTTCTCAAGCAATACCTGGCGCGTCTTGACCATCGCCTCGTTGATCTCGCCGGAGAGGTCGAGCTGGAGTTGCTCGAAGCTGGACTTGATTTCTTCGGGCTCTCGGCAGTTCTGGTAGATCTCGGCGATACGCCGCTCGAAGTCGACACCGGAGCCGATGGCGCCGAGAACTTCGTCGCTTGCCCCGAATACACCTTCGAAGAGCTGGAACTTCTGCGACAGCAGCTCGTACACGCGTGCATCGGCCTCATTGCTGCGGTCGACGAAGTTCACGACCACTACGTCGAATTTCTGCCCGTAGCGATGGCAGCGTCCGATACGTTGTTCGATGCGCTGCGGGTTCCAGGGAAGGTCGTAGTTGATGACGAGCGAGCAGAACTGGAGGTTGATGCCCTCGGCTCCGGCCTCGGTGGCGATCATGACCTTGCCGCGCTCCTTGAAGTGCTCGACCAGGGCCGCGCGAGTGTCGGCTGTCTTGGAGCCGCTGATGCGGTCGGTGCCTTCGTGGCGCTTCAGCCAGTCCTTGTAGATCGCCTGCGCACGCTGGTCGCTATTGGTGCCGTTGAAGTGCACGATGCCGTCGCCGTATGGCGTGTCAGCCAGCAAGTTGAGGAGGTATTCCTGCGTGCGCTTGGACTCGGTGAAGATGATGGCCTTTCTGGGCGCGCCTAGCCGATCCAGTTCGGCGAAGGCTCGATCCAGCGCGGTGAGCAGAGCCTTGCCCTTTGCGTTGTCCCGGATGTTGGTTGCCAGCGTTTTGAAGTGGCGAAGCTCCTCGATTTCCTGCGTGATGACATCGCGTTCCAAGCGGCTCGCTGCTGCGACGTCTGAGCCTTGGTCGTTCCACTCATCGGCGGTTTCGTCCAGCGACTCATAGTCCTCATCGAGTTCCTCGGCCAGATCGGGAACCTCGGTGGTTTCGTCGAGCACGCCCTGGAGGCGCTTGGCCATCGTCTCCAACGCACCCGCAATCGCGTGCGTGCTGGAGGCGAGCAGCTTCCACAGCACAAGTGAAATCAGTTGGCGCTGCCCCTCGGGCAGGGCCTTGAGGTTGGGGCGGCGCAGGTAATCGGCAACGAGCCTGGAAAGTTCCTGCTCTTCGCTCGACGGCGTGAACTCCTGAACGATGGCCTTGCGCGCTGTGTACGACACGTAGGGCTGAACCTGCTTGCGCAGGGTGCGCTTGCAGATGGGAGCCAGCCGGTCACGCAGGCTGCTGAAGGATTGCTCTCTGCCAGTGAACTGCGAGCGGAAGCTATCAAGGTCTCCGAACACGCGGTCATCGATGAAGCTGACCAGTCCATAGAGTTCGAGCAGTGAGTTCTGCAACGGCGTCGCGGTCAGGAGCACCTTGGAGTGAACGCGCGACAGCGCCTCCTTGAGGGTCTTGGCGATGACGTTGCTGGTTTTGTAGACGTTGCGGAGGCGATGCGCTTCGTCGAGGATGACCAAGTCCCAGTCGATGCCCTTGACATCGTCAGCCTTGGCCTTCGCGAACTGATAGGAACAGATGATCGGGCCGGAGGCGAACAGGAACGGGTTTCGCTGCTCCTGCTTGCGGATCGCGTTGTAGCTTTTGGCTTCGAGGATCAGCCCTTGCAGGCCGAACTTGTCCTGCAACTCCTGATGCCACTGCTTGCGCAGGTTCGCCGGAACGATGATGAGGACCTTCCGCCGCCGTTCGGCCCAGCGTTGGGAAAGGACCAAGCCGGCTTCGATGGTCTTGCCCAGACCAACTTCGTCGGCGAGGATCACGCCGCGTGAGAGGGGGTTGCGGCAAGCGAAGAGCGCGGCCTCGACTTGATGGGGATTCAGATCGACTTGCGAATCCACCAAGGTCGAAGCTAGGGACTCCACGGAATCGCCTGCTGCACGCCTGGTCAGCAGCCAAGCAAAGTACTGGCTCTGGTGCGGCGTCAGAAGCTGCTGTGTTGTCAACGGCGATCCTCCCCTTGCTCTTCCCCGAGCGTGATTCGGCGGCTGGCTTGGTCCGCGCTCACTCGGCCTCCGGCTTCTTCTTGTTGATGCTTTCGGCGATCCACCGATCCAGCTCCGAGCGGCGAAAGCGCCAGGTACCTCCAAGCTTGAACGCCGGGATCTCTCCTTTCTGGGCAAGGCGATAGACCGTCCGTTTCCCGGCTTTTAGGTAGGCCGCGACCTCCTCCAGCGTGAGGATCTCGCTCTCGACTTCACTCATCTGAAAACCATCTGGTTTGGTCTTTCGTGACTTTGGATTGCCAAGTTTGCTCAATTCTACCAAAAGGTGGTGGGCACTAGCCAACAAGAAATCCACCAGGCATTGCGCGAATGCCGGCCAGCGCGACCAACAAATCCGGTCATGCTGTAGTTCCCATTCCCTGCGGCGCAAAGCGAGAGCGCGCCACAGCATCTGGCCATCCGCTTCAACGGGAATGGCACGATGGGACAGACCAACCGCCGCACATCCGCATGGCCTGCGCTTGCCGTGGTGTTGGCTGTGTCGTTCTCGGCGCTGCAGCCTGCCGTCGCTGCCGACAGCCTCGCCTTGGAGCGTGAGCAGCTCGCCGCGCTCGCCCGCCAACTCGACCTGATCGACCGCCTCGCCGAGCACGCCGCCAATACCGCTCCGCAGGAACGCGCCCGCTACCACTTCGACTACGCCCGACTGCGCGCAGACCTGATGCGCGTTCGCGCCGGCCTGCAGGACTACCTCGTGCCCCAGCGCGCCCAGCCGCGCGATCCCGTCCCGCTGGCCGGCGATTACGTCCGCCGCGACCGCGCCTACGACGAGGTGCCGTCGCCATGACGCCCTCTGCCGATCAGGTCGCCGCCTTCCAGGCCAACGGCGGCTTTGCGCCTTCGGCCGTCGCTGCCGTGGTGCTGGGCTTCGTGTTCGCTGTGCTGCTGCTGTGGGGCGTGTGGGCCATGCGCACCGCCTATGTCGGCTGGGCCGAGCACCGCATCACTGAACGTCAGTTCCTCGCCGTCGTCGTGCGCTTCGTGGCGATGTACCTGGTGCTGACGTTCTTCCTCCTCTCCTGACCGTCACGAAAGGCCATACGCCATGAACATGCCACCGACACCCCATCGCATTCCGTCCCGCATCGCCGCTCCGCTGCTGCCGCTGGCGCTCGCGGGCCTGCCGCTGTCGGCCTTCGCGCAGGGCCTGCCGACCATGGAAGACCCATCGCGCGGCCAGGGCAGCGGCATCCTGCAGACCTTGCAGAACTACGGCTACGACATCGTGCTGCTGATCGCGCTGCTCGTGGTCGCCTCGATGTTCGTCGGCGTCTGCTATCACGCCTACACGCGCTACTCGGAGATCCACACCGGCCGCGCCACCTGGGGACAGTTCGGCCTGACGGTCGCCGTGGGCGCGATCCTCCTGGTGGTCGGCATCTGGCTGCTCACCAAGGCCACCGGCGTGCTGTGAGGGCGGCAAGCGATGGCCGTCCCTTCGGAGACCCCGCAAGACACGCTGGTGACCTTCCTGCCGCATCGGCTGAACCGCCAGCCGGTGGTCGTGCGCGGGCTGACCGCCGACGAGTTGTGGATCTGCGCCGGCCTGTCGGCCGCAGCCGGGTTCGCGCTCGGCCTGCCGCTGGCCTGGCTCACGCACAGCATCGCCATGGTGCCCACGCTGATCGTCGCCGGTATCGCGCTGGGCGTCTTCGTCGGCGGCGGCTTCCTGCGCGCGCAGAAGCGCGGCCGGCCCGATACCTGGCTCTACCGGCAGCTCCAGTGGCGGCTGGCATTGCGGCACCCGGCGCTGGCAGCGCTCCTGGGCGGCCAGCGCCTCATCACCCGCTCGGGCTTTTGGACGACCCGGCGCAATGCCGATCGAGGTACGCCATGAGCCGTTTCAAGAACGAGGTTGCGCACCTGCAGGCGCACGTGAAGACGTTGCGTCTGGGGGCCGGCGCGTTGTTCGTGGTGGCGCTGCTGCTCGGCTTCGGTTGGTGGAGTGCGCCGAAGAGTCTGACCATCCATGTGCCGCCGGACTTGCGCTCGGGCAGCACGCGCAAGTGGTGGGACGTGCCGCCCGAGAGCGTGTATGCCTTCTCCTTCTACATCTGGCAGCAGGTACAGCGCTGGCCCACGAACGGCGAAGAAGACTACCCGCGCAACCTGCGCGCGCTGTCAGCCTACCTGACGCCGAGCTGCCGGGCCTTCCTGCAGCAGGACTACGAATACCGGCGCGCCAGTGGCGAGCTGCGTCAGCGCGTGCGTGGCATCTACGAGATTCCCGGCCGCGGCTACGGCGATGATCCGGCCTCGCGCGTCAAGATGGTCTCCGACCGCGATTGGATCGTCACGCTCGACGTGAGCGCGGACGAATACTACGGCTCCGAGCAGGTCAAGCGCGCCCTGGTGCGCTACCCCATCAAGGTCGTCCGGCTGGACATCGACCCCGAGCGGAACCCCTTCGGCCTGGCGCTGGACTGCTACGCCAGCGCACCCCAGCGCATCGAAACGCCGCCGACGCCACCCCAGGCCGGCGCGCCCGCCAACGCCTCCGGCCACCTGCAGGGAGACCCCCCATGAAGCCCGTTGCCTTGTCGGCCCTGGCCGGCGTCCTGCTGATCCTCGGTTTCGTGCCGGCAAGCCAGGCCGTGGAAATCCTGCGCTGGGAGCGCCTGCCCCTGCCGGTACCGCTGGTGGTCGGCCAGGAGCGCGTGGTCTTCATCGACCGCAATGTGCGCGTCGGCGTACCGGCCAGCGTCGGCGACCATCTGCGCGTGCAGAGTGCGGGCGGCGCGATCTACCTGCGGGCGAGCGAGCCGATTCCGCCCACGCGGCTGCAACTGCAGGACGTGGAATCCGGCGCGCTGATCCTGCTCGACATCGCCGCCGAGCCGGCGAAGGACGGCCAGGCGCCGCTGGAGCCGGTGCGCATCGTGGAAGCGGAGGCCCCCGCGAAGCGCTACGGCGGCGGTGCAGCAAGTGGCGCGGACGAGCAGGCCGATGCGCCCGCAGACAAATCCGTTCCCCGGCGCGAAACGCCGGTATCGGTCGTGTTGACGCGCCATGCCGCACAGAACCTGTACGCGCCGCTGCGCACCGTCGAGCCGGTCGCCGGCATCGGGCGCGTGAACCTGCGTCGCGACCTCGCGCTGGACACCTTGCTGCCGACGCTGCCGGTGCACGCGCGGGCACTGGCCGCGTGGCGCCTGGAAGACCAGTGGGTGACGGCCGTGCGACTCACCAATACCTCGGCGCGCTGGCTCGACCTCGACCCGCGCGCCCTGCAGGGGAACTTCGTGGCGGCGACCTTCCAGCATCCGAACCTGGGGCCGGCCGGCACCGCGTCCGACACCACGGTGCTCTACCTGGTCACGCGCGGCCACGGCCTGGCCGAGTCGCTGCTGCCGGCGCTGAGCCCGATCGACGCCAGCGTGAACCTGCCGCCGGCCGCCGCGGCCGGCTCGACCGGAGGAGCGCGCGATGAAGAGTAATCCGCTGCTCAAGTGGCTGCTGATCCCGATGGCGCTGCTGCTGGTGTTCGTCGGCATCAAGCTGTTCTCCGGCGCGCCCGGCGGCCAGCCCGCTCCCAAGGGCGCGGCCAGTACGCTCACGCCCGAGGAGATGAAAGCCCTGGGCATCGCTGGCGACACGCCGCGCGATACCGTCGCCACGCTGGTGGCCCAGGTGAAGCAGTTGCGCACCGAGCTGCAGAGCGCGCTCGGCGACAACAAGCAGCACAAGGCCGAGAACGAGCGCCTGCGTGCCCGGGAAAGCGCGATCGACCAGCGCATCCAGAGCGCGCTGGAAGGCGAGCGCAACCGCCTGGAGCAGGAGCGCACCCAGGTGGCCAGCGACAGGCAGCAGACCCAGGGGCTGCTGCAGGATCTGCAGCGGCAACTGGACGGCCTTTCCGGCAAGGGTGGCCCGTCCGACCTGCCCGTCGGACTGGGGCTCGAAGAGGGTGACGGCCAGCGCTTCAACCGCGGCGCCGGTGGCACGCAGTGGGTCGAGCCCGACGACGCCAAGGTCGACGCCAAGAGCGGCAGCAAGGCGCCGAGCTTTCCTCTGAGCTTCGGGCCGGCCCAGAAAAGCCTGTCGGCCGCAGTGGAATCCGTCGCCGACGTCGGCAGCCGCGCGGTGGGCGCATCCACGAAGGCGGTCTACACCGTGCCGTCGAACTCGACGCTCATGGGGTCGATTGCCATGACGGCGCTGATCGGGCGCGTGCCGATCGATGGAACCGTCAACGACCCGTACCCGTTCAAGGTGCTGATCGGCCCGGACAACCTCACGGCCAACGGCATCGACATTCCTGACGTGGCCGGTGCCGTGGTCAGCGGCACGGCCTCGGGCGACTGGACGCTCTCGTGCGTGCGCGGGCAAATCCGCTCGGTCACGTTCGTGTTCCATGACGGCACCATCCGCACGGTGCCTGAGGACAGTAGCAAGGGTGGCAGCAGCGGCGGCAACTCGGGGCACAACGGCGCCAGCATCCAGGGCGGCCTGGGCTGGATCAGCGACCCTTACGGCATTCCCTGCGTCAGCGGCGAGCGGCGCAGTAACGCCCAGCAGTACCTGGGCAGCCAGGCACTCATCACCGCAGCCGGCGCCGGCGCGGCCTCGCTCATCAAGTCCGACAACGGCAGCGTGGCCGTGGTCGCCAACAGCAACGGTTCGCTGGGCACCGTCGGCATCAGCGGCAACGAAGCGATGGGCCGCATCCTCGCGGGCGGCGTGCGCGACATGGCCGATTGGGTCAACAAGCTCTACGGCCAGGCCTTCGCGGCGGTCTACGTGCAGCCCGGCGCCAAGGTGGCCGTGCATCTGGAGCAACCGCTCGACATCGACTACGACGCCAAGGGGCGTCGGGTCCACCACCGCACCGGAGAAGCCCATGCCTCGGATCTGGATTGACGCGGCCGCCGTGCTGCTGGCGGCCACCCTGCTCGGCGGCTGCGCCACCAGCAAGGAGAAGCTGCTGCCGCACGGCGACAGCACCATGCTCGACATCTGGAATCAGGAGACCGGCGGCGGCGCGGGCGGCGGCCAGGCCGCGCGGCAACTGCTCGACGCGCGCCAGGGCCTGCGCCGGCCGCTGACCGAGGCCGATGTGCAGGCGGCGCCCGGCGTGCAGGCGCGCTACACCCGTACCGCGCAGAACGAGATCTACCGCCAGTTCCACCGCCTGCCGAACCCCGACCTGGTGATGTACGTGTTCCCGCACCTGGCGGGCACCGACCCGGTGCCGGTGCCCGGCTACAGCACGGTGTTCCCGCTCTACCAGCGCGTGCAGTACGCGATGCCGGGCGAGCGCGTGGAGGACTACTGATGGCCTGGTCGCTGCCGTGGTCACGCAAGCCCGACGCATCGCCTGCTGACGCCGCGGATGCGGCCGATGATGCCTGGGCACAGCACGTAACGGCGCTGGCGGCACAGGGTGTCGCCGAGCCGGGCAGCGCGCTCGGCCGGGGCCGGCGCAGGCCGGCCACCCAGGCCGACCACGATGCGCTCTATGGCGTCGCGCCGTCGTTCGCGGACTTGCTGCCCTGGGTCGAGTACCTGCCCGACACGAAGTGCATGTTGCTGGAAGACGGCCAGTCGGTGGCGGCCTTCTTCGAGCTGGCGCCGGTCGGTACCGAGGGCCGCGAGATGGCCTGGCTATGGCAGGCGCGCGATGCGCTGGAGAACGCCCTGCAGGACTCCTTCGACGAGTTGGACGACAACCCCTGGGTGGTGCAGCTCTATGCCCAGGACGAGGCCGACTGGGACAACTATCTGCGCTCCCTGGCGAACTATCTGCAGCCGCGTGCGCAGGGCAGCGCGTTCAGCGACTTCTACCTGCGCTTCTTTGCCCATCACCTGCGCGCCATCGCCAAGCCGGGGGGCTTCTTCGAGGACACCACGGTGACGCGCCTGCCGTGGCGCGGCCAGGTCCGGCGCGTGCGCATGGTCGTCTACCGCCGCACGCCCGCGACCCCGACCCTGCGGCGCGGCCAGTCGCCCGAGCAGGCGCTGACCACGATCTGTGACCGCCTCGCCGGCGGGCTGGGAAATGCGGGCGTGAAAGCGCGGCGTCTCGGCGCGGCGGACATCCACGCCTGGCTGCTGCGCTGGTTCAACCCGAATCCGACCTTGCTCGGCGCCACTGCCGAAGATCGGGAACGCTTCTATGCGCTGAGCCGCTACCCGGAAGAGCGGGAGGAGGGCGAGATCGAGCTCGCCAGCGGCACCGACTTCGCGCAGCGCCTGTTCTTCGGCCAGCCACGTTCGGACGTGCCCAACGGGCTGTGGTTCTTCGACGGCATGCCGCATCGGGTGATCGTGATGGATCGCCTGCGCACGCCACCCGTGACGGGTCATCTGACGGGCGAGACGCGCAAAGGCGGCGATGCCATGAACGCGCTGTTCGATCAGATGCCCGAAGACACGGTGATGTGCCTGACGCTGGTCGCCACGCCCCAGGACGTGCTGGAGGCGCACCTCAACCACCTCGCCAGGAAGGCCGTCGGCGAGACCCTGGCCTCGGAGCAGACCCGGCAGGACGTGCAGCAGGCGCGCGGCCTGATCGGCAGCGCGCACAAGCTCTACCGCGGCGCGCTGGCGTTCTACCTGCGCGGCCGCGACCTGGCCCAGCTCGATGCGCGCGGCCTGCAGCTCGTCAACGTGATGCTCAACGCCGGCCTGCAGCCGGTACGCGAAGAGGACGAGGTGGCGCCGCTGAACAGCTATCTGCGCTGGCTGCCGTGCGTGTTCGATCCGGCTGCCGACAAGCGCCAGTGGTACACCCAGCTCATGTTCGCGCAACATGCGGCGAACCTGGCGCCGGTCTGGGGCCGCAGTCAGGGCACGGGGCATCCGGGCATCACGTTCTTCAACCGCGGCGGCGGCCCGATCACCTTCGATCCGTTGAACCGCCTCGACCGGCAGATGAACGCGCATCTGTTCCTGTTCGGCCCTACGGGGTCGGGCAAGAGCGCGACGCTCAACAATATCCTGAATCAGGTGACGGCGATCTATCGGCCGCGCCTGTTCATCGTCGAGGCGGGCAACAGCTTCGGCCTGTTCGGCGACTTCGCGGCACGTTTGGGCCTCACCGTGCATCGCGTGAAGCTCGCGCCCGGCGCGGGCGTCAGTCTGGCGCCGTTCGCCGACGCCTGGCGCCTGGTCGATACGCCGAGCCAGGTACAGACGCTGGACGCCGATGCGCTCGACGAAGACCAGACCGATGCCGGCATGGCCGTGGAAGGCGACGAGCAGCGCGACGTCCTCGGGGAGCTGGAGATCACTGCACGACTGATGATCACCGGCGGCGAGGACAAAGAAGAAGCGCGCATGACGCGCGCCGACCGCAGCCTGATCCGCCAGTGCATTCTCGATGCGGCCCAGCATTGCGTGGCGGACGAACGCACGGTGCTCACGCGCGATGTGCGCGACGCGCTGCGCGAGCGCGCCCGCGACGCCACGCTGCCGGAGATGCGGCGCGCACGGCTGCTGGAGATGGCCGACGCCATGGATATGTTCTGCCAGGGCGTGGACGGCGAGATGTTCGACCGGTCCGGCACGCCGTGGCCCGAGGCGGACATCACCATCGTGGACCTGGCCACCTTCGCGCGCGAGGGCTACAACGCCCAACTCTCGATTGCCTACATCTCGCTCATCAACACCGTCAACAACATCGCCGAGCGCGACCAGTTCCTGGGCCGCCCGATCATCAACGTGACGGACGAAGGCCACATCATCACGAAGAACCCACTGCTCGCGCCCTACGTGGTCAAGATCACCAAGATGTGGCGCAAGCTCGGCGCCTGGTTCTGGCTCGCCACGCAGAACCTGGACGACCTGCCGAAAGCGGCCGAGCCCATGCTCAACATGATCGAGTGGTGGATCTGCCTGTCGATGCCGCCCGATGAAGTCGAGAAGATCGCGCGCTTCCGCGAACTCAACGCTTCGCAGAAGGCGCTGATGCTTTCGGCCCGCAAGGAGGCCGGCAAGTTCTCCGAAGGCGTCATCCTGTCCAAGTCGATGGAAGTGCTGTTCCGCGCCGTGCCGCCCAGCCTTTACCTGGCGATGGCGATGACCGAGCCCGAGGAGAAGGCCGAACGCTTCCAGCTGATGCAGCAGCACGGCATCAGCGAACTCGATGCCGCCTTCCGCGTGGCCGAGAAGGTCGACCGTGCGCGGGGCATCGAACCCCTGGCGCTGGACACGCTGGCCTGACGGGAGCGACACGATGCGCCTGCCTTCATTCGCCCGCCGTCATCCCCGGACCGGTCTGCTGATCGTGGCGACGATTGCGGTGGCCTCGTGGATGCTGCTGCGCGCGCCGCATCCTGCAACCGAGCCCATGTCCCTGGCCGCCGCCGGGTCCGAAGCGTCGAAACCGGCCGGCCCGCCCTGGCTGTATGGCCGTGCCGATGCGCGCTTCACGGTGGTCGGGTACGCCGACCTGGAGTGTCCGTATTGCCGGGCCTACTTCCCCGCGCTCAAGCGCTGGATCGACGCCTATCCCGAGGTGAACTGGCAGTGGCACCACCTGCCGCTGTCCATGCACGAGCCGGCCGCGACCGCCGGGGCACGCCTGGCCGAGTGCGCGGGCGAGACGGGCGGACATGCCACGTTCTGGCAGGCCGTGGCGTGGCTCTATGCGCACACGCGCGGCGACGGCCAGGGCCTGCCGGACGGTCTGCGCTATCCCGACCTCACGCCAGCCATGCAGGGTTGTCTCGACAGCGATCGCCCCGATGCCGTCATCCGCGCCCAGGCGGTGGAAGCAGCACAGCAGGGCATCGCGGCCACGCCGGCCCTGCAACTGCGCGACCGCGAGTCCGGCAAGACCCTCCTGCTGCACGGCCCCGTCGAAGGCGATGCCTTGCTGTCGGCCATCGACCTGCTCGCTGCCGGCAGCACGACCGCAGCCGAACCTGCCCATTCCCCAGACATGCCCGCCGGCGTTGCCGGTGACATGCCCAGGTAGCCATCGATCTTCAAGGCTGCGGCGCGGCTCGTCCGCGTTGATCGAAACCCGTTCGCATCGCATCCCTTGACGCGAACGGCCACCGCATCCGCGGTGGTGGATGCCCGCTCGTCACCTGTTCCATCCCCATCGTCCCCAGGAGGGTTTGCCCTCCTGGGGCAGGCGCCCTCCGATCTCATCCATTGGAGGTTCGCCATGTCTCTTGTCATCGCCGACTCCCGCCCGGAGTCGCTCACCCTGATCGCCGCCCAGCACGAAGACTGGATCATCCAGCAGGCCATCACCCTGCTGGAGAACCGCGTGTTCAAGGCCGGTCCGGCGCTGGGCAGTCCCGCCGCCGTGCGCGACTACCTGCGCCTGAAACTGGTCGCGGAGCCGAACGAAATCTTCGCCGTCGTGTTTCTCGACAACCAGCACCAGGTGCTCGCCTTCGAGCCGCTGTTCAAGGGCACGGTCGACCAGACTTCTGTGTATCCGAGGGTGGTGGTCCAGCGTGCGCTGGCGCTCAACGCTTCGGCGCTGATCCTGGCGCATCAGCACCCCTCTGGGAACACCGAGCCCTCGGCCGCTGATCGTGCGATCACCGAGCGGCTGAAGAGCGCCCTGGCCACCGTCGATGTCCGGGTGCTGGATCACTTCATCGTCGGCAAGGGCAGCCCGTACTCGTTCGCCGAAGCCGGCTTGCTGTAGCAGCACCAGCGGACGCGCATTCATGTCATCACCACGGGAGCCATTGGCTCCCGTTTCCTTTCGCCGACCCGCCGAGAAATCGGGACTGACCGGTTTCGGTTTCTTTGTCGTCCCCTGATCTGCGTTGCGCTCGACTACGAGTCTGCATCGACTCCGCGGAGGCGCGACATGCCGGCTCATTCCCTCAACCTTCCTACCGCCTCGCGGCGCCCCCTGGCCGTCCGGCTGGCCGCTGGACTGTGCGCCGCGTTGCTCGGTCCCATCGCGGCGGCCGCCGATGTGCTCGTCGTCACCGGCGGCCGTCATCCGGTGCAGGCCCCGGCCGGCGTGCGGATCATCGAGCTGGACCAGGCCACGCGCATCGAGGTCGAACTCGCCGCGCACCTGCCGGCCGACCCGCAACAGGCCGCAGCCGTGGTGCGGCAGCGGTTGCATGACGGCGGCGAGGCCCTTCAACGCCGCATCGGCCACGCCTACCAAGGTGTTGCGGATGCCTGGGGACTGGGCATCGCCAAGATTCCCGCCGTGGTGGTCGATCGACGCTACGTGGTCTACGGCGAGCCCGACGTGGCACGCGCTGTCGCGCGCATCAACGCCTACCGGAGCACGCAGCCATGAGCCTCCCGCCGGCACGCCGGCGCCTGCGCGCCACCGCCGCCTCGCTGCTGCTGGGCGCGGCTACGTCGACGTTCGCCCTGGACACCGCCACCATCGTTTCGTCGGCACTGTCCCCCGACTGCCTCGAATACCGCGTGGTCGGAATCTGCTACTGGCTGTACTGCACGCCCTTCGGCTGCTCGGTTCGCACCTCCGTCAAGGTGCGCCACTACGTCCCCGATGCGGTGGTGTCGAGCTACTCGAACACCGGCGAAAACCCGTGGCTGGAAGTCAGGGCGATGAGCATGCCCAACCCGAGCGCCAAGGCTGGGGGTGACGGCACGACCAATCACGACAACGAGAACAACCTCGCCAAGTTCAAGAACACCGATGTCATCGGCCATCCGGCCGGGATGGTGTTCAGCCAGTTCGCCAGCGCCTCAGGCCACTCGTGCGAAGGCGCTGGCACGGCCTTCATGCCGTATCTGCTGAGCACGCTCGACACGATCGCCTGGCGCTACAACATCCCGGAAGCGTTCTACCCCGAAGCGCTCATCCCCGGCCGGCGCGAAATCGGTACGCGCACCGGCCTGAACCTCTGGGGCAACGTGTATCCCCGCGGTGGCTTCCTGCACCAGACCGACGACCACAAGAGCGGCGCCGTGGTCGCGCAGCGCGCGGGCGACATCGTGACGCGCCGCAACCAGATTCACGTGTATCAGCCCCTGCTGGCCAACGCCCGCGACGGCTACTGGCCGGCCGGCGCGCTGATGGAGACCGACGCCTCGACGGGCAAGTGGCAGGAGCTGACGCCCACGCTCTCGAACAGTTGCGTGGTCTTCCCGCACAGCCGCACCCGCGTGCAGGCCCAGCAGGGCGACTACGCCTGGGCCTTGTGGCGGCCGTACTCCTGCTGCCGGCGCCGTGGCCAGGTCTTCCTCGGCAGCGTCGATTTCATGTGAGGAACCCACGATGAACGCCTCCCTCCCTGACTTCCTGCACCGCGCGAAGTCGCCCCTGCGGGCCACGCTGCTCGTGGCGGCCATCACGCTGGTCGTCGGCGTCGCCTGGGCGCAGACCCGCATCGACCCCAATGGCGTGAACGTCAGCGGCAGCGTGATCGGCGACGACGTGCTCTACAGCATCGGCGGCGGCCGGGCCGTGTCGATGGGTGGTGCCGGCAACATGCAGAGCATCGGCGTCGGCGTCGGCTGGAACAGCAACCTGATCTGCGGCGACATGAGCATCACCACGACGCTGCAGAACCAGCTCAACGGCATCACCAACGGCTTCCAGACGATCATGAGCAACGTGATCCAGAACGCCACTGCCGCGGTGGCGTCACTCCCGGCGCTCATCATCCAGCGCGCCGACCCGGGCCTGTACAACCTGCTCACCAACGGCATCCTCCAGGCGCGCCTGGATTTCGACCGCTCGAAGATGACCTGCCGGGCCATCGCCAATCGCATGGCGGACATGGCCGGCGGCCAGGCCGGCTGGGACCAGCTCGCCGAAGGGATGGCGCTGCGGGATGCGGTCAGCAGCACCGATGCCGTCTCCGCCATCGAGCAGGCCGAGTCCAACAAGGGGAACAACGGCGTGCCCTGGGTCGGCGGCGGCAACGCGGGCGGCTCCGGCCAGAGTTCGATCAAGGTGGTCGGCGACGTGACGCGCGCGGGCTACAACCTGCTCAACGGGCGCAGCGCCACCGATACCTCGTCGATCGCGCGCAGCGCCTGCGGCAACCGCCTGACCTGCCAGACCTGGTCGTCGCCTGGCGCGGCCGCGGCCTTTGCGAACCGCGTGCTGGGCGAACGCGAGCAACGCACCTGCGAAAACTGCACGAAGACCCAGACCACGCCTGGCGTCGGGCTCACGCCAGTGATCCAGGAAGAGTACGAGACCAAGCTGCAGGTGTTGCAGGAACTGGTGACGGGCGCCCGGCCGACGACACTGGCCAATCTCGACGCGGCCGGCAGCAGCTCGCTGCCGATCACCCGCGGCGTGATCGAGGCCCTGCGTGACGAGCCCGACCAGGACGTGCTGGGCCGGCGCCTCGCGTCCGAGGCTGCGCTGTCCAGCGTGCTGGAGAAGGCCCTGCTGCTGCAACGCACGTTGCTGACCGGCAAGAAGGAGCCGAACGTCGCCGCCAACGAGCTCGCCGTGCAGGCGGTGGACCAGGAGAACAGCGCGCTGGAGCAGGAGATCAACAACCTCAAGACCGAGCTGGAGCTGCGCCGCACGCTGGCCGGCAACTCGGCGATGGCGATCATCCAGCGCCACAGTACCCGCGCTGCCGGCTCGCGCGGCGTCTTCGAGGGCGACACCACGCGCGACCGTCTGCGGGAAGTCCAGAAGCCGCGGAGCGGTACGCCATGAGCCGGCTCGCCTGGCTGCGGCTGCCATGGCTGTTCAACCGCCGCGTCGGCGTGGCGCTGCTGTGGACCTTGCTGGTGGTCGCCGCCGCGGTGGCGGTGAACATCGCCGGCATCCACGTGGTCGGCGGCGTCGAGGGCTGGCAGCACTGGCTGCAGGCGCACGCCGGCCACTTCTTCGTGTGGCGTCTGTGCCTCTACGGAGCGACGGCTTACGGCTGGTGGTGGATGCGTCGGCGCCTGTTGCGGCGGGAGCCGTCCCGCGAAACGCATCAGCGCCTGCTGCGCACGGAGATCGCTGCCGTGATCGCCGTGGTCGCGCTGGAAGCCAGCCAATTGTTGCGGCACGGCTGAGACCGGGAGGCAGGCATGACGCTCTACACCACGGACTACCTGGAGTATTACCTGACCCTGGTGGCTTGGGTGGTCAACAACGGCATCTGGAGCATTCTCGTGGCCAGCGGCGTGTTCGCGCTGCCGTTCGTGGCCATCGTGATCCAGGAATGGCTCAAGGCCCGCAGCGAGGGTGCGGACGAAGGCAACAAGGGCGTGCTGTCGTCGATGCGCATCGAGAACCGGGTGTGGGTGGCGATCGTGGTCATCATGTTCGCCGGCATCCCGTTCATCCCGGTGGATCTCGCCACGATCAAGTTCGACACCACGCGCTCCGCGCAATGCCAGGTCAACGTCCCGTTGCCCAACGACACGGGCTGGTCCAACGTCTACACGGCGCTCAACGACCAGAGCGCGCTGGTGCCGGTGTGGTGGTTCTTCATGCACGCGCTGTCGAAAGCCGTGACGGGCTCCGCGGTGGCGGCGATCCCCTGCGGCACGGACCTGCGTCAGATTCGCATGGATGTGGATGCCACGCGCATCGACGATCCGGTGCTGGCACAGGAGGTCGCCGACTTCACGCACGACTGCTACGGGCCGTCGCGCGCCAAGCTGTTCATGAACCGGCCGACGCTCTCCGACGAGCAGATGAACGACGTCACCTGGATCGGGTCGAGTTACTTCCTCGACACGCCCGGCTTCTATGACACCTATCGCGCCAAGACCCCACGCACGGCCTGGCCCTACGACGCGACCCGCGATGCGGGGCTGGCACAGGTGGACAGCGGCGGCGGCTATCCGTCCTGCCGGCAGTGGTGGGCCGATGGCGGCCAGGGACTGCACAGCCGGCTGCTGGCACAGGTGGACCCGGACCTGCTGACCCGCATCGGGCGCTGGGTGGGCTTCCTGTCGTCGAGCGAGGTCAATGACTCCGTGATCCGCGCCGTGGTCTCACCGAGGCAGCAGAAGATGAACCAGGGCGCCGTCTACACCGACTACGGCGGCCAGATCGACAAGACGCTGCCGAACGTCGTCACGCGCGGCGCGAGCGACCTGGGGCTGACCGTCGGCTCACTGGGCTTTTTTCCGGCGATGGACGTGGTGCGCCAGGCGCTGCCGATGGTGCTGACGATGCTCAAGATGGCGCTCGTCATCTGCATCCCGCTGGTGCTGCTGATCGGCACCTACGACCTGAAGACGGTGGTGACGGTGAGCTGCGTCCAGTTCGCGCTGTTCTTCGTGGACTTCTGGTTCCAGCTCGCGCGCTGGATCGACAGCACGATCCTGGACGCGCTCTACGGCTGGGGGTTTGGCGCGGACAGGCCGCACACGAACTTCGATCCGCTGATCGGCTTGAACAACGCCTTTGGCGACATGCTGCTCAACTTCGTCATGGCGATGATGTTCATCGTGCTGCCGACGTTTTGGGTGATGGCACTGGCCTGGGCTGGTGTACGGGCAGGCAATATTCTTGGAGCGCTTACCGTCGCTACCGGCGACGCAAAGGCGGCTGGAGGTAGTGGCTCTCGCCTTGCGATGACGGCTGCGTCGAAAGGCGGCGCGAAGTAAGGCGCATCCTTTCGCACCGATGGGGCAGCTACGACTCGTCAGAGTCGCCCATGTCGTGGCGCCACTCGTTCTTGTCGTACAGACCATGGCCGGAGTGTCCTTCACGCCACTCTGGCTGGTTCTCATCATCCGCATCGGCGTTCCGCGCGAGCCATGCGGCGACCACCGCAAAGGCAAGCAGCAGGACGAGCCAGGATACGGTGTAGAGCAGCACGCCAAGTACGGCCAGCTTGACGATCCAGAGCACCGCCGTGATCGCGCCCGCAGGCACCCCGCGCGTCACCAGCCAGCCGGCTACACGCTGCTCGCGGCGCAGGTATCCACGCCAGGCACGGCCAGCCCCCCGGCCCAGCCGGTGGCTCCAGCGCCCGTTGTGCGTGTTGGTGGTCATGCTCATATGCCTCGGCTTCAGTGGTGCCTCACCTCGCGGAGCGGCCGGTCGTGGCCTGCCCTCCAGCATAGACCGCGATCAGGAGGGCGGGTTGCGGCCGGCAGAGCCGGGTTGGCTCGGGTCGCAGATCGATTAGATTCTGCACGATAAATCAAACCTAATGCTACTTTCCATGCACGTTCTTGCAATGGCTCTAGGGGTAGATTGGATTCTGTGTTATTTTTATAACATGGATGGAAATTCTCGGCACCAGGTAATCAAGCGACTGCAGGCCGGACTCCCCCGCGGGGCGCCGTTCGACCTTGCCACCCTGAGCCAGTTCGGGGTGTCGCCCCAGCTCGCCGCCCACTATGCCGACGGCGGGTGGCTCGTGCGCCTGGCCCATGGCGTCTATGCCTTCCCGAACGATGAGTTCGGGGTCTACGGTGCGCTGAAGTTCCTGCAACAGCGCGTGCCCGGCCTGCACGTCGGCGGCAAGAGCGCCCTGGCCCTGCAGGGGGTGCGGCACAACCTGGGCAGCCGGGAGGCGCTGGTGCTGTGGGGCGACGGTCGTTTCGCGTTGCCGGCCTGGTTCACTTCGCGCTTTCCGGCCCGCTATGTCCACGCCCGCCTGTTCGACTGGCCGGACACGGCGCTGGCCGGCAAGACCCTGACCACGCCGCCTGGCCTGCCCGAGGATCTGCGGGTGGCAGCCCCCGAGCGTGCCGTTCTGGAGCTGCTGTACGAAGCCGGCGTCAAGCAGAGCCTCGAAGAGGCCCGCAACCTCTTCGATGGACTGCGTTCCCCCCGCAAGGACTTGCTCGGGCAACTGCTGTCTTGCTGCGCCAGCGTGAAGGCCGTGCGCCTGTTCCTCACCTGGGCGCGCGAGACCAGCCTCGTGGATGTCGATGCCCTGCTGGAGCAGTACCCGGTTCGCACCGGCAGCAACATGCGCTGGATGAGTCGGCTCGATGACGGCACCTTGCTGAGCCTGAAACCCCATGGATAAGACCTACGCGGACACCGTTCGCCTGCTGCTGGCCGTCGCGCCCGACGTGTTCGCCAACGACATCTTCGCCATGAAGGGCGGCACGGCCATCAACCTCTTCGTGCGGGACATGCCGCGCCTTTCGGTGGACATCGACGTGGTGTACCTCCCGTGGCAGACGCCGCGCGACGAAGCGCTGCAAGCCATCAACCAGGAGCTGGCCGCCATCGCCGCGCGCCTTGCACCGCTGGGCGTGCAAACACGCCTGGTTCGCGCCAAGGACCTGGGGGACACCAAGCTGATCGTCGAGAACGACGCCAGCCAGGTGAAGATCGAGGTCAACGTCGTGTTCCGAGGCAGCGTGCTGCCCGTCGAGCGGCGGCCGCTGAGCGCAAAGACCAGCGATCTGTTCGGCGTCGAGTTCGAGCTGCCGGTTCTGGCACCGGACGAGCTGTACGCCAGCAAGCTGGTGGCCGCGCTGGATCGGCAGCACCCCCGCGACCTGTTCGACGTGTGGCAGCTCTACGAATCGGGCGACATCAGCGACGGCATGGTCGAGTGCTTCGTGATCTATCTGGCGGGCCACAACCGGCCGCCCCACGAAGTGCTGTTCGGCAACGACAAGGACATCGCCGGCGAGTACGAGCGGGCCTTTGTCGGCATGACCGAAGTGGGCTGCTCCCTGAAAACACTGCTCGACGCTCGCGCCAGGGTGCGGCGCGAGCTGCCACAGCGACTGAGCACCGCGCACAAGCAGTTTCTGAGCGGGCTGGCGCGCGCAGAACCGGACTGGTCGCTGGTGCAATGCCAGCACGCCGCGCAACTGCCGGCACTGCGCTGGAAGCTCGCCAATCTCGAAACCTTCCGCAAGCGCCGTCCCGACGACTTCGCAGCGCAATCCGCCGCCCTCGACACCGGCTTGGGCCAGAGCTGATGAACGTCCCGCAGCGCCCCAATGCCGGGATTGCCCCATGCCGCATTCATCGTGGCACCCGCGCAGCAGCGGCCCTATACCCAAAGGCTTCCGACAAAGGCCAAAGGGCTGGGAAGGGGCAAAGGAAGGGTGCCAAGGGGAAAGGCCCTATCCTGAAAAGGCCAAAAGGCGCCCCGAGCAGCCCGTCATCCGGGGTTCGTCATGCTCTCGCTGTTCCAGCGCAAACGGGTGCCACCCACCGCCGGCACGCCGCCCACCTCCGCCATCGAAACTCCAAAAGGGTCGATGCGGCCGGAGTCGGCCGCATCGCTGCTGGCGACGCCGCGTCGACAGAAACTGCTGGAACACATCTGGCAGCGCACATCGCTCTCGCGCCGACAGTTCGCCACGCTCTACCTCGCCCCACTGGAGCGCTACGCCGAGCTGGTCCAGCAGTTCCCGGCCTCCGAGAACCACCACCACGCCTATCCGGGCGGCATGCTGGACCACGGGCTCGAGATCGTCGCCTATGCGCTGAAGCTACGGCAGTCGTACCTGATGCCTGCGGGCGTCACGCCCGAGGCACAGGCGGCTCAGGCCGAAGCCTGGACCGCAGGCACGGCCTACGCGGCCTTGCTGCACGACATCGGCAAGATTGCGGTCGATCTGCACGTCGAGCATGCCGACGGCAGCGTCTGGCATCCCTGGCACGGCCCGCTGCGAAAGCCCTACCGCTTCCGTTACCGAAAGGAGCGCGAGTACCGCCTGCACAGCGCCGCCACCGGGCTGCTCTACGTGCGCCTTCTCGATCGGGACATCTTCGACTGGCTCAGCGGCTATCCCGACCTCTGGGCCGCGCTGCTGTACGTGCTGGCCGGCCAGTACGAGCACGCCGGCACGCTCGGCGAGCTGGTCGTGCAGGCCGACCAGGCATCGGTCGCCCAGGAACTCGGCGGCGATCCCAGCAAGGCGCTGGTGGCGCCCAAGCATGCTCTGCAACGCAAATTGCTCGACGGCTTGCGCTACCTGCTCAAGGAAGCGTTCAAGCTGAACCAGGCCGGCCCGGCGGACGGTTGGCTGACCCAAGACGCCTTGTGGCTGGTGAGCAAGACCGTCTCCGACAAGCTGCGCGCACATCTGCTATCGCAAGGCATCGACGGCATTCCGGCGAGCAACACGGCGGTGTTCAACGTGCTGCAGGATCACGGCATCGTGCAGCCAACGCCGGATGGCAAGGCGATCTGGAAGGCTTCTGTCACCAGCGACGCCGGCTGGTCGCACGCCTTCACCTTCCTGAAACTCTCGCCGGCGATGATCTGGGATGCCGCCGACCGGCCGGCGCCGTTCGCAGGCCGTGTGCAGGTCGAAGAGGAACAGGCGGAGCCGACGCCGCAGGCGACAACGGTGGCCGATGGGCCGCGCGCCGAAGGCATCGAAGCTGCATCCGCGAGCACGGCACCGATCGCATCCGCAGCCATGGACACCGGCGTGGCCGCGCTGCTCGACCTGCTGGGCGACGCCGCTCCACCCACGGCACCGGAGATCCCGAGTTCCCCTGTTGCCGAGCCCGAGCCGGCCCCTTCGACCGTGCCCCCGCCGCAGATGAGCCTCGCGCCTTCCCAGGATCGCGCGGAGCCCTCCGGGGCGCACTTCATGGCCTGGCTGCGCCAGAGCATCCAGACGCGCAAGCTCATCATCAACGACGCCAAGGCCCTGGTGCATACCGTCGCCGGTACGACCTACCTCGTCAGCCCCGGCGTGTTCCAGCGCTACGCGCAGGAGTACCTTCAAGTCGCCGCGCTGGCCAAGCAGGAGAAGCTGGAGGGGTGGCAGTGGGTGCAGAAGCGCTTCGAGAAGTTGGGACAGCACCGCAAGCAGCCGAGCGGGCTGAACATCTGGACCTGCGAAGTCACGGGGCCGCGCAAGTCGCGCCGGCTGCACGGCTATCTGCTCGCCAGCCCGGAGGCGCTGTTCCGGGAGACGCCGCCAGACAACCCATACCTGCGGCTCCTCAACGAGGCCGCAAAGCGCGAAGATTCAGCCCTTGGGGGCAAGGACAACGACGATCAGGGGTAGCCGTGCGGCCGCTGCGCAGGCCGGCTTCAATCCGCGGATGGGGCCGACTCTGCCAGCTTGGCTTCGGTCAGAGTCATCAAGTGGGCGGAACTGCATTTCAGCGCACGGGCGATCTTGAGGATGAGGGGGAGCGTGGGGACATGCTCGCCGCGCTCGATCTTGCCCATGTGAGACCGCTCGATGCCGGCCATGTGAGCCAGCGTTTCCTGAGCGATACCCTGGTTGGTTCTCTCTTCCCGCACGGCAGCCCCAAACGCGATGGCTGGTTCCGCTTCGTAGGTAGTGGTGCCGGTGGGGCGGCCCCTTTGGATCGAACGCTTTGGCATTGCCAAGAGCGTCGAACACGGTCACGATTTAAACCACGTTAAACTTAACTCATTCAACGGCTTCGAGATCAGTTGCCACGAGTTCACCGCCTGGGGGGAGCTGGACGTGGAATCGAGTGACATCACCGCCGAAATTCGCATGGCCGTCCTCGGCGAATGGGTGCCTCCCCAGCTCGCCGACGTGCTCGCCCTGCAGCGTGCCGAAGAGCCGGAGACTCATGCCGTCCTGGCCGGATGGACAGATCCCGTTCGAGGCGCGGAGCTGCCGGGCGACGGCTTCGATTTCGCCTTGTCTGCGGTTGCCCGGCAGTGGCCTGGCTGGGTATGCGAGCCGCTGTGGCATGACACGCTGGCGGTCGCCGTGGCCAAGCGCTCCCACCTGCTGGCCTACCGTGAAGTGCCGTGCGAGGAAGTGCTCAAGCAGCCCTTGATCTGCTCGCAGTCCACGGCCGATGAACCATGGCGCATGACCGTGCAGCGCGTGTTCGAGAACGCGCTGCAGGAGCGGGAGCAAACGGTGGAGACATTCGATGTGGCGATGACGCTGGTTGCCGCCGGGTACGGGATCGCCATTGCGCCTGCCGCGAGACTGGCGAGCTACCTACGCCGAGGCATCGCCGTGCGGCCGCTGGCCGGCGCACCAACGATCGTGATGGCTTACCTGCTGCGCCGCAACGCTTCCTTGTCGGACACCCAGGCAAGATTCGCCCGCCGCGCGCGCTTGGTGTCCTGACAGATACGCCGGGATCGCGGTTTCGCCACGATCCCGCATTCCTGCTGCTAGGCAACCACGACTCGCGGCAGGGTCCATTCGCTTTCCTTCACGGCTGTGCTCACGGCCATGACGAGCTTGTCGAGATTGCTGGCCGTCACGCCCTCCAGTGCCGAACGCCCCCGCAGCATCGAGCGCGGCTGCAGCAGTGCATGGTAGATCTGCCAAGGGTCCGCACCCCTGGTCAGCTTCAGGACGGACTGGATCAGCTCGTGCTTGAGTGGATCGAGGTGCCAGTCCGGCACGCGCTGGCCGCGGTTGCCCACGTTCAACGCCAGCAAGTTGCCCGCCTTGATCTCGTAGCTGATCCACCTGCGGGACTTGCCCGCCATCTTGGCAAACGCCGCGACGGGAAGGTTGTGCGGCGCTTCGAAGACATCGAACAGTTCCATCCTCTCGCGCTGAATGTCCGAAGGCGCCAGCGGCGCGGCCGATCGAGGGGGCGGAACCGCCGGCAGCCGATGTGCGGCGGCAGAAACCAACGGCATGGCGTCGCCCGGCTTCGTCACGAGCAGGATTGGCGAAGCGGCAACCGGCGTGGAGGGTACGCTTGCGGTTTGCTCATTCGGGAACGCGGGCACGCCTTCCAGATGCACGGTGAGCGGCATGCTGGCCGCCTCGACCTGGTTCTGCTCGAAGAGGTCGAGCCGATCGGCCCAGTCCTGCATCATGCGGCGACGCTGCTCCACGTACTCGGCATGGTTGTAGGTCGCGCTGACCTTGTTGGGATCGACGTGCGAGAGCTGTGCATCCACCCAGACCTTCGGGTAGCCGATCTCGTTGAGCGCGGTGGACATCGTGCCGCGAATCCCGTGTCCGGTCAGGCGTTCCTGATAGCCCATGCGCTTGAGCGCACCATTGAGCGTGTTCTCGCTGATGCGCTTCTTCAAGTCGCTGTCGTGCCGGAACAGGTGGCGCTGGGCCGGCTTGAACTCATCCAGCAGGTGCCGGACGATCTCCATGGCCTGAATCGACAGCGGCACGATGTAGGGCGGGATGTCCTTCGCCTGCTGCCGCTTCTTGCGCATATCCAACTGGAGTTGCTTCACGACGTCGGGCGGGATGATCCACAACCCACGGTCCAGATCGAATTGATCCGGCGTCGCCTGTCGCAGCTCGCCGGTTCGCACGCCGGTCAGCAGCAATAGCCGCAGCCCGAGCTGGGTCTGCCGCCTGCCGCGATAGCTGCGCAGCCGCTGCAACAGCTTCGGCAGCTCGGCCATGCGCAGGAACGGGTTGTGGTTGACGGGTGGCAGCGGCAGCGCCACCACATCGAGATCGGCGGCGGGGTTCTGCTCCAGGCCCGGCACGATCACCAGCGCGTAGCGGAACAGTTGGTTGAACCACGTTCTGACTTTCTCGGCGACGGAGAGCGCCTTGCGCTTCTCGATCTTGACGATCACCTCCAACAGGTCGGGACGCTTGATCTCATAGACCGACCGCTTGCCCAAGGCGGGCAGCACATCCTTGTCGAAGATGCGCGGAAGTATCGAGAGGGTCGTCTGCCGGCCTTCCTTGAGGCTGAGCCCGCGATGCTTGAGCCACTTGCGATACACCGCATCGAAGGTGTTTTCGTCGGCGAGCCGGACAGCGGTGCGCTTCTGCTTGCGGTGAACGCGAGGATTGGTGCCTTTGGCCAGCAGGGCGCGCGCTTCGTCGCGCAGGCTGCGGGCCTCGCGAAGCGTCACCTCCGGGTAGGTGCCGAGCGACATCCGCTTCTGCTTGCCCGCCCAGTAGTAGCGGAAGTGCCAAGTCCTGCCCCCAGCAGCCGTGACGGCCAGGGAGAGGCCATCCAAGTCAGGGAGGGTGTATGCCTTGCCTGTTGCCTTGGCCTGTCGAACGGCCAGGTCTGAGAGTGCCATGCTCTTGCTCCTGAACATGAGTCAGGAACCAGATGCTGGTCACGTCGACCTCGCCCCTCCATCAACAATCCGGAATCAGCCGCGCCCGCAAAAATGGACTTGTTTGTGGACTTAAAAGTCCCGGCTGTAGGCGGATCGCAGTGGACTGCGGCAGACCGTCAAAGAGAGGAAAAGTCTTTGTGCGGCAACGACTTGCAGACTCTCTTGGACTTCTGCGGAAGTCCGCAGATTGATGCAGTGGAGCGGGCGATGGGAATCGAACCCACGGCTCTAGTCGGGTAAGGAGGTGACCTCGCGGCCACCCCCTCCCCTAAGAACCGTACGTGCAAGTTTCCCTGCATACGGCTCAAGCAACCCTTAAACACCCCTACTGAAACATAGAGATGCCGGCAGGGCCGTAGTTCTCAAGTACGTGGTGTTGCCTGTGACAATTCGGATGTAGCAGAACCAGATTGGTTAGCTTGTCCGAACCCCGTTCAGATCGTTTGATTATGTGGTGAAGGTGCCATCCAGTATCTCTCGTGATCCTTTGCTTGCATATGGGGCATGAGCCTTCCTGCCACCACCACAAGAAACGAAGCTTGCGGCGCCCCTCGAGTGTCTTGTCCATCTTCTGTGCCAGCCGTTTGGAAAAGTACTCGTCACACATTGGGTCGTATGGATTTGCTTCACCTTTGATCTTGGTATGGGGCCGTTTCCGGTACTCCACCAAGTTCGGGAGCAGCTTGTCCTTATCCGCAAATCGCCAATTGCGCCCCTTGAGGCACTTGAAGTAACGCTGTTTGATCCACCGCCTACCTTTTTGGGGATGACGACGGCACGCCCAGCGCCACAGTGCTTGCCAGATTTGATGATCACATCTTGCAAACGTCTGGGATGCCATTTGACTTCGATGATAGTTGGCCCAACCCCTGATAACAGGGCTCAGCTTTTCGATCACTTCCGTTTGTGAGGCTCCCTTCCGTTCACGCAGCAGGTTGCGGATTTTCCCCAGAAACGCTTTGACATTCTTCTTCGATGGTTGAGTAAACAACATTCGATTGAAATGCCTGACGTTCCACCCCAAGAAGTCGAAGCCCTCCGTCACGTGAGTGATTTTGGTTTTCTTCTCCGAGAGGATGAGGCCCCGAGTGGCTAGGAATTTCTCCACCAGAGGTTTGACCTTCTCTTCCAGGTACTCCTTCGAGCTACCGGTGATAATGAAGTCGTCCGCGTATCGCACTAGATTGACTTTGGCTTCACGACTATCTCGCACTGTTCTAAACAGCTTGGTCAGTTCGTGTTGCAGCCCATCCAGTGCCAGATTCGCCAAAACCGGGGAAATGATGCCTCCCTGTGGCGTCCCTGCTTGCGTCGGGAAGAGTTTTCCCGTTTCGATGAACCCTGCTTTCAACCACTTCCGAAGGATGCCTTTGTCCATACAGACATTGGCAACCAGCCAGTCGTGGCTGATGTTGTCAAAACAACCTTTGATGTCCCCCTCCAGCACCCATTGCGGGGAAGCTTTTCGTCCAAGCACATTGCGTACTTGTTCGATGGCATCCGCAGTGGAGCGCTCACGTCTAAAACCGTATGAATGGGGATCACCGATGGTTTCGGCTACAGGATCCAGCGCCAGTAAGTGCAGCGCTTGCATCGCACGATCGCGCATAGTGGGTATGCCCAGAGGGCGTTTGTCACCATTTGCTTTCGGGATATAGATGCGACGTAGAGGTAGCGGCCGGTATCTCCTACTGCCGAGATCGACTACCGCGTTCCACTTCGCGTCCGGCGTGTCCCAGGTTTGCTTATCCACCCCAGGAGTTTTCCGGCCTTGATTCTCCGTCACCCTTTTCACAGCCAGAGCTTTCGCCCCGGTGGATTTGGTTAGGAGTCGTTGCAGGGCGCGAACCTTCCGCCATTCCCCTGCTTTTGCTGCCTTCGCAATTCTTGCCTGTAGCCTCGCGACAACTTGATAAGCCTTGACCCATGAAACATCGTGCCAAGACTGCCAAGCTGTGGAGGCGACATCACAATCGTGTTGACTTGCGTCCATATCAACCTCCGGTTGAATGGAGCGGGTGAAGGGAATCGAACCCTCGTATGCAGCTTGGGAAGCTGCCGTTCTACCATTGAACTACACCCGCTCTGTCCCGGAAGGGATAGACGCACTTCTCCCCAGGCCGGGGATTGTACATCATCCCCGCCGGGTGCGATTTACAGACCCGTCTTGCGACAGATCACCAGATGGAAGTCAGCACGCTTTCGCGTCAGGGCAATCGTTTCATCCCCTATCCCCACCATTACAGTGAGGCATTCGCTTTTTCCATCATCCTCTACCCACTACAGCAGCAGATAACCTTGCGATCATCCTTGTCTGCCAAATTGGCCAGACGCTGTGTTGGGCTTACCTCGTTCCATATAAGTAACAGAGTTGGGAAGGTTCCGCTTTTTCGCCGGTGATACTACGTCAGCGTGCCTGCACCAAGCAGACAGACATCCGATCACATGCCGTTTTGGCAGGGCCCGATACTGCAAGTTGTGTTTGGCCCATCAAGCTTGACGACGTTTATTAGCGGTTCACTTACGTTAACCAACCAACTCAGCCTAGCGCCTCATCCGGGTACAACTCCCGAAATCACGCCAGGCCCCTCGCGGGGTATGACGTACCCCTTAAGGTGGCTACATTGTCGGAGCGCTTAGCACCTCACCGTTACCAGTGACGCACCGCTCTTAGGCTACCGAGGGCTGAACCCCGGGTCCCGTACTCTCATTGCTAGAGTGGGACAATTACTCATACGGCCTTCGCCGTTCCTCACCGCAATGGTTCGGATTTGGTACTGCTGCGTTTTGCACAAACCCCACCGCAATGGTGGTGATCCCGCAATGGGATCGGCGTGGTGCAAGGCTACAGCTCACCTTCGACTCGAGTCGCACGCTTGGGAAGCTAGGGTATTACCATTATACGACGCCCGCTCGGGCTGATTTGGCGGCTCCGGGAGAGGAACCGAGGTGGCATTCTACGCCGCCGCCTGCCGCAGGGGCAACCGGCGGGGTACGAAACTCAGTCGGCCAGGCGGCGGTAGCGGCCGCCCTGGAAGACGAGGGGGGGCTGGGCCGGGTCCTGGGCGAAGCGTTCGACCTGGCCGATGAAGATGAGGTGGTCGCCGCCGGCATGGCGGACGACGTTGGCGCATTCGAAGCTGGCGCAGGTGCCGGCCAGCACCGGGGCGCCGCCCAGGCCGGGCTGCCAGGCAACGCCGTCGAACTTGTCTTCGAGGCGGGAGGCGAAGCGGTTGGAGACTTCTTCCTGGTTCGCTGCCAGCACGTTCACGGCGAAGTGGGAGGCGCTCTCGAAAATGCCCAGGCTGGGGGAGTTGGCGGAGAGGCTCCACAGCACCAGGGGCGGCTCCAGGGAGACGGAATTGAAGGAGCTGACAGTGAGGCCCACCGGGGTGCCGTCGGCGGCCATGGCGGTGACCACGGTGACGCCGGTGGCGAAGCCGCCCAGGGCGTTGCGGAAGGCGCGGCAGTCGAAGGGGGCCGGGGTGGCGGCGGCGTCGCTGTCGCAGGTGTTGCAGGGCAGGTCGAGGGCGGAGTTTTGGCTGGAAGTCATGAAGTCGTCGGAGGCGGGCTGCGTGCTAACATGCGCGGACTTTTTGCCGTCCGGGGTGGCGCCGCTGTGGCGGTCTGCCCCTGCAATGCCCTTATTTTCAAGGAAGTGATGCTATGAGAATCGGAACGCCCCTCTCCCCTTCGGCCACCAAGGTGATGCTGCTGGGGGCGGGAGAACTGGGCAAGGAGGTGATTATCGCCTTGCAGCGCCTGGGTGTCGAGGTCATCGCCGTGGACCGCTACGCCGATGCGCCGGGCATGCAGGTGGCCCACCGTTCCCACGTCATTTCCATGACCGACGGGGCCGCCCTGCGCCGCCTCATCGAGCTGGAGAAGCCCCATCTGGTGGTGCCGGAGATCGAGGCCATCGCCACCGACACCCTGGTGGAGATCGAGGCCGAGGGCCTGGCCCAGGTCATTCCCACGGCCCGGGCCGCCAAGCTGACCATGAACCGGGAAGGCATCCGCCGCCTGGCCGCCGAGGAACTGGGCCTGCCCACCTCGCCCTACCGCTTCGCCGATTCCCTGGCCGAGCTGCAGGCCGCCATCGACGGCACGGGGGAGGAGAAGGGCATCGGCTACCCCTGCGTGGTCAAGCCGGTGATGTCTTCCTCCGGCAAGGGCCAGTCCCTGCTGAAGACCCCCGCCGACGTGGAGAGGGCCTGGAACCACGCCCAGGCCGGCGGCCGGGTGCAGCAGTCCCGGGTCATCGTCGAGGGCTTCGTCAAGTTCGACTACGAGATCACCCAGCTCACCGTGCGCGCCGTGGGCAGCTCGGGCCAGGTGGAAACCTTCTTCTGCGAACCCATCGGCCACATCCAGGTGGACGGCGACTATGTGGAATCCTGGCAGCCCCAGCCCATGAGCGAGGCGGCCCGGGAGAAGTCCCGGGAGATCGCCGAAAAGGTCACCAGCAACCTGGGCGGCCGCGGCATCTTCGGCGTCGAGCTGTTCATCAAGGGCGACCAGGTGTGGTTCTCCGAAGTCAGCCCGCGCCCCCACGACACGGGCCTGGTGACCCTGACCAGCCAGCGCCTCTCCGAATTCGAACTGCACGCCCGGGCCATCCTGGGCCTGCCGGTGGATGCCAGCCTGCGCACGCCCGGCGCCTCCGCCGTCATCTACGGCGGCCTGGAGGAACAGGGCGTGGCCTACGAAGGCGTGGCCGAGGCCCTGCAGGTGCCCACCGCCGACCTGCGCCTGTTCGGCAAGCCCGAGAGCTTCAAGAAGCGCCGCATGGGCGTGGCCCTGGCCACCGGCGGCAGCATCGAACAGGCCCGGCAGCGGGCCAGCCTGGCCGCCAGCCGGGTGACGCCGGTTTCCGGCAAGCCCGCCACCAAGAAATAAGCGGGCCGCAACCCAATGGATACGGGCCAGTGGCTGCTCCCTTCCCTGGGGGCCGCACTGGCCCTTCTTCTTGGCCGTGCCGGCCTGCACTGGGCCATCCGGCGCGGCCTGCAGGCACCCATGGTCCCGGAACAAGGCAGTCCGGGCGACCTGGGCCTGCCCTTTCGTGAGTGCGCCATCGCCGGGCCCCGGGGCAAGCGCCTCTTCGCCTGGATGATTCCCGCCGCCACTGCCGCCGCCCCCACGGTGGCGGTACTGCACGGCTGGGGCGGCAACGCGGAAATGATGCTGCCCCTGGCGGCGCCCCTGCACCGGGCCGGCTACGCCGTGCTGCTGCTCGACGCCCGCAGCCACGGCCGCAGCGAGGCCGACACTTTCGCCTCCCTGCCCCGCTTCGCCGAAGACCTGGAAGCGGCCCTGGACTGGCTGCCCGGCCAGCCGGAGGTGGATGGCCGGCGCCTGGCGGTGCTCGGCCATTCCGTCGGTGCCGGCGCCGCCCTGCTGGTGGCCTCCCGCCGCGACGGCCTGGCCGCCGCCGTCAGCGTCGCCGCCTTCGCCCACCCGGCGGCCATGATGCGGCGCTGGCTGTGGGCCCTGCACATCCCCTATCTGCCCCTGGGCTGGTACATCCTGCGCTATGTGGAGCGGACCATCGGCCACCGCTTCGACGCCATCGCCCCCATACGCAGCATCGCCCGGGCCCGCTGCCCGGTGCTGCTGGTCCATGGCGACGCCGACGACACCGTGCCCCTGGCCGAAGCCCGGGCCATCCTCGCCGCCCGGGGCGACACCGCGGCCGAGCTGCTGGTGGTTCCCGGCAGCCACGACAGCTACGGCGAGGTGGAGGAGCAGATGCCCCGGCTGCTGGAATTCCTGGCCGCCCATCTCCATCCGGGCGAAGCGGGGCCGGCGACTCCCGGCGCCAGTTAGTCCGTCAGCGTCCGGAAGATGCGCCGGTAGGCCTGGCGCATGGCTGCCAGGGCCTGGGGCCGGGGCTCCCGGCCGCTGTAGCTGACGATGTCGAAATAGCCCGTCAGCACATGCAAGTCCTCGGCCAGATCCGGGTAGCGGCGGTGCAGCTGGCGCCCGTATTCCCGGGGGCCCTGGGCGGCGGCCCGGGGCTCGCCGTAGTAGGCGAAGAGCCGTTCGGCGGCATGGAAGTACTGGCGGATGCCGCGCCCCCCTGCCCCGTGGCGCCCGCCCAGGCCCAGGCGCAGATAATCGAGGCGGGTGCGCAGCCAGGCCAGCGGCCCCGTCTCCCGCGCCAGCAGCCAATAGGCCAGCACCAGGGCCAACAACAGCAACGCCAGCAGGGTCTGGACCACTTCCTGCAGGTGCTCCTGCATCCATTGCTTGAAGCGCTCCCACCAGTCTTCCACCGTCTCGCGGGCCGGGGCCGTGGCCTGCGTCAGCTGCTCCAGCCAATCCGCCAGATGGTTGATGGCGCTGGCCTGCCACTCGGGCATGCCGGGCCGGCGGGCGGCCAGGCGCATTTCCCCGGGACCGGGCCAGGCGGAACGGAGCGGACCGGCCTCCCCGGCGCCGCCCCCGCCACTGCCGCCACTGCCGCCGGCTGCCCCATGGCCACCGCTGCTGCCACCGGCGCCGCCGCCGGCCGGACTCTCGCCCAATTGCACCCCGCCGGGCAGACCGTGCTTCCAGGAGAGGTCGGCCCAGGAAACCTGGGGCGTGATGGCATAGAACAGGCCCGCCAACCCCAGGATCACCAGGGAGGCGGTCACCGCCGCCAGGCCCTGGCCGGCAACGCGGCCGTCGCCCAGGGCCAGGGCCTGGACCTGGCGGGAGCGGCGATCCACCTGCTCCGCCACCAGGCTCAGCACCACCGCCAGCACATAGGGCAGCAGATAGAAGAGCATGGTCCAGTCGGCCCGGTAGTGGGCGGCGGCAAACAGCACCAGCACCGCCGACACCAGCAGGCCCATGTAGAAATGGCGGCGGCTGACGCTGATGCAGTTCTGCGCCGCCTGCATGCCGCACAGCAGGTAGAGGCCGCCCCGGGGCATGCCCCAGACGGGCAGGAGAATGAGGAAGAAGAGCACCCCGGCCATGACCAGCACCGCCTTCTGCCAGCCCCGGCCCAATTCGCTTGCCACGCCCTGCTGGCGCCAGCCGAGGAACAGGGTCAGGCCGAACAGCAGGGCCCACAGCGTCACCTCAAAGCCGAAATGGCCGTACTGGATGTCGAGGAAGCAGTTGCACATGACCCCCAGGGTCAGGCAGGCGTACAGCCCCAGGTAGGCGGGGCCGTAGGTGAGGGGCGCGGGGGCGGCGGCAGGACGGGTCATGGATTGAACAGGGCCAGCAGATCGTCGCCCCGGCGCACCGGCAGCACCCGGGCGCCCAGTTCCATGAGGCCGCCGGTCAGGCCGTCGCTGCCCCAGGCGGTGGCGCCGGTGAAGCTTTCGGGGATGAAGCGCAGGGCCAGCAGATGGGCGCCCCGCTGCCGCAGCTGGGCCAGGGCCCCCAGCGTCGCCTGGCCGCCCCCGGGCACGGCCGGCTCGTTGTGGAAGCTGATCACGGTCTCCCCCGGCGTCAGGGCCGCGGCAGCCTGCTCCAGCACCTGGGCGTAGGGCGTGTCGCCGTCCGCCGCCACCACGGCCAGGGCATCCAGCATTTCCTGGAAGTGCAGTTCGCCGCAGCCGGCGCCGATCTCCAGAGGCTGCCGGCCGGCGCCCAGGAGCCGCACCGGCAGGCCGTTGCCGGTGGCGTAGCGGGCCAGGGAGGCGGCGATGCGCACCGCCACCTCGAAGCTGGAATCCCGGCCCCGGCCCAGCTCCGAGGCGGCCTGGCAATCCAGCACCAGGCACAGGCTGGCGGAGGCCAGGGGCTCGAACTCCCGCACCATCAGTTCGGCGTTGCGGGCGCTGCTGGGCCAGTGGATGTGGCGCGGGTTGTCGCCCCGGCGGTATTCCCGCAGGCCGCAGAACTCGCTGCTGCCGGCCCCCTCCGGCAATTGCAGGGCGCCCCGGTGGATCAGGGTGGGCGTGCCGCGCAGGGGCAGGGCGACGATGGGGAAGATCCGGGGATAGATGACCAGGGAGGTGAGCCCGGCGTTGCGCCCCTGGCGGGCCTCGGCCAGCCCCAGGGGAAAGCTGGAGGCCAGGCCCACCGGACCGAGCTGGTAGAGGCCCCGCTTTTCCGCCTGTAGGGTGACGCTGAACTGGCGGGTGCCGCCCCCCGGCACCCAGGCCACCTGGCCCAGCACCACCTCGGCCAGGGGCGCGCCGGCCGCCGCGCCGACGAAGGGCAGGCGGTCCACCAGCTCCACCATGAAGCGGGGCAGCAGGCCCCGGTTGTGCACCGTCACCGTCAGTTGCAGCGGCTCGCCCTCGGCGGCCCGCACCGGGCCGCTGCGCTCCGCCGCCAGACGGCGCACCAGCCAGTGGGGCCAGACCACGCCGGCCGCCAGGGTGGCGAGGAACAGGGCGGCCACCGCCCACAGCAGGGCCTGCACCCGGTTGAGGGCGGCCGTGTAGGCCACCAGGGTGAGACCGGCCAGGATCAGGGCGCGCCGGTGCCGCCCCAGCCAGCCGGCCAGGGGCCGGCCGTCGAACGCCAGGGGCAGGGACGTCTCCGGCGCCCGGGAGTCGCTCATACGGGAGCCGGCACCTGGTTCAGGATGTCCGCCAGCACCGCTTCCGCATGGCGTCCCTGGGCGGCGGCCTGGGGCCGCAGGATGAGGCGGTGGGCCAGCACCGGCCGGGCCACTGTCTTCACCAGCTCCGGGCTGACATAGTCGCGACCCTGCAACAGGGCCAGACCCTGGGCCGCCCGGCACAGGGCCAGGGTGCCCCGGGGACTGGCGCCCAGGCGCAGGTCCGGATGGACCCGGGTGGCCGCCACCAGGCGGGCCACGTAGTCGGCCAGGGAATCTTCCACATGCACCTCGCTCACCGCCTGGCGCGCCGCCAGCAGTTCCGCCTCGCCGAGCACGGCCTGCAGCCGCTCGATGGGATGGCCGTGGGCCTGGGCGCGCAGGATGCGGGCTTCCTCCGCCGCACTGGGATAGCCGGTGGACAGGCGCATGAAGAAACGGTCCAGCTGGGCCTCGGGCAGCACGTAGGTGCCGGCCATCTCGATGGGGTTCTGGGTGGCCAGGACCATGAACACGGCTGGCAGGGGGTAGGTGTGGCCGTCCACGCTGACGTGGAATTCCTCCATGCACTCCAGCAGGGCCGATTGGGCCCGGGGCGTGGCCCGGTTGATTTCGTCGGCCAGGAGGATGTTGGTGAACACCGGGCCGGGGCGGAACTCGAATTCCGTGGTCTTCTGGTTGAACACCGGCACCCCGGTGACATCGGAGGGCAGCAGGTCCGGCGTGCATTGCAGGCGCTTGCAGTCGAGGGCCACGGACTTGGCCAGGGCCCGGGCCAGCATGGTCTTGCCGGTGCCCGGCACGTCCTCCAGCAGCAGGTGGCCGCGGCAGAGCAGGGCGACCACGGCCAGTTCGATCACCGGGCGCTTGCCGATGATCACTTGTTCCACGTTGTCGATGAGGGTCTGGATGGTCTGCATGGAGGCGGCAGCGTTCATGTCGTTGGAATGGGCCGCAGTGTAGCCCGCCGGCATGGCGCCGGGCAATCCGGCGGCGGGCGGTAGAATGGCGCCCTTGAACGCTTTCCCATCAGTCCCGAGCAGCCCGTGCCCAAGACCGCCCCCGATCCCGTCGCCGAATTCGCCCCCCGCCTGATCGCCTGGCAGAAGCGCCACGGCCGCCACGACCTGCCCTGGCAGCAGACCCGGGACGCCTATCCCATCTGGCTCTCGGAAATCATGCTGCAGCAGACCCAGGTGACTACGGTGATGCCCTACTACGCCCGCTTCCTGGCCGAGTTCCCGACCCTGGCGGACCTGGCGGCGGCGCCCGTGGAACGGGTGCTGGAGCTGTGGGCCGGCCTGGGCTACTACGCCCGGGCGCGCAACCTGCACGCCTGCGCCGTGCGGGTGATGGCGGAACACGGAGGCCGCTTCCCCCGGGAGCCGGAACGCATCGCCGCACTGCCGGGCATCGGCCGCTCCACGGCGGCGGCCATCGCCGCCTTCGCCTACGGGGTGCGGGGCGCCATCCTGGACGGCAACGTCAAGCGGGTGCTGTGCCGCTGTTTCGGCGTCAGAGGCTTTCCCGGCAGCCCCAAGGTGGAGAAGGGCCTGTGGCAGCTGGCCGAGTCCCTGCTGCCCCACGGCCCGGGCGAGATCGAGATCTACACCCAGGGCATCATGGACCTGGGGGCCAGCCTGTGCAGCCGGGGCAAGCCCACCTGCGCCATCTGCCCCATGCAGGAAATCTGCGTCGCCCGCCGCGAGGGGCGCCAGGAGGAACTGCCGGAGGCCCGGCCGGGCAAGGTCATCCCGGAGCGTCGGGTGACGGCAGTGATCTTCAGCGACGGCCCGCGCCTGCTGCTGCAGCGCCGCCCCCCCAGCGGCATCTGGGGCGGCCTGCTGGCCCTGCCCGAACTGGCACCGGGGGAAAGCGCGGCCAGCCTGGCCCTCGGCCTGGGCCTGCAACTGCAGGCGGAGCAGGCCCTGCCGCCGATCCGCCACACCTTCACCCACTTCCGCCTGGAACTGACGCCCCTGCTGTGCCAGGTGGCGCCAGTAGCCACGGCTGGGGAGCCGGGCTGGGAATGGCTGCCCTGGCAGGACATGGCCACGGCAGCCCTGCCGACGCCCCTGCGCAAGCTGCTGCAAGCACCGCTGTTCTAGTCTGGGCGCCGCTTCCCGGCCAGCTCCCGGTCAGCTTTCGTCAGTTCAATCTATTAACTAGTACATAACGGCGGGGCCTGGGGGCGTGTTAAAAAGCGCCCGGCTTCGCGGTGCAGGGAGGTGTTCATCCGCGAGGCTTTCCAATAACAAACAAGAAGCATCGCCGAGCCTTTCATGAAAAATTTCCCGTTATCCAGGCAGATCCTGGTGGCAGCCGCCATTGCCGTGGCCGTGATGGTTGCCGTATTGAGCAGCGTCGTCACCTACCTGGCCCGCGAGGCCGCCATCAAGCAGACCGAGCAGTCCCTGCAGGAGCAGACTGCCCTCATCGTCACCACCCTGGAATTCGCCCAGGAGACCCTGAAACTGCGGGCCCTGGACAACCTGCGGGTGTTCGAGCGCTCCCTGGACGGACACATCCGGGCCAGCGGCCGCAGCATCGCCACCGGCAAGGAGCAGCTGCCGGAACTGCTGCTGGGCAATACGCCCATCAACGGCAACACCCCCCTGCTGGAGGCCTACCGCAAGGCCAACCCGGGCCGGGAGCCGTCCTTCGTCATCCGCAGCGGCGAGCGCTACTATCGGGGCGCCACCCTGCTCAAGAACGCGGCCGGCGAATCCCGCAACGGCGAGGCCCTCTCCGACAAGGAGGAGTACGTGGCCTACCTCAACCGGGGCGAGCCCTACGCCGGCACCATCCAGCGCAACGGCAAGATGTACGCCCTGGCCGCCATGCCGATCAAGGACGACAGCGGCAAGGTCCTGGGGGGCATCACCCTGCGCCTGGACGCGGAGGACAACATTGCCCTGCTGAAGAAGAAGCTCTTGGGCCTGACTGTGGGCAAGAGCGGCTACCCCTACATCATTTCCCAGCCCTACGGCGACCAGACGGAGAGCGTCTACATCATCCACCCCACCCTGGAAGGCAAGAAGACCGGCGAGGCCGGCCCCATGGCCAAGCACGTCACCGACCTGCTCAACGCCAAGCGCAACGGGGTGGTGGAATACAAGTGGAAGGACAAGGAGGGCCGGGAGCGGGACAAGATCGTGGTGGTCAAGGAACTGCCCGAGCTGCACTGGATCGCCGCCATCGGCTCCTGGACCGACGAATTCACCGAAGACACCCTGGCCCTGCGCAACCAGGTGCTGGCCCTGGCCCTGGTGCTCGGCATCGCCCTCATGCTGGCCATCGCCCTCCTCGCCCAACAGCGCCTGAAGCCGGTGACCGCCGTGGTGGAGGCCGCCAATCGCCTGGGCGACGGCGACCTGTCGGTGCAGCTCCGGGGCGCCGAGGCCAGCCGCAACGAGGTGGATGTGCTGTCCCGTGCCCTGGGCCAGGCGATCACCGCCATCCGTGGCCTGATTGCCAATCTGCAGAGCACCAGCCAGACCCTGAACGGCACCGCCGCCGAAATCTCCGACGCCTCGGGCGAACTCAACGGCGCCACCGCCAGCCAGAGCGAAGCGGCCGCCTCCATGTCGGCTTCCGCCGAGGAGCTTTCCGCCAGCATCCACCTGGTGGCCGAGAGCGCCCAGGCGGCCCTGGCCCTCACCGAAGAGGCACGCCAGGTGGCCGACTCCAGCCTGGGCACGGTCAGCCAGGCGATCAGCGCCATGGGCCAGACCGCCGATGCCGTGCGGCATTCGGCAGAGCAGGTGGGCGAGTTGGGGCGCCGTTCCCAGGAAATCGAGCACGCCCTCTCCGCCATCAAGGGCATCGCCGAACAAACCAACCTGCTGGCCCTCAACGCCGCCATCGAGGCGGCCCGGGCCGGCGAGGCGGGCCGCGGCTTCGCCGTGGTGGCCGACGAGGTGCGCAAGCTGGCGGAGCAGTCCGGCCATACCGCCCAGGAAATTTCCAGCATCCTCTCCCAGGTGGGCGTGGGCGTGAACACGGTGCAGGACACCATCGCCCAGGCCGTGACCCGGGCTGCCGACTCGGTCCAGGCCTCCCGCCAGCTGGAGGAGGCCCTGACCCGGGTTTCGCAGCGCTCGGCCCAGGTCAGCAACGCCATCCAGGACATTGCCGGCGCCACCCGGGAACAGTCCGGTGCAGCCCAAAGCATCGCCCGGGAAATCGAGCAGGTGGCCAGCATGGCCGAAGAGACCGGCTATGCCGCCCAGGCCAATCTGGAGCGGGCCGCCAAGCTGGTGGCGGCCGCCGACAATCTGCAACGGGACACCCAGCGCTTCAGCCTCTGAGGCATGTCTGTGCTCCCGACCAAGCCCGGCTCCGGCCGGGCTTTTTTGTACCGGTCCCGGGAACGGCGGCCAACCGGCGGCGCCTGCAACAGCCCCGCCCGGCAATGCCTGCATTGGTGCGGGATGCCGGCCATTCTTGACAAATCCCAATAGAATCAATATAGTGCGCACATCGCCGCTTCGCGGCGTTATTTTTTTCAGTCGGTCCCTTACCCGCCTCCCCTCTGCTGAGGCGACTGCCCTTCCCTCCAACCGGGCCGACTGCGGAGGCGCTTCTGCCGCCTCCCGATTTCTTGAACCCCACTGTCACCGTATTCGCGTCCCGAGGTTGTCGACGCGGTGGCCACAGGAAAGGAGAGAGAGCGCATGTCTTCCACCTTCTCGCTCAAGTACATGTCCCGGCGCGTCAGTTGCGCCTTCAACCTGCTGCAAGTCTGTCTGGTGGTGGCCGTCCTGGCCCTGCTGGTGACGGCCAGTCCCTTGTTCGCCGAAAACGCACTGAACGGCGCCGAAAACACGGCCGAAACCGAAACCGAGGCCGGCGTTGCCGCCGCCGAGGTGATCCAGGCCCCGGCCCTGGCCGCCGTCGCTCCCGACCCCGCTGCCGACGAGCCCCTCAGCCCCCGCATGCGGGCGGCCCTGGGCTATGTGGCCCAGCGTTACCGGGTTTCCGCCGATGCCCTGCGTCCCATTTTCCACGCCGTGCAGAGCACCAGCCAGGAACTGAGCCTGGACCCCCTGCTGATCGTCGCCGTCATCGGCGTCGAATCCCGTTTCAATCCCTTCTCCCAGAGTGTCATGGGTGCCCAGGGCCTGATGCAGGTGATTCCCCGCTTCCACAAGGACAAGCTGCCGGCCAACGCCGGCAAGGCGCCCCTGCTGGACCCGGTAACCAATGTGCGGGTCGGTTCCCTGGCCCTGGAAGAGGCCATCCGCCGCAACGGCGGCCTCATGGAAGGCCTGCAGCAGTTTGCCGGCGCCACCCGGGACGAGGACCAGACCTACGCCACCAAGGTCCTCTCCGAGAAGCAGCGCCTTGAGGATGCGGCCAACCGCCGCCTCGGCCGCGGCTGAGGCCACGCCGTCCCCATCCCATCGGGCCTGACCTTGCGTCAGGCCTTTTGCATTGGGGCGTGCCTTTCTTCAGGCTCAGGTCGCCGCCGGCCCCTTTTTATCCACCAGGCCGATGCTGAGCCGGGCCAGGCCGATGCCCAGGGCCAGGGTGACGAAGCCGGCGCTCCAGCCGCCGACCCCGTGCCGGCCGAAGGCGTCCAGGGCCATGCCGAAGGCCACCGGGCCGACGAAGCCGCCGGCGAAACCGATGCAGGCGTAGAGGGCCAGGGCCTTGCCGCGCCGGTCCGGCGGCGTTTCGGTGAGCAGGCCGGCGGTCATGGCGGCCGAATCCAGGTTCATGGTGGCGGCGTAGGCCAGCAGCAGCACCATGGCCCACCAGCCGTGGCCGCCCACATTGCCCATCAGCGCCACCAGCAGGGCCATGGCGGCGGACAGGTTCATCACCCGGCGCAGCCAGACGGTACGGCCCCAGCGATGGGCGCCCTCGTTGCCCAGGATGCTGGCCGGCACGGCAAGGAAGGTGGCCAGGGCGGCGACGATGCCCGGAGCCGCCGTCAGGGCCGAGGGCGTCTGCAGGTGGGACCAGGTGAGGTAGGCCACCAGCCAGGAACGGAAGCCGAACAGCTCCCAGTTGTGGCCGCAGTAGGCGCCGCAGAAGGCCAGGATGCGCCGGTCCCGCAGCACGCTGCGCCAGCCGCCGTCGCCACTGCCGGCGGCAGTGACAGGCAGCTTGGGCGGCAGGGCGAAGGCGATCAGGGCCACGGCGGCGGCCACCGCAGCTGCCGCCAGGGCAAACAGCAGGGGCCAGGGCAGCAGGCGGCCCAGGCCTTCCAGCAGCAGGTAGGAAAGGCCGGCGCCGGTGCCGAAGGAAGCGGTGTAGAAGGCCGTGCCCCGGGACTGGAAAGCCACCGGCAGGCGGTCGGTAAGGGCCCGCAGGCCCGGCATGTAGGTGCCGGCCAGGCCGAAGCCGGCCACCAGCCAGCACAGCAGGCCGGGCACGAAGCCCCGGGCGAAAAGGGCGAAGGCAGCCAGGGCCAGGGCGGAAAGGCTGGCCGCCAGGAGGTAGATGCGGCGGGCGTCGTAGCGGTCGGTGAGGCTCACCAGCAGGGGCACGGCGGTGATGTAGCCGAGGAAGAAGACGCCGCCGAGCCAGCCGCCCTCGGTGGCGGAGAGCCCCCATTCGGCGGTGAAGGTGGGCAGCAGGGTCGGCACCAGGGCGAAACCCAGCATGGTGAGAATCTCGGCACCGCAGCAGAGCAGCACCAGACGCCAGGGGAAAGCGGCAGGAACGGTCACGGCGACGACGGGGGCGGCCTAGGACACCAAGCCCTTGGGCGCCAGGTACTTGTAGAGGATTTCCAGGCGGGACACCGGGTCTTCCAGTTCCAGCAACTTCTGCTGGGCCAGGGGCTGCACCGGCATGACCTCGGACAGGCGGTAGCCGACCCAGCTGGCGTCGTCGAAGGCGTGGGGCGGCGGCAGGCGCTCCGGCCCCAGGTCAGCGGCGATCTGTTCCAGCAGGGGCACCAGGGGCGCCAGCCCTTCCGGTACCGGAGTGAAGGGCGCCTCCTCCAGCACTTCCACCCGGGCCCGCAGCAGGCCGTCGGCCTGGGTTTCGCGTTCCAGGATGCGGAAGCGGTGGTCGCCGGCCACGGTGAGATGCAGGATGCCCAGCTGGGGCATGTCCCACTGGCGGATGAAGGCCAGGGTGCCGACCCCGTGGGGCGCCGCCGGGGCCCCCACTTCCTTGCCCTCGGCGATGAGGCAGACGCCGAAGGGCCGCTTGTTCTTCATGCAGTCGCTGGCCATGTCCAGGTAGCGCTGCTCGAACACCTTGAGGGGTAGCACGCCGCCGGGAAACAGCACCGTGTGCAGGGGAAAGAGGGGGATTTCCAGCACCTCGGGCGTCGCCTGGCCGGCGGGTTCCTTGCCCAGCAGTCGTTCCAGCCAGCCCATCAGCCCTCCTCCCCGGCTTCGCCCCAGCGGGCCATGAGCCGGTGCGGCACCGCCAGCTGGTCGAGGATGCGGGCGACGACGAAATCCACGATCTCCTGCACGCTCTGCGGGTGATGGTAGAAGCCCGGATTGGGCGGCAGGATCACCGCCCCCGCCTGGGACAGGCGCAGCATGTTCTCCAGGTGGATGGAGGAAAAGGGCGTCTCCCGGGGTACCAGCACCAGGAGGCGGCGCTCCTTCAGCACCACGTCGGCGGCCCGCTCGATGAGGTTGTCCGAGAGGCCCTGGGCGATGGCCGCCAGGGTGCCCATGGAACAGGGGCAGACCACCATGGCATCCGGCGGATTGGAGCCGGAGGCCACCGGGGCAAACCATTCCTCCCGCCCGTACACCTCCAGGCGCCCCGGCAGGTCGGCATGGCGCTGGCGGAAATAGGCCGCCACCTCCTGGGGCCGGGAGGGCAGCTCCAGGTCCATCTCCTGTTTGGCGACGATCTGGGCAGCCTGGGAGTAAAGCAGCTGGACGCGGCAGCCGGCGGCAAGCAGGCATTCCAGCAGGCGCACCCCGTAGGGCAGGCCGGAGGCGCCGGTAAAGGCGAGGCAGACGGTCTTAGACATGGGCGGGCTCCGCGGCGGCCGCTTCGGCCGCCAGGGGGGTGGAGAGGAAACGGGCGGCGATGAGGCCGTTCACCGTGCCGAAGAAAAGGGCGGCGCAGGCGAACAGGGGCGCCAGGAGAAAGACCCCGTCATGGGGGATGAGCCAGGCCCGGGCCAGGAGGATCTGCCCGGCCATGTGGGCGAAGGCGGCAATCACCGACAGGCTGACCGGGCCGAACCAGCGCCCCGGCAGGTGCCGCGCCGCCCCCAGGGCCAGCAGGCTGAACAGGGCGCCGGTGGCGGAAAGGAAGAAGCCGGGAGCCAGGAACTGGCCCAGCAGCAGGCTGCCGGCCAGCACCCGCAGGCCCGTCACCCAGGCAGCAGCCCGCCAGCCGCAGCGGGCCAGGACGATGAGGGTGACGATGTTGGCCAGCCCCGGCTTGACCCCGGGCAGGGGCGTGGGAATGGCGGCGTCGATGAGGGAGAGGCCGATGGCCGCCGCCGCCAGGCGGGCGATGCGGTGGTCCTCGGCGCTGAGGGGAATGCGCAGCACCCGGCGGCAGTCCGCGTCAGTAGCTGAGGGAGTCATAGGCGGAGGTGCGGCCGGCGATCTGCAGGCTGACGTGGTTGGGGGCGCAGATGGCGATCTCGCCGGGACGGGCCAGCCAGCCCTGGCGCACGCAGTACTGGCGCGGCCCGGGGTCGGCGGCGACGCGGGCCCGGCCGGGCTCGACGGCAATGACGGTGCGGCCCAGGGGGCCGGGCACTTCCAGGGTGCGGCGCTGTTTCAAATCCACTTCGGCAAAGACCTGGCCGCCACTGCGCACCACCGCCTTTTCCGCCACCCCGCCCTGCCAGGCCAGGGGAAAGAGGCCAGCGCAGAGCACGGCCCCCAGGCCCAGGGTCAGCCAGTCGCCGGGACGCAGCAGATGGCGCCACTCCTGCCAGCGCTGGCTCAGGGAGGGAGCGGCCGCCGCCGCCGGCTCACTTGGCGGCATCGGACAACTGCCGGTGACGCAGCAACACCCGCAGGCCATCGTTGCCGCCCTCGTCTTCGCCGTCGCGGAACTGGCGGGCCAGCCACTCGGCCAGGTACACGGAGCGGTGCTGGCCACCGGTGCAGCCCACGGCCACCGTCAGATAGCTGCGGCTGTCGCGCACATAGCTGGGCAGCCACTGGGAAACGAAATGGAAAATGTCCGCCGCCATGCGGCCCACGTCCTCCTGGGCTTCCAGGTAGTCGATCACCGGCTGGTCGCGGCCGGTGAGGGGGCGCAGGTCCGGGTCGTAATGGGGATTGGGCAGGCAGCGCACGTCGAAGACCAGGTCCGCGTCCAGGGGAATGCCGTGCTTGAAGCCGAAGGACTGGAACAGCAGGGTCAGGCCGTGGCTGGCGTCGGCGGCGATGAACTGGCGCACCCAGTCGCGCAGGGTGGCGGCCTTGAGGTCGCTGGTGTCGATGTGGTGGCCGAGCAGGGCGATCTCTTCCAGCAGTTCCCGCTCCTCCCGGATGGCCTCCACCAGGGTGCGGGACTCGGTGGCCAGGGGATGGCGGCGGCGGGTCTCGGAGAAGCGCTTGAGCAGGGTCTCGTCCTTGGCGTCGAGGAAGAGGAAGCGCAGCTCCACCTTGGCCTTGAGGCTATCCAGGAGCCGCGGCAGCTCCCGGATGCCGGCGCCGCCGCGCACGTCCATGGCCACCCCGACCTTGCTGTAGCCCTGGGCGGAAAGGGAGTCGATGAGCTGGGGCAGCAGCTCCGAGGGCAGGTTGTCCACGCAGTAGTAGCCGCCGTCTTCGAGGACGTTGAGGGCGATGGACTTGCCGGAGCCGGAGAGGCCGGAGATGAGGACCAGATGCATGGGGGCGGAGAGCAATCGGAAGGCGGAGGTGTAAAGGGCGGGCCGGAGTGGGCCCGGTCCCCGGAGCATAGCGGCGGGGGCTTTCGCGATCAAGCCGGGGCGGCATACACTGTCGGGCCCCGGTTCGATCACCGACCGTCACGCAAGTTCATCGCCATGCACCTGCTCAGCATTCCCTTCCTGCCCGAACTGACCGCCCTGCGCCGGGACATCCACGCCCATCCGGAACTGGCTTTCGACGAGAGCCGCACCGCCGACATCGTGGCCCGGGAGCTGGAACGCTACGGCATCGAGGTGCACCGGGGCATCGCCAGAACCGGCGTGGTCGGCGTCCTCAGGAACGGCAGTTCCAAGCGCGCCATCGGCCTGCGCGCCGACATGGACGCCCTGCCCCTGGAGGAGAAAAACGAATTCCCCCACCGCTCCCGCCATGAAGGGAAGATGCACGCCTGCGGCCACGACGGCCACACCGCCCTGCTCCTGGGGGCGGCCCGCTGGCTGGCGGAGCAGCGCAACTTCGACGGCACCGTGGTCTTCATCTTCCAGCCCGCCGAGGAGTCGGAAGGCGGCGCCGCCGTCATGATCGAGGACGGCCTGTTCGAGAAATTCCCGGTGGACGCGGTGTACGGCCTGCACAACTGGCCCGGCATTCCCCTGGGGGAGATGGCCATCATGCCCGGCCCGGTGATGGCCGGCACCTGCGCCTTCGAGATCGCCATCCGCGGCCACGGCTGCCACGCCGCCATGCCCCACCAGGGGGTGGACCCCATCGTCGCCGGCAGCCAGCTGGTGCAGGCCCTGCAGACCGTGGTCAGCCGCACCCTGCATCCCTGCGAATCGGCAGTGGTCTCGGTCACCCAGTTCCACGCCGGCTCGGCCTGGAACATCATTCCCGACGACGCCGTCCTGCGCGGCACCATCCGCACCTTCAAGCCGGAAGTGCAGGAAACGGTGGAACGGGCCATCGAGCGTCTGGTCAGCGGCGTCGCCGCCGCCACCGGGGCCCAGATCGGCGTCACCTTCGACCACCGCTATCCGCCCACGGTCAATTCCGGCCCCGAAACCGAAGTCTGCCGCCACGCCGCCCGGGCCGTGCTGGGCCACGAGCGGGTCATCACCGACGCCCTGCCCTCCATGGGCGCCGAGGACTTCGCCTACATGCTGCGGGAAAAGCCCGGCTGCTACGTCTGGCTGGGCAATGGCCCGGGCACCGGCGGCTGCACCCTGCACAACCCCCACTACGACTTCAACGACGAGGCCCTGGCGGTGGGCATTTCCTACTGGGTCAGCCTGGCCGAGACAGCCCTCAAGCCGGCCTAAGCCGCTGCCCCTGCCTGGCTGGCGCGGAAGGCCACGTAACGGTCGCTGATGAACTGCTCGAGGGCCCGGGTCAGATCATTGCCGGACAGGCCGGATGCCAGTTCCCGGGCCCGGGCGACAAACTCATCCTGAGCGATGCCGGCCCCCTCGGCCAGTTGCAGCCACAGGGAACGCTGGGGCGTCGCCGCCTCCGTCACTTCGGGCATTTCCAGTCCTTCCTGCTGCCAGCGGGTCTTCCACCCGGCCATGGGGTCCCAGACCCGCGGCGTGTCGTCCCCGGCCGCCGGCTCCGCTTGCGGCTGATCCGCCATCAAGACACCCATGGCCCGGGAAATATCCAGTTCGCGCTGGGCGTCGGCTTCGGTCATGGGCGCCTTCCAACCATCGATCAGGACCTTCATCGACAGATTGAGCAGGCGGTTGAAGCGGGCCTGCTTTTCCGGGTCCGGATTGTTGTGCCCGATTTCCTTCATCTCCTGGCGGAACTGCTGCAACAGGGCCTCGTTCTCCGGCAGCAGGGGCAGGTTGGCGACGCTGTCCGGCAGATAACTACCGCCGGGGGCCGGCTGGCGCTGCTCCAGCCGGCCCCGGGCTTCGGCCATGATGTCCTCGGGAAAGTCCCGGCTCATCCAGTACTCCGCATCCGGCAGCGTCAAGCCCTGGCCGGTGTCATTTCTTGCCGCCTCCCGGGCGGCGCTGGAAATGGTGACGCTGGCACTGGGCGCCGCTGCCGCCGGGGTGGCGCCAGCCTCTGCGACATCCCGCTGGCGGCCCAGGGCTGCGGCGGAAATGCGGCTAATACTGGCATAGCCGCTGACTGCGGCAAGGGCAGAGGTGGTGCTCATCAATCGTCTCCTGGCGGCGCGGCAAAGTCTGCCGCGGGTGGCTCACGCCCGACTTCCATGCAGAAGTCATGCCAGAAACGTAAAGCTAGGTTAACGCGCCACCAGCCAGCCCTCTTCTTCCTGCAGCACGCCGGCCCGCAGCAGGTCGGCGGTGAGCCATTCCGCCGTTTCCTCCTCGTCCATGGCCAGGTAGCGGGCGGCCACGGAGCGGGGGAAGCTGAGGCTGGCGATGAGACCCGGCAGTTCGCGGCGCTGCACCCGGCGCTTTTCCAGCAGGTAGAAGACCAGCATCACCTTGAGGGCGTGACGGGCCAGGCGTTCGATGGAACTCTCGAAGCCGGCAAGGCGGGAATAGGCCCGCTCGAAGCTTTCGCCGATGTCGGCAAAGGGGGCGCCGTGGCCGGGAATGACCGCCCGGATGGGCAGGGCGGCCAGCATGTCCAGGGTCTGGCGGGTGGTGCGCAGACCATCGCCTCCCAGCAGTTCGGCGAAGATGACGCCGAAGCCGTCCTGCCACAGGGCGTCGCCGGAGATGAGGATGCCCTGGTCGGCATTGAAATAGGCCAGGGCGTCCATGTCGTGGCCGGGCACGGCCAGGACCTGCCATTCCAGGCCGCCCAGGGTCAGCCGGTCGCCGGCGGCCAGGGTGGCGTCGTGCTGGAAGCGGGCCGCCTGCTGCCCCAGGGGTGAGAGCAGCAGGGCCTCCTCGTCCCACTCGGCGATGGTCGCCGCCATGCCGGCGGGCACCAGCACCCGGCAGCCGGTGGCGTGCTTCAAGGCGGCGTTGCCGCCGATGTGGTCGGAGTGGGAGTGGGTGTTGATGAGACGGGTCAGGCGGCGGCCGTCCAGGGCCTTTTCCACCAGGGCCAGGGTCTGGGCGGCGTGGGTGACGTAGCCGCTGTCCACCAGGGCCGCTTCTTCATCCTCGATACAGAGAACGTTGTTGGAGGAGAGCCAGCCCCGCTCCAGCACCAGCAGGGAAGCGGGCAGCCGGGGCGGCGGCGCTACGGATCGGGAGGATGCCATCAGTCGCTGCCTCCGCCGAGTTCAGCCTGCACATTGGCCGGCAGGGGCGCCTCCGGCTCGGCCGGTGGCAACGGCTGGGGGACCGGCACCGGTTCCCCGTCGCCGAAAATCTCGGCCTCGCTGCGGCCGCAGCCGATGCAGTAGCCATCCTCCATGGTGCAGATACCGATGCAGGGATTGTCCTGTTGGCTCATGGCAGGCTCACTGATGGCCGCTGCCGACGGCAGCAGCAGGGGATTCCTGGGCCTGCCGGCGCGCTTCCACCGCAGCCAGCACGGCCAGGCGCGCTTCGTCCGCAGCGCCGGCCCAGGCGGCGATTTCCTCCAAGGTGCGCAGGCAGCCCCGGCACAGGCCGGAGGCGGCATCCATCTGGCAGATGTTGATGCAGGGTGAGGCAACGGCCATGACAGTCTCGTCCGACAAAAAAGGGGCCGGGGTAGACCCGGCCCGCTACGGGGGGTTCCGTTTGAGCCGGCGCACTTGGCCAGCAGGGCCCGGGCGGCCTTGGAGGCGGACTCCCGCCCCAGGTGGGCGGAAATGAAGGCGCCGGCTTCCACCAGCTGCTGCAGGTCGATGCCGGTGCTGATGCCCAGGCCCTCAAGCAGATAGACCACGTCTTCCGTGGCCACGTTCCCCGAGGCGCCCTTGGCGTAGGGGCAGCCGCCCAGGCCGGCGACGGAGGCGTCGAACACCGCCAGGCCCATCTGCAGGGAAGCGTAGATATTGGCCACGGCCATGCCGTAGGTGTCGTGGTAGTGGCCGGCGAGCTTGGCCATGGGCACGTGGCGGGCGCAGGCCTCCAGCAGGCGAGAAACGCTGGCCGGATTGCCGACGCCGATGGTGTCGCCCAGGGAGACTTCGTAGCAGCCCATGTCGTAGAGAATCTTCGCCACTTCGGCGGCCTTCTCCGGCGCCACGGCACCCTCGTAGGGACAGCCGACGACGCAGGAGACGTAGCCCCGCACCTTGATTTCCAGGGCCGAGGCGGCGGCAACGATGGGTTCGAAGCGCTTCAGGCTTTCGGCGATGGAGCAGTTGATGTTCTTCTGGGAAAAAGCTTCGGAGGCGGCACCGAAGATGGCCACCTCGGTGGCCCCGGCCTCCACCGCCGAGTCGAAGCCCTTCAGGTTGGGCGTCAGCACCGGGTAGGCCACCCCGGGCTGCTTACGGATGCCGCGCAGCACCTCGCTGTTGTCCCCCATCTGGGGCACCCACTTGGGAGAGACGAAGGAGGTGGCCTCCACCGCCGGCAGGCCGGCGGCGGCCAGGCGTTCGATCAGTTCGATCTTCACCGCCGTGGGCACCACCTGCTTTTCATTCTGCAGGCCATCCCGGGGGCCGACTTCGACGATCTTGACGTGGGAGGGAAGGGGCATGGTCAGTCTCCGCTAGGGTCAGGCCGGCAGGGGCGAAAGGAAGGCCTCGCCGGAATCGCCCCTGGGTTGCCGCTCCAGCAGGCCGCCGGCCGTGGTGGCCGGCAGGGGACGATGGAAGTAATAGCCCTGGTAGGAAGTACAGCCCAGGGCGGTGAGGAAGTCGAGCTGTTCGCGAGTCTCCACCCCTTCGGCCACGGTGGCGCAGCCCAGCACCCGGGACAGGGACAGGATGGATTTGACGATCAGGGCCTTCTTCTCCTGGCCGGGCAGGTCGGCGATGAAGGAGCGGTCGATCTTGATGGCGGAGACGGGGAATTCGTTGAGCTTGGAGAGGGAGGAATAGCCGGTGCCGAAGTCGTCGATGAGCAGGGCGAAGCCCCGCTCTCGCAGGGCCTGGGCATTCTCCGCCGCCAATCGTTCGTCGCGGATGAGGCCGGTCTCGGTAATCTCGATCTCCACCAGGGCCGGCGGAATGTGGTGCCGGGCCAGGGTCTCCCCCAGGCGGTGCACGATGTCGGGACGGACGATGTCCAGGGCCGACAGGTTGATGGCCACCGGCAGCAGGCGGCAACCTTCGCCCTGCCAGCGCTGGAGCTGGCGGCACACCTGCTCCAGGACGAAATCGGTGAGGCGGTGCATGAGGCCGGTGCGCTCCGCCAGGGGAATGAACTCCGCCGGGCTCACCGCCCCCAGGCGCGGATGCTGCCAGCGCAGCAGGGCCTCGAAGCCCAGCACCTTGCCGTCGGCCAGGCACTTGGGCTGGTACACCAGCTCCAGACCGCTGTCGTCCAGTTCCCGCAGGGCCAGTTCCAGGTCCAGCTGGCGGTGGTGGCGCTGCTCCATTTCCTGATCCAGCACCGCGACGCTGCCTTCGGGCAGGTTGTGCGCCAGTTCCAGGGCCGTCTGCACCCGCTGCAGGGCCTCGTCCGCGCCTTCATCCAGCCGCGCTGCGGTGACGCCCACGGCCACCGGTACCGGCACCGCCAGGCCGCTGTCGGGCAGGGCCAGCTCCCGGGGCAGTTGCTGCAGCAGGCCCCGGGCCCGGGCTTCGGGCGCCTCCCCCGGCTCCAGGGGCAGCAGCAGGGCGAAGGTCACCCCGGCGGTGCGGGCCAGGAAGGCATCGGCCGGCAGGTGCTCGGCCAGGGCCTGGCCGTAGGCCCGCAGGAGGGCGTCGCCGATGGCCGGACCGAGGCGGTCGTTCACCGCCCGCAGATTGGTCAGGCGCAGGTTGAGCAGGGCCCAGGGCCTCTCCTCCCCCGCCGGGCCAAGTTCCTCGAAGCGCTGGCGCAGGTACTGCCGATTGGGCAGGCCGGTGAGAGTGTCGTGCAGTTCCAGGTAGGAGGCGTTGGCGGCGCTGCGGGCCAGAGCCAGCTTGGCTTCCCGCAGGGGGGTGTCGTCCCGCAGGATGACCAGGAAATTGCCGTCGTGCTCCAGGCGCCGGGGCTGCACCGTGACCCAGCGCAGCTGGCCGTCGGGCCGCCGCACCTGGCGCTCGCCCCCCAGCTCCTCCGGCTTGCGGCCCCAGATGCCCAGGTAGCGCTGCATGTTCTGGCCCTCTTCCAGCTGCTCGCTGGCCACCCCCAGAAGCTGGGCCGCCTGGGTGTTGGCCTTGATGATGTGGCCGCCGCGGCCGCAGATGAGCAGGGCCATGCCGGAGTGGTCGAACATGTCGCGGAAGACGCTGTTGCTGCGGGACAGGCGCTGGTTGTTCACCGCCAGCTGCACGCCGCGGAATTCCAGGGCCTGAAGGGCGCGGAAGACGGCCAGGGGTACGCACAGATTGAAGAAGAGGAAAACCAGGGTCTGGATGTAGGCGTGGCTGTCGGGCAGGGTGATGGAGTACTGGGGCCCGAAGGGATTGACCAGGGGCTGGTTGCGCAGTAGCACCGCGAACAGCAGGGTGTTGAGCAGCATCATGAGCACGGCCGAGCGAGTGCCGAAGAACAGGCGGGCCACCAGGGGCGCGCTGTAGGCGAAGATGATGCCGAGCTTGGCTATCTCGAAGACGTCGACGAAAAAGAGGATGTGCAGGCTGGCGGCGTAGATGGTGAACAGCAGGAAGCCGGCGCCCAGGCGCACGTTGCGCAGGGCGGCGTAGATGGCCGCGGCCAGCAGCAGGTAGAAGCCGGTAACGATGACGGGGATGTGGAACAGACCCAGGCCGATGGCCTGCCAGGAACTGTGGGCCGCCACCAGGAACTCGAGGCTGATGCCGGAGATGAGGATGATGCGCAACGCACTCTGTCGCCACACCGGCTCGCCCAATTCGGGCGCCTCAGGCTCGTGGAGGAGGAACAGTCTGGCAAGTTTTTTCAGCATGGTGGCGGCATACCTGAGGAAACCTGAACGACACGGGGGGCGGGTGAACCAGGGCCCCGTTCCTGGGAGCAAACAACGGCAAAAACTGTCCGCCATCATAGCAGCCCTGGGACGCCCGCCAAGCCTTATTGTTGCGGCACCATCCCTGGAGAATGGCTACTGTCGCCGATCTCCAGGGATCCCCGCTCAGGCCGCCGCTTCCGGCACGAAGTCCACCAGCTCGGCCCCGTCGGCCACCTGCTCGCCAACGGCATAGCGGAAGCCCTTGAGATTGCCCTGCTTCGGCGCCGTGATGGTGTGCTCCATTTTCATGGCTTCGAGGATGAGCAGGGGCGTTCCCTTTGCCACCGGCCCCGGCTGGGCCAGCAGGGCCACCACCTTGCCCGGCATGGGGGCGGTGAGGCCGCCGCCCTGGGCGCCGCCGGCTTCCACCAGGTGCAGGGGATCGTGGCGCTCGATGACGTAGGTGCCGCTGTTGAGGAAGACGTGGCGCTTCTCCGCCACCGCCACCACGCTGGCCATCAGGCGCCGATCTTCCAGCTCCACCGCCAGCCGGTCGTGGGCCAGCAGGCGGCCCCGAGCCAGCAGCGTGTCGTTGCGCAGGGTCAGCTGCCAGTCCTCGCCGGCATAGGCCACGCCCACGTCCACCTGGGTCTCGCCGACCCGGAAGCTGACGGTGCGGCGGGCGGCAATGTTCATGCGCCAGCCGTCGCGCCGGTTCCACGGCGACCAGGGATCGCCGCTGCGCCGGCCCTGCTGGGCCGCCTGTTCCCGCTCCCGCAGCAGCTCGGCCACGGTGGCGGTGAGGATGACGTCCCGCGGCACTTCCGGGCTCTCGGGAAAGAGGAAGTCCTGCTGCCGCTCGATCAGGCCCGTGTCCAGGTCGGCGCCGGCGAAGGCGGGGCAGGACACCAGGCGGGAGAGGAAGTCGATGTTGGTGGTGACGCCCACCACCCGGTAGTCGGCCAGGGCCTGGCGCATGCGGGCCAGGGCGGCCTCCCGGTCCTCGTCCCAGACGATCAGCTTGGCGATCATGGGGTCGTAGTGGGGCGTGATCTCGTCGCCCTCCTCGACGCCGGTGTCCACCCGCACATTGAGGCCCTCGGCCGGCGGCACCAGGTGCAGCAGGCGGCCGGTGGAGGGAAGGAAGCCCTTGCCCGCGTCCTCGGCGTAGATGCGGGCCTCCAGGGCATGGCCGCGGATCTGCAGCTGCTCCTGGCGCAGCGGCAGGGCTTCGCCGGCGGCGACCCGCAGCTGCCATTCCACCAGGTCCTGGCCGGTGATCATTTCGGTGACGGGGTGCTCCACCTGCAGGCGGGTGTTCATCTCCATGAAGTAGAAGGAGCCGTCCTGGTTGGCGATGAATTCCACGGTGCCGGCACCGACGTAGCCGACGGCCTTGGCGGCGGCCACGGCGGCCTCGCCCATCTGGCGGCGGCGCTCCGGCGTCATGCCCGGCGCTGGGGCCTCTTCCAGCACCTTCTGGTGGCGGCGCTGCACCGAGCAGTCCCGCTCGAAGAGATAGACGCAGTTGCCCTGGCTGTCGCCGAAGACCTGGATTTCGATGTGGCGCGGCCGGGTGATGTACTTCTCCACCAGCACCTGGTCGTTGCCGAAGGAGGAACGGGCCTCCCGCTGGCAGGAGGCCAGGGCGGCGATGAAGTCCTCGCCCTTGTCCACCAGGCGCATGCCCTTGCCGCCACCGCCGGCGGCAGCCTTGATCAGCACCGGGTAGCCGATGGCATCGGCCTGCTGCTTGAGGAATTCCGGCTCCTGGTTGTCGCCGTGGTAGCCCGGGGTGAGGGGCACGGCGGCCTTTTCCATGAGGGCCTTGGCGGCGCTCTTGGAGCCCATGGCGCGGATGGCGGAGGCGGGCGGGCCGATGAAGACGACGCCGGCGGCGGCGCAGGCCTCGGCAAAATCGGCGTTCTCGGAGAGGAAGCCGTATCCCGGGTGGATGGCCTGGGCGCCGGTGCGCCGGGCGGCGTCGAGAATCTTCTCGGCCACCAGATAGGATTCCCGCGCCGCAGCCGGGCCCAGCAGCACCGCCTCGTCGGCCAGGCGCACATGGCGGGCGTTGGCATCGGCCTCGGAATAGACGGCCACGGTGCGGATGCCCAGACGGCGGGCGGTCTTGATGACGCGGCAAGCGATCTCGCCGCGGTTGGCAATCAGGATCTTGCTGAACATCTTGTCTCCTCCGGGCCCCCGTCTAGGCGCGGGGGCTTGGGCATGTTGGGGTGGGGTGCGGCTTCAGTCGGTGATCCAGTGGGGCTTGCGCTTCTCCAGGAAGGCGGCGATGCCTTCCCGGCCTTCCGCCGAGGCCCGCATGGCGGTGATGCGCCGGGCGGTGTCGGCGATCACGGCATCGTCGATGGGCTGGTTGGCCACGGCCCGGATCAGTTCCTTGCTCGCGGCCTGGGCGGCCGGACCGTTCTTCAGCAGCTTGTCCACGATCTCGCCCACGGCCTCGTCCAGTTGCTCCTCGCTCGGCACGATCTCGTGCAGCAGCCCCAGGCGGTAGCCTTCGGCGGCGGAGAAACGTTCGGCGGTGAGGAAGTAGCGGCGGCACTGGCGCTCGCCCAGGGCAGCGATGACGTAGGGGCTGATGACGGCGGGAATGAGGCCCAGCTTCACTTCCGTCAGGGCGAACATGGCGTCGTAGCTGGCCACCGCCACGTCGCAGGCGGCCACCAGGCCGACCCCGCCGCCGTAGGCGGGGCCCTGGACCCGGGCCACGGTGGGCTTGGCCAGGGTGTTGAGGGTGCGCAGCAGTTCCGCCAGATTGCCGGCGTCGGCCAGGTTCTGCTCCGGGGTGTAGCCGGCGGCCCGCTTCATCCAGTTGAGGTCGGCCCCGGCGCAGAAGCTCTTGCCGGTGGCGGAGAGCACCACCACCCGCACCGCCGGGTCGGCTTCCAGCTGCTTCAAGCCGGCGGTGATTTCCGCCATCAGGGTCTCGTCGAAGGCGTTGTGGCGGTCCGGCTTGTTGAGGGTGAGGATGCCGACGGGGCCGTCCACTTCGATGAGGATGGAGCTGAAGGTCATGGTCTTGTTCTCCCTGTGCGTTACATGCGGAATACGCCGAACCGGGTCTCTTCCGCCGGCGCATTCATGGCCGCCGAGAGCCCCAGGCCCAGCACCCGGCGGGTGTCCGCCGGATCGATGATTCCATCATCCCACAGGCGGGCGCTGGCGTAGTAGGGGTGGCCCTGGGTTTCGTACTGCTCGCGGATGGGGCGGCGGAATTCCTCCTCCTCCTCCGCGCTCCACTGCTTGCCCGCCGCTTCCAGGCCGTCCCGCTTCACCGTGGCCAGCACGCTGGAAGCCTGCTCGCCGCCCATCACCGAGATGCGGGCGTTGGGCCACATCCAGAGGAAGCGGGGCGAGTAGGCCCGGCCGCACATGCCGTAGTTGCCGGCACCGAAGGAGCCGCCGATGACCACGGTGAACTTGGGCACCTTGGCGGTGGCCACGGCGGTCACCATCTTGGCCCCGTCCCGGGCGATGCCGCCGTTTTCGTACTTGCGCCCCACCATGAAGCCGGTGATGTTCTGCAGGAACACCAGGGGGATGTTGCGCTGGGCGCACAGCTCGATGAAGTGGGCGGCCTTCAAGGCCGATTCGGAAAAGAGGATGCCGTTGTTGGCGACGATGCCCACCGGGTAGCCCCAGATGCGGGCAAAACCGCAGACGATGGTGGTGCCGTAGCGGGCCTTGAATTCGTCGAAGTCGGAGCCGTCCACGATGCGGGCGATGATCTCGCGCACATCGAAGGGCTTCTTGGTGTCGGTGGGAATGACGCCGTACAGCTCCTCGGCGGCGTAGATGGGCTCCATCGGCTCGCTGAGGCTGACCGAGGGCTGCTTCTGCCAGTTGAGGTTCTTGACGATGCGCCGGGCGATGGCCAGGGCGTGCTGGTCGTTCTCGGCGTAATGGTCGGCGACGCCGGAGACCCGGGTGTGCACGTCGGCGCCGCCCAGGTCCTCCGCCGTCACCACCTCGCCGGTGGCGGCCTTCACCAGGGGCGGGCCACCGAGGAAGATGGTGCCCTGCTCCTTGACGATGATGGACTCGTCGGACATGGCCGGCACGTAGGCGCCGCCGGCGGTGCAGGAGCCCATCACGGCGGCAATCTGGGGGATGCCCTGGGCCGAAAGATTGGCCTGGTTGAAGAAGATGCGGCCGAAGTGTTCCTTGTCCGGGAAGACCTCGTCCTGCATGGGCAGAAAGGCGCCGCCCGAATCCACCAGGTAGATGCAGGGCAGGCGGTTCTCCAGGGCGATCTCCTGGGCCCGCAGGTGCTTCTTCACGGTCATGGGGTAGTAGGTGCCACCCTTCACCGTGGCATCGTTGGCGACGATCATGCACTCCACGCCATTGACCCGGCCGATGCCGGCGATCACCGAGGCAGCCGGCACGTCGCCGCCGTACATGCCGTGGGCCGCCAGTTGGCCGATCTCCAAGAAGGGAGTGCCCGGGTCCAGCAGGGTGCTGACCCGCTCCCGGGGCAGCAGCTTGCCCCGGGCGATGTGTTTCTGCCGCGCCGCCTCCGGCCCGCCCAGGGCGATGCGGGCCATCTGCTGGCGCAGGTCCGCCACCAGCCCCGCCATGGCATCGGCGTTGTGCTGAAAGTCCTCGGACCGGGGATTGAGTTGGGTTTTTAGTATGGTCATGTCTCCTCGCTTCTTATAGTTCGGGGTGGATGCGGACAAATCTCAGCCCGGGCCAGAAGACAGCCGCCGCTCCATTTCGGCACGATCCGGACAAGACGGCCGGACGGGACGGGGAGCGGGGCAGACCCATGGCTAGAGCTGCCTTTCCTTTTCCACCCACTTGATGACGCTGGGGGGTTCGTAGGCGGCCATGCGCTTGAGCAGGGCTGCCGGGTCGGTGTCGGAAAGCAACAGATTGCGGTGCACTTCCCGCACGAAGCCCTCATCCCGGGCCCGGTCGCACAGGGCCAGCAAAGGCGCGTAATAGCCTTCGACATCGAGGATGGCGGCGGGCTTGCCGTGGAAGCCGAGCTGGGCCCAGGTGAGGATTTCGCACAACTCCTCGAAAGTTCCGAAGCCGCCGGGCAGGGCGATGAAGCCATCGGCCAGCTCGGCCATGCGGGCCTTGCGGGTGTGCATGGAATCCACCACCTCCAGGCGTGTCAGGCCCGGATGGCCGACCTCCTTGTCCATCAGGGACTGGGGAATGACGCCGGTGACGCTGCCGCCGGCGGCCATGCAGGCATCGGCCACGGCCCCCATGAGACCGACGTTGCCGCCGCCGTAGACCAGTTCCAGGCCCTCCCGGGCCAGCAGGGTGCCGAGGTTCTCGGCCGCTTCCCGATATTGGGGACGGTTGCCGAAGCTGGAACCGCAAAAGACGCAAATTCTTTTCATGAGGGTGTCGCAGGTGAAAGACGGACCACGATTGTCTCAGGCGGGCAATTGAAACGCACCGGCAAAATGCTGGTGCCGATTCCGGAAGTCACGTAAGTGGGGACTTCCAAGCCTTCCAGCCAGCCGTAGGCATGACTGCGGGGAGCCCGACCTGGCGTCAGCAGGGCGCCCCAGAAGGGCAAGCGCACCTGGCCGCCGTGGGTGTGACCGGCCACCGCCATGGCGATACGCCGGTCCAGGGAGGGGGCACTGGCTGGGTCGTGCATCATGGCAATGGCGTCCACCTCTGGGGGCAAGTCTGCCAGGGCCTTTTCAGGATGGGCATGGCCAGTCATATCGTCGCCCACGGCCAGCAGCCAGAAGGGACTGCCGGGGCGTTCTATCCTGACGCTGCCGTTTTCTATGACATGGATGCCGGCCTGTTCCAGAGCACGGCGGACCCGCGCCCCATCCAGCCACCAGTCGTGATTGCCCAGGGTGGCATAAACCCCCAAGGGCGCGCGCAGGGCAGCCAATTCCCGAGCGATGGCCTCGGGACCGATCTGCGTCCCACCGACAACGCCCTGGATGACGAAATCCCCCGGCAGCAGGATCAGGTCCGGGGCAGCCTGGTTGATGGAGCCGACAATACGCCGCACCGCCTCCAAATCCACGTGGGGAGCGCCCACGTGCCAATCCGCCGCCACCGCCACGGTCAGCGGCGCACCGCGCCAGTGGGAGGAAGACTGAAGCAATTGGCGCTGCTGCAGCCAACCCGGCTCGATGCCGACGCTCCACAGGAGCAGGGCCAGCAAGGTCAGCAGAAAGCCGCGCCAGACGGTCACTTCAAAAGCCTCCCTGGGCCAGCCAGCGCTCGATCTGGGGCAGGCGGTCGGCGCCCCAGAAGGGCTCGCCGTCGATGAAGATGAAAGGGGCGCCGAAGACGCCGCGGGCAATGGCGGTGTCGCACTCCTGGCGCAGCCGGGCCTTTATTTCCTCGCTCTGGATGGCGGCAGCCAGGGCCGCCGGATCGGCGCCGGCCTGGACGGCCAGCTCGGTCACCACGGCCGTATCGGAGATGTCCCGGTCGTGCACGAAGAGGGCGCGGAAGACGGCATGGGCAAAGGCCCGGGCCTGAGCACAGTCCTGCTGGTGCAGCCAGTAGTAGGCCCGCGCCGCGGCCTGGGTAGGCAGGGGAAACTTGCTGGGAAAGCAGAAGGGCAGGCCGAGGAAGCGGGCCGAGCGGTCGAAGTCCCGCCTGGAATAGTCGCCCTTGAGGGGAATCTCGGTCAGGGGGGCGCTGCCGGTGGCCTTGAAGACCACCCCGAGCAGAATGGGCCGCCATTTGACCTGGCGCCCGTAGCGGGCGGCGAGGGCGTCGATCTGCTCGCTGGCCAGGTAGGCGTAGGGAGAGGAGAAGTCGAAGTAGAACTCCAAAGGCTCGGCCATGGCCATGCTCCTGTTGTTGCTCCGTGGGGTTGGGGTGCGGGGCGCCGTCGTTATTGTTGGGTGGCGCCCCGGTGTTGCCGGTGCTGCTTACTCCTGGGCGATGCTACGGCCGATCACCAGGCGCTGGATGTCGTTGGCGCCTTCGTAGATCTGGCTGATGCGCACGTCGCGGTAGATGCGCTCCACCGGGAAGTCGCTGGTATAGCCGACGCCGCCATGGATCTGGATGGCGTCGGAAGCGATCTTCTCGGCAGCCTCAGAGGCGAACATCTTGGCCATGGAGGCTTCCTTGAGGCAGGGCTTGCCCGCATCCTTCAACGCGGCGGCGCGCCACACCATGAGGCGGGCGGCATCGAGCAGGGTGTTCATGTCGGCCAGGCGGAAATTGACGGCCTGATGCTCGATGATGGGCTGGCCGAAGGTGACCCGCTCCTTGGCGTAGCGAACGGCAGCCTCGAAAGCTGCCCGGGCCATGCCGATGGACTGGGCGGCGATACCGATGCGGCCGGCTTCCAGGTTGGAGAGGGCGATCTTGTAGCCCTCGCCTTCCTTGCCCAGGAGGGCGGAGGCGGGCACTCGGCAATCCTCGAAAATGATCTGCACGGTGTCGGAGGCATGCTGGCCCATCTTCTCCTCGGTGCGGCCGACGATGAAGCCCTTGGTGTCGGTGGGCACCAGGAAGCAGGAGATGCCCTTCTTGCCGGCGGCCTTGTCGGTGACGGCGAAGACGATGGCCATGTGGGCATGCTTGCCGGTGGTGATGAACTGCTTGACGCCGTTCAGCACGAAATGGTCGCCGTCCCGGTCGGCCCGGGTGGTGATGGCTGCCGCATCGGAGCCGGTGTGGGGTTCGGTCAGGCAGAAGCAGCCCAGCTTCTCGCCCCGGGCCAGGGGCTTGAGCCATTCTTCCTTCTGCTGGTCGGTGCCGTACTTCATGGTGATGCCGCAAGCCAGGGAGTTCTGCACCGAGACGATGGTGGAGGTGGCGCCATCACCGGCGGCGATTTCTTCCAGGGTCAGCACCAGACTCATGTAGTCCATGCCGGCACCGTCCCACTCTTCAGGTACGCACATGCCCATGGCGCCCAGCTCACCCAGCTCCTTCAGGGCTTCGGCGGGGAAGGTGTGGTTCTTGTCCCATTCGGCGGCGAAGGGGGCCAGACGCTCCTGCGCGAAGGCGCGCATGGAGTCGCGGATCATTTCCTGTTCCTGCGTCAGAATCATTTGCTACTACTCCGTCTTGTCGTTTTCGGCGCGGCGCCCGTCCGGGGCGCCACGGTTTGCATCAATGGGACAGGCAGGGCCCGTCTCAGAACATTTCCACGCCAACGGCCACGGCTTCGCCGCCGCCGATGCACAGGGAGGCAACGCCCTTCTTCTTGCCGTACTGCTTCAGGGCGCCGATCAGGGACACCAGAATGCGGGCGCCGGAAGCACCGATGGGGTGGCCCAGGGCGCAGGCGCCGCCGTGCACGTTCACCTTGGCCGGGTCCAGCTTGAGGTCCTTGATGGCGGCCATGGTGACCACGGCGAAGGCTTCGTTGATTTCCCACAGGTCCACGTCGGCCACGTTCCAGCCGGTCTTCTGCATCAGCTTTTCCATGGCGAAGACGGGGGCGGTGGTGAACAGATTGGGTTCCTGGGCGTGGGTGGTGTGGCCGACGATCTTGGCGATGGGGGCAAGGCCCAGGGCCTTGGCCTTGGATTCCTTCATCAGCACCAGGGCGGCGGCGCCGTCGGAGATGGAGGAGGAGTTGGCGGCGGTGACGGTGCCATCCTTCTTGAAGGCGGGCTTCAGGGCGGGAATCTTTTCGATCTGGGCCTTCAGGGGCTGCTCGTCCTGGTCCACCACCACATCGCCCTTCTTGCCGGCGATGGTGACGGGCGCGATTTCCCACTTGAACAGGCCTTCCTTGATGGCCTTCTGGGCGCGCACGGTGGACTGGATGGCCCACTCGTCCTGGGCTTCGCGGGTGAAGCCGTAGGACTCGGCGCATTCCTCGGCGAAGGTGCCCATCAGGCGGCCCTTCTGGTAGGCATCCTCGAGGCCGTCGAAGAACATGTGGTCCAGCAGCTGGCCGTGGCCCAGGCGATAGCCGCCGCGGGCCTTGGGCAGCAGGTAGGGGGCGTTGGACATGGATTCCTGGCCGCCGGCGACGCCGATCTCGTAGGAGCCGGCCAGCAGGCTGTCGTGCACCATCATCACGGACTTGAGGGCGGAGCCGCACACCTTGTGGATGGTGGTGCAGCCGGCGGAGAGGGGCAGACCGGCGCCCAGGGCGGCCTGGCGGGCCGGGGCCTGGCCGACGCCGGCTTGCAGCACGTTGCCGAACACCACCTCTTCCACCTGTTCCGGCTTGATACCGGCCCGCTCGACGGCGGCCTTGATGGCCGTGGCGCCGAGCTGGGGTGCGGTCAGGCTGTTGAAATCGCCCTGGAAGCCACCCATGGGGGTGCGGGCAACGGAAACGATGACGATGGGGTCAGACATAGTGCTCTCCTAGGTTAAAGAATCTCCGACCGCCCGCCTGGCACCGCCAGGCCGACGGCCGGATTCAGTTTCATGCCGTTTCGGCAAATAGCTCCCGGCCGATCAGCATACGGCGGATTTCGCTGGTGCCGGCGCCGATCTCGTAGAGCTTGGCGTCGCGCCACAGGCGGCCGGTGGGGTATTCGTTGGTGTAGCCTACGCCGCCCAGGGTCTGGATGGCCTCGCCGGCCATCCAGGTGGCCTTTTCGGCGGAATAGAGGATGGCGCCGGCGGCGTCCTTGCGCAGGCTGCGGGCATGGTCGGCCCGGTCGCAGGCCTGGCCCACGGCATAGACGTAGGCCCGGGTGGCCTGCCAGGTGGAATACATGTCGGCCAGCTTGCCCTGCATCAGCTGGAATTCGCCGATGGGGGTGCCGAACTGTTCCCGCTCGTGCAGGTAGGGCAGCACCACGTCCATGCAGGCCGCCATGATGCCCAGGGGACCGCCGCAGAGCACGGCCCGCTCGTAGTCGAGGCCGCTCATCAGCACCTTGGCGCCGTTGCCGACGCCGCCGAGAACGTTCTCCTCCGGCACCTCGCAGTCGTCGAAGAACAGGGGGAAGGTGTTGGAGCCGCGCATGCCCAGCTTGTCCAGGTGGGTGCCGTGGCTGAAGCCCTTGAAGCCCTTTTCCACGATGAAGGCGGTCATGCCCTTGGCGCCGGCGTTGAGGTCGGTCTTGGCGTACACCACCAGGGTGTCGGCATCGCCGCCGTTGGTGATCCACATCTTGGAACCGTTGAGGACGTAACGGTCGCCCTTCTTCTCCGCCTTCAACTTCATGGAGACCACGTCGGAGCCGGCATTGGGCTCGGACATGGCGAGGGCCCCGACCTGCGTGCCGGAGATCAGGCCGGGCAGGTACTTGGCCTTCTGGGCCGCAGTGCCGTTGCGGCGGATCTGGTTCACGCACAGGTTGGAGTGGGCGCCGTAGGAGAGGCCCACGGAGGCGGAGGCCCGGGAGATTTCCTCCATGGCCACGATGTGGGCCAGGTAGCCCATGGCAGTGCCGCCGTATTCCTCCTCGGCGGTCATGCCGAGCAGGCCCAGGTCGCCGAATTTCTGCCACAGGTCGGCGGGGAACTCGTTGTCCCTGTCGATCTGGGCCGCCCGGGGGGCGATTTCCTTGGCTGCGAAGGCGCGCACGGTGTCGCGCAGCATCTCGATGGTTTCACCGTGACCGAAGTCCAGGCTGGGAATGTGCATTTGTCTCGCTCCTTTGGATTTTTTCCTTTCCCAGACCACCCGTGGCTTTGTCGCCTTCGCCTCGCCGTGCTGTTCGCACTGTCTTCGGCTTGGCTTCGCGCCACGAGCGGCCTGGAAAAGGAATTGTTTTGTGATGCCGCTTGTTACGGCTTATTCCTTGTGGCTTGTCTCATGTTTTTCTTTTTTGCCGTGCATGGTCATGATGGTCTGCTGCATGACCGCGCACAGGGTCTTCTTGCCGTCTTTCACCGCAAACACCTCGGCCCTGGTCACGGTCAGGGTGCGGCCGTATTTCAGCACCGTGCCCTGGGCGATGAGCAGTTCCCCGTCGGCCGGGGCCAGCAGGTTCATCTTGTATTCCACCGTCAGCACGCTGGCGTCGGCGGGCGTCAGGGTGTTGGCGGCATAGCCGGCGGCGGAATCGGCAATCATGCCGACCACGCCGCCGTGGATGAAGCCGTGCTGCTGGGTCACCTCCGGCTTGTGGGGCAGGTGGATCTCCGTGTAGCCCGCCTCCACCACCGGCATGGTGGCCCCGATCAGGGCCATGGCCTGCTGGCGGTGGAAACTGTCCCGCACGCGGGCGGCGAAATCCGGATCGCTGGGGTGGTGCATCTGGTCTCCTCCGGCGCATTGTTGCGCTCTCTGGGATGCTATTGAATGTTACGTTGACGTAAACGTCAACTACCGCTGAAAACCTTCAGCCGGCCGCCTTGCCGGCGCTGGCCGCTCCCTGGCCACGGCCGGCCTTTTCCAGGGCTTCGGCCTCCACCAGATGCTCGCGGCAGACGGCTTCGATGGTCTCGATCTCGGCCAGAACGGCCTCGATGTCCTCCCGCTGCTGCTCCAGGGCGGCCCGCCGTTCCGACAGCACGTCGAGCAGGCGGGTCAGCTGGTCGGTCTCGTCCCGGGCCACGTCGTACATGTCGATCAGGTCCCGGATCTCGGCCAGGGACAGGCCCAGGCGCTTGCCCCGCAGGGCCAGCTTGAGGCGGGTGCGGTCGCGCTTGGTGTAGACCCGGTTGCGCCCTTCCCGGTTGGGCGCGAGCAGGCCCTGGTCCTCCCAGAAGCGGATGGTGCGGGGCGTGATGTTGAACTCCCGGGCCAGGTCCGAAATGGTGAAGGTCGGGGTGGCGGCAGCAGGCTCGGCCGCTTCGCTAACGGTGCTCACGTCGGCGCATCTCCGGAGAAAGTGGGGCGGGTTGGGAAAAGTGACGGGAGAGTTAAACAGATGCCCCGCCATTTTTCAATCGATACGACGGATAGCCGCCGCCAAAGGCCGGCCGGGATCGCCCCGGGACCAGCCGCCTGTCATGTTGGCGTAAGGGAACTGGGCTTCAATGGCCCTTGTCCCGGGGTATAGTTAAAAACTCCAATAACGCCCCTGCCACCCCACTCCTGTCCATGAAACCATCGCTGCACCTGCCCTTTTCCGAGCCCCCGGCCCCCGGCACCACCCTGGAAGTGGCGCCCGGCATCCTCTGGCTGCGCATGCCCCTGCCCTTCGTCCTCAACCACATCAACCTGTGGCTGCTGCGAGACGGCGACGGCTGGGTGGTGGTGGACACCGGCTTCGGCCTGCCCGACATCCAGGCCATCTGGGAAACGGTCCTGGCCGGCCTCGACGGCCCCATCACCGGCATCGTCGTCACCCATTTCCACCCGGACCACCTGGGCCTGGCCACCTGGCTGCAGGAGCGCTCCGGCGCCCCGCTGTACATGACCGCCGGCGAATACCTGACCGGCCACGCCGTCTGGCACGAAATCGGCGGCCACGGCACCGCCCCCATGCTGGCCCAGTTCCGCGTGCACGGCCTCGACGCGGAGCGCTGCGCCGCCCTGGAGCAGCGGGGCAACGGTTATCGCAAGGGAGTGCCGGCCATGCCCCAGACCTACCACCGCCTGTTCGACGGCGACACCCTGGAGATCGGCGGCCGGCGCTGGCAGGTCATCGTCGGCCACGGCCATTCGCCCGAGCACATGTCCCTTTACTGTGCTGATTCCAACGTGTTAATTTCAGGTGACATGCTGTTGCCGAAAATTTCCACCAACATCAGCGTTTATGCGGTCACCCCCCGGGACAACGCCCTGGAGCATTACCTGGATTCCCTGACCCGCTTTGCCCGGGAATGCTCCGACGAATCCCTGGTGCTGCCCTCCCACGGCCTGCCCTTCAAGGGCATCCGCCAGCGGGTGGACGACCTGCACGGGCACCACGACGAGCGCCTGGCCGTGCTGGAGGAGAACTGCAGCGAACCCCGTAGCGCCGCCGAGTTGCTCGCCGCCCTGTTCCCGCGGGCCCTCGACACCCACCAGACCATGTTCGCCATGGGCGAGGCCATCGCCCACCTGAATTACCTGGAGCAATCCGGCCGCCTCACCTGCCAGCAGGGCGCGGACGGCATTCTCCGGTATGTCCGGAAACAAACCACGCATTGACCAAGAAGGGGATTCACGATGTCGCAGCAGACCCAACAGGAAGACCACAACCTCCCCAACCCGGCCGAGCTGGCCAAGTCCTACGCCGAAGTGGCCCAGCGCGCCTCCCGCCTGCTGACCCAGTTCATGGAAAAGAAGGCCGCCGAGGGCATCAATCCGCCCAGTGACGAGATGGGCATCGCCAAGGCCTTCATGGACCTGTCCTCGCGCCTGCTGGCCAATCCCTACAAGCTGGCCCAGACCCAGATGAACATGATGTGGGACTACTTCTCCCTGTGGCAGGGCTCCATGCTCAAGATGATGGGCATGCCGATCCAGCCCATCGCCGCACCGGCCAAGGGCGACAAGCGCTTCCACGACGAGGACTGGGAACAGCATTTCCTCTTCGACTACATCAAGCAGTCCTACCTGATCGCCTCCCGCCACATCCACGACACCGTGTGCTGCGTCGAGGGCCTGCCGGACGAAGCCCAGAAGAAGGTGGCCTTCTACACCCGCCAGTATGTGGACGCCCTGTCCCCCTCCAACTTCGCCTTCACCAATCCGGAAGTGTTCCGCGAGACGGTGAAGAGCCACGGCCAGAACCTGGTCAAGGGCCTCAACAACCTGCTGCAGGACATCGAAGCCGGCGACGGCCAGCTGCGCATCCGCATGACCGACACCAGCGCCTTCGAGCTGGGCAAGAACGTGGCCACCACCCCGGGCAAGGTCGTCTTCCAGAACGACCTGTTCCAGCTGGTGCAGTACGAGCCCACCACCAAGGAGCAGTACAAGAAGCCCCTGCTGATCGTGCCGCCCTGGATCAACAAGTTCTACATCCTGGACCTGCGCGAGAAAAACTCCCTGGTGAAATGGGCCACCGACCAGGGCCACACCACCTACATCATCTCCTGGGTCAATCCGGACGCCCACCTGGCCCAGAAGACCTTCGAGGACTACGTCACCGAGGGCACCCTGGCGGCCATCGCCGCCGTGGAAAAGGATACCGGCGAGAAGCAGATCGACGTGGCCGCCTACTGCATCGGCGGAACCCTGCTGGCCACCACCCTGGCCTACATGGCGGCGAAGAAGGACAACCGGGTGGCCTCCGCCACCTTCTTCACCACCATGATCGACTTCTCCAATCCGGGCGAGCTGGGCGTCTTCATCGACGAGCAGCAGGTCTCCAGCCTGGAGCACAAGATGGCCGAACGGGGCTATCTGGAGGGCAGCGAGATGGCCATGACCTTCAACCTGCTGAAGGCCAACGACCTGATCTGGTCCTTCGTGGTGAACAACTACCTGCTGGGCAAGGACCCCTTCCCCTTCGACCTGCTCTACTGGAACAGCGACTCCACCCGCATGCCCTACGCCATGCACAGCTTCTACCTGCGCAACATGTACATGGCCAACAAGCTGAAGGAGCCGGGCGGCATCAGCATCGCCGGGGTGCCCATCGACATTTCCAAGATCAAGGTGCCCGCCTACTTCATCTCCACCGTGGAAGACCACATCGCCCCGTGGAAGAGCACCTACCTGGGGGCCAAGCTGTTCTCCGGCCCGGTGCGCTTCGTCCTCGGCGGCTCCGGCCACATCGCCGGCATCGTCAATCCGCCGGCCGCCAACAAGTACGGCTTCTGGATCAATGACGCCGCCAAGCTGCCCGCCACCGCCGACGACTTCCTGGCCGGCTCCACCCAGCATCCGGGTTCCTGGTGGACCGACTGGAACGAATGGGTCACCGGCCTGGACGGCGGCAAGAAGGTGGCAGCGCGCAAGCCCGGCGCCGGCAGCCTCAAGGTGCTCGAGGAGGCCCCCGGCTCCTACGTCAAGTTCCGGCTCGACACCCAGAAGAAGGAATCAGCCTGATCCTGGCAGGCCGCAAAAGCAAAGGGCGCCGACGGCGCCCTTTTTTCATGCCGGCGTGCCGGCCGGCTCCGTCTACATCTGGGCCACCTGGTTGCGGCCGTGGCGCTTGGCCTGATAGAGGGCGCTGTCGGCCCGGGCCAGCACCGCATCGAAATTCGGATCGCCGGCCCGGAAGCCGGTGACACCGATGCTGACCGTGTAGGCGATGGAGAGGCCGTTGCAGTGGGCCGGCTGGCCGGCAATGGCCTGGCACAGGCGCTGGCCCAGGGCGAGGCCGCCGTCCTGGTCGGTATCGGGGGAAAGGATGCAGAATTCCTCGCCGCCGATACGGCCGAAGAGGTCCACCTGGCGCAGCAGGATGCCGGTGCGGCGGGCAAAGTCCCGCAGCACCGCATCGCCGACGCCATGGCCGTAGGTGTCGTTGATGTGCTTGAAGTAGTCCAGGTCCAGCATCAGCACCGAGGCCGGATTGCCGGCCCGGTTGAAGCGGGCCATCTCCTGCTCGGCCAGGCGCAGGAAGCTCTGCCGGTTGCATAGCCCGGTGAGGGCGTCGGTGGTGGCCAGCTGGCGCAGTTCGTCCTCCAGCTGCTTGGCCTGGGTGATGTCCAGCATGAAGCCGCTCCACACCGCCGACTGGCCCGGCTCGATGACGTTGGGGCGAGACGAGAGGCGCAGCCACTTCTGCCGCCCCGAGGGGGTGAGGATGCGGATCTCGCTGCTGAACTGGCTGGCACTGAGGTTGGCAGCCTGCTCCTCCTGGCGCAGTCGGGGCAGGTCCTCCGGATGCACCAGCTGCCAGAAACACTCCATGTTGGCCATCAGCACCTCGGCCGGCACTTCGAAGATTTCCTCGCAGCGGGAGTTGAGGTAGAGGAAACGGCTGTCGCCGTCGCCGTGCAGGATGTAGTCGTAGAGCACGCAGGGGACGGTGCGGGCAAGGCGCTCGAAGCGCTCCTGGCTGGCGGCCAGTTCCCATTCGGTGCGCTTGCGCTGGTCGATGTCGGCAATGTTGCCCACCAGGCCGGTGGTGCGGCCGTTGGCGTCCACCAGGGCCTTGCCGGTGAGGTTGCCCCAGAACTCGCTGCCGTCCCGGCGCCGGTAGAGGCGCTCCACGTCCACATGGCCGACGCCCCGGGCCATGGTGTTGAGCATGTTCTGCCGCCCCGCCTCCCGTTCCAGGGGATGGATCAGGCTCACATACTCGCTACCCATCAACTCCTCCAGGGTGTAGCGGAAGAGGTCGGCCATGCGCCGGTTGGCATGGACGATGCGTCCGCTCATGTCGAGCAGGAAGATGCCGACGCTGGAACTGTCGTAGATCGCCTGCAGCAGCGAAGTGTCGTCAGCGATACGCTTCTTCATCTGTGGGCCCCCCCATTTTTGCGGCTGCCTTTCTTTGCCGAGGCGGCAGCCTGAGGACATGGTATTCCTCCTCTCCGGTTTCTGCACGGCCGGCGCCGCCGTGCTAGCCTGAAGGGAAACGGCAGCACGGAAACGCACATGTACCTTCCCGATTACGACGGCGGCAGCATCGCCAACCTCATGGCCTCCCTGGCCCGGGCCTGCGGCAGCTCGGCCAGCCCCTGCCCGCCCCTGGCCGAACTGCCCCCGGCCCGCCTGGCCGCCGTCAGCAACCTGGTGCTGCTGGTGGTGGACGGCCTCGGCTACGACCTGCTGGCGGAGCGCCCCGGGGCGCTGGCCCCCTATCTGCGCGGCCATCTCACCTCGGTCTTTCCCAGCACCACCGCCGCCGCCATTCCCTCCTTCATGACCGGCCTGCCTCCCAGCCGGCACGGCCTTACCGGCTGGCACATGTGGCTGCGGGAAGTGGGCGCCCTGCTCGCCATCCTGCCCCTCAGCGCCCGTCCCGGCGCGCCCCTGGCGGAGCCCCTGCCGCCCCGGGCCGAGCTGCCCCAACGCCTGTTCCGGCACGACACCCTGTACCAGTCCATGGACCGCACCAGCTACGTGGTGTCGCCCCATTTCATTGCCGACAGCCCCTTCAACCGCTACCACAGCCGGGGCGCCGTGAAGCAGCCCTACCACGGGCTCGACGGCCTCTTCGCAGCCCTCGGGCAGCTCACCGCCAAGGCCGGCCGCAAGTTCGTCTACGGCTACTGGCCCGACTACGACAGCGCCGCCCACGAACACGGCTGCCGCAGTCCCCAGGCCCTGGCCGCCGTGGATGCCTTCGCCACGGCCTTCTGCGCCTGGCTCGAGCAGATCCGGGGCAGCGACACCTTGGTCCTGGTCACCGCCGACCACGGCTTCATCGACTGCCCGCCGGAGCGGCAGATCGCCCTGGCCGACCATCCCCTGCTGGCCGAATGCCTGGCCCTGCCCCTGTGCGGCGAGCGGCGGGCCGCCTGGTGCTACCTGAAGCCGGGCATGGCCCCCGTGTTCGAGGCCTACGTGCGCCAGCACCTGGCCCATGCGGCCCGGGCCGTGCCCCGGGAACAGCTGCTGGCCGAAGGCTGGTTCGGGCCCGGCCCCTGCCACCCCGAACTGGCGGCCCGCATCGGCGACTACGCCCTGCTCATGGCCGACGACTGGGTCATCCACGACACCCTGCCCGGGGAGACGCCCTACACCCTGATCGGCCACCATGGCGGCCTCAGCCCTGCGGAAATGCGGGTGCCCCTGCTGGTGGCCCGGCCCTAGGCATGCGCCCATGCACGCGTGGAACCTGAGCCCGGCCCAGGCCCGGGCGCTGCAGCTGGAACTGGCGGCCCGGGTGGAACGGCAGGACCGGCTCGGCCCCCTGCGACGGGTGGCCGGGGTGGACGTGGGCTTCGAGGACGGCGGCGCCGTCACCCGGGCCGCCGTGGCGGTGCTCGACTTCCCGACCCTGACGCCGGCAGCCCAGGCGGTGGCCCGGGTGCCCACCACCTTTCCCTATGTGCCCGGTCTGCTCTCCTTCCGCGAAGGGCCGGGGGTGCTGGCGGCCCTGGGGCAGCTGGAGACCCTGCCGGACCTCCTCCTGTGCGACGGCCAGGGTATCGCCCACCCGCGCCGGCTGGGCATCGCCAGCCACCTGGGAGTGCTGCTCGATGTGCCCAGCATCGGCGTCGGCAAAAGCCGGCTCACCGGCTGGCACGAGGCCGTGGGGCTGGAGAAGGGGGACTGGGTGCCCCTGTGGGACAGGCGGGGCGGCAGCGAAGTGATCGGCGCCGTGCTGCGCAGCCGTCGCGGCTGCCTGCCCCTGTACATCTCCATCGGCCACCGGGTCAGCCTGGCCACCGCCATCGAGCTGGTGCTGGCCTGCACGCCCCGCTACCGCCTGCCGGAAACGACGCGCCAGGCCCACCGCCTGGCCTCGGGCTGAGGCCGGCGCTGCGCCGCTACAAGGGGAGAGTGAAAGGGAAACGGCGCCGGGCGGCTAGTCCCGGGCCGGCTGCTCGGCATCGTTGAGTTCGTAGGCGTCGGCCACATAGCCGTGGCCCTTCATCAGGACCACGATGATGCAGGCGATGGCCAGGGTGAACACCAGGGTCCAGTGCAGGACGACGACGCTGATGGCCAGGATGTCGGCCGTCTGCAACTGCTTTTCCACCTGGGCCAGGGAGCCTTCCAGGGGCACCAGGCGCATGGCCAGGGCGGCCAGGGCCGGCAGCAGGGTGCCGATGAGGGCGATGCGGGGCAGCTTGCGCAGCAGGGTCCATTCGAAGCCCGAGGCTTCCCGCCGGCTGCCCGGCAGACGATGCAACATGCCCATGATGCCCTCCCGCAGAAACGGCGCCGCCGGCCGGCGGCACCTGTTCCTAAGAATAGCAAAAGGGGCCGGGGGTTCCCCGCGACCCGTTGCCGCAAGCCTCAGTCGGTGACCAGCCCGGCCACCGAGTCGGTCAGGCCCACGGCCAGGGTGCCCAGCTCGGCCACGGCCTGGCTCGAGGCGCGGATGGCGGCGTGGTTCTCCTCGGCCATGTCGGCGATCTCCTGGATGTTGCGGGCGATCTCGGTGCTGGCGTCGCGCTGGCCGGCGGTGGCATCCACGATGTCGCGCACGTGTTCGGCGGAACGGCCCACGGCGTGGCGGATTTCCGCCAGGCTGCGGGACAGCTCCTCCACCCGGCGGGTGCTGCCGTCCACCCGGGCGCTGTTGTCGTCCATGCCGGCCACTGCCTGGTGGATGTCCTGCTGGATGGCGCTGATGGTGCTGCCGATCTCCCGGGTCGAGACGCCGGTGCGGTCGGCCAGCTTGCGCACCTCGTCGGCCACCACGGAAAAGCCGCGGCCGTGCTCACCGGCCCGGGCCGCCTCGATGGCGGCGTTGAGGGCCAGCAGGTTGGTCTGGTCGGCGATCTCCTGGATGGTCTGTACCACCTTGCCGATTTCCCGGCTGCGCTCCTCCAGGCTCTGGATCAGCTGCACGCTCTCGCGCACGCCGCTGACCACGCCGGCCATGTCGGCGGCGGCGGCTTCGGCCTGGACGGCGCCGCGGCCGGCGGCGGTGTCCGCCTCCTCGGTCATGCGCGCCGTCTCCCGGGCGTGTTCCGCCACTTCGGCGACGCTGACGCTCATCTGCTGCACTGCCGCCGCGGTGCGGGCGGCGGCCTCGCTCTGGCGGCCGGAGGCATGTTCCACTTGCTGGCTGGCCCGAGCCAGGTTGTCGCTGGCCTCCACCACGGCGCGGGCCGCCTGGCCGTTGCCGCGGATGAGGCCGGCGAAGGTTTCCGCCATGTGGTTGAAGCTGTGCCCGGCCTCGGCCACCTCGTCGCCGGAGACCAGCTCCACCCGGGCCCGCAGATCGCCGCCGGCCATCACGGCGGCGGCGCCGCGCAGGCTGTGGATGCCGCGCATGATGGAGATGTAGGCCCCGGTAAAGCCGTAGACGATCACCAGCAGCAGCAGGGCGAGGCCCCCCAGCACCAGGTTGCGCACCAGCAGCAGCCTGCCCTGGCGCTCCGCCAGGAGGCCATCGATGGCCGGGGTCAGAGCCCGGGCCAGGTCCAGCACGGCGGCCATGGCCACGTCGCCCCGGGCGGCGTATTCGGCGGCACCGATGTCGAAGTCGGTGGTGTCGATGACCTTGGTGGTGAGCACTTCCTGCAGGCCCAGGGAGGCGGTGCCGACGTTGCCCGCCGGGCCCTCCAGGCCGGCCTTCAGCTCGGGCCGCAGCTGGGCGGCCTTGTCCACGTTCTCCAGGGTCCAGCCGATGAGGGGTTCCAGGCCGCCGCGGACCACCGTCAGCCGATTGCGCAGGCCCGACTTGAGGCGCTTGCGCGCCACCGCGCCAAGACCCGCATCCCGGGCCAGGCCCAGGCTCTCCACCAGCAGCGGCAGCTTCACCGAGAGGGTGTCCACCAGGGCGGCGGCGGCCACGTCACCGTCCCGGCGCAGGCGGCTGCCGTCGGAGATCTGGCCGAGCCACTGGCGGCTCAGCTGGGACAATTCCAGGAAGGCATCGAGGCCGCCGTCCGCCTCGTCTTCCGGACGCAGGGCGGCCACCGCCTGCCAGCGGCCCTGCAGCTCGCCCCAGGCCGGGGCGGGACCGAGGGCGCCGGCCTGTTCCTGGGCCAGCTTGCCGACCCGGGCCAGGGCCTGTTCCACGGCGGCCCGGCGCTGGGGCAGGCGCTGCTGGAAATCCGCCTCGCCGGCGGCAGCGCCCTGGAAGGCACCGTGCAGGTCATGCAGCGCCAGCATCAGTTCCAGGGCCGGCAGCTGCAGGGCCAGCCCGGCCCGCTCCTGCTCCAGCTCGGCCAGGGCGCTCTGGCGGTCCGCCAGCAGCAGGCCGCCGAGGAGGATCAGGGGCAGGGCGAACAGGGCGCCGGTGGCCAGGAGCTTCTGGCGGTAGGAGAGGCGGCCAACCAGCCAGGCGGCGGGGGCGAATAGCGCTTTCATGGAGTCCGGTCCGAAAAAGTGTGACTTTTTTCAGGTTAACGGCCCAATGTGTCACGCCGATGAAATGCGTTTGTAATGATGTTAACGACAATGCCCGTCTGCCAATAAGGCGGGACGGGCATCTTGGGGTTGCCTAAGCCAGGAGCGGCGTCAATCATCGCTCCTGGACATGGCAGGCTGAAGGTTCAAGCGTGGCGGCTTCTGCCGGGCAGGGTGGCCACCAGGGCGGAGAGACGCTCCAGGCCGGGAATGCGGCCGACGCTGGGGGGCCACTCGATGGCGTCGAGCATGTTTTTCACCACCAGGCCCAGTTCGGTGTCGCCTTCGATGGAGAGCTGGCGATTGAAGAACAGGGTGTCCGGGTCCTCCTGACGGCTGACCAGCTGCAGGTAGGCGGAGAGGTCGGCGCGGAAGGTCAGGTCGGGCTCGCCGGCGGCGCTGAAGACGGGACGGAACCAGCCGTTGGCGTAGGTGAAGCGGGCTTCGCCGCCGGTGTCGTTCACCGCCACCAGGAAGGTCTTGCCCGCCAGGCTCTGCAGGCTGTCTTCCGGCAACAGCTTCAGCTTGGCCGCGGTGTTGAGGCCGGAGACCAGGGCCAGGGCGTGGGGCCACTGGGGCAGGCGGGCACCGATCTTGGCGACGAACTCGGGCAGCTTGAAGGTGGGAATGGTGAAGTGGCTCATGTCAGGCTCCTGCATGCAGTTCGGTGGTGGCCGCCGCTGCCAGATCGATGCCGGCGCGGCCGAACCAGTAGCCGTCGCACAGGCCGTGCTCGGCCCACTGGGGCTGTTCCGCCACCTCTTCGCCGCGGCGGGCGCGCTCGAAGGCGGCGACGATGGCGGCAGTATGCGCCGGTTGGGGGCTGATGCGCACGGCGTCGATGCCCATCTGCGACAGTTCGGGCATCAGGTGCAGCAGGCTGTAGGTCTGGGCCGACATGGTCTGGATGCCGTTGATGACCAGGAAGGGCTGCTTTTCCCGGGTCAGCAGGGTCAGGCCCTCGCTGTGGTCCAGGCACTTGAACTGGCAGTCGTCCTTGTTCAGGTTGTAGTGCCGGGCGGTGAAGCAGCGGGCGGAGAAGGCCAGGGGAATCTTGCCGAAGGCGAAGACCTCCGTCTCCATGCCTGCCGGACGCGCCTGGTGCAGGGTCTGCACCAGTTCCCGGGTCGCCTCCAGGGGCGGCACCCAGCGCTTGGCGCCGAGGCCGGCGAAGTAGGCCAGGGCCGATTCGTTGTAGATGTTGAGGTGGGGGCCGCAGACGAAGGGCAGCTGCTTTTCCCGAGCCAGGCTGACGGCGCCCAGGTCGTTGGCCTCGAGGGAGCAGTTGCCCTCCTCCACCAGACGGCGCAGGGCCTTCAGGTCGCTTTCCGATTCCAGCAGGGCCTGGGCCGAGATCACCACCTCCTTGCCCGATTCGGCCAGGTCCCTGGCCAGGCCGATCCAGTCGCTGGTGCGCAGCTGCTGGCGGCGGGAGCACACCACTTCGCCCAGGTAGATGCGGTCCAGGGGCGTCTCCAGCATGGAGGCGTAGAAATTCATCACTTCCTGCTTGGGCCAGAACCACAGCAGGGGGCCGAGGGAGAGTTTCATGGTCATGTTCGTGCTTTCCTCTCTCAGCGCCAGGGCCGGTTGTAGGCGCCCAGGGTGGCCTGGTGGCCCTCGGAAACCTTGGTCAGTTCGGCCTGCCAGGAAGGCTTGACGCTGTAGCGGTCGTTGCCGTCCTTGAGGCTGTCCAGGGCGGCACGCAGGGTGCGGGTGACCTGGGTGACGTAGGCGGGGCTGCGCTGGCGGCCTTCGACCTTGATGGCGCGGACGCCGATCTTGACGATCTCCGGCAGCACCGAGAGGACGTTGAGGGAGGTGGGTTCCTCCAGGGCGTAGTAGGTCTCGCCCTGGACTTCGAAGCGGCCCTTGCACAGGGTCGGGTAGCCGGCGTTTTCCTGGTCGCCGTAGCTGTCGATGAGGATGCCGTTGAGGCGGGCGTCCATGCGGCCCGGATTCTTTTCCCAGCGCACGTACTTGGCCGGGGAACAGGCGCCGACGGTGTTGGGGGATTCGCCGCAGGCGTAGGAAGAAAGCCAGCAGCGGCCCTCGTTCATGACGCAGAGGCTGCCGAAGCCGAAGACCTCGATTTCCACCGGGGTGTTCTTGATGACGTGCTCCACCTGGGCCAGGGTCAGCACCCGGGGCAGCACGGCGCGGCGGATGCCGAATTCCTTGTGGCAGAAATTGACCGCCTCGTAATTGGTGGCGGAACCCTGCACGGAGAGGTGCAGGTTGAGGTTCGGGTATTTCTCCCGGGCGTAGGCCAGCAGGCCCACGTCGGCCAGGATCAGGGCGTCCACGCCGAGGCCGGCGGCCACGTCCACCGCCTCCCGCCAGGCCTGCACGCGGCCGGGCTGGGCATAGGTGTTGAGGGCCAGCAGCACTTCCTTGCCGCGGCTCTGGGCGTAATGCAGCCCTTCGGCCATGGTCTTCTCGTCGAAATTGAGGCCGGCGAAGTTGCGGGCGTTGGTGTCGTTCTTGAAGCCCAGGTAGACGGTGTCGGCGCCGTTATCGACGGCGGCTTTGAGCGCCGGCAGGCTGCCGGCGGGGCAGACCAGTTCGGGCAAGGGATTGTTCGACATGGCAAAAATGGGGAATCCGGGGAAGCCGGGAGTATAGCCCCGCCCCCGCGCAACCCCTTGATTTCGGTCAAACAGGGGGCAGGGAGCGCCTGGCGGACTGCAGCCGGGCTGGGACAAACGTGTAAGCTGATGCGCTCCCCATGCCCCGAATGAATCCCATGAAGTGCGTCGATGCAGCCTGGAAAGCCCACGAGGCGGAACTGATGCGGTTCATCGCCGCCCGCCTGCCCGACCGGGAGGAGGCCCGGGACCTGCTCCAGGAGGTTTTCCTGCGGGCGCTGCGGCAACCCGATGCCCTGTGCGGGGTGGAAAATCCCCGGGCCTGGCTGTTCCAGGTGGCCCGCAACCTGCTGATCGACCGCTTCCGCCTGCAGCGGCAGCAACTGCCCCTGGACGAAGACTGGCCCGCCGCCGAGATCCCCGAAGTCCCCCCGGTGGACAGGCTGGCCGACTGCCTGCCCCGGGTTCTCGGCGAACTGGCGGAGGCCGACCGGGAGGCCATCCGCCTGTGCGACATCGAAGGCCTGAGCCAGCAGGAATTCGCCCAGCGCCAGGGACTCTCCCTGGCTGCGGCCAAGTCCCGCGTGCAAAGGGCCCGCCGCCGGCTGCGGGCCCGTCTGGTGCAGGCCTGCCAGGTGCGTTTCGACGGCGAAGGCCAGGTCTGCTGCTTCGTGCCCCGGCCGCCCCTCCTTCCCCGGGACTAGCTGCATCCTTTTTGCCCCTGCTTCGTCTTCTGTGCGAGATGCCCCGTTGCCGGCCACGGCCGGGGCCAACACCGCCTTTCGCGAACAGGAGTGAAGATGAATGTGGAAATGAACACGGCGGCCCCGGCAAGGGGCCTGGGATGGCGCTGGCTATGCGGCACGGCGGCAGCCGCCGGACTTTGGTTCTGGCTCTACGGCAATCTGACGGCCATGGCCGATTTCGTCGTTGCCGCCCTGGGACAGAGCCGTCAGACGGCCCTGGGCGAAGCCCTGCACTTCTTCGTCTATGACACGCCCAAGGTCCTGCTGCTGCTGACCGGCATCGTCTTCCTGATGGGCGTGATCCAGACCTTCTTCGCACCGGAGCGCACCCGCGCCCTGCTCTCCGGCAGGCGCACCGGGGTGGGCAACGTCCTGGCGGCCGGCCTGGGCATCGTCACGCCCTTCTGCTCCTGCTCCGCCGTGCCCTTTTTCATCGGCTTCCTCTCGGCGGGCGTGCCCCTGGGAGTGACCTTTTCGTTCCTCATCGCCGCCCCCATGATCAACGAGGTGGCCCTGGCCCTGCTCTTCGGCATGTTCGGCTGGCAGGTGGCCCTGCTCTACCTGGGACTGGGGCTGCTGGTCGCCATCCTGGCCGGACTGGTGATCGGCCACCTTAAGATGGAGGCCCACCTGGAAGATTGGGTGCAGGCGATCCAGGCGGGCGCCCCCGCCAGCTTTGCCGGCGGCGGCATGAGCTGGGTGCAGCGGGGCCGCGCCGGCCTGGACCATGTGCGGGACATCGTCGCCAAAGTGTGGCCCTACGTGGTGGCCGGCATCGCCCTGGGCGCGGGCATCCACGGCTACGTGCCGGAGGACTTCATGGCCTCCTTCATGGGCAAGGACGTGTGGTGGGCGGTGCCGGCGGCAGTCGTGCTCGGCGTGCCCATGTACACCAACGCGGCCGGCATCATCCCGGTGGTGGAGGCCCTCATCGGCAAGGGTGCCGCCCTGGGCACGGTCCTGGCCTTCATGATGAGCGTCATCGCCCTTTCGGCGCCGGAGATGATCATTCTGCGCAAGGCCCTCAAGCCCCGCCTGATCGCCACTTTCGCCGGCGTGGTGGCCCTGGGCATCCTCCTCGTCGGTTACGTCTTCAACGCCGTTCTATAAGGAAGCATGATGAAAGAAGTGAAAGTCCTGGGCACGGGCTGTGCCAAATGCAAGACCCTGGTGGCCATGGTGGAACAGGCGGCCGTGCGTACCGGCACCGCCATCAATCTGGAAAAGGTCGAGGACATGGCCCGCATCATCGGCTACGGCGTCATGGCGACGCCGGCCCTGGTGATCGAGGGCCGGGTGGTCCACAGCGGCAGCCTGCCGGAGGCAGGGAGGATCGACCGGCTGCTGCAGGAATCCTGACATTTCCGGTCCGCCGGGTGTCGGCGGCGTGCCAATGAAAAACCGGCTCCGGGTCGCCCCGGGCCGGTTTTCTCTTTTGATTGTTTCTCTGTTGGGGAGGTACGGAAGCTGGGAGAGTTACACCCCCGTACCGGTGCGACGAAACCGTGCAAGCTTTGCTGTCACGACCCGCCTTCGCTCCCCGTCGCACGGGAGAGTCGGCGGACCGGCGCTCAGAATTTGACCGCGATGTCCTCGTCCAGCAGCATGTACTGGCAGGCCAGGCGCCAGCCCGGGGCCAGGTCCTTCACCACCAGTTCGTCCAGCTCGGCCTGCTTGACCTTGCCGGCCAGCACCAGGGCGGTCTTTTCCTTTTCCGTCAGGTGGGCGGCCATGGGCTGCTTGTTGCCCAGGTGCAGCACTTCCACGGCGCAGGAGCCGCAGTTGCCGTCCTGGCACTCGAAATCCACGGGGATCTTGTGTTCCTTGGCCAGGCCGAGGATGGTGGAACGGTTGCCGGCCACGGCATACACGGTCACGTCCTTCTTCTGCTTGGGGGAGGAAAACGTCACGTTCGGCATTGAATCACTCCTGTAAAAAAATCCCGCCCGCCATCGAAGACCTGATGGACGGGCGGGCAGATCGTCACCGCACGACGTCGAAACTGGTGCCCTTCGGATCCTTGTCGAGCACGTCGAAGATCTTGTCGAGGATCTTCACGAGCACGTTGAGGCCGCCCTGGTAACCCCAGATGGGGAAGCGATGGTGGTGGTGCCGGTCGAAGATCGGGAAGCCGATCCGGATCAGGGGCACGCCCGTGTCACGCTCCAGGAACTTGCCGTAGGAGGAGCCGATGAGGAAGTCGGAAGGCTCGGTGGCGAGCAGGGAACGCATGTGCCACAGGTCCTTGCCGGCGTAGATCTTGGCTTCCTTGCCGAAGGGGCTGGCTTCCAGCAGGGCGCCGAGCTTGGTCTCGAAGTCCTTGGTGGAATTGGTGACCACGATGTGCTTGGGCTCGGCGCCGACTTCCAGGAGGAAGCTGACCAGGCCGTAGACCATGTCGGGGTCGCCGAACAGGGAGAAGCTCTTGCCGTGCAGGTAGGCCTGGGAGTCGGCGATGGCGTCCACCAGACGGCCCCGTTCCTTTTCCAGCTCGGCCGGGATGGCCTTGCCGGTGACGCGGGAGACTTCCATGAGGAAGGCATCGGTGGCGGTGACGCCCACCGGGTTGTGGAAGGCGACGACTTCCTGGCCCTTTTCCTTGATGAACTCGCCGGTCTTGGCCGTGGAGAAGCCCTGCAGCAGGAAGGTGGCCTTGGCATTGACGGCGGCGATGCCGTCGTCGATCTTGGTGCCACCGTCGTACATGCGGAATTCGCCGTCGGCCGGAGTATCGAAGACGTCGGAGGGATCGGAGAGGACGGTGAAATCCACACCCATCAGGCCCAGCAGGCGCTTGATTTCCCGGTTGTTGCCGACGCAGTAGCCGTCGAAGCCGCCGTTCACGTTGATGGCGGCGCCTTCCTTGCGTTCCTGGCCGGCCCACAGGTTGGTCAGCACGCCCTTGAGCATGTTGTCGTAGCCGGTGATGTGGCTGCCGACGAAGGACGGGGTATGGGCGAAGGGCACGCGGAAGTCTTCCGGGATGGAGCCCTTCTGCTTGGCGTTCTTGATGAAGCCGTCCAGGTCGTCGCCGATCACCTCGGCCATGCAGGTGGTGGAGACGGCGATCATCTTCGGCTTGTACAGCGCGTGGGCGTTGGCCAGGCCGTCGATCATGTTGTTCAGGCCGCCGAACACGGCCGCGTCTTCCGTCATGGAGTCGGAAACGCAGGAGGAAGGCTCCTTGAAGTGACGGTTCAGGTGGGAACGGAAGTAGGCGACGCAGCCTTGGGAACCATGCACATAGGGTAGGGTGCCTTCGAAGCCGGAGGCGCAGAGGACGGCGCCCAGGGGCTGGCAGGCCTTGGCCGGATTGACGGTCAGGGCTTCGCGCTTGAAGTTGATTTCCCGGTATTCCCAGGACTTGGTGAAGGCCTCGACTTCCTTGACCTTGTCGGCGGAAGCGCAGTCCTCGAACTGCTTCTTGCGGGCCATCAGGTCCTGGTATTCGGGCTGTTTGAACAGCTCGTTGTGGTCGAGCACTTTCTCAGCGGATTGCGGCATTTTGAATCTCCTTTTTACGCGCCGGGCGGTCATCCCCGCACCGACAGCGCTTCAAGTTTCCGGCTCCCCTAACCCTCTGCCGACCGGCAGCAGGCATGGGAGACGGACTTCGTACTTGCAGGCGGCCTGGGCTTACTTTTTCCAGGGGGCCTTGGTCATGCTCCAGACCGGGCTGTTGATGGCCATGTCCATGTCGCGGGCGAAGATGGCGAAGCCGTCGTAGCCGTGATACGGGCCGGAGTAGTCCCAGGAGTGCATCTGGCGGAAGGGGATGCCCATCTTCTGGAAGATGTACTTTTCCTTGACGCCGGAACCCACCAGGTCGGGACGGATCTTTTCGGCGAACTTCTCGAACTCGAAGCCGGTCACGTCGTCGTAGATCAGGGTGCCGTCTTTGACGTAGTGGGTGGTGCGCTGGTAGTCGTCGCCGTGGGCGAATTCGTAACCGGCACCGACCACTTCCATGCCCAGGTCCTCATAGGCGCCGACCACGTGACGGGGGCGCAGGCCGCCCACGTACAGCATGACCTTCTTGCCCGTCAGGCGCGGCTTGTACTTGGCGATGATGCCGTCCACCATGGCCTGGTACTTGGCGATGACCTTCTCGGCGTTTTCCTTGATCGTGTCGTCGAAGTGGGAAGCGATTTCCCGCAGGGAGGCAGCGATCTTGGAGGGGCCGAAGAAGTTGTACTCGACCCAGGGAATGCCGTACTTCTCTTCCATGTGCCGGCTGATGTAGTTCATGGAACGGTAGCAGTGCAGCAGGTTGAGCTTGGCCTTGGGGGTCTTTTCCATTTCCGCCAGGGTGCCGTCGCCGGACCACTGGGCGATCACGCGCAGGCCCATCTCTTCCAGCAGGATGCGGGAGGACCAGGCGTCGCCGCCGATGTTGTAGTCGCCGATGATGGTGACGTCGTAGGGGGTGGATTCGAAGCCCTTGTTGTCGGCCTTGTCCAGGACCCAGTCGCGCACCATGTCGTTGGCGATGTGGTGGCCCAGGGACTGGGAGACGCCGCGGAAGCCTTCGCAACGCACCGGCACGATGGTCTTGGAGATTTCCTTGGTCTTCTTCTTGGCCACGGCCTCGATGTCGTCACCGATGAGGCCGATGGGACATTCGGACTGGATGGAGATGCCGCGGGCCAGGGGGAAGATTTCCGTGATCTCGTCGATCACCTTGTCCAGCTTCTTGTCGCCGCCGAAGACGATGTCCTTCTCCTGGAAGTCGGAGGTGACCTGCAGGACGGTGAAGTTGTCCACGCCGACGGTGCCGGAGGCGTAGTTGCGACGGGTGCCCCAGGAGTACTGGCCGCAGCCCACGGGACCGTGGGAGATGTGCACCATGTCCTTGATCGGGCCCCACACCACGCCCTTGGAGCCGGCATAGGCACAACCGCGGATGGTCATGACGCCGGGCAGGGACTTGATGTTGGACTTCACGCCGCAGTCGGGCTTGCCCTCTTCGTACACGTTGAGGTGCTTGGCGCGCTTCTTGGCGGCCTTCTCCGGGTAGGCTTCGAGCACCTCCTGGATCAGCGCCTGGTTGCGCGTTTTGTCGTCGAGTACCGCACTCATGTGATTCTCCTAAATTGCGTATTCGCTCAGCGGAACCCGGCCGCTCCGGAGGGAGCCCTGCCGGTTTCCGCGCCGGTGATCCTTAAGCGGCGCTCTTGGACTTGCCGACGATGGACTCGTCTTCCTTGCTCATGATGCCGAACTCGAGCAGCAGGTCCTCCAGCTCGTCCATGGAGATGGGGGTGGGGATCACGCCGTTGCCGGCATTGGCATGGACCTTCTGGGCCAGGGCGCGGTATTCGCCGGCCTGCTTGGACTCAGGGTCGTACTCCAGCACGGTCATGCGGCGCAGTTCGGCGTGCTGCACCACGTTGTCGCGGGGGACGAAGTGGATCAGCTTGGTGCCGAGCTTCTTGGCCAGGGCGTCGGCCAGCTCGTATTCCTTGTCGGTCTTGCGCTCGTTGCAGATCAGACCGCCCAGACGCACGCCGCCGGCATTGGCGTACTTCAGGATGCCCTTGGAGATGTTGTTGGCGGCGTACATGGCCATCATTTCGCCGGACATGACGATGTAGATTTCCTGGGCCTTGTTCTCGCGGATGGGCATGGCGAAGCCGCCACACACCACGTCGCCCAGCACGTCGTAGGAAACGTAGTCCACGCCGTCGTAGGCGCCGTTCTCTTCGAGGAAGTTGATGGCGGTGATAACGCCGCGGCCGGCGCAGCCGACGCCGGGTTCCGGACCGCCGGATTCAACGCAGCGGATGTCGCGGTAGCCCACCTTCAGCACGTCTTCCAGTTCCAGGTCTTCCACGGAGCCGGCGTCGGCCGCCAGGGAGAGCACGGTGTCCTGGGCCTTGGCGTGCAGGATCAGACGGGTGGAGTCGGCCTTCGGGTCGCAGCCGACGATGAGGATCTTTTGGCCCATTTCAGCCAGGGCCGCCAGGGTGTTTTGGGAGGTGGTGGATTTGCCGATGCCACCCTTGCCGTAGAAGGCGATTTGACGCAATGCACTCATTTCATTTCCCCTCGATGGTTGAAGTCACAAAATCAATCCCGGCGGTGCCAGGCTTGACCTACTATGGCAAGGGCCGTGCCAGGTCCTCGTTTGCGCCGCAATGCCTTGATACGACTGGAAAATGTGTTTTGCACCGGACCCTCGCGGCCATGTTGCGAACACGACAAAGGCCCCCGCCCCTGTCGTAAAGACCGCATTCCCCGGCCCCGGACGACGCCCCCAAAGCGGACCGCGCCAGGAGGCGCGCCGGATGGACCTCGCCGCCACCCCACGGCCGGGAGGTCCGTCCCTCCTGCCTCCCCGGCCGGGCATCGCCCAGGCCGCCGCCCTCGCCGGCCGGGTGCGCCAGAACGGGGAATAGATGTTGCTTATGTGCCGGGCATGAAGCCCGACCTGCCCACCGTCCCCCTCGCCCCGCCGCCCCCCGGCCACAGCACCAACCTGGTGGGCGTGCCCTCGGGCCTCCTCGCCAGCCCCGCCTTCAACGAGCACCCCCTGCGCCTGCACATCAGCGGCGTGCGGGAGACCAGCCCGGCCCTCTTCCGCATGCTGGAGGATTCCACCTGCGCCGAGGAGGCCATGGACGCCTTCCAGAAATACATGGCGGCCGTGTTCGGGGTGAACGAGGGGCCGGAGCGACGGCCCCGGGACGACGGCACAGCGCGCCCCGGCCCCCGTCTCTTCCGCTCCAGCTACCGGCGCCTGCTGCAGGGCTGGGGTTTCGATGCCAACAACCCGGAAGGGGCGGTGCTCAAGGGCTGGGTGGAAAGCCGCTTCGGCCTCCTGCCCACCTTCCACAAGGAGCCCCTTGGCCGCTATCCCTCCCGGGCCTGGATGACCTATGTGGAAGAAAAGATGTGCGCCCGCTTCCACAACAACTCCATTCAGCTGCAGCTGGACCTGCTCTACGAGTACTGCCAGTGGATGCTGGCCCGCTACATCTTTCCCAGCCGCCGCCACCTGACCCTCTACCGGGGCGTGAACGACCTCTCCGAACACCACGTGGTCAGCACCCTGTCGCGGCGGGAAGCCATCGTGCGGCAGAACAACCTGATCTCCTTCACCGACGACCGGGAGGTGGCCGACCAGTTCGGCGACACCATCCTGGAAGTGCAGGTGCCCCTGGTGAAGATCCTCTTCTTCAACGGCCTCCTGCCCGGCCCCGTGCTCAAGGGCGAAGGCGAATACCTGGTGATCGGCGGCGATTACCGGGTGCAGATGAGCTACTACTGAAGGAGCCTGCGCCGTGTTCCTCACCCAGCCCCGCCATCCCCCCGCCCCGTCCGGCTCCCTGCTCGACCGGGTGCGGGCCGCCTACCTGGGCTTTGCCATCGGCGACGCCCTCGGCGCCACGGTGGAGTTCCTCACCCCCGGCGAAATCGCCGCCCAGTACGGCGTGCACGAACACATCACCGGCGGCGGCTGGCTGCGCCTGAAGCCCGGCCAGATCACCGACGACACCCAGATGAGCCTGGCCCTGGGCGACGCCATCCTGGAACACCCGGAATGGAACCTCACCTGCGTCGCCGAACACTTCCTCGCCTGGCTGAAAACCAAGCCCATCGACGTGGGCAACACCTGCCGCCGCGGCATCGTCCGCTACATGCACAAGGGCACACTGGAATCCCCCTACAGCGACGGCGACGCCGGCAACGGCGCCGTCATGCGCAACCTGCCGGTGGTCATCGCCACCCTGGGGGACGACGACGCCTTTGCCCGCTGGAGCCTGGAACAGGCCCACCTGACCCACAACCATCCCCTCTCCGATGTGGCCACCCTGACCCTGGGCTGCATGACCCGGGCCCTGCTGCGGGGCGAAGGCAAAGAGCGGGCGCGGCAGCTGGCCGATGCCCTGGTGGCCGGTCACCGCAACTTCCGCTTCGATCCCTACCCCAAGCGGGCCACCGGCTATGTGGTGGATACCCTGCAAACCGTCTGCCACGCCTTCTTCAGCACCGACAGCTTCGAAGCCTGCCTGGTGAAGACGGTGAACCTGGGAGGCGACGCGGACACCAACGGCGCCCTGGCCGCCATGCTCGCCGGCGCCCACTACGGCGAGGCCGCCATTCCCTTCCGCTGGCTGCGGCGCCTGGACCGGCACGCCCGCATGGCCGTGGAAGCCCAGGCGGCGGGCCTGCTCACCCTGTCCCAGCGCCGCGCCGCCCCCTGAGCCATTCCCCGGCCCCCCTCCCGGGGGTCGGCAGCCGGCGCCATATGCGCTATGGTTACGTCTCTTACGGCGCAACCCCCAAGGGCATTTCCCATGACCACCGGCTCCAGCGATCAGCACCAGGTATTCGAACAAATCGGCAAGATGACCCGGGACCTGCACGAAACCCTGCAGGCCCTGGGCCACGACAAGGCCCTGGAACGCACCGTGGACGCCATTCCCGACGCCCGGGAACGGCTCAACTACGTGCTCTCCATGACCGAACAGGCCGTCTCCCGCGTGCTCAACGCCGTGGACAGCATCAGTCCCACCCAGGACCGGGCCCAGGAAGGCGCCCGCCAGCTCCTCGCCGACTGGGAGCGGGTGGCCGACAAGCGCAAGGATTCCCGGGACTACCAGGAAACACTGGCCCGCACCCAAGCCTACCTGCAGCAGAGCGACGCCGAGGCCGCCGCCAACAAGGCCCAGCTCACCGAAATCATCCTGGCCCAGGAATTCCAGGACCTCACCGGCCAGGTCATCAAGAAAATCGTGGACCTGGCCCAGGACATGGAAAGCCAGCTCCTCACCCTGCTCGCCCGCACCGCCCCCGGCGAAGGCAAGCAGCCCAAGGACGGCCTCCTCAACGGCCCGGCCATGGATTCGGACAAGAACCAGAAACAGGCCTTCGGCTCCCAGTCGGAAGTGGACAACTTCCTCGAGAGCCTGGGGTTCTAGCTGCCTTTGCCACTGGCCGGCTCCAGTAAAAGCGCCAGCCGGGGCTGACAACGGCAGCCGGCTTTTGTATCGTTCCCAACCTGTTCAAGGAGCGATTCCCATGCCCCCTCTCTTTCTCGACGACTTAGCCCCCGGCCAGCGTTTCACCACGCCGGGCGTTACCCTCACCGAAGCGGAGATCATCGACTTCGCCTGGCGCTACGATCCCCAGCCCTTCCATCTGGATGTGAACGCCGCCGCGGAATCGCCCTATGGCGGGCTCATCGCCAGCGGTTTCCAGAGCCTGGCCCTGGCTTTCCGCCTGTTCATCCAGAGCGGCATCTTCAACCGCTCGAGCATCGGCTCCCCGGGCATCGACGAGCTGCGCTGGCTGGCGCCGGTGCGGCCCGGCGATACCCTGCATACGGAAATCGAGGTGCTGGAAGTGAAGCCCTCTTCCTCCAAGCCGGACCGGGGCATCGCCCGCCTCAAGTACGTGGCGGCCAATCAGCGCGGCGAGGCGGTGCTGAGCTTCATCGTCATGCACCTGCTCAAGCGGGCCGGCGCGTGAAGCCGGAGGACCTGCAGCTGCTGGTGACCCGGGAGATGCCCTTCGGCAAGCACAAGGGCACGCTCATCGCCGACCTGCCGGGCAACTACCTCAACTGGTTCGCCCGGGAGGGCTTCCCCCCCGGCGAGATCGGCCGGCTGCTGGCCCTGATGCAGGAGATCGACCACAACGGCCTCTCCCATCTGCTCCAGCCCCTGCGCCAGGGGCGCTAGCGGCGCCAGAACACAGGGCCCCGGCGGGGCCCTTTTCTTTTCAATGGATGTTGAAGCAGCCCGCCGTCTCGGCATCATCGCCCAGGCGCGCCAGTTCGCGCCGGATGTGGCGCAGCAGCTGGCTACCGACGGGCAGGCAGTCCTTCGGCCGCACCTGCCAGCCGTCGGGGCCGGGGCTGATGTCGGCCACGGTCTCCGCCAGCATTTCCGGGATGCCGTCCTCGATGCCGTAGTAGCGTTCGATCCAGCGGATGCGATGGAAAGGGGCGGCGGCCAGGAGGGCCGGATGCTGGCTCAGGGCGGCGGCGATGACCCGGTCGATGGCGACGGAGATGGAGACGCCCGGGTTCTCCGGCAGCTCGTGCAGGATGGCCAGGATGCCCTCCCCCTCCGGCGGCGCCGCCAGGGTCAGGCCGCACAGGGAAGGCCGGCCGCCGAGGCGGTAGCGCACCAGCAGCATGGGGCTCAGGCCACCGCGCAGTCCAGGGCGGCCTCCAGGGCCGCCGCCACTTCGGCCAGGGGCCGGTCGATGACCGTGATGCCCTGCTCGGCGATGAAGCGCAGTTCGTTGCGGGTCAGTTCCACCGCCGGCAGCACGGCGAAGTGGGGGCCGGCGGAGCGCTTCATCACCTGGCGCGCATAGGTGCGGGTCAGCTGATCGCGGAAGCGGCAGCCGAAGAAGACGAAACCCCGGCTGGTGCGGCGGCTTTTCACCGCCTCGGGGATGGGGGTCTGGATGTCGATCTCCGTCAGCACTTCGACGAAGTCGGAATCGGAGATGATGAAGTTGCCTGCCGGCTGCACCCCGCCCAGGGGCTTGTACACCAGGGTGCGGCAGGCCGCCGCCCCGGCCTCGGGGAGGGGGGCACCGGCGGCGTCGTAGCAGAGATACCAGCCTTCCCGCACCTCGGCCCGGCTGACACCCTGGATCTGGGCCCAATCACTGTTGCCGGCGAAGGCGCCGGCGAGAGCCGTGTCGTAGCCCGTGTCCACCACCAGGGGCGGCGCCAGGCGGGCCAGCAGGCGGTAGAAGGCGGGCACTTCGGCCGGGGTGGCGAAGGCCTCCAACATCAGCTTGCGCAGGGTCTTGCGATGGCGGAAATTCTCGATGTACTGGGCCGTGGCCGTGGGGTTGCGGCGGATGCGCGAAGGCACCGTGGCCCGCTTGGAGAGGAAGGCGGCGAGAGCCTCCGGCGCCAGGGGCAGGGCGGCGTTGGCCGGTGCCAGCAGCACCGCCTCGGCCCCCAGGTAGGGAATCAGGGCGCCGCTGCCAAGACCGTCGGCAACGGTGGCGAGCAGACCGTCGGTGCTGTCGGCGCCCATGGTCTTCACTCCTCGCTCAGCTTGGCGGCTTCGATGGTGATGGGCATGGGGGTGTCCACCGCCATCTCCGGCAGCTGCAGCTTCCAGCCGTTGCCCAGGGTGATCTGGCCGCCCCACAGGGTAGCCTTCTCGGTGAACACCACGTCCTGCTCCAGGTCCTTCTTGGGGACGTAGACCGACAGGTTGCCGTTCTTGTCCTTGCGCAAGGTGATTTTCATGTTGCCCTCTCCCACTTGGTCTAAAGATTCGATTTCGCGTCCCTTCATGCCGACCAGGCAGCCCCGGTCCACGAAGTCCACGCCATAGATGTAAAACTGCTGCAGAAAGGTGCCGATACTGGTGACGTAGCCCACGTCCCCCTTGTGCACCAGCACCTCGCCGATTTCCCTGAGGGGATAGGTGCCGTCGTTCTTCACATACTTCCGGGCGACGACTTTCTCGCCGAAATGGAACTGGGGCGGGCCATCCAGTTCCACCACATCGCTGTCCCGGGCCGACATGATCCCGGCCTCAGCCCTTGTGGCTGGAGCAGCCAGCCATGGCGCCCTGGGGCGCCTGGTCCCGCTTCATGAAGGTGACCACGCCGACGCCGCCCGCGGCGGCACCGTCACCGGCCCCGCAGCCGCAGACGTGGGGGCCGTTGGGGTTGGTGAAGGAGAGGCCGGAGGACGAGGGGCTTTCCTTGAAGTCGATGGTGTAGCCGTGCAGCAGGCTGCAGCTCTCGGCGGTGAGGAACAGGAGGGCCCCGTTCTGCTCGATCACCGTGTCGCCGGGCGTCGGCGTCTCGGCCACGGTGAAGCTGGAATCGAAGCCGGAACAGCCGCCGGGCTTGACCGAGAGGCGGAAACCGGCGGACGCCGAGCCTTCGCCGAAACGCACCATCTGGCGCATGTACTTGGCGGCGCGGGGGGTGATGTTGACGCACATATCCTTACCTCCGGGGGTTGGGGTTTTTTTGTTTAGCCACAGAGGGCACAGAGAACACAGAGCAACGGCGACAACTTCCCGCGCTGCCGGCCTGACCTTCGGGCACAGCGCCCAGGGATTTTCCCTCTGTGTTCTCTGTGTCCTCTGTGGCTGCCTTCAGGCCTGGTAGCGCGGCACGCTCTTGTCCACGACGATGCAGTCTGCCGGGCAGGCGGCGATGCACTGGGGATCGTCGTAATGACCGATGCACTCGGTGCAGCCGTCAGCCTTGATGGCGAACAGGCCGTTCTTCTCGTAGATGGCGTCGTTGGGACATTCCTGTTCGCAGGCACCGCAGGCGGTACAGGCGGAGGCGTTGATCTTGTAGGCCATGATGGGCTCCTTGTCTTAGGGGGTGACGGATGGGTTGGATGGCCTCAGGCGACCAGGCTGGTGGCGCCCTGGCGCCGCTCCAGACGCTGCTGGAACCAGGCCAGGGCCGAGGCTTCGATGTATTCGTGGGCGTAGTCCTGCACCGGCTCGATGCCCGCGGCCTGCAGTTCCTTCATGGGGCAGTGGCCGATCTTGGCCACCAGCACGGCGGCGCAGTCCTGGAGGGCGTCGAGGATGGAGGGCATGGCCTCCTCTTCCTCGTAGCCGCCGGCGCAGTAGTGCTCCACCTTGCGATGGCCGACGAACTTGGCGCCGGCGGCGGAGACTTCGTACACCTGGAACTCGCTGGCGTGGCCGAAGTGCTGGTTGATGCGGCCGCCGCCCTTGGTGGCCACGGCCACCAGGGCCTTCTCCGAAGCGCCGGCCAGGCCGGCCTTCTTCTCCGCTTCGGCGGCACGCTGATCGGCCCGCTCCTTTTCGACGAAGTCCCGGTAGGCCTGGCGGGCGGTGGGGTCGTAGGTGGCGGCAATGGCGTCCAGCTTGTCGCTGGTGAATTCCTGGCTGCGGTCCTCCCCCAGCATGCCGACGGCGTCGGCGCGGCACTGGCGGCAGTGGCGCATCAGCTTCATGTCGCCTTCGCACTCGTCCTGCAGGGCCTTCAGTTCGGCGGCGGTGGGGCCGCGCTGGCCGGTGAGGCCGAAGTGGGTGCCGTGGGCCGGGTCGGAAATGAGCGGCATGATGTTGTGCAGGAAGGCGCCCTTGGCCTTCACCACCTTGTTCACTTCCTTCAGGTGATGGTCGTTGATGCCGGGGATCAGCACCGAGTTCACCTTCACCAGGATGCCGGCGGCGGTGAGCATCTCCAGGCCCAGCATCTGCCGCTCGTGCAGGATCTTCGCCGCTTCCAGGCCGTGGTAGCGCTTGTGGTTGTGGAAGATCCAGGGATAGATGTGCTGGCCCACTTCCGGGTCCACCATGTTGATGGTGATGGTGACGTGGTCCACGTTGAACTTCTTGATGGTCTCCACGTGGTCCGGCAGGGCCAGGCCGTTGGTGGAGAGACAGAGCTTGATGTCCGGCGCGCTCTGCTGGATCAGTTCGAAGGTCTTGAAGGTCTTGGCCGGATTGGCCAGGGCGTCGCCCGGGCCGGCGATGCCGACCACGGAAAGCTGGGGAATCTCGGCGGCCACCGCCAGCACCTTCTTGCCCGCCATTTCCGGGGTCAGCTTCTCGCTCACCACGCCGGGGCGGGATTCGTTGGCACAGTCGTACTTGCGGTTGCAGTAGTTGCACTGGATGTTGCAGGCCGGGGCCACCGCCACGTGCATGCGGGCGAAGTGGTGGTGGGCCTCGCTGCTGTAGCAGGGGTGGTCCTTCACCTTCTCCCAGATGTGGGCGGGCATGTCGGCCGGACCTTCGCCGGAGCCGCAGCTGGAGGAGCTGCAGCCGCCGGCGGACGCGGCGCCGCTGTGGGCGGAAGCGATGGGGATGATGCGGCGGGAAGCCGGGGCTCCTGCCGCCGTTCCACTCATGCCGCTCATGCCAGTTTGGGCGCTCGGGTTCTGCATGGTCCGCTCCTGTCGGGGTTGGGGCTCGTTGTCTCGGGGCCCTTGACTGCAGGCCCTGCAACACCCCTAGAGCAACCCATGTGCCAGGTCCGGAATTTCCATTTTTATTGCGAGTAAACAATCACTTGGGCAACCGGTGTCGGCTTTTACCCTTTGTCGCGGACACGACGCCCCTGTATCGAAGCCGACAATGGCCCGGGACGCCGAGCGCCCCTCGCTGTGCCGCCGAAACCCGCGTGGATAGGGCATCTCCAAGGCATGACCGGCACTGGCACAGTTCTCGCACTGGTGGTGGCGTCATTCAATCCAACCTACTTATCCCTTGAGGCTGCCATGACCCAAAACGCCGTACTCTCCAAACTCTCCGGCAAACTGCTCTCCCCCCTCATCAGCGGCCCCACGGGCAAGGCCGGGCGCTTCGGCTTCCGCGGCGAACTGGGCCTGGAATTCCCGGAAAGCGTCGCCGGCGAAGCCCGTCCCCCCATCACCAAGGCCGACCAAGTGATCCTGGCCGCCGAAGGCGAACAGCTGGTGTTCTTCGCCGCCCACGTGGACTCCCTCGCCCACCTGGACCACATCGTCGCCATGATGGGCGATTCCCTGGTGCCCGCCGGGAAGTACTTCCTCTTCGCCGGCAACGTGGACTTCTCCAAGAAGTACGCCGTGGAAGTGGGCGGTGTCAGCTGGAACGTGTATCCCCTGGACGAAGCCACGGTGTGGAATGAACTGCTGGACCTGCTCTACCTGGAACGCAGCGACCTGAAGAAGGCCTCCGCCGAAGCCAAGGTGGACGCGGTGGTGGATGCGGCGGCCAAGTACAACGGCAAGCTGCCGGTGATCCCCTACGCCCAGGCCCTGGCCGAAATGGGTCCGGTGAAGGTGGCCGAGAACCGCCCCGTCTGATCTCTCCTCGGTCCGCACCCTGCCCCCGGGGCGCGGACCTTTTGCTTACGTCGCTCCCGCCGGCGGCCGTTCCCAGCCACGGGTGCAAGCCAGGGCCGGCCTTCCGGCCGGGAGTGGCGTATCCCTTTTTGACGCTTCCCGACGGCAACGGCCATGGCCCACGTCATCTTCTACGAAAAGCCCGGCTGCGGCGGCAATGCCCGACAGCGGGCCCTGCTCCAGGCCGCCGGCCACACCCTGACGGTGCGCGACCTGCTGGGCGAGCCATGGACGGCAGCCACCTTGCTGGCCTTCCTCGAGCCCCTGCCGGTGAGCGAGTGGTTCAACCGGGCCGCTCCCCGCCTCAAGAATGGTGAAGTGCAGCCCGAAACCCTGGGCCGGGATGATGCCCTGGCCCTGCTGCTGGCCGAGCCCCTGCTGATCCGCCGCCCCCTGTTGCAGGTGGGCGAGGAACGGCGGGTGGGCTTCGACACGACCGCCATCGCCCAATGGATCGGCCTGGAAGGCGCAGGGGATAAGGATGTCAGCGAGGACTGCCCCAAGGGCGAAGAGCACCGGCCCTGTCCGCCGCCCACAGCCTAGAATCGCCGTCCCATAAGGCCCTCCGGGCATCTCCCGGATGAGCCGCACCCTACCCCGCGCCCCGCCTAAATTCCGCCAACGACCCGCCCCGGGGTGGCGAACCACCCGGCCGATCCGGCGCCTCGAACGCTATGGACGAGGTGCGCCGGAAGCTACAGGCGCTTCACCTCGATGTTAAATTTCTTCAGGGCGTAGCCGATCTGCCGCGGCGTCAGGTTGAGCAGCCGGGCCGCCTTGGCCTGGACCCAGCCGCAACGTTCCATGGCCTCGATCAGCCGTTCCCGTTCCGAGACGAAGGCGTCGCTGCCTTCGGCCAGGTCGTCGTCACCGTAGTCGGGCGGTGCCGCCGCAGGCATGGCCGGCCGGGCCGGCGCCGCCACCACCGGAATGGGGTCGCGGAAGTGAACCGGCTGGGATTGGGGCTGGATCGGCTCCCGGGCCGGGAAGGTGGTGTGGCCGCCGGGATGGGTGCCCGGCATGTCCATCACCGGATGGCAGGCCCGGGAGGCGGAGGATTCGAGCAGCACGGAGGAGAAGCACTGGCCTTTCTGGCAGCGCATGTCCGACTCCCGGATGAGGGCGCCCCGGGTCATGGTGGCGGCCCGCTCGATGCAGTTCTCCAGCTCCCGCACGTTGCCCGGCCAGTTGCAGTGCTGCAGGATCTCCACCGCACCGGGCGTGATGGTCAGCTTGCGGTTGTTCTCCCGGTTGAAGCGGGAAAGGAAGAAATCCACCAGCAGGGGGATGTCCTCCTTGCGCTCCCGCAGGGGCGGCAGCAGGATGGCCACCACATTGAGGCGGAAATAGAGGTCGGCGCGGAAGTCGCCCTTCTGCACCATTTCCTCCAGGTTGCGGTTGGTGGCGGCCACCAGGCGGAAGTTGGCCTTGTGGGTCTTGTTGCCGCCGACCCGCTCGAACTCGTGCTCCTGCAGGACGCGCAGCAGCTTGGCCTGGAAGGAGGAGGAAATGTCGCCGATCTCGTCCAGGAACAGGGTGCCGCCGTCGGCCATCTCGAAACGGCCCTTGCGCTCGGCGGTGGCGCCGGTGAAAGCGCCCTTCTCGTGGCCGAAGAGTTCGGATTCGAGCAGGGTCTCCGGCAGGGCGGCACAGTTCACCTTGACGAAGGGGCCCTTGGAACGGGGCGACAGATAATGGATGGCGTGGGCGATGGCCTCCTTGCCGGTGCCCGACTCGCCCCGCAGCAGGATGGTGGAGTTGCCCGGTGCCGCCTGGTGCACGTCGGCGAACACCTCCTTCATGCGCTTGGAGCGGCCGATGACGTTTTCCACGTCGTACTTGCCCTGCAACTGCTTCTGCAGGCGGTGGGTCTCCAGCATCAGCTGGGCCCGCTCGGCGGCGATGGCCTGGTGCAGCTTGAAGGTCTGGCCCACCAGGCTGGCCACCAGGGACAGCAGGCGCACGTCCCGGTCGAAGCTGGCGGGCTTGGAGGCGCCGGGAGGCCGGTCCACGCTGAGCACGCCCACCACCTCGCGGCCGATCTTCACCGGCACGGCGATGAGGGCCACCCCGGCGCACTGGGACAGATCCCGGCCGGTACGGTTGATGAAGACCGGGTCGGCGGTGATGTCGGGCACCACCATGGGGCTGCCGTGCTTGAGCACCTGGCCGACGATGCCGCTTTCGGCGTCGAGGATGATGTCTTCCTGGACGGCAAAAGGCACCCCGGCTGCACCAAGTACGTGCAGTTTTCCTTCGCCCTGCACCATGCTGACCATGGCATGCCTCATGTGGAGGTGGGTCAGCATGACGTTGAGCGCCTCCCGCACCGACTTCTGGAAGTCCAGCGAGGAGGTGAGAATCTTGCTGATCTCATAGATGGTGACCAGTTCCAGGTCAGCATCCCGATCCAGTTTTGTTGCCGTCATAACCAGCTCCTGAAGAGTTCTTCTGCCTCCCCCGCGAACTCTTTTTCTTGTGGCTGAATCAGAGCAGGTTCCATGCCACGATCGTGACCTAATTCACGCCTGGCCCCCGTCGTCGCCGCCCACCACCTCCACCCGGTTGCGGCCCCCCGCCTTGGCCCGGTACAGGGCCTGGTCGGCCCGGGCGATGAGGGCATCGGCCTCGTCCCCCTCGCCCCGGTAGCTGGCCAGGCCGACGCTGACGCTCACCGCAATCTCCAGCACCACGTTGCCGGGCAGCACCACCCGCACCGGCGCCGCGCCGACGGCCGCCCGCAGGCGCTCGCCCACGGCCGCCAGGTCCTCCTCCCGGGTCTGGGGCAGGATCACCAGGAACTCCTCGCCGCCGTAGCGGATCGGCACGTCGGCCTTGCGGATGGTGTCCATCAGGCGCCGCGCCGTCTCCCGCAGCACCTGGTCCCCCGCGGGGTGGCCGTGGCTGTCGTTGATGCGCTTGAAGTGGTCGATGTCGAGCATGGCCACCGCCAGTTCGATCTCGTGGCGGCGCGAGGCGTAGGCCGCCTCGTCGAGCCGGGCCAGGCCGTAGCGGCGGTTGCGGCAGCGGGTCAGGGGATCGGTGACGGCGCCGGTGTAGTTGCGCGAGTTTTCCACCGCCAGGGTCAGGTGGCCGCCCAGGTTGGCCAGCAGTTCCTCGTCGGCCTGGACCCGGGAAGCCCCTTCCATGCTGCACACCAGGAGGCCGGAGAGGCGGCCGCCGCTGCCCAGGGGCACGGCGAAATGCAGGGCGCCACCGCCCACGCCCAGTTGCAGTTCCAGGCTGGCCACCGCCGCCTGGGCCATGGACAGGGGAAAGCCGTCCAGGGCCTCCCGGGCCAGGGCTTCCTGGCCCAGCAGGGCCGGCGCCAGGGCGCCTTCGCCGGTGAACAGGGCCTCGCTGCGGTCACTGGCGCAGACCCAGGTGCCGTCGGCCGATTCGGCGAAGAAGGCGACGAAGGCCGGCGCCAGCTTCTGTTCCAGGACCCGCACCACGGTGGAGGCCACCGCCGACATTTCCATGTTGCGGGAGACCTCCACCACCAGGGTGTACAGCAGGCCCGACTCCAGGTTGGAGGATTCGAGACGGGCCACCTGGTCCTCGATGCGGTCCACCATGTGGTTGAAATGGGCCGCCAGATGGCCTAGTTCGCCCCGTTCGGCCACCGGCGCCCGGGCCTGCAGGTCGCCGCCGGCCAGGCGCCCGGCCGTGTCCACCAGCACCTCTACCGGCTCCAGCACGGAGCGGCGGAATAACCAGTAGATCAGCACCAGGGACACCAGGCCGCAGGCCAGGCCGATCAGCAGCAGGCCGCGGCGCCGCTCGGCGGCAGCCTGGTTGAGGGGGGTCAGGTCGAAATCCACCAGCACCAGGCCCCGCAGCTTTTCCCCCGGGTCCTGGTGGCAGCCCTTGCATTCGGGCCGGGCCGGCACGGCGCCGACCACCCGCAGCCAGTGCTGGCCCGCCGCATCCACCACGGCCCGGGTGACGGGAAACTGTTCGGGCACCATGCCGTCGCAGCCGGGGCAGGCCGGGTTGCCGGCCACCTCGATGCTGCCGCCGCGCAGGGACGGGTCGGTACTGGCCTTGACGCTGCCGTTGCGGGCCAGCACGGAAATGCGGCCGACGCCGGCCGTCTCGATGTAGGTGGAAGCTTCCCGGGTGACGCCGTCCCAGGCGGCGGCACCGCCGCCGGCCAGCATGCGCCGCACCAGGCCCTCGGCCACCAGGCTGGAAATCTTGTGGGCGTGGGCCGTGTGCTGTTCGCCGTAGAGGCGCTCCTCCTGCCGGGTCACCAGCCAACCCACCACCACCAGGGCGGCCACCAGCACCAGCATGGCGCCGACGCCGATGCGCACGGAAATGCGCTGCCACCAGGGCACATGTCCGGGCACCTCCCGGCCGGGGTACGCTCCTGCCACCACGATCCCACCTCCCTTGATCCCGCCGGGTTGTTCCCGGTTCTAGGCGTTTGGCATTGTACGCCGGCCGCAGCGCGGGAGGGTCATGGCAGCACGGTGGTCAGGCGCCCTCCGCCTCCGCCAGGTGGGCCAGCAGGGCATCCACCACCCGGGCATCGAAACGGCTGCCGCGGCCCAGGGCAAGCTCCCGCAGCCCCTCTTCCCGGGAACGGGCGGCCCGGTAGGGGCGGTGGGAAATGATGGCGTCGAAGACGTCGGCCACGGCGATGATGCGGGCTTCCAGGCAGATGTCCTCGCCCGCCAGCCCCTGGGGATAGCCGCTGCCGTCCACCCGTTCGTGGTGCTGGTGCACCATGTCGGCGATGGGCCAGGGAAAATCGATGCCGCACAGGATTTCGTAACCCACCTGGGGGTGGTAGCGGATGATTTCCAGTTCCGGCGGCGACAGCTTCCCCGGCTTGCCGAGAATGTCGAGGGGGACGGAGATCTTGCCGATGTCGTGGATGCGGGCGCCCAGCTGCAGCCCCTGGCGCTGCTCTTCATCAAGCTCCAGGCGGCGGGCGATGGCCTCGCACAGGGTCGCCACCTGGTTCTGGTGGCCGGCGGTGTAGGCGTCCCGCTTCTCGATGGCCAGGGCGATGGCATCCACCGTCCGGCTGAAGGAGGCCGCCAGCTGGGCGCTGTGGTGCAGGGCCGCTTCCTGGGCGGCGCGCAGGGGCGTCAAATCCTCGTGGGCCACCACGGCGCGGATCGGGCCGCCATCGTCGGGGAAAGGGGAAACGGTGAGCAGGAACCAGCGCCGCTCCGTGGGCGAGTGGCAGGGATACTCGATCTGGAACTTGGGCGACCGCCCCTTGAGCACGGCCCGGATGCCGCCGGCAATGCGGCGGGCCAGCTCCATCTCTTCGGCACTGCACCGGGCGCAGGGCTGGCAGCCCTGCATGCCGTCGAGCAGCTGCAGGTAGTTGAGGCCCAGGCCATAGCCGGGGGAACGGCCGCAGTTGCTGTCGGCGAAGCGTTTCCAGGCCTCGTTAACCGCCACGATGGTGCCGGCCCCGTCGAGCAGGGCGATATGGGCGGTCATGGCGTCCATGATGGGCCGGAAGCGGGCTCCGGCTTCCTCGAATGGCGGCCTGGCAACGGGGTCCCCCAGGGACGGGAGGGGTTCGCAGAGTGTCATGATGGCTTGGCCTATTACTTATGGCTTAGTCCATCATACGCCTTTGATGCGGCCAAACCAGCCCTTGCGGTGGCCGCCCGGCGGACTAGAATGCGGCCCGTTGCCCGGCCGCCCGGCCGGCTCCCCAACCTGCCCGGCAACACCCGGAGAACGACCATGAAGATCAACGACATTCCCCTCGGCGGACGTTTCGTCCTGGAAGGACAAACCTACGTCAAGACCGGCCCCATGATGGCCCGCGGCGAAGGCGGCGAAACCCGGGTGGTGCCCCGCTACATGGTGCTGCAGGCCGCCGCCGGCGCCGTTGCCGGCACCCCTGCCGCCGCGGCGCCGGCGGCGGACCGGGCCGCCCTGGGCCAGGCCTGGTCCCGCTTCTACGCCGAATGCCGCCAACTGGTGCCGCCCCAGGCCCAGGGTCAACTGGAGGCCGCCCGGCAGCGCTTCCTCGCCGCCAGCGGCCTGGAGGACGGGCAATAGGGCCGGCCACGGGAAATGCCGGGAGCGGGAACAGGACGGAAGGGAAAAGGGACGGCGGAAATGAAAATGGACACCCGGAGGTGTCCATTTTCTGAAACTTGGCGCGCCCGGCGCGATTCGAACGCACGACCCCTGCCTTCGGAGGGCAGTACTCTATCCAGCTGAGCTACGGGCGCAAAAGGGACGGCAAGAATACCCGGTTTTTCCCCGGGCGTCCATGCCCGCCCTTGGGATCACTCTGACTTTGCGGATATAATTCGCCCCTCGCACCCTCCCCCCGGCATGAAATAAAAGGAATTTTCCCCATGGCTGACCAACAAGACCACTCCAGCAAGTCCATCATGTACTGGTCGATCGCGATCGCGATCGTCCTCATGGTGGCCCTCGTTCCCCTGTCCAAGCTGGGCAAGGGCACCGCCGGCGGCGCCAGCGCCGAAGACGCCGATGCCCGCATCGCTCCGGTGGCCAAGGTGGCCCTGCAGGTGGCCAGCGCCGCCGCTCCCGCCGGCCCCGTCGATCCCAAGGCCACCTACAACGCCGTCTGCGCCGCCTGTCACGCTTCCGGCGCTGCCGGCGCTCCCAAGGCCGGCGACAAGGCTGCCTGGGCTCCCCGCATCGCCGCGGGCAAGGACACCCTGTACAAGAACGCCATCGGCGGCAAGGGCGCCATGCCTCCCAAGGGCGGTTCCAGCCTGAGCGACGACGACTTCAAGAAGGTGGTGGATTACCTGGTCGGCCTGTCCAAGTAAGCCGCGACGGACCGGAGCTTTCCGGTCCCGCAAAAAAGGGCGCCGGATCTTACGATCCGGCGCCCTTTTTTCATGTTGCAGCGGCCTTCGGGTTGGCCGCGTAAGCCTTACTTCTTGGCGGGTTCGGCAGGCTTCGCTTCGGGCTTGGCGGCCTCGGCCTTTTCAGCCTTCTCGCCGGCCTGCTCGGCCTTCTTCTCCACCTTCTTGTGGCCGTGCTTCACGGCCGGCTTGGCCTCGGCCTTCGCTTCCGCCTTCACTTCGGCCTTCGGTGCTTCCACCGCGGCCTTGGCCGGTGCAGCGGCAGGCGCCGCAGGAGTGGCGGGGGTGGCCGGCGTGGCGGGAGCCTGGGCGAAAGCGGTACCGAAAGCAGCGAAGAGGGCAACAGCGATGAGGTTCTTGGTCATTTCTCTATCTCCTGAAATTTGGCTTGTCCTTCCGGTCGCGAAACCATTTCGCTCCCTTGAGGGCAATAACGCCAACCACCAACTTCCGGTTTGCAGGTGAACGGTAACTCCCCGTAACGCCTTGTAACGCGGCCGGGAGCCGGAACAGGGAAAGGGATGGGACGGGCTCAGCTTTCGCCGCTGCCCAGCATGTTGCGCAGGTTGGCGAAGCGGGCCTTGCTGATGGCCTTGTCCGGCTCGGCGGCCGCCTTGCCGCCGCTGATGCGCAGGTCGTTGCCCATTTCGGCGATGAAGCGGGAGGGTTCGCAGGGGTACATTTCCTTGCCCTGCTTGCGCTTCTCGCACCAGGAGAGGTGCAGGTGCTGCCGCGCCCGGGTGATGCCGACGTACATCAGGCGCCGTTCCTCCTCCACCGTGCCCGACTCGACCGAGCTGCTGTGGGGCAGGATGCCCTCCTCCACCCCCACCAGGAAGACGTTCTTGTACTCCAGGCCCTTGGCGGCGTGCAGGGTGGACAGCTGCACCGCGTCGAACTCGCTGTCCTCGTTCTGCTTGTCCAGCATGTTGATGAGGGCGATGGTCTGGGTCAGGTCGATGAGGGTCTTTTCGTCCTTCTCGCCCTTGCCCGCCAGCCACTGGGAAAACTCCCGCACGTTGCCCCATTTGCTGTCGGCGGCCCGGGTCTCCTCGTGGTCGTAGAGCCAGGCCTCGTAGCCGATGGCGGTGAGCATGTCGTTCAGCACTTCGCCAGCGGGCTCCCGCAGGGCCCGCTGCTCGACCCGGTTGATGAACTCGCAGAACTGCAGCAGGGGCTCCAGCTGACGGTGGCTGACGCGCTGGGCGAAGCCTTCCTCGAAGGCGGCGGCGAAGAGGGAGATGTGGCGTTCGCCGGCATAGGTGCCCAGGGCTTCCAGGGTGGTGCCGCCGACGCCCCGCTTGGGCGTGGTGACGGCGCGGATGAAGGCCGGATCGTCGTCCTGGTTGGCCAGCAGGCGCAGGTAGGCGATGACGTCCTTGATCTCGGACTTCTCGAAGAAGCTGGTGCCGCCGGACATGACGTAGGGCACCCGGTTGTTGCGTAGGTGGGTTTCGAACAGCCGGGCCTGGTGGTTGGAGCGGTAGAGGATGGCGTAGTCGGAGAACTTGCTGCGCTTCTCGAACTTGTCGGCCAGCAGCTTCATCACCACCGACTCGGCCTCGTGCTCGTTGTCGCGGCAGACGGTGCCGCGGATGGCCTCGCCGTGGCCCAGGTCGGACCACAGCTTTTTCTCGAACAGCTTTTCGTTGTTGCCGATGACGTTGTTGGCGGCCTGCAGGATGCGGGCGGTGGAGCGGTAGTTCTGCTCCAGCATGATCAGCTTCAGGTTGGGATAGTCCCGCGGCAGGCCCCGCAGGTTTTCCACGTCGGCGCCGCGCCAGCCGTAGATGGCCTGATCGTCGTCGCCCACGGCGGTGAACATGGCCCGGGGCCCGGTCAGCAGCTTGAGCAGCTGGTACTGGCAGGCATTGGTGTCCTGGTATTCGTCCACCAGCAGGTAGCGCAGGCGGTTCTGCCACTTGTCGCGGATCTTCGGGTGTTCCTGGAAAAGCTGCATCGGCAGCAGGATCAGGTCGTCGAAATCCACCGCCTGGTAGGCCTTGAGGGTGGCGGCATAATCCCGGTAGGCCTTGGCGGCGAGAACCTCGATCTCGCTCTTGGCCTCGGCGGCGGCCTGGTCCGGCGACTTCATGGCGTTCTTCCAGCCGGAGACGAGCCACTGGATGCTGCGAATGGTGGCCTTGTCCACGCTGGCCGAGAGGTCGGCGAAGATGCTGTAGCAGTCGGTGGAATCGAAGATGGAGAACTTGGGCTTGTAGCCCAGGGCCTTGGCCTCCTCCCGCAGGATACGCACGCCGAGGGAGTGGAAGGTGCAGATGGTGAGGCCGGCGGTGGAGCCGCCCTGGAGCAGCTGGCCGACCCGTTCCTGCATTTCCCGGGCCGCCTTGTTGGTGAAGGTGATGGCGGCGATGTTGGCCGGGTTCATGCCGCATTCCTGGATCAGGTAGGCGATCTTCTGGGTGATCACCCGGGTCTTGCCCGAGCCGGCGCCGGCCAGGACGAGCAGGGGGCCGTCCAGGTAGTAGATGGCTTCGCGCTGGGGCGGATTCAGGCTGTGCAGGGGAACGGGGCTGGACACGGGATCAAGGGGCTTTCGGCAGGGCAGAAACGCCGCGCCCCGGCAGAGCGGGGCGCGGGTGATTCGGTGGGGCAGATTTTAGTCCATTTCGGAGCGGCCTGCGCCGCGCCGGGAGGCATTGCCAGGAGACAGGAGGGACGCCACTCTCCGGCATGCACCGCCGGAAAGCCGCGTCCTTCCTGGATCCCGGGCCGGGTTACTTGAGCAGGCTGCCGAAGACCTTGCCGATGACCTTGCTGCCGGTGCCGATGGGGTCCTTGCGGATGGCCTTCTCCTGCTCGGCGATGATCAGGTAGAGGCCGTCCAGGGCCTTGCGCGTGACGTAGTCATCCAGGTTGGCGTCCTTGGCGTCGATGAGGTGAAACTTGGCGGCCTTGCCGGCGAACTGGTTGTACTTGTCCGCCAGCTGCACCTTGGCCGTGGCCTTCTTGACGATGGGCAGGAACTTTTTGGCCAGGGGCTCGGAGGTGCTGCGCTTGAAATACTGGGTGGCCGCATCGTCGCCGCCGGTAAGGATGCCCTGGGCGTCCTTCACGCTCATTTCCTTGACCGCCTTCACCAGCAGGGGCTTGGCTTCCACCACCGCCGCCTCCGCCGCCCGGTTCATGGTTTCCACCAGCTGGTCGGCCTGCTTGCCGGCGCCGAATTTCTTCATCATCTCGGCGGCATCCTCCAGGGCACCGGGCAGGGGAATGCGCACCTTGTCGTTGCCGAGGAAGCCGTCGGTCTTGCCCAGCTGGCTCACCGCCACCTCGGCGCCCCGGGTCAGGGCTTCCTTGAGGCCGGAGACGGCCTCGCCGTTGCTCACCTGGGCGGCGGCCGGCATGCTGATGACAAGGGCCGTCAAAATGCCCACAATGCAGCGTCCGCCGAAGCGATTGATGACCGTGTTCAATTCCATAGCCTGCTCCTGATGATGATGTCCCGGGGCCACAAGCTTATCCTGCTGCTCGCCGTGCTCGCAATGAGCGGCGCCATGCTGACCTTTCTCGGCAAGCGGCAGGCCGCCCCGGCGGTTGAACTGAAGGTGCTGGGCGCCCCCGGCGTCAGCCTGGCCCAGCTGCGCGGCAAGGTGGTGATCCTGCAGTTCTGGGCCACCACCTGCGGCGACTGCGACCACACCCTGGCCGAACTGGCCCAGCTGCATCGCCGCTACCAGGCCCGGGGCCTGGAGACCCTGGCGGTGGCCATGGTTTACGACCAGCCGCGCCAGGTGGCCAGCTACGCCTACGCCAACAGCCTGCCCTTCCGCGTCGCCCAGGACGACGGCAGCGCCGCCCGGGGTTTCGCCCTGGGCAGTGCCAATCCGCCCCTGACCTTCCTCCTCGACCGCAGCGGCCGCATCGCCCAGCGCCTGCCCGGCAAGCCCGACCCCGGCCGCCTGCGGGCCATGGTGGAAAAGCTGCTGGCGGAACGGCCTTGAGGAATGCCCCTGGCCACAGAGGGCATCCCCCAAGGGGACTTCCTTCGGGGCGCAGAAATCACAGCGGGGAAAAACCCTGGGCGGCACGGCCTGATGCACCCCAGGCGTGATGGGAGCATTGTCTTTCCTCTGTGATCTCTGTGCCCTCTGTGGCTAAAAACAAGCCCTCACCGCTGCAACTTGCGGTAGAGGGTCCGTTCGCTGACTCCCAGGGCCGGGGCCAGGGTGCGCACGTCGGCGCCCGGGCGGGCCATCAGCCAGGTCAGATAGCGCTGCTCCAGTTGCGCCAGGGGCAGCGGGCCCGGCACCCGGAAACTGTCGTCCGCCCCACCGCCCACGCCCTCCGCCAGGGCCCTGCTCTCGCCGCCGTCATCCGCCACCTCGGCCAGCTTGGCGGCGCTGATTTCCTCGCCGTCGCTCATCAGGGTGGCCCGTTCGATGAGGTTGCGCAGCTCCCGGATGTTGCCTTCCCAGTTGCGGCCCGCCAGCCAGGCCAGGGCCTCGGCGGAGAAGTGGCGGCCGGGCCGGTGGTCCACCCGCTCCAGCAGGGAGGCGGCCAGCAGGGGAATGTCCTCCCGCCGTTCGGCCAGGGACGGGGTGTGGATGGGAAAGGTGTTGAGCCGGTAGTAGAGGTCGCGGCGGAAGCGCTCCTGGCGCACCATTTCCTTCAGGTCCCGGTGGGTGGCGGCCACCAGGCGGAAGTCGGCGCGCAGGGTGTCCACGCCGCCGACCCGGCGGTAGGTGCCGGTTTCCAGCAGGCGCAGCAGCTTGACCTGAAGGGCCGGCGGCAGTTCGCCGATCTCGTCCAGGAACAGGGTGCCGCCGCTGGCCGACTCCACCAGGCCCAGCTTGCGGAAGGCGGCGCCGGTGAAGGCGCCCTTCTCGTGGCCGAACAGTTCGCTCTCGAACAGGTTTTCGGTGAGGCCGGTGCAGTCCACCGCCACGAAGGGACTGTCCCGCCGCCCGCTGGCCTCGTGCACCGCCTGGGCCACCAGTTCCTTGCCGGTGCCGGTCTCCCCCAGCAACAGCACCGTGGCCTGGGCCGGCGCCACCCGCAGCACCTTTTCCAGCATCTGCTGGAAGGCCGGCGAGCGCCCCACCAGGCCCTGGGCGGCGGGCCGGCTGCTGGCCTGCTGCACCATGCGCAGGGTTTCGACGAAGTAGACGATGCGCCCTTCCTGGTCCCGCACCGGCGTGGTTTCCACGTCCACGTGCTCCTCGCCCCGGGGCGTGTGGTGCAGGTGCAGGACGCGGCGGGAGGCGCCCTCCTCCTGGGACAGCTTGAGGGGGCAGGATTCCCCGGCCTGGTCGCAGGGCACGGTGAAGTGGTGGGAAACCTCGTAGCAGCGCCGCCCCAGGATGGAGGCGACGCCGCCGCTGCCGCTGCCCGCGTATTCCCGGCGGTAGGCCTTGTTGGCGGCGACGATGCGGTAATCCGCGTCCATCACGATGCGGGGCTCGGGCAGGCCGTCGAGGAAGGAGATGAGCTCGTTGAGCTGGCTGGCCGAATAATCCATGGGCGAATCTTCTGCCGATTTTGTCAGTTGTGCAATTATTTGCCGCCATATTTGACAAGCGATGGCCCGCAAGCGCCCGCCCCGAGCCCCGGACAAAACACAAGCCATTGATTAAATGGAAACTCCAGGCAGACGCCGGGGCTGGCACGGCTCTTGTTATGGAATGGACAGGAAACCGGTTTCAAGCCCCGTCCGCAGCCTCTCCGACACGGCATCCTCCCCTCCCGGGCGTGGGACAAGACTCCGGTTTCCACCACTTTCCAACCAGGAGTCGTTTGTGTTCATTTTCCGGCAGCTGCGGGACAGCAGCAGCGCCACCTACACCTACCTGATCGGCTCCCGGGCCAGTCGGGCAGCCCTGCTGGTGGACCCGGTGGCCGACCAGTCGCCCCTCTACCTGGGCCTGCTGGGCGAACTGGAACTGAACCTGGCCTGCGTGGTGGACACCCACCTGCACAGCGACCACCTTTCCGCCGCCCCCACCCTGATCCGGCATACCGGCTGCCTCTACGCCGCCGGCCTGTGCAGCGGCATCGGCGGCACCGACCGGCAGCTGGCCGACGGCGACAGCCTGGACCTAGCCGACCTGCACCTGGAAGTGCTGGCCACCCCGGGCCACACCCCCGGCTGCATCACCCTGCTCTGGGAAGACCGCCTGCTGACCGGCGACGCCCTGCTCATCGGCAGCTGCGGCGCCACCGGCGAACCGGGCGGCAATGCCGGCACCCACTACGACAGCGTCACGCGAAAACTGCTGCCCCTGCCCGACGAACTGTTAGTCTTCCCCGGCCACGACCGGGACGGCCGCCGCGTCAGTTGCATCGGCGACGAGCGCCAGGGCAATCCCCTGTTCTGCGGCATCAGCCGCGACGAATTCATGGCCCAGGACCGTTCCCAGCCCATGGGCGAACGGGCCGAGGCCATGCTTGCAGCCAATCGCCAGGGCGGCGGTTCGGTCCTGCGTGAACGGTCGCCCGTATCTCCAAATAACTAAAGCCCGAGAGGAAATGATCCATGAGCGCTAACGCCCCAGAGCAGCCGCAGCCCGACAACGGCGATACCGGCAGCCTCTACGAAAAGCACAAGACGATCCACGCCCGCACCGCCCACGGTCGCTTCGCCAACTGGCGGATCTTCCTGGTGCTGTTCACCCAGCTGCTGTTCTACGGCACCCCCTGGCTGATGTGGAACGACCGCCAGGCCGTGCTGTTCCACCTGGTGGAGCGCAAGTTCTACATCTTCGGCCTGGTGCTGTGGCCCCAGGACGTCTTCTACCTGGCTATCCTGCTCATCATCTCGGCCTACGGCCTGTTCCTGGTGACCGCCGTCGCCGGGCGCCTGTTCTGCGGCTACGCCTGTCCCCAGACGGTCTACACGGAAGTGTTCATGTGGATCGAGAACTGGATCGAAGGCGACCGCCCGGCCCGCATGAAGCTGGAGAAGGCGCCCATGGACGCCCGCAAGCTCCGCATCAAGGCGACCAAGCACGCCCTCTGGCTGATCCTCTCCGTCTTCACCGGCTTCACCCTGGTGGGCTACTTCACCCCCATGAGCGAGCTGCTGACGGAACTGAAGACCTTCAGCTTCGGCCCCTGGGAGACCTTCTGGACCTTCTTCTACGGCGGCTTCACCTACATGATGGCCGGCTTCATGCGCGAGCAGGTGTGCAAGTACATGTGCCCCTACGCCCGCTTCCAGAGCGTCATGTTCGACCCGGACACCCTGATCATCACCTACGATCCCGAGCGCGGCGAACCCCGGGGCACCCGCAAGAAGGGCGCCGATCCCAAGGCCCTGGGCCTGGGCGAGTGCGTCGATTGTGGCATCTGCGTCCAGGTCTGCCCCACCGGCATCGACATCCGCAACGGCCTGCAATATGAGTGCATCGGCTGCGCCGCCTGTATCGACGCCTGCGACGAGGTGATGGACAAGGTCAATTACCCCCGGGGCCTGATCCGCTACTCCACCGAAAACGCCATGGCCCGCCATCTCACCAAGAAGGAGATCCTGGGCCACGTGGTGCGGCCGCGCATCCTCCTCTACTCCGTGATCCTGGCCGCCATCACCCTGACCACCGCCTGGTTCATCGCCCACCGCATCCCGCTCAAGGTGGACGTCATCCGCGACCGCGGCGCCCTGGCCCGGGAAACGGACATGGGCCTGATCGAAAACACCTTCACCCTGCGCTTCATGAACACCGACGAGCAGGCCCACCGCTACCGCATCAAGGCCACCGGCCTGGATGGCCTGGAAGTGGGCGGCGCCGCCGAAGTGGACGTGCCGGCAGCCACCACCACCTCCCTCATGACCTCCCTGCAGGTCCAGCCCGACGCGGGCAAGAAGGGCTCGAACCCCATCATATTCGAGATCGAGGCCATGGATGGCTCCAACATCCGCATCCGGGAAAAAGCCGTCTTCATGCTTCCCTGAGAGCCTCTGACGAGGCTTCCATTCGGCCGGGTCGGCATCAGCCTTCCCGGCCTTTTTTTGCCCGCAATTTGTCGAGAAATGCCAACTATTTCAGGGTTTCCCCTCTGCCTTTTGGCGTAACTTGGCCCCCATGCTGCAATGCAGCGGTGTGAGCCAAATAACAAGACAGGGGTATGCATCATGATTTACCGGCTGCTGATGATGGGTCTGGTCCTTTCCTGGGGTGCCGTGCAGGCGGCCGACAACAGCGCCTCCGCCGCCCGCGCCTTCTGCGACAGCGGCAAGCTGGCCAGGGGTGCCGAAATCGCCGTGTTCCGCGGCTGCCTGGGCTGCCATACGGTGGACAGCAAGCGCATCGGCCCTTCCTACCAGGAGATCGCCAAGAAGTACCCCCACACGCCGGACGTGGTGGCCCAGCTGGCGAAGAAAATCCGCGACGGGGGCAAGGGCAACTGGGGGGAACTCTCCATGCCGGCCAATCCGGTAAGCGAGGCCGAAGCCCAGACCCTGGCCGAATGGGTCCTCTCCCTGGACGAGCCGCCGGCCCGCTACAGCAGCAATCCCTAAGTCTTAGCCCCTAGCCCCGAGGCCCGAGCATGGCCTCGGGCCGCACCCAGGCATCAAACTCCTCCGCCGTAACGTAGCCCAGGGCCAGGGCCGCCTGGCGCAGGGTGCTGCCGTCGCGGTGGGCCTGCTTGGCCACTGCCGCCGCCCGTTCGTAGCCGATGTGGGGCGCCAGGGCAGTGACCAGCATGAGGGAGCGTTCCAGCAACTCATCCATGCGCTCCCGGTTGGGCACGATGCCCACCACGCAATGGCGGCTGAAGCTCTCCATGGCGTCGCCGAGAAGGCGCACGCTCTGCAGGAAGTTGTGGGCCAGCAGGGGCTTGAACACGTTCAGTTCGAAATTGCCGGAGGCGCCGCCGATATTGATGGCCACGTCGTTGCCGAAGACCTGGGCACAGACCATGGTGAGGGCTTCGCACTGGGTCGGGTTCACCTTGCCCGGCATGATGGAGCTGCCCGGCTCGTTTTCCGGCAGGGCAATCTCCCCCAGGCCCGAGCGGGGGCCGGAGGCCAGCCAGCGCAGGTCGTTGGCGATTTTCATGAGGGCCCCGGCCAGGGTCTTGAGGGCGCCGTGGGCAAAAAGCAGGGCCTCGTGGCCGGCCAGGGCGGCAAAGGGATTAGCCGCCGGCACGAAGGGCTGGGAGCAGCCATGGGCGAGCTTCTCCGCCACCCGTGCCCCGAACTCCGCATGGGTATTGAGTCCCGTGCCCACCGCCGTGCCGCCCGCCGCCAGCTGCCGCAGTCCGGGCAGGGCGGCCTGGATGCCGCGCTCCGCCTGCTCCAGTTGGGCGACGTAACCGGAGAACTCCTGCCCCAGGGTGATGGGGGTGGCGTCCTGCAGGTGGGTGCGGCCGATCTTGATCAGGTCGGCGAATGTCTCCGCCTTGGCCGCCAGGGCTTGGCGCAGTTCCGCCAGGGCCGGCAGCAGGCGGCCGTCCACGGCCAGGGTGGCCGCCACGTGGATGGCGGTGGGAAAGATGTCGTTGGAGGACTGGCCCAGGTTCACTTGGTCATTGGGATGCACCAGGCGCCCTTCGCCCCGGGGGCCGCCGAGCAGCTCCGAGGCCCGGTTGGCCAGCACCTCGTTCATGTTCATGTTGCTCTGGGTGCCGGAGCCGGTCTGCCACACGGAAAGGGGAAACTCCGCCGGGTGCCGGCCCGCCAGCACCTCATCCGCCGCCGCCGCGATGGCCCCGGCCACGGGCGGGGGCAACAGACCCAGTTCGCCATTCACTTGCGCCGCCGCCTGCTTGACCAGGGCCAGGGCACGGATCAGCTCAGGCGGCATGGTCTCGCTGGAAATGGCGAAGTGTTCCAGGGAACGCTGGGTCTGGGCGCCCCACAGGCGCTCCGCCGGCACGGCGATGGGACCGAAGGTATCGTGTTCGAGACGCTGGGACATGGGCTTGCTCCGCTTGCACTGCCGGATTGGACCGGCGCCGGGCCGGAGGGTTGCGGTGCGGAGCTTCAGCCGGCGGCCCGCAGCCAGTCGGCCACGGTGCCGGCGGTGGGAATGCGGCCGGAGGACACCAGCTTGCCGTTGATCACCAGGCCCGGCGTCTGCAGCACGTCGTGGGCGATGATCTCGCCCATGTCGGTGATCTTCAGCACCTCCGCCTCGACGCCGGCCAGGGTCACCGCCTGCCGCGCCACCTCCTCCAGTTTCTTGCAGTTGGCACAGCCGGGGCCGAGCACTTTGATGGTCAGCATGATCACACTCCTTTCGCGGAAAAACGGTTGGCCGCCGCCAGCAGCAGGCCCAGGCCGGCCATGGCGCCGCCGATGCCCAGGACCAGCAGCAGGGGCGGGGCGCCATCCACCCAGGCGCCGTAGGTGAGGCCGGCGGCAGCGCTGAACAGGGCCACCAGGCCCACATAGGTCCAGGTCTTGGTGCGGCCGATGATGGCGGTGATGATGAGGATGCTCTGCAGGGACAGTTCCGGGTCCGACATCAGGTAGGCCAGCAGGGGGCCCCGGTGCATGCCCAGGTCGAGGAATATCTTGGCGATGGGCACCTCCACCAGGGTCGGGAAGTACATGAAGACACCGAAGCCGACGCCGGCCAGATTGCCCAGCAGGGTGTTGCTGCCGGCCACCATCTCGATCCATTCCGGCCGCAGCACCACCCGGATCATGCCGACGACGAAGACGCCGATCACCAGCAGGGGGAAAATCTGTTTGACGAAGCGCCAGGACTCCCACAGCCAGGCCCGGCGATCCTCCGCCGTCAGGTGGCGGCTCCCCAGCCAGGCCAGCACGGCCAGGGCCAGGGCGACGCCGAGGAACTTGCCGCCCAGCCCCAGGCGCAGGCCGCCGGGCACCGCCTGCACCGAGAGGGCGGCCACCAGCAGGGTCAGGGCCACCAGGGCGAGGCACAGGCGGGTCCAGCCGTTGGCCCCGGCCTCGATGTTCTCCAGGCCCAGGCGGGCGCTGAGGCCGATGCCGCCGAGCAGGCCGATGAGCAGCACGCCCTGGAGGGAGACGCCCTCCTCGCCGCGGCTGGCGTCATAGGGCACCAGGCGGTCGAGCAGGGCCTGCCAGTCGGCGCTGCCGGCCCAGGCCAGATCGAACTGCCACAGGCTGCCGGTGAGCAGGCCGACCTTCAGGGTGCCGGCCAGGAGCAGGCCGATCCACACCAGGAGGAAGGCCAGGGCGCCCCGGGACAGGCCGGCGGCGGCCTGGGCGCTGAACAGGGCGTCCGTGGCCCGGTCCCGGGCACTGTCGTCGGCGCGGAAGAGCAGGGCCATGATCAGGCCGATGCCGATGGCGAACGTCAGGGACAACAGCAGCCGGGCCACGGCCAGGTCCACGCCGATGATGCCGCCGGTGTAGACCAGGGCCAGGATGTTGGCCGCCGGCGCGAAGAAGAGGAAGGTGGTGGCCGGGCCGAGGCCAGCCCCCTTGCGATAGATGCCGGCAAAGAGGGGCACGATGGTGCAGGAGCAGACCGCCAGCACCGAACCGGCGGCGGCCGCCGCCGGATAGGAAACCGCCTTGGGTGTCTGCCGCCCGAGAAAGCGGGTGATGGTTTCCTTGGGAATGAGGGCCGCCATGGCCCCGGCAATGCAGAAGGCCGGCAGCAGACAGAGCAGCACATGGGCCGCCAGGTAGGCCGCCAGATTCCCCAGGCCGCCCCGGATCAGGGCCGGCAACAGCGACAGCAGGTCTTCCAAGACTTTCCTCCGCCAAGGCTCACCCCCCAATGGTACGCCCCGCGGCGGGCCGAGGTAAGCGGCGACGGCAGCGACTCAGGGGCGGGCGGCCCGGGCGGCCACCTTCTGCCGCCAGCGGCGCAGGCCGGTGTAGAACAGCAGCAGGGGCAGCAGGCCGGCCAGGGCCGTCAGCAGGCGTCCGGGCAGGCCGAAGGCCTCGCCGTTGTGCAGGGGATGGAGCCAGTTGAAAAGGCTGTCGGCGACGCTGCCCTGCTCCGGCCGGCGCAGGGCCAGGACTTCACCGCTGGCGGCGTCGATCCACATCAGGGTGTGGGGAAAGCGCCGGCTCGGGTCCCCCGGCTGGTAGATGCGCAGGCGGTAGTTGCCGCCGCCCGCCGGCGGCGTCTCCAGCCAGCGCACCTCGCCCCTGGGCAGGTGTTGGCGGGCGATCTCCAGGGCCTGCTGGGGAGCAATGAGGATGGAGCCGGATTCGGCCGCCGGGACCGGCAGCGCATCCACGGGCGAGAACAGGGCGAGGACGGGCTTGAACCAGGCCGGCTGCTCCAGCATGGCGCCGCTCAGGGTCAGCAGCAGCAACAGGGGCAGGCCGTAGATGCCGCCGAGGACGTGCCAGTCGTAGATGCGGCGCTGGCTGCTGCGCCCCGCCCCCGGCCGCAGGGCCGCCCCCAGGCGCCTGGGCGACGGCCACCAGAGATAGACGCCGAGCCCCAGCAGGAGCAGCAGCAGGAGGGAAGCGGCGCCGAGCAGGGTGCGCCCGCTGCGGTCCAGCAGCAGGGTGAAATGGAGGTCGTAGAGCCAGGTGGCGGCGAAGTCGCCCCAGAAGCGCTGGCTGGTGATCTGCAGGCGGTAGGGGTCCACCGTCACCAGCAGGGGGGCGAAGCCCAGGCCGGCTTTTTCCTCGGGCTGGTAGTAGCGGGCCGTCAGCGGCTGCCCGGGGCCCATGGGCAGTTCCAGGCGCCAGCCGCCGTTGCGCCCGGGATGGGCCGCTTCGAGCAGGGCGTAAATCCGGTCCAGGGATTGGGGCTGGCAGGGAGTGCCGGCGGGAGACTGGCATGACGGCGGCACCACCACCAGTTCCGGGTTGAGCAGCCGGTCCCCTTCCACATAGAAGACCAGCAGGGAGCCAGTGAGGCCGAGCAGGCAGAACAGCAGGCCCAGGCTCAGGCCCAGCCACTGGTGCAGGGCCAGCAGCCAGACCCGGCAGCGCCGTCGCCAGGACCTCATGCCGCCTCCAGGGGGCCCGCCGGCCGGCCTCAGAACTTGACGTTGACGGTGGCGTAGGCGGCCCGGCCGTCGCCCCGGGAATGCAGGTCACGCACCGTGTTGTCGTACCACCAGACGTACTCGTAGTAGCGGTCGGCCAGGTTCTTCACCTGGAATTCCAGGGTGGTATCGCGCCGCAGCTGGTAGGCGGCGGAAACGTTGAGCAGGTTGTAGCCGCCGAACTTGGCGGTGCTGTTGGTGCGCTCCAGGTAGTAGCTGCTCTGGCCGTTGGCCCACAGGGACAGCTTCAGGTCCGGCGTCGCCTGGTAATCCGCCCCCAGGGAGTAGATGCGGTGCGGCACGTGGTCCACTTCCTTGCCCTGGGAGGCCGGATTGGCGGCCTCGGCCTGGGTGATGATGGCCCGCTGGAAGGCGACGCCGCCCCACAGGCGCCACTGGCTGCCGAGTTTGGCGGACAGTTGCAGGTCCAGACCGCGGCGGCGGGTGTCGCCGATGTATTCGGAGTCGTTGGAAGCGCCGTTGAGCACCCGGCGGGCCTCGTTGCTGGCCTTCTGCTGCCACAGGGCCACCCGCCCTTCGACCCCGGCGACGGGTGCCAGCTTCAGCCCCAGTTCCCAGCCGTCGTTGAGGGAAGGTTCCATGTTGTCGCTGCGGCCCACCTTGTAGGAGCCGGTGCCGACACCCACCTGGAAGGTGCGACCGGCGTTGCCGTAGAGGCTGTAGCGGGGGTCCGGGGTATAGACGACGCTGAACTTGGGCTGGTTGATGAGACCGTAGTCGTTGATGTCGTAGGTGCGGCCGTTCAGGTTGTTGGTGTAGCTGCCGCGGATGGCGTCCACCCGGTAGCCGGGAATCAGCTTCCACTGGGGCGTGGGCTGGATCACGGCCTGCACGTAGGCGCCGTAGATGTCGAAGTCGAAATCCTGGTTCCAGCGGGTGGTGGTGCGTACCCGGTTGGTGGTCAGGTAGCGTTCGCTGTGGTTCTCCTGCCACTGGGCGTCGACGCCGCCTTCGATGGCCACCGCATGGGCCCAGCTGACCTCGGGACGATAGGTGAGGTTGGAGAGGAAGCCGTAGTGGTTTTCCTCGGTCAGGCGTTCCTGCTGGGAGGCCGCGGCGGAGAAGCGCACCCAGCGCTTGTCCGTGTATTCGTTGGCATAGACCCGGGTGGTCCAGTAGAGGCGGTCGTTGATGGCCGTCTCCAGGTGGCCGCTGACCTGGTTCATGCGGCGGATGCCGCCGTCGGTGGCATTGCGGGCCAGGGACTGGTCCGGGTTGTTGCTGTTCTCTCCCGCCGTCAGATAGCCCGGCTCCTGGGCCTCGCTCTCGTAGTGGCGGGCAATCAGGCCGACCCGGGTGGAGCCGCTGTCGGGGGTGTAGAACCACTTGCCGGCAAAGGTGGAACGGTCGACCTGGCTGTGGTCCCGCTGGCCGTTGCTGTGCTGGGTGGCAACGAAGTAGTTCTGGGACAGGCCGTCCTGCTCGATGGCCTTGGACAGCTGCAGCTCGTTGCTGCCGAAGCTGCCGGCCCCCAGACGCAGGCGGGTGTCGTTGCCGCCGATGCGGGTCACCACGTTGGCACTACCGGCAATGGCGTGCAGACCGTTACGCGGGGCGTTGGTGCCGCGCACCACTTCGATGGCGTCGATGTCCTGGGCGAAGACCATGTCCAGGTAGGGCATGTTGCCGTCGTTGCTGTTGCTGGGGATGCCGTCGATGAGCAGCTTCACCGCGTTGATCTCGCCCTCGCCGTTGAAGCCGCGGATGGAGAACTTGCCGCCCCAGTTGCCCTGGCCGAAGCTGGTGACCTGGGCCCCGGGCACCAGGTTGAACAGTTCCCAGGCGAACTTGGCATTGCGCGACTCCAGCACTTCCCCACCCAACACGTCCACCGAACTGAGGATGCGGCGGGTCGGCAGGGGACCTTCCTCCTGGCCCCGCACCGTCACCTCGCCCAGGACCAGGGAAGCATCGCCGGATTGGGCCAGGGCGGCCAGGGTGAAGGAACCGAGGCAGCAGAGGGAAACGGCGCGGGCGATCTGGGTCAGCATGGGGCCACCGGGGCAAAAAAGGAGGGGCGATTATAGGAGCCGCCCCTGCCCTGGCCCTGCGACAAAAAGTCGCATTTCCGTACGGTGTTGTACGGGGTTATGCCTCCTTCATTGAGGCTGCCGGCGGCCCCGCCTCCTGCAGACGGGGTTCGGCGTCGATCAAGGCCTGCAGGGTATGCAGGGCCTCTTCCAGGTTGAAGTCGTCGATCTGGGCGGCCAGGGTGCGCACCTCCGCCCCCAGGGCCGCCTCCAGCGTGGGGCGCAGGCTCTGGAAGGTGCGGGAGGCGTCCAGGTCGTCCACCGCCAGCTGGCGCTGCAGGACCTCCACCTCCCGGCCCAGCTGTGCCCAGTCGATGCCCGGGGCCGCTGCCTCAACCGCTCCCTCCAGACCTGCGAGGGCCGCATTGAATTCGGCCAGGGCCTCTTCCAGCCGGGCCAGGCGCGCATCCACCTCGGCCTGGGGCAGGCTGCCGCGCAGGGCCTCTTCCAGGGCCAGGGTGTGGGTCTGGATGGCAGCGAGTCCGAGGGAGCCGGCCAGGCCCTTGAGGGTATGTACCACCCGGGCGGCCTCGGCCGTTTCGCCGAAACCGAGACAGGCTTCGATGCGGCGGCCGTCGCCGCCGTGGTCGACGGAAAACTTGCGCAGGAACTGGGCCAGCCGGGTCCGGTTGCCCCGCACCACCCGCAGGGCCTGGGCCAGCTCCAGGCCGGGAACGGCCTCCAGGGCGGCTGCCAGGGCATCGGCCGTCGCCGCCGGCGCCTCGGCGGCAGGCAGCGGCGGCCGCACCACCACGTCCCGGCTGGGTTCGGGCAGCCAGCGCAGCAGGGTGCCGTAGAGCTGGTCCGGGTCCACCGGCTTGGCCACATGGTCGTTCATGCCGGCGGCGATGCACAGGTCCCGGTCTTCGCTGAAGGCGTTGGCGGTCATGGCCAGGATCGGGGTGCCGGCGTAGCCCGGCAGGGCCCGGATCTGGCGGGCGGCCTCCAGGCCGTCCATCACCGGCATCTGGATGTCCATCAGGATCAGGGCGTAGGCCTTGCCCCGGGCCAGTTCCAGGGCCTCCTTGCCGTTCTCCGCCAGGTCCACCGCCAGGCCCACGTGGCGCAGCAGTTCCAGGGCCACCTCCTGGTTGAGGGGATTGTCCTCCGCCAGGAGGATGCGCTGGTTGCGGTAGCGGGCCAGACTGCGCTCCATCTCGTCCCCCGGGCTGCGGGACAGGGGCGGGGTGTCACCGAAGGCCCCTTCCAGGGCCACCAGGACGCTGGCCGGCGTCACCGGCTTGGCGATGAAGGCGGCAAAGCCTGCTTCACTCAGGGCCGTGGCGGGGATGTCCTTGGCAGCACTGACCAGCAGCTGCTGGGGCTGCACGTTGAGGGGCAGGGTCCGGATGCACCGCCCTGTCTCCAGCCCGTCGGGCGGCGGCATCAGCCAGTCCAGCAGCACCAGCTGGTAGGGGTCCCCCAGCCGGTCCGCGGCCAGGACCGCATCCAGGGCCGCCTCGCCGGAAGCCGCCGTATCCACCCGGGTGCCCAGGGCCGCCAGGGTGTGGGCCAGGGATTCCCGCGCGTCCTCGCTGTCGTCCACCGCCAGGGCCCGCAGATTGCGGGGCAGGCAGGGCGGCAGCTCCAGATGGTCGTGGGCGGCGACGCTCCCGAAGGGGGCCTCGATCCAGAAGGTGCTGCCCTTGCCCGGTTCGCTGTCCACCCCGACCCGGCCGCCCATCATCTCCGCCAGACGCCGGGAAATGGCCAGGCCCAGGCCGGTGCCGCCGTACTGCCGGGTGGTGGAGACGTCGGCCTGGGTGAAGGCCTGGAACAGGCATTGCTGCTGCTCCCGGCTGAGGCCGATGCCCGTGTCCGCCACCTCCAGTCGCACCCACAGGCTGTCGGCCTCCTGGCGGGCGACGTAGCCGCGCACGACGACGCTGCCCCGCTCGGTAAACTTCACCGCATTGCCGACGAAGTTGAGCAGGACCTGACCCAGGCGCAGGCCGTCGCCGTGCAGGGCTGGCGGCAGGCGGGCGATGTCCACCACCACCTCCAGGCCCTTGGCCTCGGCCTTCTCGGCCACCAGGGTGCACACGTTGTGGATGACCCGGTCCACCTCGAAATCCGTCGGCTCCAGGCTCATCTTGCCGGCCTCGATCTTGGAGAAGTCCAGGATGTCGTTGATGATGCCCAGCAGGTGGTGGGCGGCGTTGCTGACCTTGTCCAGCTGCTGGCGCTGGCGCTCGGTGGCGATGTCGCGGCGGATCAGGTGGGTGAGGCCGATGATGGCGTTCATCGGGGTGCGGATCTCGTGGCTCATGTTGGCCAGGAAGGAACTCTTGGAACGGTTGGCCGCCTCCGCCGCCTCCTTGGCCGCCGCCAGCTCGGCGGTGCGGGCCGCCACCAATTCCTCCAGCTGGTTCTGGTAGCGCAGCAGGGCCCGCTCGTTTTCCTTGGCCTCGGTGATGTCGGTCCACACCGAGGAGAGATAGTCCCGGCCGTTCAGGCGCAGCACCTTCACCGTCACCCAGAAATCCCGCAGGCTGCCGTCCTTGTGGCGGCGCTGGTTCTCGAAGGCCGCCTCGCGCTGGGCCAGGATCTGGGCCCGGCGCGCATCCACCCCGGCCCGGTCGTGCACGCCCTGGATGTCGTAGACGCTGAGCTTGGCGAACTCCTCCCGGGTGTAGCCGAGACACTCGCAGGCGGCATCGTTGAACTCGGCGAAGGTCATGGTTTCGGCGTCGATCAGCACGATGCCGATGGCGGCCTGGTTGGTGATGGAGCGGAAGATCTTCTCCCGCTGCTTGAGGGTCTCCGAGGCGTCCTTGATGGCGGTGATGTCCTGCACCATGCCGATGCCGCGCATGGGCTTGCCCGCCTCGTCGAATTCCAGTTCGGCCCGCTGCCGCACCCACTTCACCGTACCGTCCACCACCATGCGGTGCTCGATATCGAACTCGGCCCCCTCCAGGGCTGCCAGCCAGGCGGAGCGCACCCAGGCCCGGTCGTCCCCATGCACCTGGGCGAGGAATTCGTCGAAGCCGACGCCGTGGTCCCAGGGCACGCCCAGCAGGTGGTGGGCCTCTTCGGACCAGTGCAGCAGGTTGGCGGGAATGTCGATCTTCCAGCTGCCGATGCGGGCCACCGTCTGGGTCCGCTTCAGGGCCGCCTCCCTCTGCCGCAGGGTTTCCTGGGACTGGTGCAGGGGCGTGATGTCCCGGGCCACCCCGAGCACCCCCAGCACCACCCCGTCCCGGTCATAGATGGGCGTCTTGATGGTTTCCACCAGCTCCCGGTGTCCGTCGGCGGCGAACACCAGCCATTCCTCGTTGCGGCTGGCATGGCCGAGGGCCATGGCGCGGCGGTCGTTGTCGCGGAAGAAGTCCGCCAGTTCCCGGCCGACGAAGTCATAGTCGGTGCGGCCGACGATCTCCGCCTCCCGGTGCCCGAAGAGGCTCTCGAAACGGGAGTTGCAGGCCAGATAGATGCCGGCGGGGTCCTTCAGCCAGACCAGGTCGGGCATGCCCTGGATGAGGGACTTGAGATGCTGGCGCTCGGCCTCCAGGGCGGCCTGCATATGGCCCCGGGCCACCACCGCCTCGCGGAAGACCAGCACGGCCTTGGCCATGTCGGTCAACAGGCCGCCGCCGGGCATCCGGCTCAGGTGCTCCACCTCCCGCAGGCTGAGCCCCCCGTCCTCGCTCAGGCTCAGCTGTTGCAGGGAATCGACGATGAGGGACAACTGGCGGGTGACGAAATAGGTGACGAAGAACCACAGCAACCCCATCACCGTGATGCCGAGCACGCCGATGAGCAGGGCGCGCTGGACGTAGTCGTCCATATTGCGCTCGGCGGCGTCGATGCGGGCGTGGGTGCGCTGGGTCAGCAGAGCCGATACGTTCTGCGCATGTTCGGCAAAGGCCAGGTAGCGGGCCGTGGCCTGGGCCACGTGGCTGTCCGCCACCCGCAGATCCACAGCGATGATGTCCGTGGCCATGATGCTGTAGTGCTGGTAGTCCTTGAAATCCACCAGGATCTGCTTCAGCTCCCCATCCACCTCCGGCCCCAGGCCGGGGACGTTGGACAGCCGCTGCAGCAGGGATTCCATGTCCTTCAGGCGGTCCACCACCTGCACGTGCACCTGGTAGGCGGCCGCCTCCTCCACGGTGCCAGCCTTGGCCTGGCGCAGGGTGGCGTTGATCAGCTGCTGCACCGCCAGCATGTCGTGCCCCAGGCGGGAGGCATCCGCCACCATCTGCAGGTCGTTGACCTGCTGCAGGTTGGACAGCTGCTGCTCGTCCCGCAGGGAGGAAAGGGACCAGTAACTGTAGGCCGCCGCCATGACCACCACCAGGATCACTGGCAGGAAGAAGATGAGGAAGAAGGTGAAACGACGTTTCATGGCTTGTGCAGCAGTTCAGGCCAGCGCCGGGGGGGGATGCTGGCAACGTAGATGAAACCCTTGTCTCCCAGGGGCCGGATGATGACTGCCGTGCCTTCCGGCTTGACGAAATAGCCCATGAGGTCCGCCAGGTTCGGCGCATGGGCCAGCACCACCCGGTTGGTGCCGGCCGGCACTGGCAGGGAGAGCAGGCGGCGGGTGCTTTCCAGGATTGGCCGCTTTTCCTCCGTCGTCAGGTTGGCGGTATACATGAGCAGGGGATCCACCGTGTAGCGCTTGCCGAAGGCCGCCTCGGCCGACTCCTTGGCCCGGCACAGGGGGCTGACAAAAATGTCGCCCAGCGGAATGCGGGCCTCCCGCATGGCCTGCCCCACCTCCGTCATCAGCTGGCGCCCGGCCTCGGTCAGGGGCCGCTGGGTGGCACAGTCGTTGAGGTCCACGGCCGGCACCCGGTCGGGCCGGGTGCTGTCGGTGATGCCATGGCGCAGGTAGATGACGTAGCCGCCCTCGCGCAGTTGCTGCAACTGCTCCCGGGTGGCCAGCTTCTCGACAAAGGCCGGCAGGGGCTCGGCCAGGGCCCGGCCCCAGGGCACGAGCGCAGCCGCCAGGCAGAGCAGCAGGCGCAGCCGGGCAGCCAGGGCGGAATGGGATGAACGGCGCGTCATGAGGCGCCGTCCGCGTAGCGCTGGGCGATGTCGGCAAAGCGGTCCTGGATGGCCAGGAAGGCATCGACCACATCCGGATCGAAATGGGTGCCCCGCCCTTCCACCAGCAGGGCCACGGCCTGCTCCAGGGGAAAGGCCTTCTTGTAGTGGCGCTTGCAGGTGAGGGCGTCGAAGACGTCGGCCAGGGCCATGAGGCGGGCCGGGATGGGGATGGCATCGCCCCGCAGGCCCTGGGGGTAGCCGGAGCCGTCCCATTTTTCGTGATGGCCCAGGGCGATGTGGCGGGCCACCACGAGGAAGTCCAGGGGCGTATTGCCCTGCAGCTCGTCCAGGCGCGCCCGGTCGCCCCCCACCACCCGCTCGATGGCCGCCTCGATGGCTTCGGCGCCGATCAGGCTGTGGGTCTTCATGATCTCGAATTCCTCCGGCGTCAGCCGGGCCGGCTTGAGCAGGATCTGGTCGGGAATGCCCACCTTGCCGATATCGTGCAGGGGGGCCGCCTTGGCGATGAGCTGGCGCTGGGCGGCGGAAAGGGCGTGGCGGAAGCGGGGATGGTCCTGCAGCTGCTGCATCAGGGCCTCCACATAGGCCTGGGTGCGGTAGAGGTGGTTGCCGGTCTCGTTGTCCCTCTTTTCCGCCAGCAGGGCCAGGGCATTCAGGCTGACGTCCTTGATCAGGTCATTCTCCCGCATGCGGCGGCTGACCTCGCCCTCCAGGTAGCCGTTCTGGTCCCGCAGCCAGTCCCGGGCGTCCTTCAGTTCCAGGTGGGTGCGCACCCGGGCCAGGAGGATGGCGGGGCGGATCGGCTTGGTGATGTAATCCACGGCCCCCAGGGAAAGGCCGTATTCCTCGTCCTGGTCGCCGTCCATGGCGGTGACGAACATCACCGGAATGTCCCGGGTATAAGGGTCCTGGCGCAGTTCGGCGAGCACGGCGTAGCCGTCCATCTCCGGCATCATCACATCCAGCAGGATCAGGTCCGGACGGGGATCGCTGCGCGCCACCTTGAGGGCCCGCATGCCGGAATTGGCGACCCGCACGCGGAAAAAGGGCTGCAGCAGGCCGCCGATGACCGTCAGGTTCTCCCCGGTATCGTCCACCACCAGGATGGTCTTGTCGCTGCGCCCGGCGGCGCCGTTTTCCCCCATGTCCCTATCCTTGTTCTGGTCTTTTTCGTGACGCCTGCAGCATCTGCCCAGTATGCCGCCAAAACGGCGGGAAGAAACCCGGGGCGATGCCTAGGCCGGCAAAAAAATGCCAGGGCCATGGCGAACATAGCAAACAAAAACGCCGGGCCACAAGGCACCGGCGTTTCCAGGCGGGGTTCGGGGGGCGGCGGCTGCCGTCAGACCACTGAGAACTCCAACGCTTCTCGCTACTAGCGATCCACGACCTACTTGAAATTCCAGCGATACCAGCTACCTTGAATATAGCTATGCACTACCAATTTCCAGAGATACAAGCCTCTGTGCAACTGGTTATATATGCCGATACGCAAGGTACCCAAGAACTACCGCAATGTAACGGGGGTTACGGCTGCTACCAAGGCGGTGGGTTCATCTGAATTCGAGTCTACTCTTGAAAGAGACTTCCTGGCGCTCCTGGAGTTCTCTCCGGAGGTGGCGCGCTTTGAAGTTCAGCCCCTCAAAATCGAGTGGCGAGATGGAGATGGCAGTTCTCGCAGCTACACACCGGACGTCTTGGTCGAATTCAAACCAGAGACAGGCCGTCAGCCCTGGCTGTGCGAAGTTAAGTACCGCTCCGACCTGAAAAAGTACTGGGTAGACCTCAAGCCAAAACTCCGGCGAGGCATCCGTCTCGCGAAGCAGAAGCACTGGCGCTTTCGGATCGTCACCGAGATGGAAATTCGGACTGCTTACCTAGCCAATATCCGCTTCCTCGGTCCGTTCAGATTCAGGAATATCCCCGAAGCCGGAGCTGAGCGCATGCTTGAGCAGTTACAGGTACTGCAGCGCACCACACCTGACAGCCTCACCGCTGCCCTAGCTACCGGTGATGAAGCTCGAGCTGAGTGGTTGCCGGTACTCTGGCATCTGATGGCCCATCATCGGATCGGAGTTGACCTGGAAGGCGACCTCTCCATGGACATGCCGATATGGAGCATCCCATGACCGATACCCGGCTCCCGCCGCTCTCCCTGGACTATGGCTCCACAGTCTTCTACCGAGGGAAACGCCACATCATTAGACAGGAATCCCATGACTTTGCCACGGTGCTCTTGTTTGAGCCGGATTCTGGGAAGTTCATTGAAGCACCGATTACCGACCTTTCTCCTGCCGAGCCGATACGGTCCGCTCCCCAGAAGGATCTTAACGCCCACGACAAGGAGGCGTTAGCTGAGGCCGAACGAAAGTACGAAGCCATTAAGCCCCTCTTGTCCAATCCAGGCCACACCAAACAAGAGGTAGAGGAATGTGCCAAGAAGGCAGGCGTTCATTTCGTCACGCTCTACAAGTGGCTCCGACTTTTCGAGACGACCGGCAAATTGACCGTGTTTGTTCGCCGGGATCGCAAGGACAAGGGGAAAGTTCTCATCCCTGCGGCGACAGAGCAGATCGTCACTGACACTATCAGTGCCGTTTACTTGAACAAGCAGAAGAAGAGCGTCGCCAAGGTCATCCAGGAGGTGGAAAGGCTGTGTGCAAAGGTCGGCCTACAGCCCCCCCACGCCAACACCATCCGTAATCGCATCAAGAAGCTCGATGCCTTCAAAAAAACCAAGGCCCGCGAAGGTGGTAAGGCAGCCCGGGATGCCTATGCACCCCTCAAGGGGCATTTCCCCGGAGCTGACTTCCCACTCTCTGTGGTCCAGGTAGACCACACGCCCTTGGACATCATCCTGGTGGATGACATCTATAGGCTGCCGATCGGACGTCCCTGGCTAACCCTCCTGATCGACGTGTTCTCCCGCATGGTCCTGGGCTTCTATATTTCCTTCGACCCTCCCGGCAACCTGTCTCTCGGCCTGTGCCTGACCCATGCCTTCCTGCCCAAGGAGAAATGGCTGGCCAAGCAAGGCATCGAGACCGCCTGGCCCTGCTGGGGAATCCCCCGGACGATCCATGCCGACAATGCCAAGGAATTCCGGGGGAACATGCTCCGCAATGCCTGCAAGGAATATGGCATCGATCTGGAGTGGCGGCCCGTGGCCACGCCTCACTATGGCGCCCACATTGAGCGTCTCCTTGGTACCCTCAACACAGAAATCCATGCAGCCCCGGGGACCACGTTCTCCAATCCCGTACAGAAGGGCGACTATGACTCCGTAGGTCAGTCAGCGATGAGTCTGGCGGAGTTCGAGAAGTGGTTCACCATCCTCTGTGTGGAGGTATATCACCAGCGCGAGCACTCCCAACTTGGCATGCCTCCCATCGCCAAGTGGCAGGAGGGTGTTTTCGGTACCAAGAAGAAGCCTGGGATCGGCATCCCTCCGCGTATCACAGACGAACTTCGCCTTAAGCTGGACCTGATGCCCTTCGAGACCCGCACAGTCCAGCAGTACGGCATCGTCTGGGACCACATCGAATACCAGCACGACGTGCTGCGCCGCTGGATCATTTCACCGGATCCAGAAAACCCCAAGCTCAAGCGCAAATTCCTCTGCCGGCGAGACCCCCGGGACATCAGCACCATCTGGTTCTACGACCCGGAGGTCCAGGAGTATTACCCCATCCCTTATCGGAACACCGCTCACCCAGCCATCAGCATCTGGGAGCTCGGTGAAGCAGAAAAGCGCATCCAGCAGGAACACCCCGGGACTCCCGTGGATGAAATGCTGATCTTCGACGCCTACGACAAGATGCGCGAGATCGAGGAGAACGCCAAGGTCATGACCAAGAGGGTTCGACGTAACCGGGAACGTACCCGACTGGGTATCTCCAATGCTCGTAGCCACATTCCCCCTGTCTCTCCCAAAGCAGTACCCACTCCTCCCCAAGAAAGGGCACCGCCAGCCAGAGTCATCAAACCCTTCGAGGACATAGACGACATGCAGGGGGACGATGATGACTGAGCCAGGCTCCCATCTTCTGAAGAAGGCGGCTGCTTATCTGGATCGCCCCGATGAAGAGCGCATTGCTTACATTCGTTCCCCACGGTGGATTGGCTACCCCAGAGCCCAGGAAGCCCTAGGCAAGCTGGAAGAGCTACTCAACTACCCGAAATCCCACCGGATGCCCAATCTGCTAATTATTGGTGACACCAATAACGGCAAGACCATGTTGGTCCAGCGCTTCTGCAAACAGCACAAACCTGCAGACAATCCAGAGGGCGAAGCAGCCATCGTTCCTGTCCTCTATGTACAGGCTCCGCCAGTTCCCGATGAGGGACGGTTCTATAACGCAATCCTGGAACTCTTGTTCGCCCCTTACAAACCCGGAGATCGGGCCGACCGGAAGCAATTCCAGGCCATCAAGGTGATGAAGGCTGTGGGCCTCAAGATGCTGCTCATTGATGAAATCCACCACATCCTGGCGGGATCAATGACCAAGCAGAAAGCCTTCCTCAATGTGATCAAGTATCTCGGTAATGAACTGGAGATACCGATTGTAGGGATCGGCACCAAGGACGCTTTTCGGGCAATTCAGACTGACCTTCAGCTATCCAACCGCTTCGATCACATCAACATCCCCCGGTGGCACAACGATGATGATTTTCTAAGGCTGTTGGCCTCATTTGAGCAAGCCATCCCTCTCTGCAATCCCTCCAACCTAATAGATGGCCCCCTGGCCGACAAGATCTACTCCATGACCGAGGGCTACCTGGGAGAGCTGTCACGTCTCCTGGTAAAGGCCGGGGTTCAAGCGATGGGCAGCGGGAAGGAGCTCATCGACAAGCGGATCTTGGATGGCCTGGGATGGACGCCCCCCTCAGAGCGTCGCAAGGAACCGAGAGGTTGAGATGGCCTACGGCAAGGTGTGGCCAGCCCATCCCAAGCCGTTTCAGGACGAACTGTTGTCCTCGTGGATCGTTCGGGTTGCCCAGGCCAATGCGATCAAGCTGCAAACCCTCTCTTGGATGCTTTTTGGGAATGAGCGGTCTCCCTGGAATCGGGACATAGACCGTTCTGCCCCTCCATGGCTACTCAAGGAACTGGCTCTCCACACCGGAACCAACTACTGGGATGTGTTCCACACCACGCTAGCTACCTACCGTCAGCGTCTTTATCCCAGGCGGCGCCTATCCGGCCAGTTGCCATGGATCTCAACAATACACACGTATGGGATGCAGCGACTTGGGCATGGCCAGCTGCTATGCCCTCAATGCCTGGCGACAGACAAGGTTCCTTACTTCCGAAAACAGTGGAGACTAGCTCTATTCACTTACTGCCCTATCCACCAGGTCAGGATGGTGGATTCGTGCCCGAATTGCGGTGCTTCAGTGATGCACTACAGAGGAGATTTTGGGCGGACGATTCAGGAGGCCAGGCCCATGCATGTCTGCCATGGGTGTGGCTATGACTACTCAGGGATGGAGGGGCAACAAGCCGAGTTTTTCTCGGAGGAAATTCATCTGCTCTTTGATGAGATGCTGGTTTCGCTGTCAGGGCCAATCGAACAGACGGGGAAGTTCGATCTAGGGCTTTTCTCGGTACTACATCAGCTGTGCTCGATCCTGGTAAGCCTGAGCAACAATGGACGACTGGAGCAATTCATCTGTCGTCGTCTGGGGGTGCAGTTCGTGCCCAGGGCGCGAATACGACTACCGATTGAGGGATATACCATCGATGAACGCCATCACTTTGTCCAGTATGGGCTCTGGTTGATGAAAGGCCTAGCAGCCCGTCTAGGCGAAGCTTGGGCTAGCAAGGCTGTCCGGTATAACCATCTGCTTAAGGACTTCGAAGGGGCGCCTACTGACTATCGACATCTGGTGGGAAGGTTTTCCAACTGGCGAAGGGCGGGTGCTCGCCGATGCCTGTAGCCGGTTGTTTCTCTACGCGTAGAGAAGAACGGCCACCATTCGAAGAGCGGGCGTTACACAGGCATCAATATGCTATGGAGTGGCAAACCTTCTTGCTCAATTGCTGTGGGCCGCTTGATGACCGAATCCCGCTCCGCATGCCATTCCCATCGGTCGCAGATTCGACAAATTTGAGCTAGTTCTGCTGAGGATAGATTCTTCCGCGACACAATGCCGGTTGAACCGCTACCTGCGGGCATTACGTTGGTCACAGCCATTTGATGGAGACCTAACCGACGACCATGTGCTGCACAACGACATGCAATGTGACCGGCGATACGGAAACCGCCGGCATCAATATCACCCCAATGGAGAACTTGGATGCCGTTTGGGAGTGCATTAAGCAAACGGCCATACATTGCTAACCATGAAGGACTAGGCATACCACCGCTGTATAGAACCACACCCGGATTATCGGGAGCCTGTCCCTCAACGAACGCATGGAAACTCTCCAGATTCTCGATAGACAAGAGATACTTAATGGACGGGTTTGCAACGAACCGATCAATACTCGATGGAGCAAGGCCTATATACGGCCGTGGTATATCAAACTTCTCCCCTCTGATGGTGTCGATGGACAGTTTCCCAGCAAGCAAAATGGTTTGCGGGTATTTGAATACCCCAATTTCGGCCAAGATTTCTTCGCGTTCCCGCGCAACAGCTGAGATATCGGCCTGAAGCAACACGTCGACCTGCGGTGCAATCGCTTCTATCCGCTTGCTATCTCGAAACAGTTCGATGCTCAAGCGGCGAATCGGCAACAACTCATCGCTTCCTTCGCGTACAGCCCCGTAGCAATAATCAACCAGACGCACTGCGTCAAGCCAATCTTCAAGATCGCTGGGACATGTGCTTCGAGCCTGAACACCTCGTCGCCAAGCCTCGATGACTTGTTTTAGAACAGGGTAACGCTCGCACAGCGGACCGAGCACAGCACCGACGTGAGCCATGACCACCCATCGGGGTGTTACTTTGAGATGGGTAGCTAGTTTTTCTGGGTCAGCCAACGTGATTCGGTTGATAGCCCCGTGAGTACCGGCGCGTGGATCCCAGTCAATATTGATTGCACCCGCGCGTTCAGCAATTATCAGTTCAGCATGGCAATCCGTTTTATCGTCGCGCGTCCCAATGCGAAGATAAGCTGGGAAATACTTTTCCGTGAAACACAATGAAAGGACGCGATTATTTGCCTCGCCGCTCTCATCCGTTGGCTTACATGCCTTATCTTCGGCCTTTACAAGCAATTTTTCGAGCGCACTGCGCGCAAGCTTATTCATGCCGTTTCCGACTCGATTTTGGCGATCATTCCCTCAACGAGTTCCGGGTTTCGGTCGGGCATGTCGCTCAGAAGCTTCCTTCGGGTTTCAGGTTTCACTCCATTGAATTCGCTAAATACATCGAGTCCATTATCCGGACGGTACAGATCGTAGTAGGCATCCATCGTCGGCAATAACTTTCCGACCTCCGTATCGGGTCCGGCGAGAATTATTTGCAGCCCCAGACTGCGAAGGAACTCTGACGTCGCAAAGGTGTTCTGAGCGTCAATGCCATAAAACGCCTCATCGACGATCATCACGCCTGCACCTTGATGGGTTGTTGGATTCTTGATGCGGAACGCATTGGCCAAAGCAGCACCGGCAATTACATAGAATGGAACCCGGTGTTCTCCATTGGAGGCCACACCCATACGCCGACTCAGACGGTCAACTTCTTTCCCGCCAACCATAATTCTCAGATCGAAATTAAAAAACAGCCGATAGTCTTCAAATGGATTATTTTCCTTATCATTACCTGACTGGCAGTTCTCGAGCAGCATAGCCACTTGTTCCTGCAAGCCTTCCACCGCAAACATCGAGCCTGGTTGAAAATCCATCGACCGGTCCGTAATGGCTTTGTAAAGGGGCTCATGTGTTGGCGACAAGGTCCAGCAAAATTCGTAATGTTCCCCGCCCGTAAATGCCGGACAAGCTTCCAAGATCTTGTTTAGATCACGGATACTTTGCTCGACACCACTACATGCTTCCCGAATTTTGAACTTCACATCCGACTGGAAGGACAATTCGGCAGCGTTGCGTGCGTCATCAGCATCCTTTTCGTACAGTCCTAGTGTGGATCCTTGTAGTAGCTCCAGCCGTTGATGTACCCACTGAGCAGCCAAGCGCCAATCCTTACGCTCTTCCCGTAGATCCATCGACTCAGTGAACGTGATGAATTCAGAACGTGCTACCGATTCCGCCGTTATCGCTTTCTGCTCGCGACTTTTCACTTCCGTTGCCAGCCACGAGATTGGAGCCGCTGCACCCATATGGTGAGTGTCAGCCATGTGCATGCATTTTGCGTAAATACGCTCGAAGACTTCTGATTCGTAATCAACACCGCTTTTCAAAAGGTCGAGTTGTTTTACGTACTCATCGAGAGACTTCGCGCACTCCACTTTATTCTTCTCAAGCTCAACTAACTGACCCTGAAGTACTCCGATTGCAGGCAGTAACGTAACCAACTCGCTGTCTGCATTTTTTATTGCTGTGGTTTGAAGTTCGATTTTTTTCTTCAGAGTTGCGAGGTGTTCTGGTAAATCTTTAGCATCCACCAGAATGGCACTCGCTTCTTGACAGCAGGTCGCGTACTCGTCGATGTCGTTGGCGTACGCTGCAACATCAATGGAGTTGAGAAGCGTACCCACCTGGGTACGAGCGCATTCCGTCAGGGCGCATTGCCGCTTTGCCTTTTCCTTGGCTTCTTTTGCGTCAATATAGGCGTTATGCGCCTCCTTCCGATCTATCTCGGATAGACGAACACCGATAATCCATTCGCTCGGAGGCAGTTCGCGAAGTCCTTTGGTTCCACCGTTCGCACTCAGCATGCAATCTTTGGAGAGCGCCCGCGAATACCTTTCAAGCTCCTCCTCCGTCTCTACCTGCCGCATATTGCCGATGATCTGCCTAAGGTATGCAAGAGCCACCGGGTGATTACTCGCGAGTAGAGCGCCAACATTGTCAGGCTCTGGCACCTTGTGAATCGATGACGACAGATGGTTCGGCACGACAACCGTTACTTCCCGGATGCCCTGCTTTTTTAGAAGCGCAATTGCCGCGCTCTCCTTCCCAGCATCCACTACCAGGGAAAACCGATTGCGCCGCAGAAAGGATTCGATTGCGGCCTGCCAAGAAGCATCCTTGATCTCAACAAGGCTTCCGACAGGTGTTGCGGAAATGCCAGATTTTGCGAACGCGGCGATCGCCCGAAGTATTTCTTCGCCGGTAATGCGGAATCCTCGTGTATTTGCCGCTACGCGGCCCTCCGCGACATCCAGTTGCTTCTCTGCCACATCGAATGTTTTATCCTGCGCCTCCTTCAGTCGGTTGAGTACTGCCCCTACCTCGCTGAAGAAAGCGATCGCAGTGCCCATGTCATCGCCAGACGGCACTACGCCGTTTTTGGCGAGCGAATCCCATCGGGTGAGCAATATTTCCGCGCCGGCAAGGTCACCTTCATACCCCATTCGCTGAAGGGCGGCAGCAATTGAGCTTAACGCCGTACGGACGGCAACTTGGACACGGTCAATGTCTTTTCGTCGAACTTTTGACTCGCCGTCTTTCGCTGCACGGATTGCGCTGCTTTGGGCCGATTTGACGATTAGCGGATCTGTATCAAACCTACTCTGTAGCTGTCCGCAGATTTCCCGCATTTCAGGAAGCGTGCTCTGGAGTAGTTCACGGCGCTCGTCATCGATTTTTATTTTATTTTCCAAGGCGCGGATTTTTTTTGTTAACGCGTCCAGATTTGCGTCACCCGATTCGTATTGAATCTGAGTGCGAACGGTTTCCATCACTACTTTATGGACAAGATGCTCACGAAGGACGTTGAAACGCTTCTCAATGATATCCAGCGTGGCTATCTGCTGCTTTACGTCCGCGATCTTTGCGGAAAGTTGGCGTAGGGACTGCATGTGTCGAAGCGTTCCTTGCTTATCGATGGCCTCGGCCTCAACAAGATATTTACGAAGGAAATCGCCGACACTTTCCACATGCTTGAGGTTGACGCTATGGCTAAGTGTGCGCAGGTAAGTACGTACATTGATAGCTTTGTCTGATTGCTGAATGTTGTGCAGCAACTCTTCCACGTATTTTTCCGGCTTTAGTGTGATCGTGCACGTGCGGCCGGCGTGCGCTGCCAAGTTCCGTACGCTCCGCTCAAACAGCGGCCAGTCCATCGGCCGTCGACCTTCGCCGACGGTTTCCAGGTGATTATCTAGCGTTAAGCAAACACCTGGTAGGACGTAAAGTCCAAGGACATGATGGTCGCGTTCCGACAGGCGCGAATGGAAGCAGATGCCAGCACTGACAACGTCCTGTTCCCGCTCGCCTTTGAATACCAACGTGATGTAAGTCAGTGCCTCGTCACGCTTCCTCCGAACAACTTGGTTGTCGTCCCCAGACCGGATCATCCCAAGAGCGTAGGCGCGCAACGAGCGTGCGTCCTTCTGGACGGACTGAGCGTTGAAATGCATATACTGGCCGTGCCCGCCAACTAAGGCGACTTGAATACTGTCACCGAGGCTCGTTTTTCCGGCCCCGTTGGCGCCGATGAAGCCTGTTACCTGTCGGTCCAGATCGAACGTTTCGTAATCCCATAGGTAGAAGTGTGTGAGATGTACCTCGACCAAGCGCTTCATTGCATCGCCTCCTCTACATCCATCTCTTCATTTTCTGGAGATATCCCTTCTCCTTCAGAAAGGGTTTCAGAGGAGGACACCGCAAGCTCGGCTTTCAATGCAGCTCCGAACCGACCGACTGTGTTCTCATCCAGAACTTCTACGATGCCTGGCAGGATACAAATCTCGAATGGCTGCGGATCACCGTCTGGCGCTTGGGTTTCTCGTGCCAGTCCGTGTTGTGCCGCGTCGCGGAGCAGATCCCTGAGGGGGGCGAGGCTCTTTTCGACAAGAGTAAGGCCGGTCATTTCGCGATACAGATCCTCGAATTCGGGGATGTTGTAGATGACGTCCCCAAACCCATTGGCGACGTCACCGATGCTCGCCCGTAGGTGGTAGGCCTGGCGAAGTACCAAGAGGAAAAGCGTTTGGGCCTTTGACATTCTTTGTGGCCGCGCCACGGTTTGAATCACCACGAGGAATTCGCGATCAATCTTGTGAATCAGCCGCAAGCCCAGTAAATCCAGAGCCTCGCGAAAATACGACTCATAAGCTGTGATCAGCCGGTACGCTTTTGCATGCTGGGGGAACCGCAGATAGAGACACTGCTGACAGACCAGTTGGTACATCGCCCGGCGAAAATCATCGGGAGCGTAAGGGCAGTTTTCGTCATTGTTGGTGATGCTTTCCCAGTTACGCGGCACGTTCGCCTCCTTTGATTTTCTTGATGACGAAATTCGGCATGTTGAAATATTCGGTGTCCACCCGTTGCCCTGGGAAGGTCTCGAACATCGCACCGAGGCCATGCAATAGATTGCCTTCTCCAAGTGCCTCGGGCGATGAGTTCGACACGATGAAAGCGACTCGGCTTAGCGCTGCCTGCAGGACGACATCGTGCACCGAATTTGCTGGCAGATCGGCGGCAGAGATTGCTTTGCCCGCAGGGAAGTTTTCTGCAAGATGGCGGCGGATAGCCGCCGGTGACGTGTCACGGTGGGCAATCATGATCTTGCGCAAGCGATATAGTGCGCGCTCGGTTGGGGTCATGATTCGCTTGCATGTTGCAACCGGCGCTGGCTTTGTCCGACGCGCCGGCGCCTGATACAACGCATCTTCGCTGACAATCGGAGACGGTGAAAGAAGTAGCGACTCGATCGGCATACCCAGATCGTCCGCTTGCTTTACGGCGGCGATACTGTCGGAGATCACGGCTTCAATTCGGTCAGTCGCTTTGAGGCGATAGGCGAGAGTTGCATTTGCGCGCTGATAGACCGTATCGATGATGCGATCGATTCGTGTGAGGAAGCGCTCGATGTTCAGTAAACGGTGGAATCGTTCGACGTCCCGCTCCATCAGCGCCTCTACATCCGCATGGTTGCCATGCATTTCCCGGTATCCGTTCAGAAGTTCAGTGCGCAATGGATCTTCGCGTGTGATTGCGTTGACCATCTCGATAATCTCCATGCGATGACGCAATGGATGATTTTCAGTTCTCAGATCCTTGAAGTCGCGAATATAGATTTCCGAGATCTGCTCGACAAAAAAGCGGCGAACAAAAACGTGCACCTCCGTTTCCCGGCTGATGTCTGCCATCAGGTCTCGAACACGGAACGCGGTGCCGTTGAGGGATGAAATCAAATTGACGCAGTGCTTTGCGGCAGCCTCAAACCCTTCGGCATTTCGCCGTGGGTTGGCTTTGGTTTCCTTGACCATCGCGAACACCATCTGGATGCTTCCGCCAATGGCCGATGGTCCACTGTTGGCAAATTGATCGAGTGTGTCGAATAGCCGAGAAATCGTCGGCCGCATCGAGATGAAATCCCGGCCACCTATGCGGTCTTCTACCAACCACCCGGTCTCGATGAGTCGCGCCAACAGCATGTTGGCAATGACGTTCAATGGCGTAGCCTGCCCGGGGCCACACTCATCGGATTCCCATCCGTTATCCAGCAAGAACCGCTCGATCTCTTTGGTGATATCGCCATGCAGATAGCCATCGGGGTACGGGGGGTCACAATCCGGGCCGAAATACTGTGTGGCCAATCGATGGAGTAACGCCCAGGCGCGCTTGGCATTCTTACCGCTCAGCACTGAAAAGATGTTGGCAGGAAGGAGATCGAAGAGGCTACTGGCGGATTCGGCCCGCATGGACATCGAAATTCCCCTGAAACGTGTTATCTGATGATATAATATATACAGTACGATAACTTATCGCAAGAGATAAATGCCGGCGACAAACGAACAACGAATCCTTGATCTTCGGGAAGTCCTCATGTGGGAAGGGGAAATTACGAATACCCGCATTCGTGAGTTACTGGATATCAAAACAGTTCAGGCAAGCCGGACGTTGGCGGAACTTGTGGGGAGCATCGGAAACCACTGGAGTCGTCCCCACGCCAATGGACCTGTGCAATTCCATCACCAGGCTACAGGAGCCGGAATGCGCGGTTCTCCGGACGATTATCTGCGTGCAATAAACCGCCTATCCCAAGCCGATAACTGTCTGGATGGCATCGGCATCTACGATAGCCGTATCGATCTTTCGCTCGTTTCGCAAAAGTTGTTTGCTAGCATCGTTCAGGCCATCCGGCGGAAGGAAGGGCTTGAGATCTGTTACCGGTCAATGACAAATCCCAAAGGCCAAACGAGAACGGTTTTTCCCCATGCCATCGTGCGGGCGCCGCGACGCTGGCACATGCGCGCATGGTGTTCTCAACGCCAAGAATTTAGGGATTTTGTGCTTGGCCGCATACTGTCGGCAACGCCGGTCGCGACTACGGCCCCAGGCGGGCGCGAGCAAGATGCCGATTGGAATGATCTGGTTGAGATGGTGATTGTTCCCCACCCCGACTTGACTCCGGATCAGCAAGACATGATCGCGGAGGAGTTTTTCCCCGGCTCCCGTTCGCTAAGACTGCGTATTAGGAAATGCCTACAGCTCTATGTTGTCCAAGACTTGCAACTGGCAATCGATCCTGAGCGCGATCGACCACCGCAATATCAACTTTGCTTGTTTGGGGCGTCGTGAACAACGATATCAGAACCGGCAGATCTACCCAGCCAAGGTAAATATTTATGGGGAGCATCTTCTTCTGTGGTGATACCCACGGACGCTTCGATCACGTCGTCGAAGCAGTGCGGAAACACCAACCATCGGCCATCGTATTCCTGGGTGACCTTCAGTCCTCGCACCCTCTCGATCAAGAACTACAGCCGATTCTCGGTCTGACGGACGTCTGGTGGATTCACGGGAATCACGACACGGACAGTGACTCAGACTATGACAACCTGTTTGGATCGGCACTTGCAGACCGAAACCTCCATGGGCGTGTGGTGGAAATTGCCGGAGTTCGAGTTGCAGGATTGGGAGGAGTATTCCGTGGCCAGGTATGGATGCCGCCCGAACAGCCCAAGCATAATTCGCCGCAGAGCTACGCCAACCAGTGCGGCAGAGGCAACCTTTGGCGCGGCGGTCTGCCACGCAAGCATCGCAGTTCGATTTTCCCAGTCAATTATTCGTACCTTGTTAGCGAACAGGCGGAGATTCTTGTGACGCACGAAGCACCGAGTTGTCATCCGCATGGCTTCGATGCAATCGACGAATTGGCACGAAATCTTGGTGTCCGCGCTGCCTTCCATGGTCACCATCATGAGAGTCAGGACTACAGCAGCCATTCCACACAACAGGCTTTCGCAGCCTATGGCGTTGGACTATGCGGCATCACAGACCAGAACGGCCATGTAACCGTTGCTGGATCATCCGGTGGTTAGTGCCATCATCCAATACTACGGCTGCATCAGCAGCCATACACCTCGTAATGCCCTGGCATCGTGAAGCGCATGGTGACGACTTTCCGTCTGATGGTGCTCGAAATACGCATCAATACTCTGCTCAAATCGCTGCCAATCCCATTGATCGTAATCGAGTAGCAAGCCATCGACAGACACTTGAGCATTCCCGAGCAGCCAGAGAAACATCGCCCAATCTGTCGGCGAATCGTAGACGACTACTGGCCTTTCAAACCTCGCCAGCCAGCTACGAAGATCATCAGCAACTTCTTCCCTTGCGCGAGGCCGATTCGACAGAAGGGGGAGGACAGTCTCTTCTACGAACGGAGAACAAACCGCACGGTTGAACGTCAGTTCGGCATAGAACTCATCGGCCACCTCCGAGACGATCCCGAGCGAGAGCAACTCAGGTACTCGCAGGTTGGTAAACTCGGTATCGAGGAACAGGCGCATGGCTTGATCAGCAGCATCTAGCGTGGGACCACTTCATTTTGTGGGCAGACCATCGGTTTGGCAAATGATCTGCTTAATTCATGTCGAGGTCGCCTGCGCTACGACAGCACAAGAGTTGTTTCTCGCGTTGAGCGTCGAGATGAGTGTGCCCATCTCCGCGGCGGGCACAGACACCGTCGTCGGCTTGGCATAGCGCAGCGCCCCCTCGATGATGAGCCAATTAACGACGACGATTGAGCCAGGGCACTTTCTGGACACTTCTATCGCTTCTGAGATGGACTCGAAGGTGTGCGCCAGTTCTGGCATCTTGGCCCACACTTTTGACGTGACGATTTCGTTGTCCACAAACTCGGCAAGAAATTCGTCCCGCTTTTCCAGATGCACGGCATATCCCAGGTACTCCGCATCCTCCGGTAGACCGTGCTCTCTGCGCATCTCGTCCATCGTCATTTGTCGCAGACCCATGGCGGTGGCGATTCGCTCGTCTTTGCTGCCGCGTTTCTAAGCCGCTTCTATACCGATGGCAATAGCAAGGCTTGCGCCGTCTGGCGCTATTTGTAAGGCTGGCCCGGTATCACTGGATTGGTTCTACCTAATAAGGAATAGCTGACAATGCGAATGTAGGGAGCCACGCCACTTGAGACCGTTGGAACAGAAAGCACTCGTGCGCTAATATATTTTCGATATTTGGACAATACATCTGATGCCTTTCGCTATATGCCCATGACAACTACCCATACATTTGACAGCGTCAACGAAGATAATGATTTGGCAGCGGACGTCGTTGATGACAACGATACGGCTAGTGGTGACACTCTGGTGCAGCCGTGGAACCCAAGCAAAATTAGGATCACGACTAAAAGCTTTACATTGCGAGAGGTCGTTGAGCAAATCAAACTCAGGGAGATCGATTTGACTCCTGATTTTCAGCGAGAGTATGTCTGGAAGCAACGTCAAAGGACAAGGCTCATTGAGTCAATCTTGCTAGGAATCCCCCTTCCCGCCTTTTACTTCAATCAAGAAGATGATGGCACCTATCAAGTTGTGGACGGCGTACAGCGTCTATCAACCATCAATCTGTTTATGAACGATGGTCACGTTCTAGGTTCCATTGACCTTGAGTACCTAAAGGATCTTGATGGACTCAAGTATTCGGAACTTGATCAAGCCTCCATGCGCAGGTTTCGCAGCACCCAAATCGTAGTGCACATCATTGAGCCTCAAACTCCTGATGAGGTGAAGTACGACATCTTTGGTCGTGTAAATACTCTTGGTAGCCCGCTATCCGCTCAAGAAATCCGACACGCGATGAGCCGGAAGCGCTCAAGGGAGTTTCTACATACCCTCTCTGAGTTGGAATCATTCGACCAAGCAACAGCAAGAAATTTCTTTCGAAGAAACCCTGACAATCCGTCTGAGTGGGTACGAGATAGCGGGCGGATGATGAACCGCGAGTTAGTTCTCCGGTTTTGTGCCTTTCTCGACTTCAAAGAAGACGTGTATCGACAATACTCGAGTCTAGACGCTTACTTAGCGGACTACACCAAACGACTGGACGAGCGTTCGACAAATGAACCCAACCTTAGCGAGGCTGACCTTGACGAACTGAAGGCCAAGTTTGACCAAGCCATGACGAATGCTTTTGAGGTTTTGAAGAAATTCGCTTTTAGACGTAACCAAAGAACTGCGAGCAAGCGAGGGCCGATCAATCGGGCTCTTTTCGAAGCTCAAGCTACAGCCCTTGCTGCCTACACAAGAGAAGAGTTGTGGGGACGTGAATCGGCGGTAGTCAGTGCGCTACAGTCATTATTCAGCGATGACGAGTATGTACGCTCGATTACGGTTGGAACGGGCGATCCTCGTCGTGTCGCTTATCGGCTTTCTCGGACTAGGTCGGCCCTTGCCGAGGTGTTCAAATAATGCGCGAGCTATCTATTGCTGGGTTCAAACGATTCAACTCAGTCTCGCTGTGCATGGCACCTCTCACTGTCTTGGCTGGCCTTAATGGTTCAGGCAAAACCTCGATAATTCATGCGCTGCTTTTGATGCGAGAGTCGATACGGGCTACCTCGAATGGGGTCGTTCTTTTGAACGGGCCATTTGGCTTGCAGTTAGGAACAGCAGAAGACATCTCCAACTGGCAATCGGGAGATCGCCGGATTAAGTTTGAAGTGGTGGATGAATTCGGAACCTACACGTGGTCCCTGGGCATTCCCGACGATGAAGCGATGTACCTTACATTGGATGCATTGCCTACCGACATACCTGCTGGCTTTGAATCGAATCAAGGTGCGTTCGCATACTTGGCTGCAGAAAGATTGGGCCCGCGGTCAAGCCTTAGCGCATCTTCTCTTCCAATTAATCAGCTTGAGGTTGGAGTCCAAGGAGAACACTCCGCACAACTGCTTGAAGCGCTTGGCAATAGGCCTGCGCAAGAGGATAGACGACATCCAGATTCCAGTAGTCCGTATTTGCTGAAATATGAGGTCGAGCGCTGGCTTAGTGAAATCGCTAGACCGGTCGTCATTGATGCCGTTCACCACGCTGGTGCCACAGCATATGCAATGAAGTTTAAGGTGCCGGATGGTGAGTGGGTACGAGCAACGAACATGGGGTTCGGCGTCTCCTATGCACTCCCCATCATCCTTGCTGGTCTAACGGCGAAGAGAGGGGGATTAGTCTTAGTAGAGAACCCTGAAGCGCATCTACATCCTGCGGGGCAGTCTCGGATGGGTACTTTCCTAGCCTGGCTTGCTTCTAAGGGAGTACAGGTCATTGTCGAAACCCATTCCGATCATGTATTGAATGGCATACGTCGAGCAATTGGAGAGTACGAAATACTCAGTGCTTCCGACGCCATAGTGCACTTTTTCAACTCCGAAGATTCGGGCCATATTTCCAAACTGCAATTCACAAACACTGGAGGAATATCCCACTGGCCTACCGGTTTCTTCGATCAGTATCAGATCGATACTGCAGCGTTAGGTAGAGTTCGTCGGAAGGGAAGTGTGAATGGCGTTCGTCATTGACAGCGCGGAATGGGACTTCAATGGTTGGACTTCGTCTGACGTCCAACACGTAATCGAAGGACTTCTAGATCAATTAGCTCACATTGCAGAAAATCGCGAGGAGGTTTGGGTAGGAGATGACCTCCAAACTCGCGCGGTATACAAGGGCATGGATCTTTGGAGACTGCGCGATGTAGAGTCGGAGATTCAACTGGATGATGAGGTTTGGCAAGAGCTGGCAGCCCATCTAGGCCGAATCCCGCGCTACCTCGACGACGAAGACCGTTGGCCCGACGGGATTGATGATTTCTGCATTGCAATCGGGAGTGAGGCTGCCCGGGACAATATAGACGTGGCGTGGGCTCATCACCATATACGTGCTCGAAAAGCCGTGGCGTGCCTTGGCCTAAAACGTCGAGGCCCGCTTCAAACTACAACGAAGAGCGGAACCGCAGATGTGCATTGGATCCGAGATGAGGCTTCGGAAGTAGACTTCTGGCAGTCTGCGATTGTGGTTGAAGGTGATACTAAGGATGTTCTGGAACGTTTGTGCCACCGGGCATATCCGAATCTGCACTTTGCTCACAATGTTTTGCACAATGCCGACCAGTTTAATGGGGGTTATTACTCTAATCTGCCCCAATTGAAGCATTACCTCAAAACATTAAATGAGCACGGTATCTGGGTTTTCACCGCTCCACCACCTGCAGAAAATAGAAATGATCCAGCAGGCACAGCGACGATAGATCCGACCGCTCAGCTCATTCAACGGCGGTTTGAGCTGCTTGGTCTCGTCATTGCCCCCGAAAATCCTGATGTCTTCAGAAACGGGGTTTGCCGTAGGGCTCGCGAGATAGTGATTGGCGGAAGGTCGCTATATTGTGAGTGGCATTGCAAGTTGCAAGCACACCAGAACCGGGTGCACATACATTCCCCGGTGATAGAGAGCGAGGGAAAGTTAGTCATCGCAATTATCGCGCGACATCTACCACTGCCAGGCGACTAAACTGAGGGCCGTCTGAGTTTTGCAGAAGTCGTCTCACAGGAGAGCGTAAAGCTTTCTGGAGTTTTCTTATAAGTGGCGAAAGCATACCGTCTCTCGCCTTCATCAATCTGCGTCAAGAAGCAATAAAACGGCTTCCTCACCCGTTAAATTGGGTACAACCAACACAGTTGGTTGGGCCAATCTCGTATTCCCTTCGACGATCATGAAGTACTGCAGACTGGACTCATGGCTTGCTTCTACGAAGCACGCGCGCCGCTGACGCACACGCCCCGTCTCCGCCGTAAACAGAAGCTTGCTGGCGATTTCACCATCTTCATCTATCACCACAGGCAAGCTGAACACAGGGGCTGTTTTCCCGGCAGCACACACTACTTTAAGTTCCGCGCCAGATGGCGCGTACTCCGGATCCTGGGCAATCATTTTCAACCCTTGATCCACGAATCTAGGCATAGAGGCATTCGCTTTAGGGCTATCGCGATCTGCCAAGTCCTGCTCGACATCCAACCCCGTGACCGTCGAAGAGCCATCGCTCTCCCCAAACGCAACTGCTTCCAGGCTTCCATCCGATCGACGCAAAAACACATCCGCTTTCGGCATGGCCTCAAGCTTCTCTCGCCACACCTGCTTTCGCACAAGGTCTGGGAACCGATGCTGGCTACGGAAAAAAGTTGAGCGTTGCGCCTTGTTGGCACCAGGATCGGAATCCACTCCCTCCGACTTGCTCCTCTTTCGTTCCCTTGAGACGCTGCCGCCCTCTGACTTCTGGCCTCCGGCGTTGCCATGCCATACCTTCCGATCTGCCGCCTCGTAAGACAGGGATTTAAACGGGAACGGATAGGAGCACGAGTGAAGCCGATAAACAAGAAAGGTCGCGCAATCTTGATCACCAAATGGCAACCAAATACCGCTTGCAACTAAATTGGTGAGGCCCTCGAAAGGGAAGCCGGTATAGGGGTATGCAGGATGTCTCTCAACGGATGCCTTCTGGCATGAGGTATGAATTCCAGCTGCGGATCTCCAGGCAAACTGACTTTCGGCGATACGCCCGATATCAGCGGCCGACACTCCCGACAATCTGCTGGCCAGCACCAAGTGCAAATGTTTGTTGGCTGGGTTGAGTCGCTTGCTGGTCCACAAGGCAGCAGACGTTAAAGGGGACGTAAACAGGCGCTGCAGGAAGTTTCCTGAAGAGCCAAAGTAGAACCGGATGAGCTCCACGCAAGGAACCAGCAGTCGACGGCCGTCTGCCATGGTGACAGCAACGCAATAGGACTGCGTATGCAATCGATGCCAAGGATGATGGCTCAGCGGCAATAGAAAATGCTCGTCAATGGCGAGCCCCGCCTTCACAAAGGCACTCGTCTCATGGGATATCCGCAATCCCTTGAACAGTTCCCTCTGATAGCTAGGCGAGGCGATCTGGTGCCCGTACTGCCAAAGGTCACCAATTGCGAGGATGGGCAAAGCAGCAACCGGCACCCAGGCTTCATGGGAGTGCTGATGATCGGTGCTATCTGGAAGAAGTAAAGCAGTGTGATCAGACGGATCACACCTCAGAGCTGACAGTGAAACTTTGATACTGGGCTGAGCGTAGCGCCGAACACCACCAGGGTAGGCACACTCGCCAAACCAATCCAACCGCCAAACCCGATCATCGGGCGTTAAGTTGGGAAGAGTCGGCTGGCTATCCGGATTCATGTTCTCGAATAGCCTTGTCGATTCTCAGATATCGGTGTCCGCTGTCATTTATCGTTGGAATTCACATCTAGAAGCAGGATCATGGTCCCGATACGCCAATAAAGGATTATCGATCAGCATGCTTCAGAGTCCTTCGCCATGTCCATGGGGGCGAGGGATTGCCGTCCTGCCACGAGCCGATTCTTTCGCTGCGAGCACGCATCTGAGCCTGGCTATACAGGTGTTGGTCAGTAACCTCTTGCTCTTTTGCATAGGTCTCATACCACCAAGCCATACCCTTCCCTATTTGGGCTAGGCCTGCGTCCTGGTTGTCACACCATACTTTTCCGACGATGCGCTGATAGCGGTCTCGCTTGTGCCAATCAGCCGTTACTGTCTTGCCAAAGGATAGTGAAGCTAGGCTAGCTTTGGAGCCAGATCCAAACGGCTGACGTTTTTCCGGAGCATCAATTCCGACGAGGCGAATCTTGTACTGGACCTGAAAACGATCCAATACCGTCAAGGTGTCTCCATCGGCAATGGAGACCACCCGCCCTATCAGTTGATCAGCACATGCGGATCCAAAAATGAAAGTGGCTAGGCAAAACAGTGCAAACCGCATAGGACTCCTACCGACAGCTCAGGGAGGCGTCCCGACCTAGGGCCATAACACACTGACCATCTGCCATGACAATGACCGACATCCTGTTTCGACACAGTCGTCGCTGGGTGGCAATCTGGTTAAACCGCAGCATCTCTTTGAGTTTTGAAACCGGAATAGTGGCAAGAATCATAACGCATACCCCATTGGAATCCGTTTTTCATTCTAATGGCATTCGAATATTGAACAATACCGGGCAAGTTAGTTTGGTTGATTGAAACTCTTCTTTTCGGCCGTTGCGGACGGATGGCATCGCTGCTCAATTTGAGCAAATGACAGCTTTCCGCTTCGTCCTCATTGAAGCTTATCCGGTCGAAAACCGACGTCCAATTTATTGAGCGTTGAGTCCGGTCCTTACACGTTGCGGCCTCGAGCATGGTTCCTTTCAATGTTCGGTGTCTAGGCACGGCCCCGGCTATCGACATATCTAGCGGCGACGCCTACCAGGAGTTCGGCCATGCAACGTACATTGAATGATTCAACCGTGGGTTACTATTCAGTTCAACCTAAATATGACAACTCGTTAGCTCTAACGGTGAATCCGATGTATGCGATAAACGACCTCTCCGACTATCCTGCAATCAGGAAACTGGCATCCGCCCTGTATAAGCTTGATAGCTGCCAGCATGGTGCGGCCATCATGATCGGGGCTGGCTTCAGCCGCAGTGCCGCGCATCATGTGGGTGGCGAAAAGAAGATGCCGCTCTGGAACGACTTCAGCAGGAAGCTCGCAGCAGAGCTCAATCCTGACGATAAGGACATTAGCTTCCTGGATCCATTGCGCGTTGCAGAGGAGTATCGCGCCTACTTCGGGCAAGCTGCGTTCAATGATCGGATTCGTTCCGATATCGATGATGATGCCTGGCGGGTAGGAGAGCTCTACAAGTCGCTATTGGAGTTGCCGTGGTCGGAAATCATGACCACCAACTGGGACACTCTGTTGGAGCGTGCGGCAAAGGACGTCCATCGCCCCTATTACACACCGGTTACCAAACCGTCCGACTTGGCATGGGCCCCTTCTCCCAGAATCGTAAAGCTTCACGGTACGATCGGCATCACGGAGACTTTTATCGGCGCACAAGAGGACTACCGGACTTATCCAACCAAGTTTGCGCCTTTCGTCAATTTCGCTCGGCAGGTATTTATCGAAAACGAGCTTTGCCTGCTCGGCTTCTCGGGCGACGACCCAAATTTTCTCCAGTGGTCTGGATGGGTAAGAGATCATCTGGCCGGGCATGCTCGAAAAATATACCTGGTCGGGGCACTCAATCTGACAGCGGCACGGCGAAAGCACCTGGAGTCGATGAACGTCGCCCCAGTCGACCTCTGGAACGCAGTCAAGCACGTTGACGACCGCGACCAACGACATCGGCTGGCGATCGAATTATTCCTGCAGGCGTTGAGCGTCGAAGGCAATTCCAGGCTGAAGCCACATGAGTGGGCAGCAGTAGGCTTGCATCGTCAGCAAGTTGCGCCGGACGATCACATGCGTCAGTTCAAGGAGCCGGAGTATGCGGCCTCATTACTATCGGCACAGTTGGAAGCATTAAGGGTCAGCCGTGAATCGTACCCGGGATGGCTGCTGTGCCCGCCATCCGTACGCTGGCAGATTCGACATCAATTGAATGACCCGTTCCCGACCGCCCAAAATCTTGCTGCGCTCTCCTCGGACGATCGCGCCAAGCTGCTGTACGAAATTGCTTGGCGATACGGCATCATGTGGGAGTACATCTTTCCTTGGCTGGCAGAGGCCATGGCTCGCGTTGCAGATCCCGACGAGCCATGCGCGTTAAGCAGCCGCCAGCAGTTGGAAATCTGCGTGGTGCTGCTCAGAAATAGCCGTTGGCTAACCGCGGAAAGCGCTGAGGAGCGTCAAGTCATGACCCAGCACGTCGAGGCCTTGGTAGCCATTTTGGAGCGTCATGCTCGATTTCTGCCAGACGCTGCTGCCGAACTGGCGTACCACAAAGCGCTTACGGCGCGCGACGCGCTTGACTACGCAGGGATGGACGCTGCCGTGCAGCGAATGGTCGGCGAAGATCGGGTTTGGCCGCTTCGGCAGGCAGCATTGTTGATGGAACTCGGAAAATCGGGCGAAGCCGATCAATTGATTGCCAAGGCCTACGGTGATCTACGGGAGTTTCATCGGCGCGATCGAAATTCAATTCCTATTTTGTCTCGTCTGATGTGGGCACACTGGTTGTTGGAGTCCATCCGTCGAGGCACACATGATGGAGCCCAGGAGAAATTGCCTGCGTTTGCCGAAAGCATGTACCGCGAATGGAAGTGTGACCCCTGGACTTGGATCGAGAACATCCGGGGCAAGGCTATCGAGCGCCAAGAAAAGTATTGGAAGGATCGCAATCCGATCGAACCCTCATTTGAACAGGGCGCGTATCGAGATAATTCCAAGAGGGTTTCCTTCAGCAACGAGACGTCTGACTTCCTGATGCTGGACGGATTGACGACGAACGTGGGGATTCCACTGCGGTCCGGCAGTGCTTTCCTGCATGTCAATCTCCTTGCAGGTACCGCCGAGAAGCTGGTCCTGTCCGGTGGTATCGGCGTCGAACTGTGGGATTACACCTTGGCCATTCGAGCGGCATCGAGCGAAAGTTCACTGTCAATCAAGGACGTCTTTACCCGTGTTGGTGTGGCAAGAATGTCTAAGGAAGCGGCGGACAGGCTGGTTGAGCGGGTATTGAAGGCCATTGGATACTGGTGCGCCCTGCGCCAAAAAGGCACCGACGAGCAGCAAGGCAGCGCATTGACCATGCTTCGCGTGCAAATGGAGGTTCTTGCCCGTTTGGTGGTCAGGGTATCGCCGGAAAAGGCCAAGGAGATATTTCGGCTTGCCATTTCGATCGGCAAGCAACAAGACTTCCAGCATCATTGGCTGTCCGAGGTCATCGGTGGCCTGATAACTCACTCGCTGGACAGCATCCCCAAAGTCGACCGTGGAGACTTGCTGCCGGACATATTGGATTTCCCGTTGCAGTGCGAAGTGATGGGCGGCAATTTTCCGCGCTGGCCTAATCCGACTATTGACCATCTCAACGCTCGTGCTATGTATCTTGGTCTGGAACGGCGAATTGACGAGTTGATAGGCTTCGTCGCGACAAATAGGGGGCTATCACGCGGCACCGCTCTGAAGCGACTTCTTCCGTTGGCAAGGAACGGGTTTCTCGCAGATAACGAGCGGCAGAAATTGGCCTGCGCACTTTGGGGTGATCCGCCGGACTATCGAGCCCTGCCTTCGTCAACAAATCTCTTGCCGCACGCCATGCTGTTCTTGCCCGCATCCGATCCCAGTCAAGTCAAGCGACAGGTATACCATCGCCTGTACGAGCATGGCGAAGACCTTCTGACCAGGACGCAGGCAGACTTACGAGTCTATCCGTCGCCCGAGATTGATGAGGCTGCCTCGACTTATATCGGGATGGCCAATGCGGCAGTCAACGACGCGACGCGACTGTTTCCAACAGCGGAGCACGCGTTGGTGTTGTTCGACCGTCTGGTCATGTACCGTCCAACGATCAATGGTGACGAAGACTTCCTTCGCGACGCCCGGAGGCAGGTTGTTGAGAGCATCGGTAATGCGCTTTCCTATGCGATCACGCCAGCGCTATCTGACGACGCGAAGACCGTTGAGCGATTTGCGTGCTTGCGGGCATTCATCGATGAGGCTGAGGGCGCATTCAGCGCGGCGATAGCGTTGGCTTATTTCACGCATATCAATGATGAAGTGGCCACTTCGGTCGAACAAATTATTCGAAAATCGTTACAGCGCAACGATTCGCGTGAAGTCGGCTATGCAGCTCTCACGGTCAATAAATGGGTGGAATTGACGAACGAGTCGAGCATGCCCCGGTCTCTGGAGCGCCTTATTGCAAGGGTGATTGTGATTATCGAGTCAGGGCGGACTATCGGCTTGCAGCAATTGATATGGGTTGCGGGCGAGCTTATCGAGAAACAGCGTTTGTCCCAGGAGCAAACGGAAACGCTGATCGCAGCGATACCGAATCTATTTGCGGCAATGGACTACGCAAGCATCGAACCCAAAAGCCAGGAAGCCATTAGCGCGTCGTCAATTCGAGAAGCATGCGTGAAGGTGGCGGGAACGCTTGCCAGATACTATCCTGATGATCGCGCTCTGCAAGATATGCTAAGTGCGGCCAAGACGGACGCTCTTCCCGAGGTACGTTTTGCAGTTGGCCCAGCTAGCTAGTTTTCCTCGATTCTTGGCGGCCGCGATGACCGCTTCTTGCCGACAGGATGGTCTCGTATCGTATTTCAGACGATTTGCACTGGCATGATCCTCTAGAGGAAGTAGGCGGCTGTCTGTCCGCGCTTTGAAAGTGACCGACCGAAATGTGCAAGGTGCGAACCCCGACGCCCGAAGTTTTATGATCCAGAAATGGACAGCAAGGCCGTTCAACCGGAGGGACAGCGGACATTCGCGAACGGCTGTTATCGGTAGAACGCGATGGCGGCTCTGGCCGACGACCAGACGAAAAAAAAGCCACTCATAAGAGTGGCTTTCGCTTTATGGCTATTAGTAGTCATGATCAATGGAAATTAGCCAATATCATTGTTCATTAGCTTTTATCGTTGGAATTTACAACCACGCCGGCAGTATGGGCCTGCTGGTCCGCCCAGTAGGAGCTGCGCACCATGGCGCCGCAGGCGGCCCCGGAAAAGCCCATTTCCTTGGCTTTTTCCTCGTACATCTTGAACACGTCGGGATGGACGTAGCGCTGCACCGGCAGGTGGTGGTTGGAGGGGGCCAGATACTGGCCGATGGTCAGCAGTTCCACGTCGTGGGCCCGCAGGTCGCGCATGACTTCGAGGATTTCCTCGTCGGTCTCGCCCAGGCCCACCATCAGGCCGGACTTGGTCGGCACCTGGGGATAGCGGGCCTTGAACTGCTTGAGGAACTGCAGGGAGTGTTCGTAATCGGCGCCGGGGCGGGCCTGCTTGTAGAGGCGGGGCACGGTTTCCAGGTTGTGGTTGAGCACGTCGGGCAGGCCCTGGCCGAGCACGTCCACCGCCACTTCCAGGCGGCCGCGGAAGTCGGGCACCAGGGTCTCGATGGTGGTCTTGGGGGAGGATTCGCGCACCGCCTTGATGACATCCACGAAGTGCTGGGCGCCGCCGTCCCGCAGGTCGTCCCGGTCCACGCTGGTGATGACCACGTACTTGAGCTTGAGCTTGGAGACTGATTCGGCCAGATGGGCCGGCTCCAGGGGATCGGGGGGCAGGGGCTTGCCGTGGCCCACGTCGCAGAAGGGGCAGCGGCGGGTGCAGATGTCGCCCAGGATCATGAAGGTGGCGGTGCCCCGGCCGAAGCATTCGCCGATATTGGGGCAGGCGGCCTCTTCGCACACGGTGTGCAGCTTCTGTTCCCGCAGCAGCTGCTTGATCTCGCCGAAGCGGCCGGCGTCGTTGCCGGCCTTGACGCGAATCCAGCTGGGCTTTTTCAGCGTCTCTTCGACCGGCACGATCTTGATGGGAATCCGGGCGGTCTTCAGTTCGCCTTTTTGCTTGACGCCGCGTTCGCTGCTCATTGAGTCTTCTCCAGTTGTGCCACGAGATGCCGGGTAAGGTCCGCCGTTGCTTGTGGCAGGGTCCGGGCCACGCCCAGGTCCTTCAGTTGGGTCACCGGCATGCCGGCATACCCGCAGGGGTTGATGGCCTGGAAGGGCGACAGGTCCATGTCCACATTGAGGCTGACGCCGTGGTAACTGCGGCCGTTGCGGATGCGCAGGCCCAGGGCCGCCACCTTGGCCAGACCCACGTACACGCCGGGGGCGCCGTCGTGGCGCTCGGCATTGACGCCGTATTCGGCCAGCAGGTCGATCACCGCCTGCTCGATGCGGTTCACCAGTTCCCGCACCTTGAGGTTGCGCCGGGGCAGGTCCAGCAGCAGGTACACCACCGCCTGGCCGGGGCCGTGGTAGGTGACCTGGCCGCCCCGGTCGATCTTCACCAGTGGAATGCCGATGTCCCGCAGCACGTGCTCCGGCTTGCCCGCCTGACCCAGGGTGTAGACCGGCGGATGTTCCACCTGCCACAGCTCGTCCGGGGTTTCCGGGGTGCGGGCGGCGGTGAAGGCCTGCATCGCCTCCCAGGTGGGCACGTAGTCTGCCCGACCCAGTTCGCGGATGACCAGCGGGGAAATCACTTAGGTCCGTCCGCCGCCGCTTACAGCACCACCTTCACCAGGGGGTGGCCGGACAGTTCCCGATACAGGTTGTCCAGCTGCTCCTTGGAGGTGGCGGTGACGGTGCAGGTCAGGGAGATGTAGGTGCCCTTGCTGGAGGGACGCATTTCCATGGAGGCGCCGTCGAATTCCGGATCGTGCTTCTGCACCACGGTAAGGATGGTCTGGGCGAAATCCACTTCCATCTTGCCCATGATCTTGAGGGGGAAGGCGCAGGGGAATTCGAGCAGGGTTTCCTGCCGGCTTTGGGGATTGTCGGGATTGGCTGGGGTCTGGCTCATGGTGTTCTCTTGCTCGATTCGGCTCAGGCGTCGGCGCGGCGCATCACCTGATTCTTGAAGTCCTGGTACAGCGCATTCATGCGGGCGGCCAGGGGGCCGGGCCTGCCGTCGGCCACGGGGGCGTCGTCGATGCGGGTGATGGGCAGCACTTCCTTGGTGGAGGATGTGACCCAGACCTCGTCGGCGCCGCGGAGTTCCGCTTCTGCCACCGGACGTACCTGGGTTGGAATGCCGTTGGCCGCCGCCAGTTCCAGCACCACGTCGTAGGTGACGCCGGGCAGGATCAGATTGCTCTTGGGCGGCGCCAGGATCACCCCGTCCTGCACCACCAGCACGTTGGAGGCGGAGCCTTCCATGACCAGGCCGTCCCGCAGCAGGATGGTCTCCGTGCAGCCGGCAGCGGCGGAAAGCTGGCGCAGCAGCACGTTGGCCACCAGGGAGACGGTCTTCAGGTCGCAGCGCAACCAGCGGAAATCCTCGGCGGTAAGAGCGGTGCCCCCCGTGGCCAGCAGTTCGGCGGAGGGCGTCGGCAGGCGGTCGGCGTAGGCAAAGATGGTGGGGGCCACGGCCGGCCTGGGGAAGGCCTGGTCCCGCACCGGGGCGGCACCCCGGGTCACCTGCAGGTAGACGCCCTGGTCCTCGCTGCCGTGGTCATCGACCAGACGCTGCACCACCTCCGCCCACTGCTCCTTGGAGAGGGGATTGGCCAGCTGCAGGGCGGCCAGGGTGCGCTCCAGGCGCTCCAGGTGCTGCTGCAGGCGGAAGGGGCGCCGGGAATAGACCGGGATCACCTCGTAGGCGCCGTCGCCGAAGAGGAAGCCCCGGTCCATGGGGGAAATGCGGGCCTCGTCCAGAGGCAGGTAGTTGCCGTTGAGGTAGGCCAGCATGTTCCCTCCGTCAGCTAGGGGAGCGGTTTATTTGAACCACAGCTTGATGCTGTCGATGCCGCGCCCCAGGATGCCGGCCACGGGCACGGCGTCCAGGGCCACCACCGGGTATTCGCCGTAAGGCTTGCCGTCCAGGCTGACCTTCATGGTGCCGATGACCTGGCCCTGGCTCACCGGGGCCACCAGGGGCTGCTTTGATTCCAGCTGGGCCTGGATCCGGCTCGAGTAGCCCTTGGGCACGGCCAGGATGAAGTCGTTCTGGAAGCCGGCGCGGACGGTGTTGTCCTTGCCCTTGAACACCTTCAGCTCGGACACGGTCTGGTTCTTGGTGTACAGGGAGACGGCGTCGTAATACTGGAAGCCGTGGTTGAGCAGCTTGAGGGATTCCTGGGCGCGCATGCCGTCGCTCTCGGCGCCGAGCAGGACGGAGAGCAGGCGCCGGGGCCCGCGCTTGGAGGAGGAAATGAGGCAGTAGCCGGCGGATTCGGTGTGGCCGGTCTTCACCCCGTCCACCGTGGGATCGGCCCACAGCAGGCGATTGCGGTTGGGCTGGGTGATGTTGTTGTAGCGGAATTCCTTCATGGAGTAGTACTTGGCGTACTCCGTGGGGAAGTCGCGGATGATGGCGGTGGTCAGGGTGGCCAGGTCCCGGGCGGTGGCGTAGTGCTCCGGATCGGGCAGGCCGGTGGCGTTCATGTAGTGGGTGTTCTTCATCCCCAGGCGGGCCGCCTCCTGGTTCATCATCTGGGCGAAGCGCTCCTCGGAGCCGGCGATGGCCTCGGCCAGGGCGACGCAGGCGTCGTTGCCGGACTGCACGATCATGCCCTTGATCAGGTCTTCCACCGGCACCTGGGTGCCCACCTTGATGAACATCTTGGAGCCGCCGGTGCGCCAGGCCTTCTCGGTGACGGGCACGCCCTGGTCCAGCTTCAGCACGCCCTGCTTGAGGGCGGAGAAGGTCAGGTAGGCCGTCATCAGCTTGGTCAGGGAGGCGGGATCGACGCGCTGGTCGGCGTTTTCGGCCACCAGGGTCTGGCCGGAGCCGAATTCCACCAGCAGCCAGGCCTTGGCGGCGATGCCGGGAGCCGGGGGCATCTGCTGGGCGCCGGCGGGGCCGGCCAGCAGCAGGGAAGCGCAGCCGGCGAGGACGGATGCACGGAAAACGGAAGAGAAGCGGCGGGAAATTCGGTCAGACATGCCGGTCAGGCTCCAGCGGGAGAAAAGCGCTTGATTATAGCGCAGCCGGGCAGGCCCTTCCGGCCGGGACCGGCCGTAACCTGCCGATCTTAGGGACTTGCCGCAGTAAGTGAACTCACTGACACGATGCACCTGGGCGGTGCGTTATACTCGCCCGTGTCAGTTTTCGGTCAGGTTTCTGACCCTGGCGTGACACCCCGGCGGATTCGCCCCCCATCGCCGCATCCTGACGGCATTCCCTGAGAAGTCCTGGATCGGTTACGCTCCTCATGGAGCGCGCCCGGGGCATGGTTGTGCCCTGTGGCATGGCCTTTGCTGAGACAACCCCATGAAAACCAAGATCGCTCTCCTCTCCCTGCTGGGACTGCTGCTGTGCGGCAGCGCCCTGGCCGACGTCTATTCCCTCGACCAGTTGCTGGAACTGGCCCGCTCCGGCAACCGGGGTCTGCAGGCCTCCCGCGACGCGGTGGAGGCGGCCCGCTCCGGCGTCACCACCGCCGGCGCTTTCCCCAACCCGGAGATCGAATACCAGAGCGGCGACGCCAAGGCCCGGGTAGCGGGCGCCAATCCCGGCAACGTCAAGACCATGACCTTCACCCAGCGCCTGGACCTGCCCTGGGTGCGTTCGGCCCGCATCGATGCCGCCAGCGCCAATCTGGAAGCCACCAGCGCCGCCGGCCGGGGCTACGAGCATGAGGTGCTGGCCAGCGTGAAGCTGGGCTACTACGAGGTGCTGCGGCGCCAGGCCGAACTGAAGGCGGCCCAGGAAGACCAGGCCCTCATGGAAGCCATCCGCACCCGGGTCAGCGTGCGGGTCGGCGTCGGCGAGGCGCCCCGCTACGAGCTGATCAAGGCCGATGCGGAACTGCTCAATGCCCAGAAAGTGACCCAGAGCACCCTGCTGCGCCTGACCCAGGCCAAGGCCGCCCTGCGCCGCAACGTGGGCACCGGCCTGCCGGCGGACTTCGAAGTGCCGGCCACCACCCAGCTGCCCCTCAACGTGGGCAGCCTGCCCGAACTGCGCCAGACCCTGCTGCAGCGCAGCCCGGACCTGGCCCAGGCCCGGGCCCAGTTGACCCAGGCCGAACACCAGCTGGACCTGCAGCGCCGCATGCGCACCCCGGAAGTGGCGCTCAAGGCCAGCAGCGACGAAGAGCCGGACCTGAAGACCTCCCGCGTCGGCATCGCCGTCACCATTCCCCTGTGGGACCGCCGCTCCGGCCCCGTGGGCGAGGCCAGCGCCAATCTTTCCCGGGCCCGCAACCTGCTCGAGCAGATGGAATTCGGTCTCGGCCAGGCCCTGGAAAACGCCTACCAGCAGCACCAGATCGCCGCCGCCCAGGTCAATGCCCTGGAGCAGGGCATCGTGCGCCAGGCCGAAGCCGCCCTCAAGGTGGCCGAATCGGCCTACCGCTTCGGCGAGCGCGGCATTCTCGACTACCTGGACGCCCAGCGGGTGTACCGGGCCGCCCGCAACGAACTGATCGCCGCCCGCTATGAACTGCGGGCCGCCGCCGTGGACATCGAACGTCTCACCGGCGCCCTGACCGCTCCCGCCCAAGAGGAAAAGCACTGATGTCCGCCCCCGCCCCCCAGTCCCCGCGTAGCGCGCGCCGCCTCGCCCCCGCCTTCACCGCCCTGCTCCTGGCCGCCGGCGTCAGCCTGCTGACGGCCTGCGGCAAGGAGCCGGCCCCGGTCGCCGCCGCCCCCACCGACCCCAATCTGGTGACCGCGCCGGAAGCCCTGCAGGCCCAGCTGAAGCTGGCGCCGGTGGGCAGCGTGCCGGTCAGCGAGACCCTGCGCGTGGCCGGCCGCCTGGACTTCGACGAGCAGCGTATCGCCCGCATCGGCGCCACCGTCACCGGCCGCGTCACCCAGATCAGCGGCCAGCTCGGCCATGAGGTGAAGGCCGGCGAGCCCCTGGCCATCATCAACTCCACCGTCCTCGGCGAAGCCCAGCTGACCTTCCTCAAGGCCAACGCCCGGGCCAGCCTGGAACGGAACAACGTGGAGCGGGCCCAGCACCTCTTCGCCGCCGACGTCATCGGCAAGGCCGAACTGCAGCGCCGGGAAAGCGAAGCCGCCGTGACCCAGGCCGAACGCCAGGCGGCGGAAGACCAGCTGCGGGTGCTGGGCATGGCACCCCGGGACATCGCCTCCCTCGCCAGCCGCGGCACCATCAACTCCCTCACCCCGGTGGTGGCCAGCATTCCCGGCACTCTAGTGGAACGCAAGGTGACCCAGGGCCAGGTGGTGGAACCGGCCGACGCCCTGTTCACCGTGGCCGACCTTTCCCGCCTGTGGGCCGTGGCCGACGTGCCGGAACAGCAGGCCGCCCTGGTGCGCACCGGCCAGTCGGTGGAACTGGACATTCCCTCCCTGGCCGGCGAAAAGCTCACCGGCCGGCTGATCTACATCAGCGACACCCTCAACCCGGAAACCCGCACCGTTCTGGTGCGCACCGAAGTGGAAAACCCGGACCGCCGCCTCAAGCCGGCCATGCTGGCCACCATGCTCATCGCCGGCAAGGCCATGCCCAAGCTGGCCGTGCCCGCCGCCGCCGTGGTGCGGGAGGACAACAACGAGCACGTCTTCGTCCAGGTCGCTCCCGGCCAGTACCGCCTGACCCCGGTCATCCTCGGCGCCGAAGCCGGCGGCGTGCGGCCGGTGCAGTCCGGCCTCAAGGAAGGCGAAGTGGTGGTGGTGGAAGGCGCCTTCCACCTCAACAACGAACGCAAGCGCAAGGAGCTGGAGGGCAGCTGAGCCCCGGCTCCGGTTTTCACAGGCAGCATCGCCACAACGCAGTAAAGACGCCACTCTTCACATACACATGCTGGAGAGTGGCTTGCTGATTGCCTTTCCGGGCATCGAAGGAATGTCATGATCGAATCCCTGATTCGCGCCGCCCTCAAACAACGCCTGATCGTCGTCGTCATCGCCGTCGCCCTGCTGGTGTTCGGCCTCAACGCCGCGCGCAAGCTGTCGGTGGATGCCTTCCCCGACGTCACCAACATCCAGGTGCAGATCGCCACCGAGGCCCCCGGCCGCTCGCCGGAGGAGGTGGAGCGCTTCGCCACGGTGCCCCTGGAAATCGCCATGACCGGCCTGCCCGGCCTGACGGAGATGCGCTCCCTGAACAAGCCGGGCCTCTCCCTCATCACCCTGGTGTTCACCGACAGCACCAACGTCTATTTCGCCCGCCAGCTGGTCATGGAACGCCTGCTGGAAGTGGGTTCGCGCCTGCCCGAGGGCATCACCCCGGTGCTCGGGCCCGTCTCCACCGGCCTCGGCGAGATCTACCAGTACACCCTGGAGCGGCCCGACGACGGTGAGCGGGCCCTGACCCCGGAGGAGCTGACCCAGCGCCGCGTCGCCCAGGACTGGGTGGTGCGGCCCCTGCTGCGCTCCATTTCCGGCGTCGCCGAAATCAACTCCCAGGGCGGCTTCGTCAAGCAGTACCAGGTGCTGGTGAACCCGGACAAGCTGCGCCACTTCAAGCTCACCGTGGCCGACGTGTACCAGGCCGTGGGCCGCAACAACGCCAACTCCGGCGGCGGCGTGCTACCCCACTACGCCGAGCAGTACCTGATCCGCGGCGTGGGCCTGGTGCGGGACCTGGACGACATCCGCTCCATCGTGCTGAAGGAGAGGGACGGGGTGCCGGTGTACATCCGCGACGTGGCCACGGTGGACCTGGGCCACGCGGTGCGCGAGGGCGCCCTGGTGAAGAACGGCGTCACCGAATCCGTGGGCGGCGTGGTGATGATGCTGGCCGGCGGCAACGCCAAGCAGATCGTCGGCCGCATCCAGGAGCGGGTGAAGGAGATCAACGACAAGGACATGCTGCCCGGCGGCCTCAAGATCGTGCCCTACTACGACCGCTCCGAGCTGGTGGACGCGGCCCTGTGGACCGTGACCAAGGTGCTGATCGAAGGTGTCTTTCTGGTGGTGGTGGTGCTACTGCTGTTCCTCGGCGACCTGCGCTCCTCCATCATCGTCGTCGCCACCCTGGTGCTGACGCCCCTGCTCACCTTCATGGCCATGAACCAGATCAACCTCTCGGCCAACCTGATGTCCCTGGGGGGCCTGGCCATCGCCATCGGCCTCATGGTGGACGGCTCGGTGGTGGTGGTGGAGAACGCCTTCGCCTACCTGGGGCGCAAGGCGGAAACGGGGGAATCGCGTATCCGCATCATCTTCAACGCGGTCAAGGAAGTGGCGACGCCGGTGATCTTCGGCGTCGGCATCATCATCCTGGTGTTCCTGCCCCTGATGACCCTGCAGGGCATGGAGGGCAAGATGTTCGCCCCCCTCGCCTACACCATCGCCATCGCCCTGGCCGTCTCCCTTGTGCTGTCCCTGACCCTGTCGCCGGTGCTCTGCTCCTACCTCTTGAAGGTGCCGCCGGGCCAGGGCGACCACGACACCCGGGCCATCGCCGCCATGAAGAAGCCCTACCTGAAGATGCTCAACTGGTCCCTGGCCAACGGCAGGAAGACGGTGACCCTGTGCGTCGGCGTCTTCGTCGCCACCCTGGCCATCCTGCCCTTCCTTGGCACCGCCTTCATCCCGGAGATGAAGGAAGGCTCCGTGGTGCCGGGCATCAACCGGGTGCCCAACATTTCCCTGGATGAATCCATCAAGATGGAAATGCAGGCCATGAAGCTGGTGATGGAAGTGCCGGGGGTCAAGTCCGCCGTCTCCGGCGTCGGCCGCGGCGAATCGCCGGCCGACCCCCAGGGCCCCAACGAATCCACCCCCATCGTCAGCCTCAAGCCGCGCAGCGAATGGCCCTCCGGCTGGAACCAGGACGACATCGCCGAGGCCATGCGCGACAAGCTGAAGGCCCTACCCGGGGTACAGATCGTCATGGCCCAGCCCATCTCCGACCGGGTGGATGAAATGGTCACCGGGGTCCGTTCCGACATCGCCGTCAAGGTTTTCGGCGACGATCTGGACACCCTGAAGAAGAAGGCCGAGGAAATCGCCAAGGTGGCCCAGTCCATCCAGGGCGCCCAGGACATGCGGGTGGAGCGCATCTCCGGCCAGCAATACCTGATCATCGAGATCGACCGCCAGGCCATCGCCCGTCTCGGCCTCAACGCCGCCGACGTGCACGACGTGATCGAGACCGCCATCGGCGGCAAGGTGGCCACCGACGTCTATGAGGGCGAACGCCGCTTCTCCGCCACCGTGCGCCTGCCCAAGGAATTCCGCAACGACGTGGAAGCCATCCGCCACATCCTGGTCAGCGCCCCCGGCGGCGCCCAGGTGCCCCTGGAAGCCCTGGCGGAGATCCGCCTGGCCGACGGTCCGGCCCAGATCAGCCGGGAGACGGCCAAGCGCCGCATCGTGGTCGGCGTGAACGTGAAGGACCGGGACCTGGGCAGCTTCGTCGCCGAACTGCAGCAGAAAGTAGCGGAGAAGATCAAGCTGCCGGAAGGCTACTACCTGGAGTGGGGCGGCCAGTTCCAGAACATGGAGCGGGCCCTGGGGCACCTCACCATCATCATCCCCATCACCATCGGCGCCATCTTCTTCCTGCTGTTCCTGCTCTTCAATTCGCTGCGCATGGCCAGCCTCATCATCCTGGTGCTGCCCTTCGCCTCCATCGGCGGCATCATCGGCCTGGCGGTGACCGGCGAGTACCTCTCGGTGCCGGCCTCGGTGGGCTTCATCGCCCTGTGGGGCATCGCCGTGCTCAACGGGGTGGTGCTGGTATCCTATATCCGCAGCCTGCGCCAGGAAGGCGCCAGCCTTGACGAAGCGGTGACCAAGGGCGCCATCCTGCGCTTCCGCCCGGTGATGATGACGGCGACGGTGGCCATGCTCGGCCTCATTCCCTTCCTCTTCGCCACCGGCCCCGGTTCCGAAGTGCAGCGCCCCCTGGCCATCGTGGTCATCGGCGGCCTCATCACCTGCACCCTGCTGACCCTGGTGGTGTTGCCCACCCTCTACCGCTGGTTCGACGAAGAGCCGGTGGAAGCCTAACTGTAAGGAGACGCACCGATGAAGGAAATCAAGGCCGTAGTGCGCCCCAACAAGCTGCCCGCCCTGCGCGAGGCCCTGCGGGACATCCCGGGCTTTCCCGGCATGACGGTGAGCAAGGCGGAGGGCTGCAGCGCGCCCTCCCGCCACGTGCCGCACAACATCAAGGAAGAGCTGACCGACTACACCCCCAAGGTGCGCATCGAGATCATCGCCGACGACGACCTGGCCACGGTGATCGTGGACCGCATTATCGCCGTCTCCCAGACCGGCCAGATCGGCGACGGCCTGGTGTGGGTGACGCCGGTGGACCGGGCCGCCTTCATCTTCAAGACCATGCCGGGCAAGGATTCCATCTGAACCCGGCACCGGGCTGATTTGATCCAGCGCAAGGCAGATTTCACGATGCGGCAGGCATCATGGGGCGATGGAGGTAGTCGCCGATGCCGTTTCCCCCCCATCCCCCCTGGCCAGCTTTTCCCGAGACAGAGCAGTGCGCCGCCGGCCCCCGGCCAGGTGCACCGTCCCGGGCTGCCTGGCTGGAGCGCCTGAGCCGGGCCGAGTTTCTGGCCCAGGCCGGGCTGGAGGAGATTTACCCCTACCTCACCGAAACCGCCGCCCGGCTGCTCGGCGTGGACCGGGTCGGCATCTGGCTGTTCGACGACAGCCAGCGCACCATCCGCTGCGCCGATCTCTTTGAACGGGCCGGCGGCTGCCACAGCAGCGGCCAGCGCCTGCAGGAGGCCGACTGCCCGGCCTACTTCGCCGCCCTGGAAAGCGGCGAGCCCATCGTCGCCGACGACGCCCTGCACCACCCGGCCACCCGGGACCTCAACGACGCCTACCTGACGCCCCATGGCATCGGCGCCCTGCTCGACTACCCGGTGCGCCAGCAGGGGCGCCTGGCCGGCGTTCTCTGCCACGAGCAGGCGGGGCCGGCCAGGCCCTGGAACGAGGAACAGCGCCTGCTGGGCGTGGCCCTGGCCAACCTGGTGAGCCTGGCCCTGGAGCACGCGGCCCTGCGCCAGAGCCAGGCCCAGTTGCACTCCCTGGAGGAGCGCTACCTGCGCCTGCTGGAGTTCTGTCCTACCGGCATCATCCATTACGACACCGAGCTGCACATCACCTACAGCAACCAGCAGTTCGCCAACATCATCGGCGTCCCCCTGGAGCGGCTGCAGGACCTGGACATGGCCAAGCTGCAGGACCAGCGCCCCCTGCCGGCCCTGGCGGCAGTGCTGGAGGGCCGCACCGGGCGCTTCGAGGGCGAATACCGCGCCAGCCTCAGCGGCCGCCAGCTGTGGGTTTCCCTGGTGGCGGCGCCGGTGCTGGACCAGTGCGGCCAGCTGCTGGGGGGCATCGCCATCGTCGAGGACGCCACCGAGCGCAAGCGCGCCGAACTGCAACTGCGCCAGCTCTCCCGGGCGGTGGAGCAGAGCCCGGCCACCATCGTCATCACCGACACCAACGGCGTCATCGAGTACGTCAATCCCAAGTTCACCCGCACCACCGGCTACAGCGCCGAGGAGGCGGTGGGCCTCAAGCCCAGCGTGCTCAAGTCCGGCGAGACGCCCCTGGAGGTGTACCAGGAGCTGTGGTCCACCATCGCCAGCGGCGGCCAATGGGAAGGGGTGTTCCACAACCGGCGGCGCAACGGCGAGCTGTACTGGGAACACGCCACCATCTCCCCCATCACCGACGACAACCAGCGCATCACCCATTTCGTCGCGGTGAAGGAGGACATCACGGAAAAGCGCCGGCAGGAAGACCGCATCCACCAGCTGGCCTATTTCGACGAACTCACCGGCCTGCCCAACCGCACCCTGCTGCACGACCGGGTCAGCCAGTGCCTGGCCGCCGCCGAGCGGGAACAGGAGACCCTAGCCCTGCTCTTCATCGACCTGGACAATTTCAAGACGGTGAACGATTCCCTCGGCCACTTCACCGGCGACCGCCTGCTGCAGTCCGTGGCCCAGCGCCTCAAGGGCTGCGTGCGGGATTCGGACACGGTGTCGCGCCTGGGCGGCGACGAATTCGTGGTGGTGCTGGCCGACGCCCAGCTGGACGGGGCCTCCCAGGTGGCGCGCAAGATCATCGACCGGGTGGGCCAGCCCTTCGTCATCGACGGCCACCAGCTCACCGTCACCCCCTCCATCGGCATCAGCCTCTTTCCCCACGACGCCCGGGACTTCCAGAGCCTGCTGAAGAACGCCGACACGGCCATGTACCAGGCCAAGGAATCGGGGCGCAACGCCTACCAGTTCTTCACCGCCGAAATGAACGTGCTGGCCTTCGAGCGCCTGGTGCTGGAGAACGCCCTGCGCCAGGCGGTGGAGCGGCAGGAATTCGTGCTGCACTACCAGCCCCAGGTGGACATGGGCAGCGGCCGGGTCATCGGCGCCGAGGCCCTGGTGCGCTGGCTGCACCCGGAGCTGGGCATGGTACCGCCGGCCCGTTTCATTCCCGTGGCCGAGGATTCGGGTCTCATCGGCGCCATCGGCGACTGGGTGCTGTACGAGGCCTGCCGTCAGAACCGGGCCTGGCAGGAGGCCGGCCTGCCGGCCATCCCCGTGGCGGTGAACCTCTCGGCGGTGCAGCTGCGCCAGAGCGAGCTGCACGAGAGCGTGGCCGAGCTGCTGCGCCGCACCGGCCTGGAATCGCGCTACCTGGAGCTGGAACTGACGGAACGCACGGTGATGGAGGATGCGGAAGCCACGGTGCGCTGCCTGCGCCGCCTGGACGAAATGGGGGTAATGCTGTCCATCGACGACTTCGGCACGGGCTATTCCAGCCTCTCCTACCTGAAGCGTTTTCCCATCGACAAGCTGAAGATCGACCAGAGTTTTGTCCGCGACATCGTTGCCGATGCGGACGACCAGGCCATCGCCGTGGCCATCATCAGCATGGGCCACAGCCTGCGCCTGCGGGTCATCGCCGAGGGGGTGGAAACCGCGGAGCAGCTGGAGATCCTGCACCGCCACGGCTGTGACGAGGCCCAGGGCTTCCACTTCGGCCGCCCCATGCCGGCGGACGAGTTCGCCGCCTACCTGGCCAGGCGCAACGCCTGATCAGCGGGTGACGAAGGTGGGCTTGAAGCCCAGGGCCAGGCGGATGCGCTCGGCCACCTTGTCCGCCTCCATGCGGTCCCGGTAGGGGCCCACGTGAATGCGGTGCATGCCGCCCTTGCTCTGGATCTGGATGGCGTCGGTGAGCCAGTCCAGTTCCCGGGCCAGCTTGGCCTTCAGGCTTTCCGCATTGTCCTGGCTGGAGAAGGCGCCAAGCTGCAGGAAGACGTTGCCGACGCCGGCGACGGTAGTCGGGGCGGGTGCCGGTGCGGCGACAGGCTCGTCCTGGGCCTGGGCCGCCATGGCCATTTCGGCGATGGGGTCCCTCTCCTCCCTCACCAGCGCCGGGCGGGCTTCCTGGCGTGCCGTCTGGCGCTTGATGGCGGCCACTTCCAGGGCCGGCGCAGCGGCATAGGTGGCGCCGGGTTCGAGGACGATGGATTCCACTTCCACCGCGGTGCTGCCGTTGGCCACGTAGCCGAGGCGGTAGGCGGCGGTGAAGGAGAGGTCGATCACCCGGTCGGCATGGAAGGGCCCACGGTCGGTGATGCGCACGATGACCGACTTGCCGGTGGCCACGTTGGTGACCCGGGCGTAGGAGGGAATGGCCAGGGTCGGGTGGGCCGCGGTCATGGCGAACATGTCGTAGGGCTCGCCGATGGAGGTCTTCTGGCCGTGGAATTTCTTGCCATACCAGCTGCCGATGCCGCGCACCTTGTAGGGCTGGAGCCGGGTCATGGGCACGTATTCCTTGCCCAGCACCACGTAGGGCCTGTTGGCGAAGCGGTGCAGGGGCTCCCAGCGGGGTTCGGCATCGGGAATGTCGTCGATGTTCTCGGGAATTTCCTCGGGCAGGCCGTCGTCCTTGTAGAAGCCGCCGCCCCGGCGGGCCAGGGGATTGGGCTTCATGCCGCTCTTGGCCGGCGGCCGGGCACCGGCCTCCGGCGCCCGCTCAATGCGCGGCGCCGGGCCGCCACAGGCCGCCAGCAGGGTCAGCAGGAAGGCGCCGCACAGGCCCGGCAGGAGGGAACGCTTCATTTCTTCACCAGCATGCGATGGGTGTGGATGCTCATCAGGATACCGAGGCCGAGGAACAGGGTCACCAGGGCCGTGCCGCCGTAGCTGACGAAGGGCAGGGGCACCCCCACCACCGGCAGGATGCCGCTCACCATGCCCATGTTGACGAAGGCGTAGGTGAAGAAATTGAGGGAGATGGCGCCGGCCAGGAGACGCGACGACAGGGTCGGGGCGTTGGCGGCAATCATCATGCAGCGGCCGATGAGCAGCAGGTAGAGGAGCAGCAGTACCAGGTTGCCGATCAGGCCCCATTCCTCGGAGAAGACCGCGAAAATGAAGTCGGTGTGCTTTTCCGGGATGAACTCCAGGTGGGTCTGGGTACCGTTGAGCCAGCCCTTGCCGATGATGCCGCCGGAGCCGATGGCGATGGTGGACTGGATGATGTGGTAGCCCGTGCCCAAAGGATCGGAGGTGGGGTCGATGAGGGTCAGGATGCGCTTGCGCTGGTAGTCGTGCAGCATGGTCCAGGCGAAGGGCGCAGCGGCGGCGCCGGCGGCGATGAGGCCGACGATGACCTTCCACGACAGGCCGGCGAAGAAGATGACGTAGAAGCCGGCGGCCAGCACCAGGATGGCGGTGCCCAGGTCCGGCTGCTTGATGATGAAGGCCACCGGCACCAGCAGCAGCATGGAGGCCGTGGCGTAATGGCGCCAGCGCAGGGCAGCCTCGTGTTTGTGGAAGTACCAGGCCAGCATCAGGGGCATGGCGATCTTCATGATCTCGGAGGGCTGGATGCGGGTGACGCCGACATGCAGCCAGCGCCGGGCCCCGTTCACCTTGATGCCGAACAGCCACACCGCCAGCAGCAGGATCACCCCCAGCACGTAGAGGGGCACGGCGAAGCGCAGCAGCTTCTGGGGCGGCACCTGGGCCACCATCCACATCACGGAAAAGGCGATCAGCAGGTTCACCGCCTGGGGCCCCATGCGGCTCAGGCCGATGTAGGTGGCGGAATAGACGGTGGCGGTGCCGATGCCCAGGATCACCAGGGCAATGGTCAGCAGGGGGCCGTCCAGGTGCTCGATGGCCTTGTACCAGTAGCGCCTAATGGCCTCCATCGTCGCCCTCCTCGTCCTCGTTGGCCGGGCCCTTGGGCACCTTGCCGAGGATGTAGTAGTCCAGCACCATGCGCGCGATGGGGGCGGCAGCGGCGGCGCCGAAACCGCCGTTCTCCACGATCACCGCCAGGGCGATCTTGGGCTGCTCCGCCGGGGCGTAGGCGATGAACAGGGAGTGGTCCCGCAGGTGGTGCTTGGTGGCGCCCTCCACGTACTTCTCGCCCTTCAGGCTGAACACCTGGGCGGTACCGGTCTTGCCGGCGGATTCGTAGCCGGCGCCGGCGAAGGCCCGGGCCCCGGTACCGGCCTTGTTCACCCCGACCATGGCGTTCTTGATCACCGCCAGGTGTTCCGGCTTGAGCTTGAGGTCGCGGATGGGCTGGGGCTCCACCATGGTCTTCTCGCCGCTGCGGCTGTTGGTGATGTACTTCACCAGATGGGGCCGGTACATGACCCCGTCGTTGGCGATGGTGGCCACCGCCTGGGCCAGCTGGATCGGCGTGTAGGCGTTGTAGCCCTGGCCGATGCCGATGGAGATGGTTTCGCCGGCATACCACTTCTGGTGCTCCGGCTTCTTGAAGCGGCGCTTCTTCCAGGCCTGGGAGGGCAGCACACCCTCGCTCTCGCCCTGGATGTCCACCCCGGTGCGCTGGCCCAGGCCCAGCTGGCCCATGAAGGCGGCGATGTTGTCGATGCCCATGTCGTTGGCCAGGATGTAGTAGTAGGTGTCGCAGGATTCGACGATGGACTTGTACATGTCCACCATGCCGTGGCCGCCCTTCTTGTCGTCCCGGAACTGGTGGCCGCCGAAGTTGAAATAGCCCGGATCGGCGATGGCCTGGGAGGGGGTGCGCTTGCCCTGGACCAGGGCCGCCAGGGCCATGAAGGGCTTGAAGGTGGAACCGGGCGGATAGGCCGAGTAGATGGCCCGGTTGAGCAGGGGCTTGTCCGGGTCGGTGTTGAGGCCGTCCCAGTCGTCGCCGCGGATGCCGTCCACGAACAGGTTGGGGTCGTAGGTGGGCTTGGAGACCAGGGCCAGGATGCCGCCGGTGGACGGTTCGATGGCCACCAGGGCACCGCGGCGGCTGCCGAAGGCCTGCTCGGTGATCTCCTGCAGCTTGGAGTCCAGGGTCAAGGACAGGTTGTTGCCGGACACCGGCGCCGTGCGCGACAGCACCCGCACCGCCCGGCCACCCGCATCCACTTCCACTTCCTCGTAGCCCGTCTCGCCATGCAGCTGGAACTCGTAGTTCTGCTCCAGGCCGGCCTTGCCGATGTGCTCGGTGCCCTTGTAGTTGGGCGTCTGCTCGGCGTTGTCGATGGTCTCCAGATCCTTGTCGTTGATCCGGCCCATGTAGCCCAGAGCATGGGAAGCCACGTCCCCCAGGGGATACTGGCGGAACAGCCGGGCCTTCACCTCGACGCCGGGGAAACGGTAACGGTTGGCGGCAAAGCGGGCCACCTCGTCGTCGGAAAGGCGGGTGCGGATGGGGATGGACTCGAAGTTCTTCGACTCCTCCATCAGTTTCTTGAAGCGCTTCCTGTCCTTGGGCGTGATAGGGATCAGGGTGCCGATCTGCTCGATCACCGTCTCCAGGTCTTCCTGCAGGCGGGAGGGGGTGATTTCCAGGGTGAAGGCGGAATAGTTGCGGGCCATCACCACCCCGTTGCGGTCCACGATCAGGCCCCGGTTGGGGATGATGGGCACCAGGGAAATGCGGTTCTCTTCGGCCCGGGTGGAGTAGTAGTCGTGCTTCACCACCTGCAGCCAGAAGAAACGGGCGAAGAGGATGACGAAGCACAGCAGCACCATGCCGGCGGCGAAGCCGAGGCGGAAGCGGAACTGCTCCTGTTCCCGGTCCGAACTGCTGAGGTCGGTATAGCGCATGGCCTGCTGCTTAGATGGGGCGGTTCTCGTCCCGCTCCACGGGCTGGTACTGGGGCAGGAGCAGGACGTAGGTGGCGGGAACCCAGAGCAGGGCCGCCACCAGGGGGCCGATCAGGTAGCCGAAGCCGGGGAAGGCAGCGCCGGTGGCCATGCGGGCGGCAAGCTGCAGGACCTGCACCATGAACAACAGGGGAAAGACCTGCAGCGCCTGCTGCAGCAGGGGAAACCACAGGATGCGGCGGGACAGGCTGGAGGCGATGTAGCTCATCAGCACGTAGGCCAGGGCGTGCTGGCCCATGAGGCTGCCGTCCGCCACGTCCATGGCCAGGCCCAGGATGAAGGACCAGCCCATGCTCACCTTGCGGAATTCGCGCACGCTCCAGAAGCACAACACCAGGGCCACCCAGTCGGGCACCCCGGGCCAGTGGGCGGTGGGCATCAGATTGAGCAGCAGGGCCAGCACCAGGGTCAGGGTGATGAACCAGGGCCGGACCGGCAGCAGGATGCGGGAGGAGGTAAAGGTCGGCTGCATGGCTTAGTTCCCGACGCTGCGCTTGATGCGGCGCACCTTGGAGGAGGCAGGCTTGTCACCTTCGGCCGGGGTGGCAGAGGCCTCGGCCGGCCGGGGCGGCAGGGCCTCCCGCGGGTTGAGGATCATCACTTCGCCGAAATGCTCGACCCCGGCCACCGGGACGCAGATGATGCGGGCGAAGGAGTAGGTAGTGTCCCGCTCCATGTGCACCACCTTGGCCACCGGGAAGCCGGCGGGGAAGATGCCGTCCAGGCCCGAGGTCACCAGCACGTCGCCGTTCTGCACGTCGGCGTTGGCCGGCATGTAGCGCAGCTCCAGCTGGCCGTTGCCGAGGCCGAAGACGACGGAGCGCAGGCCGCTGCGCACCACCTGCACGGGCACGGCCTGGTCCTTGTCGGTGATCAGGGTGATTTCGGAAAGCAGGGGATAGACCCGGGTCACCTGGCCGATGACGCCCAGGTGGTCCACCACCGGCTGGCCGGCCAGCACGTTGTCCTGCATGCCCTTGTCCACGATGACGCGGCGGGAGAAGGGGTCCCGGGCGGCATAGAGTATCTGGGCCAGTTGGCCGCCGGTGGGCAGGCGCTCCTTGACCCCCAGCAGCTCGCGCAGGTGGCGGTTCTCCGCCTCCAGGTGCTGGTGCCGCTGCAGGATGGTGGCCGCCTCCAGTTGGGTATGCTTGAGCTGGTCGTTTTCCTTCTGCAGGGAGATCAGGCTGGCGAAATACTCGTCCACCTGGGAGAAGCCCTTGGAGGGCGCATGGGCCAGCATCTGCAGGGGAGTGGTGAACACCGCCACGCCCTGGCGCACCCATTCCAGGTAATGGAACTTGTGGTCCAGCACCATCAGGGAGATGGAGAGGCCCAGATAGAGGGAGAGCAGGGCCAGGGGAGCCGGGCCGCGCTTGAAGAATGGCGGTGGAGAGTGGTCGATGCCGGCCACGTCAGACTTTCCGGGGGGTTACATGACCGCGCCGCGAAGGCTGCGGAAAAAACCAAGCCCCGGCACTGGCCGGGGCGGTGGTGGGAAGGGAGGAGAGCGGGGTGTCGGGGATCGGCTGGCGTTCCCGTTCCATGCTCATCCTCACCCGGTGCGGCCTTACTCGGAGGCGAAGATGCTGCCGAGCTTGTCCATCTTTTCCAGCGCCATGCCGGAGCCGCGCACCACGCAGGTCAGGGGGTCTTCGGCAACGATCACGGGCAGGCCGGTCTCTTCCATCAGCAGACGGTCCAGGTCCCGCAGCAGGGCGCCGCCGCCGGTCAGGACCATGCCCTTCTCGGCGATGTCCGCGCCCAGTTCGGGCGGGGTCTGTTCCAGGGCGCTCTTCACGGCGGAGACGATCTGGTTCAGGGGATCGGTCAGGGCTTCCAGGATTTCGTTGGAGGAAATGGTGAAGCTGCGGGGAATGCCCTCGGCCAGGTTGCGGCCCTTCACTTCCATTTCCTTCACTTCGGAACCGGGGAAGGCGGAGCCGATTTCCTTCTTGATGTTCTCGGCGGTGGTCTCGCCGATCAGCATGCCGTAGTTGCGGCGGATGTAGTTGATGATGGCTTCGTCGAACTTGTCGCCGCCCACCCGCACGGAACCGGCATAGACCATGCCGCCCAGGGAGATGACGCCCACTTCGGTGGTGCCGCCGCCGATGTCCACCACCATGGAGCCGGTGGCGTCGGCCACGGGCAGGCCGGCACCGATGGCCGCGGCCATGGGTTCCTCGATCAGGTACACCTGGGAGGCGCCGGCGCCGATGGCGGATTCGCGGATGGCGCGACGTTCCACCTGGGTGGAGCCGCAGGGCACGCAGATGATGATGCGCGGCGAGGGGGAGAACATGCGGGAATCGTGGACCTTCTTGATGAACTGCTTGAGCATCTGCTCGGTCACGGTGAAGTCCGCGATCACGCCGTCCTTCATGGGGCGGATGGCGGTGATGGAGCCGGGGGTCTTGCCGAGCATCTGCTTGGCTTCCTTGCCGACTGCCTGAATGGTTTTCTTGGCGTTGGGTCCGCCTTCGAGGCGGATGGCGACCACGGAGGGTTCGTCGAGAACGATGCCCTGACCGCGCACGTAGATCAGCGTGTTGGCGGTGCCCAGGTCGATGGCCAGGTCGTTGGAGAAGTAGCTGCGGAGAAAGCCGAACATGGGGTATTGAATCCGTAAAACAGCGGGGAGAAGGGGATTTATGATACCTTATATCGCTTTGCAGCATAAGTTTTTGCCTAGAATTTAATCACCCGGCGCTTCGCCGGCTTTCACCCCCAGCCAGCCCATGTCCCTTACTCCCGATCAGGTCCGGCGCATCGCCCATCTTGCCCGCATCGAAACCTCCGAAGCGGAAGTCCAGACCACCCTCGAGCACCTCAACGGCATTTTCTCCCTGATCGAGGAAATGCAGGCCGTGAACACCCAGGGGGTCGAGCCCATGGCCCACGCCCAGGACCTGGCCCAGCGCCTGCGGGACGACGTGGTCAGCGAAAGCGACCGCCGCGCCGCCTTCCAGGCCGTGGCGCCGGAAACCGAAGCCGGGCTCTACCTGGTGCCCAAGGTCATCGAATAGGCGGGAGCGCTGCCGCGCCCTTGCTTCGCGCCCTCCCCTGCCCCCGACTCGCTCCCTACCGACCATGCTCAATTCCAGCCTTAAAGAACTCGCCCAGGCCCTGGCCGGCAAGAAGATCTCCAGCGTCGAGCTGACCCAGCTGTATCTGGACCGCATCAACCGGCTCAACCCGGCCATCAACGCCTACGTCTCCACCCAGCCGGAGCGCTCCCTGGCCCAGGCCAAGGCGGCCGACGCCCGCCTCGCCGCTGGCGACGCCGGCCCCCTGACCGGCATCCCCCTGGCCCAGAAGGACATCTTCTGCGCCGAGGGCTGGCTCACCACCTGCGGCTCCAAGATGCTGGCCAACTTCGTCAGCCCCTACGACGCCACGGTGATCCAGAAATTCGACGCCGCCGGCGCCGTGAATCTGGGCAAGACCAATATGGACGAGTTCGCCATGGGCTCCTCCAACGAAACCTCCTTCTTCGGCCCGGTGAAGAACCCCTGGGACCAGAGCCGGGTGCCCGGCGGCTCCTCCGGCGGTTCCGCCGCCGCCGTGGCGGCCCGTCTGGCGCCGGCCGCCACCGGCACCGACACCGGCGGCTCCATCCGCCAGCCCGCCGCCCTGTGCAACCTCACCGGCCTGAAGCCCACCTACGGCGTGGTTTCCCGCTGGGGCATGATCGCCTTCGCCTCCTCCCTCGACCAGGCCGGCCCCATGGCCCGCTCCGCCGAGGATTGCGGCCTGCTGCTCAACGCCATGGCCGGCTTCGACCCCAAGGATTCCACCAGCCTGGAACGCCCGGTGGAGGACTACACCCGGAAACTGAACGCCCCGGCTGCCGCCAAGCCCCTGGCCGGCCTCAAGATCGGCCTGCCCAAGGAGTTCTTCGGCGAAGGCTGCGACGCCGCCGTGATGGCCGCCATCCAGGCCGCCATCGAGCAGTACAAGACCCTCGGTGCCGAGATGGTGGAAGTGAGCCTGCCCAACATGAAGCTGTCGGTGCCGGCCTACTACGTCATCGCCCCGGCCGAGGCCAGCTCCAACCTCTCCCGCTTCGATGGCGTGCGCTACGGCTACCGCGCCCCGGAGTACGACAGCCTGGACGACATGTACGCCAAGAGCCGGGCCCAGGGCTTCGGCGCCGAGGTGAAGCGCCGCATCCTGATCGGCACCTACGTGCTCTCCCACGGCTACTACGACGCCTACTACCTGCAGGCCCAGCGCATCCGCCGGCTCATTGCCGAGGATTTCGTCGCCGCCTTCAAGCAGTGCGACGTGATCCTGGGGCCCACCAGCCCCTCCACCGCCTTCAAGCTCGGCGACAAGGCCGGCGACCCGGTGCAGATGTACCTTTCCGACATCTACACCATCGCCGTGAACCTGGCCGGCCTGCCCGGCATGTCCCTGCCCTGCGGCTTTGCCGAGGGCCTGCCGGTGGGTCTGCAGCTGATCGGCAACTACTTCGACGAAGCCCGCCTGCTCAACGTCGCCCACCGCTACCAGCAGGTCACCGACTGGCACGGGCGCGCGCCCGCCGGCCTGGAGTAAGGCGGATGGGGCTGCCTGGTCGCCGCGGCGCATGGGTACTGGTTCTTGGCGGCATCATCGCCACGATCCTTGCCGGATGCGCCACGCCGCCCCCCCCTGCCGAACCTCTGCCGGACAACGTGGCCAGCGAACCGCCGCCGGCGGACAAGTACGATTTCAGCCGGCCCCTGAAGCACCTCAACGGCCGCAACCTGAAGCCCATCCCCACCCGGCCCCTCAACGTCGCCGGCAACTGCGCCTTCCGCGATCCCACCGGCTACCGGGGCAACATCCAGCTGCAGGTGAAGGAAGCCGAAGTGAAACGCTTCACCGCCAAGGTGGATGTGCCGAAGAAGGGCTCCTGCCAGTTCGCCCTGAAGGACTTCCGCCAGGTGGAAACCCTGCCCCAGGTGCGCCTGGCCGCCGCCGACGGCTGCTCGGTGCGCATGTGGGAGCAGGACAAGAAAGTGACGGTGGCTTTCAACGGCTGCCAGGCCCAATGCAGCGGTGAGGCCGTGGATTACCTGTGGCCCATCCAGCTGGAACGCCGCAGCTGTTTTTAACGCTTGAATTTTTGCTTTCGAGAACGACATGAGCGCACGCAACTGGGAAGTGGTCATCGGCATCGAGACCCACGCACAGCTCTCCACCCAATCCAAGATTTTCTCCGGCTCCTCCACCGCCTTCGGCGCCCAGCCCAACGTCCAGGCCAGCGCCGTGGACCTGGCCCTGCCCGGCGTGCTGCCGGTGCTGAACCGGGGCGCCGTGGAATGCGCCATCAAGTTCGGCCTCTCCATCGGCGCCGAGGTGGCGGCAAAGTCCGTCTTCGCCCGCAAGAACTACTTCTACCCGGACCTGCCCAAGGGCTACCAGATCAGCCAGTTCGAGCTGCCGGTGGTGGTGGGCGGCGGTGTGCGCATCCAGGTCGGCCAGGGTGACAAGGCTTACGAGAAGGTGGTGCGCCTGACCCGGGCCCACCTGGAAGAGGATGCCGGCAAGTCCCTGCACGAGGACTTCCACGGCAAGTCCGGCATCGACCTCAACCGGGCCGGCACCCCCCTGCTGGAGATCGTCACCGAGCCCGACATGTGCTCCTCCGCCGAGGCCGTGGCCTACGCCAAGGCCCTGCACGCCCTGGTGCGCTGGATCGGCATCTGCGACGGCAACATGCAGGAAGGCTCCTTCCGCTGCGACGCCAACGTCTCCGTGCGCCGCCCCGGCGAGCCCCTGGGCACCCGTCGCGAAATCAAGAACCTCAACTCCTTCCGCTTCCTGCAGCAGGCCATCGACTACGAAATCCAGTGGCAGATCGACACCCTGGAAGACGGCGGCAAGATCCAGCAGGCCACCGTGCTGTTCGACCCGGATTCCGGCGAGACCCGGGTCATGCGCACCAAGGAAGACGCCCACGACTACCGCTACTTCCCCGATCCCGACCTGCTGCCCCTGGTCATCTCCCGGGAGTGGGTGGAGCGCACCAAGGCCACCCTGCCGGAGCTGCCCGAAGCCAAGCGCCAGCGCTTTATTAGTGACTATGGTCTTTCCCCTTATGCAGCCACGGTGCTTACTGGATCGGTAGAAATTTCTGCATACTATGAAGCTACGGTCGCTAACTGCCTAAATACTGTCGACATGACAAAAGTTATTGCCTCCGCTATTCCAACTGATGAGCGGAAGTCGGACTTGCCTGTTCATATCGATATTGCTCGTTTTAAAGTGCAAGCAAATTGTGCGAATTGGATCATGGGCGAACTCTCCGCCCGCCTCAACAAGGAGGACAAGGACATCGCCGCCTCCCCGGTGAGTGCCGCCCAGCTGGCCGGCCTCATCGCCCGCATCGCCGACAACACCATCTCCAACAACATCGCCAAGAAGGTATTCGAGGCCCTGTGGAACGGCGACGGCGCCAGCGCCGACGAAGTGATCGAGAATCAGGGCCTGAAACAGATCACCGACACGGGCGCCATCGAGAAGCTGGTGGACGAGGTGCTGGCCGCCAACGCCGCCAACGTGGCCGAGTACAAGGCCGGCAAGGAAAAGGCCTTCAACGCCCTGGTGGGCCAGGTGATGAAGGCGGCCAAGGGCAAGGCCAATCCCCAGCAGGTGAACGACCTGCTCAAGGCCAAGTTGGGCGGCTGATTGCCAAGCCTTGGCCAGACTCCCGAAAAGGGCAGCAGCAGCTGCCCTTTTTCTTTGCCGGCCCCGCTTTTTCCCGGATTTGATTCACCTCTTTCCGGAACGGGGGGCGCTTCATTACCATGGCTGCCATGAGCCGCTACCAGACCCTCGCCCTGCAAACGGAAAAGCTGATCAGCGACGGCCTGCTGCGGGCCGGCGACCGGCTGCCCTCGGTGCGCCAGGCCTGCCGCATCCACGACGTCAGTCCGGTGACGGTGTTGCAGGCCTACTACCTGCTCGAAGGCCGGGGGCTGATCGAGGCACGGCCCAAGTCCGGCTACTTCGTCCGGGCCCGGCTGGGCCAGGCCCTGCCCGAGCCGGAAATGACCCGGCCCCAGGGCCAATCCACCGCCCTCGATGTCAGCGACTTCATTTTCGAGATTCTGGAAAGCGTCAAGAATCCGGCGGTGGTGCCCTTCGGCTCCAGCTTCGCCAGCCCGGAGCTGTACCCCCTGGACAAGCTGGGCCGCTGCCTCGCCGCCGCCGCCCGCCACCTGGACCCGCGGGCCACAGTCACCGACCTGCCGCCGGGTAACGAGGAACTGCGCCGCCAGATCGCCCTGCGCTACCTTTCCCGGGGCGCCAACGTCTCGCCCCAGGAAATCGTCGTCACCTCCGGCGCCATGGAAGGCCTCAACCTCTGCCTGCAGGCCGTGACCCGGCCCGGGGACCTGGTGGCCATCGAATCCCCCACCTTCTACGCCAATCTCCAGGCCATCGAGCGCCTCGGCCTGAAGGTCATCGAAATCCCCACCCACCCCCGGGAAGGCATCAGCCTGGCAGCCCTGGAGGATGCCCTGCGGCAGCATCCGATCAAGGCCTGCCTGTGCATGCTGAACTTCTCCAACCCCATCACCGGCAGCCTCAGCGACGCCCGCAAGGCCGAGCTGGTGGCCCTGCTGGCCCGCTACCAGGTGCCCCTGATCGAGGACGACGTCTACGCCGAACTGTACTTCGGTGACCAGGCGCCGGCCCACGCCAAGGCCGAGGACCGGCACGGCCTGGTGCTGCACGTCTCCTCCTTCTCCAAGTCCCTGGCACCGGGTTACCGCATCGGCTGGGTGGCCGGCGGACGCTTCACCCAGAAGATCCAGCGCCTCAAGCTGACCACCAGCCTGGCCACCACGGTGCCGGTGCAGATCGCCCTGGCCGAATACCTCAAGCACGGCGGCTACGACAACCACCTGCGCCGCCTGCGCCGCACCTTCTCCCTGCAGGAGATCGCCATGGTCGGTGCCGTGGAGCGGCATTTCCCCGCCGGCACCCGGCTGGCCCGGCCCAGCGGCGGCTACTTCCTCTGGGTGGAGTTGCCCCCGGGCGTGGACACCCTGGCGCTGCACCGGCTGGCCCTGGACCAGGGCATCAGCATCGCCCCCGGCCCCATCTTCTCCGCCAAGCGGGAATACGGCCACTGCCTGCGCCTCAACTACGGCCACCCATGGACGCCGGCGACGGAAAAGGCCATCGCCGTCCTCGGCCAGATCATCGACAGCCTACTGCCCCGCTAAGGGCACTGAAGCGGGGCGCGGCCCCGCCGCACTTTTTCCCCCTCCCGATTTTCCCCTCCCGCCGAATCCTCATAAAGAACGCTTGCTGGGTCCGTGACGGGACGTCCGTCGCGACGGCACGGGCAGCCGCCGCTGCCCCACCTCAAAAAAATGGGGAACGACCCGAAGGCCGTTCCCCGCAGTGCTGCTGCCGTGTAACTCTTTGGCGGGCGCTGCCTACTTGCCTTTGCGGGCGCCGTTCTGTTCCAGATAGGTCTTGGCGCGCAGGCCGAGGTCGGCTGCCTTCACCTGGTACTGCCAGACTTGCTCGGCCCACAGGGTGGCCTGGTTCCAGTCCTTCTTCTTGGCAGCGTCTTCATGCTTGGCCTTGGCGTCCTTGATCTTGTTCAGCTGATCGACGGCGTCGTCCATCATGTTCACCACGTCCGGGAAATCCTTGTAATTCACGGAGGTGATGTAGCCGACCACCTGATCGATGACGGCCTGGGTATCGGCCACCTTCTTCAGCTGCTTCTTGTAGTCGTCTTCGCTGTAGATCGCCTTCTCGGCACCGGCGGTCTTGGTCGCCTTCCAGCCCTTCGGCTTGACCAGGAGGTAGCCCTGCATTTCCAGGTGCAGCGCGGAGCAGAACTCGGTGCAGTAGTAGGGATAGACGCCTTCCCTGTCGGCCTTCAGTTTCACCGTGACGGTCTTGCCCGGCTCGACGGAAGCGTGGACGTTGTAGGTGGAGACGGTGAAGCCGTGGGTCTCGTCCTGGGCCCGTTCCAGGTTGGTCAGGTGGATGGTGACTTCGTCGCCCACCTCGGCCTCGATGGTTTCCGGGGTGATGTGGGAGCGGATCAGGGTGCCGAAGACCTCGATCTTGTTGCCCTTTCTCACCGTCTTCTCTTCACCGGCCCGCACGGCACCGGCACTCGGCGCATCGGTGCGGCTGTTGGTGCCCACCTTGTAGCGGACGCCGGGCTTCAGCTTGGCGGCATCGATGGCAACGACGTAGTGGGGCTCGCCCAGGGGGATGGGCATGTCGTACAGCAGCTGCATCTTGTCGTTGCTGATGTCGATCAGCTGGTGGTTCTGCGGGTGCAGGGGGCCCACCGGGGTGAAGCGGTCGATGGAGAGCTTGTTCATGGCCACCAGGTAGCGGCCCTTGGGGTCCATGGAGTCGCCTTCCATGGTCATCAGGTGACCCACGTTGTAATGCACCGCGATCTTGTCCAGCACCCGGCCCTCGCAGTAGTCCCACTTGGCGATCTGGCTGTCCACATAGAGGGAGGTATAGGCGACGCACGACTTGGAGTCGTACTGGGTATGCAACGGGCCCAGGCCCACCTGCACGGTCTTGTGCAGGGTCTCCTTCATGCCCAGCACCGGGATGCCGTAGGCGTCCTTGGCCTCGAAGTTGCCGGCCTTGATGGCGGCCTGGATCTTCTCCCAGGAATAGACGATGACGTGGGTGTCCAGCTTGCCGGAAACGGTGATGAATTTTCCATCCGGCGAGACCATGACGCCGTGGGGCGACTTGGGTTCGGGAATGAGGAAGAGGATGCCTTCCTTCACCGCCGTCTCGATGGAGAGCACGTTGTGGCCGTTGATCTTCTTGGCCATGCCCTTGGCCACCAGTTCGGCGGCCTTCTTCCAGTTCACCACGTGCATGTAGTCGGTGTCCTTGGCGGAACAGCCGGCTTCATAGGGCGGACGGCCCTTCTCGATGCCGCCCACATAGCGCTCGGAGCAGAAAGAGTTGGTGAAGGACCAGCCGTCGGAGGGGCCCTTGCCGGCGTCGGACAAATCCTGGCTGTAGGGCGGCAGTTCGACGGAGAAGGAGTCCTTGGTCTGGATGCGGCCTTCCTTGCGGTCGAACTTCCAGTAGGTGACGCCGCCCCGGTACTTCTCGTTGAACTCTTCCAGGGGCACGAACTTCTTGTTGTCCAGGGGTGCCGCGTACTGGGCCGCCTCGATGATGTACTCGGTATTGGGAGTGACGAAGGCGCCGCCGTGCTCGGAGCGGAAGATGGGATTGGCGACGATCTGCTTGGTCTCGAAGTCCCGCAGGTCGATCACCGCCAGGCGCGGATTGGCCTTGTCGTTGATGAAGAGGAACTGGCCGTCGTACTTGCCCTGGGTCTCGGACATGGCCGGGTGGTGGGTGTCGCCCCAGGTGATGTCGCGGCCGTCGATCCTGCCCTGGGCCAGCACCGCCTTGGATTCCTCGTCGTAGCCGTAGCCCTGCCAGGGCTCGGGGGTGAACACGCCGATGTACTTGAGGATGCGCATGGAGGGAATGCCATACACGATCACCTGGCCGGACTGGCCGCCGGAGGAGAAGGCGACGAACTCGTCGCGCTTGCCCGTCGGCACATAGGTCTTGGCCGCCGCCAGCAGGTCCTGCTGGGACAGGTTGCGGCGCTTCATCACGTCCTGCAAGGACTCGGCCCCGGCGGCCGAGCCGGCCCACAGGGCGCCGATGCCCAGGGCTGCGGCGAGAAAGGCCGCAATGGGTTTTTGAGGTTTCATTGAACGCTCCCCTTTTGAAATATGGACCCGCCTCCCTGACGGAGGCGGACGCCACGGCAGCAAACGGGCTGCCATGACTGCCGCGTCAGTAAACCACCGGGACTCTCCGGGGAACGGGGGCAGAACACCGGATTTCCGATAGCTACAGATCGGCACCGATATCAAAACCGTAGCCGGCCGCGGGGCACCTCAAGCCAAGCGGCGCAGGGCATGGCGCAGCTCGCCGCCTTCCGGCACGACGCTGCAGGGACAGGGCGAGAAGTTTTCCATGCGGTCGATGCGGGGCAGGTGATTGACCCGCTGCACCACGCCCTGCTGGGCCAGCTTGCGCACGGCCCGGGAAAGATAGGCCGGGCTGCAGCCGATGCGCCGCGCCAGGATGGCCATGGGCAGGGGGCCCGCCGGCTCCGGCGGTGCCGGCGACAAATGGGCGCAGGTCTCGCCGCAACGCAGGTAGCAGACCAGCCGCTCGGCCACGGAGAAGGCCACGGTCTTTTCCCGCTCCTGTTCCAGGCGGGCGATGTCGGCGGCGATGCGGGCCGCCAGCCGGTGCCGGAACTCGGGCACGGTGGCCAGCCACAGGTCCAGCAGTTCCACATCCACGTGGACCACGGAGGAATAGGTGACAGCCCGCACCTGGTAGCCCGGCACCGTGGCCCCGGCATGGAGGCATTCCAGGCCGAACAGGTCGGATTCGGCGAGGATGCGCATGCAGCGCTCGTTGCCGTCCGCCGTGGTGATCAACAGTTCCATGCGGCCATGCTGGATGTAGAACAGGCCCGGCCGGTCGTAGCCGTCCAGTACCAGGCGGCCGGGACCGTAGCGCCGCAGGCAGACATGACGGTCGGCCAGTCCCTGCTCCGTATTGGCAATCAGACCTGGCAGCAGGTTGCGCATCGGCTCGCCTCCAATTCGCGACTAGGAGCCGCGGGCCAGTTTGCGCTGCAGGGTGCGGCGATGCATCTTCAGGGACTTGGCCGCCGCGCTCTTGTTGCCCTTGTATTCCGCCAGGACCCGCTCCAGGAATTCCCGCTCCAACTCCCTCAGGCTCTTGCCCGGGGCCCCCGGAGCGGCGGCCGGCAATGGGGCCCAGCTGAGGGACAAGGCATCCGGCACTTCCCCCGGGACAACGGACTCCAGGGGAATCAGGCCTGGCAGGCGGGCTGCCATTTCCGCCATGTCCGCCATATCCCACTCCACACCGCTGGGCTGAACCAACAGGGCAACGACTTTCATCACCGGCTCCAAGAACTGTATGGGAGCCGAGTAGACCATTCCCCTGCCGGCAATAACAGCGTCAGAACTTCGCTAATTCGCTAGGAACAGTTGCCCCGGACGACAAAAAAGCCCCGGTGCCTGGGACAGGCGGACCGGGGCTGGTGGGAGTACGCGATTACAGGGAGAAGAAGCGGGCCACCGGCCGGCCGAAAAAGGCGGTGAGCAACAGCAGCAGGGGTGTCAGCAGGATGAAGGCCCGCAACAGCCAGGCGATGAAGGGGTGGGCCCGGTGGGATTCGATGAAATGGCGGGCCACCAGGGTGCCCTTGCCCCACAGGATGGCGGCCACCAGCAGGGGTAGCCAGGCCGCCCCGTGGAACCATTCCCCCAGGAACAGGCTGAGGAAGGTCAGGACCACCAGGGCCAGCCAGGGCAGAACCGGTGCGCCGGGCGGCAGCAGGGAAGACGGGGAGGACGGATGCATGGCGTCGGTCTCCTTCAGGCCAGGACGTAGAACAGGGGATAGAGGATCAGCCAGATGATGTCCGTGGCGTGCCAGTAGCTGGCCAGGGCCTCCAGGCCGCTGTGGTCCTCCCGGGAATAACCGCCCAGGACCAGCCGCACCAGCACCCAGAGCATGCCCAGGATGCCCCAGGAGGCGTGCACCAGATGGTTGAAGGTCAGGTAGTAATAGACCGTGTAGAAAATGCCGGCGCTGCCGTCGATGCCCTGGGCCAGGTTGCCGGTAATCTCGTAGACCTTCACCACCGGGTAGCCGAGGGCCACCACCAGGGCCGCCACCAGCCACAGCACCGCCTGCCGCCGGGGCCGGCCGGCGCGCAGGGCCGCCACGGCGCAGGCGACGAAGAAGCTGCTGGTGACCATGAGCACGGTGATGGTGGTGCCCGCCGTCTTGTTGAGCAGTTCCGAACCGTTGGCAAAGGCCTCGGGGTAATGGGCCCGGGCGATGAAATAGACGGCGAACATCAGGGCGAATTCGACGAATTCGCAGGTGATGCCGACCCAGATGCCCTTGTTGCCGGGAATCCAGCCCCTGCCCTGGGCAAGGCTATGCCCCGGCCCGGACTGCCCCAGGCCGCCGATGTCGATTTCCGGCTTGATGACCGCCTCCATCCTGCTTCTCCTCATGACCCCACGGTCCGGACTGTCCGGACATGGGCCCCATTGTTCCCCGTCCCGCCGCCCGGCAGCGGGTACAGCCGGTGAGCTTTTCCATGGGAACAGCCGGGACTCCCAGTCTGGCACTTCGGATCGGGGCAATAATTTGATGGGAATCAAGGCCATGTGCAGGTCTGGGAGTGCCCTGGATGAAGGTCGGCCGGCAATCTGTTCCTATCGAAAACACGACTTACTGAATCTGTATACGAATCCTGGCCGGTGTTCTACTCGCAGCAACGGAAATCCCCCTATTCCCATTGCCAGCGAAAGACCGAGCATGAGCCACAAGACCGTCAACAAGGTACAGAGCGCCCGCATCGCCCTGTACCGCAACAAGCGCCAGATCCACCCCCGGGCCGTCAGCGGCCGCTTCAACAGTCTGCGCTGGCTCATGGTGTGGGCCACCCAGATCGTCTTCTACGGCGCCTGCTGGCTGGAGTGGGATGGCCGCCAGGCCCTGCTGTTCGACATCGTGCACGAGAAGCTGTACCTCTTCGGCCTGGTGCTGTGGCCCCAGGATGCCCTGCTGCTGGCCCTGGTGCTGATCCTCTCGGCCACCGGCCTGTTCCTCGTCACCGCCGTGGCCGGCCGCCTCTTCTGCGGCTTCGCCTGTCCCCAGACGGTGTACACCAGCATCTTCATGTGGGTGGAGGCCAAGGTGGAAGGGGACCACCTGGCCCGCCTGAAGCTGGCCGAGCGGCCCCTGGACGCTGACAAGCTGCTGCGCAAGGGCGCCAAGCACGGCCTGTGGCTGGCCATCGCCCTGTGGACCGGCATCACCTTCGTCGGCTACTTCACCCCCATCCGGCAGCTGCTGCCCCACCTGGCCGCCTTCACCCTGGGCCCCTGGGAAGCCTTCTGGCTGATCTTCTACACCCTGTTCACCTATGTGCAGGCCGGCTTCACCCGGGAGATGGTGTGCCAGCACATGTGCCCCTACTCCCGCTTCCAGGGTGTCATGTTCGATCCGGAAACCCGCAACGTGGCCTATGACGCGGCCCGGGGCGAACCCCGCGGCGCCAGGCGGCAGAGCGGCCAGGGCGACTGCATCGACTGCGGCATCTGCGTCCAGGTCTGTCCTACCGGCATCGACATCCGGGACGGTCTGCAATACCAGTGCATCAACTGCGGCCTGTGCATCGACGCCTGCGATACGGTGATGGACAAGGTGGGCAGCCCCCGGGGCCTGATCCGCTTCGCCTCGGAAACCGAACTGGCCAGCGGCCGGCAGAGTTCGCGCCACTGGAAGCGGCCCCGCCTGGCGGTCTACGCCACGGTGCTGGGCTGCTTCACCCTGCTCGGCGCCTGGACCCTGTCCGAGCGCTCCCTGCTGCTGGTGGACGTGCTGCGGGACCGGGGCTCCCTGGTGCGGGAAACGGCGGAGGGCGACTTCGAGAACGCCTACACCCTGAAGCTGATGAACCTGGCGGAGCAGGAGCGGGAATTCGAAGTGCGGGCGGAAGGCCTGCCGGGCATCCGGATCCAGGGAGCGCAGCGCTTCGCCGCCCCCGCCGGCGCCACGGCCCCGGTCCATGTCACCGTGGCCGTCCCGGGGCCGGCGGAGCGGCAAGGCATCCAGCCCATCCGCTTCCACATTGTCGCCATGGACGATCCGCGTACCCGGCGGGAGGAGCGCAGCACCTTCGTCCTGCCCTGAGGGTTCAGGAGAACAGCCACAAGGCCAGGAAGCCGCTGCCGATGGTGAGCAGGGTATTGCGCCGCCAGGCCGCCACCGCGATGGCCACCAGGCCGGCCCAGAAGCGGGGCCCCAGGCGCAATTCCCCGGCCGCCAGGAACAGTTCCGGCGCCACCAGGGCGCTAAGGGCGGCGATGGGCACGAACGGCAGGGCGGCAACGAACCAGGCGGGCGCCCGGTAACGCCCCTCGGCGGCAATGAAGGAGAGGCGGATGAGGAAGGTCAGCAGCCCCGCCGCCCCGAACAACAGCCACAGCTCGCCGTTCATGGCCGCGGCTCCCCTATGCCCCGCCGGGGCAGGAGCAGGACGCCGGCCGCCAGACCGGCCAGGGCGGCGCAGAACAGGCCCAGCTTGTAGGGCAGCGCCGCGGCAACCACGGCCACGGCCGCCGCCACCAGGGCCGCCGCCAGCCGGCTGCGGCTGTCGATGAGGGGCACCACGATGGCGATGAAGGTCAGGGGCAGGGCGAAGTCCAGGGGCAGATCCGCCGGCAGCCCCCGTCCCAGCAGCACCCCGGCCAGGGTGGCTAGTTGCCAGCTGCTCCACAGGGCCAGGCCGCTGCCCAGCAGCAGCCAGTGGCGCACTGCCTTGTGGGCCGGATCGAGCAGGTAGGGAATGGCGGCGGCGTAGGCCTCGTCGGTCAGCAGATAGGCCAGGGCCAGCTTCCAGCGCCATGGCAGATGTCCCAGCAGGGGCGCCACCGAGGCGCTGTACAGGGCATGGCGCAGGTTGAGCACCGCGGCGGCGCCGACCATGAGCAGAAGGGGAGCGCCCACGCCGATCAGCTGGGCCAGGAGGAACTGGGCCGAACCGGCGAAGACCACGGAAGACATGAGTACCGCCGCCAGGGGCGGGATGCCCGACTGCAGCGCCACCACGCCATAAATGACGCCAAAGGGCGCCACCCCCACCAGCAGGGGCAGCAGGGCCCGTAATCCCAGGAGGAAAGCCCCCCGGGGCGTCAGTCCGGCCCCAGTCGGGCCGGAAGTTTCAGCGGGGGCGTTCAACAGCCGGTGGCGGTGCGGGGTGTACCAGGGCGGGATGCAGGCCGGCAGGATTGGCTGCCCGGGCCCGGGTCAGTTCGATGTAGCGGCGCTTGTCCTGGTCGTACTTGCTGCGGATCTGCTGCAACTCCTGATTCTTGCGCTCCAGCAGCTCCTTTTGCAGACGCAGGTCGTATTCCGCATCCCGGATGTTCTTGCCCAGTTCAGAGGGCGCCGGGCGGTGCTTGTAGAACTCCATTTCGTCCTGCAGCCGCTTCAGGTGTTTCTGGGCATCGGCCACCTTGTTTTCGGACTGCTTGATCTGGCCCTGCATTTCCTGCTCATTGCGGCTCCGGATCAGGTCAATGTCCTTCTCGCTGCTATAGGTGTTGAGCAGGGCCGTATCCTTGCGCGCCTGTTCCTTCTGGGCGGCCTCTTCCTCCTTGCGCCGCTGCTCGTCCCTGACCTTCTGCGCCTGCTGTTCCGGCGTCAGGGGAGGCCCCACTTCCCGGGCCACGCCCAGGGAATTGAGTTCCTTGTAGGCGCGCTTCTGGCACTGGGGCGGCAGGGTGTCGCCGCAGGTCTTCTGGCCGTCCACCTCGCAGCAATAAAGCTTGACCAGGCGATTCGGGTCTTCACCGGACCTGGGGGGGGCCGCCCAAGCCGGCAGCGCCACGCCCCCGGCCAGGACCAGGGAAAGCAGCTTAGACGCGGGATACCCCATATTGGCTCCTGTAGGCGGCAACCGCCGCCTGATGCGCGGCCAGCTCACCATGGCTGGCCAGGAAGGTCATCAGATCTTCCAGCGTGGCCACGGCCACCACCGGAATGCCGTAGTCCCGCTCCACTTCCTGCACCGCGGAAAGTTCGCCGGTGCCCCGCTCCATGCGGTCCAGGGCGATGACGACGCCCGCCGGGGTGGCCCCGGCGGCACGGATCAGTTCCACCGATTCGCGCACGGAAGTGCCGGCGGAAATCACGTCGTCCACGATCAGCACCCGACCCTGCAGGGGGGCGCCGACGATGGTGCCGCCTTCGCCGTGGTCCTTGGCTTCCTTGCGGTTGAAGGAATAGGGCAGATTGCGGCCCTGGCCGGCGAGGGCCACGGCCACCGCGGCCACCAGGGGAATGCCCTTGTAGGCCGGGCCGAAGAGCAGGTCGAACTCAAGGCCGGAGGCGGCGATGGCTTTCGCGTAGAATTGGGACAGCCGCAGGAGAGAGTCCCCGTCGTTGAACAGGCCGGAGTTGAAGAAATAGGGCGAAAGCCGCCCGGCCTTGGTCTTGAACTCGCCGAAACGCAGCACCTGGCGGGCCACGGCGAACTCGATGAACTCCTGACGAAAATCCATAACGATCCTGTTTCCTAATTATTCCGATCGCCGCCTGGCGCGGCGCAACAAGGCAATGTTACGCATCATCTCCCTCAATCTCAACGGCATCCGCTCCGCCTTCAACAAGGGCCTGGCCGAATGGCTGGCCGCCCAGGACGCCGACATCGTCTGCCTGCAGGAACTGAAGGCCCAGGCCCCGGACCTGACCCCGGAAATGTCCAATCCGCCCGGCTTCACCGGCTATTTCCACTATGCCGAGAAGAAGGGTTACAGCGGTGTCGGCCTGTGGTGCCGCCAGCAGCCGGACCGGGTCAGCGAAGGCATCGGCCATGCCGGCTTCGACGCCGAAGGCCGCTACATCCGCGCCGATTTCGGCAATCTCTCGGTCATTTCCGTGTATGTGCCCTCCGGCTCCAGCTCGCCGGAACGGCAGGAAGCGAAGTTCCAGTTCATGGACGAATTCGCGCCCGTGCTCGCCGCGCTCCAGGCCGAAGGCCGGGAAGTGGTGCTGTGCGGCGACTGGAACATCGCCCATCAGGAAATCGACCTGAAGAACTGGAAGGGCAACCTGAAGAATTCCGGCTTCCTGCCCGAAGAGCGGGCCTGGATCGGCGATCTGTTCGAGCACAAGGGCTGGGTCGACGTGTACCGCCGCCTGCATCCGGAAGCCACCGGCGAGGCCTACACCTGGTGGTCCAACCGGGGCCAGGCCCGGGCCAAGAACGTGGGCTGGCGCATCGATTACCATATTGCCACCCCCGGCATCGCCGCCACCGCCCGGGAGGCCTTTGTCTACAAGGAGCAGCGCTTCTCCGACCACGCTCCCCTGATCGTGGACTACGACTTCGCCCCCGCCTAGGCCCCTGTCATTTGCCGCCTGCATGGGCTCGTTGATTTTGGGGCGGACTCCCGTTACTCTGGTCAACTCGCACTGACGGCCCTGCTGTGAGCCCCGCTGCAAGATTTCCGCAACATACTCCGAGAAGAGGAATCGCCATGAATGCCAATACCGATCTGTCCGCCGTCTCCAAGGAAAAGCTGGTCACCGACCTGAAGGTGGTGGTTGCCGACGCCGAAGAACTGCTGCGCGCCACCGCCAGCTCCGCCGGCGAAAAGGTTTCCGAACTGCGCGAGAAAATCCAGGACCGCCTGCGGGACGCCAAGATCCGCCTGGCCGACGCCGAAGCCGCCCTGGTGGACAAGACCAAGGCCGCCGCCCGCGCCACCGACGACTTCGTCCATGAAAACCCCTGGAAGGCCGTCGGCATCGCCGCCGGCGTGGGCCTGCTGCTCGGCGTCATCATCGGCCGCCGCTAAGCCGCAGCCGTAACGCCTCCCGGAAGGACGGCGCGTGCTCCGGCACGCGTGGCGCGCCTTCCGGGTTTGTTTTTCCGTTCCATCCCGTTCCACTTCCACTCCGGTAAACCCATGGCCGATCAAAGCGCGGGCTTCTTTGCTTCCCTGAAACGTCTGCTCGCCACCCTGGTGGCGACGGGCAAGACGCGCCTGGAACTGCTCGGTGCCGAGCTGGAAGAGGAAAAGATCCGTCTCACCCAGCTGCTGGTGTTCAGCGTCGCCGCCCTGGTCTTCCTGTGCATCGGCATGGTGCTGCTGGTGGCCCTGGTGGCTGCCGCCTTCTGGGAAAGCCGCATCGTCATCTTTGCCGTTTTCTCCCTGATTTTCATCGGTGGCGGCCTGGCCCTCACCGCCACGGCCCTGCGCCTCTCCCGCCGCCGCTCCGGCCTCTTCGCCAGCAGCATCAGCGAGCTGCAGGCCGATCTGGAAGCCCTGCGCGCCGCCCAGGCCGAGGCCGACGGGGAACAGCCCCGGCCATGAACGAGCGCCTGCTCGAGCTGGCCCACAAGCGGGGCCGCCTCTCCGCCAAGATCCAGGCCCAGCGCGAAGCCCTGGCCCGGGACAGCTGGCCCCTGGCCACCACCCTGGGAGCCGCCGACACGGGGGCCCAGGGACTGCGCTGGCTCAGGGAACATCCGGGAACCGTGGGCGCCGGCCTGGCCTTCAGCTTCATCCTGCGGCCAAAGCGGGTCTTCCGCTGGCTGCGGCGCGGCTATTTCGGCTGGAAGACCTACGTTGCCCTGCGGCAGCGCCTGAACGACCTCAGCCAACGCAGCCGGGGCTGAGCCATGGCCCCGCCCGAGAACACGGCGGCCACCGCCGCCGCCGACCCTGTCCCTGAAGAAACGCTGCTGCGGCAGATTCTCGCCGCCCAGAAGCGGCAGTCGCGCCAGGTCATTACGGAAGTGCTGCAGATGCGGGGCCTGATGCCCCTGCTGATGAAGACCCGCAATGGCGGCCACTGGACCACCGAGGAAAAGGCCGAACTGCTGCGCCACCTGCGGCGCCTCTCCCGCCTCTCGCCCTACCTGCTGTTCCTGCTGCTGCCGGGCTCGGCCCTGATCCTGCCCTTCTACGCCTGGTGGCTGGACCGCCGCCGGCTGCGCCGCAACGCCCTCAGATAATCCCCACGCCGGAAATTTCCCGGGCCAGGGTCGCCGCCGCGTTGTCGGTCATGGCGCCGACGTAGTCCAGCACTTCCATGTAGGCAGCGTAAAGCCCGGCCTCGCGCCGCACCGGCACCTCCAGCAGGGAGAGGGCCGTCTTCTGCCGGTTGTCCACCTCGCCGCTGCCCGTCACCTGGGCATGCACCGCCGGCACCAGCACATCCAGGATGGAAGCCAGGCAGGGATAGGCCGCCAGTTCGGTCATGACCTTGCTCTTGTGGCGGTAGACCCGGCGCCGGGCCAGGTCCTTGGCCTCGGAGAGGACCCGGTCCACATCCTCCGGACAGGCCGCCAGCAGGTCCTTGGCGCCGGTGCTTTCGCTGAAGGTGCCGTCGGTGAGGGAGCGCAGGTTCTTGATGAAGGCTTCGCTGATGGCATTGACGCAACGCCCCACGGCGACGCCGCGCAGCATGGCGCAACGCTGGCGGGCACCGGGGCTCTCCCACACCCGGCCGCTCTCGGCGGCGGCCAGGGGATTGATCAGGCGCTCGAACTCCTCCACCTCCAGGATGCCCATTTCCACCGCATCCTCCAGGTCCAGGATGGCGTAGCAGACGTCGTCTGCCGCCTCCATCAGGTAGGACAGGGGATGGCGCCCCCAGCGGTCTCCGCTCCGGGGCAGTCCCAGGGCCTCGGCCACGGCCTCGAAATAGGCCAGTTCGGACTGGTAGAAATTGAACTTGCCCGGCTTGGGGCTGGCGGCCACGGTCCACGGATACTTGATCATGGCCCCCAGGGCGGCGGCGGTGAGGCGCATGCCGCCTTCGTTGGCGTACATCTCCAGGCGGGAGACCATGCGAAAGCCGTGGGCGTTGCCCTCGAAGGTCTGCACATCGAGGCGCTCGGCCTCGGACAGGCCGGTCAGGAAGGAAGCGTTGCGGGCATCGCGGAACCAGGCCCGCAGGGCATCCTCGCCGGTGTGGCCGAAGGGGGGATTGCCGATGTCGTGGGCCAGGCAGGCCACCTGCACCACCATGCCCAGGTCGAAGGGGGTGATGCCCTCCGGCAGATAGCCCTGCTCGGCCATCATGGCCCCCACCCGGTTGCCCAGGCTGCGGCCGACGCAGGCCACTTCGACGCTGTGGGTGAGGCGGTTGTGGGTGTGGTCGTGGGTGGCCAGGGGATGGACCTGGGTCTTGCGCCCCAGGCGCCGGAAGGCGGTGGAGAAGACCACCCGGTCGTGGTCGATGTGATATTCGGTGCGCAGCCCCGCCGCCCCTTCCGCCGCCGTGGATGCCCGGGCCTCGATGATCTCGCCGGCCTTGACCTTGAAGCGGCGGGTGGAAAGACGTTGCTGCCAGAGGCTGGCCAGTTGACGGTCATTCATGGAATGGGTGAGCCGGGGATGGGGAGCAGGGATTCCGATTATACGGTGGCGCCTTGGCGTTTCGGGGCCCGGCAGGCACAATGGCTGCCCATAAGACCGGCCTCGCCCCCGTTTCCGGCTGAATTCTCATCTAAGCTTAAAGAACAAAAAAGCTACGTCACCTCCGGAGGTGCGTCATGATGAAACCCGCTACCCTCACCGCCGCCCAGCCCCTGGAATTGCGCAGCGGTGCCGATGCCGCCGCCTTCCTCGGCCGCCTGCCCATGGCCGATCCGGTGCGCACCCATGAAGCCCTGACCCGCTTCTTCACCACCCTGGCCCGGCATCCCCTGCCGCCTCTGGAGCAGGCTCCCGTCCTGGCCCAGGCGGAAAAGGCCCTGGCCTTCGTTCAGGACGAAGCCACCCGCCGCTACCTGTCCCGCCCCCTGCCCTACGCGGGCCAGGAACTGGCCCTGTTCCAGCGCACCGTGCAGCTGTGGCAGGACGCCGCCGACGCCTGGCTGGCCGCCGAGCCCCCGGCCGGCAGCGACGCCGACACGGCGGCGGTCCTGGAACGGGCCCTCTTCTGCCGCGGCATGGCCCTGGCCGAACACCTGGAGGCCCGCTTCCAGATTCCCGACGGCCTGTGGCAGTCCTTCCACGCCATCTACGCCGAGAGCGAACGGCGCCAGGTGGCCGACCTGGTGTTCCAGGACCCCAAGGGGCGCAGCCTCAGTTGCGCCCGCAGCTACGCGGCGGTGCTGCTGTTCGACCTCTCCAAGCCCTATTCCCTGCGTTCCCGCGACATTCCGGTGGTGTGGCGCTGGTCCCGGGCCCTGGCCCAGCTGGTGCAGATCGCCAGCATTGACGCCGGCGAGCCGGCCCCCTTCGTCATCGACCTGGAAAGCGACCGGCCGGTGGCCAAGCCCCTGCCCTCCGCCATCCTCGGCCCCCAGGTGCGCCGACTCGTCACCGCCGACCTGGCCAGCCACATGCGCAAGCTGCGGCGGCGCCTGGCCGAGGCGGTGTCGCCGGCGGACCTGCAGCTGGGCGACGAGGTCAGCCCCGGCGACGCCCAGCGCCTGCTGGCCCACCTCAAATACCCCTGGTCCCAGGAAGCCATCGCCCGGGCCTTCGACCTGCGCCAGCCCATCGGCACGGCGGAGGTGGTGCTCGGCTACGAGGCCATCCACTACCGCCTCACCGGCCGCGAGATGCACCGACCCAAGGCGGCGGCCGCCGCCTACCAGTATTCCCGCCAGGACGCGGAGCGGCTGGCCGTGTTCGGCACCGCCCGGGACGACGCCAGCAGCGTCAGGGAAGAAGCCAGCCAGCGCTACAGCGGCGAAACCTGGACCCTGCTGGAGCAGAGCGCCCACGCCTTCCGCCTGTACCGCCCCGAAGGCGGCGCCCGGGTCGCAGTGGGCCAGCTGGCGGCCATTGCCGGGGAGGACGGGCAGCTGGTGCTGACCCGCCTCAGCAGCCTGATGCAGACCGGCAGCGGCGGCGTCGTGGCCAAGGCCAAGCGCCTGCCGGGCCTGGCCCTGGGGGTGGCGGTGACGGCCCTGGGCGCCAACCTGCCGCTCCAGGCCAGCGTCGGCGGCTTCATCATCCAGCCCGTCGGTGCCGATCCGGGCGCCCTGCCCGACCTGGTGCTGCCCCGGGGCTGGTACCTGAAGAACCGCCCGGTGGAACTGGAGCAGGGCCAGTCCCGCCGCTACCGTCTGGACAAGGTGGTCTTCAGCGGCCACGACTTCGACCTGGTGAGCTGCGGCAGCAACGAGGCGGCGTGACTTAGTTCCTTGGGCGGCGCCCCGCCGGGGCCCAAGAATCAAGCCATTCCCGGGCCGTTGCCGGACCCGGAACCATCGCCAGGAAGAGCGCCGCCATGCCAGCCCCCACCAGTGCACCACGCACCGCCCCCGCATGTCCCCGCCGGTCCACGCTGCGACCTCCGGGTCCCGTCCCCTCCTGCCACAACGCCGCCGGCAGCGCCCGCTCCCCGGGTCTCACGAGCCACCCGGCCGGCACCGTCGGCCGGTCCGGACGGGAGGGCTAGGCCATGGGCAACCCAAACGCTGCCGGCGTCGCCCTGGCCTTCCCCGATCTGCCAAGCGGGGCGGCCTTCCTGGCGCGGCTGCCCCTGGCAGACCCGTCCCTCCTGCATGACGGCCTGGTCCGCTTCCAGCACAGCCTGCTGACTGCCCCGCCGGCGCCCCTGGCCGCCCTGCAGCTCCTGGAGCAGGCCCGCACGCCCCTCGCCTTCGCCCAGGAGGAGCTGGCCAAACGCTACCTCAACCGCCCCCTGCCCCTGGCGGACCAGGAAGAAACGACCTTCGCCGCGGTCACGGCCGCCTGGCGGCGCATGGCCCAGGCCTACGCCCGGGTCGCCCAGGGGCTGGAGCCAGGCCAGGACACGCCGGAGCGGCTGGCCCTGATCCTGCACCGCTGCCTGCACTACACCGCCCTGCCCATGGTCGAGCACTACCGGGCCCGGCGCGAGCTGGAAGCGGGCCTGTGGCTCGAGCTCCACGGCTATTTCGGCAGCGCCGAGGAATGGGGCGTGGCCACCCTGCCGGTGGCCGATCCCGAGATGCCGGAACACGGCCAGGGCCATTGCGCGGCCATCTACAACGCCGCCCTGCTGCTGGAACTGGCCGGCCCCTACAGCCTTTCCCTGCGCCAGCTGGAACTGGCCTGGCGCTGGGCCCGGCTGTGGGCGCCCCTGGTGGGGATCGACGCCCTGGCAGCGGGCGATGGCGCGCCCCGCTTCGTCGTTGATCTGCTTCGGGACGGCGGCCTCCAACCCCATGACGCGACGGCGGACGCACCGACCCTGCGCCGCCTCGACACTTCGCGCCTGACCCTGCGCCTGCGCCAGGCCCACCAGGGCCTCAAGGCCCGGCTCTCACCGGTGGACGCCGGCCTGGGCGAAGGCTGCAGCGCCAGCCAGTGCGTCCACCTGCTCGCCCTGCTTTTTCGCCCCTGGTCCCAGACCCCCGCCCTGCGCCGCTTCCGGCGCCACCCGGGCAAGGGCCGGCTGCGTCTTTGCGTCGGCTGGGAAGCCCTGCACTACTTTGTCGCCGGCCGGGAGTTCGTGCAGCCCGACAATGTGCGGGTCTATTCCCGCCAGGAGTTCGACAGCCTCTTCATCTTCCGCCACCAGGTGGACCCGAGCCAGCCCCTGGCGGTCGCCTCGGCCCGCCTGGCTTTCGCCGCCGATACCTGGAGCGTGGCCAACGAGTCGGCCGCCGGCTACCGCCTGCGCCGGGACGGCGCCGGCCAGCGGCTACAGCAGGGGCAGTTGGTGGGGGTGGCCGGGGAGGAGGCGGAGCAGTTCATGCTCGGCCAGGCCAATTGGGTCATGCAGGAGCGGGACGGCGCCGAGGCCGGCGGACTGGTAGCCGGCATCAGCCTGCTGGCGGGACTGCCCCAGGCGGTGGCGGTACGCCACCATGGCGCCGACCATTCGCCCTCGGAGCCCTATGTGCGGGCCTTTCTGCTGCCGCCGGTGCCAAGCCTGGAACAAGGGGCTTCCCTGATCCTGCCCCTGGGCTGGTACGGAGCCCGGCGCCAGGTGGAAATCCACAGCGACGGCACCTGGCTGGTGCAGCTGGAAGAGTTGCTGCAAGGCGGCGCCGATTTCGAGCGGGTCAGCTTCAGCGTCTGCGGCTAGGGCGGTTGCCGGCGCCTCAGTCGGGAATGCGCAGGGCCGGGAAGCAGGCGGAGAAGCGGCTGCCCTTGCCGGCCTCGCTCTCCACTTCGAGACGGCCCTGGTGCCGTGTCAGCACGTGCTTGACGATGGCCAGGCCGAGGCCGGTGCCGCCGGTCTCCCGGGAGCGGCTGCGGTCCACCCGGTAGAAGCGCTCGGTGAGCCGGGGAATGTGCTGGGGCGCGATGCCGATGCCGCTGTCGGCCACGGTGAAGGCGGCGCCGTCGGCGGTGCGCTGCCAGATCAGCTCCACCCTGCCGCCATCCGGCGTGTAGCGCACGGCGTTGGACGCTAGGTTGCCGAAGGCGCTGCGCAGTTCGTTGGCACAGCCCAGCAGCACCGGAGGGCCGTCGCACACCAGGCTGATCTGGTGCCGCCCGGCGGAGAGGGCCTGGGCTTCCTGCTGGATGGAGGCCAGCAGGGCCGGCACTTCCACCCGTTCGTCCAGGGGGGTCAGGCTGCCGGTCTCCAGGGCGGAGAGGGTCAGCAGGTCGTCGATCAGGTGCTGCATGCGTCCCGACTGCTCCTGCACCAGGCGCAGGTAGTGCAGGGCGTCTTCCCGGGGATAGGCGTCGAAATCATCCACCAGCATCTCGACGAAGCCGCTGACCACGGTCAGGGGCGTCTTCAGTTCGTGGGAGACGTTGGCGACGAAATCCCGGCGCATGTTTTCCAGGCGCTCCAGCTGGCTTATGTCCCGGCTGATGAGCAGATTCTGGTCGTCGCCATAGGGGATCACCTGGATCTGCAGGGTCTGGCCCTTGTGCAGGTCGTTCTGCAGCAGCAGGGGCTCGTCGAACTGGCCGGCGCTGAGGTAGCTCACCATCTCCGGCTGGCGGATCAGGTTGGTGACCGGCTGGCCCCGGTCGGTGGCCGGGTTGAGATTGAAGTGGGCGGCGGCCTGGGCATTGAGGCCGTCGATCTGGCGGTGCCGGTTGAAGACCACCACCCCGTCGGGCAGGGCCTCGCCGGCCAGGCGGAAGCGCTCCAGGGCCCGGGCCAGGGAGTGCTGCTGCTCCAGGCGGATGCGCACCCGGCGGTGCAGGCCGGCGAAGGCCACTTCCCAGATACCCCAGCCGGCGGGCACCCGGGCGTCCAGGGGCCCGCGCAGCCAGCGCATGAGCTTGGCGAGGAACCACAGGTGGTACAGCAGGTAGAGCAGCAGGCCGCCGCAGAAGGTTTCCCAGGCCTGCTGGCGGCCGACGAAGATCCAGACGGGACCGGTGACGGCACAAAGCAGGAAGAGGAAGAAGAAGGCGCGCAGCCAGACGGCTTTGACCATGAGAACAGACCGATCAGGAAGAAGTGGTCAGGGCGGCAGTTTAGCCGGCCTGGGTGGAGAAGCGGTATCCGCTGCCGCGCACGGTCTGGATCAGGCGTTCGTGGCCGGTGGGCTCCAGGGCCGAGCGCAGGCGGCGGATGTGCACATCCACGGTGCGCTCCTCGACGAACACATGATCGCCCCACACCTGGTCCAGCAGCTGGGCCCGGCTGTGGACCCTCTCCGGGTGGGTCATGAAGAAGTGCAGCAGGCGGAATTCCGTCGGCCCCAGGTCCACCGGGCTGCCGTTGCCCAGCACCCGGTGGGTGATGGGATCCAGGCGCAGGCCTTCGATATCCACCGGGTCCTCGGTCATCTGGGGCGCCCGCCGGCGCAGCACCGCCTTGATGCGGGCCTGCAGCTCCCGGGGGGAGAAGGGTTTGGTGACGTAGTCGTCGGCCCCGGCTTCGAGGCCGGCGATCTTGTCGTGCTCCTCGCCCCGGGCGGTGAGCATGATGATGGGCACGTCCTTGGTCCGCTCGTCGGCCCGCAGCTTGCGGGCGAACTGCACACCGGACATGCCGGGCAGCATCCAGTCCAGCAGGACCACGTCGGGCAGCACCTCGCGCACCTTGCGCTCCGCCTCTTCGGCATCGTAGGCCCGCAGCACCTGGTGCCCGGCATGCTGCAGATTGGCGGCGATCAGTTCCTGGATCGAGGGTTCGTCTTCGACGACAAGGATGTTGGCTGGCATTGGGTTGGTTGTCCGTTAAGCTTTGCAGAAAAGTCTATTGCAGCCAGGTGACAAATTGATGACAGCCGGAACGGATCGTCCGGCACGGGCCCGACGTCCCGGCCAGGCCCCATCTGCGCTATGATAGCGCGTCTTTTTTGCAGGATTTGCGGCCATGGCCGGGCTCAATCGGGAAACTCCCATTCCCACCGAAATCAAGCTGCACCAGAAATCCCGACTGCTGGAAATCAGCTTCGCCGACGGACAGCGCTTTGAACTCGCCTACGAGTTCCTGCGGGTGCTCTCCCCCTCCGCCGAGGTGCGGGGCCACGGCCCCGGCCAGGAACGGCTGCAGGCCGGCAAGCAGGCGGTGGAGATCGAGCGCGTGGAGCCGGTCGGCAACTACGCCATCAAGCTGGTCTTTTCCGACGGCCACGACAGCGGCCTCTACTCCTGGGACTACCTCTACGAACTGGGCCTCAACCGGGACGCCCTGTGGCAGGAGTACCTGGCAAAGCTCGCCGCCGCCGGCCTCTCCCGGGACCCGGCCGACCTGCCCCCGCCGCCGCCCCGCCCCCAGGGCGGTTGCGGCAAGCACTGACCTTTCCCCATTTCAACGCTTAGCTAAACGGATTCCCATCATGGGCGACAAAACTCATTTCGGCTATCAACAGGTCGACGAGGCCGAAAAGGCCCAGAAGGTGGCCGACGTCTTCTCTTCCGTGGCCCAGCGCTACGACCTGATGAACGACCTCATGTCCGGCGGCCTGCACCGCCTGTGGAAGGCCTTCACCATCGCCCAGAGCGGCGTGCGCGAAGGCAGCCGGGTGCTGGACGTGGCCGGCGGCACCGGCGACCTCTCCCTGGCCTTTGCCAAGAAGGCCGGCAAGAGCGGCCAGGTGTGGCTCACCGACATCAACAACGCCATGCTGACCCGGGGCCGGGACCGCCTCTGCGACAAGGGCTTCGTCGTCCCCGTGGCCCAGTGCGATGCGGAGAAGCTGCCCTTCCCCGACGACTATTTCGACGTGGTCACCGTGGCCTTCGGCCTGCGCAACATGACCCACAAGGACAAGGCCCTGGCCGAGATGCGCCGGGTCCTGAAGCCGGGCGGCCGCCTGCTGGTGCTGGAGTTCTCCCAGGTGTGGAAGCCCCTGGCGCCCTTCTACGACTTCTACTCCTTCCAGGTCATCCCCCGCCTGGGCCAGCTGATCGTCAAGGACCCGGACAGCTATCGCTACCTGTCCGAATCCATCCGCGTGCATCCGGATCAGGAAACCCTCAAGGGCATCATGGAACAGGTGGGCCTGGAAAAGGTCGAATACTTCAACCTGACCATGGGCGTGGTCGCCCTGCACCGCGGTTACAAGTACTAAGCGTACCCATACCAACAACGAGGAGAGACATCAGTGAAGAAGCCCTTGATCGCCCTGTGCACCCTGGTTCTGGGCCTGGCCCTGGTCGCCCCCGATGCCGATGCCGCCCGCCTCGGCGGCGGCCGCAGCAGCGGCATGCAGCGCAGCGTCACGCCCCAGCACAACACCGCCCCCAGCGGCACCACGGCCCCCAAGCAGAACGCCGCTCCGGCCCAGCAGGCCCAGCCTGCCACCGCCGGTGCGCCGGCGCCCCAGGCTGCGCCCAAGCGCAGCTGGCTCGGTCCCATCGCCGGCCTGGCCGCCGGTATCGGCCTGGCCGCCCTGGCTTCCCACTTCGGCTTCGGCGAAGGCATGGCCAACTTCCTCATGATCGCCCTGCTGGCCATGGCTGCCGTGTTCGTTTTCCGTCTCATTTTCCGCCGCCCGGCTGCAGCAGCGCCGCGCTCCGAACCCCTGCAGTATGCCGGCGTCGGCGGCCCCTCCATGGCTCCCATGCCGGAAGTGACGCCCGTGGGTGGCGGCAACGCAGCCGTCCCGGCCGCTGAGGCTGCGCCGGCCGCCGCAGCCAACATTCCTGCCGATTTCGACAGCGAAGGTTTCCTGCGGGTGGCCAAGCTCAACTTCGTCCGCCTCCAGGCCGCCAACGACCAGGGCAACCTGGACGACATGCGGGAGTTCCTGGCCCCCGAGATGTTCGCCGAAGTGCAGTTGCAACTGAGCGAGCGGGGCGGCAAGGCCCAGCAGACCGATGTGGTGCAGCTCAACGCCAGCCTGCTGGAGGTGGTCAGCGAGACCGGCCGCCACATCGCCAGTGTCCGTTTCAACGGCCTGCTGCGGGAAGAGAAGGATGCAGCACCGGCGCCCTTCGACGAAGTCTGGCACCTGGTCAAACCCACCGACGGCAGCCGGGGCTGGATGGTCGCCGGCATTCAGCAACTGTCCTGAACCCCATGCTGGACCGTCCCTTCCTCGCCGGGCTCAATCACCTGCTGGGCCGGGAGCCGTGGGCGCGCCAGCGCCTGCGGCCCTTCGCCGGCCGCGGCGCCAGGATTTCCCTGCCGCCCTGGTTCAGCCTGGACCTGACCGTGGCCGAGGACGGCACCCTGCACGGCGGCCCCCTGGCTGCTCCCGACGTCCTCATCAGCCTGCCGGAACATGCCCCTTTGCGCTTCTTCGGCCATCCCCAGGAAGCCTTGGCAGCCGCCCGTCTGGAAGGCACGGCCGATTTCGCCGAAGCCCTGGGCTTTGTCTTCCGCAACCTGCGCTGGGATGCGGAAGAAGACCTGGCGCGCCTGCTGGGCGACATTCCGGCCCGGCGCCTGGCGGGACTGGGTGCCAGCCTCTTCAATTGGCAAAAGGAGGCCTGGAGCCGCCTGAACGCCAACTTTGGCGAATATTTCAGACACGAGCAGGGCGCCGGCGGCCCCATCCAGCGCCGCGAATGGCAGGGCCATCAGCAGGCCGTTTCCGCCGCTGCGACGGAGGCCGATGCCCTGGCCGCCCGCCTGGAGCGTCTGCAGGGCTGACTCAATCCAGCCAGAACTTCCCAAACACACAAAAGAAAAGGCAGCCCGGAGGCTGCCTTTTTTGTGCTGCGACGATCAGCTGCTTAGTGCTTGCGCTTCTTCAGCTGCTCGATGGTTGCCAGCTGGGCCACGGCTTCAGCCAGTTCGGCTTCGGCCTTGGCGTAGTCCATTTCGGCAGAGCGGTTCTGCAGGGCTTCTTCCGCTGCCTTCTTGGCTTCCAGCGCCTTCGCCTCGTCCAGGTCGCCACCGCGGATAGCGGTATCGGCCAGCACGGTCACGATGGTGGGCTGAACTTCCAGCATGCCGCCGGAGACGTAGATCATCTCGAACTCGGCATCCGGCACCTTGATACGCACGGTACCGGGCTTGATACGGGTCAGCAGCGGGGTGTGCCGCGGGTAGATGCCGAGTTCGCCGGCTTCGCCCGGGAGCACCACGTATTCAGCTTCGCCGGAGAAGATGGACTCTTCGGCGCTGACCACGTCTACATGTACTCTCAATGCCATGATAGGGGTTCCCCTCAGGATGGCCGCACCCCGGACGGGATGCGGCTTACCGGTTGATTACTGGAGGGTCTTCGCCTTTTCGAAGGCCTCTTCGATGGAGCCGACCATGTAGAAGGCCTGTTCCGGCAGGTTGTCGCATTCGCCGGCCACGATCATCTTGAAGCCCTTGATCGTTTCCTTCAGCGGCACGTACTTGCCGGGAGAGCCGGTGAACACTTCGGCCACGTGGAAGGGCTGGGACAGGAAGCGCTGGATCTTACGAGCGCGGGCCACGGCCAGCTTGTCTTCGGGAGCCAGTTCGTCCATACCCAGAATGGCGATGATGTCGCGCAGTTCCTTGTAGCGCTGCAGGGTCATCTGCACGCCGCGGGCCACGTTGTAGTGCTCTTCGCCCACGATCTGGGGATCCAGCTGGCGGGAGGTGGAGTCCAGGGGATCCACGGCGGGGTAGATACCCAGCGCAGCGATGTCCCGGGACAGCACGACGGTGGAGTCCAGGTGGAGGAAGGTGGTGGCGGGGGACGGGTCGGTCAAGTCATCGGCAGGCACATACACGGCCTGGATGGAGGTGATGGAACCCACCTTGGTGGAGGTGATCCGTTCCTGCAGGCGGCCCATTTCGTCGGCCAGAGTGGGCTGGTAACCCACGGCGGACGGCATACGGCCCAGCAGAGCGGACACTTCGGTACCGGCCAGGGTGTAGCGGTAGATGTTGTCCACGAAGAACAGGATGTCACGGCCTTCGTCACGGAAACGCTCGGCCATGGTCAGGCCGGTCAGCGCCACGCGCAGACGGTTGCCGGGGGGTTCGTTCATCTGACCGAACACCATGGCCACCTTGTCCAGCACGTTGGAGTCCTTCATCTCGTGGTAGAAGTCGTTACCTTCACGGGTACGCTCACCCACGCCAGCAAACACGGACAGACCGGAGTGCTGTTTGGCGATGTTGTTGATCAGCTCCATCATGTTCACGGTCTTGCCCACGCCGGCGCCACCGAACAGACCCACCTTGCCGCCCTTGGCGAACGGGCAGATCAGATCGATCACCTTGATACCGGTTTCGAGCAGTTCCACGGAGGGGGACAGCTCGTCGAAAGCGGGAGCCTTCTGGTGAATGGCGCGCGTTTCGTCGGAAGCGATGGGGCCGGCTTCGTCGATGGGGCGGCCCAACACGTCCATGATGCGACCCAGGGTACCGTGGCCCACGGGCACGGAAATGGGCTTGCCGGTGTTGTTGACTTTCATACCGCGGCGCAGGCCGTCGGAAGAACCCAGGGCGATGGTACGGACAATGCCGTCACCCAGCTGTTGCTGAACTTCGAAGGTCAGACCCTTTTCGATGTTGGCGTGCTCTTCGGCCACATCGAGCATCAGGGCGTCATAGACCTTGGGCATGGCTTCGCGGGGGAACTGGATGTCCACCACAGCGCCGATGCACTGAACGATCATACCTTGACTCATTTTGAATCCCTCAAACTATAGAAACCAGTTAGACCGCCGCTGCGCCGCTGACGATTTCGGACAATTCCTTGGTAATCGCTGCCTGACGGGTCTTGTTGTAGACCAGTTTCAGTTCGCCGATCACATTCTTGGCGTTGTCGGAAGCCGACTTCATGGCCACCATCCGGGCGCTCTGCTCGGAAGCCATGCTTTCAGCCACTGACTGATAGATCAGCGCTTCGACATAGCGGACCAGCAGGTCGTCGATCACGGACTTGGCGTCGGGCTCGTAGACGTAGTCCCAACGGGCGGACTCGGAGCCCACGACCTCACCGGACAGGGGCAGCAGCTGCTCGATAACCGGCTCCTGCTTCATGGTGTTCACGAAGCGGGTGTAGGCGATGAACAACTGGTCGATCTCACCGTTGATGTAGGCATCGAGCTGAACCTTGACGGGCCCGATCAGGCGTTCCAGGTGGGGCGTATCGCCCAGGCCGGTGACCTGGGAAACGACGCTGGCGCCGGAACGCTGCAGGAAGCCCAGACCCTTGTTGCCGATGGCGGTCGCCTGGATGGCGATGCCCTGGCTTTCCAGGTCCTTCATCTGGTTCAGAACGTTGCGCAGCACGTTGGAGTTCAACGCGCCGCACAGGCCCTTGTCGGAGGTCACGACGATGATGCCGGCCTTCTTGATCGGATCACGCTTCACCAGGAACGGATGCTTGTACTCGGTCAGCGCATGAGAGAGGTGGGCGGCCACGCGGCGGATCTTCTCGCCATAAGGACGCGCCTGACGCATACGTTCCTGCGCCTTGCGCATCTTCGACGCGGCCACCATCTCCATGGCCTTGGTGATCTTGCGCGTGTTTTCCACGCTCTTGATCTTGTTGCGGATTTCCTTGCCGCTAGCCATTACGCTCTCCTGGACGGATTAAACCCAAGCGGCCTTGAATTCCTTGATCGCTTCGACGAGTTGCTTTTCGCCGTCAGCATCCAGGTCCTTGGACGTTTCCATCTTGGTCACCAGATCGGCGTACTTTTGACGAACGTAGCCGTGCAGGCCCTTCTCGAATTCGAGAACGCGCTTCACGTCGATGTCATCAGCGTAGCCCTTGGTGATGGCGTACAGAGTCACGGCCTGGTCGGCAATGCTCAGCGGGGTGTATTGGCCCTGCTTCAGCACTTCCACGGTACGGCGGCCACGCTCCAGCTGCTTGCGGGTAGCTTCGTCCAGATCGGAAGCAAACTGGGCGAAAGCGGCCAGTTCGCGATACTGGGCCAGGTCGGTACGGATACCGCCGGACAGCTTCTTGATCAGCTTGGTCTGGGCAGCACCACCGACGCGGGACACGGAGATACCGGCGTTGATAGCGGGACGGACACCGGCGTTGAACAGGTCGGTTTCCAGGAAGATCTGACCGTCGGTAATGGAGATCACGTTGGTCGGCACGAAGGCGGACACGTCACCAGCCTGGGTTTCGATCACGGGGAGAGCGGTCAGAGAACCGGTCTTGCCCTTGACTTCGCCGTTGGTCAGCTTTTCCACCCATTCTTCGGAAACGCGGGCTGCGCGTTCCAGCAGACGGGAGTGCAGGTAGAACACGTCACCGGGGTAAGCTTCACGGCCGGGAGGACGACGCAGCAGCAGGGAGATCTGGCGATAGGCCCAGGCTTGCTTGGTCAGATCGTCATAAATGATCAGGGCGTCTTCACCGCGGTCGCGGAAGTATTCGCCCATGGTGCAGCCGGCGTAGGGAGCGATGAACTGCAGTGCAGCGGAGTCAGAAGCGGAAGCGGCCACCACGATGGTGTATTCCATGGCGCCGTGTTCTTCCAGCTTGCGTACCACGTTGGCGATGGTGGAAGCCTTCTGGCCCACCGCCACGTAGATACACTTCATGTTCTGACCCTTCTGGGCGATGATCGCATCAACGGCCACAGCGGTCTTACCGGTCTGACGGTCACCGATGATCAGTTCGCGCTGGCCGCGGCCGACGGGAACCATGGAATCGATAGCCTTGATACCGGACTGCACGGGCTGGGACACGGACTTCCGCCAGATCACGCCGGGGGCGACCTTCTCGATCTTGTCGGTCAGCTTGTTGCCCAGGGGGCCCTTGCCGTCGATAGGCTGGCCCAGGGCGTTAACCACGCGGCCGATCAGCTCGGGACCAACGGGCACTTCCAGAATGCGACCGGTGCACTTGACGGTGTCACCTTCGGAAATGTGCTCGTATTCACCCAGCACCACGGCGCCCACGGAGTCACGCTCCAGGTTCAGGGCCATACCGAAGGTGTTGCCGGGGAATTCCAGCATTTCGCCTTGCATTACATCCTGCAGGCCGTGAACGCGGCAGATGCCGTCGGTCACCGAGACAACGGTACCCTGCGTGCGGGTCTCGGCGCCCACCTGCAGGTTTTGAATCTTGCTCTTGATCAGTTCGCTGATCTCGGACGGATTCAACTGCATGAATTTCTCCTAGTTCTTGAGCGCCGTAGCCATCGCTTCGAGCTTGCCGCGTACGGAAGCGTCGAGGACCTGGTCACCCACCGCCACTTTGATACCACCGATCAGCGCTGCATCCACCACCACGCGGGGCTGGAGCTTGGAGCTGAAATGGGTTTCAAGTTGGCCCAACAGATTTTTCACTTGCGCGTCATCGAGGGGGAAGGCGCTGTAAACAACGGCTTCCTTGATGCCCTCTTCGGCACTCTTGAGCTGCTCGTAGATTTCCTGGACTTGCGGCAGCAGGGAGAGGCGCTCGTTTGCCGCGAGAACCCGGATAAAACCGGTCACGTCGGCATTCTTGGCAGCCTCGCCGCTGAGCGAGACGAAAAGCTGGGTCAGCTGATCGGCCGAAAGCTTCGGGTTGCCAATGCACTGGACCATTTCGGGGTCCTGTGCAATGACAGCCAGCAGCTTCAGGGTGTCCGACCACTGAGCCAGGGCCTTTCCGTCGCGCGCCAGGCGGAAAACTGCTTCCGCGTAGGGACGAGCGATGGTGACGGATTCAGCCATAAGCGTTACAGATCCTGTTTGATCGTGCTCAGGATGTCAGCGTGGGCCTTGGCGTCGATTTCGCGGCGCAGGATCTTCTCTGCACCGACAACGGCCAGCTCAGCCACGCGCTCACGCAAACCTTCCTTGGCACGCACCACTTCCTGTTCGATCTCGGCCTTGGCAGCGGCGACGATACGGTCAGCTTCAACCTTCGCCTGGGACTTGGCTTCGTCGATGATCTGGGCGGCGCGCTTGTCAGCGCCGGCGATCAGTTCGGAGGCCTTTTCCTTGCCTTCGCGCAGGGCTTCCGCCGAGCGCTTGGTCGCGAGCTCGAGGTCGTGCTTGCCACGATCGGCGGCAGCAAGACCGTCAGAGATTTTTTTCGCTCGCTCGTCGAGCGCCTTCACGATGGGCGGCCACACGAATTTCATCGTGAACCACGCCAAAATGAAGAACACAACGAGCTGGGCGACCAGAGTTGCGTTCAGATTCACGGCTCTAACCCTTTAAAAAAAGTTGTTCGAGGCGCGAATTACTTGAGAACGAACGGGTTGGCGAAGGCGAACATCATGGCGATACCAACGCCAATCAGGAAGGCGGCGTCGATCAGACCGGCCAGCAGGAACATCTTGGTTTGCAGTTCGTTCATCAGTTCGGGCTGGCGAGCGGAGGCTTCCAGGTACTTGGAGCCCATGATGCCGATACCGATACAGGCGCCAATAGCACCCAGACCGATGATCAGACCGGCGGCCAGTGCGACGAAACCGAGGATGTGTTCCATGTTTGCTCCTTGCAAAAGTAGAGGTAGTAAGTTGAAAAGGTAAAACGGGAAACCGTTACGAGATTAGTGGCTCTCGTGGGCCTGACCGATGTACACCAGGGTCAGCATCATGAAGATGAAGGCCTGCAGGGCAACGATCAGGATATGGAAGATGGCCCACACGGAACCGGCGATGACGCCGCCGATCCAGAGGAACGCACCGGTGGCGGTACCGGCCCAGGCAGCACCCATCAGGGCGATCAGCATGAACACCAGTTCGCCGGCGTACATGTTGCCGAACAACCGCATGCCGTGGGACACGGTCTTGGCCAGGAACTCGATCATCTGCATGGCGAAGTTGATCGGGTAGAGCAGGGGATGGCTGCCGAAGGGAGCGGTGAAGAGCTCGTGCACCCAGCCACCCAGACCCTTGATCTTGATGTTGTACCAGATGCAGACCAGCAGCACGCCGATGGACATGCCCAGGGTGCCGTTCAGGTCGGCGGTGGGAACCACGCGCAGGAAGGCGTGGTGGTCGCCGGAAGCGGCTTGCCAGAGGCTTGGCAGCAGATCGACGGGCAGGAAGTCCATGGAGTTCATCAGGAAGATCCAGATGAACACGGTCAGAGCCAGGGGAGCCACGAACTTGCGGGACTCTTCGCTATGCACGATGCCCTTGGCCTGGTTGTTCACCATTTCCAGGACGATTTCCACGGCGGCCTGCATGCGACCGGGAACGCCGGAGGTAACGCTCTTGGCGACACGCCACATGACGAACAGACCGAGGACCCCCATAAGAATGGAGAAAACCACGGTGTCGACGTTGATGACGGAGAAGTCAATAACGGCGGACTGGGCGTGACCGGTGGAATTGAAGTGGGTCAGGTGGTGGACGATGTACTCGCCAGCGGTGGGGGCGTTGGCGGCGTGTTCCGCGACTGCCTCGTGAGCGTTTTCCATTTCAGGATTTCTTCCAAAAAGCCAAAAAACTCGCCTGCAGCGTCACTACCAGACCGAGCAGCATGGAGGGCCAATGCATCTCGGGATAAACCTTGGCAGCAACAGCCAGAATTCCGATGGTGGCGGCAACCTTGACGAATTCGCCGAGGAAGAAGCCCGCTACGCCGGGACCACCCGGGCGCCGCGCCGCTACAGCCAGGCGCAGGGCGAACAGGGCGTTGGGGAGCAGGCAAGCGCCACCACCCACCGCCGCAGAGGCCGCACCGTGCCCTCCGACGAACATGCCAAGCAGGCCAGCCGTGATTACTACCGCCCAGATTTGGAAAATGATTGCCCGGAACATGATTGATTTTCCGCGGTTTTTCCAAACTGGAGGGAGCGGTTCAAAACCCGAACCAACGTCGCCAGCCGCCGCACACAAAGATAAATAATATAAGAGTTATCCCTTATTTAGTCAATGGAAACGCCGGAACAAAATAAGGGGTTTGCCAGTCTCAGGGCGCCATTCGCGCCTTTGGGATGACATGGCCATGGCAGGACAAATGGTTTCAGGCCTTGTCAGCCCTGACTCCTACGGGTTTACCGCAGTCCTCGTCCGCCACAGTCGCCGTTTGCAGCCGGACTCAGCGGAAACGGGCCAGCAGTTCGTCGAGCTGGTCCAGGCTGGAGAATTCGATGGCCATCTTGCCGGCGCCCTTCCTGTTGGCCGCCACCGTCACCTTGGCTCCCAGCAGGTCCGACAGTTCTTCCTCCAGTCGCAGCAGATCCCGGTCCTTGGCCTTCTCGACCTTTTTCGGCGGATTCAGCAGGGCCTGCACCAGGCGCTCCGTTTCCCGCACGGAAAGGCCCTTGTGGGCCACCCGGTTGCCCACCTGTATCTGCTCCGCCCCTTCCAGGGAGAGCAGGGCCCGGGCGTGACCCATGTCCAGCTTGCCTTCCAGCAGCAGTTCCTGGACCGGCGCCGCCAGCTGCAGCAGACGCAGCAGGTTGGAAGCGGCGGGACGGGAGCGGCCAACCGCATCGGCGGCCTGCTGGTGGGTCATCTCGAACTCGTCCACCAGGCGCTGCAGGCCCATGGCTTCTTCCAGGGGATTGAGGTTTTCCCGCTGGATGTTCTCAATGAGGGACATGGCGGCCGCGGCTTCATCGGGGATTTCCCGCACCAGGGTCGGCACTTCGGTCATGCCCGCCATGCGGCAGGCACGCCAGCGGCGTTCGCCGGCGATGATTTCGTAGCCGCCGTTGATCGGCCGCACCAGGATGGGCTGCATGATGCCCTGGGCCTGGATGGAGGCCGCCAGCTCCTTGAGGGAACCTTCGTCCATGCGGGTCCGCGGCTGGTACTTGCCCGGCTTCAGGGCATCGATGGGCAGCGTCCGCTGCTGGTCCTTCTTGGCGTCGGCGGCGTCGCCGGCCAGCAGGGCGTCCAGGCCCCGGCCCAGTCCCTTCATCTTCATGCCGCCACCTCTTGCTGCCGCGGAGCGCCACCGATGCGCTCCAGCATCTCCTCGGCCAGGGCCAGGTAGGACAGGGCGCCCTTGGAGGTCTTGTCGAAGGCGATCACCGGCTTGCCGTAGGACGGGGCCTCGGCCAGACGCACGTTGCGCGGGATGACGGTGCGGTACACCTTGCCGGAGAAGTGGCTCTCCAGTTCGGCGGAAACCTGTTGATTGAGGGTGGACTGGGAGTTGTACATGGTGCGCAGCAGGCCTTCGATTTCCAGGGCGGGATTGAGATTGGCCCGCACCTTGCGCAGGGTGGTGACCAGATCGGTGAGGCCTTCCAGGGCGTAGTACTCGCACTGCATGGGGATCATCACCGCCTGGGCCGCCGCCAGGGCATTCACCGTCAGCAGGTTGAGGGCGGGCGGGCAGTCGATCAGGACGAAGTCGTAGGCCTGGCCGTCCAGGGCCTCCTTGAGGCGGCGCTCCCGCTGGCCCACGTCGATCAGTTCCACTTCGGCCCCGGCCAGTTCCCGGTTGGCGGGAATGACGTCGAAGCCGAATTCGGTCTTGATGGTGGCCTGCTCCAGGGTCGCCGCCCCCAGCAGGATCTGATAGACGGAAGGCAGGGCTTCCTTCTTGAAGATGCCGCAGCCGGTGGTGGCATTGCCCTGGGGGTCCAGGTCGATGAGCAGGACGCGCTGCCCCAGGGTCGCCAGGCAGGCGGCCAGGTTGACGCTGGTGGTGGTCTTGCCGACCCCCCCCTTCTGGTTGGTAATGGCCAGGATCTTCACGCCTTCATTCCTCTCTCAGAACCACCAGATGGCGCGCCCCCTCGACTCCGGGCACGGCCAGCGGGTGTACCGCCTCGACGACAATCCCCGCCGGCAGGCGGGAGAGCTCTTCCTGGGGATAGATCCCCTTCATCGCCAGCCAGCGCCCACCGGGCGCCAGCAGGTGACGGGTGAGACTGACGAAATCGGCCACCTCGGCAAAGGCCCGGGAGGTGATGGCCGCAAACTTCTGTTCCGGTTGCCAGGCCTCCACCCGCAGGCACTGGGCGGAGAGCCCCGGCAGGGGCAGTTCCATGGCGGCCTGCTTCAAGAAGGCCACCTTCTTGGAATTGCTGTCCAGCAGGGTCACCGCCAGACTTGGCCGGGCAATGGCCAGGGGAATGCCGGGCTGGCCGCCGCCGCTGCCCACGTCCAGCACATTGGCGGGCGCCAGGGCGTCCACAAAGGGCAGGATGGCCAGGGAATCCAGCAGGTGGTGGCTCACCGCCTTGTCCTGGTCGCGCAGGGCGGTCAGGGCATAGACCTTGTTCCACTTGGCGAGCAGGGCCAGGTAGGCGAGCAGTTTACCCTGTGCGGCGCCGTCCAGGGGTATTCCGAGGGCATCGAGGCCCTGGGCCAGTTGCTGGGCCTGACTGGAGCCGCTCATCGGGCGCTCCGCTTCAAGTGGATCAGCAGCAGGGAGATGGCCGCCGGGGTGATGCCCTGCAGCCGGGAAGCCTGGCCGATGGTCTCGGGCCGCTGCCGTGCCAGGCGCTGGCGCACCTCGTTGGAGAGACCGTGCACCTGGGCATAGTCCAGGTCGGCGGGGATCGCCAGGTTCTCGTAGTCGGCGGCCTTGGCCACCTCCTCCCGCTGGCGGTCGATGTAGCCCTGGTACTTGGCCTGGATTTCCAGCTGCTCCACCGCCCGGGCATCGGCCAGGGACTCGCCGGCACCGGGCAGGGTCAGCAGGTCGGCGTAGCTCACGTCCGGCCGGCGCAGCAGCTCGAAGAGGTTGTATTCGTGGTCGATGGCCTTGCCCAGAACCCGCACCGCATCGGCTTCCGGCAGGGTCTGGGGGCGCACCCAGGTGCTCTTCAGGCGCTCGGCTTCGGCGGCGATGGCATCCCGCTTGCGGCAGAAGGCATCCCAGCGGGCGTCGTCCACCAGGCCCAGTTCCCGGCCCTTCTCGGTGAGGCGCAGGTCGGCATTGTCTTCCCGCAGCTGCAGGCGGTACTCGGCCCGGCTGGTGAACATGCGGTAGGGCTCGGAGACGCCCCGGGTGATCAGGTCGTCCACCAGGACGCCCAGGTAGGCCTCGTCCCGGCGCGGGCACCAGGCTTCCTTCTCCTGCACCTGCAGGGCGGCGTTGACGCCCGCCAGCAGGCCCTGGGCCGCCGCTTCCTCGTAGCCGGTGGTGCCGTTGATCTGGCCGGCGAAGAAAAGGCCGTTGATGGCCTTGCTCTCCAGGGAGGACTTCAGCCCCCGGGGATCGTAGTAGTCGTACTCGATGGCGTAGCCGGGGCGCAGGATGTGGCAGTTCTCCATGCCGCGGATGGAGCGCACGATCTGCAACTGCACGTCGAAGGGCAGGCTGGTGGAGATGCCGTTGGGGTAAATCTCGTGGGTATCCAGGCCCTCCGGCTCGAGGAAGACGTGGTGGCTGTCCTTGTCGGCGAAGCGGTGGATCTTGTCCTCGATGGAGGGGCAGTAGCGGGGCCCGACGCCCTCGATCACCCCGGTGTACATGGGGGAGCGGTCCAGGTTGGCGCGGATGATGTCGTGGGTGCGGCTGTTGGTGTCGGTGATCCAGCAGGGCAGCTGCTTCGGGTGCTGGGCCGCGTTGCCGAGGAAGGAGAACACCGGCAGGGGATCATCCGAGTACTGGGGCTCCATCACCGAGAAGTCGATGCTCTTGCCGTCCAGGCGCGGCGGCGTGCCGGTCTTCAGGCGCCCCTGGGGCAGGGCCAGTTCCTTCAGGCGGGCCGCCAGGGAGACGCTGGGAGGGTCGCCCATGCGGCCCCCGGTGTAGTTCTGCAGGCCGACGTGGATCAGGCCGTTCAAGAAGGTGCCGGCGGTCAGCACCACCGCCCGGGCTTCGAAGCGCACCCCCAGCTGGGTCACGGCCCCCACCACCCGGTCGCCTTCGACGATCAGGTCGTCGCAGGCCTGGGCGAAGAGGGTCAGGTTGGGCTGGTTCTCCAGGCGGGTGCGGATGGCCTGCTTGTACAGCACCCGGTCGGCCTGGGCGCGGGTGGCGCGCACCGCCGGGCCCTTGGAGGCGTTGAGGATGCGGAACTGGATGCCGCCCTCGTCGGTGGCCGCCGCCATGGCGCCGCCCAGGGCATCCACCTCCTTCACCAGGTGGCCCTTGCCGATGCCGCCGATGGAGGGATTGCAGCTCATGGCCCCCAGGGTTTCCAGGTTGTGGGTCAGGAGCAGGGTGCGCGCTCCGGCCCGGGCCGCCGCCAGGGCAGCCTCGGTGCCGGCGTGACCGCCGCCGACGACAATGACATCGAACCGGGTGGGAAACAGCATGGGGACTCGTTTACGCAAAAGGCCCGCAGGCAAATCCCACGGGCACTCGGGTAGGGCAAAGGGGCTCGAATGATACGCCAGTTCCATGAAACTTAACAGTTTTCGCCCGAACCGGCGGAGCCCGCCGGCACGTTTCCGGCATTGCTTCGGCAGCCTGCCGGCACGGCTCCCGGAGCGCCACCGGCAGACTGGCCCGGGGCCTTGTCAGGAATTCCCTTGCCGCGGAGTCGGGAATTGACGTAACTTCCGCCAAAATCAATGCCAAGCGCAACCATGGACGCCAACGAACTCGCCGCCCAACAACTCTACAAACTCCAGGGCGAACTGAAGAACAAGAAGGTGCTGGTGGTGGACCGCCACCCGGACGCCCGCAACGCCATGCGCATGATGCTGTCCACCATCGGCATCACCAGCGTCCAGGGGGTCGGCTCGGCCACCGAGGTGCTGCGCCTGGTGAAGAGCAGCAGCTACGACATCATCCTCTCCGACTACCAGCTGGAGGACGGCCGCGACGGCCAGCAGCTGCTGGAGGAGCTGCGCTACAAGCGCCTCATTTCCCTGTCCACCCTGTTCATGGTGGTGACCGGGGAGCGGGCCTACAAGAACGTGGTGTCGGTGGCCGAGCTGGCGCCGGACGACTACCTGATCAAGCCCTTCACCGGCGAGCAGCTTCAGCAGCGCCTGGCCCGGGCCCTGTACAAGAAGTTCGTCTTCCACCAGGCCTACCGCAACGTCGAGCGCAGCCGCTACGAGGACGCCGTCACCGCCTGCGACGACATCATCCAGCAATACCCCCAGTACCAGCACGACGCCCGCCACCTGCAGGCCGACCTGCTCAACAGCCTGGGCCGCTATGTCGAGGCGGAGGCCGCCTACCGCCAGATGCTGGAACAGAAGGATCTGGCCTGGGCCCGCATGGGCGTGGCCGTGGCGGTGCACGGCCAGGGGCGGGTGGACGAGGCCGTGACCCAGCTCGAGGCCCTGGTGCAGGATTTCCCCGAATACCTGGCCGCCTTCGACTTCCTGGCCAGGCTGCGGGAGGAAAAGGGCGACTCCACCGGTGCCCAGCAGGCCCTGCAGGCCGCCGCCGCCATTTCCCCCAACAACACCATGCGCCAGCGGGCGGTGGGCGACATGGCGGTGCGCAACAACGACCTGGAAGCGGCCGAGCGGGCCTACAACACGGTGCTCAGCCGGGCCCGGGGCTCTTCCCTGCGCAGCATCGACGACTACGCCAACCTGTCCCGGGTCATGCTGGAGAAGGGCAATGTGGCCGGCGCCAAGCTGGTGGCCCAGGACCTGCGCCGGGACTGGCGCGGCGACAAGCAGGGGGAGCTGGCCTCCCTGGTCATCGACAGCCTGGTGCAGACCAAGGAAGGGGCGCCGGACAAGGCGGCCCGCAGCATTGCCGCCGCCATGGAGCTGCACAAGGTCCTGGTGGCCGAGGGCAAGATGGAGGAGAAGCGCCCCCTGTCGCAGAAGGTGGCGGTGGACCTGGCCCATGCCTGCATGGCCAACGGCAAGGAGGCGGACGCCCAGAGCCTGCTGCGCCAGGTGGCGGCGGAGAACAACGAGGACCGGGGCGTGCTGGCCCACATCCAGGGCGTCTTCGAGAAGACCGGCAACGCCGAGGCGGGCAAGGCCCTGCTCGAGGACGTCTCCCGGGAGATCATCCAGATCAACAACCAGGGCGTGCTGGCCGCCCGCAGCGGCGATTTCGACGGCTCGGTGCAGCTGCTGATCGAGGCGGCGGAGCGGGTGCCCAACCTGCAGTTCCTGGTCAATGCAGCCAAGTCCATCTACACCCTGATGGACCAGAAGGGCTGGCAGCCGGAACTGGCGGAGCGGGCCCACCGCTATCTGGAAAAGGCCCGCAGCCGCTCCCCGGACGACCCCCGCGTCATATCCGGGCGCGACATGTACCAGCGGGTGGCCCGCAAATACGGGGTTCAGGTCGATACGGACAGCTGATCCGGCGTCGCCGGCCCGGCCCGGCGCCGTACGGGACAGCTTGGGGAAAACCCGCTCAGGCCCCTGATCCCAGGGGCTTTTTGGTATCATTTGCGGCTTTTCTCAACCCCGGAAGGACCCACGATGTCCCGCAAAACCCTGATCGCCGCCCTGCTTCCCCTGGCCACCGGTTTGGCCGCCGTTCCTGCCTGGGCCGACATCAATGTGGGCGTCTCCCTGGCCGCCACCGGCCCCGCCGCCTCCCTCGGCATTCCGGAAAAGAACTCCATCGCCCTGCTGCCCACCACCGTGGCCGGCCAAAAGGTGAACTACATCGTCCTCGACGACGCCACCGACTCCACCACCGCGGTGAAGAACATCAAGAAGCTGATCAGCGAAAACAAGGTGGACCTGGTCATCGGCTCCTCCACCACGCCCAGCTCCCTGGCCATGATGGACGTGGCCGTGGAAAACGAGACCCCCATGATCTCCATGGCCGGCTCCGCCATCGTCGTCGAGCCCATGGACGCCAAGCGCCACTGGGTCTTCAAGTCCGCCCAGAACGACGCCCACATGGCCACCGCCATCGTCGAGCACATGACCAACAACAATGTGCACAGCGTCGCCTTCATCGGCTTCGCCGACGCCTACGGCCAGGGCTGGTTCAAGGAATTCGCCAAGATCGCCGAGGCCCGCAAGATCAAGATCGTGGCCAACGAGAGCTACCAGCGCAACGACACCTCGGTCACCGGCCAGACCCTGAAGATTCTCGCCGCCAAGCCCGATGCCGTGCTGGTGGGCGCCGCCGGCACCCCGGCCGTGCTGCCGCAGAAGACCCTGAAGGAGAAGGGCTACAAGGGCGCCATCTACCAGACCCACGGCGTCGCCAATGCGGACTTCCTGCGGGTCGGCGGCAAGGACGTGGAAGGCGCCCTGCTGCCCGTGGGCCCCATGATGGTGGCCGAGCAGTTGCCCAACGACAACCCGGTGAAGAAGTCCGCCCTGGAATACGTGAAGAAGTACGAGGGCGTGCACGGCAAGGGCAGCATCAGCTCCTTCGGCGGCCATGCCTGGGATGCGGGCGTGCTGCTGAGCAACGCCATTCCCGCCGCCCTGAAGAAGGCCCAGCCCGGCACCAAGGAGTTCCGCAAGGCCCTGCGCGACGCCATCGAAGGCAGCAAGAACCTGCCCGCCGCCCACGGCATCTTCAACATGACGGCCCAGGATCACCAGGGCTTCGACCAGCGCGCCCGGGTCATGGTGAAGGTCGAGAACGGCACCTGGAAGCTGATCAAGTAAACCGCTGAACGCCTAACCGTATTACCCAGCCAAACGCCGGCCCCGGGCTTCCCCCGGGGCCGCGGCGTTGAAAGCACTCATGGATCTGCAAATTCTTCTGCTCCTGGGCCAGGACGGCCTCACCAACGGCGCCATCTACGCCCTGCTGGCCCTGGCCCTGGTGCTGGTGTTCGCCGTCACCCGGGTGATCTTTCTGCCCCAGGGCGAATTCGTCGCCTACGGCGCCCTCACCCTGGCCGCCATCCAGGCCGGCAAGCTGCCGGGAACGGTGTGGCTGGCCGTCATCCTCGGCGTCGCCGTGGTCCTGATCGACGGCGGCCTGGCCCTCAAGAGCGGCAACCTGAAGCGCCTGCCCCGCATCGTCCTCGGCAACCTGGGCCTGCCCCTGGTGCTGCTGGGCCTGATCTCCGGCCTGGAGGCGGAGGCCCTGGCGGCCCTCGCCCTGCCCCTGCAGATCCTGCTCACCCTGGGCATCGTCGTGCCCCTGGGCCCCCTGCTCTACCGCCTGGTGTTCCAGCCCATCGCCGAAGCCTCCTCCCTGGTACTGCTGATCGTCGCCGTGGCCCTGCACATGACCCTGATCGGCCTGGGCCTGGTCTTCTTCGGCGCCGAAGGCTTCCGCACCCAGCCCTTCTCCGACGGTGCCCTGGAAATCGGCCCCCTGCTGCTGCAGCACCAGACCCTGTGGATCCTGTTCGCCTCCGCCGCCCTCATCGCCGTGCTCTACGTGCTGTTCGAGCGCACGGTGTACGGCAAGGCCCTGCGCGCCACCGCCCTCAACCGCACCGGCGCCCGCCTGATGGGCATCTCCACCACCATGGCCGGCAAGCTGTCCCTGGGCCTGGCCGCCTTCATCGGCGCCCTCTCCGGCGTGCTGGTGTCGCCCATGACCACCCTCTACTACGACTCGGGCTTCCTCATCGGCCTGAAGGGCTTCGTTGGCGCCATCATCGGCGGCCTCGCCTCCTATCCCGTGGCCGCCCTCGGCGCCGTGCTGGTGGGCCTGCTGGAGTCCTACTCCTCCTTCTACGCCAGCGCCTTCAAGGAAGTGATCGTGTTCACCCTCATCATCCCGGTGCTGGTGTGGCGCTCCCTCACCTCCCACCACGTCGAGGAGGAGGAGGAATGATGTCCGCCAAACTCTCCCCGGCCCGGGCCATCCTGGCCGCCTTCCTGCTCTTCCTCGTCACCGGCCCCCTGTGGCTGCCGGAGTTCCACGTCACCCTGCTCAACTACATCGGCCTCTACGGCCTGGTAGCCCTGGGCCTGGTGCTGCTCACCGGCGTCGGCGGCCTCACCTCCTTCGGCCAGGCCGCCTTCGTCGGCCTCGGCGCCTACACCACGGCCTACCTGACCACGGCCTACGGTGTCTCTCCCTGGCTGACCCTGCTGGCCGGCCTGGGCCTGACCCTGGCCTTTGCCCTCTGCCTGGGGTTCATCACCCTGCGCCTGTCGGGCCACTTCCTGCCCCTGGGCACCATCGCCTGGGGCATCAGCCTCTACTTCCTCTTCGGCAACCTGGAATGGCTGGGGGGCCACACCGGCATGACCGGCATCCCCGCCGTGTCCCTGTTCGGCCTGGAACTGAAGGACAGCCGCAGCTTCTTCTACCTGATCTGGGTGGTGCTGCTGGGGGCCATGCTGGCCACCCGCAACCTGCTGGATTCCCGGGAAGGCCGGGCCATCCGCGCCCTCAAGGGCGGCACCGTCATGGCCGAGGCCATGGGCGTGAACACGGCCCGCTCCAAGATCGTCATCTTCACCGTGGCGGCGCTCTATGCCTGCGTCTCCGGCTGGCTTTACGCCCACCTGCAGCGCTTCGTGAATCCCACCCCGTTCTCCATCAACCAGGGGGTGGAATTCCTCTTCATGGCGGTGATCGGCGGCGTCGCCCACGTCTGGGGCGCCGTGGTCGGCGCCGGCCTCATCACCGTGCTCAAGCAGTGGCTGCAGGACCTGCTGCCGGAACTGCTGGGCCAGAGCGGCAACTTCGAGGTGATCGTCTTCGGCCTGATGATGATTTTCGTCCTGCACCGGGCCCGCAACGGCCTGTGGCCGGCCATCGCCCGCCTGGTGCCGGCGCAAAAGCAGGAGCGCCACGCCGTGGCCGCCGCCGAGCCCCTGCCGCGGCGCCAGATGCCTGCCGCCGGCACCGTGCTGCTGCAGGCCGAGGGCGTCACCAAGCGCTTCGGCGGCCTGGTGGCGAACAAGGACATGGCCCTGACGGTGCAGGCCGGCGAGGTGATGGCTCTGATTGGCCCCAACGGCGCCGGCAAGAGCACCATGTTCAACTGTATTTCCGGCGTCAATCCGCCCAGCGAAGGCCGCATCAGCTTCCTCGGCCAGCCGGTGGCCGGCCTGGAGGCCCGGGACATCGCCCGCCTCGGCCTCTCCCGCACCTTCCAGCACGTGCGCCTGCTCTCGGGCATGACGGTGCTGGAGAACGTGGCCATCGGCGCCCATTTGCGGGGCCGCCACAACTACCTGGCCGCCGGCCTGCGCCTGGAGCGGGCCGAAGAGGCCCGTCTGCTGGCCGAAGCGGCGCGCCAGATCGAGCGCGTGGGCCTGGCCGAACACATGTTCGACGCCGCCGGCAGCCTGGCCCTGGGCAAGCAGCGCATCGTCGAGATCGCCCGGGCCCTGGCCGCCGATCCCTGCCTGCTGCTGCTGGACGAGCCCGCCGCCGGCCTGCGCTACCTGGAAAAGCAGGCCCTGGCCGAACTGCTGCGCAAGCTGCGCGGCGAAGGCATGGGCATCCTGCTGGTGGAGCACGACATGGACTTCGTCATGGGCCTGGCCGACCGGGTGGTGGTCATGGAATTCGGCGAAAAGCTGGCCGAGGGCCTGCCGGAGGAAATCCAGAAAAACCCGGCGGTGCTGGAAGCCTACCTGGGGGGAGTGGAATGATGAACGCCGCGCACGAACCCAAGCCCGTGCTGGAAGTGAGCGACCTGTGCGTTGCCTACGGCAAGGTGGAAGCCCTGCACAAGGTCAGCCTGCGCATCCGCGAGGGCGAGATCGTCACCGTCATCGGCCCCAACGGCGCCGGCAAGACCACCCTGCTCTCCGCCCTGATGGGCCTCTTGCCCTACCGGGGCGAGGTGGCCTACGTCGGCCACAATCTCGATGCCCATGTGGAAGTGGAAGAGCGGGTCGGCCAGGGCCTGACCCTGGTGCCGGAAAAGCGGGAGCTGTTCGCCGAGATGAGCGTGGAGGACAACCTGCTGCTGGGCGCCTTCCACCGCTACCGCAGCGGCCTGCGGGACCACGCCCAGACCATGGAGGAGGTGTTCGCCCTCTTCCCCCGCCTCAAGGAGCGGCGTACCCAGGCTGCCGGCACCCTGTCCGGCGGCGAGCGCCAGATGCTGGCCATGGGCCGGGCCCTGATGGCCAAGCCGAAACTGCTGATGCTGGACGAGCCTTCCCTGGGCCTCGCCCCCCTCATCATCAAGGAAATCTTCCGCATCGTTGCCGAGCTGAAGCAGACCGGCGTCTCCATCCTGCTGGTGGAACAGAACGCCCGGGCCGCCCTGCAGGTGGCCGACTACGGCTACGTGCTGGAAACCGGCGAGGTCTCCCTGGAAGGCCCCAGTCACGAACTGGCCGACGACCCCCGGGTGATCGAAACCTACCTGGGCCTGGGCGGGAACAAGACCGCCTGAGGCATCGGCCTGGAAGGCAATAGGGACGGCTGTTTCCGCCATCCCTGCCCCGCCAGCCGCATCCTGCCTGCCTCCTGGCAGGGGTACATGAAAAAGGCCCGGTGCCGCCCCTCGGCGGCCCGGGCCTTTTCTCTTGCCGGGGGCGGCCCTAGGGCTGCAGCTTCCAGGCGCCGTTGTCGATCCTGACCATGACCCGGGCCCGCTGGTCGAAGCCCAGATGGTCCGTCGGCCCCATGTTGTACACCCCGTGGCAGCCCACCACGTCCCGGGTGTTTTCCAGGGCCTCGCGCAGGGCCTTGCGGAATTCCGGGCTGCCCGGCTGGGCCTTCTTCAGGGCCAGGGGCACGGCGTGCTGCAGCAGCAGGCCCGCATCCCAGACGTGGGCGCCGAAGGTGGAGACGCTGCCCTTGCCGTGCACCGCCTCGTAGCGCCCCACATAGTCCAGGGCCACCTTGCGGATCGGGTTGTCCGCCGGCAATTGGGCCGCCACCAGCACCGGCCCCGCCGGCAGCAAAGTCCCTTCAACCTCCTTGCCGCCGACCCGCAGGAAGTCGCTGTTGGCGACGCCGTGGGTCTGGTAGATCAGGCCCTTGTAACCCCGCTCCCTAAGGGTCTTCTGGGGCAGGGCCGCGGGTGTGCCGGCGCCGCCGATGAGCACCGCGTCCGGCCTGGCCGCCAGCACCTTCAGCACCTGGCCGGTGACCGAGGTGTCGCTGCGGCTGAAGCGCTCGTTGGCCACCAGCCGCAGCTTGCGCGCCTCGGCGATCTTGGCGAACTCGTTGAACCAGCCCTCGCCGTAGGCGTCGGCAAAGCCGATGTAGGCGACGCTGCGCACCTGCTGGCTGGTCATGCTTTCCACCAGGGCGGTGGCCATGTGGGCATCGTTTTGGGCCAGCTTGAAGACCCAGCGCCGCTTCTCGTCCATGGGCTCGACGATGCGGCTGGAGGCGGCCAGGGCCAGCATGGGCGTCTCGCCCTCCGCCACCGCGTCGATCATGGCCAGGGAATTGGGGCTGGTGGTGGAACCGACGATGACGTCCACCCGGTGCTCGGCGATCAGCTTGCGCGCATTCTTCACCGCCGCCGTGGTGTCCGAGGCATCGTCGAGGACGATGTAATTGACCTTGTGCCCGCCGATGCTGGCCGGCAGCAGGGCCACGCTGTTCTTCTCGGGAATGCCCAGGGACGCCGCCGGGCCGGTGGCCGAGACGCTGATGCCGACGTTGAGGTCGGCCCGGGCGGGTGCTGCGAACAACAGGGACAGGCCGAGCAGCGATGCGCCCAACCTGGCCCCGGGAATACTCCAGCTTCCTTGCATGGTGCGTTCTCCCAGTGATGTTGTCCTGCGACTACTTGACCAGCTTCCAGGCTCCGTCCTGAATGGTGACCATGACCCGGGCCCGCTGGTCCAGCCCCAGGTGGTCCTGGGCGCTCATGTTGTACACCCCGTGGGCGCCGGCCACGTTGCGGCTCGCCTCCAGGGCGTCGCGCAGGGCCTTGCGGAATTCCTTGCTGCCCGGCTGGGCCTTCTTCAGGGCCGCCGGCACGGCCTGGGCCAGCAGCAGGCCCGCATCCCAGGCATAGCCGCCGAAGGCGGTGACGCTGCCCTTGCCGTGCACCGCCTCGTACTTGCCCACGTACTCCACCGCCGACTTCTTCACCGGGTTGTCGTTGGGCAGCTGGGCCGCCACCAGCACCGGGCCGCTGGGCAGCAGGGTGCCCTCCACCTCCTTGCCGCCGACCCGCAGGAAGTCGTTGTTGGCGACGCCGTGGGTCTGGTAGATCGGCCCCTTGTAGCCCCGCTCCCGCAGGGCCTTCTGGGGCAGGGCCGCCGGGGTGCCGGCGGCGCCGATGAGGATGGCGTCGGGCTTGGCGGCGAGCAGCTTCAGCACCTGGCCGGTAACCGAGGTGTCGGCCCGGTTGAAGCGCTCGTTGCCCACCAGGGCCAGTTTGCGCACCTCCGCCACCTTGGCGAACTCGCCGTACCAGCCTTCGCCGTAGGCGTCGGCAAAGCCGATGTAGGCCACCGTCTTAACGTTGTTGCTGGTCATGTGCTCGACGATGGCGGTGGACATCTGGGCGTCGTTCTGGGGCGTCTTGAACACCCACTTGCGCTTCTCGTCCATGGGCTCGACGATGCGGGCCGAGGCGGCCATGGCGATCATGGGCGTCTCCGCTTCGGCCACGGTGTCGATCATGGCCAGGGAGTTGGGCGTGGTGGTGGAGCCGATGATGAGATCCACCTTGTGCTCGCCGATCAGCTTCTTGGCGTTTTTCACCGCCGCCGTGGTGTCCGAGGCATCGTCGAGGACGATGTAATTGACCTTCTGCCCGCCGATGCTGGCCGGCAGCAGGGCCACGGTGTTTTTCTCGGGAATGCCCAGGGATGCCGCCGGACCGGTGGCGGAGAGGGTGATGCCGACATTGAGGTCGGCCAGGGCGGGACGGGATAGGGAAATACAGGCGAGCGGCAGCAATGCCGCCACCAGGGCGTTCAGTTTCATGACTCCTCCACTGCGTTTTTTATATTAGTACCGCCGGGACGGCGGGGGCTCACACCCAGCGGCGGATCATACCCGGCCCCCTCCCCCCAGGGGAAGAGCGGGCGCCGGAGGAGGATGGCGCCGGCCCGGGGGCGCCGGTGGGGGCCCGGAAAGGGCGTCCCGCGGCACCCCCGCCCGGGATCAGCGGCCGAAGATGCCCTTCAGCAGCCCCCCGACACCGGCCGGAGCCGCCGACTCCACCGCCGCGTCACCGGCCGCCTGCTCCAGGCCCAGGGCCAGGCTGTCGTAGCCGGTCACCCGCACCACCGCGCTCCACACCAGGGGCTTCTTCTCCGCCGGCTTCTGCGGCGGATAGGCAAAGCCCTGGCTCGGCCCGTGGGCCACAGCGGAGACCATGGCCATCTCGGCCTTGGCGAAAATGCCTTCCGGCACCGTGCATTCGCGCTGGCTGCCCGGCAGCATGGGGCTCTTGTTGCGGGCCGCCAGCCACAGCACCACCTCCTTGTCGCCGTTGGCGGCCACGGCGTTGAGATCGTAGCCCCGCACCCGGGAGGAAGCGTCCCAGCTCAGGGGAACGGCGCCGCGCAGGTTGGTATTGCCGGCCTTGAGGTTGATGGGCTCGAGGAAATCCATGGCCGCCCCCAGGGTGAAGCGGATGTCCGGCGTCAGGAAGCTGGCCTTGACCACATGCTCGCCCACCGCCGAGGCACCGTCGGGCAGGCCCTTGAAGTCCCGGTCACCGGCGGGCCAGTGCAGGGAGCGGGGCGGCAGGCCGTCCGCCCCGGCGCCCGGGCCGCCCTTGCCCATGCTGCGGCCCTGGCGGGCCATGGCCATCACCTCGGGCGAGACCTTGCCCGCCATGGTGCGGAAATCCAGGATCTCGGGCTGGCCCTTGGCCACGGCCGGACCACAGCCCCAGTAGATGAGTACCCGGCCATCGGCCTCGCCATCGCTGCCGCCGCCCTGGCCGCCGCTGCGCCGCTCGCCCTTGAGGGGCAGCAGGGGGCCGATGCCCATGGTTTCGGGCACCTGGTGGCTGGCACTGTAGTCGGGCGGCAGGTCGGCCGGGTTGGTCAGGCGCAGGTCCATGCTGCGGCTGGCGCCGGGCTTGCTGCCGAACATCATGCCCATGACCCCGCCCATGCCGCCGGCTCCGAGGCCGGACAGGGTACGCAGATTCATTTCGTAACTGACCGGGGCCGCGACCGCCGGCAGGTGCGCCGCCCCCAGGGAGAGGACCAGGACGGCGGGGGAGAGGGAAGAAAGACGCATGGCCACGGCAGCACCTCCGGCTGGGAATGGGAAAAACCCATTCTAGACCAGGAAAAATGCCACCGGGGTTGGCCCGGCGGGGGGCCTACTTGCCGATGCAGAAGCGGCCGAAGATTTCGCCGAGCAGGTCGTCGGCGGTGAACTCGCCGGTGATGTCGCAGAGGGCGTTCTGGGCCAGACGCAGTTCCTCGGCAAAAAGCTCCAGGGCCGGCAGGCGCTGGCGCGACAGCTGCAGGTGCTCCTGGGCGGCAGCCAGGGCCCGCAGGTGGCGCTCCCGGGCGATGAAGACGTCTTCCGCCTCGTGCCAGCCGGCGATGCGCAGCAGCTCCCGGCGCAGCAGGTCGAGGCCGGCGCCGCTCTTGGCGGAAAGGGAAATGGCGACGCAGCCCTCCCCTCCTTCCGGCTCCTCATGGCGCTCCGGCACCCGGTCGGTGAGGTCGATCTTGTTGTAGACGGTGATGCGCGGCAGGTCCGGCGGCAGACGCCTGAGGATGGCCTCCTCCCCATGGGCGATGCCTTCCCGGGCATCGGCCAGCAGCACCAGCACATCGGCCTTCTCGATCTCGCGCCAGGTGCGCTCGATGCCCAGGCGCTCCACCTCGTCCTCCGTCTCCCGCAGGCCGGCGGTGTCGATGACGTGGAGCGGGATGCCCTCGATCTGCAGGTTGCCCCGCACCACGTCCCGGGTGGTGCCGGCGATGGGGGTGACGATGGCCAGTTCGTCGCCGGCCAGGCCGTTGAGCAGGCTGGACTTGCCCACGTTGGGCTGGCCGGCCAGCACCACGTGCAGGCCGTTCTGCAGCAGGCGGCCCTGGCGGGCCCGGTCGAACACCGCCTCCAGCCTGGCCGCCAGGCTGTCCAGGCGGCCGAAGGCGTTGGCTGCCTTGAGGAAGTCGATCTCCTCCTCGGGAAAGTCCAGGGTGGCCTCGGTCAGGGCCCGCAGTTCGATCAGCTCGTCGGTGAGGACGCGGATCTCCCGGGAGAACTCTCCCTGCAGGGAGCGCACGGCGCTGCGGGCGGCGGCCTGGGTGGTGGCGTCGATGAGGTCGGCCACGGCTTCGGCCTGGGCCAGGTCCAGCTTGCCGTTGAGGAAGGCGCGGCGGGTGAACTCGCCGGGCTCGGCCAGGCGGGCGCCCAGATCCAGGCAGCGGGCCAGCAGCATCTGCAGCACCACCGGGCCGCCGTGGCCCTGCAGTTCCAGCACGTCCTCGCCGGTGAAGGAGGACGGGTTGGGGAAGTAGAGCAGCAGGCCGCTGTCGATGACACTGCCGTCGGCAGCACGGAAGTCGGCCAGGGTGGCATGGCGCGGCCGGGGCAGCCTGCCCGTGAGCTGTTCGGCCAGGGGCAGCAGGCCGTTGCCGGAGATGCGTACGACCCCGACGCCACCCCGGCCGGGAGCGGTGGCAATGGCGGCGATGGTGTCGGTGCGGGGCATCATGGCGGGGAGGATTCCGGAGCGTTAACGAAAAAAAGGCCGCCCTCAGGCGGCCTTTTCGCGGACATCAGGCCTTGGCGTCGTTGGCCGCCTTGCCGCCAGCCTCGATCATGCGGGTGATCTGCCACTGCTGGGCGATGGACAGCACGTTGTTCACCACCCAGTACAGCACCAGGCCGGCCGGGAAGAAGAAGAACATGAAGCCGAAGACGAAGGGCATCATCATCATGACCTTGGCCTGGATGGGGTCCGGCGGGGTCGGGTTGAGACGGGTCTGGATCACCATGGTGGCGATCATGATCACCGGCAGGATGTAGAACGGGTCCTGGGCGGAGAGGTCGTGAATCCAGCCGACCCACGGCGCGTTGCGCATTTCCACGGCGCCCAGCAGCACCCAGTAGAGGGCGATGAACACGGGAATCTGGATCAGGATGGGCAGACAGCCGCCGAGGGGATTGATCTTTTCCTTGCGGTACAGATCCATCATCTCCTGGTTCATGCGCTGGCGGTCGTCGGCGAAGTGCTCCTTGATGTGCTGCAGGCGCGGCGTCACCTGGCGCATCTTGGCCATGGACTTGTAGGAAGCGGCGGAGAGGGGGAAGAAGATCAGCTTCAGGGCGATGGTCAGGACCACGATGGCCCAGCCCCAGTTGCCCACCAGCTTGTGAATCCACTCCAGGGCCCAGAAGATGGGCGCGGCGATGACGGTCAGCCAGCCGTAGTCCACCACCAGGTCCAGGCCTTCGGCGACCTGCTTGAGCTGGGACTGGATCTGGGGACCGGCGAAGAGGGGCACGCTGACGCTGCCCTGGGCACCGGCTTCCACCTGGGCCACGGGCACGATGACGCCGGCGGAATAGACGCCGGGCTTGCCGTCGGCCGGAGCTTCCACCTTGCGCACGAAGAATTCGCGGGGCGACTTGCCCTGGGGCACGAAGGCGGAAACGAAGTAGTGCTGCACCATGGCCACCCAGCCGTTGTCGGCGTTCTGGGGCACCTTGGCCTTGCCCTTCTCGATGTCGGAGAAGGCCAGCTTGTGGAATTTGTCCTGCTCGGTATACAGGGCCGGGCCGGTATAGACGCTGACCATGGAGGACTCGCCGGCCGGTGCCTTGTCGTCCCGGGCCAGCTGGAAGTAGGCGTGGGGGGCGATGGCCTTGGCACTGCCGTTGTGGATTTCATAACCCACATCCACCAGGAAGGAGCCCTTGCGGAAGGTATAGACCTTGGTCACCTTGACGCCGTCGGTCACGGCTTCCAGGCGCACCTGCAGTTCCTTGCTGTCGCCCATCTCGCGGGGGCCGGGCAGCACCTTGAACATGGTCTTGTGGGTCGGCAGGCCGTCGCCGATCAGGCCGCTCTGGGCGCTGTAGCGGTGGTCCTCGCCGAACAGCTGGAAGGGCTTGCTCTCGTCGGTGGCCGACTTGTAGCCGGGCAGTTCGAGACGCACCAGATCGCCGCCCTGGGTGGAGATGTCGGCCACCATCAGGTCGGTGGTGATGGTGACGGTCTCGGCCTTGACCGGCGCCGGTGCGGCGACGGCTGCGGCAACGGCGGCAGCGCCGGACTGCAGCGTGGCGGAGGGAGCGGGTGCGGCCCCGGCCTGGGTGGCCGCGGCGGTGGCCGGCACATCCTTGGGCTGGTTATGTTTCACCCAGGCGTCCCACAACATGATGATGGAGACGGCGAAGATCAGGAACAGGAACAGGCGACGGTTATCCATGCACAGCCTATCGATTGCAGGTTTTGGAATTCATGGCGCGGCGTGGCGCAGCCACTTAGGGCACCGGATCGTAACCGCCGGGATGGAAGGGATGGCAGCGCAGCAGCCGCCGCGAGCCCAACCACAGCCCCTTGATCACGCCGTGCTTCTTCAGAGCCTCGGCAGTATAGTCGGAACAGCTCGGTTCGAAACGACAATTACGACCCAGCATGGGGCTGATGGCGTATTTGTAGACGCGCAACAGCAGCAGGAACGGCATGATGCTGAGGGCTCTGAGTCGTTTCATTACCGAGGCTCCGGTGCTGCCGGGTTTGCGGCGGGCGGCGGGTTGCCGGCATCCCGGGGTTCCGCCAGGCGACGGCTGAGGCGCCGCAACAGGCCGGCGATCTCGGCCGCCATTTCCGCCTTGCTCGGCCGTGGCTTGGCCTTGTCCAGGGAAACTCCCAGACGCAGGATCAAATCCACCGCCGGGAAATCCTGCCGCTGCAGGCGGAAGGCTTCCCGGGCCAGGCGCTTCACCCGGTTGCGGCCGACGGAGGCACGGCACAGCTTCTTGCCGACCACCAGGCCCAGGCGGGCGCCCTGTCGGGCCTCCTCCGGACTGCAAAGACGCCAGTGCAGGAGGAAGTAAGGGCCTTTTATGGCCCTCCGAAAACCAAAAACGGATGAAAACTCATCCGTTTTGGTCAAGCGGTAGCGCTTGGGGAAGGGAAAGCGCTGGGGGGCCTGGAGTCGAGACTCGTCAGACACCGGCGTCACCTCCCCGGAGCTACCGGGCAGGTCAGGTCCGATCAAACGGCCAGACGCTTGCGGCCCTTGGCGCGGCGGGCGCGGATGACGGCGCGGCCACCCTTGGTCTTCATGCGGACCAGGAAGCCGTGGGTACGCTTGCGACGGACGACGGAGGGTTGGTAAGTGCGCTTCATGTCTTAAGTCCTTGATGCTTGGGGAAAGATAAACGCGCAATTAGAATGGGTTAACCCCCGGGCTGTCAAGAACAAAACGATTGGCCGCCCCGGGAAAATTCGCCCCGGCCTGTGGATAACTTTTCCCAGACAGGCTAAAATGCGCCTTCGCTCTGGCCGGCAGCGCCATTGTAAAAATGCAACAAGCCCGCTGCCGTCTTTTCCGGAGCACGCGATTCCCGGCGGCACGGCCCTGGCCTGTGCCCCGTTCCCAGCCTATTGAAGCGTAGGCTTTTTTATTTTCCGGGTCGGGCCCTGCGGGGCCCCATCCTGCCGGCCCGGGGGCTGCGGCCTCCGAACCGGACTTGTCCCCGGCTGACGGGGCGCCCCCGGCGTCCGGTTTCCGAGTGGTTGAGGTAATGAGCGGTTTCTGGTCAATCTGTCTGAGCCAGTTCGAACAAGAACTGCCGCCCCAGCAATTCAACACCTGGATCAAGCCCCTGCGGCTGGAAGGCGAGGACAACCTCGCCGAAGGCCTGCGCCTGCTCGCGCCCAACGGCTTCATCCTGAAGTGGGTGAAGGAGCGCTACCTGTCCCGCATCGAGGAGCTGGCCCACAGCCACTTCTCCGCCCCTGTCGCCATCAGCCTGGGCATCGGCGGCGGCCGCACCGCCGTGGCGGTGGCCCGGCCCACGGCGCCGGCAGCCGCGCCCGCCGAGATTCCCGCCGCCGCCCCCCGGATCATGGCCCCGGCACCTGCCGCCGCCCCGGCACCGGCACCGGCGCCCGCCGCCCGCCGCAATAACGGCCCCCAAAGCAGCTACGAGAAGACCCGGCTGATTCCCGGCTTCACTTTCGACAATCTGGTGGTGGGCAAGGCCAACGACCTGGCCCGGGCTGCCGCCATGCAGGTGGCCCAGAATCCGGGCGTCTCCTACAACCCCCTGTTCATCTACGGCGGCGTCGGCCTGGGCAAGACCCACGTCATCCACGCCATCGGCAACGCCATCCTGCAAGCCGATCCGGACAAGGTGGTGCGCTACGTGCACGCCGAGGACTACTACTCGGACGTGGTACGGGCCTACCAGCAGAAATCCTTCGACGTCTTCAAGCGCTATTACAAGTCCCTGGACGTGCTGCTGGTGGACGACGTGCAGTTCTTCAACGGCAAGAACCGCACCCAGGAAGAGTTCTTCTTCGTCTTCAACGCCCTCACCGAAGCCAAGAAGCAGATCATCATCACCTGCGACACCTATCCGAAGGACATCAACGGCCTCGACGACCGCCTGGTGACACGCTTCGACTGGGGCCTGACGGTGCAGATCGAGCCGCCCGAGACGGAAATGCGGGTGGCCATCCTGAAGAAGAAGGCCGAAGCCGAGGGCGTGGCCCTGGACGACGAAGTGGCCTTCTTCATCGCCAAGCACCTGCGCTCCAATGTGCGGGAGCTGGAAGGGGCCCTGAAGAAGGTGCTGGCCTATTCCCTCTTCCACGGCCGTGAGATCGCCCTGGATCTGGCCAAGGACGCGCTGAAGGACGTCATCGGCGCCTTCAACCGGCAGATCACGGTGGAGAACATCCAGAAGACCGTGGCCGAGTACTACAAAATCAAGGTGGCCGACCTCTATTCCAAGAAGCGCACCCGGGCCATCGCCCGGCCGCGCCAGGTGGCCATGTGGCTGGCCAAGGACCTGACCCCCCACAGCTACCCCATGATCGGGGATGCCTTCGGAGGCCGGGACCACACCACGGTATTGCATGCGGTCCGCACCATCGACACCCTGCGGGCCAAGGACAACGAACTGAACCACGACCTGCACGTGCTGCTGCAGGTCCTGAAAGGCTGAAAAGCCTGCAGTTATGTCGTGCCCCGGGTTTTTTCCCGGGATGAAATGTGGATAATCGAGGTTTCGCCGTGGGCAGCCCCTATTTTCCCAGGCTTCACCCGGTGACCCGCCCTTTTTCGCGGGCAGCCGGAGGCAACAGGTTTTCGCAACACAGGCTTCTGCAATAATCGGATCAACGCGAGTTATCCACAGAGTTGGCGCCGCTACTATCTTTTAAGGATTGATCTCTATGCTTCTAATCAAGACCCAACGCGACACGCTGCTTTCGCCGCTGCAATCGGTCTCCGGCATTGTGGAGAAGCGGCACACCCTGCCCATCCTGTCGAACGTGCTGCTGGAAAAGAAGGGCGATGCCCTGACCTTCCTGGCCACCGACATTGAAATCCAGATCACCACCAGCGCCGCCGCCGAAGGCGGTGAAGGCGACGGTGCCGTCACCGTCGGCGCCCGCAAGCTGCAGGACATCCTGCGCTCCCTGCCCGAAGGCACGGAAGTCAGCCTGGTGCTGGAAGAAAAGCGCCTGCTGGTGCGCGGCGGCAAGAGCCGCTTCACCCTGCAGACCCTGCCCGCCGACGACTTCCCCCGCATGGCCATCGGCAACGACGACGCCAAGCGCTTCTCCGTCACCCAAAAGCAGTTCCGCCAGCTCCTGGCCCAGACCCAGTACGCCATGGCCGCCCAGGACGTGCGCTACTACCTGAACGGCCTGCTGCTGCTGACCGAAGGCAAGGAACTGCGCGCCGTGGCCACCGACGGCCACCGCCTGGCCTTCGCCAGCATGGAGATCGAAGCCGAGCTGCCCCGCCAGGAACTGATCCTGCCGCGCAAGACCGTGCTCGAACTGAACCGCCTGCTGGCCGATTCCGACGAGGCCCTGGAAATCACCCTCTCCGCCAACCAGGTGCGTTTCGCCTTCGGCAACGTGGTGCTGGTGTCCAAGCTGATCGACGGCAAGTTCCCCGACTACGAGCGCGTCATTCCCGCCACCCTGAAGAACAGCCTGGAGCTGGGCCGCACCGCCCTGCTGCAGTCCATGGTCCGCGCCGCCATCCTGACCAACGAGAAGTTCCGCGGCGTGCGCCTGGTACTCCAGGGCAACAGCCTCAAGGTCATGGCCGCCAACGCCGAGCAGGAAGAAGCCCAGGAAGAGCTGGAAGTGGAATACGCCGGCGACTCCCTGGATGTGGGCTTCAACGTCGGCTACGTGCTCGACGTGCTGAACAACGTCAGCAGCGACACCGTCACCCTCAATTTCAACGACGCCAATTCCAGCGCCCTCATCACCGTGCCGGGCAACGACCGCTTCAAGTACGTCGTCATGCCCATGCGCATCTGATCGCCGCCGAACGCCGTGATCTAAGGTCCGCCGCCCGGCGGACCTTTTGCAGTTTTAAGTGGAACAGGAACAATGAGCGAAGAAAACCCGCAAATGAACAACCCGCAGGAAGCCTCACCGGCCTACGGCGAATCCAGCATCCAGATCCTTGAAGGCCTGGAGGCCGTGCGCAAGCGCCCGGGGATGTACATTGGCGACACTTCCGACGGCACCGGCCTGCACCACCTGGTCTTCGAAGTGGTGGACAACTCCATCGACGAAGCCCTGGCCGGCCATTGCGACGACATCACCGTCACCATCCACGCCGACAACTCCATCTCCGTCACCGACAACGGCCGCGGCATTCCCACCGGCGTGAAGATGGACGACAAGCACGAGCCGAAGCGCTCCGCTGCCGAAATCGCCCTCACCGAACTGCACGCCGGCGGCAAGTTCAACCAGAACTCCTACAAGGTTTCCGGCGGTCTGCACGGCGTCGGCGTCTCCTGCGTGAACGCCCTCTCCAAGTGGCTGCGCCTGACCATCCGTCGCGACGGCAAGCGCCACTTCATCGAGTTCAACCGGGGCGTCCCGGTGGAGCGCGTCATCGAAGTGCGCGACGGCTTTGAAGTTTCCCCCCTGAAGGTGCTGGGCGATACCGACAAGCGCGGTACCGAAGTGCACTTCCTGGCCGACGACGAAATCTTCGGCACCGTGGAATTCCACTACGAAATCCTGGCCAAGCGCCTGCGCGAACTGTCCTTCCTCAACAACGGCGTCAGCATCCGCCTGGTGGACCAGCGCAACGGCAAGGAAGAGCTGTTCGCCTTTGCCGGCGGCGTACAGAGCTTCGTCGAGTACATCAACCGCACCAAGTCCGTCCTGCATCCCAGCATCTTTTACTCCGCCGGCGAAGCCAAGGTCGGCGACACCGGCGTCACCATCGGCGTCGAAGTGGCCATGCAGTGGAACGACTCCTACCAGGAACAGGTGCTGTGCTTCACCAACAACATTCCCCAGTCTGACGGCGGCACCCACCTCACCGGCCTGCGGGCAGCCATGACCCGCATCATCAACAAGTACATCGAAGAGAATGAGATCGCCAAGAAGGCCAAGGTGGAAATCACCGGCGACGACATGCGCGAAGGCCTGGCCTGCGTTCTCTCGGTGAAGATGCCCGATCCCAAGTTCGCCTCCCAGACCAAGATGAAGCTGGTCTCTTCCGAAGCCCGTCCGGCGGTGGAAGAAGTGGTGGCCGCCAAGCTCACCGAATTCCTGCTGGAACGCCCGGTGGATGCCAAGACCATCTGCGGCAAGATCGTCGAAGCCGCCCGCGCCCGGGACGCGGCCCGCAAGGCCCGCGAAATGACCCGCCGCAAGGGCATCCTGGACGGCGTCGGCCTGCCCGGCAAACTGGCCGACTGCCAGGAGAAGGACCCCACCCAGTGCGAACTGTACCTGGTGGAGGGCGACTCCGCCGGCGGCTCCGCCAAGCAGGGCCGGGACCGCAAGTTCCAGGCGATCCTGCCCCTCAAGGGCAAGATTCTCAACGTGGAAAAGGCCCGCTTCGACAAGCTCATCTCCAGCCAGGAAATCGCCACCCTCATCACCGCCCTCGGCACCGGCATCGGCAAGGACGAATACAAGCCGGAGAAGCTGCGCTACCACCGCATCATCATCATGACCGATGCCGACGTGGACGGCGCCCACATCCGCACCCTGCTGCTCACCTTCTTCTACCGGCAGATGCCCGAGCTGGTGGAGCGCGGCCACATCTACATCGCCCAGCCGCCCCTGTACAAGGTCAAGCACGGCAAGACCGAGCGCTACCTGAAGGACGACCACGAATACCAGCAGTTCCTGCTGCAGATGGCCATGGAAGGCACCGAGCTGCTGCCCCGGGCCGGCGCCGAGCCCATCAGCGGCGCGGCCCTCGAATCCCTGGCCCGGGAATACCTGCTGGCCGAGGCCGTCATCAACCGCCTCTCCAACCACATCAACCCAGAAGTGCTGCACGCCCTGGTGCACCACAACCTGGAGCTGAAGCTAGACGACGAAGCCGCCGCCAAGGCCAGCGCCGCCCTGCTGGCCAAGGTGTCCAGCGACGGCATCGACGTCTTCGCCCACTACAACGAAGCCCAGGAAAGCTGGCAGGTGCGCATGGAAAAGATGCACCACGGCAACCGCAAGGTCAGCAGCATCGACGAAGACTTCCTGCGCTCCGGCGACTACCTGCAGCTGCGCAAGACCGCCGAACTGCTCAACGGCCTCTTCGGCCCCGGCGGCCTGATCCAGCGCGGCGAGAAGAAGATGGCCGTCGCCGACTTCGCCAGCACCATGACCTGGCTGCTCAACGAAGTGGAAAAGGGCATCAGCAAGCAGCGCTACAAAGGTCTGGGCGAAATGAACCCCGAGCAGCTGTGGGAAACCACCATGGACCCCAACGTCCGCCGCCTGCTGCGGGTCGGCATCGACGACGCCATCGGCGCCGACGAAGTCTTCACCACCCTCATGGGCGAACTGGTGGAACCCCGCCGCAACTTCATCGAAAGCAATGCCCTGCGGGCGCAGAACATCGACGTGTAATGTTTGCCGGGTGACACAGAAAGTGAAAACTGTGCCAAGTTGGTGAAAAACTTCTGACACAGATAATGAAAAGAGCCTGCATTCGTAGGCTTTTTTCAACTCTCAGTAGGTTTGGTTCATTATTCGACACTAACCTAAATTTAGTAGCGGCAGATGACTACAACCGAAAACCAGATCGAGCACAATTTCATCGCCAAGCTGGGTGAGCTTAAATACACCTACCGTCCGGACATCCGAGATCGCGCCGCTCTTGAAGTTAATTTTCGCGATAAATTCCAGCAACTCAACCGTGTCAAACTCACCGACGACGAGTTTGCCCGCCTGCTCGAAGAGATCGTTACACCAGATGTGTTCACTGCCGCGCAAACCCTTCGCACGCGCAACAGTTTCATCCGGGAAGACGGCACTCCCCTAAACTACACGCTGGTGAACATTGAAGACTGGTGCAAGAACAGCTTCGAAGTTGTCAACCAACTGCGCATCAGTACCGACTACAGCCACCACCGCTTCGATGTCATTCTGCTGATCAACGGCGTGCCCGTGGTACAGATCGAACTCAAGACACTTGGCATCAACCCGCGCCGCGCCATCGAGCAGATCGTCGAATACAAGAACGACCCCGGCAACGGATTTACGCGCACGCTGTTGTGCTTTATGCAAATCTTTGTCGTCAGCAACCAGCACTCCACCTACTACTTCGCCAATAACAACGCACGGCACTTCAGCTTCAACACTGACGAGCGCTTCCTGCCCATCTACCAATTCGCTGCGCCTGATAACGGCAAGATCAACGGGCTTGATGAGTTTGCCGAAGCCTTCCTCGCCAAATGTACGCTCGGCCAGATGATCAGCCGCTACATGGTGCTGGTCGCCAGCGAGCAGAAGCTTTTGATGATGCGGCCCTACCAAATCTACGCCGTAAAAAACATCGTCAAGTGCATCGAAGAGAACAGCGGCAACGGCTACATCTGGCACACCACCGGCAGCGGCAAAACGCTCACCAGCTTCAAGGCCTCTACGCTGCTCAAGGCCAATCCGAATATCGAAAAATGCTTGTTCGTGGTCGACCGCAAAGACCTCGACCGGCAGACCCGCGAGGAATTCAACCGCTTTCAGGAAGGCTGCGTCGAGAGCAACACCAACACCGGCGAGCTGGTCCGCCGCCTGCTGTCTGACGACGCGGCCGACAAGGTCATCGTCTGCACCATCCAGAAGCTGGGCCTGGCGCTGAACGAAAACAGCAAGCGCAACAAGAGCCGCGAGAAACGTGGCCTTGCCACCTATGCCGACCAACTCGAAGCCATGCGTGACAAGCGCATCGTCTTCATTTTCGATGAATGCCACCGCTCGCAGTTTGGCGAGAACCACCAGACCATCAAAGAGTTCTTCCCCAAGGCCCAGCTCTTCGGCTTTACCGGCACGCCGATCTTTTCGGAAAACTCGGCCATCAAGCAGATCACGGGTGAAGAGAAAACACTCAAAACCACGGAAGACCTTTTCCAGCAGTCCCTGCACGAATACACCATCACCCACGCGATTGAAGACCGCAATGTCTTGAAGTTTCACGTCGACTACTTCAAGCCCGATGGCAAGAACCCACCCAAGCAGGGCGAGACCATCGCCAAGCGCGCCATCGTCGAGGCCATCCTCGCCAAGCACGATGCCGCCACCGGCGGGCGCAAGTTTAACGCCATCTTTGCTACGGCATCCATCAACGACGCCATCGAGTATCACGGCCTATTCAAGGAAATACAGGACGAAAAACAGAAGGCCGATGCCAGCTTCGTGCCGCTCAGTATCGCCGCCGTGTTTTCACCGCCCAGCGACGTGAGTGCCGACGTGCGCCAGCTGCAAGAAGACCTACCCACCGAACTGGCGGACAACCAACAGGAACCGGACGCCAAGAAGGCCGCGCTTGGCGACATCATCGCCAGCTACAACGCGCGTTTCGGCAGCAACCACCGCATCGAGGAATTCGACCTCTATTACCAGGACGTGCAGCAACGCATCAAAGACCAGCAATGGCCCGATGCCGACCTGCGTAAAGCCAATCCCGCCGCTGCACAACACAAGATCGACATCACCATCGTCGTCGATATGCTGCTCACCGGCTTCGACAGCAAGTACCTGAACACCCTCTACGTTGACAAGAACCTCAAGCACCACGGCCTCATCCAGGCCTTCAGCCGCACCAACCGCGTGCTCAACGACACCAAGCCCTACGGCCACATCCTCGACTTCCGGGGTCAGCAGGATGCGGTCGATGCCGCCATCGCGCTCTTCTCTGGCAAGAAGGACGAAGCGCGCGCACGCGAAATCTGGCTGGTGGACAAGGCTCCCGTGGTCATCGAGAAGCTGCAGGAAGCCAAGTTGGCCCTGCAAAGCTTCATGCAGGCGCACGGGCTTGCAGGCAAGCCCGAAGACGTCGCCAAACTCATGGGCGACGAAGCCCGCGTTGGCTTCGTCAAGGCCTTCAAGGATGTGCAGAAACTGCAGACCCAGCTCGACCAATACACTGACCTTACCCCCGAGCAGGCAAACACCATCGAGACCATCCTGCCCCGCGATGAACTCAACGCCTTCCGTGGCCAGTACCTCGAAACCGCCAAGCGCCTGCGCGACGAACGTGCGCGCGCTGGCGACCGCGAGGGCGAAGCCCAAAACGAAGAAATGGCACAGCTCGATTTCGAGTTCGTGCTTTTTGCCTCCGCGACGATTGATTACGACTACATCATGAAGCTCATCGCCGACTTCTCCACCAAGAAGCCCGGCAAGGCCACCATGAGCCGCGATCAACTGATCAGCCTCATCGCGGGCGACGCCAAGTTCATCGACGAACGCGACCTCATCACCGAATACGTACGGGGCCTTACGGCCGGCGAAGGCCTGGACGAGCGCGCCATCCGCACCGGCTACCAGCAATTCAAAGCCGTGCAGGCTGCCCGTGAGCTGAACGAACTCGCCGCCCGCCACAGCCTGCCCGCCACGGCCCTGCAAAGCTTCGTGGATGCCGTACTTGACCGCCGCATCTTCGACGGCGAACAACTCACCGAACTGCTCGCCCCGCTGGAGCTGGGCTGGAAAGCCCGCACGCAGAAAGAGCTGGCCTTGATGGGCGAGCTGGTGCCGATGCTTAAGCGTCGCGCCGGAGGCCGCGAGATCTCGGGCCTGCAGGCTTACGAGGATTGAGCGATGGTGAAGGAGGGTAAAAAAGCGGTCGTGCCGAAGTTGCGGTTTCCGGGGTTCCGCGACGCATGGGACAAGAAAGCCTTAGCGCCTTACTTGGAGGAGTGCGGCTCCAGAGTTCCCGCGACGACCTCTTTACCTATCTATTCGTCTTCAAGGTCCGGACTCACACCGCAAGCGAGCTACTACGACGGACGCACGATCATCAACGATGGCGAGTACGGGGTAGTTCCGCCGAATTGCTTTGTGTATCGCCACATGAGTGATGACGGACAGTTCGCATTCAACGTGAATGAAACTGGCGGAGAGATAGCTGTTAGCAAAGAGTATCCGGTGTTCCGAACCATCAATCTCGATAGCCGTTTCCTTCGCGCAAAGCTCAATCACTCGCAGGACTTCAAGGCTTTTGCGCTTTCGCAGAAGGCTGGCGGAACTCGGACGCGCTTGTATTTCAGCAAGCTCGGCTCCTGGGAGACATATCTCCCATCTCTGGTCGAGCAACAAAAAATCGCCGACTGCCTGAGCTCACTGGATGAGCTGATTGCTTCGCAGGGGCGGAAAGTCGAGGCCTTGAAGACCTACAAGCGCGGCCTGATGCAGCAGCTCTTTCCCCGCGAAGGCGAAACCCTCCCCCGCCTCCGTTTCCCCGAGTTCCGCGATGCACCGGAATGGGAAGAGCAAACCCTACGCAGCATCTGTATCCGCATCATGGACGGAACGCATTTCTCCCCGAAGTCAAAGGAAGGGCCACGTCCTTACCTAACGTCAAAAAACATACGTAATGGCCATATCGATCTTTCGACCATCTCATATATCTCCGAAGATGAGCATCGTGAGATTTATACGCGTTGTCCAGTAAAGAAGGACGACATCCTGCTTACGAAGGACGGTGCGAACACGGGCAATTGCGCTATTAATACTTTGGACTTTGAGTTTTCTCTTTTATCGAGCGTCGCAGTCTTGCGTGGAGATGCTGCTCTCGTAAAACAGAACTTTTTGTACCAGACGATTACGTCGGAACGTACTCAGTCAAACATCATCAATTCAATGTCCGGACAAGCAATTACCCGAATCACTCTTGAGAAACTTGGAAACTTCGTAGTCTCCTTGCCGAACCTGGCCGAGCAGCAGCGAATTGCCCAGTTCCTCTCATTCTTCGATACCCAGATCATGGCTGAAGCGGACAAATTCGCTGCGCTCAATCTCCAAAAGAAGGGCCTATTGCAGCAGCTCTTCCCATCTATGGGTGAGGCATAAAGCATGGCGCCCGTGAGCTTCCCCGGCTTGCCCGAACTCGCGCAACAATTCCGCACGGAGTTGGCACAGAAGAAGTTCGTGCTGCTCTACGCCTACAACGGCACGGGGAAGACGCGGCTGTCGGTGGTATTCAAGGACCTGGGCAAGAAGACGACGCATCGTCCAAAGAACGTCAACGACAGGGTGAATGACGCACTGGCGATCACCGAGACGCAAAGCGACACGCTCTACTTCAACGCCTTCACCGAAGACCTGTTTCACTGGGACAACGATCTCGCGAACGACCGCGAGCGGGTGCTGAAGATCAACCGGGAATCGCGCTTCTTCGCGGGCCTGGGCGAGCTGGAAATGGACAATCGCATCCGCCCGCTCCTGAACCGCTACGCCGATTTCGATTTCCGCATCGACACCACCGAATGGGAGGTGAGCTTTGCGCGTGAGATCAGGCGCCAGAAAGACGATGGCAGTTTTGAGACGGTGCGCGAAGAGAACATCAAGGTCTCTCGTGGCGAAGAGAACATCTTCATCTGGTGTTTCTTCCTCGCCATCGTGGAGCTGGCGATGGACCCGGAGATCGAGGCCTATCGTTGGGTAAAGTACGTCTACATCGACGATCCGATTTCATCGCTGGACGAAAACAATGCCGTGATGGTGGCGCACCATCTGGCGCAGATGCTTGCGGCTTCGCCCCAACAGGTGAAGGCAGTGGTCTCCACGCACCATGTCTTGTTCTTCAATGTGCTGTGCAACGAGCTGAAGAAGTCGCGCAAGTACTTCCTGACTCGCGATGCATCCGGCGGTTTTCTGCTTTCCGAGACGGACAGCACGCCGTTTCTCCATCACTTGGCTTCGCTGGTTGAACTGCATCGGGCCATGCAGTCCGGTGCGCTCTACACGCATCACTTCAACATGCTGCGCCGGGTGATGGAGCAGACCGCCTGCTTCTTCGGCTACGCCAAGTGGGATGAGTGCATCAAGCCTGATCCGGAAGCGGACGACCCCAACCAGACCGGCTACAAGCGGGTGATCGACCTGATGAGTCACGGTGACTATTCGCTGTATGAGCCGAGGGAAATGCTGCCGGAGAACAAGGAACATCTGAGCCGGGCGCTGCGGCAATTCATCAGCAGCCACCCCTTTAGCCCGGCACTGTTTGACGGCGCATCATGAAAACACGCTTAAGAAACGACCTAAGCCATGACTGAAAACGACCAGAAGCAACTCGGCAAAACGCTCTGGAACATCGCGGACCAATTGCGCGGGTCGATGGGCGCGGACGATTTCCGCGACTACATGCTGTCTTTCCTCTTCCTGCGCTATCTCTCGGACAACTACGAACAGGCGGCGAAGAAGGAACTGGGGGTGGATTACCCCATACCGGAGGATAGCGAAACTAGGCCACCCTTGGCGCTGTGGTACGACGCGAACCCGGACGATATCGTCGAGTTCGAAAAGCAGATGCGCCGCAAGGTGCACTACGTGATCGAGCCGGACTTTTTGTGGGGCAGCATCGTTCATCTGGCCAAGACACAGAGCGACAAGCTGCTCGGCACGCTGCAGAAGGGATTCAGATACATCGAGGAAGAGTCATTCCAGAGCAACTTCCAGGGCCTGTTCTCAGAAATCAACCTCACATCCGACAAGCTGGGCCGCAAGCACTCGGAACGCAATAACAAGCTGTGCTCGATCATTTCGGAGCTGGCGCGCGGCATGTCGCTGTTTTCTACCAACACCGACACGCTGGGCGATGCCTACGAGTATCTGATCGGGCAATTCGCGGCGGGCTCTGGCAAGAAGGCGGGCGAGTTCTACACGCCGCAGCAGGTCTCAAACATCCTTTCCGCCATCGTGACGCTGGACAGCCAGGAGCCGAAGGAAGGGCCGCGCAAGAAGCTGGAGAGCGTCTTCGACTTCGCCTGCGGCTCGGGTTCGCTACTCTTGAACATCCGCCACCGTGTGAAAGATGCGGGCGGCAGCATCGGCAAGATCTACGGGCAGGAATTCAACATCACCACCTACAACCTGGCGCGCATGAATATGCTGCTGCACGGGGTGAAAGACACCGAGTTCGAGATTTACCACGGCGATACGCTGACCAATGCGTGGGACTTTCTACGTGAAACTAATCCGGCGAAGAAGCCGCAGTTTGATGCCGTGGTGGCGAATCCGCCCTTCAGTTATCGCTGGGACCCGACCGACACGATCAGCGAAGACATGCGTTTCAAGAACCACGGAGTGGCGCCAAAGAGCGCGGCGGACTTCGCCTTCTTGCTGCATGGATTGCACTACTTGAAGGACGATGGCGTGATGGCCATTATCCTGCCGCATGGCGTGCTGTTCCGTGGCGGCGCCGAGAAACGTATTCGGACAAAGCTGCTAAAGGATGGCCATATCGACACCATCATCGGGTTGCCCGTGAACTTGTTTTACTCTACCGGCATACCGGTCTGTATCCTTGTGCTGAAGAAATGCAAGAAACCCGATGACGTGCTCTTCATCAACGCTGCTGAACACTTTGAGAAGGGCAAGCGACAGAACCAGCTGACGGATGAACATATCCACAAGATCGTCGAGACTTACCGGTACCGGAAGGAAGAAGTTCGCTACGCACGACGCGTAAGCATGGAAGAAATCGAAAAAAACGATTTCAACCTGAACATCTCGCGTTACGTCAGCACGTCAGTGGCGGAAGAAGAGGTTGTGCTATCAGTAGTGCATCAAGAGCTGATAAGAATTGAGCAGGACATCAAACAGGCCAAGGGCAAGCACAACGTTTTCCTGAAGGAATTGGGATTGCCACTATTGCCTTGATCGGTGCAGATCATCTCGGGTTCTGAAAATGAGCGATATCAAACTCTTCCGCTACGCCAACAACTGCGCCAGTGAACTGGCCGGCAAGTCAGCAACCATTGAGCGCACGCTGCAGCGCCTGATTGAGTCGCAGATGGAAGCCTTTCTTGGCGTGCGCTTCCTCGCCACCGAGTACAGCACCGGCGCCAAGCATCGCGGGCGCATCGATTCGCTGGGGCTGGACGAGAACGGCTGCCCGGTAATCATCGAATACAAGCGCCACAGCAACGAGAACGTGATAAATCAGGGCCTGTTTTATCTGGACTGGCTGCTCGATCACAAGGCGGACTTCCGTTTTCTGGTGATGGATAAGCTCGGCAAGGACGAGGCGGACAAGATCGAGTGGAGCGGCACGCGCCTGCTATGCATTGCGGCGGATTTCACCCGTTACGACGAGCACGCCGTTGCACAGATCAACCGAAACATTGAATTGATCCGTTATAAGTTGTTCGGCGAAGATCTACTGCTGCTCGAACTTGTTAATGGCGCGAGCGCGGCCAGTACGCAATCGGTTTCGAAAGTCGATGAATCGGTCACCGAAAAGCCGGTGAAGACCCCAGCCGCTTCCACCCTGGCGATGAAGACACACGCCGACCAAATTGCCTCGGCCTCACCAGAGCTGCTGGCGCTATTTGAGCAAACGCGTAGCTTTATCCTTGCGCAAGGCGACGACATCATCGAGAAGCCGTTGAAGCTCTATGTAGCGTTCCGCCGCCTCAAGAATTTCGTCTGCATGTCGCTGATCTCCAAACAAGACCCCCATGTTTTCCTGACGCTGAAGCTTGATCCAACGACGGTCGAGTTGGAAAAGGGTTTTACTCGGGATGTGACCAACATTGGCCATTGGGGGACAGGCGACCTCGAAGTGGTACTACGTAAGCCAGCGGATTTTGAAAGAGCAAAATCGCTCATCGAGCGCTCCTATCAAGAAAACTGAGGTTGCAAACTTACTGAATCGCCCCGGAGCTAGTAGACACCTTTGAGCCTTAAACTTGAGGTAATAGGGAGGTGTCATGAGCAACGAGCGTTACCCGGAAGAATTCCGAATCGAAGCGGCGAAGCAAGTTACGGAGCGTGGATATCCTGTAGAAGAGGTGGCAAGCACCGGGTCTATCGGCTCATGCGAGCCAAAGGGCTGCGTTCACAAACTGGCTACCGTCGTCGTGCGGGATGTTACGGCAAGCTAGCTGTCGTGATACAAAATCACCTGAAGCAGAAATTTGACGTGGCCGTGCCGAATCAGGTCTGGGTGACGGATAACCGCCCTGCCCGTCAATCCCCGTACGCCATTCCCGGCTTTCCCCAGGCTGTTACTTTCCCTAGACTCTGCCCATCTTTAAGTCCGTCCTCCTCTTCCAGGTCGAGGGCTTGAAAGTCACAAAAGGGAACCGATATTCCCACCCCGAAAGGCTGCCGCCCTGGCGGTCTTTTCCGGCGTTTTAGCGCGTCAGCGCTGCTTCGGCTCAACCCGCCCCGCTTTTTCAATACTTCTGCCGGCAATGCCGCTGCTGCGCTGCACGGCCGGCCATCATGCCCATGCAATCAGTGATCGAGGGCGGAAGTACGGCGAGCCCGGCTTCCGACAAGCGTTATTTCATTACCGGCCTACGGGCCGTGGCGGCGGTGATCATCGCCTGGCACCACTTCGCCCTGTATCCGCCGCTGAAGGAATGGGCAGCTCCCCTGCTGGGCCACCTGCTGGACTGGCTGGCAGACCACGCCCGGGCTACCCAGGTGTTCTTCGTCGTGGGGGGCTATGTGATGGCCCTCAGCATGAGCGGGCGCGACTGGCGCCTGCCGGCCTTGGGGCGCTACGTGGTGCAGCGTTATTGCCGCCTGGGGCTGCCTTACCTGGCGGCCATGATCCTGGTGTGCCTGGCCTACACCTATGGGCGGGAATGGCTGCCGGAGGAGATCACCGGGTCCCCCGTGAGCCTGCCCCAGGTGCTGGCCCACCTCTTCTTCCTCCAGGGCTTGCTGGGCTATGAGCAATTGTCGGCTGGCTTCTGGTTCGTCTGCATCAACTTCCAGCTGGCCCTGGTGTACGCCGGCAGCCTGTGGCTGCGCGACAGTCTGGGCCGGGGCCGTATCAACATGCCCCTGCTGCTGGGCTGGCCGGCGGCGGCCTTTGCCCTCTTCCACTTCAATCTGGATGGGGCCCTGGACGGCTGGTGGCTGTATTTCTTCCCCTACTTCTTCATGGGCATCGTCATTCACCATGCCGTGCGCCAAGCCCGTTCCCCCCTGCAGTTCTGGCTCTACGCCCTGCTGCTGCTGGCGGCCATGGGTTTTGAATGGCGCTGGCGCCTGCTCAGCGCCCTGCTGGTGGGCCTGCTGCTATGGCACGCGGAATGGCGCGGCTGGGGCGCCCGCTGGCCGCAACACAAGGCCGTGCTGGAGCTGGGGCGGATTTCCTACAGCCTGTTTCTGGTGCATTTCCCGGTGCTGGTGTTTGTCGGCGCCCTGTGGACCCGGCTGGAACTCTATTCGCCGGAGCAGGCGGCCCTGGGCCTGTTGCTGGCCTTTGTCTGCAGTGTGCTGCTGGCGCAGTTGTTCCACCGCTGGGTCGAGCAGCCGGCGGCGGCTCTGGGGCGCCGCCTGACCCAGGGTTCTACTTCCCCTGCCGGTTATGTGCCGGCTTGGAAGGGGGCCTGATCGGTGGCGGTTCGGACTTGGGCGGGTTGCTTGCCGATCCACCAGCAAAGCCGCAATGAAAAACGCCCGGCACAGCCGGGCGTTTTATTTTTTTTTAGGCAGCCTTACTTGAGCGCTGCCAGGGCTGCGTCGTAATTCGGTTCGTTCTTGATCTCGCCGACCAGTTCGCTGTGCAGGACCTTGTTGTCGGCATCCAGCACCACCACGGCCCGAGCGCAGAGACCCTTGAGGGGGCCGTTTTCCACCGCCACGCCGTAGTTCTGCAGGAATTCGGGATTGCGGAAGGTGGACACGGTGCGCACCGCTTCCAGACCTTCCGCGCCGCAGAAGCGGGCCTGGGCAAAAGGCAGGTCGGCGGAAATGCACAGGACTACAGTGTTGGCCAGGGAACCGGCGGCCTGGTTGAAGCGGCGCACGGAGGTGGCGCAGGTGGGCGTATCGATGCTGGGGAAAATGTTCAGCACTTTGCGCACCGGGCCCAGGCCGGCCAGGGTCACTTCGCCCAGGTCTTTGCCGGTCAGAGTGAAAGCGGGGCCGGCACTGCCGGGGGCAGGCAGTTGGCCGGCCACTTGAATGGGGTTGCCGCCCAGGGTAACGGTCTGGCTCATGGAATTTCCTCGCTGATGGATGGGGTTGAGGTTGTCAGAGTAGCAACGATGGCGGCGGTTCCCCAACACCTGTTAACAGCCTGTGCATAACTTGGGTATGGATCGGGTACCAGTTGTGCACAACTCCCTGTTTCGCAGGTTTGGCAAAAACCCTGCACAATTGCCTCACAGCGCTACACAGACGTTTTGCACAGGGATTTTTCTGTCTTAAGCAATTGTTGTATCGGAAGAAAAATTAGTTATCCACAGATTTGGGGCCAGGTTAACTGGTTTACGTCTTTGTATACATAAAAAACAGTGAACAACCCTTAGCTGGAGCCGGAAAAAAAAAGCCCCCGGTGAAGAGGGCGGTAAAAGAGAAGAAAAGAGGCTTCAGTTCTGGGGAGGAGCGGATGCCGGTGCAGCCGGTGCGGGAGCGGGCCGGTCGCCGTGGCGCTTGCCCCGGCTTTCGACAAAGCGTTTCTTCATGTCGTCGCAACGCTTGGGATCTTCCTTGCAGCGCTGTTCGAACTGTTCCCGGGCTTTGGCACGCATTTCTTCCCGCGCCTTGTCACAGGCGGCCGGGTCTTGTTTACACTTCTGCCGCATTTCCTCCCGTTTTGCCTTGAGCTCTTCGCAGCGTTGGGGGTTATCCTTGCAGAAGGCGTCGTGGCGCTCCTTGAGCCGTTCGCAGGCCCTGGGGTTGGCGGCACAGCGTTCCTGCATGGCGGGGCCCTTGGGGGCCGGCTGGGGGGCTTCCTGGGCCTGTACCGTAAATGCGAAGCCGGCAAGGGCGAGAAAGGCGAGAACATGGCGTCCTGACATGGTGTTTCTCCTGGGTTCGGGGTTCATTGAATCGACGGGCCCAGTATAGGAAGGCCAGGGCGTCCCAGGTGTTTCACCCCGGCAAGGGGTTGTAAAAGTGTGTAAGCGGTCGCCGCGGCGGCCGGATTAGGAGAGAGCGTCACCATGCAACTGGAAAAACTGCTGCACAGCCAGGGATTCGGCACCCGCAAGGAATGCCGAGCCCTGGTGCGTAACGGCTGGCTGGAAATCGGCGGGGTGGTGGTGGAAGACCCCTTCCTGGAAGTGGATCCCGAAGGTTTCGAATTCACCGTGGACGACCAGCCCTGGCGTTACCGGGAAAAGGCTTACCTGATGATCCACAAGCCGGGGGACTACGAGTGCTCCCACAAGCCCAAGCACCACCGCAGCATCTTCACCCTGCTGCCGGAGGAGCTGGTGAACCGGGACGTGCAATGCGTCGGCCGCCTCGATGAGGACACTACGGGCCTGCTGCTGATGACCGACGACGGCCAGTTCATCCACCAGATGAGTTCGCCCAAGCGCAAGGTGCCCAAGGTTTATGAGATCACGGCCAAGCATCCCATCGACCAGGCCCAGATTGATCAGCTGCTGGCCGGGGTTCTCCTTCATGGCGAATACGAGCCGGTGGTTGCGGATAGCTGCGAGCTCGTCAGCGACACCGTACTGCGGTTGACCATCACCCAGGGTAAGTACCACCAGGTAAAGCGCATGCTGGGCGCTGTAGGCAACCGGGTGGAGGGTTTGAAGCGGGTGAGGATCGGCGCTTTGGATCTGCCCGCGGATCTGGCGCCGGGCGAGTGGCGTTGGCTGGAAGCCGAGGATCTGGAAAAGCTGAAGCCGGCCTGAGTGAAAAAGCCCCGCCAACGCGGGGCTTTTTCTTTGGCGCCTGGAAATGAAGGAATGACGGCGATTTTCAGGGTGCCATGCCTGCGAGAAAGAAAAATAGCGCTTCTCCAGCCATCATCTTTCCTTTGACCCGCCCTTTCTGCCTTCCGGCCTAGGTCGTTTTTTCCCCGCCCGCTTTGGCTTTTTTCAGCCGTTCCGGTTTTCACGGCTTTTCCCTAGGGGTTGTTCACTGTTTTTTATGTATACAAAGACGTAAACCAGTTAACTCAGCCCCAAGTCTGTGGATAACTTTGAAAAGCCAATCCCATTCATTGGCTTAGGTCCGGAAAATCCCTGTGAGAAACCTCTGTGCAGTGGTGTGGGAAGATTGTGCAGGGATTTTCCCCTACCCTTGCCCGCCCAGGTTGTGCACAATTGGTTCCACCACTTTTACCTGAGTTATACACAGCATGACCCTGACGGAAATGCGCTACATCGTGTCCTTGGCCCGGGAGCGCCACTTCGGCCGCGCCGCCGAGAAATGCCACGTGAGCCAGCCCACCCTGTCGGTGGCCCTGAAAAAGGTGGAAGAGCGCCTGGGGGTGCTGCTGTTCGAACGCAGCGCCGCCGAAGTGCGGTTGACGCCCATCGGCGAAGAAGTGGCGCGGCAGTCCGAGAAGGTCTTGAACGAGGCCCAGCGGGTCGAGGAAATCGCCCAGCGGGGCAAGGATCCCTTCAGCGGGCCCCTGCGCCTGGGGGTGATCTACACCATCGGCCCCTATCTGCTGCCCCGGCTGGTGCCGGCTCTGCACCAGGCCGTGTCCCACATGCACCTTTACCTGCAGGAGAATTTCACCCACGTGCTGGCCGAATCCCTGAAGCGGGGCGAGCTGGACGTGATCGTGGTGGCCCAGCCGTTCGACGAGCCGGGCATCGTCACCCAGCCGGTGTACGACGAACCCTTCCGCATGCTGGTGCCGGCGGCCCATCCCTGGGCCGAGCGGAAATCGGTGGATGCGGGGGAGCTGAAGGGCGAGGAACTGCTGGTGCTGGGCCAGGGCAACTGTTTCCGCGACCAGGTGGTGGCCGCCTGTCCGCGTCTGACCGAGCCGGGCGGGCTGGAACGTTCCTACGAGGGCGGCTCCCTGGAGACCATCCGCCTGATGGTGGCCAGCGGCACTGGCGTTGCCGTGCTGCCCGCTTCCGCCGTCGAGGTGGCGCCGCCGGATCCGTCCCTGGCCCGGGTCATTCCCTTCAAGGCGCCGGAGCCTTCCCGCCGCATCGTGCTGGCCTGGCGCGTCACCTTCCCCCGGCCCCAGGCCATCGATGCGGTGCGGGCCGCCATTTTGCAATGTCCGCCACCCGGGGTTAAGGTACTGTAGTCCGTCTGTATTGCCCGTCCCTATTCAATCCATAGGGATAAGTCATTGGCCCGGGCGGCCGCCATCGGCCACAATGGGCGCATGGTTATTGAGAAGCTTGAAAGGAGAATCCACATGGCAACCAAGATCGATATCGGCATCACCGAGAAAGACCGCAAGAAAATCGCCGACGGCCTTTCCCACCTGCTGGCAGACAGCTACATCCTCTATCTGAAGACCCACAATTTCCACTGGAACGTCACCGGCCCCATGTTCCAGACCCTGCACACCATGTTCATGACCCAGTACACCGAACTGTGGAACTCCCTGGACCTGATCGCCGAGCGCATCCGCGCCCTCGGCTACCCGGCTCCCGGCTCCTACAAGCGCTTCGTGGAACTGGCTTCCATCACCGAGGAAGACGGCGTGCCCAAGGCCAAGGACATGATCCGCCAGCTGGTGGCCGGCCAGGAAGCCGTGGCCCGCACCGCCCGCCAGGTCTTCGCGGTGGTGGACAAGGCCAACGACCAGCCGACGGCCGACCTGCTGACCCAGCGCATGGAAGTGCATGAAAAGAACGCCTGGATGCTGCGCGTCCTGCTCGAAGAATAAGTAAATTCACCGCTTCGCCGCCTGGCGGCGGTCCGGATGCAAAAAGGGCTCGGTTCACACCGAGCCCTTTTCTTTTGCCTTGCTTAACCTCAGGCTTCCTTCGCCTTGCGCTTTGCCGGGGCTTTGGCGGGCTTTTCCGCCGCTGCCTTGGGCTCGGCCTTGGCGGCAGTTTTTTTCGCCGCTGGGGCCTTGGGCTCCCGTTTCTCGAACTCGAAGCTGACCTTGCCGTCCTTGCCCTTCACCAGGAAGGCGGAGAACTTGCGCCGGGTGCGGGCGGAGATGAAGTCCTTGAGCAGATCGGTGCGGCCGGTGGACAGCAGTTTTTGCATCTGTTCCCGTTCCACCGCCTGTTGCAGGATGATCTTGCCGGAACGGAAGTCGCAGCTCTTGGCCGGACCCACGGACTTTTCGCAGACGTAGGCCAGACCGTGCTCATAGACAGGGCTGCCGCACTTGGGACAGGGCCCCAGGCTTTCCTGGCCGGAGAAGTCCACCGGTTCGCCGCCGTCCTCGCCGGAGCGGTCCTGGCCGAAGTCGAATTCCGGTTCGTTCTTGTCGTTGAGCTTGATCAGGGCATTGAAGGGCCGCCCCATCTTGTTGCGGAAGCCCATCAGGGGGCCGACCTGGCGTTCGGTGAGCAGGGTCTCGATTTCCTCCGGCTCGAACTGGCGGCCGGCGACGATCTTCCACAGGCCGTAGTCGCAATCGCCGCACTGGAATTTCTTGTAGGTCTCGCGCATGAGACCGCCGCACTTGGGACAGGGCGACTTGAGCAGGCCGAAGTCGCCGGGCACCGTGTCGCTGTCGTAGCTCTTGGCCCGGTCCACGATGTGCCGGGTCATTTCCTCGATTTCCTGCATGAAGGCGCTGCGGGAAAGATCGCCGCGCTCGATCTGGGCCAGCTTCCATTCCCATTCGCCGGTCAGTTCCGGCGAGGTCAGTTCGGAAATGCCCAGGCCGTTGAGCAGGGTCATGAGGGAGAAGGCCTTGGCGGTGGGGATCAGTTCCCGGCCTTCGCGGTGCAGATACTGTTCGGTGATCAGGCCTTCGATGATCTGGGCCCGGGTGGCCGGGGTGCCGAGGCCGCGGCCGGCCATGGCGGCACGCAGTTCCTCGTCGTCCACCATCTTGCCGGCGCCTTCCATGGCGGAGAGCAGGGTGGCTTCCGAGTAGCGGGCCGGGGGCCGGGTGTCGTTCTGATTGACCGCCACTTCTTCGGTCTGCACCTTCTCACCCTGGGAGACGGCCACCAGGTTGCCCTCGTCGCCCTCCTGGCCTTCGCGGCCGTAGATGGCTAGCCAGCCCGGATTCACCAGGACCTTGCCTTCGGTTTTGAAGGGTTCGCCGGCGACCCGGGTGATGCGGGTGGTGATCAGGTATTCGGCGGCGGGGAAGAAGACGGCGAGGAAGCGCTTGACCACCAGGTCATAGAGCTTCTGTTCCGGCTCGGAGAGATTCTTCGGCGCCTGGGTGGTGGGGATGATGGCGAAGTGGTCGGAAATCTTGGCATTGTTGAAAATGCGCTTGTTCGGCACCACCCACTTGGACTTGAGAATCTTGTTGGCGAAGATGCCGTAGCGGTCCACTACGGAGGTGTCGGAACCCTTGGTCAGGTTTTCGCCGTTGAACATCTGCAGGGTGGCCTGCACCGTGCCCAGGTAATCCTCGGGCAGGGCCCGGGAGTCGGTCCGGGGATAGGTCAGGACCTTGTGCTTTTCGTACAGGGCCTGGGCCAGGCCCAGGGTGTTCTTGGCGGAGAAGCCGAAGCGGCTGTTAGCCTCCCGCTGCAGGCTGGTGAGGTCGAAGAGCAGGGGCGAGAGTTGGGTGGAGGGCTTGGCCTCCTCGCTCACTTCGCCGGGCTGGCCTTCGCACTTGGCCTGCAGAGCCTTGGCCCGGGCTTCGTCCCACAGGCGGTCGGCCCGGGCGTGTTCGTCCTCGTCCTTGCCCTTGAAGGCTTCGTCGAACCACTTGCCCTTGTATTCGCCGGCAGCGGCGGCGAAGGTGGCCTCCACTTCCCAGTAGGGACGGGCCTTGAATTCGCGGATCTTGCGTTCCCGCTCCACCACCAGGGATAGGGTTGGGGTCTGCACCCGGCCCACGGTGGTGAGGTGGAAGCCGCCGGTCTTGGAGTTGAAGGCGGTCATGGCCCGGGTGCCGTTGATGCCGACCAGCCAGTCGGATTCGGAACGGCACACGGCGGCATCGCCCAGCCCCTGCATTTCCTCGCCGCGGCGCAGACGGGCGAAGCCGTCGCGGATGGCCTGGGGCGTCATGGACTGCAGCCACAGCCGCTGCACGGCCTTGCCGGACTTGGCGTGGCGGGCGATGTAATTGAAGATCAGCTCACCCTCGCGGCCCGCGTCACAGGCGTTCACCAGGCCGTCCACATCCTTGCGCTTGATCAGCTTGGTCAGCAGCTTGAGGCGGGACTCGGTTTTCTCCACCGGCTTCAGTTCGAAGTGGGGCGGGATCACGGGCAGGTGGGCAAAGGACCACTTGCCGCGCTTGACCTCGTATTCCTCGGGGATCACCAGTTCCAGCAGATGGCCGATAGCAGAGGAGAGAACGAAGTTGTCGCTCTCGAAATAGTCGTCATGCTTGGTGAAACCGCCAAGGGCCTTGGCGATGTCGGCAGCGACGGAAGGTTTTTCGGCAATGATGAGCTGTTTGCCCATGGCAGGGGCCTCTGGCAGTCCCGGTCGGGAGGTGCGGGGGATGATAAGAGGGACTTACGGGCCTTGGCAAGCAAGCAGCCACTAATTTGACGCGCGAAGCCTGCATATTGCGTGCTTCGCCCATCATGCTGCCTGCGCCATCTGGTGCGACCCCTCAGTCGCCCCGGCTGGCAGGCCCGACGGATGGACTTAATGCAGGTGTTCGGGTTCCGCTTCGGAGAGCAGTTCTTCGACGATGAGGGTATCCAGGTTTTGCTCCTGGCTCCACAGGACCATCAGCACGATGACCTTGAAGCGCCCCAGGGACAACCGGTCGTCCGGCAGGGCCATGGCCCGCTCGATGACCAGTTCCCGCAGGTCGGCGGAAAGGACCTTGGCCTGTTCCAGGAAATGCAGGAAGCCCAGGGCGTCGGCACCCAGGTGGGCGCTTTCGTCCGGCGTGTAGGCCCGCAGGGAACGGGAATCGGCCTGCAGCTGGCGGGTCGGCAGGGTGGCCTTGAGGCCCTGGAGCCATTCCAGGGCTTCGCTGATTTCTTCTTCGGAGAAGCCGGCCGCAGTGAGTTTGCGGCTGAGGGCCGTGTCGGCCTGGGAATCGGGTGAATCGGGTTGATTGCCGGACTTGCTGAAGTCGGCGAAATCGACGTAGTTTTCGAAGAGATAGACGAGGATGTCGAACATTGGCAACGTATCAGGTGGGGGAAAGCCGCTGGTAGCGGCCTCCGGGAAGACTGGCAACGTGGTCCGCCAGTTCCAGCGTCACGAGGATGGCGCATAGGGCTTCCGTCGTCAAGCCTGTGCGCTGCAGCAATTGGTCCAGATTGGCCGGGTCGTGGCCGAGGGCATCGAGTACGGCAGCCTGGCCAGGATCGAGGATTGGCACGGTTGTTGGCGTATTGCCGGTGGAAAGTGGCGTCCTTGCTGGCCTGCAGCCCGGGGGGTCGAACGGACCGATTTCTTCCACAATGTCCCGGGCTTCCTGCACCAGCTTGGCCCCCTGTTGGATCAGCCGGTGACAGCCCTTGGCCACCGGCGAATGGATGGAGCCGGGAATGGCAAACACTTCCCGGCCCAGTTCGGCCGCCAGACGGGCGGTGATGAGGGAGCCGCTTTCCAGGGCGGCTTCCACCACCAGGCAGCCCTTGGCCATGCCGGCGATGATGCGGTTGCGGCGCGGAAAATTGTGGGCCACCGCCGGCGTACCCAGGGGAAATTCGGAAACGATGGCGCCTTCGGTCGCCAGCTGCAGCGCCAGTTCCTTGTGCCGCGAGGGATAGATGCGATCGGCCCCGGTGCCGATGATGGCGACACTGCCGCCCTCCCCTTTCAGCCCGCCCCGATGGGCGGCGCCGTCGATGCCCAGGGCCAGGCCGCTGACGATGGTCAGCCCCTGGGCCGCCAGATCGGCAGCGAGGGCCTCGGCATCCTTGAGGCCCTGGGGCGTGGCATTACGACTGCCGACAATGGCCAGGGCAGGCCGGTTTAGCAGTTCCACCCGGCCCTTCACATAGAGCAGGCTGGGCGGATCGGCGGATTCGAGCAGCAGCTGGGGATAGTCCGGATCGGCCAGGGTCAGGATGCGGTTGCCCGGCTTGTCGGCCCAGTCCAGGGCCCGGTCCACCGCTTCCTGATTGTCCGTATCGAGCAGCAGATCGGCCTTCTTGCCGACGACCTGCTTGAGGGCACTGCGGGGGGCGGAGAAAACCTGTTCCGGTAGGCCGAAGGCGGCCAAGAGATGGCGCTGGGTCTCCGGCCCGACGCCCGGAACCAGCGTCAGCCGGAGCCAGGCGGTGAGGGCCGGGTCAGCCACGGCGGGGGCTCAGGGGTTGCGTACCAGATCGGCCAGAGACAGGGGCAAGGCAGCATCCATGACCAGAGCGTAGGAAACTCGTTCAAACGTCCTGAAGACAAAGACCAGGCCATAGCGCTGGGGCGGCACCTTGACCAACTCCCGCTCGCCCTGTTCGTTGCGCTGTTCATAGACCTTTTCACTGCGCAGCAAGGCTAGGACGTGGCCGACCTCGAGTCCGTCGCGGCTGCCCCTGGACAGGGATACCACCGAGTAGCGCCCACCGGTGCCAACACCGCCGTACACCGCGATGATGCGGGCCTCAACCTTGGCTTCCGGACGACGTGGGGCATAGGTGATCAGTTCGGGGCGGGATGCGGGCATCAGTCGATCGAACTTGCCGACCTCCTGCTTCACCTCCACCATTTCCATGACGGAGGGCTCTCCCGGTTGAATCAGCCTGGCCGTGCCCAGGTAGAACGCCTCATGGCCCAGCACTTCCTTGGTGTCGGGATCGAGCATGGCCTTGCCGGGACGATAGACCTGCCACAATTCGGAAGGCTCCCGTACCCCGACCACGTAGGCCTGATCACCGCCACCAAGATAGACCCGTCCTTCCTGGGTGGCGATGATGCGGGCTTCCTTGTCCATGGCGCTGGGGTCCACCACCAGGGGCTGGGACAGGAAGGGCTCGATGATGCTTTGCGGAATGGTGGGAATTTCGTTCTTGACCGCTTCGCTGTACTCGCGCGGCTGCAGCTTGAGCGACTTGGCCAGTTTGAGCTGTGGCTTGCCGTCCTCGCCGGTGACCATGACGATGACGTCGCCCGGGTAGATGCGGTGGGGATTCTTGATCTGGTCCTTGTTCAGGCGCCAGATTTCGGGCCAGCGCCATGGTTCCTGGATGAACTTGCCGGCGATGCCCCACAGGGTGTCGCCCGGCACCACGATATGGCGGTCCGGCGCGTTGTCGGCGAGGCGGGGAGATTCCTGGGCACTGGCGCTGGAGGCGGCGACAGCCAACAGAAGGGTGGCTATAATGCGGGCGGGGTTCAGGCCAGGGCGGCCGAACAGGTGTCGAATCATCGTGGCGTCCTCGCGCTGCCGGAACAAGGGCGGCCCTTTTGTTGTCCACACCCATGTCCCGAATCTAGGGATTTGGTTTAAATTCTGCATGTAATAGATTATTCGGGCAAGCTTTTTATGGCTTTACTCCCTATTTTGCGCTTCCCGGATCCCCGCTTGAAAAAAGTGGCGGTTCCGGTCGAAAAAATTGACGACGGCATTCGTGCCCTGGCCCGGGACATGGCGGAAACCATGTACGAGGCGCCGGGTATCGGTCTGGCCGCCACCCAGGTCGATGTACACAAGCAGGTGATTGTCATCGACGTGTCGGAAACCAAGGACGAACTCCTGGTGCTGATCAATCCGGAAATCACCCACCGCGACGGACTACAGGTGGGTGAAGAAGGCTGTCTCTCGGTGCCGGGCATTTACGACAAGGTCGAGCGGGCCGAGCATATCGCCGTGCGTTACCTGGACCTGGAAGGCAAGACCTGTTCCCTGGAAACGGACGGCCTGCTGGCCGTCTGCATCCAGCATGAGATGGATCACCTGCAGGGCAAGGTTTTCGTCGATCACCTGTCCCAGCTCAAACAGGGCCGCATCAAGGCCAAGCTGGCCAAGCAGGCCCGCATCACCGCCTGATTTTCCGGGGGAGCAGCTCTGCTCCCCTGCCCTCCTTCCTTCTGGTTCTCCCCCCCCATGAAAATCGTCTTTGCCGGCACTCCCGAATTTGCCGCCCGGGCCCTGGCCGCCCTTTACGAGGCAGGCCACGACATTCCTCTGGTACTGACCCAGCCCGACCGGCCGGCGGGCCGGGGCATGACCCTGCAGGCCTCGCCGGTGAAGCAGTTGGCCCTGTCCCGGGGCAGCGAAGTATTCCAGCCTTTGACCCTGAAGGATGAGGCGGCCCAGGAGAAGCTGCGCCTGCTGGCACCGGACGTGATGGTGGTGGCCGCCTATGGCCTGATCCTGCCCCAGGCCGTGCTGGACATTCCGCGCCATGGCTGCCTCAACATCCATGCCTCCCTCCTGCCCCGCTGGCGCGGCGCGGCGCCCATCCACCGGGCCATTCTGGCCGGCGATGCGGAAAGCGGCGTCTGCATCATGCAGATGGAAGCGGGCCTGGATACCGGCCCCGTACTCCTATCCGACAGTACGCCCATCACGGCCCAGGATACGTCCCAGACCCTGCACGACAAGCTGGCGCTGCAGGGGGCCCAGCTCATTGTCAGCGCCTTGCAGCGCCTGCCGCTGCCGGCGGTCGCCCAACCCGAATCCGGTGTCACCTACGCTGCCAAGCTGGACAAGTCCGAGGCGCCCCTGGACTGGCGCCGTCCGGCAGCCGAGCTGGATCGGCAGATTCGGGCCTTCACTCCATTCCCCGGAACCACCGCGGTGCTGGACGGTGCGCCCCTGAAAGTCTGGGCCGCCCTGCCCCGCAGCGAAAGCGGTGCTCCCGGTACCGTGCTGGTGGCGGACAAGCACGGCATCCTGGTGGCTTGCGGTAGTGGCTCCCTGCTGCTGACCGAATTGCAGAAGGCCGGCGGCAAACGCCTGCCGGTAGCCCAGTTCCTGGCCGGCCACGGCGTGTCCGCAGGGGTGCGGTTCGAACTCCCGGCGGCTTGAATTTGGCGACAGACGCCCCGAGTTAACCACCCATACAAGATTGTCCGGAGGTTTGAGATGAGTGCGAACTGGTTCAAGACCACCCTGCTGATGGCGGCCATCGTCGCTCTTTTCGGTGTCATCGGCGGTGCCGTGGGCGGTGCCCAGGGCATGGTGATCGCCCTGCTTCTGGGCGGTGCCATGAATGTGTTCGCCTACTGGAATTCGGACAAGATGGTGCTGCGCATGTACAACGCGCAGCAGGTGGACGAGGCTTCCTCCCCCTATCTCTACAATATGGTGAAGGAGCTGGCTGGTCGTGCCGGGTTGCCCATGCCCCGGGTGTACATCATCGACGAGGCTCAGCCCAACGCCTTCGCCACTGGCCGCAATCCCGAGAATGCCGCGGTGGCGGCGACCACCGGCATCCTGCAGATGCTCTCCCAGCGGGAGTTGCGGGGTGTCATGGCCCACGAACTGGCTCACGTGCAGCATCGGGACATCCTCATTTCCACCATTTCCGCTACCATGGCCGGCGCCATTTCGGCCCTTGCCAATATCGCCATGTTCTTCGGTGGCCGGGACGAAGAAGGTCGGCCGGCAAATCCCCTGGCCGGCATTCTGGTGGCCCTGCTGGCGCCCCTGGCGGCCAGCCTGATCCAGATGGCCATTTCCCGGGCCCGGGAATTCGAGGCCGATCGGGGCGGTGCCCAGATCAGCGGCGACCCCCTGGCCCTGGCCGATGCCCTGGCCAAGATCGATGCCTACGCCCGGGGCATTCCCATGCCGGCGGCGGAGGCCCATCCGGAAACGGCCCAGATGATGATCATGAATCCCCTGTCGGGAGGTGGTCTGGCCGGACTGTTTTCCACCCATCCGGCGACCGAAGAACGCATTGCGCGGCTGCGTCAGCTGGCCCGCTGACAATTCCCAAAAGAAACAGGGCGGTCCTCACCGCCCTGTTTCACGTGAAACACCCGGCGGCGTTCGCCGGCTTTGTTCCACGTGAAACGTCACTTACCCCATATCCTGTTGAGCAGTCCGGCCAGCCGGCGCCCTGCCTCAACCAGCCGTCTATCTGCGACTGCCTTGGCTTGCCTGCTGTAACGTTCATCCAGTACCGGCACCAGATTGCTGTCGATGCCGGGATAAACCCGGGTGCGTGCCAGTTGCAATGACTCCTGCCGCCAGGCGGTAAGCGTCTTCTGTGGTGTGTGCTGAATGTCGGAGTCCATTAACTGGGCGGCATCCAGCAGCTGGTTTCCCCGCAGCCGGGAGGGTCCCGGCAGATCATCCCAATAGGTGTGCAGGCTGGTTTCGGGTCTGCGGTTGTTGGCCGGGTCGATCACCGACTGGTCGTTGCCCCCGGCATCCGGATTGCCTTCCTCGTCGTAGCGGCTGACCACGTGCAGGGGCTGGTGGATGTCGCCCACCAGATGGATCAGCCAGACAAGGGCGTAGGCCCGCTCCGGGTCGCCCAGGCGCCGGTCGGCCAGTTGGGCCGACAACTGCTTGATGCGGGTGGTGAGCTGTCCCCGCTGCGGCGCCCGCTCCTTCGGCCCGCCCTGCCCAGGCGTCAGGGGCAGGTTCTCGTAGTGCCAGTCCCGATGCCGGGCCATCATGTCCGGCGTGTCGGAAAGCGTCTCTGCGTCGTTGTCGTGGTAGCGGCTGTCGTGACGGATGTCGTCGGCCCAGGTGGAGGCTTCGATGAACAGCACCCGGCTTTGCTCCAGGCTGCCGTAGTGCTTCTGTTGCCGTTGCCAGCGGGCGAGGTCCGGGTGTGCCTGCAGCAGGCGGCTCACCTGTTGGCGCGCCGGGGCGGACAGCCTGTTCCAGGCAATGCTGGCGCTGATGCGGTGTCCCGCCCCGTTCCAGGCCAGGGCGGGAGGCGCACCGAGGCCGATGCCCAGGATCAGGAGCAGCGCCTTGGCTCGCATCAGCGGTCCAGGTCGATGTCCTGGTGGGACAGGGGGTCTTCCAGGGGCTCCAGATGAGTGGTGACATGGGCGCCGGGAATGGCCCGGCGGATGTCCTCCTCCACCTGCTCGGCCAGTTCGTGGGCCCGTTGCACCGTCCATTCTCCCGGCACCAGCACGTGCAGGGAAATGAAGGCCCGGGTGCCGGCCTGGCGGGTGCGGATGGCGTGGAAGCCGATGCCCTGCTGCCGGTGGGGCAACAAGGTGCTTTCCAGGCTGCCGAGGAATTCTTCCGGTAGGGCGGCGTCCATGAGGCCGGCGGCTGCATCCCGGATCAGGTGCCAGGCAGTGTAGAGAATGTGGGTGGCAACGATCAGGGCCAGGATCGGGTCCAGCCACAGCCAGCCGGTCAGGGCCACGGCGGCCACGCCGGCAATGACGCCGACGGAGGTCCACACGTCGGTCATGAGGTGGGCGCTGTCCGCCTTGAGGGCGACCGAGCCGTACTGCTTGCCGGCGGCCAGGAGGACCCGGGCGACGCCCAGATTGACCAGGGAAGCCACTACCGAAATGGCCAGGCCCACGCCTACCTGCTCCAGCGCCTGGGGGTTCAGCAGGCGGTTGATGGCGGTGTGGGCGATGGCCAGGGCCGCCACCAGGATGAGCAGGCCTTCGAAGCCGCTGGCGAAATACTCGGCCTTGCTATGGCCGTAGGCGTGCTTTTCGTCGGGCGGCTGGGCCGCCAGGGTCAGCATCCACAGGGCCATGAGGGCGCCGGCCAGATTGACGAAGGATTCCAGCGCATCGGAAAGCAGGCCGACGGAGCCGGTCCACCACCAGGCCGCCCCCTTGAGCAGGATGGTGGCGATGGCGGCGGCAATGGATAGCCAGGCGTAGCGGGTCAGGGAGGTGTTGGTGTGCATGGCCGGATTATCGCCCAAAAGTGCCCCGGGCCCGAGGGACCCGCGACGGCGGGAAAAGTGGCGAAAACCGCTCCGGTGCTGCCGGAGCGACAGAAAGGCCATGCTAAACTGCTTCGACTACGCCGATGTACTTCCGGCAGCCTTTTTTACCGATTTTTTTGAGCCTGCAATCCTTGTCTTCCCGCAACTCCCCGCCCGCCGCCCGCCGCCCTTCTCCTGTCCGCTCCGCTCCGGAGCCGGCACCCGATTCCCTGGCCCGCGCCCTGCTGCTGGCCAGTGCAGCCGTTGCTGCCGTCCAGGCCGGACGCAGCCTGACCGAAGTGCTGGCGCAGCAGGCCAAGGGTGAACTGGGGCCGACCCGGGCCCAGGCCCAGGATCTGGCTTACGGCGCCCTGCGCCGTTATGGCTGGGGCGAGGCGGTGCTGGCGGCCCTGCTGCAGAAGCCTCTGCCCGAACCCCAGCTGCAGAGCCTGCTGCTGTGCGCCCTGTACCGCCTGGAGAGCCGGCCGGAGCAGAGCCACACGGTGGTGGACCAGGCCGTGGCCGCTGCCGCCACCCTGGCCAAGGGCAACTTCCGCGGGGTGATCAACGGCGTGCTGCGCAGTTATCTGCGGCAGCGGCCCGAGCTGCTGGCCCGGGCCGCCGGCAAGCCGTCGGGGGCCTGGTGGCATCCCGACTGGTGGCTGTCCCGCCTGCGCCGGGCCTATCCCCGGGATTGGGAAGCCATCGCCTCGGCCGGCAACGGCCAGCCGCCCATGACCCTGCGGGTCAATCTGGCCCGGGGTTCCCGGGAGGAATACCAGGCTCGCCTGGACGCCGCCGGGATTGCCGCTGCGCCCCTGGGCAGCGCCGCCCTGCTGCTGCAGAAGCCGGTGCCGGTGGATGCCCTGCCCGGATTTTTCGATGGTTTTGTCTCGGTTCAGGACTGGGGCGCCCAGCGCGCCGCCGAGCTGCTGGACGCCCGGGCCGGCCAGCGGGTGCTGGATGCCTGCGCCGCCCCCGGCGGCAAGACGGCCCATATTCTTGAGCGGGCCGGGGTGGACCTGCTGGCCCTGGACGTGGACGGGCTGCGCTGCCGCCGGGTGGAGGAAAACCTGAGCCGCCTGGGCCTTCGGGCCGCCGTGTGCGCTGCCGATGCCCGCTGCCCCGACGACTGGTGGGACGGCCGCCCCTTCGACCGTATCCTGGCCGATGTGCCCTGTTCCGCCAGCGGCGTGGTGCGCCGCCATCCGGACAGCAAATGGCTGCGGCGGGAGACCGACATCGCCCAGTTCGCCCGGGTGCAGCGGCAGATCCTGGAGGTGCTGTGGCCGACCCTGGCGGTGGGCGGGCGCCTGCTCTATGCCACCTGTTCCGTTTTCCCGGAGGAGAACAGCCAGCAGGTGAGCGCCTTCCTGGCGCGCCACGGGGATGCCCGCCGCATCGGCATCGACGGTGCCGACGAGTTGCAGTTGTTGCCAGGAAGTGAACATGACGGCTTCTACTATGCGCTGCTGGAAAAGACCGCTTAAGCTCCTCGCCATCTGCTGGCTCTGTCTCTGGGCTGCCCTGGGGGCGGCGAGCGAGGTGGAGGTACGCAATCCCCAGCTCACCCCGGGGGACGACGGCTATACCCTCTCCGCCGACTTCGCCTTCGAATTCAATTCCCGCCTGGAGGAGGCGGTGACCCGGGGGGTGGTGCTCAACTTCCTGGTGGAATTCGAGCTGACCCGCGTCCGCTGGTACTGGCTGGACGACAAGGTGGCCAGCCGCAGCCAGACCCTGCGTCTTTCCTACAACGCCCTCACCCGCCAGTACCGCCTTTCCTCCGGTGCCCTGCACCAGAACTTCTCCTCCCTGGAGGAGGCCCTGCGCATCCTCTCCCGCCTGCGCCACTGGACGGTGCTGGACAAGTCCGTGGCCCTCCGGCCCGGGGAAACCTACCAGGCTTCCCTGCGCCTGCGCCTCGATCCCTCCCAGCTGCCCAAGCCCTTCCAGCTGACGGCCCTGGCCAACCGGGAATGGAACCTGGCTTCCGACTGGCTCAACTGGCCCTTCTCCGTGCCCCGGGAAGAGCCGCCGCGGGAGGGCGCCAAGTGAGAGTCCTCCTGGTCATCGTCGCCGCCCTGGGCGGCATCCTGCTCTTCCTGCTGGCCTCGGCCTCGGCCAATACGGCCCTTTTCGCCCGCAACTATCCCTGGCTGCTGGCCCTCAACGGTCTGGTAGCCCTGGCCCTGGCCGGCCTGGTGGCCTGGCAGCTGCGGGCCCTGTGGAAGGAGCACCGGGCCAAGGTCTTCGGCTCCCGCCTGAAGCTGCGCCTGCTGGTCTTCTTTGCCCTCATGGGGGTGGTGCCCGGTGTCACCATCTATGCCGTGTCGGTGCAGTTCGTCACCAAGAGCATCGAGAGCTGGTTCGACGTGCGGGTGGAAACCGCCCTGGAGTCGGGCCTCAACCTGGGCCGCAGCGCCCTTGACGCCATGCTTTCCGACCTCACCGAAAAGGGCCGGCAGATGGCCCAGGAACTGGCCGACCGGCCCGACGGCACCCGCCGCCTGCTGCTCAACCGCCTGCGCGACCAGGCCGGGGTGGAAAGCGCGGCCCTCTTCGCCGCCAACGGCCAGGTCATCGCCAGCGCCAACGGCGACTATTCTTCCCTGCTGCCCTCCCTGCCCTCCTCCGCCCAGCTGAAGCAGGCCCGTCTTTCCCGGGGTATCGGTTCCATCGAGGGCGAAGGCAAGGACATGACCCTCAGGGTGCTGGTGGGCATTCCCGGCTACGGCCTGACCGAGGAGCCGCGCATCCTGCAGCTGACCCAGGGGGTGCCGCCGGCCATCGCCGAGAATGCCGATGCGGTGCAGGACGTGTACCGGGACTACCAGGAGCTGTCCCTGGCCCGCAGCGGCCTCACCCACATCTACGCCCTGACCCTGACCCTGGCCCTGCTGCTGTCCCTGTTTACCGCCATCGCCGTGGCCTATGTGCTGGCCCGGCGCCTTTCGGCGCCCCTCTCCATCCTGGCCGAGGGTACCCAGGCCGTGGCCGCCGGCGACTTCACGCCGCGCCAGGCCATCTACAGCCGGGACGAGCTGGGGGTGCTGACCCAGTCCTTCAACCAGATGACCCGCCAGCTCGACGATGCCCGCAAGGAGACGGAGCGCCACCGCAGCGAGCTGGAATCGGCCCGGGCCTATCTGGAGGAAATCCTGGCCAACCTCTCCGCCGGCGTTCTCGCCTTCGACGCCCGCTTCGTCCTGCGGGCCATCAATGCGGGGGCCTGCACCATCCTCGGCGACGACTTCGTCGGCCTTTCCGGCGAGCCGGTGGAAGCCTGGCCCCGGCAGAACCTGCTGGGCCGGGCCATCCGCGACGGCTTTGCCGCCCATGCGGAAGAGGACTGGCAGACCCAGGTCGAGCTGGACCGCCCCGGCCTGGCGCCCCAGGTCCTGCTGTTGCGGGGCTCCAAGTTGCCGGCCGGCAGCGGCGGCGGCTACGTGGTGGTGTTCGACGAGGTGACCCAGCTCATTGCCGCCCAGCGCAGCGCTGCCTGGGGCGAAGTGGCCCGGCGTCTGGCCCACGAGATCAAGAATCCCCTCACTCCCATCCAGCTTTCCGCCGAGCGCCTGCAGATGAAGCTGGAGGACAAGCTGGATGCGGCCGCGGCCGAGACCCTGAACAAGGGCACCCAGACCATCATCAACCAGGTCCAGGCCATGAAGCGCATGGTGGACGACTTCCGCGACTACGCCCGCATGCCCTCGCCGGTGCTGGCGGTGCTCGACCTCAACGCCCTGGTGGGCGAGGTGCTGGGGCTCTACGAGACCTCCCACGCCAGCATCGACGTGCATCTGGCCGGCGACTTGCCGCCGGTGCTGGGGGACGCCACCCAGCTGCGGCAGATCATCCACAACCTGCTGCGCAACGCCGAGGACGCCCTGGCGGAGCAGCCGGCGCCGTCCATCCGCCTCGCCACCGAGCCGGCCGGGCGCTTTGCCCGCCTGGTGGTGGAGGACAACGGTCCCGGCTTCCCGGCGGAAATCCTGGCCCGGGCCTTCGAACCCTACGTCACCACCAAGCCCAAGGGCACCGGCCTGGGCCTGGCCATCGTGCGCAAGATTGTGGACGAGCACGGCGGCCGCATCGACATCACCAACAAGCATGAAAACGGCACTGGAGGCGGCGCCCAGATCAGCATCCGCCTGCCCCTGGCCAACCCATAAGAAAACCGAGGATCTCAAGCAACATGGCTCAAATACTGGTTGTGGACGACGAAATCGGCATCCGGGAACTGCTGTCGGAAATCCTGGAGGACGAGGGACATCACATCTGGCTGGCGGAGAACGCCACGGCCGCCCGCCGCCTGCGGGCCGAGAAGCGCCCGGATCTGGTGCTGCTGGATATCTGGATGCCCGACACCGACGGTATTTCCCTGCTCAAGGAATGGGGCGCCTCGGGCCTGCTGACCATGCCGGTGGTGATGATGTCCGGCCACGGCACCATCGACACCGCGGTGGAAGCCACCCGCCACGGCGCCGTGGAATTCCTGGAAAAACCCATCGCCCTGCAGAAGCTCCTGGCCACGGTGAAGAAGGCCTTGAAGCACGACGCCCAGACCGTCAAGCCGCCCCTGACCCTGGACGCTCTGGCCAAGCTGCCCCTGCTCAAGGACCTGAAGAAGCGCCTGGAGCAGGCGGCCAAGAGCGCCCCGGTGCTGCTGCTCAAGGGCGGCGCCGGCGCCATCGCCGACATCTGCGCCCGCACCCTGCAGGCGCCCCATGCGCCCTGGCTCGACCTGGCCGCCGAATCCGGGCCCCTGACCCAGGAACGTCTGCAACAGTCCTCCGGCGGCATCCTCTTCGTGCCGGACCTGGCGGTCCTGGGCAAGCTGCAGCAGATGAACCTGGCCTTCGCCCTGGAGCGCCTGGAGAAGTACAAGCTGCAACTGGTGGTGGCCTGCCACAAGCCGCTCCAGTCCTTGCTCGAAGCCGGCTGGGATGCGGCTCTGGTAGCCCGTCTCGGCGAGGTCTGGGTGGCCCTGCCCCAGCTTTCCGCCCATGCCGACGAGGTGCCGGAAATCGCCGGCCTGCTGCTTTCCCACCTGATGGAGCGGGGCGAAGCGCCGGCCCGCCATTTCTCCAGCGCCGCCCTCAACGCCCTGCGCATGCACCGTTGGAGCGCCGACGGCTGGGGCGAACTGCAGGGCGCGGTGAAAAACCTGGCGCTCACCGCCCTGGAGGAGGAAATCAGCGCCGAGGACGTGGCCGGCCTGCTCCACACCACCGACGGCGAGGCCGCCAGCACGCCCCTGGAGCCCCTTTTCTCCCAGCCCCTGCGGGAAGCCCGGGACGCCTTCGAGAAACTCTATTTCGAACACGTCCTGCGTCAGGAAGGGGGCAACATGACCCGGGTCTCGGAACGCTCCGGGGTGGAGCGCACCCACCTCTACCGCAAGCTCAAGCAACTGGGCGTCAGCACCGGCAAGCGCGGCGGCGAGGGCTGATCCGCCTGGGCGTGATGCAGTCCACGCCCCGCCCTTCCCCGCCGGCGCTACACTCGACGCAATAGAACAGGTTCCCGCCGGCCGCCCCATAGCCGGCCCAGGACATTGGGGGAAGCATGAAGATCGTCATTCTCGGTGCCGGCCAGGTCGGCGCCAGCGTGGCCGAGGCCCTGGTGCACGAGGCCAACGACATCACCATCGTGGACAACGACCGGGAGCGCCTGGCCGCCCTGCAGGACCGGCTTGATCTGCGCACCGTGTGCGGCAATGCGGCACTGCCGTCCATCCTTGGCGACGCCGGCCTGGACGATGCGGACCTGCTCATCGCCGTGACCCAGAGCGACCAGACCAACCTGGTGGCCTGCAAGATCGCCAAGAGCCGCTTCAACGTGCCGACCCGCATTGCCCGCCTGCGGGCCGCCGATTTCCTCGAGGACGAGCAGCTTCTCTCCGACGAGAACTTCGCCGTGGATTTCGCCATCTGCCCCGAGGAGAACATCACCGACTACATCGTGCGTCTGGTGGATTTCCCCGAGGCCCTGCAGGTGCTGGAGTTCGCCGAGGGCCGCCTGGTCATGGTGGCGGTGCGGGCCTACGAGGGCGGCGCCCTGGTGGGCAAGCCGGTGCGCAAGCTGCGGGAGCACCTGCCGTCCCAGGTGGATGCCCGCATCGCCGCCCTCTTCCGCCAGGACCAGCCCATCATTCCCGAGGGCGAGACGGTGATCCATGCCGGCGACGAAGTCTTCATCATCGCCGCCAGCGAGCACATCCGCCCGGTGCTGCGGGAGCTGCGGCGCATGATGCGGCCGGTGAAGCGGGTGATGATCGCCGGCGGTGGCAACATCGGCTACCGGGTGGCCACGGCCCTGCAGCAGCGCCTGGAGGTGAAGCTGGTGGAGCACAACCGCAGCCGGGCCGAATGGATCGCGCCGCGCCTGGGCGACACCCTGGTGCTGTGCGGCGACGCCACGGACGAGGACCTGCTGGAGCAGGAGAACATCGCCGAGATGGACCTCTTCCTCGCCCTCACCAACGACGACGAAGACAACATCATGGCCGCCTCCCTGGCCAAGCGCCTGGGCTGCCAGCGGGTGCTGGCCCTGATCAACCGGCGCGCCTACGCCGACATGGTGCAGGGCGGCCCCATCGACATCGGCATTTCCCCGGCCCAGGTCTCCATCGGCACCCTGCTGGCCCACGTGCGCCGGGCCGACGTCTCCCAGGTCCATTCCCTGCGCCGGGGCGCCGCCGAGGCCCTGGAACTGGTGGCCCACGGCGACCGCAATTCCTCCCGGGTGGTGGGCCGCAGCCTGGGCGAGATTCCCCTGCCCAAGGGCGTCACCATCGCCGCTATCGTGCGCGACCTGGAGACGCCGGAAATCATCGGCTACCAGGGCCCGGTGGGTATCCAGGCCTACGGCCACGTGGTCATTGCCCACCGCGACACGGTGATCCAGTCCGGCGACCACGTCATCGTCTTCTGCGTGAACAAGAAGCTGGTGCACAAGGTGGAAAAACTGTTCCAGGTCGGCTTCGGCTTTCTCTGACGGGGGCACCATGCGCCGCTTCTATCCCGTCTTCCATATCCTGGGCCTGATCGTCCTCATTTTCGGCCTGACCATGCTGGCGCCCCTGGCGGTATCCGCCTACGCCCAGGATGGCGCCACGGCGGCCTACGACGAGGCCATCGTGGTGACCATGGGCGTGGGCCTGCTGCTGTGGGTTTGTACCCGCCGTTACCGCCAGGACCTGCGGGTGCGGGACGGCTTTCTCCTGGTGGCCCTGACCTGGACCATCCTGCCCCTCTTCGCCAGCCTGCCCCTGCTGCTTTTCCTGCCCGACATCTCATTTACCGACGCCTATTTCGAGGCCGCCTCCGGCCTTTCGGCCACCGGGGCGACGGTGATGTCGGGGCTGGACTCCCTGCCCCTTTCCATCAACTTCTGGCGCACCTTCCTGCACTGGCTGGGGGGCATGGGGGTGATCGTGCTGGCGGTGGCCATTTTGCCCCTGCTGGGTATTGGTGGCCGGGCCATGTTCAAGGCCGAACTGCCGGGGCCGATGAAGGATTCCAGCCTGACGCCGCGCATCGCCGAAACCGCCAAGGGGCTGTGGGGCGTCTATCTGCTGTTCACCGTGCTCTGCGCCCTGGCCCTGTGGTGGGCCGGCATGGAAGGGTGGGACGCCCTCATGCACGCTTTCAGCATCCTTGGCCTGGGCGGTTTTTCCACCCGGGACGCCAGCCTGGGTTACTACAACAGTCTGACCATCGAACTGGTGGCCATGGGCTTTGCCCTGCTCTCCGGCATCAACTACGCTACCCACTTCCTCGCCCTGCGGGGCTGGAGCCTGAAGCCCTACCAGCGGGATTTCGAACTGCCCTTCTATCTCGGCGTGCTGGCCGTCAGCGCCGTCGGTCTGGCCCTCTACCTGATGCCCTACGGCCTCTACGACAGCTTCGGTACGGCCCTGCGCTACACCGCCTTCCACGTCATTTCCCTGGCCACCTCCCTGGGCTTTGCCACCACGGACTACACCATGTGGCCCATGTTCGCCCAGTTGTGGGTGCTGTTCCTTTGCAGCTTCGTCGCCTGCGGCGGCTCCACCGGCGGCGGCATCAAGATGATGCGGGCCGTCATCCTTTACAAGCAGGTGTTCCGGGAACTGGTGCGGGCCATGCATCCGACGGCGGTGCATCCGGTGCGTATCCAGGGCGTCATCGTGCCCGATCCGGTGTTGCACGCGGTGCTGGCCTTCAGCTTCATCTACATGGTGACCATCGTCAGCCTGACCCTGCTGCTCTCGGCCAGCGACCTGCCCATCGTCACCGCTTTCTCCGCTGTGGTGGCCTGTCTCAACAATGCGGGCCCGGGATTGGATGCGGTGGGCCCGGCGGCCAATTACTCGGTGCTGAGCGACTTCCAGACCTGGGTCTGCTCCTTCGCCATGCTCCTCGGCCGCCTGGAAATCTTCACCCTGCTGGTGGTGCTGACGCCGGCCTTCTGGCGCAAGTGAGGCCGGCCGATCTGGGGGCGGCTTGATCTATCCCAATGACAGGGGTGGGGGTTCCGAAGGATAATCCGGGTCTTTCTAGCTAACCCGGCGGAGCCCCCTGTGACCCGACCCCGCAACGACACCTTCCTGCGCGCCCTGCTGCAGGAACCCACCGATTACACCCCCCTGTGGCTGATGCGCCAGGCCGGCCGCTATCTGCCCGAATACCGGGAGACCCGGGCCCGCGCCGGCAGCTTCCTCGACCTGTGCAAGAACCCGGCCCTGGCCTGCGAAGTGACCCTGCAGCCCCTGGCCCGCTACGACCTGGATGCGGCCATTCTCTTCTCCGACATCCTCACCGTGCCCGACGCCATGGGCCTGGGCCTGTACTTCGCCGAAGGCGAAGGCCCCAAGTTCGAGCGTCCTCTGCGCGAAGAATGGGCCATCCGCGACCTGCAGGCGCCGGACCCCTACGAGCACCTGCGCTACGTCACCGACGCGGTGAGCGAGATCCGCCGCGCCCTGGACAACTCCGTGCCCCTCATCGGCTTCTCCGGCAGCCCCTACACCCTCTCCTGCTACATGGTGGAAGGCGGCTCCAGCGACGATTACCGGCATGTGAAGACCATGCTCTACAACCGTCCCGACCTGATGCACCGCATCCTCTCGGTGACCGCCGATGCCGTGACCTCCTACCTCAACGCCCAGATCGAAGCCGGCGCCCAGGCCGTGATGATTTTCGACTCCTGGGGCGGCGGCCTTTCCGCTGCGGCCTACGAGGAATTCTCCCTGCAGTACATGCGCCGCATCGTTGCCGGCCTGACCAAGGAGAAGGACGGGGAAAAGATTCCCTGCATCGTCTTCACCAAGGGCGGCGGCCTGTGGATCGAGAAGATCGCTGCCATCGGCTGCGACGCCGTGGGCCTGGACTGGACCATCGACATCGGCGAAGCCCGCCGCCGCACCAACGGCAAGGTGGCGCTGCAGGGCAACCTGGACCCCAATGTGCTGTTCGCCTCCCCCGAAGTGGTGCAGGCCGAAGCCAAGAAGGTGCTGGATTCCTACCACGCCGCCGGCGGCAGCAAGACCGGCCACGTCTTCAACCTGGGCCACGGCATTTCCCAGTTCACCCCGCCGGACCACGTCACGGCGCTGGTGGAAGCGGTGCACGGCCACAGCCGCAAGCTGCGGCAGCAGGGCTGATCCAGCCCTGCCCGGCGCTCCGCCCGGGGCGCCGGTCTGCAATCCCCCTCCCCGCCGCATGGCGGGGGGCGGCCTTCCCCACGGGGCCCCTGCCGTCAGCGGCTTCCCGCCTGCCTTTCCTCCTAGCCCTCGCCATCCTCCAGTTCCCCTGCCCCATTCCGGGGATAACGCGGGGACGGGACCGTTCCCCAAAGTTTTTTCGCTCCTTCCCCTTGACTTATGCACAGAAAGAGGGCGCGGTGACGATTTGTTACAAAAGGCCGGCTATTACTTTGGGCATATTTGTAAGTCGTTGATTTATAAGGGTGATAGGAGTGCCTTATTTTGCAGCAAAGTGACAAAAACCCTTGCGGGGGGCCTGCTTAGCAAAATTATTCCGGCACAATCCACAAAGTTATCCACAGGAATTGTGAGTAAGTGAAAAAGTCCTTTCGGGCAAAGGGCTTGGCCCCTATTCAGGAGAAAGACGGCGAACTTGTGCCCCTAACTTGGGCTGAGAGTTGGGCTGTGCATTGGACTGAGATCCCGCCCGTGGAAGTGGGGCCCGGCCCGGAAGATCCCCGCCGGTCCGCCGGCCTTTCCCAAAGGCCCCCGATCCCTTAAGCTTCCGGCCTTGCCGGTGATGTGTCGCCGGCCCCTTTGCCCATCCCCATGCCTGTCATCCGCGTCGCCCTCGACGTTCCCCTGCACCGCCAGTTCGACTACCTGGCCCCCGACGCCCAGCCCGACGACGTGGGCCGGCGGGTGCGGGCGCCCTTCGGCCGGGGCACGCGCATCGGCGTCATCACCGCCGTGCTCGGCGCCGACGAGGAAGGGGACCTGCCCCTGGACAAGCTGAAGGCGGCGGAAATCCTGCGGGATGACGTGCCGCCCCTGCCGCCGGACTGGTTCCGCCTCACCGAATTCTGCAGCAGCTATTACCAGGCCCCCATCGGCGAGGTGATGCTGGCGGCTTTGCCGGTGGGCCTGCGCCGTACCGATCCGCCCAAGGCCCGGGCGGTGAAGGCCAAGGTCAAGGTGGAGGCGCCCCAGGTGGCGCCCGAGCTGACCCCGGGCCAGGCCGAGGCCGTCGCCGCCGTACTGGCGGCGGGGGTGGGCACGGCGCCCCGTTTTGCCCCTTTCCTGCTCTACGGCATCACCGGCTCGGGCAAGACCGAGGTGTACCTGCGCCTGGTGGAGGCGGCCCTGGCCGGCGGCCATCAGGCCCTGCTGCTGGTGCCGGAAATCAACCTGACGCCCCAGCTGGAGGAGCGGGTGCGGCGCCGCTTCCCCGGCGTTGGCTTGGTCAGCCTGCACAGCGAACTCACCGAGGCCGCCCGCACCCGGCACTGGAAGGCGGCCTTCAAGGGCGAGGCCCGCATTGTCCTCGGTACCCGCCTTTCCATTTTCACGCCCCTGCCCGACCTGGGCCTGATCGTGGTGGACGAGGAGCACGATCCCTCCTTCAAGCAGCAGGACGGCATGCGCTACTCGGCCCGGGACGTGGCCGTGTTCCGCGCCTGGCAGCGGGGCGTGCCCATCGTCCTGGGCTCGGCGACGCCGTCCCTGGAAACCTGGGCCAACGCCACCGGCGAGGGTATTCCCCGGCGCTACACCCTGCTGACCCTGGCGGACCGGGCCAACGCCGCCGCCTCCCTGCCGCCGGTGCGGCTGCTGGACACCCGCCGGGAGAAGCTCCAGGACGGCCTTTCCGCGGCCCTCCTGGCGGCCCTGCAGGTGCGCCTGGAGCGGGGCGAGCAGAGCCTGGTGTTCCTCAACCGGCGCGGCTACGCCCCGGTGCTGGCCTGCCCTTCCTGCGGCTGGATTTCCCGCTGCCGCCGCTGCGCCGCCAACCTGGTGCTGCACCTGGCCGACCGGCGCCTGCGCTGCCACCACTGCGGCTTCGAGAACGGCATTCCCCGGGCCTGCCCCAGCTGTGGCAACCAGGACATCCATCCCTTCGGCCGCGGCACCCAGCGCCTGGAGACGACCCTGCAGGAACGCTTTCCCGAGGCCCGCATCCTGCGGGTGGACCGGGATTCGGCGAAGAGCCGCAAGCAGTGGGAAGCCCTGGCGGAAAAGATCCACGCCGGCGAGGCCGACATCCTGGTGGGCACCCAGATGCTGGCCAAGGGCCACGACTTTCCCCGCCTCACCCTGGTGGGCGTCACCGGCGCCGATGCGGCCCTCTTCGCCGCCGACTGGCGCGCCCCGGAGCGCCTCTTCGCCCAGCTGATGCAGGTGGGCGGCCGTGCTGGCCGCGCCGAACTGCCCGGCGAGGTGCTGATCCAGACCGAACACCCGGAACATCCCCTCTACGGCGCCCTGCAGCAGCACGACTTCGCCGCCTTTGCCGCCAGCCAGCTGGAAGAACGGCGCAGTGCCGGCTTTCCGCCCTACTCCTACCAGGTCATGCTGCGGGCCGAGGCGCCGGAGATGGGGCCGGCCCTGGAGTACCTGGCCCAGGCCCGGGCCCTGGGGGCCGACCTCAACGGCAACGGCCCGGTGCTGCTGTACGACCCGGTGCCCATGCGCATGGCCCGCCGGGCCAACCTGGAGCGGGCCCAGCTGCTCGCCGAATCCACCTCCCGCCCCGCCCTGCAGGCCTTCCTGGCCGAATGGCGGCCCCTGCTCGAAGGCATCAAGGCGCCCTCCCGCCTGCGCTGGCATCTGGAAGTGGACCCCCTGGAATTCTGAAGCCGGGGCGGCGGCCATTGCCGGCCACCCCCAGCCACATCCTGCCGCAAAGACCGTCCATCATTGCCGCCGGCAAGCCCGATGGAATACCTCAATTTCGCGTCAATCCGCTGAAACACAAGGTTTTTTACATTTGGCAAGACTCTTGCAGAGGCTCTGGCCCGAGCCCATTCCGGGCCGGGCTTTTGTGGAGAGAAATCATGAGAATCCAGGATTGCCAGATGGATATCAGCTGTCAGCGCACGGCCAGCGAAACCCGGGAGAGCAGCTATGTCTTTCGGTTCGGGCGTGACGAGGAGTTCAAGAACATGCTGGAAAGCTATACCAAGGACGGCAAGATCGTCGCTCAGGAGGTAGAGCCGAGAGATTCGGCCATCGCCCTGGTGCTGGAAAGCTGGAGCAGCGGCGCCATCGCCAGCGGCGACGAAAGCCGCCGGCGCAGGGTGGACCAGCTGCTGCAGGAGATGATCACCCGGCTGTTCGCCATGCTCACCGCCGGCGACAAGGACTGCTGCTGCGACAAGGACGAGGACAGCACCGGCCTGCCCGACCTGGGCCAGGGCAAAGGGGCGTCAGCCAGAACGCCGGCGGCGGGGGATTTTGAAGCCCAGCCCCGTATGCCCCGGGTGCGGGTGATGGCCTGGGAGTCGGAGACCAACCTCAAGGTGCGGGAAAGCGAATCCACCACAGTCTGCGCCAGCGGCAGTGTGCGCACCGCCGACGGCCGCTGCATCGACTTCGACCTGGAAGTGGCCATGCAACGCCAGTACGAGGCCGACTACCAGCAGAAGGAAAGCGGTACCTGGGAACTGAAAGATCCCCTGGTGCTCAACTTCCCCGGCAAGGCGGCCGAGCTGGCCGACACCCGCTTCGACTTCGACCTGGATGCGGACGGCGACAAGGAGTCGGTGGCCGGCCTCGGCCGGGGCTCCGCCTTCCTGGCCCTGGACCGCAACGGCGACGGCGCCATCAACGACGGCCGGGAGCTGTTCGGCGCCCTTTCCGGCAACGGCTTCGCCGATCTCAAGGCCTACGACACGGACGGCAACAACTGGATCGACGAAGCCGACGCCATCTATTCCCAGCTGCGCCTGTGGCAGCCCGGCGCCGACACGGCGGCAGCCGGAAAGGCAGGTCAGGAGGGCAAGAGCGCCGGCCTGCAGACCTTGCAGGAGGCGGGTGTGGGCGCCCTCTGGCTGGGCTCGGTGCAGAGCGAGTTCAGCCTCAAGGACGGGGACAACCAGCAGCAGGGCCAGGTGCGCCAGACCGGCGTCTGGCTGGCCGAGAACGGCGAGGCCGGTTCCCTGCAGCAGGTGGATCTGGCCACCACCTGAAGGGCTGGCCTCAGGCCTCTCCCGGGGCCAGTTCCGGCGTCCAGCACAGATGCCGGTTCTTGCCCCGGGCCTTGGCCTGGTACATGGCCGCATCGGCCCGGGCCATGAGCAGTTCCACGTTGTCGCCGTCCGCCGGGTAGAAGGCGATGCCGATGCTGGCGCCGACGCGGAAGCTGCGGCCGTCCAGCAGCACCGGCTCGTTGATGGCGGCGATGATGCGTCGCGCCGCCTCTTCCGTTTCTGCAATGCCCTGGCCGTTGTTGAGGTTCTCCAGGAGCACGGTGAATTCGTCGCCGCCCTGGCGGGAGACGCTGTCCACCTTGCGCAGTACGCTGGTGATGCGCCGCGCCACCTCCACCAGCAGGCGGTCGCCGGTGTTGTGGCCGGCGCTGTCGTTCACCGCCTTGAAACCGTCCAGGTCCATGAACATCAGGGCCAGGCCGGTGCCGTTGCGTTCGGCCCGGGCCAGGGCCTGGCAGAGCCGGTCCTGGAACAGGTTGCGGTTGGGCAGCTGGGTCAGGCCGTCGAAATGGGCCAGGTGTTCCATCTGCTCGGCCAGGTGCTTCTGTGCGGTGATGTCGGAAAAGACGTGCACGTAGTGGGTGAGGCGGCCTTCGCCGTCGCGCAGGGTCGAGATGTCCAGCAGGCAGGCGAAGAGATGGCCGTCCTTGTGCCGCTGCCACACCTCCCCCTGCCAGAAACCACGGCTCTGCAGGGCCTGGTGCATGTGGTGGTAGAACTCGGCGTCGTGCACGCCGGAGGCCAGCAGGCCGGGAGAGTGGTCCAGCACCTCCTCCGGACTGTAGCCGGTCATCAGGCAGAAGGCCGGATTGACGCGGAAGATGCGCTCGCTGGCATCGGTGACCATGACCGCTTCGTGGGTCTGGGCCACGATGGCGTCGGAGAGCCACAGCTGCCGCTGCTCCTCCCGCAGCAGGGTGAGGTCGTGCCCCACCAGCGCCACATGGCTGATGTGTTCGCTGCCGTCGTGTACCGGTACCGCCGTCCAGCGCACGGTGCGCTCCCCGCCGGGGTAGGACATGGTCTGCTCCGCTTCCTGCACTTCGCCGCTGCGTACCGTCTCGTCCAGCATCAGCTGGCGGCGCAGAGCATCGTCCGGTGTCAGCACCTGGTCCAGGGCGTGGTGCTGCATCTCCTCGGCGCGGCGGCCGGCCAGGGCCTGGGCGGCAGGATTGAAATAGCGGTAGTGGAAGAGGCCGCTGCTGTCCCGTTGCAGCATCACCATGGGATCGGGGGAGGCGGAGAACACCGCGTGGGCCGCCTCCACTTCCTGGCGCGCCTGGCGCAGGCGCAGCAGGAGCCACCATAGGAACATGCCGGTCAGGAGGAGGATGGCGGAACATATGGAGGCCACCTGGTAGTAGGAGTAGGCGCGCTCCCCATAGGCAGCAAGGACGCGCGCCTCGTCAAATCCAGCGAAGACGACCAGGGGCTGCCCGGGCATCTGGCCGTAGCTGTAGAGGCGCCGGATTCCGTCCATGGAACTGGGCGCCAGGAAATGTCCTTCCGGATTGGCGCCCAGGGCCTTGAGCAGGGGTGAGTCTTCGCCCAGGGAGCGACCGACGATCACCTCCTGGTCGGTGACCCGGACGCGAACCACCTTGTCGTGGCCCACTAGGCCCAGAACGGCCCCTGGCTGCAAGCCCACCTCCTGATAGAAGCGTCCCAGATAATGGGTATCCACGGAAGCAACGACGACACCGGCAAAACTGCCGTCCCGATGATTGAGACGGCGGGAGAGCTGGATCGACCACTTGCCCGAGGCCCGGCCCAGCACCGGCTTGCTGATAAAGACTTGGCCACTGTCCCGTTCCACATGGACCTGAAAGTGCTCCCGGTCGGCCAGGTTGATTGGCTTGAAGGGCAGGTTGCTCCACTGCAGATTGCCGTTGGCGCCGATCACCCCTAGCTGCACGATGATGGCGCTGCGTTCCAGGGCTTGACGGAACTCGCTGAATTCCCGGGTACTGGGCCGTTCCTCAAACTCGGCCTTGAGCAGGCGGAGAATTTGGTCCGCCGTGGTCAGGGTGTTGAGACTGTGTTCCTGAAAGGTGCGGCGCAAATAGTCGAGTCGCTGGAATGCACGCTCGATTTCCCGATCCTTTTCATGGTGCAGGATGGTGGTGACCGCTCCCCAGAGCAGGGCCGTCAGGATAATCATGAACAGCAGCGGCAACACCTCGATACCCCGCCGAATGGGGCGTAGGGATACGTGGGGGCGGATGGGCTCTTTGTTTCTCATTTATGGATGACTAGGTCGACGACCGACTAAGCCTCCAGCATATATTACTTTCCGACTAATTCTCCGCCGTGCCCTGCATCCAATTTGATTTTTCGCAGAAAGAATCAAGAAGGTGCCGGATGCCAGGTGGTGGCGGCCGCGGCAGCCGCCTGGGGATTGGCCCGCAGCCAATCGGCCCGCTGCCGCAGGCGCCGGCTCCAGTCCGTGGTCAGGCCCGGGGTGGCGGCCAGGCGCTCCAGCAGTTCCAGGGGCGGCCGGTGGATCTGCCAGCCCTGCCACAGCTCGGCCAGGGACACCGGGTCCGGGTTGCGCGCTTCCAGTTGCAGGGCATCGCCCACCCGGGCCGAGCCCGGGGTGAGGACGCGGAAATACCAGCCGGTGAGGCCGTGCTCGGCGATGTGGGCGGCGATGCCGTCGGCGCCGTGGCGGGAGTCGATTTTCCAGCAGGGGGAGCGGGGCTGGGAAACCTGCAGGCGGGCGCTGCCGAAGACGTAGATGTCGCCGACGCAGACCTGGGCCTCGTCGGTGCCGGCCACCGCCAGGTTTTCCCCCAGGCTGCCGGGTACCAGAGTGCTTGCCGCCTCGGGAAAGGCCGCCGCCAGCTTGCCGTAGTGGTCGCTGGGGTAAAGATGGACGGCCTTCTCCGGCCCGCCATGGACGCGCCGGTCGGCCTGGGCGTCGCCCTCCAGGCCGAGGGGGCCGATGGCCAGCGGGCCGTCCACGGCATTCTTGTAGATGGCCGTGGGGCGCCCTTCCGGCAGGGCGGAAACGGGGCCGACGGCGAGGCGGGAGACGATCAGGGCCATGCTTTCACTTTCAGGCAATCACCACAGCCAGGCGGCGCCCCGCACCCCGGAGGAGTCGCCGTGCACGGGCGGCAGCAGGCGGGTGGCGATGTGGTCGGAGAAGACGTGGGGCGCCCACAGGCGGGGCACGTTGGCATAGAGCCGTTGCAGGTTGGACAGGCCGCCACCGAGGACGATCACGTCCGGGTCCACGATATTCATCACCGTGGCCAGGGCCTGCGCCAGACGGGCTTCGTAGCGCTGCAGGGTGGCCTCGCAGCGGGCGTCGCCGGCTGCCGCGGCGGCGGCGATGGCGGCCGCCTCCATGGCTTCGCCGCCGTGGCGTTGATGGTCCGCTGCCAGGGCCGGGCCCGAGAGATAGGTTTCGACGCAGCCGTGGCGGCCGCAGTAGCAGGGCGGCAGGGGCAGGTCGTCGGCTCCGGCACCGGGCAGGGGGATGTGGCCCCACTCGCCGGCGATGCCGTTGGCACCCCGCAGCACCTGGCCGTCGATGACCAGGCCGCCGCCGACCCCGGTGCCGAGGATGACGCCGAAGACGCAGCGGGCGCCCCGCCCGGCTCCGTCCATGGCTTCGGACAGGGCGAAGCAGTTGGCGTCGTTGGCCAGGCGCACCGGCCGCTGCAGCAGGGCCTCCAGGTCCCGCCCCAGGGGCTGGCCGATGAGGCAGGTGGAATTGGCGTTGCGGATGTGGCCGGTGAGGATCGATTCGCTGCCGGGCATGCCGACGCCGACGCTGCCCGTCATCTGCAGCGCCGCTTCAGCCTCCCGCACCAGGCCTGCCACCGCCTGCAGGGTGGCGCCGTAGTCGCCCCGGGGCGTCGGCACCCGGCGGCGCAGCAGCTCCCGGCCGTCGTCGCCCAGGGCGATGATCTCGATCTTGGTGCCGCCCAGGTCGATGCCGAGACGCACGGTCACGCCCTCGGCAGCCGCAGAGGCGGGGTGGTTGCTATGGTGCGGATGGTGGCGGGGATGGGCATTGCAGCGTCGGCAAATGGCAGGCGGGCCATTCTGGCACAGGGGCGGGAGCGGGAAAAGCCGGCCGGGACGCGGGGCAGCCCGCATTGGCGTTTGCCAAGTCGGACGGCATAATCCCCGGGCTCGTAGCCTTGTCTTTTACTCCATCCCTTTTTTGGAATCCCCATGCACTCATCAATCCGCAACCTGCTGCTCCTTGTCCTTCTGCTCGGGGGCTCTGCAGCCCTGGCCGAGCCGGCCAGCGAAGCCTCGGTCCGGCGCCTGCTGGAGGTGACCCAGGCCCGTGCCCTGTTGCAGCAAGTGCAGCAGCAGGCCCAGGGCATGATGCAGGGCCTGGCACAGCAGAGCCTGCGGGGCAAGTCGCCGACCCCGGCCCAGGAGGCGGCCATCACCCGGATGACGGCGCGCATGGTGGCCCTGATCCAGGAGCAGTTGTCCTGGGAGCGCCAGGAGCCGATGTACATGCGCCTTTATACCCAGACCTTCACCGAGGACGAAGTGGCCGGCATGCTCGCCTTCTACGAAACGCCGGCGGGCCGCGCCACCATCGAGAAGATGCCCCTGGTGCTGCGTCAGATATCCCAGGAGTCCCAGCGCTCCATGGCGGAAATGGGCGCCCAGCTGAAGGCAATCCAGCGGGATTTTGTGGCCGAGATGCAGGCCGCCAGCAGCAAGCCCTGACGGGCCCCACCCCGAAAAAAAACCGGCCCCTCGGGGCCGGTTTTCGTTTGGGCGGAAAGAACCGCCCGGCTTACTTCTTCCAGGCGTCGGCCTGCACCAGGGAGTCGTCGCGCCAGGCTTCCCGGGCGGCCTTGTTGGCCATCCAGTTGGGCATGAAGGTGAAGGCTTCGTCCAGCAGGTGCGGGGTATGGCGGCCGGGGGAGTAGCGCAGGGAGCGCTCGTAGTACTCCTGCAGGGCCGGCTTGAAGTTGGGGTGGGCACACTTCTCGATGACCACCTTGGCCCGGGCCTTGGGGGAGAGGCCGCGCAGGTCGGCCAGGCCCTGTTCGGTGACGATCACCTGCACGTCGTGCTCGGTGTGGTCCACGTGGGAGACCATGGGCACGATGCAGGAGATGGTGCCGCCCTTGGCGCTGGAGGGGGTCATGAACATGGAGATGAAGGCGTTGCGGGCGAAGTCGCCGGAGCCGCCGATGCCGTTCATGATGGAAGTGCCCATGATGTGGGTGGAGTTCACGTTGCCGTAGATGTCGGCTTCGATCAGCCCGTTCATGGCGATGACGCCGAGGCGGCGGATCACTTCCGGATGGTTGGAGATCTCCTGGGGCCGCAGGATGATCTTGTTCTTGAAGTCCTTCAGGTTGGCGGTGAGATCGGCCAGGGCCTCGGGGGAGAGGGAGAAGGAGGTGGCGGAAGCACAGGTCATCTTGCCGCACTTCAGCAGTTCCAGCATACCGTCCTGCAGCACTTCGGTGTAGGCGGTGAGGTTCTCGAAGGGGCCGTCCTTGAGGCCGGCCATCACGGCGTTGGCCACGTTGCCGACGCCGGACTGCAGGGGCAGCAGGTTGGTCGGCAGGCGGCCCATCTTCACCTCATGCTGGAGGAAGTCCAGGATGTGGCCGGCGATCAGCTTGGAGTTGGCGTCCGGCGGGGTGAAGGCGGAGTTGCGGTCCGGCTTGTTGGTTTCAACGATGGCGATGATCTTGCTGGGATCGACGTTGAAATAGGGCTGGCCGATGCGGTCTTCGGTGCGGATGATGGGGATGGGCTTGCGGTGGGGCGGCAGGGCGGTGCCGTAATAGATGTCGTGCATCCCTTCCAGGTCCAGGCTCTGCCAGGAGTTCACTTCCAGGATGATCTTGTCGGCCTGGTCCAGCCAGGTCTTGTTGTTGCCGACGGAGGAGGACGGAATCAGCTTGCCGTCTTCGGTGATGCCGGCCACTTCCACCACGGCCACGTCCAGCTTGCCGAGGAAGCCGCCCCAGACGAACTGGGAAACGTGGGAGAGGTGGATGTCGATGTATTCCATCTCGCCGGCGTTGATGCGCTTGCGGCAGGTGGGGTCGGACTGGTAGGGCAGACGCATTTCCACGCCGTCCACCATGGCCAGGGCGCCGTCCAGTTCGGGGGCGGTGGAAGCGCCGGTCCAGACGCCGATCTTGAACTTCTTGCCGTTCAGATTGGAGTCCATGATGTGCTTGGCGAGAGCGGCGGGCACGACCTTGGGGTAGCCTGCGCCGGTGAAGCCGCTCATGCCGACGTTCATGCCGGACTGAATGAGGGCGGCGGCCTGTTCGGCCGACATGATCTTGCTGCGCATGGCAGCGTTAAGAATCCGGGTTCCGGACATGGGTGAAACTCCTGCTGTTGATTGTGGGGGTCAGCAACGGCCCGGACTTTCTTGGGTGGCCCGGGTCCAGCGGCTGGCTGGTCTCAAAGGTGATGCACGCCGGCGGGACGCGGATGGGCGTCCGTTAACGTGAAAAAACCGCCCGTGTTGCGGGCGGCCTCTCCGCAAGTCAGATCAGGCCGGCGAGCCGATCTGGGCGATCGCAGCCTCGTAGGCCGCGTGGGTATCCTGGTGTGAATTCACCGAAATGTTCATGTCGTTGGCCAGGCCGTCGGCCAGGCCGTAGACCCAGCCGTGCACCGTCAGGTCCTGGCCCCGGTCCCAGGCATCGCGGACCACGGTGGCATGGCAGACGTTGAGCACCTGCTCGATGACGTTGAGCTCGCACAGGCGGTCCAGGCGGACTGCCGGGTCGGCGATGGCATTGAGCATGGCCAGGTGCTTCTGGCGCACGTCCTGGATGTGGCGCAGCCAGTTGTCCACCAGGCCGACGCGCAGGTTGTCCAGCACCGCCTTGACGCCGCCGCAGCCGTAGTGGCCCACCACCAGGATGTGCTTCACGTGCAGCACATCGACGGCGTACTGCAGCACCGAGAGGCAGTTCAGGTCGCTATGCACCACCACGTTGCCGATGTTGCGATGGACGAACACTTCCCCCGGTTGCAGGCCGGTGATCTGGTTGGCCGGGACCCGGGAATCGGAACAGCCGATCCACAGGTATTCGGGATTCTGTAATGTGGCGAGGCGGTCGAAGAATTCCGGATCTTCGGAACGAATGCGTTCCGACCATATCCGGTTCTGTTCGAAAAGGTGGTCAAGACTGGATGCCATGCATGGCCTTCCATTACATAATTATGAATAACGGCATTTTACCCCATGGCGCCGGGTAGGTCGAAGGTCGGGGGCGAAGGGCCGGGAGAGGGGTAGAATCGAGGCCTGCACCAGGGCGCCAAGCCCAGGCCCGGCGGGCCCTGCCGCCACAGGAGAGCACACCATGATCGTCAAGTTCCAGTCCGTCGCCACCGCCGACATCATCACTTTCGCCGACGTGGCCCGGGTCCTGCTGAAAATCCTCGGCAAGGAGCCCACCGCCCGGGGCGTCATCGTGCCCGAAGACATGACCGAGGCCCTGGCCCGCCTGGCGGCCCTCTGTCACAAGGAGGGGGAAAGCGCCGAGGCGGCGCCGGACAGCGGCGTCGGCGTCGAGGCCCACGAACTGGTGGCCCTCTCCCAGCGGGTGCAGCCCTTCATCCGCATGTTCGACCGGGCCCATCTGGCGGGCAAGCCGGTGACCTGGACGGCGGCCAAGGATTTCTACGAAGACTGAAGGCAGCCTTCAGCAGCTGCGCATGACGAAGACGATGGCCGCGGCGAAGGCCAGGGCCAGGATGCCGGCCACGGCGATGCGCCGCTGATTGTCCGGGGAGCGCTGCTGGCGTTGTGCTTCCACCAGGTTCACCACCTCGCCGATGAGCACCATGCCGCTCAGGGCCAGGCCGGCGGAGAGGTAGAAAAGGGTGACGATGGCGCCGTTTTCCGAGAGGCGGCACAGGTAGCTGGGGTAGAACTGGGGCTTGGCCAGGGACAGGTAGCCGATGAACATGACCAGACCGGCCGGCACCAGCACGGCCAGCAGCAGTTTCCAGGCGTGCTTGCTGAAGAGCCAGCGCACGCCCAGGATCAGGTCGCCCCACAGTGCCTTGAGTACGGACAAATTCCGCCCTCCCCGTTTGCCATTGGCTCCATCATAAGAGGGGACGGCCTCAGCCGCCATGGGTATTTACCCCGCCTCAGCCGGCGGGCTGGTCCACCATCACGTAGCGTTTTTTCACCGCCTCGATCACCTTGAACACGCCGCTGAAGCCGGCGGGAATGATGGCCCCATCGCCGGGCCCGTATTCCCGTACCTCGCCGCTGTCGGCAATGAGCTGCAGCCGCCCTTCCAGCACCTGGAAGAACTCGTGGCGATGGGCGTGGAAGGCGATCTTCCAGGCCCCTGGCTCGCAGGCCCACACACCCATGGAAATGCCCTGCTGCTCATACAGCTCCCAGGTGGTGCGCCGGGGCGGCGTGCCGATACAGCGTTCCGGGGCCGGCTGGTCCAGGGTGGGCGCCGGCAGCGGGTCGGCGAAGTGGATGGCGCGGGGGGCTGTCATGGCGGGCTTCTCCACGATGCTCAGGCGCCGATCCAGCCCTGGCGCAGGGCCTGGGCGGCCCGGTCGGCCTTGGCAGTGAGGCTGAGCCTGGCGGTGTCGGCGGCCGGGGCGGCCAGGGTCAGGGTGGCCTCGATCAGTTCGTCGCGGCGGAAGGCGTGCAGCTTCACCTGATCTCCCGCCCGGTGGCGCTTGAGGCGCTTGTCCAGGGCGGCGGGGGTGAGCTTGAGGCCGTCCCAGGCGATCAGCACGTCGCCGGCGGCAAGGCCCGCCGCTTCCGCCGGACCGCCGTTGTACACGCTGGTCAGCTTCACCTCGCTACCCTCCCCGCCGGTCTTGGCACCGAGGACAGGCAGGCTGGAAGCCGCTTCCCAGGCCAGGGTGACGCCGAAGGGCTTCAGCAGCCGCTCCAGGGGCAGGTCGCCGGTGCCCGTCACCGCCTGCTTCAGCCAGCGGGCGGTGGCTGCACCGCCCACCTCGACCACGGCGGCGAAGACGCTGTTAGGCCCCTCCTCCGCCACGCCGACGCCAGTGCGGCCGTGGCGCTGCCACAGCAGCTGCATCACCTGGTCCAGGTTCGCCTTGCCGCCGCTCTCGGCCCGCAGCTTCAAATCCAGGGCCAGGGCGATGAGGGAGCCCTTGGCGTAGTAGCTGACCACGGCGTTGGGAGCGTTTTCGTCCTGCCGGTAATACTTGGTCCAGGCGGTGAAGGAGGATTCGGCCACGCTCTGCAGGTGGCGCCCCGGGCCCTTCTTCACGGCGCTGGCAGTCTTGGCCAGCAGGTTGAGATAGGTGGCGCTGTCGATGGCGCCGCTCTTCACCAGGCAGAGGTCGTCGTAATAGGAAGTGAAGCCCTCGAAGGCCCACAGCAGGCGGGTGTAGGCCTCCTGGGTTAGGTCGTAGGGGACGAAGGCGGCGGGCTTGATGCGCTTCACGTTCCAGGTGTGGAAATACTCGTGGCTGCACAGGCCGAGGAAGGTGACGTAGGCCTCGGGCAGGGGGCCGCTGGCGGGTGTATTGCTGTTGGGCAGGTCGTCCCGGGAACAGAGCAGGGCCGTGGAGGCGCGATGCTCCAGGCCGCCGTAGCCGTCGCCCACGGCCATCACCAGGAAGACGTAGCGGTCCATGGGGGCCTTGCCGCCAAAGAGATCGATCTGCCATTCGCAGATGGGCTTGAGGTCGGCGGCCAGACGCTTCAGGTCCACGTCCGTGCGGCCGGTGACGGCGATGGCATGGGGTACGCCCCGGGCCTTGAATTCGACGAGGGCGAAAGTGCCCATTTCCACCGGATGGTCGATCAGTTCGTCGTAATCGGCGGCCCGGTAGCGGCCGAAGCCGTAGAGGGCGGCGGCGCCCTTCTCCCCTTTGGCCACGGGCAGGCTGGTGGCCACCCGCCAGGCGGCGTAGGCCTTGCCCTGGGGCTTCACCAGTTCCACCCGGCAGGGCCGGTCTTCCTGGCCCAGGGCGCAGAGAAAGACGCTGGTGCCGTTAAAGAAGCCGTGGCTGGCATCCAGATGGGCGCCTCGCACCGAGAGGTCCCAGGCGTAGACCTCCATGGTCACGCTCAAGGCGGTGCCGGCGGGCACCTTCTCCGCCTGCCAGGTGGCCTTGTCGATCTGGGTCAGGCCCACCGCCTTGCCGCCGGCACTGGCCTCGATGCGCACGATATTCTTGGCGAATTCCCGGATCATGTAGCTGCCGGGAATCCAGGTGGGCAGGGCAAAGCGTTGCCCCGCCGGGTCCGGGTCGGTTACGGTGCACGTCACCTGGAACAGATGGGCCTCGGGCCGGATGGGCACCAGGCGGTAATCGACAGACGGCAGTGCAACGGAAGGAGTTTTCTTGGCCATGGCAATCACGCAGAGTCAGAGTGAAGGGCGGCAGCGCCGGCCCTGGAGCATGGCCGCCATTCTAGCCTGCCTGCTGCTGACCGCCCTCGCCCCCCTCCCGGCCCGGGCCGCCGGCACCGTGGCGGTGGATGTGGGCCACGGCCTGTGGGACTCCGGCGCCATCAGCGCCCGGGGCGCCACCGAATTCGACTTCAACCTCAACCTGGCCCGGGTGCTGCGGCCGGTTCTGGAAGCCCGGGGCCTCACGGTGCGTCCGGTGAATTTCGACGGCGAAATCGAAAGCCTGCAGGCCCGGGTCGATGCCGCCGCCGGCAGCGACTTCCTGCTCTCCATTCATCACGACTCGGTCTCGTCCTTCAAGCTCACCGCCTGGAACTGGATGGGCGAAGACCTGGATTTCGCCGACGAGGACCGGGGCTTCGCCCTCTTCATCTCCCACCGCAATCCCCGGCTGGAAGAAAGCCTCGCCTGCGCTTCCGCCATGGGGCGGGCACTGAGGGCCCGGGGCTTCGTCCCCGCCACCCACCACGGCACCACCGCCGCCGGCACGCCCCGGCCCTGGGCGGACGAGGAGAACGGGGTGCGCTTCTATGACACGCTGTTTGTCATTTCCCACGGGGCGATGCCGTCGGTGCTGTTCGAGGCGGGGGTGTTGAAGCATCGGGATGAGGAACTGGCCCTGCGGGACCGGAGCCGCCAGCAGGCTATGGCGCATGGCCTGGCGGAGGGGCTGGCGGTGTGCCTGGGGGAACCCCTGAAAGCAGAGGGCCAGTTGCCTGGCCCCCGGAACTAAGCGGCGGGAAGGCCCGCCCGTTTTAGCAGGTGCTGCCGTTGTTGCGGCAGTCGGCGGCAGCCTGCTGCTGCAACTGCTGTTGCTGCTTTTCCTGGGCCCGGTCCACGGAGACGGACTTGCCCATTTCCACCGGCAGGGTGGTGGGATAGTCGTAGCCGGTGCCCTTGTTGTGGTCGATGATGGCGCCGATGCCGCCGCCGAAGACGATGTTGCCCCACATGGAGCCGGCGGCGCGGGAAACGGCGGTGAGCAGGCCGTCCACCAGGCCTTCCTTCTTGCACACCACGTTCAGGTTTTCGCCGCTCTTGCGCACGTCCACCTGGCCCGGGGCCTTGGCGGTCCAGGTGCCCTTGTCGTTGCTGAGGGAGCAGTCCGCGTCGGGGACCGGCTTGCCTTCATAGGAAGCGGTCACGGAAACGCGCTGGTTTTCGGATTGGGTAATGGTGGAACAGCCGGTGGTCAGGCTGACTGCAGCGACAGCGACCAGCAATGCAACTTGCTTGTTTTTCATTTTCTCGCCCTGTGATGATGTGATGACGCGCCGGGATGGCGCATCAAGGCCGGTTGAGCCGGGCGGGATAGTAGGGATTGTTGGATGTCATGTACATATGACGAAAGTGATGTTTGGCGGTGGTTGAGGGGGCTGGCTCTCTGGTGACTCGGGCGTGGAATGAGGTTTGACCGCCGGGTTCCGCGCCGCCGCGCGTGTTCCTTTTCTTGCTTCCCCAAGAAAAGGAACCAAAAGAAGGGGAACCCTCACCCCCGGCCCTCCGGGCTCCCCTGCGCTGCTCAGTCGAGCGGGGCGGCTGCGGAACTCGCCCCCTGCGGGGGCTCAGACAGTCCTCGCCGAAAACCCCCCGCCCGCCTTGCGCTGCTCGGCGGGGGTGGAAGGGGATAACATCAAGGTGCCACTAGCTGAGTTGCTTTGATAGTCTGGTCGTTACTGGTAAGAAACAAATAAGAAATGCAAGCTAACTAATAATGTCATTTTGACCTTCTTGCATCCCATGAGGATTCAATGTGCTCAGTTCCAAAAAAGCTCTACAAATACCGCCCGCTCAAAGCAACTACGATTGCTGAGCTTGAAAGCAATGTTGTCTATTACGCCAATCCAAAAAGCTTCAACGATCCTTTGGATTGCAGTCCTGTCATCAATGTTGATATTGACACTCAGAGCCTTGAAAAGCTCTGTTTTGAGATGCTTTCTAAGACGCAAAAAGGGAGTGGAGATTCCAAAGCCATTAGCAAGCGAATTGACCAAATTCGTTACTACAGTACCGAGCCGAACTGGGATGGAACTCCCTCGGATTCAAAATCAAAACTGAAGATAAATTTTGCGCGGGAGATTCAAGACTGTCTTGAGAAGCTAATGCGTAGAAAGGGTGTGCTGTCGTTGGCTCAACGATGGAACTGCCCTCTTATGTGGAGTCATTATGCCGATCAGCATAATGGAATTTGTATCGAGTACGACACCTCTCAACTGGAGTTTGCCAAACCTTTTGCGGTGGATTACTCAGGAGTCCGAGATATCAAGGCTAGTGATCTGTATGGTTGGATCATTGACGAGTTGGTTACTTCACGAAAACGGGTGCATGACTCATACTTTTATCGCAAAGCTAGTCAATGGCGATATGAAAAGGAGTGGCGACATGTGAGAGATGGGAGTGGAGTGGATGCAAGCCCCTATCTAATCTCTGCGATCTATTTTGGTCTGAGATGTTCTCATTCAGTTGCAGCCACACTTGCCAAGTTGTTTAGAGGCACAGATAACGAACCAAAGTTTTATGGGATCTGCGAAGATTCAACAACCTTTAGGCTGAAACGCTATCGTTGGAACATTGACGAACTGCTATGGGATTCACCAAGTATTTCCCAATACTGGCGGGAAAAGGAAGCTCAAGGTGATTTCTCGGTATGTGATGGCGAATAGCTTGTACAGGGCAGAGTCCCGAGATTGCCCTGTGCGGCGCCGAGCAACGGAGCTTCTGGCGGGAAAAGGGCGAGCACTGTCTGAGGGCCTTCAGGCCCGAGTTGCGCAGCCCCCGCCGGAAGCGAGTAGCGCAGGGAACCCCGAAGGGGCGCCAAACCGGGCTCGCGTTTTCTTTGGTTACTTTTCTTTTTGGCGAGACAAAAGAAAGTAACCCGCGCGTCAGGCGCGGAACCCAGCCGTAAAACACCCCATCACGCTTGAAGCGAAGCAACACCTTCCGAACGGAAGGCAGAAAACCCCAAAGCCAACCTCAGAGAAAAATCGGCTCCGGCGTCAGCCCGACGCCAAACTTCTCCTGCACACTGGCCTGCACGGCCCCCATCACCGCCCCCACATCCGCCCCCGTGGCCCCTCCACGATTCACCAGCACCAGCGCCTGCTTCTCATACATCCCCGCCGGCCCCAGATTCCTCCCCTTCCACCCCGCCTGCTCGATCAGCCAGCCGGCGGCCAGCTTCACCCGGCCGTCGTGCTGGGGGTACTGGGGCAGGGTCGGGTACTCGGCTGCCAGCCGGGCGGCGGTGGCGGCGTCCACCACCGGGTTGTGGAAGAAGCTGCCGGCGTTGGGCACCTGGGCCGGGTCCGGCAGCTTGCGCTGGCGGATGGCGATGATGGCGTCCGACACCTGCATGGCCGTGGGGGCGGCGATGCCGGCGGCGGCCAGTTCCTTGGCCACGTCCGCATAGCGGGTCACCGCCTGCCAGCACTTCTCCAGGCGGAAGGTGACGTGGGTGATGGCGTAGCGGCCGTCGAGGTGCCAGCCCTCCTGCTTGAAGAGGCTGTCCCGGTAGCCGAAGCGCAGCTGGTGGCGGTCGAAGCGCACCGCGGCGCCGGTGGTGAGGTCCACCGCTTCCAGGTGGTGGAAGCGCTCCCCCACTTCCAGGCCGTAGGCGCCGATGTTCTGGATCGGCGCGGCGCCGACTGTGCCGGGGATGAGGGAGAGGTTCTCCAGGCCCGGATAGCCGGCGGCCAGGGTCCAGCGCACGAAGTCGTGCCAGTTCTCGCCGGCGCCGGCGCGGATGTACCAGGCCTCGTCGTCTTCCGCCGCCAGCTCCCGGCCGGGGATGGCCAGGCGCAGCACCAGGCCGGGGAAGTCGCCGTTCAGCACCAGATTGCTGCCACCGCCGAGAATGAAGCGGGGCTTGCCTTGCAGGGCAGGCACGGCGGAGATGGCCGCCAGTTGTGCCGTTGCGGTTATGGAGCCGAGGAAGGCGGCGCGTCCCGGCAGGGCCAGGGTGTTGAGGGCTTGCAGGTCGGCGTCGGCTTGCAGGAAGGTGGGCAGCATGGCGTGGCGTCAGGTCGGGCGGAGGGTTGGGTGCCGGGAGAAGGGCGCAAGGCACCATTCTACGCCTTCGTTTTCAGGCATCATTCGTTATGACGATCTACTGAATGACACTGCCCATGGACCCAGAACGACAGCGCCTGATTCGCTCCCTGTTTGATGAATACATCGAGATGTACGCCACCCGGGATGACCGGCTGACCTCCCGCTTCAGCGAAAACTTCAGCGGCTATACCGGTGGCGGTGATTTCCTGGTGAAGGACAAGGCCGAATGGGTCCGGATCACCCGCCAGGACTTTGCCCAGGTTGCCGAACCCCTGCGCATCGAAATGCTGGATCTGTCGCTGCAGGATATCAGTGCCGACGTGGTCCTGGTCACGGCCTTCTTCCATATCCACCTGCCGCTGCCCGACCATATCCTGTCCCGGGAGACGGCCCGGCTGGTGCTCCTGTTCAAGCAGGAAAACGGCGCCTGGATGATCGCCCACAGCGGCATTTCCATTCCCTATCACCTGGTCCGGGACGGGGAGGTGTATCCCCTCCAGGGCCTGCACGAGCGCAACCGGGAGCTTGAGGCCCTGGTGGAGGAGCGCACCCGGGCCCTGGAAGAGGCCAATGCCAAGCTGGAGGCCCTGAGCTATACGGACGGGCTGACGGGCATCGCCAACCGCCGGGCTTTCGACCGGACCCTGGTGCAGGAGTGGAGCCGGGCCCAGCGTAGCGCCGCTCCCCTGGCGCTGATCATGCTGGATGTGGACCTCTTCAAGCATTTCAACGACCACTACGGCCACCTGGAGGGGGACGCCTGCCTGCAGGCCCTGGCCAGGGTGCTCACTCGGGCGGGGCGGCGGGCCAGCGATCTGGTGGCGCGTTATGGCGGGGAGGAGTTCGTCGTGCTGCTGCCGAATACCTCCGCCCCCGAGGCCCAGGAGATCGCCCGCAACATCCAGCAGGCGATCTGGGCCCTGGCCCTGCCCCATGAGGCAACCGCTCCCCGCATCGTCACCGTCAGCCTTGGCATTGCCAGCGTGGTGCCGAGCCGGGAGGCGCATGCCGAAACCCTGGTGCACCAGGCCGACGAGGCCCTCTACGGGGCAAAAAGAGCCGGGCGCAACCGCCTGCAACTGGCGGCCGCCTGAGTGGGGCGCTAGCCGGCAGTCCCCCATGAGCAACGGCAGGGCCGGCATCGGCCGACTTCCCTCGCCGCAGCGCTGCTGCCGGCCCAGGCCAGCTCCGCCCCGCAGTTTGGCTATGGGCGGGCCAGCGGATAGTCCTCCTCCGTGTCGTGGCCGCCGTCCCCCGGGGCAGCGATGCGGCGCCGCATCTGAAGCCCGGCGACGTCCGGAAAGGCCCTGGATTCCGCGCCCCGCCCGGCTTTGCTAGCATGGGGACACCATGCCCCCGCCCCTTGTCGAACGCCGCTACCTGAACCGACTCAGTGCCGCCCCCGAACCCACCGGGGCGGTGGTGGTGATCGACGTGCTGCGCTCCTTCTCCACCGCCGCCTGGGCCATCCATCGGGGCGCCCGGGAGCTGTACCCGGTGGCCGCCCCCGGCGACGGCCTGCTGCTGTTGCAGCATCTGCCCCAGGCCCTGCTGGTGGGGGCGGTGGGCGGCGGCGCTCCCATTCCCGGCTACCACTACGGCAATTCCCCCAGCGCGGTGCAGGGGGCGGAGCTGCAGGGGCGCACCCTGATCCACTGCACGGCCGCCGGGGTGCGGGGCCTCAGCCGCTACCGGACGGCCCCCCTGCTCTTCGGCGCGGCCCTGCTCAATGCCCGGGCCACGGCGGCGGTGATCCTGGCCGCCGGTGTGCCCCGGGTGACCCTGGTCATCACCGGCGAATGGACGGACCGGGACGGCGACGAGGACGTGGCCTGCGCCGATTATCTGGAAGCCCTGCTGCAGGGCGGCGACCCTTCCCCGGAGCCCTTCTCCGAGCGGGTGCGGCAGTCGGACTTCGGCCGCCGCTTCGCCGCCGGCGACCAGCCCCACCTGCCCTCCGCCGACCTGGACCTGTGCGCCGAGGCCGACCGTTTCGACTTCGCCCTGCAGGCCCTGCCCTCGCCCCTGGGGCTGCGGCTGGTGGCGGTCTACGCTGGCGGCGGGACGATGGGAAAGAGCCGGTCGTAGGCCAGGTTGAAGACGAAGGCGTAGGCGGTATACACCAGGGCCAGGCCCAGGTCCGCCACCAGGGCGGCCCACCAGGAAAGGCCGGTCCACAGCACGATCACCGGCAGGGTCAGGAGCAGTAGGCCGCCCTCGAAGCACACGGCGTGCAGGATGCGGCCGCGCCAGCCGCGCTGGTCGGCCCGGGTGCCGAAGTGGTGGGCCTGCAGCCAGTCCACCGCCGTGTTGTAGCCGCCGTTCCACAGGGCGGCCATGAGGGACAGCACGGCCAGCAGGCCCAGGGCGCTTTCCATGGACTGGCCCGAGACCCAGGCAAAGCCCGGGGTGATCAGCAGCAGGCCGAGCAGTTCGAAGAGGGCCACCTGGCGGAGCCGGTCCTTGAAGCTGCGCAGGGGCACGCCGTGGCTCATGGCGTCTGCCTCACAGGCCCCGGGCCCAGGCGGGCCGCAGGGGGGCGTGGGCCGGGTCGGCCAGGGCGGCGCGCACCTGGGCCAGCAGCTTGTCCTGGTCCGTGGGCAGGTTGCCCTTCAGCACCAGCCAGTTGGAGGCGTGGTCGCTGCGGAAGACGGTGCGCTTCAGTTGCAGCAGGGAGAGGAAGCGCTCCATCTCGCGAAACAGGCCCAACTGGTCGAGAGGTTCCCACTCCGGGTTGTCGGCGCGGAAGCGCTCTTCCCCCATGGGAAAGCTGACCACCAGGGTGGAAAGGAATTCGGGCTGGGTGGAGTTGGCCAGGCGGGCGGAGTTTTCCGCGTGCTGCTGCCAGTGGGCGTGGCCCCCCAGGCCGTTGAGGATCATCACCGAGCGGGTGATGCCGGCCTCCCCCAGCTTCGCCAGGGCCTCCCGGGTGCTGTCGAAGGTCTCGCCCTTGTTTACCTTCTCCAGCACCAGGTCGTCACCGGATTCGGCGCCGACATAGGCCATGGAGAGGCCGGCCTCCTTGAGGGCTTTGATCTCGTCCACGGATTTCTTGCGCAGGTTGCGCGGCAGGCAGTAGCTGGACACCCGCCGCACCGCCGGCAGGTGGCTGCGGATGGCTTCCAGGTAGGCCAGGAGGCGCCGGGTGGGCAGCACCAGGGCATCGCCGTCGGCCAGGAAGACCCGCCGCACCTGGCTGCCGTACTGGGCGCCGACGCGGCGGATGCTTTCCAGCACCTCTTCCTCCTCCCGGGCGCGGAAGCGCTTCTGGGGGGCGGTGTACATCTCGCAGAAGGTGCACTGGTTCCAGGAGCAGCCGTCGGTGACGGGCAGGATCAGGGATTCGGCCTCGCTGGGCGGGCGGAACACGGGTTCGACGTAGCGGATCGGGAGCATGGGCCAAATTGTACGGCCCTTCGCCGGCCTCGCGGCATCCGGGGCGGCCCGGGCTGGGCTAAACTTCGCCCCTGCTTGCCCATTTTGCCCATGCCCGGCACCTTCCCCCTTTTGCCCATGACCTCCTTGCCCGCCAACCGCGCCCTGACGCCCCATCCCGAGCATCCGGCTCCTGCCGTGGCCGGTATTGCGGTGGCCGTGGCCGCCCATGGCAGCGGCGGCCTGCAACTGGACTACCACCTCGCCGGCGATCTGGCCGCCCTGCGCCTGCCTTCCCCCGCCGCACCGGTGGCGCCCGACCGGCTGTGGGCCCACACCTGTTTCGAGGTTTTCCTCCGCCGGGGCGGTGAGGCGTATCGGGAGTACAACTTCTCCCCCTCCGGCCAGTGGGCCGGTTACGCCTTCGCTGCCTACCGCCAGCGCCTGGAAAATGTCACCCTGCCGGCGCCCCATCTGGAGTGGCAGGTGGCTGAGGGCAGCCTGAACCTCCGCGTTGCCTTGCCCGCCGAAGCCCTGCCTGCCGGCGACGGCGAGCTGCATCTGGCCCTGACCTCCGTGGTGGAGCTGGCCGACGGCGCCCCCGGCCAGCTTTCCTATTGGGCCCTGGCCCACCCCGCCGGCAAAGCCGACTTTCACCACCGGGACGGATTCGCGCTTGCCGTTCCCCTCGCCCTGCCCGACCTGTAGGACATCCCATGATCCAGTTTGGCCTCGACCGCCTGCTCGCCGACCCCGCCCTGCGCCGTCCCCTGGCGGGCAAGCGGGTCGCCCTCCTCGCCCATCCCGCCTCCGTCACCCGGGACCTGACCCATTCCCTGGACGCCCTGGCCGCCCTGCCCGACCTCAAGCTCAGTGCCGCCTTCGGCCCCCAGCACGGCCTGCGCGGCGACAAGCAGGACAACATGGTGGAATCCCCGGACTACGTGGACCCCCTGCACGGCATTCCCGTCTTCAGCCTCTACGGCGAAGTGCGCCGGCCCACGGACGCCATGATGGACAGCTTCGACGTGCTGCTGGTGGACCTGCAGGATCTCGGCTGCCGCATCTACACCTTCATCACCACCCTGCGCTACGTGCTCGAGGCCGCCGCCAAGCACGGCAAGTCGGTGTGGGTGCTGGACCGTCCCAACCCCGCCGGCCGCCCGGTGGAAGGCCTCTTGCTGCGCCAGGGCTGGGAGAGCTTCGTCGGTGCCGGACCTTTACCCATGCGCCACGGCCTCACCATGGGTGAGCTGGCCCGCTGGTTCGTCGCCAGCCTCAAGCTGGACGTGGATTGCCAGGTCATCACCATGGCCGGCTGGCAGCCCGAAGCCGGCCCCGGCTACGGCTGGCCCCTGGGCGAGCGCAGCTGGGTGAACCCCAGCCCCAACGCCCCCAATCTCTCCATGGCCCGGGCCTACGCCGGCACGGTGATGCTCGAAGGCACCACCCTTTCCGAAGGCCGGGGCACCACCCGCCCCCTGGAACTCTTCGGCGCCCCGGACATCGACGCCCGGGCGATCATCGCCGAAATGGGCGCCCTGGCCCCCGAATGGCTCAAGGGCTGCGTGCTGCGGGAATGCTGGTTCGAGCCCACCTTCCACAAGCACGCCGGCAAGCTGTGCCACGGCGTGCAGATCCACGTGGAAGACCCGGCCCACTACGACCACGCCGCCTTCCAGCCCTGGCGCCTGCAGACCCTGGCCTTCAAGGCCCTGCGTCGCCTGCAGCCCGACTACCCGATCTGGCGTGACTTCCCCTACGAATACGAACGGGACCGTCTGGCCATCGACCTCATCAACGGCAGCCCCCTGCTGCGGGAATGGGTGGATGATGCCGCCGCCACCCCGGCCGATTTCGACGCCCTGGTGCGGCCGGACGAGGCGGCGTGGGCGGCGGAACGGGCCCCCTTCCTGCTCTACTGACATGGTACATATTCGCTCCGTGATTCCCGGAGAAGAATTGGAATTACTTGCTGTCTTTCGTAGGTCAGTACATGACCTGGCGGCCCGGGATTACACGGCGGTCCAGCTTGACGCATGGGCGCCGCTTACGACCGATGCTGACTACGACGCTCAGTGGATAGCACGCATCCAGGCTAATCGGCCTTACGTTGCGGAGATTGAGGGGGCGCCGGTGGGCTTTGCCGACCTGCAGCCCTCGGGATACATAGACCAGTTTTTTGTCGACGGGGACTGTGCCGGCCAAGGGGTTGGTGGGCGGTTGATGCGCCACCTGCTCAATACAGCCCGGACTCAGGGGTTACGGCATCTCCATTCCCACGTCAGCCTGACGGCCCAGCCGTTCTTTCGCCATTTTGGTTTCGTGGTGGAGCAAGTCCAGTACCCGGTGGTTCGGGGTGTGGCCCTGGAGAATGCGGTGATGTCCCGACTAGTAGGGTGACGGAAATTTAGCCCAAGGGCTGGGCAGCATGAAAACAAAAGGCCGAAGTGGTAATTCCGCTTCGGCCTTTTTGTGCAATTGGATTGGCGACGTTATACGGCCAGTCCCGTCGCCTCATCCACCCCCAGCATCAGGTTCATGCACTGGATGGCGGCGCCGGAGGCGCCCTTACCCAGGTTGTCGAAGCGGGAGGCCACCAGGATCTGCTCGCCGTGGCCGAAGACGAAAATCTCGGCCCGGTTGGTGTCGTTGCAGGCGGTGGCGGGCAGGAAGCCGTTGTCCAGCACCGGGGCGGCATCCAGGGGCATCACCTTCACGAACACTTCGCCGGCGTAGTACTCGCTGTAGAAGGCCTGCAGGTCGGCCGGGGTGACCGTCTTGCCGAGCATCCGGGGCAGCAGGGGCACCGCCACCACCATGCCCTGGGCGAAGTTGCCGACGATGGGGGTGAACAGGGGCTGATGCGCCAGGCCGGTCTGCATCTGCATTTCCGGCAGGTGCTTGTGGGTGAGGCCAAGGGCGTAGAAGCGCGGGCTCTTCATGGCGTCCGGCAGGCTGGCGGGCTCTTCGTAGCTGGCGATCATTTCCTTGCCGCCGCCGCTGTAGCCGGTGATGGAGTAGGTGCTGACCGGGTAGTCCTTGGGCACGATGCCGCCGGCCACCAGGGGGGCCATGAGCATGATGAAGCCGCTGGCGTGGCAGCCGGGCACGGCCACCTTCTGGGCCTTGGCGACGCGCTCGCGCTGGCCGCCGTTGAGTTCGGGCAGGCCGTACACCCAGTCCGGGTTGGTGCGGTGGGCGGTGGAGGCGTCGAGGAAGCGGGTCCTGGTGTTGCCCGGGGCCAGCAGGGCTACGGATTCCCGGGAGGCGGCATCGGGCAGGCAAAGGAAGACCACGTCGGCGTTGTTGATGTACTCGGCCTTGACCGCCGGGTCCTTGCGCTTGTCCTCGGGGATGGTGAGGATTTCGATTTCCGGGCGGATGGAGAGCCGCTCGTCGATCTTGAGACCGGTGGTGCCGTGGCGGCCGTCGATGAATACCTTGAAAGTCATGGCGAATTCCGTGTGCGTGCGCAGTGTGCTGAGGATCAAGCCGCTATTGTAGGCGGGCTGGAAGGCTTTTTGATGACCAATTCCCTTCTGCCCGCCCTGCTTTTCGCCTCTTGGGGCCTCAGCGCATTTGGAACAGTTCCTGGTGGAAGCGTTCCGCCGCCATGCCCTGGGCCTGGAAATCCTGCCGCAGGGCCTGGCCGAAGGCGGGCGGGCCGCAGAACCACAGGCTGGCCTGGCGCCAGTCGGGCACGGCCTGGCGGATGCGTTCCCCATCCAGCAGGCCGTCCCGGGGGCTCACCAGCAGGTGCAGATGCACCCCCGCGGCGGCGGCATCGGCCCGCAGCTTGGCGATGGCGGCCTCCGAGTATTCCGCCGTGGGGTGGAACAGGTGGATGCTCTGCTGCCCGGGCCGGGCGGCCAGCTGCTTCATGCGGGCGATGAAGGGAGTGATGCCGATGCCGGCGCCGATCCAGATCTGCAGGGGCTGCCGGTCGTTGAAGTCGAAGCAGCCGTAGGGACCTTCGACGACCACGCCGGCGCCCACCTTGAGCTTTTCCCGGAGGCGGCTGGTGTGGTCGCCCAGGGCCTTGGTGATGAAGACGATGCGCCGGTTTTCCGGCTCCCAGGCCGAGGCGATGGTGTAGGGATGGGCGCCCTCCCCCTGGTCCGAGGTGGCGAAGGCGAACTGGCCGGCGGTGTGGCCGGCCCAGCCGGGCTCCAGCTGGATCGCCGTCTCCAGCACCTGCAGTTCCGGGTAGTAGGTGAGGCTTTCGATGCGTCCCGCAACCTTGCGCCCGGCGCCGACCCGGCGGGAAAGCACCAGCCAGGCCGCCACCGTGCCGCCGAGCAGCAGCAGGGCCAGGGCCCAGCCCACCGGCTGGCTCCAGTATTCGGCCTTGAACAGGATCAGGGCGTGGTACACCAGCAGCAGGTAGAGGGCTGCCAGCCATTTGTGGGTCTGCACGAAGCGGTGGTAGGGGAAGCGCTTCACCAGGGCCAGCACCAGCAGCACCACGGCGGCGTAGAAGGCCCATTCGCCGATGTTCTCCGCCAGGCCCCGCTGGCTGCGCAGCCATTCGGCCAGGGTGTCCGCGCCCATGCCGGGGCCGCCAGGGCCGCCGGGACCACCCGGGCCGGCGCCCTTGCGCGCCGGCTTGACCAGCCAGCCCCAGCCCACCATCCACTTGGTGCCCTGGGCCCACCACCAGTGGATGACGCCCAGCACCAGGGTGCTGATGCCCAGCCATTTGTGCAGGCGGTACATCTTGTCCAGGCCGTTGAGGCGGGGCTCCAGCCATTTGGGCCGGGCCGCCAGGATCATGGCCAGGCTCATGGCGCCCATGAGCAGGAGGCCGGTGTACTGGACGAAGACGCCGCGGAAGGAAAAGTAGGTGAAGGGGGCAGGCAGCAGGCTGTCGGCCAGCAGCCAGAGGGCGGACAGGCCCAGGAACAGGCCCCACAGGGTGAGCTTGATGTTCTTCATGACGATCTCGAGCGGCTTTGTTTCTTTATATGAAACCACCATGAGCCGGGGGCGTCCATGCCGTATCCGGTAAATTCAGGTAACAACTTATTGCCGGGCGAAAAAAAGCCGGCCCGCCCCCGGAGGGACGGGCCGGCCGCGGGCCGCAGCGAAGTGGGCCTTAGCCCATGTGCAGGCCGCCGTTCACCGAGAAGTCGGCGCCGGTGGCGTAGCCGCCCTCGTCGGAGGCCAGCCAGGCCACCATGGAGGCGATCTCGGACGGCTCGCCCAGGCGCTTCACCGGCACCGTGGCGACGATCTTCTCCAGCACCTCGGGGCGGATGGCGCGGACCATGTCGGTGCCGATGTAGCCGGGGCTGACGGTGTTAACCGTGACGCCCTTGCCCGCCACCTCCTGGGCCAGGGCCATGGTGAAGCCGTGGATGCCGGCCTTGGCGGTGGAGTAGTTCACCTGGCCGAACTGGCCCTTCTGGCCGTTCACCGAAGAGATGTTGATGATGCGGCCGAAATTGGCCTCGATCATGTCCTCGATGACCTGCTTGGTGACGTTGAACAGGCTGTCCAGGTTGGTGGACAGCACCGCATCCCAGTCGGCCTTGCTCATCTTGCGGAACTGGCCGTCCTTGGTGATGCCGGCGTTGTTCACCAGCACCGCCACCGGGCCGTGTTCGGCCTTGACCTTGGCGAAGGCCTCCACCGTGGAATCCCAGTCGCCCACATTGCCGGCGCTGGCGTAGAAGGTGTAGCCCAGGGCTTTCTGTTCCTCCAGCCACTGCTTGTAGTCCCGGGTGGGGCCGCAGCCGGCGACGACCTTGAAACCGTCCTTGTGCAGGCGCTGGCAGATGGCGGTGCCGATGCCGCCCATTCCCCCCGTGACGTATGCCAGTTTTTGATTCATTGGAACCTCCTCGTTATTTTTGGTTGGAGTCCGGGAGGCTTGTTAAAGGAATGTGCGCTGCCCCCGGCAATCTGGCCCGGCGGCACCCCATGGGGAGACGCCATGGCGATTTCATTATGGCACCAAGAAAATGCCCGTGGTCTGGCGGTGCAGCAAAAGCAGAACGGCCCGCCGGGAAGGGCGGGCCGCGCTGGGAAGGGGGTGGTCCGGGAGGCAGAAAAGACGGGCTTCCCGGCCATGCCATGCCGGAGAGTGGCGTCCCTCCTGCCCCTGGGGGCAGGTGCCGTTACAGGTTGGGCGCCAGCCAGCGCTTGGCCTGCTCCAGGGTGAAGCCGGCCCGGCCGGCCCAGTCTTCCAGCTGGTCCTGGCCGATCTTCTGGATGGCGAAGTACTGGGCCTGGGGGTGGGCCAGGAAGAAGCCGGAAACGGCCGCCGCCGGCGTCATGGCGTAGCTCTCGGTGAGGCCCATGCCGATGTTTGCTTCCGGCTGCAGCAGCTGGAACAGGCCACCCTTGGCGGTGTGGTCGGGACAGGCCGGGTAGCCGGGGGCCGGGCGGATGCCGCGATACTCTTCCTTGATCAGCTGCTCGTTGGAGAGCTGCTCGTCGGCGGCATAACCCCAGTCCTCCTTGCGCACCTTCTGGTGCAGCCACTCGGCGCAGGCTTCGGCCAGGCGGTCGGCCAGGGACTTGAGCATGATGGACTTGTAGTCGTCGTGGGCCGCCTCGAATTCCGCCAGCTTCTGCTCGATGCCCAGGCCGGCGGTGACGGCGAAGGCGCCGGCATAGTCGGCGATGCCGCTTTCCTTGGGCGCCACGTAGTCGGAGAGGCACAGGTTGGCCTTGTCCTCGGGCCGCTTGTGCTGCTGGCGGATGCCGTGCCAGGTCAGCACCGGCGCGCTGCGCTGCTCGTCGGCGTAGAAGACGATGTCGTCGCCGACGGCATTGGCCGGCCACAGGCCGAAGACGGCACCGGCCCGGAGCCACTTCTCCTCGATGATCTGCTTGAGCATGGCCTGGGCGTCGGCATAGACGCCCCGGGCGGTCTCGCCCACCACCGCATCGTCGAGGATGGCGGGGAAGCGGCCGGCCAGGTCCCAGGTCTGGAAGAAGGGGCCCCAGTCGATGTACTCGGCCAGGGTGGCCAGGTCGATGTCCTGCAGCACCTGCAGGCCCAGCTTCTGCGGCACCGTCGGCACCAGGGTGGCATCCCAGGCCAGGCGGTTGGCCCGGGCCTCGGCCAGAGTGACCATGGCGCTGCCCTTCTTGCCGGCGTGCTGCTGGCGGATGTTGGCGTAGTCGGCGGCCACCTCGGCGGCGTAGCTCTCCCGCTGGCCTTCCGAGAGCAGGCTGGTGACCACGCCCACGGCCCGGGAGGCATCCGGCACATAGACCACCGGTGCCTGGTAGTTGGGGGCGATCTTGATGGCGGTGTGGGCCCGGCTGGTGGTGGCGCCGCCGATGAGCAGGGGCACGTTGAAGCCCTGGCGCTGCATTTCGGAAGCGACGTGGCTCATTTCTTCCAGGGAAGGCGTGATCAGGCCGGAGAGGCCGATGGCCTGGGCGCCGTGCTCCTTGGCGGCGTGCAGGATTTTCTCGGTGGGCACCATCACCCCCAGGTCCACCACGTCGTAGCCGTTGCAGCCCAGCACCACGCCGACGATGTTCTTGCCGATGTCGTGCACGTCGCCCTTGACCGTGGCGATGACGATCTTGCCCTTGGAGGAGGCGCCGGTGCGGGCCTTCTCTTCCTCGATGTAGGGAATGAGGTGGGCCACGGCCTGCTTCATCACCCGGGCGGACTTCACCACCTGGGGCAGGAACATCTTGCCGGCGCCGAAGAGGTCGCCCACGGTGTTCATGCCGTTCATCAGGGGGCCTTCGATGACGGCCAGGGGCGGCTTGCCGGCGGCAGCCAGGGCGGCCCGCACTTCCTCGGTGTCGGCCACCACGAAGTCGGTGATGCCCTTGACCAGGGCGTGCTCCAGGCGCTTTTCCACCGGTAGGGTGCGCCAGGTGAGGTCCGGCCCCGTGTCCTTGGCCTTGCCTTCCTTCACGGTCTGGGCGAATTCCACCAATGCTTCGCCCGCACCCGGATGACGGTTCAGCACCACGTCTTCCACCTTCTGCCGCAGTTCCGGTTCCAGGTCGTCGTACACGCCGAGCATGCCGGCATTGACGATGCCCATGGTCATGCCGGCCTGGATGGCGTGGTAGAGGAAGACGGTGTGGATGGCTTCCCGCACCGGGTCGTTGCCGCGGAAGGAGAAGGAGACGTTGGAGACGCCGCCGGAAATCTGGGCGTGGGGCAGGTTTTCACGAATCCAGCGGGTGGCGTTGATGAAGTCCACCGCGTAGTTGTCGTGCTCCTCGATACCCGTGGCGATGGCGAAGATGTTGGGGTCGAAAATGATGTCCTGGGCCGGGAAGCCAATACCGACCAGCAGCTCGTAGGCCCGCTTGCAGATCTCGGTCTTGCGCGCGTAGGTGTCGGCCTGGCCCTTCTCGTCGAAGGCCATGACGATGACGGCGGCACCGTAGCGGCGGGCCAGCTTGGCCTGCTCCAGGAACTTGGCCTCCCCTTCCTTCATGGAAATGGAGTTCACGATGCCCTTGCCCTGGATGCATTTGAGGCCGGTCTCGATCACCTCCCACTTGGAGGAGTCGAGCATGATGGGCACCCGGGAAATATCCGGCTCCGAGGCGATCAGCTTGAGGAACTTCTCCATGGCGGCCACGGAATCCAGCATGGCCTCGTCCATGTTGATGTCGATGACCTGGGCGCCGTTCTCCACCTGCTGCCGGGCCACTGCCAGGGCATCGTCGTAGCGGCCTTCCAGGATCATGCGGGCGAAGGCCTTGGAGCCGGTGACGTTGGTGCGCTCGCCCACGTTCACATAGAGGCTGTCGGGGCCGACGTTGAAAGGCTCCAGGCCGGAGAGGCGCAGCTGGGGCTCGATCGCCGGAATGGCCCGGGGGGCGATGCCGGCCACCATCTTGGCGATGGCGGCGATGTGGTCCGGCGAGGTGCCGCAGCAGCCGCCGACGATGTTCACGAAGCCGTGCCTGGCCCAGTCGGCGATTTCCTCGGCCAGCTGTTCCGGCGTCTCGTCGTAGCCGCCGAAGGCGTTGGGCAGGCCGGCGTTGGGGTGGGCGGAGACGAAGCAGTCGCACACCCGGGACAGCTCCTCCACGTACTGGCGCAGTTCCTTGGCGCCGAGGGCACAGTTGAGGCCGAAGGAGAGGGGCTTGATGTGGTTCAGCGAGTTCCAGAAGGCCTCGGCGGTCTGGCCCGAGAGGGTGCGGCCGGAGGCGTCGGTGATGGTGCCGGAGATCATCACCGGCCAGCGGCGGCCCACCTTGTCGAAGAAGGTCTCGATGGCGAACAGGGCGGCCTTGGCGTTGAGGGTGTCGAACACCGTCTCCACCAGAAGGATGTCGGCGCCGCCGTCGGTGAGGCCGCGGATGGCTTCCAGGTAGTTTTCCACCAGCTCGTCGAAGGTGACGTTGCGGTAGCCCGGGTCGTTCACATCCGGGGAGATGGAGGCGGTGCGGCTGGTGGGGCCGAGCACCCCGGCGACGAAGCGGGGCTTGGCCGGGTTCTTTGCCGTGAATTCGTCGCACACTTCCCGGGCCAGCTTGGCGCCGGCCACGTTCAGTTCGTAGACGATGGCTTCCAGCTTGTAGTCGGCCTGGGACACCTTGGTGGCGTTGAAGGTGTTGGTTTCCAGGATGTCGGCGCCGGCCGCCAGGTATTCGGCGTGGATGCCGCGGATGACCTCGGGGCGGGTCAGCAGCAGCAGGTCGTTGTTGCCCTTCAGGTCGTGGGCGTGGTCGGCGAAGCGGGTCCCGCGGTAGTCCTTCTCGGTCAGCCCGTGGCGCTGGATCATGGTGCCCATGGCGCCGTCCAGGATCAGGAGGCGCTGCTGGAGAAGGGCGGAGAGTTCGGAGCTGCGGTCGGGCTGCATGGATTACCTCGGCGTTTCAGTATTCACCGGCCGGGCGCCGCCACTTTGCATGCTGGAAAAGCAAACGGCGCCACAAACCATTTCGGGGGTTTGCGAGCGCCGTTGATCGTTGCCGAGCCTGGCCCGGCGTCCGGAAAAAACCGGTCGGGTCGCAGCGCTCCTCGGCAGGGTCGCAAGTTTACTTTTTGCGGCCCCCGCTGCCAAGCAAAACTTGATAAAAAACAGGGGGCTCCGTGCCGATCGGCGACTTCAGGCCTTCGCTTCCACCCGCCGGGAGGTGCCGCTGACCCGGCCGTCCGCACCGAAGTGCACGTGGAAGTGGGTTTCGTCGCTGGCGGGGATGCCGGCGATGCGCCAGTCCCACACGGTTTCCGGCTTCAGGGGAAAGTGGTTGATGCTGCCCGGCCGGCCCAGGATGCGCCGCACCTGCTCCTGGCTCATGCCCTTTTCGATGCGGGCGAAGTTGGCCTCGGTCAGCACCTGTTCCACCGAGCGCAGGATGCGGTCGGGGCCCAGGGTGATCATGTAGGTGTCCACCCCGGCCGGGCCCCGGGGATATTCCCAGGTCAGGCTGCCGTCCTCGTTGTGCCATTCCATGGCGGGGGTGCCGAAGCGGTCCCGCACTTCCAGGTCGGTGGAGGTGCCGGGTTTCAGGTCCTGCAGGGCCAGGTAGTCGCAGCCCGCCAGGGAGAGGCCCAAAAGCAGGGCCAGGACGGCCAGGGGACGGCCCTTCACGGGGCGGCCTCGGTGAATTGCAGGCGCACCCGCTCCGCCTCCAGCTGGGCGTCGCCTTCGGTGTCGGCGAAGGTGGCGGCGATGCTGCGGAAATCCTCGGCCACCTGGAGGAAGGCGTCCACCATGTCCGGATCGAAGTGCTTGCCGCGCCCTTCGCTGATGATCTGTACCGCCTGCTCATGGGGGAAGGGGGGCTTGTACACCCGGCGGCTGATGAGGGCGTCGTAGACGTCGGCCACCGCCATGAGCCTGGCCGCCACCGGAATCTCGTCGCCCCGCAGGCCCAGGGGGTAGCCGCTGCCGTCCCATTTCTCCTGGTGCGCATAGGCGATGTCCCGGGCGAAGCGGAGGAAGGTGTTGGGCGAGTTGAGCCGCACTTCGGCGTGGAGGATGGCGTCCCGGCCCAGGGTGGTGTGGGTCTTCATGATCTCGAACTCTTCCGGGGTCAGCTTGCCCGGCTTGAGCAGGATGCGGTCGGGAATGCCCATCTTGCCGATGTCGTGCAGGGGTGCGGACTTGTACAGCAGCTCGATGTTGGCGTCGCTGAGGAAGGCGGCGAAGCGGGGGTGGCCCTGCAGCTGCCGGGCCAGGATGCGCACGTAGTTCTGGGTGCGGCGGATGTGGTTGCCGGTTTCGTTGTCCCGGGTTTCCGCCAGGGAGGCCATGGCCATGATGGTCACGTCCTGGATCATGGAAACCTCCTGGGTGCGGCGCTGCACCTCGCTCTCCAGGTAGGCGTTCTGGTCCTTGAGGAAATCCTTGGCGGCCTTCAGGGTGAGGTGGGTGTGCACCCGGGCGAGGAGGATGGGCGGGCTCACCGGCTTGGTGATGTAGTCCACCGCGCCCAGCTCGAAGCCATGGCGCTCGTCCTCGATCTGGCTGCGGGCGGTGAGGAAGATGAAGGGAATGTCCCGGGTGGCCGGGTCGGCCCGCAGGCGCCGGGCCACTTCCAGGCCGTCCATGTCCGGCATCATGATGTCGAGCAGGATCAGGTCCGGCGGCGGCGTGCCGGCGGCCACCCGCAGGGCCCGCTCGCCGTTGTTGGCCACCTTGATGGCGTAGCGGTCCTGCAGCAGCTCGGCCATCAGGGTCAGGTTGTCCGGGGTGTCGTCCACCACCAGGATCACGGGCCGGGTCGTGAAGTCCAGATTGAGGCTCATGGCATCCCTCCCTAGAGATGGGCCCGGGCGATGTTGAGGGCCCGGTCGTAATCATAATCGGCAATGGCCTTTTCCAGACCCGTCAGGTCCGCCGGCGGCAGCAGCCCGGCCAGGAGGGCGCGGCTTTCCCGGAACAGCTGGCCGGCGTGGATTTCGCTGGCTTCCAGCTGTTCCGCCAGCTCGGCCAGCAGCTGGCGGGCCCGGTGGCGCTGATCCGCATCCAGGGGGGCTGCCTGGGTCGGCGCCGGGCCGCCCTCTTCCGCCAGGGCGGCGGCGATGGCCCCGGTGACGGCCGCCAGCTCTTCCGCCAGGCGTTGCCGCAGGGACTCCAGTTTCTGCCCCTGGCCGTCGTTGCGGCGCAGGGCCTGGTCCAGGGCCGTGGCCTTCTGCTGCAGCACTTCGGCGCCGATGTTGCCGGCGACGCCCTTGAGGGTGTGGGCCAGGTGTTCGGCCGCCGTGATGTCGCCGTCGGCCAGGGCCTGGCGGATGTGCTCCCCCGTGCCGGTCTGGGTGTCCACGAAGCGCAGCAGCAGACGCCGGTAGAGGGCCTGGTTGCCGGCCATGCGGGCCAGGCCCTGGGTCGTGTTCACGCCGGGGATGGGGGGCAGCGCATCCGTCGCATCCTTGGCGGGGGCTGGCGCCGGCGCCGAGGCGCCCGGCCGTTCCTCGTACCAGCGGGCCAGGGTGGCGGCCAGGGCGGTGGGGTCGATGGGCTTGGCCAGATGGTCGTTCATGCCGATGGCCAGGCAGCGTTCCCGCTCCTCCGGCATGGCGTGGGCGGTCATGGCCAGGATCGGCAGGTGGGCGAAGCGCTGCTGGCAGCGCAGCCGCTCGGTGGCGTCGTAGCCGTCCAGGTGGGGCATCTGCAGGTCCATCAGGACCAGGTCGAAGCTGTCGTCCGGGGAGCGTTCCAGCAGTTCCACCGCCTGCAGGCCGTCGCCGGCCACCGTCACCTGGGCGCCCATGGATTGCAGCAGTTCCACGGCGATCTGCTGGTTGATCTCGTTGTCTTCGGCCAGCAGGATGCGCATGCCGTCGATGCGGGTCTGGGGGGCGGCGATGTGCAGGGGCGTGGCCGGGGCGTTGTCCGTGTCCACCAGGCTGACCAGGACGTCGAACAGGGTGGAGGCGCTCACCGGCTTCACCAGGATGCCGCAGATGCCCAGGTTTTCCGTCTGGCGCCGCAGTTCCTCCTGGTCGTAGGCCGTCACCATCACCACCCGGGGCCATTGGGCCTGGGGCAGGGCCTGCTGCAGCTTGTGCAGGGTGCTGACACCGTCCAGGTCGGGCATCTGCCAGTCGAGGAACAGCACCCGGTAGGGGTCGGCGCCGCCCTGCATCTCGGTCAGCTGGGCCAGGGCCTCGGCGCCGGAGGCCACCAGGTCGGGGCGCAGGTCCAGGTGGCGCAGGGCTTCGCCGAGGATTTCCCGGGCGGCGCCGTTGTCGTCCGCCACCAGCACCCGCAGGCCGGCCAGGGAGGCGGGCAGGGTGCGGGGCCGGGCCAGTTCCTCGGCGCGGCCGAACCAGGCGGTGAAGCAGAAGGTGCTGCCCTCCCCCAGGGTCGAGTCGGCCCAGATGGTGCCGCCCATCATTTCCACCAGGCGGCGGGAGATGGAAAGGCCGAGGCCGGTGCCGCCGTACTTGCGGGTGGTGGAGCCGTCGGCCTGGGTGAAGGCCTGGAACAGGTGCAGCAGCTGCTCCCGGCTCATGCCGATGCCCGTATCCTCGATCCAGAACTGCAGCTTGACCCGGTCTCCGGCCTGGTCCACCGGCCGGGCGGTGAGGGTGATCTGGCCCCGCTCTGTGAATTTGATGGCGTTGGAGACCAGGTTGGTGAGGATCTGGTTCAGGCGCAGGGGGTCCCCCACCAGGCCGGCCGGGGTGCCCGCATTGACGTTGAAAAGCAGCTCCAGGCCCTTTTCGTTGGCCTTCAGCCCGAGCAGGCCGGAGACGTTGTCGAGCACGTCCTCCAGGCTGAAGGGCACGTTTTCCAGGGACAGCTTGCCGGCCTCGATCTTGGAGAAGTCCAGGATGTCGTTGATGATGCCCAGCAGGGAGATGGCGGCGTTGTGGATCTTGCCCACGTAGTCCCGCTGTTTCGGCGTCAGCTCGGTCTTCATGGCCAGGTGGGCCATGCCGATGATGGCGTTCATGGGGGTGCGGATTTCGTGGCTCATGTTGGCCAGGAACAGGGACTTGGCCTCCGTCGCCTCCTCGGCCGTGGCCCGGGCCCGGCGTAGCTCCTCCTCCATCAGCTTGCGCTCGGAGATGTCCACCACCACGCCCACCATGCCGCCGGGTGTGCCGTCCTCCCGGCTGAAGCCGTTGGCCCAGTAGAGGGTGTCGTGGCGCAGGCCATCGGCGAAGGGCAGCTGCAGTTCCCGGTGCATCATGATGCCGTCCCGGATGATGGCTTCGGACACCGCCTGCAGTTCCACCTTCTCCGCTTCGGAGAGGAACGGCAGCTCCCGTACCGTCTTGCCGACGATCTGGTCGCGGCTGATGCCGAAGGTGTCTTCGTAGGCCCGGTTGCAGCCGAGGAAGTGGCCTTCCGCATCCTTGAAGAAGACCGGGTTGGGCATGCTGTCCATGATGGCCTGCAGCAGCACCAGCTGCCGCGACGATTCCTCCCGGGCGTCGGCCAGTTCCCGGGTGCGCTGCTCGACCCGTTCCTCCAGGCGCAGGGTGGCGTCCTGCAGGGTTTCCCGCATGTGCTCCTGGGCCGCGGCGAGACGGTCGATCTCGCGCCAGCCGGTGCGCCGGTACTGGCGCGGCGAGAAATCCAGGGCGCCGATGCGTTCGCTGTCCCCGGCCAGGATGTCCAGGGGCACGGCGACGCGGCGCGCCAGGCGGGCCGCCATCACCACCCCCAGGCCCAGGGCCAGCACCGCCAGCACCGCCAGCAGCAGCACGTCCCGCAGGGCGCCGGGAATGAAGTCCCACAGGGGCGCCTGGGCCACCAGCCAGAGTTGCTGGTCCTGCAGCCGGTGGGGCTGGACGCTGGTGATCCATTGTTCCCTGCCCAGGGTGGCGAAGAAGGCGCCGCGGCCGTTCTGCTCCCAGTGCTCCACCGCCAGGCGCAGGGACTCCACCGGGGACTTGGCCGCCGGCTGCAGCAGGGCCTGGCGCACCTGGTCGTCGCTGCTGTAGCCCGGGTGGCGCGGCAGGGCCAGCAGCAGGCCGTCGTTGGTGAGGACGGCGGCGTGTCCGTGGTCGCCGACGCTGAGGCTGCCGGTGAAGCGGGAAAGGTCGGCCAGCAGCACGTCGAAGGCGATCACATAGGTCTCGCCGCCGCGGCGCCAGCGGGTGGACAGGGTGATGCCGGGCTGCTGGGCGGTGAAGAAGGTGTAGGGCTGGGTCCAGTGCAGGTCGTCGTCCCGCTCCAGGGCCAGGGCGCCGCGGTGCCAGGGGCGCTGGCGGGGATCGTAGTCCTTGACGACCCGCTCGTCGGAAAGCAGGGTGCGTTCGTCCTGCCACGCCATCCAGCGCACTTCCTTGCCGTGCCGCTGCACGTCGGTGATGCGGTTGTTCCAGGCGCCGTCGGGGCGTTGCAGCAGGAGGATTTCCCGGCCCTGGTTGTCGGCGAAGATGACCGAGGAAATGACCGGGGAATTGCGCAGCATGGGCATGAAGCGCTGGTTGAAGGCGCGCACGTCGTCCAGGTCCAGCTCGCCGTTTTCGCCCCAGGCGCGGGCGATGCGGGCCACGTACTCGACCTGCCCCACCTTCTGGGAGATGCGGCTCTGCATGGCTTCGACGGCACCCCGCATCTCCCGGGCGGCCAGGTCGTGCACCGTGGGCCGGATGATGAGGCCGTAGAGGCCGAAGGAAAAAAGGGCGATGGAAACGAAGACCAGGGCCGCCACCCGGATCAGCAGGCTGCGGCGGATGGTGGATTCGTTCTGTCTGGACGGGGCTGCACCCATGATTGGAACCGACCGTGAAGGAGTTCCAGTATAGCGGCGGCCCCCGGGAAAATGTCAGGTGGCTGGCGTCCGGCGGGGCAGGCCCAGGTGCAGCAGGGTACAGGCCAGGCCCAGGGCCAGCAGCAGGGTTGAGCCCAGGGCCAGGTGGCGGGTGGTGTCCCACAGCAGGGGCGCCAGCAGGGCCGCCGCCACGGTGTTCATGCCGGCCTGCAGGAAGGTCTGGCAGGAGGCGGCCAGGCCCCGTTGCCGGGGGAACAGGTCCAGGGCCATCAGGGTCAGGCAGGGCATGGCCATGGCCATGCCGACGTTGTACACCAGCAGATGGACCACGCTCCAGGGAATGCCCGGCGGCAGGCCGAAGCTGACCGCCAGGTTGATGGCGGCGCCCAGGCCCATCAGGGCGTAGCCGGCCAGGGCCGTGACCCGGGGCGTGATGCGGCCGGCCAGGTGGCCGGAGATCCAGGAACCACCCATGAGGCCGGCCATGGCCGGGCCGAAGAGCCAGTAGAACTCTGTTTCCGAACGGCCCAGATGCTGCATGAGGAACACCGGGGCCGACATGACGTAGATGAAGAAGCCGAGGAAGTTGAAGGAGATGGCCAGGGAGGCGCTGAGGAAGCCCGGGGAGGTGAGCACGGCCCGGTAGGCGCCCATCAGGTAGCCCGGATGCAGGGGCTGGCGGGTCTCCGGGGCCAGGGTCTCGGGCAGCCAGCGCCAGCAGGCGGCCAGCAGCAGGGCCGTGGCCAGGACCAGGAACAGGAAGATGGAGCGCCAGCCGAAGGCCACGTGCAGCCAGCCGCCGATGATGGGGGCGATGGCCGGCGCCAGGGCGAACATGATGGCCACGTGGGCCATCAGGCGCTGGGCCTCGGCCCCCTGGAAGACGTCCCGCACCACGGCGCGGCCCACCACGATGCCGGCGCCGGCGGTCATGCCCTGCAGGGCACGGAAGAACCACAGCTGCTCGATGCTGGTGGCCAGGGTGCAGCCGACGGAGGCCAGGCCGAACAGAACCAGGGCCCACAGGATCACCCGGCGGCGCCCGAGGGCGTCGGAGAGGGCCCCGTGCCACAGGGTCATGATGGCGAAGGGCAGCAGGTAGGCGGTGAGGGTCTGCTGCACCTGCAGCGGGGTGGCCCCCAGGCTCTGGCCCATCTCCGGGAAGGCCGGCAGGTAGGTGTCGATGGAAAAGGGGCCGAGGGCCGACAGGGTGGCCAGGAGGACGGCGAGGAGGCGGTAGGAAATCAAGGGCGGCTCAATGGAATCAAGGGGGCGGGTCCGGCCGGCGCCGGGGCATGCCCTTCAGGCAAGGCAATCAGCCGGGAGTTTCGTTGCGGCGGTAATGCAGGGCTTCGGCCACCTGGGCGGCGCCGATCTGCGGCGCTGCGGCCAGGTCGGCGATGCTGCGGGCCACCCGCAGGACCCGGTGGTAGGCCCGGGGCGACAGGTCGAGGCGACGCACCGCCTGTTGCAGCAGAGCGGTCCCGTCGGTGTCCGGCCGGCAATGGTACTCCAGTTCGCTGCCCTCGAGCCGGGCGTTGCAGACGCCCTGGCGCTGCAACTGCCGCTCCCGGGCCAGGACCACCCGCTGCCGCACCTGGGCCGAACTTTCCCCGTCCGGGGCGGCCTGCAGTTCCTCGGCCCCCAGGTCGGGCACTTCCAGCAGCAGGTCGATGCGGTCCAGCAGGGGGCCGGAGAGGCGCCCCCGGTAGCGGGCCACCTGGTCCGGGGTGCAGCGGCAGAGCCGCCGGGGATGGCCCCGATAGCCGCAGGGACAGGGATTCATGGCCGCCACCAGCTGGAAGCGGGCAGGGAAATCGGCCCGGGAGGCGGCCCGGGAAACATGGATGTGGCCGCTTTCCAGGGGTTCGCGCAGGGCCTCCAGGACCCGGCGGTCGAACTCGGGCAGTTCGTCGAGGAACAGCACGCCGTGGTGGGCCAGGGAAATCTCCCCGGGCCGGGGCTGGGCCCCGCCGCCGACCAGGGCGATGGCCGAGGAGGTGTGGTGGGGGCTGCGCATGACGCGGCGGGAGAAGGCCTCGGGGCGGAACTGGCGCCCCAGAGAGAGGATGGCGGCCGATTCCAGGGCTTCCGCCTCGCTCATGGGCGGCAGCAGGCCGGGCAGGCGCGCCGCCAGCATGGACTTGCCGGTGCCGGGCGGGCCGCTGAAAAGGAGCGAATGGCCGCCGGCGGCGGCGATCTCCAGGGCCCGCTTGGCCTGGGCCTGGCCCTTGACGTCGCGCAGGTCCGGGTAGGCGTCCGGCGCCGGGGGCGGCGGTTCCGGCTGTTCCGCCAGCAGTTCCTGGCCGTGCAGGTGGGCGCACACCGCCAGCAGGCTGGCAGCGGGGAGGATGGAGGTGTCGGGATGGGCGCGGCGGACCCAGGCAGCCTCGGCGCCATCGGCCAGGGGCAGGACGAAGGCCCGTGCCGCCCGGGCGGCGGCCAGGGCCATGGGCAGGACGCCGCGCACCGGGCGCAGTTCGCCGGACAGGGACAGTTCGCCGACGAATTCATACTGGTCCAGCCGGGCGGCGGGAATCTGGCCGGAGGCGGCCAGCAGGCCGAGGGCGATGGCCAGGTCGTAGCGGCCCGATTCCTTGGGCAGGTCGGCCGGGGCCAGGTTCACCGTGACCCGCTTGGCCGGGAACTCGAAGCCGCTGGTGATGAGGGCGGCCCGCACCCGGTCCCGGGCCTCCTTCACCTCCGCTTCCGGCAGGCCCACCAGGGTGAAGCCCGGCAGGCCGTTGGCCAGGTGCACCTCCACGGCCACCGGCGGCGCTTCCATGCCTGCCAGGGCGCGGCTATGGACGAGGGCGAGGGGCATGGTGGGGGCCGGAGTCAGGAGCGGGGTGGGTGGTGTCCGGGCAGTGTAGGTGGGATGATGACGTTTGACTAGAGGCGGCGGCGCTCAGCGGCCCTGTTGTTCCAGGGCGGCGATGCGGGCTTCCAGGTCCTTCAGCTTGTCCCGGGTGCGGGCCAGTACCTGGGCCTGGACGTCGAACTCTTCCCGGGTGACCAGGTCCAGCTTGCTGAAGAAGGCGCCGAGCATGGCCTTCACGTTCTTTTCGATGTCGGCGGCCGGGGAGGCGGCCAGGAGGCTGGCCAGGCGGCCGGAAAATTCTTCAAACACTTTTGGGTCGAGCATGGCGAGCACTCCGCAACAGGTTCAGTCGGGCCGGCACGGCGGCGGCAAAGGGGGCGCGGATGTTCCGATCCGCTTGCGGGGGCGAGTTTAGCATGGGCCGATAGCGCCATTTGATGGCGTGCGGCGGCTTTCCCATGGGGTGGCACTGCTTTGGTGCAACTCCCCGTCATGGTGCGCCAGCCCGGTGCGCCTCCTGCGGAAGAGGGCTAGGGGTGCTCCCTATTTTGTTGATTTATCTTAAAAATAAAGTTGGCACGGCATGTGCTAACGGTCTGTGCAAGCTTTTACTTTCATCGAACGAAACAGGAGTCCAAATTATGCGCAAGACGCTCATCGCCACCGCCGTTCTGGCTGCCCTGGCCGCCTCTTCCACCGTCATGGCCGAAGAAGCCGCTCCCGCCGAACATACCTTCACCGCCAACGTGACCCTGGCTTCCGAGTACATCTACCGCGGTATCGGCCAGACCAACCGCAAGCCCGCCCTGCAAGGCGGCTTCGACTATTCCCACGCCAGCGGTCTGTATGCCGGCGTCTGGGGTTCCAACGTGTCCTGGCTGAGCGATGCAGCCACCAATATCAGTTCCTCCGTTGAGATCGACCTCTACGGTGGCTACAAGAACACCTTCGCCGGCGGCGACTGGAACTACGACGTGGGCGTGCTGCGCTACAACTACCCGGGCACCTACCCGAGCGGCTACACCAAGGCCGACACCACCGAACTGTACGGCGCCATCGGCTGGAAGTGGCTGACCCTGAAGTACTCCCACGTGGTCTCCAGCCACATCTTCGGCTTCACCGGCGCCAATGGCACCGACAACACCCGCGGTTCCGGCTACCTGGAACTGAATGCCGCCTACGACCTGGGCGACGGCTGGGGTGTGCTGGGCCACGTCGGTCACCAGAAGATCAAGAACAACGACGATGCCTCCTACACCGACTACAAGGTCGGTGTGACCAAAGATGTGGGCTTCGGCACCGTCGGCCTGTCCTACTGGACCACCAACGCCAAGGCCTGCGGCGACAGCACCCCGGTGTACTGCAACGCCTTCAACAAGGATCTGGGCGAAGGCCGTGCCCTGCTGTCCTTCACCAAGACTTTCTAACTTCCATCTTCCCTAGGCATCCCGGGGACCCGATCCCCGGGGCCATTTCAGGAGAAAGCTATGAAACTGGTAACCGCCATCATCAAGCCGTTCAAGCTTGACGAAGTGCGTGAAGCCCTTTCCGCCATCGGCGTGCAGGGCATCACCGTCACCGAGGTCAAGGGGTTCGGTCGGCAAAAGGGGCACACCGAGCTGTATCGCGGTGCCGAGTACGTTGTGGATTTCCTGCCCAAGGTGAAGATCGAGGCTGCCGTGAAGAACGAGCTGCTCGATCAGGTCATCGAAGCCATCGAGAAGTCTGCCAGCACCGGCAAGATCGGTGACGGCAAGATCTTCGTCTTCGACGTCGAACAAGTCATCCGCATCCGCACCGGTGAGACCGGTGAAGATGCTCTGTAAGAGGGAGAACACAATGAAACGCTTTCTTGCTGTTCTGGCCCTGTTCGGCGTAGTCGGCCTGTCCGCCGCGCCGGCCTTTGCCGATGACAAGCCCGCTGCCCCCGTGGCTGCCGCTGCCGAAGCCGCTCCGGCTCCCGCTGCTGCTCCGGTCGCAGCACCCGCTCCGGCCGCCGAAGCTGCTGCTGCCGAAATCCCCGCCCCCAAGGTGGACAAGGGTGACACCACCTGGCTGATGGTCTGCGCCGCCCTGGTGATCCTCATGAGCATTCCCGGCCTGGCCCTGTTCTACGGCGGTCTGGTCCGCTCCAAGAACATGCTCTCCGTGCTCATGCAGGTGTTCATGGTGTTCTCCCTGATCACCGTGCTGTGGTGCATCTACGGCTACAGCGTGGCCTTCACCGAAGGCAGCGCCTTCTTCGGTAGCCTGGACAAGCTGTTCCTGTCGGGCGTGACGCCGGAGTCCCTGGCTGCCACCTTCTCCAAGGGCGTGGCTGTTCCCGAATTTGCCTACATCGTCTTCCAGGGCGCCTTCGCCGCCATCACCTGCGGCCTGATCATCGGTGCCTTCGCCGAGCGCATCAAGTTCTCCGCCCTGCTGGTGTTCGTGGTCCTGTGGTTCTCCTTCTCCTACCTGCCCATGGCTCACATGGTCTGGTACTGGGCCGGTCCCGACGGTTACGTCGATGCCGCTGCCGCCGAGAAGCTGGGCGCCACTGCCGGCTTCCTCTTCCAGAAGGGTGCGCTGGACTTCGCCGGCGGTACCGTGGTGCACATCAACGCCGCCGTTGCCGGCCTGGTGGGTGCCTTCCTGATCGGCAAGCGTATCGGCTATGGTCGTGAATCCATGGCCCCCCACAGCCTGACCATGACCATGATCGGCGCCTCCCTGCTGTGGTTCGGCTGGTTCGGCTTCAACGCCGGCTCCGCCCTGGAAGCCAACGGCACCTCCGCCCTGGCCTTCATCAACACCTGGCTCGCCACCGCTGCCGCCACCGTTTCCTGGGTCTTCGCCGAATGGCTGATCAAGGGCAAGCCCTCCATGCTGGGCGCTGCCTCCGGTGCCGTCGCCGGCCTGGTGGCCATCACTCCCGCCGCCGGCTTCGTCGGTGTGGTCGGTGCCCTGGTGCTGGGCCTGCTGGCCGGTGTGGTCTGCCTGTGGGGCGTCAATGGCCTGAAGCGCCTGCTGGGCGCCGATGACTCCCTGGACGTGTTCGGTGTCCATGGCGTCGGCGGCATCCTGGGTGCGGTCCTGACCGGTGTCTTTGCTGCTCCCTCCCTGGGCGGCACCGGCATCTGGGACTACGTCACCAACGCCGTTGCCCCCGAGTACTCCATCGGTGACCAGGTCATCATCCAGCTGACCGGCGTGGGTACCACCATCATCTGGTCCGCCGTGGTCTCCCTGGTGGCCTACAAGCTGGTGGACATGTTCATCGGCCTGCGTGTCCCCGAAGAGGAAGAGCGCGAAGGTCTGGACGTCACCTCCCACGGCGAAAGCGCCTACCACCTGTAAGACGCGGAATCTTCCGCCTCCATGCGACGGGCACCTGCGGGTGCCCGTTGTTTTTGGTGCCGGGATTTTTATGCATGCCTGGAAAGGCGCGTGGATGCTGTGTTTGCGTCATGCCATGGCTGTCATCCAGGAAGCATGCGCCTTTCCGGCCATCCGCCTGCAGCTGCCCCGGCGGAAAAGAAAAAGGGCGCCGCGGCGCCCTTTTCATGTCCGGGAACGACCACGGTTCAGCGGAACACCACCGTTTTGTTGCCGTGCACCAGCACCCGGTCTTCCAGGTGGTAGCGCAGGCCCCGGGCCAGCACGGTTTTTTCGATGTCCTTGCCGTAGCGCACCATGTCCTCCACCGAATCCGAGTGGTCGATGCGGATCACATCCTGGTCGATGATGGGGCCCTGGTCCAGGTCGGCGGTGACGTAGTGGCAGGTGGCGCCGATCAGCTTGACGCCCCGTTCATAGGCCTGGTGGTAGGGCTTGGCGCCGACGAAGCTGGGCAGGAAGCTGTGGTGGATGTTGAGGATCTGCCCCGGATAGGCGGCGCACAGCTCGGGCGAGAGAATCTGCATGTAGCGGGCCAGCACCATGGTGTCGCCCTTCACTTCCTCGTACAGGCGCTGGATTTCGGCGTAGGCGGCAGCCTTGTTGTCCGCCGTCACCGGGATGTGGTGGAAGGGGATGCCGTGCCACTCGACGAAACCGCGGAAGGTGTCGTGGTTGGAGATGATGCAGGGAATCTCGATGTCCAGTTCCTTGGACTGCCAGCGGGAGAGCAGGTCGTAGAGGCAGTGCTCCTGCTTGGAAACCAGCACCACCACGCGCTTCTTCACGGCGCTGTCGCTGATCTTCCACTCCATGCCCAGTTCCTCGGCGACGGGGCGGAAGCGCTCCCGCAGCTCGGCCAGGTGGAAGGGCAGGGAGTCGGCCCGCACCTCGATGCGCATGAAGTAGCGGCCCGCCGTGTCGTCGGCGTGGAGGGCGGTTTCGAGAATCCAGCCCTGGTGGGCGGCGAAGAAACCGGAAACCTTGGCGACGATGCCCACCCGGTCGGGGCAGGAGGCGGTCAGGGTGTAGTAGCGCTGGCGATGCATGATGGTCTTAGATGCGTTCGCTGGCCTTGAGGATCTCGCCCTTGAGGGCTTCGTAATCCTTCACCACCGGGAACTGGGGGAACTCGCGGATGACGTTTTCCGGCGGGCAGAAGAGGATGCCGGCATGGGCTTCGCCGAGCATGGTGGTGTCGTTGTAGGAGTCGCCGGAGGCGATCACCTTGAAGTTCAGTTCCTTGAAGCGCTTCACCGCTTCCTGCTTCTGGTTGGGCATGCGCAGGTGGTAGTTCACCAGGAAGCCCTGGGCGTCCGCTTCCAGCTTGTGGCAGAACAGGGTGGGGAAGCCCAGCTGCTGCATCAGGGGCATGGCGAATTCGTAGAAGGTGTCGGAGAGGATCACCACCTGAAAGCGGGGGCGCAGCCACTCGACGAATTCCTTGGCGCCGGGCAGGGGACCCATTTCGGCGATGACCTTCTGGATGTCCGGCAGGCCCAGGCCGTGCTGCTTGAGGATGCCCAGGCGGTACTGCATCAGCACGTCGTAGTTCGGCTCTTCCCGGGTGGTGCGGCGCAGCTCGGGGATACCCGTGCGTTCGGCGAATTCGATCCAGATTTCGGGAACGAGCACACCTTCGAGGTCAAGACAAACGATCTGCACGGAAAACTCCTTGGCTGAGGACGCAAAAGCCAGGATTTTAGCAGAAGGGGCACCGTTCCGACGCCCCGCCGACCGGCCGTGGATGGCGGGCCGGGGCGCTCAGGCAGCGGCCGGCGGGGCCGCCGGGTCCGGCAGTTCGGGGCGGGGCCGGGAGAGGTGGTAACCCTGGGCCAGGTCCACCCCCAGTTCGCCCAGCAGCAGGTAGGTGGCCCGGTCCTCGACGAACTCGGCCACCGTCTTCTTGCCCAGGCCCCGGGCCACTTCGATGATGGCCCGCACGAACACCTGGTCCTCCCGGCTTTGCACCAGGTTGCGGATGAACATGCCGTCGATCTTGATGACGTCGGCGTCCAGGTGCTTTAGGTAGGCGAAGGAGGAAAAGCCGACGCCGAAATCGTCCAGGCAGACCGAGCCGCCCATGCTGCGGATGTGGCTGATGAAGCGCTGGGTGTCGGCCATGTTGGAGAGGGCGGCCGTTTCCGTCAGCTCCACCAGCAGGCGCTGGGGCGCCACCCGGTGGGTTTCCAGCAGGCCGGTGATGTAGTCGGGCAGACCCGGGTCGTCGAAGGAGCGGCCCGAGATGTTGATGGCCAGGCCCGGCAGGTCGGTGCGCCGGGCCAGGGTGCGGATGCCGGCGGCCAGCACCCAGCGGTCGATGTCCAGGATGCGGCCGTTGCGTTCCGCCGCCGGGATGAATTCGCCCGGCATCAGGTACTGGCCCGGGTGTTCCGGGTCCTTCATGCGCAGCAGCACTTCCAGGTGGGAGAGTACCGGGGTGCCGGTGGTGTAGATGCCCTGGAAGTGCAGCTCGAACAGGTCCTGCTCCAGGGCCGCCTGGATGCGCTCGGCCCAGGACAGCTGGGCCAGCATGTAGGCGGACTGGCCCAGTTCCTCGCGGAAGACGCGCCAGCCGTTCTTGCCGGCGTGCTTGGCGGCGTACATGGCGATGTCGGCCCGGGCCACCCATTCTTCGGGCCGCCGGGCGTGCTCCGGCAGCAGGGCGATGCCCAGGCTGGAGGTGAGGCGCACCTTGGTGCCTTCGAACTCGAAGCCCAGGGCGGCGACGGCGCTGATGATGCGCTGGGCCAGGGTCTGGGCGGCCGCCAGGTCGGCGCCCGGGGCCACCACGGCGAATTCGTCGCCGCCGAGGCGGGCGAACATCTCGTTGCCCCGCAGCAGCTGCCCCACCTCGCCGGCGATGCGCAGCAGCACCGCGTCCCCGGCCCGGTGGCCGAAGCTGTCGTTCACCGTCTTGAATTCGTCCAGGTCGAAATACAGCAGGGCCGCCCGCACCGAGGCATCCCGCTCGAGCTGCACCGCCAGCCGCTGCAGCTCGCCCTCGAAGCGGCTGCGGTTGTAGAGGCCGGTGAGGGGGTCCCGCTCGGCCATGAACAGCAGCCGGTCGGCGGTCTGCCGCTCATGGGTGATGTCCTCGAAAATCCACAGCCGGCTCTCCCCTTCCTCGGTCTGCCCGGAGGCGGCCGGCACCGCCACGCTGGTCTGGGTCAGCAGGCGTTCGTCGGACTGGCGCAGCTCCCATTGCAGGCCGTCGTCGAGGAACAGGTGTTCCCGCTGGTAGGGGTCCGGCAGGCGCTGGGGGTCGCTGGCGATGCGCTGCACCAGGTCGCCCAGGGTCATGCCCGCCGGGGTGTCGTCCTCCTCCAGGCGCCACAGCTGGCGGAAGGCCGGGTTGGCATAGACCACCCGCCCCTCGGGGGAGACGAACAGCAGGCCCAGGCGCATGGAGGACAGCAGGGCGTGCAGGCGGGCCTGTTCGGCGGAAAGGGTGGCGGCCAGCTGGCGCTGTTCCCGTTCCGAGGCCAGCAGCTCCCCCACCCGGGCGGCCAGGGCGCCGCCCATCTGGTTGAAGGCCCGGGTCAGGGCGCCGACATCGTCGTCGGCGCTGTCGGGCAGGGTCTGGAAGGTGGCGCCCCGGGCCAGGCGGCGGCTGGCCTGGGTCAGGCGGTTCAGGTGGCGGGTCAGCCAGAGGCCGATGGAGGCCAGCACCAGGGCCGAGAGCAGGAGCCCGCTGATGGCGATGAGCATGGTCTGGCGCTGCAGTTCGTCCCGGGCCTGGCGCAGGAAGCCAAGGTCGAGGCCGTATTGCAGCTCGCCGAACTGGCGGCCGCCGATGCTCATGGGAATGCGCAGGTCGAAGTTCTGCAGTCCGCTTCCGTCCAGCAGGCGGGCCGGATTGTCGGTGGCCGGCAGGGGCCGGCGGCGGTCCCAGTTGGCGGTGGCGATGATCTGGCCGTCGTTGTCGAACATGACCAGGTAGTCGATGCTGTTGATGGCCTGGGTCGCCTGCAGGATGTCGCTGACGGCGGCGTAGTCCCGCTGGGCCATGGCCGGTGCCAGGGCGGCGTCGAGCAGCAGGGTGGTTTCCTTGCGCCGCAGCTCGAACTGCTCCAGCAGATGGGCCTCGGTCAGGCGCAGGCCGTTCCACAGCACGGCGCCGATGATGACCGCCTCCACCAGGATGGTGGACACGATCAGCTTGCCCCGCAGCGTATGCAGCCAGCCCATGCCCATCCTATTTCTTCAGCAGCCGGCGGGTTTCCGGCAGCACCTTGTCCATCAGCCGGGCATCGGCCGGGGTCGGCTCCCGGTAGCCGCCGTGGGTGCTGATGTCGAAAAAGACCTTGCCCTCCGGCGTCTGCTCGAAGGCGTTGAGGACTTCCTTGATGCGCTGGCGCTCGGCCGGCGGCAGCCGGTTGTGGGCCATCAGGGCCAGGCCCGGGGCGGACGGGCATTCGCCGGCGATGCGGGTGGCTTCCCGCAGGTCGGCCGGGGCCTGGGCCACGGTGGAATGGGAGACGATGGCGGCCCGGGCCTTGCCGCTGACCACGCTTTGCAGGGCGCTGCTCTGGGTGACGTTTTCCACCACGCGGAAATCCCGTTCCGCCAGCAGGCCCTTTTCCGCCAGCCAGTTGAGGCCGAGCATGGGCACCATGGCGCTGCGCTCGTGGATGGCCACGGTCTGGCCCCGCAGCTGCTCCAGGGAGGCCAGGGGCTGCTCCCGGGGCACCATCAGGTAGCAGCGGATGTCGTTGCGGTGGCGCAGCAGGGGAATGTAGCCGTAATCCACTTCCGCCAGCCGGGCGTAGTGGGGGGCGATCAGCAGCAGGTCGTACTCGCCGGCGAAGGCGCGGCTGGTGAAGGTATCGAAATCGGGGGCGGTCTGCAGGCTCACCGGCCGCCCCAGGCCTTGCTCCAGGTAGGCGGCGAGGGGCGAATAGGTGGTGATGAGGATGCGGGTGCTGAGATAGGGCAGGACCCCGAATAGCAGGGGGCGGGCTTCCTGGGCCTGCAGCAGGGTGGCGGGCAGGAGCAGCAGGAGTAGCGACCAGCGTCGCAGCAGATGTCCCATGCCCCTCCTTCCCCTTGATCGGTTGTTATGTCCCGGGCGGCGCCCACGGCCGATGTTAGGGCATCACTCGGGAACGGGCAATTGTTCCAGTTCGTCCTGGGCTTCCAGCCAGCGCTCCTCGGCGGCGCCGATGTCCCGGGTCAGCTCGGCCTGGCGCTTGACCAGGGGTTCCAGCAGGGCCGGGTCCGGGTTGGCGTAGAGGCCGGGGTCGGAGAGGCGCTGCTCCAGCAGCTTCAGTTCCCCCTGCCAGGCGGCCAGGCGTTTCTCCAGGGTGTCGATTTCCTTGACCAGGGGCCGGCGCCTGGCCAGCAGGGCCTGGCGGGCGGCCTTGTCGTCCTCCCGCTGCTGGCGCCGTTCCTCCTTGCTGGCCTCCTTGACCGTGTCCGCCTTCTCTTCCTTCTGCTGCTGGGCCAGCCAGGCGGCGTATTCGTCCAGGTCGCCGTCAAAGGGGGCGGCCTTGCCGTCGGCCACCAGCCACAGGCTGTCGGCGGTGGTGCGCAGCAGGTGGCGGTCGTGGGAGACCAGCACCACCCCGCCCTCGTATTCCTGCAGGGCCAGGGTGAGGGCCTCGCGCATCTCCAGGTCCAGGTGGTTGGTGGGCTCATCCAGCAGCAGCAGGTTGGGCCGGTGCCAGATCAGCAGGGCCAGGGCCAGGCGGGATTTCTCGCCGCCGGAGAAGGGGCCGCAGGGCCGGGTGGCCATGTCGCCGCGGAAGTCGAAGCCGCCCAGGTAGTCGCGCAGCTCCTGCTCCCGGGTGGTGGGGGCCAGGCGCACCATGTGCTGCAGGGGCGATTCCTCGGGGCGCAGTTCGTCCACCTGGTGCTGGGCGAAGTAGCCGATGGCCAGGCCCTTGCCTTCCTTGTACTCGCCGGCCAGGGGCGCCAGGCGGCCGGCCAGGAGTTTGACCAGGGTGGACTTGCCGGCGCCGTTGCGGCCCAGCAGGGCGATGCGCTCGCCGGGGCGCAGGGTCAGTTCCACCTGGTCGAGGATGACCTTGTCGCCGTAACCGGCCCGGGCGTGGGTCAGGGTCAGCAGGGGATCGGGGCTGGCCACGGGGTCGCGGAAGCGGAAGGTGAAGGGCGTATCGACGTGGGCCGCCGCCACCTCCTCCATGCGGGCCAGGGCCTTGACCCGGCTCTGGGCCTGCTTGGCCTTGGTGGCCTTGGCCTTGAAGCGCTCGATGAAGCGCTGCAGATGGGCCCGCTCCCGCTGCTGTTTCTCGAACATGCCCTGCTGCAGGGCCAGCTGCTCGGCCCGCTGGCGCTCGAAGGCGGAGTAGTGGCCGCTGTAGAGTTTCATCCGGCCCTGCTCGATGTGCAGGATGTGGCTGACCACGGCGTCGAGGAAGTCCCGGTCGTGGGAAATCATCAGCAGGGTGCCGCGGTAGCTCTTCAGCCAGCCTTCCAGCCAAAGCACCGCATCCAGGTCCAGGTGGTTGGTGGGTTCGTCCAGCAGCAGCAGGTCGGAGCGGCACATCAGGGCGCGGGCCAGGTTGAGGCGCACGCGCCAGCCGCCGGAAAACTCCTTCACCGGCCGGGTGAAGTCGGCATCGGTGAAGCCCAGGCCGTGCAGCAGTTCGGCGGCCCGGGCCTTGGCGCCGTAGCCGCCGATCTCGCCGTAGCGGGCGTGCAGGGCGGCGATGCGCTCGCCGTCGTGGGCCGCTTCGGCCACCTTGAGGTCAGCTTCCACCTGGCGCAGCTCCCGGTCTCCGTCCAGGGTGAATTCCAGGGCCGGGTCCGGCAGGGAAGGCGTCTCCTGGGCCACGTGGGCGATGACCCAGCTGGCCGGCAGGTCCAGGTCGCCGCTCTCGGCGTGCAGGGCGCCGCTGAAAAGGGCGAAGAAGGAGGACTTGCCGCAGCCGTTGCCGCCGGTGAGGCCCACCTTGTATCCGGGATGTAGCTGCAGGCTGGCGTCGCTGACCAGGGGCTGGCCGGCGCGGGCGAAGGTGAGATTGCGGAGACTGATCATGGGGCAAACTGGCGTGAAAGCGGCCTGGCAGCAGGGATTGCCCCAGGACGGAGGAAAGGCCGCATTGTACGCTGCCCGCCGTTGCCGCTTGAAGGCATAATTGGCCTGTGGTGTCCGATCAATCCCTGCCCGACCTGCCTCGATGATCAAGAAAATCGCCATCGCCGAACTGAAGCCAGGCATGTTCATCCACGACCTCAACATGGGCTGGCTGGACCACAACTTCCTGCGCAACAGTTTTGCCGTGCACGACGAGGCCGACCTGCGCAAGGTGCGGGAGACCGGGGTGCACGAGGTCTATATCGACACCGCCAAGGGCCTGGACGTGGCCCATGCCCCCACCAGCGAGGAAACCACCCGGGAACTGCACCAGCGCCTGGAGGCCATCGCCGAGGAGGAGCCGGCGCCGCTGCGCAGCGTGGCCCTGGCCGAGGAGATGCACCGGGCCCGCAAGCTGCACAACGAGGCCCACCGCATCGTCCGCGACATGATGGGCGACATCCGCCTGGGCAAGCAGATCGAGATGGAAAAGGTGGAGCCCATGGTGGAGAACATGGTGGATTCCATCTTCCGCCACCAGGACGCCCTGATTCCCCTTTCCCGCCTGAAGACCCACGACGACTACACCTTCCTCCATTCGGTGTCGGTGTGCGCCCTGCTGGTGGCCTTCGCCCGCACCCTCAACCTGCCCAGGGACACCATCAAGGAAATCGCCATCGGCGGCCTGCTGCACGACGTGGGCAAGGCCCAGGTGCCCGAGTCCATCCTCAACAAGCCGGCCAAGCTGACCGACGCCGAGTTCGACAAGATGAAGAACCACGTGGTGCAGAGCAAGATCATCCTGCTGCACACCCCGGGCATCAGCCAGATCGCCCTGGACGTGGCCGCCGAACACCACGAGCGCTTCGACGGCACCGGCTACCCGAACAAGTACAAGGGCGACCAGATCAGCCTCTACGGCCAGATGGGGGCGGTGGTGGACGTGTACGACGCCATCACCTCCAACCGGGTGTACCACAAGGGCATGCCCGCCACCGAGGCCCTGCGCCGCCTGCTGGAATGGAGCCAGTTCCACTTCAACCCGGAGCTGGTGCAGGCCTTCATCCGCAGCATCGGCATCTACCCCACCGGTTCCCTGGTGCGCCTGGAGAGCGGCCGCCTGGGGGTGGTGCTGGAGCAGAACGCGGAAAAGCTGCTGCTGCCCCGGGTCAAGGTCTTCTACCATGCCGAGAAGCGCTACTACCTGCCGCCCGAGGAGGTAGACCTGAGCCTCAGCCAGGACCGCATCCTCGGTCACGAAAACCCGGAGCAGTGGGGCATCGACATGCGTACCTGGATGCCGGCCTGAAGCCGGTTATACTGCCCTCCCCCGCGTTTCCCCAGCCTTCGCCATGCGCCGTTCCGCCTTTTTCCTCCTCGCCGCCGCTGTTGCCGCCCCCCTCTGGGCCCAGACCCTGGCGCCCATCGACGATGCCGAAAAGACCCGCCTGGAAGCCCAGGTCAAGACCATGAAGGCCGAGGCCGAGGACATTCGGGCCGGGGCCGAGCAGCAGTTCATCGCCGACGAGAAGGTGTGCTGGCAGAAGGTGCTGGTCACCGCCTGCATCGACGAGGCCAAGGCCCGCCGGGTGACGGTGATCCAGAAGGCCCGCGCCATCGAAGTCCAGGCCAACACCCTGCAGCGCGAGGTGAACAACCGGGTGCTGGCCACCCGGGAAGCCCGTCGTGCCGCCGAAGCCCCGACCCGGGCGGCGGAGCAGCAGGCCGAGGCCGAGCGCTACCGGGCCGAGCAGGCCAAGGCCGCCGCCGACCGGCAGAAGCGGCAGCAGGCCAAGGTCCAGGAAGAGGCCGCCGGCCGCGCCCAGACCGCCGCCGAGGCCAAGGCCCGGGCCGAGCGCCTCAACGCCAAGCAGCAGGACCGTCCCCCCCGCAGCACGGCGACCCCGGAAGAGGAAGTGGCCCAGCGCGTCGCCGAGCGGGACAAGCGGGTGGCGGAGAAGAAGGCGGAGCGGGAAGCCAAGGAAAAGCAGCGGGCCGCCGAGCGCGCCGCCTGGGAGGCCCGGCAGAAGCAGTTGCAGGGCAAGTAGGGGTTGGGCCGCCGCCGCGCCCGCTTACCCAGCGAAAAGGCGCGGCCGGGACCGCGCCTTTTTTGTCGCCTCCGGTTTGCCGCCGACGGTGCCGGAAGCGGCAGAAGTATCCCCTGGAAAGCAGAAGGGACGGGCATCCCCGGCATGGCCTGCCGGAGATGCCCGTCCCTTTTGGGGTTTGGGGCTGCTGTCGTTGACGCCTGGGCTGCCGCTTACTCGATGCCCTGGCTGGAGAGGTATTCCTCGTAGGTGCCCTTGTAGTCCACGATGCCGTCCGCCTTGATTTCGATGATGCGGGTGGCCAGGGAGGAGACGAATTCCCGGTCGTGGGAGACGAACACCAGGGTGCCCTTGAACAGGTCCAGGGCGGTGTTGAGGGATTCGATGGATTCCATGTCCAGGTGGTTGGTGGGCTCGTCCAGCAGCAGCACGTTGGAGTGCAGCAGCATCAGCTTGCCGAACAGCATGCGGCCCTGTTCGCCGCCGGAAATCACCTTCACCGACTTCTTCACCTCGTCGCCGGAGAACAGCAGTCGGCCCAGGGTGCCGCGGATCAGGGTTTCCACGTCGCCGCCCTCGTAGCCGCCCTGGCGCACGAATTCGGTGATCCAGTCGGTCAGGCTCTTGTCCTCGGCGAAGTCGCTGGCGTGGTCCTGGGCGTAGTAGCCGGGCTTGGCCTTCTCGGCCCACTTGATGGTGCCGTAGGAGGGCTGCAGCTGGCCCATCAGCAGCTTGAGGAAGGTTGTCTTGCCGACGCCGTTTTCGCCGATGACGGCGATCTTGTCGCCGGCCTCGATGTTGCAGGTGAAGTTCTTGAACAGGGGCTTGGCCGGGTCGTAGCCGAAGTTGAGATTCTCGATCTCCACCGCCAGACGGTGCAGCTTGTCCTTCTCGTCGAAGTCGAAGCGGATCCACGGGTACTGGCGGGAAGAGGGCTTCACGTCTTCCGGCTTGATCTTGTCGATCAGCTTGAGGCGGGAGGTGGCCTGCTTGGCCTTGGACTTGTTGGCGGAGAAGCGGCGCACGAATTCCTGCAGCTCGGCCACCCGTTCCTTGGCCTTGGCGTTGGCGTTCTGCTGGCGCTCACGGGCCTGGCTGGAGGCCTCCATGAAGTCGTCGTAGTTGCCCGGGTAGATGGTGATCTTGCCGTAGTCCAGATCCGCCATGTGGGTGCACACCTGGTTCAGGAAGTGGCGGTCGTGGGAGATGATCACCATGGTGGAGTTGCGCTCGTTGAGCACGTCTTCCAGCCAGCGGATGGTGTTGATGTCCAGGTTGTTGGTGGGTTCGTCCAGCAGCAGGATGTCCGGGTTGGCAAACAGGGCCTGGGCCAGCAGTACCCGCAGCTTCCAGCCCGGGGCGACTTCGCGCATGGGGCCGTTGTGCTTGTCCACCGGGATGCCTACGCCCAGGAGCAGTTCGCCGGCCCGGGATTCGGCGGTGTAGCCGTCGTACTCGGCGAACTTGCCTTCCAGCTCGGCCGCCTTCATGTAGTCCTCTTCCGTCGCTTCCGGATTGGCGTAGATGGCGTCCTTCTCGCTCATGCAGGCCCACATTTCCTCGTGGCCCATCAGCACCACGTCCAGCACCCGCATGTCCTCGTAGGCGAACTGGTCCTGCTTCAGGTAGGCCATGCGCTCATGCTTGTCCTTGGAGACATTGCCGCCGGAAGCTTCCAGGGCGCCGCAGAGGATCTTCATGAAGGTGGACTTGCCCGCCCCGTTGGCGCCGATGAGGCCGTAGCGGAAGCCTTCGCCGAACTTGACGTTGACGTTCTCGAACAGGGGTTTGGCCCCGAACTGCATGGTGATATTGGCGGCGACGAGCATGGACGATCCTGGAAAAACGAACTGCGACGAAAAGCGGGAACGGCGATAGCGGCGTAAAGCGCGACGAAAGCGGACGACGGAAAGACAGAGGGCGGCTTGTCGCCGCCCTCGTCAGGTAAGTCGCGGGGACTTACTTGGCGCCGAGGATCGGCTTGTTACGGGCGTGGCCTTCGGCGGCGTAGACGGCCTTGCGCACAGCCTTGGGGCTGTTGCGGAACAGGCGCTTGGCGGCCTTGGACAGGCAGCGGCGTTCCAGGGTGGAACGGCGGGTACGGTTGGCGGTAGCGGCCATGGTTTTCTCCGGTCAAGCAGGCTTGACTCAAATGGTTGGAAAAACAAGGTTAAACCGGCTCAGGCCAGCCTCGAAAAAACGGGTCTGAAATCCAGTCCGACCTAATGATCAAGATCAGGGGCGTGAATTTTAAAGGTTTTTTCCCGTTTTGGGCAGCTTTTACCCGGCGAAGGCAGCGAATGGGGCCCCTGCCATAGGGTAAACTGGCGCCCATGGCCGAATGCGCAGAACCCGTTGCCCCTCCCGTTGCCCTTGCCCACGACATCATCCGTCTGGGCCAGGTCTTCACCCCGCCCGACATTGTCACCCGCATGCTGGCCCTGCGCCGCAATGCGGGACGGGTGCTGGAGCCGGCCTGCGGCGACGGCGCCTTCCTGGCCCGCCTGCCGGGGGCCGTCGGCATCGAGGTGGACGGGCGCCATGCGCCGGCCGGGGCCACGGTCATGGATTTCTTCGCCTACCCGGTGAGCGAGCAGTTCCACACCATCATCGGCAATCCGCCCTACGTCCGCTTCCAGGACATTCCGGCCCCGACCCGGGCCCGCCTCAGCCTGGACCATTTCGACGGCCGCTCCAACCTCTACCTGTTTTTCATCGAAAAGTGCCTGCGCCACCTGGCGCCCGGCGGCGAGCTGATCTTCATCACGCCCCGGGATTTCCTCAAGGCCACCTCCGCCGTCGGCATGAACCGGCTGCTCCACGCCGCCGGCAGCATCACTGACTTCATCGACCTGGGCGACGCCCGGGTCTTCCCCGGGGCCACCCCCAACTGCGTCATCTGGCGCTTCGAGAAGGGCGACTTTTCCCGCCGCACCCGCTACGAGGCGGGGGGGCAGGTGGAAGAGCGCCATTTCCAGTGCAGCGGCGGCCACCTGGCCTTCACCCGGGAGCCTTGCCCGGTGCGCCTGCGGGACGTGTTCTACGTCAAGGTGGGCGCCGTTTCCGGGGCCGACGACCTGTACGCCTCGGCCGAGCACGGCAACCAGGATTTCGTCTGCGCCCGCACCGCCCGCACCGGCCAGACCCGCCGCATGATCTACGACGTGCGCCATCCCCTGCTCGAACCCCACCGGGAACGCCTGATCCAGCGCCGCATCCGCCGCTTCGACGAGAGCAACTGGTGGAAGTGGGGGCGCAGCTGCCACCTCAGCGACGGCCCGCGCATCTATGTGAACGGCAAGACCCGGGTGGACCGGCCCTTCTTCCTCCACCCCTGCCGCTATTACGACGGCGCCGTGCTGGCCCTCTTCCCCCACGACCCGACGGTGGATGTGCAGGTGTTGTGCGACATGCTCAACGCCGTGGACTGGGAAGCCCAGGGTTTCGTCTGCGACGGCCGCTTCCTCTTCGCCCAGCGGGCCCTGGAGCAGGCCCTGCTGCCCCAGGCCTTCGCCCCCTTCGCGCGGCGGCCCGGGGCCGCCTGAGATGGAGCTGCCGGGGCGGGCCCTGGCGCCCTACGTGCGGGTCATGCTGGGCCAGGCCGGGGAGCCGGCCGGCCAGTGCAGCGTCGAACGCACGCAATGGCTGGACCAGGGCGTCGAGGTGCGCCGGGAGGTGGCGACCTGGCAGTTCGCCGACGGCGCCGTGATCCGCCGCACGGTGGAGGAAGACGATTTCCCCGCCGCCCTGGCCTGTGCCGAATGCTGGATCACCTACGAAGTGCTGGCCAGCGCCCCTGAAAATCCCATCCATCCCGCCCGCCAGGTCTTCGAGAACGCCTGCCGGGAATCCTTCTGGCTGGCCTACCACTCCGCCTGAGCCGCTAGGCCGCGGCCAGGGTGTCAGGCCTTGCCGCGCAGGTAGGCCTCGCATTCCGCCGCCGGCATGGGGCGGGCGTAGAGGTAGCCCTGGACTTCGTCGCAGCCGGTGGCGCGCAGGGCGGCGGCCTGGGATTCGGTTTCGACCCCTTCGGCGATGGTCTTCAGCTTCAGGCTGGAGGCCATCTGCACCACGGCGCGGACGATGGCGGCGCTGTCGCCGTCGCTGGTGATGTCGCGCACGAAGCTCTGGTCGATCTTCAGCTTGTCCACCGTGAAGCGCTTCAGGTAGGCCAGGCTGGAATAGCCGGTGCCGAAATCGTCGATGGAGAGCAGCACACCCATGGCGTTCATGGCCTTGAGGGTGGCCAGGGTGGCCTCCGCATCCTGGATCAGGATGGATTCGGTCAGTTCCAGCTCCAGGCTGGCGGCGGGCAGGCTGGCGGCGCTGAGGGCGTCGCCGACGGTGATCAGCAGGTTGTCCCGGTGGAACTGCAGGGCCGACAGGTTCACCGCCATGGTCATGGGCGGCAGGCCGGCATCGAGCCAGGTCCGGGCCTGGCGACAGGCTTCCTGGATCACCCAGGCGCCCATGGGCACGATCAGGCCCGTCTCTTCCGCCAGGGGGATGAACTTGCCCGGGGGCACCAGGCCTTCCGGCGTGCGCCAGCGCAGCAGGGCCTCCACCCCCACCACCCGGCCGCTGGCCAGGTCCAGCTGGGGCTGGTAGTAGAGCACCAGCTCCTGCCGCTCCAGGGCCTGGTGCAGGCGTTGTTGCAGGGTCAGGCGTTCCAGGGTGCTGACGTTCATGGCCTCGGTGAAGAAGCGGTAGGCGTTGCGGCCGCTCTGCTTGGCGTGCACCAGGGCCGTGTCGGCCTTCTTCAGCAGGGTGTCGAAATCGCTGCCGTCGTCCGGGGCCAGGCTGATGCCGATGCTGCCGGTGATGCTCAGGGGGTGGCCGTCCACCTCGAAGGGGGTGGCCAGGGCGGCCAGCACCGTTTCGGCAGCCCGGGAGACCCGGGCCAGGTCCTGGGCCTGGGGCAGGACGATGAGGAATTCATCGCCGCCCTGGCGGCACAGGGTGCTGCTCTCCCGCAGGATGTTCTTCAGGCGCTTAACCACGGTGCGCAGCAGCTGGTCGCCGGCGTGGTGGCCGAGGGAGTCGTTGATGGTCTTGAAGTGGTCCAGGTCCAGCAGCAGCAAGGCCACCGGGTTGATGCCGCCGGCGCCCCGCTCCATGGCCGATTCCACCGCCTGTTCCAGGCGCAGGCGCAGCAGGTTGCGGTTGGGCAGGCCGGTCAGGTGGTCGTGCTGGGCGAGGAACTGCAGGCGTTCCTCCAGGGCCTTGCGGTCCGAGATGTCGGAGAAGACGGCGACATGGTTCACCACCCGGCCCTGGTCGTCCTTGACCACGTTGATGCGGGTCCACTTCGGGTAGATCTCGCCGCTCTTGCGCCGGTCGTAGATTTCGCCCTGCCAGTAGCCCTGGCTGTTGAGGGCCTCCCACATCTGGCGGTAGAAGGTCTTGTCGTGGTGGCCCGAGGAGAGCAGGCGGGGATTGCGCCCCAGCACCTCTTCGGCGCTGTAGCCGGTGGTTTCGCAGAAGGCCCGGTTCACCGAGCGGATGTTGTTGTCGGCGTCGGTGACGAGGAAGGCTTCGTTGGAGGTGTCGAACACCTTGGCCGCCAGGCGCAGTTCCTCTTCCTGGCGCTTGCGCTCGGTGATGTCCACCATCACCCCCACCAGGCCGGCAACCCGCCCTTCGGCGTCCATGAAGGTGGCCTTGTTGTAGATCACGTCGTGCTTGCTGCCGTCGGCGTAGCAGGCCTGGCTTTCGTAGACCTGCTTGCCCGGGTTGTCGAACAGCTGGCGGTCGGCGGCGGCATAGATGTCGGCCAGCTCCTGCGGCGCCAGGTCGTAGACGCTCTTGCCCAGCAGCTCGTGGCGTTCCTTGCCAAGGTAGGTGAGGAAGGCTTCGTTGCAACCCACGTAGCGGCCCTGGGCATCCTTGTAGAAAAGGGGGCTGGGAATGGCCTCGATCAGGGTGTGCATGAACTGCACGTGTTCCTGCAGCTGGGCGTCGGCCTGTTGCAGGGCGTCCTGCTTGCGCGCCAGGCTGGCGGCGGTTTCGTCGAACTGGCGCGCCAGGGTGGCGATTTCGTCGTCACCGGCCATGCCGATGCGTTCGTTCAGATGGCCCTCGCCCAGGCGCCGGGCGGCGGCGGAGATGCGCTGCAGGCGGCGGGTCACCCACAGGTCCAGCAGCAGGGACAGCAGCAGGGCGCCGAGCACGGCCAGGGCGCCGGTCTTCAGGGACTCCTCCACCGCTTCGCTGCGGGCGGCGGCCAGGGGCGCCGTCATGTCGAATTCGACGTACAGGGTACCGCGCTTGAGGCCGCGCAGGGAGCCGTGGGTGAGGTCGAGCACCAGGGGGAAGTAGCCGCTGAGCACGGTCCCCGCCTCGTTCAGCTCGATGCGGTGCTGGTCCCGGCCCATGGCCTCGTCCGCCTCCCGCGGCCGGTAGCCGCTGACCCGGGCCGCGTCCTGGCCCTGCCACAGGTAGCGGTTGGCGAAGATGACCTGGTGCTGTTCGTCGGCCAGGATCAGGGTGTTGATGCGGGGGTGCAGGGCGGTGGCCGAGAGGCGGGCCTTGGCCTGGGACAGGTTGTCCAGCACCAGGCGCTCGGAGAGGATGTCCTGCAGCTGGCGCATGAGGACGCCCACGGTTTCCCGGCTTTCCTGCTCGATGCGCTGGCTGGCGTGCTGGTACCAGTGCTGGGCGACGTAGAGGGAGGCCAGGATGGCGGACAGCAGCAGCACCACCGGCAGCAGCCGCTTCAGGCGGAAGGGGGCCGGCAGCTGGTGGATGGGGGGCACGGACTTCATGGCGCCAGCACCTCCGTCAGGTCCGCCGGCAGCAGGCGCAGGGGGGCGACCCCGTGGCTGAGCAGCTGGCGTTCCTGCATCAGGGTGGCCAGCCGTTGCAGGGGGGCGGCGATGGCCGGGGTGGTGCCGGTGAGCAGATTGAGGTTTTCCTGACGGTCGGGCAGGACCAGGCCGTCCAGGGCCTTGAGCAGTTCGGGACCGCTGCTCTGGGTGCGGCGCCCCAGGGCGGCGGCGACCTCGGCCGGTGCCGCCTTGAACTCGTCGAGGACGCGGAACCAGGCCTGGCTGAGGGTCTTCAGGGTCGCCCGGTGCTGCCGGTAGGCCTCCTCCCGCACCACCAGCAGGTCGAAGATCTCGCCCGGGGTCTGACGGCTGGAGAAGAGTTGGTGGGCGCCCATGGCCTGCAGGCGGGAGAGCACCGGTTCGAAGGTCACCACCGCATCCACGGCGCCGGCGATGTAGGCATTGATGTGGGTGTCCACCGTCAGGGGCACCACCGAGACGTCGGCCGGGGCCAGGCCACCCTGGGCCAGGGCCCGGGTCAGCATGTAGGCGCCCAGGGCCTGGTTTTCCACGCCGATGCGGCGCCCCTTGAGGTCCGCCAGGCGGCGGATGTCGGGGCGGGCCACCAGGGCGTCGCCGCCGTGGGAGATGTCCAGCACCAGGGCGACGCGCACCTCCACCTTGTCCGCCAGCAGGCTGAGGGCCTCGTCGCCGGTGAGGGCGGCGCCGTCCAGGGCGCCGTTGCGCAGGGCCCGCAGGACTTCGGAGGAGGAGGTCAGCTCGTACAGGCGGAGCGGTGCATCGCCCCAGTAGCCCCGTTCCCGGGCCAGGTGCAGGGGCTCGTAGCCGGGCCATTCGTTGCTGCCCAGGCGCAGGGGCGCCAGCTGTTGCCGGCGTCCGCAACCGGCGAGCAGCGCCGCACCGGCGGCCAGCAACAGGCGGCGGCGGGTGAGGTGGGGCAAGAGGCTGGCATGGGCGCTGGCGGAGGACATGGGCGGGGCCGGAAAATTACCATTTCATTATCTCATGAAATACCAGGCGTTCCCGGGACGGTGAGGCGGCCGGGGGACTAAGGGAAAGCCGTCGGGGCGGCGGGACGCCCCGTTTTGGTAACATAGGCCGTCTCAACCACAACGGCGTTCCGCCGACCCGGAGACAGCTCCCCATGGTTCCCCATCTCACCACCGCCCTCACCGGCCCCCTGCTGGACCTGGAAAAACGCTTCCTCGACGACAGTACCCGCATCGAACAATGGCTGCGCAGCCAGTGGCAGGAGCACACCCCGCCCTTCTACGGCTCGGTGGACCTGCGCAACAACGGCTTCAAGCTGGCCCCGGTGGATACCAATCTCTTCCCCGGCGGCTTCAACAACCTGAATCCGGCCTTCCTGCCCCTGTGCGTGCATGCCACCATGTCGGCCATCGAGAAAATCTGTCCCGATGCCCGCAACCTGCTGCTCATCCCCGAGAACCACACGCGCAACCAGTTCTACCTGATGAACGTGGCCCAGCTGGCCACCATCCTGCGCCAGACCGGCCTCAACGTGCGCATCGGCACCCTGCTGCCGGAGATCACCGAGCCCACCACCCTGGAACTGCCCAACGGCCACAGCCTGGTGCTGGAGCCCCTGGTGCGGACCCAGTACCGGCTCGGCCTGAAGGACTTCGATCCCTGCGCCATCCTGCTCAACAACGACCTTTCCGCCGGCGCCCCTGCCATCCTGCAGAACCTCAACGAGCAGTTCCTGCTGCCGCCCCTGCACGCCGGCTGGGCGGTGCGCCGCAAGTCCCACCACTTCGCCGCCTACGACCAGGTGGCCACCGACTTCGCCGCCCATCTGGGGCTGGACCCGTGGCGCATCAATCCCTATTTCGCCGTGTGCAACCAGATCAACTTCCATGAGCGCCAGGGCGAGGACTGCCTGGCCGCCCAGGTGGACATGCTGCTGGCCCGCATCCGCGAGAAGTACAAGGAATACGGCGTCACCGAGACGCCCTACGTGGTGGTCAAGGCCGATGCCGGCACCTACGGCATGGGCGTCATGACGGTGAAGGACGCCTCCGAGGTCACCGGCCTCAACCGCAAGCAGCGCAACAAGATGAGCGTGGTCAAGGAAGGCCTGGAAGTGTCCGAGGTGATCATCCAGGAAGGGGTGCATACCTTCGAGAGCATCAACGACGGCGTCGCCGAGCCGGTGGTGTACATGATCGACCGCTATGTGGTCGGCGGCTTCTACCGGGTGCACAGCGGTCGCGCCAAGGACGAAAACCTCAACGCCCCGGGCATGCACTTCGAGCCCCTGGCCTTTGAGACCTGCTGCAACCAGCCCGAGCACGCCCTGGCCCCGGATGCCCCGCCCAACCGCTTCTACGCCTACGGAGTGGTGGCCCGCCTGGCCCTGCTGGCAGCGTCCGTGGAACTGGAAAACACCGCGCCGGCGGCCTGATGTCCTTGTCCGGGGCGACGGCCGGGAACCATCCCGGCGTTTTCGCCTCTGTGACAGGGCTCGCTCCTGCCGCCCACCTCTTTCAGGACTTTCCATGCGCATTGCCTTCATCGTCGATCCCCTGGACCAGCTCAAGGCCTACAAGGATTCATCCGTGGCCATGATGCGGGCCGCAGAGCGCCACGGCCACGAGGCCTGGGCCCTGCAGGTGGACAGCTTGGCCTGGAGCCAGGAGGGCGGCGTGCGGGGCCAGGCCCTGCGCGTGCACACCCGGCCCGACGACCACGACTGGTACCGGGAGACGGGCCGGGAGAGCCTGGCCCTGAAGGATTTCGATGCGGTGGTGATGCGCAAGGACCCGCCCTTCGACGTCGAATACGTCACCGCCACCTGGCTGCTGGAGCGGGCCGAGGCCGAAGGGGCGCGCATTTTCAACAAGCCCCGGGCCCTGCGCGACCATTCGGAGAAGTTCGCCACCGCCGAATTCCCCCAGTTCACCGTGCCGGCCCTGGTGACCCGGGACAGCCATGCCCTGCAGGCCTTCATCGACACCCAGCGGGACGTGGTGATGAAGCCCCTGGACGGCATGGGCGGCAGCTCCATCTTCCGCGTCCATCGCAACGAGCCCAACCGCAACGTCATCATCGAGGTGCTGACCCAGCTGGGCCAGCGCACGGTCATGGCCCAGCGCTTCATTCCCGAGATCAGCCATGGCGACAAGCGCATCCTGCTGATCAACGGCAAGCCCGTGCCCTACGCCCTGGCCCGCATTCCCAAGGCCGGCGAGACCCGCGGCAACCTGGCCGTGGGCGGCACCGGCGTGGCCCAGGAGCTGTCGCCCCGAGACCGGCAGATCGCCGAGACCCTGGGCCCCGTCCTGGTGGCCCGGGGCCTGTTCCTGGTGGGCCTGGACGTGATCGGCGACTGGCTCACGGAAATCAACGTCACCAGCCCCACCTGCATGGTGGAGATCCAACAGCAGACCGGCTTCGATGTGGCCGGCGCCTTCATCACCGCCCTGGAGCACGCATGCGGTTCGTAGCACCCCTGTTCGTCGCCGTCCTGCTTTCCCTTCTTTCCGCTTGCAGCAAGGCCCCCCTGACCCAGCAGGAAGCCTACGTCTTCGGCACCCGGGTCGAGGTGCTGGTGGCCGGTACCCCGGAGCCCCAGGCGCGGGCGGCGGTGGGTGAAGTGCTGCAGGAATTCGACCGGCTGCACCGGGCCTACCACGCCTGGCAGCCGTCCGAGCTGACCGCCCTCAACGATGCCATCGCCGCCGGCAAGAGCCTCAAGGTCTCGGCCGAACTGCGCCAGCTGCTGCAGGATTCCCAGGCCATCGCCGCCCGGGGCCAGTGGCTGTTCGACCCGGCCATCGGCCGCCTGGTGGAGCTGTGGGGTTTCCACGCCGACGAGTTCAAGCCGGCCCTGCCCGATCCCAACCGGGCCTCCTTCCTCGCCGCCGCCCGCCCTTCCCTGCGGGACCTGAGCTTCAAGGGCGAGCGGGTGGCCTGCAGCAATCCCTCGGTGGCCATCGACCTGGGCGGCTATCTCAAGGGCGTGGCCCTGGACCGGGCCGCCGCCATCCTCAAGGCCCGGGGCATCCACAATGCCCTCATCAACATCGGCGGCAACGTGCTGGCCCTGGGCGAGAAGAACGGCGATCCCTGGCGGGTGGGCATCCAGCATCCGCGCCAGCCGGGCCCCATGGCCAGCCTGGAGCTGAAGGACGGCGAGGCGGTCGGTACCTCCGGCGACTACCAGCGCTATTTCGAGGTGGGCGGCCAGCGCTACAGCCACCTCATCGATCCGCGCCGGGGCTGGCCGGCCCAGGGCACCCAGACGGTGACCGTGCTCATCCCTCCCGGGCCCCAGGCCGGCACCCTTTCCGACGCCCTGTCCAAGCCCCTCTTCATCGCCGGCGCCGCCGACTGGCAGCGCCTGGCCCAGGCCACCGGCGTCAGCCAGGCCCTGCGGGTGGACGGCAGCGGCGCCATCCAGGTGACCAAAGGTCTGGCCGAGCGGCTGAAATGGGCAGACGGAGTGAAGCCGGCAACGGTAATATCTCCCTAGTTTTGCAGGGGAGAGGCCGCTCCGGCCCTGGCGGTCGCCGGGTGGGAAGCTGACCGCCGGCGGTTGCCGGCCGCCGGACCGCACCGGATAATCGTTCCAGCCGGGCATGCCGCCATTGCCGCGCCAGCTCTTCCTCTCCTTGTTGGCCTGCCCGTCTTCGGCGCCAGGCTTTGATTTCCAGGCAGGACCTTAAGCTAGAATGACAGTTGGCATCTTGATCATCGCCCACGGCGACATCGGCCCCGCCCTCATCGGCGCCGCTTCCCACGTCCTCGGCCGCAATCTGGCGGAGGAAAGGGTGGCCAGCCTGCGCGCCGGCCATGACGAGGCGCGGGAGGATTTCCTGGCCCAGGCCAAGGCCCGGGTGGCCGATCTCGACAGCGGCGACGGGGTACTGCTGCTGACCGACCTGTTCGGCGCCACTCCGGCCAACCTGTCCCGGGAGCTGCTGCAGCCGGGCCGGGTCGCCGGCGCCGCCGGGGTCAGCCTGCCCATGCTGCTGCGGGCCGTCAATTACCGTCAGCTGCCCCTGGAGGCACTGAGGGACAAGGCCCTCACCGCCGCCACCGAATGTTCCGCTCCCCTGCCCTGAGCCCGGGTGAGCCCTGAAAGGAGTAATGCATGAGCCAGACCTGCCGTGCCGATGCGGAAATCACCAACAAGCTGGGCCTGCACGCCCGGGCCTCGGCCAAGCTGACCCAGCTCGCCGGCCGCTTCAAGAGCGAGGTGTGGATGGAGCGCAACGGCCGCCGCATCAACGCCAAGAGCATCATGGGGGTGATGATGCTGGCCGCCGGCAAGGGTTCCACGGTCAGCGTCGAGACCAGCGGTCCGGATGCGGAGCAGGCCCTGCAGGAACTCCTGGCCCTGATTGCCGACAAATTCGGCGAAGGGGAGTGATTTCCGCCATGACGCCGGCACGGCGTCGCGGCCCCAAGCCAGTCCGCCCGCGGGCGGCATAAACAGAACAACACCTCGGGAGACCGACATGAGCTTCACCATCCACGGCCTTGGCGTTTCCGGCGGCATTGCCATCGGGGTGGCCCAGCTCATGTCCCACGCCACCCTGGAGGTGGCCCACCTGACCATCGGCCCGCGCATGGCCGACAAGGAAGTGCTGCGCTTCGAGGCCGCCATCCTGGCGGTGCAAGCCGAACTGGAACAGCTCAAGCTGGAAGCCAGCAAGGGCAACGCCCCGGCCGAGCTGCGGGCTTTCGTGGACCTGCACGGCATGATCCTGGCCGACCCGGAACTGTCGGAAGTGCCCAAGCAGATCATCCGGGAACGCCGCTGCAACGCCGAGTGGGCCGTGGTGCAGCAGATGGAGCGCCTGGTGGCCCAGTTCGACGCCATCGACGACGCCTACCTGCGAGAACGCAAGGCCGACGTGGTGCAGGTGGTGGAGCGGGTGGTCAAGGTGCTGATGGGCCATCCCGGCCGCTCCGCCCTGCGGGCGCGCAAGGGCGGCAAGGAGACGACGGACCAGATCATCGTCGCCCACGACCTTTCCCCCGCCGACACCATCGGCTTCAAGGAGCAGCGTTTCGCCTCCTTCATCACCGACGTGGGCGGCGCCACCTCCCACACCGCCATCCTGGCCCGCTCCATGGCTATCCCCTCCATCGTCGGCCTGCACCGGGCCCGGGACCTGATCCGGGACGGCGAACTGCTGATCATCGATGGCACTCGGGGCGTGGTCATCGTCAATCCGGACGAGCGGGTGCTGGAAGAGTACCGGCTGCGCAAGAGCGAACTGGAGCTGGAACGCTCCAAGTTGAAGCGCCTCAAGACCATGAAGGCCACCACCCTGGACGGGGTGGATGTGCTGATGTACGCCAACATCGAACTGCCGGAGGACGTGGAGGCGGCCCGCACCGCCGGTGCCGACGGCATCGGCCTGTTCCGCACCGAATTCCTTTTCCTCAACCGGGGCGATATGCCCACCGAGGACGAGCAGTTCGAGGCCTACCGCAAGGTGGTCAAGGGCATGGAAGGCAAGCCCGTGACCATCCGCACCTTCGACCTGGGGGCCGACAAGGCCCTGGACGCCATGGACCGGGTCAAGACCAACCCGGCCCTGGGCCTGCGCGCCATCCGCCTGCAGCTGGCCGAGCCGAAGATGTTCCGCACCCAGCTGCGGGCCATCCTGCGGGCCTCCAAGTACGGCAAGGTGAAAATCCTCATTCCCATGCTGGCCCACGCCCACGAGATCGACGCCACCCTGGCGGCGGTGCAGGCGGCCAAGCAGAGCCTGCGGGAGCAGAAGATCGGCTTCGACGAGGGCATCGAGGTGGGCGGCATGATCGAGATTCCCGCCGCCGCCCTGGCCATCGGCATGTTCCTGCGGCGCCTGGATTTCCTCTCCATCGGCACCAACGACCTGATCCAGTACGCCCTGGCCATCGACCGTTCCGACGAGACCGTCTCCCAGCTCTACGATCCCCTGCATCCGGCGGTGCTGATGCTGGTGGCCCACACCATCTACAGCGGCGAGAAGGCCGGCCTGCCGGTGTCCGTCTGCGGCGAGCTGGCCGGCGATCCGGCCATGACCCGGCTGTTGCTGGGCATGGGCCTGCGCGTCTTCTCCATGCATCCCTCCCAGATCCTGGAAGTGAAGCAGCACGTGCTGAAGAGCGAAGTGGCCGAGATCGCGCCCCAGGTGCGCAAGATCCTCCGCTACAGCGAGCCGGAGAAAATCCGCGAGCAGATCGACAAGCTCAATGCCTGAGCCCGGGGCGGACCGCGTTTGCGCTCCTCCGCCCCCTTGGTTATCATGTTCCACAGCGCCGATTTGAAATCCGTCAGCTTGCGGGCGCTTAATAAATACGGCTAAAGCGAGGACCGATGCCCAGTCCGAGCCGAGCCAATCTCGATTCTCCGACTGGGCGTCTTGTTTTTTGGTGATTGAAATCCTGCGATGTCAGACAAGCATTCCGTCGGTGTGGTGAGTCCCCAGCGGGCCCATTTCGCCGAACCCATCCAGCTGGCCAGCGGCGCCACCCTGGCCGCCTACGACCTGGTCTATGAGACCTACGGCCGCCTCAACGCCGACCGTTCCAATGCCGTGCTGGTGTGCCATGCCCTCTCCGGCAGCCACCACGTGGCCGGCCACTACGCCGACAACCCGAAGAACGTGGGCTGGTGGGATAACCTGGTGGGCCCGGGCAAGCCCCTGGATACCGACAAGTTCTTCGTCGTCGGGGTGAACAACCTGGGCGGCTGTTACGGCTCCACCGGCCCCGGCTCCATCAACCCGGCCACGGGCAAGCCCTACGGCGCCGACTTCCCGGTGGTGACGGTGGAGGACTGGGTCGAGTCCCAGGCCCGCCTTGCCGACCGCCTCGGCATCAACCAGTGGGCCGCCATCATCGGCGGCAGCCTGGGCGGCATGCAGGCCCTGCAGTGGAGCCTGGAATACCCGGAGCGGGTGCGCCACGCCCTGGTCATCGCCTCCGCCCCCAAGCTCACCGCCCAGAACATCGCCTTCAACGAGGTGGCCCGCCAGGCCATCCTCACCGACCCGGACTTCCACGGCGGCAACTACTACGAGCACGGCGTGGTGCCGGCCCGGGGCCTGCGCCTGGCGCGCATGGTGGGTCATATCACCTATCTTTCCGACGACCAGATGGGGGAGAAATTCGGCCGCCAGCTGCGGGAAGGGGTGCTCAAGTACAACTACGACGTGGATTTCGAGATCGAGTCCTACCTGCGCTACCAGGGGGACAAGTTCGCCGGCTTCTTCGACGCCAACACCTATCTCATCACCACCAAGGCCCTGGACTACTTCGATCCGGCCCGGGATTTCGGCGGCGACCTGAAGGCGGCCCTGGCCCGGGCCTCGGCCAAGTTCCTGCTGGTCTCCTTCACCACCGACTGGCGTTTCGCGCCGGAGCGCAGCCGGGAGATGGTGTATGCCCTGCTGCACAACAACCGGGAAGTCTCCTACGCCGAGATCGACTGCAACGCCGGCCACGACTCCTTCCTCCTGGACGACGCCCAGTACCATGCGGTGATGGGCGCCTACCTGCACAACATCGCCGTCTGAGAGAGCCGCCATGACCAACAATTCTCTCGACCGTTTCGACTTCGATGTCATCGCCAAGTGGATCGCCCCCGGCGAACGGGTGCTGGACCTGGGCTGCGGCGACGGCAGCCTGCTCAAGTTCCTGGCCCAGGTCCGCAATGCCCACGGCTACGGCGTGGATATCGATCCGGCCAACGTCCTGGCCTGCGTGCGCAACGGCGTCAATGTCATTCAGAGCAACCTGGAGCAGGGCCTGGCCGGCTTCGAGGACGGTTTCTTCGACCACGCCATCATGTCCCTCTCCCTGCAGACCGTGCACCGCACCGTACCCCTGCTGGAAGAGCTGCTGCGGGTGGGCCGGGAGGCGGTGGTTTCCTTCCCCAACTTCGGCTACTGGCTGCACCGCCAGGCCATCCTCAACGGCCGCATGCCGGTCTCCAAGGACCTGCCCTACCAGTGGTACGACTCCCCCAACGTGCGCTTCTTCACCATCGCCGACTTCCAGGCCCTGTGTGAGGAAAAGGGCATCGCCATGCGGGAGCTGAAGGCTTTCGACGAAGGCAAGGAAGTGACGGAAGATCCCAACTTCCTCGCCAGCCTGGCCATCTGCCGCCTGGGCCGGGACTGAGCGTGGCCGAGGCCGCGGTCCTTTCCGCCGGCGCCCGTCTGGGCCGGGCCTGGCGCCTGGCCGCCATCCTGGTGCTGGGCTTCGCCTCCGGCCTGCCCCTGGCCCTCACCGGGCAGGCCATGCAGGCCTGGCTGACGGTGGACGGCATCGACCTAGCCACCATCGGCTTCTTCGGCCTGGTGGGCATTCCCTACACCTTCAAGTTTCTCTGGGCGCCCCTCATGGACCGCTTCGAGCCGCCCTTCCTGGGCCGGCGCCGGGGCTGGCTGGTGCTCACCCAACTGGCCCTGGGCGGGCTGCTGTGGCTGATGTCCGGCCTGTCGCCGGCGACGGCGCCCCAGCTGTTCGCCCTGGCGGCCCTGGCGGTAGCGTTCCTGGCCGCTTCCCAGGACGTGGTGGTGGACGCCTACCGTACCGACCTGCTGCCCGAGGCCGAACGGGGTCTCGGCGCCTCGGTGCATGTCTTCGCCTACCGCCTAGCCATGATCCTTTCCGGCGGCATCAGCCTCATCTGGGCCGGCCAGTGGCAGTCCTGGCCCCGGGTGTACGCGGTGATGGCGGCCATCATGGTGGGTTGCGCCGCCTTCTCCCTGCTGGCCGTGCCCCGGGTCAGCAGCGCCAACAAGCCCCTGGCCTCGGACCCGAAAAAGGAACTGCTGGGCTTTGCCGCCATGCTGGCCGGCGTCGTCGCCGGCTATGTCGTGGCTCGCCAGGCCCTGGTGGTGCTGGGCCTCAATCCGGACGATGCCAACAAGTGGGTGCAGCTGTTGTTCGTCCTGGCCGAGATTGCCGCCGCCCTGCCCCTGGCCTGGTGGTGTTCCCGCAAGGCCGGCTTCGAGACCCTCAACCAGTCCCTCGCCAGCTACTTCGCCCAGAGCGGTGCCGGAGCCTTCCTCCTGCTGATCGTGCTGTACAAGCTGGGGGACGCCTTCGCCGGCAGCCTGACCACGCCCTTCCTGATCAAGGGCATGGGCTTCCTGCAGGAAGAGGTGGGCATCGCCAACAAGGTCATCGGCATCTGGCTGACCATCCTGGGAGCCTTCATCGGCGGCCTCATCATGACCCGCCTGGCCCTTTACCGCTCCCTTCTGTTTTTCGGCGTGCTGCAGCTGGTTTCCAACTTCGGCTTCTACCTGCTGGCCCTGCTCGGCAAGGGGGCCTGGGGGGCGGTGATGGTGCCGGCCTTCGACTGGGGCATCGTTTCCTTGCATACCCCGGCCAGCCTGGACTGGCTGCTGCTGACGGTAATCGCTGGGGAGAACATCAGCGGCGGCATGGGTACCGTTGCCTTCGTCGCCCTGCTCATGGGGCTTTGCAACCATCGCTTCTCCGCCACCCACTATGCCCTGCTCTCGGCTTTCGCGGCGGTGGGGCGCATCTATGTCAGTCCCCTCTCCGGTGTGCTTTCCGAATCCATCGGCTGGCCCGCCTTCTTCCTCTTCTCGATCCTGGTGGCCGTACCCGGCGTCTTCATGGTGTGGTGGATGCGGCGGCCCCTGCAGGCCCTGGGAGCCCCGGCCAGCGCCGGCGCCGCCGACGACTGAGGGTCGCCGCCGGATTCAGTCGCCGAGCAGATGCAGCACCACCTCCCGGGAATGGCCCCGGTGGCGGTGTTCGTAGAGATAGAGCCCCTGCCAGGTACCCAGCAGCAGGCGGCCGTCGCTGACGGGGATGCCGAGGGAGGTCTGGGTCAGGGCGGCGCGGATGTGGGCCGGCATGTCGTCCGGCCCTTCCAGGTCATGCTCGAAGGCCGGGTCCCCATCTTGTACCAGCTTGGCGAAGAAGCGCTCCAGATCCCGCTGTACGGAGGGATCGGCGTTTTCCTGGATGAGCAGGGAAGCGGAGGTGTGGCGGCAGAAAACGGTGAGCAGGCCCTGGTGGAGGCCGCTGGCGGCGACGAAGTCGCGGGCTTGTCGGGTGAATTCGTGAAGCCCCCGGCCCCGGGTTGCGATGTGGATGCTTGCCAGGGCTTGGGGCACGGCGCGGGCCTGTCTCAGAGACAGAGATAGACGGCGAAAGCCAGTCCCATCAGGGTCAGAGGCAGGGCCGGCGCCAGGACGAGAGCGGTGTTGATTTCCTTGGCGCTCATGATGATGAAACCTCCTGTATGCAACGACTCCATGCTAGCAGGGGGCTTCATCAACATCAGTGAGCGTTTGTGACAGTGGGGCTTACAGCAGCACCCGCTCGATGCCGCCGCTGTTGGCCTTCTGCACGTACTGGGCCATCCAGTTCTCGCCCAGCAGGGTCTTGGCCATTTCCACCACGATGTAGTCGGCCTGGATGTCGGCATCCGGCTCGTAGCGGGACAGGCCCTGGAGGCAGGAAGGGCAGGAGGTGAGGATCTTCACCTGGTCCTGGACGCCAAAGTCCTGGCGCAGCTTGGTGGCGCCCTTCTCGATCTCCTCCTGCTTGCGGAAGCGCACCTGGGTGGAGATGTCGGGACGGGACAGGGCGAAGGAGCCGGACTCGCCGCAGCAGCGGTCGTTGAGGTCCACGCGCTGGCCCATCAGGTCGTTCACCACCTTGATGCCGGAGTAGGTCTTCATCGGCGTATGGCAGGGCTCGTGGTACATGTACTGGGTGCCCTTGACGCCTTCCAGCTTGACGCCCTTTTCCAGCAGGTACTCGTGGATGTCCAGCAGGCGGCAGCCGGGGAAGATTTTCTCGAATTCATACTTCTGCAGCTGGTCCATGCAGGTGCCGCAGGAGACGATCACCGTCTTGATGTCCAGGTAATTGAGGGTGGTGGACACCCGGTGGAACAGCACCCGGTTGTCGGTGATGATCTTCTGGCCCTTGTCCTCCTCGCCGGCGGCATTCTGCGGGTAGCCACAGCACAGGTAACCCGGGGGCAGCACGGTGACGGCGCCGGTCTCGTAGAGCATGGCCTGGGTGGCCAGACCCACCTGGGAGAAGAGGCGCTCGGAGCCGCAGCCGGGGAAGTAGAAGACCGCGTCCGAATCCTCGGTGGCCTTCTGCGGGTCCCGGATCACCGGCACCACGTGGTCGTCCTCGATGTCCAGCAGGGCCCGGGAAGTGCGCTTGGGCAGGTTGCCCGGCATGGGCTTGTTGATGAAATGGATCACCTGGGCCTTCACCGAGGGCCGGCCCAGGGTGGCGGGCGGGTGCTGCACGATGCCCTGGGTCAGGCCGAAGGTCTTGGCCAGCTTCACGCCCAGGCGCTGCAGCTTGTAGCCCCAGCCGATCATCATGGTGCGGGCCAGCTTGATGGTGGCCGGATCCTTCATGGTGAGGAACCACATGGTGGCGGCCTTGCCCGGGTCCAGCTTCTTCTTGCCCTGCTTGCGCAGGAAGTTGCGCATGGCTACCGAGACGTCGCCGAAGTCGATATCCACCGGGCAGGGTTTGACGCAGCGGTGGCAGACCGTGCAGTGGTCGGCCACGTCGTTGAATTCGTCGAAGTGCTGCAGGGAAATGCCGCGGCGGGTCTGCTCCTCGTAGAGGAAGGCCTCGATCAGCAGGGAGGTGCCGAGAATCTTGTTGCGCGGGGAATAGAGCAGGTTGGCCCGGGGCACGTGGGTGGAGCACACCGGCTTGCACTTGCCGCAGCGCAGGCAGTCCTTGATGGAGTCGGCGATCTTGCCGATCTCGGACTGCTCCATGATCAGGGACTCGGCCCCGAGCAGGGAGAAGGAGGGCGTATAGGCGTTGTGCAGGTCGCCGCCGGGCATCAGCTTGCCCTTGTTGAAGCGGCCTTCCGGGTCCACCTTCTCCTTGTAGGCGCGGAAGGGGCCGATTTCCTCGTCCGTCAGGAATTCCAGCTTGGTGATGCCGATGCCGTGCTCACCGGAGATGACGCCGTCCAGGGAGCGGGCCAGGTGCATGATGCGTTCCACCGCCTTGTTGGCGGTCTGCAGCATCTCGTAGTGGTCCGAATTCACCGGGATGTTGGTGTGCACGTTGCCGTCGCCGGCGTGCATGTGCAGGGCCACGAAGACACGGCCGCGCAGCACTTCCTTCTGCACGGCGGCCATCTTCTCGGAGAGGGGCCGGTAGGTGGCGCCGTTGAAGATGTTGTCCAGGGGCTCCTTCAGCTCCTTCTTCCAGGAGGCGCGCACGGAGTAGTCCTGCAGGCGGTGGAAGAGGGTCGGGTTGGCGGCCCGGTTGGTCAGCTCGCCAGCCACCACGCCGAATTCGGCGAAGCGCTGCTCGGCCTCGGCCAGGGGCAGGTCCAGGTTGTCCAGCAGCCACTGCCAGCGGGCCCGCACGTCGCTGATGTGCTCCAGGGCCCGCTCGCGGCGGTCCTCGATGAGCACGTCCTTGTCCAGCTTGGTGTCGGCGCTGTTGACCGGCAGATCGCCCTTGAAGAATTCGGTCAGGGCATCGCACAGGTCCAGCTTGTTCTGCAGGGACAGTTCGATGTTGATGCGCTCGATGCCGTCGCAGTAGTCGCCCATGCGCGGCAGGGGGATCACCACGTCCTCGTTCACCTTGAAGGCGTTGGTGTGCTTGGAGATGGCGGCGGTGCGGGAACGGTCCAGCCAGAACTTCTTGCGGGTTTCCGGAGTGATGGCGATGAAGCCTTCGGCGCCGCGCACATTGGTCATCTTGACCACGTCGGAGGCGGCCTGCATCACCGCATTCTCGTCGTGGCCGACGATGTCGCCGATCAGTACCATCTTCGGCCGGCCGTGGCGCTTGGCCTTGGTGGCGTAGCCGACGGCCTTCACATAGCGTTCGTCCAGATGCTCCAGGCCGGCCAGCTGCACGCCGGCCTTGTGGCCTTCGCCACCCGGCTTGAAGTAGTCGGTGATCTCGACAATGGAGGGCACGGCCTCCCGCACCTGGCCGAAGAATTCCAGGCAGACGGTGCGGGTGACCGGGGGCATCTTGTGCAGCACCCAGCGGGCGGCGACGATGATGCCGTCGGTGCCTTCCTTCTGTACTCCGGGCACACCGCCGAGGAACTTGTCGGTGACGTCCTTGCCCAGGCCGGTCTTGCGGCAGGCCGCGCCGGGCAGGGTCAGCACTTCTTCGGAGAGCAGCTTGTAGCTCCTGGCGTCGAAGCGCTTGAGGCGGAATTCCACCTTCTCCTGCTCGTGGATCTTGCCGAAGTTGTGGTTGAGGCGCTCCACCTCCAGCCAGTTGCCGTCCGGCGTCACCATCTTCCACCAGGCCAGGTTGTCCAGGGCGGTGCCCCACAGCACGGCCTTCTTGCCGCCGGCGTTCATGGCGATATTGCCGCCGATGCAGGAGGCGCTGGCAGAGGTGGGGTCCACGGCGAAGACGCGGCCGGCGGCCGAGGCGGCTTCGGAGACCCGGTCGGTAACCACGCCGACGCTGGTGCGGATGGTGGCGTAGGGCTTGTCGTGGCCGGGCAGGACGATCTCTTCCACCGGGCCGATGTCGATCAGCTTCTCGGTGTTGATGACCACGGACAGGGGCGACAGGGGCACGGCGCCGCCGGTGTAGCCGGTGCCGCCCCCCCGGGGAATGATGGTCAGGCCCAGCTCGATGCAGCCGCGCACCAGGGGACCGATTTCCTCTTCCGTATCCGGGTAGAGGACGACGAAGGGGTATTCGACGCGCCAGTCGGTGGCGTCCGTCACATGGGAGACCCGGGCTAGGCCGTCGAAGGCCACGTTGTCCTTGCGGGTGTGGCGGGTCAGGGTCTTCAGCACCTTCCGGCGCAGCATGAGGGTGTCGATGAAGCGCTGTTCGAAGCGGTCCACCGCCTTGTGGGCGGCTTCCACCAGCTGGGCCACCTTGCGGCTGCGTTCCGGGTCCTCGCCGGCGGATTCGCTGCGGCGCTTTTCCACTTCCGCCAGGCGGTGGCGCAGGGCCTGCACCAGGGCCTCGCGGCGGCTGGGGGTGGCCAGCAGGTCGTCTTCCAGGTAGGGGTTGCGCTGCACCACCCAGATGTCGCCCAGCACCTCGTACAGCATGCGGGCGGAGCGGCCGGTGACGCGCTCGGCGCGGAGTTCGTCCAGCACCCGCCACATGTCCTCGCCCAGCAGGCGGATGACGATCTCCCGGTCGGAGAAGGAGGTGTAGTTGTAGGGGATTTCGCGCAGACGTGCAGTCATCGGACGGGGGCGGCCAGGGCCGTGTCTTTCAAAAGGTGAATTTTAACGTATTGCGGTGCATCAGGCAGAACCGGGTCCTGCCCGGACCGCCCTTCATGACGCCAGCAGTGCCAGTCCCTGGGCCACGACCCAGTAGCGGGCCAGCTTGCCGGCGGCCATGAACAGGGTGCAGGGCAGCCAGGGTAGCCGCAGCCAGCCGGCCGCCACACAGAGGGCGTCACCGACAAGGGGAGCCCAGGCCAGCAACAGGCTGGGGCTGCCAAAGCGGCGCACCTGGGCCAGGTGCGGCAACCGGTGCAGGCTTCGCTCCGGCAGTAGGCGTCCGGCCCCATAAGACGTCAATCCGCCCAAAGTGTTCCCCAGGGTGGCCCAGAAAAGTGCGGCGGGCACTTCTGCCGGGTGGGCCAGGAGAAAGGCGGCAAGGGCGGCCTCCGAGCCGCCGGGCAGCAGGGTGGCGGCAAGAAAGCTGGCGATGAAAAGGCCGCCCAGGCCGGCGGCAGGATCGGCAAACCAGTCAGGCATGAAGAGACAAAGTTGGTTTAAAAACTAGGTAGGCGTTGGGCTTCAATGGACCACCATTATCCTGGATTTCAGGTAGTCCCTTCATGGACTTGCCCCCACCCGGGGGGTACACTGCCGTGCTTTACGCCCTCGGCATCCGACCTTCCCCATGCAGCACGACTATCTGACCAAAATCCTCAACGCCCGGGTCTATGAGGCCGCCGTTGAGACTCCCCTGGAACTGGCGCCCAATCTCTCCCACCGGCTCGGCAACCGCTTCTATTTCAAGCGCGAGGACATGCAGCCGGTGTTTTCCTTCAAGCTGCGCGGCGCCTACAACAAGATTGCCCACCTCACCCCGGCCCAGCTGCAGCGCGGCGTCATCTGCGCCTCCGCCGGCAACCACGCCCAGGGCGTAGCCCTTTCCGCCGCCAAGATCGGCTGCCGGGCGGTCATTGTCATGCCCACCACCACGCCCCAGATCAAGGTCCAGGCCGTGGCTTCCCGGGGCGGCGAGGTGGTGCTGGCCGGCGAGTCCTACGACGAGGCCTATGCCCATGCGGTGGAGCTGGAGAAGGCCGAGAAGCTGACTTTCGTGCACCCCTTCGACGACCCCTACGTCATCGCCGGCCAGGGCACCATCGGCATGGAAATCCTGCGCCAGCACGGCAAGCCGATCCACGCCGTGTTCGTGGCCATCGGCGGCGGCGGCCTGGCGGCCGGCGTGGCCGCCTACATCAAGGCGGTGCGGCCGGAGATCAAGGTCATCGGCGTGGAAACCTTCGACGCCGACGCCATGAAACAGTCCATCGCCGCCGGCAAGCGGGTGCGCCTGGACAGCGTGGGCCTCTTCGCCGACGGCACGGCGGTGAAGTTCGTCGGCGAGGAAACCTTCCGGGTCTGCCGCGAATACCTGGACGACATCATCCTGGTGGATACGGACGCCATCTGCGCCGCCATCAAGGACGTCTTCGAGGACACCCGCTCCATCCTGGAGCCCTCCGGCGCCCTGGCCATCGCCGGCGCCAAGGAATACGCCAAGCAGCACAAGCTGAAGGACAAGTCCCTGGTGGCCGTGGCCTCCGGCGCCAATACCAATTTCGACCGCCTGCGCTTCGTCGCCGAGCGGGCCGAGGTGGGCGAGCAGCGGGAGGCGGTGCTGGCCGTGACCCTGCCGGAGAAGCCCGGCGCCTACAAGCGCTTCGTCTCCCTCATCGGCAGCCGCAACATCACCGAATTCAACTACCGCTTCCACGAGGCGCGGGAAGCCCACGTCTTCGTCGGCGTGCAGGTGGCCAACCGGGCCGAATCCACCAAGCTGGTGGAGAGCCTGAAAAAGCACGGCTACGCCACCCTGGACCTGACCGACGACGAAATGGGCAAGCTGCACGTGCGCCACATGGTCGGCGGCCATGCGCCCCAGGTGGAGAACGAGCTGCTGTACCGCTTCGAGTTCCCGGAACGGCCCGGCGCCCTGATGAACTTCCTCAACCGCATGAGCTCCGGCTGGAACATCAGCCTCTTCCACTACCGCAACCACGGCGCCGACTACGGCCGGGTGCTGGTGGGCATGCAGGTGCCGCCGGCGGAGATGGGCGAGTTCCAGACATTCCTCCAGGAGCTGGGCTACCACCACTGGGACGAGACGGCCAACCCGGCCTACAAGCTCTTCCTCGGCTGAGGTCGCCGGGGCGGCGGCGCCGGAGGGGCGCCCCGTCCCCGCCTGTGCCATACTGAAAACCCGTCGACGCCCTCCGGATTCCCCTCCGCCCGTCCCCCGCCATGTTCTCCCGCCCCGGTACCGTCCTCGCCCGCTACCTGGCCCTGGCCTACGTCCTGCTGGTGATCTACGCCAGCCTGCACCCCTTCGCCGGCTGGCGCGACCTGGGCCTGTCCCCCTTCGCCTTCCTCGAGGCCGGCTGGCCCCGCTACTGGACAGCCTTCGACCTGGTGGTGAACGTGGGGGTGTACCTGCCCCTCGGCTTCCTCCTCGCCCTGGCCCTGCCCATGCCGGTCCTGCCGCGCCTGCTGCCCAGCCTGCTGGCGGTGCTGCTGGGCAGCGGCCTTTCCTTCGGCCTGGAGTCGGTGCAGACCTGGCTGCCCAGCCGGGTCCCCTCCAACCTGGACCTGGCCTGCAATGCCCTGGGGGCCCTGCTCGGCGCCCTGGCCGCCTTCTTCCACGGCGAGCGCCTGTTCCTGCGCCTGACCCACTGGCACGGCCGCCTGGTGGCGGACCTGCCCCATGCCGAACTGGGGGCGGTGCTGCTGGGCCTGTGGCTGGTGACCCAGCTGTCGCCGGAAACCCTGCTCTTCGGCAGCGGCGACCTGCGCAGCCTGCTGGGCCTGCCCCTGGCCGTGCCTTTCGATCCGCCCGTGTTCCAGCTGGTGGAGGCCCTCATCGTCGGCACCTCGGTGGTGGCCCTGGGCCTCTTTGCCCGCACCCTGCTGGCGCCCCGCTGGCCGGCCTGGGTTGGCCCGCCCCTGCTGATCCTGGCGGCCCTGGGGGTGAAGTCCCTGGCCCTGGCGGTGCTGGTCAGTCCCGGCGACGCCTTCATCTGGTGGAGCGAGGGGGCGCGCCTGGGCCTGCTGTGGGGCGGCATCGTGCTGGCGGTGCTGGCCTGGCTGCCGCCCAACTGGCGCATCGTTCTCGCCGGCCTGGCCCTGATGGCGGCCACGGTGCTGGTGAACCTGGCGCCGGAGAATCCCTATTCCGCCGCCGCCCTGGCCGCCTGGCGCCAGGGGCACTTTTTCAATTTCAACGGTCTTACCCGTCTGACGGCCGCCCTGTGGCCCTTCGTCGCCCTGCCCTACCTGATGCTGCTGGGGCGGCGGCTATAATCCGATCCCGACGTTTTTCCCTACCGGACTGCCCCATGAGCTACTACCAACACCACGCCTTCATCTGCTGCAACCAGCGCCCCGACGGCGAAACCTGCTGCAACGCCCTGGGGGCCAGCGAGCTGATGGCCTACGCCAAGGACAAGGTGGCCGCTGCCAAGCGCAACGGTCCCGGCCAGGTGCGCATCAACAAGGCCGGCTGCCTGGGCCGCTGCGACAACGGCCCGGTGATGGTGATCTACCCGGAAGAGACCTGGTACACCTTCCTCGACAGGTCCGACATCGACGAGATCGTGGAGGAACACCTGCTCCACGGCCGCATCGTCGAGCGCCTGAAGATCTGACCATGCGCGTCGAACCCGAACTGCTGCTGCTCGACGGTCCTGCCGGCAAGATCGAGGTGATCCTGGAGAACCCGGGGGCGCCCAAGGGCATCGCCCTCATCGGCCATCCCCATCCCCTCTTCGGCGGCGCCAACACCAACAAGGTGGCCCAGACCCTGGCCCGCACCCTGGTGCAACTGGGCTATGCCGCCCTGCGCCCCAACTTCCGCGGCGTCGGCCAGAGCGAAGGCAGCCACGACGAGGGCCAGGGCGAGAGCGATGACATGCTGGCGGTGCTGGAATATGCGAAGGAGCGCTTCGGCCACCTGCCCGTGGTGCTGGCCGGCTTCTCCTTCGGTGCCTACGTCCAGGCCAAGGTGGCTGCCCGCCTGGCCGAAGCCGGCCACCCGGCCCAGCGCCTGGTGCTGGTGGGCACCGCCTCCGGCCATGTGGAAGGCGCGCGCCAGTACAACACCAGCGCCGTGGCACCGGACACCATCGTCATCCACGGCTCCAAGGACGAAACGGTGCCTTTGGAAAACGTGCTGGCCTGGGCCGAGCCCATGGACCTGCCGGTGGTGGTGGTGGCGGGGGCGGACCATTTCTTCCACCGCCGCCTGCACGTCTTGAAAGACATCATCACCCGCGCCTGGAAACACTGACCAACCGATGCCGTGGCAGCCAGCAAGGACGGGCATCTCCGCCTTGCCCGGCCGGAGAACGGCATCCCTCCTGCCTTCCCGGGCAGGGCTCAAACAGAAATGGATAGGGCTCCTGTGCAACCTCTGATCGTCGAATCCCTGGTCAAGCGCTACGGCGATTTCACCGCCGTGGACGGCGTCTCCTTTGCCGTCGAGCCGGGCACCTGCTTCGGCCTGCTCGGGCCCAACGGCGCCGGCAAGACCACCACCCTGCGCTGCTGCCTCGGCCTCACGGCCCCGGAGTCCGGCGCGGTGCGGCTGAACGGCCTGCCCGTGCCGCAGGCGGCCAGGGAAGCCCGTCTGCGGACCGGCGTGGTGCCCCAGTTCGACAACCTGGACCCGGATTTCACGGTGGCCGAGAACCTGCTGGTGTACGGCCGCTACTTCGGCCTCAGCGACGCCACGGTGCTGGCCCGCATTCCCGAGCTGCTGGAATTCGCCGGCCTCGGCGGCAAGGAAAAGTCGCCCCTGAAAAGCCTCTCCGGCGGCATGAAGCGGCGCCTGACCCTGGCCCGGGCGTTGGTCAACGACCCGGACATCGTCTTCCTCGACGAACCCACCACCGGCCTCGATCCCCAGGCCCGGCACCTCATCTGGGAACGCCTCAAGGCCCTCACCGCCCGGGGCAAGACCCTCATCCTCACCACCCACTTCATGGACGAGGCGGAGCGCCTCTGCCACCAGCTGGCGGTGCTCGACCACGGCCGCCTGATCACCCAGGGCAGCCCCCGGGAGCTGATCGCCAGCCACATTGAGCCCCAGGTGGTGGAGGTTTACGGCGAAAACGCCCCGGCCTGGGCCGAGGGTCACGGCCATCTGGCGGATCGCTGCGAAATCTCCGGCGAGACGGCCTTCTTCTACTGCCGCGAACCGGCGTCCCTGCTGGAGGCCCTGACCGCCGCCCCGGGCCTGCACTACGTGCACCGGGCGGCCAACCTGGAAGACGTGTTCATCAAGCTCACCGGCCGCGAACTGCGGGACTGAGGGCCGCCTCCGGCCCCGGGAATTCCCGGGGGCTATGCAAAGCCGGGCTTCACGCTACAATCTCCCCACCCATGACCCGGGCATCGACCCGGGCGCCGGCAGCGGCCCAGGGCCAGCCCGCTGCCTGTTGTTCCCCATAAGGCCCGACCACCACCGCACGACCTCCCGTATTCCGACTGGCAGGGGCCCTCACGCCCACCGCCGGCGCCATCCTAGGAGGAGTGCCATGCACGACGACAACCAGGGCCTGGTGGAGGCCTTCATCCCCTTCATGCGCAGCGTCGCCCAGTGCGAAAAGCAGCTGGAGAACCTCAATTTCACCTGGGGCATGATCGAGGCCACGGCCAAGATGAACTGCCCGGCCGAGGCCAAGACCATCCTGCCGACCATGGGTGCTACCCGGGAAGGCTTCGGCCGCCTGGAGCGGCAGCTGATCGAGAACCTGGTGCAGGAGAACATCCGCAAGGTGGTGCTGGAGATCGGCTCCAAGGCCCAGGTGGCGGTGGACATCCTGATCCGCAACCTCTACGAGCGCACCGCCGACGTGGGCTTCCTGGCCACGGACGAGGACATCCGGGACTTCATCCGCCAGCGCAAGGAGGCGCCGGACCAGGAGACCCTGGAAGGGGAGAAGGCCCGCATCCTGCGCCGCCTGCAGGAGTACCGGGACAAATACACGGTGTACGACGAAATCCTGGTGCTGGACCTCAATGGCCGGGTCATCGCCCACCTGGACGGCGCCAGCCCCGTGCTCTTCTCCCAGGACCCCCTGCTGCAACAGACCCTGCACACCGACGGCTATGTGGAGACCTTCCGCGCCAGCGACCTGCGCCCCGGTCTGGAGCGGGCCCTCATCTACTCCCAGCGTATCGACGACGGCGGCAGCGGCGAGCCCCTGGGGGTGCTGTGCCTGTGCTTCCGCTTCGCCGACGAGACGGAGAGCATTTTCCGCAACCTGCGTCGCCGGGAGGACCGTTCGGTGATGCTGCTGCTGGACGCCCAGGGCACGGTGATCGCCTCCAGCGATGCCGACCACGTGCCCCTGGGCCGCCGCCTGGAGCAGGTGCGGGATGCGGATTACCGCATCGTCGATTGGGGCGGCCGCGAATACCTGGCCAGGACCTGCCCCACCCGGGGCTACCAGGGCTACGTCGGGCCCGGCTGGGTGGGCCATGTCATGGTGCCGGTCAGCTCCGCCTTCCGCGCCGGCCTGGGCCAGGCCGCCGAGAGCCTGCCGGCGGAGGTGCTGGAGGGCGTGCTGGCCCACGCCGACACCTTCTGCCCGGCCCTGGCCGACATCGCCCGGGGCGCCGAGGGCATCAACCTCTCCCTGCGCCGGGTGGTGTGGAACGGCCAGATCATGGCTGCCGACAAGCGGGGCGACCTGCTCAAGCTCAAATCCGTGCTGCAGCAGATTTCCGAGACCGGCGACCGCACCAGCGACCTCTTCGCCCGCTCCATCGCCGACCTCTACCAGACCGCCATCTCCTCCAGCCTGCAGGACGTGCAGTTCATCTCCCGCCTGATGATCGACATCATGGACCGCAACCTCTACGAGCGGGCCAACGACTGCCGCTGGTGGGCCCTCACCTCGGCCCTGCGCCGCAGCATGGCCGCCGGCCGTCCCGGCGAGGCGGAGGCCCAGGCCATGGCCGGCATCCTGGAATACATCAACAGCCTGTACACCGTCTATTCCCGGCTCTTCGTGTACGACCTTTCCGGCACCATCGTCGCCGCTTCCAACCTGCACGGCGACAGCCTCAACCTGGTGGGCAAGAAGGTGGATGCGGGCTGGGTCCAGTCCGTCTTCTACCTGCCCAGCACCCAGCACTACTGCGTCTCCCCCTTCGAGAAGAGCTGGCTCTACGGCGGCCGCCCCACCTACGTCTACAACGCCGCCATCCGCCATCCCGACGATCCGGCCAAGGTGGTGGGGGGCATCGGCATCGTCTTCGACGCAGCGCCCCAGTTCGCCGCCATGCTGGCCGATTCCCTGCCGCCCCAGGCCGGGGCCTTCGCCGTCTTCGCCGAGCGCAGCGGCCGCATCATTGCCTCCTCCGACGAACGCTTCCCGGCGGAAAGCCTGCTGGAGGTGGAAAAACTGGATAAGAGCCTCTTCTCCGCCGCCAACGGCGAGGGCCGCTCCCGGGTGGTGCAGCTGGCCGGGCGCACCTGGATCGTCGGCAGCACCGCCTCCTTCGGCTACCGGGAATTCAAGAATAGCGGCGACTACAGCAACGACGTGGTGGCCCTGGTGTTCGTTCCCGTCGGCGACGGCAGTGCCGCCGCGGCCCCCCGGGAGCGGCGCCCGGCGGTGCTGGAAGGCAGCTACGGCGACCTGCACGCCCGGGGCGGGCAGAGCGTGGAGCTGGCCACCTTCGTCGTCGGCGACAAGGTGTACGGCCTGCCGGCGGCCGAAGTGCTGGAGGCGGTGGACCCGGCCCGGCTTTCCCCCATGAGCGGCTCCCGCCGCTATCTTTGCGGCGTCATCAGCTTCCAGGGCGGTGGCGGCGACAGCGGCACCCTGGTGCCGGTGGTGGATATGCGCTTCCTCCTCAACTACCCGGCCAAGGAGGTGGACAACCACAGCCAGATCGTCGTGGTGCGGGTGCGGGACGGCCTCATGGGGCTGCTGGTGGACGATCTCTATGCCGTGCCCGAATTCGACGCCGAGCGCCTGGAGCCGATCCCGGAGATGATCCGCCAGGACGCCGGCTACGTGCAGGCCATCATCAAGCCGCGCCAGCCGGACAGGGAAAAAATCCTCCAGGTGCTGGACCCGGAGCGCATCTGCGGCGCTGCCCAGAGAAAGCCGGAGTCCGCCGCGGGCGGCGAGGCACCGCGCCCGGCGGCGCCCCTGCGGGCCATCGGCGGGCCCGGAGGCGGGCGCTGAAGGGGGCAGGGCAAGGGGGCAGGGAAAGGAGGCAGGGAAAGGAGGCAGGCGCCGGGCTGCCGGGCAAAAATCCGACCTCGGACAGAGGCGCTTTACCTGGATCAAATCCGGCTGCCGTCGGCCTTGACCCTCCCCGGGCCGGCGGCCAGAATCCGCCCCCATTCGGCTTCCGCTTTCGGAACACGGTGCAACTCCGTGGCGGGCCCGCCGCTGTAATCGGGGACGGTCGTTCCACGGCGTGGTGCAGTTTTTCCACGCCACCCACTGCCGCAGAAAATGCGGCGGGAAGGGGGAACCCAGTAGCAGGACCGGTCGATCCGTAAGCCAGAAGACGGGCGGAAGTCGTGGAGTTCCAGGCAAAGGGCTCCGGCGGCATGTTTCTTTCGAGACAGGCCGCCGGAGCCCTTTTGCTTTTTTTCATACCTTCGCGGGAGGACCCCATGAAAGCCACCACTCAAGTTACCAGCCAAGCCACCACTGCCCAGCAGGCTGCCACCCTGCCCACCCAGGCAGCCGCCCCGGCCCCGGTCATCGCCAGCCGCAAGTCCTGCAACCCGGACGGCATCGGCCTCTCCCACTACGTCCTGATGGACCGGAAGGCGGCCAAGTGAACGGTCCGGCTCCCCATCTGCGCCGGCTGCAGCCCTACGACATCGGCCATGAGCGCTACGTGGCCCTGCTGCACCCGGAAACCGCCTTCTGGTCCCTGGTGGACAAGGACCGGGTGGAGGCGGAATTGTGCGGCAGCGAGCTGGCCGAGCGCTTCCAGGCCCAGGCGGCAAGGTTCGCCCAGGAAATCCACGCTCTGCGCTTCGAGCTGAAGCCCTCCGGCGTCTATGTGAACCCGACGGAACGCTGCAACCTGGACTGCACCTACTGCTACATCCCCGACACCCTGCGCCGCCACGGCAGCGACATGCCGGCGGAACGGCTGCTGGGGGCCCTGCAGCGGCTGAAGGAATACTTCGCCACGGTGATGGACGGCGGCGAGGGGGCGCGCAAGCCCCGCCTCATCTTCCACGGCGCCGAACCCCTGATGAACCGGGAGGCCCTGTTCGCCGCCATCGACCTGTTCCAGGACGACTTCGCCTTCGGTGTGCAGACCAACGGCACCCTGCTCACCGATGCCGCCGCCGACTTCCTCATGCAGCGCAACGTCAGCATCGGCCTTTCCCTGGACGGTCCCACCGCCCCCATCACCAACGCCACCCGCCACACCTGGGCCGGCCAGGGGGTGCACCAGCATGTGCTGCGGGCCATGGAGCGGCTCCAGGGCTACGGCTCCTGGAGCGTCATCACCACCTGCACCACGGAGAACCTGGCCCACCTGACGGACATGGTGGAGCTGTTCCATCGCCACCAGGTGCCCACCTGCATGCTCAACGCGGTGCGCTGCACCCTTTCCGGCGCCCGGGGGGTCAAGCCGGCGGACGGGGATTTCGCCCGGGCCTTCATCGCCGCCCTGGAACGGACCCACGAGCTGTACCGGGAGACCGGGCGCAAGCTGGTGGTGGCCAATTTCGCCAACATCCTGCTGGCTATCCTGGCGCCCACGGCGCGACGCCTGATGTGCGACATCTCCCCCTGCGGCGGCGGCCGGGCCTTCTTCGCCCTGGCGGCAGACGGTGGCCTCTTTCCCTGCAGCGAGTTCATCGGCCTGCCGGCCTTCGAGGGCGGCAACCTGTTTACCGACGGCGTGGCGGCAGCCCTGGAATCGCCGGCCTTCAAGACGGTGACGCAGCGGGACGTGGACCAGTTCGAGCCCTGCGCCTCCTGCCCCATCCGCCACTTCTGCGGCAGCCCCTGCCCGGCGGAGGCCAACGAGATGAACGGTGGCATGGAGAAGACCGGCGCCTTCTGCCAGTTCTACGAGGAGCAGGTGCGCTACGCCCTGCGCCTGATCGCCGACGGCAAGTCCGACGACTTTCTCTGGGACGGCTGGGACCAAGGCACGGAGACGGTTTTCAGCGCCTGCTGAGGCCCGTTCGAGGCCCGTTTGCCCCCGGTCGGCGGCCCCGCCCCGACCGGGGTGCTTACCTTCCGGGCGCCAAGGCCGGATAATGGCGCCATGAATGCCGCCACTTCCTCCGCTTCCCTCTACGCGCCGCCCCGCCTTTCCGCCCGCTGGTTTCCCGTGTGGCAACGCAACTTCCTGGTCTGGCGCAAGCTGGCCCTGCCTTCCATCCTGGGCAACCTGGCCGATCCCCTGATCTACATGCTGGGCCTGGGTTACGGCCTGGGCAGCATGCTGCCGGAGGTGGCCGGCACCTCCTACGTGGCCTTCCTGGCCGCCGGCACGGTGTGCGCCAGCACCATGAATGCCGCCACCTTCGAAGCCCTCTATTCGGCCTTCTCCCGCATGCACGTGCAGAAGACCTGGGAGGCCATGCTCAACGCCCCCCTGGAGCTGGAGGACGTGATGCTGGGCGAGCTGATCTGGGCCGCCACCAAGAGCCTCCTTTCCGGCTGCGCCATCCTCACGGTGATATTCGTCCTCGGCCTCTCCCATTCGCCCCTGGCCCTGGGAGTGCTGCCGGTGATCCTGCTCACCGGCCTGGCCTTTGCCGCCCTGGGCCTGATCGTCAATGCCCTGGCGCCCTCCTACGATTTCTTCATGTACTACTTCACCCTCTTCATCACCCCCACCATGCTGCTTTCCGGCGTCTTCTTCCCCCGGGAACAGCTGCCGGTCCTGGTCCAGGGGCTGACCGAGGCGCTGCCCCTGACCCACGCCGTGCAACTGGTGCGGCCCCTGCTGCAGGGCCAGGTGCCGGCCAATGTCCTGCTGCACGTGGCGGTGCTGCTGGCCATCACTGCCGTCGCCTTCCTCGTCGCCCTGGTGCTGACCCGGCGCCGCCTGTTGCGCTGAGATGGCGGCAGGCGCAGGCAGATCAAAACGCGAAACGCCGCTCTCGGCTAAGATGGCCCCATGACCACCTCCAAAAAAGCCAACCCGGTACTGCTGGTGCAGACCAATTGCCCGGACGGCGAAACCGCCGCCCGCCTCGCCGCCGCCCTGGTGGATGCCCGTCTGGCGGCCTGCGCCAACGTGCTGGCGCCCTGCGCCTCCATCTACCGCTGGCAGGGCAAGGTGGAGATGGCCACCGAGACGCCCCTGCAGCTGAAGACCGCCGCCGACCGCTTCCCCGAACTGCGGGCCCGCCTGCTGGAACTGCATCCCTACGACGTGCCGGAGATCGTTGCCTGGCCCGTGGCCGAAGGGCTGCCCGATTACCTCAACTGGGTCGTGACCGAGACCCGCCCCGAGTGACGCCGTGATTGCTTCCCTGACTTCCCCGTTGTGGCGTCGGCTGCTGCCGTGCCTGATCCTGCTGGGCCTGGCCCTGCCCGTGGCCGCCCAGGAATTCCTCGATCCCCTGGTGGCCTTCAAGCCCGAAGCCCGGGCCCTGGACGACAAGACCGTGGAGGTGCGCTACAGCATCGCCAAGGGCTATTACCTGTACCGGGACAAGTTCAGGTTCGCCGCCGAGGGCGCCACCCTGGGCACCCCCGTGTTCCCCGCCGGCAAGCAGAAGCACGATGACAACTTCGGCGACGTGGAGGTCTATTACAAGAGCGTGGCCATCCGCCTGCCGCTGAGCGCCAACCAGTCCGGCCCCATCACCCTCAAGGTGACGGCCCAGGGCTGCGCCGATGCCGGGGTCTGCTACCCGCCCCAGGAACAAAAGCTCAGCGTCACCCTGCCGGCCCCGGGCAGCGCCCCGGCCGCCGTGCCCGACGCCGCCGGCGATGAGAGCGGCCATATCGCCGGCCTGCTGCAGAACGCCGGCTTCTGGCTGGCCGTCTCCACCTTCTTCGGCTTCGGCCTGCTGCTGGCCCTGACGCCCTGCGTCTTCCCCATGATCCCCATCCTCTCCGGCATCATCGTTGGCCAGGGGCACCACGTTTCCCGCAGCAAGAGCTTCCTTCTCTCCCTGGCCTACGTGCTGGGCATGGCGGTGACCTACGCCGCCCTGGGGGTGGCCGCCGGCCTCACCGGCACCCTGCTCTCCGCCGCCCTGCAGAATCCCTGGGTGCTGGGCGCCTTCGCCGCCGTCTTCGTGGTGCTGTCCTTCTCCATGTTCGGCTTCTACGAGCTGCAGCTGCCCAGCTTCCTGCAGAGCAAGCTGTCGGAAGAGGCCAGCCACCTGCACGGCGGCCACCTGGCGGCGGTGTTCGCGATGGGGGCCCTGTCGGCGGTGATCGTCGGCCCCTGTGTCGCCGCCCCCCTGGCCGGGGCCCTGCTCTACATCGGCCAGAGCGGCGATGCGGTGCTGGGCGGCGCCGCCCTTTTCGCCATGGCCCTGGGCATGGGCGTGCCCCTGCTGCTGGTGGGCCTCTCCGCCACCACCCTGCTGCCCCGGTCCGGACCCTGGATGGAAGCGGTGAAGAAGGCCTTCGGCGTCATCCTCCTCGGCACCGCCCTGTGGCTGGTGTCGCCGGTGCTGCCGGCGGCCCTGGTAATGGCCGGCTGGGCCCTGCTGCTGATCGTGCCGGCCGTCTTCATGCACGCCCTGGATCCCCTGCCGGCCACGGCCAAGGGCTGGCAGCGCTTCTGGAAGGGCATCGGCATCGTCATGCTGCTGGCCGGCGCCGCCCTGGTGGTGGGCCTGGCGGCCGGCTCCCGGGACCCCCTGCAGCCCCTCAAGGGCGTGGTGGCGGCCAATGCGGCGGCGGGCGGCGGGGCCGAGGCTCCCGCCCTGCCCTTCGTCCGGGTAAAATCCGTGGCCGACCTGGAAGCCCGGGTCAAGGCGGCGGGCAAGCCGGTGATGCTGGATTTCTATGCGGACTGGTGCGTCTCCTGCAAGGAAATGGAGCGCTTCACCTTCGCCGACCCCAAGGTCCGGGCCAAGCTGGCCGGCTTCACCCTGCTGCAGGCCGACGTCACCGCCAACAGCGAGGACGACAAGGCCCTGCTGCAGCGCTTCAAGCTGTTCGGCCCGCCCGGCATCATCTTCTTCGATGCCGCCGGCCAGGAAATCGCCGGCCTGCGGGTGGTGGGCTTCCAGGAGGCCACCCCGTTCCTCCAGGTCCTGCAGCGGGTGGCCCCGGGCGCCTGATTGGTGAACCGGGTTGATCTTTTCGCCCGATATTTTTCGCTTTTGGCCCGGCCCCGTCTGGCCTAATATGGCATGACCCCATGGGGAGTTGCCTACCGCCGCGGTGGGCCTGCCCAGAGAACAGCTCAATAAAATTCAACTTATAACAACATGACTTCCACCCCTTCCCTGCCGGCCGTGGCCCTGGTGGCCAGCTGCGAACTGCCCACGCCCTGGGCCGTCTTCCGCCTGCACGGCTTCCAGGAAACCGCTTCCGGCAAGGAGCATCTGGCCCTGACCCTGGGCCAGGTGGGCGATGGCGTGCCGGCCCTGACCCGGCTCCATTCCGAATGCCTCACCGGCGACGGCCTCTTTTCCCTGCGTTGCGACTGCGGTCCCCAGCTGGAGGCGGCCCTGGCGGCCATCGCCAAGGAAGGCCGGGGCGTGCTGCTGTACCTGCGCCAGGAAGGCCGGGGCATCGGCCTGCTGGACAAGCTGCGGGCCTACGCCCTGCAGGACCAGGGCCTGGACACGGTGGACGCCAACCGGGCCCTGGGCCTGCCCGACGACGCCCGGGACTACGGCGTCGCCGCCGCCATGCTCAACACCCTGGGGGTGCCGGCGGTGCGCCTGATGACCAACAATCCGGCCAAGGTGTCGGCCCTCACCGCCCGGGGTGTCAATGTGACCGAGCGGGTGCCCCATGTGGCCGGCCGCGGCCCGCGCAACCAGGACTATCTGGAAACCAAGGCGGCCCGCATGGGCCACTTGCTGCCCTGGCTGGAACAGGACTAGGTTTCACTTGCCGGCGGCCGTGGCCGCCGTCCTGCCCCGGGGCGGTCCCCATCCGGAGCCCCCCGGTGCGGCGTGATAAAATCCCCTTCCCCAACCCCAAAATTCCGAGATAAATCCATGTTTTCCGGTATCGTCGCGGCCGTCGGTCGCATCACCCATCTGACCGCCCGTGAGGCCGGCTTCCGGCTCACCGTGGAGCCCGGCGGCCTGGACATGACGGACGTGGCCCTGGGCGATTCCATCGCCCACAACGGCGTCTGCCTCACCGTGGTGGAAAAGACCCCCAGCCACTACTGCGTGGACGTCTCCCCCGAGACCCTCTCCTGCACCGTGGGCCTGGCCGAGCCCGGCCCGGTGAACCTGGAGAAGGCCCTCAGCCTGGCGGACCGCCTCGGCGGCCACCTGGTCTCCGGCCATGTGGACGGGGTCGGCACCGTGACCCGCTTCGACCTCATCGGCGAAGGCAAGGAAGCCAACCGCCTGCTGCAGATCGAGGCGCCGGCCGAACTGGCCAAGTACATCGCGCGCAAGGGCTCCATGACCGTGGACGGCGTCAGTCTCACCACCAACACGGTCAGCGGCAGCACCTTCAGCATCAACCTCATCGCCCACACCCTGGAAGTCACCACCCTGAACCGCCTGCACGTGGGCGCCAAGGTGAACCTGGAAGTGGACCTCATCGCCCGCTACGTCGAGCGCATGCTCAATCCGGAAGCCTGAACGCCATGAATGCCGCTACTGCCAGTGCCATCTCCCCGATCCAGGACATCATCGCCGACATCCGCGCCGGCAAGATGGTCATCCTGGTGGACGAGGAGGACCGGGAAAACGAAGGCGACGTCATCATCGCCTCCGACTTCATTACCCCCGAAGCCATCAACTTCATGGTCACCCACTGCCGTGGCCTGGTCTGCCTCACCATCACCGAGGAACGCTCCCGCCAGCTGGGCCTGACCCAGATGGCCCGGGACAACAAGACCCCCTACGGCACCGCCTTCACCGTTTCCATCGAAGCCGCCGAAGGCGTCACCACCGGTATTTCGGCCCACGACCGGGCCCGCACCGTGCAGGCCGCCGTGGCCAAGAACGCCGGTCCCGACGACATCGTCCAGCCCGGCCACATCTTCCCCATCACCGCCAAGCCCGGCGGCGTGCTGGTGCGCGCCGGCCACACCGAGGCCGGCTGCGACCTGGGCGCCCTGGCCGGCCTGGAGCCGTCCTCCGTCATCTGCGAGATCCTCAAGGAAGACGGCACCATGGCCCGCCTGCCGGACCTGATCGAATTCGCCAAGCTGCACGGCCTCAAGATCGGCACCATCGCCGACCTGATCCACTATCGCAGCGAACACGAAACCCTGGTGGAGCCCCTGCGCGTCAAGACCGTGCAGACCCCCCACGGCGAGTTCCAGCTGCACGCTTTCCACGACCGGGTGGCCGACGAGGTGCACCTGGCCCTGGTCAAGGGCGAGATCAAGGCCGATCAGGAAACCCTGGTGCGGGTCCATGAGCCCGTCTCCGTGCTCGACTTCCTCGACCCTGCCGGCGGCGTGCATACCGTCTCCATCGACCAGGCCCAGCAGGCCCTGGCCAAGCACGGCAGCGGCGTCATCGTGCTGCTGCACCGGCCCCAGAGCGGCAGCGACCTGCGCGCCGCCCTGTGTCCCGAAAAGGCCGCCGCCCCGGCGCCGAAGAAGTGGGACCCGCGCATCTACGGCATCGGCGCCCAGATCCTGCGCCAGCTGGGCGTGCGCAAGATGAAGCTGCTCTCCAGCCCGCGCCGCATGCCTTCCATGACCGGCTTCGGCCTCGAAGTCACCGGTTTCGTCACCGACATTGAAAAGCCCTGAGACCATGGCCCGCTACGACAACATCCCCGAACACGACATCAACCTCAACGGCGCCGGCCTCAAGGTCGGCATCGTCATGGCCCGCTTCACCCTGGACGTCTGCGAAGGCCTGCTCTCCGCCTGCACCGCCGAGTTGCAGCGTCTGGGCGTGGCTGCCGGCGACATCACCATCGCCACCGTGCCCGGCGCCCTGGAGATTCCCCTGGTGCTGCAGACCATGGCCCAGACCGGCAAGTACGACGCCCTGGTGGCCCTGGGGGCGGTGATCCGCGGCGAGACCTACCACTTCGAGGTGGTCTCCAACGATTCCTGCCGCGGCGTCCTGGAAGTGCAGCTGAAGACCGGGGTGCCCATCGCCAACGGCATCCTCACCACCGAAAACGACGATCAGGCCCTGGTCCGCATGCAGGTCAAGGGCGCCGACTGCGCCCAGGCCGCCGTGGAAATGGCCAACCTGCTCAAAGCCGTCGGCAAGTAATTTATCCGCCGGGAGCGCCCCACCGGGGCCACCCGGCCAACCTGAAGTGAAGGCAACACCATGACCGAAGCCAAGAAACCCGCCGGCAAGCCCGCCGCCGCCAAATCCCCCCGCCGCCGTTCCCGGGAGTTCGCCCTGCAGGGCCTGTACCAGTGGCGCATCGGCGGTCAGGACGAGGCGGCGATCGAGGCCCACATGGCCGACGTCTCCGGCTTCGACAAGGCCGACCGGGAATTCTTCGTCGGCCTGGTGCGCGGCGCCCTGGCCCAGCGGGAAGCCCTGGTGGCCGAACTGACGCCCTTCCTCGACCGGGGCTTCGACGAGATGTCCCCCATCGAGGCCTGCATCCTGCTGCTGGGCGCCCTGGAGCTGACCCATCATCCGGAAACGCCCTACAAGGTCATCATCAACGAGTGCATCGAGCTGGCCAAGGGTTACGGCGGCACCGACGGCCACAAGTACGTGAACGGCGTCCTCGACAAGCTGGCCGGCAAGCTGCGGGCGGCCGAGGTTGAAGCCAAGCGCAGGCAGCAGCGCGGCTGATCCGGCATTCCCGGCGGGGCACAGCGGCCACGGAGACTTCTCTGTGATCCCTGTGCCCTTTCTCTTGCCTCCGTTTTTCCCCGACTGTCCGCCCCCGAGCAAAGCCGCCCATGCCTTCCGAGTTTGAACTGATCGCCCGCCACTTCGCCGGCCCGACCCCGGGGGCCGTGCTCGGTCCCGGCGACGACTGCGCCCTGCTGCAGCCCTCCCCCGGCATGGAGCTGGCGGTGACCACCGACATGCTGGTGGCCGGCGTGCACTTCCTGCCCGACACCGATCCCGAAGGCCTGGGCTGGAAGACCCTGGCCGTCAATCTTTCCGACCTCGCCGCCATGGGCGCCAAGCCCCGCTGGGTGCTGCTGGCCGGCAGCCTGCCCGAGGCCGACGAGGCCTGGCTGGCCGCCTTCGCCAAGGGCTTCTTCACCCTGGCCAGGGCCAGCCAGGTGGACGTGGTGGGCGGCGATACCACCCGGGGCCCGCTCAACCTGTGCGTCACCGCCCTGGGCGAAGTGGCGCCGGGCCAGGCCCTGCGCCGGGACGGCGCCAAGGCTGGCGACGACCTGTGGGTCTCCGGCCAGCCCGGCCTGGCGGCCCTGGGCCTGGCCCAGCTGCAGGGCAAGATTGAACTGCCCGAGGCCCTGGTGCAGCGCTGCCTCACCGCCTTGCAGCGGCCCCGGCCGCGCATTGCCCTGGGCCTGGCCCTGGTGCAGCGGCAGCTGGCCACTGCGGCCATCGACATTTCCGACGGTCTGCTGGCCGACGCGGGTCACATCGCCGAGCGCTCCGGGGTGGAGCTGCGCCTCAACGTGGGCCAGCTGCCCCTGCTGCCCAGGGGCGTGGATCCGCTGCTGGCCCAGCGCTGCCAGCTGGCCGGCGGCGACGACTACGAACTGGCCTTCACCGCGCCGGCGGAAAAACGCATGGCCCTGGCGGCCCTGGCCGCCGACCTGGAACTGCCCCTGTGGCGCATCGGCTACGCGGCCGAAGGTGCCGGGGTGAGCCTGTATGATGGCGATGGGGCGCCATTGCCCCCCGAATTCATGGATCAATTCAAGGGATATGACCACTTCCGTGCGACCTGACCTGCGCTTCCTCTTCTCCCATCCGGCCCACTTCGTCGCCTGCGGCCTGGGCAGCGGCCTCTCCCGCTTCGCCCCGGGCACGGCCGGCACCCTTTTCTCCTGGGCCGTCTATTCCCTGATCCGGCCCAATTTCGACGAAATCGGCTTCCTCGTCTTCCTCCTGGTGTGCTTCGTCGGCGGCGCGCTGGCCTGCCACCGTACCGGCCGGGACCTGGGGGTGGTGGACCACGGCTCCATCGTCTGGGACGAGATCGTGCCCTTCTGGCTGGTGCTGTTCTTCTGCCCGGTGGGCCAGTTCTGGTGGCAGACGGCCCTGTGGCAGACCGCGGCCTTCCTGCTGTTCCGCATCTACGACATCTTCAAGCCCTATCCGGCCAACTATTTCGACGAGCAGGTGAAGAACGGCTTCGGCGTCATGATGGACGACGTCTTTGCCGGCCTCTACACCATCCTCTCCCTGGCCGTGCTGCACTTCGTCCTGGGGCGCCTGCTGTGAGCGGTGGACCCGCCCAGGCCGAACTGGAGGCCCTGGCCGCCGCCGTCGGCGAAGCCCTGCTGCAGCGGGGCGAGCGCCTGGCCACCGCCGAGTCGTGCACCGGCGGCTGGATTGGCCAGTGCTGCACCGCCATCGCCGGCAGCTCCAACTGGTTCGACCGGGGCTTCATCACCTACAGCAACGAGGCCAAGCAGGACATGCTCGGTGTGCCGCGCCAGACCTTGCGCAGCGAAGGGGCTGTGTCGGAAGCCACGGCAGGCGCCATGGTCCAGGGTGCAATTGCCAGGAGCCGCGCCCAGTGGGCGCTGGCGGTCAGCGGTATCGCCGGTCCCACCGGCGGCACCCCGGCCAAGCCGGTGGGCACGGTGTGCTTCGCCTGGGCCGGCCCCGAGGACTGGGTGGCGCTGGAAACCCGCCATTTCGCCGGCGACCGGGAGGCGGTGCGGGCCCAGACCGTGGCCCATGCCCTGGACGTGCTGCGGCAGCGGCTGCAGGCGCCGGTGCTGGCCTAAGCCCCGGGCCTGGATTACCATCGGCCCATTCCCCCTTTTTCCGCGGAGCGCGCCATGAAAGGCAACACTGAAGTCATCAAGCTGCTGAACGAACTCCTGGCCGGCGAACTGATGGCCCGGGACCAGTACTTCATCCACGCCCGCATGTACGAGAACTGGGGCCTGAAGAAGCTCAACGAGCGCATCTGGCACGAGATGCAGGACGAAACCGAGCATGCCGACTGGCTCATCAAGCGCATCCTGTTCCTCGAAGGCACTCCGGGCATGACCCCGGCCAAGTCCATGAAGATCGGCAAAACCGTGCCGGAGATGCTGAAGAGCGACCTGGCCGTGGAAATCTCGGTGGTCAAGGAACTGCGTGCCGCCATGGCCCGCTGCGAGGCCCACAAGGACTACGTGACCCGGGACATGCTGCTGAAGATGCTGGACGACACGGAAGAGGACCACACCCACTGGCTGGAACAGCAGCTGAAACTGATCGAACTGGTGGGCCTGGAAAACTACCTGCAGTCCCAGATGGGCGACGCCGCCTGAGCCGCTGCCGCCCCGCCAGTCAAAAGGCCGCCCGTGGGCGGCCTTTTGCGTTGACCGGCGCCCTTCAGCTGCGCCGCCGGGGCGGCCACAGGTCCGGCGATTCCTGCAGTTCGGAGAGGTCCTGGCTGATGCTGACGAAGTGGGTGATGCGCCCGTTGGCGTCGCGGATGGGGGCGATGGCCTGCAGGCAGACGTAGATGCTGCCGTCCCGCCGCCTGTTGAGCAGGCGTCCGCGCCAGGTCTTGCCGGCGTTGATGGTGCGCCACAGGTCGGCATAGGTGCCGACCTCGTTGAGCCCGGACTTGAGCAGCCGTGGCGTCTGTTCCAGGATGTCCTCCAGGCCGTAGCCGGTGACTTCCGAGAAGGCCTGGTTGCAGTATTCGAAGCGGCCCTGGGCGTCGGTGATGAAGACTACCGAGGGATTCTGTTCCACAGCCATGGAGAGCTTCTCCAGTTCCGCCTCCACCTGCTTGCGCTCGTGGATGTCGCGGAAGGTGCCGGCCAGGTGCCGGGCCTGGCCGTCGGCGCTGTCCACCACCTGGCCTTCGCCGCGGAACCAGCGCCAGTGGCCGTGCCGGGTGTGGGTGCGGTATTCGCAGCGGAAGCGGAGGCTGCGCCCGTCGCGGCAATCCAGCAGGGCCTGCATGGCCCGGGCCCGGTCCTCCGGGTGCAGGCTGGCCTCCCATTCGGCCAGGCCGACGCTGCGCTCGGCCAGGCGGTAGCCGTTGCCGTCGGCCACGGCCAGGACGAACTGCAGATTGCCTGTCTCCACCGCCCAGTCCCACACCCCCACCTCCGAGGCACCCAGGGCCCGGCGCAGGCGCTCCTCGCTGGCGGCGAGACGGTCCATGGCCCGGTGCAGGGAGGTGACGTCCTGGGTGATGCCGTGGATGCGCACCACCCGCTCCGCCACCACCACCGGATGGCTGCGGACCCGCAGCCAGCGCACCTCGCCGTCGCGGATGATGCGGAATTCCTGGTCGGCGGCTTCCCCCGCGAACTGCCGTTCGAAAGCGGCCAGGGTGGTTTCCCGGTCCGCCGGATGCAGGTCGTCGGCCCAGCGCATGGCGTTCGCATACAGCTCGGCGGCGGAATGACCGCTGAGGCGCTGGGTGGCGCCGCTGACGAAGGAGAAACGCCGTTCCTCCGCCTCCAGGGTCCAGATGACGTCGTCGAGGGAATCCAGCACCTGTTCCAGGCGCTCCTCCGCCCGGTTGCGGTCCTCCTCGGCGCTGCGGCGCTGCCGGTTGGCGGCGGCCAGGGCCAGGGTCACGGCGGTGAGGGAGGCGATCAGCACCTGCAGCTTCACCTGCACCAGCTGGGGCTCGATATTGGCGAAGGGGCCGGTGCCCAGGGCGGCGAAGACGGCGGCCGTCAGGGCCGTGGTGGCCAGGGCCAGGGTCACCAGGCGCAACTCGCAGCTGAAGGCGATCCAGATCAGGGTCAGCAGGAGCAGCAGGCCGGCGTAGGCAAAGGATTCGGGGGCCCGCTCGGAGAAGAACCACAGGCTGCTGAGGGCGGCGGCGACCACCGCCGCCACCGCCAGATGGCGCCAGCGGCCCTGGTCCAGGCCTTCCCGGGGCTGCAGCCAGGCCAGCAGCAGGGGGGCCAGCAGCTGGGTGCCGGCCAGGTCGCCCACCCACCAGCCGCGCCAGGCGGGCAGCAGCTGGGCCGGCTCCAGGCTGCCGCCCAGGCTCAGGGCACCGACGCCCAGGCTGGCGCTGATGGCGCCGCCCAGCACGGGGGCGCTGAAACACAGGTGCAGCACGTCCTGGGGGCGGCCCAGGCGCGGATCGAACTGCAGGGGACCCCGCAGCAGACGGTAGCCGGCCCAGGCGCCAAGGGCGTTGCCGGCGCCCATGAGCAGGCCGGTGAGGGGAGCAAAGCCGCTGATGAGGGCGCTGCCCAGGGTGGCCAGCAGCACTGCCGGCCACAGCCGGCCGCCGCCCAGGACGAGGGCGGCCAGGGCAATGCCGGCGGGGGGCCAGAAGGGCACGAAGAGGCCGTGGCCGGCAGTGCCGATGGCCATGGTCAGCTGGGCCACCGCCAGATAGGCGGCAAACACCAGCAGCAGCCCCGGGAGCAGGGGCAGGTGGGCAGCGGGGAGGAGAGCGGCGGCCGGGGGCGCCAATAATCGCTTTAGCATAATTTGCGCCATTTTCCCTGCTTTGCCGCGGTGTTCCAAGGCCTTTGATGCTGGGGATAACACGTAGTCCGGGTAACTTGGCGTAGGCCGGAGGGTTTGTGCCATAATCAGCCGCTTGATTTTGGGGAATTCAGTCATGGACGACAACAAGGCCAAAGCACTAACCGCCGCACTGGCGCAGATTGAAAAGCAGTTCGGCAAGGGCGCCATCATGAAGATGGGCGAGACCGAAGTGGACAAGGGCGTGGACGTGGTGTCCACCGGCTCCCTGGGCCTGGACGTGGCCCTCGGCGTGGGCGGCCTGCCCCGGGGCCGGGTGGTGGAAATCTACGGTCCGGAATCCTCCGGCAAGACCACCCTGACCCTGCAGGTCGTCGCCGAGATGCAGAAGCTGGGCGGCACCGCCGCCTTCATCGACGCGGAACACGCCCTCGATCCCCAGTACGCCCAGAAGCTGGGCGTGAACATCGGCGAGCTGCTCATCTCCCAGCCGGACAACGGCGAACAGGCCCTGGAAATTGCCGACATGCTGGTGCGTTCCGGCGGTGTGGACGTGATCGTGGTGGACTCCGTCGCCGCCCTCACCCCCAAGGCCGAAATCGAAGGCGAGATGGGCGATTCCATGATGGGCCTGCACGCCCGCCTGATGAGCCAGGCCCTGCGCAAGCTCACCGCCAACATCAAGAAGACCAATACCCTGGTCATCTTCATCAACCAGATCCGCATGAAGATCGGGGTGATGTTCGGTTCCCCGGAAACCACCACCGGCGGCAACGCGCTCAAGTTCTACGCCTCCGTGCGCCTGGATATCCGCCGTATCGGCGGCATCAAGAAGGGTGACGAGGTGATCGGCAACGAAACCCGCGTCAAGGTGGTGAAGAACAAGGTCTCCCCGCCCTTCCGCGAAGCCCTGTTCGACATCCTCTACGGCGAAGGCATCTCCCGCGAGGGCGAGATCATCGAACTGGGGGTGGCCAACAAGCTGATCGAGAAGTCCGGCGCCTGGTACTCCTACAAGGGCGAGAAAATCGGCCAGGGCAAGGACAACTCCCGGGAATTCCTCAAAGCCAACCCGGCCATTGCCCAGGAAATCGAAGGCAAGATCCGGGAAGCCCTGGGCGTGGCCAATCCCGCCCCGGCGGCCGCTGCCGGAGAATGACCCCGAGCCTGCGCCAGCGGGCCCTGGGGCTGCTGGCGCGGCGGGAGTACAGCCGGGCCGAACTGGCCCGCAAGCTGGCGCCCCACGCAGAATCCGAGGCTGAGCTGGAGACCCTGCTGGACGACCTGGCGGCTCGCCGCCAGCTTTCCGATGCCCGCTATGCCAGTGAAAGGGTCGCCATCCGGGCCCGCCGCTACGGCGATGCCCGGCTGGCCCAGGAACTGCGGCAGAAGGGCGTGGCCGAGGAAACCGTCGCCGCGGCCCTGGCCCAGGGCGGCAGCGAGCTGGAACGGGCGCGCCAGGTGTGGCAGAAGAAATTCGCCGCCCTGCCCGCCGATCTGGCCGAGCGGGCCAAACAGACCCGCTTCCTCCTCAGCCGCGGCTTTGCCGCCGCCACCGTCCGCCAGGTGCTGCAGGGCGGCTGGGACGACGAGTCCGGCAGCGACTGGTAGAACCCCCGGGCGACACCTCTGGCACAATGCCTTTACGCCCCCGCATTCATAGAATCTGATAGCCCATGTCCGAGCAGAACCCCGACCTCATCGCCAAGCTTTCCGCCAACAACCTGAAAAAGCGCTACAAGTCCCGCACCGTGGTGCATGACGTGTCCTTCGAGGTGGGCAGCGGTGAGGTGGTCGGCCTGCTGGGCCCCAACGGTGCCGGCAAGACCACCTGTTTCTACATGATCGTCGGCCTGGTGCCCTCCGACGGCGGCTCCATCCAGCTGCAAAATCAGGAAGTGACCCACTTCCCCATCCACAAGCGGGCCCATCTGGGCATTTCCTACCTGCCCCAGGAGGCCTCCGTCTTCCGCAAGCTCAACGTGGAGGAGAACATCCGCGCCGTGCTGGAACTGCAGAAGCTACCCAAGCACGAGATCGACCTGCGCCTGGAGGAGCTGCTGGAAGAGCTGCACATCGGCCACATCCGCGCTTCCAATGCCGCCGCCCTGTCCGGTGGCGAGCGCCGCCGGGTGGAAATCGCCCGGGCCCTGGCCACCTCTCCCCGTTTCATCCTGCTGGATGAGCCCTTCGCCGGCGTGGACCCCATCGCCGTGCTGGAAATCCAGAAGATCATCCGTTTCCTCAAGGACCGCAGCATCGGCGTGCTCATCACCGACCACAACGTGCGTGAGACCCTGGGCATCTGCGACCGGGCCTACATCATCAATGAGGGACGGGTGCTGGCGTCTGGCCGCCCGGATGAGATCGTTTATAATGAAGACGTCCGAAAAGTATATCTGGGCGAGAGCTTCCGTCTCTGACGAGCCCAGTCTCCGAGTCTTTCCCTCAACCCGCTCATTGCCGCCGGCCCCTTCGGCCCCGGGTCCATGAAACCAACCCTCCAACTCAAACTCTCGCAGCACTTGGCCCTGACGCCACAGCTGCAGCAGTCCATCCGGCTGCTGCAACTGTCGACGCTTGAGCTGGAGCAGGAGTTGGAGAAGTATCTGCTGGAAAACCCCCTGCTGGAGCGGGAGGACGAGAACTACGAGCCCTCCTACAGCGGGAGCGAAGGCGAATACGCCGGCAGTACGGCCGAGTCCGCTGCCGAAGGCCCGCGGGAAGGCGATAGCGGCGAATCCGGTGAAGGCGCCGACAGTCACGGCCCCGAAGAAGTCCGGGACGACAGCCGGGACCGCCTGGGTGAGGGCGAGGACTGGTTTGCCGAAGGCAGCTACCCTTCCGCCTCCCGCGACGAGGACGAGGATTCCGACTTCCAGGAAGTGCAGGCCGCCAACACCTCCCTGCGCGACCACCTCAACTGGCAGCTGGGCCTGATGCAGCTCTCCGAGCGGGACCGGCAGCTGGTCAGCTTCCTGATCGAGGCGCTGGACGAGGACGGCTACCTGACCCAGCCCCTGGAGGAGCTGCAGGAAGCCCTGCCGGAAGAGCTGGAAATCGATCTGGACGACCTGCAGATCGCCCTGCGCCACCTGCAGCACCTGGACCCGACCGGTGTCGGTGCCCGCACTCCGGGCGAATGCCTGGCCCTGCAGCTGGAAGCCCTGCCGGCCGACGAGGTGCGGGACCAGGCCCTGAAGCTGGTGCGCCATCACCTGGAACTGCTGGCCGGCCGGGACTTCACCAAGCTGAAGAAGCTGCTGGGCTGCGACGACGAGCGCCTGCGCGCCGTCACCAACCTGGTGAAGAGCCTCAACCCCCGGCCCGGCGCCCAGTACGCGCCCCTGGATGCCCGCTACATCACCCCGGACGTGGTGGTGAAGAAGGTGCGCAACCAGTGGACCGCCAGCATCAATCCGGACGCCTACCCGCGCCTGCGCATCAACCGGCTCTACGCCGAGATCCTCTCCAAGCAGCGCGGCTCCAGCCTCTCCGGCCAGCTGCAGGAGGCCCGCTGGCTGATCAAGAACGTGCAGCAGCGTTTCGACACCATCCTGCGCGTGTCCCAGGCCATCCTGGACCGCCAGCGCCAGTTCTTCGAACACGGCGAGGTGGCCATGCGTCCCCTGGTACTGCGGGAAATCGCCGAAACCCTGGGCCTGCACGAATCCACCGTCTCCCGGGTGACCACCCAGAAGTACATGGCCACCCCCCGGGGCATTTTCGAACTCAAGTATTTCTTCGGCAGCCACGTGGCCACGGATACGGGGGGCGCCTGTTCGGCCACCGCCATCCGGGCCCTGATCAAGCAGCTGGTGGCGGCCGAAGACCCCAAAAAACCCCTTTCGGACAGTCAAATATCCGAAATTCTTGGCCAACAAGGCATTGTTGTGGCGCGTCGAACCATTGCAAAATACAGAGAAGCGCTCAACATTTCGCCGGCCAACCTACGCAAGTCCATCTAAAAAAGGAGCGAGCCATGAACCTGCACATCACCGGACATCACCTGGAAGTCACCCCGGCGATCCGCGACTACGTCACTGCCAAGCTGGAGCGGGTTACGCGTCACTTCGACAGCGTCATCGACGTCAACGTCATCCTCACCGTGGAAAAGCTGAAGCAGAAGGCTGAAGTCACCGTGCGCGTGCCCGGCAAGGACATCCACGTGGATGCCGAGGATGCCGACCTGTATGCCGCCGTGGACACCCTGATCGACAAGCTGGACCGCCAAGTGCAGAAGTACAAGCAGAAGGCCCAGGATCACCACCGCGACACCATCAAGAATCACATCGAAGAGTGATCTGATTCCCTCTCCGGGACTGGGACGAAAGGCATAGGCGGCGGGGTCGTTTTCCGTTATGATCCCGCCACTTTTCGCCTGGTATCCTGCCTGAATCCCAGTCTCCAACCGGCCCTGCCGCCGCCATCCCGCTGTTCGGGGAAGGTTCCCGCCCCATGGATCTGATTGCCAAACTCCTCCCTCCCGCCCACATCCTGCTGGACCTCGAAGCCAGCAGCAAGAAGCGGGCATTCGAGCAGGCCGGACTGCTGTTCGAGAACAACCTGGGCATCGCCCGGGCCACGGTTTTCGACAGCCTCTTCGCCCGGGAAAAACTCGGTTCCACCGGCCTGGGCCAGGGGGTTGCCATTCCCCACGGCCGCATCAAGGGGCTCAAGGAAGCCGCCGGCGCCTTCATGCGCCTGTCCGCCCCGGTGCCTTTCGATTCCCCCGACGGCAAGCCCGTCGGCCTGATGTTCGTGCTGCTGGTGCCGGAACAGGCCACCGAGCAGCATCTGCAGATTCTTTCCGAGCTGGCCCAGCGTTTCTCCGACCGGGCCTTCCGCGAGGCCCTGGGCGCCTGCGACAACACCGACGACGCCCACCGCCTGTTCACCGACTGGGGGAACCATGCGGCAAATCTCCATCAGCCAGCTGTTTGAGGACCACCAGGACAAGCTGTCCCTGACCTGGGTCGCGGCCCAGGGTGCCGAACGCTCCATCGAGATCCGGGAGCGGGGCAACTACGGCGCCGACGTGGTCGGCCACCTCAACCTGATCCACCCGGAACGCCTGCAGGTCATCGGCGCCGCCGAGTACCAGTGGCTGAGCCGGGTCAATCCTGAGCGCCTCAAGGCGCAGATGAACGAAATCTTCGCCGCCCAGCCCCCCGCCGTCATCGTCGCCGAGGGCCTGGAAGTGCTGCCGGCCGTGCTGGAGGGCTGCGAGAGCACCGGCACGCCCCTGTTCACCACCGCCAAACCCTGCTCGGCCGTGATCGACCTGCTGCGCATCTACCTCTCCCGCCGCCTGGCGGACACGGTGTCGGTGCATGGCGTCTTCATGGACGTGCTGGGCATGGGCGTCCTCATCACCGGCGATTCCGGCGTCGGCAAGTCCGAACTGGCCCTGGAACTGATTTCCCGGGGCCACGGCCTGGTCGCCGACGACGTGGTGGAACTGGCCCGCATCGCTCCCGCCACCATCGAGGGCCGTTGCCCGGGCATGCTGCGGGACTTCCTCGAAGTGCGGGGCCTGGGCCTGCTCAATATCCGCACCATCTTCGGCGAGACCGCCTCCCGGCGGAAAATGAAGCTCAAGCTGATCGTGCACCTGCAGAAGCCGGTGGCCGGGGTGGATGCGCCGCGCCTGCCCCTGGATGCCCAGACCCAGGAGATCCTCGGCGTGGCCGTGCGCAAGGTGGTCATTCCGGTGGCCGCCGGGCGTAACCTGGCGGTGCTGCTGGAGGCGGCGGTGCGCAACAGCATCCTGCAGCTGCGCGGCATCGACAACATGCAGGAATTCATCACCCGGCAGCAGAAGCTGCTGCTTGACGACGATATTTGACGAACGCATAGTGGTAAGCCCTGCCTGACCACTGACGGAGACACCATGAAAAAGATGCTGCTAGCCCTGTTTTCCCTGGCCTGTATCGGCCTGGCTCCCGTTGCCGGCGCCGCCGACGCGGCCAAAGCGCCGACGCCCCAGCAGGAGCGCATGAAGAACTGCAACAAGGAAGCCGGCGAGAAGGGCCTCAAGGGCGACGAGCGCAAGGGCTTCATGAAGACCTGCCTCTCCGGCAAGACCGCCGATGCTCCCGCCGCCAATGCGGAGTGCCAGTCCAAGGCCGCGGAGAAGAAGCTGGCCGGTGCCGCCAAGGCCTCCTTCATCAAGAAGTGCGAAGCCGACAGCCAGGCTGCCAAGTAAGCCCGGGGCGGACTTCCCGCAAAAATGCCAGCCGATTGAAGGCTGGCATTTTTTTTGACAGAATGGCCTGCCCCATTCCACCTGCCCCGGCGTTGATGCCGGGGACTTTCCCTGGAGCCCCGAGATGAAGCCTGCCCCCCTGCGTGCCGCTTCCCGCCTGCTCTGCTGCGGCCTGCTGCTGGCGGCAACCGGCGGCGCCCGGGCCTTCAGTTTTGCCGAGGACGAGAAGCAGGGTGCTGCCGAGGAGGAGGGCCGCCGCGGCCGCATCGCCCAGCATCTGGCCGTTCCCTGCAAGGCGGCATTGCGCAACCAGGGCATCCTGGTGGCCCTGGCCGACCAGACGGCCGACGGCTACCAGCTGCAGGGCAGCAAATACGGCCGCCATGCCGCCGTGATCAACCAAAAGCTGAAGGCCCTGGGCCTGAAGACCTACACCGCCGAGGAGCAGCGGGCCCGCATCGCCCAGGCCGAGATGGAGGCCTATTTCCGCAACGACCCGGATGCGGCCCTGGCCGCTTCCAGCAAGCTGGGCGCCGCCTTCGTGCTCAAGGGCGGGGTTTCCACCCGCACCGCCTACAACCCGGTGGTGCGCCTGCCCGAGGTCTATGTGACCATGCATTTCACCCTGGCGGCGGCGGACGGCCGCACCATTTCCACCGCCACGGCCAAGGCCGAGTCCTATTCCGGCAGCGACACCGCCGGCATGGCCCTGGAGCTGGTCCATGAGCAGGCCGAGGAGGTCGTGGCCAAGCTCTACAACGATTACTGCCGGGCTGCCGGCAAACCAAAAAAATAAACCTACGGAGTCTTCCATGCGTCAGTACATCGCCCCCATTGCCCTGGCCCTGGCCTGCGCCGGTTCGGCCCATGCCCAGCCGGTTTTCGACAGCCCGTCGCCCACCGCCGGCAGCGACACCTCCAAGCAGGCCAACGAAATGGCCGACAAGGCCATGTACAAGCCGGTGGAGTACGCCAATGCGGCGAAGAGGGGCCCGGCCCTGGTGGTCATCCCGGGGGAGGTGAAGTCCAACAACGCCTCCTTCACCCAGAAGTACGGCCCCAACAACATCGCCGACTACGCCGAACTGGAACTGGGTAAGGCCAACTTCAAGATCCTCGAACGTTCCGACATGGGCCCCCTGCTCAACGAGTTCACCCTGGCCTACAACATGGGCGACCCCAGCGCCGCCCGCAAGCTGCTGCAGAAGGGCAAGTTCAAGACCACCAAGTACGTGGTCAAGTTCGACATCCTCAAGGCCGAGCAGGTGGCCCAGGCCCAGCAGGGCTTCGACGGCCGTGCCGTGGGCAAGCTGCTGGGCGTCTTCGGCGCCTTCTCCGGCTCCATGGGCGGGGCCCAGGCCGGGGCCGTCGGCGAGACGGTGGTCGGTTCGGTGCAGACCCAGGAAAACACCGGGGTGTGGATCATCGGCATGCGCTACAAGATCATCGACGCCAACACCACCGAACAGGTGGCCACCGGCTATACCGAAGAGAAAATGGAACTGGGAGCCAAGGGCTCGTCGGTGATGGGCGTTTCCTCCGGCGCCTCCGGCGGCCTCACCCTGGACAGCATGGTGCAGCGCCTGGTGCAGAAGAACGTCTGGGAAATCGACAGCAAGTACAAGTAACGCTGCCCTAGGGGCGCCGGCCCAAGGCCGGCCTATACGTACATAAAAACAGGGAGTCTTCCATGAGTGTGCAGCGCCTGCTTCTTCTTTCCTCTTTTGGCCTGGTTCTGGCCGCCTGCCAGACCAATCCGTCGAAGTGCGATCCCGACAACCCGTCGGCGACCTGCGGCAGTTCGACTTCCGATCAGGCCAATGCCATGGCCGACAAGGCAATGTACAAGCCGGTGGAATACGTCAATGCGGCGAAGAAGGGGCCCCAGATCGTTGTGATCCCCGGCGAAATCAAGAGCAACAATGCCAGCTTCACCCAGAAGTTCGGCCCCAACAACATCGCCGACTACGCCGAACTGGAACTGGGCAAGGCCAATTTCAAGGTGCTGGAGCGGGCCGACCTAGGTCCCCTGCTCAACGAGTTCACCCTGGCCTACACCATGGGTGATCCACCCAAGGCCCGGAAGATGCTGCAGAAGGGCAAATTCAAGACCACCAAATGGATTCTCAAGTTCGACATCCTCAAGGCGGAGCCGGTGGCCCAGGCCCAGCAGGGCTTTGACGGCCGGGCCATTGGTAACGTGGTGGCCATTGCCTCCAACAGCCGGGGCGGCGCCGTGGCCGGGGAGGTGGTGGGTTCCGTGAAAACCCAGGAAGCGACCGGGGTGTGGATTGTCGGCATGCGCTACAAGCTGATCAACGCCAACACCACCGAGCAGGTGGCAACCGGCTACACCGAGGAGAAAATGGAGCTGGGCTCCAAGGGCACTTCCGTCATGGGTTTTTCTTCCGGCCAGTCTGGCGGCCTGACCCTGGATTCCCTGGTGCAGCGCCTGGTGCAGAAGAACGTGTACGAGATCGACAGCAAGTACAAGAAGTAACCATCAAGGAGCTGCCATGGCTGAAGCAATGCCACAAAGGCTGGGCAAGTACGAGGTCCGCCGGGAGTTGGGGCGGGGGGCCATGGGGGTGGTCTATGAGGGCTTCGACCCGGGCATTGCCCGGCGGGTGGCCCTCAAGACCGTGCGCCGGGACCAGCTGGAGAAGGATGAGGCCCAGGAGCTGCTGAGCCGTTTCCAGCGCGAGGCCCAGGCCGCCGGGCGGCTCAACCATCCCAACATCGTCGCCATCTACGAGTATGGCGAGGATGGAGGCACCGCCTTCATCGCCATGGAGTATGTGGAAGGGCGGGAGCTGAAGGACTATTTCGACAAGTCCGAACGCTTTTCCCTCACCGAGATCGCCCGCCTCATGGGCGAGCTGCTCTCAGCCCTGGACCACGCCCACGGCAACGGCATCGTGCACCGGGACATCAAGCCGGCCAACATCTTCATCCTGCACAACGGCCAGGCCAAGGTGGGGGATTTCGGCATCGCCCGCATCGAATCCTCCAACCTGACCCAGGCCGGCTCCGTCCTCGGCACCCCGGCCTACATGTCGCCGGAGCAGTTCATGGGGCAGACGGTGGATGGCCGTTCCGACCTGTTCTCGGCCGGCGTTTTGCTCTACCAGTTTCTCACCGGGGAAAAGCCCTTCACCGGCCAGCTCACCACCATCATGCACAAGGTGTTGAAGGAGGACCCCATCGCCCCTTCCGAGCTCAACGTGCAGGTGCCGCGGCGCTTCGATGCGGTGGTGCGCAAGGCTCTGGCCAAGCGGCCGGAGCAGCGTTTCCAGAGCGCCCGGGAGTTCGCCGACGCCCTGCAGCAGGCCATGGCTGGCGGCCCCGAGGAGGAGGCGACCCTGGTGGCCGATGAGGTCACCCTGCTCTCTGCCGAGGCGGAGCGGACCCTGGTCTCCGGGGCGGCGGTGCCCGCCGCCGCCAGCGAGGCCACCCGGGTGGTGCCATCGCCAGCAGCCAGCAAGGACGCGCCTTCCAGCCATGGCATGGCCGGGACGTCCGTCCCGCCTGCCTCCCAGGCCGTTGCCAAATCCCGTCTGCCCTATGCCCTGGCGGCGGGGGCGGCGATCCTGGTGGCGGCCGGTGCCGGCTACCTGTACCTGGGCCGCGGCGGCGACGGATCGGGTTCCCCGGCAGCGTTGCCGGCGGCTTCGGTAGCGACGGCCGACAACGGCACCATCGTCATTTCCGCCGTGGGCGTGGCCGATCCCAGCGATTCCCGCCTGGCCGGCGATCCGGCCCTGCTGCAGGCCGCCCTGCGGGAGGATGCCCGTCGCCAGCTGGTGGAAAAGGCGGTGGCCCTCAACGTGCAGCCGGCCTCCCTCTCCCGCTACTACGATCTGCTGTCTGCTCGCCTGCTTTCCCGCAGCGGCGACTTCATCGAATCGGTGCTGCAGGAAGAGGCGCCACAGCAGGAGGCCGGCGGCCTGGCCACCCTGGGCACCCGGGCCGTGGTGCGGGTGCGGGAGGTGCAGAAATCCCTCAACCAGATGTCCTCCGAGGAACGAGTGGATTTCATCCGCAACAACGGCGACCCGAAAATCTCCGTCACCATCAATACCCGGGGCGAAGCCGGCGATGCCGTGCGTTCCCCCATCGCCGAGAACATCCTCAAGGAGCGGGTCCAGTCCTTCGGCTTCCGCACCTGGGGCGATGCCGCCAAGGGCCAGCCGGGGGCCGATTTCGCCATCGTCGGCGAGGCCCGCTTCAAGAAGCTTTCCGCCACCCTGCAGGCTTCCGGCCTGACCATCGAGAAGTACGTCATCACCTCGTGGACGGTGAAGTGCATCGACCAGGCCAGCGGCGAGGAAATCTACTTCAACACCACCCTGCCCCAGAACGGCAGTTGGGCCACGGAAGAGGCGGCCCTGAAGGATGTGGGCCGGCTGGTGGGGGAGGAGTTCTCCAAGAGCTTCTTCCTGCAGCACTTCCGTTTCGCCGGCCAGAAGGTCCGCTTCCGCTTCGGCGCCCTGCCCGACAAGGCCCTGCTGCCCAGGTTGCAGCAGGAAATGAACGGCCTGCGGGCGGTGCTGGGCACCCGTCTCGACGGCGAGGTGGTGGAGGCGGAGCTGGCCGGCAGCCTGCCGGCCACGGCGGAGCTGGCCCAGGCCGCCGTCCTTGCGCCCCTCAACCGCAAGCTGGGCCAGCCCTGCTTCAGCGTGGTATCCACCGCCGGCAGCGAGGTGACGGTGGGCCTGGACAGCCGTTGCAGCAGCGCTGCCGGTCTGGCCCGCCTCAACGAGGCGCCGCCGGCCGCCCTCTACGAAGCCACGCCCGGGCGCCGGGCGGAAGTGGTGAAAAACCCGGCCCTGCTGAAGAAGCTGGAAATCTGAAGACGCTCCTGGGGACAGGCCCAAAAGAAACGGCCGGCAGGCATGACGCCTCCGGCCGTTGGTTTTGGTTGGGGCCCGCTTACAGGTATTCGAACTGGGCCACTTCCATTTCGGTGCTGCCGCTGGCGGCGGTGTGGCCGAAGGCCACCAGGCCCTTGTTGCGCAGGACGATCTCCTCGCGCCGCAGGAACACTTCGGCCTCGCCTTCGAAGGCGACGAAGGTGCCGTTGGTGCTCTGGTCGATCAGCACGTACTTGTCGCGCCGGCGTTCGATCTTGGCGTGGCTGCGGGAGGCCTTGCGGTCCTCGATGACCACGTCGTTCTCGCCGCCGCGGCCGAAGGTCAGGGTGGAGGTCTTGTCATCCAGCAGATAGGCCTTGCCGTGGTGCCGCACGCAGAGGCGGGTCACGGTGCGCAGGGGCTGGGTGGGGTCGATGCTGGGAGCCTTCATGGTCAGCTCCTCGGTCTCCTGCCACAGCACCTCGACGATCTGCATTTCCTCGGCCTTGCCCTTCACCGGCAGCCGGTCCACATCCCGGGTCGAAGCCCGTAGCAACGGCGAGACGGTGGCCAGGCTCTGGGCGTTGGTGATGATCTGGCCGGCCTTGGCCAGCCCGGCCATGCGGGCGGCGGTGTTCACCGTGTCGCCGAAGAGGTCGTTGTTCTCCTCGATGGTGGGGCCGAAATGGAAACCCACCCGGATGTTGAGCTTGACCCCGGATACCGGCGGCAGGTCCAGGACCCGCTGCTGCATGTCCATGGCCGCCTGGAAGGCGGCGTCGGCGGTGGGGAAGGCCACCATCAGTTCGTCGCCGATGGTCTTGATGATGCGCCCCTGGTAACCCTCGACGGCCCGCTCCATGCGCTTGATGCAGCGATCGACGGCGTGCAGGGCTTCCGTGTCCCCCAGCTTCTCATAGAGCCGGGTGCTGCCGGAAATGTCGGCAAACAGTACCGCCAGTTCGGATTCGGTACTACTCATGCCATTACCCCCCTGAATGACTGCGACAGCATGACTCCAACTACCTGAACTGCACGTATTCTCTTCGTCATATTATTGATTTATGTTGATTTTCCCTGAACCGGCATCATAGCAAAGGGCTCAGGCCCCAGCCACTACGGGCAGCGGAAAATCGTCCCCGTCCAGGGGCCCCCGGGGCGCCAGCATGGGGGGCAGCTCCGGCGGATCGAACAGGGTGTCGCCCTCGGCCGCCGGGGTCAGGCCGGCCTTGAGGCCCTTGAAGTCGAATAGCTTGGTGTCCGCCAGGTGGGAGGGCACCACGTTCTGCAGGGCGCTGAAGACGGCCTCGGTGCGGCCGGGGAATTTCTGGTCCCACTCCTGCATCATCTCCCGGATTTTCTGCCGCTGCAGGTTGTCCTGGGAGCCGCACAGGTTGCAGGGGATGATGGGGAATTCCATGCCCCGGGAGTAGCGGGCGATGTCGCTCTCGGCGCAGTAGGCCAGGGGACGGATGACCACGTGGGCGCCGTCGTCGGTGACCAGCTTGGGCGGCATGGCCTTCAGCTTGCCGCCGAAAATCAGGTTGAGGAACAGGGTATGCACCATGTCGTCCCGGTGGTGGCCGAGGGCGATCTTGTTGGCGCCCAGCTCCTTGGCGGTGCGGTAGATGATGCCGCGGCGCAGGCGGGAACAGAGGGAACAGGTGGTCTTGCCCTCGGGAATCTTCTCCTTCACCACCGAGTAGGTGTCGGCCTCGATGATGCGGAAATCGACGCCGGTCTTCTCGAAGTAGGCCGGCAGCACCTCGGCCGGGAAGCCGGGCTGCTTCTGGTCCAGGTTCATGGCGATGAGGCGGAAGTTGATCGGCGCCTTGGCCTGGAGGATGCGCAGCAGGTGCAGCAGGGTATGGGAATCCTTGCCGCCGGAAACGCAGACCAGCACCGTGTCGCCTTCCTCAATCATGTTGTAGTCGGCGATGGCCTTGCCGGTTTCGCGCAGGAGCCATTTTTCAATGCGTTGCAGGGTGTTGGAGCGTTCCACGGGAGATTCCTGGTTACTTGATTACAGATGGGCCGTGCGGCCCCCGTCTACGTTGATCACCTGGCCGGTGATGTAAGGGCTGTCCACCAGCAGGAAGTGCACGGCCCGGGCGATGTCGGCCGGGCTGCCTTCCCGGCCCAGCAGGGTGTCGGCGACGATGGCCTGGCGGGCGGCGCTGTCGAAGTCGCTGCCCTCCGGCCACAGGATGGGGCCCGGCGCCACCGCATTGACCCGCACCACCGGTGCCAGCTCCGCCGCCAGGGCCCGGGTCAGTGTGAGCAGGGCGCCCTTGGCGGCGCAATACAGGGGGTAGCCCACCAGGGGCCGCTCGGCATGGACGTCGGTGATGTTCACCACGGCGCCGCCGCTGGCCCGGAGATGGGGCGCCGCCGCCTGGGTGAGGAACAGGGGGGCCTTGAAGTTGCTGCCCACCAGATCGTCCCAGGCTGCCTCGTCGATGCTGCCCAGGGGGGTACGGAAAAAGCTGGAAGCGTTATTGACCAGACCGTCCAGACGGCCGAATGCCGTCACCGACTGCTCCACCAGCCCGGGCAGAGCCGAGGTCTGTAGCAGGTCGGCCTGGATGCAGACGGCGGAGCCGTCCCGCTGGGCGTTCAGTTCGGCCGCCAGGCTGCGGGCCTCGGCCGCCGCCGAGCGGTAATGCAGCACCACATTGGCGCCGGCGGCATGCAGGCGCCGGGCAATGGCCGCGCCGACCCGCTTGGCGCCGCCGGTCACCAGAATCGCCTTGCCCTGCAAGTTGCCGTTGCTGTCCATGGACTGCCCTGAACGGATTTGGAAGTTTGCGAATTTTAGCGGATTGGCCCATCATCCCGCCCTCTTTTCGCCCCTTTTTCTTCTTCTTTCATGGCCTTGCCCCTGCCCGATGCCGACGCCCTGGCCCACAGCCAGCGACTGACCGATGCCCTCGCCGCCGAAATCGCCGGCCGTGGCGGCTGGATCGACTTCGCCCGGTTCATGGAGCTGGCGCTCTACGCGCCGGGGCTGGGCTATTACACGGCCGGGGCGCGCAAGTTCGGCGCCGACGGGGATTTCGTCACCGCTCCCGAACTGTCGCCCCTCTTCTCCCGCAGTCTGGCACCCCAGGCGGCCCAGATCATGGCGGCCAGCGGCCCCCACATCATCGAGGCCGGGGCCGGCACCGGCCGCTTGGCGGCCGACCTGCTGCTGGCCCTGGAGGCCCTGGACAGCCTGCCGGAGAGCTATGCCATCCTGGACCTGTCGCCGGACCTGCGCCAGCGCCAGGCGGCGACCCTGGAGCAGCGGGCGCCCCATCTGCTGCACCGGGTACAGTGGCTGGAGCGCCTGCCGCAGCGCTTCTCCGGCCTGGTGCTGGGCAACGAGGTGCTCGACGCCATGCCCGTGCATGCGGTGGCCTGGCGCGAGACCGGCATTTTTGAGCGGGGCGTCGCTATCGGCCCCGCAGGCTTTACCTGGGAAGAACGCCCCGCCGCCGGCGAACTGCTGGCCAGGGCCCAGTCCCTGGCGGCCGAATGCACCATTCCGCCGGCCGGCTACATGAGCGAGATCGGCCTGGCGGCGCCGGCCTGGGTGGCCTCCTGGGGGCCGATCCTGGAGCGGGGTGCCCTGCTGCTGCTGGACTACGGCTTTCCCCGGCAGGAGTTCTACCATCCCCAGCGGGGCGGCGGCACCCTGATGTGCCACTACCGCCACCATGCCCATCCGGACCCCTTCCACCTGCCGGGCCTAACCGACATCACCGCCCACGTGGATTTCACGGCAGCGGCCGAAGCCGGCTTCGCTGCGGGCCTGGAGGTGCTGGGTTACACCGCCCAGGGCCAGTTCCTCATGAATGCCGGCCTGCTGGACTGCCTGGCCAGCCTAGCGCCGGGCAGCAGCGACTACTTCAAGGCCGCAGCCATGGTGCAGAAGCTGGTGCAGCCCCATGAAATGGGTGAGCTGTTCAAGGTCATCGCCCTGGGCAAGGGCCTGGCCGAGCCTCTGCTCGGCTTCCAGCGCGGCGATCGCAGCCACACCCTGTAAGCGGCAGCGTCCCGGCCCTTCATATTCCTGCAACGCGGGGGGTGTTTACTGACGGCCCCTAGATGTTTTCGGGAATGCCGCCATGCCTCCTGCCTTTTTCGCCGCCCTATTCCGCCCAGTTCGGGCGCCAGCACCGTTGCTGCGGCTGCTATTCCTTTTCGCCTTGCTGCTCTCCGGTGTCGTCCAGGCTGCCGGAGCCAGCGACCTGGTGGCCGTGGGCCAACTGCGGCTGCAGTCCCAGCGCGTGGCCAAGCTCTACCTGCAGGCCGGCCTGCAGATCCAGGCCGACAGCGCCCGCAATCAGTTGCAGAAAGCCACCCAGCAACTGGAGGCGGCCCTCGCCGAACTGGCTCCCTACAGCCGTCAGAGCCGCATGGCGCCGACCCTGCAGCGCACCCAGGCCCTCTGGGTGGAACTGCGGCAGGCTCTGAAATCTCCCTACACCACGCCGGCCCTGCAGCGGGTGCTGGCGGTCAGCGACGATCTGATGCTGGCCAGCGGCAAACTGAGTCTGCTGATCGAGGAGCAGAGCGAAGGCAATATGGGGCGCCTGCTGGACCTTTCCCAGCGGCAGAACATGCTGGCCCAGCGGCTGGCACGGCTGTATCTTATGGGCTACGCTGGTGACCGCAGCCAGGGGCGTCAGGTGGATGCGGAACAGGCCCGCCGTGAATTCAACACCGCCCTGGGAGAACTGGCCGGGGCCCGGGAAAACACTGCTGCCGTGCGCAATGCCCTGGAACTGGCCCGCACCCAATGGCTGTTCTTCGACCAGGCCCTGGTCGGCGGCGGCAGCGGCGCCGGTACGGATAGGCAGAGCCAGGCCCGCAACGTGGCCACCACCAGCGAGCGCATCGCCGAAGTGCTGGAGGAGGTCAGCCGCCAGTACGCCCAGGCCTACAACAGCACCCAGATGGCGGTGGCGCCGGGGGGTGCCCGCCGCAACTGAGGTGGTCCGGGCGGCGCCTATTCCTGGGCGGCGTAGAAGGCGTTGAGATAGAGGGCGGGGTCGATGCCCGGTTCACGCACCGGCACCGCCACCAGTTGCAACTGGGGCTCCAGGCGGGGCGGTTCGGTCCAGTTGGCGTTCAGCACGTCTTCGTCGTAATGGGCGGTGAGGTCGTCGCTGCAGCGGCCCGTGCTCATCTCCATGATGGTCAGCATGTTGCTCTCCTTCACCGTGAGGGGGCGCCCGTCGCCCCCTGTAAGAGGTGTAACGGAGCGCGGGGGGAAAAGGTTGAGCCGTTCCGAAATTTTTTTCCCGGGGTATCAAGAAAGCCGGATTTTGGTCGTAGAATGAAGCAGTAAATCCACGAGGAGAACGCCATGGACGTCAATGGCATCGCCAGTCTGGCCACCAGCTTTTCGGAAACCCAGACCAGCAACCAGATTCAAACCGCAGTCCTGAAGAAGGCACTGGATGCCCAGGCTTCCAGTGCGGCCCAGTTGATCCAGGCCCTGCCCCAGTCCACCGTCAATCTGCCCGACCATCTGGGCAAGAACGTGAACACCACGGCCTGATCTACCCGGCCCTGCCGTCGTAGATACCGAAACGCCCCGGCTTGCCGGGGCGTTTGCTTTTTGTGTCGCGTTTCAGAAACCCTGGCGCTGCAGCCAGGCCAGGAGCGACCTGGCCACCTTTTCCCAGTCCTGTTCCAGCATCAGCCCGTGGCCCATGCCGGGGAAAATTTCCGGGGTGATGCCGTAGGTGTCCCCGGTCATCTTCACCTGGGCCGCCGGCACCAGGGCATCCAGCTCGGCGCCGATGATCTGCAGGGGCGGCAGCCGCATGCGCATCAATTGGGGCAGGTTGAACAGGGACATGTCCCAGATGGCCCGCTGGGACTCCTTCTGCATGTGGCCGTAGTAGCGCAGCAGCCGTTCCGGCTCCACGTCCTGGGCGAACAGGGCCTGTTCCAGCACGTGGCTGGCCACCTGGCCGCCCCCCAGCAGGTGGTTGAGGTCCCCCAGCAGGTCCGGGCGGGAGAAGACCATCTGCAGGGAAGCCCCCACCAGGCCCTGGGGCGGCACCGAGCACATCAGCACGGCGCCCGGCACCTGGGCCTGCTCCAGGTACTTCTGCACCACGAAGCCGCCCATGGAGTGGCCGATCAGCACCGGCGCCTGTTCCAGTTCCGCCACCGCCCGGCGCACGTCCTCGACGTAATCCTGGATGCTCCACCAGTCGATGCTGTTGTGACCCCAGCTGCCGCCGTGGCCGCGCAGGGAAACGGCATGGGCGTCGTAGCCGGCGGCGGAGAAGAAGGGCAGGAAGTGCTCGTCCCAGCACCAGGCGCCGGCGAAGGCGCCATGGACGAAGAGCAGGGGCGTGGGCCGGGCCTTGGCCTTGCCTTGGGCCGGGCGGGAAATGACTTCGAGGACCTGGTCCTGGGCGCGGGTGTCCATCAGGCGGGTACCTCCATGCCGCGCCGCACGGCGGGCCGCTCGCCCACCAGGGCGGCCCAGCGGGCCACCTGGGGATAGTCCGCCAGGTCGATGCCCTGCCATTCGTGGCGGCTGACCCAGGGGTAGATGGCCATGTCGGCGATGGAATAATCGCCGGCGACGTAGGTCTGGCGTTGCAGCTGGCCCTCGAGGACGCCGTAGAGGCGGGCCGTTTCCGTGCGGAAGCGCTCGATGGCGTAGGGCACCGGAGCCGGGGCGAAGCGCAGGAAGTGGTGGGTCTGGCCGAAGATGGGGCCGATGCCGCCCATCTGGAACATCAGCCATTGCAGCACGGCATAGCGCTCCGGCCCGGCAGCGGGCAGGAAGCGGCCACACTTTTCCGCCAGGTAGATGAGGATGGCGCCGGATTCGAACAGGCTCAGGGGCTGGCCGCCGGGGCCCTCCCGGTCCACGATGGCGGGAATCTTGTTGTTGGGGTTGATGGCCAGGAAGTCCGGGGCAAACTGCTGCTCCCGGGTGATATCCACCGGCTGCACGGCGTAGGGCAGGCCGCACTCTTCGAGCATGATGGAGACCTTGCGGCCGTTGGGGGTGCCCCAGGTGTAGAGGGTGATCATGGCTTTCCTTGGTTCTGTGTCGCGGGGCCGGCTTCCCGTGGTTAAATCGGGGCCGCCGGATGTGGGCGCCAACCTTTCCTGTCTAGGTCTGCACAATGTTGAAATGGCTTCTGACCCTGAGCCTGGGGGTGATACTCCTGGGCCTGTTCCTGCCCCGCCAGCCGGGGCGGCGGCGGGGCCTGCCCGGGGATGTCAATCTGCGCCTGCGCGGCCGGGACTATTTCTTTCCCTTCGGCTCCACCCTGGTCTTTTCTGCCCTGCTGGCCCTGCTCAGCCGTTTTCTCTGAGGGCCGCCGCGACGGCGCCGGCCCGGGCCTGGTGGATGGCGTCGGGGATGCGGGAACGGTCGCCGGCGGCCTTGGCCACGGCCCCCGCATCGACGCTGCGGGCCGCCGCCAGGGCGGTGCGCAGGCGCGCCGGGCTGGCGTAGGGGCGCTCCTCCCAGTCCTTGCGGCCGTTGTAGTCGCAGGCGCAGGCGGCGAGCAGTTGCTCGAAACGCTCGGGGCGGCGGAAGGCGTCGGTCTTTTCCAATAGGGTGACCAGGGTCGCCGGCCGCATTTCCAGGCATTTGTGGATGTCGCCGTGGTAGCGGGCGGTGAGCAGGGCCAGGTCCCGGCATTCCACCGGCACCTTGAGGCGGGCGCACAGCGCCTCGCCCAGCTCCACGCTGCGGTGCTCGTGGCCGATGTGCCGGGGCAGGATGTCGGCCGGCGTGGTGCCCTTGCCCAGGTCGTGCAGCAGGGCGGCGAAGCGCACCGGCAGCGGCTCGCCGCGGCTGGCGGCGACGTCGATGACGCGCATGACGTGGTCGAAGGTGTCGATTTCCGGATGGTAGTCGGCCCGCTGGGGCACCCCGTCGAGCTTCTCCAGTTCGGGCAGGAGGCGGGCCAGGGCGCCGCAGTCCTTGAGCACGGCGAACATGCGCGAGGGCCGGGCCTCCATCAGGCCCTTGGCCAGTTCCTGCCACACCCGTTCCGGCACCAGGGCGTCCACCTCACCGTTGGCCACCATTTCCCGCATCAGGGCCAGGGTTTCCGGGGCCACGGAAAAATCGGTGAAGCGGGCGGAGAAGCGGGCCAGGCGCAGGATGCGCACCGGGTCTTCGACAAAGGCCGGGCCCACATGGCGCAGCACCCGGGCGGCAATGTCCCGGACCCCGCCGTAAGGGTCGGTGAGGCTGCCGTCCTCACCTTCGGCGATGGCATTGATGGTCAGGTCCCGCCGCGCCAGGTCCTGTTCCAGGGTCACGTCCGGCGCCGCGTGGAAGGCGAAGCCGGCGTAGCCCCGGCCGGTCTTCCTTTCGGTGCGGGCCAGGGCGTATTCCTCATGGGTCTGGGGATGCAGGAAGACGGGAAAATCCTTGCCCACGGGCTTGAAGCCCTGGGCCAGCATGGTCTGGGGATCGGCGCCCACCACCACGTAGTCCCGGTCCTGCACCGGCAGGCCGAGCAGGCGGTCGCGCACGGCGCCGCCGACGACGTAGATCTGCATGGGCGGGGTCAGGCGCCCACCTCGGCCCGGGCGCCGGCAGCCCATTCCTGCATGGCCGGCAGGGCCAGCAGGGTGTCCCGGTAGGCGGCAGCCAGGGGCGGCAGTTCGACGCCGTAGGTGTGGAAGCGGAAGGCCACCGGAGCGTACATGGCATCGGCCACGGAAAAGTCGCCGAAGAGGAAGGGGCCGGCCGCGGCGAAGCGCTCCCGGCAGGAAGTCCAGAGGGCGGCGATGCGGGCGATGTCGGCCAGGACCTCCGGCGTCTGGCCTTCACCGGGGCGGCTGGCAGCCACCTCCATGCTCATCTGTTGGCGCAGGGCGGCAAAGCCGGAGTGCATCTCGGCGCTGACGCTGCGCGCCTCGGCCCGGGCCTTGGGGTCGGCGGGCCACAGGTCCACATGGTTCAGGGAGGCTTTTTCGGCCAGGTATTCGCAGATGGCGAGGGAATCCCACACCGTCAGGTCGCCGTCGATCAATGCCGGCACCTTGCCGGAGGGCGAGTGGGCCAGGATCTGGGCCTTGGTGTCCGCCTGGCGCAGGCGCACGGGGATTTCCCGGAAGGGCAGCCCGGCCTGCTTCAGCAGCAGCCAGGGCCGCAGGGACCAGGAGGAGAAGTTCTTGTTGCCGATGACCAGTTGCAGCATGGAGTCTCCTCCCGGGCGGGGGGCAGGTGTTCAGCGGCCGGCCTGGCCCCGGAACGTGTTGAACTTGGCGTTGGGATCGGCGGCCAGGTAGGTGGGGGCCACGGATTCCAGGGAGGCGGGGCACCAGCGGGCCGGAGTCTTGGCGCCGGGGGTGGCCACATTGTCCACCTGCATGGAACGCAGGTTGTCCGGGGACATCAGGGGCTTGGGCGCCAGCCACAGCAGGCCGGCCTGCAGGTAGGCCCAGCCTTCGGAGAGCTTGAACAGGGGCCGTTCCTTGCCGATCACCTTGCCGGTGTACTGGATCAGTTCGCGCAGGCTGTACACGCCGGGGCCGCACAGTTCATAGGTCTGGCCGAAGGTGTCGCTGTCTTCCAGGCTGTCCACGAAGGCCTGGCCCACGTCGTCGATGCACACCGGCTGGAAGCGGGCGTCGGGGAAGCCGATGGGGAACACCGGGGCCAGCTTGAGCAGCTTGGCGAAGGTGTTGAGGAAGGAATCGCCGGCGCCGAAGATGACGGAGGGACGGAACACGGTCACGTCCAGCGGGCCCTGGGCGGCCAGCACGATGGCTTCGCCGTCGCCCTTGGAGCGCAGGTATTCGGAGGGGCCCTTGGCGTCGGCCTTGAGGGCGCTCATGTGCACCAGGCGCTTGACGCCGGCCTGCTGCATGGCGGCGACGACTTTCCGCGGCAGTTCCACATGGGCCTGGGCGAACTTGCGGCCGTAGGGCATTTCGCTGTCGCCGTGGAGGATGCCCACCAGATTGATCACCGCGTCCTGGCCGCGCATCAGGGCGAGCAGGTCTTCTTCCTTGTTGATGTTGGCTTCCACCACATCGACCCCGGGCAGGGGCAGCAGGTGCTTGGCCCGTTCCCGACGGCGGGAGGGCACGGTGATGCGGATGCCTTCGCGGGCAGACAGCAGGTTGGCAATGTGGCTGCCGACAAAGCCGCTACCGCCCAGCAACAGAATGTTTTTGATCGCCATGATTATCTCTGGAGTGTCGCTTTATAGTCTTTGCGCCGCGTCGTTGCCGACGCGATGCTCCCCTCACCTCCCGGCAACGCTGGCGCCGCCGGGAAACCCCGGATTTTACGGCAAATCTTCCGGTTTTGGCTGGTTCTCGCCACCGCTGCCCTTGGGCAGCACCACCCCCAGCCGGCTTTTCAGGGACTGGGGCCGGCCGTTGTTGAAGAGGGAGGCGTAGTAGACCGAGTTGCTCATCACCTTTTTCACGTAATCCCGGGTCTCGCTGAAGGGGATGGTCTCGGCGTAGATGGCCCCCTCGATGGGCTTGGCGGCCCGCCATTTCTGGGCCCGGCCGGGACCCGCGTTGTAGGCGGCGGAGGCCAGCACCGGGTGGTTGTCCAGGCTTTCCATGACCATGCGCATGTAGGAGGTGCCGAGCAGCACGTTGGTGTCCGTATTGGTCACCTGGCCGTGGTCGTAGTCCTTGAGGCCGATCTTCTTCGCCACCCAGCGGGCCGTGGCCGGCATCAGCTGCATCAGGCCGGAGGCGCCGACGGAGGAGCGGGCGTTGGTGACGAAGCGGCTTTCCTGACGCATCAGGCCGTATACCCAGGCATCGTCCAGCTGCTGCTGGCGCGCCACGGGGCGCACCTGCTCGTCGAAGGGGGAGAGATAGCGCAGGCTGTAGTCGTGCTCGTTCTTGGTGCGGTCGGCGGCGGCGATGGCCCGGTCGTAGATGTTGCTGCGGCGGGCGATTTCGGCGGCGGCCAGCAACTCCCGGTCGTCCATGCCGCGCAGGGCCCAGCTCCATTCCTTGGTGCCTTCGAAGCGCAGGTTGGCGCGGAACAGGGCCAGGGCCCGGCGCAGGGCCAGGTTGTCGCCGACCCGGGCCAGTTCCTCCCGGCTCAGGGGGCGGGCCTGGGGCGGCAGCTTGATGGGGCGGCCCAGCTCGTCGTCCGCCAGGTTGCCGTAGAAATTGGGCTGGCCGGCGATGCGCTCGAACAGGGGCTGGGCCAGGTCGTTGCGGCCGGCGGCCTTGTAGGCCCGGCCCAGCCAGTAGGTCCAGCTGGGGTCGGCGGCCTGGGTCGGGCTCATGCCTTCGATGGCGTGGCGCACCAGGTGCCAGTCCTGGGCGCGCAGGGCGGCGCGCACCTTCCAGGCCTGGGCTTCGTCGGAGAGGGGCGTCAGGTCGCTGCCGCGGCGGTACCAGTCCAGGGCTTCCGGATAGTGGCGCTGGGCGCCCTGCCAGCCGATCTGGCCCCAGGCCCAGGCCCGGTCGGCGGGCGGCAGCTGGCTTTCCAGGGCATCCAGGCGCTGGGCGGCCATGGCCGGGTCGTTGCGGGCCACCCGCTGCAGCGCCAAAAGGGCCAGTTCCCGCTGCAGGCGCTGACTGGTGCCGGAGAGCTTGACCAGGAAGGGCAGGGGCCTGTCCGTCACCTGGTCCCACAGCTTGCGCTCCGGGGTCTGGGCCACGGGCAGGTACTGGGCCGTGTTCCAGGCGGCGCCGAGCTTGTTGATTTCGAACTGGCGGCGGATGCGGGCCCAGACGTCGTCGGAATTGACCTTCTGGGCCGCCACCACGGCGTCCAGCACCGGGTTGCAGGGCTCGGGCACTTCCAGCAGGGTGCGGAACAGGGGCAGGGCGTCGTCCAGGGCCTTCGGGTCCTTGCGTGCCAGGCGGCTCTGCAGGCTGAGGCAGGCCAGGTCCTGGTCGGCCTGGGAAATCTTCGGGTATTCGGCCTCGAACTCGCTCCAGCGCTGCTGCTTGCCGAGCAGGCGCAGCCAGTCGCCGCGCAGCTTCTCGGCGATGTAGGTCTTGTCCTGGCGGGCGAGGAAATCGTTGAGGGCGGCGACGGTGTTGGCGTCGGCCTTCTCCAGCTGGGCGCGGATCTGGAAATACTCCACGTAGGGCGCCAGTTCGTGGTCCCGCAGCTCGGCGGCGAGGCGGTCGAGACGGTTCAGGTCGCCGGCGCGGAAGGCGTCCCGGGCGGCGACGAACTGTTCGTCGCTACCGGCGCGGGCCGGGGCGTTGAGGCCGAGACAGAGGCCGAGCAGGGCGGAGCACAGGGTGAGGCGAAGGGCGAAGCGGGGGCGGGCTGGGGAAGGCGACATCGTGGTGTGATAATCTGGTTCGGCGTCTGCAGGGCAGGCGCTTGAGGCAAGGGGCTGGCGGGAAAAAATGCCGTCACGGCAGAGCCACTGGCAGCCCTTTGAGCATAGCACAGGCCGGGGCCCTGCCCGGCCTCCGCAGCGAGCCAATTTCATCTTTCCCCATGACCGCCATTCCCTTCACCCCGCCGCCCGCCCCCGAGAACCGCAACGTCCTGCGCCAGCGCCTCATTGCCGCCCGCCGCGGCCTTTCCGCCGAGGCCGTGGCCCTGCTTTCCGAGGCCATCTGCGGCCACCTCATGGCCGGCTTCCCCGAACTGGAGGGCCAGGTGGTGGGTTTCTGCTGGCCGGTGCAGAACGAGCCGGACCTGCGCCCCCTGCTGCTGGAGTGGCAGTCCCGGGGCGGCCGCTCGGCCCTGCCGGTGGTGACGGTGCCCAATGCGCCCCTGGCCTTCCGCGAGTGGCGGGAGGCGACGCTCCTGGCGCCGGACCGCTACGGCATCCCGACGCCCACCGAGGGTCCCTGGCTGGTGCCCCAGGTGCTGCTGCTGCCGGTGAACGGGGTGGACCGGCTGGGCTACCGCCTGGGCTACGGCGGCGGCTTTTTCGACCGCACCCTGGCCAGCCTGGACCCCCGGCCCCTGGCCATCGGCGTCGGCTACGAACTGGCCAGGGTGGCCGACATCGGCCCGGAACCCCACGACGAGCCCCTGGATGCCCTGGTGACGGAAGCCGGCATCACCCGCTTCCGGCCCTGAGCGGCCTGCACCGGTCCCTGCCGGGAGAGGCAGGCGGGACGGGTGTCTTGAGATGGTGTGGCCGGTGAGCGGTTTGCAATCGGCCTCCCCCGGCAGGTGGTCGGGAGAATGCCGTCTTTCCTGCCTGCCAGGGTAGGCGCAAAGGAGCGGTGCCTGCCGCCCTAGGCCAGGCTGGGGCGCAGGGCCGCCAGGTAGCGCAGGCCGGCGATGGCCCGGCTGCCGTACCAGGAGATCATTTCCCCATCCACCGTCAGCACCGGGGTGCAGCCCGCGGCCGGGTCGGCGGCCAGTTCAAGGGCGTCCTTGTCGCGGAAGGGATAAGGCTCGCTCGGCAGCAGGATGCGCCCGGCCTGGCGGGCCAGGGCCAGGTCCACTTCCGGATAGCGTTCGGCGGCGTCGGCGGGCAGGCTGTCCCAGCCGGCGGCGGCCAGCATGCGGGAGATGTAGGTGTCCCGGCTGACACTCATCCAGGGCTTTTTCCAGATCAGGTAGAGCACCGTCTCCCGGGGCAGGCCGGCCACGGCGTCCGCCAGTTCGGCCCGGGCCGCGGCGTAGTCGGCGCAGAGCCGCTCCGCCTCCCCTTCCTTGCCGAAGAGATGGCCCAGCAGGCGGTACAGGGCCGGATTGTCGTCCGGGCCCAGGGGATGGGTGACGACGATGTGGGGCACGAAGGCCTCCAGGGCCGCCACTTCCTCGCGCCGGTTTTCATCCACATTGACGATGACGTGGGTGGGGGCCAGGGCGCGGATCTTCTCCACGGAGAAACCCTTGGTGCCGCCCACCTTGGGTACGGCCTGCAGGGCCTGCCGCGGATGCACGCAGAAGCCGGTGCGCCCCACCAGCTGCGGGCCCAGGCCCAGCTCCCACAGCAGCTCGGTGATGGAGGGCACCAGGGACACCAGGCGCAGTTCGCCCTGATCGGCGGACCAGGCGGGGTGCGGCTTGCCGAGGGCGTCGGGCCATTGCATCATCGGGCATCCATGAACGTGAAGGAGCAGCGATGCTAGCGCAAAAAATTGCCGTGGTGACGGGTGCCGCCCGGGGCTTGGGTCTGGCCGTGGCCGGCCTGCTGGCCGAGCAGGGTTGCCGGGTGGTGCTGGTGGGGCGGCGGGAGGGACCGCTGCAGGCGGCCTGCGCCGAACTGGCGGGACGCGGTCTGGCGGTGGCGGCCCAGGTGGCCGACGTCACCCGGGGCGAGGACGTGGCCCGGCTGGCCGCCTTCCTGGAACGGGAATACGGCGGCGTGGACATCCTGGTGAATAACGCCGGGGTCTTCCTCGAACCCCACGATTTTGCCGACCCGGCCAGCGGCAGCCTGCTGCGGGTCGATCCGGCGCTGGTGGCGGCGACCCTGGAGGCCAACACCCTGGCGCCCCTGCGCCTGATGCAGGCCCTGGTGCCCCTGATGCGGCGGCGGGGCTGGGGGCGCATCGTCAATGTCTCCTCCGGCATGGGCCAGCTGTCCACCATGGGCGGCGCCTGGCCCGGCTACCGGGCCTCGAAGACGGCCCTCAACGCCCTCACCCGCATCCTGGCAGCGGAACTGGCCGCGGAAGGGGCGGCGATCAAGGTCAATGCGGTGTGTCCCGGCTGGTGCCGCACCGAGATGGGCGGTAGCGGCGCCCAGCGCAGCGCCGAGGAGGGCGCCCGCAGCATCCTGTGGGCCGCCACCCTGCCCGACGACGGGCCCAGCGGCGGCTTCTTCCGGGACGGCCAGCCCCTGGACTGGTAAGGCTCAGCGCCGGGGCGGGGCGTCCGCCGGGGTCTGCTGTTCCCGGGGCGTCGGCTCCGGCGTGGCGTCCAGCTGGGCCTTGATGCGCGCCGTGATCTCGGCGGCGGGCATGGCGTAGGGGAACTTGGCGACAAAGCCGCTATCCGGCCCCAGCAGGTACATGCCGGCGGAGTGGTCCATCCAGTACTGGTCCGAGCCCGGCTCCTGGACCTTCTCGTAGCGCGCCTTGAAGTTGTCGGCGACGCCCCGCACCAGGGCCGGCGATCCGGTGAGGCCGAGGATGCGCGGGTTGAAGAAGGCGACGTAGTTGCCCAGGACCTTGGGCGTGTCCCGCTGCGGGTCCACGCTGATGAAAATGGGCTGCACCCGCTTGCCCGCCTCTCCCAGCTGTTCCAGGATGGCCGCCATTTCCGCCAGGGTGGTGGGGCAGACGTCGGGGCAGGAGGTGTAGCCGAAGGTGATCAGCTGGAACTGGCCGCCGAAGTCCTGGTTGGTGACCACGTTGCCGTACTGGGTCTGCAGCAGGTAGCGGGGCTGCACGCCGACGGCGATGTCGTCGCCGCCGGTGGCCAGATGGCGGGCCGGGTTGAGGGGCTTGGCCGGGGCCTGGGCGGCAGCCGGCAGGGCAAGGGCGGCGCCCAGGGCCAGCAGGGCGAGCTTGAGACGGGCGTACTTCATGGTCAGCGGGCCACGGCGTCGGCAGAGGCAGGCGGCAATTGCTCGGCCAGGGCTTCGGCCTTGCGGGCCAGTTCCGGGGCGGCGGGGCAGGTGCCCCCCTGGCGCGAGCGTTCCAGGAAAGCGTTCTGGGTGGCCCCTTCGAAAGCCTCGCCATACTGGCGGGTCTTGGGGGCGCGCTGGATCACCAGCCCCTTGATCCGTGCCACCACCTCCTTCTGGCCGCAGGCCAGGGCGGTGCCGTTGAGGCGGCCCAGCTCGGTGAGGGCCTGCAGTACCGATTCGGGCGACAAATCCGCCGCCCGGGCGGGTTGGGCGGCCAACAGCGAGAGGGGCAGCAGGAGCAGGGCAAGACGGCGCATAGGGTCCTCGGAAGCAGGGGGAATGGGCGGATGATAGCCCGGCCCGGGGCCGCCTGATTTGATATAGGCCGGATTTGTCGCCGCCCCGGATCCCGCGGCGGCGGCGGGGCCTGTGGGATAATCCGCCCCATGTCTGCTCCCAACCTGCCCGCCGGCGCCCCCGAACTGGTCGCCGCCATCGAGGCGGCCCTGGCCGCCCGTCCCGAGGAACGCATCCTGCGCCTCAGCCACGAGGGCCAGTCCCTGGTGGTGAAGCGCGCCTCCGACCAGACCCGGGCCCCCTGGGTCACCTGGATCGCCGCCCGCATCGCCGGCAGCCTTTCGCCCCAGCCCCTGCCGCGGCAGTCCCTGGCCCTGTCGGACCAGGGCGGCCTGATCCGCATTGAAGCCCGCCGCCTGCGCAGCCTCCACGCCGCCGGGGTGAAAGTGCCCCGGGTGCTGGCGGAAGGGGCCGGCTGGCTGGCCCTGGAGGCGGTGGGCGACACCCTGGAACACGCCCGCACGGACCGTCCGCGGCAGGAATGGGACGCCCTGCTGCTGCGGGCCATGGACGACCTGGCGGCCTTCCACCGGGCCGGCCACTGGCACGGCGGCAGCCAGGTGAAGAACCTGATGCTGTGGCAGGGCGAGATTTACCGCATCGATTTCGAGGAAGACATCGGCGAGCACCTGTCCCTGGCCGTGGCCCAGACCTTGGACCTGGTGCTGCTGGTCAATTCCTGCCTGCTCCTCGACGACCGGGGTGAGGCCGCCTGGCAGACCATGGGCGAGGCCCTGCTGGAGCGCTACTTCACGGCCCATCCGGCGGCCGACATCCGTCGCTGTCTGCAGCGGGCCATGCTGTGGCTGCGCGCAATCACCTTCCTGGCCCGGCCCTGGCGCCACAAACGGGGCCGCAGCCTGCGCCGGGTATTCCTGCTGCGCCGTTGCCTGGAGCGGGTGCTGGCCTAGTCCAGCAGGCCCCGGGGCTTGCGCGGGGCCTGGGTGAAGAGGCGGTCGTAGAGCCAGTTGGGCAGGAGCCGCAGGATCTTTGCCACCACCCCCATCTGCCAGGGAATGACCGTGTAGCTGGTGCCCTTCGCCACCGCCCGGGCGAAGCGCCGCGCCGCTTCCGCTGCCGGCAGCAGGAAGGGCATGGGATAGGGGTTGATGGCGGTCATGGGGGTTTCGATATAGCCCGGGGCGATGGTCACCACCTTGATGCCCTTGGGCGCCATTTCCAGGCGCAGGGATTCCAGATAGGCGATGGCGGCGGCCTTGGAGGCCGAATAGGCTTCGGCCCCCGGCAGGCCCCGGATGCCGGCGACGGAGGCGATGCCCACCAGGCGCCTGTCGCCGCCGGCGGCGGCCATGGGTCCGATGAAGGGGGCGAAGGTGGCGGCCATGCCGTAGACGTTGGTGTCCATCACCTTGCGGAAGGCCGCCAGGTCTTCCGGGCATTCGCTGAGGGTGCCGACGGAGACGCCGGCGTTGGCGATGACGATGTCCGGGGCGCCGTGGCGGGCCGTGAAGTCGGCAGCGGCGGCGGCCAGGGCCGGGGCGTCGCTCACATCCAGGGCATAGGCGGCGTGGTGGCCGGGCAGGTCGGCCAGGAGGTCCGTCAGTGCTTGTTGTCGGCGGGCCGCCAGGCCAAGGGTGGCGCCCTGTTCGGCGTAGTGGCGGGCCAGGGCGGCGCCGATGCCGCTGGAGGCGCCGGTGATGAAGACCTTGAGGGATGCCATGAATGTTCCGCAGGTGGATGTGAAATCGCCCGGAGGGCGGGGCCGTCCGGGCGATGGCGTGGGTCTGCCGGCGGGTCTTACTTCTTCTTGCCGGCCCGCTCGGCGCGGATTTTCTCGATCAGCAGGTCGGCGTTGCGCAGCACGTCCTTGAAGGCTTCGCCCTTGACTACGTAGCGGCCGTCCACCACCACCATGGGCACGCCGTCCACCTTGTAGGCCCGGGCGATCTGCTCGGCCCGGCTCATCTTGCTGTTCACGCCGAAGGAGGCAAAGGCCTCGGCGAACTTCTTGCCGTCGGCGCCCTGCTTGCCCACCCATTCCTCGGCGGTGCGGGGGTCGAACAGATTGACGCGCTGTTCGTGGATGGCCTTGAACACGGCTTCGTCCAGCTTGGCCAGGTCGCCGGTGGTTTCCAGGGCGTAGTACAGCTTGGCCACGTTGGTCCAGGCGGGGCGGCCGAAGGTGATGGGCACCTTCTTGAAGGCCACGTCCGGGCCCAGGCGGGAGGCCCAGGCGTGGATCAGGGGGTTGAAGTCGGCGCAGTGGGGGCAGCCGTAGGAGAAGAACTCGATCACTTCGATCTTGCTGCCGCTGTCGGTGGCGATGGGCGGGTTGATCGCCTGGAACTGGGGCTGCTGCTGGGCAACGGCCGGCTGTAGGGCGGCGGCGGCCAGCAGGGCCAGGGGCGCCAGCCAGCGGCGCAGGCGGGAATACAGGGAAGCGGAGGTCTGGGTCATGGGGGTTTCCTTCAGTCCTTGTTCTTGACGATATTGGCTTCGACGCCGGCCTTGGCCAGCTCGGCGCGCACCTTGTTCACTTCATCGATCTTGGTGTACGGCCCCAGGCGCACCCGGTACCACACCTTGTCGCCCACCATCACTTGCTGCACGGTGGCTTCCACCCCCAACATGGCCAGACTGGCCTTCTGATTGTCCGCGTCGCCCGGCTTCTGGAAGGAGCCGGCCTGGAGGAACACGGGTTCCTTGGCGGCGGCGCCGTCCTTGGCGTCCTTGGCCTCCTTCCCGTCCTTGCCATCCTTGGCCGTCTTGGCGTCGGGCTTGGCTTCCGGGGCGGGAACGGCGTCGGCGTTGCCGGGCAGAATCTTGTAGAAGTCGAAACGGGGCTTTTCCGGCACCGGGTCGCCGGGCTTGCCGGGCAGGGCCGCCGGGGCGGGGGGCTGGGCCGGGGCGGCCTTGTCCGCCGCCTTCTCACCCGGCTTGGGCAGGGCCTCCGGCGGCATGGGGGCGCCGTTCTGGGTCTTGTTCACAAAGGGCATCGGCGCCTTGTTGATGTACCAGGCGACGCCCAGGGCCGCCACCACCCCCAGGATGAGGCCGATAAAGATGCCGATCAGGGTGCCACCGCCGGACTTTTTCCTGGCGGGGGCCTTGCGGGGTTTCATGTCACGACTCATGGTTCTCTGCTCAACGTATGGGGGCGGGGTTGGCTTACATGGAGGCCGGGCAGGAAACACCCAGCAGGGCCATGCCGTTACGGATCACCTGGCGCACGGCGGCGGCCAGGGCGACGCGGGAACGGGCCAGGGCGGCGTCGTCCACCAGCATGCGTTCGGCATTGTAATAACTGTGGAAGTCGGCGGCCAGGTCCTTCAGGTAGAAGGCCACCTGGTGCGGCGCCAGGTCTGCGGCGGCATTGGCGACGACTTCGGGGAAGGCGGCCAGGCGGGCGGCCACGGCCAGTTCCCGCGGGTGGGTCAGCAGGCCCAGGTCGGCACCGGCCAGTTCGGCCTCGTTGCCGCCGGCATCGCCCCACTGCTTGACTACGGAACAGACCCGGGCGTGGGCGTACTGGATGTAATAGACCGGGTTTTCGTTGGTCTGGCTCTTGGCCAGGTCCAGGTCGAAGTCCAGGTGCTGGTCGGACTTGCGCAGCACGTAGAAGAAGCGGCAGGCGTCGTTGCCCACTTCGCCGCGCAGCTGGCGCAGGGTGACGAACTCGCCGGAGCGGGTGGACATGGCGGCCTTCTCGCCGTTGCGGTAGAGCACGGCGAACTGTACCAGGGCCACGTGCAGCTTGGCTTCGTCCTGGTCCAGGGCCTGGAGGGCGCCCTTCACCCGGGGAATGTAGCCGTGGTGGTCGGCGCCCCAGATGTTGATGACCTTGTCGAAGCCCCGGTCGAACTTGTTGAGGTGGTAGGCGATGTCGGAGGCGAAGTAGGTGAACAGGCCGTTCTCCCGCTGCACCACCCGGTCCTTCTCGTCGCCGAAGGCGGTGGAACGGAACCACTTGGCGCCGTTCTGCACGTATAGGTGGCCGGCGGCTTCCAGCTTCTCCACGCACTTGGCCACCAGGCCGGTATCGAAGAGGGACTTCTCGGAGAACCAGACGTCGAAGTGCACGCCGAACTCTTCCAGGTCGTCCTTGCCGTCCGCCAGCTGCTCGGACAGGGCGTGCTGGTGGATGTAGCTCCAGTCCGGGCCGAGCAGGTTCTTGGCGTTGGCGATGAGGGCGTCCAGGTGGCCCTCCTTGTCCGCTTCCACGTCGGGAGCGCCGGCCAGGATGTCCGCCGCCGGGCGCAGGTACTTGTTGCCGTGGGCGTCCTTGATCTGGCGGGCCATGTCGCGCACGTAGTCGCCCTGGTAGCCGTTGGGCGGGAAGGGGACGTTGATGTCGTAGAGGCCGAGGTAGCGCAGCCAGGTGGAGAGACCGAGGATGTCCATCTGCCGTCCGGCGTCATTGACGTAGTACTCCCGGGTCACATCCCAGCCGACGAAGGCCAGCAGGCTGGAGAGGGAGGCGCCATAGGCGGCGCCGCGGCCATGACCGACGTGGAGGGGGCCGGTGGGGTTGGCGGAGACGAATTCCACCTGCACCTTCTGCTTGCCGCCGGCGTTGCTGCGGCCGTATTCCCCGGCCTTGGCCAGCACGGCCTGGACCACGGCGGTCTTGGCGGCGGCCTTGAGGGTGAAGTTGATGAAGCCGGCGCCGGCGATGTCCACTTTTTCCACCCAGGCGGAGGGCGGCAGCTCATTGACCAGCTGCTGGGCGATTTCCCGCGGGTTCTTTTTCAGTTCCCGGGCCAGCTGCATCGCCACGTTGGCGGCGAAGTCGCCGTGGGACTCCTGTTTCGGGCGTTCCAGGGCGATGGGCGTGGCGGCGTGATCGGGGGCCACGCTCTTCAGGGCGGTCTGCAGCAGGTCGGCCAGGTGGGCCTTGATATCTTGACTCATAGGGAAATCGGGCGGTGCCAAAAGCTTGAAAGGGCCGATTATACCTGCCCGGCGCCGCGGGCCGGTCTGGATTCTGGTATTCTCGGCGGCTCCCTCCCCCGCCTCTTCCCGACTGACCATGCGCCTGCTGCGCCTCGCCAAGATCGCCACCGTCGCCATCCGTTACGGCCTCGACCAGATGGTGCTGGAACACGAGCCCACCGGCCGTGCCCGGGGCCTCTCCCGGCTTTCCCGCGCCCTCTTCTTCTGGCGCGATCTGGACCGCCGCTCCGAGGCCGAGCGCTTGCGCCTGGCCCTGGAAGCCCTGGGCCCCATCTTCGTCAAGTTCGGCCAGGTGCTGTCCACCCGCCGCGACCTGTTGCCGCCGGACCTGGCGGAGGAACTGGCCAAGCTGCAGGACCAGGTGCCGCCCTTCCCCTCGGAGCAGGCCATCGCCCAGGTGGAAGCGGCCTACGGCAAGCCCCTGGCGGAAATCTTCGCCGAGTTCGACCCGACCCCGGTGGCCTCCGCCTCCGTCGCCCAGGTCCATTTCGCCCGCCTGCACGATGGCCGCGAAGTGGCGGTGAAGGTGCTGCGCCCCGGCATGAAGCCGGTCATCGGCCACGACCTGGCCCTCATGGACACCCTGGCCGGCCTTACCGAAAAGCTGTGGGCCGACGGCAAGCGCCTGAAGCCCCGGGAGGTGGTGGCCGAGTTCGCCAAGCACCTCTACGACGAGCTGGACCTGATGCGGGAAGCGGCCAACTGCTCCCAGCTGCGCCGCAATTTCGAGAATTCCCCCCTGCTGCTGGTGCCCGAAGTGCATTGGGACTACTGCACCCCCTCGGTGATGGTCATGGAGCGCATGCACGGCATCCCCATCAGCCAGACCCAGCGCCTGCAGGCCCAGGGCACCGACTTGAAGGCCCTGTCCCGGGCCGGGGTGGAGATATTCTTCACCCAGGTCTTCCGCGACGGCTTCTTCCACGCCGACATGCACCCGGGCAACATCTTCGTCCATGCCGACGGCCGCTACATCGCCCTGGATTTCGGCATCGTTGCCACCCTCAACGACAACGACAAGAACTACCTGGCCCAGAACTTCCTCGCCTTCTTCCGCCGCGACTACAAGCGGGTGGCCGAGGCCCACATCGAATCCGGCTGGGCCCCCGCCGACACCCGGGTGGACGAGCTGGAAGCGGCCATCCGCGCCGTCTGCGAGCCCATCTTCGACCGCCCCCTGAAGGACATCTCCTTCGGCAAGCTGCTCTTGCGCCTGTTCCAGACCAGCCGCCGCTTCAATGTGGAAATCCAGCCCCAGCTGGTGATGCTGCAGAAGACCCTGCTCAACATCGAAGGCCTGGGCCGCCAGCTGGACCCGGACCTGGACCTGTGGAAGACCGCCAAGCCCTTCCTCGAGAAGTGGATGGAAAGCCAGATGGGCTGGCGCGGTTTCGTGCGCAACCTGAAGAACGAGGCGCCCTACTGGGCCCGCAGCCTGCCCCAGATTCCCCGCCTGGCCCAGCAGGCCCTGGCCGCCCAGGCCCGGGCGCCGGAAACCGACGCCGCCACCCAGGCGGCCCTGGCCGCCATCCAGGCCACCCAGGCCCGCCACGAGCGCTGGCTGCGCCTGGCCCTGCTGCTGGCCGCCGGCATCTTCGCCCTGGAAATCTTCCGCAGCCTGGGCTGAGTCCGGGCCCGCCGCCAGCGCCGCCATGCACCGCACCCTCCGCCTCATCGGTGCCGCCAGCGGCGTCGGCGCCCAGGACCCGGGCTGCCACGCCGGCCCCACCGCCCTGCATCGGGCCCACGCCTTCGACGACCTGCAACGCCGCCCCGATCTCAACTGGGGCGAAACCCTCTTTCCGCGCCAGGCCCTGGGCGGCCGCGTGGCCGAGGTGGCCGACCTCTGCCAGCGCCTGGCCGAGGCGGTGCGCCAGGCTCGGGAGCGGGGCGAGACCCCGGTGGTGCTGGGCGGCGACCATTCCTGCGCCATCGGCACCTGGAGCGGCGTCCGCGCCGCCAGCCCGGCGCCCGTCGGCCTGCTCTGGCTCGACGCCCACCTGGACAGCCACACCCCCGAAAGCACCCATTCCGGCGCCCTCCACGGCATGCCCCTGGCCTGCCTGCTGGGCCAGGGCGACCGGCGCCTGGTGACCGTGGGCGGTCCCGGTCCCAAGCTGCTGCCCGGGCATGTGGCCCTCATCGGGGTGCGCAGCTACGAGCCGGAGGAGCGGGAATTCCTCGACCGCCTCGGGGTGCGCGTGTTCACCATTGACGAGGTGCGGCAGCGGGGCCTGCCGGCGGTCTTCGGCGAAGCTCGGGCCCGGGTGCGACAGGCGCCCGGCGGCTACGGCGTCAGCCTGGACCTGGACGTCTTCGATCCCCGGGAAGCGCCGGGGGTGGGCAGCCCGGAACCGGCGGGCCTGTCCCAGACCGAACTGATGCCGGCCCTGGCCGGCCTGGCCGGGGACCCGGCCCTGCTGGCCCTGGAGGTGATGGAGTTCAACCCGGACCGGGATGCGGGCGGGCGCACGGCAGCCCTGCTGGCCCGGCTCATCGGTGCTGTCTTCCCCCGCCGGCACGGGGCCTGAGAGGCCCGCCGGACGGGCGTTCCAGCCCAGCTGCAGGGCAGCGGTGACGGCCTTTCCCGGGGTCTGCCCGCAGGCGGTCCAAAATGGTGCGCCAAGGCACTGATTTGCTTGCCCTAAATCCTGCCGGCGCGGTGCAAAAATGTGGCTAAACTTGCGCGTTTTTCAATTTCCGCCCAGCCGCTGCCTCGGGGCTTTACTCCATGACCACGCTCCTGGCCTTCGTCATCCTCTATCTCCTGGTCTCCATTGGCATCGGCCTGTTCGCTGCCAGCCGGGTCCATAGCGCCAAGGATTTCGCCGTCGCCGGCCGCAGCCTGCCCCTGTCGGTGGCCACCGCCTTGGCCTCAGCGAACTCAACCCGGTCGACGCTTCCTGCACTGGCGCCAAGTGCCGGCGTCCCGTCGGGGCTTGGTGATCCGGGACCTGGCCACCGCCCTACGGGAAAGGAAGGCTGACCTGGCCACCCTGCTGGCCATCGAGGTGGGCAAAATCTGCAGTGAGGCGGAAGTGGAAATCCGGGAAATGATCGACATCGCCGACTACGTCGTCGGTCTCTTCCGTTAGTTCCACGGCCTCAGCCTGCCCTTGGAGCGGCCCCGCCATCACCTGTTGGAGCGCTGGCAACCTCGGGCCCGATAGTGGTGATCACTGCCTTCAACTTTCCCGCTCCGGTGTGGGCCTGGAGTGCCTTTATCACTGCCGTCTGCGGCGATACGGTGGTGTGGAAGCCGTCGCCCAAGGCGCCCCTCACCGCCATCGTCATCCAGAAGGTGTGGTGGATGAGGTGTGCCGCAACCACGGCGCCCAGGGCGTATTCACCCTGCTGCTGCTGGACGAAGCGGAAATGAGCCAGGCCCTGGCCATCAACTACGGTAACCAGCTGTCCCCGGCTCAGGGCATCCGCTTCGAACTGCCGGGCAGATGGCCGGCTAGGTAATTCCAGGCAGGGTGTCCGACTCCAGAGGGCCGTCTGCCGCTGCCTTCGGCGGCAGGGGCGCGAAGTAGCCGGCAGCCAGTACCAGCAGGGCGACGCCGATGAGGGTGGCAGTCCAGGTAAGGGTGCCCCTGCCCATGGTGTCGAACAGCAGCAGCTTGGCTCCCACCAGGCCCAGCAGGAGCATGCCGCCGAACCAGCGGTGGCGCAGTTCCCGGCGGGAAGCGTGGATCATGGTGGCAATGGCGGTGGTGCTCCAGAACAGGGTGAGCAGGGCCTGGAAGAGGGTGGCATGCATCAGCGTCGGGAAATTGAAAGGAATCCCGCCCCAGTGATGGGCAATACGTGCAGCCAGGGCCGAGAGCCAGAGAAAGGCCAGCAGGGCCGTGAGAACCCGCAGCAGGGGGGCGACGGCGGCAGCGAGCTGGCGGCCTAGAAGCACGAGGGCGCCCAGGGCGGCGAGTTGCCCCGCGTCGAAGATATTGAGCAGGGGCAGGTAGGGCCAGCCGAGGCCATCAAGGCCACTCAGACGCAGATTGCCCCAGGGCAGCAGCAGGAGCAGGCCGAACAGGGGCGGCAGCACGCCGTAGGGGATGTAGCCGGCCCCTGCCGCCGTGAATGGCCAGCGCTGTCGCTGCTGTCCCAGGACCGGCAGGGTCAGCCCGGCGGCGAGTACCAAGACCACGGCGACAAAGGACCATAGGGTCGGTGCCGGCATCAGGTGCCGGGCCTGCCAGGCCAATTCCCAGGCCAGGGCGAAGAGCAGCAGCCACCAGGCGCCCAGATGGCGGATGGCGGCCAGGCCTGTCTCGCCCTGGCGCTCGTGGCGGGCCAGGAGTACGTAATGGACAGCCAGGGCCAGGGGCAGCACCAAAGCCATGAAGCCGGCCAGGGGATGGCCGTGGCGGCCGATGCCTGCCAGCGTCGCCACCACCAACCCAACCAGTAGTAGCACGGCGGCGGGCCGCAGTTGGGGCCAGCGCCAGAGGCTGATCAGGCCTTCCTGGAGGAGCACCGTGGCGGTAATGAAGAGTAGGGCGTAGGGAGCATGCAGGCTGTCAGGGGCAAAACGGTAGATTTCGTCCAGGCCCGGGCCCAGCCACCACAGCATGGCCCAGGCCCAGGGCAAGAAAGGCAGTAGCGCCGCCGAGGAGGCCCGGGAGCGCAGCTGGCGGGCGGAAAAGAGGCCGGCCAGGACCAGGATGAAGGCACCGAGCATCGCGTCGTTCGCCACCGGCAGGCGGTGGCCGAGCGCTGCCCAGCCCAGCAGCAGGGACAGGCCGGCCGCCAGTTGCATGAGGAAGCCGCTGACCTGGGCCAACTTGCGTTCCTGCCGCACCCCGAACCACAGCACCGCCGCCCCTTCCGCCGCCCAGAAGGCGGAGGTCACCTGGGCGTCGAAGGCCAGGGGGATGGCGATGGTGAGGAAGACCACGGCGATGCCCAGATGACTGCGCTCCACCAGCAGGTTGGCCGGTTCCCGACGTCGGAAAAGCAGGGCCCACAGGCCAAAATACCAAAGAGCGGCGATGAGGGTGCTCCAGGCCAGGCCGTAGCGCTCGCCCTCCATCAGCCGGGCCTGCAGGAAAGTGCCGGCCAAGGGGGTGCCGAAAAGCAGGATGCCATCGCGCCAGGCAGCCAGGCCGGGCGCCCGCAGCAGGGCAGTGGCCACCGGCATGGCCGAATAGACGGAGAGGAAGAGGACGAGGAAAGCCTGGGTTAGCAGGTAGTGCCGGGGCTGGTAGCCGTCCATGGCCCAGGCCATGCCCACCGCCAGGGTGAAGAAGAAGCCGGCGATATTGAGCACCCGCCAGGCCCGGAACCAGTCCACTGCCAGGATGAAGACATTGAGCAGGGTGAAATAGGCGAACAGGGGCAGGGGGCTGTCGGCCTGACCGCTGGCCAGTATCGGGGCCAGGAAGGCGCCGGAAAGGCCAAGTACGGCCAGGACTGGGGCATCCTGGCGCGCCGCCAGGAAGACGCAGGCGATGCCCAGCAGGGCGAAGAGCGCGAAGGCCGGTCCTTGGCCGATCATGGTGTAGCGCTGCAGCATGAAATAGGCGACCAGATAGAGCAGGGCGAAGCCGCCACCCTGGAGGGCCTGGCCGAAGGTGCGATGTTTTTCCTCCCCGGCTCGGTTCCAGCCGAAGGCGATCATGGCGATGCCGCTGGCGGCTGCGATAAGGAGACGCAGGGGCACTGGCAACAGGCCGTAATCCACTGCCAGGCGCAGGCCCGAGGCGATGCCGAAGAAGAGCAGGACGATGCCGATCTTGGCCAGGGGATTGATGGCCCACAGCCGCCGGGCCCAGTCCGGTGGCTCCAGGGTAAAGGGCTGGCCCGTTACGGGGCGGGCTGCTGGAGGCGGGCTGTCGGCGAGGGGGGCTGGTTGGGGCGGCATTGCCACGGGCGGAGCTTGCACCGCTTGGGGGACGGGGGAGGTCGGGGCAGGTGTTTCCCAACTGCTCTCAGCTACGGCGGTAGAGGCGGTCGCGGTGCCCTTGAGCACCTCCACCTCCCGGCGCAAGGCTTGGACCTGGTTTTCCAGCAGCTGCAGGCGCTGCCGGAAGTCCGGGCCGACTGCCGGCTCCCGCTTGTTTCCCTGGCGTCCCAGCCAGTGGCCGATGAGGCCGCCCGCGAGGGCGCCGGCCAGGCTGCCGAAGCTGCCCAGGGGGCTGCCGATGATCAGGCCGATGACTGCTCCCAGTAACCACATGATGCGTCCTTTCCTCGTTCCGGCCGCCGTTTGGAGGCCGCCAAGCTGTCCCGCGAGTATAGGGATATTCCGATGGTATTGTCTCGCTGCCGCTACAGGTGCCTGCCTGCTGGAGCGGATGGATCGGCCGGTCCATGGGGGCGACCTACAATGAAAGGACTTCCTGCAATCCGGGAGGCGGTACGAATGAGCCGAAAATCGTTGTGGAGCCTGGTCGCCACGATCCTTGTGGTGACGGCCTGCGGCGTAATTCCCCTGGCGCTCCCGCCAGCCGCTACCCAGCTTGAATTTTCCCTGGCCAGCGGTACGTACCGGTGTGAACTGGGGGTGTCGCTGCAGCTGGGGCGGCAAGTTCGCGAAGGAGTGAACTACCGCATCCTGCTCGCCGGCTAAATCAGTTTGTCCCTGGTCAGCGAGTGCCAGCCGGGATGAGGCTGGTGGCCTTGTCCCGTGGCTGTGCCTGATCCGCTCCGCTAGCGGCGTCAGCGCCAAGGTAGCGGGTGACCAAGAAGTCCTGGGTTATGGTTCGGCCCAGAGCAGGGCTATGGCTGTTCCCCCGTTCCGATACAGTTATCGCCGGAATGGTGCCAATCGCTTGATTTGGCTGCTTTTCGTCAGTCTTTTAAAGGGGAATCCGGCTATACTCTTGCCCGTTTTTTCCAATCCCCTTTTTCTGACTTCCTGCCCGGGTTTCTGACATGACCACGCTCCTGGCCTTCGTCATCCTCTATCTCCTGGTCTCCATCGGCATCGGCCTGTTCGCTGCCACCCGGGTCCATAGCGCCAAGGATTTCGCCGTCGCCGGCCGCAGCCTGCCCCTGCCGGTGGTCACCGCCACGGTCTTCGCCACCTGGTTCGGCGCCGAGGCCGTGCTCGGGGTCTCCGCCACCTTCGTCAAGGAAGGCCTGGGCGGCGTCGTCGCCGACCCCTTCGGCGCCTCCCTCTGCCTCATCCTGGCCGGCCTCTTTTTCGCCAGCAAGCTGTACCGGATGAACCTGCTGACCATCGGCGACTACTACCGGCTGCGCTACAACCGCACCGTGGAGGTGCTCACCACCCTCTGCGTCGTGGTCTCCTACCTGGGCTGGGTCTCGGCCCAGATCAAGGCCCTGGGCCTGGTCTTCTTCGTCGTCACCGGCGGCGCCGTGTCCCAGGAGGCGGGCATGATCCTGGGCGCCCTCATCGTGCTGACCTACACCACCTTCGGCGGCATGTTCTCCGTGGCCATCCTCGACTTCGTGCAGATCACCGTGATCATGGGCGGCATGCTCTACATCGGCTACGTCATCTCCGGCCTCACCGGCGGCGTCGGCGCCGTGGTCGGCCACGCTGCGGCGGCGGGCAAGCTGGACTTCTTCCCCAAGGGCGGGCTCGAGGTGTGGGTGCCCTTCATCGGCGCCTGGATGACCATGATGCTGGGCTCCATTCCGCAGCAGGACGTGTTCCAGCGCATCACCTCGGCCAAGAACGAGAAGACCGCCATCCGCGGCTCGGTGCTGGGCGGCAGCCTCTACTTCGCCTTTGCCTTCGTGCCCATGTTCCTGGCCTACGCCGCCACCCTGATCGACCCGGCCATGTTCGGCGACCTGCTGGAACAGGATTCCCAGCTGGTGCTGCCCACCCTGATCCTGCAGCACACGCCGGTGTTCGCCCAGGTGGTGTTCTTCGGCGCCCTGCTCTCGGCCATCATGAGCTGCTCCTCGGCGACCCTGCTGGCGCCCTCCGTGGCCTTCTCCGAGAACATCCTGCGCGGCTTCTTTCCGCGCATGCCGGATCGCACCTTCCTCCTGGCCATGCGCACGGTGATCGTCTGCTTCGCCGGCACCGTGCTGCTGTTCGCCCTCAATTCCAACGAGAGCATCTTCCACATGGTGGAGAACGCCTACAAGATCACCCTGGTCACGGCCTTCATCCCCCTCTTCGCCGGCCTCTACTGGAAGAAGGCCAACACCCAGGGCGCCCTGTTCGCCATCTTCTCCGGCTTCTTCACCTGGATCCTCATGGAAGTGCTGGGGCCGGAAGACGCCACCTGGCCGCCCCAGGTGCTGGGCTTCCTCGTCGCCGGCGTGGCCATGGTGGCCGGTTCCCTGCTGCCCCGCGTGGTGGGTCAGCCGACTCCGGTGCCCTTCGGCCACGAGCACCATGCCGCCGGCCTGACCCATCACCTGGGCGAACACCCCCACCATCACGACGGCCGCTGACGGCCGACTGCGGCATGGCACGGTTACCATGCCTAATGGGTCACACCGGCCGGGCTGAAATAGGCGCACAATGTTCCTTCGCCCGCCGGGCCAAGGAGGTTGGCCCGGCGCCCCGATTCCAGCCCATGACCCGGAGAATAAATACATGGTGACAAAGGTCAGCAAGCCCACAACCCGCAAGTCCGCCGCCCTCGGCAACACCGCCCCCAAGGCCGCCACCAAGGTGGTGGCCAAGCCCCGCCCCAGCCGCGCCCGCCCGGTGAAGAGCGGCGACGTGGCCCCGGCCCACAGCCCTGCCGGCGTAGAGAGTTTCGAAGTCGGCCAGGCCGTGGCCGCCGCCCAGAATTCCAAGGTCGTCGCCATGCGCGACATCCTCAGCCGTACCCAGGGCACCGACCTCAAGTCCGTGGCCAAGACCCTGGAAGCCATTGTCGCCGGCGCTTCCCCCGACGACGTGAAGATGCTGCGGGACACCCTGTTCAAGGACGAGGTGCCGGCGGACAAGCTGCCGGTGAGCCCGGACGACCAGCTCTCCGACGAGTGGCGCACCGGCGGTTATCCCTACAAGAACCTGATGACCCGCAAGAACTACGAGAAGCAGAAGTACCGCCTGCAGGTGGAACTGCTGAAGCTCCAGGCCTGGGTCAAGGAAACCGGGCAGCGGGTGGTGATCCTCTTCGAAGGTCGGGACGCGGCCGGCAAAGGGGGCGCCATCAAGCGTTTCACCGAGCACCTGAATCCCCGGGGCGCCCGGGTGGTGGCCCTGGAAAAGCCCTCGGAAGTGGAACGGGGCCAGTGGTATTTCCAGCGCTACATCCAGCACCTGCCCACCGCCGGCGAGATCGTCATGTTCGACCGCTCCTGGTACAACCGGGCCGGGGTGGAACGGGTCATGGGCTTCTGCGACCAGGACGAGTACGCCGAGTTCATGCGCCAGTGCCCCGAGTTCGAGCGCAACCTGGCCCGCAGCGGCATCCACCTGATCAAGTTCTGGTTCTCCGTCAGCCGGGCCGAACAGCGCCGCCGTTTCAAGGAGCGGGAAACCCATCCCCTGAAGCAGTGGAAGCTCTCCCCCATCGACCTGGCCTCCCTGGACAAATGGGAGGACTACACCAAGGCCAAGGAGGCCATGTTCTTCTACACCGACACGGCCGACTCCCCGTGGACCGTGGTCAAGTCCGACTGCAAGAAGCGGGCGCGGCTCAATGCCATGCGCTACATCCTGCACAAGCTGCCCTACAAGAATAAGGACGTGGAACGCATCGGCCCCCTGGACCCCCTGCTGGTGGGCCGGGCCAACGTGGTGTACGAACGGGGCGAACACGAAGGCACGGCGATTCTGTAAGCGCCGGCATCCGGCATAAAAAAAAGCCCGCTCAAACGAGCGGGCTTTTTTTTATGCCGGGAACAGGCAGGCCTAGGCTATCTGTAACTTGGGATTGGGGCCATATTCATTTTCTGCCGGATCGCTGTCTATTAGCATGAAGATCAGCAGAACAATCATACCCAGAAGGGGGACTAGACCCAGCAATAGCCACCACCCCGAGCGACCCGTATCGTGCAGGCGCCGGATGGCGACGCCGAGGCCGGGCAGGAACGCCAACAGGCCGTATACAGCCCCCAGAATGCCAAAGCCTTCATGGGCGAGGCCTTCGACGAAGCCCAGGATGAACCCGATGATCAGGTTGAACAGGCAGAACATCCAGTATTCCTTGCGCCGTGCCCGACCGTTGAATACGGCATATTTTTTCAGTACTGCCAGATACCAGTTCATGCTGACTCCTTAGACATTAATTCCGGATGAAGCTGCCCGGCGAGAGTAAGGAGCTAACAGAAATATGTCAAACGGGTGTAGCCAAAGTGTCCGGCCCATCTGGGTTTCAGGCCGACGCTGAAAACGATGGGCCGGGTGTGGACTTAGACGCCCTTGGCGAAAATGGCCTCGGCTGCGGCGATGGTGGCGGCGATGTCGGCTTCCGTGTGGGCGGCGGAGACGAAGCCGGCTTCAAAGGCGGAAGGCGCCAGGTAGTGGCCGGCCTCCAGCATGGCGTGGAAGAAGCGGTTGAAGGCCTCCTTGTCGCACTGCATCACCTCGGCGAAGGAGGTGGGCGGGGTGGCGCTGAAGTACAGGCCGAACATGCCGCCCACGCTCTGGGCGCAGAAGGTGACGCCGTGCTTCTTGGCGGCGGCGGTGAGGCCGTCGGTGAGCTGCTTGGTGCGGGCGGCCAGGCTGTCGTAGAAGCCGGGGGCCCGGGTGGCCTTGAGGGTGACCAGGCCGGCGGCCACTGCCACCGGGTTGCCAGAGAGAGTGCCGGCCTGATACACCGGACCCAGAGGGGCGATCTTTTCCATTATCTCCCGCTTGCCGCCGAAGGCCGCCACCGGCATGCCGCCGCCGATGACCTTGCCCAGGGTGGTGAGGTCCGGGGTGATGCCGAAGAGGCCCTGGGCGCACTGGGGGCCGACGCGGAAGCCGGTCATGACCTCGTCGAAGATGAGCACGGCGCCGTGCTTGCTGCACAGCTCGCGCATGGCCTGCATGAATTCGGGCTTGGGCGCGATCAGGTTCATGTTGCCGGCCACCGGCTCGACGATGACGGCGGCGATTTCGCTGCCCTGCTTGGCAAAGGCTTCGGCCAGTTGTTCGGCATTGTTGTATTCGAGCACCAGGGTGTGCTTGGCCACGTCGGCGGGGACGCCGCCGGAGGAGGGGTTGCCGAAGGTCAGCAGGCCGGAACCGGCCTTCACCAGCAGGCTGTCGGAATGGCCGTGGTAGCAGCCCTCGAACTTCACCAGCAGGTCCCGGCCGGTATGGCCCCGGGCCAGGCGGATGGCGCTCATGGTGGCTTCGGTGCCGGAGGAGACCAGGCGCACCATGTCCAGGGAGGGCAGTATGTCGCAGAGCAGGTCGGCGATCTCGATCTCGGCCTCGGTAGGGGCGCCGAAGGACAGGCCCAGGGCGGCGGCCTCCTGCACGGCCTTGACCGTGGGGGCGTGGGCGTGGCCCAGGATCAGGGGGCCCCAGGAACCGACGTAATCCAGGTAGCTCTTGCCTTCCGCATCCCACACCCGGGGGCCTTCGCCGCGGGTGAAGAAGCGGGGGGCACCGCCGACGGAGCGGAAGGCCCGCACGGGGGAATTCACGCCGCCGGGAATGTGGCGTTGGGCGGCATCGAAGAGTTGCTGGTTACGAGAGCTCATGGGCAGCACTTTCTGCAAAAAGACGTTGATAGGCGGCGGCCCGGGCGGTCACGTCCGGGGCCTCGAACAAATCGGTGATGACGGCGATGAACTGGGCGCCGGCGGCGATGACCGGGGCGGCGTTGTCCAGGGTGATGCCGCCGATGGCGGCGACCTGTACGCCAGGCAGCTCCTGGCGGGCCCGGGTGACCAGGTTGAAAGGCGCCCGGGGTGCCTGGGGCTTGGTCGGGGAGGCGTACATGGCGCCGAAGGCGACGTAGTTGGCGCCGGCCGCGGCGGCGGCCTGGGCCCGGGCGAAATCGGCGTAGCAGGAGGCGCCGATGAGCTTGTCGGGGCCCAATAGGGCGCGGGCGGCGGCCAGGTCTCCGTCCTCGCCGCCGAGATGGACGCCGTCGGCATCCACTTCCCGGGCCAGGGCCGCATCGTCGTTGATGATGAGGCGTGTGCCGTGGCGGCGGCACAGGGCCCGCAGGGCGGTGGCCTGTTCCCGGCGGCGGACGGCGTCGCCGCTCTTGTCCCGGTACTGCAGCAGGGGAATGCCGGCAGCCAGGGCTGCCTCGGCCAGCATCAGCAGACGCGGCGTCTCCAGGCCGTCGGGGGTGACGGCGTAAAGGCCGGGGCGGGGGCGCTTAAGCATCGCCCTCTCTGCCCTCTTCCGGCGCCCGGGCCCAGAAGAAGCGGTCCGGGATGTACTGGCCCATGCCGGGGCGGAAGCCGGCGGCCAGGGCCTGCCAGGTGTACTCCTGGGCGTCCCGCACCGCGTCGCCCAGCTCCAGGCCGTTGGCCAGGTTGGCGGCGATGGCGGAGGCCAGGGTGCAGCCGGAGCCGTGGTAGCTGCCTGGCAGGCGCTCCCAGCGGTCGGCCCGCACCATGCCGTGCTCGTTGTAGAGGGTGTTGATGACCTGGCCGGTGTTTTCGTGGGTGCCCGTGAGCAGCACGTATTCGCAGCCGTAGCTGACCAGGCGGCGGGCGCACTCCTCCAGTTCCGGCTCCTCCTCGTCCTCCTCGGCTAGGCGGCGGGCCTCCAGACTGTTGGGGGTGAGGATGGTGGTCTGGGGCAGCAGCAGTTCCTTCATGGCGGCGATGAGGTCCTCCGTCGCCAGCTCGTCGCCCCGGCCGGAGGCCAGCACCGGGTCCAGGATCAGGGGAATGTGGGGATAGTCGGAGACGATCTCGGCAATGGCCGCCACGTTTTCCACGCTGCCGATGAGGCCGATCTTGAAGGCGGCCACCGGCATGTCCTCCAGCAGGGAGCGGGCCTGGTCCTCGACCCAGTCCGGCTCCATGGGCAGGACCGCATCCACCCCGGCGGTGTCCTGGACGGTGATGGCGGTGATCACCGAGAGGGGGTGGCAGCCCATGCTGGCCAGGGTCAGGATGTCCGCCTGGACGCCGGCGCCGCCGGTGGGGTCGGAGGCGGCAAAGGTGAGGACAATGGGGGGCGACAGCTGGGGGGAGGGGTTTTGTGGCATTGCAGCACGCTTTCTGCCTTTCGGCGGCGCAGCGCTTTGGGTAAGATCAAGGGCCCCGATTCTAGCCTAAAACCCCCTTCCGAGCTTTGATATGACCCAGCCTGAATCCACCCCGCCAGGAGGTCCTTACCGGACCTGGATGTGCCAGATTTGCGGTTTCATCTACGACGAGGCCGCCGGACTGCCGGAAGAGGGCATCGCCCCCGGTACCCGCTGGCAAGACATTCCCATGAACTGGGTCTGTCCCGAGTGCGATGCGCGCAAGGAAGACTTCGAAATGGTGGAAATCTAGGAAAATCCCGGGCGAAGGTTTAGTATTGCTGCATAAAATCCAGAAGCCCCGGCTGGTTCCGGGGTAATCGAGAGATCTTGGGAGGTTGATTTGCCGGATGCCACTGCCCAGCGCGGCGTGAAAGTGATGGTGATTGACGATAGCAATACCATCCGTCGCAGCGCTGAAATCTTCCTGGTGCAGGCAGGATGCCAGGTGGTGCTGGCCGAGGACGGGTTCGATGCCCTGGCCAAGATCGCCGACCACCAACCAGACATAGTCTTCTGCGACATCATGATGCCCCGTCTGGACGGTTACCAGACCTGCGCCCTGATCAAGAAAAACGCCCGTTTCCGCAACACCCCGGTGATCATGCTGTCCTCCAAGGACGGCCTTTTCGACCGGGCCCGGGGGCGTATGGTCGGTTCCGACCAGTACCTCACCAAGCCCTTTACCAAAGACAGTTTGCTGCAGGCTGTGGCCACCTACGGGCCCCAGCAGGTTCAATAAGCGTTAGCCGAGAGAGTCCCTATGCCCGTCAAGAAAATCCTCGTGGTGGACGATTCCCCCACCGAACGTCACTTCATGGTCGAAATCCTCACCAAGAACGGTTACCAGGTGGTTACCGCCGAAAACGGTGAGGACGGTATCGCCAAGGCCAAGGCCGAAAAGCCCGACCTGGTGCTGATGGATGTGGTGATGCCCGGCCTCAACGGCTACCAGGCCACCCGTACCCTGACCCGGGACGACGACACCAAGGACATTCCGGTCATCGTCTGCACCTCCAAGGGCCAGGAAACGGACAAGATCTGGGGGCTGCGCCAGGGTGCCCAGGACTACCTGGTGAAACCGGTCAACGCCGAAGAGCTGCTCGCCAAGATCGCCGCACTCTAGGAGGCTGGGGCGGCATGGCCAGAAAAATCAGCCTGCGGCAGTTCCAGGAACACCTGGCGGCACGCCTGTCCAGCGCCGCCCGCGGGCAGGCCGCGGCCGGCCTGCTCGGGGTCCAGGCGGGGAGCCGCCTGTGGCTGCTCAACCTGTCCGATTCGGGGGAAATCATTCCCTCCCCCCATTTGGCTCCCGTGCCCCTGACCAAGCCCTGGTTCGCCGGTATCGCCAACATCCGCGGCAGCCTCTATTCGGTGGCCGACCTTTCCGCCTTCCTTGGCGGCGATCCCACCCCCTACAACGCCAACGTCCGCCTGCTGCTGGTGGGCACCCGCTACGGTTCCAACGCCGCCCTGCTGGTGAACCGTTCCCTGGGGCTGAAGAACCTGGAAACCCTGACGCCTGCCGAGCCGGATGCCTCCCTCCCTGTCTGGGGCCGCGAGTGCTACACGGATGGCGACGGACGGACCTGGCACAAGCTGAACCTGAAGGAACTCCTGGCCGACCCCGATTTCATGCAGATCGGCGCCTGATCACGGATTTTCCCAACCAACAATAAACGAACCGCTCCGCAACACTAGGTTGCAAAAGCACTGAGAACTGGAGAACACCATGGCGTTCAAACTTAAGCTACCCGCCTTTTCTTTCGGCAAGGGTCAGAAAAAGTCCGCCGCACCTGTGGGCGAGGAAACCCTCGCCGCCCCCACCCGGGTAATGGAAGTTCCGGTGGCCAAACCGGCCAAGGAAAAGAAGCCGAAGGAGCCGGCTGCGGCCCTGACCGACTTCCTTGGCCAGTATCCGGTCGTCAAGCAGTTGCAGATTCTCGGTTCGGTGCTGCTGGTGGTGATGCTGTTCATCGCCGGGCTGGTTTATCACGACAACCGGGAATCCACCTACGGCACCGTCTATGTGGCGGCGGCCGGTGAAATGCGCATGCTCTCCCAGCGCCTGGCCAAGGATGCGGCCCAGGCCCTGCAAGGCACGCCGGTGGCCTTCGAACACCTGAAGACCTCCCGCGAATCCTTTGCCCGCCTGCTGGAACGCCTCTCCCAGGGCGGTGAAATCACCGAAGTGGCGGTCCCTCCCTCCCCCGATGGCGTGCAGCCCCAGTTGCAGGCCCTGATGAGCGAGTGGGAAAAGACCGACAAGAACGCCACCCGCCTGCTGGAAATGGAAAAGAACCTGGTGAACCTGGGTAAGGACGTGGCCATCATCGCCAGCAAGAATCCCCAGCTGCTGGAACTGTCCGAACAGGTCGCCGCCCTCAAGCTGCAATCCGGCGGCGGTGCCCGGGAAATCGCCGCGGCCAACCAGATGGTGATGCTGACCCAGCGTATCGCCAAGAACGCCTCCGCCCTGCTGGTGGGCGACGCCATCGACCCGGAAGTGGCCTTCCTCCTGGGCAAGGACACCAACTCCTTCCGCGACCTGCTGAACGGCCTGATCAAGGGTAACGAAACCCTCAAGGCCGCCTCCGACGGCGACACCCGCACCAAGCTGGGCGAGCTGGAAGGCGCCTTCAAGGAATACCAGGACGCCGTGTCCGGCATTCTCGGCAACATGCAGCGCCTGGTGCTGGCCAAGCAGTCCGGTTCCGCCATCTTCAAGGATTCGGACGAACTGCTGGCAGCCACCGACAAGCTGGCCGACGCCTACCAGGCCGAACTGGCCGAGCGGGCCCTGTACATCGTCATCCTGGTGGTGATGGTGCTGGTGGCCCTGGGCGCCCTGGTGCTGATGGCCAAGATCTACCTGGAAGACTCCCGCCGCCGTGCCGAGGAAGCCGAGCGCCTGCGCCTGGAATCCGAGCAGTTGAACCGCCAGAACCAGGACGCCATCCTGCGCCTGATGAACGAACTGGGCGACCTGGCCGACGGCGACCTGACCGTCACCGCCACCGTGTCCGAGGACATCACCGGCGCCATCGCCGACTCCATCAACTACACCATTGAAGAACTGCGGGTGCTGGTGGGCCGCATCAACGACGCCGCCAACCGGGTGACCCTGGCCACCGAAATGGCCCGCAAGACCTCCGAGGAACTGCTGGCCGCTGCCGAGCGCCAGTCCAAGGAAATTGAGGAAGCCGGCCGCTCCGTCCTGACCATGGCCAGTTCCATGAACCAGGTGTCCTCCGAGGCCACCCAGTCGGCCCAGGTGGCCCGCCAGTCCCTGTCCGCCGCCGAGAAGGGCGCCCAGGCCGTGCAGGATTCCATCAAGGGCATGAACGAAATTCGCGAACAGATTCAGGAAACGGCAAAGCGGATCAAGCGCCTGGGCGAAAGCTCCCAGGAGATCGGCGAAATCGTGGAACTGATTTCCGACATTACCGAACAGACCAACGTGCTGGCCCTGAACGCCGCCATTCAGGCCGCCTCCGCCGGCGAGGCCGGCCGCGGCTTCACGGTGGTGGCAGAAGAAGTGCAGCGCCTGGCCGAACGTTCCGCCGAAGCCACGAAGCAGATTGCGGCCATCGTGAAGACCATTCAGACCGATACCCAGGATGCGGTTTCCGCCATGGAAGAATCGACCCAGGGCGTGGTGGAAGGGGCCAAGCTGTCCGACGCCGCCGGTCAGGCCCTGGCCGAGATCGGTTCCGTGTCCCAGAACCTGGCCAGCCTGATCGAGAACATCTCCAGCGCCACCCAGCAGCAGGCCCAGTCCGCAGCCGGCGTGGCCGAGACCATGAAGGACATCCTCAACGTGACCGAACAGACCACCGCCGGTACCAAGCAGACGGCCGAGGCCGTGGGCGAACTGGCCGGTCTGGCAACCGAACTGAAGGGATCGGTGGCCGGCTTCAAGGTCGCGTAAGCGTTGTTCCGCTAATCAGAAAACAAGGTCCCCATGAGCGCAGTCACCGAATTCGACGTCGGGCCCCTCACCTGGGTGAAGGGCGAGATCGACGCCGCCCTGGAGCGGGCCGACCAGTCCCTGCAGCAGTACCTGGGCGGGGACCGGAGCGACCTGTCCCAGATCAAGTTCGGCCGCACCCATCTGCACCAGGTCCATGGTGCCCTGGCCATTGTCGGCCTGGACGGGGTGACCCAGTTCACCGAAGCCCTGGAAGCCTTCCTGGCCGACCTGGAGTCGGGCAAGCGCCCGGCCGACGATGCCGCCGTCGATCTGGTGCGGCGTTCCCTGCAGGCCATCCGCCACTACCTGGACGACCTGCTCAACGGTGAGCCCAACCAGCCCCTGCGCCTGTGGGACCTGTACCAGTCCGTGCAGCAGGCCCGGGGTCTGGAGCGGGTCAATCCCACCGACCTCTTCTTCCCCGACCTGGCGGTGCGTCCGCCCCGGCGCCAGGCTGCCGCTCTGCCGCCGGCCGAGCTGAACAAGCGCCTGCGGGCCGAGCGCAGCCGCTTCCAGCGGGGCCTGCTGGCCTGGCTGCGCGGTGACCGCGCCGGCCTGGCCCTGATGCGCGATGCCATCACCGCCATCGAGGCCACCCAGGATCTGCCCGCCGCCCGCTCCTTCTGGTGGGTGGCCCAGGGCTTCATCACCGCCCTGGCCGAAGGCGCCGTCACCGGCGAGAACGACATCAAGCAGCTGTGCGCCCGCATCGACCTGCAGATCCGCCGGCTCATCGAAGGCTCCCGCAATTTCGCCGAGCGCCTGATGCGCGACGCCCTCTATCACGTCGCCGTGGCCGACAGTCAGGATGGCGTGGTGAGCGGCCTCAAGCAGTCCTTCGCCCTGGGCGACCTGCTGCCCGCCGTGGACGGCGACGGGGTGATCCACGCCACGCCGGCCCAGGAACTGGTGCTGCGCCGCCTGCGCGAGCACATCGCCGCCGCCGAGGAGGCCTGGGGCAAGTTCTGCGCCGGCACCGGCTCCGCCCTGCCGACCTTCCGCGAACAGGTGGGCCATCTGGCCCAAGGCGCGGAGCAGCTGGGCCAGCACGACTTCCACCGCCTCTGCAAAGCCCTGCTGGGCACCGCCAACTGGCTGGTGGAAAAGCCCGCCCGCCATAGCGAGGTGATGGGCATGGAACTGGCCACCGGCATTCTGCTGGCGGCCAATGCCCAGGAAAATTTCGAGCACCTGGGCCAGGATTTCGCCCACCAGGTGGACGTCATGGTGGCCCGCCTGCACGCCTGTGTCAGCGGCCAGCCGGCCGAGACTGGGGCCGAGGTGCCGGGGCTGGACGAAATGTCCCGCCGGGCCCAGGAGCGCCTGCTCAACAGCCAGGTGGCCAAGGAAATCCAGACCAACCTGGTGCAGATCGAACAGGTGCTGGACGCCTTCTTCCGCGACGTTTCCCGCCGCGGTGACCTGGCCGGCCTGGACATGCCCCTGAAGCAGGTCACCGGCGCCCTCACCATCCTCGGCCAGGACGCGGCCGTGGCCACCCTGGCCGATTGCAGCGCCCGCATCGCCCGCTTCTCCGCCCCCGACTACGAGCCGGTGGAGGCCGATTTCGAGGCCGTCGCCAGCCAGCTTTCCGCCCTCGGCTTCTTCGTCGAAGCCCTGCCCCGGGAACTGGCCAAGGGCAGCGCCGACTTCTCCGCCTTCTCCCGCGGCCTGGGACCCCAGGGCAACCGGGAGGAGGAAGAGGTCGAAGAGGTGGTGGAAGCCGCCGCCCCGTCGGTGGAACAGGAACTGGAAAAGCAGAAGAAGGAAACCCAGGCCCTGATGGAGGCGCTGAAGGAACAGCCCGCCGACGCCAACCTGCGCCAGGAACTGAAGCAGAACCTGGAGTCCCTGCAGAAGGACGCTGACCTAGTGGCCGACAAGTCCCTGGGACAGCAGGCCAAGGCAGCCCTGTCGGCCCTGGAGGCCGCGCCCCACCTGGATGCCGCCGCTCCTGCCCTGGATGCGGCCCTGGCCGAGATCAAGCCCCAGGTGGCTGCCGCCCCGGCGCCGTCCGCCGAAACCATCAAGCTGACCCAGGCCTCGGAAGAGGAGCTGGACGCGGAGCTGCTCTCCATCTTCCTGGAGGAGGCCCAGGAAGTGCTCGGCACCATCGGCAGCCACATCGGCCTGCTGCGGGAGCAGCCCCACAACGTCGATTTCCTCACCACCATCCGCCGCAGTTTCCACACCCTCAAGGGCAGCGGCCGCATGGTCGGACTCAAGGACCTGGGCGAAACCGCCTGGGCCATCGAGCAGGTGCTCAACCTGTGGCTGCGCCAGGAATACGACGTCAGCCCGGAACTGTTCGCCCTCATCGAAGAGGCCCATGTCCTCTTCTCCGCCTGGGTCCGCTACCTGGAAACCCGGGAAGGCGGTGCCCCCGATCCCGCGGCCCTGGTGACCAAGGCCGACACCATGCGCGGGGCCGAAACCCCGCCGGCGCCGGTGGCCGAGGCGGCGCCGGCCTCTGCCCTGCCCGAACTGTCCCTGGAGGAGAGCACCCCCTTCGCTGACCTGGGCCTGGAGGTGGACCTGGATGGGGCCTCTGTGGACCTGACTCCCCCGGCCATGGAAGTGACGCCGGTGATCGCCAGCGACATGCGCGACTTCATGACGGAGGCCGAGGTGCCTGCCGTGCAGGAAACCGACGCGGCGACAGCGCTCGAGGCGGTGCCGGAGATCGAGGAACTGACCCTGCCGGAACTGGAGGAAGCTCCCGTCGCCGCGACGGCCGATGTGGATCTGGCCCTGGAAGAATTGCCGGCCCTGGAGGAAGTGACGCCCGCCGCCCTGGATTTTGATTTCGACCTGGGGGATGCCGCCCCGGAGGCGGCGCCAGCCATGGCAGAAGCTCGGCCGGAAGCCGGGCTGGAAGCCGCTGTCCCGGAGCTGGACGAAGAACACGAGCTCTCCGGCGATCTGGAAACCCTGGAACTGCCGCCCCTGGACGACCTGGGTGAGCTGGAGATGCCTGCCGCGGTGGAGCTCCTGCCGGAAGTCGCCGCCACCGACGAACCAATCGCCCTGACGGAACTGCCGGCCGAGCCCGCCGTCGCAGCAGCCCCGGAGTCATCGCCGCTGTCGCTGGAGAGCGAGCCTGCCCTCGACATCGCCTTCGACGGCGAAGTCGAGGCTCCGTCCGAGACTGTGCCGGATATGGCCCAGGAGATCGAGCTGACGCCCCCGGCGCCCGCCGCCCAGGACATCCTGCCCGAGCTGGAGGCCGAAGAAGCGCCACCGCCGCCGCGGCCGACCCTGAAGGTCTCCTCCACCCTCTACCAGATTTTCATGGAAGAGGCCCAGGGCCACCTGGAAGCCCTGCAGCGCCAGTTCGGCCTGCTCGAGACCGACCCGGAAATGCCCACGGCCGAGCCCTTCACCCGGGCCGCCCACACCCTGGGCAGCATCGCCGGCACCATCGGTCTGGACGCCATCAACCGCCTTGGCCGGGCCCTGGAACACGCCCTGCTGCGGCGCGATCAGTCGGCCCATCCGGCCAGCCTGGAAGCCCTGGAAATCATCCGCCTGGCCATCTCCTCCCTGGAGGAAATGGTGGCCAGCGTTGCCGCCCAGCAGCCGCCGGAGCCCGCCTCCCACCTGGCGGATGCCCTGGACACCCTGTTCCCCGCGGCCCTCAACGACAACGGCGACGGCAACGAAGTGCCGGCCGTGGTTAGCGCCGGCGCTCCGGTTGCAGCCCCCGCCGCCCCGCCGGCGCCGGTGCAGCTCAAGGATGACCTGGACGAGCAACTGCTGCCCATCTTCCTCGAGGAAGCCCAGGAGCTGACCCAGAGCATCACCGAGCAGCTGCGCCTGTGGCACGACGATCCCCACGATGCCGACGTGGCCCGGGCCCTGGCCCGGCTGCTGCACACCCTCAAGGGTTCGGCCCGCATGGCCGGCGCCATGAACCTGGGGGAGCTGACCCACACCCTGGAAACCCGGGTCGAGCAGGCCCACAAGGCCGGGGCGGCGGAAGCGGCCCTGATCGAGGAAATCCAGATCGCTTTCGACGCCATCGCCCAGATCGTCGAGCGCCTGGCTTCCGGTGACACCCTGGATACACCCCTGCCGGTGGAACTACTGGCCCTGCCGGAGACGGCGGAAGCCGATCTCGCACCGGCCATGCCGGAAACCCAGGCAGCGCCTGCCTCTGCCGAGATGCCTGCCGCAGTGGCCCAGCCGGAGCGGCCTGCAGCCGAGGCCCCAGCCACAGTGCAGGTTGCAGCGGCCGAGCCGGAAGTCGATGCGGCAGCCGCCTCCCGCGCCACCCTGCGGGTGCGCTCCGACCTGATGGACCGGCTGGTGAACGAGGCCGGTGAGCTGTCCATCGCCCGGGCCCGCATCGAAGGGGAAATGCGCAGCCTCAAGGATTCCCTGCTCGACCTGACGGAAAACGTGATCCGCCTGCGGCGCCAGCTGCGGGAGGTGGAAATCCAGGCCGAGACCCAGATCCAGGCCCGTACCGCCGAGGCCGAAGTGGCCCATGCCGGCTTCGACCCCCTGGAGTTCGACCGCTTCACCCGCTTCCAGGAACTGACCCGGATGATGGCCGAGTCGGTGAACGACGTGGCCACGGTGCAGCAGAACCTGCTGAAGAACCTGGACGAAGCCAACGCCGCCATCATCGCCCAGGCCCGCCTCAACCGGGAGCTGCAGCAGTCCCTGATGAGCGTGCGCATGGTGCCCTTCAGCAGCCAGACCGAGCGTCTGCACCGCATCGTGCGGCAGACGGCGAAGGAAGTGGGCAAGCGGGCCAACCTGGAAATCGTCGGCGGTCAGGTGGAACTGGACCGGGGCGTGCTGGACAAGATGGTCGCCCCCCTGGAGCACATGCTGCGCAACTCCGTCGCCCACGGCCTGGAAAGCCGGGAAGGCCGCCTCGCCGCCGGCAAGGAAGAGATCGGCGAGATCGAACTGAAGGTGGCCCAGGAAGGCAACGAAATCATCATCACCATGGCCGACGACGGCGCCGGCCTGGACCTGCAGCGCATCCGCGCCAAGGCCGAGAGCCAGGGGCTGCTGGCTGCCGGCGAGGAGGCGGACGACGCCCGCCTGGCCGACCTGATTTTCGCTCCCGGCTTTTCCACCGCCGGCGAGGTCTCCCAGATCGCCGGCCGCGGCGTCGGCATGGACGTGGTGCGCACCGAAGTGACCAACCTGGGCGGCCGCCTGGAAATGCAGTCGGTGGCCGGCAAGGGCCTCACCTTCCGCATCTACCTGCCCCTGACCCTGGCCGTCACCCAGGCCCTCATCGTGCGCGTCGGCAACCGCCGCTACGCCATCCCCTCGGCCATGATCGCCCAGGTCCAGGAAGTGAAGGAACAGGTCCTGGCCGGCATCCGCGAGACCGGTCAGGTGGAATGGCTGGGCAACCGCTATCCCTACCACTTCCTGCCCCACCTGCTGGGCGAACCCCAGGCCCTGCCCGAAGCCCGACGCCTGTCCTGGGTGCTGCTGTTGCGCTCCGGCACGCAGCGGGCGGCGATCCAGGTAGACGAGCTGTTCGGCAACCAGGAAATCGTGGTCAAGAACGTCGGCCCCCAGCTGGCCCGGGTGATCGGCATTGCCGGCGCCACCGTGCTCGGCGACGGCCAGGTGCTGCTGATCCTCAACCCGGTGGCCCTGGCGGCCCGCAGCGAAGCCAGCGTGGCGGTGCACACCCCGGCGGCGCCCCTGGAGTCGGTGCCGGTGGAAGAAACGCCAGCCCAGACCCTGCCGACGGTGATGGTGGTGGACGACTCCCTCACCGTGCGCAAGATCACCAGCCGCCTGCTGTCCCGCGAGGGTTACCACGTGCTGACGGCCAAGGACGGCGTGGATGGCCTGGAACAGTTGATCGACACCATGCCCGACGTGCTGCTGGTAGACATCGAGATGCCGCGCATGGACGGCTTCGACTTCACCCGCAACGTGCGGGCGGACGAGCGCCTGAAGCACCTGCCCATCATCATGATCACCTCCCGCACGGCGGACAAGCACCGCAACTACGCCTTTGAGATCGGGGTGAACCACTACCTGGGCAAGCCCTACCAGGAAGACGAGCTGCTGGCCCTGGTGCAGGAGTACACCAAGCGCAAGCGGGTGCACTGAGGCGGCTCGGTCCCCAAATGAAAAAGCGCGGAGCGATCCGCGCTTTTTTTTTCGCCCCTCAGGCTTTCGGACGGGGCAGGGCGGCGATCTGCCGCTCCTGCCAGCGGGCCAGTCCCAGCTGGGCCAGGAGGGCGCCGAGCAGCGCGCAGAACATGTCCGACTGGGTGTCCCAGGGATCGCCCTGGGTGCCGAGGAAGTCATCCGCCCCCTGGCCGAAGGCCAGGGCGGTCCACCATTCCAGCAGTTCATAGGTGGCGCTGATGGCCAGCACGACGCAGGTGACGAGGAAGAACAGCATCTTGCGTCCCCGCACATAGGCGCCCCGCAGCAGTATTTCCCGGGCGATCAGGGCCGGGGTGAAGCCCTGGAAGAGGTGGCCCAGCTTGTCGTAGGGATTGCGCTGCAGGTGCAGCCATTCGGCCACCTGGAAGCCCACGGGCACCCGGGCATAGGTGTACATGCCACCCACCATGAGGATCACCCCGTGGATGAAGATGCAGACATACAGCAGGGTGGTCAGGGGATAGCGGCGCCAGGTCAGGGCCAGCAGGGGCAGGGCGATCAGCACCGGCAACACCTCCAGCAGCCAGGTGGCCCGGTCATAGGGGCGGTAGCCGGTGAGACCGAGCAGGGCCAGGGTGGCGGCGGCCAGGAGCAGCAACAGGGCGGTGCGGGAGGAGGTCATGGCGGTCAAGATAAGCGCGGGTCCGGGCACTGTAGTGCCTTTCGCCACTCCCTGACTAGCCCGTTTCGGGATGGAAAAGGCCGGCCCTCCTGCGGGAGGCGCCGGCCCTGGAACGCCGCCGGAGGATCAGCGGCCCTGGTGCACCTGGCCGGTGACCACGTCCACGAAGACGTAGGGCTGGCTCGGGTTGCCACCGAAAATGAAGTAGGGATTGCCCAGCTTGGGCCCCAGGGGATTGCGCAGGGTCACGGCGCCGTAGGCCTGGGTGAAGCCGGCCTGTTCCTTCAGCTTGTTGGCTTCGGGCAGGTCCATGGGCACCGGCCACTGGATCACCACGTCCTCCAGCCAGGGTTCGGGAATGAGCACGGGAGCGCCGAATTCGCCGTAGCCGGTGGACTTGATGATGACCGTGGTGTTGTTGGAATTCTGGAACACCACGCGCAGCTGGTCGATCTGGGCCGGGTCCGTGGTGGGGCCCTTGGAGGCGATGCCGTCGGCTTCGTACAGCTTGGCGGCGGGGTACTGTTCGGTGACGATGCGGACCGCGATATTGACCCGGCCGTTGAAACTCAGAATAGCCATGATGCACTCCTTCAGTGGCGGCGGAGGATGGATATCGGTCGCGGCAGCCGCCATGCCGCCCGATGCCGTGCGTTGCAGGCGGCGGGCGGTCTTGTTGGAAAGTGCTTTGTTACCAATGTATTACGACATCGATGGGCGGCCGCGCCGACTGCCCATGCAGCATAGGCCCGGAATGAAAATATGTCGAAGGAATATTGCCGGCGCTATTGCAGCGGCAGCCGTGGCGAGGCGCCGGGGGTCACACCTGGCAGAGCAGGCCCTTGAGGTATTCGCCTTCCGGCACCGCCAGGGCGATGGGGTGGTCCGGACCGGCCGCCAGGTGGCGCAGGATGCGGGCATCCACGCCGGCGTCGAGGGCGGCGCCGGCGATGATCTTCTGGAACAGCTCGTTGCCGATGCCGCCGGAGCAGGAGTAGGTGAACAGCAGGCCGCCCGGATTGAGCAGGCGGAAGCCCAGCAGGTTGATGTCCTTGTAGGCCCGGGCTGCCCGGTCGGCGTGGGCGGCGGAAGGGGCGAACTTGGGCGGGTCGAGCACGATCAGATCGAACTTGCGCTCGGCCTTGCGCAGCTCCCGCAGGGCGGCGAACACGTCGGCTTCCCACCATTCGGCGCGGGCGGCATCCAGCTGGGGATTGAGGGCTACGTTGCGTTTAGCCGTCTCCAGGGCCGGCCCGGAGGAGTCGATGGAAAGCACGGAGGCGGCGCCACCGGCCAGGGCCTGCAGGGAAAAGCCGCCGGTGTAGCAGAAGCAGTTGAGCACGCTCTTGCCCGCCGCCAGGGCGCCGGTGAGCAGGCGGTTATCCCGCTGGTCCAGGTAGAAGCCGGTCTTGTGGCCGCCCACCACATCCACCAGCAGGCGCACGCCGTTCTCCATGATGGAGAGGTCGCCGGCCGGGGCCTCGCCGTGGAGCCAGCCGGTGACCGGCTCCAGGCCTTCGAGGCGGCGTACGTCCGAATCGGAGCGCTCGTAGATGCGGGAGCAGCCGGTGGCCTGGACCAGGGCATTGACGATGGCCTTGCGCCACTTCTCGCCGCCGGCCGAGGTCAGCTGCAGGGAGAGGGTGTCGCCGTACTGGTCGCAGACGACCCCGGGCAGGCCGTCGGATTCGCCGTGCAGCAGACGCACGCCTTCCTCGTTCTTCAACTCCGGCAGGTTGCGGCGCCGGGCCACGGCCTCGGCGATGCGGCGCTTGAAGAAGACGTCGTCGATGGTCTCGTTTTCATTGAAGGTCCACACCCGGGCCCGGATCTGGGAATCGGGGCTGTAGGCGGCCCGGGCCAGGAACTTGCCGTCGTCGGCCAGCACCTCCACCGTGTCGCCGGGCCGGGCCTTGCCCTTGAGCCGGCCGACGGAGCCGGCGAAGATCCAGGGATGGCGGCGCAGCAGGGAGCGTTCCTTGCCGGGGAAGAGGATGAGCTGGGACATGGGCAGACCTTGCAAAGCGGCGCCGCGGCGGCGGCAAAGGTGCGCAGTGTACCGGGCGATGCCGTACGGCGCCACGGCCCGCGCCGATAGGGGCGGTCAGGCGGCCAGCCAGGCCTCGACGGCGTAGCCGGCGCCGTAGGTGACGGCCGCGGCGGCCATGCCGATGAGCAGCTGGCGCAGGCCGGCCCGGCCCGGATGGCGGCCGGTGAAAATGGAAATGGCGGCGCCGATGAGGAACAGCCCGAGGGCGCTGGCCACGGCGCTGCCCATGACGGCGGCCCTGCCCTGGAGGAACAGCAGGGGCAGGATGGGAATGAGGGCGCCCACCAGGAATACGGCGAAGGAAGCCAGGGCGGCGGTGCCAGCGGAGCCCCCCAGGTCGTCCGGGTTGATGCCCAGTTCTTCCCGGGTCAGGGTGTCGAGGGCCGTCTCCTGGTTCTGGATGACCCGGGCGGCAATGGCGGCGGCCTCCTCGGCGGTGAAGCCCTTGGCTTGGTAGATGAGGGCCAGCTCGGCCTGCTCCTCCGCCGGCACTTCGGCCAGCTCCTCCGCTTCGGCGGCGATCTGGTGGGCGTACATTTCCCGGCTGCTCTGCACCGAGATCCATTCGCCCATGGCCATGGAGCAGGCGCCGGCCAGCATGCCGGCCAGGCCGGTGGCGAGCATGGCCGTATTGGAGAACTGGGCGCCGGCCACCCCCATGACCAGGCTGAGGGTGGAGACGAGGCCGTCGTTGGCGCCAAGCACGGCGGCCCGCAGGGCATTGCCGCCGCCGGCGCCGTGGCGCCCTTCCAGGCGGGCATAGGCGCCGCCGTCCCAGCGGCCGCCGTTGCCCATGGAGGTGAGGCGGAAGAGCAGGCGGGCGTGGGCTCGCTCCTGGGCCGGCAGGTCGGTGTAGCGGGATTCCCGCTGGTCGTCGTAGCTGGTCTGGTCCAGGCTTTCCCGGGCCGCCACGGTGGGCAGGACGCTGGCGGCGCCCAGGTGCCGGGCCAGCCAGATGAGGATGCGGGCGCGCCAGGTGGGACCCAGGTTCGGGGCCGGTTGCCCGGCCCGCTCCTGGCGGCGTTGCCAGAACTGGGCGTGGGCCGCCTCGGCGGCGGCCAGGCGGCGGTAGATGGCGGCCAGTTCCGGCCTGGCCTCCGCCTCGGCCATGGCCAGGTAGAGGGCGGCGCTGTCCACCTCGCCCTGCTGGTTGCGCCGGTAGCGGCTCAGGTCCTGGCGTGGATCGGGCTTGGCCATGGCCTTACTTGCGCTTGGCCCGGGGATGGGCGGTGTCGTACACCTGGGCCAGGTGCTGGAAATCCAGGTGGGTATAGACCTGGGTCGAGGCGATGCTGGCATGGCCGAGCATCTCCTGCACCGCCCGCAGGTCGCCGGAGGACTGCAGCACGTGGCTGGCAAAGGAGTGGCGCAGCATGTGGGGATGCACGTGGCTGGGCAGGCCGGCCAGCAGGGCCCGGCGGGAGAGGCGCTGCTGGATGATGCCGTGGGCGATGCGCCGGCCCCGGGCGCCGACGAAGAGGGCCTTCTCCTCCGGCCGGGCCAGCTCGGCCCGCCGCGCCATCCAGGCGGCCAGGGCCTGCCGCGCCTTGCTGCCGACGGGCACCACCCGCTCCTTGTCCCGCTTGCCGTGGACCCGGACTTCGCCGCCGCCGATGTCGGTCAGGGCATCCACATCCAGCTCGGCCAGTTCCGCCAGGCGCAGGCCGGAGGAATAGAACAGCTCGAACATGGCCTGGTCCCGTAGCTCCTGGGGATCGTCCGGATCGATGGAGGTTTCCAGCAGGCGGGCCGTCTCGTCCGGCGACAGGGTGCGGGGCAGGGCCTTGGGGCTCTTGGGCGGCCGCACCCCTTCGCAGGGATTGTGGCCGGCGTGGCCGTGGCGGCCGAGCCAGCGGTAGAAGACACGCCAGGCCGACAGGCTGCGGGCCAGGGAGCGGCCCGCCAGGCCGCGGCCGTGGAGCAGGCCGACGAAGCGGCGGATGTGGTGGGACTGCAGTTCGCCCAGGCCCGGGCTGCCCGGCAGCTCGGCGGCCAGGGCCAGGAGCTTGCCCAGGTCCCGGCGGTAGTTGCTGACGGTGTGGGGCGACTGGCGACGCTGGGTCGCCAGTTCGTCGAGGAAGGCTCCGGCGAGGCTGTGGCCGTCCATGGAGCCCGCCTTGCCTAGTGGCGCAGGGCCCGGCCGATGGCGGCGGAGACGATCTCGCCCAGCCGTTCCAGGTAGAGGGTGCCCATGTCGGCGTAGAAGCGGTCCATGCTCTCGCTGCCCATGGCGATCATGCCGAAGGTGCCGCCGCCGTTGCGCAGGGCCACCAGGGCCTGGGAACGGATGTGGGCGGAGGTGTCGCCGAACCAGGTGGAAGTCTCGAAGCCGGAGGTGGAGCCGCAGTAGGGCCGGCCCAGGGTTTCGGCGAAGACCTGCAGTTCCTCGGAGACGGCGGCGAACTCGGGCAGCTCGCCGACGCCTTCCGGCTGGTCCCACAGGCGCAGGGCCACGTGGGGGATGGCGAAGTCTTCCTTGAGGTGGAAATCCAGGATGTGGATCACCGCCTGGAAGGTGGTGGCGGCCACCAGGGCCACCGCCAGCCGGTGCATCTTTTCGCTGATGGCGTCGTTGGCTTCGCCGAAGCCGAGCAGTTCGGCCATCTTGCCTTCCAGGGCCTTGTTCTTGTCGCGCAGGGTGAGCATCTGCCGCTCGGTGATGGAGATGGCCCGGCCCCCGTGGGGGTGGGGAATCACCAGCCGGGAGATGAGGTCGGCGTGCTCTTCGAAGAACTGGGGGTTGTGTTCCAGGTATTCGGCCACGTCGGCGCCGGAGAGGCGCGGGGTTTGGATGTCGCTCACAGTTCGATTTCTCCGCTAAAGACGGTGACGGCCGGGCCGGTCATGTGCACCGGGGTGCCGGGGCCGTTCCAGGCAATGCTCAGTTCGCCGCCCCGGGTGCTGACGCGCACCGGGGAATCCAGCAGGTCGCGGCTGATGCCGGCCACCACGGCGGCGCAGGCGCCGGTGCCGCAGGCCAGGGTCTCGCCGGCGCCCCGCTCATAGACCCGCAGGCGCACGCTGTGCCGGTCCACCACCTGCAGGAAGCCGGCATTGACCCGCTGGGGAAAGCGCGGGTGGGATTCGATCATGGGGCCCTGGATGGCCACCGGCGCCGTATCCACGTCCTCCACCACCTGCACGGCGTGGGGATTGCCCATGGAGACGGCGGTGATGGCCACCTCCTGGTCGCCCACCTGCAGGGGCTGGATCACCGCGTCGGTGGGGGAAACGAAGGGGATGCGGTCCGGAGCGAAGACGGGCTTGCCCATGTCCACGGTGACGTTGCCGTCGGCCTCCAGGCGGGGGCTGATGATGCCCGACTTGGTTTCCACCTTGATTTCCCGCTTGTCGGTGAGGCCCTGTTCGTGCGCGAAGCGGACGAAACAGCGGGCGCCGTTGCCGCACTGCTCCACTTCGCTGCCGTCGGCATTGAAGATGCGGTAACGGAAATCGATGCCGGCCTGGCCGGGCTTTTCCACCAGCAGGATCTGGTCGCAGCCGACACCGAAGTTGCGGTCGGCGAGGAAGCGCAGCTGGGCCGGGGTGAGGGTGATGTTCTGGCGCACGCCGTCGAGCACGACGAAGTCGTTGCCCAGTCCGTGCATCTTGGTGAATTCGAGTTTCATGGCGTTGGCCTGCGTGCTTTCAAGCGAGGGACCGGGCCATTATAAAGTCATCCATGACAAAGCCGTTGCCGATCTCGACGCAGACCGATTCCCGTACTTCGAAGCCGTTCTTGCGGTAGGCGGCGATGGCCTGGGCGTTGTTCTTGTTCACCGCCAGGATCAGGTGCTTGCCGCCCCGGGCCCGGCAGCGTTGGGCCAAGTGCTGCAACAGGGCGCTGCCGATGCCCTGGCGCTGGGCCTCGGGATGGACGTAGAGCTTGTCCAGCTTGAATTCGGCCGGGGTGGCAGTGGCCTGGGTGGCGGCGAAGCCGAGGCGGCGGGCGCCGACGAAGGCCTGGTCCCACCAGATGTCGGGGCGGGCCAGCTCTTCCAGTAGGCGGGGCGCGCCGTAGCGCTGGCCCAGCATGTAGTCGATCTGGGCCTGGCTGATGATGTCCCGGTAGGCAAGCTGCCAGACCGTGCGGGCCAGTTGGGCGATGGCGCCCACCTCTTCCCGGGCGACGGGGCGGATCAGGGGGATGGACGGTGCGGAGGAGGGCATGGCGGGTCTTTCGCGGTGCTGCTCAGTAGAAACGGGCTTCGCCTGGGGGCCGGGTCTTGAAGCGCTTGTGTACCCAGTAGTACTGCTCCGGGATGCGCCGTACCTCCGACTCGATGAAGGCATTGACGCGGCGGGTATCGGCTGTGACGTCGCCGCTGGGGTAATGTTCCCAGGCCGGCAGCAGGCGCACCCGGTAGCCGCGGGGCGTCATCTCGGCGATGCAGGGCACCACCCGGGCCTTGCCCAGGGCGGCGAGGCGGGCGACGCCGGTGATGGTGGCGGCGGGGATGCCGAAGAAGGGCACGAAAATGGCGTCCCGGGGGCCGAAGTCCATGTCCGGCAGGTAGTAGAAGGGCCGCCCCTCGGCCATGGCCTTCACCACCTTGCGCATGCCGTCCTGGCGGGAGAGCAGGTTGGGGGTGTTGAAACGCATGCGGCCGGCGTAGAGGGCGGCGTTGAAGTGGGGGTTCTTCTGCTGGGAATAGACCGAAAGCATGGGACGGTCCCGGGTCAGGGCGCTCCAGCCCGCATCCAGGCCGAGGAAATGGGGCGTCAGGACCAGGGTGGGGGCGCCGTCCCGGGGCAGGTTGTCCCAGCCTTCCACCTGGATCAGGCGTTGCAGCCGGGCCGGGGAGGCGTGCCAGAGCAGGGCCCGGTCCAGGAAGGACTGGCCGAAGGCGACGAAATGGCGCCGGGCCAGCCGCCGGCGTTCCCCTGCGCCAAGTTCGGGAAAGCACAGGGCCAGGTTGGTGTGGGTGACCCGCCGCCGTTCGGCGCCGAGCAGGTACAGCAGGTAGCCGAAGGCGGCGCCCAGGGCCCGCAGCAGGGGCAGGGGCAGGAAGTGGCAGAGCCAGAGCAGGGCCAGGGCGAGACGGGTCACCGGCAATCCTCCGCTGCTGTCGGCGCCGGTTCGGCGCCCCGGGGGCGCTTGTAGCGGTTGTAGCCCCACAGGTACTGGCTCGGGCACTGGCGGATCAGAGTTTCCAGTTCCCGGTTGATCTGGGCCGCCCGGGCCACCGTGTCGCCCGTCAGGGGCTGGGTCGGCGCCTGCAGGTGCAGGTGGTAGCCGCGGCCCTGGGGCAGGCGCTCGCCGTAGGCGAAGATCACCCGGCCGCCGGCTTCCGAGAGGCGGGCCGCCAGGGTCATGGTGTAGGCGGGGCGGCCGAAGAAGGGCAGCCATTTGCCTTCGCCGGCACCGGGGGCCTGGTCCGGCAACAGGCCCACCGCCTCCTTGCGCTTCAGTGCCCGGATCAGGGCCCGTACGCCGGAAAGGTCGGCCGGGGCCAGCTTCAGGTGTTCGCCCCGGGCCCGGCCGGCGGCGATGATGCGGCCCAGCCACTCCAGCTTGGGCGGGCGGAAGAGCACGGTGATGGGGGCCGCCGGCCGGGCCCGGGCCGCCTGCCGGGCATAGTACTGGGCAGTGATCTCGAAGCAGCCCAGATGGGGAGTGAGGAAGATGATGCCTTCGTCCTCCGCCCAGGCCGCCTCCACCAGCTCCCAGCCGCTCACCTGCACCACCCTGGCCGCCACTTCCTCCAGGGGGCGCAGCCAGACCTTGGGTAGTTCCAGGACGCCCTTGCCCGCCTCCCGGGCAATGGCCGGGATCAGGTCCGTGGCGGCGTCGGCCGGGTAGGCCAGGGCCAGGTTCTGCTGCAGGTGGGAGCGGTAGGTGGCGGACAGGCGGTACACCAGGCGCCCGAGCAGGGCGCCCAGGGCGTGGAGCCAGGCCAGAGGGAGGCAGGCGAGGAGGCGGAAGAGAAGGCTCAAGGGGTGGGCTCGCGGAACGTATTTTTGATGGCGCTCAAATTGCCGGGAGCGACGGGTTTGACCCGGGGCCGGCGAAAAAATAGAATTATCGGCCGCCGAGTTAATCAGGACAACTTGCAGGGCGGTTCACAAATACTGCTAAAGCGTCGCCTGCTCTCCCCCGGAGCCGGTCGCGCCGGTCAAGTAATACGGGGAATTCTTTAGGAGCAGTACATATGGCTGAATACTTCTTTACCTCGGAATCCGTTTCCGAAGGCCATCCCGACAAGGTCGCCGACCAGATCTCCGATGCCATCCTGGACGCCATCCTGGCCCAGGACAAGCATTCCCGCGTCGCCGCCGAGACCCTCTGCAACACCGGTCTGGTGGTTCTGGCGGGCGAGATTACCACCAATGCCAACGTGGATTACATCCAGGTGGCTCGGGACACCATCAAGCGCATCGGCTACGACAACACCGAATACGGCATTGACTACAAGGGCTGCGCCGTGCTGGTGGCCTACGACAAGCAGAGCCCGGACATCGCCCAGGGCGTGAACAAGGCCTACGACGACAACCTGGGCCAGGGCGCCGGCGACCAGGGTCTGATGTTCGGCTACGCCTGTGACGAAACCCCGTCCCTGATGCCTCTGCCGATTTTCCTCTCCCACCGTCTGGTGGAACGCCAGGCCCTGCTGCGCAAGGACGGCCGCCTGCCCTGGCTGCGTCCCGATGCCAAGTCCCAGGTCACCATCCGCTACGTGGACGGCAAGCCCGACTCCATCGACACCGTGGTGCTGTCCACCCAGCACGCCCCGGACATGAGCCTGGAAGCCATCCGGGAAGCCACCATCGAGGAAATCATCAAGCCGGTGCTGCCCAAGGAACTGATCAAGGGCGACATCAAGTACCTGGTGAACCCCACCGGCCGCTTCGTCGTCGGCGGTCCCCAGGGCGACTGCGGCCTCACCGGCCGCAAGATCATCGTGGACACCTACGGCGGTGCCGCGCCCCACGGCGGCGGCGCCTTCTCCGGCAAGGACCCCTCCAAGGTGGACCGTTCCGCCGCCTACGCCGGCCGTTACGTGGCCAAGAACATCGTCGCCGCCGGCCTGGCCAGCAAGTGCCTGGTGCAGGTCTCCTACGCCATCGGCGTGGCCGAGCCCACCTCCATCATGGTGGAGACCTTCGGCACCGGCAAGGTGAGCAACGAGACCCTGACCGCCCTGGTGCGCAAGCACTTCGACCTGCGTCCCAAGGGCATCGTGAACATGCTCGACCTGCTGCGTCCCATCTACGAGAAGACCGCCGCCTACGGCCACTTCGGCCGCGACGAGCCGGAATTCACCTGGGAAGCCACCGACCGCGCCGCCCTGTTGAAGAGCGACGCCGGCCTCTAAGCCCGGCCGCAGTCGTCACAGGCCCGTCCCCTGCCGGGGGCGGGCTTTTTTATTGCCTGCAGATCGGGGGGCGGCGCGGGCCGCGCCTTACGGTGCCTGTCACCCTCCTGTAACATCCCCCTTGAGAACACAGCCGTACCGACATAAATAAAAACGAGGGAGAACGCCATGCCGGTCCAACTCATCGAGACCACTCCGTCCGCCTATTCCTACCCGCTGCTGATCAAGCATCTGCTGCACACCCCCCTGGCCCATGCACCGGACCAGGAAATCGTCTACCGGGACAGCGTCCGCTACACCTACCGCACCCTGCAGCAGCGCATCGGCCGCCTGGCCAACGCCCTGGCGGCCCTGGGGGTGGAGCCCGGCCATACGGTGGCCATGATGGACTGGGACAGCCACCGCTATCTGGAATGCTTCTTCGCCGTGCCCATGATGGGCGCCGTGCTGCAGACGGTGAATGTGCGCCTGACGGCGGAGCAGATGCTGTACACCCTGAACCATGCCCGGGCCGACGTGGTGCTGGTGAACAGCGAGTTCTTTCCTTTGCTGCAGGCCATGGCGGAGCGCCTGGAGAGCGTCAAGACCTTCGTCCTGATCCACGGCGACCATGAGAATCCGGAGAAGATGCAGGCCCCCGTCTCCTTCGCCGGGGAGTACGAAGAGCTGCTGGCCGCTGCCGCCACCGATTACGACTTCCCCGACTTCGACGAGAACGCCAAGGCCACCACCTTCTACACCACCGGCACCACGGGCCTGCCCAAGGGGGTCTATTTCAGCCACCGGCAACTGGTGATGCACACCATGGGCGCGGCCACCGGCCTCGGTACCTCGCCGGTACAGGGCCGCCTGCACCGGGACGATGTGTACATGCCCATCACCCCCATGTTCCACGTGCATGCCTGGGGCCTGCCCTACGTGGCCACCATGCTGGGCCTGAAGCAGGTCTACCCGGGACGTTACCAGCCCGAGGTGCTGTTGCGATTGAAGGCCCGGGAGCGGGTCACCTTCTCCCACTGCGTGCCCACCATCCTGCACATGCTGCTCAACCATGCCCTGGCCAGGGAGACGGACCTGTCCGGCTGGAAGGTTATGATCGGCGGCTCCGCCCTGCCCCAGGCCATGGCGGTGGCGGCCCTGGAAAAGGGGATCGACGTCTTCACCGGCTATGGCATGTCGGAGACCTGTCCCATCCTGTCCGTGGCCCACCTGCCCACGGCCAAGCTGCAGGCCCCCCTGGCCGAGCAGGCTGCCCTGCGCGCCCGTACCGGCCTGCCCCTGCCCCTGGTGGACCTGCGCATCGTCGATCCGGAAATGCGGCCCCAGCCCCACGACGGCCAGGCCGTCGGCGAACTGGTGGTGCGCTCCCCCTGGCTGACCCAGGACTACCTGAAGGATCCGGCGGCGGCCGAAGAGCTGTGGGGTGGGGGCTACCTGCACACCGCCGACATCGGCAACATCGACGCCAACGGCTCCATCCAGATCACCGACCGCATCAAGGACGTGATCAAGACCGGTGGCGAGTGGACCTCCTCCCTGCAGCTGGAAGACATCATCGGCCAGCACCCGGCGGTGCACGAGGTGGCGGTGATCGGGGTCAAGGACGAGAAGTGGGGCGAGCGGCCCCTGGCCCTGGTGGTACTGAAGCCGGAAATGGAAGGCCAGGTCACCGAGCACGCCATCCGCAACCATGCCGCCCACCTGGCGGAAACCCTGGGGGTCTCCCGCTACGGGGTGCTGATGCAGGTTTCCTTCGTCAAGACCCTGGCCCGTACCAGCATCGGCAAGATCAACAAGCGTTTCATGCGGGAAAACCTGGAGGCCGCCAAGGCCGCCCAGCCCTAGTGCCTTGGTCCCCGCCCCTGGGGTGATTCCCAGGGGCGGGGGTAATTTCCGCAATTCGCCTTCCCCTGGGCATAAAATGGAGGTTTTCCGCCTCCTGCCCGTCCCCCATGCTCAAGAAAATCCATGTCGAACAACTGCGTGTCGGCATGTATCTCAAGTCCTTCTGTGGCGCCTGGATCGATCATCCGTTCTGGCGCAACTCCTTCGTCCTGAAGGACCCGGAGGACATCCGCGCCATTCGCGCCAGCTGCATCACCGAAGTCTGGATCGATGCCGGCAAGGGGCTGGACGTGGAAGCCGGCGAGGCGGCCATCAGCGAGACCGAGTCCGAGGCCCTGGTGGCCGAGGAACAGGTGCGGGAGGCCCAGGCCACCCGCTCCCTGGAGCGCACCAGCACCGCGGTGGAGATGCAGCGGGCGGCGAAAATCTGCAACAGCGCCAAGAAGGCCGTGGTGTCCATGTTCCAGGAGGCCCGCATGGGCAAGGCCGTGGATGCGGAGCAGGCCCAGGTGCTGGTGGAGGAGATCGCCGATTCCGTGGCCCGCAATCCCGGTGCCCTGATCAGCCTGGCCCGCCTGAAGACGGCCGACGATTACACCTACATGCACTCGGTCGCCGTCTGCGCCCTGATGGTGGCCCTGGCCCGCCAGCTCGGCCTGGACGAGCAGCAGACCCGTCTGGCGGGCCTGTCCGGCCTGCTGCACGACATGGGCAAGGCCTTCATCCCGGCCGAAATCCTCAACAAGCCGGGCAAGCTGACCGACGAAGAATTTGCGGTCATCAAGACCCACCCCGCCGAAGGGCACAAGGTCTTGCTGGAAGGCAAGGGGGTGCCGCCGGAGGCACTGGACGTCTGCCTGCACCACCACGAAAAGATGAACGGCGGCGGCTACCCCAAGGGCCTCAAGGGCGACGAGATCAGCCTGCTGGCCAAGATGGGGGCGGTCTGCGACGTCTATGACGCCATTACCTCCAACCGCCCCTATAAGGCCGGCTGGGACCCGGCCGAATCGATCAAGAAGATGGCCGAGTGGGCCGACGGGCATTTCGATCCGCGGGTCTTCCAGGCCTTCGTCAAGAGCCTGGGTATCTACCCCATCGGCTCCTTCGTCCGCCTCGAATCGGGGCGGCTGGGGGTGGTGGTGGAGCAGAGCGAGAAGTCCCTGCTGGCGCCCCGGGTCAAGGTATTCTTTTCCACCAAGTCCAATGCCCACATTGCGCCGGAGTTGCTGGATCTGTCCCGTCCCGGCGTGCACGACAAGATCGCCGGCCGGGAGGACCCGGCCAAGTGGGGTATTGGCAACGTGGACGAAATCTGGAGCACGGCGGCGGCCTGAGCCCGGTGCGGGAGGGCCGGCCGGGGAATTTCCCCGACCGGTATTTCCGTCTATAATCCGCCACTTCCGAGGAGCGCTGCGAGGCCGGCAAGGTCCCAGGCTCGGATGTCTGCCCCGCCAGGGGAGACCAGTTTCAACGGCGCTCACCTTTACAACCCTGCCGGGCGCAGGGGGCCAGGTGAGCCCTGCTATCGCACTCCCTCCCCTCCCCGGCCACAGTTCTTAAGGAGCACTGCTGTGGCTGAATTCAAAGATTACGTGATCGCCGACCTGGGCCTGTCCGCCTGGGGCCGCAAGGAAATCAAGATTGCCGAGACCGAAATGCCCGGTCTCATGGCCATCCGCGAGGAGTACGCCAAGAGCCAGCCCCTGAAGGGCGCCCGCATCACCGGCTCCCTGCACATGACCATCCAGACCGCGGTGCTGATCGAGACCCTGGTGGCTCTCGGTGCCGAAGTGCGCTGGGCTTCCTGCAACATCTTCTCCACCCAGGATCACGCCGCTGCCGCCATCGCCGCTGCCGGCATCCCCGTCTTCGCCGTCAAGGGCGAGACCCTGACCGAGTACTGGGACTACACCCACCGCATCTTCGAATGGGCCGACGGTGGCTATTCCAACATGATCCTGGACGACGGCGGCGATGCCACCCTGCTGCTGCATCTGGGCGCCAAGGCCGAGAAGGACATTTCCGTCCTGGCCAAGCCCGGTTCCGAAGAAGAGACCATCCTCTTCGCCGCCATCAAGGCCAAGCTGGCCCAGGACCCCACCTGGTACTCCGTGCGTCTGGAAAAGATCAGGGGCGTTACCGAAGAGACCACCACCGGCGTGCACCGCCTGTACCAGATGCACGCCCGCGGCGACCTCAAGTTCCCCGCCATCAACGTGAACGATTCCGTCACCAAGTCCAAGTTCGACAACCTCTACGGTTGCCGCGAATCCCTGGTGGACGGCATCAAGCGCGCCACCGACGTCATGGTGGCCGGCAAGATCGCCGTGGTCTGCGGCTACGGCGACGTGGGCAAGGGTTCCGCCCAGGCCCTGCGCGCCCTCTCCGCCCAGGTCTGGGTCACCGAGATCGACCCGATCTGCGCCCTGCAGGCCGCCATGGAAGGCTACCGCGTCGTCACCATGGAATACGCTGCCGACAAGGCCGACATCTTCGTCACCACCACCGGCAACTTCCACGTCATCACCCATGACCACATGGTGAAGATGAAGAACAACGCCATCGTCTGCAACATCGGCCACTTCGACAACGAAATCGACGTCGCTTCCCTGGAAAAGTACCAGTGGGAAGAGATCAAGCCCCAGGTCGATCACGTCATCTTCCCCGACGGCAAGCGCATCATCCTGCTGGCCAAGGGCCGCCTGGTGAACCTGGGTTGTGCCACCGGCCACCCCAGCTACGTGATGAGCTCCTCCTTCGCCAACCAGACCATCGCCCAGATCGAGCTGTTCACCAAGACTGCCGATTACCCGGTGGGTGTCTACACCCTGCCCAAGCACCTGGACGAGAAGGTGGCCCGCCTGCAGCTGAAGACCCTCAACGTGCAGCTGACCACCCTCACCCAGCAGCAGGCCGACTACATCGGCGTGCCCGTGCAAGGCCCCTACAAGGCCGACCACTACCGCTACTAAGCCGTAGCCGGGCCGTCTCCCTTGCCGGAGGCGGCCTGCAGACGATGGGTCGGGACCCGCCATGTCCATGAACTCGTTCCATAGCCGCAGTTCCCGTCCGCCACCCAAGGTGCGCCAGGAGGCGGTGCCCCACGTCCGCAAGGGCGTGCGCGCCGACGTGCTGCTGGTGGAACAGGGTCTGGCCGCCTCCCGCGCCCTGGCCCGGGACCTGATCAGTCAGGGCTGGGTCCGGGGACCCGTCGGCCTCATCACCAAAGCTTCCCAGGAATTGCCGCCCGGTACCCGGCTGCAGTTGCTGGAGGAAAGGCAGACGCCATGAACGACAAGACGTTCAGTATCGAATTCTTTCCGCCCCAGACGGCGGAAGGCGTGGAGAAGCTGCGCCTGGTGCGGGACAAGCTGGCGGCCCTGAAGCCGGCCTTCTTCTCTGTCACCTACGGTGCCGGCGGTTCCACCCGGGAGCGTACCTTCTCCACCGTGCGCGAAATCGTCGCCGCCGGCCTGGATGCGGCGCCCCACCTGTCCTGCATCGGCTCCTCCCGGGAGTCCATCCGCGGCATCCTGGCCGAGTTCCAGGCCGAGGGCATCCGTCGCGTGGTGGCCCTGCGCGGCGACCTGCCCTCCGGCATGGCCGACCCGGGCGAATTCCGCTACGCCAACGAGCTGGTGGAGTTCATCCGGGCCGAGACCGACGATCACTTCCATATCGAAGTGGCCGCCTATCCGGAATGGCATCCCCAGGCCCGCAGCGCCGACGACGACCTGCAGGCTTTCGTGCGCAAGGTCAATGCGGGTGCCAATTCCGCCATCACCCAGTACTTCTACAACGCCGACGCCTACTTCCATTTCGTGGATGCGGTGCGGGCCGCCGGGGTGACCATCCCCATCGTCCCGGGGATCATGCCCATTGCCAGCTTTGCCAAGCTGGCCCGCTTCTCCGATGCCTGCGGCGCCGAAATCCCACGCTGGATGCGCAAGAAGTTCGAAGGCTTCGGCGACGATGCCGATTCCATCAAGGCCTTCGGCCTGGATGTGGTCACCGAGCTGTGCCAGAAGCTGCTGGCCGGCGGCGCCCCGGGGCTGCATTTCTATTCCATGAACCAGTCCGGCCTGACCAGTGAGATCTGGCAGCGTCTGGGGCTCGGCAACCGCTGAGCCGGTCGCTGGCGGCGTACCCCTCGGGGGTGCTGTGCAAAGGTCAGGGGCAACCCCCGCGCCGTGGCGGCCGGGGTTTTTCTTTGCCGGCGCGGAGACGGCCATGGAGGTTTTGTTCTGGCGGCGAGGCTCGTACAATGGAACTGTCGATTTACATAACAACCCAGTGTGGAGCGTCATCATGTTTCCTGAATACCGCGACCTGATTTCCCAACTCAAGACCAGCGACCGCCACTTCCAGAATCTCTTCCAGAAGCACAACGAGATCGACCAGAAGGTCAAAAACATGGAGTCCCGCATCGAATCCGGCTCCCCGGAGCAAATCGAAGCCCTGAAGAAGGAAAAGCTGGCGCTGAAGGACGAGATTTACGCCGTGCTGAAGAAGGCCAGCGCCACGGTCTGAGCTTCTCTCCGGCCCCGCCGGGGCCATCCGGCAATGAAAACGCCCGCTGCTGCAGCGGGCGTTTTTGTTTGGTGCGGACGGGCGCGCGGCCTGGCCGTTGCGACAGCCTAGTGCTGCAGAATCTTGGCCAGGAACTGCTGGGCTCGCTCCGAGTGGGGCTTGCCGAAAAAGTCGTCCTTGGCCGCATCCTCGACGATGCGGCCCTGGTCCATGAAGATCACCCGGTGGGCCACCTTGCGGGCAAAACCCATTTCGTGGGTGACACACATCATGGTCATGCCTTCCTGGGCCAGTTCCACCATCACATCCAGCACCTCGTTGATCATTTCCGGGTCCAGTGCCGAGGTGGGTTCGTCGAAGAGCATGCAGATGGGGTCCATGGCCAGGGCCCGGGCGATAGCCACCCGCTGCTGCTGGCCGCCGGAAAGCTGGCCCGGATGCTTGTGCGCATGGGCCTTGAGGCCCACCCGGTCAAGCAGCTTGAGGCCCTTGTCCGTGGCCTCCTCCCTGCTGCGGCCCAGCACCTTGACCTGGGCGATGGTCAGGTTGTCGGTGATGGTCATGTGGGGAAACAGCTCGAAGTGCTGGAACACCATGCCGACGTGGGAACGCAGCTTGGAGAGGTTGGTCCTGGGGTCGCCGACGGAAGTGCCATTCACCACAATGTCGCCCTGCTGGAAGGGTTCCAGTCCATTGACGCACTTGATCAGGGTGGACTTGCCCGAACCCGAGGGGCCGCAGACCACCACCACCTCGCCCTTCTTCACCTCGGTGGTGCAATCGGTCAGCACCTGGAACTGGCCGTACCACTTGGAAACGTTCTTGATCTCGATCATTTGATGAACCTCGCTTGCAGGTGCTTCACCAGGCGGGAGACGGTGAAGCAGATGACAAAGTAGGCGGCGCCGGCGAAGAGCAGCAGTTCCACCAGTCTGCCGTCCCGGTCGCCGACCTTGTAGGCGGTGCCGAAGAAGTCCGAGAGGCCGATCACGTAAACCAGGGAGGTGTCCTGGAAGAGGATGATGGCCTGGGTCAGGAGCAACGGAATCATGTTGCGGAAGGCCTGGGGCAGCACCACCAGGCGCATGGTCTGGCCCGGCGTCAGGCCCAGGGCCAGACCGGCGGCGACCTGCCCCTTGGGCACGCTCTGGATGCCGGCCCGGATGATTTCCGAATAGTAGGCGGCCTCGAACAGGGCGAAGGCCACCAGGGCGGAGACCAGGCGGATATCGCCGATATCCTGGCCGAAGAGGCCCTTCAGGGCCTGGGGCACGATCAGGTAGAACCACAGGATGACCATCACCAGGGGTACCGAGCGGAACAGGTTCACGTAGCCGGCGGCAAGGAAGGACAGCAGTCTGTTGCTGGACAGCCGGGCCACCGCGAGCAGGGTGCCCCAGCCGATGCCGACGACGATGGCGGTGAGGGTCACTTCCAGGGTTACCAGCAGACCCTTGCCGAGCAGGGGCAGGGCGCCGGGAATGGAACTCCAGTCAAATTCGTACATGGCTCACTTGCCTCCGATAAAGCCTGGGACCCGGACTTTTTCTTCCAGGCGGCGCATGAGGAACATCACGGTGACGTTGATGCAGACGTAGAGCAGGGTCACGGCGATGAAGGCTTCGTAGGGCTGGGCCGTGTAGTCCACCAGTTGCTGGGCCTGGCGCGACAGTTCGATGAGGCCGATGGTGGTGGCCACGGCCGAGTTCTTGAAGATGTTGAGGAATTCGGAGGTCAGGGGCGGCACGATGATGCGGAAGGCCATGGGCAGCAGCACGTGGCGATACACCTGGGCCAGGGTGAAGCCCATGGCCAGGCCGGCGTTCTTCTGGCCCCGGGGCAGGGATTCGATGCCGGCACGCACCTGCTCGGCGACGCGGGCGGCAGTGAACAGGCCCAGGCAGAGCATGGCGGCGAGAAACTGCTGCAGCAGCGGGTCGGATTGCTTGTAGGCGTTGCCCAGGGCCGGGGGCAGCAGTTCGGGCAGGACGAAATACCAGGAGAACAGCTGCACCAGGAGAGGCACGTTGCGGAAACACTCGACGTACACCGCGGCGAAGCCGGACAGCCAGCGGTTGGGCACGGTACGCAGGACGCCGACGACGGACCCCACCACGAGGGCGATGACCCAGGCGGAAAGGGACAGGGCGACGGTCCATTGCAGGCCGGTGAACAGCCAGCCCAGGTAGGTCGTTTCCCCCGAGGGGACGAGGGTGAGGAAGACCGACCAGTTCCAGTTGTAGTTCATGATGGAACCCCGACGGGAAGAGGGAGAAGGAGGCGGAGGGGCATCGCCCTTCCGCCTTGCCGATCAGACCCGGCTTACTCGTAGGCCTTGTCGTTGGGAGCCTTGTAGAGGGCCTTCATGTCGTCGGAGAGCGGCATGTTGAGGTTGAGCCCCTTGGGCGGAATGGGGTTCATGAACCACTTGTTGTAGATCTTCTCCGCCTCGCCGGAGGTCATGGCCTTGGTCAGGGCCGCATCCACCACCTTCTTGAAGCCGGCGTCGTCCTTGCGCAGCATGCAGCCGTAGGCTTCCTTGGACTGGGCGGTGCCGACCACGACCCAGTCGCCCGGACGCTTGGCCTTGGCCATTTCGCCGTAGAGCAGGGCGTCGTCCATCATGAAGGCGACGGCGCGGCCGCTTTCCAGGGTGAGGAAGGATTCGCCGTGGTCCTTGGCCGAGATGATGTTCATCTTCATCTGCTTTTCCTCGTTCATCTTGCGGATGAGGCGTTCGGAAGTGGTGCCGGCGGTGGTTACCACGTTCTTGCCGGCGAGGTCGGGGAAGTCCTTCACGCCGGCGTCCTTCTTTGCCATGAGGCGGGTGCCGATGACGAAGATGCTGGTGGAGAAGCCGACCTGCTTCTGCCGTTCCAGGTTGTTGGTGGTGGAGCCGCACTCCATGTCCACCGTGCCGTTCTGCAACAGGGTGATGCGGTTGGCCGAGGTGACCGGCATCAGCTTGACGTCCAGCTTGGCCAGCTTCAGTTCGGCCTTGATGGCGTCCACCGCCTTCAACATCATTTCGTGGGAATAGCCGATGACCTGCTGCTTGTCGTCATAGTAGGAAAAGGGGATGGAGGATTCCCGATGGCCCAGGGTGATGGAGCCGGTGTCCTTGATCTTCTTCAGGGTGGGGGATTCCTGGGCCAGCACCGGGGCGGCACAGAGGGCGGAACCAATGACGGCAGCGGCTGCCAGGGTCAGGGTCTTGCGCATGGGCATCTCCTTGCAGGGGTGGGTTGGGCCGCAGGGGCACAGCGCCGATTGCAGCACAAGGCGGCCCGTCTGACCAGAGGAGTTTCCCCTAGGCCAGGCCTAGGCGGGCTTGCGCTTGCTGCGGCTGACCAGCAGGACGCCGGCCAGGACCAGGCCGGCGCCGGCCAGCTGGGCGGCGGAGACGGGCTCCTGCAGCAGCCACCAGCTGAAGAAGATGGTGAGGACGGGTCCCAGGGTGCCGATCAGCACCGACCGGGCGGCACCGATGCGGCGGATGGCTGCGGATTGCCAGAGGATGGGCAGCACCGTGGAGAAAAGGGCCATGGCGGCGCCGTAGAGATAGATGGGCAGAGGTTGCACCAGGGCGGAGAGGGGCTGGGTGGCGAAGAAGTGCAGCTGGGTGGCGGTGGTGGACACCAGCATGGCCAGGGCGGCGAAGCGGGCCGAGCCGAGGCGGCGGATGGCCGGTTCGGCGCCGGCGCTGTAGATGGCGTAGGTGAGGGCCGAGCCGAAGACGAAGGCGGCACCGGTGAGCAGGGTGGCCACGTCGCCGCCCAGTTGCAGGTCGTGGGCGAAGGCCAGGCCGATGCCGGCGTAGGACAGCAGCAGGGCGCCCACCTGGCGCTTCTCCAGGGACTGGCCCATGAACAGCACGCCGATGAGCACGGTTAGGGTCGGATAGGTGAACAGGATCAGCCGTTCCAGACCGGCCGAGATGTACTGCAGACCGAGGAAGTCGAGCATGCTGGAGGCGTAGTAGCCGAGGACGCCGAGCACCACCAGGGTGCCCCAGTCGCGTCGCGTCAGGGGGGCGGCGTTGCCGGCGGTGAAGCCGATCCAGAGGAAGGCGGGCAGGGAAAAGACCATGCGCAGGGAGAGCAGGGTGACGGCATCCACCGGGGCGGCCGCATAGGCCAGCTTGACGAAAATGGCCTTGAAGGAGAAGCCGAACGCCGCCAGGACGGCCAGGGCGACGCCGATGCGGTCGGAGTTCCAGTGTTTCCAGGGCATGGAGTTCGATTCGGGCAAGACGAAGTGTTTGGATTTTCAGCCCCCGCCAAAGCTGGAACAATTGGTAAACTCCCAAGCAAGCCTTCGTCAAAGCCGAAACCTTCCATGCGCTACGATCTTGTCGACCTGAAACTGTTCCTGGCCGTGGCGGAGGAGCGCAACCTCACCCGGGGTGCCGAGAAGGCCCATCTGGCGCCCTCCTCCGCCAGCCACCGCATCCGTCAGCTGGAGGACGCCCTGGGCACGCCCCTGCTTACCCGCCAGGCCCGGGGCGTGGCCCTGACCCGGGCCGGCGAATCCCTGCTGCGCCACGCCCGGGAAGTGTTTGCCCAGCTGGAGCAGATGCATGCCGACCTGGCGCCCTACGCCCAGGGCATCCGCGGCCACGTCAGCCTGTGGGCCAATACCCACGCCACCCACACCTTCCTGCCCATGGACCTGGCCGGTTTCCTGCGGGACCACCCCCAGGTCAGCGTCACCCTGGAGGAGCACACCAGCCCCCATATCGCCCTGGCCGTGGCCGGCGGCGAAGTGGAAGTGGGGGTGGTGGCGGGCCATGTGGAAAGCTCCGGGGTGGAACTGCTGCCCTACCGCCAGGACCGCCTGGTGCTGGTGGTGCCCGCCGGCCATCCCCTGGAAGCCCGTCGCGACGAGCCTGCCGGGCTGGGTTTTGGCGCCGTGCTGGACTACCCTTTCGTCATGCTCCACGCCGGCAGCGCCATCCACACCTTCACCATGAATGCGGCGGCGGCCCAGGGACGCCACCTCAACGTGCGCATCCAGGTGCGCAGTTTCGGCGCCGTGCTGCGCATGGTGGGAGCCGGCGTCGGCATCGGCCTGGTGCCCCGTTCGGCCCTGGTCTTCGCCGACCGGGAACGGCCGCCCACGGTGCTGGAACTGTCCGAGCCGTGGGCCCGGCGCGACCTGCAGATCTGCGTCCGCAACCGGGCCAGCCTGTCCGGCTTCGCCGTCGCCCTGGTGGATGCCCTGGCGAAAAGCGCCGAGGCCTGAACCCCCCGCCCCGGATGCTGTCCCAGACACAACCTCTCTAGCCGACTGCCCGTCATGCCCAACCGCCTCGCCGCAGAAACCTCCCCCTACCTGCTGCAGCACGCCGACAACCCGGTGGACTGGTATCCCTGGGGCGAGGAGGCGCTGGCCCGGGCCCGGGCGGAAAACCGGCCGATCCTGCTCTCCATCGGCTACTCGGCCTGCCACTGGTGCCATGTTATGGCCCATGAGTGCTTCGCCGATGCAACCGTGGCGGCGGAGATGAACCGCCTCTTCATCAACATCAAGGTGGACCGGGAGGAGCGCCCCGACCTGGACCAGGTCTACCAGACCGCCCACCAGATGCTGGTCGGCCGCCCCGGCGGCTGGCCCCTGACCATGTTCCTGACGCCGGACGCCATGCCCTTCTTCGGCGGCACCTATTTCCCGCGGGAACCCCGCCACGGCCTGCCGGCCTTTGTCGAAGTGCTGCACAGCGTGGCCCGGGCCTTTGCCGAGAAGCAGGACGAGATTGCCGAGCAGGGCCGCACCATGCGCGAGGCCTTCGGCAGCACCCTGCCCCGGGCGGTGCGGGGCGAGCCCCTGTTCAATGCGGACCCCCTGGCCCAGGCCGTGGCGGAGCTGGACGCCAACTACGACCGGCGCCGTGGCGGCTTTGGCGGCGCCCCCAAATTTCCCCGGCCTGCCGCCCTGGACTTCCTCCTGCGCCGCCATGCCGCCACCGGCGATCCCCACGCCCGGGACATGGCCCTGACCACCCTGGAACGGATGGCCGAGGGCGGCATCCACGACCACCTGGGCGGCGGCTTCTATCGTTACAGCGTTGATGCCCAGTGGAGCATTCCCCACTTCGAGAAGATGCTCTACGACAACGCCCAGCTGCTTCACCTCTACGCCGAAGCCTGGGCCCTGAGCCGCAAGCAGGTGTTCCGCCAGGCGGCCGAGGGCATCGTCGCCTGGCTGCAGCATGAAATGGCGCTGCCCGGCGGGGCCTTCGCCGCCGCCCTGGATGCGGACAGCGAGGGCGAGGAAGGCCGCTTCTACCTATGGACCGCCCGGGAGGTCCATGCCCTGCTGCCGCCCCAGCAATGGGATGTGGCTTCCATCCACTGGGGCCTGGATGGTCCGCCCAATTTCGAGGATGCCGAATGGCACCTGCGCCAGGTGCAGCCCCTGGAGCAGGTGGCCGAACGCCTGCGCCTGACGCCCGGCGAGGCTCGCCAACAGCTGGAAGGGGCCCGGCACACCCTGCTGGCGGCCCGCAACGAGCGCATCCGCCCGGGGCGGGACGACAAGGTGCTGACCGGCTGCAACGCCCTGGCCATCAAGGGGCTGGCCCGGGCCGCCCGGGCCTTCGGCCGGCCCGAATGGCTGGGCCTGGCCTGCCGGGCGGCCGATTTCCTGCAGCAGGACCTGTGGCGTGAGGGGCGCCTGTTGGCGACCTGGAAGGATGGCCGGGCCCGCCTGCCGGCCTATCTGGACGACCATGCCTTCCTCCTGGTGGCCATGCTGGAGTTGCTCCAGGCCGGCTGGCGCGATGCCGACTACCGCTGCGCCGTGGCCCTGGCCGACGCCCTGCTGCAGCACTTCGAGGATCGGGAGGAAGGCGGCTTCTTCTTCACCGCCCACGACCATGAGGCCCTGATCCACCGCACCAAGCCGGTGGAGGACCATGCAACGCCGTCGGGCAACGGCGTTGCCGCCTTTGCCCTGGGGCGCCTGGCCCTGCTTAGCGGCGAGCCCCGCTATGCCGCCGCCGCCCGCCGCGCCCTGGCCCTGTTCCTGCCCGAGCTGCGCCAGCATCCCGGCGCCCACCCGGGCCTGCTCAACGTTCTCAGTGACGAGCTGAGCCCCCCGGCCCTGGCCGTGCTGCAGGGACCGGCCGCGGAGCTGGCCCGCTGGCAGGACGAAATCGGCCGCCTGCCGGCGCCCTGGCTGCTCGCCGTGGCCCCTACGGGCGGGGACGAACGGCCGGCCCCCTTGCGCAAACCGGAGACGGAACGTGTCAACGCCTGGGTCTGTGCCGGCGTTACTTGCTTGCCACCCATCGACGGCCTGGAAGCCCTGCTTGGCATGTTGGCCAAACCGTTGAAAGTGCATTAACATCCCCGCGCTACACAGCATATTCACCATTCTCACTACGGAGCGAGAGCATGAAAGCGATTTACGTGTCCCTGCTGGCCGCCGCTGGCCTCCTGATCAACGGCGCTGCCCAGGCTGACGAAGCCCTGGCCAAGGCCAAGAACTGCATGACCTGTCACCAGATCGCCACCAAGGTGGTGGGCCCCGCCTACAAGGACGTGGCCAAGAAGTACGCCGGCGACAAGGCTGCCGAAGGCAAGCTGGCCGAGAAGATCCAGAAGGGTGGCAGCGGCTCCTGGGGCACCGTGCCCATGCCCCCCAACAACGTGACCCCGGATGAAGCCAAGAAGCTGGCTCACTGGGTCCTGAGCCTGAAGTGAGCCGTTAAGGTCTCGCTTACGAAAAGCCAACCTCCGGGTTGGCTTTTTTATTGTCCGGAATCCGTCCGGAGGCCCGCGCCGACCTTGTATCCTGCATATTGACAAGGGCGGGGGGCGCCCTGAGAATCATTCGCTGTATCTTTCTTCCCCGACACCGTAATCCGTTATAAGCCCGAGAGGAGTTTCCGTTATGCGCATGAACAGCATTCCCGGCACCATCCTGGCCCTGGCCGCCGCCATTTCCCTGATCGGTTGCGGCAACAAGGAAGAACCCGCACCCCAGGCCGCCCCGGCTGCAGCTCCTGCCGCCAAGCCCGAGATCACCGTCAAGATCGGCCATGCCTCTCCCCTCACCGGCCCCCAGGCCCACATCGGCAAGGACAACGAATACGGCGCCACCCTGGCCATCGAGGAACTGAACGCCAAGGGCCTGGAGATCGGCGGTGCCAAGGTCAAGTTCGAGCTCATTTCCGACGATGACCAGGCCGACCCCAAGCAGGGCACCACCGTGGCCCAGAAGTTCGTCGACGCCAAGGTTAACGGCGTCATCGGCCACCTCAACTCCGGCACCACCATCCCGGCCTCCAAGATTTATTTCGATGCCGGCATTCCCCAGATTTCCGGCTCCGCCACCAACCCCACCTACACCAAGCAGGGCTTTGCCACCGCCTTCCGCGTCATGGCCAACGACGTGCAACAGGGTAAGGCCCTGGCTCAGTTTGCTGCCACGACCCTGGCCGCCAAGAGTGTGGCCATCGTCGATGACCGCACCGCCTACGGCCAGGGCCTGGCTGACGAGTTCAAGAAGGCTGCCGAAGCAGCCGGCCTCAAGGTGGTGGCCAGCGAGTACACCAATGACAAGGCCACCGACTTCAAGGCCATCCTGACCAAGATCAAGTCGAAGAAGCCGGACCTGATCTTCTACGGCGGCATGGATCCCCAGGGCGGCCCCATGGCCAAGCAGATGAAGGAACTGGGGCTGAAGGCCAAGTTCCTCACCGGCGACGGCGGCTGCACGCCCAACTTCATCACCTTGGCCGGCGCCGCTGCCGAAGGCCAGTACTGCTCCCTGCCCGGCGTGCCCCTGGACAAGATGCCCGGCGGCACCGCCTTCAAGGACAAGTTCGTCGCCAAGTTCAAGAGCGAGATCCAGCTCTACGCGCCCTACGTGTACGACGCCACCATGGTCCTGGTGGATGCCATGAAGCGGGCCAATTCCGTGGAGCCGGCCAAGTACCTGCCGGAGATCGGCAAGACCAGCTTCCAGGGCGTCACCGCCAAGATCGGCTTCGACGAGTTCGGCGACCTGAAGGACGGCGCCATTTCCTTCTACGAGTACAAGGGCGGCAAGATCGAGTACGTGGAAACCCTGGGCGGCACTCCCGAGGCGGCGCCGGCAGCGGCTCCTGCCGAAGCGCCGGCAGCGGCTGCACCGGCCGCCGCGGCTCCCGCCTCCGCTCCTGCCGCTGCGGCTGGCGAGAAGAAGTAAGCCGCTCCTAGCCAACCTCCCCATTGCAAACGGCGCCCTATGGCGCCGTTTGCATGTCCGCACAGGAATTCCATGGACATTTTTCTGCAACAAATCATCAACGGCCTGGTGCTCGGCAGTATCTACGCCCTGGTGGCCCTCGGCTACACCATGGTGTACGGCATCCTGGGCCTCATCAACTTCGCCCATGGCGAAGTGGTCATGATCGGTGCCCTCACCGCCCTTACCGTGGTCAAGCTGCTGGCCGGCTCCGGCCTGCCGGGCCCGGTCATCGCCCTGATCGGCCTCATGGCCGCCGCCCCGGTGTGCATGGCCATCGGCTACGGCATCGAGAAGATCGCCTACCGGCCCCTGCGCAAGGCGCCCCGGCTGGCCCCCCTGATCACCGCCATCGGCGTCTCCATCGTGCTGCAGAACCTGGCCATGATGGTCTGGGGCCGCAGCTACCATTCCTTCCCCGCCGTGTTGCCGGCCGAGGCCCACGAAGTGCTGGGCGCCACCTTCACCGACCTGCAGGTGATCATCGTCCTGGTGGCCGCCGGCATGATGGCCGGCCTGCTGCTGCTCATCAACCGCACCCGCCTGGGCCGCGCCATGCGCGCCACCGCCGAGAATCCGGCCATCGCCCAGCTGATGGGGGTGAATGTGAACCACATCATCTCCCTCACCTTCGTCATCGGCTCGGCCCTGGCCGCCGTGGCCGGGCTCATGGTCAGCGCCAACTACTCCATCGCCCACTACTACATGGGCTTCATTCTCGGTCTCAAGGCCTTCACCGCCGCGGTGCTGGGCGGCATCGGCAACCTGGCCGGGGCCATGATCGGCGGCATCCTCCTAGGTCTCATCGAATCCCTGGGGGCCGGCTACATCGGCGACATCACCGGGGGCTTCCTCGGTTCCCATTACCAGGATGTGTTCGCCTTCTTCGTCCTGATCCTGGTGCTGGTCTTCCGTCCCTCCGGCCTGGTGGGCGAGAAAGTGGCGGAACGGGCATGAGCTGGAACGACCTCAAGCACGACCGCCGCGTCCTCTGGGCCGGCTACGCCGCCATCGGCATCGTCCTGGCGGTGCTGCCGTTCCTCGTCGGCGCCGGCCTGGGCAATGCCTGGCTGCGTATCCTCAACTTCGCCATGCTCTACATCATGCTGGCCCTGGGGCTGAACATCGTGGTCGGCTTTGCCGGCCTCCTGGACCTGGGCTACATCGCCTTCTATGCCGTCGGCGCCTATCTCTACGCCCTCCTGGCCAGCCCCCATTTCGGCCTGCACTGGCCGGTGTGGGCCATCCTGCCCCTGGGGGCCGTGGTGGCGGGCGGTGCCGGGGCCCTGCTGGGGGCGCCGACCCTGCGCCTGCGGGGTGACTACCTGGCCATCGTCACCCTGGGCTTCGGCGAGATCATCCGCATTTTCATGAACAACCTGAATGCGCCGGTGAACATCACCAACGGGCCCCAGGGCATTTCCAGCATCGACCCCTTCCACGTCGGCGGCGTCACCCTGGCCAAGCCCCTCTCGGTGCTGGGTGTCACGGTGCCTTCCCTGCACGCCTACTACTACCTGTTCCTGCTGCTGGCCCTGGTCATCATTTTCGTCACCATCCGCCTGGAGGATTCCCGCATCGGCCGCGCCTGGGTCGCCATCCGGGAAGACGAGATCGCCGCCAAGGCCTGCGGCATCAATGTGCGCAACATCAAGCTGCTGGCCTTCTCCATGGGCGCCACCTTCGGCGGCGTCGCCGGCGGCCTCTTCGCCAGCTTCCAGGGCTTCGTCAGCCCCGAGTCCTTCGGCCTCATGGAATCCATCATGGTGCTGTGCATGGTGGTGCTGGGGGGCATGGGCCACATTCCCGGCGTCATCCTCGGCGGCATCCTCCTCACCATCCTGCCCGAAGCCTTCCGCCATGCCGCCGTGCCCCTGCAGAAGTACGCCTTCGGCAAGGTGGTGGTGGACCCGGAAAGCCTGCGCATGCTGCTCTTCGGCCTGGCCCTGATCGCCGTCATGCTCTACCGCCCCGCCGGCCTGTGGCCCTCGGCCACGCGCAAACGGGAACTGCAGGGAGGGAGCAAGTGATGAGCGAGCGTCCCATCCTCCTCGAGGCCAGCGACGTGGCCAAGCACTTCGGCGGGGTCAAGGCCCTGCGCGGCGTCTCCCTGACCATCCGGGAAGGGGAGATCTACGGCCTGATCGGTCCCAACGGCGCCGGCAAGACCACCTTCTTCAACTGCCTCACCGGCCTCTATGTGCCCAACGGCGGGCGCATCGTCTTCGCCGGAGCGGAGCTGGACACCTCGGCCCCCCACAAGGTGGCGGCCCGGGGCATTGCCCGCACCTTCCAGAACATCCGCCTCTTCGCCCACATGACGGCCCTGGAGAATGTCATGGTGGGCCGCCACCAGCGTACTCGGGCCGGCGTCTTCGGCGCCATCTTCCGCACCCCGGGCACCCGGGCGGAGGAGGCGGCCATCCAGCGCCGGGCCGAGGAACTGCTGCACTACGTGGGCATCGCCGACCGGGCCCACGACCTGGCCAAGCATCTCTCCTACGGCGACCAGCGCCGCCTGGAAATCGCCCGGGCCCTGGCCACCGAGCCCAGGCTGCTGGCCCTGGACGAACCCGCTGCCGGCATGAACGCCTCGGAAACCGGCGAACTGCGCACCCTCATCGAAGGCATCCGCAAGGACGGCATCACCGTGCTGCTGATCGAGCACGACGTGAAGCTGGTGATGGGCCTGTGCGACCGGGTGGCCGTGCTCGATTACGGCGAAAAGATTTGTGAGGACGTGCCCGCCGTGGTGCAGAAGGATCCCCGCGTGATTACCGCTTATCTGGGCGCCGAAGCCCAACCCGCCGGCAGCGAGGTGGCCCATGGCTGAACCTCTGCTCATCGTCGAAGGTCTGCGTATCGCCTACGGTGGCATCCAGGCCGTCAAGGGCATCACCTTCCATGTGGACCCGGGCGAAACCGTGGCCCTCATCGGCGCCAACGGCGCCGGCAAGACCTCCACCCTGAAAGCCCTGGCCCGACAGCTCGATGCCGCCGGCGGCAGCGTGCGTTACCAGGGGCGCGAAATCTCGGCCCTGGCACCCCACGAGCTGGTGGGCCAGGGCATCGCCCTGGTGCCCGAAGGACGGGGCGTCTTCGCCCGCCTGACGGTGACCGAGAACCTGGAAATGGGCGCCTACTGCCGCCATGACAAGGCCGAGATCGCCGACGACCTGGAACGCATCTTCGCCCTCCTGCCCCGCCTCAAGGAACGCCATGGCCAGCTGGCCGGCACCCTCTCCGGCGGCGAGCAGCAGATGCTGGCCATGGGCCGGGCCCTGATGAGTCGGCCCAGGCTGCTGTTGCTGGACGAACCTTCCATGGGTTTAGCACCGATCATGGTGCAAAAGGTTTTCGAGGTGGTACAAGAGGTGGCCAGCCAGGGCATGACCATCCTGCTGGTGGAGCAGAACGCCCGCCTGGCCCTGCAGGTGAGCCGCCGCGGCTACGTCATGGAGTCCGGTGACATCACCCTCACCGATGCGGCCGGCACCCTGCTCGACAACCCCCGCGTCAAAGCCGCCTACCTAGGAGAATGACCATGTCCCTGCCGACTGAAGAAGCCCTGCGCACCGTCCTGCGCCAGGTGGTGGATCCGGAGGTCGGGGTGAATATCGTGGACCTGGGCCTGGTCTACGGCATCGATATCGGCGACAACGGCGTCGTGGTGCGCCTGACCATGACCAGCCCGGCCTGCCCCATGGGCGACCTGGTCATGGACGAGGCCCGGGCGGCCCTGGAGCCCCTGGTGCCGGAACCCTACGACCTGGACCTGCAACTGGTGTGGGAGCCGCCCTGGTCGCCGGCCCTGATGAGCCCCAAGGCCAAGGACACCCTGGGCTGGGGCGAGTAGCCATGAATGCCCCCCACCGGGGCGGCCTGCGTCCCCTGCAACGCCTGCCCCTGCTGCTGCTGGCCATGGCTGCCCTTCTGGTCGGCGTCGGCGGCGGCCTGTGGCGCCTGGGCTGGGCCTTTCCCCTGCCCGCCTCCCTGGCGGCCCAGGGCGCCGCCTTCCACGGCCCCCTCATGGTCAGCGCCTTCTTCGGCACCGTCATCGCCCTGGAACGGGCGGTGGCCCTGGCCACCGGCTGGGCCTACCTGGGGCCGGCCCTGGCCGGCGCTGCCGGCCTGGCCCTGCTGCTCGGCGCACCGCCGGCGGTGGCAGGCGGCCTGGCCTGCGGCGCTGCCGCCATCCTGCTGCTGGCCTCCCTGCGGGTGTGGCGGCAGCAGCCTGCCCTGCACAACCTGACCCTGGCCCTGGGCGCTGCTTCCTGGCTGCTGGGCAACGGCCTGTGGCTGGCCGGCTTCCCGGTGCCCCGGGTGGTGATCGCCTGGGTCGCCTTCCTGGCCCTGACCATTGCCGGCGAGCGCCTGGAGCTTTCCCGCTTCCTGCCGCCATCGCCCCTGGCGCAGCGCTTCTTCGCCCTGTTCATGGCCCTGGTGCTGCTGGGGGCGCTGCTGACGCCCCTGCTGCCGGACGCGGGCACGGCCCTGGCCGGGCTCGGCCTGCTGGCCCTGGCCCTGTGGTTGTTGAAACAGGACATTGCCCGGCGCACGGTGAAGCAGCAGGGTCTGACCCGCTTCATCGCGGTGTGTCTGTTGTTGGGATATTTCTGGCTGGCCCTGGGTGGCGGCCTGCTGCTCGGCGGCGGCGCCCTCAGCGGCAGCGGGCCCCACTACGACGCAGCCCTGCATGCCCTGCTGGTGGGCTTTGTCTTTTCCATGGTGTTCGGCCACGCGCCGATCATCTTCCCCGCCGTGGCCCGGGTGCAGATTCCCTACCACCCGGTGTTCTACGGGCCCCTGCTGGTGCTGCACGGCAGCCTGGCCCTGCGCCTGCTGGGCGACCTGCTGCCCGAATCGGGGCTGCGGCCCTGGGGCGGCGCCGGCAACGGTCTGGCCCTGCTGCTGTTCGTGCTGACCATGGTGGGCAGCGTGATCAGGGGACGGCGCGCCGCCCCCTGAGTCCGGCCGGTTTCAGTCGGCGTCCAGCTGGCGGATCAGGGCCGGGGTCACCTGGCCGAAGTCCACGATGCGCTTGCCCTTGTGGTCCTTGAGAAATTCTTCCGCATCCAGCCGGTCGGCCTGGGGCACCAGTTCGTGACCCATGGGACCGAGCACGTCGGAGCCGAGGACGAACAGGGCCTTGCGGGCATCAATGCGGCGCAGGTTGTAGAAGTCGGTCACCAGGATGGCCTCGATGTCGCCGGGGCGGTGGCCCGGGGCGTATTTGGGCAGGTCCTGGAGGAACTTGAACATGTCCTTGGCGCCGTCGAAGAAATGCACATGGCCGTCCTTCCACTGCACCACGGCGACCCAGTTGGGATACTTGGAAACCAGCATGCCGCAGACCGGGCAGGTGTCCCGGGGACCGGGCTTGGCGGGCGGCGCGGCGGCTGCCGCTGCGGCCTGGATACCCATCCAGGCGCAGAGCAGCCAGGCCGCCAGGAGGCGGCGTCCCATCTCAGCCCTTGGCCTGGGCGGCCTTGCGCCGGCGTTCTTCCCGGTTCCTGCGGATCATGGCCACGTCGCCGGCCATGTCCAGATAGGCTTCGCGCAGGGCATCGTTGAAGTTGCCCAGGCTGCCGCCGTACTTGGCCTGGAATTCCTTGGCCACGCTGGGGGTGGCGAAGGAATGCTTGCTGCGCTTGGTCATGGCGTGCTTGAGGTCGGCGCCGATGAGATAGACCAGGTTGTCCACCGGCACCAGGGGCCGGGGTTCGGCGGCGGAGCCATAGTCGGGGCCCCAGATCTGCTTCGGTTCCCGGTCGATGTTGAGGCCCAGGCTGAGGCTCAGACAGTGGATGGAGCAGACGCCGTCGGCCAGGTCGTCGCTGTACTGCACCAGCATGCGGGCCTTGTGGTGTTCCTTGCGGTCCATGCCGCAGTAGGGACACTTGGGATACTTCTCGAATTCCTTGTCCAGCGGATTGGCATCGACCCCGGTCTTGGGAATGAACTGCTGGGGCGTGCGGTCCGTGTCGCAGGCGGCGGCCTGGCTGGTGCCGGTGGTGGCGGCGAGCCCGGCGCCGGCGGCCAGGGACAGCTTCAATAGTTGGCGACGATCCATTTCTTATCTCCCTTGCTGAAAAACAGACCCCGAATATAAGCGTTGGCGAAAGTGCCGGAGTGCGGCAAATTGCCGCGCCCTGCCTGGCTCTGCGGGCGGTAGTGCGACCCTATGTCGCATTTGTGCGGGGCGGGGCGTGCTCTAGCATGGCGATCTTCTTTCTATGCCCTAATGGATAGCCACCCATGCTCGGTGGTGAAGCGCTCGCCCATCTCTACCTGCAGCACGTCGCCGAACTGCGCCATTACCTGGCCCAGCGGGTGGCCTGCCGGGAAGTCGCCCGGGAACTGGCCCAGGAAACCTTCCTGCGCATGATGCTGAGCGACGGCAAGGACGCCATCCGCAATCCCCGGGCCTTCCTCTATCGCATCGCCGCCAACCTGGCGGTGGACCACTACCGGGCCCAGGCTGGTCGCCCCCGGGAAATCCTGCCCCTGGAAGACTGCGCCGAACAGGCCTGCCCCCGCCCCGGTCCGGAGCAGGTGGCCAGCGCCCGGCAGACCCTGGCCCGCCTGGCGGCGGCGGTGGAACAGCTGCCGCCCCGCTGCCGCGAGGTGTTCCTGCGCCACAAGTTCGACGGCTGCCGCCAGGCCGACCTGGCACGGGAATACGGCATCAGCGTCAATGCCATCGAAAAACACCTGATCCGGGCCCTGGTGCAGCTGCGCCTGTGCCTGCACTGACCATGTCCGCCTGCGGCACGCCCCCTGAAGACCAGCCCCTGCCGGCGGTGCTGGAGCAGGCGGCGGGCTGGCTGCTGCGCCTGCAGCGGCCGGAATGCTCCGCTGCCGAGCAGCGCCGCTTCGAGGCCTGGTTGGCCGCCGACCCCCGCCATTCCCGGGAGTACGCCCGCTTCCAGGAACTGTGGTCCCAGCTCGACGGCCTCAAGCCCCGCAGCCGGCGCCAGTCCCTGGCCGCCGGGCTGGCCGGCCTCGCCTGTTGCGGCGCCCTGCTCGGCCTGCCGGCCATGGACCGCCAGGAGTGCCTGCAGACCGCGGTGGGCGAAATGCGCAGCGAGCTGCTGGCGGACGGCAGCCGGCTCGACCTCAACGCCGACACCGTCCTGCGCATCCAGTATTCGCAGCACCAGCGCCGCCTCTTCCTGGAGCGGGGCGAGGCCCGCTTCGTCGTCGCCGCCGATGCCCGGCCCTTCTCGGTCCAGGCCGGCGCCGCCACCCTGCGGGACATCGGCACCACCTTCGCCGTCAGCCGGGAGCGCCAGTCCCTCACGGTGCGGGTGCTGGAAGGCAGGGTGGAAGCCCATCTCGGCGCCGCCCCCGTGGCCATCGGGGGCGGCCAGCAATGGCAGCACGGGCCCCAGGGCTGCAGCGCAGTGCAGCCGGTGGCCCCGGGGCAGGTGGCGCCCTGGCTCGATGGGCGCTGGATTTTCCAGGCCACGCCCCTGGCCCAGGCACTGGCGCAGGTCAATCGCCAGCACGAGCGTCCGGTGCTGCTGCAGGACCCCTCCCTGGCGGAACTACGCATCAGCGGCAGCTTCCGTATGGCGGACCGGGAGGGGCTGCTCGACGCCCTGCTGCTGCTCTATCCCCTGGCCCGGGAAGAGGGCCGGGACCGCACCTATCTGCTGCGCCGCGGCGGTGCGGAATAAATATTTTTGCCCACCCGTGTCAGGGTTTTCATTGCGCCAACGTCTCACTCCCCATGCCGGCAAACAGCCGGAGTCTCAGTGAGTGAAAGGCGAGCAATGAAAAAAATGATGGGGATGGTGGCGCTGGTGACGGCAGCCGTGGCGGGGAACTCATGGGCCCAGGGGGCGCGTACGCTGGACCTGGCGCCCCAGCCCCTGGCCGAGGCCCTGCAGGGTCTGGCCGGGCAGACGGGCATCCAGATCCTGTTCGACGCGGCGGAACTGCAGAGCGCCCGCAGCCGTGGCCTGCAAGGCAGCCTGACGCCGGAAGCGGCGCTGCAGAAGCTGCTGCAGGACACGGACTTCGTCTTCCACAGCACCGCCCCGGGGAGCTACGTGATCCAGCGGCGCAGCCGCTCGGGCAATGTGCTGCCGGAGGTGCTGGTGCACGGCCAGCGCCTGCGGGCCGAAACCGAAGGCAGCGGCACCTATGCGGCCGCCGCCGCCACCGTGGCCAGCAAGGTGGCCCTGACGCCGCGGGAGATTTCCCAGTCGGTGTCCGTCCTCACCCGGCAGCAGATGGACGACCAGGGCATGGTCACCATGGTGGATGCCCTGCAGCAGGTGACCGGGGTCAATGTCATCGCCAATGACACCACCCAGTCCCAGTACCTGTCCCGGGGTTTCACCCTGGGCGTGATGCAGGACGGGGTGCCTTCCTACTCGGGCCTGACGGCGGTGCACCAGTTCGACCTGGCCCTGTACGACCGGGTCGAGGTGCTGCGCGGTCCGGCCGGCATCCTGCAGGGCACCAGCGAACCCGGCGGGGTGGTGAATCTGGTGAAGAAGCGCCCCCGGGATACCTTCGCCGCCGCCGTCACGGCCTCCACCGGCTCCTGGAACAACAACCGGGTCGAGGGCGACATCACCGCGCCCCTCAACGCGGAGCGCAGCCTGCGGGGCCGGCTGGTGGTCAGCGACGAGGATCGCCAGTACTACTACGACCGGGCCCGCACCAACAAATGGCTGGCCTTCGGCGCCCTGGAATACGATCTCTCCCCCGCCACCACCCTGTCCCTCTCCTTTGCCGCCCAGGACAGCCGCAGCAAGGCGCCTTCCTCCGGCCTGCCCAAATACAAGGACGGCAATTTCCTCAAGGTGGACCGTTCCACCAACGTGGTGCCGGACTGGGTGGTCTACAGCTACTACACCGAGGAAACCTCGGCCAGCGTCGAGCATCGCTTTGCCAACAAATGGGTGGCCAAGGCGTCCTACAGCCACCGCACCCAGAATTCCTTCTCCAAGGATGCCTGGCCCAGCTCTGGGGTGAACCGGGCCACCGGCACCGTGGATGCCTACAACCGCAGCCAATACACCAGCGACGACCGGCGGGATGGCCTGGATGCCTTCATCAATGGTCCCTTCGACCTCTTCGGGCGGACCCACAACCTGCTGCTGGGGGTCAATGCGGAGGTCTACAACAGCCGCAGCAAGAGCGGCAGTGCGTCCACCGTGGCCAACGTTTCCCTGGCCGATGCCGCGTCGTTGCCGGAGCCTTCCTTTACCTACACCTCCGGCAGCGAAAGCGAGCGGGCCCAGTCCGGCGTCTATTCCCAGCTGCGCCTCAGCCTGGCGGACCCGGTGACCCTGGTGCTGGGCGGCCGGGCCACCAACTTCAAGGCCAAGAGCCGTAACGTTTCCCCGTCCACCCAATCCGCCTGGCGTGACGGTGCCCAGGCCAATAACCAGTTCACGCCCTACGGCGGCCTGATCGTGGATGTGACCCGGCAGATTTCCCTCTACGGCAGCTACGCGGACATCTTCGTGCCCCAGACCCAGCTGAAGGCCGACGGCAACGCCCTGGATCCCCGCGTCGGCAAGCAGTACGAGGTCGGCAGCAAGGGTGAGTTCTTTGACGGCCGCCTCAATGCTTCCCTGGCTTTCTTCAACATCCGGGACAAGAACCGGGCCTACCGGGACCCGGCCTACCCTGCCGCCTCGACGCCCTATTACCTGAACGCCGGGGAAATCGAGAGCAAGGGCTGGGAAGCCGAAGTCAGTGGCAGCCCCATGGCCGGCCTGGAACTGATGGCGGGCTATACCCGCCTGGAAACCCGTTACCTGTCGGACCGGACCCTGCAGGGCAAGGAGTACTCCATCCAGTCGCCGCGGGACAGCCTCAAACTGTGGGCCAACTACCGCTTCAACCAGGACAGCCTGCGGGGCCTCAACCTGGGGCTGGGCACCATCGTCAGCAGCGGCGCCGGCAGTTCCCGCGGCAACCGCAATGTGGAGACCCAGGGCGGCTACGCCGTGGTCAATGCCCTGGTTGGTTACCAGATCGACAAGAACTACTCGGTCAGCCTGGCCGCCAACAATCTCTTCGACCGGAACTACTACGCCACGGTGGGCACCTTCACCGCCTACAACTTCTACGGCGAGCCGCGCAACCTGATGCTGACCTTCCGCGCCCGCTACTGAGCAACCCCGGGACCGGGCAGCCCTCCCGGTCCTTCTGCCTGGAGGAATGCATATGGATCGCCGTACCCTTTTCAAGGGCCTGCTGGCGCTGACGGTGGTGGGGCAGGCCGAGGCGGCCGAGCCTGCTGCCGGCCGCGGTGCCGAGCCCGGCGCCGACCCGGCGCCCCTGGACCACGAGCTGGAAAAGTATCCCCGCTGCGTCGTCTGCAACATGGACCGGCGTCGCTTCCATTACGCCCGTCACCTGACCCATTACGCCGACGATCACGTGGACGGCACCTGCTCCCTGGAATGCACGGCCGAGATGATGCTGCGGGAGCGGCGGCGGGGCTTCAAGGCCATCTACGGGCCCGATTACGGCGCCGACGGCGAGCCCAAGCCCCTGGTGGATGTCGCCGCCGCCACCTATCTGCTGGGCAGTCGCCTGCCGGGCACCATGACCCGGCGCAGCAAGTACGTCTTTGCCGATCCGGTGGCGGCCCAGCGGGTGCGCCAGGAGCAGGGCGGCGAGCTGGCCACCTTCGACGAGGCCCTGGCCGCGTCCATGGCGGAGAAGGCGGAGCAGTTGGGTCGCCGCTACCGCAATGACCAGGAGCGGCTACGTCGCAAGAAGGACGGCGCCGCTAGCTGAGGCGCGCCGTTCAGGGTTCCAGCAGCACCAGCCGGGAGCCGGCCATCATGCCGGCGGCCAGGCACAGCAGCAGGCCGAAGCCCCAGGCCGCCACCGTCGCCAGGCGGCGCGAGGCGGCCGGGGCGATCTGCTCCAGGCCTCGCACCCGGCGCACCAGTTGCAGCACGCCGCTGCCCATGCCGGCCGCCGTGGCGGCGAACAGGGGCAGGTAGAGGGCGTAGCCCTGGTAGTCGTACTCGGGCTTGAGGATGCAGAAGGGGCAGTGGTGGTGGGGGTGCTCGTAGAGGTAGAGCGAGAGGAAGGAAACGATGCCGCCGATGCCGCCGACGAAGGCGGCGCCGCTGCTGAGCCCGGCCAGGAGGCCGAGGCGGCCGCTCCAGGCGTGCCAGGCGGTGAGCAGGGCGGCCAGGCCGAGGCTGCCGTAGAACCACAGCATGGCCGGCAGGGGCGCCAGTCCCGCCATTTCCCCGGCGACGCCATGGTTGCTGTCGCCGGAGAAGAGGCTGCCGCAGCAGGAGGTGATGATGTCTGCCTTGAGGCCGCGGAAATAGGACCATTGCAGCCAGGCCGAGAGGGCCAGCAGGGGCGTCAGGCCCAGCAGCAGGGCGTACTTGAGGCGCACCAGGGGGTAGTTGCGGGCCCGGGTGTCCACGTGGTTCAGCACCAGCCACAGGGCGGCGAGGAAGAACAGGGCCACCTGCAGCAGCAGGGCGGGAAAGCCCCAGGCATCCGCGTTGAGGGCGCCGACGGCGCACATGGCGCCGACGAACATGGCGGAGAGCCGGTCGGCGGTGAACACGAAGAGCAGCAGGGCCAGCAGCTGGCTGGCGCAGACGAAGGCGGCCAGGGTGGAGAAGAGATAGGTGCGCCGCTCCAGTTGCAGCTGCAGTTCGCTGCCGCTGCCCAGGTCCCAGCGGCGCAGGATCTGCCAGGCGAAGGGGGCGGCGGCGGCCACCATCACCAGGGACAGGGTGGCCGCCAGGAGCAGGGCGATGACCGAGGGCTGGAAGAGCATGGCTCAATCCTCGCAGAGGCGGCCGTCGCGCAGGCCCACCACCCGGTGCACCGCGCTGGACTTGATCACCAGGGGGTCGTGGCTGGTCAGCAGCACCGTGCGGCCCTCGCCGCTGAGCTCCTCCAGGATGGCGAGAAACTGCTTGGACAGGGTGGTGTCCAGATTGGCCGTGGGCTCGTCGGCGATGATCACTGCGGGGTCGTTGATCAGGGCCCGGGCGATGGCCACCCGCTGCTGCTCGCCGCCGGACAGCCACTCCACCCGGGCATGGCGGCGGTGGCCCAGCTGCAGGCGCTCCAACAGGGTCTCGGCCCGCTGCAGCAGTTCGGCGTGGGGCTTGCCCTCCGGGTAGGCCGGCAGCATTACGTTGTCCAGGGCCGAGAGGCCACGGATCAGGTTGAACTGCTGGAAGACGAAGCCGAAGGTGCGGCGGCGGATTTCCGTGAGGAAGCGCTCCGGCAGGCCGGAAATGTCTTCCCCGTGCAGGCGCACCCGGCCCCGGGTGGGGCGGGCCAGGCAGCCGACGATGGTCAGCAGGCTGGTCTTGCCCGAGCCGCTGGGGCCCTGGAAGGCGGTGACGCGCCGGGCCTCAAGCTCCAGGTCGATGCCGGAGAGGGCCCAGTATTCGTTGTGCTGGCCCTGGTTGAAGGCCTTGTGGATGTCGGTGAGCTGGATCATGGCAGGTCCCCCGGTCAGCCGCGCATGGCCGCGTCGGGATCGATGATGGCGGCGCGCCAGATGGGCACCAGCACGGCGGCGGTGTAGGGCACCACGGTGAAGAAGAAGAGGGTGAACAGCTGCAGGCCGTCCAGCTGGGGCGCCAGGGTGAAGCGGGGATAAAGCACCGCCCAGCCCTTCAGCACCGGCTCGAAGAGGCGGGCGCCGAAGTGGAAGACATGGACATAGGCCCCCACCAGGCCGAGGAGGAAGGCGCTGAAGGAAATCAGCAGGCCTTCCCACAGCTTCATGCGCAGCACGTCCCCGGTCTCCCAGCCGATGGCCTTGAGGATGCCAATCTCCCGCCGCTCGTCGGCGGAAAGGCCGGACGCCTTCTCCCAGGCCAGGATGGCAAAGGCCAGCAGGGCCGCCGCCAGCAGGGCCAGGGCGATGCCCTCGCGCCAGTCCAGCAGGCTGGCGTAGGTGCGGCGCATCTCCTCGCGCAGGATGGGGCGGGCGTCGGGCAGGGCGGCGCTGAGCTTGGCCGCCACGTTGCGCACCTCCTGGGGATTGGCTACCGACAGGGCGATGTCCGTGTAGTGGCCGGCCGGGTAGTCGAAGAAGGCGCGGAAATCGGCCTCGCCGAGCAGGACCAGGTCGGCGCTGATGAGTTCGCTGCTGGCCGGCAGCACCTCGTCCACGGTGAAGGTGAACAGCTTGCCGCCGTAGGAGCGCAGGGACAGGGGCTGGCCCGCCTGCAGGCCCCGCTCCCGGGCCAGGGTGGCGCCCAGGCGCAGATGGCCTGGTGCCGGCGCATCTGCGGCCGGCACCAGCAGGGTGTAGTTGGCCTTGCTCACCGGATCGTAGTAGTAGCCCCACAGGCGCCCCTGCTGGTGCTGCACGCCGCGGATGCGGCCGATCTTCTCCAGGTAGCCCGGCGGGATCAGGTCGTGGCGCCCCGCCACCAGGCGCTGCAGGATCACCTCCGGCGAGTCGGCCAGCACCGCCGCTGCTTCCTGGCGCAGGGCCTGACCGAAGAGGGAGACCGAGGCCAGCATGAACACCAGCAGGGCATAGACCGCCAGCAGGCCCAGGTTGCGGGCCTTGCGCCGGGCCAGGGCGGCCAGGGTGTAGTCAATCAGGTAGCGTTGTTTCTCGATCCAGGGGCGCATAGTGGGGCAGACGGGCGGGGGGCGGCGGCACGACGGAGCCGGAGGGGAAGTGGTCCAGGGCCAGGGGATGGTCCTGGAACGGCGAATGGAGATCGGCCAGGGACAGGTGCCGGGTGTAGCGGGCCTCGGTGAACAGGGCCAGGTCGCTCAGGCCCAGCTGCTGCACCAGGGCGGCCCGTGCGGCCTGCTCCTGCTGCCGCGGCGGCGCCATTCGACGGGCGTCGGCCAGCATGGCCAGGAACAGCAACAGCAGCACGGCCAGGAAGGCGCCGAAGCGGGCCGAGGGGCGCTGCGTCACAACAGGCTCCGGATGGCGGCCACCATCTCCTGGGGCGAGGCGCCGGCGGGCAGGGTGGCGGCCAGGCGGCCGCTGCCGTCGAGCAGGTAGCTGCTGCCGCTGTGGTCCACGAAGTAGCTGCCGTCGGGGCGTGGCGCCTGCTTCTCGAAGCCGGTGCCGAGCGCCTTGGCCAGGGCGATGGTCTGCTCCGGCGTGGCGCTGGCGCCCACCAGCAGGGGGTGGAAGAAGGCCGTATAGCCTTGCAGGGTGGTGGGTGTATCCCGCTCCGGGTCCACCGTCACCAGGACCAGGCGCACCCGCTCCCGTTCCGCCGGGGTCAGGCCGTTGAGGGCCTGGGCGCCGGTGGCCAGGGCCGTGGGCGAAAGATCGGGGCAGTTGGTGTAGCCGAAGAAAAGCAGGCGCACCTGGCCGTCGGCGGCGGGGCCGTCGAGGGGTCCGGCGGCAGTCTGCAGATGAAATTCGACGGGCGCGCCCGTGCCCCGGGATTCGGCGGCGGGCTGGCAGGCGCCCAGCAGGAACAGCAGGGCGAGAAACGGAAGGATGCGCACGGGCTGGGACGAATGGGCGACCGGCGGTCGCCGAGCTTGGTCAAGGCGCCATGGTAATGAAGGCGCTCCTGGCGGCGCTGCGACAAATTGACGCAGTACCCTGCTCCCGGCCGCGTTACACGGCGTTACGGGGAGTTACCGTTCACCTGCAAACCGGAAGTTGGTGGTTGGCGTTATTGCCCTCAAGGGAGCGAAATGGTTTCGCGACCGGAAGGACAAGCCAAATTTCAGGAGATAGAGAAATGACCAAGAACCTCATCGCTGTTGCCCTCTTCGCTGCTTTCGGTACCGCTTTCGCCCAGGCTCCCGCCACGCCGGCCACCCCCGCCACTCCTGCGGCGCCTGCCGCTGCACCGGCCAAGGCCGCGGTGGAAGCACCGAAGGCCGAAGTGAAGGCGGAAGCGAAGGCCGAGGCCAAGCCGGCCGTGAAGCACGGCCACAAGAAGGTGGAGAAGAAGGCCGAGCAGGCCGGCGAGAAGGCTGAAAAGGCCGAGGCCGCCAAGCCCGAAGCGAAGCCTGCCGAACCCGCCAAGAAGTAAGCGCTGCGCTGCCCTGGGGCAGCCACGAATGGCCCGTTGCACGAGGGCGCCCGATCCTGCGATCCGGCGCCCTTTTCTTTTGTCCGCCCGCCATCGCGATGACGACATCAATGTACAAAGGGTACGACTTTGTAATAATGACGCCTGCGCTTGACCGGGCCACGGCAACCATGGGCCCCGTCTGTCGCCGGCCGCGGCCCCATTCCAACACAACCAGCAGGGGCTGGCGGCATCGCCTGTATGTAGCCTCCCGCATTGCCCGAGGCCGACTACACAAGAACCGAGCAGTACCAATAACGGGCACCCGGGGGCCGAATGACATCGCAGCTGTCGCGCCGCGCGAGAATCTGGATCTATTCGATCAGGGACGCCTTCGTCTCCCTGATTCCCCTGACCCTGTTCGGGGTGCTGGCGGTGCTGGCGCGCAACTTTCCCCTGCCCGCCTTCCAGCAGTTCCTGCTGGGCGGCAGCGGCCAGGCCTTCTCCGGCATCCTCGACCTCATCATCGGCGGCACCCACGACGTCTTCGGCCTCTCCCTGGCGGTCGTGGTGGCCATCCACCTGCGCCAGCGTCTGCCTGTCGGCCAGCCGTTGGACGACGGGCCGTCGATCATGGCGGTGGGCCTGTCGAGCCTGATCAATTTCATGCTCGCCACCCTGGCCATCTTCCAGCACCACGGCGGCCTCGGCTACGACCTGATGCTGGTGGGCATCGGCGTCGGCCTCTTCTCCGCCGAGTTCATGCGCTGGGCCGCCCGCCGCTCCTGGCTGACCCTCATCAGCGCCACCCGGGATGCGGACCTGGCGGTGCACAATGCCCTGCGCCTGAGCGTGCCGACCGCCGTGTCCGGCCTGATCGTGCTGGCCGTGGCCAGCTTCCTGGCCGCCCTGCCCACACCCCAGGCCCTCTTCGACGGCGTCGCCGCAGGCGCCAGGGAGAGCGCCCATGGCCACTATCTGGCCATCACCTTTGTCACCCTGGTGAACCAGCTGTTCTGGTTCGTCGGCATCCACGGCGGCCACATCCTGGACACCTTCGGCCTCGATCTCTTCGTTGCCGTGCCGAACCTGCCCGGCGGCTACCTGGTGAATCGCTCCCTCTTCGACGCCTTCGTCCTGATGGGCGGGTCGGGCGCCACCCTGGGCCTGCTGGTGGCCATCTACCTGCAGTCGCGCAGCGGCTCCCTGCTCAAGGTGGCCCGGGTGGCGACCCTGCCGGCCATGTTCAACATCAATGAAATGGTGCTGTTCGGCCTGCCCGTGGTGCTGTCGCCCCTCTACCTGCTGCCCTTCGTCCTGACGCCGGTGCTGCTGGCCCTGCTGGCCGTGGCCGCCGTCAGCTCCGGCTGGCTGCAGCTGCTGCCGGTCAGCATTCCGTGGACCACTCCGCCCTTCCTCTCCGGCTGGCTGCTGACCGGTTCCATCAAGGGCGTATTGCTGCAGGCGCTGGGGTTGCTGCTCAGCATCGGCATTTACTGGCCCTTCGTGCGGCGGGCGGAGGCCCGGCGCCTGGCGCGGGAAGACCGGCTCTTCCGGCGGGCGGCGGAAGTGGTGCTGGGCAACCGGCCGAGCAAGACATCCACCATCCGGCGCCTGGACGAAGTGGGCAGCATCAGCCGGCGGGTGCTGGGCCTGCTGCGGGAGGATGTGCGCCATGGCCGGCTGCTGCTGCACTACCAGCCCAAGCACGACTGCCGCGACCGGCTGCTCGGCTTCGAGGCCCTGGTACGCTGGCCCCAGGCGCCCCACCCCTCCGTCTCCCCGGCCATGGCGGTGATCCTGGCGGAGGAGGGGCGGCTGATCAACGAACTGGGCCTGTGGGTCTTCCGCCAGGCCCTGGCCTTCAAGGCGCGCCTCAACCAGAGCGGCTTTGCCGGCTTGAGCCTGGCCATCAACGTGTCGCCCCTGCAGTTGGCCCACGGCGATTTCGCGGAGCGCATCGCCCGCCTCATGGCCGAGACGCCGGTGCAGCCGGCGGAGATTGAAATCGAAATCACCGAATCCCAGGTCATGCCCGACGACCCGGTGATCGACAGCAACATCCAGGCCCTGGGGCGGATGGGCTTCAAGCTGGCCATGGACGACTTCGGCATGGGCCACACTTCCCTGCTGCACCTGCGGCGCTTCGCCATCGACGTCATCAAGATCGACGGTTCCCTGACCCGGGATGTGCTGCACAGCGCCACCAATGGCGACATCATCCGGGCCATAGCGGCCCTGGGTCAGGCGCGGGACATCGCCATCGTCGCCGAATTCGTCGAAACGGCGGCGCAGAAGCAGGCCCTGGCCAATCTGGGCTGCCATGTCTTCCAGGGCTATTACTACAGCCCGCCCCTGGCGGAGGCCGATTGCCTGGCCTATTGCCGGCGGCAGCCGGACGAGGCGGAGGTCGGCGCCGCCTGAGTCGGGGAGGGAAATGGGGACGGATGACGCAGGGCTTGCCGGCCTAGGCCGGCAAGCCCTTATTCCATCTTGTCGGCGAAGCTCAGGGCTTCCAGCTGGGCCTTGTTGATCTGGGCGGCGGAGAGGCCCAGCAGGCCGGCCTGCTGGATCAGGCGGGTGCCGTCGCCGTCCTCGCAGGCCAGGGCGATGTCGAGGAAGGGGCCGTAGAGGCCGCCGCGGCCGAGCAGGGCCTCGCTGATGGGTTCGGGCAGGTGCATGGCTTCCAGCACCTGTTCCATGGGCACGCCCAGCATGTGGTCGAGCAGGGAGAAGGCGCCGGTGATGAACAGGTTGTCGTACTCGGACTTGTCCACCACGCCGTGGCCCAGGGCCTCCATGAGGCGGGCCCGGGTCAGGGCGGTGTGCATCAGGGCCGGGGCCATGGGGTCCTTGGAGGCGGTCACCAGCAGCAGGGAGAGCCACTTGTTGAGCTTCTCGTAGCCGAGGATGGTGACGGCGTGCTTGAAGGACTGGATCTCGCAGGAGAGGCCGAAGCCCACCGAGTTGATGTAGCGCAGCAGCTTGTAGGAGAGGGCCACGTCCTGCTTCAGGGCCGCTTCGATCTTGCCCGTGTCCTCGTTGTTGCGCACCAGGTTGAGCACCCGCACGATGTGGGCGTGGCTGGGGTTGAGGGTCTTGCCGGCCGGTGCCGTCAGGTTCTTGAAGAACCAGCCGGCGGCGGCGGAGACGCCCGCATCCATGCAGGCCTGGAATTCCTGGGGCGTGTCGGCGTTGAAGGCGACGGGAATGCCCACCTGCTGGGTCTTGGCCACCAGGGCGGCCATCTGGGCCGGGGTATAGGCATCCACGTCAAAACCGATGAAGCGGAAGTGCAGGCCGCTGGCCAGGGCTTCACCGGCATCCTCGCCGAAATCCAGACAGAGGGAAGGATTGCGGTTCTTCAACTCGCCCAGGAGGGTGCCGTCGCCGGTGGTGAGGGCGAAGGGATGGACCTCCAAAGTGGCGTTGGCGGGGATTTCCCAGTTCAGCAGTTCCGGCGAGAGGGGCGCGCCGCTGCTGACGAAGACCGACTTCTCCCCCTGGGGCCAGACGTCGGCCAGGGCGCCCAGTCCTTCGGCGGCGGCCGGCATGGGATCCACCCCGGCCGGGAAGGAAAGACGCAGCCGGGTGGCGATGATCTTGCTCTGGCGGTTGACCAGGGGCTGGCGGGTGATGAAGACCTCGGCGGGCATGACGCCTCCTGGGGCTGGAAATCAGGATGAGAAAGTGAAGGAATCGGCGAAGAACTCGGCCTCGGGCAGGCCGCAGCGGCCGACGAAGTCCCGCTTGGCCGCCTCCACCATGACCGGGGCGCCGCAGACGTACACCTGGTGGCCGGAAAGGTCCGGGAAGTCCTGCATCACGGCCTCGTGCACCAGGCCGGTACGGCCGTTCCAGCCGTCCGTGGCGGCCGGCTCGGAAAGCACCGGCACATAGGTGATGTGGCTGTGTTCGGCGGCCCAACGGGCGGGCAGCTCGTCCATGTAGAGGCCGGCCTTGTTGCGGTTGCCCCAGTAGATGACCATGGGCCGCTTGCTCTGGGTATACAGGGCGTGCTCGACGATGGCCTTGATGGGGGCGAAACCGGTGCCGCCTGCCAGCAGGATCATAGGCTTGTCCGAATCCTCGCGCAGGAAGAAGCTGCCGTGGGGACCGTTGAGGCGCAGGATGTCCCGCTCCTTCATGCCGTTGAAGACGTGTTCGGTGAACAGGCCGCCGGGCACCAGGCGGATGTGCAGCTGCAGGAAGGCATCGTCGTGGGGCGCATTGGCCAGGGAGAAGCTGCGCCGCTTGCCGTCCTTGAGCAGGATGTCCACGTACTGGCCGGTGAGGAACTGGAAGCGCTCGGTGGCGGGCAGGCGCAGGTGCAGCACCATGACGTCGGCGGCCACCTTCTCCATCTTTTCGACGCGGGAGGGCAGGGTCTTCACCGGGATGTCGCTGGCGGAACGCACTTCCCGGCATTCCAGGGTCAGGTCAGTCTTGGCCTTGGCGCAGCAGAAGAGGGTCAGGCCGGCGGCCTTGTCGGCCTCGGTGAGGGCATGGGGCTGGGACTTGCCGTGGTCCACCTCGCCGCACAGCACCTTGCCCTTGCAGGCGCCGCAGGCGCCGTCGCGGCAGCCGTAGGGCATGGTCAGGCCCTGGCGCAGGGCGGCTTCCAGAATGGTCTCGTCGGATTCGGCCGCGAAATGGTGCTGGCCGGGTTCGATGGTGACGGAAAAGCTCATGGTTCCCCTTTTTCGACTTCCAAAGGCACCGAACCGGCTAAAATGCCGCGGTGCAAAGATTATTGATTGTCGGTTGCGGCGATGTGGCCTGGCGCGCCCTGCCCCAACTCCTCCGGCGCTATCGCGTTTTCGCCCTGTTGCGGGACCCGGCCCAGCACCAGCGCTGGCGGCAGGCCGGCGCCGTGCCGCTGGCGGGCGACCTAGACCGGCCGTCCACCCTGGGGCGCCTGGCCGGCGTGTTCGATCAGGTCCTGCACCTGGCTCCTCCGCCCGACCGGGGCCTGCGGGATACCCGCACGCGGCACTTGCTGGCCGCTCTGGGCAAGGCGGCAGGCGGAAATAAGTCACGGAAAAGTCTACCACAGGCCCTCACCTATATCAGTACGACAGGGGTATATGGGGACCGGGCCGGGGCCGCCACCGACGAAACCGCCCCGCCGCGCCCCCGTAGCCCCCGGGGCCAGCGGCGCCTGGACGCCGAACAGGCCCTGCGCCGCTGGGGCCGCGACAACGGGGTGCGGGTCAGCATCCTGCGCGCCCCCGGCATCTACGCCGCCGACCGCCTGCCCCTGGCGCGGCTGCAGGTGGGCACCCCGGCCCTGGTAGAGGCCGACGACGTGTTCACCAACCATATCCACGCCGCCGACCTGGCCGGTCTGGCGGCGGCGGCCCTGGTGCGGGGCCAGGCCAATCGTTGCTACAACGCCAGCGACGATTCCTGCCTGAAGATGGGCGAGTATTTCGACCGGGTGGCGGATGCCTTCGGCCTGCCCCGGCCGCCGCGCCTGAGCCGGGCCGAGGCGGCTGCCGTGCTGTCGCCCCTGCAGCTGTCCTTCATGAGCGAGTCCCGGCGCCTGGCCAACCGGCGCCTGAAAGAAGAACTGCGCTACCACCTGCTTTACCCCCACGTGGATGACGGCATTGCCGCCGCCCTCTCGGAGAAAACCCCATGCTGATCCTCAAGGCCCTGCACATCATTCTCGTCGCCAGCTGGTTCGCCGGCCTCTTCTACCTGCCGCGCATCTTCGTCAATCTGGCCATGGTGCCGGCGGACAGCACGGCGGAGCGGGAGCGGCTGCTGCTCATGGCGCGCAAGCTGTTCCGCTTCATGACCCCCCTGGGCGTGCTGGCCCTGGTCTTCGGCACCTGGCTGTGGCTCGGCTACGGCTTTGCCGGCGGCTGGCTCCACGCCAAGCTGACCCTGGTGCTGGTGCTGATCGGCTACCACGCCTACTGCGGCACCCTGCTCAAGCAGTTCGCCGCCGGTACCAACCGGCGCAGCCATGTCTGGTTCCGCTGGTTCAACGAACTGCCGGTGCTGATCCTCTTCGTCGTGGTCTTCCTGGTCGTCCTCAAACCCTTCTGAAAGCTGCTTCCATGTTCAAACTCTTCGCAACCTGTCCCCGGGGTCTGGAAGCCCTGCTGGCGGAAGACCTCACCGCTGCCGGCGCCAGCGACATCCGCATCGTCGCCAGCGGCGTCGCCTGCCGCGGCACCTGGGAGACGGTGTACCGCACCAACCTCAACTCCCGCATCGCCACCCGGCTCATGCTGCAGCTCTCCTTCGGCAAGTACCTGAAGGAGGAGGACATCTACAAGCAGGCGAGCAAGATCGACTGGCCCCGCCATTTCGACGTCAGCCGCACCATCCGGGTATACGTCACCGCCATCAAGTCGCCCCTGAAGAGCCTGGAGTTCATCACCCTGCGCATCAAGGACGCGGTCTGCGACGTCTTCCGCGACCAGTGCGGCGAGCGCCCCAGCGTGGATACCCGGGAGCCGGAAGTGCGCATCCACGCCTTCCTCACCGCCGAGGACTGCACCCTGTACCTGGACACCACCGGCGCCCCCCTCTACCAGCGGGGCTACCGGCAGAAGACGGTGGAGGCACCGCTGAAGGAGAACCTGGCCGCCGGCATCCTGCGTCTGGCCGGCTGGCAGCCGGGCACCGTGCTGCTGGACCCCATGTGCGGCAGCGGCACCTTCCTCCTGGAGGCGGCCCAGCAGGTCTGCAACATCGCTCCCGGCGCCCGCCGCAGCTTCGCCTTTGAGAACCTCAAGGGCTTCGACGCCCAGCTGTGGCAGCGCCTCAAGAACGCCGCCGTGCAGGGCGAGCGCAAGCCCGCCGGCAAGCCGACCCTGTTCGGCCGCGACGTGTCCCCCAGTGCCTACCGTTCGGCCCTGGCCAACCTGGACCGGGCCGGCCTGCTGCCGGCCGTCGATCTGGCCGTGGGCGACATCCTGGAGACGGCGCCGCCGTCCGAAGCCGGCCTCATGGTCTGCAACCCGCCCTACGGCGAGCGGCTGGAGGAGCTGGACAACCTGCTGGCCTTCTATCCCCAGCTGGGCACCGCCCTCAAGCAGAAGTACGCCGGCTGGACCTGCTACTTCCTCACCGCCGACCCGGCCCTGCCCAAGGGCGTCGGCCTCAAGCCGGGCAAGAAGACGCCCCTCTACAATGGGGCCCTGGAATGCCGCCTGTACCAGTTCAAGATGGTGGCCGGCTTCAACCGGCGCAAGAAGCCGGGCGAGGAAGAGTCCGGGGAGTAAGCCTTGCGCTGCGCCGCCACGGTGGGCGCAGACAATAAAAAACGGCGGAAATTTCCGCCGTTTTTCTTTGGGGCTGCGCCCGTATCAGACGATGTCCAGGTGGCCGATGCCGGCCGCCAGGTCCCGGTCCTTTGATTCCTTGCCGTGCAGCTTGATCTGCAGGCGCAGGTCGTTCACCGAGTCGGCGTTGCGCAGGGCGTCCTCGTAGCTGATGCGGCCGGCCTCGTAGAGATCGAAGAGGGATTGGTCGAAGGTCTGCATGCCCAGCTCCCGGGACTTCTTCATGATCTCCTTGATCTCGGTGACCTCGCCCTTGAAGATCAGGTCCGAGATCAGGGGCGAGTTGAGCATGACCTCGATGGCCGCCGCCCGGCCCTTGCCGTCCTTGAGGGGGATGAGGCGCTGGGAGACGATGCCGCGCAGGTTGAGGGAGAGGTCCATCAGCAGCTGCTGGCGACGTTCTTCCGGGAAGAAGTTGATGATCCGGTCGAGGGCCTGGTTGGTGGAGTTGGCGTGCAGGGTGCCCATGGCCAGGTGGCCGGTCTCGGCGAAGGCCACGGCGTGCTCCATGGTCTCCCGGTCGCGGATTTCGCCGATCAGGATCACGTCCGGCGCCTGGCGCAGGGTGTTCTTCAGGGCCATTTCCCAGGAGTCCGTATCTACGCCCACCTCGCGCTGGGTGACGATGCAGTTCTTGTGCTCGTGCACGTACTCCACCGGGTCCTCGATGGTGATGATGTGGCCGTAGGAGTTTTCGTTGCGGTAGCCGATCATGGCCGCCAGGGAGGTGGACTTGCCGGAGCCGGTGCCACCGACGAACAGCACCAGGCCCCGTTTGGTCATGGCCACGTCCTTCAGCACCGGCGGCAGGCCCAGGTCCTCGAAACGGGGAATGGTGGTGTTGATGGTGCGGCAGATGACGCCGATGCGGCCCTGCTGGACGAAGGCATTGACCCGGAAGCGGCCGATGCCGGCGGGGGAGATGGCGAAGTTGCACTCCTTGGTGGATTCGAATTCCGCCGCCTGCCGGTCGTTCATGATGGAGCGGGCCAGTTCTGCCGTGTGCTGGGGCGTCAGGGCCTGGTTGGAGACCGGGGTCATCTTGCCGTCCACCTTGATGGCGGGGGGGAAGCCGGCGGTGATGAAGAGGTCCGAGCCCTTCTTCTGCACCATGAGGCGCAGCAGGTCCTGGATGAATTTGAGTGCCTGATCTCTTTCCATAATTCTTCCCCGGCGCCTAGCCGCCGAACATGTCCTTGTTGACCGCCTTGGTGCGGGCTTCCGCCGGCGAAATGACGTTGCGCCGCACCAGGTCGGTGAGGTTCTGGTCCAGGGTCTGCATGCCGAACTGCTGGCCGGTCTGGATGGCCGAATACATTTGGGCGATCTTGGCTTCCCGGATCAGGTTGCGGATGGCCGGGGTGCCGATCATGATCTCGTGGGCTGCCACCCGGCCATTGCCGTCCTTGGTCTTCAGCAGGGTCTGGGAAATGACGGCGCGCAGGGATTCGGAGAGCATGGCCCGGATCATTTCCTTCTCCGCCGCAGGGAAGACGTCGATGATCCGGTCCACCGTCTTGGCGGCGGAGGAGGTGTGCAGGGTGCCGAACACCAGGTGGCCCGTTTCCGCCGCCGTCATGGCCAGGCGGATGGTTTCCAGGTCGCGCATTTCGCCCACCAGGATCACGTCCGGGTCTTCCCGCAGGGCCGAGCGCAGGGCGTTGTTGAAGGACAGGGTGTGGGGACCCACTTCCCGCTGGTTGATGAGGCACTTCTTGGCTTCGTGCACGAATTCGATGGGGTCTTCCACGGTCAGGATGTGGCCGTAATCGTTTTCGTTGATGTGGTTCACCATGGCCGCCAGGGTGGTGGACTTACCGGAACCGGTGGGGCCGGTGACCAGCACGATGCCCCGGGGGAATTCGGAAATCTCCTTGAAGATCTTCGGCGCGTTGAGGTCCTCCAGGCTCAGCACCTTGGAGGGAATGGTCCGGAAGACGGCGCCGGCGCCCCGGTGCTGGACGAAAGCATTGACCCGGAAACGGGCCAGGTTGGGCACTTCGAAGGAGAAGTCGCACTCCAGGTTCTCTTCGTAGGTCTTGCGCTGGCCGTCGTTCATGATGTCGTACACCATGGCGTGCACGTCCTTGTGCTCCATGGCCGGCAGGTTGATGCGGCGCACGTCGCCGTGGACCCGGATCATGGGCGGCAGGCCGGCGGAGAGGTGCAGGTCGGAGGCCTTGTTCTTGACGCCGAAGGCGAGCAGTTCGGTGATGTCCATCAACGGTCCTTGGAGGCGGAAAACGGGAGTGAATGGGAGCTAAACGGGGCGCCCGGCGCGCGCTGGAGCAGGGCGGCGGCGCCGGCCCGGTGCCGGGCGCTCCGGCCCGGCGGTGCTATACTTTCGCGCCACGATTGCCCATGTTTTAGCGCCCGATTATGACGCCTATTTTCGCCAACCTGCAAGCTGTCAAAGCCCGCATCGACGCCGCTGCCCGCGCCTGCGGCCGGGATCCGTCCGCGGTCTCGCTGCTGGCCGTGGCCAAGACCTGGCCGGCGGAGTGCGTGGTCGAGGCAGCCGCTGCCGGCCAGCGGGCCTTCGGCGAGAACTACGTGCAGGAAGGCTGCGACAAGATCGACCAGCTGCGGGCCGCAGGGCACAGCGATCTGGAATGGCATTTCATCGGCCCCCTGCAGAGCAACAAGACCCGGCCCGTGGCTGAACGCTTCGACTGGGTGCACAGCATCGACCGGCTGAAGATCGCCCAGCGTCTTTCCGAGCAGCGTCCGGCAGACCTGCTGCCGCTGCAGGTGTGCGTCCAGGTGAATATCTCCGGCGAAGCCAGCAAGAGCGGTTGCGACCTGGACCAGGCGGCCGAGCTGTGCCGGGCCGTGGCGGCCCTGCCCAACCTGACCCTGCGCGGCCTGATGGCCATCCCGGCGCCGGCAGAAGACGAAGCGGCCCAGCGCGAGCCCTGCCGCCGCCTGCGCCAGTTCTATGAACAGCTGCGGGCCGAGGGCCTGGCCCTGGACACCCTGTCCATGGGCATGTCCCACGACCTGGAGGCCGCCGTGGCCGAAGGCGCCACCATTGTCCGCGTCGGCACCGCCATTTTCGGTGCCCGCGATTACTCCAAGACCTAAAAGGACTTTCCCCATGAAGATCACTTTCCTCGGCGGCGGCAACATGGCCAATGCCCTCATCGGCGGCCTGGTGAACAAGGGCTTCGCCGCCGGCGACATCGCCGTGGTGGAGCTCAACGCCGACAACCGCAGCAAGCTGGAAGCGGCCTACGGCGTGCGCACCTTTGCCGGCGCCGAGGCGCCGGCCTGGGACTGCGACGTCATCGTCCTGGCAGTGAAGCCCCAGAGCATGAAGGAGGCCATCGCCCCCATCGGCCCCCATCTCAAGGACCAGCTGGTGGTGAGCATCGCCGCCGGCCTCAACCTGGCCTCCCTCTCCCGCTGGCTGGGCGGCCACCGCCGCCTGGTGCGCACCATGCCCAACACCCCGGCCCTGATCGGCGCCGGCGTCACCGGCCTCTACGCCCTGCCGGAAGTGGACGCCGCCGGCCGCACCGCCGCCCAGCGCGTGCTGGAGGCCGTCGGCAGCGCCGTGTGGTTCGCCGACGAGTCCCAGATGGATGCGGTCACCGCCGTTTCCGGCAGCGGCCCGGCCTACGTCTTCCTCTTCATCGAGGCCCTGCAGCAGGCCGGCAAGGACCTGGGCTTCGACGACGAGCAGGCCCGCCGCCTGGCCATCGAAACCGTGCTCGGCGCCGCCCAGCTGGCGGCCCAGTCGCCGGACCCGGCCAGCGTGCTGCGGGAGCGGGTCACCTCCAAGGGCGGCACCACCGCCGCCGCCCTGGCGGTGATGGAAACGGCCGGGGTCAAGGCCGGCATCATCGCCGGCGTCAAGGCGGCCGAAGCCCGGGGCGTGGAACTGGGCCAGCAGCTCGGCGCCGACTGAGTCCCGCTCCCATAGCCCCTAACCGAACGGATACCCACCATGCTGCTCGACATCCTCAATTTCCTGCTCGACGTGGTCGCCAGTTTCTTCGGCTATCTGCTGCTGCTGCGCTTCGTCATGCAGTGGCGCCGGGTTTCCTTCAAGAACCCCCTGGGCCACTTCGTGCTGCAGACCACCAACTGGGTGGTGCTGCCCCTGCGCCGGGCGATTCCCGGCCTCTTCGGCCTGGACTTCGCCAGCCTGGTGCCGGCCTGGCTGCTGCAGGCCGCGGTCAAGGCGGCCATGCTGGCGGTCAAGGGCGGCGCCGCCCTCGGCGCCAGCGCCCTGGTCACGGCGGCCCTGGCCATGGGCTTCTTCGAACTGCTGCACATGGCGGTGATGGCGGCCATCGTCCTCATGCTGGTACAGGCGGTGATTTCCTGGGTCAATCCCCATACGCCCCTGGCCGGCCCCATCCACGCCCTCACCGACCCGCTGCTCAAGCCCCTGCGCCGCATCGTGCCGCCCATCGCCAACGTGGACCTGTCGCCCCTGGTGGCCATCGTCCTGGCCCAGGTGCTGCTGATGCTGCTGGCCTACACCAAGGCCGCCCTCATGCCCCTGCTCTTCTGATGTTCCACCAGCGCGGCGGCGATGGCCGCCTGCTCCTCACCCTGCACATCCAGCCCGGGGCGAAGAAGACGGAGGTCTGCGGCCTCCACGGCGACGCCCTGAAAATCCGCCTGGCGGCCCCGCCGGTGGACGGCAAGGCCAACGCGGCCCTGCTGGCCTTCGTCGCCGACCGCCTCGACCTGCCCAAGAGCGCCGTCAGCCTGAAGAGCGGCCAGACCTCCCGGCGCAAGGTGGTGGAAGTGGCCGAGCCGCCGGCCGACGCGGTGCAGCGCCTGCTGCCCGACGCCTGACTTTTTCCCTTCTCCGATTCCCTGTTTTAGCGCAGGCGGCTACCAGCCGAGGCGGGCCGCCACGGCCGCGGCCCGGCTGCGGCCGATGGGCAGACGGCTGGCGGGAAAGGTGGCCATCACCACCGAGGGCCGTCCCTCCTGGCGCTCCAGGCGGGCGGCGTGGGCCACGGCGATGAGGTGGCGGCGGTGGATGCGCAGGAACTGTTCCGGGTCCAGGCGCCGCTCCAGCTGGGCCAGGCTGAGGTGGCAGAGGAAGGATTCCCGGGCGGTGTACAGCCGGGCGTAATGGCCTTCGGCCTGCAGGTGCACCACCTCCGCCGGGTCCACCAGGGCGGTGCCGCCCTGCAGCAGCACCGGCAGCTTGGCCAGGCGCCCTTCTTCCGCCGCGGCCTGGGGCAGGGCGGTGAGACCCCGGTAGTCGTAGAGAAGCAGGCAGAAGCCGGCGGCGGCTTTACCAGCGCCGTCGCTGCTTTCCAGGCGGCTGATGCTGAGCAGCAGGGGCCGGTCGGGGGTGTTGATGGTCATGGTCACCGGCACCGGGGTATCGCCCGCGGCGGCCTCCTGCAGCAGCCAGGCGATCTTGCGCCGGCTCGGCTCCGGGTGCAGGTCCACCACGGCGCGGCCCTCCAGGGCCGGATGGTAGCGTTGCAGCAACTGGCGGGCGGCGGGGTTGAGCTGGCGGATGCGCCCCTCCCGGTCCAGCATGACCACGCCGGGGTCCATCTTCTGCAGCAGGTATTCCAGGCTTTCCATGTCGGCTTTCCGTCGTTCGTGCAGGAATGATGTCGTTCATGCAAGAAGCCTGCCGTTGGTGCAGGGGCCCTTGTCCGCCCCGCGCCGGGCTCCCCAGAATGGGCCGTCAATCATTGCAATCAGGGGAGGATGGGCCATGTCAGAACAAGCAGCCGCCGCGGCGGACCGTTACGTTTCCTTCGAGGGCATCGACTGCTGGCACAACGCCTGTGCGGTGGTGGCCCGGGTGCTGCACCACTACGAGGGGCCTGAGCGCACCAACAAGTACTGGGAATACTTCGTCGCCAAGATCCCGCCGGGCTACTACAGCGGCGCGCCGACGGAGGACCTGCTCTACCTGGTCTGTTCCAATACCTACTACATCGAGGAACTGTTCGAGAAATTCGGCGATGCGGAAGGGCTGCAGTTGCTGCAGCGGGCCGAACTGGAGTGCTGCTAGAGCGGGAATGGGAACCGGGCAGGGACCTGCCCGGAGAGGCAGGCGGGGCGGCCATTGCGGCGCCCGCCTGCCGCAGAGTGGCTAGAGCAGCCGGCCGCCGGCCACCACGGCCTGGATGCGGCCGCTCATGGTGCGTCCCGCCAGGGGGCTGTTGCGGCCCACGCTGGTAAAGGCGTCCGGAGTGATGGTCCATTCCGTCTCGTTGTCGAAGACGCAGACGTCGGCCACGGCACCCACGGCCAGATGGCCCAGGTCGCTGCGGCCGATGACGGCGGCGGCGTCGCTGGTGACCCGGGCCAGGGCCGTGCCCAGGGACAGTCCGTCCTCCCGGGCCCAGGCCAGCACCAGGGGCAGCAGCAGTTCCAGGCCCCGGGCCCCCACTTCCGCCTCGCCGAAGGGCACCTGCTTGCCGTCCGCCTCCATCGGCGTGTGGTCGGAACAGACCGCCTGGATCACGCCTTCGGCCAGGCCGAAGCGCAGGGCGGCCCGGTCCGCCACGGAGCGCAGGGGCGGGTCGAAGCGGGCCTGGGCGTTGAAGTAGCCGATGTCCTCTTCCGCCAGGTGCAGGTGATGGGCGGCCACGTCACAGCTGACGGCGACGCCCCGGGCCTTGGCCTCGCGCACCATGGCGACGCCGGCGGCGGAGGAGAGGCGCATCAGGTGCAGGCGCACGCCGGTGCTCTTGGCCAGTTCGATCAGGGTGGCGATGGCCACCGTCTCGGCAGCCACGGGGATGCCGGCCAGGCCCAGGCGAGCGGCCATTTCGCCGTCGTGGGCGACGCCGTCCTTGGCCAGCTGATAATCCTGGGGTCGCAGCCAGACGGCGAAGTCGTAGGTGGCGGCGTACTGCATGGCCCGGTACAGGGACTGCAGGTCGGTGACGGGCTGGCTGGCCTGGGAGAAGGCGACGCAGCCGGCGCTGGCGAGGCCGGCCATGCTGGCCAGGGTCTGGCCCTGCAGGCCCTTGGTAAGGGCACCCAGGGGCAGCACCCGGGCCAGGCCCAGGGCTTCGGCGCGCTGGATCAGGCGTTCCACCAGGCTCGGTTCGTCCAGCACCGGCCGGGTGTCCGGCGGGCAGACCACGGTGGTGATGCCGTTGGCGGCGGCGCAGGCCAGCTCCGCCTCCAGGCTCGGCAGGCGGGCGGAAAGGTCGATCAGGCCGGGGCAGACCACGTAGCCGGCGGCGTCGATTTCCCGCTCCGTGACGAAGCCGGCGGGGGCCTGGCCGACGGCGGCGATGCGGCCGTCGGCGATGAAGAGATCCTGCCGGGCGTCGATGCCGTTCTTGGGATCGATGAGGCGGCCGTTCTTGATGCTGATGTTCATGGTGTTCAGTTCCCCGCGAGGATGCCCATCACCGCCATGCGCACGGCGATGCCGAAAGTGACCTGATTGAGGATCACCGCCTGGGGCCCGTCGGCCACGGACGAGTCGATTTCCACGCCCCGGTTCATGGGGCCCGGGTGCATGACGATGGCGTCGGGCTTGGCCAGGGCCAGCTTTTCCGGCGTCAGGCCGTAGCGCTTGAAATACTCGCCGGCGGAGGGCAGCAGGGCCCCGTTCATGCGTTCGTTCTGCAGGCGCAGCATGATCACCACGTCGCAGTCCTTGAGGCCTTCGTTCATGTCGTGGAAGACCTTCACCCCCAGCTGTTCCAGGTAGCCGGGCAGCAGGGTCTTCGGCGCGATGGCGCGGATTTCGCCGCAGCCCAGGGTGCGCAGGGCGTGCAGGTCGGAGCGGGCGACCCGGGAATGGAGGATGTCGCCGACGATGGCCACCCGCAGGTTGGCAAAGTCCTTCTTGTAGTGGCGGATGGTGTACATGTCCAGCAGCCCCTGGGTGGGGTGGGCATGGCGGCCGTCGCCGGCGTTCACCACGTGGATGTCGTCCCGGCCGATGCGTTTCAAGTGCTCGGCGATGAGGAAGGGGGCGCCGGAGGTGGCGTGGCGCACCACGAACATGTCGGCGTGCATGGAGCAGAGATTGTCGATGGTGTCGAGCAGGGTCTCGCCCTTGGCCGTGGAGGAGCGGGACACGTCCAGGTTGATGACGTCCGCCGAGAGGCGCTTGGCGGCGATCTCGAAGGTGGTGCGGGTGCGGGTGGAGTTCTCGAAGAAGAGGTTGAAGACGCTCTTGCCGCGCAGCAGGGGCACCTTCTTCACGTCCCGGTCCGAGACCTCGAGGAAGCTCTCGGCGGTATCGAGAATCTGGGTGATCACCGGCAGGGGCAGGCCCTCGGTGGACAGCAGGTGCTGCAGCTTGCCCTCGGCGTCGAGCTGCGGATTCAGACGGCTCTGGGTGAGCATCTCAGCCACGGTCGTTCCTCCCCATTTTCCAGAACAGGCGGCCGGATTCCTCCCGGCCCAGGATCAATTCTTCACCTTCTTCCAGGTCCACTTCCCAGACGCAGTAGCCGGGCTCGATGGGCAGCTCCCGCTCGCCCCGGTCGGCCAGCACCGCCAGTTCGACCCGGGCCGGGCGGCCGTAGTCGAACAGCTCGTTGATGGCGGCCCGGGTGGTGCGGCCGGTGTACAGCACGTCGTCCACCAGGATCAGGGGCCGGCCTTCCACCTCGAAGGGGATGTGGCTGGGACGCACCTGGGGATGCAGGCCCTTCTCGGCGAAGTCGTCGCGGTAGAAGGAGACGTCGATCTGGCCCACTTCCTCGCGAATGTCGAGCAGCTGCTTGAGACGCTCGGCGACCCAGGCGCCGCCGGAGTAGATGCCCACCAGGGCGGTGTCGGGAGTGAGGTGGGGGCGCAGTTGCTCGGCCAGGCTGGCGAGCTGCAGTTCTGCGTCGGGGAGCTGGGTGGGAATGGCTTCAGGCATGGGCGGCAGGTTCGGAGAAAGGGTCGGAAGTGTCGAAATAGGCTTGCAGAATGAGTTGGGCCGCCACCGCGTCCAGATGCTGCTTGGCGGATTTGGCGTTGTGGCCGGTTTCCCGCAGGCGCTCGTTGGCGTCGAGGGAGGTCAGGCGTTCGTCGGCGAAGGCCACCGGCAGGGCGAAGCGGCCCTTCAGCTGGTTGGCGAAGCGGGTGCAGCGGGCCGTCATGCCGTGGGGATTGCCGTCCAGACTGATCGGCAGGCCGACCACCAGCAAGGCGGGGCGCCATTCTGCGATGAGGGCGGCGATGGCGGCGAAACGCTCCTGGTTGGACTGGGCGTGGATCACCGTCAGGGGATGGGCGTGCTTGACCTGGGGCTCGCCGACGGCGACGCCGATGCGCTTCTCGCCGAAGTCGAAGGCCAGGACCGTGCCGGTCGGAGCGGAAGGGGAGCCGACGGCAGCCTCAGGCATGCCCGGCGTCCTCGGCCAGATGGGCGAAGTCGATGCCCAGGGCGAGCATGGCGGCGGCCAGGCGCTCTTCCGGAGGCAGGGAAAAGACGATGGAGGGATCGGCGCGCACGGTGAGCCAGCCGTTCTGGGCCAGTTCGCTTTCCAGCTGGCCGGCGCCCCAGCCGGCGTAGCCCAGGGTCACCAGCACTTCGCTGGGCTGGCCCTGCCGGCCCATGGCCACCAGGATGTCGCGGGAGCTGGTGAGGCCCACCTCGTCATTGACCGCCAGGGTGGATTGCCACTGGCCCACCGGCCGGTGCAGGACGAAGCCCCGGTCGGTCTGCACCGGGCCGCCGAAATACACCGGCAGGTTGTTCAGGCCGGCGGCGTCGAGGGGAATGTCCACCTTCTCGAAAAGGTCCTGCAGGGGCATGTCCAGGGGCTTGTTGACGACGATGCCGAGGGCGCCCTGGTCGTTGTGCTCGCAGACGTAGACGAGGGCGCGGGAAAAATAGGGATCGTCCATCGCCGGCATGGCGATGAGGAAGTGGTCGGTGAGATTGACGCTGTCCATGGCAGGGCGGATTTTACCCCGGAACGGGTCCCGGCATGGGCGTCCCGCTCAGCTCTTGCCCCGGGCCAGTTGGTCGGCCTCCAGGGCCCCTTCCGCCACCCGCACCTGCAGCCCGTGGGCCTTGTCTCCCACCAGGGTGTAGTGCAGCAGGCCGCAATGGACCTCCATGCCCTCGTACACCGCCTGCTCGGCGATGACCTTGGCGTTCTGGGCCAGGCGCAGCTGTTCCTGCAGCAGGGTTTCCTCCTCCCCCAGGCGGGTCAGGGTGCGCAGCAGGGATTCCCGGGTGATGCGGGCCCGCTTCAGGGTCTCCGGCGGCACCCGTTCCGGCAGCTTGGCCGCCAGCTCCAGCAGCTTGACCACCTGGGCCAGCTGCTCCTCCACCTGCTGCCGGTGCAGCACCAGGCGCTGCTGCTGGGCCCGCAGCTTGGGGTCCAGGCCGATGTCGATGCGCGTGCCGATGTGGGCGCCGGAGCCGATCACCTTGGCCTTCACCAGCAGGGTGGCCTGGGCCCGGCCGCCGATGATGTGGCCCCGCTGCTTGTGGCCGACGACGATCTGGTTGATGGCGATGAGATTGCTCTGCATGGCCACGTCGTCGATGAAGATGCTGTCGCCCGCCTCCACCTTGGCCTGCTGCACGTAGGTGGCGGTGAAGCTGCCGCCGCACTGGATGTAGGAGGGGATTTCGTTGCCCTGGGCGTCCTTGCGGCCGCCTGAGCCGATGGCGCCGCCCTTGATGACGATGTCGCCGCCGGCGACGATGACCGCCGCCTCCACCGTGCCGCCGATCTCGATGTCGCCGCTGGCGCGGATGGTCATGCCGGCCTGGACGTCGCCCTTGACCGTGACGGCGCCGTCGAAGTCGATGTTGCCCGAATTGATGGTGACTTCATTCACCGTGTAGGTGGGCTCGACGATCACCCCTTCCCGGGTACGCACCGGTTGGCCGGTGATGGCGGCGGCCAGCTTGTTGGGGTCCGCCGGGTCCGGGGCGACGCCGGAGAGGTTGGGGGAGAACATGGTCTCCTTGCCCGCCAGGGCCGGGATCACGGCCCCGGAAACGGTTTCCCCCGGGGTGCCGGGGGTGGCGGGAATGCGCTGCATGACGGCTTGGCCGGCGTGTACCGTGAGGATTTCTCCCAGGTTGCGGTAGTCCATGAGGCCCTTCTCGTTGACCTGGGGCACCCGGCTGCGGCTTTCCGGCACCAGCACCTCGATGCGCCCGTCCTCGCCGTGGACCGGGGCCCGGCCCTCGGCGATGAGCAGGTTGTCGGCCTGGCCCAGGGCCAGGGCCTGGGCGATGGCGGACTCCCGGATGCCGGTGGTGACGCCCTGCTGGGCCAGGGCCCGGCGGATGGCAGCGTCGTCGATGGGGGCGCCGCCCTGGGGCGGGGTGATGCTGAGGAAGGCGGCCATCTTGTCGCCGGCGACGCTGACCTCGGCCTTGGCGTCCACCGCCTCGGCCACCGCCAGGGCCGCCACCGGGCGGGCGCCCTTGATGCTGTCGGCGAGCACGCCGAGGGCAGCCGCATTGCGCCGCAGGGCGCCGTGGCCGAGCTCGGCGATGCGTTCTTCCAGCCAGGGGACGTCTATCGTGGGGGGCGCCACTCCCGCTTCCGGAGTGAAGCTGGCGACCAGGCTACGACTTTCGGGGTCGTAGGTGAAATCGAGTCCTTGCGCTTCCATTGATCCCTTCCTGAGATCAGGCGTGTCTGTCGCACGCCTCTTCGCCGACTGGAGAATTTAGAGCTAACATCTGGCGCACCTTCCGGCCGTCGAACCCGGAAGCCCCTTCCCTGTGGGGGCGGCACTGCTCCGCCGCGCCTGAATCGATTGCCATTATGCTTGAATCCGCCCTTGTCTGGTTCCGCCGTGATCTACGCGATTACGACCACGCCGCCCTCTACCACGCGCTGAAGTCGGCGCGCCGGGTGTGGTGCGCCTTCGTCTTCGACAGCGACATCCTGGAGGCCCTGCCCGGGCGCAGCGACCGGCGGGTCGAGTTCATCCGGGAATCCCTGGCGGAACTCCATGTGACCCTCCAGGCCAAGGGCGGCGGCCTCATGGTGCGCCACGGCCCGGCGGCCGCGGAAATTGCCGCCCTGGCGCGCCAGCTGGGCGTGGCGGCGGTGTTCGCCAATCGGGACTACGAGCCCCGGGCCAAGGCCCGGGACGCGGCGGTGGCCGCCGACCTGGAGCGGGACGGCATCGCCCTGCACCTGTTCAAGGACCAGGCCGTCTTCGACGGCGACGAGGTCCTGACCAAGGGCGGCACGCCCTACACCGTGTTCACGCCCTACAAGAACTGCTGGCTGGGGAAACTGGAGGATTTTCATGTCCGTCCCTATCCGGTGGATCGCTACAGCGGGCACCTGGCCCCGCCCCCGGACGGCGGCGGGGTGCCTTCACTGGCAGATATCGGCTTTTTGCCGACGGACCTTGAGCGCATCGGCGTCGTGCCCGGCATGACAGGCGGCGCCGCCCGCTGGCAGGACTTCCGCCAGCGTCTGGATCGCTACGCCGAGCAGCGGGATTTTCCGGCGGTGAAGGGCGTCTCCTACCTCTCCGTCTATCTGCGCTTCGGCTGCCTCTCCATCCGCCAGCTGGCGGGCGAGGCCTGGCGCAGCGGCGGCCCCGGCGCCGCCACCTGGCTTTCGGAGCTGATCTGGCGCGACTTCTATTTCATGGTGCTGGACCGTTTCCCCCAACTGCCGGACGGCTGCTTCAAACCCGAGTTCGACCGGATGCTGTGGGACGAGGCCCCCGCCCTGCTGGCGGCCTGGCGGGAGGGCCGTACCGGCTATCCCCTGGTGGATGCGGCCATGCGCCAGCTGGCCCAGACCGGCTGGATGCACAACCGGCTGCGCATGGTGGTGGCCTCCTTCCTGACCAAGGACCTGGGCCTGGACTGGCGCCTGGGGGAAGGGCATTTTGCCGACCTGCTGCTGGACTTCGACCTCTCCGCCAACAACGGCGGCTGGCAATGGGCCGCCTCCACCGGCTGCGACGCCCAGCCCTGGTTCCGCATCTTCAACCCCATCACCCAGTCGGAAAAATTCGATCCCCAGGGCCGCTTCATCCGCCGCTACGTGCCGGAGCTGGCCGGGGTACCGGACAAGCACATCCACGCTCCCTGGCGCATGGCCCCCCTGGAGCAGCAGGCTGCTGGCGTAATCATCGGCCGCGACTACCCGGCGCCGGTGGTGGACCACAATCTGGTCCGCCAACGCACCCTGGGCCGTTTCGAGGCGGTAAAAAACCAAGACATGCCGAACGTTGGCCTCTGCCGGCCCTAGGCCGCCAGGTTGTGTTGATGGGAGGCCTACGAAAAGCCGTTACTTCGGTTCGATCTGCCGTAGGTAGAGGCCTACCGAGAGCTGGGCGCCGAGCCAGCCGAGGAGGGCGCCGACGCCGAGCAGCAGCAGGGAGTGGTCGAGGCCCAGGCCGTGCAGGCGGAAGGCGGTGGCGTAGAGGCTGGCCAGCTGGCTGACCGGCCCGGAGAGGACGGCCACGGCGGCGCTGACCAGGAGCATGGCGATGAGACCGCCGAGGATGCCCTGGAGGGCGCCGAAGTAGTAGTAGGGGCGGCGGATGAAACCGTCGGTGGCTCCGATCAGCTTGGCCACTTCGATTTCGTCGGCCTGGGCCAGGATCTGCAGGCGGATGGTGTTGAAGGTGACGGCCACCAGGGCGGCGGCGAAGGCGGCGGCCAGCAGCAGCACGGCCAGCCGGCCGAGGCGCAGGAAGGCGTCGAAACGCTTGATCCAGGCCGAATCCAGCTGTACGTGGGCGACCTTGGGCCAGGCCGAGAGGGTCTTGGCCAGGGCTTCCAGCTGTTCCGGTGCGGCGTTGCGCGGTTCCACGATGAAGGCGTCGGGTAGGGGGTTGCGCGGCAGGCTGGCCACCAGTTCGGCCATGCCGGCGGTGCCCTGGAGGCGCTTCAGGGCGTCTTCCCGGGGCACGAAGACGATGCTGCCGGAGACCTCCTGGCGCAGGCGGGATTCCATCTCCGTGGCCTCCTTGCGGCTGGCCTCGGGGCTGAGGAAGACGCTGATCTGCTGGGTGCTGGCGACGCCGGCGGCGGCCTGGCGCAGGTTGTCCAGGACCACCACGCCGGCGGCGGGCAGGGTCAGGGCGATGCCGATCACCAGCAGGGACAGCACGGTGTTGAGGGGCGAGGCGGCAAGCCGCTGCCAGGCGCCCTGGAGGGCCGACAGGTGTTGGGTGAGCCAGGCATTCATGCTTGTCCTTCCGGGCGTTCGCCGGGGGCCCGCACCTGGCCGTGTTCGACCCACAGGACCCGGGGATTCAGGTGGCGCACCCATTGGGTGTCGTGGGTGGCGAGGATGACGGTGACGCCGACCTGGTGGAAGGCCTTGAACAGCTCCATCACTTCGCCGGCGGAATCCGTGTCCAGGTTGGCCGTGGGCTCGTCGGCGAGGAGGATGGCGGGCCGGTTAACCACCGCTCGGGCGATGGCCAGCCGTTGCTGTTCGCCGCCGGAGAGGGCGATGGGGTTGGCTTTCTCCCGTTCCAGCAGGCCCACCTTGTCCAGGGCCGCCCGGGCCCGTTTGCCGGCTTCCTTGGGGGAGAGGCCGACGATGGCCAGGGGCAGCAGCACGTTGTCGAGCACGGTGCGGTCGAAGAGCAGCTTCTGGTCCTGGAAGACCAGGCCGAAGTTGCGCCGCACGTAGGGAATGGCGCTCTTGCGCAGGGCTGCCAGGTTCTGCCCGTTCACCACCACGCTGCCCGAGGTGGGGCGCTCGATGGCGGCGGCCAGCTTGCACAGGGTGGTCTTGCCGGCGCCGGAGTGGCCGGTGATGAAGACCAGCTCCCCCGCGTCGATGTCGAAACTCACGCCCCGCAGGGCTTCGTAGCCGGTGGGGTAGCGCTTGTGTACCGCGGAGAAGGAGATCATGACGGTCCTGAGCTTACTCGCCGAAGAGGGCGTCCACGAAGTCCCGGGCGACGAAGGGGCGCAGGTCGTCGATGCCTTCGCCGACGCCGATGAAGCGCACCGGCTTGGGACACTGGCGGGCGATGGCGGCGATGACGCCGCCCTTGGCGGTGCCGTCCAGCTTGGTCAGCACCAGGCCGGTGACGTTGATGGACTTGTCGAAGGCCTTCACCTGGGCCAGGGCGTTCTGGCCGATGTTGGCATCCAGCACCAGCATCACCTCGTGGGGGCCGGTGGGGTCGGCCTTCTGGATCACCCGGCGCACCTTGGCGATCTCTTCCATGAGGTGCAGCTGGGTGGGCAGGCGGCCGGCGGTGTCAGCCAGCACCACGTCGATGCCCCGGGCCTTGGCGGCGGCGATGGCATCGAAGACCACGGCCGCCGGGTCGCCGGATTCCTGGGCGATGACCGTGACGTTGTTGCGCTCGCCCCAGGTCATCAGCTGTTCCCGGGCAGCGGCGCGGAAGGTGTCGCCGGCGGCCAGCAGCACGCTCTTGCCCTGGCCCTGGAAGTACTTGGCCAGCTTGCCGATGGAGGTGGTCTTGCCGGCGCCGTTGACCCCGGCAATCATGATGACGAAGGGCTTGTGGCTATCCACCTGCAGGGGCGCTTCCAGGGGCGCCAGCATCTGGGCCAGGGTGTCGGCCAGGGCCTGCTGGATGGCGGCGGCGCCTTCCAGCTTGTCCTGCTTGGCGCGGCGCTTCAGTTCGTCGAGCAGGTGCATGGTGGCGTCCATGCCCACGTCGCTGGTCAGCAACAGGGTCTCCAGTTCTTCCAGCAGTTCGTCGTCCACCTTGCCTCGGGCAAAGACGGACTTGAGCTTGCCGCCAAGCTGGGAGCGGGTGCGGGAGAGGCCGGCGAAAAGGCGCTCGCGCCAGGAGAGCGGCTTGTCCAGGGGCTCCGGCACCGGCGCCACGGCGGCTGCGGTGGCGGGCGTGGCGTCCTGGTCTTTGTCGGATTTTTTCAAGAAACCAAACATGCGGGGTTCCGTTCTAAGTTCGTTCCCGGGCTGTCAGGGCTGACAGGGGGAGGGCGGCTCGGTAAGATGCGCCGCAGGAAAATCCGAATTTTAGCCCAAGCGTCCCCCGAGGACGTTGCCGAATTCGCCCGTTCATGGCCCTGCGGGGCATTTCATTTCGGAAGCGAACCATGATCCCCAGAAAATCGAGACTCCTGGCCCTGCTGCTGGGCCTGCTCCCCATTGGCGCAGTCCTGGCCAATCCCTATGAAACCACCCTGAAGAACGGCCTCAAGGTCATCGTCAAGGAAGACCGGCGTGCGCCCACGGCGGTGCACATGGTCTGGTACAAGGTGGGCAGCATGGACGAGGTGGACGGCACCTCCGGCGTCGCCCATGCCCTGGAGCACATGATGTTCAAGGGCACGCCCAAGGTCGGCCCGGGCGAGTTCAACAAGCGGGTGGCGGCCGCCGGTGGCCGCGACAACGCCTTCACCAACTACGACTACACCGCCTACTTCCAGCAGATTCCCAAGCAGAAACTGCCTGAGATGATGGCCCTGGAGGCGGACCGCATGGGCCACCTGACCCTGGACCCGAAGGAATTCGCCAAGGAAATCCAGGTGATCATGGAAGAGCGGCGCATGCGCACCGACGACAATCCCCAGTCCCTGCTGTTCGAGGCCCTCAACGCCGTGGCCTACTCGGCCCATCCCTACCGCCGGCCGGTGATCGGCTGGATGGCGGACCTGGAGCAGATGACCGCCGCCGACCTGCGCCACTGGTACCAGCAGTGGTACGTGCCCAACAACGCCACCCTGGTGGTGGTGGGCGACGTGGACCACGAGGCCGTCTTCCGCCAGGCGGAAAAGACCTACGGCCAGCTCAAGCCCCGCGCCCTGCCGGCGCGCAAGCCCATTGCCGAGGCGCCCCAGAAGGGCATCCGCCGCGTCACCGTGAAGGGCCCGGCGGAACTGCCCCAGGTGCTGCTGGCCTGGAAGGCGCCGACCCTGCGCGACGTTAACAAGGACAGCGACCCCTACGCCCTGGAAATGCTCGGTGCCGTGCTGGATGGCCACGACGGCGCCCGCCTCACCCAGCACCTGGTGAAGGACCAGCGTCTGGCCCAGTCCGTGGGCTCGGGCTACGACAACAGCAGCCGCGGCCCCTCCCTCTTCCTCATGCTGGGCACGCCCGCCGAGGGGCACACCCCGGCCGAACTGGAGGCCGCCCTCAAGGCCGAAGTGGCGCGCATTGCCGCCGACGGCGTCAGCGAGGAAGAACTGAAGCGGGCCCGCGCCCAGCTGGTGGCGAGCCAGGTGTACAAGCGGGATTCCATGTTCGCCCAGGCCATGGAGATCGGCCAGATGGAAATCGTCGGCCTCTCCTACAAGTCTGTGGACCGCATGATCGAAAAGCTCCAGGCCGTCACCGCTGCCGACGTGCAGCGGGTGGCAAAGCAGTATTTCAACGACGACAGCCTCACCGTGGGCCTGCTGGAACCCCAGCCCCTGGCCGATGCTCCCCGCCGCCGCGCCCCCGCCGGCGTGCGCCACTGATCGAGGAGACCATGATGCGACTGCCTAATTTCCTGCTCTTTGCCGCCGCCCTGCTGGGCTCTGCCGCCCAGGCCGGGGTCACCATCGAGCACTGGACCGCCCCCTCCGGCGCCCGGGTCTATTTTGTCGAAAACCATGCCCTGCCCATCGTGGACGTGCAGGTGGACTTTGCCGCCGGCAGCTCCCGGGACCCGGCCGGCAAGTCGGGCCTGGCCGGCTTCACCCACGGCCTGCTCGACGGCGGTGCCGGCGACCTGGACGAGACCGCCATTTCCAACCGCCTGGCCGACCTGGGCGCCAACCTGGGCGGCGGTGCCGACCAGGACCGGGCCAGCCTGAGCCTGCGTACCCTGGCGGCCCGGGAAACCCGGGACGGCGCTCTGGAGATTATGCGCCTGGTGCTGCAGCAGCCCCGCTTCCCCGAGGCGGTGCTGCAGCGGGAGCAGGTGCGCGCCGTGGCCGGCCTGCGGGACGCCCTGACTAAGCCTGAAGTGCTGGTCAGTCGGGCCTTCTGGCAGGCCCTCTACCCGGACCATCCCTATGGCCGGGTATCCACCCCCGAGTCCCTGGAAAACCTGACCCGGGCCGATGTGGAGGCCTTCTGGCGCGCCAACTACAACGCCGCCAAGGCCAGCGTCACCCTGGTGGGCGACCTCTCCCGCAGCGAGGCCGAAGCCATTGCCGAGAAGCTGACGGCGGGGCTGCCCGCCGGTGGCCCGGCTGCCCCCATCCCGGCGGCCAGCCTGCCCCAGGGGCGGGTGGTGTCGGTGTCCCATCCGGCCACCCAGTCCCATCTCCTGCTCGGCCTGCCCGCCATTCCCCGGGGCGATCCGGACTTCTACGCCCTGCAGGTGGGCAACTACGTCCTTGGCGGCGGCGGCTTCGTTTCCCGCCTGCTCAAGGAGGTACGCGATGCCCGGGGCTACGCCTACAGCACCTACAGCTATTTCGCCCCCATGGTGGCCCGGGGTCCCTTCCAGATCGGCCTGCAGACCAAGCGGGCCCAGGCCGGCGATGCCCTCAAGGTGGTCAATGAGGTGCTGCAGGAGTTCCTCGCCAAGGGCGTCACCGAGAAGGAGCTGAAGGCGGCCAAGGACAACATGGTTGGCAGCTTCCCCCTGCGCCTGGACAGCAACCGCAAGCTGCTCGACAACGTGGCGGTGATCGGCTTCTACGGCCTGCCCCTGGACTACCTGGATACCTACGCCGCCAAGGTGGAGAAGGTCAGCGCCGCCGACATCAAGGCCGCCTTCCAGCGCCACGTGCTGCCCCAGCACCTGGTGACGGTCAAGGTGGCTGCCGACTGATGGCCCGCCCCGGACCGCAGCCGGCCGGCCGGGCCGGCGCCGCCCGGGCCCGGGCGGGCAACAACGTGGTACGCATCATCGGCGGCGAGTGGCGCCGCCGGGTGCTCTCCTTCCCCGACGGCGAAGGCCTGCGGCCGACGCCGGACCGGGTGCGGGAAACCCTCTTCAACTGGCTGGGCCAGGACCTGACGGGCTGGAACTGCCTGGATCTCTTTGCCGGCAGCGGCGCCCTCGGTTTCGAGGCGGCCTCCCGCGGAGCCGCCCGCTCCGTCCTGGTGGAGCGCTCGCCCAAGGCCTTTGTCGCCCTGAAAGACAACGCCGCCCTGCTGCAAGGGGAAAATTTGCAGATAATCCGGGAAGATGCGCTAAAATTCGTCGCCTCTACGGAGCTGCGTTTCGATCTGGTGTTCCTCGATCCGCCCTACCATCTTGGTTGGCTGGAAAAACTGGAACCCCTCCTGTCCCGGGTGCTGAAGGAAGACGGCGTGATTTACGCCGAAGCGGAAAAGCCCCTGGAAAGCCTGGGCGACTGGGCCACAGTGAAGCGCGGCAAGGCCGGGCAGGTCTTCTACCACCTTATGGCGCGGAACAATGCCGATGCTGAATAACCGACTGGCGATCTACCCGGGAACCTTCGACCCCCTGACCAAGGGGCACGAGGATCTGGTCCGGCGTGCCTCCAGCCTGTTCGACCGGGTCATCGTGGCCGTGGCCGACAGCCCGAACAAACGCCCGTTCTTCGGCCTGGAAGACCGGGTCGCCATGGCCCAGGAAATCCTGGCGCCCTATGGCAACGTGGAAGTGAAAGGTTTTTCCTGCCTGCTGATGGATTTCCTCCATCAGCAAGGCGCCAAGGTCATCATCCGCGGTTTGCGGGCGGTGTCCGACTTTGAATACGAATTCCAGATGGCGGGGATGAACCGTAATCTGTATCCCGAGGTCGAAACAGTATTCCTGACGCCTGGGGAGCAGTACATGTTCATTTCCGCCACTATGGTGCGCGAGATCGCCCGGTTGGGGGGGGATGTCAGCAAGTTCGTCCAGCCAGTCGTGGAGAAGCGGCTGGCGGCGAAAAAAGTCTCCGAACTATCTTGAATGAAGGAAAGCAGCTATGGCTTTGATGATTACCGACGAATGCATCAACTGTGACGTGTGCGAGCCGGAGTGCCCCAACGAGGCCATCTCCCAGGGCGAAGAGATCTATCAGATCGACCCCAGCAAGTGCACCGAGTGCGTCGGCCACTACGACACCCCCCAGTGCGTTGAAGTGTGCCCGGTGGATTGCATCCCCAAGAACCCGGACGTGGTCGAAAGCGAAGACCAGCTGTGGGGCAAGTACGAGAAGCTGACCGGCAACAAGCGCGCCTGAGCCTTCTCCGGGCCGGCAACGGTCCCAATAAAAAAGCCACGGCATGCCGTGGCTTTTTTATTGCCCGCGAGAAGCGCGTCAGGCGGCGGCCTGGAGGCCTTCCCCCTGGGGGTGCAGCAGGGCCTGCAGGTCGTTGCCGAGGGCCTGCAGGGTGTCGATCTGGGCCAGCAGGGCGGCCTCCATGTGGTTCAGTTCGCCGATGCGGTCTTCCAGGGTGTCGGTGGCCTGGTGGATGCGCTTGATGCTCTCCAGGCGGCGCTTCAGCTGGATCTGGTGTTCCCGCACCTGGGTTTCCATGGGGGCCATGACTGCCTTCAGCCAGATTTCCACGTCCCGGTTGGCGTGCTCGAAGGCGCGGCGCACCTGCACCGCCACTTCCTCGAAGAACTTCTGGGTGACGTTGCCCTTCTCGTGGGTCAGCAGCTGGAACATGGTGTTGAGGTGGGTGTTGCACCACTGCTCCAGGCGCTCCAGTTCCTTCTCGTAGCGCAGCAGGTTGAACTGGGTCGGCGAACCCAGCTTGAGCCCGTGCTCGACGCTGAACTTCTTGTAGATGGCCTCCATCATGGAGAGGATTTCGCCGATCTCCTTGCCGGACTTCTGCACGTTCTCCTTGGAGGTGCGGAAGAAGCGGTCCATGGCCGCGGACAGACCCCGGGAGAAGGTGGCCGCCTGCATGGCGTCCCGGGTCTCGTGGGTGAGGCTGCGCAGGGCGTCCAGGCCCAGATGGGCGAAGAGGTTGTTGGTCAGGGTGGAGAAGACGCTGCGCACGGCGTAGTAGCGCTGCAGGCCCGATTCGAACTCTTCCTTCTCGGTCTTGATCTTGGCCATCATGTATTCCACGACGCCCTTGTTCTTGCCCTTCAGCTCGGTCAGTTCGGTCAGCTGTTCCTTCAGGCCCCGCATGCGGGAATCCAGCAGGGCGCGCATGCGGGCGTGCAGTTCGCCGAACTCGGCCTCGGTGTTGTCGCGCACGATGTCCTGCTTGGCCGGGATCAGCTCCTCGGAGAGGGCCCGTTCCAGTTCCGGCAGGCGGGAGCGCTGCAGCAGGGCGTCGTCGCCGTTGATCTTGGCCACCAGGGCCTTCTGGGCGGAGACGGGGAACACCTGCTCCTGGGGCAGGCCCAGGATGGAGGCGCAGCTGTCGGCCTGGCGGGCGATTTCGGCCTGGATCTCGGCCTCGCTCTTGAGCTCGTCCCAGAGGCCGTCGATCTTGTTGAGCACCGCCAGGCGGCCCCGCTTGCGGTTGCCGCCGGCGCCGATGTTGTCCTTCCAGATGGCCAGGTCGGACTGGGTGACGCCGGTGTCGGCGGCCAGGATGAAGAGCACGGCGTGGGCGTTGGGCAGCAGGGACAGGGTCAGTTCCGGCTCGGCGCCGATGGCATTGAGGCCCGGGGTGTCCAGGATCACCAGGCCCTGTTGCAGCAGGGGATGGGGGAAGTTGATGACGGCATGGCGCCAGCGGGGGATTTCCACCAGGCCGTCCTCGCCGATGCGGTAGGTGGCGGCCTCGTCGTCGCCGACGGGAAAGCCCAGCTTCTCCGCCGTGTCCCGGTCCACCCGCACCACTTCGCTGACGTGGCGCAGGGTGTCCTGCATGGCTTCCGGGGAGTCCACGTTGAGGGGCACGGTCTCCCACTCGTTGGGGAAGCGCTTGTATTCGGAAATGCCGGCATTGGTGGCCCGGGTGTGGATGGGCAGCAGCTCGATGCAGGAGGGTTTGTCGGCATCGAACAGCAGCTCCGTCGGGCACATGGTGGTACGGCCGGCGGAAGAGGGCAGCATGCGGTTGCCGTAGTCGGCGAAGAAGATGGCGTTGATCAGTTCCGACTTGCCCCGGGAGAACTCGGCGACGAAGGCCACGTTGAGGCGGTCTTCCTTGAGGCGCTCGAGCAGCTGGGTCAGGCGCAGGTCGCTCTGGGCATCGCCCAGTTCATTGTCCGCCAGCCAGGCGCGGAAGTGCTCGATGCACTCCGACAGCTGCGTCCGCCATTGGCTGTAGGCGGCGAAGTTCTGGGCAAGGGTATTCGGCATGGCGACACCGGCGACAAAAAGGGAGAGGCTACTCTACCCCACAATGCCAAATGGAATCAACGCGCTGGCGCCGCTTGTGCCAGCACTGGTTGAAATGGGGCGACGGACGGTCGCCGGGGCCGTCAGCGCTGGCAGCGGGGGCAGTAGAAAGTGCTGCGTCCGCCCTGGGTGATGCGGCGGATGGGGCCGCCGCAGACCTGGCAGGGCTCTCCTTCCCGGTCGTAGACGGCGACGATGAGCTGGAAGCTGCCGGCGCCGCCGTCGCTGTGCACGTAGTCGCGCACGCTGCTGCCGCCGGCGGCGATGGATTCCGCCAGCACCTCCCGCACCGTGGCTGCCAGCCTGTCGCAGCGCTGGCGGCTGAGGCGGCAGGCCGGCGTCAGGGGCGAAATGCGGGACCGGAAGAGGCTTTCCGCCGCATAGATGTTGCCGACGCCGACGATGCAGTGGGCGTCCATCAGCACCTGTTTGATGGGGGCCTGGCGCCGCCGCAGGGCCTGGTGCAGCCAGGCGCCGTCGAAGGCGTCGCTAAGCGGCTCGACGCCCAGGGGCGCCAGCAGGGGGTGGTCGAGCACAACGGGGCCGTCCACCCACAGCAGGGTGCCGAAGCGGCGCGGGTCCCGGTAGCGCAGGGTGCGGCCGGGAAAATGCAGGTCCACGTGATCGTGCTTGCCCGGCGGCGTGCCGGGCGGGACCAGGCGCAGGCTGCCGGACATGCCCAGGTGCAGGATGATCCAGCCGCCGCCTCCATCGCTCTCGAAGTCGAAGAGCAGGTACTTGCCGCGCCGCTCCACCCGCTTCAGGCAGCGGCCCACGGGGCGTTCGGCCAGGGTCGGCGACAGTTCGTGACGCAGGCGCGGAGCCCGCAGGCTGACGCCCTGCAGCACCTGGCCGGGCAGGTAGGGCAGGAGGCCGAGGCGGCTGACTTCGACTTCGGGGAGTTCGGGCATGGCGAAAAGTGGATGAATGAGCGGATGTATGGATTGGTAAAGTGTTGCGAGCGGATGTAAGCGGCACGGCCGCCCGCTTGTGGCGCCCTGGAAAACTGCCTAACATGCGGCACTAATCTTAAGCGAAAGCTTCTAACGCGGTCTCCTCCCCGGTGACTGACACTGCCATGAAAATGATCCCCCTCGCTGTCCTGGTCGCCGCCCTGGCCGCCAATGGTGCCCTTGCCGCCGATGCCGCCCCCGCCCCCGTGGCCAAATCCCGGGCGGCCAAGGCCGAGCGGGCGCCCCGGGCCCCGGCGGCCGTGCCCACCTCTGCCGCCGAGTTGCCGGCCGGCCAGGTGGCGTACCAGGTGCTGCTGGCGGAAATCGCCCTGCGCCGGGGCTACGGCGACCTGGCCCTGTCCGTGTACGCGGAGCTGGCCCTGCGCAGCCGGGACCCCCAGGTGCTGGCCCGGGCCATCGAGGTGGCGGGCTTTGCCCGGCGCATGGATCTGGCCCATGAACTGGCCCAGCTGTGGGTGGAAACGGAACCCGAGTCGGTGACGGCCCGCCAGACCCTGGTGGGGGTGCTGATCGTCCTCAACCGCCTGGACGACCTGGTGCCCCACCTGAGCAAGTTGCTGGAGCAGGACAAGGACAACCTGGGCGACAACCTCAGCCGCCTCAACCGCATGCTGGTCCGCCAGCCGGACAAGAGCGCCGTGCTGCGTCTGGTGCAGCGCGTCACCCAGCCCTACCAGAGCGTGGCCGAAGCCCACTTTGCCGTGGCCCAGGCCGCCCTGGCCGCAGGCGACCGTCCTCTGGCCCAGGAGTCGGTGCGCCGGGCCCAGGAGCTGCGTCCCGAATGGGAAATGCCGGTGCTGCTGGAGGCCCAGATCGTCTCCGCCGAAGCGCCGGCCAAGGTGGTGCCCCTGCTGGAGCGTTATCTGAGCCGCCATCCCAACGCCAAGGACGTACGCCTGCACCTGGCCCGGGCCTATGTGGGCGACAAGCGCTTCAGCGATGCCAGCGCCGAGTTCCGCCGCCTGCTGCGGGACTTCCCCAATAGCGTCGAAGTGGTCTATCCGGTGGCCATCCTGGCCCTGCAGCAGAATGACCTGGACACTGCCGAGACCCAACTCAAGCACCTGCTGGAGCTGGAGTTCGGCGACCGCAACCTGGTCAATTACTACCTGGGCCAGGTCATGGAGGCGCGCAACAACGAGGCGGCCGCCATCGACTACTACGGCCAGGTCGGCCTCAGCGAGCCCTTCCTCAACGCCCGCAACCGCCAGGCCATGCTGCTGGCCCGGGCCGGCAAGCTGGACGAGGCGCGGCAGGTGCTGCAGCAGACCGCCACCATGCATCCCACCGAGCGGGTTGCCCTGGGCCAGTCCGAAGCCCAGCTGCTGCGCGACGCCAAGCGTTACGCCGAGGCCCTGGAGGTGCTGGAACGCCTGCTCAAGAGCAATCCGGGCAATGCGGAGCTGCTCTACGACTCTGCCCTGGTGGCCGACCGTCTCGACAAGGTGGCCCTGGTGGAAGAGCGCCTGCGGCAGGTGATCGCCCTGCAGCCCGAGAACGCCCATGCCTACAACGCCCTGGGCTACACCTTCGCCGAGCGCAACATGCGCCTGGACGAAGCCCGGGAACTGGTGGCACGGGCCCTGGCCCTGCTGCCGGACGACGCCTTCATCATCGACAGCATGGGCTGGGTGCTCTATCGCCAGGGCGACCTGGCCGGCGCCCTGATCCAGCTGCAGAAGGCCTACGGCCTGCGCCAGGACCCGGAGATCGCCGCCCACATGGGCGAGGTGCTGTGGGGCCTGGGGCGCCAGGACGAGGCCCGCCGCGTGCTGCGCGAAGCCGCCAGGAAGGACCCGGACAACGAAGCCCTGGCTGCCGCCGTCAAGAAATTCCAGCCCTGATCCGTGGTCGCCGCATTTCTCCGTTTAGGCGCCGGAGCGCTCCTGGCCCTGCTCGCCGCCTGCAGCACAGTGCCGGAGCGCTATGCCGTACCCGCCGTGGCGCGGGAAACCTTGCAGTCCTTCCAGATCGAGGGGCGTTTTTCCCTGCGCTACGAACAGGCCAGCTATTCCGGCAAGATCGCCTGGCGCCATGCCCCTGAAGGCGACGACATCTTCCTCATGAATCCCTTCGGCCAGGGCGCGGCGGAGATCAGCCGCCGTCCCGGCGTTGCCCGCCTGGTGACGGCCGACCAGAAGGAATTCCAGGCCGCCGATGCGGACCAGCTGGTGGCCGACGTGCTGGGCTATCCCCTGCCGGTGGCCGGCATGGGCGAATGGCTGCTGGCCCGTGCCACCCCGGCAGGGGCGGCGGAGCGCGACGGCGCCGGCCGCCTGCTGCGCCTGCAGGAGGCCGGCTGGAGCATCGACTACGACTATGGCGACAACCCCAGTCCCCAGGCCCTGCCGGTGCGGCTGACGGCCCGCCGGGGCGAGGCCCTGGAGCTGAAGTTGCGCATCGACGACTGGAGCGCCCAATGAACCCGGCCTGGACCTGGGACAGCGCCTACCCGGCGCCGGCCAAGCTCAATCTCTTCCTGCACGTGGTGGGCCGCCGCGCCGATGGCTATCACCTGCTGCAGACCCTGTTCCGTTTCGTCGATTACGGCGACACCCTGCACTTCGCGCCCCGGGAGGACGGCCGGGTGCGCTTGCTCAATCCCCTGCCCGGGGTGCCGGAGGAGAGCGACCTGACCGTGCGGGCTGCCCGTCTCCTGCAGCAGGCGGCCAACTGCACCCGGGGGGCGGATATCCGCCTGGAGAAGCGGCTGCCCATGGGCGGCGGCCTGGGCGGCGGCAGTTCCGACGCCGCCACCGTGCTGCTGGCCCTCAACCACCTGTGGCAACTGGGCCTGTCCCGGGAACGGTTGCAGGCCCTGGGCCTGACCCTGGGGGCCGATGTGCCGGTCTTCGTCTTCGGCCGCACCGCCTTCGCCGAGGGCGTGGGCGAGGCGCTGCAGGCCGTGCCGGCGGCGCCGGCCTGGTATCTGGTGCTGCAACCGCCGGTGGCGGTGCCCACCGTGGACATCTTCCGGGCTCCCGAACTGAAGCGGGACACGCCGGCCATGGCGGCTGCCGATTGGCGACCCGGCCTGGGCGGCAACGACCTGGAGCCGGTGGCCTGCGCCCGCTTTCCCGAGGTGGCGCGTCACCTGGCATGGCTGCAGCGTTTCGGCCGGGCCCGCATGAGCGGCTCCGGGGCCTGCGTCTTTGCCGAATTCCCGGACCAGGCCGGGGCCGAGGCGGCCCTGGCCCAGCTGCCGCCCGACATGCGGGGCTGGGTGGCGCCCGGGCTGGACAGCCACCCCCTGTACGGACTGTTGCCCTAGGGTGGCCGGGTGGGTGGCGAAGTTTTTTGGCAAAAGATTTGCCCGCCCGAAATTTTTTGTGTAATATCCGCGCCTCGCTAGTCACGCAGCGCAACGCAGGTTGCGGGACAGGCACAGATTTCCAGTCGCTGGCGGCAGCAGTTCTGATGTCCGGCAGCGCCAAACCGGTTACTGGGGAGTCGCCAAGTTGGTTAAGGCACCGGATTTTGATTCCGGCATGCGAAGGTTCGAATCCTTCCTCCCCAGCCAATAATTCCGAGACAACGGGCAGGTACATACCTGCCCGTATTGCATTTCTGGGGGCGCCCCTATGGCTTTCAATAGCCTGATGGTCTTTACCGGCAACGCTAATCCCAAGTTGGCTGCCGACGTGGTTTCCCGCCTGGGCCGCCGTCCCCTGGGACGTGCCAGCGTAGGCCGCTTCTCCGACGGGGAAGTGAGTGTGGAAATCGAAGAGCACGTGCGTGGTCACGACGTCTTCATCCTGCAGTCCACCTGCGCCCCCTCCAACGATACCCTGATGGAACTGCTGGTGATGGTGGATGCGCTGAAGCGCGCCTCCGCCGGTCGCATCACCGCCGCCATTCCCTATTTCGGCTACGCCCGCCAGGATCGCCGCTCCCGTTCTTCCCGGGTGCCCATCGCCGCCAAGCTGGTGGCCGACCTGCTGACCGCCGCCGGCGTGGACCGGGTCCTCACCATGGACCTGCATGCCGAGCAGATCCAGGGCTTCTTCGATATCCCGGTGGATAACGTCTACGCCCTGCCGATCCTGCTGGAAGACATTCAGAAGCAGAACCACGAAAACCTGCTGGTGGTCTCCCCCGACCACGGCGGCGTGGTCCGCGCCCGTTCCCTGGCCAAGCGCCTGGAGTGCGACCTGGCCATCATCGACAAGCGTCGTCCCAAGGCCAACGTCTCCGAGGTGATGAACATCATCGGCGAAGTGGACGGCCGCACCTGCATCATCATGGACGACATCGTCGACACCGCCGGCACCCTGTGCAAGGCCGCCTCCGCCCTCAAGGCCAACGGCGCCCAGAAGGTAGTGGCCTACTGCACCCACCCGGTGCTGTCCGGCGCCGCCGTGGAGCGGGTCAATTCCTCCGACCTGGACGAACTGGTGGTGACCGACACCATTCCGCTGCGCGACGATGCCATGGCCTGTTCCCGCATCCGCCAGCTGTCCGTGGCCGAACTGCTGGCCGAGACCATCCGGCGCATCAGCAACGAGGACTCCGTGTCCTCCCTGTTCATCGAATAAGTTTTCTCAACCCCCCGGCTGGTCGCGGTCGGGGTCTTTACTTTGGAGTCATCATGATCTTTGAATTCAACGCCGATAAGCGCAACGACCAGGGCACCGGAGCGAGCCGCCGCCTGCGTCGTGCCGGCAAGGTCCCGGGCATCGTCTACGGTGGTACCGCTGCCCCCATCTCCATCGAGGTGGACCACAACGCCATCTACCTGGCTCTGCGCAAGGAAGCATTCCACTCTTCCCTGATCAACCTGAACATCGACGGCAAGAAGGAATCCGTTCTGCTGCGCGACTACCAGGCTCACCCCTACAAGGCCATCGTGCTGCACGTGGACTTCCAGCGCGTCGATCCCAACCAGAAGCTGCACACCAAGGTGCCCCTGCACTTCGTGAACGCTGACATTGCTCCCGGCGTCAAGCTGGGCGGCGGCATCGTCTCCCACGTGCTGAACGAAGTGGAAGTGACCTGCCTGGCTGCCGACCTGCCCGAGTTCATCGAAGTGGACCTGAAGGACCTGGCTGCTGGCCACTCCATCCACATCGCCGACGTCAAGCTGCCCAAGGGCGTGGCTCTGGTGCAGCACGGCCAGGACAACCCCGTGGTCGCCACCATCATGACCGTGCGCGGCGCTGCCGCAGCCGAAGAAGCGGCTCCTGCTGCTTAATCTTCCGGTCTGACCGTGCAAGAAGCCGCCGCCGGGCTCAGCCCTCGCGGCGGCTTTATTTTTTGAGTCTTTCCAGTGAACGCTCCCCGTCTCATCGTTGGCCTGGGCAACCCCGGCGCGGAATACGAAGATACCCGGCACAATGCGGGCTTCTGGCTGGTGGACCGCCTGGCCCGGGACCTCAAGGTCAGCCTGGCGCCCCAGAGCAAGTTCCTCGGCCTGGCCGCCCGGGCCGGTGACACCTGGCTGCTGCAGCCCACCACCTTCATGAACCGTTCCGGCCATGCGGTGGCGGCCCTGGCCCGCTTCTACAAGATCGAACCGGAAGAGGTGCTGGTGGTGCATGACGAACTGGACCTGATGCCCGGTGCCATCCGCCTCAAGCAGGGCGGCGGCAACGGCGGCCACAACGGCCTCAAGGACATCCAGGCCCAGCTCGGCAGTCCCAATTTCTGGCGCCTGCGCCTGGGGATCGGCCACCCCCGCAGCCTCAACCTGAAGCAGGAAGTCGTCGATTTCGTCCTGCATCGCCCCCGGGCCGAGGAGCAGACGGAAATCGACAAAGCCATCGACCGCTGCCTGCTGGCCTGGCCCCGCATCGCCGCCGGCGATTTCGCCGCCGCCCAACAACAGTTACACGGCAAAACCGTTTAGCAAGGAAAACACCATGAGCTTGAAATGCGGCATCGTTGGTCTGCCCAACGTCGGCAAATCCACCCTCTTCAATGCCCTGACCAAGGCGGGCATCGAAGCGGCCAACTACCCCTTCTGCACCATCGAGCCCAATGTGGGCATCGTTGAAGTGCCCGATCCCCGCATGGCGGCCCTGGCCGAGATCGTCAAACCCCAGCGCATGCAGCCGGCCATCGTCGAGTTCGTGGACATTGCCGGCCTGGTGGCTGGCGCCTCCAAGGGCGAGGGCCTGGGCAACCAATTCCTGGCCAACATCCGGGAAACCGATGCCATCGTGAACGTGGTGCGCTGTTTCGACGACCCCAATGTGGTGCATGTCTCCGGCAAGGTGGATCCCATCGCCGACATCGAGACCATCATCACCGAGCTGGCCCTGGCTGACCTGGCCGTGGTGGAGCGCACCATCGCCCGGGACGGCAAGAAGGCCAAGTCCGGCGACAAGGAAGCCCAGAAGCTGGTGGCCGTGCTGGAAAAGCTGCTGCCCCACCTCAACGAAGGCAAGCCCGCCCGCACCGCCGGCCTGTCCGACGACGACAAGCTCATCGTCAAGCCCCTCTGTCTGCTTACCGTGAAGCCCGCCATGTACGTGGGCAACGTCATGGAAGACGGCTTCGAGAACAATCCCCACCTGGACCGCCTGCGCGAACATGCCGCCAAGGAAGGTGCTCCCGTGGTGGCCGTGTGCGCCAAGATCGAGGAAGAACTGGCCGACCTGGAAGACGAGGACAAGCAGGCCTTCCTGGCCGACCTGGGCCTGGAGGAGCCGGGCCTCAACCGTCTCATCCGCGCCGGCTACGACCTGCTCGGTCTGCAGACCTACTTCACCGCCGGGGTCAAGGAAGTGCGCGCCTGGACCATCCACAAGGGCGATACCGCGCCCCAGGCCGCCGGCGTCATCCACACCGACTTCGAGAAGGGCTTCATCCGGGCCCAGACCATCGCCTACGCCGACTTCATCGCCTTCAAGGGCGAGCAGGGCGCCAAGGAAGCCGGCAAGATGCGCTCCGAAGGCAAGGAATACGTGGTGCAGGACGGCGACGTCATGAACTTCCTGTTCAACGTCTGATTTCCTTCCGCCCCATGCCGGCCGGCCCCCTCGTCAGAGCGGGCCGGCTTTTTCTTGGTGCCGATCCGGTAAACTCCGGCCCATGACCCGCTCCCCTTCGGCCTATCGCGGCCGTTTTGCCCCCTCGCCCTCCGGCCCCCTGCATTTCGGTTCCCTGGTGGCTGCCCTCGGCAGTTGCCTGGAGGCCCGTTGCCGCCAGGGCGAGTGGCTGGTGCGCATGGAGGATGTGGATGGGCCGCGCACGGTGCCGGGCGCAGCGGATGCCATCCTGCGCAGCCTGGAAGCCTACGGCTTCGTCTGGGACGGCCCGGTGCTGTGGCAGAGCCAGCGCCACGAGGCCTATGCCGCCGCCCTGGCCCGCCTGCAGGCGGCGGGGCAGGCCTATCCCTGCGCCTGTTCGCGCAAGGAGATCGCCGAGGGCCACGGCGGCCGATCCATCGACGGCGCCCCCCGCTATGCCGGCACCTGCCGCGGCGGTTTGCAGCCCGGGCAGTCGCCCCGGGCCTGGCGCCTGCGTCTGCCGGACCGGGAGGTGAGCTTCGAGGACGGCCTGCTGGGCCGGGTGGGGCACAACCTGGAGCGGGACGTGGGGGACATCGTCCTGCTGCGGGCCGACGGCCAGTACGCCTACCAGCTGGCGGTGGTGGTGGACGATGCCTTCCAGGGCGTCACCCATGTGGTGCGCGGGGCCGACCTGCTGGATTCGACGCCGCGCCAGATCTGGCTGCAGCAGTGCCTGGGCGTGCCGACGCCGGCCTACGTGCATCTGCCCCTGGCCACCAATGCCCGGGGCGAGAAGCTGTCCAAGCAGACCCGGGCACCGGCCCTGGACGACGGCCGGCCGGTGCCGGCCCTGGTGGATGCCCTGGAGTTCCTTGGCCAGCGGCCGCCTCCGGCCCTGCGTGCCGCCAGCCGGGACGAGGTATGGGCCTGGGCAGTGGCCCACTGGAACCTGGCGCTGGTTCCCCGTTGCCGGGCCGTCAGCCTGGAATAGGGCTTGCCTGCTGGCTCCCAGGCCCTCAGTGCCTGGCGCCGTAGCCCGCCAATCCGATCATCAGCCGCACCAGGGAATAGGCCAGGCGCCGCAGCCAGCGGGAATGCCAGGGAATGCGGCGCCAGCGTCCCGGCAGCAGCTCCCGTCCGCCCTCGGCCATGGCCTGCTGCAGGCTGCTCCGCAACTGGGAGGTGAAGGTGGCGTCCCGCACCACCACATTGGCCTCCCGGGCCAGCAGCAGGGAGAAGGGATCGATGTTGCTGGAGCCCACGGTGGCCCAGTCCCGGTCCACCACCGCCACCTTGGCGTGGAGGAAGCTGCGGTGGTATTCGACGATGCGGATGCCGGCCTCCAGCAGGCTGCCGTAGAGGGCCTGGCTGGCGTAGTGCAGCAGCCGGTATTCCACCCGCCCCTGCAGCAGGATGGTGACGCGCACGCCCCGGGCGGCGGCTTCCCGCAGGGCTTCCTTGAAGCGGCGCCCCGGCAGGAAATAGGCGTTGGCCAGGATCACTTCCTCCCGGGCTGCAGCGATGGCCTGCAGGTAGGCATCCTCGATGTCGCGCCGGTGGCGGATGTTGTCCCGCACCACGAAGGCGGCCGTCTGGTTGCCAACCGGCTGGCAACAGGCCGGGGCCGGCGGCGGCAGGCGGAAGCGGTGGCGGAAACTGGCCCAGACGACGATTTCCCAGACATGCCGCACCGAGCGCTGGATCGGTTCCAGCAACGGGCCCTCGACGCAGACGGCGTAATCGAAGCGGGGCGGAATCTGGTGCGGCGTGTTGCGGTCGTCGATGATGTTGATGCCGCCGACGAAGGCCAGGCGGCCGTCCACCACGGTGATCTTGCGGTGCAGGCGGCGCAGGCGATGCCGTCGCAGGCCCAGGTCGGGCAGTTCCGGGCGGTAGATGAGGACCTGCACGCCATCGGCCACCAGGGCCGGCATCAGGGTCCGGGGAAAGTCCCGGGCGCCGAAGCCGTCGGCCAGGACCCGCACCTTGAGGCCGCGCCGGGCGGCCCGGCAGAGGGCGGAGGCGACGGCCTGGCCGGTCTCGTCGGCCTCGAAGATGTAGGTCTCCAGATGCACCTCCCGCTCCGCCCCGTCGATGGCGGCCAGCAGGGCGGGGAAGAACTCGTCGCCGCTGTTGAGCAGGGTGACCCGGTTGCCTGGCAGGTAGGCCGCGTCCATGGTGCCTAGACGGGGGTGAGGTGGGCGGAGAGGGCCGCGTGGTCCGAGATGCGCGACCAGGGACGGCCGAAATGGACCTGGGTGGCGCTGACGGCAAAGCCCCGGGCGTAGATGCGGTCCAGGCGGAACAAAGGCAGGCCGGCCGGATAGCTGCGCACCGGGCGGCCCCGGGCGCCGTGGAAGACCTCGGTCAGGCCCAGGCGCTCGGCCAGCAGGCCGTCGGCCCGGTTGCGCCAGTCGTTGAAATCGCCGGCGATGATGAGGGGGGCATCCTCGGGCACCAGACCCTCCAGGCGCTGGGCCAGGGCGTCCATCTGCCGCCGCCGGCTGCGGCCGATCAGGGACAGGTGCACGCAGACGCAATGTAGGTGGTGCTCCCAGCCCGGCACCCGGACTTCGCAATGGAGCAGGCCGCGGCGCTCGAAGCGCAGATGGGTGACGTCCTGGTTGTGGCTGGAGAGGATGGGAAAGCGGGAGAGGATGGCGTTGCCGTGGTGGCCGTGGTCATAGACCATGTTGCGGCCGTAGGCGGCGTCGGGCCACACGTCCTCGGCGAGGAATTCGTGCTGGGGTTCCTCCGGCCAGTGCTCGTGCTGTTCCGCATGGCCCAGGTGCAGCCCCTGCACCTCCTGCAGGAAGACCAGGTCCGGACCCAGGGCCCGCAGGCGTTCCCGCAGCTCGTGCACCATCATGCGGCGGTTGAACTGGGAAAAGCCCTTGTGGATGTTGTAGGTGGTGATATGCAACGTGGGCGCGGGCATGGCGATGGGGAGGTGATTCCGTCCATTTTCGATAGTCGGAGGTTACCACGCCCTTATGCACGAACTAGGTAACGCCCTAGTTCTGGCGCCCTGGGCCGGTCGGTAAGATGCGCGCTCAATCAAATAAACCCGATGCCCAACATGGATATCTCCCATTTCCGAGTTCGCACCCAGATTGCCATCATGCTGGGAGTGCTGGTGCTCGGCATGCTGGTTTTCGGCGCCTGGTCCTTCCGTACCCTAGGGCAGGTGGAAGTCAATGGCCCGATCTACCGCGATATCGTCCGCGGCAAGGACCTTGTGGCCGATGTTCTGCCGCCCCCCAGCTACATTATCGAGTCCTATCTGGTGGTGCTGCAGCTGGCCGATTCGGAACAGGCTGCCGAGCGCGAGTCCCTGATCGCCCGCCTCCACAACCTTGAAAAGGAGTACGCCAGCCGCCGCACTTTCTGGCAGGGGGAACCGCTGGCCTCCGATATCCGGGAACAGTTGCTGACCCAAGCGCATCGGCCAGCGGAGCAGTTCTTTCAGCTGGTGAACGAGCGCTTCCTGCCCCACTTGAAGGCGGGAGACAATGCCGCGCTACGCGGCGACCTGAAAACTTTGCGGACGAGTTACGAGGCCCATCGGCAGGCCGTGGACCGGGTGGTGGAGATGGCCAACCGTAGCAATGCCACCCAGGAGCAACAGGCCGATCGGGCCATTTCCCGCGCCGGCTTCGGGCTGGTCCTGGTGCTTGGCCTGGCCTTGCTGGGCGGAGGGGCGCTGGCCTTGGTCATCAGCAGGGGGTTGATCAAGCGCATCCGCCAGGCTGCCGAGGTGGCCACCCGGGTGGCCCAGGGCGACTTGCGTACCCCGGTCACGGTGGATGGGGGCGGTGAGGTCGGCGAGTTGATGTCGGCCCTGCAGACCATGCAGTTGCGGCTGCGGGAACTGATTGCCCATCTGGGCGAGAGTGCCGACCATATTTTCAGCGCATCCCAGCAACTGTCCGTGTCGGCGGAGCAGGTTTCGGCCCGCACTCAGGATCAGTCCCAGTCGGCCCAGAACATTGCCGGTGCAGTTTCTGCCCTGACCGAGCAGATCGCAGCCATGGCTGAGAGCGCCAATCGTTCGGAAACCATGGTGCATGAGGCAGGCAATACGTCGGCGCAGGGCAGCGCCGCGGTGACCCGCACCGCGGAAGAGGTGGCGGAAGTGGCGCGCCGGGTGGGAGAAACATCGGACACCATCCAGTCCTTGGGCGACCAGTCCCGGCGCATCTCTGACATCGTCAATGTAATCAAGGAAATTGCCGACCAGACCAACCTGCTGGCGCTCAACGCGGCGATTGAAGCGGCCCGGGCGGGGGAAACGGGGCGGGGCTTTGCCGTGGTGGCCGATGAGGTGCGAAAGCTGGCGGAGCGCACCAGTCAATCCACCCACGAAATCACGGCCATGATTACCGCAGTGCAGACCGGCACGAGCCGGGCGGTGGAATCCATGCTGCTTGGCTCCGAGAAAGCCAAGGACGGCGTGGGCCTGGTGCAACAGGCAGCGGCCACCATGCTGGAAATCAAGGCTGGCACCGAGGCCATTACCGAAGAGATCGTGACCATCTCATCAGCCCTCAGGTCCCAGGCCGAAAACAGTCGCCACGTGACTCATCAGGTGGACGAAATTGCCCGGGTCTCCAGCGATAACAACCTGGCCATCCAGGAAGTCGCCCAGACGGCAGTGAGTCTGACCCGGTTGGCGGAGGCCCAGCACGATGCCGTGGCGCGTTTCCGTCTCTGATTCAGCGGGGCAAAAAAAAGGGCGTCCGAGGACGCCCTTTTTTCTTTCTGCCATGGCTCAGGAAATGGCCAGCATCCGGTCCAGGGCCAGCTTGGCCATGGGGGCTTCGTGGGCAGGCACGCTGATGCGGTTCACCACGTTGCCCTCGGCCAGGTTTTCCAGGGTCCAGGCCAGGTGCTGGGGGTCGATGCGCTGCATGGTGGAACACATGCACACCGTGGGGGCCATGAACTGGACGATCTTGCCTTCCGCCTTCACTTCCTCGGCCAGGCGGTTCACCAGATTCAGCTCGGTGCCCACCAGCCAGCGGGTGTTGGGGGCGGCTTCCTTGATGGTCTTGACGATGTGTTCGGTGGAGCCCACGTAGTTGGAGGCTTTGCAGACGTCGAAGCAGCATTCCGGATGGGAGATCACCAGGCCGTCCGGATGCTCCTGGCGGAAGCGCTGGATGTGGGCCGGCTGGAACATCTGGTGCACCGAACAGTGGCCCTTCCACAGCAGGATCTTGGCCTCCTTGATCTGCTGGGGGGTGAGGCCGCCGTATTCCTGGTCCGGGTCCCACACCACCATCTGCTCCATGGGGATGCCCATGTTGTGGCCGGTCCAGCGGCCCAGGTGCTGGTCGGGGAAGAACAACACCTTTTCCCGCTGGGCGAAGGCCCACTTGGCGATGGTGCCGGCGTTGGAGGAGGTGCACACGATGCCGCCCCGTTCGCCGCAGAAGGCTTTCAGGTCGGCAGCGGAGTTGATGTAGGTGACCGGGGTCACCAGGCTTTCCGCATTGCCCAGCACTTCGTTCAGTTCGCGCCAGCAGCGCTCCACCTTGGCCAGGTTGGCCATGTCGGCCATGGAACAGCCGGCCGCCAGGTCCGGCAGGATGGCGATCTGTTCCGGCTTGGACATGATGTCCGCCACCTCGGCCATGAAATGCACGCCGCAGAAGACGATGTATTCGGCGTCGGTCTGGGAGGCCAGGCGGGACAGCTTGAGGGAGTCGCCGGTGAGGTCGGCGTGCTGGTACACGTCGGCCCGCTGGTAGTGGTGGCAGAGCAGGACGGCCTTCTTGCCCAGCTTGGCCCGGGCGGCGCGGATGCGCTCCTGGCAGTCGGCGTCGGCCATCTGGTTGAAACGGTCGAATTGAATGGTGGCTTGCATTTGCTAGTATGTTCCCGTACGGAATGGGAGCCCGGGGGCGAGGAGCAATGTTGGGAAAGCGGAAATTCTATCATCGCTGGGGCCGGCCCCTTTCGCTGCTTTGCCTGCTGCTGGCGGGGGGCGCTGCACCGGTGTTCGGCGAGGAAGCGTTGCTGGAGCCGGAGGAGTTGCTGCTGGCGCCGCCGCCCCGCACCATCCAGGACGTAACCCGCCTGCTGGCCCAGTACAAGCCGGACCCCAAGGTGGCGGCCGAAGCCGTCGCCGCAGCCGAAAAGCCGGTACCCGATACCTCGGACCGCAATGTGCTGTTCGAGTTTTATCTGGAACGGGCCCGGGCTGCCGGCCGTATCGGCCGGGTCCGGCAGCAGATCGCCGACCTGGGCCAGGCCCGGCTCCTGGGCGAAGCCGGTTCGGCCCGCTATTCCCGCGCCCTGCGGGAACTGGCCTCCGCCGAGACCTCCGGCGGCAACCTGCTGGCGGCCGTGCGTTACGCCGAGGAAGCCATCCGCGCCACCCCGGCCAATTCCCAGGGCCAGCTGACGGGGACCAACCAGCTGGCCGCCTACCAGTACACCCTGATCGGCGATTTCGACAGCGCCCGGGCCCGGCTGCGGGACCTGGAGGCCATCCTGACCCGCATGAAGCAGAGCCGCAACTGGGACAACTTCGGCCATTCCTGGGTGGCTAACTACGAGCGGGCCCGGGGTGAGCTGTTCCGTGTCGAGGGCCGCTTCATTGAAGCCGAAGCGGCCTACCGCCGTGCCCTGCGGGAGAACGACGCCTACCTGGCGCTACTGCCCCGGCTGGAGGAGCGGAACATCGACGGCGGCAGCGTGGATGGCAGCCGCCGTTTCACCGAGGTGCTGGAACGGAGCCTGGCGGCCACCCTGCTGGCCCAGGGCAAGACGGCGGAGGCCGAGATCTATGCCCGCCAGGCCATCCGCCACTCCCTGGAGCGGGGCGGCCGGGATTCGACCGATGTGGGCCAGGGCCTGCGCATCCTGGCCTCCATCCTGGCCGAGGAGGGGCGCCTGGAGGAGTCCTCCCTGCTGGCCCGGGCGGCCCTGGACACTTTCCTCGAGGCCGGCGCCGTGCCAGAATCCCGCCTGCTTTCGGATGCCCGCCGTGCCCTGGCGGCGGCGTTGGTGGCCCAGCGCCGTTACGGCGAGGCCCTCCAGGTATTCGAGGAACTGCGGGCCGGCATCGCCGCTTCCCCCGAGCTGCTGGCCAAGACCGGTGCCGCCGACCTGGATTGGGTGCTGGCCCTGCTGCGTACCGGCAATGTGACGCGGGCCGAGCAGATGGCCAGGGCCATGTACGACTGGGCCCGCCAGCGCTACGGCGAGGGCAGTGCCCGCAGTGCCGAAGTGCGGGGCTTCCTGGCCATGACCCTGGGCGCCGCCGGCCGCCCCGAGGAGGCCTTCCAGGCCTTTGCCCAGGCGGTGCCGATCCTGCTGGACCAGGCCCGCAACGATGCCGAGGCGGAAACCGGCAGCCGCAAACGCCAGCAGCGCCTGCTGCTGATCCTGGAAAGCTACCTGCAGCTGCTGGGTCGCCTGGACGCCTCCAGCCCGGTCCTGCCCAAGGGCTTCGATGTGGTGGCCGAGTCCTTCCGCCTGGCCGACATTGCCCGTTCCAGTGGCGTGCAGCGGGCCCTTACCGCCAGTGCCGCCCGGGCCCGCATCGACGATCCGGCCCTGGCCGAGCTGGCGCGCAAGGAACAGGACGCCCAGCGTCGCATCAATTCTCTCAACACCCTGCTGACCCAGCTGCTGTCGGCTGCCGCGGACCAGCAGCTGCCCCAGGTGCAGCAGAAGATCCGCAGCGATGTGGATGCCCTGCGCCAGCAACGGGAAAGCTATCGTAAGGACATCGCCCGCCGTTTCCCCGATTACGCCCAGCTGGTGGATCCCCGGCCGGTGACCCTGGAGGAGGCGCGGCGTCGGCTGCACCCGGGGGAGGTGCTGGTGGCCTGGTACTTCGGTGAGGAGGGCGGTCAGGTATGGGCGGTGCCGGCCCAGGGCCAGGCCCGCTCGGCGCCCGTCGCCCTGTCGCGGGCCCGGCTGGCGGAGGCCGTGGCCGGCCTGCGCCGCGCCCTGGACCCGGGGGTGACCAGCATCGAGGAAATCCCCCCCTTCGACGTGGCCGCCGCCCACGATCTCTACGTGCAACTGCTGCAGCCCGTGCTGCCGGCCTGGCAGGGCGCCCGGGTCCTGCTGGCGGTGCCCCACGCCGAGCTGGGCCAGCTGCCCCTGTCCGTCCTGGTGACGGAAGCGGTACCGGCGCCGGGGCGCAGCCCGCTGCCTTTCGCCGCCTACAAGGAGGTGCCCTGGCTGGCCCGTAGCGTCGCCATCGCCCAGCTGCCCTCGGTGACGGCCCTGGGCAGCCTGCGGGCCCTCAAGCCGGGGGATTCCGGGCGTCGTCCCTTCATCGGTTTCGGCGATCCCCTGTTCAGCGAGGAGCAGGCCCGGCTGGCGGCGCTGCCCCCCAAGGGCATGGCCACCCGGGGAGCGCCCCTGCACCTGCGCAGCGTGCCCCGCACCGGCGGCGTCGATTCGGCCGAGCTGGCCCTGCTGCCGCGCCTGCCCGACACGGGCAGCGAAATCCGGGAAATTGCCCGGGTCCTGGGGGCCGAACGGGATGACGACATCTACCTGCAGACCCGGGCCAGCGAACGCTCCGTCCTGGAGACGGACCTGAGCAACCGGCGGGTGGTGATGTTCGCCACCCACGGCCTGGTGCCCGGCGACCTGGATGGCCTGACCCAGCCGGCCCTGGCCCTCACGGCGCCCCAGCTCAGCGGCGGCAAGGGCGACGGCCTGCTGACCCTGGACGAGATTCTCGGCCTGAAGCTGAATGCGGATTGGGTGGTACTCTCCGCCTGCAATACGGCAGCGGGGGAGGGCAGTGGCGCCGAAGCCGTATCCGGCCTGGGGCGGGCCTTTTTCTACGCCGGCGCCCGGGCCCTGCTGGTCTCCAACTGGCCGGTGGAAACTGTGGCGGCCCGTCTCATCATGACGGACCTGTTCCGCCGCCAGGTGCAGACGCCGGGGCTGGCCAAGGCTGAGGCCCTGCGCCAGTCCATGCTGGCCCTTCTGTCCGGGCCGGGCAGCGTGGATGCGAAAACGGGCAAGGCTGCGTTCAGCTATGCCCATCCCCTGTTTTGGGCCCCCTTCGTGGTGGTGGGCGATTGAGAGGAGAGCGACGATGCAGCGAGTGACGAGTTTTTTTGCGACGATGGCCTTGCTCGGCCTCCTCAGCGGCCCGGCCGCGGCGGTGACCCTGATCAAGGATGAGGAAGCCCGTCTGCCGGCAGCGGCGGCGGGGCTGGTCACCCGCGGCATCACCCGGGGCCCGGGGGTGAAGATGCTGTCCCCCGACCCGGCGGCCGGCCCGGTCAAATCCCCCTTCAACCTGAAGGTCAGCTTCGAACCCCGTGGTGGCGCCCGGATCGATCCGGCCAGCGTCTCCGTCACCTACCTGAAGGCGACCCCGGTGGACCTGCTGCCCCGGGTCAAGACCGGCTTGAGTGCGGGCGGTATCGAACTGGCGGGCGCCGAAGTGCCGCCGGGGGAGCACCAGATCCGCGTCACCGTGCAGGACAGCGAGGGGCGTCAGTCCTCCACCGTGCTGCAGCTCAATGTGGTGAAGTGATCCCATGAAGTGCCCCTACTGCACCTCCGACATTTCCCGGGAAGCCCTGGTGTGTCCCGTCTGCCGCCGCGACCTCTACCTGTTCAAGCCGCTCCTGGCCCGCATTGCGGACCTGGAGGCCCGGCTGCAGGAGAGCCGCGAGGCAGCACCGGAACTGTCGGCCCTGCAGGAGCGGATTCGCCTGCTGGAAGGCGGCAGCCCGCCCGGGGCCATGCCCGGCGCGGCGACCGGCGGTTCCGGCTGCGGGCGGGGCAGCTGGCTGCTGTACTGGGGGCTGCCCCTGCTGTTGTTGCTGCTTGCCCACGGCCTCATCGTGCTGGCCTTCGATCTCGACACGCTATATCTGCGCATCGTTTCCCTGCTCATTCCCCTGCCCTTCGGTTTTCTGCTGCTGCAACGGGGGCCGCGGTCCCTCTGGCATGCCGGCGCTGCCGCCTTTGCCATGGCGGCCCTGGCGGTGCTCGGCATGAGTGGTCTGGTGGCCTACGTGGATGGGGTGCCCTGGCTGCCCCAGGGGCGGGTGGAGTGGCGTGAATTCGCCGAGTACGCCGCCAGCATCGGTTTCAGCTACCTCACCGGCATGCTGCTGGGGCGCCTGCTGGCCCGCCGTGTCTCCGCGCTGCCGGCGGACTTGGCGGCGGAGTCGGCGGCAGGGCAGGGGGGCTGGAAGATGGCCCTGGCGCGGCGCCTGGTGAGCGGCCCGCCCAGCATGGAAAAGCTGCAGAAGGCGGTGTCCCGCATCAACGAGGTTTCCAGCTCCCTGGTGGCCATCGGCACCACGGTGCTGTCCATCTACACCGGGCTGAAGGACCTGCTCGGCTGATCCTCAGCCCTGCTGCCAGGGCAGGCCGGCATGGCGCCAGCCGCCCACCTTGTTGCGCTGGCCGTTGGCATCCTTGTCGCCCTCGAAGCCTTCGAGGACGTTGTACACCTCGGTGTAACCGGCCTGCACCGCCGTTTCGGCGGCCTTGTGGGAGCGGGCGCCGCTGCGGCAGATGAACATCACCAGTGCCTCCTTATCCACCTGATGCACCAGTTGGGCGGCGAAGTGGGGATTGGGCTGGTTGCCGGGATACTGCATCCATTCGATTTCCACGGCACCGGGAATGCGGCCGACCCAGTCCCACTCGGCGTGGGTGCGCACATCCACCAGCTTGGCTCCCGGCGCTGACTGCAGCAGTTCGTAGGCCTCCCGGGGCGTCAGGGCGCCGCCATAGGGCAGGCCCAGTTGCCGGGCCCGTTCCTGGGCCAGGGTCAGAATGTCGGAAATCTTGCCCATGGCGCTTGTCCTTCTGCTGGTTGATGGAAAAAGTATAAGTCAGATGCCGCTGCCGGCGGAGCCATCCAGGTTTCCTGGCGCCGGAGTTGTCGCGAGGGGGGACGAGCAGCTTTGGGGCGCTGATATACACGAACGCACCAGAATGGTGCGTTAGCCTGTAAAATGCACCGTTTGCGTGCGTCAAAAAAGTCCCGGTCGGGAAGTTTGCTTATGGCACAATGGCCTACTCGGCGCGAAGTGCTGGCATGGAACCTGCTATGAAAGTCGCGCACCGAATTATTTGATTTTGCCGGTCCGGCCGGTACCTGTTCAGTTAGGAGACTTAGCGTATGGCTACCCCCCAAGACATCATGAAGATGGTCAAGGAAAACGACGTCAAGTTCGTCGATTTCCGTTTCACCGACACCCGCGGTAAAGAGCAACACGTGGGCGTGCCCGTCAGCGCCTTCGACGAAGACAAGTTCGAATCCGGCCACGCTTTCGACGGTTCCTCCATCGCTGGCTGGAAGGGTATCCAGGCCTCCGACATGCTGCTGATGCCGGACCCCAACACTGCCTACATCGACCCCTTCTTCGACGAAACCACCCTGATCCTGACCTGTGACGTGGTGGAACCGGCCGATGGCAAGGGCTACGACCGCGACCCCCGCTCCATCGCCAAGCGCGCTGAAGCCTACCTGAAGTCCTCCGGCATCGGCGACACCGCCTTCTTCGGTCCGGAACCCGAATTCTTCATCTTCGACTCCGTGGAGTGGAAGACCGACATGTCCGGCACCTACGTGAAGATCTTCTCCGAAGAGGCTGCCTGGTCCACCGCCGAGAAGTTCGATGGCGGCAACGCCGGCCACCGTCCCATGGTCAAGGGCGGCTACTTCCCCGTGCCCCCCGTTGATTCCTTCAACGACATGCGCGCCCAGATGTGCCTGCTGCTGGAAGCCTGCGGCGTGCCCGTCGAAGTGCACCACCACGAAGTCGCCACCGCCGGCCAGAACGAAATCGGTACCGTCTTCAACACCCTGGTGCGTCGCGCCGACCAGACCCAGATCCTGAAGTACATCGTGCACAACGTGGCACACCAGTACGGCAAGACCGCCACCTTCATGCCCAAGCCCATCGTTGGCGACAACGGTTCCGGCATGCACGTGCACCAGTCCATCTGGAAGGATGGCCAGAACCTGTTCGCTGGCAACGGCTACGCCGGCCTGTCCGAAACCGCCCTGTACTACATCGGCGGCATCATCAAGCACGCCAAGGCCCTGAACGCCATCACCAACCCCGGTACCAACTCCTACAAGCGTCTGGTGCCCCACTACGAAGCTCCGGTGAAGCTGGCCTACTCCGCCAAGAACCGTTCCGCTTCCATCCGCGTGCCCTTCGTGCAATCCACCAAGGCCCGCCGTATCGAAACCCGCTTCCCCGATCCCATCGCCAACCCCTACCTGTGCTTCGCTGCACTGCTGATGGCTGGCCTGGACGGCATCCAGAACAAGATTCACCCCGGCGACGCTGCCGACAAGAATCTGTACGACCTGCCGCCCGAAGAAGATGCCAAGATCCCGACCGTTTGCGCCAGCCTGGACGAAGCTCTGGCCAACCTGGACAAGGACCGCGAGTTCCTGACCCGCGGCGGCGTCTTCTCCAACGACTGGATCGATTCCTTCATCGACCTGAAGATGGAAGAAGTGAACAAGCTGCGCATGACCACCCACCCGGTGGAATTCGACCTGTACTACAGCTGCTAAGCGGCTGTAGTACCAAGAAAAGGGACGGCCGCGGCCGTCCCTTTTTTTTGCTCCCGAGGCCGCCGAGCGTGGCCTCCGACGCCGTGTCCGGGCTTGCCCGGAGCAATGGCAAAGGCATTTGTAAAAGCCCTATCGATCCAATACACTTGCCCCGAACTCAAGGAGCGGCAATGAATACCAAGCTTTCCCGTGCCTCCCTGCTGGCCAGCCTGCTGGCCCTGGGGTTTGTCGGCCCGGTCCGGGCCGACATCTTCAAATGTACCGACGACGCCGGTCACATCACCTATGCCAATGCCCCCGGCAAGGGCTGCAAGCGCATCATCACCGATCCCGCCAACTCGGCTCCCAGCGGCGGCAGCCGGGCCCCGGCCAAGGTCAGCACGCCTTCGCCTTCGGATTTCCCCAAGGTGGGCAGCGAAACCCAGCGCAGCCGCGACAACGACCGCCGCACCATCCTGGAACAGGAACTGGCGGCCGAGCAGAAGAACCTGGAGGCCGCCAAGAAGGAGCTGGCCAATCAGGAGGCCAACATCCAGCCGACCGACCGCAACGTCGGCGGCGGCATCAACGGCGCCAAGGTGGCCGAGCGGGTGCAGCCCTACAAGGACAAGGTGCAACTGCATGAGCGCAACATCGAAGCCATCCGCAAGGAAATCGGCAATCTGCGTTGAGCGCCGCGGCTGGTACGCTTCCTGCTATCCAACCAGCCATGCCTAATCTGAATCCCGGCCCCTTCAGCGGCCTCGACCTGCTTTCGTCCGCTGTCATCCTCCTGGGTGATGGCCTCGTCATCCGCCACATGAACCCGGCGGCGGAGAATCTGCTGGCCACCAGCGGCCGGGTGGTGGTGGGACGCTCCCTGCTGGACATCATCCAGGCCTCGGCCGGCCTGCAGAAGGCCATGGACAGCGCCCTGGACAACGACTGGAGCTATACCGGCCACAACATCGAGATTCGCCGCGAAGACGACGAGGTGCTGCAGATCAACTGCACCGTGACGCCGGTGGATGCCCCGGAGGCCCGCCTGCTGCTGGAGCTGCGCCCCATCGACCAGCAGATCCGCGCCTCCCGGGAAGAGCGCCTGCTGCAGCAGCAACAGGCCAGCCGGGAGCTGATCCGCAACCTGGCCCACGAGATCAAGAATCCCCTCGGCGGCATCCGGGGCGCCGCCCAGCTGCTGGAATTCGAACTGAACAACCCCAGCCTGCGGGAATACACCCAGGTCATCATCAAGGAAGCGGACCGCCTGCAGGACCTGATGCAGCGCCTGCTTTCGCCCCACCGGCCGATGCAGCCCGGGCCGGTGAACATCCACGAAATCCTGGAACGGGTGCGCAGCCTGCTGCTGGCCGAATTCCCCGGCCAGCTGAAGATCCGCCGCGACTACGACACCAGCCTGCCGGACCTCATCGGCGACCGGGAGCAGCTGATCCAGGCCATCCTCAACATCGCCCGCAACGCCGCCCAGGCCATGGAAGGCAAGGGCGAGATCGTGCTGCGCACCCGGGCCGTGCGCCAGGTGACCCTGGCCAAGAAGCGCTTCCGCCTGGCCCTGGAACTGCAGGTGATCGACAACGGCCCCGGTATTCCCGAAGACATCCGGGAGCGCATGTTCTACCCCCTGGTCTCGGGCCGGGACGGTGGTTCCGGCCTGGGCCTGACCCTGGCCCAGAGCTTCGTGCAGCAGCACCAGGGCACGGTGGAATGCGAGAGCCGCCCGGGCCGCACCTGCTTCATCGTGCGCCTGCCCCTGGAACACGCCTGAGGCCGGCAGCCAAGCTGGCAAAGTAATTGCTCGGTGCTGTGGACCATTTCGCCACAGCGTAAAACGAATAAGGGATCACAATGAAACCCGTCTGGATTGTCGACGATGACCGCTCCATCCGCTGGGTCCTGGAAAAGGCCCTGGCCCGGGAACAGATCGCCCACAAGAGCTTCGCCTCCGCCGTGGATGCCCTGGCCGCCCTGGATGCCGGAGAGGTGCCCCAGGTCCTGCTTTCGGACATCCGCATGCCCGGCCAGTCCGGCCTGGAGCTGCTGCAGCACGTGAAGTCCCACATCCCCTCCCTGCCGGTCATCATCATGACCGCCTACTCGGACCTGGAGAGCGCCGTCGCCGCCTTCCAGGGCGGGGCCTTCGAATACCTGCCCAAACCCTTTGACGTGGACCAGGCCCTGGAACTGATCCGCCGGGCCCTGGATGAGTCGATGCACCAGGATGGTGCGGTCGAGGAAACCAGCATCAGTCCGGAGATTCTCGGTCAGGCTCCGGCCATGCAGGAAGTCTTCCGCGCCATCGGCCGTCTGGCCATGAGCCACGCCACCGTGCTCATCACCGGCGAATCCGGTTCCGGCAAGGAGCTGGTGGCCCGGGCCCTGCATCGCCACAGCCCCCGGGCGGACAAGCCCTTCATCGCCATCAACACCGCGGCCATTCCCAAGGACCTGCTCGAATCCGAACTGTTTGGCCATGAGCGGGGCGCCTTCACCGGCGCCGCCACCCAGCGCCGGGGCCGCTTCGAGCAGGCCGAGGGCGGCACCCTGTTCCTCGACGAAATCGGCGACATGCCCTCGGAACTGCAGACCCGCCTGCTGCGGGTGCTCTCCGACGGCCACTACTACCGGGTCGGCGGCCACCAGCCGCTGAAGGCCAATGTGCGGGTCATCGCCGCCACCCACCAGAACCTGGAAACCCGGGTCAAGGACGGCCTCTTCCGGGAGGATCTGTTCCACCGCCTCAACGTTATCCGTATCCGCCTGCCGGCCCTGCGCGAGCGGCGTGAGGACATTCCCCTGCTGGCCCGCCACTTCCTCGCCAAGAGCGCCCAGGAGCTGGGGGTGGAGCCCAAGCGCCTGTCCGACGGGGCAGTGAAGTTCCTCGTCTCCCTCGACTTCCAGGGCAACGTGCGGCAGCTGGAAAACCTCTGCCATTGGCTCACCGTCATGGCTCCCGGCCAGCTGGTGGAAGTGGGGGACCTGCCGCCGGAACTGCGGGAAACCTCCCCCGCCAGCGGCGCCGGCGTCATCGGCGGCTGGGAGGAAGCCCTGGCGGCCGAGGCTGATCGGCTCCTGGCCCGGGGCGTGCCGGACATCCACGGCAAGCTCTCCGACACCTTCGAGCGCATCCTCATCTCCCGCGCTCTGGCCCACACCGGCGGCCGCCGCATCGAGGCGGCCCAGGCCCTGGGCATCGGCCGCAACACCATCACCCGCAAGATCCAGGAACTGGGTCTGGAGGGCGGCAAGGCCGCCGCTGCGGCCGAGGAACCGGCGGCGGAATAAGCGGCTTCGGCCCCGCCGGGGGATTCGATTCCCGGCGGCGGCTGCCTATGAGGCCAGAGCATGGGGCCAGAGAAGTTTTTCCTTCCCGGCCTTATCCCCGATAATGGCGCCTTCATTCCTTCTGGCGCTGTCATGGCTGCATCCCTGATCGACCCGGCCCTCCTCGTTTCCCGCCTCGGCGCCATCGTCGGCCGGGTGGATGTGGACAGCCTGGAAAGCTGCGATTCCACCAGTTCCGAACTGTCGCGCCGGGCCGCCCGGGGGGCGCCGGCCGGCAGTGTGGTGGTGGCCGACCGGCAAAGCGCCGGCCGCGGGCGGCGGGGCCGGGACTGGGTTTCCAGCCCCGAGGACAGTCTCACCTTTTCCCTGCTGTGGCGCTTTGCCGGCGGCTTCGACAAGGTGGCCGGCCTGTCCCTGGCCGTTGGCGTGGCCGTCGCCCGGGCCTGCGAATCCCTCGGCGCCACCGGCGTGGTCCTGAAATGGCCCAACGACGTGCTGGCCCCGGTGCCGGGCGGCCTCGGCAAGCTGGCCGGCATCCTGGTGGAACTGTCGTCCAGCCGCAGCGGCACCGAGGCCATCATCGGCATCGGCATCAACCTGCGGGCACCGGCGGTGAGTGCGCCCGGCGGTCTGGCCCCGGCCGGTCTGGCCACCCTGCTGGGCGCGGTGCCGGAGCGCCACGACCTGCTGGCGGCCCTGCTGCGGGAGCTGGTGGCGGTGCTGGACCGCTTCAGCCGCGGCGGCTTTGCCGCCCTCGCCGACGACTGGCAGCAGCGCCATGCCTGGCAGGACTGTCCGGTGCATTTGCTGGAGGAAGGCAAGGTGGTGGCCTCCGGCCTGTGCCGCGGCGCCGACGGCGACGGCGCCCTGCTGCTGGAGGGCCCGGACGGCGTGCTGCGCCATCTGGCCGGCGACCTTTCCCTGAGGCCCCTATGATCCTGCTGCTCGATGCCGGCAACACCCGCCTCAAGTGGGGCCTGCGCCAGGCCGGCGCCTGGCGTGCCCGGGGCGCCCTGGAACGGGAGCGCATCGGCGACCTGCCCCATGCCCTGCGCCAGGCCCTGCCGGTGGGGCAGGGCCTGCAGCGCATTCTCTTTTGCAACGTGGCCGGACCGGAAGTGGCGGCGGCCGTGGCCCAGGCCCTGGTGCCCCTGTCCCCCGGGCTGGAGAATTTTCTGGCGACGCCGGAAGCTGCCGGGGTGCGCAACGGCTACGCCCGCCCGGCCCAGCTGGGGGCGGACCGCTGGGCCGCCCTGGTGGGCGCCTGGAACCAGGAGCGACGGCCCTGCCTGGTGGTCAATGCGGGCACCGCCCTGACCATCGATGTGCTGCTGGAAGACCCGGAACGACCCGGTCACGGCTATTTCGCCGGCGGCTGCATCCTGCCCGGCTTCGACCTAATGCGGGGTGCCCTCAACCGCCATACGGCCCAGCTGCCCCTGGCCGAGGGGGATTTCGCCGAGCTGCCGCGCAGCACCGATGCGGCCATCGTCAGCGGCTGCCTGCATGCCCAGGCCGGCGCCGTGGAGCGGCTCTACCGGCAGCTGCCGCCCGGCTCCCCCTGCCTGCTTTCCGGCGGCGGCGCCGCCCAGCTGGACGAATGCCTGGACCCGACCCTGCCGGTGCGCCGGGTGGATTACCTGGTGCTGGAAGGACTGGCCCGGGTCGCCGATCTGCCGGCCGTCGCCTGACGGCCGCCGCGGCGGCCCCGCCCGGCCGGAAAGCCGGGGCGGGGCCGCGTTATACTTCGCCTGCCGGCCTTGCTGCCGGCCAGAACCGTTAAAAGACAAAGGGAGATCATGGAGAACACCCGCATCCTGCTCGAGCAGAACGAGATTCCGACCCACTGGTACAACATCGTGGCCGACCTGAAGACCCCGCCGGCCCCGCCCCTGGGTCCGGACGGCCAGCCGGCGACGCCGGAGCAGATGGGCGTCATCTTCCCCGGCGCCATCCTCGAACAGGAAATGTCGGACCAGCGCTGGATTCCCATTCCCCAGGAAGTGCGCGAAATCTACCGCCTGTGGCGCCCCGCGCCCCTGGTCCGGGCCGTGCGCCTGGAGCAGGCCCTGGGCACCACCGCCAAGATTTACTACAAGTACGAAGGCGTCTCCCCGGCCGGCTCCCACAAGCCCAACTCCGCCGTGCCCCAGGCCTTCTACAACAAGCAGGCCGGCATCAAGCGCCTGACCACCGAAACCGGCGCCGGCCAGTGGGGTTCCTCCATCTCCTTCGCCGGCCAGATGTTCGGCCTGCCGGTGCGGGTGTACATGGTCAAGGTCAGCTACGACCAGAAGCCCTACCGCCGCCTGATGATGCAGACCTGGGGTGCCGAAGTCTTCGCCAGCCCCTCCGAGCTGACCCAGACCGGCCGTGCCGCCCTGGCGGAGAATCCTGACAACCAGGGCTCCCTGGGCCTGGCCATCTCCGAAGCGGTGGAAGAGGCCGCCTCCCGCCCCGACACCAACTACACCCTGGGCTCCGTGCTCAACCACGTACTGCTGCACCAGACCATCGTCGGCCTGGAAGCGAAGAAGCAGTTCGACAAGATCGGCGAATACCCGGACGTGGTCATCGGGCCCTGTGGCGGCGGCTCCTCCTTCGGCGGCATCGCCTTCCCCTTCCTGGCCGACAAGGCCGCCGGCGACAAGCGGGCAGAAAACCTGCGCTGCCTGGCGGTGGAACCCACCTCCTGCCCGACCCTGACCAAGGGCGCCTACGCCTACGACTTCGGCGACGCCTCCGGCTTCACCCCCTTGATGAAGATGTACACCCTGGGTCACGACTTCATGCCCCCCGGCATCCACGCCGGCGGCCTGCGTTACCACGGCGCCTCGCCCCTGGTTTCCCAGGTGGTGCATGAGGGCCTGGTGGAGCCGGTGGCCGTCTCCCAGCTGGCCACCTTCGAGGCCGGCGTGCAGTTCGCCCGGGCCGAGGGCATCATCCCCGCCCCCGAATCCTGCCACGCCATCCGCGCTGCCATCGACGAGGCCCTGAAGGCCAAGGTGACCGGCGAGCCCAAGGTGATCCTGTTCAACCTCACCGGCCACGGCCACTTCGACATGTCCTCCTACGAGCGCTTCTTCAGCGGCAAGCTGGAGGACTACGACTACCCGGCCGAGGCGGTCGCCCGTTCCCTGGAACATCTGCCCAAGGTGGGCTGAGGCCAGCCGGCCTTTTCCGGAGATTTCCGTCATGCGCGTCCTGGTCTTCCTGCTGGTTCTGGCCAATCTGCTGTTCTTCGTCTTCGCCCGGGGCTATCTGGGCGGCGGCGACAACCCGGATGGGGAGCGGCTGCACCAGCAGCTGCAGCCGGAGCGCATCGTCATCGTCAGCAAGGGCGAGCCGGCGGCGGAGGCAGCTGAGAAGCCGGCCACCGAGGCCCCTGCCCCCGTAGCCAAGGAGGACGCGCCTGCCAGCCAGGGGGTGGCGGAGACGCCCGTCCCTGCTGCCTCCCAGGCGACCGACAAGAAGGCGGACGAAAAGAAGGGCGACGAGAAAAAGCCGGAGGAAAAGAAGCCGGAAGAGAAAAAGGCCGAGGACAAGAAAGCCGAGGAGAAGAAGGCCCAGGCCTGCCTGGCCTGGCCCGACCTGCCGGCGGCCGAGGCCGACGCCCTGGTGGCCCTGGCCAAGAAGCGCTACCCGAGCCTGACCCTCTCCCGCAGCGTGGTCTCCGCCGAAGGCGGCAGCCACTGGGTGTTCATTCCGCCCCTGGCGAGCAAGGCCGACGCCGAGCGCAAGGCCGGCGAGCTGAAGAAGCTGGGGGTCACCGAGTTCTTCATCGTCACCGAAGCCGGCGCCAACCAGTACGCCATTTCCCTCGGCATCTTCTCCAGCGAGCAGGGCGCCAAGGACCAGCTGGACAGCCTCAAGGCCAAGGGCGTGCGTTCGGCCAAGGTGGGGCTGCGGGGCGGCAAGACCACCGCCGTGCATGTGGAAGCCCGGGGCGATCCGACCCAGATCCAGGGCCTCAAGGATTCGGGCACCGCCATCACCGCCACGCCCTCCGCCTGCGAGGCCAAGGCGGCGAAGAAGCCCTGAAATGCCCTACGTCGTCGGGCTCACCGGCGGAATCGGCAGCGGCAAGAGCACCGTGGCCGACCTCTTCGTCTCCCGGGGCGCCGCCCTGGTGGATACGGATGCCATCGCCCACGAACTGACCGGGCCCCAGGGCGCCGCCATGGCAGCCATCGCCGAGGCCTTCGGGCCGGCGGTGGTGGATGCCCGGGGCGCCCTGGACCGGGCCGCCATGCGCCGCCAGGTCTTTGCCGATGCCACGGCGCGTCAGCGCCTGGAAGCCATTCTCCATCCCCTGATCCGCGCCGAGAGCGATCGCCGCTGCCAGGCGGCCCGGGCGCCCTACGTCATCCTGGCGGTGCCCCTGCTGGTGGAATCGGGCAGCTACCGGGAACGGGTGCAGCGGGTGCTGGTGGTGGATTGCCCCGAGGCAGTCCAGGTGGCCCGGGTGACGGCCCGCAACGGCATGGGCGAGGCCGAGGTGCAGGCCATCCTGGCGGCCCAGGCCAGCCGCCAGCAGCGCCTGGCGGTGGCCGACGACGTGGTGGACAACGGCGGCGATGCGGCCGCCCTGGTCCCCCAGGTGGAGCGCCTGCACCGCCAGTATCTGGCGGCCGCTTCCGGAATTCATGCACCAACTTGATGCATATTATTCAAATTTATGCCCAAAGGCTTATTAGTGTTGAGGTTTATGGCTGAATGGTTCAGAATCCTCGCACTTTGACGACATAATGCCCGCCGTAAGCGCACTTACCGGACCCTGACTGGCAAACCCTGGCGAAACCTGGCGTGATCACCTACGAATATCCCTTCAATGAGCGCATCCGCACCCTGCTGCGGCTGGAGGATTTGTTCGACAAGGCCGCCTACTATCTCCAGGCCGAAGGCCACCTGGAACACCATGTCGTCCTGCTGACCCTGTTCGAAATCCTGGAAGTTTCCCGGGCCGACCTGAAAATGGACCTGATCCAGGAACTGGAGCGTCAGCGCCAGACCCTGCTGGCTTTCCGCAACAACCCCGACATTTCCGAAGAGGCCCTTTCCGGTGCCCTCTACGAGATCGAGCAGGCCTCCGCCGCCCTGCTGGCCATGACCGGCAAGATCGGTCAGCACCTGCGCGACAACGAGTGGCTGATGAGCATCAAGAGCCGGGCCGCCATTCCCGGCGGCGTCTGCGAATTCGACCTGCCCTCCTACCATTTCTGGCAGCACCACCCGGCCGAGCAGCGCCGGGCCGCCCTCATGGGCTGGCTCAAGCCCCTGCTGCCCCTGCGCGACGGCCTCACCATCGTGCTGCGCCTGCTGCGCTCCTCCGGCCGGCCCAAGGCCCAGGTGGCGCCCTCCGGCGGTTTCCAGCTCATGCTCGGCGGCAGCAATGCCCAGATGGTGCGGGTCACCCTGCGGGACGGCGACCCCGCCATTCCCGAAATCAGCGCCAACAAATACGCCCTGAACATCCGCTTCACCTGCCCGGACGGCGACCTCAAGCCCCGGGCCTGCGACCGCGAGGTCGCCTTCGACATGACCTTCTGCAACCTCTGAGCGTCATTGGGGCGGCCGCTCGCGCCGCTTCGCCTTCCATCCCGCAGCTGAATGTTCTTTTCCCGTTCCGGACTCGTGGCTTTCACGTCTGCGCCTGGGAAGACTGCGGCGGTCTGGAAATTCTGCTTTAATGCGGCCCGTGGCGCTGCGGGATTGCTCCTGCCGCCGCCGTACCTTTTCCCTTTCGCCCATTCCGTCCTTGGCTGCCATCGCCCATGAGCGCACCCCGTAAAGTCCGTTGCCCCCAGTGCGGCGGCGACTCCCTCTGGTCCCCCGACAATCCCTATCGTCCCTTCTGCTCCAAGCGCTGCAAGCTGATCGACCTGGGCGCCTGGGCTTCCGAGTCCTACCGGGTGCCGGTGCAGGAAGAGGCCGGCCCGGGGGAAGACGGGGCCGTTGCCGACAGCCCCTTCCCCAAGGCCTGAGGCCTACCAGCCGCGCATCAGGGCGATGCCCTGGGCGCCGTGGCGGCGGGCCGTTTCCAGTTCGGTCGTGGTCATGCCTCCCAGGGCGTAGACCGGCTGGGCGCAATCGAATACCCACTCGCCGAAAACGTCCCAGCCCAGCCCGGCCTGCTCCGGATGGCTGGGGGTGGGCCGGACCGGGCCGAGGACGCTGAAATCCAGTTCCAGACGGTCGGCCAGGGCCAGTTCCTGGGGTGAGTGGCAGGAGGCGGCCACCAGGGGGAAATCGGGGCGGGCCGTGAGGGTCTGCAGGCGGGCGGCGGGCAGGTGGAGGCCGTCGGCGCCGAGGCGGCGGGCGAGAAGGTCGCTGGCCTCGTCCGGCGCGTTGAGCAGGACCCGGGCACCGTGGGCGCGGGCCAGGGCCACCACCCGGGCGGCGAAATCGGCGCGTACGGCAGGGGGCAGTTGCTTGTCCCGGACCTGCACCAGCTTCAGCCCCCCGGCCAGGGCCCGCTCCAGACGTGCCATTTCAGCCTCCACTCCCCGCTCCTCGGCCTGGGTCAAGGCGTACAGGGGGGGCAGGGCCAGGGCCCGCAGAATGGGGCCGTTGGCCGGCAGGATGGGCTCAACGCCAGCATCCATGCCGATCCTGGCCCAGGCAAAAGCGGAGTGCTCGATCGGGGCGATCTCCCCCTCCCAGGCGGTGACGCGGAAGAACTTGAGGCGCACCGTGGCGTGGGGATAGACGAAGCGGCGGGAAATCCAGGGCGTGGCGGCGGTGACGGTGATGCCCAGTTCTTCCTGCAGTTCCCGGTCCAGGGCCTGGCGGTGGCTTTCGCCGGCTTCCACCTTGCCGCCGGGAAACTCCCAGTAGCCGGCGTAGACCTTGCCCTCGGGGCGGCAGGCGAGGAGAAATTCCTGGCCGCCATTGCGTTCAATGACGGCCGCCGATACTTCCACCACCTTGCTCATTTGCCACCCTTCGGCGCATGGCTGCCGGCGTAGTCCCGGGCGAACTGCCAGGCCACCCGGCCGCTGCGGGAGCCGCGCTGCAGGGCCCAGTTGAGGGCATCCCGCTCCCAGCTCTCGCGCGCCGCCGCGGCGCAGCCGAAGTGGGCCAGCCAGTGGGCGGTGATGTTGAGGTAGTCGTCCTGGCTGAAGGGGTAGAAGGAAATCCACAGGCCGAAGCGTTCGGAGAGGGAGATCTTTTCCTCGATGGCCTCCCCCGGGTGGATTTCGTCGCCCACCTTGCTCGTCTCCAGGTTCTCCGCGTGGTACTCGGGCATCAGGTGGCGGCGGTTGGAGGTGGCGTAGATCAGCACGTTGTCCGGGACGCTGGTGACGGAGCCGTCCAGCACCGACTTCAGGGCCTTGTAGCCGTCCTCGCCGGCCTCGAAGGAGAGGTCGTCGCTGAAGATGATGAAATGCTCGGGGCGGCCCGCCACCATATCCACGATGTCCGGCAGGTCCACCAGGTCCGACTTGTCCACCTCGATCAGGCGCAGGCCCTTCCTCTGGTATTCGTTGAGCAGGGCCTTCACCAGGGAGGACTTGCCGCAGCCCCGGGTGCCGGTCAGCAGCACGTTGTTGGCCGGGCGGCCGGCGAGGAACTGACGGGTGTTGGCGACGATGCGCTGCTTCTGGTCGTCGATGTCCTGCAGGTCCTTGAGGCGGATCGGATGGGGCTTGGCCACGGCCTGCAGAAAGCCGCGGCCGTTCTTGCGCCGCCAGCGGTAGGCCGGGGCTTTCCAGTCGGGCTGGGGCAGGGCTTCGGGCAGCAGGGGCTCGAGGCGGGCGAGCAGGGCTTCGGCCGTGTCGAGGAAGCGCACCAGGCGTTCCAGGGGATCGGCCACGGCGGCTGCCGTACGGGGCGTCTTGGCAGGTGAGGGCATGGGGCTACCGGTATACTGGGGAAAAGTCCGGACCTTAGCCCAATCATGCCCATAAGCCAAATGCCCCGCCGCCTGCTCCTGCTTGCCGCCAGCCTGGCCCTCCTGGCCGGCTGCGCCACGGCGCCCCGGCCGGCGGCCACCACCGCCGGCGCCTGCCCGGCCTGTCCCGTTTGCCCGGCGCCCGGCGTCGCCCCGGTGTGTCCGCCCGCCGGCGCCCAGTTGCCGCCGCTTCCCGCCGCCAAGCCGTTGCAGTCGGCCCGCTGGGAAGACCTGCCCGGCTGGGGCGAGGACGACCTGGGAGCTGCCTGGCCGGCCTTCCTGCAATCCTGCAAGGGCCTGGTGGGCAAGAAGGAATGGCCCCTGTGGCGTCCCGCCTGCGATGAGGCCCAGACCCTGGGGAGCAAGCCGGACAACGGCAGCCTGCGGCGCTTCTTCGAATCCCGCTTCCAGCCCTATCTGCTGACCAATCCGGAAGGCACCGTCGAGGGCATGATCACCGGCTATTACGAGCCCCTGCTCAAAGGCAGCCGCAAGCCCACCGGTCCCGGCCGCTATGCCGTGTTGGGGGTGCCGGACGACCTGCTCACCATCGACCTCTCCGAGTTGTATCCGGACCTCAAGAACTACCGCCTGCGGGGCCGCCTGCTGGGCAACAAGGTGGTGCCCTACTGGTCCCGGGCCGAGCTGATGGCCAGGGAGGACAGCCTCAAGGCCCGCACCCTGCTGTGGGTGGACGACCCCATCGAGCTGTTCTTCCTGCAGATCCAGGGCTCCGGTCGGGTCCGGCTGCCCGACGGCAGCATCGTCCGCCTCGGTTACGCCGACCAGAACGGCCACCCCTACCAGTCCATCGGCCGGGTGCTGATCGAGCGGGGCGAGCTGAAACCGGAGCAGGCTTCCATGCAGGGCATCCAGGCCTGGGCCCGGGCCAATCCGGCCAAGGTCAACGACCTGCTCAACGCCAATCCCAGCTACGTCTTTTTCCGGGAGCTGGACCTGCCCGCCAGCGAAGGCCCCATCGGCGCCCTGGGTGTGCCCCTGACGCCGGAGCGCAGCATCGCCATCGATCCCCGCAGCACGCCCCTGGGGGCGCCGGTGTTCTTGGCGGCGAGCCATCCCAACAGCAGCAAGCCCCTGCGCCGCCTGGTGCTGGCCCAGGACACGGGCGGCGCCATCAAGGGCGTGGTGCGGGCCGACTACTTCTGGGGTTACGGCGCCGAGGCCGGCGCCCTGGCCGGGCGGATGAAACAGACTGGCCAGATGTGGGTGCTGCTGCCACCCGGTCTGGGACCCCGCTAAGGGGCCGGACGGCGGGCGCCCCGGCACGGTGCAAAATGCACCAATAGGCAGCATGTCCGGTGCAATACGCACAATGCCGGTGCGTACCTGCCGGGCGCCTATGGCTAAGGTAGTGATTTAACAGTGCTAAGCCCCTGGAACGGGGCTTGCTTTTGTGGTGCCAACTTTTTGCTGGAGGCACCATGGAAGCTTACAAGTCCGCCTCGGACACCCTTTTCGTTCTCTTGGGCGCCATTATGGTGCTCGCCATGCACGCCGGTTTTGCCTTCCTCGAACTGGGCACCGTGCGCCGCAAGAACCAGGTCAATGCCCTGGTGAAGATCCTTTCCGACTTCGCCGTGTCCACCCTGGCCTACTTCTTCGTCGGCTACGGCATCGCCTACGGCGTGCATTTCTTCCAGGGCGCCCAGGCGCTGATGCAGAACAGCGGCCACGACCTGACCAAGTTCTTCTTCCTGCTCACTTTCGCCGCCGCCATCCCGGCCATCATCTCCGGCGGCATCGCCGAGCGGGCCCGCTTCAATCCCCAGCTGGCCGCCACCTTCTGCCTGGTGGGCTTCGTCTATCCCTTCTTCGAAGGCATCGCCTGGAACCACGCCTTCGGCATCCAGGAATGGCTGCTGGCCAGCTTCGGCGCCGAGTTCCACGATTTCGCCGGCTCCGTGGTGGTGCATGCCATGGGCGGCTGGATCGCTCTGCCCGCCGTACTCCTGCTCGGCGCCCGCCGCGGCCGCTACCACAAGGATGGCGGCATCGCCGGCGCCCATCCGCCGTCCTCCATTCCCTTCCTGGCCCTGGGCGCCTGGATCCTCATCGTCGGCTGGTTCGGCTTCAACGTCATGAGCGCCCAGAGCCTGGACAAGATTTCCGGCCTGGTGGCCCTCAACTCCCTCATGGCCATGGTGGGCGGCACCCTGGCGGCCCTGGTGCTGGGCAAGAACGACCCGGGCTTCGTGCATAACGGCCCCCTGGCCGGCCTGGTGGCCGTCTGCGCCGGCTCCGACCTGATGCACCCCCTTGGTGCCCTGGTCACCGGCGGCGTTGCCGGTGCCCTTTTCGTGGTCATGTTCACCCTGACCCAGAACCGCTGGAAGATCGACGACGTTCTCGGCGTCTGGCCCCTGCACGGCCTGTGCGGCGCCTGGGGCGGCATCGCTGCCGGCATCTTCGGGCTGGAGGCCCTGGGTGGCGCCGGTGGCGTGTCCTTCCTGTCCCAGTTGCTCATGACCGGCCTGGCCATCGTTATCGCCCTGGTGGGCGGCGGCCTGGTCTATGGCGTCATCAAGCAGCTGGTGGGCATCCGCCTGGACCAGGAGGATGAATACAACGGCGCCGACCTTTCCATCCACAAGATCACCGCCTCCGCCGAGCGGGAAACTCTCTGGTAATTCACGCTTTCGGTGCAGCAGGGGAGCCTCGGGCTCCCCTTTTCATTTGGGGCCTTTTCCCCTGCGGGGGCCGGCGGACGTGGCTGCAGGAATTTTCCCGTTTCGCCGTACGGGGTTGGCATCGCCCTTGCTAAAGAATGTGAACTAATACACAAAAATGCGGAGAGAACAGATGCTGCAGAGTCCTTCCATGTCCCTGTCCAGCCGCGAGAAAGGCTGGCTGCCTCTGGGGGGCAAGACCGGCAAGATCGCCATGGGCTGGGCCACCTACCTCAACCGGGACCGCTACCCCGTGCTGGAACAGGCCTTCGAGGGCTTCGCCTCGACTCGGGTGCGCATCCTGCAAAGCTGGGCCGAGCAGTGCTGGCACCACCTGGAAACCCTGGCCGGGGACCTCCAGGCCCTGCATCCCCAGCGGCCCCGCAGCCTGTTCCAGGAGAAGAAGAGCTTCGCCCGGGACTTCTCCGAACTGTTCCTCATCGACAGCAACGGGGTGGTGCTGGAATCCACCCAGGGCAGCCGGGTCGGCGCCCGGGACTTGCCCGCCCGGGCCGTCGCCGCCGGCCTCCAGGGACGCTTCCTGCACGGCCCCTATGTGGACCCGGTGACCAAGGTCCTGGGGCCGTCCTCTTCCCGTTTCCACGATGCAGTGACCCTGATGTTCTACCTGCCCATCAACGTGGCCGGGGAATTTGCCGGGGCGGTCTGCGGCCGGGTGCCCAACGACGTGGTGGGAGACCTGATCCAGCGGGAGGCGGGGCACATCTTCCGGGATTCGGGGGACAACTACCTGTTCATGGTCAAGGCCGAGTTCGACCCGTCCATCCAGCCGGGCACGGCCCTCTCCCGTTCCCGTTTCGAGGACGCCACCTTCTCCCTGGGAGACAACCTGAAGCAGGGGGTGCGCACCGACTACGGCACCGTGCGGGTGCGGGAGCACACGGAACTGGAACTGGTGTTCAACGACCCGGCCACGGGCCAGCTGCACCCCGGCGTGCGGGAAACCATCCGCAAGGGGCAGAACCTGTTCGTCACCTATCCGGGCTATTCCGACTACCGCCACGTGCCGGTGATCGGCAAGGGCGTCACCTTCAGCCTGCCCGGCTCGCCGGACCGCTGGGGCATGATGTGCGAGGCCGACCTGGAGGAAGTCTATCGCTACCGCAGCATCGCCTACAAGCTGCAGAAGCTGTACTGGCTGGTGGTGATCCTGGCCTGGGGCCTGGGCGTCGAGGTGCAGGAGCTGTTGGGCCTGTCCGGCCTGCCGGCCCGCCTGCTGGAGCTGGGCCTGGTCATCGGCGGCGGCTTCTTCTTCAACCTGTTCGGCATGAAGCCCCTGAGCCAGCGCCTGCGCAAGAGCAGCAGCGTGCTGCGCTCCATCGCCGAGGGCGGCGGCGACCTCAGCCAGCGTCTGCCCACCAGCGAGGGAGGCAGCGACGAAACCACGGTCATGTCCCAGTGGATCAACAGCTTCATCGACAACCTGGAACAGATCATCCGCCGGGTGATCCAGACCTCCGGCGAGATCGACGGCACCAACGGCACCTTGCAGGAAAAGAGCCGGGCCACGGCCCTGGCCTCGGCCCAGATGGCGGCGGAGATGCGGGAAACCGAGGAATCCATCCGGGGCCAGGTGGAGGACATCAACGCCGCCAGCCAGAAGGTGGAGGCCATGCGCGAGGCGGTGGCTCAGGTGACGGCCGAGGCCCGGCGGCAGATGGAGCTGGTGCAGTCCCGCAGCGCCGGCATCCTGGAGTCCGTGGGCGGTGCCACCCGCACCATCCGGGACCTGGAAAGCAGCACGGCGGAGATCGGCCGCATCGGCACGGTGATCCACGAGATCGCCAGCCAGACCAACCTGCTGGCTCTAAATGCCGCCATCGAGGCGGCCCGGGCCGGCGAGGCGGGCCGGGGCTTCGCCGTGGTGGCCGACGAGGTGCGCAAGCTGGCCGAGCGCACTGCCGACGCCACCAAGGAGATTGCCGCCATGATCGGCGGCGTCCAGTCCCGGGCCGAGGATGCGGTGGTGAGCATGGACACCGGCATGAGCGAACTGGAAGAGGGGCTGCGCCTGGCGGCGGATGCGGCCTCGGAAAAGCAGGAGGTGCAGGACATCCTGGAGCACCTCTTCGCCACCATCGACGAGCTGGAGGCGGCCACCCGCGCCACCGGCGGCCGCATCGAGACCATCGCCGTGGCGGCCGAGGCGGTGCGCCAGTCGGTGGATGAATCCAGCCGCAGCACCGCCCTCACCAGCGGTGCGGTACGCACCCTGGATCAGCTGGTGGGGCAGTTCAAGGTCTCGGCCGCCTGAAGGCGGCGGCTGCAAACGACAAGGGCCGCATCAGCGGCCCTTGTGCTTTCCGGCGTTGGCCGGTGGGCTCAGTGGCCCAGGCTGTTCAGTTTTTTCTCGATGACGTCCAGGGGTACGGCGCCGGGAATGCGTTCGCCGTCGGCGAAGAACAGGGTCGGGGTGCCGGTGATGTTGAGGCGGCGACCCAGTTCAAAGGACTTCTGCACCGGGCTGGTGTCGCAGTCGGTGCGGCCGGTGAAGGGCTTGGCGGAAGTCATCATGGTGCTCCAGGCGGCAGCCCGGTCGCTGGCGCACCACACCTGCTTGGACTTCTCCAGGGAGTCGGCCGAGAGGATGGGATAGAGGAAGGTGTAGATGGTGATGTTGTCCAGCTTCTGCAGATCCTTGATGAGGCGCTTGCAGTAGCCGCAGTTGGGGTCCTCGAAGGTCACCAGGACGCGCTTGCCGTTGCCCTTGACCTGCTTCACCGCCAGCTCCAGGGGCAGTTCGGAGAACTTCACGGCGGTCAGTTTCTTCAGGCGTTCGGCAGTGACGTTCTGCATGGTCTTGCCGTCCACCAGGGTGCCGATCAGCAGCACGCTGACCTTCTCGTCGGTGTACAGCACCTGGCCGTCGGCGAAGACCTCGTAGAGGCCCAGATAGCCGGACTTGGTGACGCTCTGCACCTTGCCGTTGATCTTGTCTTCCACGGCCTTTTTCACCGAGGCTTCGTCGGCGGCGGCAGGCAGGGAGAGGAGGGCGCCGGCGCAGAACAGGGCGGCCAGGAATTTGAGTTGTCGCATGGAGGACTCCGGTGGGGAAACTTCAGGATTCGAGGGCGTAACGCATCAGGGCGCTTTTCACGGGGCCGAGGCGGTTCACCAGGTTGAGGCCCAGATTGCGCAGGGGCTTCAAGCCGGGCAGGTCTTCGCGGAAGAGGCGGCGCAGGCCGTCGGTGGTGGTCTGCAGCAGCATCACCTCCTCCTTGCGGGCGCGGCGGTAGCGGGCCAGCAGGCGGGCGTCGCCGATGTCCTGCCAGGGCGCGGCAGCGGCAATGATCTCGGCCAGGGTCTTGGCGTCCCGGTAGCCCAGGTTGATGCCGTGGCCGGAAAGGGGGTGGATACCGTGGGCCGCGTCGCCGATCAGGGCCAGGCGTGGCGCCGTCGGTTCGGGCACCCGCATCAGCTTGAGGGCGAAGGCGGCGGCCGGCGTCAGCAGTTCCAGCTGGCCCAGGGTGTGGTTGCCGGCGGCGGCCACCCGGGCGCACAGCTCCTCGGCGGGCAGGGCGGCGAGGGCGTCGGCGTGGGTGTCCGGGGTGGACCAGACGATGGAGATGCGGTTGCCCGGCAGGGGCAGGTAGGCCAGCACGCCGTCGTCGCGGAACCACTGATAGGCGATGTCGCCGTGGGGCTTTTCGGTGCTGAAGTTGGCCACCAGGCCCTTTTCGCCGTAGGGGCTGTAGTGGGCGGCGAGGCCGGCCCGGTTGCGCACCCAGGATTCGCGGCCGTCGGCCCCCACCAGCAGACGGGCGGAGAGGCTGCTGCCGTCTTCCAGGTGCAGCAGGGTGGCGTCGGCGCGGAATTCCAGTTCCCGGGGCGTGGCCGGGCAGAGGATGTCCACATTGCCCTGGCGCTTGACGTTCTCCCACAGCTCCTGGGCCATCAGGGAGGACTCGAGAATCCAGGCCAGTTCTGGCACGCCGCTCTGGTAGGCGGAGAAGTCGAGGCGGCTGTCGCCGTCGCCATACACTTCCATGGCCCGCACCGGCGCCATGCGGCCGGCGTCCAGGTGCTTCCACACGCCGATGTCGGCGAGGAAGCGGGCATTGGCCGGGCTGATGGCGTAGATGCGCGCATCCCAGCCTTCGGGCCGGTTCGGCGCGCGGCCTTCCACCAGGGCGATCTTCAGGCGGGATTCCTTGAGGGCGCAGGCGAAGGCCAGGCCGGCCAGGCCGCCGCCGACGATAACGATGTCGTATTTCATGGGACGAGACTCCAGAAGCCCCGGATTGTGCCTGCCCCACCGGGGCAGCACAAGAACGGCTGCCCTTACGGTCCTCTCGTTGCCACGGGCGGCAAGCCCATGTTAGAAGCGGCCCATGGATAGCGAACTGCAGTATTTTCCCGCCGTGCTCCGTTCCGAGCACGATTCCCCCATCGATGCCCTGGTGGCCCTGGGCCTGCCCCGGGAGGAGTGCATGGAACTGGTGGCTGCCTCCTGGGGCCGTCCGGAACTCAGTCTCCTGGCCTGGGTGGACGGCGGCCGGGCGGTGGCGGTGCTGCCCCTGGCGGAGGGACGCTGGGCTGCCTGCAATGCCTTTGTCGAACAATCCTGCCGGGAGCCGAAGGAAGCCCTGCGACGGGCCGGCAAGTTGGCCAAGCGCGGCCGGCGGGCCCTGGTGGGCGTTTGGGCCGGGGCGCCTGCTGGTACAATGGCCGGGTGAAAACCAAGCAAGACAACATAATTCTGGTGGGCCTCATGGGGGCCGGCAAGACCACCATCGGACGTCTCCTGGCCAAGCGCCTGGGGAAGCGTTTTGTCGACTCCGACCATGAGGTGGAAAGCCGTACCGGCGTTTCCATTCCGGTGATTTTCGAGATCGAGGGCGAGGCCGGCTTCCGCAAGCGGGAGTCCATGGTGATCGAGGACCTGTCCCGGGAAAGCGGCCTGGTCATGGCCACCGGCGGCGGCGTCGTGCTCAGCCCCGAGAACCGGGAGGCCATCAAGGCCGGCGGCTTCGTCGTCTATCTCTGCGCCCCCCCCGAGCTGCTCTACGCCCGCACCCGCAACGACCGCAACCGTCCCCTGCTGCAGGTGGCCGATCCCCTGGGGCGGCTGCGCCAGCTCTATGTGCAACGGGACCCCCTCTACCGGGAGGTGGCGGACATGGTCATCGACGCCTCTTCCCACTCCGCCAACGCCTCGGTGCAGCTCCTGCTGCGCGTCGCCCAGTCGGCGCCCCTGGTGGGCGTCGAGCCGGCTCCCGCACCGCCAACGCCTTCCACGCCATGACTCAGCAAACCCTGCAGGTCGCCCTGGGCGACCGCTCCTATCCCATCCACATCGGCAGCGGCCTGCTGCAGCGCGCCGACCTGATCCTGCCCCACCTGGGGCGCAAGAAGGCGGTCATCGTCAGCAACGAGACCGTGGCGCCCCTTTATCTGGAGCCCCTGGCGGCCCTGCTGCGGGCCAATGGCGTGGCCGTTTCCCAGGTGGTGCTGCCCGATGGGGAGGAGTTCAAGGACTGGCCGACCCTCAACCGGATTTTCGACGCCCTGCTGGAAAGCCGGGCCGAACGTTCCACCACCCTGATCGCCCTGGGCGGCGGGGTCATCGGCGACACCACCGGTTTTGCCGCCGCCTGCTACCAGCGCGGCATGCCCTTCATCCAGGTGCCCACCACCCTGCTGTCCCAGGTGGACTCGTCGGTGGGCGGCAAGACGGCCATCAATCATCCTCTGGGCAAGAACATGATCGGCGCCTTCTATCAGCCCAAGCTGGTGCTGGCCGACATCGACACCCTGGACACCCTGCCGGAACGGGAGCTGAAGGCCGGCCTGGCCGAGGTGATCAAGTACGGCCTGATCCGGGATCCCCAGTTCCTGGGCTGGATCGAGTCCAGCCTGCCCGGCCTGCTGGCCAGGGACAAGGCCCTGCTGGCCGAGGCCGTGTATCGCTCCTGCGCCCACAAGGCCGAAGTGGTGGCCCGGGACGAGCGGGAAACGGGTGAGCGGGCCCTGCTCAACCTGGGGCATACCTTCGGCCATGCCATCGAGACCGGCCTGGGCTACGGCGTCTGGCTCCATGGCGAGGCCGTGGCGGCCGGTACGGTGATGGCGGCGGAACTGTCGGCCTGTCTCGGCTGGATCGGTCCGGCCGAGGTGGCCCGGGTGGAGTCCGTCTTCCGTCTGGCCGGCTTGCCCGTCAGCGGTCCGGACCTGGGGGTGGAGCGTTACCTGGAATTGATGCGCCACGACAAGAAGGTGGAAGCGGGGAAGCTGCGCCTGGTGCTGTTCCGCGGCATCGGTGATGCGGTGGTGAGCGATGTGGCCAGCGACGAGCAGATAGCTGCCGCCATTGCCGCCCGGGTGTCTGCCGCCTGAAATCCGGTGCACCAAATGGGGCTTGGTGCGTTGGTCAAAAGCTGGCTATCACTTTAGTGTGACTTCCCAGGAGTGCCGGTCGGGTTTGAGCACTGGCGGGCGATCGGGGCATTGTTGGGCAAAGCCTTGATGGCTCACGGTTTTCGGGCTACACTATAGTGTTGCTTTTTGCACAGAAAAGGCCGGTGCCGTCCGCACCGGCTTTTTTGACGCCGTTCGGTTTATCCAGGCGGCAGTCTTAATTCATAAAAAGGACTCTAGCGTGATGGATAGTGTTGTCCCTGGTGGGGCCGTTCCCGGGCGGCAGGGCCTGTACGACCCGGCCAACGAAAAGGATGCCTGCGGCGTCGGTTTCGTTGCCCATATCAAGAACAAGAAGAGCCACGGTATCGTTGAACAGGGTCTGTTGATCCTGAAAAACCTCGACCACCGCGGCGCTACCGGTTATGACCCGCTGCTGGGTGATGGCGCCGGCATCCTGATTCAGATGCCCGATGCCTTCCTGCGTGCCGAAGCCGCCAAACTGGGCATCAACCTGCCCAAGGAAGGCGAGTACGCCTGCGGTATCGTGTTCCTGCCCCAGTCCTCCAACGGTCGTGCCGCCGCCGAATCCGCCGTGGCCCGCATCGTGCACGAAGAAGGCCAGACCTTCCTCGGCTGGCGCGACGTGCCCCGGGACAATGCCGGCCTGGCTGCCGCTGCCCGCGAGATCGAGCCGGTCATGCGCCAGGTGTTCATCGCCAAGGGCGAGAACGTCGGCGACCAGGACGCCTTCGAACGCAAGCTGTTCGTCATCCGCAAGCGGGTCGAGCATGCCGTGCGCAAGCTGAAGCTGGACGACGGCAAGCAGTTCTACATCCCGTCCCTGTCCTCCCGTACCATCAACTACAAGGGCATGCTGCTGGCCCATCAGGTGGGCGAGTACTACCTGGACCTGCAGGACGAGCGCCTCGTCTCCGCCCTGGCCCTGGTGCACCAGCGCTTCTCCACCAACACCTTCCCCACCTGGGATCTGGCCCACCCCTTCCGCATGATTGCCCACAACGGTGAAATCAACACCGTGCGCGGCAACGTGAACTGGATGAAGGCCCGCCAGAAGGCCATGTCCTCCAAGTGGCTGAAGGAAGACCTGGACAAGCTGTGGCCCCTGATCGTGGACGGCCAGTCCGACTCCGCCTGTTTCGACAACGCGTTGGAACTGCTGGTCATGGGTGGTTACTCCATGGCCCAGGCCATGATGATGCTGATCCCCGAAGCCTGGGCCGGCAATCCCCTCATGGACGAAGAGCGTCGCGCCTTCTACGAGTACCACGCCGCCCTGATGGAACCGTGGGACGGCCCCGCCGCCGTGGCTTTCACCGACGGCCGCCAGATCGGCGCCACCCTGGATCGCAACGGCCTGCGTCCCGCCCGCTATCTGGTGACCGAGGACGATCTGGTGCTGATGGCCTCCGAAATGGGCGTGCTGACCTTCCCGCAAGAGAAGATCGTCAAGAAGTGGCGCCTGCAGCCCGGCAAGATGTTCCTGATCGACATGGAACAGGGCCGCATCATCGACGACTCCGAGCTGAAGAAGTCCCTTTCCGGCGCCAAGCCCTACCGCAAGTGGATTGAAGAATCCCGCTACTTCCTCGGCGACCTGCCGGAAGCCGGCAGCGAGGCGCCCAAGGCCGACGTGCCTCTGCTCGACCAGCAGCAGGCCTTCGGCTTTACCCAGGAAGACGTGAAGTTCATCCTGCAGCCCATGGCTGCCCAGGGTGAGGAAGCCACCGGCTCCATGGGTAACGACAGCCCCCTGACCGTGCTTTCCAACAAGGAAAAGCCGCTCTACAACTACTTCAAGCAGCTGTTCGCCCAGGTGACCAACCCGCCGATCGACCCCATCCGGGAAGAGATCGTCATGTCCCTGACCAGCTTCATCGGTCCCAAGCCGAACCTGCTGGGCGTGGATGAAACCAATCCGCCCCTGCGTCTGGAAGTGCACCAGCCGGTGCTGACCAACGCCGACCTGGCCAAGCTGCGCGCCATCGATCGTTCCACCTCGGGCCGTTACAAGTCCCTGGTGCTGGACATCACCTGGCCTGCCGCCGAAGGCGCCGCCGGTTGCGAGAAGGCCCTGGAGGCTGTCTGCGCCGCCGCCGAGAAGAGCGTGGCCGACGGCTACAACGTGCTGATCCTGTCCGATCGCAGCGTCTGTGCCGAGAAGGCGCCGATCCCCGCCCTGCTGGCCACTTCCGCCGTGCATCACCACCTGGTGAAGAAGGGTCTGCGCACTTCCACCGGCCTGGTGGTGGATACCGGTTCCGCCCGGGAAACCCACCACTTCGCCCTGCTCGCCGGTTATGGCGCCGAAGCCGTCTGTCCCTGGCTGACCATGGACACCCTGGCCGAGATCGCCGGCAACCTGCCGGGCAACGTCACCGCCTACGACGCCCAGAAGCGCTTTATCAAGGCCGTCAACAAGGGGTTGAACAAGGTCATGTCCAAGATGGGCATTTCCACCTACCAGTCCTACTGTGGCGCCCAGATCTTCGAAGCCATCGGCCTTTCCTCCGAACTGGTGAAGAAGTACTTCGCCGGCACGGCCACCCAGGTGGAAGGTATCGGCATCCTGCAGGTGGCCGAAGAGGCCCTGCGCGTGCACCGTGCCGCTTTCAGCAGCGACCCCGTGCTGGCCGAGAGCCTGGAGACCGGCGGCGAATACGCCTTCCGTATCCGCGGCGAAGACCACATGTGGACCCCGGATGCCATCGCCAAGCTGCAGCACTCCACCCGCTCCGGCAAGATGGACACCTACAAGGAGTACGCCAAGATCATCAACGACCAGTCCAAGCGTCACCTGACGCTGCGCGGTCTGTTCGAGATCAAGTCGGCCGGCGCTCCGGTGCCCCTGGAAGAAGTGGAACCCGCCAAGGAAATCGTCAAGCGCTTCGCGACTGGCGCCATGTCCCTGGGCTCCATCTCCACCGAGGCCCACACCACCCTTTCCGTGGCCATGAACCGCATCGGCGGCAAGTCCAACACCGGTGAAGGTGGCGAGGATGCCAACCGCTTCAAGCCGGTGAAGGCTGGCCAGAAGCTGTCCGAGATCATCGGTGCCGGCCGTATCGCCCGCGATCTGGAGCTGAAGGAAGGCGACTCCCTGCGTTCCGCCATCAAGCAGGTGGCTTCCGGCCGCTTCGGCGTTACCGCCGAGTACCTGGCCAATGCGGACCAGATCCAGATCAAGATGGCCCAGGGCGCCAAGCCCGGTGAAGGCGGCCAGCTGCCCGGTCACAAGGTTTCCGAGTACATCGGTGCCCTGCGTCACTCCGTGCCCGGCGTCGGCCTGATTTCCCCCCCGCCGCACCACGACATCTACTCCATCGAAGACTTGGCCCAGCTGATCCACGATCTGAAGAACGTGAATCCGGTGTCCTCCATCTCGGTGAAGCTGGTATCCGAAGTGGGCGTGGGTACCGTGGCTGCCGGCGTCTCCAAGGCCAAGGCCGATCACCTGGTGATCGCCGGCCATGACGGCGGTACCGGTGCTTCCCCCCTGTCCTCCATCAAGCACGCCGGCACTCCCTGGGAGCTCGGCCTGGCCGAAACCCAGCAGACCCTGGTGCTGAACCGCCTGCGCGGCCGCATCCGCGTCCAGGTGGACGGTCAGATGAAGACCGGCCGCGACGTGGTCATCGGCGCCCTGCTGGGTGCCGACGAGTTCGGCTTCGCCACCGCTCCCCTGGTGGTGGAAGGCTGCATCATGATGCGCAAGTGCCACCTCAACACCTGCCCGGTGGGCGTGGCCACCCAGGACCCGACCCTGCGCGCCAAGTTCTCCGGCCAGCCGGAGCACGTGGTGAACTACTTCTTCTTCGTTGCCGAAGAAGTGCGCGAGATCATGGCCTCCATGGGCATCCGCAAGCTGGACGACCTGATCGGCCGTGCCGACCTGCTCGACATGCGCGCCGGTGTGGAGCACTGGAAGGCCCGTGGCCTGGATTACTCCAAGATCTTCTACATGCCGCCCGTGGGTGCCGACGTGGCCCGTCTGCACTGCGAGACCCAGGATCACAATCTGGGCAAGGCCCTCGACCACAAGCTGATCGAGCAGGCCAAGCCCGCCCTGGAAAAGGGCGAGAAGGTGGTGATCAACACCGAGATCATCAACGTGAACCGCACCGCCGGCGCCATGCTGGCCGGTGAGGTGGCCAAGCGTTACGGCCACGCCGGTCTGCCGGATGACACCATCCACGTGAACCTGACCGGTACCGCCGGCCAGAGCTTTGGCGCCTTCCTGGCCAAGGGCGTGACCTTCGAGCTGACTGGCGAAGGCAACGACTACGTGGGCAAGGGCCTCTCCGGTGGCCGCATCGTCATCAAGGCCCCCAAGGCCTTCCGCGGCAACACCGCCGAGAACATCATCGTCGGCAACACCGTTCTGTACGGTGCCATCGAAGGTGAAGTGTTCTTCAACGGTGTCGGCGGCGAACGCTTCTGCGTGCGCAACTCCGGCGCCACCGCGGTGGTGGAAGGCGTGGGTGACCACGGTTGCGAATACATGACCGGCGGCACCGTCGTCGTGCTGGGCCAGACCGGCCGCAACTTCGCTGCCGGCATGTCCGGCGGCGTGGCCTACGTCCTGGACGAGGACGGCACTTTCGAATCCCGCTGCAATCTGGCCCAGGTCGCCCTGGAGCCGGTGCCGGAAGAAGAGGAAGCTGCCGAGAAACTGGGCGAGTTCGGCGACGTCACCAGCCACGGCAAGGTGGACATCCGCCACCTGGCCATGGCCGACGAAGCCCTGCTCAAGGGTCTGGTCGAACGCCACCTGGAAATGACCGGCTCCTCCCGGGCCAAGCAGATCCTGGACGGCTGGAGCACCTACCGCGCCAAGTTCGTCAAGGTCATGCCGAACGAGTACCGCCGCGCACTGGCGGAACTCGCCGCCAAGAACAGCAAGCAGAAGGAGGCCGCATAAATGGGCAAGCCTACTGGTTTCATGGAGTTCCAGCGTCTGTCCGAGGCTTACGAGCCTGTCGAGGCGCGGCTCAAGCACTACAAGGAATTCGTCGGTCACCTGTCCGACGCCGATGCCAAGACCCAGGGGGCGCGCTGCATGGATTGCGGCATTCCCTTCTGCAACAACGGCTGCCCGGTGAACAACATCATTCCCGACTGGAATGACCTGGTTTACCGCGGCAACTGGGAAGAGGCCATCGCCGTCCTGCACTCGACCAACAACTTCCCCGAGTTCACCGGCCGCATCTGCCCGGCGCCCTGCGAAGCTGCCTGCACCCTGGGCATCAACGAGGCGCCCGTGGGCATCAAGTCCATCGAGCACGCCATCATCGACAAGGCCTGGGAAAACGGTTGGGTCAAGCCCCAGCCCGCCAAGGTCAAGACCGGCAAGAAGGTTGCCATCGTCGGCGGCGGTCCCGCCGGCCTGGCTGCTGCCCAGCAGCTGGCCCGTGCCGGTCACGACGTGACCGTGTTCGAGAAGAACGACCGGGTCGGCGGCCTGCTGCGTTACGGCATCCCCGACTTCAAGCTGGAGAAGGGCCTGATCGACCGCCGCATGGAACAGATGCAGGCCGAGGGTGTGACCTTCCGCACCAAGACCATCGTCGGCACCAAGACCCTGCCGGCCGGCATCGTCAATGACGCCACCACCGTGGTTTCTGCCGAGCAGCTGAGCAAGGAATTCGACGCCGTGGTGCTGACCGGCGGTTCCGAAGTCCCGCGCGACCTGCCCGTGCCGGGCCGGGAACTGAAGGGCGTGCATTACGCCCTGGAGTTCCTCATCCCGCAGAACAAGGAAGTGGCCGGCGACGGCAAGAACCCCATCCGCGCCGACGGCAAGCACGTCGTCGTCATCGGTGGCGGCGACACCGGCTCCGACTGCGTCGGTACCTCCAACCGCCACGGTGCGGCTTCCATCACCCAGTTCGAAGTGATGCCCAAGCCCCCGGTGGAAGAGAACAAGGCCCTGACCTGGCCCTACTGGCCGCTCAAGCTGCGTACCTCCTCCTCCCACGACGAAGGCTGCACCCGGGACTTCGCCGTGTCCACCAAGGAGCTGATTGGTGACGGCAACGGCAACGTCAAGGCCCTGAAGGCCGTGCGCGTGGAATGGAAGGACGGCAAGATGGTGGAAGTGGCCGGTTCCGAGTTCGAGATTCCCGCCGACCTGGTGCTGCTGGCCATGGGCTTCACCAATCCGGTGGCCGGCCTGCTGGAAGCCTTCGGTGTGGACAAGGATGCCCGCGGCAACGCCAAGGCGACCACCGACGGTGCCGGCTGCTACGCCACCAACGTGCCCAAGGTCTTCGCTGCCGGCGACGTGCGCCGCGGCCAGTCCCTGGTGGTGTGGGCCATCCGCGAAGGCCGTCAGGCCGCGCGGGAGGTCGATGCCTTCCTGACCGGCGCTTCCGAACTGCCCCGCTGAGGCATCCGGAAAACGGCACGACAGAAAACCCCGCCCCCGTGGCGGGGTTTTGTTTTGCAGGGGTCTTCCCCTGTGGCATATTACGGTCTGCGCGGGACGGGAGGCCCCATGGACATGGAACTGCAAAAAGCGATGCAAGTAAGCCAAACTTTCGGTGCCCTCGACGGGCATCTCCTGATCATTCTCGGCATCCTCGTCGTCGCCGGCATTCTCGGTGGCATCGCCAACTTTTTCCTGCGTGACCGGCTGGTGGAGCCCGAGGTGCGCGAGTGGCTGAAGTATCCGGTGCTGGGCATGGTGGCGGCCCTGACCGTGCCTCTTTTCCTCAACATGATTTCCAGCAATCTGCTCGAGGGGGCCCGCACCCGTCCGGTGGATTTCTTCGTCCTGGCCGGCTTCTGCCTGCTCTATGTGGTGGTTTCCCGCCGCCTGTTCGAAAACATGGCCAACAAGCTGCTGTCCCAGCTCGACCTGGTCAAGGACGACGTGCGCCAGTTGCAGGAGCGCAAGCCGGAGGCGGTCCCGGAAGCCCAGGAAGCCGTGGTCAAGGAACTGCCGAAGGAAGCCCTGTCCTACAACGACGTCGAACTGGTGCGCGCCATTGCCGAAGAGAACTACGTGTACGGCAATCTGGCCGGCCTGGCCGAAAAGACCGGTCTGGGCCGGGAGCTGATCAGCCAGCGTCTGTCCGTGCTGAAGAACCTCGGCATCATCGAAACCCGCATCAACGAAAAGAACGTGCTGCACTGGTTTGTTTCCAACAAGGGCAAACAGCTCCTCGGCGACATCCTCTCCGGCCAGGAAGAGAAGAAGAGCGCCTGATCCCCCATAGCCGCCCCGGCGGCCATGTCGCTTCTGTATTACGGAAAAATCCCATGAATATCGTCATCCTCGCCGCCGGCCAGGGAAAGCGTATGCATTCCCATCTGCCCAAGGTGCTTCATCCCATTGCCGGCAAGGCCCTGGCTGCCCATGTCCTGGATACCGCCCGCCATCTAGGCCAGTCCCGTATCTGCCTGGTAGTGGGCCACGGCGGCGAAGTGGTGCGCAGCGCCCTGGCTGCAGCCGATGTGGCCTGTGCCGTGCAGGAACCCCAACTGGGCACCGGCCACGCGGTGATGCAGGCCCTGCCCCTGCTGGATGGCGAGGGCATGACCCTGGTGCTTTACGGCGATGTGCCCCTGATCCAGGCCGCCACCCTGCAGCGGCTGGTCCAGGCCGCCGGCGACGGCTTGGCGGTATTGACGGTGGATCTGGAAAATCCCAAGGGCTACGGGCGCATCATCCGCGACAGCGCCGGCCGGGTGCAGCGCATCGTCGAGGAAAAGGACGCTACCCCGGCCGAGCGCCTGGTAAGGGAAACCAACACGGGCATCATGGCTTTGCCCACGGCCCGCCTTAAGGACTGGCTGTCCCGCCTCTCCAACGACAATGCCCAGGGCGAGTACTACCTGACCGACGTGGTGGCCCTGGCGGTGGCGGACGGGGTGCCGGTGCATACGGCCCAGCCGGAAGGCGAATGGGAGGTGGCCGGGGTCAATAGCAAGGTGCAGTTGGCTGAGCTGGAGCGGGTCTATCAGTTGCGCCTGGCGCACGGCCTGCTGGAGCAGGGCGTGCGCCTGGCCGACCCGGCCCGGCTCGACGTGCGCGGCCAGCTCCGCTGCGGCCGTGACGTGGCCATCGACGTGGGCTGCGTCTTCGAAGGCGAGGTGGTGCTGGAGGAAGCCGTGGACATCGGTCCCTATTGCGTCCTGAAGAACGTCACGGTCAAGGCCGGCGCCCGCATCGCCGCCTTCAGCCACCTGGAAGGGGCCGTCGTCGGACCCGATGCCATCGTCGGTCCCTACGCCCGCCTGCGGCCGGGTACCGAGCTGGGGGCCGAGGCCCATGTGGGCAATTTCGTCGAACTGAAGAACAGCATTCTCGGCCCCGGTTCCAAGGCCAACCACCTGGCCTACGTGGGCGATGCCACCGTGGGCCAGCGGGTCAACATCGGTGCCGGCACCATCACCTGCAACTACGACGGCGCCAACAAGCACCGCACCGTCATCGAGGACGATGCCTTCATCGGTTCCGACTCCCAGCTGGTGGCCCCGGTCACCGTGGGCCGCGGTGCCACCCTGGGGGCCGGCACCACCCTGACCAAGGATGCCCCCGCCGATTCCCTCACCGTTTCCCGCGCCCGCCAGGTCAGCCTGGCCGGCTGGAAGCGCCCCGAAAAAGTCAAAAAGTAAGGAAGTTCCATGGACGCCTATTTCACCCTTTACGTACTGACCGTCGCCCTGGCCGTGGCCGGCGGCGGCATGCTGCTCCTGGTGGGCTACATCGACACCATTCCCGCCTCCTTCGCCCACGGCTGGCGCTGGGGCGCCTGTGCCCTGCTGGTGCCGGTGCTGGGGCCCCTCTATTTCTGCTGGAAGCACTGGGCGGATTGCGCCAAGGCCGGCAAGCAGCTGGTGGCCGGCACCGTGCTGATGGCCCTGGCCATGGGCGGCCTCTACGGCCTGGGTCCCTGGTTCGCCAAGCGGGCCCTGGAAATGGCGGGGAGCTGAGCCATGTGCGGCATCGTCGCGGCGGCAGCACGCAACAACATTGTTCCTGTCCTGCTGGAAGGCCTGCGCAAGCTGGAGTACCGGGGTTACGACTCCGCCGGCCTGGCCATCCTCAACGGCGGCCTGCAACGCCTGCGCAGCGTCGGCCGGGTGGCCGAACTGGCGGCCCAGGCCGACAGCACCGGAGCCACCAGCGAGACCGGCATCGCCCACACCCGCTGGGCCACCCATGGCGTGCCTTCCGAGCGCAACGCCCATCCCCACATCTCCGAAGGTCTGGCGGTGGTGCACAACGGCATCATCGAGAACTACGAGTCCCTGCGCGCCGAACTGTCGGCCCTGGGTTATAGCTTCTCCTCCGAGACCGATACGGAAACCATCGCCCACCTGATCCACCACACCCTGAAGAGCGAGCCTGATTTGTTCCGAGCCGTCTGCCGCACGGTGCAGCGCCTCCAGGGCGCCTACGCCATCGCCGTGGTCAAGGAAGACGAACCGGGCCGGGTCATCGTCGCCCGGGAAGGTTCGCCCCTGCTTCTGGGCGTCGGCGAGCAGGGCAACTATGCGGCCTCGGATGCCTCCGCCCTGCTGCAGGTGACCCGTCGCATCGTCTATCTGGAAAACGGCGACGTGGCCGAACTGCGTCCCGAAAGCTGGCGCGTTGCCCGGGCCGACGGCGCGCCGGTGGAGCGGCCGGTGGCCCTCTCCAGCCTGTCGGCGGACGCGGTGGAACTGGGCCGCTTCCGTCACTACATGCAGAAGGAAATCTTCGAGCAGCCCGACGCCCTGGCCAACACCCTGGAAATGGTGGGCGGCGCCAAGAGCCTGCAGGCCGGCCTCTTCGGGGCCGAAGCGGAAACCCTGCTGGGCGGTGCCACCTCGGTGCTGATCCTGGCCTGCGGCACTTCCAGCCACGCCGGCATGGCGGCCCGCTACTGGCTCGAAGCCGTGGCCGGCATTCCCTGCACCGTGGAAACGGCCAGCGAATACCGCTACCGGGAATCCGTGCCCCAGGCGGACCAGCTGGTCATCGCCATTTCCCAGTCCGGCGAGACCGCGGACACCCTGGCCGCCCTGCGCCATGCCAAGGCCCTGGGTCACCACCGCACCCTGGCCCTGTGCAACGTGCCCGAGTCGGCCATCGTGCGCGAATGCGCCTTGCGCTTCATCACCCGTGCCGGTCCGGAAATCGGCGTGGCTTCCACCAAGGCCTTCACCACCCAGCTGGCAGCCCTGTTCCTGCTGACCCTGGTGCTGGCCAAGCTCAAGGGTCGTCTCTCCGATACCGAGGAGGCTATCCAGCTGCAGGCCCTGCGCCACCTGCCCGCCGCTGTCGGCAGGGCCCTGGAGCTGGAGTCCCAGATCAAGTCCTGGGCCGAGCGCTTCGCCTTGAAGCAGCATGCCCTTTTCCTCGGTCGCGGCATCCATTACCCCATCGCCTTGGAAGGGGCCCTCAAGCTCAAGGAAATTTCCTACATCCACGCCGAGGCCTATCCGGCCGGCGAGTTGAAGCACGGGCCCCTGGCCCTGGTGGACAAGGACATGCCGGTCATCGCCGTGGCGCCCAATGACGTGCTGCTGGAGAAGCTCAAGTCCAACCTGCAGGAAGTGAAGGCACGGGGCGGCGAGCTGTACGTTTTCGCCGATGCGGATTCGGAAATCGCCGAGTCGGAAGGGGTGCATATCCTGCGCCTGCCGGAACACTACGGCCGCCTCTCCCCCATCCTCCACGTCGTTCCTCTGCAACTGCTGTCCTACCACGCAGCCCTGGTCAAGGGGACCGATGTGGACAAGCCGCGCAACCTGGCCAAGTCGGTGACGGTGGAGTAATTCCCACCGCCGGCCGGCTTGGGTCAAGTCGGCCGGCATATTGCCGTTAACAAGCCATGTGTTCTTCGCCGGCGATATCCCATGAAAATCACTTCTCTTAGCAGGACGACCGCGTCTGCCGCTTCCGCCAAGCGCAGCGAACGACAGGGAGGGGCGGACGAGGCGAGGGAAAGTGCCAAAGCCCTGGCCCAGTCCATCCTCTCGCCCAAGGAAGACGAGCAGGCCAAGCGACAATCAGAGCGGGCGCAGCAGATGAACAGTTTGCTGCAACAGCTGCGCTCCATGCCGTCGGCCCAGGCGACCCGCAAGCAGGCGGCGGCCGACAAGGCCGAGATGCTGAAGAAGCGTCTGGAAATGCTCAAGTCCATGCTGGTCGGGGCGACGCCGGAGCAGGCCAAGGCGCTGGCCCGGCAGGTCCGCAGCATCGCCAAGGAACTGGCTTCCCTGGCCGGCAATCTGGGCGGCAACAGCGGCGGCTCGGGTGCGTCGGCCAATCTGTCCGTGAGCAGTTCGGACAGTTCCGCCAGTCAAACCACCAGTGTTGGCAGCGATGCGGCCCAGGGGACGGCAGATGGATCGGCCCAGAGCGCCGTGGCCCAGGCGACTGCGGCAGAGGCCCAGGCCGATACGGGCGGTGACGAGGCCGACAGCGCAGAGGCTGGGGCGGCCGATGCGTCGGCCGCGGCAGCCAGCGGAGCCGGTGCAGAAGCCGAAGCGGAAGCTGCGGCCGCGGTAGCTGCCGATCCGGAGGAAAAGGCCGAAGACAAGAGGGCCGGCGAAAGCCGGGGCGCCACGGAGGGGGTCAGGAGCGGCGGCCAGTCCGATGCGGACAAGGCTTTGCGCAAGGCCCTGGAAGAGGCGCGCAAGGTGCTCAAGGCTGTTGTCGCCCTGCTCAAGCAGAAACTCGGACAGCAGGACAAGGATGTGCGCAGCATCCAGGAAAGCATGGCCAAGCTGGACCAGTTGATGGGGCAGGGGGGCGACGGCGTCGCCAGTGTGCCCCAGGTCTATATCGACGTGGGTGGCATGGGCGATGCCGGTGCCGCAGTTGCCGCCGTGGCCGGCGCCACGGTGAATACTCAGGCCTGAGACGGTTCCTGGCCGCTGCTGGGGCGCTCCTTCTGGGCCCGCAGGCGCTTGCGGTACTGGCTGGGTGAGGTGCCGGTCCAGGAGACGAAGGCGCGGAAGAAGGCTGAGGGGTCGGCAAAGCCCAGGTCGGCGGCAATCTGGCCCAGAGGCTGGCTGGTCTTGGTCAGGCGCGACAGGGCCAGGTCCCGGCGCAGGGCGTCCTTGATGGCGCGGAAGCTGGAGCCCTCCTCCTCCAGGCGCCGGTGCAGGGTGCGGGGCGACAGGTTGAGCTGGCGGGCGACGCCGTCCAGATCGGGCAGTTCCGGCAGGGCCGCGCGCAGGATGTCGCGCACCCGCAGCACCATTTCCCGGTCCCGCCGGTAGAGGGTGGTGATCTTGCCCGGGGAGCCTTCAAGAAAGCTGGCCAGGGCCGCCTCGTCGCGGCGGATGGGCAGGTCCAGCAGGGTGGCGGAGAAACTGGCGGCCAGGGAATCGGCGGCAAAGTCCGACTGGGCGGTGTAGATCAGGGCATAGTCGTCCGCATGGGCCGGGCGCGGGTAGGGGAACTGGACCCGCTCCAGGACGATGCTGCGCCCCGCCAGCCAGGAGGCCAGGCCGTGCAGCAGGCGCAGCAGCCATTCAAAGGCAAAGACCCGGCCGACAGCCAGGGGGCGCTCCTCCCGGATGCGCAGCAGGGCCTGACCGGCGCTCCCGCTTTCCAGATGCACCGACAGATCATGCAGCACCAGCCCCAGGAAGCGGGTGCTGCGTTGCAGGGCCTCGCCCAGGGTCGGTGCGCTGATGACGCTGCGGCAGAGGAATTCGAAGGTGCCCGGCGGCAAGGGCGTGGAAAAAAGGGCAAAACCCTCGTCGCCGAGTTCGGCGATGAGCAGGTTGTAGAGGGCGGCGTAACGCTCCACCGGCACCCGCACATCCGGCCGGTGCAGCACCTCCCGGCCGATGCCGGCCCGCTCCAGCAGGGGGCCGGCATCGCCGCCGCGGGCCGTGACCCCGGCCAGCATGCCCTGGACGAAGCCCATGGCCACGGTGGCCCGGGGGCGGGGCAGGGGACTGGCGATTTTGTCAGGGTTGCTCATTGCTGCCCTGCAACACCGTGAATTGGTTGAAATTCCATATTGGCGGATTTTGCACGATTTACGGCATGGCGGGCAATGGCCCTGGGCCGGCGGACTTTTTAAGATGTCGCCATTCTTAGGAAAACGTCGAGAAACCCGGTCTGCCCATGAAAGCCTTTCAGGATTACTACCCGGAGAGCGTGGCCCACTGCTACGGCTGCGGCAGCCGCAACGACCACGGCCACCGCATCAAGACTTTCTGGGAAGGGGAGGAGAGCGTCACCCGCTACACCCCCGAGCCTTACCACACCGCCGTGCCCGGCTTCGTCTATGGCGGCCTGCTGGCTTCCCTGATCGACTGCCACAGCACCGGCACCGCCGCGGCCGCCATGTACCGGGCCGAAGGCCGGGAAATGGACAGCCTGCCCCCGTTCCGCTTCGTCACCGGCTCCCTGCTGGTCAAGTACCTGAAACCCACCCCCCTGGGCGTGACCCTGGAAATCCGCGGCCGCGTCAAGGAAATCAAGGGCCGCAAGGTGGTGATCGAATCCACCGTCTATGCTGAAGGCGTGGCCACGGCCAGCGGCGAAGTGGTGGCCCTGCAGATGCCCGACGACTTCGGCGCCTGATACTTCCGAACCCTGCGCCGGCCGCCGCGCCGGCTCCATCCCATCCGCCTATTGGAGCGACATCATGACCGACCTCTCCATCGCCAAGAAAATCGTCCCCTACAAGCCGAAGAACAAGGTGCGCTTCATCACCGCCGCCTCCCTCTTCGACGGCCATGACGCCTCCATCAACATCATGCGGCGCATCCTGCAGTCCACCGGCTCCGAGGTGATCCACCTGGGCCACAACCGTTCCGTCGGCGACATCGTCAATGCGGCCCTGCAGGAAGACGTGCAGGGCATTGCCATCACCTCCTACCAGGGCGGTCACGTCGAGTTCTTCAAGTACATGATCGACCTGCTGAAGGAAAACGGCGGCGAGAACATCAAGGTCTTCGGCGGCGGCGGCGGCGTCATCGTGCCCTCCGAGATCAAGGAACTGCACGAATACGGCGTGACCCGCATCTATTCGCCGGAAGACGGCCAGCACCTGGGCCTGCAGGGCATGATCAACGACGTGGTGGAGCAGTCCGACTACAACCTCACCACCCTGGCGCCCCAGAAGCCCGAGGAAGTCATGGCGGCCCTGCAGTCCGGCAACCGCCGCGCCCTGGCCCGCATCGTCTCCGCCCTGGAAAACGGCGCCTACCCCGAAGGCCTGCGCAAGCAGATCGTCGAAGCCGCCGCCCTGGTGGCCACCACCCCGACCCTGGGCATCACCGGCACCGGCGGTGCCGGCAAGTCCTCCCTCACCGACGAGCTGGTGCGCCGCTTCCGCCTGGACCAGGAAGACGGCCTCAAGCTGGCCATCATCTCCATCGACCCCTCGCGCAAGCGCACCGGCGGCGCCCTGCTGGGCGACCGCATTCGCATGAATGCCATCGAGCATCCCAACATCTTCATGCGCTCCCTGGCCACCCGGGAGACCGGTTCCGAGATTTCCGCCGCCCTGCCCGAGGTCATCGCCGCCTGCAAGCTTTCCGGCTTCGACCTGATCATCGTCGAGACCTCCGGCATCGGCCAGGGCGACGCCGCCATCGTGCCCCTGGTGGATGCTTCCCTCTACGTCATGACCCCCGAGTTCGGCGCTGCCTCCCAGCTCGAGAAGATCGACATGCTGGACTTCGCCGACTTCGTCGCCATCAACAAGTTCGACCGCAAGGGCGCCGAAGATGCCCTGCGCGACGTGCGCAAGCAGTACCAGCGAAACCGGGAGCTGTTCACCCAGTCCCCCGACGAAATGCCCGTGTTCGGCACCATGGCCGCCCGCTTCAACGACGACGGCGTTACCGCCCTGTACCAGGCCATCCTGCCCAAGCTGGTGGAGTTCGGCCTCAAGGCCAAGGCCGGCAAGCTGCCCGTGGTGACGGTCAAGGAATCCTCCCGCGGCCGCGCCATCGTGCCGGTGGAGCGCACCCGTTACCTGGCCGAGATCGCCGACACCCTGCGCGCCTACCACAAGCATACCGAAGAGCAGGTGAAGATCGCCCGGGAGCGCCAGTCCCTGCGCATTTCCAAGGACCTCTTCAACAGCTACGACGAGGCTGCCAAGGCCGCCCTGCCCAAGTTCGACGAGCTCATCGCCTGCAAGGAAAGCGAGCTGGACGCCCGCGCCAAGAAACTGCTCGACATGTGGCCCGACACGGTCAAGGCCTACTCCGGCGACGAGTACGTGGTGAAAATCCGCGACAAGGAAATCCGCACCAAGCTGGTCTCCGAGTCCCTCTCCGGCACCAAGATCAAGAAGGTGGTGCTGCCCCGCTTCACCGACGACGGCGAGACCCTGCGTTTCCTGATGAAGGAAAACGTCCCCGGCTCCTTCCCCTACACCGCCGGCGTCTTTGCCTTCAAGCGCGAGGGTGAGGACCCCACCCGCATGTTTGCCGGCGAGGGCGATGCCTTCCGCACCAACCGCCGCTTCAAGAAGGTCTCCGAAGGCATGCCGGCCCACCGCCTGTCCACCGCCTTCGACTCCGTCACCCTGTACGGCTGCGACCCGGATGTGCGTCCCGACATCTACGGCAAGATCGGCAACTCCGGCGTTTCCATCGCCACCCTGGACGACATGAAGGTGCTGTACTCGGGCTTCGACCTGGTCTGCCCCACCACCTCCGTCTCCATGACCATCAACGGTCCGGCACCGATCATCCTGGCCTGCTTCTTCAACACCGCCATCGACCAGCAGCTGGACAAGTTCCGCGCCGACAACGGCCGCGAGCCCACGGAAGACGAAGCCGAGAAGATCCGCGAGTGGGTGCTGGCCTCCGTGCGCGGCACGGTGCAGGCCGACATCCTCAAGGAAGACCAGGGCCAGAACACCTGCATCTTCTCAACCGAGTTCGCCCTGAAGATGATGGGCGACATCCAGGAGTTCTTCGTGCACAACCAGGTGCAGAACTTCTACTCGGTCTCCATCTCCGGCTACCACATCGCCGAAGCCGGCGCGAACCCCATCTCCCAGCTGGCCTTCACCCTGGCCAACGGCTTCACCTACGTAGAGTCCTACCTGGCCCGGGGCATGCACATCGATGACTTCGCGCCCAATCTGTCCTTCTTCTTCTCCAACGGCATGGACCCGGAATACTCCGTCATCGGCCGGGTGGCGCGCCGCATCTGGGCCGTGGCCATGAAGAACAAGTACGGCGCCAACGAGCGCAGCCAGAAGCTGAAGTACCACATCCAGACGTCCGGCCGTTCCCTGCACGCCCAGGAGATGGACTTCAACGACATCCGCACCACGCTGCAGGCTCTCATCGCCATCTACGACAACTGCAACTCCCTGCACACCAACGCCTACGACGAGGCCATCACCACCCCGACCGAAGAGTCGGTGCGCCGCGCCATGGCCATCCAGCTCATCATCAACCGGGAATGGGGCGTGGCCAAGAACGAGAACCCCAACCAGGGCGCCTTCATCATCGACGAGCTGACCGATCTGGTGGAAGAGGCCGTGCTCAAGGAGTTCGAGGCCATCGCCTCCCGCGGCGGCGTCCTCGGTGCCATGGAAACCGGCTACCAGCGCGGCAAGATCCAGGAAGAGTCCCTCTACTACGAGCACAAGAAGCACGACGGCTCCTACCCCATCATCGGCGTGAACACCTTCTTGAATCCCAAGGGCAGCGCCCAGGTGGAGATCGAGCTGGCCCGCTCCACCGAAGAGGAGAAGCAGTCCCAGATCGCCCGCCTGAAGGACTTCCACCAGCGCAATGCCGACAAGGCGCCGGCCATGCTGGCCAAGCTGAAGCAGACGGTGATCGAGAACGGCAACGTCTTCGCCGTGCTGGTGGAGGCGGTGCGGGTCTGCTCCCTGGGCCAGATCACCGGTGCCCTCTACGAGGTGGGCGGCCAGTACCGGCGCAGCATGTAAGGCCCCGGCCGGGGCAGCCGCGGCCCGGGCGGGCCGCCTGTACCGGCCTCGTCCAAGGAATAAACCAAAGGAGAAAAAGGAGACAGCGCCGGCATTGCCCCAGGGCAGGCCGGCTCCAAGAAGAACCTCTGCTGTGTTTGCGAACCGGGCCTGGTGCCCGGTTTTTTTTCGCCCCTGCCGGGAGGCAGAAGGGACGGCATTTCTGAGCCTGTCTGGCCTGAGAGTCAGGCGGATACTGGGCTATGGCGGTGCCATTGCCAGGTGGCAACAAAAACGCCGGCCCTGGGCCATGGGCCCTGCAGGTCGGCGTCCTTTCTTTCTTGTGGCGGGGATGTCAGTCCGCCGCCGCGCTCTGCCTTAGTCGCAGAAACGCACCCACTCTTCCAGGGGCGCGCGCTCGGTGCGCAGCTTGTTCTCCGGCTTGCTTTCGTCCGCATAGCCCAGGGCCATGCCGCACACCACCATCTCGTTTTCCGGCAGGTTCAGCTGTTCGCCGATGATGCGGTGGAACTGGGTGAAGGCGGCCTGGGGGCAGGTGTCCAGGCCCCGGGCCCGGGCGGCCAGCATGATGGTCTGCACGAACATGCCGTAATCGAACCAGCTGCCCTGCTGCATGATGCGGTCGATGGTGAAGATGAGGCCCACCGGCGCATCGAAGAAGGTGTAGTTGCGGCCGTGCTGGGCGTGCATGCGGGCGGCGTCGCCCTTCTTGATGTCGAGCAGGCCGTAGAGATCCAGGCCCACCTTGCGCCGGCGGTCGATGTAGGGGGAGACCCACTTGGCCGGGTAGTAGGGATATTCCTCGGTATGGGTCTGGGCCTCTTCCGGATCGTTGTAGGCGGCGAGGATTTTCTGGGACAGCTGGTCCTTGGCGTTGCCGGTCAGCACGTACACCTTCCACGGCTGCACATTGGTGCCGGAAGGGGCGCGGGAGGCGATGCGCAGGATCTCCTCCAAGGTCTCCCGGGGCACCGGCGTGGGCAGGAAGGCCCGCACGGAACGACGGGAATCGATGGTTTCATCGACGAGGCGTTGGCGATCGGTAGTCATGGATTTTCCTTGTCTCTCTCAGTGTGGGGTGAAGCGAATCAGGCGCCGAAGCGGCGCAGTCCTTCCAGGTCGATGACGGTGACGCCGCCATACTCGACCCGCAGCAGGCCGTGCTCCTCCAGCAGCTTGAGGGCCTGGTTGGCCCGCTGCCGGGAGACCCCGGCCAGGTAGCCGATTTCCTCCTGGGAAATCTGCAACTGGGGCCCGATGCCCGGGTAGAGCACGGGATTGAAAAGGGAGGCGACGCAGCGGGCGATGCGGGCGTCGGTTTCCAGCAGCCGGTCCATTTCCACCCGGCCGATGAATTGGCCGAGACGCTCGTTGAGCTGGTTGAGCAGGAAGCGGTTGAAGGGAATGCTGTGGTCCAGCAGCCACTGGAAGGTGGTGCGGCTCATGCAGGCCACCTGGGAGTCGCGCAGGGCCACCACGTCGTAGCGGCGGGGCTCGTTCTTGAGCATGGAGCCCTCGCCGAACCAGCCGCCGGCGTGCACCCCGGTGAAGGTGGCGGTCTTGCCGGTGACCCCGTGGCTGGCGATTTTCACCAGGCCGTCGATGACCCCGAGCCAGTAATCCACGGGCTCACCCTTGTAACAGACGAATCCCCCCGCCGGAATGCGGCGCACAAAAGTGCCGGCCTCGATTCGGGCGAATTCCTCGCCAGTCAGTTCCCTGCCCCAGGTGGTGCGGTGCAACAACTCGGAGAGCGTCAGCATTTATTTAGCCAATTGTCAGGTCGACGACAATTATAGCCATGACGCGTCGCTAAATTGAGACCAAATGCCAGCCGGCGACCCTCCTCGATGAGGTGTTCGACCAGGGTGGAGGAGACAAGCCGGAGCAGGGTTACCGGGAAGACCGGAGCCCCGTTCCAACACCGAAGCAGAACCCGGAATTTCCCATCAGGGAAGGGCCGGACAAAACCGCAAGCCGGCATCGGTTATGCGGGGATAACAATGGAGGAGATGTTATGCCGGAAGTGGCTTCTTCCCAGGCGGCGCACACCCGTAATCTGACGGGTGAGACCTTCCCGCGCCTGCTCTTTCACCATGCCCAGGTGCGGGGCCAGCACCCCGCCATGCGCGAGAAACATCTCGGCATCTGGCAGACCTGGACCTGGGCCGAGGTGGCCGAGAACGTCCGGGCCCTGGCCTGCGGCCTGGCCGAGCTGGGCTTCAAGCGCGGCGACAACCTGGCCATCATCGGCGACAACCGTCCGCGCCTGTACATGACCATGGCGGCGGTGCAGAGCCTCGGCGGCGTGCCGGTGCCCCTGTACCAGGACGCGGTGGCCAACGAGATGCTGTTCGTGCTGCAGGATGCGGGCATCCGCTTCGCCATCGTCGAGGACCAGGAACAGGTGGACAAGCTGCTCGAAGTGCGGGAGCAGCTGCCCCAGCTGGACCACATCATCTACGACGATCCCCGGGGCATGCGTCACTACAACCAGCCCTTCATCCATGACATCGAAGCCGTCATGGCCATGGGCCGCATCCACCACCAGAACCATCCCGATTTCCTCGAACGGGAAATCGAGCAGGGCGTCACCACCGACACCGGCGTCATGCTCTACACCTCGGGTACCACCGGCAAGCCCAAGGGCGTCTGCCTGGCCCATGAAGCCTTCATTGCCGCCGCCAAGGGCGGTTGCCAGTTCGACCAGCTGACGCAGGACGAGGACATCCTCTCCTACCTGCCCATGGCCTGGGTCGGCGACTACCTGTTCTCCTTCGCCCAGGCCCTGGTGGCCGGCTTCACCATCAACTGTCCCGAGTCCGGCGACACGGTGATGACCGACCTGCGGGAGATCGGCCCCACCTACTACTTCGCCCCGCCCCGGGTGTTCGAGAACCTGCTGACCCAGGTGATGATCCGCATGGAGGACGCCGGCGCCATCAAGCGCAAGCTGTTCGCCTGGGCCATGGACGTGGCCAAGCGCTGCGGAGCCGAGATCCTGGACGGCAAGCCCGTTTCCGGCAGCGACCGGCTGGCCTACGCCGTGGCCAACCTGCTGGTGATCGGGCCCCTCAAGAACGTCCTGGGCATGAGCCGCATCCGCGTCGCCTACACCGCCGGCGCTGCCATCGGTCCGGACCTGTTCCGTTTCTACCGCTCCATCGGCGTGAACCTGAAGCAGCTCTACGGCCAGACCGAGACCTGCGCCTACGTCTGCCTGCAGCCCGACGGCCAGATCAAGCTGGATTCCGTCGGCAAGCCGGCTCCCGGGGTGGAGGTGAAGATCGCCGACAACGGCGAGATCCTGGTCAAGGGGCCCATGCTGCTCAAGGAGTACTACCAGCGTCCCGATGCCACCGCCGAGGCCATCAACGGCGAGGGCTACTTCATGACCGGCGATGCGGGCTTCTTCGACGAGGACGGCCACCTGAAGATCATCGACCGGGCCAAGGACGTGGGCAAGATGGCCAACGGCGCCATGTTCGCCCCCAACTACATCGAGAACAAGCTCAAGTTCTTCCAGTACGTGAAGGAGGCGGTGGCCTTCGGCAACGGCCGCGAGCAGGTGTGCGCCTTCATCAACATCGACATGGGCGCTGTCGGCAACTGGGCCGAGCGCCGCGGCATCTCCTACTCCGGCTACACCGACCTGGCTGCCAAGCCCGACGTGTACAACCTGATCCAGGAGTGCGTCGAGGAGGTCAATGCCCAGCTGGTGCACGACGGCATGCTGGCCGACTCCCAGATCCACCGCTTCCTCATCCTGCACAAGGAACTGGACCCGGACGACGACGAACTGACCCGGACCCGCAAGGTGCGGCGCAACTTCGTCTCGGAAAAGTACGCGGTGCTGATCGACGCCTTCTATGCAGGCAAGACATCCCAGTTCATCGAGACCCAGGTGAAATTCGAAGACGGCCGCGTCGGCAAGGTGGCGGCGGATCTGGTGATCCGCGATGCCAAGACCTTCCCCGTGGTGCGCCAGGCCGCCTAATCCCGAACGGAGCGTTTCATGAGCGAACAAAACCAGAATGGGCGCCGGGTCGGCGAGGTGATCCTCGACCTGCAGAACATCTCCCTGCGCTTCGGCGGGGTGAAGGCCCTCACCGACATTTCCTTCAACGTGAAGGAACACGAGATCCGCGCCATCATCGGCCCCAACGGCGCCGGCAAGAGCTCCATGCTCAACGTCATCAACGGGGTGTACCACCCCCAGGAAGGCCGCATCGTCTTCCACGGCGAAGAGCGCAAGAAGATGGAGCCCCACATGGCAGCCACCCAGGGCATCGCCCGCACCTTCCAGAACATCGCCCTGTTCAAGGGCATGAGCGTGCTCGACAACATCATGACCGGGCGCATCACCAAGATGAAGTGCGGCTTTCTGGAGCAGGCCCTGTACCTGGGGCGGGCCCAGAAGGAAGAGCTGGCCCACCGGGAGAAGGTGGAGGAGGTCATCGACTTCCTGGAAATCCAGCACATCCGCAAGACCCCGGTGGGGCGCCTGCCCTACGGCCTGCAGAAGCGGGTGGAGCTGGGCCGGGCCCTGGCCGCCGAGCCTTCCCTGCTGCTGCTGGACGAGCCCATGGCCGGCATGAACGTGGAAGAGAAACAGGACATGTGCCGCTTCATCCTGGATGTGAACGACCAGTTCGGCACCACCATCGTCCTCATCGAGCACGACATGGGCGTGGTGATGGACATCTCCGACCGGGTGGTGGTCCTGGATTACGGCAAGAAGATCGGCGACGGCACGCCTGACGATGTGCGCAACAACCAGGAGGTGATTTCCGCCTACCTGGGCGTGGCCCACTAAAAGGAGGAACGGAACATGCAATTCTTTTTCGAAGTGCTGATCGGCGGCCTGCTCTCGGGGGTGATGTATTCCTTCGTGGCCCTGGGCTTCGTCATGATCTACAAGGCCTCCGGCGTCTTCAATTTCGCCCAGGGCGCCATGGTCTTCTTTGCCGCCCTGACTTTCGTCGGCTTCCAGGAAATGGGGGCGCCCTTCTGGCTGGCCCTGATCCTGGCCTTCGGCGCCATGGTGCTGCTGGGCATCGCCACCGAGCGCATCGTCCTGCGGCCCCTGGTGAACCAGCCCCACATTACCCTGTTCATGGCCACCATCGGCCTCACCTTCTTCGTCGAAGGCCTGGCCCAGGGCATCTGGGGCTCCACCGTGCGCGGCCTGGACCTGGGCATCCAGGACGAGCCCATCGAGTGGATCATGGACAAGGCGGGCATCCTGGTTTCCAGCTTCGACCTCTTCGCCGCCGGCGTTGCCGCGGCCCTGGTCACCCTGCTGGCCCTGTTCTTCCAATACACCCGGGTGGGCCGCGCCCTGCGGGCCGTGGCGGATGACCACCAGGCGGCCCTCTCCATCGGCATCCCGCTGCAGAACATCTGGCGCATCGTCTGGGCCGTGGCCGGCTTCGTCGCCCTGGTGGCCGGCCTGCTCTGGGGCGCCCGCAACGGGGTCCAGTTCGCGCTCACCTTCACCGCCCTGAAAGCCTTGCCGGTATTGATTCTCGGCGGCTTCACCTCGGTCCCCGGCGCCATCGTCGGCGGCCTCATCATCGGTTCCACCGAGAAGCTGGCGGAAGTGTATCTGGGGGGCTATGTGGGCGGCGGCATCGACTCCTGGTTCCCCTATGTGATGGCCCTCGCCTTCCTGCTGATCCGGCCCGAAGGCCTGTTCGGCGAGAAGCACATCGATCGCGTGTAAGGAGAGGACAAAACCATGCTTTACCGTGAAGCCGGACAATTCAAGACCAGCTACGCTGCCGACCAGCAGATTTTCCCCATCCGCCAGGACCGTATCGCCATCGGCCTGATCCTGGTGGTGGCGGCCCTGGTGGTGCCCATGGTGGCGAGCGAATACTGGATCAAGGCCATCCTGATCCCCTTCCTCATCTTTTCCCTGGCGGCCCTGGGCCTCAACATCCTCACCGGCTACGCCGGCCAGCTGTCCCTGGGCTCCGCCGCCTTCATGGCGGTGGGGGCCTTCGCCGCCTACAACTTCATGGGCCGCATCGAGGGCATGCCGGTGCTGCTGGCCTTCGTCGGCGGCGGCCTCTCGGCGGCGGCCGTGGGCATTCTCTTCGGCCTGCCGTCCCTGCGCATCAAGGGCTTCTACCTGGCGGTAGCGACCCTGGCGGCCCAGTTCTTCATCGTCTGGGCCCTGACCAAGTTCGGCTGGTTCTCCATGGACTCCTCCTCCGGCGTCATCACCGCCCAGGAGATCCAGATCCTCGGCTACCGCTTCGACACGCCCATTTCCCTCTACCTGCTGGTTCTGACCATCGTGGCGGTGATGGCACTGGCGGCCAAGAACATGGTGCGCAGCTCCGTCGGCCGGGCCTGGATGGCGGTGCGGGACATGGACGTGGCGGCCGAGGTGATCGGCATCCGCATCATGCACACCAAGCTCCTGGCCTTCGCCATCAGCTCCTTCTACTGCGGTGTCGCCGGCGCCCTCTACGCCTATGCCTACCTGGGCACGGTGGAGCCGGAAGGCTTCAACCTGGACCTGTCCTTCAAGATCCTGTTCATGATCATCATCGGTGGGGTGGGCTCCATCATGGGCTCCTTCCTCGGCGCGGCCTTCATCGTGCTGCTGCCGATTTTCCTGGACGTGCTGATCCAGGATTTTCTCACCGGCCTCCTGCCCCCCAGCATCAGCTCCAACCTGCAGCTGATGGTTTTCGGCGGGCTCATCATCTTCTTCCTCATCGTCGAGCCCCACGGCCTGGCGAGACTGTGGCAGATCGGCAAGGAAAAGCTGCGTCTGTGGCCTTTCCCCCACTAACCCAGGCATTGGAAGTCAAAGCAGCACCCACATAATCAGTAGAGGAGACAAGACAATGAAAGTGAAAACCATCGCCCTGTTCGCTGCCGCGGTAGCTTCCGCAGCGGTTTCCGGTTCCGTCCTGGCCCAGGCCAAGGAACAGTTCATCGGCCTGCCCTCGTTCCGTGTCGGCCCCTATGCGGCCGGCGGTTCCGGCGTGTATGGTGGCTGGATCGATTACATGAACCTGGTCAATGATCGGGACGGCGGCGTCAATGGTGTCAAGCTGACCTGGGAAGAATGCGAGACCGAATACAACAACGCCCGTGGGGTGGAGTGCTACGAGCGTCTGAAGAAGAAAGGAAATACGGGTAACACCGTATTCCAGCCGGTCTCCACCGGCATCACCTATTCGGTGCTGGACAAGGTGGCCCAGGACAAGATTCCCATGGTCACCATCGGCTACGGCCGTACCGATGCGGCGGATGGCCGGGTTTTCCCCTGGGTCTTCCCCATGATCACCACCTACTGGTCCCAGGCCACCACCATGGTCAAGTACATTGGCCAGAAGGAAGGCGGTCTCGACAAGCTCAAGGGTAAGAAGATTGTTTATCTCTACCACGATTCCGCCTTCGGCAAGGAAGGCATTCCCGTGCTGGAGAAGCAGGCCGCCAAGCATGGCTTCAACCTGAAGACCATTCCCGTCGCCCACCCCGGCAACGAGCAGCAGTCCCAGTGGCTGACCATCCGCCAGGAAAAGCCTGACTGGGTGATCTTGTGGGGCTGGGGCGTGATGAACCCGACCGCCCTCAAGGCCGCCGCCAAGACCGGCTTCCCGCGGGAGAAGATGGTCGGCGTGTCGTGGTCCGGTGCCGAGGAAGATACCGTGCCCGCCGGCGATGCTGCCAAGGGCTTCACTGCAGCCGGCTTCAACATGGCCGGTACCAACTACCCGGTGGTGAAGGCGATCCAGGACAACGTCTACAAGAAGAACAAGGGCAACATGGAAGACAAGTCCCGGGTTGGCTCCATCTACTACAACCGGGGCGTGGTGCACGGCATCATCACCGTGGAGGCCATCCGCGTCGCCCAGGAGAAGTTCGGCAAGGGTAAGCCCATCACGGGCGAGCAGATGCGTTGGGGTCTGGAACATCTGAAGATCGATGCCAAGCGCCTGAAGGAGTTGGGAGCCGAGGGCATTATGCCTGATATGGCGATCACCTGCGCCGACCACGAAGGATCCGGCAAGGTGAAATTCCAGCAGTGGGATGGCAAGGCCTGGAAGGTCGTTTCCGACTGGATCGATCCGGACAAGGAAATGGTCCGGCCGATGATTGAGGAGTCCGCCGGCAAGTACGCCAAGGAAAAGGGCATCACCCCGCGTGACTGCAGCAAGGAAGGCTGAGGCGCCCTAGCGACCTGAGCCCGGGACGGGGCCGGCAGGCCCCGTCCCCCCGCCCCAAGAAAAGGGAATCTAAGCCTATGAACACGACGACTCAAGCCAGCCCGGCTGCCCCGGAGAACTACCTCAGCATCAACAACATCGAGGTCATCTACGACCACGTGATCCTGGTGCTCAAGGGTGTCTCCCTGATGGTGCCCAAGGGCAAGATCGTGGCCCTCCTGGGCGCCAACGGCGCCGGCAAGAGCACCACCCTGAAAGCCATCTCCAACCTGCTGCACGCCGAACGGGGCGACGTCACCAAGGGCAGCGTGGAGTTCAAGGGCACCCGGGTGGATCAGCTGACCCCCAATGAACTCGTCAAGCGGGGCGTCATCCAGGTCATGGAAGGACGCCACTGTTTCGCCCATCTCTCCATCGAGGAAAACCTGCTCACCGGTGCCTACACCCGGGGCATTTCCCGCAGTGAGCTGAAGCAGAACCTGGAGATGGTCTACCACTATTTCCCGCGCCTGAAGACCCGGCGCACTTCCCAGGCCGGCTACACCTCCGGCGGCGAGCAGCAGATGTGCGCCATCGGCCGCGCCCTCATGGCCAAGCCGGAAATGATCCTGCTGGATGAACCCTCCATGGGCCTGGCCCCCCAGATCGTCGAGGAAATCTTCGAGATCGTGAAGGATTTGAACAGCAAGGAAAACGTCAGCTTCCTCCTGGCCGAGCAGAACACCATGGTGGCCCTGCGCTACGCCGACCTGGGCTACATCCTGGAAAACGGCCGGGTGGTGATGGAAGGGGACGCCAAGGAACTGGCCTCCAACGAGGACGTGAAGGAGTTCTACCTGGGGCTGTCGTCGGCGGGGCGCAAGAGCTTCAAGGACGTAAAACACTACCGTCGCCGCAAACGCTGGCTTTCGTGAGAAGGCCGTGCGCGCTGCAATACGTCGTTGCTTATCCGCTTGTGTGCCCGGTGCACACGGCGCGGATGCGCGCCTAGTCTTGCAGCGCTACTTGGCCTTCTCAGGACCTGTCTCGCGTCGGAACAAAAACAGAATTGATGAGCGTCGATTAAGGAACGCCAGATGAAATACTACGACTCCCTGGAAACCCGCGATCCTGAGGAACGGGAGCGGTCACTGATGGAGCGGCTGCCGCGGCAGGTGGCCCACGCCAAGCTGCATTCGCCGTACTTCGCGCGGCTGCTGGCGGAGGTTAATCCCAACGACATCCACAACCGTGCCGCCCTGGCTCGCCTGCCGGTGACGCGCAAGAGCGACCTGGTGCATCTGCAGCGGGAGCAGGCGCCCTTCGGCGGCATCAATGCGACGCCTCTCTCCGGGCTCTCCCGGGTCTATGCCTCCCCCGGGCCCATCTACGATCCGGAAGGGCGGGGCCAGGACTGGTGGCGTTTCGCCCGGGCTCTGCACGGCGCCGGCTTCCGCGCCGGGGAGCTGATCCACAACACCTTCTCCTACCACTTCACCCCGGCCGGCTTCATGCTGGAAGGGGCTGCCCACAAGCTGGGCTGCCCGGTATTTCCCGCCGGCATCGGCCAGACCGAGATGCAGGTGCAGGCCATCAACGACCTGAAGCCGGCGGCCTACGTCGGCACGCCCTCCTTCCTCAAGATCATCCTGGAGAAGGCGGACGAGCTGAAGGCCGACGCCACGTCCCTGACCAAGGCCCTGGTTTCCGGCGAGGCCCTGCCGCCCTCCCTGCGCCAGGCTCTCAACGCCCGCGGCATCACGGTGCGCCAGTGCTACGCCACGGCGGACCTGGGCATGATCGCCTACGAATCCGAGGCCCAGCAGGGGCTGACCCTGGACGAGGACGTGCTGATGGAAATCGTCCGTCCCGGCACCGGCGACCCGGTGGCCGACGGCGAGGTGGGGGAGGTGCTCATCACCACCTTCAACCTGGACTATCCCCTGCTTCGCTTTGCCACCGGTGACCTCTCCGCCGTGCTGCCCGGCATCTCCCCCTGCGGCCGCACCAACGTGCGCATCAAGGGCTGGCTGGGACGGGCCGACCAGACCACCAAGGTCAAAGGCATGTTCGTCCATCCGCACCAGGTGGCGGCGGTGGTCAAGCGCCATCCGGAAATCGGCAAGGCCCGCCTGGTGGTGGACAATGCCCTCGGCCAGGACCGCATGGTTCTGCACTGCGAGAGCGGGCGGGGCGACGACGTGCTCGGCGACGCGGTGGTCGCCAGCATCCGGGACGTCACCAAGCTGCGCGGCGAAGTCAGATTCGTCAGCCCCGGCGACCTGCCCAACGATGGCAAGGTCATCGAGGACATCCGCACCTACGAATAAATACAAACCCACCCCGACCCCACGGGAAAACGACGGGGTGGCGTCCGATCGGCGCCACCCCGTTTTATTGTCTTCAATCCCAGCGAGCAAACATGGCCAGCAAGCCCCTGCAAGGTGTCCGCATCCTCGACCTGACCCGCCTCCTGCCCGGCCCGGTGGCCACCCTGCATCTGGCCGACCTGGGGGCCGACGTGATCAAGATCGAAGACCACGGCGCCGGCGATTACGCCCGCACCATGGGCGACGGCCCCGAGGGGGTCAGCGTCTTCTATCGGGCGGTGAACCGCAACAAGCGGGGCCTGCGCCTGGACCTGAAAAATTCCGAAGGGGCGGCCCTGTTCCGGCGCCTGGCGGCGGAGGCCGACGTGGTCATCGAGAGCTTCCGCCCCGGCGTCATGGACAAGCTGGGCGTGGGCTACGAGGCTCTGCGCAGCCTCAATCCGCGCCTGGTGTTCTGCGCCATCACCGGCTACGGCCAGAGCGGTCCCCTGGCCCTGGCGGCGGGCCACGACCTCAACTACATCGGCTACGCCGGCATCCTCGACCAGATCGGCGTGGATGGTGGCCAGCCGGCCATTCCCAACCTGCAGATCGGCGATCTGCTGGGCGGCGCCATGAGTGCCGTGATGGGTATCCTGGCGGCCCTCTTCGATGCCCGGCGCAGCGGCCAGGGGCGTTTCGTGGACGTCTCCATGAGCGACGCGGCCCTGGCCCACAACCTCTTTCCCCTGTTCGCCCTGCAGGGCAGCGGGAGCGTGCCGGAGCGGGGCCGGGACATGCTCAGCGGCGGCGATGCGGGCTACGGCGTCTACGCCACGGCGGATGGCCGCTACATGGCGGTGGCGCCCCTGGAGCGCAAGTTCTGGGACCTCTTCTGCGACACCCTCGGCCAGCCCCGGTGGAAGGCCCGCCATGGCGCCACCGGGGCCGAGGCCAGGGCCATGCGGGCAGAGCTGGAGACCCTGTTCGCCAGCCAGCCCCAGTCCTACTGGACGGAAAAGTTCGCCCGGGTCGATTGCTGCGTCACGCCGGTGCTGACCGTGGCCGAGGCCCTGGCCCATCCCCACTTCCAGGCCCGGGGCATGGGCTTCCAGGCTGACGGCATCACCCAGTACGGGCCGCCGGTGCGCCTCTCCGACATGCCGGCCGAGCCGGTGCGGCCGGCGCCGGCGCCCGGGGAGCATGGCCAGGCCATCCTGGCCGAGTTCGGGGTGACGGCGGAGGAATGGCAGCGCCTGCAGAACCTGGGGGTGGTTTGAGGAGATGGCGGCATGACAGGAAATGTCAGGGTGCGGTCAGGCAAAAAGCGGACATAATCCCTATCCTCATCGCAGGTAATATGCGATAAGTTATAGCCATATTGCATGGTTTGATTGGAAAAGGGATAAAAATGACGATCGCCAAACGCCTCGCCCTCCTCATCCTGCTGGCGGTGGCCGGCCTCATCGTGGTCGGCGGTTTCGGCCTGAAGGAAATGGGGGCCATCAATGCCAACCTGGAGTATGCCCACGAGAACTCCATCCCCAGCATCCGCAAGGTGGCCAGCATGGAATCCAATTTCCTGCGCCTGCGCACCCAGATGCTGGTGTTTCTCCTCAGCACGGAAGAGCAGCGGCCGGCGGTGGAACAGCGCATCGAAGGCGCCAAGAAGGATCTGCTCCAGGCCCTGCAGGATTACGAGAAGCTGATCAGCGACGACAAGGATCGCCAGTACCTGGAAACCAGCAAGGCCCTGGTGAAGGAGTACTACGCCCTGATCGACCCGGCCATCGCCGATACCAAGGCCGGGCATGGGGAAAAAGCCAGGAACGGTATGGGCCAGGCCGGCGAGGTGTCCAAGCGCCTGGCAGAGAACGTCGAAGCCCACAGCAAGTACAACGAGCATCTGGCCGAAGAGGAAGTGCGCAAGGCCGGCGAGGCCTATCAAACCGGCAAGGTGATCTCCATCGTGGTGATCCTGCTGTGTACCGCCGGCGTCGCCGGGCTCGGTTTCATGGTCTACCGCCACGTGGACAGCTCCCTCGGCAACATGGTCTCCATGTTCTCCCGCATCGAGAAGGAGCTGGATTTCACCGGCCGCCTGGAGGTCCGCGGCACCGATGAAGTGGCCCAGGCCTCTTCCGCCTTCAACCGCCTGCTGGACCATCTGCAGGCCAGCTTCCGGGAAATCAGCAACCATACCGATGCGGTGAACAATGCCGCCAACCGGGTGGCCACCGCTTCCCACCAGATGTCCATCGCCTCCGGCCACCAGAGCGAAGCCGCTTCCAGCATGGCCGCCACGGTGGAGGAGATGACCGTCAGCATCACCCATGTGGCCGACCGGGCCGGCGAGGCCAACCAGCTTTCCTCCGCTTCCGGCGCACTGGCGCACAAGGGCGAGGGCATCATCGGCGATACGGTGCAGGGCATCAACGGCATTGCCGAAACGGTGCGCAACGCCTCCGAGCAGATCGCCCGCCTGGAACAGCAGAGCGAGCGCATCAACAACGTGGTGGCAGTGATCAAGGAAGTGGCCGACCAGACCAACCTGCTGGCCCTCAACGCCGCCATCGAGGCAGCCCGGGCCGGCGAGCAGGGCCGGGGCTTTGCCGTGGTGGCCGACGAAGTGCGCAAGCTGGCCGAGCGCACCACTCAGTCCACCCAGGAAATCGCCAGCACCATCCTGGAAATGCAGGCCGGCGCCCAGGCTGCCGTCCATGGCATCCACGCCGTGGTGGAAAAGGTGGACGAGGGCGTCTCCCGGGCCGAGCAGGCCAACGAGGCGATCCAGGAAATCGGCGAAGGTTCGCGCAAGACGGTGGACATGGTGGGCGACATTTCCGATGCCATCCGGGAGCAGAGCATGGCCAGCACCGCCATCGCCCAGCAGGTGGAGAAGATCGCCCAGATGTCCGAGGAGAACAGCGCCGCGGCCCAATCCACCTCCGACACCGCCGGCGAACTGGCCCACCTGGCCCAGGAGATGCAGCAGGTGGTGGCCCAGTACCGCCTCTAAGCCGGAACTGCTGCGACAAAAAAGGCGCCCGCGGGCGCCTTTTTTCCTGGGTAGCCGCCACAGCGGCCAGGCCGGGGCCTAGCTGCGTTCTGCGACAAAGGCGCCAAAGCGCTGGTCGGCCACCTGGATGTGGTTGATCAGCCACTTGGCCAGGAAGCGGGAAAGATCCAGGCTGGCCGAAGGCTCGCCCACTTCCACCCGCAGTTCCATTTCCCCCACCTGCAGCAGCAGTTCCCGGTGCAGTTCCCGGTGGGCCGGCAGGGCCGGGTAGGCGGCCGCCTCCATCAGGGCCTCCTCGCTGGCGAAGTGGGTGCGGGTGTATTCCAGCAGCTCGGCCACCGCCCGGCGGGCTTCGTTCTGGGCCGTGTCGCCGTCCTGCTCCAGGGCCTGCTGGATGCGGGCGACGATGGCGAACAGCTGCTGGTGCTCCTGGTCCACCTGGGGGATGCCCACGTGGTACTGGGGGCCAAACTGGACAATGGCGTTGTCGCGCATGATCGATTCCCTGAATGTTGTTTGGCGCCATTCTCCCACGGCGACAGCAGCCTTCGGCGTGACCGAATTCACTATGCGGCAAAGGCCAAGGGGCGTTGGCACCGGCCTCGGTAGAATGGCGCCATGACCACCGCCCTCCTGCTCCTGCCCGATTTCTGCCTCATCCTCCTGGGATTGCTGCTGCGTCGCTACATGCACCTGGGGGATCATTTCTGGGCCGGCATCGAGAAGCTGGTCTATTTCATCCTCTTCCCCGCCCTGCTGGTCAATGCGGTACTGAAGACCCGCCTGGATCTGGCGGCGGCGGCACCCTTGCTGGCCACTGCCCTGCTCTCCATGGGCGCGGGCATGGTGCTGAGCTGGGCCGGCCTCAAGTGTTTCCGCCTCAAACCCCTGGTGCTGGCCTCCCTGTTCCAGTGCGGCTATCGCTTCAATTCCTACATCGCCCTGGCGGCGGCGGGGCTGCTCTTCGGCACCCCGGGCATCGCCACCATGGGCCTCATCGTCGGCGCCGCCGTGCCCCTGGCCAACCTGTCGGCGGTGTGGATGCTGGCCCGCCACGGCGAGGCCGGCGCCCTGCGGGAGGTGGCCCGCAATCCCCTGATCTGGGCCACTGCCTCCGGCTTCCTGCTCAACCTGGCCGGCTTTGTGCCGCCGGCGCCCCTGCAGATGTTCCTCTCCCGCCTGGGAGACGCCTCCATCGCCCTGGGCCTGCTGGCCGTGGGGGCTGCCCTGCGCCTGCGGGGCCAGGCCGAGGTGCGTTCCGCCTCCTTCTACATCCTGGGGGTGAAGCTCCTGCTGCTGCCCCTGGTGGCCATCTTCGCCGGCCCCCTGCTGGGGCTGTCCGGCCTCTACTACCACGTGGCCATCCTTTTCGCCGCCCTGCCCACGGCCTCCTCGGCCTACATCCTGGCCATGCGCATGGGGGGCGACGGGCAGAGCGTGGCCTGGCTCATCTCCGCCTCCACCCTGGCCTCCATGCTGACCATGCCCCTCTGGATGAGCCGCTTCCTGGGCTGAGCGGCGGCTGGAGTAAAGTGGCGGCTTCTCCACCGGGGTTTGCGCCATGACGACCGTCTTCGATTTTTCCGTCCGCCGTGCCGACGGCAGCCAGCAGTCCCTGGCCGATTACCGGGGGCAGGTGCTGCTCATCGTCAATACGGCCAGCCGTTGCGGCTTCACGCCCCAGTACGCAGGTCTGGAGGCCCTTTACCGGCGCTACCGGGAGCAGGGCCTGACGGTGCTGGCCTTTCCCTGCAACCAGTTCGGTGCCCAGGAGCCGGGCAGCGCCGAGGAGATCGCCAGCTTCTGCTCCCTCAACTACGACGTCAGCTTTCCCGTCTTCGCCCGTCTCGAGGTCAACGGTCCCCAGGCCGATCCGCTCTTCCGCTGGCTCAAGCAGGAGCAGCCCGGCTGGCTCGGCACGGCCGCGATCAAGTGGAATTTCACCAAGTTCCTGGTGGACCGGCAGGGCCGGGCGGTGGGGCGCTATGGGCCCATGACCAAGCCGGAAGCCCTGGCCCGGGCCATTGAGGCCCGGCTGGCGCTGCCGTGAAGCACCTCCTCCTCTGGGTGGCGCTGTGCTGGGGCCTGACAGCCTGCTCGCCGCCCCAGCCCTTTCACCATACCGATCTCAGCGGTGCCACCTTCGCCGCCGAGTTCCCGCGTGCCCTGGCGGACCAGGGCGGCCAGCCCCGGCGTCTGGCGGACTTCCGCGGCCGGGTGGTGATCCTCTTCTTCGGCTACACCTCCTGCCCCGATATCTGCCCCACCGCCCTGGCCCGCTTCGCCGCGGTGCGGGAGGCCCTGGGGGAGGAGCGGCAGCGGCTGCAGGTGCTGTTCGTCACCCTGGATCCGGAGCGGGACAGCCCGGCCCGCCTGGGCGAGTACGTCACCTGGTTCGATCCGTCCTTCCTCGGCCTGTGGAGTGACCGGGAAACCCTGGCCCGGACCGTGGCCGAGTTCCGCATCACCGCGGTGCGCCAGGAGGTGGGCGGCGGCCTGGGCTACACCCTGGATCACACGGCCGGCGCCTACGTCTACGATCTCCGGGGACGGCTGCGGCTCCTCATTCCGGATAACGCCCAGGTGCCCGCCGTGGTGGCGGACCTGCGCCGGCTGCTGCGTGAGGACTGAGCCGGCGCCGGATCGGACAAAGGATCGGGGGCAAAGGATCGGGCAAAGAAAAAGGCCGGCCCGTGACGGGAGCCGGCCTTTTTGCCGTGGGGTGCCGGGCGGTTCAGGCTGCCAGCAGGCCCTTCATCTTCTGCAGGGCCTTGACCTCGATCTGGCGGATGCGCTCGGCGGAAACCCCGAATTCGGCTGCCAGGTCGTGCAGGGTGGCCGGGTTTTCCTCGTCCAGCCAGCGGGCTTCGACAATGCGCCGGCTGCGCTCGTCCAGGCCGGCCAGGGCCTGTTGCAGGCCGTCGCTCTGCAGCCGGTCGTATTCCCGGGCTTCCAGCACCTGGGTCGGCTCGGCGGCGCTGTCGGCCAGGTAGGCGATGGGCGCCACCCGGTTGTCGTCCTCGTCATCCGGCGAGCCGTCCAGGGCCAGGTCGCGGCCACCCATGCGGGTTTCCATTTCCACCACTTCCTCGGCCTTGACCCCCAGCTTGTAGGCGATCTCGTCCACTTCGGCCGGGGTCAGGGTGTCGCTGCTGGCCTTGAGGCTGCGCAGGTTGAAGAACAGCTTGCGCTGGGCCTTGGTGGTGGCCACTTTGACCAGGCGCCAGTTCTTCAGGATGTATTCGTGGATTTCAGCCTTGATCCAGTGCATGGCGAAAGACACCAGACGCACGCCGCGGCTGGGGTCGAAGCGCTTCACCGCCTTCATCAGGCCGATGTTGCCTTCCTGGATCAGGTCCGCATGGGGCAGGCCGTAACCCAGGTAGCCCCGGGCGATGGCGATGACCAGACGCAGATGGGAGAGCACCAATTGACGTGCAGCATCCACGTCGTCTTCCTCGCGGAGACGGCGGGCCAGGGCGAATTCCTCAGCCTCGCTCAGCATCGGGAAGCGCCGAGCCGCCTGGATGTAGGCATCCAGGTTGCCTACCGCAGAGGGCAGGCCATGAGACAGGGTCAAAGCTTGGGTCATAGGGTGGGTCCTCCTTGAACTTCTTGTGCACAGTTTAGCACTCACGTCAGTAGAGTGCTAACAGGGCGAAAAGTTCAGCCAACCATTATAAGAATCAAGGTGTTGGGCGTCTTGCCGGCCTGGGACCGGCAAAGAAAAACCCGGCCCCGGGCATGTGCCTGGAGCCGGGTTCCGGTGGCCTCGCTACGGGCGGCTTACTTGGACTTGGTCAGCTGGCCCAGGTCGCGCACGGCGCCCTTGTCGGCGGAGGTGGCCATCAGGGCGTAGGCCTGCAGAGCCTTGGAAACGACGCGGCCCCGTTCTTCGGTGGGCTTCCAGGCCTTGTCGCCCTTGGCGTTTTCCTCGGCGCGGCGGGCTTCCAGTTCGGTATCGGAAATGGCCAGGTGGATGCGGCGGCCGGGGATGTCGATCTCGATGGTGTCGCCGCTGCGCACCAGGCCGATGGCGCCGCCCTCGGCCGCTTCCGGGGAAGCGTGGCCGATGGAGAGGCCGGAGGTGCCGCCGGAGAAGCGGCCGTCGGTGAGCAGGGCGCATTCCTTGCCCAGGCCGCGGGACTTGAGATAGCTGGTGGGGTAGAGCATTTCCTGCATGCCGGGGCCGCCCTTGGGGCCTTCGTAGCGGATCACCACCACGTCGCCGGCCACCACTTCGCCGCCCAGGATGGCGGTGACGGCGGAATCCTGGCTCTCGTAGACCTTGGCCTTGCCAGTGAATTTCCAGATGGATTCATCGACGCCGGCGGTCTTCACGATGCAGCCGTCGAGGGCGATGTTGCCGTGCAGGACGGCCAGGCCGCCTTCCTTGCTGTAGGCGTGGGCCACGTTGCGGATGCAGCCGTTGCTGCGGTCCTGGTCCAGCTCGGTATAGCGGCGGTCCTGGCTGAAGGCGGTCTGGGTGGGGATGCCGCCGGGGGCGGCGCGGAAGAATTCCAGGGTGCGCTGGGAGCCGGCGCGCTGCACATCGTAGGTGTCGATGGCTTCGCCCAGGGTGTGGCAGTGCACGGTGGGGGTGTCGCGGTGGATCAGGCCGCCGCGGGAGAGTTCGCCCAGGATGGCCATGATGCCGCCGGCCCGGTGCACGTCCTCAATGTGGTAATCCTGGGTGGCCGGGGCCACCTTGCACAGGCAGGGCACCTTGCGGGAGATGGCGTCGATGTCTGCCATGGTGAAGGTGACACCGGCTTCCTGGGCGGTAGCCAGGAGGTGCAGCACGGTGTTGGTGGAGCCGCCCATGGCCACGTCCAGGGCGAAGGCGTTCTCGAAGGCCTTCTGGTTGGCGATGGAGCGGGGCAACACGGAGGCGTCGTTCTCTTCGTACCAGCGCTGGGCCAGACGCACGATGCGGCGGCCGGCTTCGAGGAAGAGGCCCTTGCGGTCGGCGTGGGTGGCCACCAGGGTGCCGTTGCCGGGCAGGGACAGGCCCAGGGCTTCGGTCAGGCAGTTCATGGAGTTGGCGGTGAACATGCCGGAACAGGAGCCGCAGGTGGGGCAGGCGGAGCGCTCGAACTCCTCGACTTCCGCGTCGGAGCAGTTGCTGTCGCCGGCCTTGATCATGGCGTCGATCAGATCGACGGCGATGGTCTTGCCTTCCCACTTCACCTTGCCGGCTTCCATGGGGCCGCCGGAGACGAAGATGGTGGGGATGTTGACCCGCATGGCGGCCATCAGCATGCCCGGGGTGATCTTGTCGCAGTTGGAGATACACACCATGGCGTCGGCGCAGTGGGCGTTCACCATGTATTCCACGGAGTCGGCGATGAGGTCGCGGGAGGGCAGGCTGTAGAGCATGCCGTCGTGGCCCATGGCGATGCCGTCGTCGATGGCGATGGTGTTGAATTCCTTGGCGATGCCGCCGGCCGCCTCGATCTCCCGGGCCACCAGCTGGCCCAGGTCCTTCAGGTGCACGTGGCCGGGCACGAACTGGGTGAAGGAGTTCACCACGGCAATGATGGGCTTGCCGAAATCGCCGTCCTTCATGCCGGTGGCGCGCCACAGGGCGCGGGCGCCGGCCATGTTGCGGCCGTGGGTGGAGGTGCGGGAACGATAGGCGGGCATAGTCGGGTCTCCAGACAACGTAGGCTGCCCGGAACCGGTCCGGGCGGCTGAAAATCAGGGCCTAAATACTAGCATGTTATGATCGGACGCCCGCTTGACGAAAACGGCGGCGTTCTACGGTTTTTGCTGCAAAAGACGGAGTTAAAAACCATGCGCATTTCCCGAAAACTGGTGTTTTCCCTTGTCGCCATGCAGGTCCTGATCACCCTGGTCGGGGTGGTCGGCCTGAATCGTTTTGACCGGCTGGAGCAGTCCCTGGCCGAGATTTCCGATGTCTGGCAGCCCAGCATCCGGGCCGCATCCGGCATCAATGCCGAGTCCCTGGACTTCCGCAACCGGGAGACCCAGCTGCTGATCGCCCGCAACAGCGCGGAAATCGACGATGCGGTAAAGCGCGGCAACCAGAATCTCGAGGCCTTGCGCAAGTTTGACCAGGCATTCCAGTCCCTGATCCATGGCGACGAAGAAAAAGCCCTTTATGCCGCCTACCGGGAGAAGCTGGAGGCCTACCTGGCGACCCACGAGCGGATGGTGGCCCTGGCCCGGGAAGGGCGGCGGGACGAGAGCATCGCCTATTTCGAGGGCGATTCGCGCAAGGCCATCCGCGCCCTGCGGCCCACCATCGACGCCATCGTGGACTACACCGTGAAGGGCGCCGAAAAGGCCCAGCAGGAGGCCCGCACCATTTCCCGGGTCGGCCAGATGTGGATCATCGGCATCAATCTGGTGGCCCTGGCCCTCGGTGCGGTGCTGGCTTTCTGGCTCTACGGTTCCATCGTCCGGCCCCTGCAGAAAATCCGCGAGGAAGTGCTGGGCATCGAACAGAGCGCCGACTTTACCCGCCAGCTCGATGCCCATGGCCACGATGAAATCGGCGAAACGGCCCAGTCGGTGAACCACCTTACCGCCTCGGTGCGCGCCGCCCTGCAATCCATGCTGGCCGGCATTGCCCAGGTGGCGTCTGCCGCCGACAGCCTGGCCGAGGCCTCGCGCCAGGTCTCCGCCGGCTCCGGTGCCCAGTCCGAGGCCGCATCCTCCATGGCGGCCACGGTGGAACAGCTGACGGTGAGCATCAACCAGGTGGCGGACAACGCCAGCCGGGCCTTCGAGCTGGCCCAGGCCTCCGGCCAGGCCTCCCGGGAAGGAGGCGGCGTCATCGCCAATGCGGTGGACTCCATGGGCGGCATCGCCCGCCGCATCGAGGAGACGGCCGCTGCCATCCGGGAACTGGGCGTGGCCTCCCAGGAAATTTCCGGCATCGTCCAGGTGATCAAGGAGGTGGCGGACCAGACCAATCTGCTGGCCCTCAACGCCGCCATCGAAGCCGCCCGGGCCGGGGAGCAGGGCCGGGGTTTCGCCGTGGTGGCCGACGAAGTGCGCAAGCTGGCCGAGCGCACCGCCCTGGCGACCCAGGACATCGCCGCCAAGATCGCCGCCATCCAGTCCGGCGTGGACCATGCCTCCTCCGGCATGGAGCAGGCCGTGGGCCTGGTGGAGCAGGGTGTGACCCTGGCCGACACGGCCGGGGGCGCGGTGACCCGCATCACCGCCGGGGCGGCGGAAGTGGAGCAGGAGGTGAATGCCATCTCCGGCGCCCTGCGGGAGCAGGGGGAAGCCAGCAACCAGATCGCCGGCCACGTGGAGCAGATCGCCCAGATGAGCGAGGAAAACAACCGGGGCGCGGAGAACACCGCCCAGCTGTCCGGCAATCTGGCGGCCCTGGCCCAGGAGATGCGGCAGACGGCGGAACGCTTCAAGGTTTGAGCCGATACTGCTAGGCTTGCGGCCTTACGCCTCGCCTCCCGGTCTTTCCATGCTCATCCATCCCCAGTTCGATCCCGTCGCCGTATCCCTCGGCCCCCTGGCCGTGCGCTGGTACGGTCTCATGTACCTGGTGGCCTTCGCCGCCTTCTATTTCCTCGGGCGTCAGCGCATCCGGCGCCGGCCCGACGGCGGCTGGAGCCTGGAACAGCTCGACGACCTGCTCTTCTGGGGCGTCCTCGGCGTGGTCCTGGGCGGGCGTCTGGGCCAGGTGCTGTTCTACGAGCCGGGCTACTACTTCGCCAATCCGGCGGAAATCCTGGCGGTGTGGAAGGGCGGCATGTCCTTCCACGGCGGCTTCCTCGGCGTGCTGGTGGCCATGGCCTGGTGGGGGCGCAAGCACGGCAAGTCCTTCTTCACCGTCACCGACTTCATCGCCCCCCTGGTGCCCTTGGGTCTTGCTGCCGGGCGCATCGGCAATTTCATCAACGGCGAACTGTGGGGCCGGGTGGCCGACGCCAGCCTGCCCTGGGCCATGATCTTCCCCCAGGTGGACAGCCAGCCGCGCCACCCCTCCCAGCTCTACCAGGCCGGGCTGGAAGGGCTGTGCCTGTTCGTCCTGTTGTGGCTCTACTCCGCCAGGCCGCGGCCCACGGGTGCCGTCTCCGGCGTCTTCCTCATCGGCTACGGCGCCTTCCGCTTCATCGCCGAATACTTCCGCGAGCCCGATGCCGGCATCTTCGGCCACAGCTACGCCATCAGCATGGGCCAGTGGCTGTCCCTGCCCATGGTTGCCATCGGCGTCTTCATCCTGCTGCGGGCCCGGCGCCAGCCTTGACTTGCCGCGGGGCTTCTCTACCATCGGGGACACCCCCGCCGGAAGAACAAGGAGAAGCCCCATGGCCACCGCCCCCAGCAAAACCGCTGCCGCCCTGCCAGCCAAACAGCTGGCCCGCATCCGCGAACAACTGAAGGAATGCGCCGCCAGCCTGGGCGGCGAAGTCTCCGCCCGGGCCCGGGCCGCCCAATTGGCGGAAACCTACCTCGGTCTGGACGATGGGGGCCGCCACGAATTCCTGCGCCTCATCGCCCTGGAGTTCGGCCCCGATCCCAAGCGCGTCGCCACCGCCCACAGCGCCTACCAGCAGGCCGTCGGCAGCCCCGCCCAGTGGGATGCGGAAGCCGCCCTGCGGGCCGCCATGCGCTCTTCCCGCATCCGCATCCTGACCCAGTTCAATGCCATTCCCCAGGGCGTGAAATTCCTGGTGGACCTGCGGGCCGACCTGCTGCGCTTCCTGGACAAAGACCCGGAACTGAAGGCCCTGGACCGGGAGCTGGAGAACCGTCTCACCTCCTGGTTCGACGTCGGCTTCCTGGAAATTTCCCGCCTCACCTGGCAGGCCCCGGCGGCCCTGCTGGAAAAGCTGATCCAGTACGAAGCGGTGCACGAGATCCGCTCCTGGAAGGACCTGAAGAACCGCCTCGACTCGGACCGGCGCTGCTACGCCTTCTTCCACCCGCGCATGCCGGTGGAGCCCCTCATTTTCGTCGAAGTGGCCCTGGTCAATAAGCTCTCCGACTCGGTGCAGCACCTGCTGGACGAGGACGCCCCCACCGCCGACCCGCACCGGGCCGACACCGCCATCTTCTATTCCATCTCCAACACCCAGGTCGGCCTGCGCGGTGTCTCCTTCGGCAACTTCCTCTTGAAGCGGGTGATCGACGACCTCAAGCGGGACTTCCCCCGCCTCAAGACCTTCGCCACCCTTTCACCCCTGCCGACCCTGCGCCTGTGGGCCGACCGCAACCCGGAAGCGTTCTCCGCCTGCTTCGCGCCCGACCTGGCCAAGATCGCCAAGCAGGCCGGCATCGAACCCGATGCCGACGCCCTGCGGGCCCTGCTACCCAAGGGAGAATGGGCTGCAGATGCCCGTCTGGCGCGCCTTATCGAGCCGGGCCTGGTGCGCCTGGCCGCCCGCTACCTGCTCACCGGCAAGTCCGGCGACAAGCCCTTCGACCCGGTGGCCCGTTTCCACCTGGGCAACGGCGCCCGGGTGGAGCGCCTCAACTTCCTCGCTGACACCGCCGCCAAGGGCTTCAAACAGTCCTACGGCATGATGGTGAACTACCTGTACGAACCAGACGACCTGGAAGCCAACGTGGACGCCTTCGTCCGCGAAGGCCGCCTGGCGGCGGTGGCGGCAGTGAGGCATGCGGCGAAGGGGTAGAGATTTTTCGCTAACTAAACAAAAAGCAGAGGTTCTTGGTGAATTTGAGTGCCCAACTTAAGTTGCTTGCAAACGGGATTAATCCGGAGACAGGCGAGGTTTTGGAACGTGAGTCACTGGTGCATAAACCTGAGGCAATACGCATGCTGTTTGCTCTGGCTGAAGAACTTTTGGTTGATGAGAAACCTAAGACCAAGAAGCCTAAGCTGACTTTAGACGAGCGCCGTGAGAAAAATATCGAAGAAGGTCGGCCACCCAAATCCCACTTTCCGTGGGAAGAAGAGGAAAAAGCTAAATTAGCTAATGATTTTAAGAGTCTTGCCGATATAGGAGCACTGTCCTCCCGCTTTGAGCGCTCCCCTCTCGCAATTGCAGTTCAGCTGCAGAGAATGGAGTTGCTTTCGGAAGAGGTGGTCGAGTTGTACCGGCAACAACACCACTAAAAACTTGAAGTCGAAAATTTAAGCCCCGCCTGGTTTTAGCGAAGGCGGTGGGGAGAAGGAGAAAGGCCCCTCGTCGTTTCCTACGCGGGGCTTTTCTCTGTGTCTTTTGTGGCTAACCCGCAGCTCAACGTCGCCGGCTCCCACTCCCCCCCAGAATCGACCCCAGCACCCCGCGGATGATCTCCCGGCCGATCTGGGAGCCGATGGCGCGGGCGGCGCTCTTGGCGACGGTGGTGAGGACGGAGTCGCTCTGGCGGCCGCGGGTGCTTTGGCCGCCGCCCAGCACATCCCCCAGCACGCCGCCGAAAAGGCCGCCGCCATTGGCTTGCGGGGCAGGGGAGGAGGGCGCCGGTTGGGCCTGGGCGGGCGGTGCGGTGCGGCCCTTGAGGATTTCGTAGGCCGATTCCCGATCCACCGCCTGTTCGTAGTGGCCGTACAGAACGGAATCGCGGACGGCCTGCTGGCGCTCCTCGGCGCTCAAGGGGCCGATGCGGGAGGCGGGGGGCAGGATGAAGGCCCGTTCCACCACGTTGGGCCGGCCTTTTTCGTCCAGGCAGGAGACCAGGGCTTCGCCGACACCCAGTTCGGTGATGGCTGCCTCGGCGTCGAAGGCCGGGTTGGCGCGCAGGGTCTGGGCGGCGGATTTGACGGCCTTCTGGTCCCGCGGGGTGAAGGCGCGCAGGGCGTGCTGCACCCGGTTGCCGAGCTGGCCGAGGACGGTGTCGGGAATGTCCAGGGGGTTCTGGGTGACGAAGTACACGCCGACGCCCTTGGAGCGGATCAGGCGCACCACCTGTTCCACCTTTTCCAGCAGGGCCGGTGGGGCTTCGTTGAAGAGCAGGTGGGCCTCGTCGAAGAAGAACACCAGCTTGGGCTTTTCCAGGTCCCCCACTTCCGGCAGGTGCTCGAACAGTTCGGCCAGCAGCCATAGCAGGAAGGTGGCATAGAGGCGGGGCGCGCCCATCAGCTTGTCCGCTGCCAGGATGTTCACCACGCCCTTGCCATTGTCGGTCTGCATGAGGTCGGCGATGTCCAGCATGGGCTCGCCGAAGAAGCTGTCGCCGCCCTGTTCGCCCAGGGTCAGGAGGGCGCGCTGGATGGCGCCGATGGAGGCGGCGGAGACGTTGCCGTACTCGCTGGTGAATTCCTTGGCGTGCTCGCCCACGTGCTGCACCATGGCCCGCAGGTCCTTCAGGTCCAGCAGCATCAGGCCCTGGTCGTCGGCGATCTTGAACACCAGCTGCAGCACCCCGCTCTGGGTGTCGTTGAGGTTGAGCAGGCGGGCCAGCAGCAGGGGGCCCATGTCGGAAATGGTGGCCCGCACCGGGTGGCCCTGCTGTCCGAAGACGTCCCAGAAGACGGTGGGGAAGGACGTCGGGGTCCAGTCGGTGACGCCCAGGTGGTGCAGCCGCTCCTCCAGCTTGGGCGAGGTCTTGCCGGCGGCGGCCAGGCCCGAGAGGTCGCCCTTGGCGTCGGCCAGGAAGACGGGCACGCCGATGCTGGAGAAACGCTCCGCCAGCACCTGCAGGGTGATGGTCTTGCCGGTGCCGGTGGCGCCGGTGATGAGGCCGTGGCGGTTGGCCAGGGCGGGCAGGAGAGCCAGGTCGGTGGCGGCGTGGCGGGCGATGACTAGGGGCTGGGCCATGAGTGGGGTCCGGTGGCTATGCTAGAATTGTCCGATTCTATCAACAGTTTTTCGCTACGAGGTTAGCCATGGCCGGACACTCCAAATGGGCCAATATCCAGCACCGCAAGGGCCGTCAGGACGCCAAGCGGGGCAAGGTCTTCACCAAGCTGATCAAGGAAATCACCGTCGCCGCCAAGATGGGCGGGGGCGATCCGGCCATGAATCCGCGCCTGCGCCTGGCCATGGAAAAGGCCAAGGGCGAATCCATGCCCAAGGACAACATCGACAACGCCATCAAGCGCGGCACCGGCCAGCTGGAAGGCGTCAGCTATGAGGAAATCCGCTACGAAGGCTACGGCATCGGCGGCGCCGCGGTGATGGTGGACTGCCTCACCGACAACCGGGTGCGCACCGTGGCCGATGTGCGCCACGCCTTCAACAAGTACGGCGGCAACATGGGCACCGAAGGCTGCGTTTCCTTCCAGTTCAAGCACTGTGGCCAGATGCTGTTCGCCCCGGGCGCCGACGAGGCCGCCATCATGGATGCGGCCATTGAGGCCGGTGCCGACGACATCATCACCAACGACGACGGCTCCATCGAAGTGCTGACCCCGCCCAACGACCTGCTGAACGTGCAGGAAGCCCTGGAAAAGGCCGGCTTCAAGCCCGAGATGGCGGAAGTGACCATGAAGGCCCTGAACGAATCCGAACTGACCGGGGAAGACGCCCAGCGCATGCAGAAGCTGATCGACGCCCTGGAGTCCCTGGACGACGTGCAGGAGGTTTACACCTCCGCCGTGATGGACGAATAATCAGCCCGGTCTGCTTTTGTTCCCCCGAGAAAGCGGCGCCTGGCGCCGCTTTTTCTTTTGTCGCGAGGCCTCGTGCGCAAGTTCCTGCCCTTTCTCTTCGTGCTGCTGTGGAGCACCGGCTTCATCGGCGCCAAGTACGGCCTGCCCTATGCGGAGCCCCTGACCTTCCTCAGCGCCCGCTATCTCCTGGTGCTCGGACTGATGCTGCCGGTGGCCCTTGTATTTCGCGCCTCCTGGCCTGCCACCCGCCAGGAATGGCTGCACATCGGCTTCTCCGGGGTGCTGCTGCACGCGGTCTATCTCGGCGGCGTCTTCATGGCCATCCAGCGCGGTCTGCCGGCCGGCATCACCGCCCTGGTGGTGGGCATGCAGCCCCTGCTGACCGCCCTGGGGGCCGGCTGGCTGCTGGGGGAGGCGGTCAGCCGGCGTCAGTGGCTGGGTCTGGTGCTGGGCCTGAGCGGCGTGGCGCTGGTGGTTTCCGGCAAATTCGGCAGCCAGCCCCTGGCCGAGCTGCTACCGGCCATCGTTCCGGCCCTGGTGGCCCTGCTCGGCATCACCCTGGGCACCCTGTACCAGAAGCGCTTCTGCCCTGCCTTCGACCTGCGTTCCGGCGCCGTCATCCAGTTCCTGCCGACAGCGGTGCTGACCCTGCTGGTGGCCGGCGCCAGCGAGAGCCAGGAAATCGCCTGGAGCGGCACCTTCGTCTTCGCCCTGCTGTGGCTGGTGCTGGTGCTGTCGGTGGGCGCCATCAGCCTGCTCAACGTGCTCATCCGCAGCGGCAGCGCCGTCAATGTGGCCAGCCTGTTCTACCTGACGCCGCCCACCACCGCCCTCATCGCCTGGGCCGCCTTTGGCGAAACCCTCTCCGGCCCGGCCCTGGCGGGCATGGGGCTGGCCGTGGCGGGCGTGTACCTGGCGCGGCGGGCCTAGGCGGTGTACAGGGGGTAGAGGGTCGCTTCCTCGCGCTGGATGCGCTCCACCAGCACCTTGCCGACGCCGGCCAGTTCATCGACGAAGGCCGGGGCCAGCCCCGGCTCGGCGGCCAGGTTCTGGTACTTGCGCAGGAAGGCGGCCAGGGCCTTGCCGATGCCGTCCATCTCCTGGCGGAACTCGTGGATCAGGGCGAAGCTGGAGGGATCGCCGGCCAGCTGGTGCTCCAGGTAGATGTAGAGGCGCACATTCTCGGTCAGCAGATGGCCCTGCAGCCGTACCCGGAATTTTTCCAGCAGCGAGGCGGCCTCCGTCAGGTTGCCCTGGGCGGCGGCGCTCTGGATGGCGCCGAAGGCCTGCAGCAGCACCAGGTGCTCGTCGGTGAGCTGGTGCACCAGAGCCGGATGGTAGTGAATCTGGGTTCCCGGCGCCGGGCCGCTGCGGGCGGCCGGAACCGGCTCGGGCATGGGCGGGGCCTCGGGGGCGGGGGGCGGCGGTGAATCGCCAAAGATTTTGCGTAACAGTGACATGGTTCTCCCTCCTGCGACGGTGTGGACACAGGGAATTGGTTTTTATGCCTGCCAATTTGGGCGGGAGTCCATGACGAATCCTTAACCCGTGTCAAATTTCGGGCCTGCGCTCCCGTCGGGCGCGACAGGCGGCGTCCGCCCCCTTAGAATGCTGCCATGTCCGCCATCCCCCCCGTCTCCGCCAAGCCGAATGCCGCCGCCGCACCCGTGCCGGTGCGCATCCTCGGCATCGACCCGGGGCTGCGTTGCACCGGCTTCGGCCTCATCGACAAGCTGGGCAACAAGCTGGCCTACGTCAGCAGCGGCTGCATCCGCACCGACGACACCCGCACCCTGCCGGAGCGCCTGGAGGTGATCTACCAAGGCATCCGGGAAATCGTCGCCGCCCACGGCCCGGCCCAGGCGGCGGTGGAAAAGGTCTTTGTGAACGTCAATCCCCAGTCCACCCTGCTGCTGGGCCAGGCCCGCGGCGCCGCCATCACCGCCCTGGTGTCCACCGGCCTGCCGGTGGGCGAGTACACCGCCCTGCAGGTGAAGCAGGCGGTGGTGGGCAACGGCAAGGCGGCCAAGGAACAGGTGCAGCACATGGTCAAGCGCCTCCTCAGCCTGCCCGGTGATCCGTCCGCCGACGCCGCCGATGCCCTGGCCTGTGCCATCGCCCACGCCCACGGCGGCCAGGGGCTGGGCCACATCGCCACCGCCGGCCTGCGGGTGCGCGGCGGCCGCCTGATGGAAGCCCCCAATCCAAGGAAGAGAACATGATCGGAAGACTCACCGGCCTCCTGGCCGAAAAGAATCCCCCCCAGGTGGTCCTGGACGTGCAGGGCGTCGGCTACGAGGTGGATGTGCCCATGAGCACCTTCTACAACCTGCCGGGCAACGGCGACAAGGTGACCCTGCTGACCCACTTCGTGGTGCGGGAGGACGGCCATTTCCTTTTCGGCTTTCTCACCGAGGCGGAGCGTTTCGCCTTCCGCCAGCTGATCAAGATTTCCGGCGTCGGCCCGCGCATGGCCCTGGCCATTCTTTCCGGCCTTTCCGTCAGCGATCTGGCGGCGGCCATCTCCCGCCAGGAGGCCGGCCGCCTGACCAAGGTGCCGGGCATCGGCAAGAAGACTGCCGAGCGCCTGCTGCTGGAACTGAAGGACAAGCTGGCCCCGGTGGTGGGCGGCGGGGCCGCTGCGGCCCTGGTGGTGCACGACGACCAGTCGGACATCCTCAATGCGCTGCTGGCCCTGGGCTACAACGAGCGGGAAGCCGCCGCCGCCCTCAAGCAGTTGCCCGCCGGCAGCGGCGTTTCGGACGGCATCCGCCAGGCCCTCAAACTGCTGGCCAAGCCCTGAGGGGGCGGCGGGAGTAAAATGGCGGCTTACCGGGCCTCGCCCGCCGCACTTTCCAGGCTCACTCCAGGCTTTCCATGATCGAAACCGATTCCTTTGATTCCTCCTTCGACGCCGACGCCGGCCGTCTCATCGGCGCCGAGAGCAAGTCGGCCCAGGAGGAAGCCATCGAGCGCGCCCTGCGGCCCAAGCGCCTGGCGGATTACGTCGGTCAGGCCAAGATTCGGGAGCAGCTCTCCATCTTCATCCACGCCGCCAAGCGACGCAGCGAGGCCCTCGACCACGTCCTGCTGTTTGGCCCGCCGGGCCTGGGCAAGACCACCCTGGCCCACATCGTGGCCGCCGAGATGGGCGTCAATCTGCGCCAGACCTCGGGGCCGGTGCTGGAGCGGGCCGGCGACCTGGCCGCCATCCTGACCAACCTGGAACCGCACGACGTGCTGTTCATCGACGAAATCCACCGTCTCAGTCCGGTGGTGGAGGAAATCCTCTACCCGGCCCTGGAGGATTTCCAGATCGACATCATGATCGGCGAGGGTCCGGCGGCCCGCTCGGTGAAGCTGGACCTGCCGCCCTTCACCCTGGTGGGCGCCACCACCCGGGCCGGCATGCTGACCAACCCCCTGCGGGACCGTTTCGGCATCGTCGCCCGGCTGGAGTTCTACAACGCCCAGGAACTGACCCACATCGTCACCCGCTCGGCCCAGCTGCTCAACGTGGCCATCGAGCCGGAAGGGGCCCTGGAGATCGCCCGCCGCTCCCGCGGCACGCCCCGCATCGCCAACCGCCTGCTGCGCCGGGTGCGGGACTACGCCGAGGTCAAGGCCGACGGCATCATCACCCGGGAGGTGGCCGACGCCGCCCTTTCCATGCTGGACGTGGACCACGGCGGCCTGGACCTGATGGACCGCAAGCTGCTCTCTGCCGTGATCGACAAGTTCGCCGGCGGTCCGGTGGGGGTGGACAACCTGGCCGCCGCCATCGGCGAGGCCCGGGACACCATCGAGGACGTGCTGGAACCCTACCTGATCCAGCAGGGCTACCTGCAGCGCACCCCCCGGGGCCGCATCGCCACCCCGGCCATCTACCGCCACCTGGGGCTGGAGGCGCCCGGCACCCCGGCCGCCACGCCCGACCTGTGGTCCCCCAAGGAGCAATGAGGACGGCTGTTACAGACTGTCATCGTCCCCAGGCCCCGAGCCGCCTAGAATTACGCCCATGAGCCATCCTGCCGACCACGCCTTCACCATTCCGGTCCGCGTCTATTACGAGGACACGGATGCGGGCGGCGTGGTCTACTACGCCAACTACCTGCGCTTTTTCGAGCGCTGCCGCACCGAATGGCTGCGCAGCATCGGCCATCACCAGGTGGACCTGCTGGCGGAGCAGGGCGTCGCCTTCGTCGTCCGTTCCGTCAGTTGCGACTACCTGCGGCCGGCCCGGCTCGACGACCTGCTGACTATCGGCCTGACCGTGGAAAAGCTCGGCCGTGCCCAGATCACCTTCCGCCAGTTCGCCCGTCGCCACGGCAGCGACGACGACCTGGTGAGCGGTACCGTCCAGATCGTTTGTGTCAAGCTGGACGCCATGAAAACCACCCCCATTCCCGAATTCCTGCGCGAGAAACTGGAAGCCCTGCAATGAACGTCACCCAAGACCTCTCCATCCTTTCCCTCATCACCCAGGCCAGCGCCGTCGTCCAGGTCGTCATGGCCCTGCTGGCCGGCGTCTCCTTCATGTCCTGGTACTACATCTTCCGCAAGCTCTACGCGGTGAAGAATGCGCGCAACCAGACCGAGCAGTTCGAGCGGGACTTCTGGAGCGGCGGCGACCTCAACCGCCTCTACCAGAACGCCGTCGAGCAGCGCCACGACACCGGCGCCATGGAGCGGGTGTTCGAGGCCGGCTTCCGGGAATTCACCAAGCTGCGCAACCAGAAGAACTTGGAAGCCAAGGACGTGGTGGACGGCTCCCGCCGCGCCATGCGCGCCACCTACCAGCGGGAGATCGACGACCTGGAATCCCACCTGGCCTTCCTCGCCTCCGTCGGCTCCGTCTCTCCCTACATCGGCCTCTTCGGCACCGTGTGGGGCATCATGCATGCCTTCCGCGGCCTCTCCAACGTGGGCCAGGCGACCCTGGCTTCCGTCGCTCCCGGTATTGCCGAAGCCCTGGTGGCCACGGCCATCGGCCTCTTTGCCGCCATCCCCGCGGTGCTGGCCTACAACCGCTTCGCTCACGACATCGACCGCCTCTCCACCCGCTTCGAGAGCTTCATGGAAGAGTTCTCCAACATCCTGCAGCGGCAGATGCGTTAAGGGGCCGGAGCCATGCGTCCGCGTCGCCTTAAAAACGAAATCAACGTCGTTCCCTACATCGACGTCATGCTGGTGCTGCTGGTCATCTTCATGGTGGCCACGCCCATGATGCAGACCGGCTCGGTGGACCTGCCCTCCACCGGCAAGTCCTCCGCCGTGCCGGAAAATCCCTACCGGGTCATGGTCAAGGCCGACGGCAGCATTGCCGTGCAGGATGCCCGGGGCAAGGAAAAATCCATCGACCGCCGCCAGCTCAACGACCTGCTGGCCACCGAGCTGGAGGCCAACCCGGAACTGCCGGTGCTGGTGGTGGGCGACAAGGCCGCCCGCTACGACGCCGTGCTTGAGGTCCTGGACCAGATCAAGCTGCAGAACATCAAGCGGGTCGGCCTGGAGACCGTGCGCAAGTGAGTTCCCCGATGAAAGCCGGAACGGACATGCCCTTCGAACGGCGGGCGGAGCCGGGCAAGCGCAAGGCCCTGATCCTGGCGATCCTGGTGCACCTGCTGCTGGCCATCTTCCTCTTCTTCGGCATCCGCTGGCAGACCAAGCACGAGGCGGTGGAGGTCGAGCTGTGGAGCGACGTGCCCCAGGGCGCCTACAAGCCGCCCCCGCCGCCGCCGGAACCGAAGCCCGTGCCCAAACCGGAGCCGAAGCCCGAACCCAAGCCCGAGGTGAAACCGGACCCGAAGCCGGCGCCCAAGCCCGACATCGTGCTCAAGGAAGAGAAGAAAAAGCCGGAGCCGAAAAAGGAAGAGCCGAAACCCGAACCCAAGAAGGAGGAGAAGAAGCCCGAGACTCCCGACTGGCAGAAGGAACTGGAACGGGACCAGCGGGACCTCAAGCAGCGCCAGCGTGAGCAGGCCCTGAAGGAGCAGCTGAGCCGGGAAATGAACATGCAGCAGGCTGCCGGCAAGGAGGCTGCCGCCGCCTCTTCCCGCAGCAAGGGCTTGGCTTCCTACGTGGACAAGATCCGCGCCAAGGTGCGGGGCAACCTGGGCTTCGTCAGCGTCAGCGGCAATCCCACGGCCAAGTTCCTGGTGACCCAGCTGCCCAGCGGCGAGATCATCAGCGCCCGCATGACACGTTCCAGCGGCGTGCCGGCCTACGACAGCGCCGTCGAACGGGCCATCATGAAGTCCTCGCCCCTGCCCCTGCCCGACGACAAGTCGGCTTTCCACCGGGAACTGGAGCTGACCTTCTGTCCCCAGGAAGGGACTTCCGGCTGCTCCCCCTGATTCTTTGTCATTCCCCCTTACGTTACCTTTCGTTACGCGGCAGCGTCGGGGGCTTTGGGTATAATCGGACCTTTTTCCGGCCCAGGTTTCTTCAATGACCGTGATTGCGCGCTATTTTTCCCGGGTTCTGCTCGGCTTGTCCCTGCTTGCCGCCCTGGGGGGCGCCCACGCCCAGCTAGCCATTGAAATCACCGGTGCCGGCGCCCATCGCCTGCCCATCGCCATCGCCGACTTTGCCGGCGAACCGGGCTACTCCCGGGCCCTGACCTCGGTCATCCGCGCCGATCTGGAGCGTTCCGGCCTGTTCCGTCTGGTGGAGCCGGGGCCGACCCCCATCAGCGAAAACGACAACGTGGATTTCGGCGCCTGGAAGAACAAGGGCGCCGACGCCTTCGTCGGCGGCAGCCTGGTGGCCGATGCCGGCGGCAAGTTCGAAGCCCGTTTCCGCCTCTACGACGTTTCCAAGCAGGCCTCCCTGGGCGGCGTCGCCTTCGTCACCACCCCCAACATGCTGCGCGCCGCCGGCCACCGCATCGCCGACTACATCTACGAGAAACTGATCGGCGAAAAGGGCTACTTCTCCACCCGCATCGCCTACGTGGTCAAGCAGACCGGCCGCTACGAACTGCAGATCGCCGATGCCGACGGCCAGAATGCCCAGCCGGCCCTGGTTTCCAAGGAGCCCATCATTTCCCCCGCCTGGTCGCCCGATGGCGGCCGTCTGGCCTACGTCTCCTTCGAGAACAAGAAGCCGGTGGTGTACGTGCATACCCTGGCCACCGGCCGGCGTACCGTGGTGGCCAACTTCAAGGGCTCCAACTCGGCGCCCGCCTGGGCCCCGGACGGCCGCCGCCTGGCGGTGACCCTGTCCAAGGACGGCGGCTCCCAGATTTATCTGGTCAATGCGGACGGCTCCGGTGCCCAGCGCCTGATGAGTTCCTCCTCCATCGATACCGAACCCCAGTTCTCGCCCGATGGCGAAAGCATCTACTTCACCTCCGACCGGGGCGGCGCCCCCCAGATCTACCGGGTTTCCGTCGGCGGCGGTGCGGCCCAGCGCGTCACCTTCGACGGCTCCTACAACGTTTCCCCCCGCCTCTCGCCGGATGGCCGCAGCATGGCCTTCATCTCCCGCAACGGTGGCCGCTTCCAGCTGGCCATCATGGACCTGGCGAGCAAGCAGGTGCAGATCCTCACCGATTCCCACAAGGATGAATCCCCCAGTTTCGCTTCCAATGGCCGCATGATCCTGTTCGCCACGGAAATGGGCGGGCGGGGCGTCCTTTCCGCTGTTTCGTCCGATGGTCGGGTCAAGCAGCGCCTTTCCGTCTCCGCCGGCGATGTTCGCGAACCGGCGTGGGGCCCTTACCTGAAGTAACGCGACGCAGCACCCATTTACCCCTAGGAGTACCGAAACATGCGCAAACTGGCTCTTCCCGCTCTCATCGCTTCCCTCTTCGTGCTGGCCGGCTGCGGCAGCCAGCCCGCCGCCCCGGAACAGTCCGGCGCCGGCGTCGAAAACCGTAGCGCCACTGCCACCGGCGTCGGCGGCGGCGATGTGGGCATGAAGCCCTACAACGATCCGAAGAACGTCCTCTACAAGCGCAGCGTGTACTTCGACTACGACAAGTTCGACATCAAGCCCGAGTACAAGGAACTGGTCGCCGCCCACGCCAAGTATCTGGCCGCCAACAAGGGCACCAAGATCCTGATCCAGGGCAACACCGACGAACGCGGCTCCCGCGAGTACAACCTGGCCCTGGGTCAGAAGCGTTCCGACGCCGTGAAGAAGGCCCTCTCCCTGCTGGGCGTGCGTGAAGATCAGCTGGAATCCGTGAGCCTGGGCGAAGAAAAGCCGAAGGCTGAAGGCAACGACGAGGCTGCTTACGCCGAAAACCGTCGCGCCGACATCCTCTACAGCGGCGAGTTCTAAGCATGATGCGCCGGCTCGTTCCCTCGGCGGCGCTTCTGGCAGCCCTCTGGGTGGCCGGGCCGGCACACGCCGGCCTCTTCGACGACGAAGAGGCCCGGCGCCAGATCAACGATCTCAAGGCCCAGACCACCGAGCGTCTGGACACGGCGTCCAGGGCCCAGATCGAACTGTCCAACCAGATCGAGTCCATGCGCTCCGAAATGGCCAAGCTGCGCGGCCAGGTGGAAGTGCTGACCTACGAACTGGAGGCAGCGCAAAAACGCCAGAAGGATTTCTACATCGACCTGGACACCCGCCTGCGCAAGCTGGAAGGTCCCTCCGCTCCCGGCGCCGCCAATCCGCCGGCCGGGGAAGAGGGCGCTCCCGCCGCCGCGGCAGCTCCGGCGCCCGCCAAGTCGGACCCGGCCCAGGAAGCGAAGGAATACGAAGCGGCCCTCAACCAGTTCAAGGCCGGCAAGTACAAGGAAGCCGCCGGCGCCCTGGAGGCCTTCGTCAAGAATCATCCCGCCAGTACCCTGGCGCCGTCGGCCCAGTACTGGCTGGGCAACAGCCATTTCGCCCAGCGCGACTGCAAGAAGGCCATCGAGGTGCAGAATGCCCTGGTGGCCAAGTGGCCGGAAAGCCCCAAGGCTTCCGACGCTCTGCTCAACGCCGCCACCTGCCAGCAGGAACTGGGCGACGCCAAGGGCGCGCGCAAGACCCTGGAAACCCTGGTGGCCAAGTACCCCAGCAGCCAGGCCGCCGAATCGGCCCGCCAGCGGCTGAAGAAGAAGTAGGCGCCGGCAGCATCGGCGCAGGTCATGCGGGGAACGGCTGACGTTCCCCGTTGTCTTTTGCAGCGCCCCTTTTGCCGAACCGGCCCAATCGATAGCCCTTTTCCCGCCGCCGCCCATGACCGCTCCGACGCTGAAAATCAGCGAAATTTTCTACTCCCTGCAGGGGGAAACCTCCCGTACCGGCCTGCCCACGGTCTTCGTGCGTCTCACCGGCTGCCCCCTGCGCTGCGTCTGGTGCGACACCGCCTATTCCTTCTCCGGCGGCACCCTGATGAGCCTGCCGGCGATCCTGGCCGAAGTGGCGCGTCACCCCACCAAGCGGGTCTGCGTCAGCGGCGGCGAACCCCTGGCCCAGAAGAACTGCCTGCCCCTGCTTACCGCCCTGTGCGATGCGGGCTGTGACGTTTCCCTGGAAACCAGCGGCGCCCTGGATGTCTCTGGCGTCGATCCCCGGGTGTCGAAAATCGTGGACCTGAAGGCGCCGGGCTCCGGCGAGGTGGAGCGCAACCTGTGGTCCAACCTGGAGTACCTGACGCCCCACGACGAGCTGAAGCTGGTGCTGGCCGACCGGGCCGACTACGACTGGGCCGTGGCCCAGTTGCGCCAGCATGGCCTGATTGGCCGCTGTCCCATCCTCATGGCGCCGGTACAGGGCAGCCTGGAGCCGGGCACCCTGGCCGACTGGATTCTCGCCGACGGCCTGCCGGTGCGCCTGCAGGTGCAGTTGCACAAGCTGCTTTGGGGTAACATGCGAGGGAAATAAGGGCGCCCGGCCAACCCCTGGCGGCGCCCCAGCGAGGAGACTCCCATGAGCCAGGAACGCCGTCATTTCAGCCGCATCCATTTCCTCAGCAACGCCTACCTGACCACCGCCAGCGGCGGCCGCCACATCGGCGAAATCCGCGACCTCTCCCTCAAAGGGGCGCTGGTGGCCATGGCCTCGGGCTGGCAGGGCCGCTCCGGCGAAGGCTGCAAGCTGGAGATTCCCCTCAACCACAGCGATGCGGTAGTGATCATGGAAGGCCACCTGGCCCACGTGGGCGACAACAACACGGTGGGCATCCGCTGCGAATCCATCGACCTGGACAGCATCAGCCACCTGCGCCGCCTGGTGGAACTGAACCTGGGCGACCCGGAGCTGCTCAACCGGGAACTATCGGCCCTGGTCAGCCACGACTGATCCCCGCCCGAGTTCTTCCCAGCCAAGATTTCCCTGCCAAGAAAAAAGGCCGGATGCCCTTTCGGGTATCCGGCCTTTTTGTTTTGCGGCAGTTCTTGGGTGAGCGCTTACTCGCCCCGTACCAGCAGGATGGAGCAGGAGGCGCGGCGCACCACGCGCTCGGCCACGCTGCCGACGAAATAGCGTTCCAGGCCGCGGCGGCCGTGGGTGCCCAGGATCAGCAGATCGGCCTTCCAGGCTTCGGCGGTGTCCGCCAGGATGTCGGAAACGTGCTTCTTCTCCGAATCCACCACCTTCAGTTCGGGCTCGATGCCGGCGGCCCGGGCGGTGGCGGCGGCCTTCTCCAGGAAGGCCCGGGCGGCGGTGCGCAGTTGGGATTCCACTTCGCCGATGGGGGTGGGGGCCAGGCTCTCCACATTGGAGCGGGCCAGGATGGTTTCGTCGATGGCGTGGGCGATGCAGAGGGCGGCACCGTGGGCCTTGGCCAGGGAGGCCGCCTCGGCCAGGACCCGCTGGGTCATGAAGCTGTCGTCGATGGCGACCAGGATGCGCTTGTACATGGGTGAATCTCCCCGGGACGTTGGATTGTTGGGCGCCAAGATACACCGGCCCCGGGGGGCGGCGAAACGGGGATTTTCCCTAATCAGGCGGCGCTGCCGCCAGGGCTCTTGAGGCTCAGGGGCAGGCCGGCGGCCACCAGGGTGACCCGCTCGCAGGCGGCGCCGACCCGCTGATTGAGGCGCCCCTGCTCGTCGCCGAAGAGGCGGGAGACCGGATGCATGGGCACGATGCCCCAGCCCACCTCGTTGGAGACCAGGATGATGCGGCCGGGCAGGGTCGGCAGGAGCTCCACCAGGGCCTGGGTCTGGCCCTGCAGCAGGGGGCAGTGCACCGCCTCGCCGGCTTCGGCCTGGCGCGCCGCGTCGCCGGCAAAGAGCAGGTTGGACAGCCACAGGGTCAGGCAATCCACCAGCAGGCAGCGCTGGGGCGAGGCTTCCCGGGCCAGCAGGGCGGCCAGTTCCAGTGGCTCCTCGCGCAGGCCCCAGTAGGCGGGACGGCGCTCCCGGTGGTGGGCGATGCGGCGGGCCATTTCCCCGTCCCGGGACTGGGCCGTGGCCACGTAGACCACTTCCAGGCCGCTGGCGGCGGCCCGTTGTTCGGCCAGGGCGCTCTTGCCGGAGCGGGCGCCGCCGATGATCAGTTCGCGCAGGGCTTTTTCCATGGGCGAGAGGGTAGCACAGGGGCGGGGCGGCTTCGGGGCGGCGGGTATAATGGCCGGCTTCACTTCCCCTCGCGTGCCGCCCCATGTCCCTGCCCGACTTCCAGATTGCCGCTCCCTCTGTCGACATCCTGCCGGCCCTGCGCCACAAGATCGATACCAAGACCAAGCCCGTGGGCGCCCTGGGCCAGCTGGAAAACCTGGCCCTGCTGATCGGCCTGATCCAGCAGAGCCTGACGCCGGCGGTGCGGCAGCCGGAAGTGATCGTCTTCGCCGGCGACCACGGCGCCGCCAAGGCCGGCGTTTCCGCCTATCCCCAGGACGTGACCTGGCAGATGGTGGAGAACTTCCTCGCTGGCGGCGCCGGCATCAACGTCTTCGCCCGCCTCAACGGTGTCGCCCTGACCGTGGTGGATGCGGGCGTGGCCCACGATTTCGCTCCCCGGGAAGGGCTGCTGTCGGCCAAGATCGGCCCCGGCACCGCCAACTACCTGGAAGGGGCCGCCATGAGCGCCGCCCAGCGGGATGAGGCCATCGCCGCCGGCGCCGCTGCGGTGCGGGCCGCCGCTGCCCGGGGCTGCAACGTCATCGGCTTCGGCGAGATGGGCATCGGCAACACCGCCGCCGCCTCCCTCATGACCCACTGCCTGACCGGCGCCAGCCTGCCCGAATGCGTCGGCCGCGGCACCGGGCTGGACGACGCCGGCCTCTCCCGCAAGCGCAACCTGCTGGCCCAGGCCATGACCCGCTATCGCCAGGCCGGCGGCGGCGACGACGCCCTGGAGGTGCTGGCCCAGTTCGGCGGCTTCGAGATCGCCCAGATGGTGGGGGCCTTCCTGGCCGCCGCCGAAGCCAAAATGCTGATCCTGGTGGACGGCTTCATCGTCACCTCGGCCCTGCTGGTGGCGGCCCGCCTGCAGCCGGAGGTGCTGGGCTACTGCGTCTTCTGCCACAACTCGGCCGAGCCCGGCCATCGCGCCCAGCTCGAGCACTTCGGCGCCACCGCCCTGCTGGACCTGGGCCTGCGCCTGGGCGAAGGCACCGGCGCCGCCCTGGCCCTGCCCCTGGTGCGGGCCGCCGTGGCCTTCCTCAACGAAATGGCCAGCTTCGAGTCGGCCGGCGTCAGCGACAAGGGCGTCTGAGATCGTGGCCATGGGCTGCCTGCGCCGGGAGCTGGAATACTTCTTCGGTGCCCTGCGTTTCTTCACCCGCCTGCCGGTGCCGGCCTGGGTCGGCCATTCCAGCGAGGGTCTCAACCGGGCGGCCCGCTATTTCCCGGCGGTGGGCCTGCTGGTGGGCGCCATCGCTGCCCTGGCCTTTGCCCTGGCCGCCCTGGTGTGGCCCAAGGCTGTTGCCGTGCTGGCCGCCATGGCCGCCACCATCTACGTCACCGGCGCCTTCCACGAGGATGGCCTGTCGGACATGGTGGACGGCTTCGGCGGCGGCTGGGCCCGGGAGCAGGTGCTGACCATCATGAAGGACTCCCGGGTCGGCAGCTACGGCGTCGTCGCCATCGTCCTGGTGCTCCTGGGCAAGTTCCTGGCCCTTTTCGCCCTGCCTGGCGCGGCCCTGCCGGCGGCTCTGGTGGCCGGTCATGCCGTCTCCCGGGGGTGCGCCACGGTGCTGCTGAAAAGCCTGGATTACGTGCGCGAGGACCAGCTGGCCAAGGCCAAGCCCCTGGCCACCCGCATGGGCGCCGGCGAGCTGGCCCTGGCCCTGTGCTTCGCCCTGGCCGGCGTCGCCCTGCTTGCGCTCTATCTGCCTCCGGCCAACCTGGCCATGGCCCTGCTGCTGGCCGCCGCCTGCACCCTGTGGCTGGGCCGCCTGATGCGGCGGCGCCTGGGGGGCTATACCGGCGACTGCCTGGGCGCCACCCAGCAGGGCAGCGAACTGGCCTTCTACCTGGGGCTGCTGTGGACCTTTTTCTGATCCGCCATCCCCGGCCCCTGGTGGCCGAGGGCATCTGCTACGGCAGCACCGACCTGGCCCTGGCCGAACCTGCGGCTGTCGCGGCGGCCCGCCTGCGGCCCCTGCTGCCGACGGATGCGCCCCTCCATTCCAGCCCCCTGCGGCGCTGCCTCGAACTGGCCCGGGCCATCGGCCCGGAAGCAGCGACGGACGCCCGTCTCCAGGAGCTGCACTTCGGCCACTGGGAAGGACGGGCCTGGGACGACATCCACCGCCAGGACCCGGGCGTGCTGGACCGCTGGGCGGCGGACACGGCGAACGCCGCGCCCCACGGCGGCGAGACGGCAGCCCAGTTGCAGGCCCGGGCCCTGGCCTGGGTGGCGGAACAGGCCGCGGCCGGGGATGGGGAGCGGGCCCTGGTGGTGGTGACCCACAGCGGCGTGCTCAAGGCCCTCTTCGGCCACTGGCTGGGTCTGGCCCCGGCCGACTGGTTCCGCCTGCATTTCGACTATGCCGGCGTCAGCCGGGTGCAGCTGGATGCCCAGGGCGCCCGGGTGCGCTTCCTCAACCACTAAAAGGGCTGCGAAGCCGGTAAAATCCCGAGCCATGGCCGAAACCTATCTTCCCGATGCCGTTCCCCTCGACCAGGTACGCCGCGCCCTGGTGATCAAGCTGCGCCACCACGGCGACGTGCTGCTGTCAGCGCCGGTGTTCGCCGCCCTCAAGGCGGCGGCGCCCCAGGCCCACATCGACGCCCTGGTGTACCGGGACACGGCGGAGATGCTGAGCCAGCATCCGGCCATCGACACCGTGCACTGCATCGACCGGCAATGGAAGAAGCTTGGCCCCTGGGGCCACCTGCGGGCCGAATGGCAGCTGTTGCAGAGCCTGCGCCATCCCGGTTACGACCTGGTGATCCACCTCACCGACCATCCCCGGGGCGCCTGGCTGGCCCGGGCCGTCGGCGCCCGCTGGGCCGTGGGGCCCAAGGTCAGGGGCCGGGGCGGTTTCTGGCAGAACAGCTTCACCCATTTCGTCGGCGCTCCGGGCAATGCCCTGCGCCACACGGTGGAACGCAACCTGGACGCCCTGCGCCGCATCGGCCTCTATCCGGCGCCGGATCAGCGGCGCCTGTCCCTGGTGCCCGGCATGGAAGCGGAGCGCCGGGTGGGCCAGCTGCTGGCGGACCAGGGCCTGGGCGGCAAGCCCTTCGTGCATCTGCATCCCGCCTCCCGCTGGCGTTTCAAGTGCTGGACCGCGGAGGCCATGGCCGCCGTCATCAACGGCCTCCAGGCCGAGGGCTGGCCGGTGGTGATCTCCGCCGCGCCGGACCCGGCCGAGCGGGAGATGGTGGCCGCCATCCAGGCCGGCCTGGCCCGTTCCGCGGTGGACCTCTCCGGCCAGCTGAGCCTGAAGGAACTGGCGGCCCTGGCCGGCCGGGCCCGCCTCTTCATCGGCGTGGACTCGGCCCCCATGCACATCGCCGCCGCCATGGGCACGCCCGTGGTGGCCCTCTTCGGCCCTTCCGGCGACAAGGAGTGGGGCCCCTGGGGCGTGCCCTCCCGGGTCATCGTCAGCCAGGACCATCCCTGCCGCCCCTGCGGCATCGACGGCTGCGGCGGCGGCAAGGTCAGCGACTGCCTGGTCTCCCTGCCGCCGGCCATGGTGCTGGCCGCCGCCCGGGAACTGCTGGCGGAGCCTGCCGTTTGAAAATCGCCATCGTCCGTCAGCGCTACAACCCCTACGGCGGCGCCGAGCGCTTCGTCGAGCGGGCCCTGGGGGCCCTGGTGCAGGAGGGGGCCCAGGTCACCCTCATCACCCGCTCCTGGGATGGCGCCCCTGCTGCCGGCTTCGCCCAGATCACCTGCGATCCGCCCTATTCGCGCCTGTGGGGCGGCCGTGCCGCCCGGGATGCCTCCTTCGCCCGCTGCGCCCAGCAGGCCATGGCCGAGGGCGGCTTCGACATCACCCAGAGCCACGAACGCATTCCCGGCTGCCGCATTTTCCGCGCCGGCGACGGGGTCCATGCCGCCTGGCTGGAGCACCGGGCCCGGGCCCGGGGCGGCCTGACCCGCTGGCTGGACCGGCTCTCCGGCTTCCACCGCTACATCCTGGCCCAGGAGCGGGCCATGCTGACCCACCCGGCCCTGGCCCGGGTGATCTGCAATTCCCGCCTGGTGGCAGAGGAGATGCAGCGCTACTACGGGGTGCCGGAAGAAAAGCTGGTGCTGATCGAAAACGGGGTGGACCTGGAGCATTTCCACCCCCGCCTGGCCGCCGCCCACCGGGTGGAGCTGCGGGGCCGCCTCGGCATTGCGGCGGAGGCGCCCCTGTTTCTCTACGTCGGCGGCGGTTTCGAGCGCAAGGGCGTCCCCCGCCTGCTGCGGGCCTTCGCCGCCATGGCCAGCCAGGAGGCGCACCTGCTGGTCGTCGGCGGGGACCGCAGCCTGAAAGCCATGTCCCGCCTGGCTGACAGCCTTGGCATCGGCGAAAGGGTCGTCTTTACTGGTCCCCAGAAGGACGTGCGGCCCTATTACGGTGCCGCCGACGCCTTCGTCCTGCCCACCCTCTACGACCCCATGCCCAACGCCGCCCTGGAGGCCCTGGCCTGCGGCCTGCCCACCATCACCAGCACCAGCTGCGGCATCGCCACCCGTATCCGGGAGGGGGAGAACGGCTACGTGGGCGACGCCCTCGACCTGCCCCTGCTCACCCGCCACCTGGAAGCCCTGGCCGCACCGGGCCGGGCCGCCGCCATGCGGGATGCGGCCCGGGCCTCGGTGGCGGACCTCTCCCTCGCCGCCATGGCCGAGCGGCTGGTGGCACTTTACCGCAGCCTGGCCTAGCCGAACGGCTATAATCGAGGTTTCCTCATTTTCCTCATCATGTGTCGAAAAGACGTTAGCAGTCGCGCACTCTATTTCCGCCTGTTGGGCTATCTGCGCCCGTATTGGAAAGTCGCCCTGCTCTCCCTGGTGGCCACGGTGGTCCTGGCAGCCACGGAACCCCTATTCCCGGCCCTGATGAAGCCCCTGCTGGACAAAGGATTTGTTCCCGAGAGCGGTTTTGGCCATCCCTTGCTGATTCCACTTGGCATTGTCGGTGTCTTCATTCTGCGCAGTATTTTCAGTTTTTTTTCCTCCTACGGTTTTTCTTGGATATCCAACCAGGTAGTGACCGACATCCGGGAGGAAATGTACCGTCGCATGGTGCGTCTGCCCCTTAGTTACTTCCAGGCCAACGCCTCTAGTGTGCCCCTGACTAAGATCGCCTACGATGTGAACGGGGTTTCCAGCGCAGCCACCAATGTAGTGGTGACCGTGTTGCGGGATGGCCTGGGTGTGGTAGGTCTGCTGCTGTGGCTGCTGTGGCTCAACTGGCAGCTGACTCTGGTGTGCTTCGCACTGATTCCAGCCGTCGCCTGGGCCATGCGCACCTTTTCCTGGCGCCTGCGCCTTGCCAGTCGCGGTGCCCAAGAAGCTACTGCACTGATGGTGGAGTCCCTGCAGGAAACCTCCCACTGCGCCCGGGTGATCAAGGTCTTTGGCGGGGAGGAGCAGGAGGCCCAGCGCTTCTCCCGCATTAACTACCAGGTGCGCCGCCAGAACATGCGCCAAGCGGTGGCGGCGGCTGCCACCAGTCCCATCACCCACGTCTTCGCTTCCATCGCCCTGGCCGCGGTGGTCTACGTGGCCCTGATCCAGTCCAAGTCGGGACAGGCCTCGGTGGGGGATTTCGTTTCCTTCATCACCGCTCTGCTCATGCTGCTGGCGCCCCTGCGGCGCCTGGCCGATATCAACGCTCCCCTGCAGCGGGGGCTGGCGGCGGCGGAAAGCGTTTTCCATCTGCTGGACGAGAGACTCGAGGCAGACCAGGGAACAGTCGTCCCGGAGCGGGTGGAAGGTCGTATCGACTTTGAGGGTGTCGGTTTTCGCTATGTCGGAGCGGAGCGGGATGCTCTTGCCGACGTCAGTCTGTCCGTGGCTCCGGGCCAGACCGTGGCTCTGGTCGGTCAGTCCGGCGGGGGCAAGAGTACTCTGGCGACCCTAGTGCCGCGCTTCTATGCACCCGATAGGGGGCGCATCCTGTTGGACGGCATTGACCTTCAGCAGTATTCCCTGGCGGGCTTGCGTCGCCACATCGGCTACGTCAGCCAGGACGTGTTGCTGTTCAACGATACGGTCGCCGGCAATATCGCCTACGGGGCCATGCGGCAGGCTTCCCGGGAAGACATCCGAGCCGCCGCCCATGCCGCCCATGCACTGGAGTTCATCGAAGCGCTGCCCCAGGGTTTCGATACCCCCATCGGTGAGCACGGCACCCGGCTGTCCGGGGGACAGCGGCAGCGCCTAGCCATTGCCCGGGCCCTGCTGAAGAATGCCCCCATCCTCATCCTCGACGAAGCCACCTCGGCCCTGGACAACGAGTCTGAACGTGCGGTCCAGGCGGCCCTGGACACCCTCATGAAGGGGCGCACCACCCTAGTGATTGCCCATCGCCTGAGCACCGTGGAGAATGCGGACAAGATCGTGGTCCTCAGCCACGGCCGCGTCGCCGAAATGGGCACCCATGGGGAGTTGCTGGCCCGGAACGGCACCTATGCCAACCTGTACCGCATGCAGCGGGTGGAAGAGGGGCGCTAGATGAGCGGAGACGTCCTCACCGTCCTGCACAGCGAGTCCTCCCTGGGATGGGGGGGGCAGGAAAACCGCATCCTCAACGAGATGATCGGGCTCCGAGAACTGGGCCACCATTCCCTGGTGGTCTGCCGGCCCGGGGCTAGGCTGGCGGAGCGGGCCCGGGAGGCCGGTTTCCAGGCTTTCGAGGTGCCGATGCGCAATGCCCTGGACCTTGCCGCCGTGCTGCACCTGCGCTCACTGATGCGGCGCACCGGCACCCATATCGTCAATACCCACAGTGGCCGCGATACCCAGCTGGCCGGCATGGCGGCCCGCAGCCTGCTTGCCCGCCGGCCCCGGGTGGTGCGTACCCGCCACCTGGCGATGCCCATCACTTCCCGCTTCACCTACAGCATCCTGCCCGACCATGTGGTGACCGTCAGCGACTTCGTTGCCGGCTACCTGGTCCAGACCGGGGTGCCCGCCAGCCACATCACCACCGTACCCACCGGTATTGACCTGGAGCGCTACCAGCCAGACCCCACCGGCAGCACCCTGCGCAGCGAGTTGGGGCTGGCGGCGGACACGCCCCTGGTGGGGACGGTGGCGATCCTGCGGCGCAAGAAAGGGCATGCCGAACTGCTGGAGGAAGTGCCCCACATCCTTGCCCGGCATCCCCAGGCCCATTTTGTCTTTGCCGGCGACGGCCCCCAGAAGGAGAACCTGGAGCGGCGCGTCGCCGAACTGGGACTGGGAGCCCGGGTCCACCTCCTGGGCCTGCGCCGGGATGTGGTCAATGTGCTCCAGGCCCTCGATCTGTTTGTCCTGCCGACCCACCAAGAAGCCCTCGGTACTGCCTTCATCGAGGCGGCGGCCATGGGCGTGCCGGCGGTGGCGACGGCGGTGGACGGGGTGCCCGAGGCAGTGGTGGACGGTCAAACGGGCCTTCTCGTTCCTCCGGCAGATGGGGCCGCCCTGAGGTCCGCCATCGGCGACCTGTTGGCCGCTCCCGAGCGCCGCCGCGCCATGGGTGACGCTGCCCGGGAGCGGGCACGGCAGCATTTTTCCCGCCGTGCCATGGCTGCCGGCATGGTGGATGTTTACAACCGGCTCCTGGTTTTCGCCTGATGAAAAATTCCGCCGCCCTGCCCGTGCTCATGTACCACCACGTCAGCCCCAGCCCGGGGCTGGTGACCGTCTCCCCGGAAACCTTCCGCGACCACCTGGCCTGGCTCAAGGCCCAGGGTTACCGCAGCGTCGGCGCTGCCGACCTGGCTGCCTTCCTGGCAGGTCGGCCCCTGACTCCCAGGAGCGTGATGATCAGCTTCGACGATGGCTACCTGGATAACTATGTGTACGCCCATCCGGCCCTGGCGGAGTTCGGTTTCCAGGCCGTACTCTTTCTCATCACCGGCCGCATCGGCGACGGGCCGCCGCGGCCTTGTCAGGGCGAGGGAGAGCCCCTGCCACCCACCCCGGCCCACCGCCAGTGCATGACCTGCTGGGCGGAGGGTAGGGCGGACGAGGTCATGCTGCGCTGGAGCGAAGTGGAATGCATGGCGGCGGCGGGTACCTTCGAATTTCATTCCCATACCCACAGCCATACTCGCTGGGACCAGGTGGAAGCCAATCCCGAGCGGCGCCGGGAACTGCTGCGTCAGGACCTGGAAACGTCCCGGGCTACTCTGGCAGGTCGCCTGGGCAGTAACAGCCCCCACCTGTGCTGGCCCCAGGGCTATTACGACGACCAATATCGGCAGGTGGCGCGGGAAACCGGCTTTACCCATCTGTATACCGTGCGCCGGGGCACCAATGCCCGCCGTACTGATCCGCAGCACATCCGCCGGGTGGTGGTTAAGGACAAGCCTGCCCGGTGGCTGGGTAGCCGTCTGTGGGTCTACGGACATCCCCTGCTGGCCCGACTCTATACTGCGGTGCATCCCGAATGAGTCCCTCTCCTTCGCGCCATTTCGACCATTGTCCGGTGTGCGGCAACGCAACCTTGGAGGAAGTGGACCTCCGCGCCTCGCGCTGCCCAGATTGCGACTTGCTGCTGAACCGGGATACCGCTCCCCTGGATTACGCCGAGGGTGGCGGCCAGGCTGTCCCCGACGCCGGCAAGATGGCCTGGCGGCTGGAAAACGCCAAGCGTCGCCTGGCCATCATCGCGCCCCACCTGAAGGGGCACCGGGGCCTAGTGGACATCGGCTGCGGTTCCGGGGAAATGCTCCTGGCGGCGGCACCCCTGCTGCCCCAGCGGCTGGGGTTCGACACCAACCTGCCCCTCATCCGCCACATCCGGGAGCACTACGGTCTCGACGTCCGGGGCAAGCCTTTTCATGCCGAGGCACTGCCGGAACAACTGGCGGCGCTGCCCAAGGTATTCTCCCTGTCCCACGTCCTCGAGCATTTGTCGGACCCCAATGCCCTGCTGGGGGAAATCGTCCGCGCCATGGGCCCTGGCGACCTGCTCTACCTGGAGGTTCCCCTCCATAGCGGCCGTTCCTTCCAGGAACAGGGCTATGACTGGAATCTGTGGAACCACGAGCACCTTACCCTTTATTCCCTGGCCGCCCTGGCCCGTCTGACCCGCAACCACGACCTAGTGGAAGTGGACCGGGGCACCCGCATCTTTGCTCGGGGCTCCCACAGCGGCAAGACCCGCCTGCGCCTGCTGTTCCGCCAGCCCCTGGCCTGCCTGCGCACCCTGCTGACCAAGCCGTCCTACCTGAGCCTGGCCGATCTGCTGATCGCCGACTACGGCTACCTGGTGCTGTGCCGGCCCCCTGAGGGGGCTTGAGTCCATGCGCCTGCGCCCGCTGGAATCCCTCGTTTACTGGACCCTGCGCCTGGCCAAGGGCCTGGACCGGCGCGACGACCGCCTGGACGCCCTGGACCCGGCGGCGGTCCGCTGCGTGCTGGTGATTTCGTCCACGGCCCTGGGGGACACGGTGCTGTCCTCCGCCGCTTTGGCCCCCCTGCGCCGGCGCTTTCCCCAGGCCCGCCTAGTCGGGCTGGTACATGGGCGCTACCTTGATCTTTTCAGCCATTGCCTGGAGTTGGACCGGGTCGTGCCCTACCACGGCGGCTGGCGCCGTTTTCTGTCTACCGTCTGCGTCCTGCGCCGGGAGCGGCCGGAGGTGGCCTGCATCCTCCACGGTAACGAACCCCAGGCCACGCCCCTTGCGTATCTGGCCGGTGCCCGCTGGATTGCCAAGCTGCCCAATACCAGCCGTTTCCGCTTCCTGCTCGCCAACCGGGACAAGGTACTGGGCTGGAGTCAGCTCGGCCACGGCATGGAACAGCGCCTGGCAGTGGCCCGTCTGTTCGGCGCTGACACCGCGGGTGCCCGCATGGCCTTGCCCCGGATACCCGCCGCCGCCCGGGAAGCGGAGGATTTCCTCGGGCATGTCGGGCTGGCTGGTCGCTGCCTGGTGGGGCTGCAGTGCAGCGCTTCGAGCCGCAGCCGCATGTGGCCGGCCGCCGCTTTCGCCGCCTTGGGTCGGCAGCTGCAGGAACGCCATCCGGAACTGGGCATCGTGCTCACTGGTGCCCCGGACGAAGTGCTCTACCTGCAGGGCATCGCCCGGGACATGGGCGGGGCCGTTGCCGTTGCCGCTGGCGGCCTTTCCCTGACCGCTCTGCCGGAGCTGGTGCGGCGTCTGGCCGTCCTGGTGAGCGGCGATACCGGCACCATGCATGTGGCGGTGGCGGTGGGAACCCCGGTGGTGGGACTGTTCGCCGTCTCCCATCCGGCGGCCTCTGGCCCCGCCCAGGACCCGGAGCGCCACCAGGTCATCCATTATCCCTGCCCCGATCCTCGGGTTCGCACCAAATCTGACGATTCCACCTGGATCGCCCTTATCCCGGTGGAGGAGGTGCTGAGTGCCGTGGAGCGGCGTCTGGGTTCCCCGGCCCAGGGCGTCGAGGGAGGCCAGGTATGACCCTGCGCATCCTGCTTGTGGACTCCGGCAAGGAGTGGGGCGGCGGCACCAACAGCATGATCGAGCTGTTGAAGCGCCTGGACCGCCAGCGTTTTCAGGTCACCGCCCTGTTCTACTGCAACTATCTCAAGGGGGATTCCGACCTGCGCAGGGAGCTGGCGGGCATCGGTGTGCCACTGGAAATACTACCCCCCCCCCGCCAGCCCCTGGCCGCCAAACTGGCCAAGGAGTTTATCCGCGGCTTCCTGCGTCCCTGGCCCGGTCTGCGCCAGCGGGCGCTCCACGGCGTAGAGCGCTGGTGGCGCATCGATCCCCTGGCCCGGCAACTGGCTGCCCGCCTCCGGGCGGGGGGCTACGACCTGCTGTACATGAACAACCAGCCTTCTTCCAATCTGGAAGGTTATCTGGCGGCGGAGGCGGCGGGCGTGCCGGCGGTGCAGCATTGCCGTAGCGTCGCTGCCCTTTCTCCTGCGGAGGCCCAGGTGGTCAATCGGGTGGCTTGCCGTATCGTCTGCGTCTCCACCGGCGTACGCAATGCCTTGCTGGCTGCCGGTATTCGCCCGGAGCTGTGCCGGGTGGTCCACAATGCCATCGACGTCCACCAGGTTTTGCCTGCGCCTCTGGATATTCCCGGCAAGGCACCGGGAGCCGTGGTCGTCGGCTGTGTCGGTTCCCTTCTTCCCCGAAAATCCGTGGACCATTTCCTGCGGGCCGTGGCGGTGGTGGCGCCCGCTATGCCTCCCCTCCATCTGGTGGTGGTCGGGGACGGTCCAGAACGCGGCAATCTGGAGCGTCTCGCTCACCAGCTAGGCCTGGGCGGCCGCATCACCTTTGCCGGTTTCCAGCAGGCGCCCCTGGCCTGGATCGCTACCATGGACATCCTTGTGCAGACCTCTCCCCGGGAAGGATTGCCCCGGGTAGTCCTGGAAGCCATGCTGCTGCAAAAGCCGGTACTGGGCAGCGATGTCGTCGGTACCCAGGAACTGGTACGCCATGGCAGCACCGGCTTGCTTTATCCCTACGGTGACATTCCGGCCCTGACCCGCTGCTTGGAAACCCTTGCCGGAGATCCGGCCCTGCGCCAGCGCCTGGGGGCAGCCGGACGGGAGCGGGTTCTACAGGATTTTTCCATCGCACAGTATGTGGCAGGGGTGGCGGCTGAACTGGAGGCTGCAACTGCTGGGGGTGGTGCGCTGGAAGGCGGGCTTGGCGGGAAGGGGCAGCGGTGATCCAGATACTCCTTACCCGCCTACTGCTACCCTTTTTGGCTTTCTTCGCTCGGCCGCGGCAGATGCCGCCCCAGCGCATTCTGGTGATCCAGGCTGCTAAGATAGGCGACGCCATCTGCACCTCTCCGCTGCTGCGGGAATTGCGGCTGGGCTTTCCGCAAGCCCACATCACCCTTTACGCCGGTCCCGCCGCCGCGCCCCTGCTGCAGGCCAGTCCTCGCATCGATGCCCTGCAGGTGTTGGATTCGCGCCAATACAAGGGGCTGGTGGCCAAATGGCGCCTAGCCCGGGAAATCCGCCACCAGCGCTTCGATACCGTGCTCTGCTGTAATGGCGGTGCCCTCTGGCCCAGCGTGCTGGCCTGGGCGGGCATCCCGCTGCGTATCGGGGTGGTTCCCAATTTCCGCGGCCGCAGCATGGAAGCGGCCTGCAAGCTGTGGACCCACGGCATTGCCCACCAGGGCCAGCGGCTCATCGTGGAAACCTACTTCGAGATGCTGGCGGTCCTGGGGCTGGCCCCCATCGACCGGGACAAGGAGGTCTTCTCTGCCCCGGGGGCCGTAGCCCGGGTGGCTGCACTGCTTCCGGCAGGAGGCCCGACCGTCGGCCTGGCGGTCAGTGCTGCCAACAAGCTCAAGGAACTGGGGGAGGAGAAGCTGGCCGCCGTAGCCCGCCTTGTCCTGGATGCACGCCCCGAGGTCCGGGTGGTGTTTCTCGGCGGCCCCGGGGACGGCCCCCAGGCAGAGCACCTCCGCAGCCTGCTGCCTTCCGGCCTGGCTCCTCGGCTGCTGGATGCCTGCGGCCGCCTGGACCTGGGGGACCTGCCGGCCCTGGTATCCCGCCTGGACCTTTTCATCGGTGTGGATTCGGGCCTCACTTACCTGGCAGATGCCCTGGGTGTCCCTCTGGTCTCCATTGCCGGTCCCTGCAATATGGCCGAGACCCGGCCGGTGGGCGCCCGGGCGGTGATCCTCCAGGAACAACTGCCCTGCCTGCCCTGCGCCCACATTTTTCGCGCCCCCTACAGCTGCCGGGTCGGTACCCGGGCGTGCATCCACCAGATCGACGCCGCCCGCATCGCAACGGCGGCCATAGCCCTCCTGCCCCCATGCCCTACCGAATTGCACTGATATTTTCCCTGGCCCTACTTTTCGTCTGGTCCCTGCCAGGGGTTACCGCCCTGCGCTATCTCCTGCTGCTGGGTGGCCTGTGCTGTTTGCTGCCGGAACTGGCGTGGCTGCCCTGGCGCCACTGGCGCAGTCTGATCGCTCCGCTGGCCTCCCTGGGACTGCTGACGGCCTGGTTGCTGTACCAAGCTGTCTTCATCGCACCGGAACCCGCCTGGGTGCGGGGAGAGCTGACCGGCCAATGGCTTCCGGGTCTGCTCGCCCTTGGACTCGGCCTGCTCCTGGGCCGGGCCTCGGTGCGCCGGGAAGTGCAGGATATGGAGCCCTGGGGGGCTGCCTGGCTGCCCCTGGGTATCGTCCTGGTCCTGGCCAGTCAGGCCCTGATCACCATAGTCCATGCCGTTGTCTACTGGTTCCAGACTGGTGCCTTGCTGGTGCAGGTGGTTCCCCTGACCGGCGGGAAGCTGGAGATGAGCTTCATCCTCAACATTCTCTTGGCCTTCCTCGCGGTGGACCTCTTCGGCCGTGCCTCCAGCCGGGGGCGGCTGTTGCCGGTGCCGCTGGTCGTGACCTTGGCCCTACTCGTCACGGCCCTGATTTCCCTATTCCTGGCCGGCGCCCGCAACGGCCTCATCGGACTGGTGTTTCTCTTCACCTCGGCGACCTACCTCTTCCTCTACGACCAGCGCCAGCGCGTGGGGCTGCTCCGGGCCGGCGGCATTGCCCTGAGTATTACGGCCCTGGTCGCCATCTTTGCCTTTATCAGCATCAAGGCCGATCCGCGCTGGCAGCATTTTTCTGAAACGGCCCGGCTGGCCTGGGACATCGATGGCCACGATGCCTGGCAGGGGGGGCGTCCCATGCCGCTCCTGGTCGATGGTTCGCCGGCCGATGCTTCAGCTTATCTGCGTATTTCCTGGCTGCGGGTCGGTGCCCGCTTGATCAGTGAAAACCCCCTGGGCGTGGGCTACGGCCGCAACGCCTTCGCCCATGCCCTGCGGCCCCATTATCCAGTGCAGTTAGGGCATGCACATAGTGGCTTCGTCGATTTGGGTGTGGGTGGCGGGATTCCGGCCACCATCTCATGGCTGGCCTTCGTTGCCAGCCTAGTGTGGCTGGGTTGGCGTAGCTTCTCGCATCGGCACTGCCTGATCGGTCTGCTGCTGATTTTTCTGGCTTCCGGCTTTTCCGGGCGCATGGTCCTGGACAGTGTGAACCGGGACCATATGCTGCAGATATTTTTCTTTCTGTCCGGGGTGTTGCTGGTTCTCGCCAATCACACCGGCCAGTTGGACGGCAACTGACCCGGCAGTTCCTGGAATCGAAGAGGGGGCTTCCCCTGGGATATGGTCCCTTGCATCAGGGAAGTGTTGAGGCGAGCCCAGGCTGACAGTGCCTCCTCAACAGTCAGGCTGTCTACCCGTTGTGATTTGGGCTGCAGCATTACATAGGGGACTCCCCAGGGGTGCCACTCGGCGGCGCTGCTGTCGCCGAAAAAACACACCATCGGTAAGCCCAGGGCGGCGGCCACGTGCATGGCGCCGCCATCGCTGCCGATAAAGCGCTGGGCGCAGGAGCAGGCTGCCACCAGTTCGGCCACTCTCCGGGTTGGCATGGGGAATAGGGGAATGCCTTGGGCCCGGCAGTTAACCTGAATGGCCGTTGCCTTGTCGTCGTCACCGGGATGCATAGGGTCGTTGGCAGAGCCAGGGGACCACAGCAGGAGAAACTGAAATTCCGGCTCTGCCGCGTGTAGCAGAGCCAGGAAGGCGGAGAACTGTGCTTCCGGCCAGCGCTGCTGGGGACGTCGGGAACTGATGTGGACAGCCAGGGTGGGCTTGTCGGCCCGCCAGCCGCCGGCTGACAGCGCTGCCCGGGTCCGCTCCTGCAATTCCTGGTCAGGAACTAGCACCTGTGGCCCTAGTGCGTCCGTCACATCCAGGGCCGCTCCCAGGGCTGCCATCTTCCGCACCTCGTGGGTGCCTCGGGGATCGGCTAGGGGAACGATCACTTGGGGCTGGCGGTGATCTGGATTGTCCCGTTCCCGAAAACCTACCATACGGCTACCCAATTGCCGGGCGTAACGCCAGCCGCCATTGGCTAGCACCACGGTGTCAAAGCCAATTTGGCGCAAGGTGAGCAACAGTTGCCAGCGCCGCCACAGGGTGGCTAGTATTCCATAGCCGGTATCCTTCTGCTGGCGTTTGAGGAAAATGAAAATCTCATCTACATCAGGATTGTTACGAATCGCGTCCACGTTGTAGCTGCTGGCTAGGACCGCAATGTAGGCTTGCGGGTAACGTTGACGCATGCCTCGTATCAAAGGCGTTGTGGCTAGCATGTCGCCGATGTTGTCGCGCCGGATGATGAGAAAACGTTGGGAAGCTCTACGGTTTGGCATCGGAGAGGGAAAGGGGCGCAGTGGCCGCAGGAACATAGAGGGAGCATCAGGGGTGAAGGATAACCGAATCCTCCGGTAGCGTCGATGCGAGGCGCATGCTTGCGTCCCGTCCCCGCTTCCTTTAGCGTAGCGCCTCTACCAACTTCCGTTGTCCGATTCCGTATGGATTCCCCCGTGTCGCCCGCATCCTTTTTGGTTGTCCGCCGCGACAACATTGGAGATCTGGTCTGTACTACCCCCCTCATCTCAGCCATGCGCCAGCGCTATCCTCAGGCTTGGATCGGCGCCTTGGTTAATAGCTACAACGCCCCGGTGCTTTCGGGAAATCCGGATGTGGACCAGGTTTTTTCCTATACCAAACTAAAACACCGAGCGCTAGAGCAAAGTTGGCTGGACAGCGTTGTGGAGCGGCTCGGCATGATCCTGACACTGCGCCGCCGTAAAATCCATACAGTAATTCTGGCGGCACCTGGCAGCCAAGCGAGCGCGGAGCGCTTCGCCCGATGGGTGGCCCCCCATCGGATACTGCGGGCCGACCCGGATCAGGGCGGGCACGAAGTGGAGCGGATTATGAGCTGCCTGTCTTCCTGCGTGGAGGCGCTTCCCGTGACTTTCCCCTGCCGTGTGGTACCTGAGCCGCAGCAGATTCAGCGCTTGACTACGGCACTGCCGCCAGCGTTGGACAATGGGGCCGGTCCACTGGTGGCGCTGCACATCAGTGCCCGCAAGCCCAGCCAGCGCTGGCCCGCCTCTCGTTTCGCCGAACTGGCACGGCAACTGCATGACCGTTGGCAGGCACGTTTCCTCCTGTTCTGGTCTCCCGGGGCAACAGACGATCCGCGGCATCCCGGGGATGACGACAAGGCGGCGGAGGTTCTGGCACTAACCCGCGATCTGCCCATCCATCCCATTCCCACTTCTCACCTGGAGGAGCTTATTGCCGGTCTCTCCCTCGCTGACCGGGTGGTGTGCAGTGACGGCGGTGCCATGCATCTTGCCGCTGGTCTGGGGAAACCAATGGTGTGTTTCTTCGGTAAGTCCTCGGCCGAACGCTGGCATCCCTGGGGTGTTTCCTACCAGTTGCTGCAGCCGGATAGCCTGGACGTTGGGGACGTCGGCGTGAACGCCGCAGTTGCAGCGTTCACCCGGCTAATGGACGACTCTCTAGCCTAGGCGCGGTACCATCGATGGCTTAGTGGGCCTCGTCCCAGTTGTTGCCGACGCCCACATCCACCACCAGGGGCACGGCCAGTTTGGCCACCTGGCCCATGATGGCGGGCAGCTCGGCCCTGACCCGGGCCAGTTCCCCTTCCGGCACTTCCAGCACCAGTTCGTCGTGCACCTGCAGCACCAGGCTGCTCTGCAGGCCGCTGTCGGCGAGCCAGCGGGCGGTGGCGGTCATGGCCAGTTTGACGATGTCCGCCGCCGTGCCCTGCATGGGCGCATTGATGGCGGCCCGCTCGGCGCCCTGGCGGCGGCCGGCCTGGCTGGCGCGGATGTCCGGCAGCCACAGGCGGCGGCCGAAGACGGTTTCCACATAGCCCTGGCGCTTGGCCAGTTCCCGGGTTTCTTCCATGTAGCGGGCGACGCCGGGGTAGCGGGCAAAGTAGCGTTCGATATAGGTCTGGGCGGCGCTGCGCTCGATTTCCAGGGAGCGGGCCAGGCCGAAGGCGCTCATGCCGTAGATGAGGCCGAAGTTGATGGTCTTGGCGTAGCGCCGCTGCTCCGCGGTGACTTCCAGGGGCATGATGCCGAAGATTTCCGCCGCCGTGGCGCGGTGCACGTCCTCACCCTTGGCGAAGGCGTCGAGCAGGCCATGGTCGCCCGAAAGGTGGGCCATGATGCGCAGCTCGATCTGGGAATAGTCGGCGGAAACGATCTTGCAGCCCGGCGGGGCGATGAAGGCGGCGCGGATGCGGCGGCCTTCGGCGGTGCGTACGGGGATGTTCTGCAGATTGGGGTCGCTTGAGGCCAGGCGGCCGGTGACGGCCACGGCCTGGGAGAAGCTGGTGTGCACCCGGCCGGTATGGGGATTGACCATGCGCGGCAACTTGTCGGTGTAGGTGCTCTTCAGCTTGGCCAGGCCCCGGTATTCGAGCAGGGCTTTGGGCAGGGGGTAGTCCAGGGCCAGTTCGGAGAGCACTTCCTCGTCGGTGGAGGGGGCGCCGCCCGGAGTCTTCTTCACCACCGGCAGGCCCAGTTGGGTGAACAGGATCTCCGCCAGCTGCTTGGGTGAATTGAGGTTGAAGGGCTGGCCGGCGATCTCCACGGCCTTGGCTTCCAGCTCCACCAGCTTGCGCCCCAGCTCGTTGCTCTGGGTCTGCAGCAGGCCGCTGTCGATGAGCACGCCGTGGCGCTCCATGGCGAACAGCACTTCCCGGGCCGGCATTTCGATGTCGCTGTAGATGCAGTTGAGCTTGGCATCGGCGGCGATGGCGGGGAACAGGTTTTGATGGACCCGCAGAGTCAGGTCCGAATCCTCCGCCGAATATTCGGCAGCCTGGTCGATGGCCACCTGGTCGAAGCCGATCTGGTTGGCGCCCTTGCCGCACAGGGCGGTGTAGGGAATGGTCTCCAGTCCCAGGTGGCGGCGGGCCAGCTGTTCTAGGTCGTGGCCCTTGTCGCTCTCCAGCACGTAGGACTGCAGCAGGGTGTCGTGCACGATGCCTTTCAGGGCGATGTCGTGGTTGGCGAAGACGTGCTGGTCGTATTTCAGGTTCTGCCCGAGCTTGGCGTGGTTGCTGGCTTCCAGCCAGGGCTTGAGCCGCGCCAGGACTTGCTCCCGGGGCAGCTGGTCGGGGGCGCCCGGGTAGTTGTGGGCCACCGGGATGTAGGCGGCCTCCCCCGGCGTCAGGGCGAAGGAAATGCCGACGATGCGGGCCGAGAGCGGGTCCAGGCTGGTGGTTTCCGTATCCAGGGCCACCAGGGGGGCGGCCAGGATCTTGGCCAGCCAGCGCTCGAAGGCCTCCCAGGTGAGGATGGTTTCGTAATGCTGGCGGTGGGCGCCAGCCGGGGCAGCGGGGGCGGTCGTGGCGTCGCCGGCGGCTTCGGCATCGCCGGCGGCCGCGCCTTCGCCCTGCAGTTCCCGCAGCCAGGTCTTGAATTCGTAGCGGCTGAAGATTTCTTCCAGGGCGGCTTTGTCCAGGGGGCGGGGCGCCAGGCTGGCTGGCGTTTCCGGCAGCGGCAGGTCGCACACCACGGTCACCAGTTTTTTGCCCAGGGGCAGGAAGTCCAGGGCCTGGCGCAGGTTGTTGCCCACCACGCCGCCGATGGCCTCGGCGTTGGCCATGATGTTGTCCAGGGTGCCGTACTGTTCCAGCCACTTGAGAGCGGTCTTGGGCCCCACCTTGGCGACGCCGGGGACGTTGTCCACCGTGTCGCCGATGAGGGCCAGGTAGTCCACGATGCGGCCCGGCTCGACGCCGAACTTGGCGGTGACGCCGGCCTCGTCCAGCACCTCGTTGCTCATGGTGTTGACCCAGCGCACCCGGGGGCTGACCAGCTGGGTCAGGTCCTTGTCGCCGGTGGAGATGACCACGTCCATGCCGGCGGCTTCGGCCTGGCGGGCCAGGGTGCCGATGACGTCGTCCGCCTCCACTCCCTCCTCCATCAGCAACGGCCAGCCGGAAGCCTTGATGGCGGCGTGCAGGGGTTCGATCTGGGCCACCAGGTCGGTGGGCATGGGCGGGCGCTGGGCCTTGTATTCCGGGTACCAGTCGTCGCGGAAGGTCTTGCCCTTGGCGTCGAAGACCACGGCCTTGTAGGTGACGCCTTCTGCCTTGTAGTCGCTTTCCAGCCGGCGTAGCATGTTCAACACGCCGTAAATGGCGCCAGTAGGCTCTCCTGCCTTGTTGCGCAGATCCGGCAGGGCGTGGAAGGCGCGGTAAAGGTAGGACGATCCGTCCACCAGCAGCAGCATCGGCATAAGAACAAAATCCAGAAGACAAAAAAATGAGCGAAAGAACCAAACTCCCGCCCCTGGCGGACCCCGACACCATCACCAGCGCCATGTCGGCCCGGGAATCCTGGCGGATTTTCGGCATTATGGCAGAGTTCGTGGAGGCCACCGAACGGCTGGCGGCCATCCGCCCGGCCGTCTCCATCTTCGGCAGCGCCCGCATCAAGCCCGAGTCGCCCTATTACCAGCTGACCGAGGAAATCGCCCGCAAGCTCTCCGATGCCGGCTTCTCGGTCATCTCCGGCGGCGGCCCCGGCATCATGGAAGCGGCCAACAAGGGCGCCTACCATGGCAAGAGCCCCTCCATCGGTCTCAACATCCAGCTGCCCCACGAGCAGATGGCCAATCCTTACCAGGACATCTCCCAGTCCTTCCGCCACTTCTTTGCGCGCAAGTTCATGTTCGTCAAGTTCGCCAGCGCCTACGTGGTCATGCCTGGGGGCTTCGGCACCCTGGACGAGGTGCTGGAGGCCCTGACCCTGATCCAGACCGGCAAGAGCCGCAAGATCCCCCTGATCCTGGTGCACGAGCCCTTCTGGCGCGGCCTTCTGGAATGGTTCAAGGACCGCCTGGTGGGCGAGGGCATGGTATCGCCGGACGACCTGGACCTGATCCAGGTGATCGACGAGCCGGACCAGATCGTCGAGGCCATTTTCAAGCACTACGAGACCCGCGGCTTTGCCCCCCTGCCCGACGAGCGGGAGATGCTGCTCAATTTGTAATAAAATCGGGCATCCGAATCGGGCTATCTTGCAAAGGCCATCCCATGCGTCGTCTTTCCCTCCTTGCCGCTTCCCTCTCCCTGCTGGTCTGCACCGGCGCGGCTTTTGCCCAGGCCGGCCGTACCGACCTGCAGCCCCTGCCGGCGGTGCCGCCGCCGCCGCCCGAGATGGTGCCCTTCGATGCCGCCATGGAACCCCAGGTGACCATCAAGAAGCGGGAGAACGAGACCGTGGAGGAATACCGGGTCAACGGCAAGCTCTACATGCTCAAGGTCACCCCCAGCCATGGCGTTCCCTACTACCTGGTGGACGACCAGGGCGACGGCACCTTCTCCCGCAAGGACCCGGTGGACAGCGGCGTGCGCGTCCCCATGTGGGTGATCGGCACCTTCTGATCCGGCCGTGTCGGTCTTCACTCCCGTCACCCGGGAGCAGCTGCAGGACTGGCTTTCCGGCTGCGACGTCGGCGCCCTGGCGGATTTCGCCGGGATCGCCGCCGGCGTCCAGAACACCAACTATTTCGTCACCACCGACCGCGGCACCTGGGTCCTCACCCTGTTCGAGACCCTGGGGGCGGCGGAGCTGGACTTCTACCTGGGCCTGATGGCCCACCTGGCCCGCCAGGGCCTGCCCTGTCCGGCACCGGTGGCCGATGACGCCGGGCGCATTCTGCGCCCCCTGGCCGGCAAGCCGGCGGTGCTGGTGTCCCGCCTGACGGGGCAGGAAGTGGAGGCGCCGGGCCCGGCCCACTGCGCTGCCGTGGGCGATGCCCTGGCCCGGCTGCATCTGGCCGCCGCCACCTACGACGGCGTGCAGGACAACCCCCGGGGCGAGGCGTGGCGCCGTCAGGCCGCCGCCCAGGTGCTGCCCCTGCTCAGCGACGAGGATGGGGCCCTGCTGCAGGATGAACTGGCCTACCAGGCCGGGCCGGCCGAGGCCTTGCCCGAAGGCATCGTCCATGCCGACCTGTTCCGCGACAATGTGCTGTTCCAGGGGGAACGCCTGTCCGGCCTGCTGGATTTCTATTTTGCCGCCCGGGACCAGCTGCTGTTCGACCTGGCGGTGGCCGCCAACGACTGGTGCCTGGATGGGGCCGGCAACCTGGAACCCGGCCGCACCCGGGCCCTGTTGCAGGCCTACCACCGGCGGCGCCCCCTGCAGGCGGCGGAGGCCCGGGCCTGGCCCCGGCTCCTGCGCCGGGCGGCGCTACGTTTCTGGCTGTCGCGCCTGCAGGACTTCCATGCGCCCCGGGCCGGCCGCCAGGTGCTGGTGAAGGATCCCCGGCATTTCCGGGACCTCCTGCTGGCCCGTCGCTGCCATCCGGCGGCCCCCTGGATCGACTGATTTCCGGTCACCGCCGCGGCGGTGCCAATTGCCAACCCCCCGCCGTGTCGTTAGCATGGCGCCATTCCTGATTTTTCAACGGTTTTTACCATGTCTGCCGACGCCAGCTCCCCGGATTCCACGCCCACCTTTCCCATGGCGCCGCCGCCCTTCGACGGCAGCTGCCGGGTGGTGCCGGCCGGTGCCGCCATCGAATGGCTGCGTTTCGGCTGGGACCTGTTCACCCGCGCCCCCGGCGCCTGGGTGGTGCTGGCCCTGGTCTTCCTGGTGCTGACTCTGGCGGTGGCCATGGTGCCCCTAGCCGGCGCCCTGGCCTCCCACCTGCTGCTGCCCCTGCTGGCCGCCGGCGTGCTGCAGGCGGTGCGGCGCCAGGAGGAGGGCGGCAAGGTGGAACTGAACGACCTCTTCGCCGGCTTCTCCCGGGAAACCACCGGGCTGGTGGTGGTGGGCCTGTGCTACATGCTGGGCTGGTTCGGCATCCTGGCGGTGGGCATGCTCATCGGCGGCGGTTCCCTCGTGGGCGGCGCTGCCACCGGCGGCTTTGGCGTGGCCATCGCCGGCGTCCTGCTGGCGGTGATGATCAGCCTGGCCCTGGCCGTCCCCCTGTTCATGGCCTTCTGGTTCGCCCCGGCCCTGGTCTACTTCAACCACATGCAGCCGGTGCCCGCCCTCAAGGCCAGCTTCAGCGCCTGCCTGAAGAACATCCTGCCCTTCACCGTCCTCGGCCTCATCATGGGTGTGCTCTTCTTCGTCGCCGCCCTGCCCATGGGCCTCGGTTTCCTCGTCCTGCTGCCGGTGTCCTTCGCCGTCCTCTATGCCTCCTACCGGGATATTTTCCCCACCGCTTGATCCATGCAGGCACTGAACCTTCCCGCCGCCCGCGGCTGGCGCTGGCTGGGCGCCGGCTACGCCCTGTTCCGGCGCAATCCGGCCATCCTCAGCCTGCTCCTGCTGACCTACTGGATGCTGCTGGCCCTGGTGGGCAGCCTGCCGTTCATCGGCAGCCTCATCACCTATCTGGCCATGCCGGCCCTGTCCCTGGTGCTGATGAACGCCTGCCGCGTGCTCGACCGGGGCCTGGCCGTCACGCCCCAGTCCCTGAGCACCGGCATCCGTCCCCAGGCGCCGGTGCTGGTGGGTCTGGGCGGGCTCTATCTGTGCGGCACCCTGCTGATCCTGGGCCTGGCCTCCCTGGTGGACGGGGGCGACCTGTTCCGCCTCATGTTCATCGGCGGCGACCACGGCGACCTGCCGGCGGACAATCCTGAATTCCTCCTCGCCACCCAGCTGGCCCTGCTGCTGGTGGTGCCCCTGGTGATGGCCTTCTGGTTCGCCCCCATGCTGGCCGCCTGGCACCGGCAGGGCGCCGGCAAGGCCCTCTTCTTCTCCTTCTTCGCCTGCCTGCGCAACTGGCGGCCGTTCCTCACCTACAGCCTCTCCATCCTGCTGTGGAGCGGTCTGGTGCCGGCCCTGGCCATGGGGCTGCTGGGCATGATCCTGGGGCCCGGCATGGCGGCAGCCATCGTCATGGTGCCCCTGATCCTGATCCTGGCGCCGAGCCTGGTGGCCAGCTTCTACGTCAGCTACCGGGAAGTCTTTGTCGAAGGCGCGCCGGCCTTCGCCACCACGGTGGGCGACGAGGAAGGGCCGGAAGAGGGCGGCGGCGATGGCGACCATGCCTGAGCAGCGCCCCATCGGCGTCTTCGGCGGCACCTTCGACCCCATTCACCACGGCCATCTGCGCCTGGCCCAGGAGGCGCTGGAGAATCTCGACCTGGCCCAGGTGCGCTGGATTCCCGCCGGCCGGCCGCCCCATCGGGCCGAGCCCCGGGCCACGCCCCAGCAGCGGCTGCAGATGGTGCGCCTGGCGGTGCAGGACAATCCGGCCTTCGTCGTGGACGGCGCCGAGGTGGCCAGCGCCGACCCCAGCTACACGGTGCTCACCCTGGAGCGCCTGCGCCGGGAGTGCGGCCCGGCCCAGCCCCTGGTGCTGCTCACCGGCGCCGACGCCTTCGCCGGCCTGCCCACCTGGCACCGCTGGCAGGACATCCTGGCCCTGGCCCACGTGGCGGTGGTGTACCGGCCCGGCTTTTCCATCGATCCGGCGGCCGTGCCGGGCGAGTTGGCCCGGGAGTTCCAGGCCCGCCGCTGCAGCCCCCGGGAGCTGCAGGCTGCCCCCGCCGGCGGCATCGCCACCTTCCCCATGACGCCCCTGGCCATCGCCGCCACCCAGATCCGCCAGCTGCTGGCCGCCGGCCGCAGCCCCCGTTATTTGCTGCCTGAAGCGGTGATCGCTTATATTCAGGCGCAGCAACTATATCTTTCAACCCCCAGCAATTAGGCACCTGATGGAACTGCAAAAACTGCAAGCAATCGTCGTGGACGCCCTTGAGGACATCAAGGGCAAGGATATCGAGGTGATCGACACCACCAAGCTCACCTCCCTGTTCGACCGGGTGGTGGTCGCCAGCGGCGACTCCAACCGTCAGGTCAAGTCCCTTGCCCGCAACGTCCAGGAAAAGGTGCGGGAAGCCGGCGGCGAGGTGCTCTCCATTGAAGGCGAGCAGACCGGCGAGTGGGTGCTGGTGGACCTGGGCGACATCGTGGTCCATGTCATGCAGCCGGCCGTGCGCAACTACTACAACCTGGAAGAGCTGTGGGGCGCCAAGGCCCCGGTGCGGCGCCAGGCCGGCAGCCAGGGCGGCTCCTCCGCCGCCTGAAGGCAGCCATGAAACTGTGCATCATCGCCGTGGGCCACCGCATGCCGGACTGGGTGGCCGAGGGCTGCGCCGAGTACATCAAGCGCATGCCCCGGGAAATGGCGGTGAGCGTGGTCGAGATCAAGCCCGAGCCCCGGGGCTCGAAAACCCGGGAGCAGCTGCTGAGTGCGGAGAAGGCCCGCATCCGGGCGGCCCTGCCCGGGGGCTGTCGCATCGTCGCCCTGGACGAGCGGGGCGAGGATCTGAGCACCGTCAAACTGGCGGCCCGCCTTGAAGGCTGGATGGGCGAGGGGCGCGACATCGCCCTGCTCATCGGCGGCGCCGACGGCCTCGACCCGGAACTGAAGGCCGAGGCCCAGCAAAATGGCGGCGCCATGCTGCGCCTGTCCAGCCTCACCCTGCCCCACGCCATGGCCCGGCTGATCCTGTGCGAACAGCTCTACCGTGCCGTCAGCGTCATTCGTAACCATCCTTACCACCGGGAAGGCTGACCTTCCCCCACTGCCATGACCATCCCCCTCGGCCCCCGCATCTACCTTGCCTCCCGCAGCCCCCGGCGGCGGGAACTGCTGTCCCTCATGGGCGTGCAGTTCGAAACCCTGCTCTTTCGCAACCCGCCCCGGGCCGACGGCGCCGTGGACGAGACGCCCCTGGCGGGCGAGGACCCGGTGGCCTACGTCAAACGGGTGGCCCGGGCCAAGGCCGAGCACGGCCTCAAGCTGGTGGTGTGGCGGCGCCAGGCGACCCAGCCGATCCTGGCGGCGGACACCACCGTCGAATGCCGGGGCGAGATTCTCGGCAAGCCGACCGACGAGGCCGACGCCCGGCGCATGCTGGAGCTGCTCTCGGGCCAGCGGCACCGGGTTCTGACCGCCGTCTCCCTGGCCTGGAGCGGCCATATCGAGACCGTGCTGTCGGAGAGCATCGTCCAGTTCCGCGAGCTGGAAGAAGCCGAGATCAGCAAGTACATCGCCAGCGGCGAACCCATGGACAAGGCCGGCGCCTACGGCATCCAGGGCAAGGCCGGGATGTTCGTCGAACGCCTGGAAGGCAGCTACACCGGGGTCATGGGTCTGCCCCTGTGCGAGACCGGCGCCCTGCTGAAGATGGCCGGGTATCCCCTGTAAGGTCGCTTCCGGTCGGGGCCGGCGGAGGGGGCGGGTATAATCCCCCCCTCTTTCCTTCCGCCCCGGCTCCCCATGGATCCCCTGCTGCTGCTCAAGGCCCTCATTCTCGGCATCGTCGAGGGCCTCACCGAATTCCTTCCCATCTCCTCCACCGGCCACCTGATCCTGGCGGGGGACCTGCTCGACTTCAACGATGCCCGGGGCAAGCTGTTCGAGATCGTCATCCAGTCCGGCGCCATCCTGGCCGTCTGCTGGGAATACCGGGCCCGCATCGCCCGGGTGCTGCTGGGCCTGCCCCGGGAGCGGGAAGCCCAGCGCTTCGTCATCAACCTGATCATTGCCTTCATCCCCCTGGCCGTCCTCGGCCTGCTCTTCGGCAAGGCCATCAAGGCCCACCTGTTCAACGCCTACGTGGTGGCCACCACCTTCATCGTCGGCGGTCTCTTCATCCTCTGGGCCGAGCGGCGCAAGCACCGCATCCGGGTGGAGACGGTGGAGGAACTGGATGTGATCGACGCCTTCAAGCTGGGCATCGCCCAGGCCTTCGCCCTCATTCCCGGCACCTCCCGCTCCGGCGCCACCATCATCGGCGGCCTGCTCTTCGGCCTGTCGCGCAAGGCCGCCACCGAGTTCTCCTTCTTCCTCGCCATCCCCACCCTGGGTATCGCCACCCTCTACCAGTTGTACAAGGAGCGGGAGCTGCTCTCCTTCGACGATATCGGCATGTGGGCGGTGGGCTTCGTCGCCGCCTTCGTCTCCGCCTTCATCGCCGTGCGCGGCCTGCTGCGCTACATCAGCAGCCACGATTTCACCGCCTTCGCCTGGTACCGCATCGTCTTCGGCGGCATCGTCCTGTGGACCGCCTGGAGCGGCACTGTCAGCTGGTCTGCAGGCTAGGTCGGACAACCCTTTCGGGGCGGCGCTGCCGCCCCGGCGAACCTGCCCCATGTCAGCCCCCCACAACTACGCCGCCAGCGGCCCCTGCCGGGTGCGGGAGGAACTGGAGGTGTGGCACGACGAGCGCCGCCAGCGTCCCATTCCCTGCCGCCACTACCTGCCCCAGGGCGTCGCCCGTACGCCCCTGATCCTCTTCTCCCACGGCCTCGGCGGCGACCGGGACAACGGCGAACGCTGGCTGCGCCACTGGGCCTCCCACGGTTACCGGGGCCTGGCCCTGCAGCACGCCGGCAGCGACGCCGCGGTCATGGCCGGTAGTCCCATGGCCCTGCGCCGGGCCCTGACGGCGGCCACCACGCCGGAGCAGTCCCTGGCCCGCCTGGCCGACCTGGGCTTCGTTCTCGACGAAGTCTGGCGCCGCCAGGCCACGGACCCGGCCTGGGCCGGGGTGGACCTGGAGCGTGTCGGCCTGGCCGGCCATTCCTATGGCGCGGTGACGACCCAGGCCATGGCCGGGGAACGGCGCGCTTATGGGCCGCCGGTGGCGGAGCCGCGCCTGCGGGCCTTCCTCGGCCTGTCGCCCTCCGCCCGGGGCGAGGAGGCGCCCCTCAACGCCCGCTTCGCCGGCATCCGGCGCCCCTTCTTCTGCATCACGGGCACCCGGGACGACGGCATCGGCCTGCACGACATCAGCGCCGCCGACCGCACCGTGCCCTTCCGCCACATGCCCGGCGGCGACAAGTTCCTGCTGGTGCTGGACGGCGCCGCCCACATGCCCCTGGCGGGCAATCCGGGCAGCCGCCACGTCCTGCCGCCCCGGGCCGCGACGGCCATCCAGGGCGCCAGCCTGGCCTTCTGGGAGGCCGCCCTGGGCGGGAGCCAGGCAGCCCGCACCTGGCTCTGCCGGGACTTTCCTTCCACCCTCGTTCCCGGCGACACCTGGGAATGCAAGTAAGCCAGTGAGGCCAGCACCATGAGCGGCATTCTCTATCTCCACGGTTTCCGTTCCTCCCCCGCCTCCTTCAAGGCCCGCGCCGTGGCCGAGGCCATGGCGGCCCGGGGCCTGCAGGAGCGCTTCTTCTGCCCGGCCCTGTCCCACGAGCCGCGCCAGGCAATGGCCCAGGCCGAGGCTATCTTGGCCGCCGAAGGTCCCCTGACCCTGGTGGGCAGTTCCCTCGGCGGCTTCTACGCCACCTGGCTGGCGGAACGCCACGGCCTGCGGGCCGTGCTGGTCAATCCGGCGGTGCTGGCCCATCTTTCCCTGGCGGATTACGTCGGCCCCCAGACCAACCTCTATACCGGCGAGGAATTCCAGTTCACCCGGGAGCACGTGGCCCAGCTGCAGGCCATGGAAGTGGCCGATCTGCGGCCCGAGCGCTACTGGCTGCTGGTGGAGGAGGGGGACGAGGTGCTGGATTACCGCCAGGCCGTGGCCCGCTACCGGGATGCCCGCCAGACGGTGCTGGCCGGCGGCGACCACAGCTTCACGCGATTTGTCGACTTTGTGCCGCAAATCCTTGAATTCGCCGGGTTATAATCCGCCGATGAATGTTCTATTTGAAGAAGACGGCGCCTTCAAGACGGGCACCGTGCTGGCCGACAACGATGCCACCCTGCAGGTGGAAAGCGCGTCGGGCAAGCGAACCAAGGTCAAGGCTGCCGCCATCCTGCTGCGTTTCCAGAGTCCCGCCCCCGGGGCCCTGCTGGAGGCTGCCGAACCCCTGGCCCACGACATCGAACCCGAATTCCTCTGGGAGTGCTGTGCGGATGGCGAATTTTCTTTTCTGGATATTGCCAAGGACTACGTCGGCAAAGACCCCTCTCCGGTCGAGGCGGCATCGGTCCTGCTTGCCCTACACGCAGCGCCTGTCTATTTCCACCGCAAGGGTAAGGGTCGCTTCCGCAAGGCCCCTCCCGACATTCTCCAGGCTGCTCTGGCCGGTCTTGAAAAGAAGCGTCAGCAAGCGCTGGCCATAGAGCGCATGGTGGCGGAACTGAAGGCCGGTTCCCTGCCGCCCGAGTTCGCCCCCCTGCTCGACCAGCTGCTCTACGCCCCGGACCGCAACAAGCCGGAGACCAAGGCCCTGGAGGCGGCCTGCGAGGAACTGCACACCTCGGCGCCGCACCTGCTGGCCCGATGCGGTGCCATCAAGTCCCACCGCGACTACCACTTCAACCGCTTCCTGCGGGAGTACTTCCCCAAGGGCACCGGCTTCCCCGCTGTGGACGTGCCCACGGCGCCGGCCGACCTGCCCCTGGCCTCGGTGCAAGCCTTTTCCATCGACGATGCGGCCACCACCGAAATCGACGACGCCTTTTCCCTGGAAGCCCTGCCCGGCATCGGCTGGCGCGTCGGCATCCACATCGCCGCCCCCGGCCTCGGTTTCGGGCCGGGCGAGGCCCTCGACCAGATCGCCCGGGATCGCCTGTCCACCGTGTACATGCCCGGCAACAAGATCACCATGCTGCCCGATGCCGTGGTGGAGGCCTACACCCTGGCCGAAGGCAAGCCGCGGCCGGCCGTCTCCCTGTACCTGACGGTGAATGAGGGCCTGGAGATCGTCGGCCACGAATCCCGCCTGGAGCGGGTCCATGTGGCGGCCAACCTGCGCCACCACGAAATCGAGCCCCTCTTCAACGAGGCAACCCTGGCCGCCGGTCTGGGCGACTTCCGCTTCGCCCAGGAACTGAAGCTGCTGTGGCAGCTGGCCTGTGCCTGCGAAGGGCGCCGCGGCAAGCCGTCCGCCACCCAGGGCATCTTCGACTACAACTTCGACGTTTTCCCCGACGCCAGCGATCCGACTGGCGCTGCCGACCGCATCGAGATCAGCGCCCGCAAGCGGGGCAGTCCCCTGGACAAGCTGGTGGCGGAACTGATGATCGTCGCCAACGCCACCTGGGGCGGCCTCCTGGCCGAGAAGAAGGTGGCCTGCATCTACCGCGCCCAGACCGCCGGCAAGGTGCGCATGACCACCTCGCCCCTGCCCCACGAGGGGCTCGGCGTGCCCCAGTACGCCTGGTCCTCCTCGCCCCTGCGGCGCTATGTGGACCTGGTGAACCAGTGGCAGCTGATCACCCTGCTGCAGGACCGGGCGCCCCACTTCGGCGCCAAGAGCGATGCGCTCTTTGCCGCCATGCGCGACTTCGACCTGACCTACGCCGCCTACGCCGAATTCCAGCGCCACATGGAGCGCTACTGGTGCCTGCGCTGGCTGGAGCAGAAGGGCGTGACGGAAATCGAAGGCACGGTGCGCAAGGAAAACCTGGTCAAGCTCGATCCCCTGCCCCTGATGCAACGGGTGCCGTCCCTGCCCGAGCTGTCCATGGGCCAGCGGGTCAAGTTGAGCGTGGAGTCCTGGGACACCCTGTCCCTGGAGCTGAACCTGCGCTTCGTCGCCGTCATCGAGAGCGCCGATGCGGTGGCCGATGTGGGTGACGACGAGGAGGCGGGAGCCTGATATGGCGGCGGCCCGGTTGATGCCCGGATTCCTGGCCCGGATGGATGCCTCCAGCCGCAACCTGACCCTGGCCATCGGCTTCTCCGTGCTGGTGCACGGTCTGCTGCTGTCCCTCCACTTCAAGTTCCCCGATGCCTCCCGGGCCCTGCAGGACAAGGCTCTGGACATCATCCTGGTGAACAGCAAGTCGGCGCGCCGCCCGACCCACGCCCAGGCCCTGGCCCAGGCCAACCTGGACGGCGGCGGCAACGTCGAAGAGAACCGCCGCGCCGCCACGCCCCTGCCGCCCTCGGCGCGGCAGCAGGCCGGCAGCGACCTGGAACAGTCGCGGCAGCGGGTGCGGGACATGGAGGCCCAGCAGCAGCGCCTGCTGGCCGAAGTGAAGAGCAAGACCCGGGCGCCGCGCCAGGATTCCCGGGAGTCCCAGCCCCAGAATGCGCCGACCCTCTCGGGCCGGGACCTGGCCAGCAGCGCCATGGCCATGGCGCGCATGGAGGCCGAGATCAGCAAGAGCGTGGACGAGTACAACCAGCGTCCGCGCAAGAAGAACATCGGCACCCGGGCCGACGAATACCGCTTCGCCCGCTATGTGGAAGACTGGCGCCTGAAGGTGGAGCGGGTGGGCACCCTCAACTATCCCGAGGCCGCCCGGGGCCGGCTCTACGGCACCCTGGTGCTGTCCGTCACCATCAATGCCAACGGTTCCGTGGACAAGGTGGAGCTGGAGCGTACCTCCGGCCACAAGGTGCTGGATGAGGCGGCCCTGCGCATCGTGCGCATGGCCGGCCCCTATGCGGCCTTCCCCGAGGACATCCGGCGGGACGTGGATCAGCTGGTGATCACCCGCACCTGGTTCTTCACCAGCGGTGACCGGGTCCAGGCCCAGTAAGGCGGCCCGGCCCGGTGCCGGGGTCTAGGCCCAGAAGCGCTTGAAGAAGCCCGACAGGCCGCTGCCCCGTTGCGGGTCCTGGCGGCAGTGGGCGGCGTAGCGCTGGTCTTCCACCTGGATGTGCTGCACCAGCCAGTCCTTGAGGAAGTGCAGCAGGTCCAGGCTGATGGATTTGCCGGCGCTGACACCCTGGCGTTCGGCGGCGATGCGCTGCACGAAGGTCTCGTGCAGTTGCCGGTGGGCGGCCAGGTCCGGGTAGGCGGTGGATTCCATGAACTTCTCCTCGGCGGAGAAGTGGGCCACGGTGTAGCGTTCCAGTTCGTCGATCAGCACCAGGATCTGCTCCCGGCTGCCCTTGCCGACGATGGCGGACCACAGCCGGTTGATGGTCTCGAAGAGGGCCTGGTGCTGGGCGTCGATTTCACTCATGCCCACACTGTAGCGGTCGTCCCATGTCACGATAACGGCGTCTTTTGCGCTCATTTGTTGTTAGCTCCCTGAAAAGTGCAACATCCGGATTATAGGCAATTCCGCCATGCGTAAGCCGTTTCCTGCGGCGATTTTGTTCTCTGCACTACGTAAGGGAGCGTTCAGGTTGCCGTCCGCCAAAAGGGATAAACTGGCGCCCTTTCCTCCACCGCTGCCTTCTTTTTGCCGCCATGACTGACCGCTATGCCGTTTTCGGCAACCCCATCGGCCACAGCAAGTCGCCCCTGATCCACTCCCTGTTTGCCGCCGCCTGCGCCCAGGACATGAGCTACGAAGCCCTGCTGGCGCCCCTGGACGGCTTCGCCGCGGCGCTGCGGGCCTTTGCCGAGGGCGGCGGGCGGGGCGCCAACGTCACCGTGCCCTTCAAGGAAGAGGCCTTTCGCCTGGCCGACAGCCTGACGCCCCGGGCCGCCCGGGCCGGAGCGGTGAATACCCTGGTGCTGGAGGACGGGCACATCCTCGGCGACAACACGGACGGCGCCGGCCTGGTGCAGGACCTGCAGGTCAACCAGGCCCTGCCCCTGGCGGGCAAGGCCATTCTCCTGCTCGGCGCCGGCGGTGCCTCCCGGGGCGCCCTGGCACCCCTGCTGGCCGCCGGTCCTTGCCGCCTGCACATTGCCAACCGCACTGCCGCCAAGGCCGCCGACCTGGCCCGGGATTTCGCCGACCTGGGCCCCGTCAGCGGCGGCGGCTATGGCGAGCTGGCCGGTCAGGGCTTCGATGTGGTGATCAATGCCACCTCCGCCAGCCTGGCCGGCGAACTGCCGCCCCTGCCTCCTGGCATCTTCAACGGCGGCGCCCTGGCCTACGACATGATGTACGGCCGGGGCGAGACGCCCTTCCTGGCCTTTGCCCGGCTGGAAGGCGCCACCCACCTGGTGGACGGCCTGGGCATGCTGGTGGAGCAGGCGGCGGAAGCCTTCCAGCTGTGGCGCGGCGTGCGGCCCGTCACCGCGCCGGTCCTCGACCGTCTGCGGCAGGGCTGAAGCGCCGTGCGCATCCTGCATTGGCTGAAGCTGGCGGCGGCCTGGGGCGTCGGCCTCCTGCTGGCCTACCAGTTGTGGCTGTTCGCCTGGGTGCTGTGGTGGGCCAACGTCAATCCCCACATGACCCGCTTCATGGAAATCCGCCAGGAAGAACTGTGGCTGAAGACGCCGGGGGCCAGCCTGCAGAAGCAGTGGGTGGATTACGAGCGCATCTCGCCCCACCTGAAGCGGGCCATCATCGCCGCCGAAGACGCCAAGTTCGTCGATCATGAAGGCTTCGACTGGGACGGCATCCAGAAAGCCGTGGAAAAGAACCAGCGCCGCGGCAAGGTGGTGGCCGGCGGCTCCACCATCTCCCAGCAACTGGCGAAGAACCTGTTCCTTTCCCCGAGCAAGACGCCCTGGCGCAAGGCCGAGGAGGCCGCCATCACCCTGATGCTGGAAACCGCCTGGTCCAAGCGGCGCATCTTCGAGGTCTATCTCAATGTGGTGGAGTGGGGCAACGGCGTCTTCGGCGCCGAGGCGGCGGCCCGCCATTACTTCAATGTCTCCGCCGCCCAGCTGGGCCCGGAACAGGCGGCGAAGCTGGCCGCCATGCTGCCCAATCCCCGCTTCTACGACCGCAACCGCAGCGCCCCGGGGCTGCTGAAAAAGACCGGCATCATCCTGGGCCGGATGGGGGCGGCGGAACTCCCCTGAGACCGGCTTGCCCATACCCATGGGCGGGCCGTCGGGGCGCCGCTTGGGGATATCCCGTAGCCCGGTGGATTCCCGTGATTTTTGTCAAAGTCCTGACCCGGTGCGGTGCTAGAATGCGCCATCTTTTTGCGGCATCGCACCATTCCCCGGTTTGCCACCATGAGCGAAGAAATCCAGCACGCTGACGCCGATGAGCTGCAGGCGCGCCTCTCCGAGGTGCAGACCCTGCTCGCCCGGCATCACCTGGTGGAGGACCTGGTGCACAAGCAGGAGATGCCCCGCCACGAGCTGGTGGAATCCCTGGTGCACAAGCAGCACCTGAACGAGCTGCGCCACAAGCTGGACAAGATGCACCCGGCCGACGTGGCCTACATCCTGGAGGCCCTGCCCCTGGATGAGCGTCTCATGGTGTGGGACCTGGTCAAGGCGGAGCGGGACGGGGAAATCCTGCTGGAAGTGTCGGATGCGGTCCGGGAAACCCTGATCGCCAACATGGATTCGGACGAGCTGGTGGCCGCCGCCGAATCCCTGGATGCCGACGAACTGGCCGACCTGGCGCCGGACCTGCCCCACGAGGTGATCCAGGACGTCTTCCAGTCCCTCTCCGTGGAAGAGCGGGAGCAGCTGCGCGCCGCCATGTCCTACCCCGAGGACTCGGTCGGCTCCATCATGGATTTCGAAATGGTCACGGTGCGGGAAGACGTGACCCTGGAAGTGGTGCTGCGCTACCTGCGCCGCTTCGACGAACTGCCCGACCACACCGACCAGCTCTTCGTGCTGGACCGGGACGAGCGCCTGAAGGGCGTGCTGCCCCTCAACAAGCTGCTCATCAACGATCCCGAGTCCGAAGTGGCGGACGTCATGATCAGCGACTTCGTCCATCTGGAACCGGACGACGACGCCGAGGAAGCGGCCCAGGCCTTCGAGCGCTACGACCTGGTGAGCGCCCCGGTGGTGGACCGGGACGACCGCCTGGTGGGTCGCGTCACCGTCAATGCGGTGGTGGACTTCATCCGGGAAGAATCGGAAAGCGAACTGCTGGCCCAGGCCGGTCTGCGGGAAGAGGAAGACATCTTCGCCTCGGTGTGGAACTCGGTGAAAAACCGCTGGACCTGGCTGGCCATCAACCTGGTGACGGCCTTCATCGCCTCCCGGGTGATCGGAGCCTTCGAAGGCTCCATCGAAAAGCTGGTGGCCCTGGCCGCCCTCATGCCCATCGTCGCCGGCATCGGCGGCAACTCGGGCAACCAGACCATCACCATGATCGTGCGCGCCATCGCCCTCGGCCAGATCCAGCCCGAATCGGCGCGGCGCCTGCTGCACAAGGAACTGGGCGTGGCCCTGATCAACGGCCTGGTGTGGGGCGGGCTGCTCGGCGTGGTCTCCTGGTGGCTGTACCACTCCTTCCAGCTGGGCCTGGTGATGACTGGGGCCATGACCCTCAACCTGCTGCTGGCGGCCACCGTCGGCGTGGTCATTCCCATGACCATGCAGAAGTTCGGCCGGGACCCGGCCCTGGGCTCCTCAGTGCTGATCACCGCCGTTACCGACTCCGGCGGCTTCTTCATCTTCCTCGGCCTGGCCACCCTGTTCCTGCTCTGAGGTTTGTCGTTCCCGAAAATTAAAAAGCCGCTCCTGGAGCGGCTTTTTTCATGGTGGCGACGCCACCAGGCGGCGTCTGCGGTCAGGCGGCCTTGCGGGCAGAGTCCAGCTTGAACAGCAGGTCGTCCACGATGTCGTTGAGGTCCGTCTCGGTGAGACCGAAGAAGCCGGCCACGGCGCCCTTGCCCTTTTCCCACTCGCCGTCCTCGTTGAGACGCAGGAAGGTGCCGACGATGCGCTCGGAGAGCAGGGCCAGGGCGATCAGGGTGCACGACTCGTCGGAAAGGCCACTGCCGTCGTTGAAGACGGAGAAATCGTGGTGGGAGAGGATGGCGGAGCTGACCGTCTCCGGCAGGCCCCAGTTGCGCGCCATGAGGTAGCCGATGACGGCATGGTTGGTGCCGTGGATTTCGTCCTCGATGGCCGTGAAGGGCAGGTCGATGCGGCGGTTGGCTTCGCCCAGGGTCTTCTTGTAGTCCGGATAGCGGCGCATCAGGATGGGGATGCCGCAATCGTGGAAGAGGCCGAAGGTGTAGGCCGTGTCGCGGCTGGTGCCGGGCAGGATCTCGGCTAGCTTGGCGCAAACGCCGGCGCAGTAGGTGGCGCTGTCCCAGAAGCGGTCCATGGCATGGTTGCTCTGGGAAAGGTTCTTGCGCAGCAGTTCGTTCACCACCAGGTTGAGCACGTTGTTGAAGCCCAGGCGGCCCAGGGCTTCGCCGATGGAGCCGACCTTGCTGCCGGTGGAAAAGAGGGGGGAATTGGCGCACTTGATGACGCCGGCGGCCAGGCCTACGTCCTGGCTGATGAGCCGGGCCACCTTGGTCGAACTGGCATCCGGGCGATGCATCTCCTGGGCCAGGGCAGCGAGCACCGCGGGGCAGGGGGGAATTTCCACCCCGCGGAGCAGTTTGCTGACTTCGGTTTCGTCGATGGTGCGCATGGGGAAAGGCTCTCGAATATTGTTATTTAGGGCCTAACCCTAGCATCAACGGCGGCGCCGAAAAATATGGCTTTGGTTATACCGGCCGCAAGGCTTGGGACGGCTGGCGTTCGCAGGCCTGACGGTATTCCGCGGCCAGCCGCGCGGCCAGTTCGGCCACCGTCGGCACGTCGTGGATGTTGGCGACGCCGTGGCCGGCGCTCCACACGTCGCGCCAGGCCTTGGCCTCGTCGCCGCCGTAGTTGTGGTTGGCCTGGCCGCTGGCCGCCAGGCTCTCCTTGGTGTAGCCGGCCTTCTCCAGGCTTTGCCAGATGAAGTTGGCGTTGGTGCCGGAGACGGCGTCCGTATACACGATGTCCCGCGGGCCGGCGCTCACCAGCATGTCCTTGTAGGCCTGCTGGGCCATGGATTCCTGGGTGGCGATGAGGCGGGTGCCCATGTAGGCGAAGTCGGCGCCGGCGATTTCGGCGGCGCGGATGGTGGCGCCGTCGGAAATGGCGCCGCCCAGGATCAGCACGCCGTCCCAGAACTCCCGGATTTCCCGCAACAGGGCGAAGGGGTTCTGGGTCCCGGCATGGCCACCGGCGCCGGAAGAAACGGCGATGATGCCGTCCACGCCCGCCTCGATGGCCTTCCTGGCGTGGTAGGCGTGGATGACGTCGGAGAACACCAGGCCGCCGTAGCCATGCACCACCTCCACCAGCTTGCTGGGGTTGCCCAGGCTGGTGATGACGAAGGGCACCTTGTGCTTGACCACCAGGGCCACGTCCTCTTCCAGGCGGGTGTTGGAGTGATGCAGGATCAGGTTGATGCCGAAGGGCGCATCCTTCGGGCCCAGCTCCTTATTCATGCGGGTCAGCCATTCATCCAGCTGGGTGGCGGGACGGGCGTTGAGGGAGGGGAAGCTGGCGGCGATGCCGGCCTTGCAGGCGTTGATGACCAGGTCGGGGCCGGATACGAGAAACATGGGCGCAGCAATGGCGGGAACCGCCATCCGGCCCTGGAACAGAGCGGGAACGGGCATGTGAAACTATCTCCTAAGATTGTGGTTTTTTTACGGCCCGACGGCTTAGTCGAAGTAGGACCGGGCAGCCTCGAAGCGTTCCGCATAGTAGCGGGCCCCCAGACTGTCGATTCGGATTCTGCCATTAGTTGCCGGCGCGTGCACGAAGCGGTCGTCGCCGATGTAGATGCCCACGTGGGAGTAGGAGCGGTTCATGGTGTTGAAGAACACCAGGTCGCCCGGCTTGAGGCCCTGGCGCGGCACGGGGCGGCCGTTGCGGGCGATGTCGGCGGCGCTGCCGGAAACTTTCAGGCCCGCCGCCTGGCCATAGATGTAGCTGACCATGCCGCTGCAGTCCAGGCCCGCTTCCGGGTTCTTGCCGCCGAAGCGGTAGCCGGTGTCGATCAGGGAAAAGGCGTACAGCACCACGTCCTGGGCCTTGGCCGAGAGGGGCGCGGCGGCGCGCTCCGCTGGCTTTTCCGGGGGCGATGGCGGTAAGCTGCCGCAGCCGGCGAGGGCGGCGGCCAAGCTCAGGCAATGGATGAGCTTTTTAGTCATAACCCCAAGTATAAACGACGGTTTTTATAAAACTCCAACGACGAGACAAAGATGAAACTTGAGGATTCCAATCTGTTGCGCCAGCAGTGCTATCTCAACGGCCAGTGGGTGGGCGGCGAGAGCGATTTCCCGGTGCGCAATCCGGCCAGCGGTGCCGAACTGGCCCGGGTGCCCCGCCTCGGTGCCGCCGAGACCCGTGCCGCCATTGCCGCCGCCGATGCCGCCTGGCCGGCCTGGCGCGGCAGGACGGCGAAGGAGCGGGCGGCGGTGCTGCGCCGCTGGTTCGAGCTGATCAACCAGCATGCCGACGACCTGGCCCTGCTCATGACCAGCGAACAGGGCAAGCCCCTGAGCGAGGCCAGGGGGGAAGTGCTGTATGCCGCCTCCTTCGTCGAATGGTTCGCCGAAGAGGGCAAGCGGGCCTACGGCGAGACCATTCCCGCCGTGGCGGCGGACAAGCGCATGCTGGTGATCAAGCAGCCCATCGGCGTCTGCGCCGCCATCACGCCGTGGAATTTCCCCGCCGCCATGATCACGCGCAAGGTGGCGCCGGCCCTGGCGGCCGGCTGCACGGTGGTGGTCAAGCCGGCGGAACAGACGCCCCTGACCGCCCTGGCCCTGGCCGAACTGGCCCACCGGGCAGGTTTTCCTGCCGGCGTCTTCAACGTCATCACCGGCGATCCGGTGGCCATCGGCGGCGAACTGACGTCCAACCCGACGGTGCGCAAGCTCTCCTTCACCGGCTCCACCGAAGTGGGCCGCCTGCTCATGGGCCAGTGCGCGCCGAGCATCAAGAAGCTGTCCCTGGAACTGGGGGGCAACGCCCCCTTCATCGTCTTCGACGACGCCGACCTGGATGCGGCGGTGGAAGGGGCCATGATTTCCAAGTACCGCAACACCGGCCAGACCTGTGTCTGCGCCAACCGGCTGCTGGTGCAGGACGGCATCTATGAGGCCTTCGCCGCCAGGCTGGCGGCAAAGGTGGCCACGCTCAAGGTGGGCGAAGGCACGGAGGGCGGCGTCACCCAGGGGCCCCTGATCGATGCCGACGCCCTGGCCAAGGTGGAGGCCCACATCGCCGACGCCGTGGCCCACGGCGCCCGGGTCTTGGCCGGCGGCCGGCGCCACGAGCGCTACAGGGAGGGCGGCGCCTTCTTCCAGCCCACGGTGCTGGCGGACGTGACGCCCCAGATGCGGGTGGCCCGGGAGGAGACCTTCGGCCCGGTGGCGCCCCTGTTTCGCTTCAAGACCGAGGAAGAGGCCATCGCCCTGGCCAACGCCACCGAGTTCGGCCTGGCCTCCTACTTCTACTCCCGGGACATCGGCCGCATCTTCCGTGTCGGCGAGGCTCTGGAATACGGCATGGTGGGAGTGAATACGGGCCTCATCTCCAATGAGGTGGCCCCCTTCGGCGGCATCAAGCAGTCGGGCCTGGGCCGGGAAGGCTCCAAGTACGGCCTGGAGGAATACCTGGAAGTGAAGTACCTGTGCCTGGGGCTCTAAGCCCCTGCTCTGCAAGCTGGAAGGGACGGACTTCTCCGGCGTGTCATGCCGGGGAAGCCCGTCCCTTCTGCCTTCTGGGGTGGTCCGGCTTACGGGCCCGGTCGTCTAGACGCCGTGCTGCTGCAGCCAGGCCAGCAGCCGCCGCCAGCCGTCGGCCGCGGGTTCGGGGCGGTAGCTGGGCCGGTAGTCGGCGTGGAAGGCGTGGGGCGCCTCCGGATAGACCACGATCTCGGAGGGATTGCCGGCAGCCTTGAGGGCGGCCCGCATCTTGTCCACCGTCTCCAGGGGAATGCCCTGGTCCTGGCCGCCGTAGAGGCCGAGGACCGGCGTCTTCAGGCTGGAGGCTACGTCCAGCGGGTGTTTCGGCGTCAGGTCGCTGGCGTTGCCCACCAGGCGGCCGTACCAGGCCACCCCGGCCCGCACCGCCGGATTGTGGGCGCTGTACAGCCAGGTGATGCGGCCGCCCCAGCAGAAGCCGGTGATGGCCAGGCGCTCCGGATCGCCGCCGTTCTTCGCGGCCCAGGCGGCGCAGCCGTCCAGGTCGGCCAGCACCTGGGCGTCGGGCACCTTGGCGATGATGGTCTCCATGAGCTTGGGAATGCTGTCCACCGTGGCCGGGTCGCCCTGGCGGGCAAACAGCTGGGGCGCGATGGCCAGGTAGCCCTGTCTGGCCAGGCGGCGGCAGATGTCCTGGATGTATTCGTGGACGCCGAAGATTTCCGACACCACCAGCACCGTGGGCAGGCGCTCGCCCTGCTCCGGCCGGGCGCAGTAGGCGGCAACGCTTTCGCTGCCCACCGGCACCTGGATGGCGGCGGTCCTGAGGCCGCTGCTGTCGGTCTTGATCTGGGTCTGGGCGCACACCGGCTGCACGGCCAGGGCGAATCCAGTGCCAATCGCGGCGCCGACGGCGGTGGCGACGAAGGTGCGGCGGTCCATGTTGTTATTGGGCACCAGGCTGTCGAATTCCGGGGAGGTGCTGACGCTCATGGCGGGCTCCGTTTCGGGTTGGGGAAACGTCAGCATAGGCAGCCGGCCGGGCTGGCGCAAATTGCCCGGCTCAGGTCTTCATCTGGCCGCCGCTCGGGCAACCCCGGCGGCCCGGTGCGACAGTCTGCCGCGCGACCATTTGCCTCATTCCGCCCCAATGTCCCTATCCATAGAATGGTTTTCCCCGGCCGCCGCCGGGCGATTGATCGTTCAAGAAAGGACATTCCATGGGGCTCCGTCACCTTAGCTGCGCCATCCTCCTGGCCCTGGGCTGCACCGCCGTCCATGCTGAACCCGCCGCCGGCGAGCGCTTCGCGCAGGCCGCCCAGGCCCACCGCCAGGGCGACTACCGCCAGGCCCTGCAACTGTGGCAACAGCTGGCCGAGCAGGGGCAGCGGGACGCCCAGTACAACCTGGGCCTGATGTATCGCTACGCCGACGGCGTGCCCCAGGACCTGGCCGCCGCCATGAAGTGGTACAAGCGGGCGGCGGAACAGGGCGACCTGCAGTCCCAGTACGAAGTGGGGCTGATGTACCAGGAAGGGGTGGGCGTGGCCGCCGACCAGGCCGAGGCCCACCGCTGGTTTACCATGAACCGCCAGTACCACTACCACCACCTGGCCCACAATCCCCAGCTGGAGCAGTGGCGCCGGCAGGCTTCCGCCCTGCTGTGGCAGCGGGACATGCAGGAATCCCTGGCCCGTTCCCGGGACGACGGCCAGCAGGTGCTGGCCCGCCTGCAGGAACGCCTGCGCCAGGGCGATGCACCCCGGGTGCAGACCGCGGCGGTGACAGGAGACACCCTGGCGCGCTAGACGCCGGAGCGAAAAAACGAAGGGGCGCCCGCGGGCGCCCCTTCGTCGTTGACGCAGGACCGGCCTACATCAGCACGATGTCGTACTGCTCCTGGTTGTAGCTGGCCTCGGCCTGGAGGGAGATGGCCTTGCCGATGAAGTCGGAAAGCATGGCCAGGGACTGGGATTCCTCGTCCAGGTACAGGTCGATCACCGACGGCGCCGCCAGGATGCGGTATTCCCGGGCATTGAACTGGCGCGCCTCCCGCAGCAGCTCCCGCAGGATCTCGTAGCACACGGTACGGGCGGTCTTCACCTCGCCGCGGCCGCCGCAGGTGGGGCAGGTCTCGCACAGCACGTGGGCCAGGGATTCCCGGGTGCGCTTGCGCGTCATCTCCACCAGGCCCAGGGCGGTGAAGCCGTTCACCGTCATCTTGGTGTGGTCCCGGGCCAGGGCCTTGTTGAACTCGGCCAGCACCGCGTCCCGGTGTTCCGGGTTCTCCATGTCGATGAAGTCCACGATGATGATGCCGCCCAGGTTGCGCAGGCGCAGCTGGCGGGCGATGGTCTGGGCCGCTTCCAGGTTGGTCTTGAAGATGGTGTCGTCGAAGTTGCGTACGCCGACGAAGCCGCCGGTGTTCACATCGATGGTGGTCATGGCTTCGGTCTGATCGATGATCAGGTAGCCACCGGATTTCAGATCGACGCGCCGGGCCAGGGCCTTCTGGATTTCATCCTCCACCCCGTGCAGGTCAAAGAGGGGCCGCTCGCCCGTGTAGTGGTCGAGCAGTTCCAGCACCTTGGGGGTGTACAGGGCGGCGAATTCCTTCAGCTTCTGGAAGTTCTCCCGGGAGTCGATGACGATGCGCGAGGTCTCCGGATTGACGAAGTCCCGCAGCACCCGCTGGGACAGGGACAGCTCCTGGTACAGCAGGTGGGGCGGAGCCACCCGCAGGGAGTTTTCCTTGATGCCGCGCCAGGTCTTGCGCAGGTATTCGATGTCGTTGGCCAGTTCCTCGTCGGAGGCGTTCTCGGCCATGGTGCGGACGATGAAGCCGCCCTTCTCGTCCTCCGGCACCAGGCGGGTCAGGCGTTCCCGCAGCTGCTCCCGTTCCTGCTCGTCCTCGATGCGCTGGGAGACGCCGATGTGCTTCTCCTGGGGCAGATAGACCAGCATGCGGCCGGCGATGGAAATCTGGGTGGACAGGCGGGCGCCCTTGGTGCCGATGGGGTCCTTGATCACCTGCACCACCAGGCTCTGGCCCTCGGTGAGGATGCGCTCGATGGGGCGCATGCCGCCTTCGCCGTCGCCCTTCTCGCCGTTCTTTTCGCTATGGCGCGGCAGCCAGATGTCGGCCACGTGGAGGAAGGCGGTGCGTTCCAGGCCCACGTCGATGAAGGCCGACTGCATGCCCGGCAGGATGCGTACCACCTTGCCTAGGTAGATGTTGCCGACGATGCCGAGGGAGGCGGTGCGCTCGATGTGCAGTTCCTGGGCGACGCCCTGGTGCATCACCGCCACCCGGGTTTCCTGGGGGGTGAAATTGATGAGGATTTCTTCAGGCATGGGAAGGATGGGAAGACAGGTAAAATTCAGGTTTTGGCCCATTCTACCCCAATGCCTTCTACCCCCTCCGCCGGCGCCCCCGCGGCCCCCCAGCCCGCTCGCCGCGGCCCCGAACTGCTGGCCCCCGCCGGCACCCGGGCCATGATGGACAGCGCCTTCGCCTTTGGTGCCGACGCAGTCTACGCCGGCCAGCCCCGCTACAGCCTGCGGGTGCGCAATAACGATTTCGGCAACATGAGCGTGCTGGCCGAGGCCCGCCAGGCCGCCCGGGAACTGGGCAAGCAGTTCTACCTGGTGAGCAACATCTTTCCCCACAACGCCAAGGTGCGGACCTACCTGGCGGACATGGAGCCGGTGATCGACATGGCGCCGGACGCCCTGATCATGGCCGACCCGGGCCTCATCGCCATGGTGCGGGAGAAGTGGCCGCAGATGCCGGTGCACCTTTCCGTCCAGTCCAACACGGTGAACTACGCCGCGGTGAAGTTCTGGAAGAGCGTCGGCATTTCCCGGGTCATCCTCTCCCGGGAGCTGTCCCTGGACGAGGTGGCGGAGATCCGACAGGAATGTCCGGACATGGAGCTGGAAGTGTTCGTGCACGGCGCCCTGTGCATCGCCTACTCAGGCCGCTGCCTGCTCTCCGGCTACTTCAACCGGCGCGATCCCAACCAGGGCACCTGCACCAATTCCTGCCGCTGGGACTACAAGGTCCATCCCGAGAACGAATCCGCCGACGGCCGGCCCGAATCCAAGGTGTGGCTGCTGGAGGAGAAGGAACGCCCCGGCGAGCTGATGCCCATTGAGGAGGACGAGCACGGCACCTACATCATGAACTCCCGGGACCTGCGGGCCATCGAGCACGTGCAGCGGCTGGTGGAGATCGGCGTCGATTCCCTGAAGATCGAGGGCCGCACCAAGTCCCCCTACTACGCCGCCCGGGCCTGCCAGGCCTACCGCCGGGCCATCGACGATGCCGTGGCCGGCCGGCCCTTCGACGCCACCCTGCTCTCCGATCTGGAAGGCCTGGCCAACCGGGGCTACACCGACGGCTTCTACCAGCGTCACCACGACGCCGAGTACCAGAACTACCTCAAGGGCCACTCCGAATCCGAACGCAGCCTCTACGTGGGCGACGCCACCGCCTTCGATGCGGAACGGGGCCTGATGCAGGTGGAGGTGAAGAACCGCTTCGCCGTCGGCGACCGGCTGGAAATCATCCATCCCGCCGGCAACCGGGTGGTGGCCCTGGAGCGCATGGAAAACAAGGCCGGCGAGCCGGTCGCCGTGGCTCCGGGCAACGGCCACATCATGTGGCTGCCCCTGCCGCCCGACTGCCAGGGCGCCTACATCGCCCGCCTGCTCTAGACCTCGGGGCAGCGGAAGGCGCCATGATTTTCCACCCAGTCTTCTCGGTGATCTCTGTGCCCTCTATGGCTAACGCCTTTTAGGGCCGGCTCCATGCCCCATCTCGTCGTCTATATCTCCGGCCATGGTTTCGGCCACATCGCCCAGACCGGGCCGGTGCTCGATGCCCTGCGGCAGCTGCAACCGGCGTTGCGCCTGACGGTGGTGAGCGGCGCCCCCGAGTTCAAGCTGCGCCAGCGCATCGGTGGCGACTTCGTCCTGGTGCCCCGGGCGGCGGATTTCGGCTTCGTCATGAGCGATGCCTTCCGCATCGACCGGGCCGCCAGCGCCGCCGCCTACCGGGACTTCCACGCCGGCTGGGAAGAGCGGGTGGCGGCCGAGGCCGATTTTCTCCAGGGCCTTGATGCCGACCTGCTGCTCAGCAACGTGGCCTACCTGCCCCTGGCCTCGGCTGCACAACTCGGCCTGCCGGCCTACGCCATGAGTTCCCTCAACTGGGCGGATCTCTTCGCCCACGAGTTCGCCGGCGAAACCTGGGCGCCGTCCCTCCATGCCCAGATGCTGGCGGCCTACCGCAGCGCCCGCACCTTCTTCCGCCTGGCGCCGGCCATGGCCATGCCGGACCTGCCGCAGGGCCGTCCCGTGGACCCGGTGGCCCGGCTGGGAACCAGGCAGGACGGGCTTCTGCGGCAGGTACTGGGCGTCGGCCAGGGAACCCGGCTGGTGCTGGCGGCCCTGGGCGGCATCGCCACCCGGCTGCCGGCCCAGACCTGGCCGGCGGAGCCGGGCCTGCACTGGCTGGTGCCCGCCGCCTGGGGCGTGGACCGTCCCGACATGAGCGCCTTCGAGCCCCTGGGCTGGGACTTTGCCGACCTCTTGGCCTCCGTGGATGCGGTGGTGGGCAAGCCCGGCTACGGCACTTTCGCCGAAGCCGCCTGCAACGGCACCCCCATGCTCTACGCCCGCCGCCCCGACTGGCCCGAGCAGGAGGCCCTGATTCCCTGGCTGCAGGCCCACGCCGTCTGCCGCGAGGTGGAAGAGTCGGCCTTGCAGGCCGGCGACCTGGGAGCCGACCTGGCGGCTCTGTGGCAGCAGCCGGTGCCGCCCCGGCCCCAGCCCCGGGGCGCCCTCCAGGTGGCCGCCTGCCTGCATCAGGCCCTGGGCGGTTAGCTTCCTGTAAGGATGGCCGGGCTATGCTGCCGGCTTCTCCGACTTCCGCTTCCGCCCATGTCCCGCAAACAGGTGGTGCTGCTGACCCTGGTGGCCATGCTGGCCTTTGCCGGCAATTCCCTGCTCTGCCGCCTGGCCCTCCAGCAGGGCGGCATGGACCCCGCCTCCTTCACCCTGGTGCGCCTGGGCAGCGGCGCCCTGGTGCTGTGGACCATCATCCGCCTGCGGGGCTTCTCCGGCCTGCCCGGTAGCTGGGGCTCGGCCCTGGCCCTGTTTGCCTATGCGGCGGGCTTTTCCTTTGCCTACGTTTCCCTGGCAGCCGGTACCGGCGCCCTGCTGCTGTTCGGGGCGGTGCAGGTGACCATGATCGGCTACGGCCTGTGGCGGGGGGAACGGCTCTCGCCGCGCCAGCGCCTGGGGCTGCTCCTGGCCCTGGGAGGACTGGTGGGATTGCTGCTGCCGGGGCTGTCGGCGCCGCCCCTGGCCGGGGCCCTGCTGATGCTGGGGGCCGGGGTGGCCTGGGGCGTCTATTCCATCCGCGGCCGGGGCGCGGGGGATGCCACGGCGGTGACGGCGGGCAACTTCCTGCGGGCGGTGCCCCTGGCCCTGGGACTGGGGCTCCTGGCCCTGCCGGGCGTCAATTTCAATGCCGGGGGCGTGCTCTACGCAGTGCTTTCCGGCGGCATTGCCTCCGGCCTCGGCTACGCCCTCTGGTATGCGGCCCTGCGGGGCCTGCAGGCCACCACGGCGGCCACGGTGCAGTTGAGCGTGCCCCTGCTGACCGCCGTCGGCGGCACCCTGTTTCTGGGCGAGGCTGTCAGCCTGCGCCTGATCCTGGCTTCTGTCGCCATCCTCGGCGGCATCGCCCTGGTGATCCGGGCCCGGGCTGGCTGAGCTGCCCCGGGCTTACTGGAAGACCCGACCGCCCTCGCCGATCATGGCGAAGTCCACCCGGGTGGAGCCGGGGCGGTTGCGCTGGCTGAAGTCGATGGCATAGCCCCCCAGATCCACCTTGCGCATGGCCTGGAGGGCCTTGAGCACGGCCGGGCCGTTGCCGCCGCCCTGGCGCAGGGCGCTCACCAGCACCTTGGCAGCGATGAAGCCTTCCATGGAGCGGGCCGACAGTTCCGGGTCGTTGGCGGCGGCCTTGAGGCGGCTGTATTCCCGGTTGAGGGACAGGGTGTTCTGCTGTTCCAGGGGCACCACCACGGAGAAGGCGTAGCCCCGGGCCAGGCCGGGGCCCAGCTTGTCCAGCAGCTGCTGGGTGTCGATGATGGAAAGGCCGTAGAGGGTGGCCAGGCCGCCCTTCTGCCGGTACTGGCGCACGAACTCGATGGCGGCGGCGGTGGTGGCGCCGAGGAACACCGCCTGGGGATTGGCCTTGAGCACCGCATTGACGGCGGCTTCCACCTTGGTGGTGTTGCGCTCGTAGCCGGCCTGGGCCACCAGGCTGATGCCGTTGCGGGCGGCGGCCACCTCGGCCCCGGCGATCACGTCCGCGCCCAGGGCGTCGTCCTGGAAGACCAGCCCCACCTGCTTCTGGCCGAGTTGGGAAAGATGGGCGAAGAGGCGTTCCACCTCGTCCCGGTAACCGGCCTTGACCACGAACACGCCGGGGGCGCCGATCACGCTGGAGGCGCCGGACACGGCCCCCACCAGGGGCACGTTGCTGCGGGCCAGGATGCCGTCCTTCACCAGGGCTTCCACGTTGTTGGTGCCCACGGTGCCGAGGAAGGCCACGGGCGGCTCCTCCTCCTTCAGGCTTTCCTTCACCAGGCGCAGGGTTTCCTCCGGCTTCTGGCCGTCGTCCTTGCGCACCAGGCGGATGGGGCTGCCGTTGATGCCGCCCTGGGCGTTGATGTGGTTGATGTAGAGCCGGGCGCCGGCGGCGATGGCCTTGCCGGTGACGGCCTGGGGGCCGCTCAGGGGGGCGATCTGGGCGATCACGATGTCCTTGGCCTGGGCGGCCAGGGGCGCGGTCAGCAGGGCGAACAGGGGCAGCAGGCGGAGAAGGCGCATGGTCGGAACGGCTGGGCGGCAAAGAGGCGGATTCTCGGCAGGGGGCTATGCCCTGTAAATACGGGATTTCCGCGGTCAGGGCGGTGGCCCCGCCAGGGGCTTTGGCGCTAAGCTGTGGGCCCCCGTTGCCGAAGCCGCCGCCATGTCCCAGTCGCCCGCCGTCCCCAGCCTTGCTCCCGAAACCCAGGCCGCCCGCGGCGCCGTCCCGGTGGACTCGCCCTATCGAGACATCGTGCCGCCCCTGCATCTGGCCACCACCTTCGAGCGGGCCGGCGACGGCAGCTACCCCGGCGGCCGGGTCTATTCCCGGGACGGCAGCCCGGCCTACGACGGGCCCGAAGCCTTGTTGAAGGAGCTGGAAGGCGGCGCCGCCGCAGCCCTCTTCGCTTCCGGCATGGCTGCCGCTTCCGCCGTGTTGCAGGCCCTCAAGCCCGGGGCCCGGGTGGTGGCGCCCCGGGCCATGTACTGGGCCCTGCGCAACTGGATGATCCAGTTTGCCGCCAACTGGCAGCTGACCCTGGACTTCTTCGCCGACGACGCCGAACTGGCGGCCCTGCTGCAGCGCCCGGCGGACCTGGTGTGGCTGGAAACGCCGGCCAATCCCACCTGGGAAATCACCGACATCGCCGCTGCCGCCAAGGCGGCCCACGTTGCCGGCGCCCGTCTGGTGGTGGATTCCACGGTGCCGACGCCGGTGTTTACCCGGCCCCTGGAACTGGGCGCCGACCTCGTCATGCACTCGGCCACCAAATATCTCAACGGCCATTCCGACGTGGTGGCCGGGGCCCTGGTGACTAAGGCCGTGGACGACTTCTGGCAGCGCATCAAGACCGTGCGCGCTCTCGGCGGCGCCGTGCTCGGCCCCTTCGAGGCCTGGCTGCTGGCCCGGGGCATGCGTACCCTGTTCCCCCGGGTGCGCACCGCCGCCGCTTCCGCCGCCGCCATCGCCAGCCATTTCCACGGCAACGCCAAGGTGGCCCGGGTGCTGTACCCGGGCCTGCCTTCCCATCCCGGCCACGCGGTGGCGGCGCGGCAGATGCAGGGCGGCTTCGGCGCCATGCTCTCCCTGCGCATCGCCGGCGGCGAGGCGGCGGCCAAGACCGTGGCGGCCCGTCTGCAGGTGTTCCAGCGGGCCACCTCCCTCGGTTCGGTGGAAAGTCTGGTGGAGCACCGGGCCAGCGTCGAGGGGCCGGGCACCTTCTGTCCCGACGACCTGCTGCGCCTGTCCATCGGCATCGAAAGCACGGCGGACCTCATCGCCGACCTGGAGCAGGCCCTGGCCGGGGTCTGAGTCCGCTCCTGTCCCGTGCGCCGCCCGAGGGCGGCGGCGGGACAGAATGTCCGCCCCGGCCCCCAAAGCATGCCGGCGGGCGGACAAAATGTCCCCAAAAACGCCGCCGGGCGGCGTTCCCTTTTCTTCCTGGCACCGCCTGTTCCCGGGCCTTGCCGGCGCCCGCCTCCTGTGGAAACTCCGACTGGGATTGCGGCCCGCTTGTTGCTACGGTTGCGTTCGCGCCGTTGCCGGCCCATCCGGCCGCAGCGGACGCTCCGTGCCAACCTGCCCCCATAAGGATGCAAGATGAAAGGACTGGGACTCCAAGCCCGTTTCGCCCTCTTCGGTTTCGCCCCCCTGGTCGTCGCCCTCATCGTCGGTTCCCTGGCCCTGTCGGCCAACGAATCCCGGCGCCTGAAGGCCGACGTGCGCCTGCGTTCGGAAGCCACCGCCGCCGGCGTCATCCAGCTGTTGCAGATGAGCGACAGCCTGATGGGGGAACAGACCCACAGCGCCATGAAGCTGTTCCGGGAAAAGAGCGCCCAGCTGGGGCCGGTGAGCCTGGGCGAGGCTGTCGCCGTGGGCGGCCAGCATCCCCTCAACCTGCGCTTCGGCGGCCGCCCCCAGGCCCTGGAGACGGCCCTGGTGGACAGCGTCAGCGGCATCGCCGGCGGCACCGCCACCCTCTTCGCGCGCCAGGGCCAGGACTTCGTGCGCATCGCCACCAACGTCAAGACGCCGGAGGGCCAGCGGGCCGTGGGCACCCTGCTCAATCCCCAGGGCAAGGCCTACGCCGCCCTGGCCCGGGGCGAGGCCTTCTACGGCCAGGTGGACATCCTCGGTGCGCCCTACCTGACGGGCTACGAGCCCATCGTGGACGCCGGCGGCAAGGTGGTGGGCGCCTGGTACGTGGGCTTCAAGGCCGATCTGGCGGGGCTCAAGGAACTGATCGGCAAGTCCGTCTCCTTCGGCTCCGGCTTCGTCGTCCTGCTGGACGGCCAGGGCAAGCCCTTCCTCCATTCCGACGGCGTCAGCCCCGAATCCATCCCGGCCCGGCTGCAGGAGGCCGCCGGCGAGGCCGGCGCCAGCCACAACTGGGAAGCCATCTTCCGGCCCTTCCCGGCCTGGGGCTTCAAGGTGGCGGTGGTCTACAGCCAGGCGGAAGTGGATGGGGCCGCCCGCCGCGCCGCCCTGCCGGTGCTGCTGGGCGGCCTGGCCATCACCGTGGCCCTGCTGGCCCTGCTTACCTTCGTTTTGCGCCGGGTGGTGCTGGGCCCGATCCGGCAGGCGGTGCGGGCCGCCGACGCCCTGGCCGAGGGCGACCTGACGGTGCATCTGCGGGCCGAGCGGGACGACGAGATCGGCCGTCTGCTGCAATCCATGGAGCGCATGGTGCGGCGCCTGGGGGACATCATCCGCCAGGTGCGGGGCGCCGCCGACAACCTTTCCTCCGCCTCCGAGGAGGTCTCGGCCACGGCCCAGAGCCTGTCCCAGTCCTCCAGCCAGCAGGCGGCCTCGGTGGAGGAGATTTCCGCCACCCTGGAGCAGTCCACCGCCTCCGTCGCCAACAACACGGAGAGCGCCCGCAACACCGAGAGCATGGCCGGCACCGCCGCCAAGGAAGCGGTGGCCGGCGGTGCCGCCGTGGCCGAGAGCGTGGCGGCCATGCAGCAGATCGCCGGCAAGGTGGGCATCATCGACGACATCGCCTACCAGACCAATCTGCTGGCCCTCAACGCCGCCATCGAGGCGGCCCGGGCCGGGGAACACGGCAAGGGCTTCGCCGTGGTGGCGGCGGAAGTGCGCAAGCTGGCCGAGCGCAGCCAGGTGGCGGCCGGGGAGATCGGCACCGTCGCCGCCCAGACCGTGCACCAGGCGGAGCACGCCGGCGAACTGCTGGGGCGCATCGTCCCGGCCATCGGCCGCACTTCCGATCTGGTGCGGGAAATCGCCGCCGCCTCGGAGGAGCAGTCCCACGGCATCGCCCAGATCAACAGCGCCATGGGCCAGCTGAACCAGGCCACCCAGCAGAATGCTGCCGCCTCCGAAGAGCTGGCCGCCACCGCCGAGGAAATGGGTGCCCAGGCCGAGGAACTGCAGCGCCTGATGCACTTCTTCCGGGTGGGTCGGGAGGACGGAGCGGGCAGCGCCAGGGCCTAGGTGGGACGGACTTCTCCGGGTCGCCATGCCGGAGATGCTCGCGCCTGCTTGATCCCAGGCCAGGTGCTTGGTATCGACAAAAAAGGGGACGCCAGGCGTCCCCTTTTTTCATGGCGGCTTTACTGCCGCCCGCCTTGCCGCTGCCTCAGGGCAGGGGCGAGAACACCCCTTCGGCCCCTCGCGGCGCACCGCGCCAGAACTGGGGCGGCGCCTGCACCTGGGCGCCCAGCTCGGCGGCGGCATGCCAGGGCCAGCGCGGGTCGTAGAGCATGGCCCGGGCCACGGCCACCAGGTCCGCATCGCCTTCGGTGACCACGGCCTCGGCCTGCTTGGCTTCGGTGATGAGGCCGACGCCGATGGTGGGCAGGCCGCTGGCTTCCTTCACCTGGCGGGCGAAGGGCAGCTGGTAGCCGGGGCCCACGGGAATCTTCTGTTCCAGGGAAAGGCCGCCGCTGGAGACGTGGATGAAATCGGCGCCCCGGGCCTTCAGCTCCTTGGCCAGCTCCACCGTCTCTTCCGGCGTCCACCCGCCGTCCACCCAGTCCGTGGCCGAGACCCGCATGCCCAGGGCCTTGTGGCGGGGCCACACGGCGCGCACGACGTCGAACACTTCGAGCACGAAGCGCAGCCGGTTGGCCAGGCTGCCGCCGTACTCGTCGCTGCGCCGGTTGGTCAGGGGGGAGAGGAATTCGTGCATCAGGTAGCCGTGGGCGGCGTGCAGTTCCACTGCGTCGAAACCGATGCGGTCGGCGCGGCGGGCGGCGTCGGCGAAGGCCTGCACCAGGCGCTTGATGCCGGCCGCGTCCAGGGCCTGGGGCGCCGCATCGCTGGGATCGAAGGGAATGGCCGAGGGGGCCACGTTGAACCAGCCGCCTTCGCTCAGGGGCAGTTGCTTGCCGCCTAGCCAGGGCGCGGCGCAACCGCCCTTGCGCCCGGCGTGGGCCAGCTGGATGCCGATGGGCATGGCCGAATACTGGCGGATGCCGGCCATGACCCGGGCCCAGCCGCTTTCCGTGGCGTCGTCCCACAGGCCCGGGCAGCGGTCGGAGATGCGGCCTTCCGGGCTGACGGCGGTGGCTTCGGCGATGAGCAGGCCGGCACCGCTGTGGGAGAGGTTGCCCAGGTGCATCAGGTGCCAGTCGCCGACCACGCCGTTGGCGGCGGAGTACTGGCACATGGGGGCGATGACGATGCGGTTGGGCAGGGTCAGGCCGCCCAGGGCGTAGGGGGTGAACAGTTGGCTGGTCATGGAGAGTCCTCCGGGGAAATGGGGTGTACGCCGAGCAGTATCCGCCAGGACTTGAATCCAATAAATGAAAGTGTTTTGATTTCACAATTCCAAATATCGGAACCGAAAGCGGGGCTCCCGTCATGCTCAACCGCCTGGAAATGCTGCGCCTCTTCGTCGCCGCCGCCGAAGCCAAGAGCTTCAAGGAGGCAGCCCTGCGCCTGCACGTCTCACCCCAGGCCGTGACCCGGGCGGTGCAGGAGCTGGAGGAACACCTGGGGGAGCTGCTCTTTCACCGCAACACCCGGGCCAACCGCATCACCGACTTTGGCGCCCGTCTGGCGGCGGAGGCCCGCGGCGCCGTGCAGGGCGTCGATGCCCTGTTCCAGCGCGCCAGCCCCCTGCCGGACAACGAGCTCGCCGGCCTGGTGCGCCTCACCGCGCCCAAGGCCCTGGGCCAGCATTTCGTCATGCCCCTGCTGGCCGAGCTGGGCCGCGAATTCCCCGGCCTGCGCCTGGACCTGCGCCTCTCGGACCGGCCGGCGGACGTGGTGGACGAGCAGATCGACATCGGCGTGCGGGTGGGCTTTCTGCGGGACAGCCGCTTCGTCGCCCGGGCCGTGGCCAAGGTGCATTTCCACACCGTGGCCAGCCCGGCCCTGCTTGATGCCATGGGCGAGCCCCGCAGCCTGGCGGACCTGCAGCAGCGGCCGGTGACGGTGGTGATGGACCCGGCCACGGGCAAGCCCTGGCCCTGGTTCCTCAAGGACGGGGAGGAGTGGCTGCCCCAGACCTGGGCCTTCGCCACCGACGAGACCCTGGCCGAGTTCGCCGCGGTGCGGGCCGGCCTGGGCTTCGGCCAGGTGGTGAGTCTGCTCACCATTCCCCTGCTGCGCAGCGGCGAGCTGCGGCGGGTGCTGCCGCAGCTGGAGCCGGACCCGTGGAATCTCTACGTCTATCGGCCCCAGCGGGGCCCGGTGGCGGCCCGCATCCGCCTGGTGTTCGACCGGCTGGTGGAATTCTTCGCCGACCGGGAGTGCTTCCCCGAGGAGCCCTGAGGGCCGTCAGGCGCCCGGGTGGGTGGCCTGCTCCAGCCGCGTAAGCCAGGCCAGGGCTTCGCCCTGGCTGGCGCCGCACATTTCCGGCGAGGGTTGCAGGCCGCCGCAGACGGCGGGCCGCTCCGGGCGGCCGAAGATGGCGCAGCGATTGTCTTCCAGCAGCTGGATGCAGCGCACTCCCGCCGGCTTGCCTTGGGGCATGCCGGGAATGGGGGAGGAGATGGAAGGGGCGATGCAGCAGGCGCCGCAGCCCGGGCGGCATTCCAGGACTGTCTCGCTCACGGCTGGCCGCCCCAGGTCCAGGTGTTGATCTCCTCCGGGTCCACCCCGTGGCGGTGGGCATGGGCCCGGCATTGCTGCTGCTTCTGTTCCAGGGCCTGCTTGACGTGGGCGCCGGCCACGGCCAGGCGCGGTACCCGGTCGATGACGTCGATGGCCAGGGAGTAGCGGTCGATCTGGTTGTCCATGGCCAGTTCCAGGGGGGTGCAGATGCTGCCCCGCTCCTTGTAGCCGCGCACATGCAGATTGGCGTGGTTGGGGCGGCGGTAGGCGAGGCGGTGGATCAGCCAGGGGTAGCCGTGGAAGTTGAAGATGATGGGTTTGTCGGCGGTGAACAGGCCGGTCCAGTCCCGCTCGCTGATGCCGTGGGGGTGCTCCTCCGGCGGCGTCAGGGTGAACAGGTCCACCACGTTCACGAAGCGCAGCTTGAGGTCGGGGAAGTGGCGGTAGAGCAGTTCCGCCGCCGCCAGGGCCTCCTGGGTGGCCACATCGCCGCAGCTGGCCAACACCACCTCCGGCTCGGTGCCCGCCTCGTCATCGCTGCTGGCCCAGTCCCACAGGCCGATGCCCCGGGCGCAGTGCAGGGCGGCGGCTTCCGCGTCCAGGTACTGCAGGTGGGCCTGCTTGTCGGCGACGATGACGTTGATGACGTCGGTTTCCCCCAGGCAGCGGTCGGCCACCGCCAGCAGGCAGTTGGCGTCCGGCGGCAGGTAGATGCGGGTCACTGCCGGGCTCTTGTTCACCACCAGGTCGAGGAAGCCCGGGTCCTGGTGGGTGAAGCCGTTGTGGTCCTGGCGCCACACGGTGGAGGTGATGAGCAGGTTGAGGGCTCCCACCGGCGCCCGCCAGGGCACGTCCCGGCACATCTCCAGCCACTTGGCGTGCTGGTTGAACATGGAGTCGATGATGTGGGCGAAGGCTTCGTAGGTGGAGAGGAGGCCGTAGCGGCCGGTCAGCAGATAGCCTTCGAGCCAGCCTTCCAGGGTGTGTTCCGAGAGCATTTCCATGACCCGGCCGTCGGCAGCGAGATGGCCGCCGTCCGCGTCCTCGGGGCGGGATTCCGCCAGCCAGGCCTTGCCGGTGACTTCGAAGACGGCGCCGAGCTTGTTGGAGGCGGTTTCGTCCGGGCCGAAGAGGCGGAAATTGCTGGGGTTCTTTTGCATGATCTGCCCCAGGTGGCGGCCCAGGGGATCGGTGTTGCTGTGGCGGCGGCTGCCCGGGGCGGCGAAGGTGACCGCCTGTTGGCGCCAGTCGGGCCGGTCCAGGGGCAGGCGCAGCAGGCCGCCGTTGGCGTGGGGATTGGCGCCCAGGCGACGGCGGCCCCGGGGGGCGAAGTCCTGCAGCAGGGGCGCCGGTTCGCCGTCCTCGGTGAACAGTTCCTGCGGCCGGTAGGACTGCAGCCATTCCTGCAGCAGGCGGCGGTTTTCTTCGTTGTTGCGCGGATCGGCCAGGGGCACCTGGTGGGCCCGCCAGGTGCCTTCCACCTGATGGCCGTCGGCCTGCCTGGGCCCGGTCCAGCCCTTGGGCGAGACGAGCACGATCATGGGCCAGCGGGGTCGTTGTACCGGCCCCTTGCCGCTGCGGGCCGCCTGCTGAATGGCCTGGATCTCCGCCAGGCATTCGTCCATGGCCGCCGCCATGGCCCGGTGCATGGCCGCCGGCTCATGGCCCTCGACGATTTTCGGGGCCCAGCCGTAGCCGGTAAACAGGGCCAGCAGTTCCTCCCGGGGGATGCGGGCCAGGATGGTGGGGTTGGCGATCTTGTAGCCGTTGAGGTGCAGGATGGGCAGCACCGCCCCGTCCCGGGCCGGGTTGAGGAACTTGTTGGAGTGCCAGGCGGTGGCCAGGGGGCCGGTCTCGGCCTCGCCGTCGCCCACCATCACCGTCACCAGCAGCTCCGGGTTGTCGAAGGCGGCGCCGAAGGCGTGGGAGAGGCTGTAGCCCAGCTCGCCCCCTTCGTGGATGGAGCCCGGCACTTCCGGCGTGCAGTGGCTGCCCAGGCCGCCGGGGAAGGAGAAGTCGCGGCAGAAGCGGGTCAGGCCGGCCAGACCCCAGCCCCGTTGCGGCTGGCGGTCGCCCAGGCTGCCTTCGAGCCAGGCCGGGCCCAGGATGCCGGGGGCGCCGTGGCCCGGGCCGGCGAGGAAGATGGCGTCCAGGTCGTGGTGGCGGATCAGCCGGGTCAGGTGGGCGTAGGCGAAGGCCAGGCCGGGGCTGGCGCCCCAGTGGCCGAGGGGTCGCTGCTTGATGTGCTCCGGCGCCAGGGGCTGGCGCAGCAGGGGGTTGTCCTGCAGGTAGATCATGGCCCCGGCCAGATAGTTGGCGGCGCGCCAGAAGGCATCCAGCTGCTGCAGTTCGGCGTCGTCGATGGCGACGGTGGCGCGGGGCGGGGTGGGGGCGGCGGAGGCAGGCATGGCGGACATGAGCAAGGGCAATGGCGCCATGGTAGGCCATTGGCGCCCCGGCTTACAGTCCGGGCCTTGCCGGGCGCGGTCCGCCGGGCGGGGAAGGCGGGTAATCGTCATGCCGATTTGTTAGCATAGCCGTCGGATGCGGTGCGGCCCGGCACTGCGTTTTTTCGTCTCGAGCACCGCTTCGACCACCGTTTCGACCACGCTTTCCTGGAAATCCTGTCCATGCAGCCCTTCCGTTCTGACCGCATCCTCGGTTTTGCCGCCCTGGGTTTCCTCATCGTTGGTTGCTTCCTGGTGCTGCGCCCCTTCCTTTCCGCCGTGCTCTGGGCGGCGATCCTGGCCACCACGGTGTGGCCGGTGTTCCACTGGGTGGACCAGCGCCTGCCGGGCTGGCGCAACACCTCGGCCCTGCTCACCACCCTGGCTACCGCCCTGGTGCTGGTGGCGCCCTTCATCGTGGTGGCGGTGGGCCTGGGCAGCAACGTGGCCGAACTGGCCGCCGCCACCCGCACCCTGCTGGAGGGCGGCCTGCCCGATGCGCCCCAGTGGCTGCAGGACATCCCTTTCGTCGGCGAACGCCTGCATGCCTACTGGCAGGGCTTCGCCCACAACGGCCAGCGCCTGGTGGCGGAACTGGGCCAGCTGGTGGAGCCGGCCAAGGGCCTGGTGCTGAACGGCAGCCGGGCCATCGGCATGGGGGTCTTCCACCTCATGCTGTCGGTGCTGATCGTCTTCTTCCTTTTCCGCGACGGCGAGGCCGTCACCGCCCATCTCACCGCCGTGCTGGAGCGCCTGGCCGGGGCCCGGGGGCGGCGCCTGCTGCACCTGGCCCACGGCACCGTGGGCGGCGTGGTGTACGGCATCATCGGCACCGCCCTGGCCCAGGGTGTCCTGGCCGGCATCGGCTTCGCCGTGGCCGGGGTGCCCGGCGCCCTGCTGCTGGGCCTGGCCACCTTCTTCCTTTCCGCCGTGCCCGTGGGTCCGCCCCTGATCTGGGGGCCGGCCGCCTTCTGGCTGTTCCAGCAGGGGGAGCTGGGCTGGGCCATTTTCGTTGCCGCCTGGGGCTTCTTCGTCGTCAGCACCGTGGACAACGTGCTCAAGCCCCTCATCATCAGCCGCGGCGCCAGCCTGCCCTTCATCCTGGTGCTGCTGGGGGTCCTCGGCGGCGTTCTCGCCTTCGGCTTCATCGGCGTCTTCCTCGGCCCCACCCTGCTGGCGGTGGGCTACCGGCTGATGACCGAATGGACCGCCGGCCTGGCGGAAGGCATGCCCCGGGAATGAAAAACGGCGGCCTGATGGCCGCCGTTTCCGGGTGAGTTGCCGCCGCGGCCTCAGACCTTGCGGTACAGCTCGGCGCCGCTCTTCACGAATTCCACTGCCTTGGTCTCCATGCCCTTCTCCAGGGCCTCGGCTTCGCCGATACCCTGCTGGGCGGCGAAGTCGCGCACGTCCTGGGTGATCTTCATGGAGCAGAAGTGGGGGCCGCACATGGAGCAGAAGTGGGCCACCTTGGCCGATTCCTTGGGCAGGGTCTCGTCGTGGAAGGACTTGGCCTTGTCCGGGTCCAGGCCCAGGTTGAACTGGTCGTCCCAGCGGAACTCGTAGCGGGCCTTGGACAGGGCGTTGTCCCGGATCTGGGCGCCCGGGTGCCCCTTGGCCAGGTCGGCGGCGTGGGCGGCCAGCTTGTAGGTGATGATGCCTTCCTTGACGTCGTTCTTGTCCGGCAGGCCCAGGTGTTCCTTGGGCGTGACGTAGCAGAGCATGGCGGTGCCGTACCAGCCGATCATGGCGGCGCCGATGCCGCTGGTGATGTGGTCGTAGCCGGGGGCGATGTCGGTGGTCAGGGGGCCCAGGGTGTAGAAGGGGGCTTCCTTGCAGTGCTTCAGTTGCAGGTCCATGTTCTCCTTGATCATGTGCATGGGCACATGGCCGGGACCTTCGATGATGGTCTGCACGTCGTGCTTCCAGGCGATGTCGGTGAGTTCGCCCAGGGTTTCCAGCTCGCCCAGCTGGGCCTCGTCGTTGGCATCGTAGATGGAGCCGGGACGCAGGCCGTCACCGAGACTGAAGGCCACGTCGTAGGCCTTCATGATTTCGCAGATGTCCTCGAAATGGGTGTAGAGGAAGCTTTCCTTGTGATGGGCCAGGCACCACTTGGCCATGATGGAGCCGCCGCGGGAGACGATGCCGGTCATGCGGTTGGCGGTCATGGGGATGTAGCGCAGCAGCACGCCGGCGTGGATGGTGAAGTAGTCCACGCCCTGCTCGGCCTGCTCGATCAGGGTGTCGCGGAAGATTTCCCAGGTCAGCTCCTCGGCCTTGCCATTCACCTTCTCCAGGGCCTGGTAGATGGGCACGGTGCCGATGGGCACGGGGCTGTTGCGGATGATCCATTCCCGGGTTTCGTGGATGTTCTTGCCGGTGGACAGGTCCATCACCGTGTCGCCGCCCCAGCGGGTGGACCAGGTCATCTTGTCCACTTCCTCGGAAATAGAAGAGCCCAGGGCGGAGTTGCCGATATTGGCGTTGATTTTCACCAGGAAGTTGCGGCCGATGATCATGGGCTCGCTTTCCGGGTGGTTGATGTTGTTGGGGATGATGGCGCGGCCCCGGGCCACTTCGGAACGCACGAATTCCGGGGTGATCTCGGAGGGAATGGCGGCGCCGAAGTCCTGGCCCTTGTGCTGGCGGCCCAGCAGCTTGACCATCTTCTCGCCCATGGGGCCGGTGTTGCGCAGGTTTTCCAGGTACTGCTGGCGGTTCAGGTTTTCCCGGATGGCCACGTATTCCATTTCCGGGGTGATGATGCCTTTGCGGGCGTAGTGCATCTGGCTGACGTTGGCGCCGGCCTTGGCGCGGCGGGGCTTGCGGTGCAGACCGGGGAAACGCAGTTCGTCCAGGGCCGGATCGGCGGCCCGCTGGCGACCGTATTCGCTGGTCAGGTCGGGCAGCACCTCGGTGTCGCCCCGCTCCTCGATCCACTGCTGGCGCAGGGCCGGCAGGCCGGAACGGATGTCGATTTTGGCGTTGGGGTCGGTGTAGGGGCCGGAGCAGTCGTAGACGTAGATGGGCGGATTTTTCTCGCCGCCGAAGCCGGTGGGCGTGTCGTCCTGGGAGATTTCCCGCATGGGCACCCGGATGTCGGGGCGGGAGCCTTCCACGTAGATCTTGCGGGAATTGGGCAGGGGCTGGACCGCCGCTTCGTCCACATGGGCGGCGGTGGCAATGAATTTGTCGTTGGCGTTCATGGTGTCTCCTTGCTGGGGAGGGGGTGCGGTAGCGCGGCCAGGAGGCCGGCGGGACGGACCCGGTCAGGCAAAGGTGCAAGGAGGGGCGGGGGAGGGCGCGAAGGCGGCCCGGCGACGCTTTCCCTACGACGGCATTACCCGTACAGGTCATAAGGGTATTTCTCAGCCGGAAGCCAGTGTTTCCAAGGCTTTCAGGCACCCCCAAGGTACGGGCGCAAGTTACTGGAAAGCCTGGGAAAATGCAAGAAAAGCCGAGCCGGGCCTAAAGTTTCTCTTTTGTTTTCCGTGAGAGTAGCGTTAGCCCAAAATAACGAGCAGAGAGACGCGCCATGCCCGCCCTCGAGACAGATCCCATTTCCGCCCCCGCCTCCCTGACCCGGGGAGTGCTGACCACGGCCCTGCTGCTGGCGGCCGGCCTGTTGCAGGCCGCTCCGAGTGCGGCGCCGACCAAGGTGGGCGACGACGGCCGCACCTGGCAGGCCATCTCTACCGAGCCCGGCAAGCGCATCGAGGTGGACCGGGCCAGCATCAAGCGGGACGAGTCGGGCAAGGTCTCGGCCTGGGGCCGCATCGTCCTGGAGAAGGACCTGCCCGACGCCCAGAGCGCCAGCACCTACCGCAGCATCGAGGCCCTGGGCCGCTACGACTGCAGCAACCGCACCTACGCCACCATGAAGCGGGTCTATGTGAAGGCCAACGGCGAGCTGCTGCGGGAAGAGGAAATCAAGGTGGCCACCGACATGCCGGTGCGCGCCAACACCCTGGACGACAAGCTGCTGCGTGACATCTGCCGGCCCACCACGGCGGCGGACATGCGCAAGCTGACCCAGGCCACCGTGGCTAAGGCCAATGTGGCGGCCGAGGAGCTGAAGAAGGCCAACGAGGAGATGGTGAAGAAGGCGGTGCAACGGGAATCCACCCAGGCGCCGACCCCGGTGAAGAGCCTGGAGCACATGGAAATCCAGAAGCCCCAGGCAGCCCCGGCCTACGCCCCGCGTCCGGCGCCCTACACGGCGGCGGCACCCCGGGCAGCCAAGCCCCGCCCCGCTGCCAAGCCGGAGGGGCTGGAGGGGGTCGAGCAGCACCACGCCATCCACTGGTCCTACGAAGGGGAAGGCGGGCCGGACTTCTGGGGCCGCCTCAAGCCCGATTTCGCCACCTGCGACAAGGGCCGGCGCCAGTCGCCCATCGACATCTGGGACGGCATCCGCGTCGATCTGCCGCCCATCGAGTTTTCCTACCGGCCCACCCGCTTCCGCCTGGTGGACAACGGCCACACCCTTCAAGCCTCCTTCGGCCACGGCAGCCTGACCCATCTGGGCAAGACCTACGACCTGGTCCAGGTGCACTTCCACCGGCCCTCGGAAGAGCGGGTGAACGGCAAGGCCTTCGACATGGTGGCCCACATGGTGCACCGCTCCGACGACAACCAGCTGGCGGTGGTGGCGGTGCTGCTGGAGAAGGGCGCCCAGGAACACCCGGTGATCCAGACCCTGTGGAACTACATTCCCCTGGAGAAGAACCAGGAAGTGCTGCCGCCCGACGCGGCGGTGGATCTCAACCAGCTGCTGCCGGAAAAGCGCGGCTACTACACCTACATGGGTTCCCTCACCACGCCGCCCTGCAGCGAAGGCGTGCTGTGGCTGGTGATGCAGCAGCCGGTGCAGGTTTCGGCCCAGCAGATCGCCATCTTCTCCCGCCTCTACCGCAACAACGCCCGCCCGGTGCAGCCCTCCAACGGCCGCCTGATCAAGGAATCGCGCTAGGCGCCGGTTTCTTCATGGATGTTTGACCGCCGGGCGCCTGAGGGCGCCCGGCGTCGTTTCAGCCCCGGCCCAGGGTCTCGCCGAGGAAGCGTTCCAGGCGCGGGTCCTGGGTGTAGCCCACGTTGAAGCGGATCCAGGGCGAGGCCTGCAGCTGGGGCCGGAAGATGTGGCCCGGGGCCAGCATGATGTCCGCCGCCGCGGCCTGGGTGGCCAGCCGCGCCGCGTCCTCCAGACCAGGCGCCCGGGCCCAGACGAACATGCCGCCGGCCGGTTCGGCGTAGGCCTCCATGCCCACCCGTTCCAGCAGGCGCAGGGTCTTGTCCGCCGCTTCCCGCAGGCGGCCGTGGATGCGCTCCAGGTACTTGCGGTAGTGGCCGGCGGTGAGCATTTCGTAGACCAGCTGTTCCGCCACTTCCGAGGTGGAGACGCAACTGACGATCTTGACGTCGGTGAGGGCCGCCATCAGGTCCGGCCGGCCGGCGACGAAGCCCACCCGCAGGTTGGCCGAGAGGGTCTTGGAGAAACTGCCGACGTAGACCACCCGCTGCAGCTGGTCCAGGGTGGACAGGCGGGTGGCGCCGCCGGGGTGGAAGTCGCCGTAGGTGTCGTCCTCCACCAGCAGGAAATCGTGCTTTTCCGCCAGCTGCAGGATGCGGAAGGCGTTGGCCGGCGAGAGATTGCAGGCGGTGGGATTCTGCAGCACCGAATGGGTGAAGAAGGCCCGGGGCCGGTGTTCCGCCAGCAGGGATTCCAGGGCCTGGGGATCGGGGCCGTCCTGGCCCCAGGGCACGCCCACCAGCTGCACCCCGTGCAGGCGCAGGTTGGCGAACAGGTTCCAGTAGCCCGGGTCGTCCACGAAGACGCAGTCGCCGGGCTTGAGCAGCAGGCGGATGAGCAGGTCCAGGCCCTGGGTGGCACCGTGGCTGAGCATGATCTGGCCGGGCTGGGCGGCGATGCCCAGGTCCGCCAGCTTGAGCCGCACCTGTTCCCGCAGGGGGGCGAAGCCCAGGGGCGTGCCGTAGCAGGTCAGCTTGACCTCGTCGCGCCGGGCCAGGGCCCGCAGCTGGCGCCGCACCCCTTCCTGGTCGTGCCATTCCGGCGGCAGCCAGCCGACGCCCACCTTGAGCCGGTTGGGCGAATCCTCCAGGCTCTGGTGCAGCACCCCGGCGTTGTCGAAGGCCCGGGCCACCTGGCCGGCCACCGGCTCCGCCGCGGCCTGGGGCAGGCTGCGGGCCTCGACATAGAAGCCGGAACCGCGGCGGGACTTGAGCAGGCCCTGGGCCACCAGCCGGTCGTAGGCCTCCACCACGGTGAAGCGGCTGACGCCGTGGTTGTCGGCGAAGTGGCGGATGGGCGGCAGGCGCATGCCGGGGCGCAGCAGCCGGTCCTCGATGCGGGCGCGGACGCCGGCGACGATCTGGTCCACCAGGGGCTGGGGGGAATCGGGATTGAGGGAGAGGTTCAGCATCTGTTCGCTCCTGGGACGGGATTGGCCCGGTGTTTTCACCGGAACAGTGTCGCGGTCGGATGGGCTGATTGTATATTCCGATGGGAAAAAGTGTTCGCTATTGTCAGGTCTCCCATTGTCGCTTGGCCCAAGGAGCCCGCCATGGCCTGTCACGAGCACCTCCATCCCCGTCTGCCCCTTCCCCTGCTGCTGGTGGGCTGTGCCCTGGCCATTGCCGCCGCCGCCCTGCTGCTGGGGGCCGGCATCGGGGCGGGCGGTGCCGGTACGGTGGAGACGATGCCGGGCATGAGCCGGGTGGAGTGGCGGGAGGCTGGCCTGCTCTACCTGGCGGACCAGCGCAACGGCCAGGTGCGGGTGTTCCGCCTGCGGGGCGACCTGCCGGTGCCGGTGGCCACCCTGGCGCCGGGCCCCCGGCGCAGCATCCGCGCCCTGGGCCTGGATGGGGCCGCGGAGCGCCTGTGGGTGCTGGATGTGGCCGGCCTCAGCCTCTACGATGCCCGCAGCCAGGTGCTGCTGGGCCACTGGCCGGCTCCCGCCGGGGTGGCCTTCCAGTCCCTGCTGGAGGGGACGTCGCCCTCCCGTCCCCTGGCCGTGCTGGCGGCGGACGGGGCCGAGTACCGCCTGGGCGCCGCCGACCTGATGGCCGGTGGCCGCCCCGCCTGGCAGGTGCGCCGGGCTAGCTAGGGGCCGCCTCGGCACTGCTCCAGCGCTGGGCCAGCATGCCGCCGGCCAGCAGCTGCAGCGGGTGGTAGATCATGATCGGCAGCAGGATGAGGCCGATGGCCGGATTGGCGCCGAAGATCAGGTGGGCCATGGGCACGCCCGAAGCCAGGGTCTTCTTCGAGCCGCAGAAGACGCTGGCGATGCGGTCTCCCCGGGGCATGCCGAGCAGCCGGGCGCCCCACTGGGTGAGGGCCAGCACGAGGAGGAAGAGCAGGGCGCAGCCGGCCACCGTCTGCAGCAGCAGGGGGTTGTAGCGGGACCACACCCCTTCCTTCACCGTGTCGGCGAAGGAGGTGTAGACCAGCAGTAGGATGGTGATGCGGTCCACCTTCTGCAGCAGTCCCTTGTGCCTGCTGGCCCAATCCTTCAGCAAGGGGCGGCTGAACTGGCCCAGGACCAGGGGCAGCACCACCCACAGCAGCAGGTCCACGATCACCGGGCCGACGGCGAAATTGCCGCCGCTCTGGTGCAGCACCCAGGCCATCCACAGGGGCGTCAGCAGCACGCCGATGAGGCTGGAGAGGGTGGCGTTGAACACCGCCGCCGCCACATTGCCCCGGGCGGCGATGGTCAGGGCCACCGAGGAGGAGACGGTGGAAGGCAGGGCGCACAGGTAGAAGAAGCCGATCTGCAGCGGCGCCGCCATCCAGCCGGCGCTGCCCCAGAGCAGGGCGACGCCGAGCAGGGGGAAGAGGAGGAAGGTGCTGCACTGGACCAGCAGGTGCACCCGCCAGCGCAGGGCCCCGTCCTTCATCGAGGCCAGGGACAGGGCCAGGCCGTTGAGGTAGAAGACCAGGGCCACCCCCAGCTTGTTGAGCAGCTCCGGCTGCAGGAAGCCGCCCTTGGCGCCGGGCTCGGGCCAGAGGAAGGCCAGCAGCACCGCCCCCAGCATGCCCTTCATGAACCAGTCGAATTTGAATCCCATCGTGTTGTCTCCCTGGGGAAATGTCCGTGGCGCCTTACCAGGCCGCCACGCAGCCGTCGCTGCGGGGGTCCTCGCCGCCCTCGATCCAGCCCTCCGGGTGCAGCACCAGGGCGCCGGCGTGGCCCATGCGTTCGTCGAAGTCGCCGGCCATTTCCACCGGATGCCCCATGGCCCGCAGTCGTTCCACCAGGGCCGGGTCGTAGCGGGATTCCAGTTTCAGGGTGGTGCTCTGCTCGGCCCAGGTGCGGCCCAGCAGCCAGCGCGGCGCCGCCACGGCGGAACGCACGTTGTGGCCGCCCCAGACGTAGCGGGAGAAGACGGCGGCCTGGGTCTGGGGCTGGCCCTCGCCGCCCATGGTGCCGTAGACCAGCAGGCGGCCGTCGTCCAGCTGGGCCAGGGCCGGATTGAGGGTGTGGAAGGGCTTGCGGCCCGGGGCCAGGGTGCGCAGCCGGCCCGGGCGCAGGTCGAAGGAGCAGCCCCGGTTCTGCCACCAGATGCCGCTCTCGGGCAGCACCACGCCGCTGCCGAATTCGAAGTAGATGCTCTGGATCATGCTCACCGCCCGGCCGGCGCCGTCGATGGCGCCCATCCAGGTGGTGTCGCCATCCGACATGGGGGCCGGCCAGGGGCTGGCCTGTTCCAGGGGAATGGCGGCGGCCAGGCGTTCCACCAATCCGTCTGCCAGCAACTCCCGGGGATCTATCTGCATCGAGCCCGGGTCGCCCACGTGGCGGTCCCGCTGCAGGAAGGCCTGCTTGGTGGCCTCCACCAGGGCGTGGATGCCCTCCGCGTTGTCGGGATTCCAGCCCTCCCGGCGGATGCGGTCGTAGATGGCGAGGATGAGCAGGGAGGCCACGCCCTGGGTCGGTGGCGCCTGGTTGTACACGGTGCCGACGGAGAGCTTCACTGCCAGCGGGTCCTGCAGGGAGGCCCGGTGGGCGGCCAGGTCGGCGCCGCTGACGGGGCTGCCCACCCGGGCCAGGTCCCGGGCGATGACGCCGGCCAGGTCACCCCGGTAGAAGTCCTCCGCCCCGGCCCGGCCCAGCTGCTCCAGGGTCTCCGCCAGGCGGGGGAAACGGTGCTGCTGGCCGTACACCGGCAGTTGGCCGTGGTTGAGAAAGGCGGCGGCAAAGCCCGGCTGCTGCCGCAGTTCCGCCAGCTTGGCCCGGGTGTTGTCCTGCTGGCTGCGGGTCACGGGGAAGCCGTGGCGGGCATAGTGGATGGCGCTTTCCAGCAGGCGGGAGAGGGGCAGGCGTCCGCCCCAGGCCGCCCGGCTGTGGGCGTGGGCGGCGGCCCAGCCGGAGACGGTGCCGGCCACCGTGTTGGCGGCCAGGGGGCCGCGCCAAGGAATGCTTTCCAGGTTGCCGTAGAGCTCCGGGGTGACCTGGGCGCCGGCGGCGCCGCAGGCGTCGATGGAGCGCACCGGCTGGCCGGGGGCGTGCAGCAGCCAGAAGCCGTCGCCGCCGATGCCGGTCATGTGGGGATAGACCACGGCCAGGGTGGCGGCCACGGCGATGGTGGCCTCGATGGCGTTGCCGCCTTCGCGCAGGATGTCGAGCCCGGCCTGGGCGGCCAGGGAATGGGAGGCGACGACGGCGCCGCGGGTTCCGAGTACGGGATTCATGGAATGGCCTTTCGCGATCAGGGCAGGGGGTCGGGCGGGAGGGGGGCGGCGGCAGTGGCCGGGGCGTTGCCCCAGGCCGGCGCCGCCCGGGTGGTGGCGCTGCGGGCGGAGATGAGGTGGGAGCGCATTTCCCGGTAGGTGGTGATGACGTCGTGGGCCAAGATGGCCTCCACGATCACCGAGTGCTCCTCGAAGGATTCGCTCATGCGCTCCAGGTTGCGGAACTGGGTGCGGCGGAAGCTGGAGACCCGGTCCCGCAGGCTGGTGGCCATGTCGATCAGCACCGGGTTGTAGCAGCCGCGGATGATGGTGGCGTGGAGGGCGACGTTGGCCGCCTCGTAGCGCTCGATGTCGCCGGCCTGCATGGCGGCCCGGCCCTCGGCGTGGTGCTGGCGCATGGCGGCCCGGTCCGCCTCGCTCATGCGCAGGGCGGCGTGGCGGGCGCAGGCGGCCTCCAGTTCGGCGATGGCCTCGAACATGTGGTTGAGCTGTTCCACCGACAGGGCGGCCACCACCGAGCCCCGGTTGGGGCGGGTCTCCACCAGGCCCATGATGGCCAGCTGCTTGAGGGCTTCCCGCACCGGGGTGCGGGAGACGGCGAAGCGGGCGGCCAGGGTCACTTCGTCCAGGCGGGTGCCGGGGGCCAGCTGGCCGAGGACGATCTCGTCGGCAATCCTGCGGCAGACATCCTCCGCCAGGCTGCCCCGGCTGCGCCCGGCCTCCGGCGGGGCGGCGGTGTGGATGGCGCTTTCCATCAGGCGGCCTCCCCCAGCAGGCGCACCGGATGCCAGCAGGCCAGGGTGCGGGCGCCCTGCTGCTCCAGGGGCGGGATGTCGCGGTGGCAGCGCTCGCTGGCGTGGCTGCAGCGGGGGGCGAAGCTGCAGCCCGGGGGCAGGGCGGCCAGGTCCGGCGGCGAGCCGGGGATGGCCTCCAGGGGGCGGCCCCGGTGCTCGTGGCCGACGGTGGCCGCCAGCAGGCCCCGGGTGTAGGGGTGACAGGGCTGGCGCACCAGCTGCCCCACCGGGCCCTGCTCGACGATGCGGCCGGCGTACATGACGGCGATGCGGTCGGCCACCTCCACCGCGGCGCCGATGTCGTGGGTGACGAAAATCACCGACATGCCGGTTTCCCGCTGCAGCTCCCGCAACAGCAGCAGGATCTGGATCTGCACCGTGGCGTCGAGGGCGGTGGTGGGCTCGTCCGCCAGCAGCAGCTTGGGCTTGCAGGCCAGGGCCAGGGCGATCATGGCGCGCTGGCGCATGCCGCCGGACAGCTCGTGGGGATAGGCGTCGAAGCGGCGGCGGGCCTGGGGAATCTGCACCCGCTCCAGCATGGACAGGGCCCGGGCGGCGGCGGTGGCCTGGTCCACGCCCTCGTGCACCCGCACCGCCTCGCTGATCTGCTGGCCGATGGTGTACACCGGGTCGAAGGCCAGGCCCGGCTCCTGGAACACCATGGAGACGGTGCCGCCCCGGTAGCGGTCCAGCTCCCGGCCGCGCAGGGCCAGCACGTCCTGGCTGTCCACCCGGATGCGGCCGGCGGTGCGGGTGTGGCGCTCCGGGTGCAGGCGCAGCAGGGTGCGCAGGGTCACGCTCTTGCCCGAGCCCGATTCCCCCAGCAGTCCCAGCACCTCGCCCTGGCCCAGTTCCAGGCTCACCTGGTTGAGGGCGCTGGCGCGGCGGGCGCCGTGGAACTGCACGGTCAGATCCTGGATGGAGACGAGCGGGGTAGTCATGGACGTTGCTCCTGGTGGGCTTCCGGGTGGCCGGAAGCGGGATCGTTGAGATGGCAGGCCGCCAGGTGCTCGCTATGGCGGCCCATGTCCCGCAGGGCCGGCGTGGCGCTGGCGCAGACGGCGTGGGCGTGGGGGCAGCGGTCGCGGAAGCGGCAGCCGCTGGGCGGGTTGATCGGGTTGGGCGGGTCGCCGGCCAGGGGCGAGGCCTGGGTGCGGTGCTCCGGGTCCATGGAGGGCACGGCGGAGAGCAGGGCCCGGGTGTAGGGGTGGGCCGGATGGCCGTAGATGCGCTCCACCGGGCCGCTCTCGATGACCTGGCCCAGGTACATCACCATCACGTAGTCCGACAGGTAATGCACCACGTGCAGGTCGTGGGAGATGAAGAGATAGGTGAGCTGGCGCTCCGCCTTCAGCTCCTGCAGCAGGTTGAGCACCTGGGCCTGGACCGACTTGTCGAGGGCCGCCACGGCCTCGTCCAGGATCACCAGGCGCGGGTCGAAGGCCAGGGCCCGGGCGATGTTCACCCGCTGCCGCTGGCCGCCGGACAGCTCGTGGGGATAGCGGCCGGCGAAGTGGCTCGGGTCCAGCCCCACCCGGTCGAGCAGTTCCCTGGCCTGGTGGTCGGCCCGGGCGATGCCGTGCACCTTGGGCCCGTAGGCGATGGTTTCGGCGATGGTGAGGCGGGGATTGAGGGAGGCGAAGGAATCCTGGAACACCATCTGCAGGTTGCGGCGGAACTCTTTGAGGCGCAGACCGCGGAATTCCTCCACCCCCTCGCCGTCGAAGATCAGCTCGCCCGCATCGGCGGGCATCAGCCGGGCCACCAGGCGGGCGGTGGTGGATTTGCCGCAACCGGATTCGCCGACAATGCCCAGGGTCTTGCCCTTGGGGACGGAGAAATTGACCCCGTCCACGGCGTGGACGAACTTGCGTTCCCGGTCCAGGGGGCTGCTGCGCACGGGAAAGTGCTTCTTCAGGTCGCGCACGATGAGCAGGGGCTGGGCGGGGCCGCCCATGTCGTGGGGGGCGGGCGTGGGGGCGAGGGCGGCGTTCATTTGCGGATGTCCATGGCGGAGCGCACGCTGTCAGCGAGCAGGTTGAAGGCGATGGAAGTGACGAAGATCAGCACGCCGGGCAGGGCGGCGACCCAGGGATTGCTGTAGATGGCCGAGCGCAGGGTGTTGAGCATGAGGCCCCACTCGGGTTCCGGCGGCTTCACCCCGAGACCGAGGAAGGACAGGCCCGAGGCCAGGATCATGCTGACGCTGAGGAGGCCGGTGGCATAGACGAAGACCGGTCCCAGCACATTGCCCAGCACGTGGGTGCGGATGATCGAGAAGGCCCCGGCGCCGCTCATGCGCGCCGCCTCGATGTAGTCCAGCTGGCGCACCTGGGTGGTGACGCTCTCGGCCACCCGCACCACCTGGGGCACGAAGACCAGGGTCAGGGCGATCAGGCTGTTGCTCATGCCTGGCCCCAGGGCGCCGGAGATGGCCACCGCCAGCAGCACCGAGGGGAAGGCGTAGAAGATGTCGAGCACGCGCATGATGGCCATGTTCACCCGGCCGCCGACGTAGCCCGCCAGGAGGCCGATGGTGGTGCCGATGCCGAAGGCCGCCAGAACCGGCACCACACCCATGAGCAGGGAGAGGCGGCCGCCGTGCATGAGGCGGCTGAGCAGGTCGCGGCCCAGCTCGTCGGTGCCGAGAAGGAAGCCGGGGCTGCCGATGGGCAGCAGGCGCTTGATCATGCTGGCCTTGTAGGGATCGGCCGGGGCCAGCCAGGGCGCGAACACGGCGGCGCCGACGATCAGCAGCAGCACGGCGGCGCTGGCCATGGCCATGGGGTCGCGCCGCAGCTGGCGCCACACCACGGTCCAGTAGCTGCGGCTGGGCTGGGCCGGCGCCGCAGCGGCCGGCAGGGGGAGGGGAAGGGTTGCGGACATGGTCGTTCCTCTTTCAGCTGCGGCCCATGCGCGGGTCGATCAGGGGTTGCAGGATGTCTACCAGCAGGTTGAGCACCACGAAGAACATGCACAGCACCAGGATGGTCCCCTGGAGCAGGGGGATGTCCCGCTGGAAGATGGCGGTGTTGAGAAGGAAGCCGGTGCCGGGCCAGGCGAAGACGGTTTCCACCAGGATGGAGCCGCCCATCAGGTAGCCGATCTGCAGGCCGGCTACGGCCAGCACGGTGGGGGCGGTGTTCTTGGCCACGTGGCGGAAGACGGCGCCGCCGGAGAGACCCCGGGCGCGCAGGGCGGTCACGAATTCCTGGCCCAGCATGTCGGCCACCAGGGCCCGCACGGTACGGGTGATGATGCCCATGGGGATCACCGACAGGGTCAGGGCCGGCAACACCAGGTAGCGCAGGTGCTCCAGGTCCCACAGCCATTCGCCGGAGCCGCCGGGGCCGGCGCCCATGGCCGGGAACCAGGGCAGCCAGATGGAAAAGAGGATGGTCAGGACCAGGCCCAGCCAGTAGTGGGGGATGCTGACGCCGACCACGGAGAGGGCGGTGGCCGCCTTGTCGATCCAGGTACCGTGGCGGTAGCCGGCAAGGGCACCGAGGATGCAGCCGAGCACGACGCCGATGGCGGCGGCCATGCCGGCCAGGAGCAGGGTGTTGCTGACGGCGCTGAGCACTTCGGCGGTGACTTCCCGGCCCGAGGCGATGGACAGGCCCAGGTCGCCCTGCACGGCGCGCATCAGCCACAGGCCGTACTGCACGGGCACCGGCTTGTCCAGGCCATAGGCGCTCTTCAAGGCCTGGATCACCTCTTCCGGCGCGTCGGCCGGGGCAATGGCGTTGAGGGGGTCGCCCGGGGCCAGATAGACGAGGACGAAGGACACCACCGTCACACTGAGGGCGATGGGGATGGCGTAGATCAGCCGTTTCAGGATGTAGGCAAACATGGCGGGCTTTCCGTCATGGGCCGGGGCTAACCCCGGCCCGGTGGGGATTACATGCGGATGGTGGTGAGGTCCTGGAACCAGTGCTGGGCCTGGATGAACTCCTTGACCTTGGGCGACAGGGCGTGGGGATTCACGTCATGCACCACCCACAGCATCTGGGCGTCGTCCACCATGCTCTGGTGCACGAAGGCGAGCAGGCCGTCCTGGGTTTTGCTGTCGAAGGTGGTGCGGATCTTCTCCAGGGCCGCGTCCACCTTGGGGTTGTTGTAGCCGCCCCAGTTCACCCCGTTGGGCGCCACGTAATGGCTGTCGGTGAAGCGGGTGATGGCGTAGAACGGGTCGGCCGTGACGTAGCCCAGGTTGATGGCGGTGATACCCTTGCCGGCGTTGATGTCGGCCTTGGCCCCGGCGCGCCAGTGGCGGTACAGGTTCTCCAGCTCCACCACCTCGAAGGTCACCTCGATGCCAATCTCCGCCAGGCTCTGCTGCACGAACTCGTTCATGGGCAGGGACAGCATCTGGCCGGTGCCGCCCTGGGCGATGATGACCTTGGCCTTGAGGGGCTTGGAGGGGCCGTAGCCGGCCTGGGCCATGAGGGCACGGGCGGCGGCCAGGTCGTAGCCAATCTTGAAGCCGGGCTTGCCGAACCAGGGGCTGGTAGCGTCCACCTGGCCCTTGGCCGGGGTGGCCAGACCGCTCATCAGCTTGACCACCGCATCCCGGTCGATGGCCAGGTTGGCCGCCTTGCGCACCCGGATGTCGGTCCACGGCGAGCCCGGATAGGTGGAGAAGTGGTAGGGCCAGACGTGGGGCGTGACGTTCTGCACCAGCTTGAAGCCGCCGGCCTTGAGCTGGGGCAGCACATCCGGGGGCGGCGTCTCGATGATGTCCACCTGGCCGTTGAGCAGGGCGTTGGCCCGGGTCATGGCGTCGGGGATGGGCAGCAGGACGATGCGGTCGGTCTTGGGCAGGCGGCTCTTGTCCCAGTAGGCGGCGTTCTTCACCAGGTCGGCCCGCTCCCGGGGGACCAGCTTGTCCAGCTTGAAGGGGCCGGTGCCGGAGGGCTGGCTGGCCACCTTGTTCCAGTCCTTGCCCAGCTTTTCCCACTGGGCCGGGCTGGAGACCAGGAACCAGGGCAACTGGTAGGGGAACAGGGCATCCACGTCCTTGGTGGTGATCTCCACCTCGTAGGGGCCCACCTTGCGGTAGGAGGCGATGGAGGGAATGCGCGGGCGTACCTGGGCGCTCTGCTTGGCGTCGAACTGGGGCGATTTTTCCGCCAGGACCTTGTCCAGGTTCCAGACCACCGCATCGGCAGTGAATTCGGAGCCGTCATGGAACTTGACGCCCTTGCGCAGGGTGAAGCGCCACTTCTTGTTGTCCTTCGGATCTGCCTTCCACTCGGTGGCCAGGCCGGGCACCAGCTTGCCGGGGCGGTTGCCCACGTTGGCTTCCCAGGCGATCAGGGGGTCGTACAGGGTGTGGCCGGTGAACTGGTAGGCGCCGGCGCCCCGGTCCGGCTGGCCGGTGGTGAGGGGAATGTCGGCCATGGAAATGCCGTAGCGGGCCACCGTTTCTGCATGCAGTCCTGCATGCAGGGCGAAGCTCAGGGGGAGGGCCGCCAGCCAGTGGCGAAGCTTGAAATTGCGGGGTTTCATCGACTACTCCTAGGTTGGGGAGACAGTCGTGAAGTTGCATGCAACGTGCCAGACCGGGCCGGAGCCTCGATGTATTTCCTAATCGCTTGAATGTTTGTTGCTAGTTGGCAAATTGTTTTTCTCGCCGCAGTGACGCTCCTACCGAGACTTGCATGCAAGATGCACCTGGACGGGGCGCATGCCCGGAGAAGATCACTGCTTAGGTGCTAGGCCAGGTTCCGTCATTGGCCGTACGGCCGGCCTTGGGGGCGCGGCCCTTTGCCAGCGAAAGGAATGGGCGGCAGCAAGGGGAAAGAGGCGGGCTGGTGGTGGGTTGACCGGGCCTTTTCTTTTCAATACATTACTGACCGGTCAGTCAGTAATGTATTCCCATGTCTCTCTGTGATTCCGCCGATCCACCCCGCCGCCGCCGCAAGGAAGCCCGCCCCCAGGAGCTGACGGCTGCTGCCCTGGAGCTGTTTACCGAACGCGGTTTCGCCGCCACCCGGCTGGAGGACATCGCCGCCCGGGCCGGCGTCTCCAAGGGCACCCTGTACCTTTATTTCGACAGCAAGGAAGCCCTGTTCGAGGCGGTGATCCGGGAAGGCATCATCCCGGCCATGAACGAGGGGCGCACCATGCTGGAGGAACATCAGGGCTCGGCCAGCGAACTACTGCGCTGCCTGCTGCTCGGCTGGTGGGAGCTGCTGGGGGAAAGTCCCCTGGGCGGCGTGCCCAAGCTGATGGTTTCCGAGGCCGGCAACTTCCCCAAGGTGGCGGCGTTCTACCGGGAGAACGTCATCGACCCGGGCCGCGCCCTGCTGCGGGAGGCCCTGCAGCGCGGCATGGATCAGGGCGAGTTCCGCCCCGTGGATGTGGGCATGGCGGTGGACGTCATCTTCGCCCCCATCCTGATGCTGGCCGTGTGGCGCTATTCCATCGGCCCCTGCTGCGCCGAGGAGGAGCGGGACCCCGTCCGTTTCCTCGACACCCATTTCGATTTGTTGATCAAGGGCCTGCGGCCGTGAGCGCCGCCCCTTCCGGAGTCCTCCCCATGAAAACCATTCCTTCCTTCGCGCTGCTGGCCGTCACGGCCATGGTCCTGGCCGCCTGCGGCAAGGAGGCGCCCAAGGCGCCCGAGCCCCGCCCGGCCCTGACCCAGGTGGTGGGCGCCGCCGGCCAGAGCGACATGCTGTGGGTGGGCGAGGTGCGGGCCCGCTACGAGACCGACCAGGGCTTCCGCATCGGCGGCAAGGTGGTGGAACGCAAGGTGGATATCGGCGCCGTGGTGAAGAAGGGCCAGATCCTGGCTCGCCTGGACCCGGTGGATGCGGGCCTCTCGGCGGCCGCCGCCAATGCCCAGACCAAGGCGGCAGAAGCCGACTTCCTGGTGGCCAAGGCGGAATACGAGCGGCAGAAGAAGCTGCTGGAAAAACAGTTCATCTCCCAGAGCGCCTTCGACAGCCGCGAGGCCCTGTTCAAGGCCGCCCAGGCCCGCCTCGACCAGGCCCGGGCCCAGGCCGCGGTGACGGGCAACCAGGCCGGCTACACCGACCTGGTGGCGGAAAAGGACGGGGTGGTGACCGACGTCAAGGTGGAACCGGGGCAGGTGGTCAGCGCCGGCCAGCCGGCCATCCGTCTGGCCCTGGCGGGCGACAAGGAGGTGGTGGTGGCGGTGCCGGAAGGTCGCATGAAGGGCATCGAGCCCGGCACCAGCGCCGTCATCCGCCTGTGGGCCAACCAGGACCAGTCCTACGCCGCCCGGGTGCGGGAAGTGGCGCCGGCAGCCGACGCCGCCACCCGCAGCTTCCAGGTCAAGGTCACCGTGCTGGAGCCGGATGCCGGCCTGCGCCTGGGCATGACCGCCGGCGTGCTCATCGGCAGCGCCGAGGCGCCCCTGCTGGTACCCACCGCGGCCCTGACCCGTCAGGACGGCAAGAACACGGTGTGGGTGGTCAATCCCCAGAGCGGCGAGGTGCAGCCCCGCAGCGTCACCACCGGGCCCTTCCGGGAGGACGGCGTGGTGGTGGAAAAGGGCCTGGCCCGGGGTGAGCGGGTGGTCATCGCCGGCGTGCACAAGCTGCAACCCGGCCAACTGGTGCGGGCCGTGGAGCCGAGCAACGTGCCCCTGCCCATGGTGGGCGGCGGCGGGGCTGGCCCCGTAGCCGCGACCCCCGCGGCGGCCAAGACGGCGGAGTCCGCCAAGTGAAGCGCTTCAATATTTCCGAGTGGGGCCTGCGGCATCCGGCCCTGGTGCTCTATTTCATGGTGGCCCTGACCCTGGTGGGTCTGCTGGCCTATTCCAAGCTGGGCCAGTCGGAAGATCCGCCCTTCACCTTCAAGGTCATGGTGGTGCGCACCGCCTGGCCCGGCGCCAGCGCCCAGGAGGTGGAGCGCCAGGTCACCGAGAAGATCGAGAAGACCCTGCAGTCCGTGCCCTACGCGGACATCATCCGCAGCTATTCGCGGCCCGGCGAATCCATGATCTTCTTCCAGGCCAAGGACGCGACCCCCGCCGCCGCGGTGCCGGACATCTGGTACCAGGTGCGCAAGAAGGTGGGCGACATGCGCTACACCCTGCCCAAGGGTATCGAGGGCCCCACCTTCAACGACGAGTTCGGCGACGTGTACGGCAATCTCTACGCCGTGGTCGGCGACGGTTTCGGCTATACGGAACTGAAGCGCCAGGCCGAGGCCATCCGGGCCGAACTGCTGCGGGTGAAGGACGTGGCCAAGGTGGATTTCTTCGGCGAGCAGAAGGAGCGGGTCTATATCGAACTCTCCAACGCCAAGCTGGCCACCCTGGGCATCGACGGCGCCGCCGTGGTGGCCGCCCTGCAGAACCAGAATGCGGTGCTGGCAGCCGGCAGCTTCGATACCCCCAGCGAGCACATCCGCATCGACGTCAGCGGCCGTTACGACGACCTGACGGCCCTGCGGGAAACCCGTCTACGGGCCAACGGCCGCGAGGTGCGCCTGGGCGACATCGCCAGCATCGGCCGCGGCTATGAGGACCCGCCCACCCAGAAGATCCGCTACATGGGCAAGGAGGCGGTGCTGATCGGCGTCTCCATGGCCAAGGGGGGGGACATCATCCGCCTCGGCAGCGGCCTCGACGGCGCCGTGGCCTCCATCCAGGAGCGCCTGCCGGTGGGCCTGGAACTGCATACGGTGTCTTCCCAGCCCCAGGCAGTGCAGCGCTCGGTCAATGAGTTCGTGCGCTCCCTGATCGAGGCGGTGATCATCGTCCTCGGCGTCAGCCTGCTTTCCCTCGGCCTGCGCACTGGCATCGTGGTGGCCATCACCATTCCGGTGGTGCTGGCTATCACCTTCCTCTTCATGCAGATATTCGGCGTCGGCCTGCACAAGATTTCCCTCGGCGCCCTGATCCTGGCCCTGGGCCTGCTGGTGGACGACGCCATCATCGCCGTGGAAATGATGGCGACCAAGATGGAACAGGGCTGGGCCCGGGCCAAGGCGGCCTCCTTCGCCTGCGAATCTACCGCCATGCCCATGCTTTCCGGCACCCTGGTGACGGCCGCGGGCTTCCTGCCCATCGCCACCGCCGCTTCCGCCACCGGCGAGTACACCCGTTCCATCTTCCAGGTGACGGTGATCGCCCTGCTCATTTCCTGGGTGGCGGCGGTGCTGTTCGTGCCCTATCTGGGCTACAAGCTGCTGCCGGATTTCGCCCACCACCGGGTGGCCCATCAGGAGCCGGGACGCCTCAGCCGCTGGCTGATGCGCCGCCTGCCCTGGCTAGAACGCTGGCTGCACAAGGAGCCCCACACCCACAGCGAGCACGACATCTACGCCACGCCCTTCTATCGCCGCTTCCGCGCTCTGGTGGATGCCTGCGTGCGGCGCCGCTGGCTGGTGATCGGCATCACCGTGGGGGCTTTCGTCGCCTCCATCGTCGGTTTCGGCCTGGTGCAGCAGCAGTTCTTCCCCGATTCCACCCGGCCCGAACTGATCGTGGACCTGCGCCTGGCCGAGGGCGCCTCCTGGGATGCCGCCGACGCCGAGGCCAAGCGCCTGGAGTCCTGGCTGGCCGAGCAGCCCGGCATCGACAATGTGGTGGCCTACGTCGGCACCGGCAGCCCCCGCTTCTATCTGCCCCTGGATCAGCAGATGCCGCAGAAGAACTTCGCCCAGTTCGTCATCCTGACCCAGGGGTCGCCGGAACGGGAGGCCCTGCGCAGCAAGCTGATCGATCTCTTCGAGCATGACTTCCCCAGCCTGCGGGCGGCCATCAACCGTCTGGAGAACGGCCCGCCGGTGGGCTTCCCGGTGCAGTTCCGCATCGCCGGGCCCGATCTCAACGTGCTGCGTGGCTACGCCCACGAGGTGGCCCAGGTGATGCGGGCCAATCCCAGCCTGGCCAATGTGCACCTGGACTGGGAGGAGCCGGCCAAGGTGGTCCGCCTCACCGTGGACCAGTCCAAGGCCCGTCTGCTGGGCGTCACCTCCAGCGACATCGCCAACCTGATCAACACCGCCCTCAAGGGGCAGAGCGTCACCGAGTTCCGCGACGGCGCCGAGCTGGTGGATGTGCATCTGCGCGGTACCGAAATGGAGCGGCGGCGTCTCTCCCTGCTGCCGGACCTGATGCTGCCGACCCGGGCCGGCAAGGCCGTGCCCCTGTCGCAAGTGGCGACCCTGGAATACGGCTTCGAGGAAGGCATCGTCTGGCGCCGCAACCGGGTGCCCACCATCACCGTGCGCGGCAACATCTACGGCCACATGCAGGGGCCGGTGGTGTCGGCCCAGGTGGAGAAATCCCTGCAGTCCATCAAGGCTTCCCTGCCCCTGGGCTACACCCTGGAAGTGGGCGGTGCCGTGGAAGAGTCGGCCAAGGGCGGTGCTTCCGTTGCCGCCGGCGTGCCCCTCTTCTTCCTGGTGGTGCTGACGGTACTGATGCTGCAGCTGCAGAGCTTCTCCAAGGTGGCCATGGTGCTGCTGACCGCACCCCTGGGCCTGGTCGGGGTGACCGTGTTCCTGCTGCTGTTCAACAAGCCCTTCGGCTTTGTCGCCATGCTCGGGACCATCGCCCTCTCCGGCATGATCATGCGCAACTCGGTGATCCTGGTGGACCAGATCGACCAGGACGAGAAGGCGGGCAAGCCCCGCTGGGAGGCCATCGTCGATTCCACGGTGCGGCGTCTGCGGCCCATCGTGCTGACGGCGGCGGCAGCCATCCTGGCCATGATTCCTCTGACCCGCAGCGCCTTTTTCGGCCCCATGGCCGTGGCCATCATGGGCGGCCTGACCGTGGCGACCCTGCTTACCCTGATTTTCCTGCCGGCCCTGTACGCCGCCTGGCACAAGGTCAAGCCTGCCGCACCGGCGGAGTCTCTGCAGACGGTGGACGAAACCCTGGCCGGCAGTCGCCAGGGGCCTCAGTTATAATCGCCTTTTTCCGCCAACCACATATTAGTAAGTGCTAATATAACAACCGCAGACGGGGACTCGTGATGGAACAAGTGCAAAACATGGAACAAGCCCGCTTCAACATGATCGAGCAGCAGATCCGGCCTTGGAACGTGCTGGACCAGGATGTGCTGGACCTGCTGTCCGAGGTCCGGCGCGAGGAGTTCGTCCCTGCCGCCCATCAGGCCCTGGCCTTCGCCGACCTGGAGATTCCCCTGGGTGAAGGCGCCGCCATGCTGGCCCCCAAGATGGAAGCCCGGCTGCTGCAGGAACTGGCCGTGCAACCCAAGGACAAGGTCCTGGAAGTCGGTACCGGCTCCGGTTACATGGCCGCCCTGTTGGCCGCCAAGGCCGACCAGGTGACCAGCGTCGAAATCAGCCCGGCCATCGCCAAGGCCGCCAAGGCCAACCTGGCCAAGGCCGGTATCAGCAACGTCGCTGTCGAAGTGGGTGATGGCGTGCGCGGCTGGGCCGTCGGTGCCCCCTACGACGTCATCGTCGTTTCCGGTTCCCTGCCGGTGGTGCCCGAAGAACTGCTGCAACAGCTCAAGGTTGGCGGCCGCATGGCCGTATTTGTCGGTGCAGCCCCTGTGATGGAAGCCCAGATGATCACCCGTACCGGCGAGACCACTTTCGCCAGCCTCAACCTTTTCGAAACCGTGGTGGCGCCCCTGCAGAACGCGCCGGCCAAGGAGCGTTTCCGTTTCTGATTGCCCCTGATGAACCAGCTTTCCGTTTCCTCCCTCGCCGACTGGCTGGCCGATCCGGCCCGGCCCAAACCCTTCCTGCTGGACGTGCGCCAGCCGGAGGAGCTTGCTATCTGTGCCCTGCCGGACGTGGTGGCCATGCCCATGGCCACGGTGCCGGTGCGGGCAGACGAGTTGCCCCGGGACGAGGAAATCGTGGTGATCTGCCACCATGGCGGACGCAGCATGCAGGTGGCGATGTTCCTCGAGAACCGCGGTTTTAGCGCCATCCACAACCTGTCCGGCGGCATGCACGCCTGGGCCCAGGTGGTGGACCCGTCCATGCCGACCTACTGAAGGCTGTCCATGAAACTGAAAGCTGTTTCCCTGCTGCTGTCCTCCCTGTTCATCGCCGCCGCGGCCCAGGGGGCCGACCTGCTGCAGATCTACAAGGAGGCCCTGGACAACGACGCCCAGTTCACCGCCGCCAAGCACACCCTGGAAGCCGGCCGCGAAAAGCTGCCCCAGGGCCGGGCCGGCCTGCTGCCGACCCTGGGTGTGTCCGTGAACACCATGTGGAACGACGTGGAGTACCAGCGCCGGGTGTCGGGTGCGGCCGTCGCCACGGGCCAGTACAACAGCCACGGCTACAGCGTTAGCCTCAGCCAGCCCCTGTTCCGCTGGCAGAACTGGATGCAGTACGACCAGGCCAAGCTGCAGGTGGCCCAGGCCGAGGCCCAGTTCCTCCAGGCCCGCCAGGACCTGATCCTGCGCGTCGCCCAGGCCTATTTCGATGTGCTGTACGCCCAGGAGAACCTGCGCTCCCTGCAGGCCCAGAAGTCAGCCATTGCCCAGCAGCTGGAACTGGCGAAGAAGAGCTTCGAGGTGGGCACCGCCACCATCACCGACACCCACGAAGCCCAGTCCCGCTACGACCTGTCCACCGCCCAGGAAATTGCCGCCGAAAGCGATCTGGAAATCAAGCGCCGCAACCTGCAGGCCATCATCGGCCGGGAGGCGGGCGAGCTGGCCACCCTGCGTACCGACACCACCCTGGAGCCGCCCAAGCCCGCCAACATGAATGACTGGGTGGCTTCCGCCGAGAAGGACGCCCTGGCGGTGCAGATCCAGGAAGCCCAGCTGGAAATCACGGACAAGGAAGTGAGCAAGCAGCGCGCCGGTCATTTCCCCACCCTGGACCTGGTGGCCACCCGCAGCAATGCGGTGCAGACCAATGGTGTGCAGACCAACCCCCTCTTCCCGGGGGTTGGCTACGAGCAGGATTCCACCGCCATCGGCCTGCAGTTGAACATTCCCCTGTTCCAGGGCGGCGCCGTGCTCTCCAAGCAGCGTGAGGCCGAAGCCAGCCGCGAGGCGACCCGTTCGACCCTGGAGTATTCCCGCCGTCAGGCGGCCCTGGGGGCACGTCAGTACTATCTGGGTGTGGTCAATGGCCTGGCCCAGGTACGGGCTCTGGAAGCGGCCCTGGTCTCCTCCAAGTCGGCCCTGGATTCGAACAAGCTGGGTTACGAGGTGGGGGTGCGCATCAACATCGACGTGCTGAACGCCGAGCAACAGGTCTATTCGACCCAGCGCGACCTGGCCAAGGCCCGTTTCGATACCCTGGTGAACCAGCTGCGCCTCAAGGGCGTGGTCGGCAGCCTCACCGACGAGGACCTGCAGCGGGTTAACGGCCTGCTGGCGCGATAAGGGAACGGATCAGGTCCATGGTCCTGGCGGTGGCCCCGCCATGGGCCGCCGCGAAGGCTGACGCCGCATCGGACATGATGCGGCGTTTTTCTTTGTCCCGCAGCAGGGCCTGGGCCGTGCTGGCCAGGGATTGGCCGGCCTCGAGACGCAGGGCGGCACCGGCGGCGACGGCATCCTCCGCCGCCTGGGCGAAGTTGAAGGTGTGGGGCCCGAGCAGCAGGGGGCAGCCGCAGGCCGCCCCTTCGATCAGGTTCTGGCCGCCGAAGGGCAGCAGGCTGCCCCCCATCACGGCCAGATCGGCACAACTGAAGTAGGCCGCCATTTCCCCCATGCTGTCCCCCAGCCAGACCCGGGTCTCCGGTGTCGGCAGGCCCTGGCTGCGCCTCACCAGACCGAGTCCTCTGGCCCGGACCAGCTCCTCGACCTGGTTGAAGCGCTGGGGGTGGCGCGGCACCAGCAGGAGCAGCAGGTCGGGAATGTCCATGGCCGCGCAGGCGTCCAGGATCAAGGCCTCCTCGCCCTCCCGGGTGCTGGCTGCCAGCCAGACGGTGCGGCCGGCCAGCTGGCGGCGCCAGTCCTGTCCCTGTTGCCGCAATGCCGGGGCGATCTGCACGTCGAACTTGAGATTGCCGCAGACGCTGACCTGCTTGGCGCCGAGGCCTTGCAAGCGGGCTGCATCGTCCGGGGTCTGGGCAGCGATGCCGTCGAGACCGGCCAGGGCCGGGGCGAACAGGCCGGGCCAGCGGCTGTAGCCGCGGGCCGAACGGGCCGAGAGGCGGGCATTGACCAGCAGCATGGGGACGCCATGGTGCCGGGCCTGGTGCAGCAGGTTGGGCCACAGCTCGGTTTCCATGAGCAGGCCCAGGCTGGGGCGGTAGCGCTCCAGGAAGCGGCTGACGGCGCCGGGATAGTCGTAGGGCAGGTAGCGGTAATGGAGGCGCGGGGCGTGGTCCTGGCCCAGGGCGGCGAACACCTGGGTGGCGGTGTCGCGGCCCGTGGGCGTCATGCCGGTGAGCAGGATCGAGTGCTGCGGATACTGGGCCAGTAGTTCGGCCAGCAGGGGCTGGGCGGCCCGGGTCTCGCCGACGGAGACGGCATGGACCCAGATCACCGGCCCCGGGATGGCCGCGCCGCTAAGGCCGAAGCGTTCACCCCAGTGGCGGCGATACTCCGGCTGCTGCCGGCTGCGTCGCAGCAGGCGCAACAGCACCAGGGGCGTGGCCAGGCGCAGCAGCAGGGTGTACAGGAGGCGGGAAACCATGGCGCGTCAGCCGGCCAGGGCCCGCTCGACGGCATCGAGGATGGTGGCGAGACTGGGTGGCGCACCCTTCTGGCCGTAGCTTTCGCAGAAGGCGTCGCCGAAGACGGCCGCTTGCACGCTGTCCGAATCGCAGAAGATGCCGACCGTGGGGCGTCCCAGGGCGGCGGCGAAGTGGGTGAAGCCCGTGTCCAGGCCCACCACCACCCGGGCCCCGGCCAGGAAGCGGCCGGCCGTGCCCAGGTCCATCAGGGGCGGGATGAAGGAACCGGGCAGCCGGGACGCGAGGCGCTCGCTGCGCTGGCGCTCTTCCGCACTGCCCCAGGGCAGGGCGGCGACGATGCCTTCCCGGGCCAGGCGCTGGCCCAGGGCGACCCAGTGCTCCTCGGCCCACAGCTTGGGCGGGCGGCTGGCGGCGTGCATCAGCACGGCGTAAGGCTGGCGGGGCAGCCAGTCGGCCACCAGGGGCTCGGCCTGGATGCCATAGCGCGGCGGCGTATCCAGGTCATAGCCAAGGGCGCCGGCAGCCACGGCGCGGCAGCGGTCCACCACATGGCGCGACCATTTGATGGGCAGGCACAGGTCGTAGAAGCGGGCGGCGAAAGGCTCCTTGATGCTGCGGGCGTCGCCGCCGACGATGCGTCCGCCGGGAGCGAGCCGGGCCAGCTTGTCCACCGCGGCGCTCTTCAGCAGACCCTGGCTGTCGAGGACGAAATCGTAGGCCTGGGCCTGCAGGGCACGGCGGAATTCCCCCATTTCCTGCCAGGCGTGGCGCTGGCCCAACTGCTTGCGCCAGCGGCGCCAGGCGATGGGAATGACGCGGCGCACGCCGGGGTGCAGGGAGGGAATGGGAACGTAGGCTTCTTCGGCCACCCAGTCGATGCGGGCCTCGGGGAAGCGGGCCAGGATGTCGGTGACGGCCGGGCAGTTGTGGACCAGATCCCCCATGGAGGAGGTCTTTACCATAAGAATTTGGGGCATCGGGGCGGCGGTGGTGGTTTTTGACTTGGGGCCGGGGCCGGGGGGATTTAGAATCCCTGCTGGCCTCCATTATAGCTTGCGCATGTCTTCTGCCCCTCCTCCCGCCGCGACGGCGCCCCTCAGTGCGGTGCTGATCACCCTGAATGCCGCCCATTCGCTCCCGTCCTGTCTGCAGAGCCTGGCGTTCGCCGACGAAATCGTCGTGGTGGATTCGGGCAGCAGCGACGGCACCGTGGCCCTGGCCGAGCACTACGGCGCCCGGGTTATCCATCAAGAGTGGCTGGGCTTCGGTCGCCAGAAGCAGTTTGCCGTCAGCCAGGCGCGCCACGACTGGGTTTTTTGCATCGATGCCGACGAACAGGTGACGCCGGCCCTGGCGGCAGCCATTGGCGCCGCCCTGCAGGGGCCCCGGCATCACGCCTATCGGGTTGCCCGCTGCAACCGTTTCATGGGGCGCTACCTGCGCCACGGCGAGGGCTATCCGGACTGGAACCTGCGCCTCTTCCACCGCGGCCATGCCCGCTGGTCCGACGACGCGGTGCACGAGCACGTGCTGACCGGGGAAAGCGTGGGCGATCTGGCGGGGGATCTGCTGCACGACTCGGCCGAAACCCTGGATAGCTACCTGGCCAAACAGAACCGCTACACAACCCTGGCGGCCGAGGCCGCCCATCGCGCCGGCAAGCGGGCCGGCAGCGGCCGTCTGCTGCTGTCGCCCCTGTTCCGCTTCATCAAGTTCTACCTGGTGCGGCGGGGCTTCCTGGACGGCCTGCCGGGCCTGGTGCATACCCTGATCGGCTGCACGAACAGCTTTGCCAAGTATGCGAAAATGATCGACCTGCAGCGGCGCTCCGGGCGCTGAGCTTTCTTCTGGAATTCCCATGTAAATCCTGGTTACCGGCGCCGCCGGCTTCATCGGCATGCACACCGCCCAGCGCCTCATCGAGCGGGGCGACGAAGTGGTGGGCGTGGACAGCCTGAACGACTACTACGAGGTATCCCTCAAGGAAGCACGCCTGGCACGCCTGGCCGCCTATCCGAATTTCCGCTTCGTCCGCCTCGACATCGCCGACAGCCAGGGCATGCAGGAGCTTTTTGCCGCCGAGGGCTTCCAGCGGGTGGTGTATCTGGCCGCCCAGGCCGGTGTGCGCTATTCCCTGGCCAATCCCCACGCCTACGCACAGTCCAACCTGGTGGGTTTCGTGAACGTCCTGGAGGGATGTCGGCACGCCCAGGTGGAGCATCTGGTCTATGCCAGCAGTTCCAGCGTCTATGGCGGCAACAGGAAGATGCCCTTCTCCGAGCACGATGCCGTGGATCACCCGGTGAGCCTTTATGCCGCCACCAAGAAGTCCAACGAACTGATGGCCCACACCTACAGCCACCTGTTCGGTCTGCCCACCACCGGGCTGCGCTTCTTCACCGTCTACGGCCCCTGGGGGCGCCCCGACATGGCCCTGTTCCTGTTCACCCGGGCCATTCTCGAGGGGAGACCCATCGACGTTTTCAACCACGGCAAGATGCAGCGGGATTTCACCTATATCGACGATATCGTCGAAGGGGTGGTGCGCGTCCTCGACCAACCGGCCCGGGCCAGCGAGTCCTTCGACGGGCTTGCGCCCGATTCGGCCTGCAGCAATGTGCCCTACTGCTTGTTCAATATCGGCAACGACCAGCCGGTGGATCTCCTGGCCTTCATCGAGGCCCTGGAAGGTGCCTTGGGTCAGGTCGCCAACAAGCGCCTCCTGCCGCTGCAGGATGGTGATGTGCCGGCAACCTGGGCCGATACGGCCCTGCTGGGCCAGGCCGTCGGCTTCGCCCCCAAGACCTCGGTGCAGGACGGGGTTGGCCAGTTTGTCCGCTGGTACCGGGATTACTACCGGTAAGTCGGTCCCGGTGTCGGCCCGTTCCCGTCTGGGCCAGGGCCGTAGCCCCTTCCGTCGTCCCGACGCTGTGCAGAGCGTCGCGGTGCAGTAAAATGGCGGCATATCTCAAGACAATGATCCGATGCCTGACTCCCACCAGGGCGATTCCGCCCAGAAGGCCCTTCTGGGCCTCATTCTCCGACGTTTTGTTGCTTTCGCCTATGATTTGGCCGTCCTGGTCGTCTGTTGGCTGGCTGCATACTGGCTGCGTTTCAACCTCTCCCTGCCGGACGATTACCTGTGGATAGGTCTGTTTTCCCTGCTCCTTCTCGTGCCGGTCTATGTCCCCTTGTTTTGGCTCAGTGGCCTGTACCGAGGTATCTGGCGTTACGCCAGTCTCATGGACTTGCGTCGGATCATCGTGTCTGTCAGTTTGGGGGGGCTGATCACGGCGGTGGCGGTGTTCATGACCGGCATGCCGGGGGTGCCCCGTTCAGTTCTGGTGCTGCATCCGATCCTGTTGATTCTGGCGATGGGGGGTGGCCGTTTCCTCTACCGTGCCTGGAAGGACCGCTGTCTCTACGGCCACCTCGCCCTGTCTGGTGAGTCGGTGCTGATTCTTGGAGCCGAGGAAGCTGGAGAACGTCTGATTCGTGAGTTGCAACGGTCCCACCAATGGCGGGTGGCTGGCCTGCTGGACAACGATCCGGCCAAGCATGGGCGGGAAGTGCATGGGGTGAAAATCCGGGGTGATATCGCCAGCATGGTGCATTGGGCCAAGGAGTTGGAAGTTGGCCACGTCATCGTTGCCATGCCCAGCGTCAGCGCCGCCGTGCGCCGCGGGGCCATGGAGCAGGCCGTGCAGGCCGGGCTCAAGGTGCTGACCGTGCCGGCCCTCGACGACCTGCTGTCGGGCCGGGTGTCCCTGTCCCAGATCCGCCAGGTGGAACTGGAGGATATCCTGGGGCGGGAGCCGGTGCAGCTGGACGATGCCGGCCTCAGTCGCCTCATCGCCGAGCGCACGATCCTGGTGACGGGGGCGGGCGGCTCCATCGGTTCCGAACTGGCCCGGCAGATTGCCCGTTTTGCGCCGCGCCAGCTGGTGTTGTTCGAAGTGTCCGAATTCGCCCTGTACCAGATCGAGCAGGAATTCCGTCGTACTTTCCCTGGCCTCGATGTGGTCTGCGTCGTTGGCGACGTCAAGGACGAAGCGCGGCTGCAGCAGGTCTTCGCCGCCTACCGGCCGGCTCTGGTGTTCCATGCCGCCGCCTACAAGCACGTGCCCCTGATGGAGAGCGCCAATGCCTGGGAGGCGGTGCGCAACAACGTCCTCGGCACCTGGCGGGTGGCCATGGCGGCGCGCCAGGCGGGGGTGGAGAAGATGGTCCTGATTTCCACCGACAAGGCGGTCAATCCCACCAACGTCATGGGCACCACCAAGCGCATGGCGGAGCGGGTGGTGCAGTCCCTGGAGCAGGCCGGCGGCGGTACCCAGTTCATCGTGGTGCGCTTCGGCAACGTCCTGGGCAGCAACGGCTCGGTCATTCCCACCTTCCGCGAACAGATTGCCCGGGGCGGCCCCGTCACTGTGACCCATCCGGACATCATCCGCTATTTCATGCTCATCCCGGAGGCAGCCCAGCTGGTGTTGCAGGCCGGTCTGATGGGCAACGGCGGCGAGATTTTCGTGCTGGACATGGGGGAGCCGGTGAAGATCGTCGATCTGGCCCGGGACCTGATCCGGCTGTCCGGTTTCACGGAGGAGGAAATTCCCATCGAGTTCACCGGGCTGCGTCCCGGCGAGAAACTCTATGAGGAACTGCTTGCCGACAATGAAATGACCCTGCCCACCCCCCACGCCAAGCTGCGGGTGGCCAAGGCCGAAAGCGCGCCGGAAGAGGCGTGGATCGGCGACCTGGCCCGCTGGCTGGAAACCCCGCCGGCGGACGTGGCCGGGATCAAGGCCGGGCTTGCCCGTTTCGTGCCGGAATACCGGCCCCAGTAACATGGCCACCTACGCCGTCGGCGACATCCAGGGCTGCTTCGCCTCCTTGCAGGCGCTCCTGGAGAAGTGCAGCTTTTCCCCCGAATTCGACCGCCTGTGGCTGGTGGGAGACCTGGTGAACCGGGGGCCCCGCTCCCTCGAGACCCTGCGCTTCGTCAAAGGCCTGGGCGACCGGGCCGTCACGGTGCTGGGCAATCACGACCTCTCCCTGCTCATGGCCGCGGAGGGTTTCGGCAAGCGCCATCGCAGCGACACCATCGATGACATCCTTGCCGCCCCGGATCGGGACGAACTGCTCCACTGGCTGCGGTACCAGCGCCTGATGCATGTGCAGGGCGACTACGCCATGGTGCATGCGGGGCTCCTGCCGGCGTGGTCCGTGGCCGAGGCCCGGGCCCTGGCGGGCGAGGTGGAGCAGGCCCTGCAGGCGGAGAATTACCGGGAGTTCCTGGCGAACATGTGGGGCAGCGAACCGGGAGCCTGGGACTCCAGCCTGACCGGTTGGCCCCGCTTGCGGGTGATCGTCAATGCCATGACCCGCATGCGCTTCTGCTCCCCGGCCGGGGAAATGGACTTCAAGGCCAAGGGCGAACTGAGCCAGGCGCCGGCCGGCTATCTGCCCTGGTTCGAGGTGCCGGGCCGGCGTAGCGCCGCGACGGTCCTGGTGACCGGCCACTGGTCGGCCCTGGGGCTGCGCCTGGAGCCCAATCTGCTGGCCCTGGACTCCGGCTGCCTGTGGGGCGGCAAGCTGTCCGCCCTGCGTCTGGAGGACCGGGCCCTGTTCCAGGTGGACTGCGCCGCCGACGAGGCTGTGCCCCTGTTCCAGGAATGAGTACTAAGGCGCCGTTGCCTGAGTAAGTGGCACGCTTATTTCGATATCTCGACGATCTATGTCCTTCGTGCCGCGACACCTGGCGCTGGCAGCAGACAGCGGTGACGTTGGGGCTGGCCTAGGCGGCGTGCTGCAGGGGCGCGACTGCCCCTGTCTCGTTGCTGCCCAGCATGAGGCGCGTGGCGATCTGCTGGCGGGCCTGCTGGGCCAGTTCCTTGCGCCCTCCCGCGGCCTCCACGGTGAGGGGCGGGCATGCCTCCACCCGGCCTTCCAGCCAGCCAGCCGCCAGGATGGATTGCAGGCATTGCCACAGGCTGGTCTCCCCCACGTAGGCGGCAGCGGTGCTGCGCCGGCCGTTGCGGTCATGGTAGGAGAGGGCCAGGGGAACGATGGGGCGTTCGGCCGCGATGGCCGGTTGCAGCAGGGCGCCGTGGAAGTGCAGCAGGCTGCCGCCGTCGGTGGTGGTGCCTTCCGGGAAGAGGGCCACCATGTGGCCCCGGCCCAGGATGGCGCCGATTTCCTCGTTGATGATCCGGGCATGGCCGCGGCTGCCGCGGCGCAGGAAAATGGTATCGGTGCGCGCTGAGAGCCAGCCGATGACGGGCCACTGCCGCACTTCGGCCTTGGAGACGAAGGCGGCCGGCTGGGCGGCGTTGATCAGATAGACGTCCAGCCAGGAGACATGATTGGCCACCAGCAGGCTGCCCGGGGGCAGACCCTGTAGCTGGGCCTGCAGGTGCACGCCGAGGATGTTGAGCAGCTTCTCCGACCAGGCCTGCTTCAGGCGCAGGCGCCGTTCCGTGCCGATCAGGGGATACCACAGGGCCACCACCAGGATGCCGTGCACCAGGTGCAGCATCAGGCGGGACAGGCGGAACCAGCGGATGGGGCGGGGCAGGGGATGGGCTTCAGCCCCGCAGCGGGGTGGCGATGTATCCAGTTTCAACGTCCCAGAAAGTGTTTGGCGTAGCGGGCGTCCACCTTGGACATGGGCAGCAGCACCGGCAGGTCGGCGGTGTTGAAGTCCGGGTCCCAGGCTGGTTCGCCGCAGATCCAGGCGCCGGCCCGCAGGTAGCCCTTGATCAGGGGCGGGGTCTCGGCCTTCACCTCGTTGCGCAGGGCCTCCAGGGGCAGGGGGCAGCGGGGGAAGACGCGGTACTCCAGGGGGCTCAGGTGGTCCTGCAGCTGATTATACAGAGCCGCCGCGGCGTGGCCGCCGTCGGCCATGCTGATGGAGGCGCAGCCCACCAGGTACTCGTGGCCGTTTTCCAGCATGTAGCGGGCCAGGCCGGACCACAGCAGGGTGATGGTGGCGCCGGTGCGGTAATCCGGATGGACGCAGGAGCGGCCCACTTCCACCAGGCGCGGGCGCAGGTGCTGCAGGCGGGTCAGGTCGAATTCGTTTTCGGTGTAGTAGCCGCCGATCTTGCGGGCCTTTTCCGGCGACAGGATGCGGTAGGTGCCGATGATCTCGCCGCTGTCCTCGTTGCGGCACACCAGGTGGTCGCAATAGGGGTCGTAGATGTCCTGATCCACGCCCGGCACCCGGCTGGGCAGCTTGGCGCCCATCTCCTGGCCGAAGACGCGGTAACGCAGTTTTTGGGCTTCGAGGATTTCCCGTTCGCTCTCGGCCAGGCCGACGGAAAGGTTGCGGGCGTAGATGCGGCGGCTTTGTTCCAGCGACGTCTGTTCGTTCTGCATGGTCTGTCCTCCTTGAGTCATGAGGACAGAATCTAGAGAGCGTCTGTTACGCCGAGGTTGCGCCGTGGTGAAGTTTGGATGAAGCGGGGCCGTGCCGGCATGGCGCCGGCACGGGGTCGGACTCAGTGGCTGACGCGGCTGCTGCCGTTGCCGGAGAGGATGCGGACCCGTTCGCCCGGGTGGAATTCCTCGTCGGCTTCCTGGACGATGGCCACCAGGTTGCCGTTGTCCAGCTTGACGGTGATTTCGACGCCGTCCTTCTTGCTGATCTTCTCTTCCAGGGCGCTGCCGGCCATGCCGCCGGCGACGGCGCCGAGGATGGCGCCGACGGTGCTGCCGCGGCCGCTACCGACGTTGCTGCCGGCCATGCCGCCGATGGCGGCACCGGCGACGGTGCCCACCGGGGTGTTGCCGCCTTCGATGGTGACCTTGCGCACGGATTCGACGACGCCCTGGCGCACGGTCATTTCCTGACGGGTGCTGCTGCGGCCGTAGGAACTGCCGGACTGGCTGTTGGCACAGCCGGCCAGGCTGCCGAGCAGCAGCAGGCCGGCCAGGCCGGCGATGGCGAGGGAGGGGATACGGGTCATGCTTTCTCCTTGCCGGCGGGGCTTACCACAGGCGGCTGCCGAAGGCCTGGTGGTATTGCTCGCCGATTTCTTCACGGGTGAAGGTGTGGTTCTGGGGGCCGGAACGGGCGATCTTGATGGCGCCGACGAGGGCGGCGAGGCGGCCGATCTGGTCCCAGTCCATGCCGTTGGCGATACCGTAGAGCAGACCGGCGCGGTAGGCGTCGCCGCAGCCCGTGGGATCGACCACCTCTTCTGCCTTAACGCAGGGAATATCCAGGCGTTGACCGCCGACGTAGATATGGGAGCCTTCGCCGCCCCGGGTCACTACCAGGGCCTTGACCAGCTTGGCCAGCTCTTCCAAGGACTTGCCGGTGCGGTCGGTGAGCAGCTTGGCCTCGTAGTCGTTGAAGGTGGCGTATTCGGCCTGGGCCAGGAAATCCAGCAGTTCGTGGCCGGAGAACATGGGCATGCCCTGGCCCGGATCGAAGATGAAGGGGATGCCGGCTTCGGCGAACTGCTTGGCATGGCCGATCATGCCGTCGCGGCCGTCCGGGGCGACGATGCCCAGGCCGATGTCCTTGGCTTCGCCCACGCTGTTGAGGTGGGAGAAGGTCATGGCACCGGGGTGGAAGGCGGTGATCTGGTTGTCGTCCAGGTCGGTGGTGATGAAGGCCTGGGCGGTGTAGCTGTTGGCCACGGGGCGCACGTGCTCCCGGGACAGGCCCAGGTCGTCGAGGCGCTTCAGGTAGGGGGCGGCATCTTCGCCGACGGTGGCCATGATGACCGGCTCGCCGCCCAGCAGCTTGAGGCTGTAGGCGATGTTGCCGGCGCAGCCGCCGAATTCGCGGCGCAGTTCGGGCACCAGGAAGGCCACGTTCAGGATATGGATCTGTTCCGGCAGGATGTGGTTCTTGAAGCGGTCCGGAAAGACCATGATGTTGTCGTAGGCGATGGAACCGCAGATGAGTGCGCGCATGGGAATCGTCGGGAAAATGGATTAAGCCCGCAATTATACCCGGGCCGCCGCCCGGCGGCCCGGCCCTAGTCCGGCGCCATGACGATGGCGGTGGCGGCCTGGTAGCGGCGCTCGTGGCTGCGCACGGCCTGGCCGAGGGCGGCGGCGAAGGCGTCGTGGATGTGCTCCCAGTCGTTGCCCACCACGCTCATGCGGGCGTGGTTACGCAGCACCCGGAGGGTATTGGGTTCGGCCGCCTCCCGGGCGGCGGTGACGAAGGCGGTCGCGTCGCCGGCCGGGGCCAGCAGGCCGTTGCGGCCGGGCACGATCAGTTCCGAGGCCGCCGCGTAGTCGTAGGCCACCACCGGCAGGCCGGAGGCCAGGGCCTCCTGGGTGACGTTGCCGAAGGTCTCGGTGAGGCTGGGGAAGAGGAACAGGTCGCCGGAGGCGTAGTGGCTGGCCAGGTCGGACCCGCTGCGCATGCCGGCGAAGACGTGCTGCGGATGGCGGGCCTGCAGCCCCGCCCGCACCGGGCCGTCGCCGACGAAGACCAGGCGCGCCTCCGGCTGGCGGGCCTGGATGGCGGCGAAGGCCTCCAGCACCAGATTGAGGTTTTTCTCCGGCGCCATGCGGCCCACGGACAGCACCACCAGGCTGTTGTCGGTGGCGCCCCAGGAGCGGCGCAGTTCGGCGGAGCGGCGCTCCGGGTGGAACAGGGCGGTATCCACGCCCCGGGCCACCACCTGCAGGTTGTCGTAGCCGTTGTCGCCCAGCTCCCGGGCCAGCTGCCCGGTGGGGACAAAGGTGGCGTCGGTCTTGTTGTGGAAGCGGCGCAGGTAGGCGGCGATGGGGCGCTTCAGCCAGCCCATGCCGTAGTGGTGGCTGTAGGCGTGGAAGTTGGTGTGGAAGTCGGAGGTGACGGGCAGGCGCAGCTTGCGCGCGGCGGCGATGGCCGAACTGCCCAGGGGGCCTTCGGTCACCACATGCACCACATCTGGCCGCTGCAGGGACCACAGGCGGGTGAGGGCGCGCTTGGCGGGCAGGCCCAGCTTGAGGCCGGCATAGCTGGGGATGGGCACGCCGGCGGCCAGCACCTCCTCCAGGGCGTGGCCGCTGGCCGGGCGCTCCTGGGCGTGCTGGCGGGGCCGCACCAGCTGGATGCGGTGGCCGCGGCGGATCAGTCCGTCCACCATGCGGCTCAGGGTCATGGCCACGCCATTGACTTCCGGCGGGTAGGTTTCCGTCACCACGGCGATGCGCAGCTGGGGCTGGCTGGGCGCGTAGTCGTGGACGCAGAGCGGGGGCAGGTCGTCTTCGTGCATGGAGCCCATGCTGGCGACCAATGGTGACTTTTGTGTGACCGTTCGATGAAGTTTCGCTGACGTTGGCGGCAGGCGGCCATGCCTAGTCCAGCAGCACGAGGCTCCACACGGCGGCCACGTTGGCCAGGGAAATGAGCACGGCGGCGCTGCCGATGTCCTTGGCCCGCTTGGCGAGGCGGTGGTTTTCCAGGGAGATGCGGTCCACCGTGGCTTCCACCGCCGAGTTGAGCAGTTCCACCACCAGCACCAGCAGCACGCTGCCGATCATCAGGGCCTTGCCGATGCCGCTGCCGGGAAGCAGCACCGCCACGGGAATGAGCAGCACGGCCAGCCACACCTCCTGGCGGAAGGCATCCTCATGGCGGTAGGCGGCACGCAGGCCGTCGATGGAGTAGTGCAGGGCGTTCCACAGGCGGGTGAGGCCGGTCTTGCCCTTGAACGGGCTTTCGTTTTGGGAGTCGTGGCTCATGGGGTCGGGGCGCGGGGATGAAAAAAAGCCCTTCCGCCAGGAAGGGCCGAACATTCCGAACGCCACAGAGCCTACCGTGGCCGTGTTACCGGGGGATTACGGGTAGAAGACGTAGAGGCGGTAGCCCGAGGGCACCAGATCCTTGGCCTCGATCCACAGCTTGACGGGGATTTCGCCGTTGGCCTGGAAGCCGGCGGGGGCGGCGGTGCCGGTGAGATAGTCGGCGGGGTGCAGGACGCGGCGGGAAACCACCGCATCCTGGGTGTCGGTGAGGGCCAGTTCCAGGGCCGGCAGGTCCTGCACGTAGGGCGCCCGGTTCTTCAGGGTGGCCATCAGGATGAGCTGGCCCTTGGCGGCGTCGGCCTGCAGGTCGGAGGCTTCGATGCTCACCAGCTCGGCCTTGCGCGGCAGGGGAATGTCCCAGCCGGCGGCGAGCATGAGGGGCTGCAGGGAGGGCAGGGCGATGGCCAGGTCGCTGCGGAAGCGGTGGGCCATCTGGCCGAGGAGGACGGAGAAGAGGATCAGGATGGCCAGCAGGAAGGGCCAGCGGGGCTTGCGCGCCGGTTCGGCCATGAGGGCGCCGCCACCGGCCAGGGGACGCTCGGCCCATTTGCTGTAGCCGGGAATGGCGGTGGTTTCCCGGGGCAGGATCGGGTCTTCCGGGTCATGGGCCAGATCGGCCGGCGCGGCGCCGGCGTCGGCCAGCACCGGCGCGTCGTTCGGCTCCTCGATGGCGGAGGCGTCCAGGATCGGCTCCTGGCGGTCGTCTTCGAGTGTGTCTGGCTGGGAGTCAGGAGTGTCGCCGTTCTCCGGTACGGCCGCCTGGAGATCGGCTTCCACTGCGCCCGCTGGCGCAGTACTCGTTGCGGTGGCTGCGGTGGCGAGTTCCACCTCGCCCGTCTCCGCCGGTCCGGCCGGCGGCGCGGCGGGGCGCAGGGAGGCGGCTTCCTCGCCGCCTTCGTCCAGCAGGTGCTCCAGGGCATTGAAGACGTGCTGGCACTGGCCGCAGCGGACCTTGCCGCCCCGGGCCTTGAGCTGTTCCGGCGTGACCCGGAAGGTCGTCTGGCACTCAGGTTGGGGGCAGCGGGTGAGGATCATATGCGGCGGCCTTCCAGGCAGACCCAGCCTTCCCGGCGGTCGGCCACGGCCATGGCGAACCAGGGGCTGTAGATGGCCATCAGTTCCTCTTCCTGTTCCACCAGGATGCCGGACAGGGCCAGCCAGCCGCCGGGGCGGACGTGGGCGGCCAGGGCCGGGGCCAGGGCCTTGAGCGGGTTGGCCAGGATGTTGGCGATGAGGATGTCGAACTGGCCGTCGATGGGCTCGCGGGAATCGGCGAAGTGGGCGCTGACCCCGTTACGCTCGGCATTGGCCTTGGCCGCATCCACCGCCTGGGGATCGATGTCCACCCCGGTCACCGGGTTGGCGCCGAGACGGGCGGCGGCGATGGCCAGGATGCCGGAGCCGCAGCCGTAGTCGAGCAGGCTGCAATCGGCGGTGACGTAGCGCTCCAGCCATTCCAGACAGAGCCGGGTGGTGGGGTGGGAGCCGGTGCCGAAGGCCATGCCCGGGTCCAGGATCAGGTTGATGGCGTCCGGGGCCGGGGTCTCGTGCCAGGAGGGCACGATCCACAGCTTGTCGGAGACGCGGATGGGGTCGAACTGGGACTGGGTCAGCTGCACCCAGTTCTGCTCTTCCACCGTTTCCAGGGTGAAGGGGGGCGTCGGCAGACCCAGCCCGGCGCAGCAGGCGGCAAGCACCGCCCCCGCGTCCGCATCGGCCTCGAACAGGGCGGCGATGCGGGAATGGTCCCAGGCCGCCGCGATGTCCATGCCCGGTTCGCCGAACTGGGGCGTCTCTTCCGGCGTGCCCGCATCCGCATCCTCGATGCCGGCGGAGAGGGCCCCCGCCTCCATCAGGGCGTCGGTGAGGGCTTCGGCGCTGGCAGCGTCGGTGTCGCAGCGGAGCTGGAGCCAGGCCATCGGCGCTTAGCCTTCCACCGACTTCACTTCGTTCTTGGCGGCCAGCTTGTGCTCCAGGTAGTGGATGCTGGTGCCGCCTTCGACGAAGCGGGCGTCCTGCATCAGTTCCTGATGCAGCGGGATGTTGGTCTTGATGCCCTGCACCACGGTCTCGGAAAGGGCGATGCGCATGCGGCGGATGGCCTGTTCCCGGGTGTCGCCGAAGGTGATGATCTTGCCGATCATGGAATCGTAGTGGGGCGGCACCTTGTAGCCGGAATAGGCATGGGAATCCACGCGCACGCCGGGGCCGCCGGGCGGATGCCACCAGCTGATGGTGCCGGGAGAGGGCACGAAGGTGAAGGGATCTTCGGCGTTCACGCGGCATTCGATGGCGTGGCCGCGGAACTGGATATCCCGCTGCTTGAAGCGCAGCTTCTCGCCGGCGGCGATGCGGATCTGTTCCTGGACGATGTCGATGCCGGTGATCAGTTCGGTCACCGGATGCTCCACCTGAACCCGGGTGTTCATCTCGATGAAGTAGAACTCGCCGTTCTCGTAGAGGAACTCGAAGGTGCCGGCGCCGCGATAGCCGATGCGGCGGCAGGCTTCGGCGCAGCGTTCGCCGACCCGGGCGATGAGGCGGGCGGGGATGCCGGGAGCCGGCGCTTCCTCGATCACCTTCTGGTGGCGGCGCTGCATGGAGCAGTCCCGCTCGCCCAGGTAGACGGCGTTCTTGAACTCGTCGGCCAGCACCTGGATTTCCACGTGGCGCGGGTTCTCCAGGAACTTCTCCATGTACACCATGGGGTTGCCGAAAGCGGTCTGGGCTTCCTGGCGGGTCATGGCCACGGCGTTGATGAGGGCGGCTTCGGTATGCACCACGCGCATGCCGCGACCGCCGCCGCCGCCGGCAGCCTTGATGATCACCGGGTAGCCGACGGCGCGGCCGATCTTGATGATTTCCTTGGGGTCTTCCGGCAGGGCGCCGTCGGAGCCGGGCACGCAGGGCACGCCCGCAGCCTTCATGGCGTCCTTGGCGGAAACCTTGTCGCCCATGAGGCGGATGGTTTCGGCCCGGGGGCCGATGAAGACGAAGCCGGAGGATTCGACCCGCTCAGCGAAGTCCGCATTTTCGGAGAGGAAGCCGTAGCCCGGGTGAATGGCCTGGGCGTCGGTGACCTCGGCGGCGGAGATGATGGCCGGGATGTTGAGGTAGCTGAGGGCGGAGGAGGCCGGGCCGATGCAGACGGATTCGTCCGCCAGCTTCACATACTTGGCTTCCCGGTCGGCCTCGGAGTGCACCACCACGGTCTTGATGCCCAGCTCACGGCAGGCCCGCTGGACCCGCAGGGCGATCTCGCCCCGGTTGGCGATGAGGATTTTCTCGAACATGGAGAAAACTCCTTAGCCGATGACGAACAGGGGTTCGCCGAATTCAACCGGTTCGCCGTTGTCCAGCAGGATGGCCTTGATGGTGCCGGAAGCGTCGGCTTCGATCTCGTTGAGCAGCTTCATGGCTTCGATGATGCACAGGGTGTCGCCCTGCTTGACGGTCTGGCCCACCTGCACGAAGGGCTCGGCGCCGGGGGAGGAGGCGCGGTAGAAGGTGCCGACCATGGGCGACTTGACCACGTGGCCTTCCGGCAGGTCGTCGGTGTCGTCCAGGTTCACGCTGCTGGGGGCCGGTGCGGCAGCCGGGGCGGCGGCGGGCACGGCGTAGGTCATGGGCTGGCCCATGGGGGCGGCGACATGCTTGGCAATGCGGACTTTTTCTTCGCCTTCGGTGACCTCCAGCTCGGAGATGCCGGATTCCTGTACCAGGTCGATGAGTTTTTTGAGTTTACGCAGATCCATTGAATTCTCCCTCGAAAATCCGCCCTATTGAGTTGGCGGTGGAAGTAGCTAGATGTGAAAAACCGGAAACCGGGTCTGGCGTGGCAGCTCAGTCGGCGTTGAGTCGGCTCAGCAGGAACTCCAGGGCCAGGGAATATCCCTCGGACCCCAGGCCGCTGATGACCCCGATCGCCAGATCGGAAAAATAGGAGTGGTGCCGGAACGGCTCCCGGGCGAAGACATTGGAGAGATGCACTTCGACGAAGGGGATGCCGACCGCGGCCAGGGCGTCCCGCAGCGCAACGCTGGTATGGGTGTAGGCCGCCGGGTTGATGAGGATGAAGCGTACTCCCTGCTCCCGGGCCGCATGGATGCGTTCGATCAGGGCGCCTTCATGGTTGCTTTGGAAAGCTTCCAGTTCGACGCCGGCAGATTCGGCGCGCACGGCCAGAGCCCGGTTGATGTCGGCCAGGGTGGTGCTCCCGTAAATCTGGGGCTCCCGGGTGCCGAGCAGGTTCAGGTTGGGGCCGTGCAGGACCAGCAGGCGCGGCGGAATGGTTTGTTCTGCCTGGGTCTTGCCTTTGGCGGAAGATGAAGTTTGCTTCTTCATGGCAGCAAGTTTGCCGCAATTCGCGACAGTTTGTCCAGTTTGCCTCTTTCGAAAGTCATAGCAGGGGTTGCAGGATGGCTGCCAGTTCGGCGCCGTTGAGCCCGCCCAGGCGTACGTGGCGTGCCTGGCCCTCGCGGTCCAGCACCAGGGTGAAGGGCAGGCCGCCCCGGCTGTTGCCCAGATTTTTCAGGTTGCCCACGGCTTCCGGGGTGGCGATCAGCAGGGGGTAGGCGGTTGGCTGCTTGGCGGCGAATTCCTGCACGCTGTCGGCAGAATCCAGGGCAATGCCGATAAATTGCACCCCCTTGCTCCCCAGCTCCTGCTGCAGGCGGGAAAACTCGGGCATTTCCTCCCGGCAGGGCGGGCACCAGGTGGCCCAGTAATTGATGACCCGCACCTGCCCGGACCACTGGGCCAGGGCCTGGGGTTTGCCGTCAGCCGTCGGCAGCTGCAGTTGCAGGAGCTGCCGTACGGCCTCCGCCGGCGGTTCGGGGGTAAAGGCCGGGTGCTCGCCCCGGCCGAAATAGAGGCCGGCGGCGAAGGCCGTGGCGGCCAGGCCGATAGCCAGGGCCAGGCGCATTAACAGGGGACGTGTCGGTTTCATGGATTTGCCGGTAGCAGGGCGCGCACGGCTTCCAGGCGGGCCCGCTCCCGCAGGCGGCCGTCCCGGCTGCGGGCGGCGGTGCGCTCGTCCTGGGGCGGGTAGATCACCAGATTGATGGTGTCCCCTTCCATATCCAGTTGCAGCACCGCATCCACCCGGTCGTGGCGGGGCGTGGTGTGTTCAAAGGGGATTTGCCGGTTGAGGAGGAATATCTCCACCTCCTTGGCGCTGTCCGGGTAGAGCAGAATGTCCACCTCGGCGTAGCGGCCGGCGCTGCCGTCCAGGACGGAACCGGTGAGATAGGGGTGGAATGGCGTCATGATCTCCATCATTTCCGCCGCTTTTCCCCGCAGTTCGTCGATCCGTTCCTTCTGTTCCCGCTCCTGGTAGAGGGCCTGGTAGGCCCGCAGCTCGCTTTCTACCTCGGCATTGGTGGGCAGGGCGTCCGTATCCGGGCTGCCCAGCTGCCGGGCTGCCTTGCGCTTGGCCAATGGGTAGTCGGCGATGCCGTCCTCCGCCATGAGGCGGGCGGCGGTGCTGGCGATGAGCTGGCGCAGGTGGGCGTTGCGGGAGGCCTGGGCATCGGCACGGCGAGAGGATGGCTTCATGGCAGACCCCGGCTGTTAGAATCAGGCCTCATTCTAACCGGCGGAATATTGCATGCATATTCACATTCTCGGCATCTGCGGCACCTTCATGGGCGGCATCGCCCTGCTGGCCCGGGCTGCCGGCCATCGCGTCACCGGCTGCGATGCCAATGTCTATCCGCCCATGAGCACCCAGCTGGAGGCTCAGGGCATCGAACTGACCGAGGGCTACGATGCCGGCCAGATCGCCGTCGATCCCGACATTTTTGTCGTCGGTAACGCCATTTCCCGTGGCAATCCGCTGCTCGAGGCCATTCTCGACCAGGGACTGCCCTATGTGTCCGGCCCCCAGTGGCTGGCCGAGCATGTGCTGCAAGGCAAGTGGGTCCTGGGCGTGGCCGGCACCCACGGCAAGACCACCACCAGTTCCATGCTGGCCTGGATTCTCGAGTGCGCCGGCCTCAACCCGGGCTTTCTCATCGGCGGCGTGCCCCAGAATTTCGGCCTGTCGGCCCGCCTCACCGACCTGCCTTTCTTCGTCATCGAGGCGGATGAATACGACACGGCCTTCTGCGACAAGCGCTCCAAGTTCATCCACTACCGGCCGCGGACGGCCGTGCTGAACAACCTTGAGTTCGATCATGCCGACATTTTTGCCGATCTTGCGGCGATCGAGACACAATTTCACCATCTGGTGCGCACCATGCCCCGTTCCGGCCTGGTGGTGGCCAATGCCCGGGAGGAAAGCTTGCAGCGGGTGCTGGCCCGGGGCTGTTGGTCTGGGGTGGAGTGGTTCGGCGGCGACAGCTGGTCCGCCATCGGCGACGACGGTGACGGTTCCCTGGTCCTGATGCAGGATGGTCGGGAAGTGGCCCGCACCACCTGGGGCCTGACCGGCGAGCATAACCGGCAGAACGCCGTGGCCGCCATTCTGGCTGCCCGTCACGTGGGGGTGCGGCCCGAGGACGGCCTGCAGGCCCTGTCCACCTTCCAGAATGTGAAGCGGCGCATGGAAGTGCGGGGCACGGTGCGCGACATCACGGTGCTGGACGACTTCGCCCACCATCCGACCGCCATCGCCACCACCGTGGCCGGCCTGCGGCACAAGCTGGGCAAAGGCTCCGGCCGCATCCTGGCGGTGCTGGAGCCCCGCTCCAACACCATGAAATTGGGCGTGATGAAGGACCGGCTGGCCGGCAGCCTGGTGGATGCGGATCTGGTCTTCTGCTATTCCCGGGATCTGGGCTGGGATGCGGCTGCCGCCCTGGCATCCCTGGGCGAGCGGGCCGTGGTGCTGGACGACCTGGACGGGCTGGTGGCCCGCATCGCCGCCGCCGCCAGGCCGGGAGACCAGGTGCTGGTGATGAGCAATGGCGGCTTCGGCGGTATCCACCAGAAGCTGCTGAAGGCCCTGGCTGCCTGAGCGTTGCCGTCGCGGCGCCTCGTTGTGCCGCCTATTCGCTGCCAATAAAAAAGCCCGGGCTAGTCCCGGGTTTTTTTATTGGTGCTGTTGCCAGAAGTTACTGGGTTTTCTTGCTGCGGCTGCTGGCGGCGGGCTTTTTCGGCTTGGCTGCCGTCTTGGCGGCAGCCTTTGCCTTGGGTGGTTCGGCCGGGGCTTCCGGCTGGGCGGCCTGCTGTTGCTGCAGGTGTTCCTGTACCTGGTTCATCATGTTCCAGGGCCACATGGCAGCCTGGGAAAAAGCGCTGGCCGCGGCTTCGGCGGCGGCACCGGCGGCTTCGGCCGTGCCCGAGGTGTCCTGGGCCATTTCCTCCCGCTGCTGGGCGGCCATGGCTCCCATGGTCTTTACGGCGGTGAGGGTGGAGTGCTGCATTTCCATGCCCTGGATGGTCATCTGCAGCATGGACAGGTTCATGCGCAGCCAGCCTTCCACCGCCTTCAGGTCGGTGATCTGCTTTTGCAACTCGTCCGTGTCCAGGGTGGGGGTGACCATGCCGGGGAGGGAGAAGCCCATGTTGCCCCACATGTTCTTGACGAAATCCAGGGGATCGTTGCTTCCGTTGTTGAGGCTCATGGTGGGTCTCCTTTGTTGGCGCCGTATCCTGCCATAGTAGCGAATATTTTCTGCGCCGGAATAGCCGGGAGTCCGCCAGAGTGCTAAATTAGCGCCAAAACAACAACGTCATCCCATAACCCTATGCTCAATTTGCTCGTCATCGAAGACCACGCACTCGTCAGGGAGGGCCTGGTTCGCGTGCTGCGTCAGCTGGAAGCGGAGGTGACCGTCTTCGAGGCTGGCGATTGCCATTCCGCCCTCGCCGTGCTGGAAAAGGAAGCGGACCTGGATTTGGTGCTGCTGGACATCGCCCTGCCGGGGCTTGATGGCCTGGCCTGCCTGGACCTTTTCCGCAGCCGCTTCCCCGCCGTTCCGGTGGTGGTCGTTTCCGCCTACGACGATGCCCACACGGTTAACCGGGCGCTCAAGCACGGCGCCCTGGGCTTCATTCCCAAGGCCTATTCCACCGAGAAGCTGGTGGCAGCGGTGCGGCAGGTATTGGGGGGCAGCATCCACAAGCCGGAGCAGACCATGCCGGTGAATCTGGGGGCCGAACTGGCGCCCACGCCGGCGGTGCAGGAAGCGCCCGCTTCCGAATTCGGTCTGACCGAGCGTCAGGCCGAGGTGCTGGGGCTGATGACCAAGGGCAAGTCCAACCGGGACATCGCCAATCTGCTGGGCCTCTCCGAAGGCACGGTGAAAATCCACATCACCGCCATTTTCAAGGCCCTCGGCGTTTCCAGCCGGACCCAGGCCCTGGTGGCCGTCAGCCGCCTCGGCATCAAGGTCTGACCTAGGCGCTCTCCGTCTTTTCCAGTTCGCCGGCCAGGCGCTGCAGCAAGGCACGCAGCTTGGCCGGTCGCGCCGGATGGGGCAGGCTGTACCAGCCCCCATCCGCCATTCCCTCCTGCTCTTCCCCGCCGATGATCACGGCCGGGCGCTCCGGCGCCAGGGTCAGCACTTCGCGCAAGGTCACGCCGTTGCCCGGCGCCAGCCAGAGGAAGGGGCCTTCGCTGCCGGCGGCCATCTCGGCCAGCAGGGCCTGGGCCGCGGCGGCCGATTCCACCCGGCGGCAGCGCAGGCCCCATTCTCGCAGCCAGGCCTCTAGCTGCTCGGCGCTTTCGGCCATGAAGCCCGGGCCGTAGGCCAGCAGGGCGGCCAGAGGCGGGCGTTGTTCCAGTTCGGCGGCGGGCGTCTCCGCCACGGCCGCGCAGGCCGGCAGCTGGACTGCGAACACCGAGCCCTGGCCTAGGGCGGAGCGCAGATCCAGGGGGGCCTCCATGGCCTTGGCCAGCCGGTCCACGATGGCCAGGCCCAGGCCCAGGCCCTTGCCCTGGCCCCGTTCCGCATTGCCGACCTGGACGAATTCCTCGAACACGGCCCGCTGAAACTCGGGGGCGATGCCGTCGCCGCTGTCCCTCACCTCGACCCGCCAGGCCTGGCCCCGGCGGCGGGCGGCGACCAGAATGCTGCCCCGCTCGGTGTAGCGCAGGGCATTGGTGATGAGGTTGCCCAGCAGCCGTTCCACCAGGGCCGGGTCCGTATGGGCCCAGGCCCGGGTGGGGCGGAAGCGCAGGCGCAGCCCCCGGTTCTCCGCTTCCCGGGCATAGGTCTGCTGCAGCTTGTCGAAGATGGCCTGCAGGGGCGTGGCCAGGGGCTGGGGATTGACCCCGGCCACATCCAGGCGGGAGATGTTGAGCAGGGCGTCCAGCAGCTCCGACATGCTGCGGATGGAGGTGCCGATCTGGCCGGCCAGCTTTTCCTGGTCCGGGCCCCGGGCGTGGTTCTTCAGGTCGGAGGCGAACAGGTTGAGGGCGTGCAGGGGTTGCCGCAGGTCGTGGCTGGCGGCAGCCAGGAAGCGGGACTTGGCCAGGCTGGAGCGCTCTGCCTCGGCCCGCTTGCGTTCCAGTTCCCGGGTGGCGTCGGCGATCTTGCCTTCCAGGTTGTCCCGGGCTTCCTGCAGGGCCTGGGCCATGGTGTTGAAGCCTTCCTCCAGGCGCTGCAGGTCGCCGCCGCTGTCGGCGGGCAGCTGCAGGTTGAGCTGGCCGGCGCGGATGCGCTCCACCGCCTTTTCCAGGCGCACGATGGGGCGGCTCACCTGGCGCGTCAGGATCATGGCCAGCAGACTGGTGGCGGCCACGGTCAGCAGCACCAGGGTCAGGGTGAAGGCGATGGTTTCCTGGCGGCGGGTCTCCAGGGACTGGCGGGACATTTCCACCACCACCCAGCCGAGCAGGGGCGGCGGCTCGGGGCGGCCGGCTACCGGGGACTCGGCGAGGAAGGGGTCCTGGATGTCGAAGCGGTGGCGCAGCACCGGGGCGGCGATGCGCAGATGGTCTTCATCCTCGTGGATGACGTCGCTCTGGGTCGGGCTCGGCAGGGGCGAGAGGGGCGCCGGCAGGGCGCCGCTGGCCGCCAGGGCCTCGCCCTCCTGGTCGTAGACCTCGACGCTGTTCACGTGGGCTTCCTCCAGGGCGGCCAGGGCCACGCTGCCCAGGGTCTGGCGGTCGCCGGAGTAGGTGCTGTACTCGGCGATGGCCGCCAGCTGCCGGGCCAGGCCCAGGCCCCGGTCCCGCAGGTCCCGGTCCAGGTCGGAGAGCAGGGCGAGGACGAAGTAGACGCTGAGGGCGCCGGCCACCGCCACGGCGGGGGCCAGGGCGAGCAGGAGGATGCGGGTCTGGATGCCCCAGTTTTTCAAGATGGCGGCTGCTGTCGGTAGGAAGGTTGATGACGTTAGGCTAGGCCGGATTGTCCCCGGATGCGTCTTCCGCGGCAACTGCGGCGGCCAGCTGGGTGCGCAGACTCTCCGGGGTGTAGCAGTAGAGGCGGGTGCGGCGGCGGTCGCCCACTTCGATGATGCGATCCGCCTCGGCCCAGGGCACGGGGAAGCTGTTGCTCACCAGCAGGCCGTCGGCCGGCAGTTCCGCGGCGGCCTTCTGGCCCAGCCAGTCCATGGGTTCGGGGGAAAGGAAGGTGTACACCAGGTCGTGGCCGGCCAGGTCGGTGCGCCACATGTCGCCGTAGCGCAGGGCGGCATTGGCCTGGCCGGAGAGGCGCAGGTGGCCCAGCAGCCAGGTGAGGGGGGCGTTCTCCAGGCCATCCACCCGGACTTCGGGCAGGGCCCGGGCCAGGGGCGCCTGCAGGCTGCCGATGCCGGCCCCCAGGTCCAGGATGTGCCGGCTGCCCCGCTCCCGGGCCAGGTCGGCCAGGGCGGCCGCCGTTTCCCGGTTGGAGAGGTAGAGCGGCACCTGGCCGGAGACGGCGCCCCTGTACACCAGCAGCATGAGGATGAAGGCCTGCAGGAACCAGCCCGGGGCAATGTCGAGCTGGGCCACGGCCCAGGCCAGGGGGGCGAAGCAGGCGTGGATCAGGCGCCACCACCAGGCCTGGCGGCTGAGGGTGGCGAAGATCAGGGCGGTGGCGCCGATGGCCAGGGCCACCTGATCCCAGGGCAGCAGTTCGGCCTTCATGCCGTAATAGGGCCAGGCCAGGGACAGCACCAGGAGGACGGCGGCGAACTGGAGGGCGAGTTGGCGGGAGGAAGCGGGCACGGCGGAGCCTGAAAAAAAGCGGGTCGGTCATTGTAACCGACCCGCCGTTCCGGCCCGGACGGGCTCGCCGGCCTCGGACCTCGGACCTCGGACCTCAGACCTCAGACCTCAGACCTCAGACCTCAGACCTCAGACCTCAGACCTCAGACCGCCGGGGCCGCTCCGCCCCCTTCCAGTTGCCGCAGCAGCTCCTGGCGCTGCTGTCGGGCTTTCTCGGCGCTGGCGGCCTTGACGTGGCCGTAGCCGCGCACGCTTTCCGGCAGCCGCGCCAGTTCTAGCAGGGCCGGGTGGGCGCTGCCGGCGGCCAGGGCCTCCAGAATGCGCTCCAGGTCTGCCTCGTAGCCGGCCTGCAACGCCCGTTCCATGCGCCTTTCGGCGGTGTGGCCGAAAACGTCCAGGGCCGTGCCGCGCAGGAACTTGAGGCGGGCCAGCAGTTTCAGGGCGCCGAGCATCCAGGGGCCGTACTGCCGCTTGCGGATCTGGCCGCTGCGCGGGTCCGGCCTGGCCCACAGGGGCGGGGCCAGGTGCACATGCACCGCGTAGTCCTTGCCCGGTTCGCCGGCGAAGGTCTGGCGCAGACGGGCGAAGAACTCGGGCCGGGTATGCAGTCGCGCCACTTCGTACTCGTCCTTGATGGCCAGAACCTTGAAGTAGTTGCGGGCGGCGGCCAGGGTCACCGGCAGGGCCGGGTCCAGGGGCGCCTCGGCCTGGCGCAGGGCTTCGATGCGCTGGCGGTAGCGGCGGGCCAGGGCGGCGTCCTGGTAGTCCGTCAGTTCCTGCTCCCGCAGGGCCAGCACTTCCTCCAGGGCGGCGTCAGGCCGGGGCGGCGGCGTGTCGGCGGCAGGCGTTGCCAGCTGGCGTACCCGGGCCTCGTCCACGGTGGCGCGGCGGCCCCAGTCGAGGGCCTGGAGATTGGCCGCCACGGCAGTACCGTTGAGCTCGATGGCCCGGCCCAGGGCCGGCAGGCTCACCGGCACCAGGCCTTTCTGCCAGGCGTAGCCGAGGAGGAACATGTTGGTATACAGGGCGTCGCCCATGAGGGCCGTGGCCAGGGCCTGGGCGTCGAGGAACCAGGCGTGGTCGGCGCCCACGGTGGCGGCCACCGTCTGCTGCATGCGGGCCAGGGGGAACTGCCAGTCCGGGTTGCGGGTGAATTCGGCGGTGGGGGTTTCCGTGCAGTTCACCACGGCCCGGGTGCGCCCTTCCAGCATCTTGGACAGGGCCTCGTTGCCTGCCGTCACCACCACGTCGCCGCCCAGGATGGCGTCCGCCTCGCCGGTGGCGATGCGGGCGGCGTGGATGTCCTCCGGCCGGTCGGCGAAGCGCAGGTGGGTGAACACGGCGCCGTATTTCTGGGCCAGACCGGTCATGTCCAGCACCGAGACGCCCTTGCCGTCCAGGTGGGCGGCCATGCCGATGAGGGCGCCCAGGGTCACCACGCCGGTGCCGCCGACCCCCGTCACCAGCAGGTTGTAGGGCCGCGCCGTGGGCGGCAGCACGGGCTCGGGCAGGGGTGGCCAGTCCTGTTCGTCCATGGCCAGGGCCTGGCCTTTTTTCAGCTTCGCCCATTCCAGGGTGACGAAGGAGGGGCAGAAGCCCTTGAGGCAGGAGAAATCCTTGTTGCAGTTGGACTGGTCGATGGCCCGCTTGCGCCCGAAATCGGTTTCCACCGGGATGACCGAGAGGCAGTTGGACTGCATCGAGCAGTCGCCGCAGCCCTCGCACACTGCCTCGTTGATGAAGACCCGGCGGTCCACGTCGGCCAGCTTGCCCCGCTTGCGGCGTCGCCGCTTTTCCGTGGCGCAGGTCTGGTCGTAGATGAGGATGGTGGTGCCGGGAATTTCCCGCAGTTCCCGCTGCACCGCGTCCAGCTCGTCCCGGTGACGCACCGGCACGTTGGGCGCCAGGTCCGTCACCTCGGCGTATTTCTCCGGCTCGTCGGTGACGATCACCATCCGGCCCACCCCTTCGGCCTCCAGCTGGCGGGTGATGCGGGGCACGGAGAGGATGCCGTCCACCGGCTGGCCGCCGGTCATGGCCACGGCGTCGTTGTAGAGGATCTTGTAGGTGATGTTGGTTTTGGCCGCCACAGACTGGCGGATGGCCAGCAGGCCGGAGTGGAAGTAGGTGCCGTCCCCCAGGTTGGCGAAGATGTGCTTTTCTTCGGTGAAGGGCGCCTGGCCGACCCAGGTGACGCCCTCGCCGCCCATGTGGGTGAAGGTGGAGGTGCTGCGGTCCATCCAGGTCACCATGTAGTGGCAGCCGATGCCGGCCACGGCCCGGGAGCCTTCCGGCACCCGGGTGGAGGTGTTGTGGGGGCAGCCGGAGCAGAAGTGGGGCGTGCGCTGGGTGAGGATCAGGGGCGTCTGCAGGGCCTTCTGCTTGGCCTCGATGAGGTCCAGGCGGGCCTTGATGGCCGGGCTGGTGAAGTGGCGGTCGATGCGGCTGGCGATGGCCCGGGCGATCTGGGCCACGGACAGTTCGCCGGCTGCCGGCAGCAGCCAGTCGCCGTGGGCCAGGTGGCCCTTGCCGTCGGGCAGCAGGGCCCATTCGCCCTTCTCGTCGAACTTGCCCACCACCCGGGGGCGCACGTCCTCGCGCCAGTTGTAGAGCTCTTCCTTCAACTGGTATTCCAGCATCTGGCGCTTCTCTTCCACCACCAGGATTTCGTCCAGCCCCTCGGCGAACTGGCGCACCCCTTCCGATTCCAGGGGCCAGACCATGCCCACCTTGTAGAGGCGGATGCCGATCTGGGCGGCCAGCTGCTGGTCGATGCCCAGTTCGTCCAGGGCCTGCATCACGTCCAGATAGGACTTGCCGGCGGTGATGATGCCCAGGCGTGGCGCCGGGGAGTCGATGACGATGCGGTTGAGCCGGTTGGCCCGGGCGTAGGCGAGGGCGGCGTAGAGCTTGAAGTGGGTGAGGCGGGCCTCCTGCACCAAAGGCGGGTCGGGCCAGCGGATGTTGAGGCCGTCGGCCGGCAGTTCGAAATCATCCGGCAGGCGGATGTCCAGGGCCATGGGGTCCACCCACACCGAGGCCGAGGTTTCCACCGTGTCCGCCAGGGCCTTGAAGGCCACCCAGCAGCCCGAATAGCGGCTCATGGCCCAGCCGTGCAGGCCGTATTCCAGGTACTCCTGGACGTTGGCCGGATACAGCACCGGCATCATCACCGCCTTGAAGACGTGCTCGGTCTGGTGGGGCAGGGTGGAGGACTTGGCGGCATGGTCGTCGCCGGCCACCACCAGCACGCCGCCGTGCCGGGAGCTGCCGGCGGCGTTGGCGTGGCGGAAGACGTCGCCGCTGCGGTCCACCCCCGGGCCCTTGCCGTACCACAGGGCAAACACCCCGTCGTACTTGGCGCCGGGGAAGAGATTGACCTGCTGGCTGCCCCAGACGGCGGTGGCGGCCAGGTCCTCATTGACCCCCGGCTGGAAGGTGATGTGGTTTTCCGCCAGATATTTCTGGGCTTTCCACAGGCCCTGGTCCAGACCGCCGAGAGGGCTGCCCCGGTAGCCGGAAATGAAGCCGGCAGTGTTGAGCCCCTGGGCCTGGTCCCGCAGCCGCTGCAGCATGGGCAGGCGGATCAGGGCCTGGGTGCCGGTGAGAAAGGCGCGGCCGGAAAGGGTGGTGTACTTGTCGTCCAGGCTGGCGGACGCCAGCTCCTTGGGGACGTGCAAAGAGAGATCGCTCATGCGATTTGCTCCTCCATTGGTCGCCGGCGTCTCGCCTTCATCCCGTTTGCGGGCGGACAGGATCGCGTTGGCAGGTTGGTCTGTCCGGTCGCTGCCTTGTGGGCGGTGCCGGTCTTGTCATGCGTCGCGGGTGGGCGACGCAGGCATTGTATGGGACCGCGGAGGGCGCGTAACGTTGCGTTGCAGCAGGCGCGGCGCGTAACGGCAGATGCAATGAAAAAGGGCGCCGCAGCGCCCTTGGTGGGGGAGGTGGCGTCTCAGGCCTGGGGCGGCAGGATCTTGCCCGGGTTCATCAGGTTGTGGGGGTCCAGGGCGGTCTTCAGGGTACGCATCAGGGCCACGCCGTCTTCCCCGTGCTCCTGCAGCAGGTAGTGCTGCTTGCCCAGGCCGATGCCGTGTTCGCCGGTGCAGGTGCCTTCCATGGCGATGGCCCGTTCCACCACGCGCTGGCTGATCCATTCGCCCTCGGCCATTTCCTTGGGGTTGTCCGTATCCACCAGCACCACCAGATGGAAATTACCGTCGCCCACGTGGCCGAAGAGGGCGATGGGCAGGGAAACCTGGGCGATGTCCTCGTTGGTGGCGTGGATGCATTCGGCCAGACGGGAGATGGGGACGCAGACGTCGGTGGGGAAGCAGCGGGCGCCGGGCTTAAGCTGCAGGCAGGCGAAATAGGCGTCGTGGCGGGCCTGCCACAGGCGGCTGCGGTCTTCCTGACGGGTGGCCCACTGGAAGTCCTGGCCGCCGTTGCCCTGGGCGATTTCCTGGGTCAGTTCGGCCTGCTCCTGGACGCCGCTGTCGCTGCCGTGGAATTCGAAGAACAGGGTTGGCGCTTCCGGCAGGGTGGTCTTGGAATAGCGGTTGATGGCCTGCAGGGTGAGGGCGTCCAGCAGTTCCACCCGGGCCACCGGCACGCCCAGCTGGATGGTCTGGATCACCGTGTCCACGGCGGCATCCACCGAGGGAAAGGCGCAAACGGCGGCGGACATGGCTTCCGGAATGGGGTACAGCTTCACCGTCAGCTCAGTGATGATGCCCAGGGTGCCCTCGGAGCCGACGAAAAGGCGGGTCAGGTCGTAGCCGGCGGAGGACTTGCGGGCCCGGCTGCCGGTGCGGACGATTTTGCCCTCGGGGGTGACCACGGTCAGACTCAGCACGTTTTCCCGCATGGTGCCGTAGCGCACGGCATTGGTGCCGGAGGCCCGGGTGGCGGCCATGCCGCCCAGGGTGGCGTCGGCGCCCGGGTCGATGGGGAAGAACAGGCCGGTGCCCTTGAGTTCGTCGTTCAGCTGCTTGCGGGTGACGCCGGCCTGGACGGTGACGTCCAGGTCCTCGGCATGGATGGACAGCACCCGGTTCATGCCGGAGAGGTCGATGCTGATGCCGCCGTGCACCGCCAGCACATGGCCTTCGACGGAGCTGCCGACCCCGTAGGGAATGACTGGTACGCGATATTCGCGGCAGAGGCGGACGATGGCTGCCACTTCCTCGGTGCTTTCGGCGAACACCACGCCGTCGGGCAGCATGGGCTCGTGCTTGGATTCATCGCGGCCATGCTGCAGGCGCACGGATTCGCCCTGGGAGTAACGGGTGCCGAACTGCTGGCGCAGGGCTTCAACGAGGGCGGCGGGCAGGGGCGCGGAGGTTGTGGTCATAGGTAATGTGGGGGCTTGAGCAAAGGCGGCATTCTAGGCCGAGAGGGGCGGGAAGCGAATTCGTACAAATCGGGCTGGACGTATGGGAATCTTTTGCTATAATGCGCCCTCGCTTCGCGATGCAGGGCTTGACACGGGCAACCGGCATAGCCATAATTCGCGGCTTCGTTTTGGAGGAGTTCCCGAGCGGTCAAAGGGATCAGACTGTAAATCTGACGGCTCTGCCTTCGAAGGTTCGAATCCTTCCTCCTCCACCAAGTTTTTGTTGCGGTTAGCGATGTCCGGTTCTGAAGTTTGGGCGTCGTGGGTGAAAAATCGAACGCGGGTGTAGCTCAATGGTAGAGCTGAAGCCTTCCAAGCTTAAGACGAGGGTTCGATTCCCTTCACCCGCTCCACTCCGCACGGTTGGTTGAAAGCGGATGCCCATGTAGCTCAGTGGCAGAGCACTCCCTTGGTAAGGGAGAGGTCGGCAGTTCAATCCTGCCCATGGGCACCACTGATTGCCCCGAAGTTTTTTTTACATTTTCTAAATTCGAGGTACCGCAATGGCCAAGGAAAAGTTTGAACGTACGAAGCCGCACGTTAATGTGGGCACCATCGGTCACGTTGACCACGGTAAGACCACGCTGACTGCTGCTATCACCACCATTCTGTCCAAGAAGTTCGGTGGCGAAGCCAAGGCTTACGACCAGATCGACGCTGCGCCCGAAGAAAAGGCCCGCGGTATCACCATCAACACCGCCCACGTCGAATACGAAACCGCCACCCGTCACTACGCTCACGTGGATTGCCCGGGTCACGCCGACTACGTGAAGAACATGATCACCGGTGCTGCCCAGATGGACGGCGCCATTCTGGTCTGTTCCGCCGCTGACGGCCCCATGCCCCAGACCCGCGAGCACATCCTGCTGGCCCGTCAGGTGGGCGTGCCCTACATCATCGTGTTCCTGAACAAGTGCGACATGGTGGATGACGCCGAACTGCTGGAACTGGTCGAAATGGAAGTGCGCGAGCTGCTCTCCAAGTACGACTTCCCCGGCGACGACATCCCCATCGTCAAGGGCTCCGCCCTGAAGGCGCTGGAAGGTGATCAGTCCGACATCGGCGAACCCGCCATTCTGGCCCTGGCCGATGCTCTGGACAGCTACATCCCCACCCCCGAGCGGGCTGTGGACAAGCCCTTCCTGCTGCCCATCGAAGACGTGTTCTCCATCTCCGGCCGCGGTACCGTGGTGACCGGTCGTGTCGAGCGCGGCATCGTCAAGGTCGGCGAAGAAATCGAAATCGTGGGTATCAAGCCCACCACCAAGACCACCTGCACCGGCGTGGAAATGTTCCGCAAGCTGCTGGACCAAGGCCAGGCTGGTGACAACGTGGGCGTGCTGCTGCGCGGCACCAAGCGTGAAGAAGTCGAGCGCGGCCAAGTGCTGGCCAAGCCCGGTTCCATCACCCCCCACACCCACTTCACTGGCGAAGTGTATGTTCTGTCCAAGGACGAAGGTGGTCGTCACACCCCGTTCTTCAACAACTACCGTCCCCAGTTCTACTTCCGGACCACTGACGTGACCGGCGCCATCTCCCTGCCCGAAGGTGTGGAAATGGTCATGCCTGGTGACAACATTCAGATGACCGTGAAGCTGATCGCCCCGATCGCCATGGAAGAAGGTCTGCGCTTCGCTATCCGCGAAGGCGGCCGTACCGTCGGCGCCGGTGTGGTTGCCAAGATCATCGAGTAATTTTTACTCGGTTTAAGTAAAAGCGTCCCGACCCTCGGGGCGCTTTTGTAGTCTCTGCTGCAGGGGCGTAGCTCAATTGGCAGAGCGTCGGTCTCCAAAACCGAAGGTTGGGGGTTCGAGACCCTCCGCCCCTGCCATCCAATAAGACGCGAGATACATGGCCGACAAGATCAAGTTTGCGCTGGCGCTTCTGTTGCTTGCCGCTGGCGTGGCCGGCTTTTATGTCCTCTCCGAGCAGGCAATGATCCTGCGCGTTCTGGTGGTTCTGGTTGGTCTGGTCGCGGCTGCCGCCGTGGCCTGGAAAACCGAGCCCGGAATGCGCTTTTTCATTTTCGGCCGGGAGGCTGTTGCCGAATCCAAAAAGGTTGTCTGGCCGAGCCGCAAGGAAACGTTGCAGACGACCGGCGTGGTATTCGTCTTCATGGTCGTCATGGCCATCTTTCTCTGGCTGACGGACAAGAGTCTGGAATGGCTCCTCTATGATGTGGTCCTGGGTTGGAAAAAATCATGAGCAAACGCTGGTATGTAGTTCACGCCTATTCCGGTTTTGAGAAGAGCGTGCAGCGTGCCCTGGTGGATCGCATCCAGCGCGCTGGCATGGAAGACATGTTTGGTCGCATCCTCGTTCCCGTCGAAGAAGTCGTGGAAATGAAGGGCGGCCAAAAGAGCATTTCCGAACGCAAGTTCTTCCCCGGCTACGTGCTGGTGGAAATGGAAATGAACGACGATACCTGGCACCTGGTGAAGAACACTTCCAAGGTCACCGGCTTCGTCGGCGGCACCGCCACCAAACCCACCCCCATTTCCGAGAAGGAAGTGGACAAGATCATGCAGCAGATGCAGGAAGGGGTGGAGAAGCCCCGTCCCAAGACGCTGTTCGAGATCGGCGAAGTGGTGCGGGTCAAGGAAGGTCCGTTCACCGACTTCCACGGCTCCGTCGAGGACGTCAATTACGAGAAGAGCAAGCTGCGTGTTTCCGTGACCATCTTCGGTCGCGCCACGCCGGTGGAGCTGGAGTTCGGCCAGGTCGAGAAGTCCTGAGTCGTTTCGCTTCGCCAAGAATTCAGCAGGACGGGGGCCGGAACCCGCCAATTCCGAGCAAGAGGAGCGTCAGTAGGCGGCGTCAGCCGCCCAACCCGCGCTAATACTCATCCAGTTAGGAGCCATCATGGCAAAGAAAATCATCGGCTTTATCAAGCTGCAAGTGCCGGCCGGCAAGGCGAATCCGTCGCCCCCCATCGGCCCCGCCCTGGGCCAACGCGGCCTCAACATCATGGAGTTCTGCAAGGCCTTCAACGCCCAGACCCAAGGTGTGGAACCCGGTCTGCCCATCCCCGTGGTGATCACCGCTTTCGCGGACAAGTCCTTCACCTTCGTGATGAAGACTCCCCCGGCCACCATTCTGATCAAGAAGGCCGCCGGCATTCAAAAGGGCTCCGCTAAGCCCCATACCGACAAGGTTGGCAAGATCACCCGCGCCCAGTGCGAGGACATTGCCAAGGCCAAGTCTCCCGATCTGACCGCTGCCGACCTGGAAGCAGCTGTTCGCACCATCGCCGGCTCCGCCCGGTCCATGGGCATCACGGTGGAGGGTCTGTAACATGGCAAAGCTGACCAAGAAGCAAAAGGCCCTGCAGGGCAAGATCGACCGCAACAAGGCTTATGCCGTTGCCCAAGCCCTGACCCTGGCCAAGGAAACCGCCACCGCCAAGTTCGATGAATCCATCGACGTGGCCGTGAACCTGGGTATCGACGCTCGCAAGTCCGACCAGCTGGTTCGTGGCTCCGTGGTGCTGCCCGCCGGTACCGGCAAGAGTGTTCGCGTCGCCGTGTTCGCCCAGGGCGACAAGGCCGAGGCTGCCAAGGCTGCCGGCGCCGACGTGGTCGGTTTCGACGACCTGGCCGAACAGGTCAAGGGCGGCAACCTGAATTTCGACGTGGTCATCGCCACTCCCGACGCCATGCGTGTCGTCGGCGCCCTGGGTCAGATCCTGGGCCCCCGCGGCCTGATGCCGAACCCCAAGGTCGGCACCGTGACCATGGACGTGGCTACCGCCGTGAAGAACGCCAAGGCCGGTCAGGTTCAGTACCGTACCGACAAGGGCGGCATCATCCACGCCACCATCGGCCGTGCTTCCTTCCCGGTTGAAAAGCTGGAAGAGAACCTGAAGGCCCTGATCGATGCGCTGAACAAGGCCAAGCCCGCTTCCTCCAAGGGCCAGTACCTGCGCAAGGTCGCCGTGTCCAGCACCATGGGCCCCGGCGTGCGCGTGGACCAGGCCACCCTGGTCGCCTAAGGCATTTCGCAGCAAAAAGAACTTTGGGCCGTGGCCTCTCCCTCCGGGGTGGGGCCGCGGATCGTCAAAGACCGCAGGTGCCGCCGGGAAGTTCTCTTCCCGGTAGCTTAAGTTCCGCGAGGGGCCTGCGCAGACGGTGTTCCCGAAACAGGATTTTGGCCGGTTTCCGGCATGATTCCCTGATTCAGGTCGCCGTGGGTGCGGCGGATTCGGCTTCCGAGCCGCCGTGTTTAGACTTGAAAGGAGGAAAGACCTATGGGTCTCAATCTTAATGACAAGAAAGCCGTCGTGGCAGAGGTGTCGGCACAGGTAGCCAACGCCCAGACCATCGTCGTGGCTGAGTACCGCGGTATCGAGGTGGGCGATCTCACCGTGCTGCGGAAAAAGGCCCGCGAATCTGGTGTTTACCTGCGTGTGCTGAAGAACACCCTGGTGCGTCGTGCGGTGGCTGACACCGCCTTCGCCGGCCTGGCTGAGCACATGGTTGGTCCGCTGATTTACAGCGTTTCCGCTGACCCTGTTGCCGCTGCCAAGGTCCTCAACGACTTTGCCAAGACCAACGACAAGCTGGTGCTGAAGGCTGGCTCTTACGCCGGTAAGGTGATGGACAAGGCTGGCGTGCAAGCCCTGGCTTCCATCCCGAGCCGCGACGAGCTGCTGGCCAAGCTGCTGGGCGTGATGAAGGCTCCCGTGTCCGGCTTTGCCGTGGCCATGGGCGCTCTCGCCAAGAAGCGCGAAGCCGAAGGCGCTGCTGCCTGATCGGCCTGTCGAACACTTGCATATCCGATTTGAATTAGGAGTTATCTAAATGGCTATTACCAAAGAAGACATCCTGGAAGCCGTCGGTTCCATGACCGTTATGGACCTGAACGACCTGGTCAAGGCTTTCGAAGAGAAGTTTGGCGTTTCCGCTGCCGCTATGGCCGTGGCCGCTCCCGGCGCTGCCGCCGGTGGCGCTGCTGCTGAAGAGCAGACCGAGTTCACCGTGGTCCTGGCTGCTGCCGGCGACAAGAAGGTTGAAGTCATCAAGGTCGTCCGCGCTGCTACCGGCCTGGGCCTGAAGGAAGCCAAGGACGTCGTCGACGGCGCTCCCAAGGCTGTGAAGGAAGGCATCTCCAAGGCTGACGCTGAAGCCCTGAAGAAGCAGCTGGAAGAAGCTGGCGCCAAGGTCGAAGTCAAGTAAATTCGACTCGCTTGCCATGGGCTGGCGGCATTTTTGCCGCCAGCCCATTTGTGCTTTTCTGAAACGCCCAGGCGTTTCAACGGTTCCAACAGCATCACCCAGTACTGCGCAACGTATAAACGCAAGCATCATCTCCCGGCGCCGGCGCCGGACAGGCAGAAAAGATGAAGCTTGCGTTTATCCGTTGCAGCCGCCGGGAACATCGGCGGATCCAACCTCTTTTGAGGAATTTTGCTTTCTGAGCTCGGAGCGACCATGACCTACTCCTACACCGAGAAAAAACGCATCCGCAAGAGTTTTGCCAAGCGTGCAAGCGTGCTCGACGTGCCGTTCTTGCTGGCCACCCAGCTGGAATCCTATACGGCCTTCCTGCAGGCGGAACTGCCCACCGCCAAGCGTCGCAATCAAGGGCTTCAGGCCGCTTTCGGCTCCATCTTCCCCATCGTTTCCCATTCCGGCAATGCCCGGCTGGAGTTCGTCAGCTACCAGCTGGCCGAACCCGCCTTCGACGTCAAGGAATGTCAGCAACGGGGCCTGACCTTCGCCTCCGCCCTGCGCGCCAAGGTGCGCCTGGTGATCATGGACCGGGAAGCTCCGGATACCGTGAAGGAAGTGAAGGAGCAGGAAGTGTACATGGGCGAGATTCCGCTCATGACCACCACCGGTTCTTTCGTCATCAACGGTACCGAGCGGGTCATCGTCTCCCAGCTGCACCGTTCCCCCGGCGTGTTCTTCGAGCACGACCGCGGCAAGACCCATTCTTCCGGCAAGCTGCTGTTCTCCGCCCGCGTGATTCCCTACCGCGGTTCCTGGCTGGACTTCGAATTCGATCCGAAGGACATCCTCTTCTTCCGCGTTGACCGTCGCCGCAAGATGCCCGTCACTACCCTGCTCAAGGCCATCGGCCTGACCAATGAGCAGATCCTGGCCGGCTTCTTCGAATTCGACGACTTCAAGCTGCTGAAGAACGGCGCCGACTTCACCCTGGTGCCCGAGCGTCTGCGCGGCGAAACCGCCCGTTTCGATTTCTGCGACAAGGCCGGCAAGGTCATCGTGCCGAAGGACAAGCGCATCACCGCCAAGCACATCCGCGATCTGGACGCTGCCGGCATCAAGCACATCGCCGTGCCCGACGACTTCCTGGTCGGCCGCGTCATCGGTCACAACATCATCGACAAGGACAGCGGCGAAGTCATCGCCAATGCCAACGATGAAATCACCGAGTCCCTGCTGGCCAAGCTGCGGGATGCCGGCGTGGCCGAATTCCAGACCCTGTACACCAACGACCTGGACCGTGGCGCCTTCATCTCCAACACCCTGCGTGCTGACGATACCGCCACCAAGCAGGCCGCCCGCGTCGCCATCTACCGCATGATGCGTCCCGGCGAGCCGCCCACCGAAGAAGCCGTGGAGATCCTCTTCAACGGTCTCTTCTACTCCGACGATCGCTACGATCTGTCCGGCGTGGGCCGCATGAAGTTCAACCGCCGCATCGGCCGTCCCGATGTGGTCGAGTACAAGGTCACCATCAAGAACGCTCCGCACAAGACCGAAGCGCTGGCCAAGGCCATCGCCGAGTTCACCGGCGCCAATCAGGGCACCGTCCAGGAAATCCTGAACGAGCTTCAGTATGGTTCCCGTGCCGCTGCCGAAAACCTGACCGAAGAAGCCGCCCACACCCTGGCCGCCCAACTGAAGGCCCTGGGCGCCAACGTCGAAGTGCGCGAGCAGCTGACCCTGTCGCCCCGCGACATCGTCGAATCCATCAAGCTGCTGGTGGAACTGCGCAACGGTCGCGGCGAAATCGACGACATCGATCACCTGGGCAACCGCCGCGTGCGTTCCGTCGGCGAACTGGCTGAGAACCAGTTCCGCGCCGGTCTGGTGCGCGTCGAGCGCGCCGTCAAGGAGCGCCTGTCCCAGGCCGAGTCCGACAACCTGATGCCCCACGACCTGATCAACGCCAAGCCGATCAGCGCCGCCATCAAGGAATTCTTCGGCTCCAGCCAGCTGTCCCAGTTCATGGACCAGACCAACCCCCTGTCCGAGATCACCCACAAGCGGCGCGTTTCCGCCCTGGGCCCGGGCGGTCTGACCCGCGAACGCGCCGGCTTCGAAGTGCGCGACGTACATCCGACCCACTACGGACGCGTCTGCCCGATCGAAACGCCGGAAGGTCCGAACATCGGCCTGATCAACTCCCTGGCCCTGTTCGCCCGCACCAACTCCTACGGTTTCCTGGAAACCCCCTACCGCAAGGTGGTGGACGGCAAGGTGACCGACCAGATCGAATACCTCTCCGCCATTGAAGAAGGCGCTTACGTGGTGGCCCAGGCCAACGCCGCCCTGGGTGCCGACGGCACCCTGGTGGACGAGCTGGTGACCTGCCGCGAAAAGGGTGAAACCATTCTGGCCGAACCGTCCCGCGTCCAGTACATGGACGTGGCCCCGGGCCAGATCGTTTCCGTCGCTGCCTCCCTGATCCCCTTCCTCGAGCACGACGATGCGAACCGGGCCCTGATGGGCGCCAACATGCAGCGTCAGGCCGTGCCCTGCCTGCGTCCGGAGAAGCCCCTGGTCGGTACCGGCATCGAACGCACCGTGGCCGTGGACTCCGGCACTGCCGTGCAGGCCCTGCGTGGCGGCGTGGTGGATTACGTGGATGCTTCCCGCGTCGTGGTCCGTGTGCATGACGATGAAACCGTGCCGGGCGAAGTCGGCGTGGACATCTACAACCTGACCAAGTACACCCGTTCTAACCAGAACACCAACATCAACCAGCGTCCGCTGGTGAAGATGGGCGACATCATCGCCAAGGGTGACGTGGTGGCCGACGGCGCTTCTACCGACAAGGGCGAACTGGCCCTCGGTCAGAACATGCTGATCGCCTTCATGCCCTGGAACGGCTACAACTTCGAAGACTCGATCCTGATCTCCGAGCGCGTGGTGGCGGAAGACCGCTACACCTCCATCCACATCGAAGAACTGACCGTGGTGGCCCGCGACACCAAGCTCGGACCCGAGGAAATCACCCGCGACATCGCCTCCCTGGGCGAGGTACAGCTGTCCCGTCTGGACGAATCCGGCGTGGTGTACATTGGCGCCGAAGTGGAAGCCGGCGACGTGCTGGTGGGTAAGGTCACCCCCAAGGGCGAGACCCAGCTGACGCCGGAAGAAAAGCTGCTGCGCGCCATCTTCGGCGAGAAGGCCTCCGACGTTAAGGACACCTCCCTGCGCGTGCCGTCCGGTATCGCCGGCACCGTCATCGACGTGCAGGTGTTCACCCGCGAAGGCATCGAACGCGACAAGCGCGCCCAGTCCATCATCGACGACCATCTGCGTGGCTACAAGCAGGATCTGGCCGATCAGATGCGTATCGTGGAGCGTGACACCTTCGCCCGTGTCGGCCGCCTGATCACCGGCAAGCCGGCCAACGGCGGTCCGAAGAAGCTGGCCAAGGGCACTGTCGTGACCCAGGAATACCTGGACGGCATCGATCCCCACAACTGGTTCGACGTGCGCATGGCCGACGAGGAAGTCGCCCAGCAACTGGAACAGCTGAAGGAATCCCTGGAGCAGACCCGCAAGGACTTCGACATTGCCTTCGAAGAGAAGCGCAAGAAGCTGACCCAGGGCGACGAACTGCCCCCGGGCGTGCAGAAGATGGTCAAGGTCTACGTGGCCGTGAAGCGCCGCCTGCAGCCCGGCGACAAGATGGCCGGCCGCCACGGTAACAAGGGTGTGGTTTCCCGCATCGTGCCCGTGGAAGACATGCCCTACATGGCCGACGGCCGTCCCGTGGATATCGTGCTGAACCCCCTGGGTGTGCCGTCCCGGATGAACGTGGGCCAGATTCTGGAAGTGCACCTGGGCTGGGCCGCCAAGGGCCTGGGCTACAAGATCGGCGACATGCTGCAGGCCGGCGCCAAGGCTGCCGAAGTGCGCAAGTTCCTGGAAGAGATTTACAACTCCGAAGGCAAGAAGGAAAACCTGAACGAGCTGAACGACCAGGAAATCATGGAACTGGCCGGCAACCTGACCACCGGCGTGCCTTTCGCCACCCCGGTGTTCGACGGTGCCGACGAAGCCGAAATCAAGGCCATGCTGCGTCTCGCGGGCATGCCCGAATCCGGCCAGATCACCCTGCACGACGGCCGTACCGGCGACGCCTTCGAGCGTCAGGTGACGGTGGGCTACATGCATTACCTGAAGCTGCACCACCTGGTGGACGACAAGATGCACGCCCGTTCCACCGGCCCGTACAGCCTGGTGACCCAGCAGCCCCTGGGCGGTAAGGCCCAGTTCGGCGGCCAGCGCTTCGGTGAAATGGAAGTGTGGGCCCTGGAAGCCTACGGCGCCTCCTACGTGCTGCAGGAAATGCTGACCGTGAAGTCGGACGATGTGAATGGTCGTACCAAGGTTTACGAAAACATCGTCAAGGGCGAGCACAAGATCGATGCCGGCATGCCGGAATCCTTCAACGTGCTGGTGAAGGAAATCCGCTCCCTGGCGATCGACATCGACCTGGAACGGTACTAAACCGCCCCACGCAGCAAATTGGCCCGATACACGGAATTTTTGGATTCACACCCCGGTTGGAGTGAACAATGAAAGCACTGCTCGATCTGTTTAAGCAGGTAACCCAGGAAGAAGAATTCGACGCGATCACCATCAGTCTCGCGTCGCCGGACAAGATCCGGTCCTGGTCCTACGGCGAAGTTAAAAAGCCGGAAACCATCAACTACCGCACCTTCAAGCCGGAGCGTGACGGCCTGTTCTGCGCCAAGATCTTTGGCCCGATCAAGGACTACGAGTGCCTGTGCGGCAAGTACAAGCGCCTCAAGCATCGTGGCGTCATCTGCGAGAAGTGCGGCGTCGAAGTAACCCTGGCCAAGGTGCGCCGCGAGCGTATGGGCCACATCGAGCTGGCCAGCCCGACCGCCCACATCTGGTTCCTCAAGTCCCTGCCCAGCCGTCTCGGCATGGTGCTGGACATGACCCTGCGCGACATCGAGCGGGTCCTCTACTTCGAAGCCTACGTGGTGATCGAGCCCGGCATGACCTCCCTCAACCGGGGCCAGCTGCTGACCGAAGACGACTACCTGGCCAAGGTGGAAGAGTACGGTGACGACTTCATCGCCCTGATGGGTGCCGAGGCCGTGCGCGAACTGCTGCGTACCCTGGACCTGGATCACGAAGTCGAGCGTCTGCGCAGCGAACTGGAAACCACCGGTTCCGAAGCCAAGAACAAGAAGATCGCCAAGCGCCTGAAGATCCTCGAAGGCTTCCAGAAGTCCGGCATCAAGCCCGACTGGATGATCCTGGAAGTGCTGCCCGTGCTGCCCCCGGACCTGCGCCCGCTGGTGCCCCTGGACGGCGGCCGTTTCGCCACTTCCGACCTGAACGACCTCTACCGTCGCGTCATTAACCGGAACAACCGTCTGAAGCGCCTGCTGGAGCTGAAGGCGCCGGAAATCATCGTGCGCAACGAAAAGCGCATGCTGCAGGAGTCCGTGGACTCCCTGCTGGACAACGGTCGCCGCGGCAAGGCCATGACCGGCGCCAATAAGCGCCCCCTGAAGTCCCTGGCCGACATGATCAAGGGCAAGGGCGGCCGCTTCCGTCAGAACCTGCTGGGCAAGCGGGTGGACTACTCCGGTCGTTCCGTGATCGTGGTGGGTCCCCAGCTCAAGCTGCACCAGTGCGGCCTGCCCAAGCTGATGGCCCTGGAGCTGTTCAAGCCCTTCATCTTCCACAAGCTGGAACTGATGGGCCTGGCAACCACCATCAAGCAGGCCAAGAAGATGGTCGAATCCCAGGAGCCCGTGGTGTGGGACATCCTGGAAGACGTCATCCGCGAACATCCGGTCATGCTGAACCGTGCGCCGACCCTGCACCGTCTGGGTATCCAGGCTTTCGAGCCGACCCTGATCGAAGGCAAGGCCATCCAGCTGCATCCCCTGGTGTGTGCCGCCTTCAACGCCGACTTTGACGGCGACCAGATGGCTGTCCACGTGCCCCTGTCCCTGGAAGCCCAGATGGAAGCCCGCACCCTGATGCTGGCCTCCAACAACGTGCTCTCCCCGGCCAACGGCGAACCGATCATCGTGCCGTCCCAGGATATCGTGCTGGGTCTGTACTACGCCACCCGCGACCGCATCAACGCCAAGGGCGAAGGCATGAACTTCGCTGACGTCAGCGAAGTGCTGCGGGCCGTGAATTCCGGCCTGGCCGACCTGCATGCCAAGGTTTCCGTGCGTCTGAAGGAATATGTGCGCGGCGAAAGCGGCGAGTGGGTGGAGAAGATCACCCGCTACAACACCACCTGCGGCCGTGCCATCCTCTCCGAGATCCTGCCCAAGGGCCTGCCTTTCAGCGTCATCGACAAGGCCCTGAAGAAGAAGGAAATCTCCAAGCTGATCAACACCTCCTTCCGCCGTTGCGGCCTGAAGGAAACAGTGGTGTTCGCCGACAAGCTGATGCAGAACGGCTACGCTCTGGCTACCCGTGCTGGCATCTCCTTCTGCTCCGACGACATGCGTGTGCCGACCGAAAAGCACACCATCATCGCCGAGGCCGAGAAGGAAGTTAAGGAAATCGAAACCCAATACACCAACGGTCTGGTGACCTTCGGTGAGCGCTACAACAAGGTCGTGGATATCTGGGGCCGTACCGGCGATCAGGTGGCCAAGGTCATGATGGAGCAGCTGGGTCATGAAGAGGTGGTGGACCGTCACGGCAAGACCGTGAAGCAGGAGTCCTTCAACTCCATCTACATGATGGCCGACTCCGGCGCCCGGGGTTCCGCGGCCCAGATTCGCCAGCTGGCCGGTATGCGGGGCCTGATGGCCAAGCCGGACGGCTCCATTATCGAAACGCCGATTACCACCAACTTCCGTGAAGGCCTGAACGTGCTTCAGTACTTCATCTCCACCCACGGTGCGCGGAAGGGTCTGGCCGATACGGCACTGAAGACCGCCAACTCCGGCTACCTGACCCGCCGTCTGGTGGATGTGACCCAGGATCTGGTGGTGACCGAGGACGATTGCGGCACCCAGAACGGCGTCACCATGAAGGCCCTGATCGAGGGCGGTGAGGTGATCGAGCCGCTGCGCGACCGTATTCTGGGCCGCGTGGTCGTGGCTGACGTGGTGAATCCGGAAAGCGAAGAAACCGTCATCGAAGCCGGTACCCTGGTGGACGAGGATCTGTGCGATCTGATCGACAAGCTGGGCATCGATGAAGTCAAGGTCCGTACCCCCCTGACCTGCGACACCCGTTACGGTCTGTGCGCCAAGTGCTACGGCCGCGATCTGGGCCGCGGTTCCCTGGTCAATGTGGGTGAGGCTGTCGGCGTCATCGCCGCCCAGTCCATCGGCGAACCGGGTACCCAGCTGACCATGCGGACCTTCCACGTCGGCGGTGCGGCTTCCCGTGCTGCCGTGGCCGACCGGGTCGATACCAAGTCCAACGGTGTGGTGCGCTTCACCGCCACCATGCGCTATGTGACCAACGTCAAGGGTGAGAAGATCGTCTTCACCCGTTCCGGCGAAGTGCTGGTGACCGACGACAACGGCCGCGAGCGCGAACGTCACAAGGTGCCCTACGGCGCCATCCTGACCGCCGATGACGGCCAGGTGGTGAAGGCCGGTGCCGTGCTGGCGACCTGGGATCCCCATACCCGTCCGATGATTACCGAGTACGCCGGTACCATCAAGTTCGAGAACGTGGAAGAAGGCTCCACCGTCGCCAAGCAGATCGACGATGTGACCGGCCTGTCCACCCTGGTGGTGATCGATCCCAAGCGCGGCGGCAAGGCCCAGGCCAAGGGCCTGCGTCCCCAGGTCAAGCTGCTGGACGAGAACGGCCAGGAAGTGAAGATGCATGGCACCGAGCACGCCGTGACCATCACCTTCCAGGTGGGCTCCATCATCACCGTGGCCGATGGCCAGCAGGTGGGTGTTGGCGACGTGCTGGCGAAGATTCCGCAAGAATCCGCCAAGACCCGCGACATTACCGGCGGTCTGCCCCGTGTGGCTGAGCTGTTCGAAGCCCGTACGCCCAAGGATGTGGGCATGCTGGCCGAGTACACCGGTACCGTTTCCTTCGGCAAGGACACCAAGGGCAAGCAGCGTCTGGTCATCACCGATCTGGACGGTGTCGCCCACGAGTATCTGATCCTCAAGGACAAGCACGTCATGGTGCACGACGGTCAGGTGGTGAACAAGGGCGAGGTCATTGTGGACGGCGAGCCCGATCCCCATGAAATCCTCAAGCTCAAGGGTGTCGAAGCCCTGGCCCGCTACATCACCGATGAAGTGCAGGATGTGTACCGTCTGCAGGGCGTGAAGATCAACGACAAGCACATTGAAGTGATCGTGCGCCAGATGCTGCGTCGGGTCACCATCACCGAGCCGGGCGATACCCGCTTCATCAAGAGCGAACAGGTCGAACGCGCCGATGTGCTGGACGAGAACGATCGCGTCGTTGCCGAAGGCAAGCTGCCCGCCAGCTACGACTACATGCTGCTCGGTATCACCAAGGCCTCCTTGTCCACCGACTCCTTCATCTCCGCGGCTTCCTTCCAGGAAACCACCCGCGTGCTGACGGAAGCGGCCATCATGGGCAAGCGCGACGAACTGCGCGGCCTGAAGGAAAACGTCATCGTCGGCCGCCTGATTCCTGCCGGTACCGGTCTTGCCTACCACAATTCCCGTCGTCAGCAGGCTGCTGGCAACGACCAGGGCCTCGACCGGGTCCTGGGCGGGGAGGATGTGGCTGTCGAGGAAGTGCCTGCCGGCAACGACGCCGTCTGATCTTTGGGAAGCAACCGTTGACTCGAGGGTTGCTTCCCAATAAAATCTCGGGTCTTTTCGCGGCAAAGGCTAATCATTGCCTTTGTTTGGATAAAAAAATCGCTGAGGCGAGGCGGGCAGTCAGCCCGCTGTTTCAGTGTTTTGGCGGCAAAGCCGCCTAAATGAGGATTTGTTATGCCGACCATCAACCAACTCGTGCGCAAGCCCCGGGTGGCCGAAATTACCAAGAGCAAGGTTCCTGCTCTGGAAAAGTGCCCCCAGAAGCGTGGCGTGTGCACCCGTGTTTACACCACCACTCCGAAGAAGCCGAACTCCGCACTGCGTAAGGTGTGCAAGGTTCGTCTGACTAATGGCTTCGAAGTCATTTCCTACATCGGTGGTGAAGGCCACAACCTGCAGGAGCACTCCGTGGTCCTGATTCGCGGTGGTCGTGTGAAGGATTTGCCTGGTGTGCGTTACCACACCGTGCGCGGCTCCCTGGATACCCAGGGCGTCAAGGATCGTAAGCAGTCCCGTTCCAAGTACGGGGCCAAGCGTCCGAAGGCGGCCTAATCAGGTCGTTTTAGTAAGTGGCCGCCCCCACATGGGCGGCCATGTGTCATTTCTATTCCGGAAATGTCGCAACTGAATTGTGAACTAGTGAGGTTGTTATGCCCCGTCGTCGTGAAGTACCGAAACGCGACATCCTGCCCGATCCCAAGTTCGGCAGCGTGGATGTCTCCAAGTTTGTGAATGCCGTGATGCAAAGCGGCAAGAAGTCCGTGGCCGAGCGCATCGTCTACGGTGCCTTCGAGCAGATTTCTTCCAAGTCCGGCAAGGATCCTCTGGAAGTGTTTGCCTCCGCCATCGCCAACGTGCGTCCCATGGTGGAAGTGAAGTCCCGTCGCGTCGGTGGTGCCAACTACCAGGTGCCCGTGGAAGTTCGTCCCGCCCGCCGTATGGCTCTGGCCATGCGTTGGCTGCGCGAGGCCGCCCGCAAGCGTTCCGAAAAGACCATGGGTCTGCGTCTGGCTGCCGAAATGCTGGAAGCGGCCGAAAACCGCGGCGGCGCCGTGAAGAAGCGTGACGAAGTGCATCGTATGGCCGAAGCCAACAAGGCCTTCGCCCACTACCGTTTCTAACCGTCTCCTGACAAACGTTTACAGCGAAGGTTACTAACGTGGCTCGCAAAACTCCCATCGAGCGCTACCGCAATATCGGTATTAGCGCTCACATTGACGCCGGTAAGACGACTACCACCGAGCGCATCCTGTACTACACCGGTGTGAACCACAAAATCGGTGAAGTGCACGACGGTGCTGCCACCATGGACTGGATGGAGCAGGAGCAGGAGCGTGGTATTACCATTACCTCCGCTGCTACCACTTGCTTCTGGAAGGGGATGGACAACTCCTTCCCCGAGCACCGCTTCAACATCATCGACACCCCGGGGCACGTGGACTTCACCATCGAGGTGGAGCGTTCCATGCGTGTGCTGGATGGTGCCTGCATGGTTTACTGTGCTGTGGGTGGCGTTCAGCCCCAGTCCGAGACTGTGTGGCGTCAGGCCAACAAGTACAAGGTTCCCCGTCTGGCTTTCGTGAACAAGATGGACCGCTCCGGCGCCAATTTCTTCAAGGTCGTCGAGCAGATGAAGGTCCGCCTGAAGGGCAATCCCGTGCCGATCGTGATTCCGATCGGTGCCGAAGATACCTTCACCGGCGTGGTCGATCTGATCAAGATGAAGGCCATCATCTGGGACGAAGCCTCCCAGGGTATGAAGTTCGAGTACAAGGACATTCCCGCTGATCTGGTCGAGACTGCCCAGACCTGGCGCGAACAGATGGTCGAGGCTGCTGCCGAGGCATCTGAAGAGCTGATGAACAAGTACCTGGAAGAGGGTGATCTGCCTGAGGCTGACATCCTGCTGGGCCTGCGTACTCGCACCATCAACTGCGAAATCCAGCCCATGCTGTGCGGTACCGCCTTCAAGAACAAGGGCGTGCAGCGCATGCTGGATGCTGTTATTCAGCTGCTGCCCTCCCCGGTGGATATTCCCCCCGTTGAAGGTGAAAAGGAAAACGGCGAGAAGGATTGCCGCGTTGCTTCCGACGACTCCAAGTTCTCCGCTCTGGCTTTCAAGCTGATGACCGACCCCTACGTCGGCCAGCTGACCTTCGTGCGCGTGTACTCCGGCGTCCTGACCTCCGGCTCCACCATTTACAACCCGATCAAGGGTCGTAAGGAACGCATCGGCCGCATCCTGCAGATGCACGCCAACAACCGCGAGGAAATCAAGGAAGTTCTGGCCGGCGACATCGCCGCCTGCGTGGGCCTGAAGGAAGTGACCACCGGTGAAACCCTGTGCGATCCGGATGCTCCGATCATTCTCGAGCGCATGGAATTCCCGGATCCCGTGATTCACGTGGCTGTCGAGCCCAAGACCAAGGCTGACCAAGAGAAGATGGGTATCGCCCTGAATCGTCTGGCCGCCGAAGACCCGTCCTTCCGCGTGCGTACCGACGAAGAGTCCGGTCAGACCATCATTTCCGGTATGGGCGAACTGCACCTGGAAATTATCGTCGACCGCATGAAGCGCGAATTCAGCGTCGAAGCCAACGTGGGTGCTCCCCAGGTGGCCTACCGCGAATGCATCAAGAAGGCTGTCGAACAGGAAGGCAAGTTCGTCAAGCAGTCCGGCGGTCGCGGTCAGTACGGTCACGTCTGGCTCAAGATCGAGCCGAACGAAGCCGGCAAGGGCTACGAGTTTGTTGACGCCATCAAGGGCGGCACCGTGCCCCGCGAATTCATTCCCGCGGTGGACAAGGGTCTGCAAGACGCCATCTCCAGCGGTGTGCTGGCCGGCTTCCCGGTGGTTGACATCAAGTTCACCCTGTTCGACGGTTCCTACCACGACGTGGACTCCAACGAAAACGCATTCCGCATGGCTGCCTCCATGGCATTCAAGGAAGGTATGCGCAAGGCCCAGCCCACGCTGCTGGAGCCGATGATGGCCGTTGTCGTTGAAACCCCGGAAGACTACATGGGTAACGTCATGGGCGACCTGTCCGGTCGTCGCGGCATCGTCCAGGGTATGGATGATCTGCCCGGCGGCATCAAGGAAGTGAAGGCTGAAGTGCCCCTGGCTGAGATGTTCGGCTACGCCACCCAGCTGCGCTCCCTGACCCAGGGTCGTGCGACCTACTCCATGGAGTTCAAGCACTACTCCGAGGCGCCGAAGAACGTCGCCGAAGCCGTGATTAACAAGAAGTAATCGAATTTTTGCGAATTGAGGAATTGAAAGATGGCCAAGGAAAAGTTTGAACGTACGAAGCCGCACGTTAATGTGGGCACCATCGGTCACGTTGACCACGGTAAGACCACGCTGACTGCTGCTATCACCACCATTCTGTCCAAGAAGTTCGGTGGCGAAGCCAAGGCTTACGACCAGATCGACGCTGCGCCCGAAGAAAAGGCCCGCGGTATCACCATCAACACCGCCCACGTCGAATACGAAACCGCCACCCGTCACTACGCTCACGTGGATTGCCCGGGTCACGCCGACTACGTGAAGAACATGATCACCGGTGCTGCCCAGATGGACGGCGCCATTCTGGTCTGTTCCGCCGCTGACGGCCCCATGCCCCAGACCCGCGAGCACATCCTGCTGGCCCGTCAGGTGGGCGTGCCCTACATCATCGTGTTCCTGAACAAGTGCGACATGGTGGATGACGCCGAACTGCTGGAACTGGTCGAAATGGAAGTGCGCGAGCTGCTCTCCAAGTACGACTTCCCCGGCGACGACATCCCCATCGTCAAGGGCTCCGCCCTGAAGGCGCTGGAAGGTGATCAGTCCGACATCGGCGAACCCGCCATTCTGGCCCTGGCCGATGCTCTGGACAGCTACATCCCCACCCCCGAGCGGGCTGTGGACAAGCCCTTCCTGCTGCCCATCGAAGACGTGTTCTCCATCTCCGGCCGCGGTACCGTGGTGACCGGTCGTGTCGAGCGCGGCATCGTCAAGGTCGGCGAAGAAATCGAAATCGTGGGTATCAAGCCCACCACCAAGACCACCTGCACCGGCGTGGAAATGTTCCGCAAGCTGCTGGACCAAGGCCAGGCTGGTGACAACGTGGGCGTGCTGCTGCGCGGCACCAAGCGTGAAGAAGTCGAGCGCGGCCAAGTGCTGGCCAAGCCCGGTTCCATCACCCCCCACACCCACTTCACTGGCGAAGTGTATGTTCTGTCCAAGGACGAAGGTGGTCGTCACACCCCGTTCTTCAACAACTACCGTCCCCAGTTCTACTTCCGGACCACTGACGTGACCGGCGCCATCTCCCTGCCCGAAGGTGTGGAAATGGTCATGCCTGGTGACAACATTCAGATGACCGTGAAGCTGATCGCCCCGATCGCCATGGAAGAAGGTCTGCGCTTCGCTATCCGCGAAGGCGGCCGTACCGTCGGCGCCGGTGTGGTTGCCAAGATCATCGAGTAATTTTTACATTCGGGGCGGGCTTTCGCCCGCCCCATCGCTCTTTGGGAAATATCATGCAAAACCAGAAAATCCGTATCCGTCTGAAGGCCTTCGACTACCGCCTGATCGACCAATCTGCTCAGGAAATCGTTGAAACCGCCAAGCGTACCGGTGCTGTGGTTCGCGGCCCCGTGCCCCTGCCCACCCGCATCCAGCGTTACGACGTGCTGCGTTCCCCGCACGTGAACAAGACTTCCCGCGATCAGTTCGAGATCCGGACCCATCTGCGCCTGATGGACATCATCGATCCGACCGACAAGACTGTTGATGCTCTGATGAAGCTCGACCTGCCGGCTGGTGTTGACGTCGAAATCAAGTTGCAATAAGCGACTGGTTGCGTATATAATCCACCGCTTTTCCGCGGGCGACTCCGTTTGGAGTCGCCCATTTTGACTTACTTGTCGGCCAATCGCAGCCGGCATTTGGAGAATAACCATGAGTCTAGGCCTTGTTGGGCGCAAGGTCGGCATGACGCGCGTATTCACTGATGACGGTGCTACCGTCCCGGTGACTGTGCTGGACGTGTCGAACAACCGTGTGTCCCAGATCAAAACGCCTGAAACCGACGGCTATGCCGCCGTTCAGGTGACTTTCGGCAAGCGTCGTGCCTCCCGCGTCAACAAGTCTCTGGCTGGTCATCTGGCCAAGGCTGGTGTTGAAGCTGGGCACGTGCTCAAAGAATTCCCCGTGACCGCTGAGCAGCTCGCTGGCCTGAAGGCTGGCGATCAGATCGCTGTCACCATCTTCGCTGTTGGCCAGAAGGTCGATATCACCGGCACCTCCCAGGGTAAGGGTTTTGCCGGCGCTATCAAGCGTCACAACTTCAGCTCCAACCGCGCCAGCCACGGTAACTCCGTGTCTCACAATGCTCCTGGTTCCATCGGTATGGCGCAGGATCCGGGTCGCGTGTTCCCGGGTAAGCGCATGGCCGGTCACCTGGGTGCTGTGAAGAGCACTGTGCAGTGCCTGGAAGTGGTTCGGGTCGACGTCGAGCGCCAGCTGCTGCTGGTGAAAGGCGCTGTTCCCGGCTCCAAGGGCTCCGACGTCATCGTGCGTCCGGCAGTCAAGGCTTAAGGGGGCGTGATGGAACTGAAAGTTATCAACGAAAACGGTCAGGAAGCTGCCAAGCTGCAGGCTTCCGATGCCCTGTTCGGCCGCGAGTACAACGAAGCGCTGGTGCACCAGGTGGTTGTTGCCTATCAGGCCAATGCCCGTAGCGCCAACCGCAAGCAGAAGGATCGCTCCGAAGTTCGGCACACCACCACCAAGCCCTGGCGCCAGAAGGGTACCGGTCGCGCACGTTCCGGTAGCAATGGCAGCCCGCTGTGGCGCGGAGGCGGTCGCATTTTCCCGAATTCCCCTGAGGAGAACTTCTCCCAGAAGGTGAACAAGAAGATGTACCGCGCTGGTCTGGCTTCCATCCTTTCCCAGCTGGTCCGTGATGACCGTCTGGCTGTGGTGGAAAACCTCTCTGTCGAGGCTCCCAAGACCAAGCTGTTCGCCCAGAAGATCAAGGGCATGGGCTACGAGTCCGTGCTGGTGATTACCGATTCCCTGGATGAGAACGTCTTCCTGGCTTCCCGCAACCTGCCCAATGTGCTGGTTCTGGACGTTAGCGAAGCCGATCCCGTGTCCCTGGTGCGCTTCCCCAAGGTCCTCGTGACCAAGGGCGCTGTGGCCAAGTTTGAGGAGCTGCTGGGATGAGCCAAGAACGTCTGCTGCAGGTGCTGCTGGCGCCGCAAATCTCCGAAAAGGCGACTTTCATCGCCGATAAGAACGAGCAGGTGGTTTTCAAGGTTGCCTCCGACGCAACCAAGCCGGAAATCAAGGCTGCTGTCGAGCTGCTCTTCAAGGTGCAGGTCGAGTCCGTTCAGGTGGCCAACGTCAAGGGCAAGGAAAAGCGCTTCGGTCGTTTCATCGGCCGCCGCAAGAGCTGGAAGAAGGCTTACGTCAGCCTGAAGCCGGGCCAGGAAATCAATTTCGCGGCCGGGGAGTAAGAACATGGCATTGATCAAAGTTAAACCGACTTCCGCCGGCCGCCGTGCCGTCGTGAAGGTCGTCAACCCCGATCTGTACAAGGGTAAGCCGTTCGCCGGCCTGCTCGAGAAGCAGACCCGCGGTTCCGGTCGTAACAACAACGGTCGCATCACCGTTCGCCACAAGGGCGGCGGTCATAAGCAGCACTACCGTGTTGTCGACTTCAAGCGCAACAAGGACGGCATTCCGGCCAAGGTCGAGCGCCTCGAGTACGATCCCAATCGTTCCGCCAACGTGGCTCTGCTGTGCTACGCCGACGGCGAGCGCCGTTACATCATTGCCCCCAAGGGCATGGTGGTCGGCCAGCAAGTGATCTCCGGCTCCGAAGCTCCGATCAAGTCTGGCAACGCCCTGCCGATTCGCAACATTCCGGTGGGTAGCACTATTCACTGCGTGGAAATGCTGCCCGGCAAGGGTGCTCAGCTGGCTCGCGCCGCTGGTACTTCCGTGCAACTGCTGGCTCGTGAAGGCTCTTACGCTCAGCTGCGTCTGCGCTCCGGTGAAATCCGCCGTGTGCACGTCGAATGTCGTGCCACCATCGGTGAAGTCGGTAACGAAGAGCACTCCCTGCGTTCCATCGGTAAGGCCGGTGCTATGCGCTGGCGCGGTGTTCGTCCGACCGTTCGTGGCGTGGTCATGAACCCGGTTGATCACCCCCACGGTGGTGGTGAAGGCCGTACCGCAGCTGGTATGCATCCGGTTAGTCCTTGGGGTACCAAGACCAAGGGTTATCGTACCCGTCGTAACAAGCGCACGAACTCCATGATCGTGCAGCGTCGTCACAAGCGTTAAGGGGTAGAGATCTATGGGACGTTCTGTAAAAAAGGGCCCGTTCGTCGATGCCCACCTGCTGAAGAAAGTCGACGCCGCTCGTGCTGGCAACGACAAGCGGCCGATCAAGACCTGGTCTCGCCGCTCCACCGTGCTGCCGGATTTCGTCGGTCTGACCATTGCCGTGCATAACGGCAAGCAACATATTCCGGTGTATGTCACCGAAAACATGGTCGGCCACAAGCTCGGCGAATTCTCCCTGACCCGTACTTTCAAGGGTCATACCGCCGGCAAGAAGGCGAAGAAGTAAAGGAGTGCAAATGGAAACTCGTGCTATTTTGCGCGGCGTCCGCCTCTCCGCCCAGAAGGGTCGCCTCGTGGCTGACCTGGTTCGCGGTAAGCCGGTGGGCCAGGCGCTTAACATCCTGGGCTTTGCTCCCCAAAAGGGCGCAAAGATCGTTAAGAAGGTTCTGGAGTCTGCCATCGCCAACGCCGAGCATAATGACGGCGCCGATATCGACGAACTGAAGGTCAAGACCATTCACGTCGAACAGGGTACGTCTCTGAAGCGCTTCACCGCTCGGGCGAAGGGTCGTGGCAATCGCATCATCAAGCAGACCTGCCACATTTTCGTGACCGTCGGGAACTGAGGAAGAGTTATGGGACAGAAGATTAATCCTACCGGGTTCCGCCTCAGCGTGAACCGTAACTGGGCTTCCCGCTGGTACGCGAACAGTCAGAACTTCGCCACCATGCTGAACGAAGACATCCGGGTCCGTGACTACCTCAAGAAGAAGCTGGCACATGCGTCCGTCGGCCGCGTTCTCATCGAGCGCCCCGCCAAGAACGCCCGCGTCACCATCTTCTCCGCCCGTCCGGGCGTGGTTATCGGCAAGAAGGGTGAAGAGATCGACAACCTGCGCGCCGAACTGCAGCGCATCATGGGTGTGCCGGTCCACGTCAGCATCGAAGAAATCCGCAAGCCGGAACTCGATGCCCAGCTGATCGGCGACTCCATCGCCCAGCAGCTCGAAAAGCGGATCATGTTCCGTCGTGCCATGAAGCGTGCCATGCAGAACGCCATGCGTCTGGGTGCCCAGGGCATCAAGATCATGAGCTCCGGCCGTCTGAACGGTGCTGAAATCGCCCGTACCGAATGGTACCGCGAAGGTCGTGTGCCCCTGCACACCCTGCGCGCCGACATCGACTACGCTACCTCCGAAGCCCGCACCACCTACGGCATCATCGGTATCAAGGTCTGGGTGTTCAAGGGTGAAATGTCCGCCAACGGCCAGCCCGCTGTCGTGGCTCCGGAAGCTGGTGCCGACGAACAGCGCAAGCCCCGTCGCTCCGCCAAGCCTGGCGAAGGTGCTGACAAGCCCAAGACCACTCGTACTGTGAAGGCCAAGGCTGAAGGTGAGGCCAAGGCTGCGGAGGGCGACAAGGCCCCCGCCAAGCGCGTAAGAAAGGCAGGTAACAACGATGCTGCAGCCTAATCGCAGAAAATACCGCAAGGAGCAGAAGGGCCGTAACACCGGTCTGGCTACCCGCGGTGCCAAGGTTAGCTTTGGTGAATTCGGTCTCAAGGCCATCGCCCGCGGGCGTCTGACTTCCCGTCAGATCGAAGCTGCGCGTCGTGCCATGACCCGTCACATCAAGCGGGGCGGCCGTATCTGGATCCGCGTGTTCCCGGACAAGCCCATTTCCAAGAAGCCTGCCGAAGTCCGTATGGGTAACGGTAAGGGTAATCCGGAATACTACGTGGCTGAAATTCAGCCGGGTAAGGTTCTGTACGAGATGGACGGTGTGGATGAGGCTCTGGCTCGCGAGGCGTTCGCCCTTGCTGCTGCCAAGATCCCCTTCGCTGTCACCTTCGTGACCCGTCAGTTGGGGTAATCCATGAAAGCCAATGAGTTGAAAGCGAAGAGCGTCGAAGAGCTGAACACGGAGCTGGTTGAGCTCCTGAAGGCCCAGTTCAGCCTGCGCATGCAGGCTGCGACGCAGCAGCTGGCCAATACCAGCCAGCTGAACAAGGTGCGCAAGGATATTGCGCGTGTTCGTACCTTTATGCGTGAAAAGGCGGTACAGCAATGAGCGAGACCACCAGCATCAAGCGTACCCTGATCGGTCGCGTGGTCAGCGACAAGATGGAAAAGACCGTCACCGTCCTGATCGAACGTCGCGTGAAGCACCCGGTTTACGGCAAGATCGTGACCAAGTCCAAGAAGTATCACGCGCACAACGAAAACAACGAAGCCAAGGCTGGCGACCTGGTGGAGATCGAGGAAACCCGTCCTCTGTCCCGCACCAAGGCCTGGCGCGTTACCAAGCTGCTGGAAAAGGCAACCATCATCTAATGATGGGCAAGCCCGAAAGGGCTTGCGCGTTTTCTCAGGAGCGTGTACTATCCCGCTTCTTCGAGGTGCCCGGTGTCAGCCGGGCTCCTTTGTTTTAGTTCCTCCCCCCTTCGGGGTCCAAGACTGCCTGCGATCCGTTGCGGGAAAAGTTGGAGTTAATAATGATTCAGATGCAGACGATTCTGGACGTCGCCGATAATACCGGTGCGCGTTCGGTGATGTGTATCAAGGTCCTGGGCGGCTCCAAGCGTCGCTATGCGGCCGTTGGTGACATCATCAAGGTGTCCATCAAGGATGCCGCTCCCCGTGGTCGCGTGAAAAAGGGTGACGTGTATAACGCCGTGGTGGTTCGTACCGCCAAGGGTGTGCGTCGTCCCGATGGCTCGCTGATCAAGTTCGACAACAACGCGGCGGTGCTCCTCAATGCCAAGCTGGAGCCCATTGGTACCCGTATCTTCGGGCCGGTTACGCGCGAATTGCGTACCGAGCGCTTCATGAAGATCGTGTCCCTGGCGCCCGAAGTGCTGTAAGGAGCGGTGATGGAAAAGATTCGCAAGGGTGACGAGGTTGTCGTCATCGCCGGCAAAGACAAGGGCAAGCGCGGTACCGTTGCTCGCCGTGTCGATGCTGAGCATGTGGTGGTCGAGGGTGTGAACCGTGCCAAGAAGCACGTCAAGCCCAATCCCATCAAGGGCGTGGTTGGTGGCATCGTTGACAAAGACATGCCCATTCACATCTCTAACGTCGCGCTGTTCAATGCTGCGACCCAGAAGGCTGACCGCGTTGGCTTCAAGATTCTTGAAGACGGCAAGAAAGTGCGCGTGTTCAAGTCCAATGGCGAAACCCTGGACGCTTAAGGAATAGTCATGGCGCGTTTTTTCGACTACTACAAAGCTAGCGTGGTGCCTGAGCTGACCAAGCGGTTCGGCTACAAGTCCGTTATGGAAGTGCCGCGCATCACCAAGATCACCCTGAACATGGGTGTCGGCGAAGCTGTTCAGGATAAGAAGATCCTGGAAAATGCCGTCGGCGACATGCAGAAGATCGCTGGTCAGAAGCCCGTTGTCACCAAGTCCCGCAAGTCCATCGCTGGCTTCAAGATTCGTGACGGCTACCCCATCGGTTGCATGGTCACCCTGCGTGGCCCCCGCATGTTCGAGTTCCTGGATCGCCTGATCACCGTTTCCCTGCCCCGCGTGCGTGACTTCCGCGGCGTGGCTGGCAAGGGCTTCGACGGCCGTGGCAACTACAACATGGGCGTGAAAGAGCAGATCATTTTCCCCGAAATCGAGTACGACAAGATCGATGCTCTGCGCGGGATGAATATCAGCATTACCACCACCGCGAAGAGCGACGAGGAAGCCAAGGCCCTCCTGTCTGCCTTCAAGTTCCCCTTCAAGAATTGAGGCGATAATGGCAAAACTGTCACTCATCAATCGCGAAGAGAAGCGTCGCGCGCTCGTGGAAAAGTACGCTGCCAAGCGTGCTGCCCTGCAGGCCGTTATCGACAATCAGAGCCTTTCTGACGCCGAGCGCTTCGAGGCTCGTCTGAAGCTGCAGGCACTGCCGCGCAATTCCAGCCCCGCCCGTCTGCGCAATCGTTGCCAAGTAACCGGTCGTCCGCGCGGTGTTTTCCGCAAGTTCGGCCTGTGCCGCAACAAGCTCCGTGAAGCCGCCTTCAAGGGCGAGATTCCCGGTATGACCAAGGCCAGCTGGTAAGCAGGAGGAATAAAGATGGCTATGAGCGATCCGATCGCGGACATGCTGACCCGCATCCGCAACGCCCAGCAGGCCGAGAAGGCATCCGTAACGATGCCCTGCTCCAAGCTGAAAGTGGCGATTGCCGACGTCCTTAAGGGCGAAGGTTATATTGATGATTTCGCCGTGCGCGAAATCGAAGGCAAGGCTTCTCTGGAGATTGCCCTGAAGTACTACGCCGGCCGCCCGGTTATTGAGCGCATTGAGCGCGTCTCCCGGCCTGGTCTGCGTGTCTATAAGGGCAGCCAGGATATTCCGCGTGTTATGAATGGCCTGGGCGTGGCAATTGTGTCCACCCCCAAGGGCGTCATGACCGACCGCAAGGCACGCACCCAGAACGTGGGTGGCGAAGTCCTCTGCATCGTTGCGTAAGGGGGAACCATGTCCCGTGTAGGTAAGAATCCGATTTCGCTGCCCAAGGGTGTGGAAGTTGCTCTGGGTGAAGAGATCTCCGTCAAGGGCCCCCTTGGCGTGCTGAAGCTGAAGGCCAACCCGGCTGTGGTCGTGAAGGTCGAGGGCGAGCAACTGGTTTGCTCCCCGGTGGAAGGCGTTGAAGGTGCTGGTGCTCTGTGGGGCACCATGCGTGCCAATCTGAACAATATGGTGACCGGTGTTACCAAGGGTTTTGAGCGCAAGCTGACGCTGGTCGGCGTGGGTTACCGTGCTCAGGCCCAGGGCGACACCCTGAACCTGACCCTCGGCTTTTCCCATCCGGTGGCCCACAAGATGCCTGCTGGCGTCAAGGTGGAGACTCCGAGCCAGACTGAAATCCTCATCAAGGGTGTGGACAAGCAGGCGGTGGGGCAGGTAGCGGCTGAAGTTCGCGCTTATCGTAAGCCTGAACCCTATAAGGGCAAGGGCGTGCGGTATGCCGACGAAGTGGTCGCGCTCAAGGAAACCAAGAAGAAGTAAGGTGGCGAAATGATTGACAAAAAACAGTCGCGCTTGCGTCGTGCCCGTAAAACCCGGGCCAAAATCGCCGAGCTGAAGGCCGTCCGTCTGTGCGTGTTCCGCACCAACAGCCACATCTATGCTCAAGTTATTTCTCCCTGCGGGTCCAAGGTTCTGGCTGCTGCCTCTTCCCTGGAACCTGAAGTGCGCAAGGATCTGCCGAATGGCGGCAATGTGAATGCTGCTGCCACCATCGGTAAGCTCATCGCCGAGCGCGCCAAGAAGGCGGGCATCGAGCAGGTCGCTTTCGACCGTGCCGGCTTCCAGTACCACGGTCGTGTCAAGGCCCTGGCTGAAGCTGCACGCGAAAACGGTCTGAAGTTCTGATCGGCCTGAAGGAAAGTTCGAGGTTAATTATGGCAAAACCGCAAACCAAGAAGCCCCAGCAGGCAGACGAGCGCGACGACGGTCTGCGCGAAAAGATGATCTCCATCAACCGCGTCACTAAGGTGGTGAAGGGCGGTCGGATTCTGGGCTTTGCTGCCCTGACCGTGGTGGGTGATGGCGACGGCGGCGTTGGCATGGGCAAGGGCAAGTCCCGCGAAGTGCCCGTTGCCGTGCAAAAGGCAATGGACGAAGCCCGTCGCAAGATGGAAAAAGTCAGCCTGAAGAACGGCACCCTGCAGCACGCCGTTGTTGGTAAGCATGGTTCCTCCACCGTTCTGATGATGCCCGCTGCCGACGGTACCGGCATCATCGCCGGCGGTGCCATGCGCGCCGTGTTCGAAGTGATGGGTGTGACCAACGTTGTGGCCAAGGCTCACGGCTCCACCAATCCTTACAACATCGTCCGTGCCACTCTGAACGGCCTGCTGGCGATGAACACTCCGGCGGAAATTGCTGCCAAGCGCGGCAAGTCCGTTGAAGACATCCTGGGGTAAGAAATGGCTGAGAAGACTATCAAGGTTACGCTCGTCAAGAGCCTGATCGGCACCAAGCAGGACCACCGCGCCACCGTGCGCGGCCTGGGCCTGCGCCGGCTGAACTCCTCTTCCGTGCTGCAGGACACGCCTGCTGTGCGCGGCATGATCAACAAGGTTTCGTACCTGCTGAAGTGCGAGGGCTAACATGCAACTGAATACCATCAAGCCCGCAGAAGGCGCCAAGCACGCCAAGAAGCGCGTCGGTCGCGGTATCGGCTCCGGCCTGGGCAAGACCTGCGGCCGTGGCCACAAGGGTCAGAAGTCCCGTTCCGGCGGCTTCCACAAGGTCGGTTTCGAAGGCGGTCAAATGCCTTTGCACCGCCGTCTGCCGAAGCGCGGTTTCGTCTCCCTGACGAATGCCCGCAACGTGGAAGTTCGTCTGTCCGAGATCCAGGGTCTGCCCGTCGACGAGATCGATCTGCTGGTACTGAAGCAGGCCGGTCTGGTGGCTGGCAATGCACTGTCCGCCAAGGTCATCCTGTCCGGTGAGATCAGCCGCAAGGTTGCGCTCAAGGGCGTGGGTGCCACCAAGGGTGCCAAGGCCGCCATTGAGGCTGCCGGCGGCTCCGTGGCTGAGTAATCGTTTCTAACGTAGCGCGAGGAAGTTCGGTTTTGGCGACCAATAACGTAGTCAGCAAAGGCGGCAAGTTCGGCGATCTGAAACGCCGTCTGTGGTTCCTGCTTGGTGCCCTGGTCGTTTATCGCATCGGCGCCCACATCCCGGTTCCCGGGATTGACGCCAATGTGCTGGCCGAACTCTTCCAAAGCCAGCAGGGCGGCATCCTGGGCATGTTCAACATGTTCTCCGGTGGCGCCCTGTCTCGCTTTACCATTTTCGCCCTGGGCATCATGCCCTACATCTCTGCCTCCATCATCATGCAGTTGATGGCGGTGGCCAGCCCTCAGCTCGAGGCGCTGAAGAAGGAGGGTGAAGCCGGGCGGCGCAAGATTACCCAGTACACCCGCTATGGCACCGTGGCGCTCGCCCTGTTTCAGGGGTTGGGCATCGCAATTGCCCTCGAGGCACAGCCCGGGCTGGTCCTGGAGCCTGGCTTCCTGTTCCGCCTGACGACCGTGGCCACCCTGCTGACGGGCACCATGTTCCTGATGTGGCTGGGCGAACAGATTACCGAACGTGGCCTGGGCAACGGTATTTCCATCATCATCTTTGCCGGTATCGCTGCGGGGCTGCCCAACGCCATCGGCGGCCTGCTGGAGCTGGTTCGTACCGGTGCCATGCATCCGCTGACCGCAATCGTGATTTCGATTCTGGTGTTCTTCGTCACCGCCTTTGTGGTGTTCGTCGAGCGGGGCCAGCGCAAGATTCTGGTCAACTATGCCAAGCGCCAGGTTGGCAACAAGGTTTATGGCGGTCAGAGCTCCCATCTGCCGCTGAAGCTGAACATGGCTGGTGTCATTCCCCCCATCTTCGCTTCCTCGATCATTCTTTTCCCGGCGACCGTTGCCGGCTGGTTCGGTTCCGGCGAATCCATGCGCTGGCTGAAGGACTTTGCCGCCACCCTGTCGCCTGGCCAGCCGATCTACGTGATGCTCTACGCCGCCGCGATCGTCTTCTTCTGCTTCTTCTATACCGCCCTGGTGTTCAACTCCAAGGAAACCGCGGACAACCTGAAGAAGAGCGGGGCCTTCGTGCCCGGGATTCGTCCTGGCGAGCAGACTGCCCGCTACATTGACAAGATTCTCATGCGCCTGACCCTGGTTGGCGCCGGCTACATCACCCTGGTGTGTCTGCTGCCCGAGTTTCTGATTTTGAAGTGGAACGTGCCGTTCTATTTCGGTGGTACTTCCTTGCTGATTATCGTGGTCGTGACCATGGATTTCATGTCCCAGGTCCAGGCCTATGTCATGTCCCATCAATACGAAAGCCTGCTCAAGAAAGCTAACTTCAAGGGCGGTGGCTTCCCGGCAATGAAGTAGGCCGGCTCCAGACAGACCAGAGCTAGGATGGCGAAGGAAGATCTGATTGAAATGCAGGGGGAGGTGGTAGAAAACCTTCCCAATGCGACGTTCAGAGTGAAGCTGGAAAACGGCCACATGGTCCTCGGCTTCATATCCGGCAAGATGCGGATGCATTACATCCGTATCCTGCCAGGCGACAAGGTGACGGTGCAGTTGACGCCCTATGATTTATCCCGGGCCCGCATCGTTTTCCGCGCCAAATAAGGTTTCAAGAATCTCTACGCTAAGAAGTAATCGGGTTAATGGCTGGCTGCGCCAAGCGCCCTGAATCAAGGAGCTAAAAATGAAAGTGCTGGCATCGGTAAAAAAGATTTGCCGCAACTGCAAGATCATTCGTCGCAATGGCATTGTGCGCGTGATTTGCACTGATCCGCGCCATAAGCAGCGCCAGGGCTAATTGCAACCGGCGAAAGCTGGTGTTGCGTCGATATTCGGGTTGAATCGAAGTACGATTCATCGGTATAATTGTAGGTTTCGCTTTTCCGGGGTGACTTAATGGCCCGTATCGCTGGGGTAAATATTCCCAACCACAAACACGCTGAGATCGCGTTGACCGCGATTTTCGGCGTTGGTCGCACCCGCGCACAGAAGATCTGTGACGCAGCGGGTGTCGTTCGTTCGACCAAGGTGAAGGACCTGTCCGACGCCGAGATGGAACGCCTGCGTGATGAAGTTGGTAAGTTCACTGTCGAGGGTGACCTCCGCCGTGAAGTGACCATGAGCATCAAGCGTCTGATGGACCTTGGCTGCTATCGTGGCCTGCGTCACCGCAAGGGTCTGCCCGTGCGTGGTCAGCGTACCCGCACCAACGCGCGTACCCGCAAGGGCCCGCGCAAGGCTGTCCAAAAGGGCAAATAAGAGGATAGGAAATGGCTAAGACTGCTGCCAAAGTACGTAAAAAGGTCAAGAAGAACGTGGCCGAGGGCATTGCCCATATTCACGCCTCGTTCAACAACACCATCATCACCATCACCGACCGTCAAGGTAATGCCCTGTCTTGGGCAACCTCCGGTGGTGCTGGCTTCAAGGGCTCTCGCAAGTCCACTCCGTTTGCCGCTCAGGTGGCAGCCGAGGCTGCCGGCAAGGCTGCTCAAGAGTGTGGCGTGAAGAATCTGGAAGTGCGCATCAAGGGACCCGGCCCCGGCCGCGAATCCGCCGTGCGCGCCCTGAACGCCCTGGGTATGAAGATCACCGCAATCTCCGACGTGACGCCTGTGCCGCATAACGGCTGCCGTCCGCCGAAGAAGCGTCGCATTTAAGGAGTGACTCGTGGCTCGTAACCTCGATCCGAAATGCCGTCAGTGCCGCCGCGAAGGCGAAAAGCTCTTTCTCAAAGGCGAGAAGTGCTACACCGACAAGTGCTCTGTTGAGCGCCGTGCCTACGCCCCCGGTCAGCATGGCCAGAAGTCTGGCCAGCGCCTGTCCGACTACGGCGTGCATCTGCGTGAAAAGCAGAAGATCCGTCGCATCTACGGCGTGCTGGAAGGCCAATTCCGTAGCGTGTACAAAGAAGCCGACCGTCGTAAGGGCGTGACCGGCGAAAACCTGCTGCAGCTGCTGGAGTCCCGTCTGGATTCCGTGGCCTATCGCATGGGCTTCGGCGCCTCCCGCTCCGAATCCCGCCAGATCGTCCGTCACAACGGCGTGCTGGTGAATGGCAAGCGTGTGAACATCCCCTCCTACCAAGTTCGCCCCGGCGACGTGGTGGAGCTGACCGAGCGCTCTCGTGGTTCCCTGCGTGTGAAGGCAGCCCTGGCGGCTGCCGAATCCCGTGGCTTCCCCGAGTGGCTGGATGTGGACGCGAAGAATGGCAAGGGCACCTTCAAGGCTGCTCCGATCCGTTCCGAACTGCCTTCCACCATCAACGAAAGCCTGGTCATCGAACTTTATTCGAAGTAATGCCAGGCAGGCTGACTGAACAGGCAAAGGACAGCACATGCAAAGCACTGGACTTCTGAAACCGCGCATCATCGATGTGCAGAGCCTGTCGCCGGTACAGGCCCGGGTTGTGATGGAGCCGTTTGAACGCGGCTACGGTCACACCCTGGGCAATGCCCTGCGGCGTATTCTGCTTTCCTCGATGCCCGGCTACGCGCCGACCGACGTGAGCATCGACGGCGTCCTGCACGAGTACTCGACCATCGATGGCGTGCAGGAAGATGTCGTTGATATCCTTCTCAATCTGAAGGGTATCGTTTTCAAGCTCCACGGTCGCGACGAAGTCGTGCTGAAGCTCAGTAAGGATGGCGAGGGCATTGTCCGCGCCTCCGATATTGAGACCACCCACGACGTCGAGATCATCAACCCCGATCACGTGATCGCCCACATCTCCTCCGGCGGCAAGCTGTCCATGGAGATCAAGGTGGAAAAGGGCCGCGGCTATGTCCCCGGTACCATGCGCAATCTGGGTGATACCAAGAATATCGGCCAACTGGTGCTGGATGCTTCTTTCAGCCCGGTCCGTCGTGTCAGCTATCTGGTTGAAAGCGCTCGCGTCGAGCAGCGTACCGACCTGGACAAGCTGGTCATGGACATCGAGACCAACGGTGTTATCGAGCCCGAGGAAGCGATCCGCACTGCGGCCCGCATCCTGATGGAGCAACTGTCTGTGTTCGCCGACCTGGAAGGCACTGCCCCCATGGTCGAGGCCCAGAAGCCGGTGCAGGTGGATCCGATCCTGCTGCGCCCGGTGGATGACCTGGAACTGACGGTGCGCTCCGCCAATTGCCTCAAGGCCGAGAACATCTATTACATCGGTGATCTGATTCAGCGGACCGAGAACGAGCTGCTGAAGACCCCGAACCTGGGTCGCAAGTCGCTGAATGAAATCAAGGAAGTGTTGGCCGCCCGCGGCCTGACTCTGGGCATGAAGCTGGAAAACTGGCCGCCCGCGGGTCTGGAAAAAGTCTAACGCGGCCCGAACGAGAGAGGATTAGAAAATGCGTCACCGTAACGGTCTTCGCAAGCTGAACCGGACCAGCGCCCACCGTCTGGCCATGCTGCGCAACATGAGCAATTCCCTGCTCAAGCACGAAGTGATCAAGACCACCCTGCCCAAGGCCAAAGAACTGCGCCGCGTGGTGGAACCGATCATCACCCTGGGCAAGAAGCCCAGCCTGGCTAACCGCCGTCTGGCCTTCGACCGCCTGCGCGACCGCGATATGGTCGTCAAGGTCTTCGACGTGCTGGGTCCCCGGTTTGCCACCCGCAACGGCGGCTACCTGCGCATCCTGAAGTGCGGCTTCCGTCAGGGCGACAACGCCCCGATGGCTCTGGTCGAACTGCTGGATCGCCCGGAAGGCGAAGCTGTGGAAGTTGCCGAGGAAGCTGCAGCCTAAGGCTGAAGTATCCCACGAAAAAAGCCAGGCGCTTGCCTGGCTTTTTTTTTCGTCCTGCGTTTGCCCCAGGGCCGACACTTTGCCTCCGTGTTGCGTCAGCAATCCAGGAGCAAAACGGAAATGTCGTCCTGAGCAGGGCTGCCGGCCAGGTGCTCGGCCAATGCCTGTTGCAGGGCGGTTAGCCGTTGTTCGGGGGGCACGCCCCGCAGGATTTCGCGCAAGCCGGCGTGGCCAAGCTGGGCACCGTTCTTCCCCTCGGCTTCCTTAAAGCCGTCGGAATAGAGCATCAGCTGATGCCCTGGTGTGCACGGGAAGGTGTCAATGCTTGTCTCAAATTCATCTGTGCCGAGGATGCCGAATGGCAGGTGGCGGGAGGCGAAGGTCCGGACGACTTCCCCGTCGCCGTCCAACAACAACGATTCCGGCATGCCTCCACACCAGGCCTGGCCGGTGCCGCTAGCCGGATCAAGGAGAACCACATTGGCCGCCACAAAATGGCCGGTGGGCAGGGATGCCTTCAGGTGCCGGTTCATCTCCCCCACCATGCTTTCCAGGGGCAGCCCCCGATTCGCCATGCCATAGAAGACGGTGAGAAGGGGCAGGGTGCTGATGGCCGCCGTCAGGCCATGGCCCGTCGCATCTGCCAGCAGGGCTACCAGAGAACCATCCGGGGTGCGGGTGGCGGCAACCACGTCGCCGCTGAAGTTCTTGGCGGCGCTGAGCCAGTAGCGCACATGGCTATCCTGCAGTCCAGGGCGCAGCATCTGCTTGTCCAGCAGGCGGGCGGCCAACTGGTTTTCCTCTTCTGCTTGATCGTAGTACTGCTGCAGGGCCGCCGCATTCTCCATCAGCTTCATTTCGGCATTCTTGCGTTCGGTCACGTCCCGCAGCAGGCCGATGAAAATGCGCTGGGAACCGTCGCGGATTTCCGTGACCGCCAGCTCGGCGGGGAAGACGGTGCCGTCCTTGCGCAGGGCGGGGCGTTCGCGCCCGTAGCCGAAGACATTGGGCGGGCCGCCTTCCACGTAGGCCCGCATGTAGTCGTTGTGGCTCGAGTGATAGGGCTCGGGCATCAGCACATTGACGTTCTGGCCCCGCAGTTCCTCCGGGCGCCAGCCGAGAATCCGTTCGGTGGCCTGATTGCAGGAGAGGATGCGGCCGTGGACGTCGATGGTGACGATGGCGTCGAGGACGTTGTCGGAAATGGCCTTCAACTGCCGATAGGACTCCCGCGCCTGGCGTTGCAGGTCCAGGGCCTTGTGCATGGAGCGGATGCGGGCATCGAGCAGGGCAAAATCCAGGGGCTTGGCGAGGAAGTCGTCGCCGCCAGCCTCCAGGCCCGCCACCAGATTCTCGCGCCGGTCCAGGGCCGAGAGGAAAATGATGGGCACCCAGCGATCCAGCTTTTCTGCCCGGATACGCCGTGCCACCTCCATGCCGTCGAGGACAGGCATCATGATGTCGAGCAGCAGCAGGTCGGGCTGGTGGCGGTGGAACAGATCCAGGGCCTGCTGGCCGTCCTCGGCTGCGATCACCTGGTGTCCCTGGCGCCCCAGCAGGGCCAGCAGAATCTGGCGGATGCTGGGGGAGTCGTCGGCCACCAGAATGCGCAGTGGCGGGCTCTTGCGCGTCACGGGAGCGTCTCGCCGATGGTGGCCAGGACCACGTTGCCCTTGCCCTGGTACTGCAGGTCCTGGAAGCTGCCCAGGCGGGCCATGGCAATGCCGCGGCCGTTGGGGTCGAAGGCCCGGGCCGGATCGAAATCCAGGTAGCGGCTCCAGTCGAAGCCCTCGCCCTGGTCGGTGATGCAGATGCGGATGGTGCTCCCGTCCCGTTCGAAAGTGACATCCACCCGCTTGCCTGCATTCTCCGGCAATTGCAGGCGGCGGCTGATTTCCTCCTGCCAGCGGTCACTGCGTTTCAGGGATGATTTCTCCTCATAGGAAATGCCCAGGTTGCCGTGCTCGATGGCATTGACCAGCAACTCGGACAGTCCGAGGACGGCCCCTTCCGGTTCGGGACAGGCCTGGGCCAGGAAGACGGCCAGGCAGCCGACTTCGTCCAGGGTGGACAGGCTGAAACGGGCCGACTCCATCAGGCGCAGGGCATTGGTGTGCTCGCGCAGGCGCTGTTGCAGATCGCGGCGGGTGTTGCCGTCGGTGAGAGCGGCACGCACGATGGAGAGCAGGGAGTCCCGCTCGTAGGGCTTGGTCAGGTAGTACAGGGCGCCGGCCAGCAGTCCTTCCCGCACCTGTTCTGGGGCGGAGGCGGCAGTCTGCATGATGACCGGAATGGGCTTCAGTTCCGGGTCGGCCTTGATGCGCTTGAGCAACTCGACGCCATCGATGCCGGGCATCATGCGGTCGAGCAGCACCAGATCCACGTCCGGGTGCTGCCTCAGCATGGCCCAGGCCACCTCGCCGTTCTCCGCCATGCTCAGGCGGTAGCCCTGGCCGTCGAAATACTCGGACAGGATTTCCAGGTTGAGGGGCTCGTCGTCCACTATCAGCAGGTGATGGGTCATGCTCTATCCTCGATGGAGGGGCTGGCTTCCGGGGTCGGCAGGGTCACGGCGAGGCAGGTGCCGGGGCCGTCGTTGCCTCTGGCCACAATGGTACCGCGATGGGCCAGGGCGATTTCGCGACATATTGCCAGCCCGAGGCCGGTGCCGCCGGCGCCGGTCTTGGTTTTGCTGCTCTGGGCGAACTTGTCGAAGACCAGTTCCCGTTCGTCCACCGGAATGCCGACCCCTTCGTCGCGCACCGTCATCTCCACGGCGCTGCGATTGCCCCGGTCGCCGCTGCGGCGGCCCGAAGAGAGCGTGGTGGGGGCAAAGCCCACCTGGATGACGCCGCCAACGGGGGAGAACTTGATGGCGTTGGAGAGCAGGTTGCGGATCAGCTGGCCGAAGCGCAGGGGGTCGCAGTAAACCTCTGCCGGCCCCCGTTCGTCGAGCACCAGATGCAGGCTCTTCTCCTGCAGCAGGGACTCCATTTCGCCGGCGGCCTCCCGGATCAGGGGGCGCAGATTCACCGGCCGCGGCTCGAAGGACATCTTGCCCGCCTCAAGCTTGGACAGGTCGAGCAGGTCGTTCACCAGGGCCAGAAGCCGCTCCCCGCTTTCCCGGATGCGCTGGAAATAGTGGTTGAGCTTTTCCGCCCCCGGAATGCTGCCGGCCCGACTCAGGCCCAGGCCGGCAAAGCTGAGGATGGCGTGCATCGGGGTGCGCAGTTCATGGGACATGTTGGCGAGGAATTCGGACTTGGTGTGGTTGGCATACTCCGCCGCCTCCTTGGCCACCAGCAGGTCGGCGCTGCGCTCGCTGACCAGCTCCTGCAGATGGTCCCGGTGTCGGCGCAACTCGGCCTCCGCCGTCTTCAGGGCGGTAATGTCCACGGCCACGCCGAGGAAGCCGGTGACGTTGTGGGCTTCATCGTAGACGGCCGTCACCACCAGGCTCACCGTCAGGTGGCTGCCGTCCTGGCGCACATAGGTCCACTCGCGCCGCTCCGCTCCGGTGAGGCGGGCCCGGGTGACGAAGACCTCGAAGCCCTGGATCTTCCAGCCGAATTCCCGGCTCAGTTCGGCAGCCCTGGCCTCCACCTCCTCCGGCAGGTGCAGGATGGCGGGGGTGGCCTGGCCGACCATGGCCGCAGCGCTGTAGCCGAGCATCTTCTCCGCCCCCCGGTTGAACACCGTGATCAGACCTTCGGTGTCGGTGGTGATGATGGAGACTTCGGTGGCCGAGTCGAACACCGACTTCATGCGGGCGTTGGCCTGCAGCAGGGCCTGCTGGGTGCGGCGCACCTCGGAGACGTTGCGCACCACCATCAGGTAGCCGCCTTCGCCGATGGCCGTGATGCGGGCCTCGTACTCGCCGATCTCGCCGTCGTGGCGGGGCAGCTGGTACTCCATGATCTGCAGGCGCACACCGGCATCGATCCGGTCGCAGCACTGCTCCAGCTGCGTTACCAGGGAGGCCGGCAGGATGTCCCGGGGATGGCGACCGAGGAAGCTGTGGGGCGGCACGAACAGCTCGCCTTCGTTGGGGGCGTGATAGTGGCGGAAGCAGCGGTCCCGGTCCAGCTCGAACATGAGGTCGGGCAGGGCGGCGAAGACGCCGGTGAGGCGGCTGTTGGCCTCTGCCCATTCGTGGCTGAGGCGGCGGGCCAGCTGTTCAGCGAAGCTGCGCCGGCTGCCCAGACGCAGGGTCAGGAGGGCCAGCAGCATGCTGATGGCGGTGCCGGAAAAAAGCAGGATGCGGGAACTGGGCAGCTCGGGGCCCTGCTCCGGCGGGTCCTGGCTTTCCAGGTGCAGCTGCCAGGAACGGCCGCCGAAGTAGAAGCTGCGCTCCTCGGACAGGGGATTGCTGGGGCCGCTGCCGCTGGCACCGTAGAGGTGTTTGATCTGGCTGCTGCCGCCGCTGTCGTCGCTGATGCGGATATTGAGTTGGGCGCTGCCGCTGAGGCTGAGGCTGTCGACGAATTCATCCACCCGGAACAGGGTGAAGACATAGCCCTGCAGTGCCTGCCGCCGCTGCTCCTGGATGGTCGGCACGCCGTTGGTGCTGTACAGGGGGGCGACCATGAGCAGGCTGGGGGAAGCATGTTCCGGGTCCGCCATCAGGCGGATGGGGCCGGACATGGCCACCACGCCCATGTCCCGGGCGGCCTGCAGCACCTCCCGGCGGGTCGGTTCGGAGGCCACGTCGAAGCCGAAGGCGCTGCGCAGGGGCGCCTCCGGCGCCATGAAGGCCACCGGGTAGTATTCATCCCGGGGCCCGGGGGGGCGCACCGAAAAACCGGTGACGCCTTCCCGCTCCCGCATGCGCTGGGTGAAGGCCGGCAAGTCGGCTGCCGCCACCCGGGGCAGGTAGCCCAGCACCAGCATGCCCGGCACCTTGCGCGACAGTTCCAGCTGTTCGCTGAACTGGTGCCAGGCCTGGCGGGATGGATTGGGGGTGGCGTGGAGGAAGCCGGAGCCGCCGCGCAGCACCTGGGCGTAGTCGTTGAGCCGTTCCTCCATCGCCGCGGAGACCCGGGAGGCTTCCCGGGAGAAGGCGGCGCTGGCCTGCTGCTGTTCGATGTGGCGCAGCTGCTGCCAGCTGAACAGGGTCATGGCCATGGGCACCACCAGCACCACCAGGGCGGTGAGCCGCGGCGGCAGGGGCTGGCGCCGCAGCCGGCGGCGGGCGCGGGAGGGCAGGCTGGGGTGGGCGGATCTGGACATGGTCAGGCGGCCGCCGTCATCGCCGCCGGTGCCGGCACGGTTCGGCGCATCAGGCCGGCTCCAGGCTGGGGGCGTCGTCTGCCAGGGCGGCGCCCAGTTCTTCCTGCTGCTGCAGGGCCCACATCTGTGCGTAGGCGCCGCCGGCGGCCAGCAGCTCGGCGTGGCGGCCCCGTTCGACGATGCGGCCGGCCTCCAGCACCAGGATTTCGTCCGCCTCCATCACGGTGGACAGGCGGTGGGCGATGATGAGGGTGGTGCGGCCCCGGGCCGCCAGCTCCAGCTGGGCCTGGATGGCCTTCTCGGTCTTGGAGTCCAGGGCCGAGGTGGCCTCGTCGAAAATGAGGATGGGCGGGTTCTTCAGCAGGGCCCGGGCGATGGCCACCCGCTGCTTCTCGCCGCCGGAAAGCTTGAGGCCCCGTTCGCCCACCCGGCTTTCCCACTTCTCCGGCAGGGATTCGACGAAGGCTTCCAGCTGGGCGGCCCGGGCGGCGGCAATGGCTTCCTCCCGGGTGGCGCCGGGGCGGCCGTACTGGATGTTGTAGATGAGGGTGTCGTTGAACAGCACCGTGTCCTGGGGGACGATGCCGATGGCGCTGCGCAGGCTGTCCTGGGTCATCTGGCGCAGGTCCAGGCCGTTGATGCGGATGGCGCCGCCGCTGACGTCGTAGAAGCGGTAGAGCAGGCGCGACAGGGTGGACTTGCCGGCGCCGGAGTGGCCCACCACCGCCAGGGTGTGGCCCGAGGGAATGGTGAAAGACAGGTCGTGCAGGATCGGGCGGGCTGCATCGTAGGCGAAATCCACCGCCTCGAAGCGCACCTCCGCCGGGCCCGGGGGCAGGGCGATGGCGTCCGGCGCGTCGGCCACTTCCCGGTTTTCGCCGAGCAGCTTGAACATGCGCTCGATGTCGGTGAGGGCCTGGCGGATTTCCCGGTACACCACGCCGAGGAAGTTGAGGGGCATGTACAGCTGGATGAGGAAGGCATTGACCAGCACCAGGTCGCCGATGGTCATGGTGCCGGCCACCACGCCGGCGGTGGCGCGCCACATCATCAGGGTGACGCCGGCGGCGATGATGGCCTGCTGCCCCAGGTTGAGGAAGGAGAGAGTGACCTGGCTGCGGGTGGCGGCGTCTTCCCACTGCTGCATCTGGCTGTCGTAGCGCCTGGCCTCGTAGTCCTCGTTGTTGAAGTACTTCACCGTCTCGTAGTTGAGCAGGCTGTCGATGGCCCGGGAGTTGGCGGCCGAGTCCATTTCATTGACGGCGCGGCGGATGCCGATGCGCCAGTTGCTCACCTGCACGGTGAACACGATGTAGGCCACCAGGGAGGCGGAGGTGATGGCGGCGAAGACCCAGTCGTAGTGGGTCAGCAGGATGCCCAGCACCAGGCCCAGCTCCACCAGGGTGGGCAGGATGGAATAGAGGGTGTAGCTGATCAGGCTGGAGATGGAGCGGGAGCCCCGTTCGATGTCCCGGGAGACGCCGCCGGTCTGGCGGTCCAGGTGGAAACGCAGGGACAGGGAGTGCAGGTGGCGGAATACCTCCAGGGCGATGCGCCGCACCGCCCGCTGGGTGACCCGGGCGAAGAGCATTTCCCGCAGCTCGGTGAACAGGGCGGTGCCGAAGCGCAGGCCGCCGTAGAGCAGGAGCAGCAGCACCGGCAGGACCAGGGCCGTCTCCTGGGGCGACAGGCTGTCGATCATCTGCTTGAACACCAGGGGCACGGCGACGCTGGCCAGCTTGGCGCTGACCAGGGCGATCAGGGCGGCGGAAACCCGCCACTTGTACTGCCACAGATAGGGAAACAGGGTGCGGATGGTGGGCCAGGCATGGACTTCGCCGGCAGGGCGGGGCAGGTGGGCAGAGGATGAGCGGCGCATGGCCCAATTCTAGCAGGGGGCCGCCGCCGGGCCCCGGCACTTGTGCGGGATTTCCTGACAGCGGGACGGGCAGGGGTGTGGTAACGCAATGGCGCCGGCCCGGGAGGCAGAAGGGGCGGGCCTGCTGGCCTGCCATGCCTGGAAAGTGGCGTCCCTATTGGCTTTTAGACCGGTGCCGGTGGCCGTGTAAAGACCTCTTGAAAAAACTTTACCGAATCTATTGCACTTCATTTTTTTTAAACATATGATTCAAACACTCGTTTGAATTCAGCTCGCCCCAACATGACCCAAGCTGCCCAGTCCCTGCCGCCCGCCGATGCCAAGAACAGCGCCGATACCCGGGAGCGCATTCTTGACGCCGCCGAACACCTGTTCACCGAGAACGGGTTCGAAGGGACCTCCATGCGCATGATCACCGGCGCCGCCGGGGTCAATCTGGCCGGGGTGAATTACCACTTCGGCTCCAAGGAACAGCTGATCCAGGAAGTGTTCCGCCGCCGTCTCACCTGGCTCAACCAGGAGCGCCTGCGCATCCTCGACGAGCTGGAGGCCGAAGCCGCCGGCAAGCCCCTCAAGCCGTCCCTGATCGTCGATGCCTTCTTCGGCACCCTGATCCGCATGGCCGAGCACGAGGCCCTGGGCGGGCGCACCTTCCTGCGCCTGATCGGCCGTACCATGACCGAACCCTCCGGTTTCATCCGCGCCTTCTTCGCCGAGGAATACGCCGGGGTGGTGGACCGTTACAAGCAGGCCCTGTTCAAGGCCCTGCCGGATGTGCCCAAGGCGGAAATCGTCTGGCGCTTCCATTTCATGCTCGGCGCCACGTCCTACGCCATCGCCGGTACGGACGCCCTGCGCATCGTCACCGACTGGGGCATCGAGCCCCAGGAGGCGGACGAGGGGCTGGACAAGCTGCTGCCCCGGCTCATGTCCTTCCTCCTCGGCGGCCTGCGTGCCCAGTTGCCCCAGTTCGAAAGCTGAAGTTGCAAACCTTGTCGTAACCACGGAATAACAACTCGAAGAGCCGACACAGATTGGCCGCGAGACCATAAAAGGAGACAGCATCCATGAGCATCATCCCTCTGTTGAGTGTGGCAACACTCTTGACGTTAGCCGTGCTGATCAGTGTCCGTCCTCTGCGTCGGGCCCTGATCAGCCGGCCTCTTTTCTCCATTTACAAGCGCATCCTGCCCCAGATGTCCGACACGGAGCGGGAGGCGCTGGAAGCCGGCAGCGTCTGGTGGGAGGGCGAGCTGTTCCGCGGCAAGCCCGACTGGCAGAAGCTGATGGCCTATCCCCAGCCCAAGCTGACGGCCGAAGAACAGGCCTTCATGGACAACGAGGTCGATCAGGCCTGCGCCATGACCGACGACTGGAAGGTCTCCCACGAGCTGTATGACCTGCCGCCCGACGTGTGGCAGTACATCAAGGACAAGGGCTTCCTCGGCATGATCATCCCGAAGAAGTACGGCGGCCTGGAATTCTCCGCCTACGCCCATTCCCAGGTGGTGACCAAGCTGTCCACCCGTTCCTCCGCCCTGGCCGTGTCCGTCATGGTGCCCAACTCCCTCGGCCCGGCCGAGCTGTTGCTGCACTACGGCACCGACGAGCAGAAGAACCACTACCTGCCCCGCCTGGCCAAGGGCATCGACGTGCCCGCCTTCGCCCTCACCAGCCCCTGGGCCGGTTCCGATGCAGCCTCCATCCCCGACTACGGCGTGGTCTGCAAGGGCATGTGGCAGGGCCAGGAAGTGCTGGGCATGAAGGTCACCTGGGACAAGCGCTACATCACCCTGGGCCCGGTGTGCACCGTGCTCGGCCTGGCCTTCCGTCTCTACGATCCCCAGGGCCTGCTGAGCGACAAGAAGGATATCGGCATCACCTGCGCCCTGGTCCCCAACGACCACCCCGGCGTGGAAATCGGCGCCCGCCACTTCCCCCTGAACGCCGCCTTCCACAACGGTCCGACCCGGGGCAAGGAAGTGTTCATGCCCCTGGAGTTCATCATCGGCGGTCCCAGGATGGCCGGCCAGGGCTGGCGCATGCTGATGGAGTGCCTGGCTGCCGGCCGCTCCATCTCCCTGCCGTCCTCCAACACCGGCATGGCCAAGCTCACCGCCCGCGCCGTCGGCGCCTACGCCCGGGTGCGCAGCCAGTTCAAGATGGCCGTGGGCAAGTTCGAAGGCGTGGAAGAGGCCCTCACCCGCATCGGCGCCTACACCTACATGATGGACGCCGCCCGGGTCATGACCGCCGGCGCCGTCGATCTGGGCGAGAAGCCTTCCGTGGTCTCCGCCATCGCCAAGTACCACGTCACCGAACGGGCCCGCAAGGTGGTCAATGACGGCATGGACGTGATCGGCGGCAAGGGCATCTGCCTCGGCCCCTCCAACTTCCTCGGCCGCGCCTACCAGCAGATTCCCATCGGCATCACCGTGGAAGGCGCCAACATCCTCACCCGCAGCCTGATCATCTTCGGCCAGGGCGCCATCCGCTGCCATCCCTTCGTGCTGGCCGAAATGCAGGCCGCCCAGAAGAACGACCTGGTCGGCTTCGACAAGGCCCTGTTCGGCCACATGGGCTTCTCCATCGGCAACGGCGTGCGCGCCCTGCTGCTGGGCCTGACCGGTGCCCGCTTCGCCGGCGTCGGTGCCGACGTGGCGCCGGAGACCCGCCGCTACTACCAGCAGCTGACCCGCTTCTCCTCTGCCTTCGCCTTCCTTTCCGACGTCTCCATGCTGGTCCTGGGCGGCGGTCTGAAGCGCAAGGAAAAAATCTCCGCCCGTCTCGGCGACATCCTGGCCCAGATGTACCTGATCTCCGCCACCTTGAAGCGCTACGAGGCGGAAGGCCGGCAGCAGGCCGATGCAGCCCTGATGCACTGGTCGGTGCAGGATTCCCTGGTGCAGGCCCAGGAAGCCTTTGACGGCGTCCTCGCCAACTACCCGAGCCCGCTGGTGGGCTGGTTCCTGAAGAAGGTCATCTTCCCCTTCGGCCGTCCCCATGTGGTGCCGTCCGACGACATCGGCCATCAGGTGGCCAAGGCCCTGATCTCCCCCAGCGCCACCCGGGAGCGCCTCACCGCCGGCTGCTTCGTCGCCAAGACGGAAGCGGATGCCGTGGGCGCCATCGAGCTGGCCCTGACCGCCACCCTGGAAGCCGAGCCCATCGAGGCCAAGATCCGAGAAGCGGAAAAGAGCGGCAAGTTCGACGGCAACCCCCTCGCCAACGTGCGCGACGTGGCCCTGGCCGCCTACGAGGTCGGCGTCCTGTCCGCCGCCGAGTACGCAGTGATCAAGCGGCGCAACGAGCTGCGGGACATCGTCATCCGTGTGGACGACTTTGCCCCCGACTTCGGTGTGGCCACGGCCCTCAACAAGCCGGAAGTGCGCAAGGCGGCCTGAACCGCCCTGCCAGCAGGACCCACGATCCCGGGGCGCCCCTTGTGGGTGACCCCGGGACGATTACAAGCAGAAACGTAAAAGACAAAACCAAAGGAGAGAGACATGGCCCAGCAGCAAGCATTTGAGCCGGTCTACGTGGTGGATGGGGCACGCACCCCGTTCCTCAAGGCGAAGAACGGGCCCGGCCCGTTCTCGGCCGCCGATCTTGCCGTGCAGGCCGGGCGGGCCCTTCTGGCCCGCCAGCCCTTTGCTCCGGAGGATCTGGACGAGGTGGTGCTGGGCTGCGCCAGCCCCAGCCCGGACGAGGTGAATATCGGCCGGGTGGCGGCCTTGCGCCTGGGCTGCGGCAACAAGGTGACGGGCTGGACGGTGATGCGCAACTGCGCCTCCGGCATGCAGGCCCTGGATTCGGCCATGGCCAACATCCAGTCCGGTCGTTCCGAACTGGTCCTGGCCGGCGGCGTGGACGCCCTGTCCCGGGCGCCCCTGCTGTACAACGACGCCATGGTGTTGTGGTTCGCCGGCATGATGCAGATGAAGACCCTGGGCCAGAAGGCCGGGCACTTCCTCAAGCTGCGCCCCAGCGTGCTGCTTAATCCGGTGATCGGCCTGATGAAGGGCCTGACCGATCCGGTGGTAGGCCTCTTGATGGGACAGACGGCGGAAAACCTGGCTTGGCGCTTCGGCATCAGCCGGGAAGAGATGGATGCCTTTTCCGTGCGCTCCCATCAGCGGGTCATGGCCGGCCGGGCCAAGCAGGCCTTCGGCGAGATCGTGCCCCTGGTCGGCAACGACGGCACCGTCTATGCCGAGGACGATGGCGTGCGGGCCGATGCCAGCATGGACGGGATGAAGAAGCTCAAGCCCTTCTTCGACAAAAAATACGGCCGGGTCACTCCGGCCAACAGTTCCCAGATCACCGACGGCGGCGCCTGGCTGCTGCTGGCTTCCGAAAGCGCCGTCAAGCGCTGGAAGCTCGAGCCCCTGGGCCGCATCGTGGACGCCCAGTGGGCCGGCCTCGATCCTTCCCAGATGGGCCTGGGCCCGGTGCATGCGGTGACCCCCATCCTGCAGCGTCACGGCCTGGGGCTCAACGATGTGGACCTGATGGAAATCAACGAGGCCTTCGCCGCCCAGGTGCTGGGCTGCCTCAGGGCCTGGGAAGACGATATCTACTGCCGCGAGGAACTGGGCCTGCCCGGTGCCCTGGGCAGCCTGGACCAGGACCGGCTCAACGTGGATGGCGGTGCCGTGGCCCAGGGCCATCCGGTGGGCGCCTCCGGCGCCCGCATCGTGCTGCACCTGTTGCATGCCCTGAAAGCCCGGGGCGGCAAGAAGGGCGTCGCCAGCATCTGCATCGGCGGCGGCCAGGGCGGTGCCATGCTGGTGGAAACCTGCTGAGGCCGCCATGCGCATCGGCATCATTGTCGATTCCTGCTGCGACCTGCCCCGGCAGTTCCTCGACGAGCACGAGATCGTGGTCCTGCCCATCTCCCTGCGCATCGGCGGCGCGGTGATCCAAGACCGGCGCGACCCGGACGAGACCCATCGCTTCTACGCCACCCATGTGGACCGGCGCAGCGAGGATTTTGCCGAGTCCTTCCCCTACAGCCCGGCCCAGATCGAGCAGGTGTTCCTGGACAAGATGGTGATCGACTACGACTACGTCTTCGTCCTCACCATCACCAGCGAGCGCAGCCCCATCTACGACCATGCCATGCAGGCCTCGCGCACCGTCCTCACCAAGTACAAGGACCCGCGCCGGGAAATCGGCAAGCCGGGCCGCTTCGGCCTGTGCGTGCTCTCCAGCCGCAACCTGTTCACCGGCCAGGCCGTGCTGGCGGCGGAAGCGGTGCGCCTGATCCGTCTCGGCGGCACGCCCAGCGAGATCGGCACCCGCCTGCGCCAGCTGGTGGACCACATCCACACCTACCTGGTGCCGGCGGACCTCTTCCACATCTACAAGCGGGCCGCCAAGAAGGGCGACAGCAGCATCAACTGGGGCACCTACAAGCTCGGCCAGATGCTGGACATGAAGCCCATCCTGCACTGCAACCGGGACGTCACCCGCTCCATCGCCAAGGTGCGCGGCTTCGAGGCCGGCGTGCAGCGCCTCTTCGCCAATGCGGCGCGGCAGGTGCGGGCCGGCCTGGAGTCGCCCCACGTCTGCATCAGCTACGGCGGCGATCCGGCCACCGTGCCCGGCCTGCCCGGCTATGCCGACCTGGCGGCGGCGGTGCAGGAGAAGGGCGCCGAGATCCTGATTTCCATGATGAGCAACACCGCCGCGGTCAACGTGGGCACGGGGGCGGTGTCCCTGGCCTTTGCCGCCGGTAGCCATACCTTTCACTGAAGGTAGACCATGAACATGCATACCCAAACCTCCCTGACCCAACAGCACTGGCACCTCACCCGGGAGGCCGACGGCCTCGCCTGGCTGTCCCTGGACAAGGCCGGGGAGAGTGCCAATTCCCTGTCCAAGGCCGTCATGGCCGAACTCTCCGGCGTGCTGGACGAGCTCGATCGTCAGCCGCCCAAGGCCCTCATCATCCGCTCCGCCAAGAGCGCCGGCTTCATTGCCGGGGCCGACATTTCCGAATTCGACCAGCTGGATTCGCCGGAGGCCGCCAAGGCCATGGTGGCCCGGGGCTGGGAGCTGTTCAACCGCCTCGCCGCCGTACCCTATCCGACCCTGGCCCTGGTGCGGGGCCACTGCCTGGGCGGCGGCCTGGAACTGGCCCTGGCCTGCCGTACCCTTTTGGTGGTGGACGAGCCGGGCACCAAGCTGGGCCTGCCCGAAGTCATGCTCGGCATCTTCCCCGGCTGGGGTGGCATGCTGCGCCTGCCCCGGCGGGTCGGTCCCGCCGTGGCCCTGGACCTGATGCTGGCCGGCAAGACCGTGGATGCGAAAAAGGCCAAGCGCCTGGGCCTGGCCGACGAGTGCGTGCCGCCCCGGGTGATGGAATCCGCTGCCCGCCAGCTGGCCCTCAACCCACCGTCCCGCAAGCCCCTGCCGTTGCTGCAGCGCCTCTTCCTGGGCCCCCTGCGCGGCGTGGTGGCGGGCCAGGCGCGCAAGCAGGTGGCCAAGCGGGCCCGTCCCGAACACTATCCGGCACCCTACGCCATCATCGACCTGTGGGCCAAGTACGACGGCAACGCCCTGGCGGCGCCGGAGATCACCGATCGCATCGTCCGTTCCGCCACCGCCCGCAACCTGGTGCGGGTATTCCACCTGCAGGAGCGGCTGAAGGCTTTCGGCAAGGATTCCGCTTTCGTCGCCAAACGGGTGCACGTGGTGGGGGCCGGCGTCATGGGGGGCGACATCGCCGCCTGGTGCGCCGGCCGCGGCCTCACCGTGACCCTGCAGGACCAGAACGTGGAGCGCATCGCTCCGGCCATCAAGCGGGCCCACGCCGGCTTTGCCCGGCGCATCAGGGACAAGCTGCAGCTGCGCGCCGTCATGGACCGGCTCATCCCCGATCCGGAAGGCCATGGTGCCGCCCACGCCGACGTGGTCATCGAGGCCATCTTCGAGAACCTGGAAGCCAAGCACAGCCTGCTCAAGGGCCTGGAGGCCCGGATGAAGCCCGATGCCGTGCTGGCCACCAACACCTCCAGCCTGAAGCTGGAGGGCATCCGTACCGTCCTGCAGCGGCCGGAACGCCTGGTGGGCATCCACTTCTTCAACCCGGTGGCGAAGATGCCCCTGGTGGAGGTGGTGACGGCCGCGGGCGGCGATGTGGAAGTGACGCGCCAGGCCTGCGCCTTCGTGCGCGGCATCGACAAGCTGCCCCTGCCGGTGCAGAGCGCCCCTGGTTTCCTGGTCAATGCCGTGCTCGGCCCCTACCTGCTGGAAGCCATGCGCTGCGTGGACGAGGGCATCGCCCCGGAGACGGTGGATGAAGCGGCCCTGGCCTTCGGCATGCCCATGGGCCCCATCGAACTGGCCGATACCGTCGGCCTGGATATTGCCATGGCGGCCGGCAAGGCCCTGGCCGGCAACGGTACGGAGCCGCCCAAGTGCCTGGTGCAGCGCTTCGAGCGCGGCGATCTGGGGCGCAAGAGCGGCAAGGGTTTCTACGCCTATCCGGCCGGCAAGATCCAGAAGGGGGCGGCGGGCGCAGTGCCGGCCGGTCTGGCCGAACGGTTGGTGCAGCCCCTGCTGCAGCGGACGCAACAATTGGTCGATGCAGGTGTCGTAGCGGATGCCGAGCTGGCGGACGCCGGCGTAATATTCGGCACCGGTTTCGCCCCCTTCACGGGCGGACCCCTCAACTACGCTAGGAGCCGACATGCCTGAAATCCCCGTCCAACTGCCCGAAAAGCAACCCACCCTGCGCCTGATGACCATGCCGTCGGACATGAATCCGAACGGCGACATCTTCGGCGGCTGGGTCATGTCCCAGGTGGACATTGCCGGCGGCGTCGCCGCCATGCGTCGGGCCCGCGGACGGGTGGCCACGGTGGCCGTCAATGCCTTCCAGTTCAAGCAACCGATTTCCACCGGCGATGTGGTGAGCTTCTACACCGACATCGTCCGGGTCGGCAAAACTTCCATCACGCTCAATGTGGAGGTTTATGCCGAACGCAACTATTTCAAGCCCATCACGGTCAAGGTGACGGAAGCCACCCTGACCTACGTCGCCATCGATGTCAGCGGCAACAAGCGGGAGATGCCGGCGGAGGGCTGAAAGCAGGTGTTTTATCCGGGAAGTCCATTTCCCACACAACCACAAAAGAGGAGACCAATCGATGTTGAAGACTTCTATGAAGTTGCTGCCGGCCTTGGTGCTGGGAGGGCTGTACGGTACCGCGAGCGCTTCCGGCTTCCAGCTGCTGGAGCAGAACGCCAGCGGCCTGGGCAATGCCTACGCCGGTTCCGCCGCCGTGGCCGAGGACGCCAGCACCATTTATTTCAATCCGGCCGGCATGACCAAGCTGCAGGACCGGGAAGTGTCCGTGGGCCTCAACGCCATCCGTCCCAGCTACAAGTTCACCAACAACGGAACCACCAATCCTGCAGCGTTTGGTGGTGGTGCGGCAACTGGCGGCAATGGCGGCGATGCGGGTGACTGGGGCTATGTGCCCAACGGTTACATGTCCTGGGCTCTGTCCAAGGACCTGTATGTCGGCGTGGGTATCGGTGCTCCCTTCGGCCTCAAGACCGAATATGATCGAAACTGGGTCGGCCGCTATCAGTCCATCAAGTTCGACATCAAAACCCTCAATATCAACCCCTCCGTCGCCTACCGGCTTAACGACAAGGTTTCCGTCGGCTTCGGTTTGAACTGGCAGAAGTTCGATGCAGAGTATGTGCGCCAAGGCGCTCCTGGTGCTCTTGTGACCCTGAATGCCAAGGACAGCGCTTGGGGCTGGAATGCCGGGGCCCTGTTCCAGCTTTCCCCGGCGACCCGCCTGGGGGTGTCCTACCGTTCGGACATCAAGTACAAGCTGGAGGGCGATATCGCCACTGCTATTCCTGGGGGGGCGGGCAATGTGACCGCCGATTTGAAGACGCCTGATACCTTCATCCTCAGTCTGACCCATGCCCTGAATGACCGTTGGGATCTGTTGGGTGACCTCTCCTGGACCGGCTGGGGAAAAATTCCTAAATTGGATATTGTTCGTACCAGCGGCGCGGTTGCACAGACCCTGGATACCGATTTCCGCAATACCTGGCGGGCCGCCCTCGGCGCTACCTACAAGTATTCAGATGCGTGGAAGCTGAAGTTTGGTGTGGCCTACGATCAGTCTCCTGTGAAGGATGCAGAGCGCCTTACCTCTCTGCCGGACAACAACCGCATCTGGCTGTCCGTCGGCGCCCAGTTCGCACCGAGCAAGACCTCCCGTCTGGATGTGGGTTATGCCCATCTGTTCGTCAAGGATTCTCAGATCAACAACAGCCAGAATCCGCTACAGGGGATTGTGGTTGGCAGCTACGAGGCCAGTGCCGACATTCTCGGTATCCAGTACTCCTCCAGCTTCTAAGCAGCCCTATCGCTTCCTGTGCTGATGCGCCCAAACGCCCCGGTCCTCCGGGGCGTTTTTCTTTGTATTTCCCCTTGACGGCCCAAGGTCAAAGCCTATAATTCAAACGTTCGTTTGAATTTGGTGCCGTGTCCGATGCCAGTCCTCTCCCTCCGCCGTTCATCGCCGCAGCCGGTAGGCTGCCGGCGTGCTGCCCGTCCATTTCTTGAAGGCGCGGTGGAAGGTGGTCGGGTCGTCGAAACCCACTTCGGTGCCGATGACGGCGATGGGGGTTTGGCTCTGGGTCAGGCGCTGGATGGCCACGTCCCGGCGCAGTTCGTCCTTGATGGACTGGAAGGTGCAGCCTTCTGCCGCCAGGTGGCGGGTGAGGCTGCGCACCGAGGTGTGCAGGCTGCGCGCCACCGTTTCGACGCAGACGGGCGTCCCGAGGTGCTTCTCCAGGGTTTCCCGCACCCGTTGGCTGACCAGGCGTTCGGCGAAGGAGACGAACAGCCAGCCCCCCGGCGCCTTGCTGAGGAAGGTGCCGAGGGATTTCCGGTCCTGGCGGATCGGCGTCGCCAGGGCGCTGGCCTCGAAGTACAGGGCCGACCGCTCCTGGTCGAAATGCACCGGCCCCGGATAGAGGAAAACATATTCCGAGGCATGGCGCGGCCGTGGGTAGGCGCAGTCCACCCGGGCCAGGGCCATCCTGTGGCCGGTGAGCCAGGAGGCGACGCCGTGGATCAGTTTGAGCATGATTTCCTGGCCGAAGGTATTGCCCACCGCCGCCGACGTCTGGGGGATGAGGGCCATGCGCACCAGGCCGTCCTGGCGCGACAGGTCGATGGCGAAGTCGTCCAGCACCAGGTGGAAGAAGCGGGTGAAGCGGAACAGGGCGGTCTGCAGGTTGGCCGATTCGAGCAGGCTCAGGCAGAGGAATTTGAAGGCGCCGGCCCGTACCGGGCGGGAGAACATCCCCGGCAATTCGTCGTCCAACTCACGGGCCAGGAGGCGGTAGAGGGTGGCGAACTGGTCCGTGGTGACGCGGGCGGTTTCCGCGCCGAGCAAGGCCGGGGCAATGCCCGCCTGGTGTACCAGGGCCGTTTGCCGTGCCGGCGGCAGGGTAGTGCCGGCCAGCAGGTTGGCGACGAAACTGATGGGAACGGTGGTCGATGATGAAGCGGTCATGGGCACGAATTTCTTGTGCACTGCGGCACAATGAATGGCCGATTATGCAATTAAATCGGCCTAAGCGGCAATCCGGTGTGGGGCGTGTTGTTCGTAGAATCTCCCCTGAAACACAGATTCCATCGTGTTTTCAGGAACCCGTTGAGGCTGGCGCTGCCGCCGCCTATGACGCCAATCTGCGGCGCGATAGGTCTATTGGCGTAATGGCGTTTGCCTTCGCCAACGGGCGATAAGCCAGAACAACATCAGGAGACCCCAACCATGCCCATGCAAGCCATCCCGGTCACGCCCTCCGCCTATGCCTATCCGCTGCTGATCAAACAGCTCCTGCACACGCCCCTGGCCACGGCACCGGATCAGGAAATCGTCTACGCCGACAAGCGGCGCCATACCTACGCCGACATGGCCCGCCGCATCCACCGCCTGGGCCATGCCCTGAGCCGCCTGGGCATCCAGGGTGGCGATACGGTGGCAGTGATGGACTGGGACAGCCATCGCTACCTGGAATGCTTCTTCGCCGTGCCCATGCTGGGCACCGTGCTGCAGACGGTGAATATCCGCCTGTCACCGGACCAGATCCTGTACACCCTGAACCATGCCCAGGCCAGCGTGCTGCTGGTGAACCGGGAATTCCTGCCGGTGCTGGCGCAAATCCGCGGCGAGCTGGCCACGGTGAAACGCTTCGTTCTGCTGGACGACGAAGGCGGCGACCTGCCGGAAGGCTTTGCCGGCGAGTACGAAGCCCTGCTGGCCGACTGCCCGGACCACTACGACTTTCCCGATTTCGACGAAAACACCCGGGCCACCACCTTCTACACCACGGGCACCACCGGCCTGCCCAAGGGCGTCTATTTCAGCCACCGCCAGCTGGTGCTGCACACCCTGGCCGTCTGCTCTGCCCTGGCCCTGGCGCCCAAGCAGGGGGGATTCCACCGGGACGACATCTACATGCCCCTGACCCCCATGTTCCATGTGCACGCCTGGGGCATGCCCTACATCGCCACCCTGGCGGGGGTGAAGCAGGTCTATCCGGGGCGCTACCAGCCCGAGGCCATCCTCAAGCTGATCGAGAAGGAGCAGGTCACCTTCTCCCACTGCGTCCCCACCATCCTGCACATGCTGCTGCTGACGCCCTATGGCAAGCAGGTGGACCTTTCTAGGTGGAAGGTCATCATCGGCGGCTCCGCCCTCACCACGGGTCTGGCCAAGGCGGCCCTGGAGCGGGGCATCGATGTGTTCACCGGCTACGGCATGTCCGAGACCTGTCCCATCCTGACCCTGGCCCAGATGGAAGATCCGGCGCTGCTGGCCGATGCCGATGCCAACGTGGCGGTACGGGTCAAGACCGGCCGGCCCGTGCCCCTGGTGGCCCTGCGCACCGTGGATGCCCAGATGGGTGACTGCCCGCGGGACGGCAAGAGCGCCGGCGAGGTGGTGGTGCGCGCCCCCTGGCTGACCCAGGGCTACCTCTACAACCCGGAGGCCTCCGAGCATCTGTGGGACGGCGGCTGGCTGCACACCCAGGACATCGGCCACATCGACCCCCAGGGCTACCTGCAGGTCACCGACCGCATCAAGGACGTGATCAAGACCGGCGGCGAGTGGGTCTCCTCCCTCGAACTGGAGGACCTCATCGGCCGCCACCCGGGGGTCAGCGAAGTGGCCGTCATCGGCGTGCCCGACGAGAAGTGGGGCGAACGCCCCCTGGCCCTGGTGGTGCTCAAGCCCGAATTCGCCGACCAGGTGTCGGCCGCAGATATCCAAGCCCATGTGAAGGTCTTTGCCGACCAGGGCCATATTTCCAAGTACGGTGTACCGGAAAACGTCAGATTCCTCGAGAGTCTGGCTCGAACCAGCGTTGGCAAGCTGAACAAGCGCGCCATGCGGGAACAACTAGTGAAGTGAAGGAGACAAGAAGACCATGAGTGAGAACAGCAAACTGATCGTCCGCCGGGCTGCCGTGCTCGGCGCCGGCGTGATGGGGGCCCAGATCGCCGCCCATCTCGCCAACGCCGATGTGCCGGTGGTGCTTTTCGACCTGGCGGCCAAGGAGGGCGACCCCAACGGCATCGTCAAGAAGGCCCTGGACGGCTTGAAGAAGCTGGACCCGGCCCCCCTGGCGAGCAAGGAGCGCCTGGCCCACATCGATGCCGCGAACTACGAGCAGCACCTGGCCCTGCTGGGCGAGTGCGACCTGGTGATCGAGGCCATCGCCGAGAAGATGGAGTGGAAGGAAGACCTCTACCGCAAGATCGCGCCCCACCTGAAGGCCGGCGCCATCGTTGCCTCCAACACCTCGGGCCTGTCCATCAACAAGTTGTCCTCCACCGTGCCGGCGGAGAAGCGGGCTAACTTCTGCGGCATCCACTTCTTCAATCCGCCGCGCTACATGCCCCTGGTGGAAATCATCGCCACCACCGACTCCGATCCGGCCATGCTGGACCGCCTGGAAACCTGGCTGGTCTCCCGCCTCGGCAAGAGCGTGGTGCGGGCCAAGGACACCCCCAATTTCGTCGCCAACCGGGTCGGTGTCTTCTCCATCCTGGCGGTGATGCACCACACCCAGCGCCTGGAGATGGGCTTCGACGAGGTGGATGCCCTGACCGGCCCCAAGATCGGCCGTCCCAAGAGCGCCACCTACCGCACCGCCGACGTGGTGGGCCTGGACACCCTGGCCCACGTGGTCAAAACCATGCAGGACACCCTGCCCGGCGATCCGTGGCACAGCCACTTCCAGGCCCCGGCCTGGCTGGCCGCCCTGATCGAGAAGGGCGCCCTGGGCCAGAAGACCAAGTGCGGCATCTTCCGTAAGCAGGGCAAGGAAATCCAGGTGCTGGACCTGGCCAAGCAGGACTACCGTACCTCCGCCGGCGAGATTGCCCCGGAAGTGGCCGAGATCCTCAAGATCAAGAACCCGGCCGAGAAGTTCGCCGCCCTGCGCGCCTCCGGCCACAAGCAGGCCCAGTTCCTGTGGGCCATCTACCGGGACGTCTTCCACTACTGCGCCTTCCACCTGGAATCCATCGCCGACAACGCCCGGGATGTGGATTTCGCCATGCGCTGGGGCTTTGGCTGGGCCATGGGCCCCTTCGAGACCTGGCAGGCGGCCGGCTGGAAAGCCATTGCCGCCGCCGTGCAGGCCGACATCGATGCCGGCCTGGCCATGAGCACGGCGCCCCTGCCCGCCTGGGTCATGGCCCGGGACGGGGTGCATGAACCCGCCGGCTCCTGGTCCGCCGCCGAACAGGGCCTCAAGCCCCGTTCCGCCCTGCCGGTGTACGGCCGCCAGCTCTATCCCGAGACCGTGCTGGGCGAGGCTCCCGCCGCCAAGGGTGAGACTGTCTGGGAAAACGCCGGGGTGCGCCTGTGGACCCATGCCCAGGACCCGAAGATCGCCATTCTCTCCATCACCTCCAAGATGCACGCCATCGGCGACGAGGTGCTGGACGGCGTGCTCGAAGCAGTCAGCCGGGCCGAGCGGGACTTCGACGGCCTGGTCATCTGGCACGAAGCCCCCTTCGCCGTCGGCGCCAACCTGCAGCAGGTGGGCGAAGCCTGCGCCAAGGGCGAGTTCGACAAGCTGGAGGCCACCGTGGCCAAGTTCCAGCGCGCCTCCATGGCCTTCAAGCACGCCCAGGTGCCCACCGTGGCGGCTGTGCAGGGCATGGCCCTGGGCGGCGGCTGCGAGTTCGTCATGCATGCTGCCCACCGGGTCATGGCCCTGGAAAGCTACGTCGGTCTGGTGGAAGCGGGCGTCGGCCTGATTCCCGCCGGCGGCGGCTGCAAGGAATTCGCCATCCGCGCCGCCCAGTTCGGTGCCCGCCAGGCTGGCGGCGAACTGTTCCCCTTCCTGCAGAACGTCTTCCAGACCATCGCCATGGCCAAGGTGGCCAAGAGCGCCCTGGAAGTGCAGGAAATGGGCTTCGCCAAGGAGTCGGACGACGTGGTCTTCAACGCCCACGAACTGCTGCACGTGGCCCTGGGCCGCGCCCGGGCCATGGCCCAGGCCGGCTACCGTCCGCCCCTGCGGGCCCGCAACATCCCGGTGGCCGGTCGTCCCGGTATTGCCACCCTGGAGATGATGCTGGTGAACATGAAGGAGGGCGGTTTCATTTCCGCCCACGATTACCGGGTGGCCCGCTCCGCCGCCATCGCCCTGTGCGGCGGCGACGTGGAGCAGGGCAGCCGGGTGGACGACGAATGGCTGCTCACCGTGGAGCGCCGCGAATTCGTCGAACTGCTGAAGACCCCGGAAACCCAGGCCCGCATCAAGCACATGCTTGAGACCGGCAAGCCCCTGCGCAATTAAGGGGAAGGAGACAAACAATGACCAAACAAATCCAAGACGCCTACATCGTCGCCGCCACCCGTCTGCCGGTGGCCAAGCGCAACGGCATGTTCAAGACCACCCGTCCCGACGACATGCTGGCCCACGCCCTCAAGTCCGTCATGGCCCAGGTGCCCCAGCTGGACCCGGCCCTGGTGGAAGACGTGATCGTCGGCTGCGCCATGCCGGAAGCCGAGCAGGGCATGAACGTGGCCCGCATCGGCCTGCTGCTGGCCGGCCTGCCGGACACCGTGCCGGGCCTGACCATCAACCGCTTCTGCTCCTCCGGTGTGCAGGCCGTGGCCGATGCCGCCGCCCGCATCCGTCTCGGTGAAGCAGATGTGATGCTGGCCGCCGGCACCGAGACCATGAGCCTGATGTCCCAGATGATGGGCAACAAGGTATCCCTCAACCCGGCCATTTTCGAGAAGGACGAGAACGTGGCCATCGCCTACGGCATGGGCCTCACCGCCGAGAAGGTGGCCCAGAAGTGGGGCATCAGCCGCGACGACCAGGATGCCTTCGCCGTGGCCTCCCACCAGAAGGCCGTGGCCGCCATCGCCGCCGGCAAGTTCAAGGACGAGATCAGCCCCTACACCGTGCGCGCCCACCTGCCTGACTTGAAGAGCGGCACCGTGCGCATCGTCGACAAGGTCTGCGACACCGACGAAGGCCCCCGTCCCGATTCCAGCCTGCAGGGTCTGGCCAAGCTGAAGCCGGTGTTCAACGCCCGGGGCAGCGTCACCGCCGGCAACTCCTCCCAGATGTCCGACGGCGCCGGTGCCGTGCTGCTGGTCTCCGAGAAGATCCTCAAGCAGTTCAACCTGCAGCCCCTGGCCCGCTTCGCCGGCTTCTCCGTGGCCGGCGTGCCGCCGGAGATCATGGGCATCGGCCCCATTGCCGCCATTCCCAAGGTCCTGGCCCAGGCCGGCATCAAGCAGGACGACCTGGACTGGATCGAGCTGAATGAGGCCTTCGCCGCCCAGGCCCTGGCGGTGACCCGGGAGCTGGGTCTGGACCCGGCCAAGATCAATCCCCAGGGCGGCGCCATCGCCCTCGGCCATCCCCTGGGCGCCACCGGCGCCATCCGCACCGCCACCCTGGTGCATGGCATGCGCCGGGAAAACAAGAAGTGGGGCATGGTCACCATGTGCATCGGCACCGGCATGGGTGCCGCGGGCCTGTTCGAGGCCCTGTAAGGCGCAGCGCGCCCCGGCCGGTGCCGTTCTCCTCCAGGGGCGGTGCCGGCCGGGGCATTTTTGCGTTTACCGACTTGTTGTAAGCTGCATCCCCGATAAAGGCCACGGGGCGGGCGCCGGCCGGCGCCGCACCCGTTGCGCCAAGCCATTCCCCAAGGAGATTCCCGACCATGCTGCCCAAATGGTGGAAAAAGCTGCCTCCCGCCTGGCGCCCGGCCATCCTGCGCTGGGGTTTCAACTGGTTTCCCGCCTGGCGCGCCACCGGCGGCCGGGTCATCCACGTTTCCGCCGACCTGAAGCGCATCGTGGTCAAACTGCCCCTCAACCGGGGCACCCGCAACGCCGTCGGCACCATTTTCGGCGGCGCCCTGTTCGCCACCACCGACGGCCTCCATCCCACCCTGCTGGCCCTGCAGCTGGGCCACGACTACATCATCTGGGACAAGGCCGGCGCCATCCGCTACCGCAAGCCGGGCCGGGCGCCCCTTTTCGCCGAATTCCACATCGACGATGCGGAGACCGAACTGGTGCGCGAGATCGTCGCCCGGGACGGGGAGTGCGAACGCACCTACACGGTGGAACTGAAGGACCGTCACGGGGTGGTGCACACCATCGTCGAGCGCACCGTGTACATCGCCGACAAGGCCTTCTACCGCAACAAGGTGGCGGCCTAGGCGGGGCCTGGAGCGGCTGCGTTAAGAGCCCGCGCCGGCACGAGCCCTCTGGCATAATACGGCCCCATGACTGACAAGGCGCGGCATACCCCATGAATCTCGACACCTGGCTGGCGGCTGCCGGCATGGGCTGGCGTGAAGCCGTGGTGGGCATCATCGCCCTCCTGGGGCTGTACATCCTGTTTGTGCTGCTGCGTCTGAAGCGCCTGGCCCGTCGCCGCCAGGAGGCCGCCGCGCCGACGCCCAAGGCGCCGAGCCTGGGCGAGGTCGGGGACGATGGCGACGACGAGGCCGGCGACGAGCATCCGGACCCGGTCTACAGCCGCCCAGAAAAGCCCGCCTTCGCCTGGAACGAACCGCCGGCCAAGGACTTTGCCGAAGAGCAGTACTACAAGGCGGTCCAGCTCGAACTGGGCCAGCTGCGGGAGGAAGTGGCGGTGCTGCGCCACGAGTTCGCCACCCTGCGCGAAGAGATGCGCGGCCAGGTCGGCCAGATCAAGGCTTCCCAGAACATGTCGCCCCTCTACAGCGACGCCATGCAGATGGCCATGCTGGGGCACGACGCCGAAACCATTGCCGAGCGCTGCGGCATCGCCCGGGCCGAGGCCGACCTGGTGGTCGCCCTGGCCCGCAACCAGGGCGATTGAGGCCGGGCGCCGCACACCAATAACCAGGGAAAGGGACCTCCATGGCAGAAAAGAAACCGGCGACCAAGACGACCGGCGTCAAGACGGCCGCCAAGCGCAAGGAAGCGCCCGCCGTCGATCCCCAGGACGAGATCAAGCAGCGCCTGGGGCGGCGCATGGCCTTCGCCGGCGTCATGATCGCCGTGCTGCTGGCTGCCCTGGCCCTGTTCGACCATCTCTCCAAGGCCCCGGAAGAAGAGGAGGTGGCCGTGGCGCCGGCACCGGCCCCGAAAGAAGTGGCCCAGCCAGTGAAACCGGTGGAACCCGTGGCGCCGCCTGCCGAAGAAGCCAAGGCCGAGGAAAAGCCGGCCGAACCCGAACTGTCCGCCGCGCCGGTGACCAAGGGCCAGCCGGCTCCCGAACTGCCGCCGCCGCCCCAGGTGGCCGCCAAGCCCGCCCTGCCGGCGGCTTCCCATGCCGCCCAGCCCATTCGCGGCGCCACCTCCGGCCCGGTGAATAGCGGCCGCCAGCCGGCCCAGGGCCGTCAGGGCGCCGTGGCCAGCGTCACGCCTACACCGGCGGCGGCTGCGCCGGCCGGCAGCACGCCTGCTGCCCAGCCGGCACCGGCCAACGTGCAGCCGATGCCGGTACGGCCCCAGCCGTTGCCGCCCCGCCTGTTCTCCGGCTACGTGGTGCAGGCCGGCGTCTTCAGCAGCACCGAGAGGGCCGAGGAACTGCACGCCAAGCTGCAGTTGAACGGCATCCCTTCCAACATCGAGTCCCGGGTGAACCTGGGCCCCTTCAAGTCCAAGGAAGAGGCCGACGCGGCCCGGGCCAAGCTCCGGGCCCTGGGCATCGACTCGGTGCTGGTGCCTCCCGCCGGCAACCGGCGCTAAAGGCGGGCGGCGGTCCCGGCGCCCACCTTGCCGGGCCGGCCGTTGCCGCCTGATACAAGCTGCAACCGGCGCCCGTCGCGGTGCCGGCATTCCCTCAAGATTGAAAACGACCTGCCGGGAGAGGCAGGCAGGATGCGCTTCCTGGTCGCGCCATGCCTATGAGTGGCGTCCTTTCTGCCTTCCAGGCCGGATGCTGCAGCAGGCTTCACCTCAGGCCTGGTCCTGGCCGGCGTCAGGCGACTGCAGCAGCTTTCCCAGGCGGCGGGCGAAGACCGTCATTTCCTTGGCCGCCTGCACGTCCCCCCGTCCTTCTGCCACCGTAATGCCCTGCCGGTAGGCGGCCAGGGCTTCTGCCGGCCGGCCGCCCTCGGCCAGGGCCTTGCCCAGCAGCTTCCAGGCGGCGGAGTACTTGGGGTCCTTGTCCACCGCCTCCCGGAAGCGGGCCGCGGCCTGCTCCCACTGTTCGGCCTTGAGCCACTCGTTGCCCAGGGAATAGCGCAGCAGGGCCCCGTCCCGGGGACCGTCCAGCAGTTTTTCCAGATTGGCGATGATCGCTGTCGTCATTTACCATTTCCTTTTTTCCAAGGCTTCATTCTAAAGGACAGCAAAATGGCCAAAACGATCATCGCCACCGACAAGGCTCCCGCCGCCATTGGCACCTACTCCCAGGCCGTGAAGGCTGGCGACACCGTTTACCTCTCTGGCCAGATCGGCCTGGACCCGGCTTCCATGCAGATGGTGGAAGGCATCGACGCCCAGATCGTGCGCGTCTTCGACAACCTCAAGGCCGTGGCCGAGGCCGCCGGCGGCTCCCTGGCCGACACCGTCAAGCTCAATGTGTACCTCACCGATCTGGGCAATTTCGCCAAGGTGAACGAGGTCATGGCCCAGTACTTCAGCCAGCCCTATCCCGCCCGGGCCGCCGTCGGCGTTGCGTCCCTGCCCCGGGGCGCCCTGGTGGAAGCCGACGCCGTGCTGGTGCTCGGCTAAAGCGTAGAACCGTCTTGGCGGAAAAGAAGGCCGGGCCGGCCAAGGCCGCCAAGGCGCCAGCCAAGGGGGCCAGCGCCCTGCAGCAGAAACTGGGCAAGCTGGGGCTGCACTCGCGCAATGATCTGCTGCTGCATTTTCCCCTGCGCTACGAGGACGAGACGGCCGTGGTACCGGTGGACGAGGCGCCCTGGGACGAGTCGGTGCAGGTGGAGGTGCGGGTCACCGACGTCTCCATCCAGTTCCGTCCCCGGCGCCAGCTGGTGGCCCGTTGCGAGGACGACTCGGGGGAACTGTGGCTGCGCTTCCTCAACTTCTACGGCAGCCAGGTCAAACAACTGGAAACGGCCCGGGACGAGGGCCGCAAGCTGCGGGTCTTCGGCGAGATCCGGGGCGGCTTCTTCGGCAGCGAGATGGTCCATCCCCGCTACAAGTCGGTGGAGGAGGGGAGTGCCCTGCCCCAGTCCCTGACGCCGGTCTATCCCACCACCGCCGGCCTGGCCCAGTCCGCCCTGCGCAAGCTTATCGGCAAGGCCCTGGCCGAGGCCGACCTGGCCGACACCCTGGACCAGGAGCAGCTGCGGACCCTGGACCTGGAGCCCTTCGCCGCCAGCGCCCGCCTGCTGCACGCGCCGCCCCCCGGGGTCGATGAATTCGCCCTGCAGAACCACCGCCATCCGGCCTGGCGCCGCATCAAGTTCGACGAGCTGCTGGCCCAGCAACTGTCCCTGCGCCGGGCCTATCTGGCGCGGCGGGAACAGGGCTCGCCCCGGCTGAAGGCGTCCGGCGACTTGGCCCGGCGCCTGCTCGCCCAGCTTTCCTTCCAGCTCACCGGAGCCCAGCAACGGGTGTGGCAGGAAATCGCCCGGGACCTGGCCGAGGCCCATCCCATGCAGCGCCTGCTGCAGGGGGACGTGGGCAGCGGCAAGACCATCGTCGCCGCCCTGGCCGCCTGCCAGGCCATCGAGTGCGGCTGGCAGGCGGCGTTCATGGCGCCCACGGAAATCCTCGCCGAGCAGCATTACAAGAAGCTCTCGGCCTGGCTGGAGCCCCTCGGCATTACCGTCGCCTGGCTCTCCGGCAGCCTCAAGTCGGCGAAGAAAAAGGCCGCCCAGCAGGCGGCCGCCGTCGGCGCCCAGCTGGTGGTGGGCACCCATGCCCTGATTCAGGCCGACGTGGATTTTCTGCGCCTGGGGCTGGCCATCGTGGACGAGCAGCACCGCTTCGGCGTGGCCCAGCGCCTGGAACTGCGCAAGAAGGGCAAGGCCGGCATCCCGCACCAGCTGATGATGTCCGCCACGCCCATCCCCCGCACCCTGGCCATGAGCTACTACGCCGACCTGGATGTCTCGGTGATCGACGAGCTGCCGCCGGGACGCACCCCCATCCGCACCAAGCTGGTTTCCGACGCCCGCCGCGACGAGGTGGTGGGGGCGGTGCGCCACGCCGTGGAGAGCGGACGCCAGGCCTACTGGGTCTGTCCCCTGATCGAGGAAAGCGAGAAGCTGGACCTGCAGGCCGCCATCGACACCCACACCATCCTGGCCGAGGAGCTGGAAGGACTGTCGGTGGGCCTGGTGCACGGCCGTCTCAAGCCCGACGAGAAGGCCGCCACCATGGCCGCCTTCGCCGCCGGGGAGATCCAGGTTCTGGTGGCCACCACGGTGATCGAGGTGGGGGTGGACGTGCCCAACGCCAGCCTCATGGTGATCGAGCATGCAGAGCGCTTCGGCCTGGCCCAGCTGCACCAGCTGCGGGGCCGGGTGGGCCGGGGCGCCCACGAGTCGGCCTGCGTCCTGCTCTATGCCACGCCCCTGTCCCAGACCGGGCGGGCTCGCCTGAAAATCATCTACGAGAACACCGACGGCTTCGAGATCGCTCGTCAGGACCTGCAGCTGCGCGGCCCCGGCGAGTTCGTCGGCGCCCGCCAGAGCGGCGTGCCCCTGCTGCGCTACGCCGACCTGGAAATGGACGCCGACCTGGTGGAGGCAGCGCGAGACCTAGCTGAACGCCTGCTGCGGGACGATCCGCCCCGGGCCGAGCGCCATCTGCGGCGCTGGCTGGGCAGCCGGGAAGAGCTGCTCAAGGCCTGAGGGACGGGCCGGCCTGGGCCAGCCCCATCAGGGGCGGCAGTGCCGGTGCTTGCGGTTCCCTGCGGCCCCCATCCATTTGCGTAGCAGCAGGGCGCCCAGGCCAACGGCCAGAATGCCCAGCAGCAGGGGCTCCTCCAGGCGCTTGACGTCGGCCAGGAAGGATTCGATGGCGATGCCGAAGGCGTAGCCGGCACCCATCACCAGGGCGGCCCACAGAATGGCGCCAAGCAGATTGAAGACGGCGAAGCGGGGCAGGGGCAGGTTGCCGTGGCCCATGATCAGGGGGCCTGCAATGCGCAGGCCGTAAAGGAAACGCATCAGCAGGATGAAGGGGGCGTGGTAGCGCTCCAGCAGTAGCTCGGCCCGCTCCGTATGCCTGGCCAGGGCGGGGCAGCGGGCCAGCAGGGCCGCCCCTTGCCAACGTCCCAGAAGGAAGGCGCCGAGATCTCCGGTAGTGGCGCCGAGGACCGCCGTGGCGAAGACCAGGTTGCCGTCCAGCATGCCCCGGTGTACGGCGAAGCCCGCCGCCAGAAGCACCGTTTCCCCTTCCAGCAGGGTGCCGAGGAAGACGGCAAGATAGCCGTAGTCGGCAACGAATCCGGCGATCACGGCGTCCCTCGCGACGAGGTGGCGAAGGGGCGGCGGGAGGGGTGGTTCGGCATGGTTCCTGGGCCCATGGGGTGGGCTCCTGTTTTGTCGTTGGCGGCCTGATTGTCTCACCCTGGCGGAGAGAGGGGCGGGACGTCAAGGCGCCGGGGGCAGGTACAATGCGGGGTGCCGACGCTGCGTCGGCCCGTCCCTTGATCAGCCCCGGAACCTGCCATGAGCCTGCCCAACCACCAATTGTCGATGACCGTGCTGATGACGCCGGACATGGCCAACTTCAGCGGCAAGGTCCACGGCGGTGCCGTCCTCAAGCTTCTCGACCAGGTGGCCTATGCCTGCGCCAGCCGCTACGCCGGCGCCTATGTGGTGACCCTCTCGGTGGACCAGGTGATGTTCCGCCAGCCGATCCACGTCGGCGAGTTGGTGACCTTCCTGGCCAGCGTGAACCACACCGGCACCTCCTCCATGGAAGTGGGCATCAAGGTGGTGGCGGAGGATATTCGTTCCCAGGTGGTGCGCCACGCCAACAGCTGCTTCTTCACCATGGTGGCGGTGGACGACCAGGGCAAGCCGACCCCGGTGCCGCCCCTGGAGCCCCGGACGCCGGACGAGCTTCGCCGCTTCGAGGCCGCCTGCACCCGCCGCCAGCTGCGCCAGGAACTGGCCCGCCGCTTCGAGGCCACCCACGGCGCCCATGCCGGCCCCCTGGCCGACTGAGCCGCGCCGCCCCTTATTCTGCAATCCCTATGTCCAGCCAAACACCGCCCATGACCTTCGCCGATCTCGACCTCGTGCCGCCCCTGCTGGAAGCCCTCGACGTGCTCGGCTACCAGACCCCGACCCCGGTCCAGGAGAAAGCCATTCCCGCCGTCCTGGCCGGGGGCGACCTGATGGCCGCGGCCCAGACCGGCACCGGCAAGACCGCCAGCTTCGCCCTGCCCCTGTTGCAGCGGCTGGCCCACGATCCGGAACCCACCGCCAGCAACAGCACCCGGGCCCTGATCCTGGTGCCGACCCGGGAGCTGGCCCAGCAGGTGTGCGACAGCTTCATCGCCTACGGCCAGTTCCTGGTGCTGCGCAGCTACGCCGTCTATGGCGGGGTCAGCATCAATCCCCAGATGATGAAGCTGCGCAAGGGCGTGGACATCCTGGTGGCCACCCCGGGCCGCCTGCTGGACCTGCACCGGCAGAACGCGGTGCGTTTCGACCAGGTGCGCACCCTGGTGCTGGACGAGGCCGACCGCATGCTGGACCTGGGCTTCGCCCGGGAGCTGAATGCCCTCTTCGCCCTGCTGCCGAAGCAGCGCCAGACCCTGCTCTTTTCCGCCACCTTCTCCGACGCCATCCGCAGCATGGCCAACCAGCTGCTGAAAAAGCCCCTCTCCATCGAGACGGCCCGGCCCAACGCCACCGCCCGGGGCATCAAGCAGTGGGTGGTGCCGGTGGACAAGAAGCGCAAGAGCGCCCTGTTCTGCCATCTCTACAAGAACAAGAAGTGGGACCAGGTGCTGGTCTTCGTCAAGACGCGCAAGGGCGTCGATGAGCTGGTGGAGACCCTGACGGCCAAGGGCATCGCCGCCGAATCGATCCACGGGGACAAGCCCCAGCCGGCCCGCCTGCGCGCCCTGGAAAGCTTCAAGGCCGGCCAGGTGCGGGTGCTGGTGGCCACCGACGTGGCCTCCCGTGGTCTGGACATCGACGACCTGCCCCGGGTGGTCAACTTCGACCTGCCCATCGTCCCCGAAGACTACGTGCACCGCATCGGCCGCACCGCCCGGGCCGGCGCCAGCGGCGAGGCCGTGTCCCTGGTCTGTGCCGACGAAGTGAACCTGCTTGGCGCCATCGAGGTGCTGATCGGCCAGCCCCTTTCCCGCATCGAACAGCACGGCTTCGAGCCGGACCACCGGGTGCCCGAGACCGGCCCCGCCGGCCAGGTGATCAAGAAGCCGAAGAAGCCAAAAATGCCCAAGCACCTGGACTACGGCATCGGCAGCGGGCCCAGCCGGGGCAAGGGCCCCGGCAGTGCCAAGGCCCCGGGCGGCCGGCGCGGGGCCGGGCGGCCGGGAGGTAAGGCCGCTCCGAAGGCCCGGGGCCGCTGAGCATGGCCGGCCAGTTCGGCCTGCTGCGGCAACGCCGCTTCCTGCCCTTCTTCGGTACCCAGTTCCTCGGAGCCTTCAACGACAACCTGTTCAAGAACGCCCTGGTGGTGCTGCTGACCTTCCAGGCCGCCAGCTGGACGGCCCTCGATCCGGGCCTCCTGGCCAACCTGGCGGCAGGCATCTTCATCCTGCCCTTCTTCCTCTTCTCCGCCAGCGCCGGCCAGCTGGCAGACAAGTACGACAAGGCGGCCCTGGCCCGCCTGGTGAAGCTGCTGGAAATCGCCATCATGGCGGTGGCCACCCTGGGCTTTGTCCTGCACAGCCTGCCCGTGTTGCTGGGGGCCCTGTTCCTGCTGGGCTGCCATTCCACCCTGTTCGGACCGGTGAAGTACGCCATCCTGCCCCAGCATCTCTATCCGGAGGAGCTGGTGGGCGGCAATGCCCTGGTGGAGGCGGCCACCTTCGTCGCCATCCTGCTCGGTACCCTGGCCGGCGGCATCCTGGCCGGGCTCGGCAACGCTCCCGGCTGGATCAGCCTGGGCGGCCTGGTGGTGGCCGTGGCCGGTTATCTGTGCAGCCGGGCCATTCCGTCGGCGCCGGCGCCGGTACCCGGGCTGCGGCTCAACCCCAATCCTTTCACGGAGACCTGGCGCAACATCGGCTTTGCCCGGCAGGATGGGCGGCTGTTCCTCGCCATCCTGGCCATCTCCTGGTTCTGGCTCTACGGCGCCCTGTTTTTGGCCCAGTTTCCGGCCTTCGCCAAGCAGGTGCTGGGGGGCGGCGAGTCCACCGTGACCCTGCTGCTGGCCACCTTCAGCGTCGGCATCGGCGTCGGCTCCCTGCTTTGTGAACGCCTCTCTGCCCGCCGCCTGGAGCTGGGCCTGGTGCCCCTGGGCGGACTGGGGCTGACCCTGTTCGGCGTAGCTGTTTCCCTGGTCTCCCCGGCGGCGGCGCCGGCCGGTGCGCCCCTGGCCCTGGGCGCCCTGCTGGCCAGTGCCGGCCTGCTGCCGGTGGTGCTGGCCCTGTTCGGTATCGGTGTCTTCGGCGGCCTCTTCATCGTGCCCCTCTACGCCCTGCTGCAGGTGCGAGGCGAACCGGCTTGCCGGGCCCGCATCATCGCCGCCAACAACATCCTCAATGCCCTGTTCATGGTGGTCGGCTCCCTCGCCGCCGGTGCCCTGCTGGGTGCCGGCCTCTCTATTCCCCGGTTGTTCCTGCTGGCGGCCCTGCTCAATGGCGTGGTCTGTATCTTCCTTTGCCTGCGGGCGCCTGATTTCCTGCTCGCCTGCCGTAACTGGCTGTGGCGGAAGCCTGGCAAACCCTCTGTCTGAGCATCCCGGGGTGCGCCGTACGGCATTCCCGCCGGGGTGAGCGGCACTTGGTTAATCCGGGCGCTTGCCCCTATCATTCCGCTGGTAAGTTCTAATCTTCCAATACTCTAATAATCGAATGGAATATCTGGCATGGGATTGAAAGCGCGTATCGCACGGGCCATGGGGGTGGTGTTTGCCATTTTTTTGCTGTCCACCGGCTTCGGCCTCTACGGTCTGCACCAGACCAAGGAGACCTTCATCCGCCACGTGGAGGTGGACATGGCCCTGGAACGGGCCATCGTCGGCATGTACGCCCAGGGGCTGCAGAGCGGCCAGGCCCTGCGTAATGTGGTGCTGGACCCGGCCAACAAGACCGGTCACGGCAACCTGAAGAAGGCCCTGGAAGAGTTCGACGGCTACTATCAGAACGCCCGCGCCCTGGTGCCGGCGGAGGCACCGGTGGCCAAGGTGCTGCAGGAAGTGGCGGCTCTGGCGGCGGAGCGGCGCAGCCTCATCGACAAGGTGGTGGAGACGGCGGTGGGCGGTGCCGGCAGCGAGGCGGTGGCCCTCATCAACAGCAGCGAGACGCCCCTCTGGCGCAAGATCCGCGGCCATCTGCTGGACCAGATGAAGGCCATGAAGACCCAGCTGGACGAGAGCAAGGAAGCGGGCATCGCCGAGATCGAGCGTACCGAGCGGCTGGTGATCGGCCTGGCCCTGGCCAGTATCGTCATCGCCATCGTCCTCCTGGCCCGGGTGCTGCAGGTGGTGGGGCGCCAGCTGGGCGGCGATCCTTCCGAGGTGATGCAGGTGGCCGAGCAGGTGGCTGCCGGCAATCTCACCCTGCACATCGCCAATCCCCAGGAGGGCAGCGTGATGGCCGCCATGGCTTCCATGCAGACCCGCCTGGCCGCCATGGTGGCCCAGATCCGGCAGAACGCCGATTCCCTCCTGGCCTCCGCCGAGACCCTGGCGCGCAGCTCCGAGGAAGTGGTGGGGCGCACCTCGGAACAGACCGAGGCGGTGTCCGCCGTGGCCGCGGCCATGGAAGAGATGACCGTGGGCATCTCCCAGGTGCGCGACCATTCCGCCGAGGCCCGCTCCTACGCCCAGGAATCGGGGCGCATGGCGCACCAGGGCAACGAAGTGGTGGGCAATGTGGTGCAAGGCATGGGACGGGTGGCCTCCTCCGTCACCGAGTCGGCCCAGGGCATCGCCACCCTGGAACACGAGTCGGAGAAGATCGCCGCCGTGGTCGGCGTGATCAAGGAAGTGGCGGACCAGACCAACCTGCTGGCCCTCAATGCCGCCATCGAGGCGGCCCGGGCCGGCGAACAGGGGCGCGGTTTCGCCGTGGTGGCCGACGAGGTGCGCAAGCTGGCCGAACGCACAGCCCAGTCCACCGTGGAAATCGGCGTCACCGTCGATGTGGTGCGCAACGGCATCCAGCAGGCGGTGGAGCACATGGAACGGGGTGTGACCCTGGTCCAGGGCGAATCGGGCAAGGTGGCCGAGGCCGGCAGCACCATTTCCGCCCTGCACGGCTATGCCGACAAGGTGGTCGGCGCCGTGCACGAAATCGGCGATGCCCTGCAGGAGCAGAGCGCCGCCAGCACCGAGATCGCCCGCCGCATCGAGCTCATCGCCCAGATCAGCGAGCAGAACAGTTCCGCCGTCCAGGCCAGTGCCGGCGCCGTGGCCCAGCTGCAGCAGCTGGCCCGCAGCCTGAGCGACTCGGTGCACCACTTCCGCACCTGACGGAGGAGCGCCGGCCCGGGGCTGCCGTTCCTAGCCCAGGGCGGCCCGGGCCAGCAGGCCCAGGCCGGCGGCCGCCAGGGTGCCGTTGAGCAGGCGCAGGAAGCGCTCCGGCGACAGCCGCAGATCCAGGTGGTGGCCCAGCCAGGTGCCGAGCAGCATGGGCGGCACCGCCAGCAGGGCCAGCAACAGCAGGCTCGGGTCCAGCAGCCCGGCCAGGGCGCACAGGATCACCCGCAGCCCGGTGCTGAGGGCCATCAGCACCGCCTGGGTGGCGCGGAACACCTCCCGCTCCAGGGGCTGGCGGCTGAGATAGGCGGCGTAGAGAAAGCCGCCGCTGCCGAACAGTCCGCCGAAAATCCCCCCGATCACACCGCAGACCCCGCCCCAGCGCAGCAGCAGCGCCGGCGGCCGGGGCTGCCACAAGCCCCACAGGCCGTAGGCCAGGATGAAGAGTCCCAGGGCCGCCGCCAGCCAGTGGCCCGGCAGGCGCCCGAGGAGGGCGATGCCCAGGGCCTGGCCGAGGGCCATGGTCGGTACCAGACGCAGCAGTTGGGCCCGGTCGATGTGGCGGCGCTGGCGCCAGCCCCGGCCGGCGGCCCCGGCGCAGTCGAGCAGGGCCAGCAGGGGAATGATGCGGGGTACCGGCATCACCGCCGCCAGGGGGCCGGAGGCCACCATGGCCGAGCCGAAGCCCACCAGGGCAAAGATGGTGTAGGCCGCCACCAGGGCCAGGGCGGCGAAGGCGAGGGCAGAGGGGGCGGGCAACTGGTCCGCCAGGGCACCGTGGAGGGCGGCCGGCAGCAGGGTATCGAAAGGCATGGCATGGAATCCTTGTCTGGCGGGCTCCCGGCGGCGGCTGGCCGCGAAACAGGGCGGGCCCGGATGGCTTGCATGATGGTCGGCGTCTGGCTATAACGCCAATATCAAATTTGTTAGCCATCCATGCCGATTCGTTATGCCTAGCCTGCGCCAGATCCGCTACTTCCTCAGCGTCGCCGACCTGGGGGGCTTCACCCCGGCCGCCGCTGCCCTGCACGTGGCCCAGCCGGCCCTGAGCCGCCAGATCGCCCAGCTGGAGGAGGAACTGGGGTTCGCCCTGCTGCGCCGGGAGCCCCGGGGCGTCAGCCTGACCGAGGCCGGCGCCCTCTTTCGCCAGCGGGTGGGCGGCCTGGAGGAGGAACTGCGCAGCGCCGCCGAGGATGCCCGCCGCCTGCACCGGGGCGAGGGCGGCGTGCTGCGCCTGCTGCACTCCAGCTCCACGCCCCTGGCCGGCCCCCTGCTGGCGGCCCTGCAGGACTTCACCCGGGACCAGCCCCGGGTGCGGGTGGATGTGGACCGGCTGTCCTCCGAGCAGCAGCAGGAGGCGGTGGCCCAGGGCCGGGTCGATCTGGGCCTGGCCCGCCTGCCCCTGCTGCGCCGGGAGGGCGGTATAGAAATCAGGCCCCTGCCTGAAGAGCGGCTATGGGCGGCCCTGCCGGCCAGCCATGCCCTGGCAGGCGCGTCCTTGCTGGCTCTTGGCGACCTGGCCGACGAATGCTTCGTTTTCGCCGTGCACCGGGAGCGGGGCGGCCTGGCGCGGCGGGTCACCGACCTCTGCCTGGCCCGGGGCTTTGCGCCCCGCCTGGCGCCGGTGACTTCGCGCAAGACGGCCATGCTCAACCTGGTGGCGGCCGGCTTCGGCATCGCCGTGGTGCCCGCCGCCATGGCCTCCCTGGCCACTCCCGGGGTCCACTTCGTCCCCCTGGCCGATGCCGACGCCCTGGCCCGGGCCGCCCTGCTGCTGCCGCCCCGGCCCTCGGCCCTGGCCGCCGCCTTCGCCGACGCGCTGCAGCGCCGCTGGTCCGCCTAGGGGCAGGCGGGGGGCGGATGTTAGGATGCGGCTTTTGCCGAGGGAGGACTGCCGTGTCCCTGTTGCTGCGATTCGTGGGTTTGGCCATTGGTGGCTTTTTGCTGGTGGGCGGCCTGGCCAGCCTGGTGCTGGGCGTCCTGGCCCTGGGCGAGCATCCCCAGAAGGGCTTCCAGGTAACCATCTTCTCCCTGGTCATCACCGGCATCGGCCTCTGGGTCTTCTGGGAAATCCTCGGCCGCAAGTGGCTGGCCCGCCGGCGCGGCGAGGTGGAGCCGCACGTCGCTCCCGGAGCGATGGACTAAAATCCCGTTCTTGCGGACTGCGATTTCCTGCCGACCATGACCACTTCCCAAGCCCCGCTTTCCCTGCGCCACCGTCTCGACCAATACGAAAAGCTGATGCGGCTGGACAAGCCGCATCATGGCATCTATTCATGCGGTCATCAAGTGGCATAGTTCCAGTGATAGCAATGAATTTCGCTGCATTGGCTTGCATTCGATAGACAACCGTTTTCTCTTGTTTGTCACAGTCTACTGTGACGTGGCAGTGACAGGCCTTTTGAATCATTGCAATCAGGAATATGCTTTGTCACAGCAATCTATTGACATGCATTTTCTTCTTTGGTAGCTTAGCCCTTGTTTTGAAGCCGACCCGGCGCTACGTGACCAGTCATCCGTAGCTGAGAAGAGCAGCACCATGAAGGAGGGCTCCACGGTGCTGATAAAGGGTGTTCCCTCCAAATTACATTGGCGTATTCAGAGTACGCAGCCTAGTAGGTTGGCTCGCCCAGCATAGCGAGACCGAACGAACGGCATCCCCGATAAGGCGACCCTAATGCACAGGGGCGGGCGCACTGGGGTAAGGCCTGTGCATTTGATTCAGCGCTTCGATTGCTCCACCGACTGGGGGAGGAGCTTCGTAGGGGCTGAGTCATGTCCGTTGCGAACCATGATCCTGCCGGCGAGCCGGCAATCAAGGTCGATTTCCCGCCAGCTTTCGGGTACGACCATCTATCCCTCCTGCTTGGTCGTACCGTTGCGTCGCTTCAGGCTGATCGCTGCCGCAAGCCGACAACGCTTCCTCCTGCCTGCACCCCGCCAGGCACAAAATCTCCGCGCTGGCTGCTAACCGACGTTCTGGCTTGGCTAGCCCTGCACCGCGAGGCTCAAGCAAAGCGCCAGCAGCACCAGACCAGGAAGGTCGGCCGGCGTACCAAGTCCGAAGAAGTTGCGGCGCGTCGCGCCGCCGCTGTCGAGGCCTCGGTATGAGTGACACGCGTCCGGTGCCAACTAACCTCGACGGTTGGGTTGGCGTGACGGATCTTGTCGTCTCCTACAAGCACATCCTCCATGTGCTGTGGTCGGCACCGTCGAGCCTTGTGTCAGTTATAGGTGTCGGTCGCCCAGGAATCATTGAGCATCTGACCGGCGCAGCCCGCCAGGATGAGCCCGTCATCGTCGAGGCCCTGCGCGAATTACATCGTCGAGGCCTCGTTGTCCTTGACGAGCAGACGCGCGAGGTTGCTATTCGTCGCTGGTGCCGGTTCCACAAATTTAACGGAAGGTGGGCTCAGGCCGCGCGGATCGCCTTTGACAAGATTGAGTCGCCGGTAATCAAAGGGGTCTTGGTACGCCACGAGGGGGTAAATACCGTTTTCCCTGAAAAATCAAAGGCCCCGACCCCCAACAGCAACAGCAACTTCAACAACAACGCAGAAGCAGCACCAGGCGCGGAGGCGCCTGGCAGTCCCGGTCGTGCTGCTGCTACAGCTCTGGATAAACAGGTTCGTCCGCGTCGCGGCGATGAGACGGTACAGCACGGTGTTGAGATCTGGACTCCGGCAGATGCCGAGGGCCTGCAGGACCTTGCCGAGCGCTATGGCGCGGTGCGTGTTGAGGAAGTAGCCAACGCCCTTGCTCCTGCTGCCGGCCACCGCGCGCCATACCTGAGTACTGTCGTCACGGCTTTCCAGAAGCTCGAAAAGGCCGAGGCCGAGGCAGCAGCGGCCGAAACCCGGCAGAAACAGCTTGATATAGATGCCGCGCGTGAAGCCGAGCGTGCCGAGCAAGCGGCGTCTGCACTCGATCATTTCCATTCGCTTGATCGCACGGCTCAGTCAGAAGTGCTTGAGGCGTTCTCGGTGCACTTGGCCGGTGCGAATTCGTGCGTCTTCCAGATGTTCCGGCGCAATGGGTTGAAATCAAAACCAGTCGAGGCCGAGTTCGTGAAATTCCTTCTCTCAAAGTTACAGGGGGCCGCAGCATGAGCGGCGAAATCGAAAAGCTACGCGCCCGAGAAGCGCAGATCAAACGCCGAATCGCCGAGATTCAGGCCCGCCAGAAATCGGCCGAGCGCAAGCAGCGAACCGCACGATTGATTCGTTACGGTGTTGTCATCGAGGCCATGATGAAGGGCGGGAAGATTGATCCTGCCGAGTGGGTTGAGGCGTGCCGCGAGGTGTTATCTGCTCGCGATTTTGAGATTGCGACAGCGGAAATCCGTTCCTCGTCGGCAGACGAGGCGCACTTACCTGTTTCTCCTGCGGAGAAACAGTGCGCGCCTGCGGCGGGCAACAGCAACGTGAGCTGACCGTGGCGGCAACGTGAGCATATTTCATCTTACCGTCAAGCGCGGCAGTCGATCCGAGAATCGGCTGGCTGTCGCGAAGCATGATTACATCATGCGGCTTGGGCGCTTTGCCGAGCGCCATGACGGTGAGTTGGCTTATGCCGAGAGCGGGAATATGCCCGCCTGGGCTGCCGGTGACCCGCGCCGATTCTGGGAGCTATCTGATGTTCGTGAGCGGGCAAACGCCACTCTCTATCACGAGGTTGAATTCGCGCTCCCTCGCGAGCTGACGCAAGCACAGCAAATCGAGGCGGCGCGTGAGCTGGCACGCTCGATATGCGGCGACCTGCATCCTTACTCATGGGGCCTTCATGACAAGTCGGGGAATCCCCATGCGCATCTGATGTTTAGCGGTCGCATCCTCGACGGTATCGAGCGTGACACTGGCCAGTTTTTCAAGCGCTACAACTCCAAGACGCCCGAGAAAGGCGGCTGCCGGAAGGAGTCCAGCGGCGAAGCGCGCGGCCCTGAGTGGGTCGGCCGCGTGCGAGAGAACTGGCAGGAGATAGCCAATCATCGCCTCGCCGCCGCTGGCCACGATGCGCGGATTGATCACCGCAGCAACAAGGCCCGAGGCCTCGACGAGGCCCCGGGCGTACACCTCGGTCGCAAGGCCCATCGGCTCGAAAAGGCCGGTAAAGCTACCTGGCGCGGCATCAAGAACCGTGAGGCTCAGCACCTCAATGCCTCCCTCCGGGAGGTTCGTTCCAACATCCACCAGAAGGAGAATGGCAATGGAAAGCGTCCTGGACGACCTGGAAAACCTCGCTCGCAGCAGCACCGCGCCGGCGTCGGCGGCTCCGCCGCCGCGCCCAAGCGCGCCTTCTCAACCTGGAACGACCGTGGAGCGGATCGTCCAGGCCTGCGGGCTAGCAGACACCTTGGCCCGCAGCGTATGCCTACACTGTGCGACGCGCGTCCTGGCCATGGACAGCAAGAACCGCGCGACGCTGTACTGCAGCGCCCTGTATCGGGACATCGAGACAGAAATCATCGATTGCACGGCATTCGTGGTGGAGGACTCTACGCCTTCGAAGGGCTAGATCGCCGGCAAGTCTACAAGGCCCGCCTCCTGCAACAGCAGTACCAGCAGGAGATCCAGGCGACGCTGGCCGCGCGCCTGGCCTACGTCGATCGCCAGCCTGACCGCATCGCCATCACCCTCAAGGGCGGCGGCCATGTCGTAGACCATGGCGATCGCCTGCTCACCCAATCTGGACGTGACCCGGAAATCCTGGCCGCCGTTGCCCTGGCACGGCTGAAGAACTGGAAAAACATCAATTTGACTGGCACGGACGATTTTAAAGCCCGCGCCTGGCTGGAGGCAGCGCGTGCCGGTCTCCAGGTCACCGGCTACGTCCCGTCGCCGGCTCTTCGCGCGCAACTCGAAAAGGAGAGGAAAACCATGCTCGGAACACCTGCAGGGGGAATGTCGCTCACCCCTGACGCCACACCAGACCATCAACGGAACGCCGCTGCGCGGCGCTGGGGCGACGCCCTGGAACGCGCCCGCCAAGCGCTCCTGAATGAACACAGGGCCGCACAGGCACGGCTTGCCGAGCTGCGCGACATCGACATCACGAAGCTGGAGAAGGATCTGGCGGCCGAACATGGCGGTGCCGAATATCGCGCTGCCCGGCAGGCCTTCCGAGAAGCTGACGCCAAGGCCAAAGCCGCTGGCCTCCTGACGCGCAAGCGCGCGGAGGCCCAACGAGAGAAGGCTTGGCAAGGCTTCCTGGCGGTGCATGCGAAAGCCTTGGCAGTACCTGCTGTAGCTCAGCGCCTGGCCGACGCCCAGCGCCAGAACCGTGAGCGTGAGCAACTAATGGCATCCCTGCTACCGATCAAGATCGGTGTGGGTGAGATCGAGCAATGGCAGCGAGAGATCCAAAAAGGGAGAAACCCGGAGGCCGAGTTCGCGCAGGTCTGGCAACGGCGCAAGCTCAAGCCTCTGCAGCGCTGGCAGGAGCTGGCGATTGCGCCGGTATTTGAGGCCGACGCCGCCGGCGAGCGTGCACGCCTGCAGGCGGAGGCCGACGCCGCAGAAACCCTCAAGGTACAGGCACGTCAGGCCCAGGCGCAACGCGAGATCGTTGCGCAACAGAAGGCGGACGAGCTGCTGGATCTGATGAACAAGCCGGGATTGAGCGCTGCCCAGGAAGATGCGCTGCAGGAACAGCATCGCTTTTACACGGCGCTGGCTGCCGGTCTCGATGAGGCGGAAGCCCGGGAGCGCGCCGCAAACCCTAACCATGCCCCGCGTCCTCGTTAATCGCGTGAGCGCGGGGCTTATATCGGCCGCGCGCTGGGCGGTCACCCAGCGCCGGCCTCACCACCATCAACCTATTACGGAGGTTTGACCATGGCTGCAGCCAGTTTAGCAAATGGAAGTCACCGAATCGACGCCCGCATCCTGGAGGACTTAGCGGCGGAAATCGTGATCGAGCGCCACGGCCCCGGCATTGAGGATCGGCCGAAGGTCTTTCATGCATTTACCGACGCGACCGCCGTGCTGATTGCGCCGGCGCTCGAAGACCTCGCACAAGCCTATCACCGGGCTTGCCGCACGCCCTTCGGCCGCGATGCCGCAAGGATTTTTCTCTCGAATCTCTTGGAAGCGGAGGCTTGAAAATCATGGAACAGAAGAAACATGGGGTCGCCCGCCGGGCCGTCGTGGGCGTGGCCAAAGCCTGGTCCTACTCCCTGGGCATCACCAGCTTGGCCCACGAGTTGGGGCGGATTGGTGGCAACGTTGCCGCCGTCGGCGGCTGGGTACGGCGAAAGCTCGCTGACGGCCCCGGAAATTACAGGCATGAGACCTTCCAGGAAGCAGTAGACAGGCTTGGCCTGGATGAGGCACACCTTATTCACCAAGGGCGCATCTTCAACCTTCGGGCGCACTCCTGGATAGCCGCGCTGCTGCTGGCCACAGCGTGGCTCGCAGGAGCAGCCTGGAGCGATGCGCCGCTCTTGCACGTCATCCTGTGCTTTGGTGTGATGATCCTGGCCTTTTCCAAGGCCATCACCTGGCGCTTCCGGGCATGCCAGATCCGCGACGCGGAGCTGTACAGCTTTGGCCCCTGGTTCTTCTCGCCGGGGAGGTGGTGATGCGCGCGATTCTTATCCTGTTGGCTTTGCTAGCCGTGCCAGCACTGGCCGCCGACGCTACGTCGGCCACGCCTGGTCTGCACGCCTTTACGCCGCCAGCCAACGATATTTCCGTTGGCTTCCTGCGCCAGGTTTTCGGTTCCATTGTCGATGGTGCCGGCACCGGCGACGGTATGAGCATGTTGGGCGCGATGATGGGCGTGTTCAACCTTGCCATCCTATTCCTGGCAATGATCTTCGTTTGCTACACGACGATCAAAGGCACGATTGATTCCGCGCATGATGGGGTCATGCTGGGCAAGCAAATGTCGGAAATATATGTGCCCCTCCGCACGGTTGGCGGAACCGCCTTGCTGTTGCCGCTGGCCAGCGGGTTCAGCTTGCTGCAGGGCGCGGTGATCTGGTTGGCCATGCAGGGGGTCGGAGTCGCCAACCAGGCGTGGACCGCAGGCATCGACCGCTTCACCCAGACCGGCACCCTTGGTAGGGTCAGCGTGCCCGATGCACGGCCGCTGGCAGCCAACATCCTCCGCGCAGAAGTTTGCATGGCAGCGATGAATGCCCAATTTGAGGCCTCGGATCGGAAAACCCGAATCACAATCCTGCCGCTGGAAGACGTTGGCCAGGGAAACGGTGCGAAGGCGACGCGGTTCCGCTGGGGTTCCCTCGACTATCAGAATCCCGCCGTTTGCGGCTCGGTCTCGTGGGTGCCGTCAGCCGCCGACGAAAAGGATGGCGACGCTACCCGGGTACTGCGTCAGCCGATCCTCGATGCCCATACCAATGCCGTTTGGCAGATGGTCACCGATCTCCGTCCGGTGGCACGGCAGATCGTGGCGTGGAAAAAGCCGGCCCCGGGCGCCCTCGACCAGGCGGCTGCCAGGTACGAAGACGCCCTGGCCAAGGCAGCCAAGGCAGCCGTGGATGCCTCGCCAGACGTTGGCAGGCAGGCCTTCCTGGACAAGGCGCGGGAGGGAGGCTGGGTGTTGGCGGGAACGTGGTATTCGCACATGGTCAAGGTCAATGACTCGATCCAGGCCGCCGTGAACACGGTGCCGGCTTCGACGCCGGTACGGATCGAAGACCTGGAGGTGAAAGAGACCCTGCAAACCTATCGAGACGCAATCGCGTTCACCGACGAATACATGCTGGATCGCTCGGCAGCGCCGCGGCAGGCCTTCCAGGAGATGAGCATCGAGGACGCCAAGAACGTGCGCAGCGTCGAGGACGTGTGGCGGTTGCTTTCGATTCCGGCGATGAAGGGCCTGGAGGCGCTAACAGACCGGATTGCTGGTGCGAATACCGCGCCGGTTGAGCAATTGAGGGTGCTGGGCAACGATATTGTGCTGATCGGAGCTGGCCTCAAGGCAGCGTATTTCGCCATCGCCGGCTTCGCTGGCTCGCGGCTGGCCAGTATCACGGTTGGCAACGTGTTTGACCTATCGGAAGCGCTGCGAACGATCAACGGCACCGTGGAGTGGACATCCTCGGCCTTGTGGGCGCTGGGAGCGATGTTGGCTTTCTACCTGCCTGCCGTGCCCACCATCTGGTGGGTGGCAGGGGTGATCCGTTGGCTCGCCTCGGTGGCGGAGGCCGTCCTTGCGGCGCCGCTGATGGCGGCGATGCACGTCCATCCCGGCGGTGATGACCTGGTTGGACGTGCGGGGCCGGGGTACATGCTCATCCTGGCGATGGTGATCCAGCCGGCTCTGCTGGTGCTTGGTCTGGTTCTGTCGGCCGCGCTCCTGTATCCGGCGGGTGCATTGGTAAATATGGTGTTCCTGGGCATGGTTTCCGGCGTAACGGGCTCCAACGGTGTCGGCCTGATCGCGCTGGTGGCTTGGGTAGCGCTTTACGTTGGGATGATGACGATGGCCATCCATGCCTGCTTTGCGCTGATCTCGTCAGTGCCGGACAACGTGATGCGCTGGGTGGGATCTCAGGCCGGTGCTCAAGGTGTTGGGATCAAGGAGGTTGAGAAAACCACTGGCGGCTTGGAGCAGGGTTCCAAAGGTGCCGGGCAGGGCGCCTCGGGGTCGAAAGGGGCTGCCAGTCCAAAAGGAGCCGGGGCAGGCGGTAAGTCAGGCGGAGAGGCCAACGGCTTTTCCAATGCCGAGCTGCTACCAGATGCCCAGGATCGGCAAGGGTGAATGTTTATGGGGCAAGTTCCCTACATCCAGGGCAGCCCGGCTGACGCCGGCCGGGCTCTGCCAGGGTTTCGCTATGCGCTCATCCCCTGCGGGGACGCTATGCGCCCTTCTGATCCCTGCCGCCTCCGCACCAGAGGCGCTGCGCGCTCCGCTTGCCCTGCGCACGTCACCGCTGCGCGGACACGTGCTGCGCGCCCTGTTCGGGCTTGCCAAGGGCCTGTATGGCCTCGCCACGCCTGCGGCGTCGCGAGGGAGTGGCGCAGCCCTTGGGTGCGCCTCGCGGCGCACGGCCGGCCGCGCCGTGGTGCTGGAACCCGTTTCCGTGGTCGTTCCCCTTTCCTTGATTGCCCTTCAAAGCCGCCCATCGCTGCTCAGTCGCTCGATGGCGGCGGGCTTAGACCGGCGACGGTGAGACCGTCGCCTGCAACGGGTCACGCCAACCGGCCGGCGATCCGGCATAAATGGCCTGCGGCCACCGGCTACGCCGGACTTTATTCCGTTTGCCGGACTGCCCCGGTTTTCATGCCCCGTTGCTCCAGCCCGAAACCCCGCCATCGCCCTGCGGGGCGCTCCCTGCGCGGCGATTTGTGAGGCGGCTCCGAAGGGCAGAACCATCAAGGAAAGGAGAACAAGCATGACCACGAAAACCACCAGCACCACCAACGACGCGGGCGTTCCCCCCGCACCCCCCGAGGCCCACCAAAGGGCAGGTGGGGAAGACGGCAATCAAGATGCGGTTCGGATGCTGCTGAACGACGATAAGGCATTCGGTAGGGCGATGGCTCACCTGATCGCCTATGTCCGGATGCATACAGTTGACGGAAATTTCATTCTGGAGGCAACGCTATGAGCGCTGTGGAAAAAATCTCCGGCCGGCTGGCTTTGGGGGCCGTACAGCACGGCCAGGCCGCCGACTTCTACGGCTTCATGCGGGTGGGTTCGATCCATCTCAAGCGGGTGAAGATCGTTGGCGAACTCGCGCCGCTGTTGCGCGATGGTGAGATCTGCACCGTTTGGGTAGCCAGGGTGAAGGTGCCGACGCCGTTGTTCTTTTCGACCGTGACGAGCGTAATTTACGCGATCGAGGTCGAGGGTACGCTTTACAAGGCAGTCGAGGAAACGCGTAGGTATTGGAATGGCTCGCGGGCGTGGCAGGCATTCATGCTGGCCATCGCTGGTTTCCCGACGATGTTCCTCGTAGGCCTCGGCTTGTTGCTCTGGATCAACGCCGTGCGATTGATGGTGGGGTCGGGGCTGCCAGTCGAAAAGATGCGGGGAGAACCGGCATGACTTCGTTCTATCGTGTGCTGCTGTGCGCGGTGGCAGTGGTGACCACCAACGCCGAGGCCCAATGTACGGCGACGACGATCCATAGTGGCATGCCTCCAAGAGTCGTCGGGTTGGCTCAGGATGGTATCTCGGCGCTGCTTGGTTGTACGCCCACGGCTTTGCCTCCGGCGTCAGGTGTGCCGCAGGCCTCAGAGATCTATACGTGGGGGTTTGTTGATGGTGCGCTAAGAAAGCAGATCGCCGTGCAGTTCGATCGCGCTGGCGTGGCAGCCTCGGCACGCTACCAGGAAATTCCGCTGCTGCCGGGTAGATCTTCGGCTCGGGAGGATAACAGTGACACCCAAGCGGCTGTGGCCATTGCCTTGATGGCAGCGGCGAGTGGTGCGGCACGTAGCGCTGCAAGCGGTGGGGCTATGTGTACGCCGGCCACAATTAACCCAGGAGCCGTGCAGATGGTTCGTCCCCACATGTCGCCCGCCGCCGTGAGCGGCGTCCTGGGCTGCGCCCCGACAGAGATCGGTCCGGTCTGGGTCTGGTCGGTTCCTGGGGTGGATCAGGCTGGTGCGAAGATGCAAGTGGCCGTGGTCTTCGATGCGGCCGGCGCTGTCTCGGCTCAGTACCAGGTGATTCCGCCGATTGCGCCTCTTGGCAACGGTGCGCTACGGGTCGAACCACCTTTGCCGCCTTTTGGGAATTGGGTTCCGGGGGCTGCAGTACGATGAAGAGCCAGAAGGTACGAGCTGAAAGGTGAAAGGTTATGGGGCTACTTGGTATCCACGAAAAGCAAGTCGGCGCTGTCACCTGGCAGGGGCATGAAGTCCCCGTCACGGCGGATCTTAATGATCGTGGTCAGCCGGTCGGTTTCGAGAAGATCCAGATCGCGGACATGCCGCCCGGCATGCGCGAGGCAGTATGGCATTGGGCGATGGAGATCCGCATCATCAGGATGGGGGTGCCGCCGACCGGCTGCGCCTACTACCTGGAGGACATTGAGGAATTCCTGGCGTGGGAGCAAGCGCAATCTGCTAGCGAAGACGAGGCGTAGTTGCTGGGTTGCCATTTTTGGCTTCACTTTCGCTGCCGTGGTCGAAAACGACCACGGCGGCGGGGAGTTGCTGCTGTTATTGACCACGCTTCCCGCATTCCACGCGAATCGTGGTCAATAACGACCACGGCGCAGGCATGACGTAGCTGTTTTTGACATCGCGTGGTCAAAAACAGCTACGCCTTCCCTATATGTGAAAGCCTGGACCGCTGCCGCCGCCTGGCGGCGGCGGTGCATCCTCGGCTTCCAGTTCCTTCAAAGCTTCGACCGCTGCAGCTAGAGTTATGAAAGGTCCGTCGATGACGTCGCCTTCTTCGTTCACGACGAAATACTCTCGCGATAGGACGCGCCCATCTTCATCAACTTTCTGCACTTCGAGGATGTGGTATGGCATCAGGGTTCCCGTTGCGCGTAGTCAAAAATAGTTACTTACCCTGCATTCTTTTTAGAGTAAGCAGGTTCTCTTTGGTGAATTTCACCTGATCATCGAGAAACTGTGAGATGTTCCCGGCTGGTGTGCCGAGTTTGCCTTGCCGTTCAGGCTTGCAGACGTACTGCCACAGGTAGTCGTCTTCGCTGTCAGGGGCGATGTCACGCATCGCCTTGTCGTCGACTTGGGCTTCGTGCGGCGCATTGTTTTCGTCATGGTAGATCGAACGAACAAGGGCTGAGGTGCGGCTTGCGCAATCGATTTGGCGCAGCGCTTTGTGGTACGCATAGCCTTCGCCTGGCTGTCCTACGGTCACTCGTGGAGCAAACAGAGTCCAGAACTTTCTCACGCTTCCCTGCACCTCGACGACGCTATCTTTATCGATGAAGAGACTGCCTCGACGCGTGTTGTAATAGGTAGATTGCCAGTCCGATGCAAGTGCCGGCATCGATGAGAGCAGCGCCAGCCCAAAGAGGAAAAACCTCATCCTTGACTCCCTTTTGTCGTGTAAGAAGCGGAATATTCTACTAGTACGTTGGAATTCTGTTTAGCCTAGTTTCTTTGCCAAGTCCTCGGCGCGGGGATGGTAATACCGCATCAACATCCTCGGTGACTTGTGGCCGGTCACCTTTCCCAGCTCGTGCATTTGCAGCTTCTCGGCCAATCGGCTCGTGGCCTCGTGTCTGAGATCATGAAACCTGAAATCGGGGATGCATGCCCGCTTGGCGGCGCGCTGGAAACCCTCTGTAATCGCGGTTTCACTGGTATCGAATACCCGCCCGGTGATGTGGCGCGGGAGGCCCTCCAGGACGGCTACCGCTTTCGTTGAGAGGGGGACATCGCGGGAGGTGCCATTCTTGGTCTCGGGCAGGTGCAGCACACGACGCTTGAGATCCACATACTCCCATCGCAGGGCCAGCAGCTCGCCGCGCCGCATAGCGGTCTCCAGCGCGAGCAACACTACTGATTTGAGATGCTTTCCCCGGCTGGCGTCAAGCGCAGCCATCAGCTTTTTTTCCTCACCGTCCTCCAGTCGTCTCTCCCGGGCGTTGGCGATCGTTGGCATGCGCACGGTCGCCACGGGATTACCAAGAGGCAACGGGATGCCGAAATCGCGAGCTGCGGCCTTATAGAGGCGATTTAGCACAGCCAAATAGTGCTGGACTGTCTGCGGAGACAGCTTCTTACCCAACTCGTCGCGCCACTTGGCCACCATCGCCGGGGTGACGGCTGACAGGTTGTAATCGCCGAACTTTTCTTCTGCCGCCTTGAGTCGGCTTTCCTCTTGGCGCTGCCCACGCATTTTCGGTGTCAGTTCTTCCCGGTACCGTTTTGCGAGATCCTTGATCGTGGTTCGCGCAGCTTCGTCGCGAGGGATGAACGAGCCGGTATCCATCTCTCGTTCCACCGAGCGCACCCACTTTTCAGCGTCGCGTCGCGTCTCGAAGGTCTTGGACTGTGGCGGGAACCCCGCTCTTCTGACTTGGGCTTGGTACTGGTAAGCTCCCCGAGTTCTGATTGTGCCCACGTTTTACCGCTCCTGTGACATGACTGTGACAAATATAGCTTTAATCCGCGAAAAGCTCGATAACTACGAGCGATTAATGAGGCTGGACAAGCCCATCGGCACCCTGCTGCTGCTGTGGCCGACCCTCTGGGCCCTGTGGCTTTCCGCCGTGGGCCAGCCCCAGTGGTGGGTGGTGTGGATCTTTGCCCTGGGCACCCTGCTGATGCGCTCCGCCGGCTGTGTCATCAACGACTACGCCGACCGGGACTTCGATCCCCACGTGGCCCGCACCAAGAGCCGCCCCCTGGCGGCCCGGACGGTGTCGCCGCGGGAGGCCCTGGGCCTTTTCGCCGTCCTGGTGCTGCTCTCCTTCCTGCTGCTGCTGCCGCTGCTGACGCCCCTGGTGTTCGCCCTGGCGGCGGTGGCGGTGTTCCTCGCCGCCAGCTACCCCTTCACCAAGCGCTTCTTCGCCATTCCCCAGGCCTACCTGGGCATCGCCTTCGGCTTCGGCATCCCCATGAGCTACGCCGCCCAGCTCGGCGTGGTGCCGGCGGAAGCCTGGTGGCTGCTGCTGGCCAACGTCTTCTGGGCCGTCGCCTACGACACCGAGTACGCCATGGTGGATCGCCCCGACGACCTGAAAATCGGCATCAAGACCTCCGCCATCACCTTCGGCCGCTTAGACGTGGCGGCGGTGATGTTCTGCTACGGCGCCACCTTCGCCCTCATCGCCTGGGTTGGCTACGGCCTGCAGCGGGGCTGGGCCTTCTACGCCGGCCTGCTGGGGGCGGTGGCCCTGGCCATTTACCACTACACCCTGATCCGCACCCGGGAGGGCGGCCCCTGCTTCAAGGCCTTCCTGCACAACAACTGGGTCGGTGCCAGCATTTTCGCCGGCATCGCCGTGGACTTCTGGCTTCACCCCTTCGGCGTGCTGCCCCTGAAATAGGCTTCCCATGAAATACCGCGACCTGCGCGACTTCATCGCGCAACTGGAACAGCAGGGCGAACTGAAGCGGGTCAGCGTGCCCGTGGACACCCGCCTGGAAATGACCGAAATCTGCGACCGGGTGCTGCGGGCCGAGGGGCCGGCCATCCTCTTCGAGAAGCCGGTGGGGCCTAACGGCGAATTCACCATTCCGGTGCTGGCCAACCTCTTCGGCACGCCCCGGCGGGTGGCCATGGGCATGGGCCAGGATTCGGTCTCGGCCCTGCGCGAGGTGGGCACGGTGCTCTCCATGCTGAAGGAGCCGGAGCCGCCCAAGGGCCTGAAGGATGCCTGGGAGAAATTCCCCCTCTTCAAGCAGGTGCTCAACATGGCGCCAAAGGTGCTGTCCTCCGCCCCCTGCCAGGAGGTGGTGTGGGAGGGCGACGCGGTGGATCTCTCCCGCCTGCCCATCCAGCACTGCTGGCCCGGCGACGTGGCACCCCTGATCACCTGGGGCCTGACCATCACCCGGGGCCCCTTCAAGAAGCGGCAGAACCTGGGCATCTACCGGCAGCAGGTGATCGGCCGCAACAAGCTCATCATGCGCTGGCTGGCCCACCGGGGCGGGGCCCTGGATTACCGCGACCACTGCCAGAAAAATCCCGGCCAGCCCTATCCGGTGGCGGTGGCCCTGGGGGCCGATCCGGCCACCATTCTCGGCGCCGTGACGCCGGTGCCGGACAGCCTCTCGGAATACCAGTTCGCCGGCCTTTTGCGGGGCGCCAAGACCGAGCTGATCAAATGCATCGGCAATGACCTGCAGGTGCCGGCCTCCGCCGAGATCGTCCTGGAAGGGGTGATCCACCCCGGCGAGACGGCCCTGGAAGGGCCCTACGGCGACCACACCGGCTACTACAACGAGCAGGCCGAGTTTCCCGTGTTCACCGTCGAGCGCATCACCATGCGCAAGAACCCCATCTACCACAGCACCTACACCGGCAAGCCGCCGGACGAGCCCGCCGTGCTGGGCGTGGCGCTGAACGAGGTGTTCGTGCCCCTGCTGCAGAAGCAGTTCACCGAGATCGTCGATTTCTACCTGCCGCCGGAAGGCTGCTCCTACCGCCTGGCCGTGGTCAGCATCAAGAAGCAGTACCCGGGCCACGCCAAGCGGGTGATGTTCGGCATCTGGAGCTTCCTGCGCCAGTTCATGTACACCAAGTTCATCATCGTGGTGGACGACGACGTGAACATCCGGGACTGGAAGGAAGTGATCTGGGCCCTCACCACCCGCATGGATGCCACCCGGGACACCACCCTGGTGGACAACACCCCCATCGACTATCTGGACTTCGCCTCCCCGGTGGCCGGCCTCGGCTCCAAGATGGGCCTGGATGCCACCAACAAGTGGCCCGGCGAGACCAGCCGGGAATGGGGCCGCCCCATCGTCATGGACGAGGCGGTGAAGACCCGGGTGGACGAACTGTGGCAGAGCCTCGGGCTGTAAGCGGCCGCTGAGGGCTGGGCCGCGCCCAGCCTGGACCCCAGAGCCCGGGGAGGCGGCGCGGTCCGGTCTGGTGCAGGGTGTTCGATATTACTTTGGTATTAGTGCCGCTCTGTGACAAAATTGGCATTTTTCCGCTTCCGGTGACGCCAGGATACTGCCCATGAACCCGCCCGATACTTCCCCCGACCTGTCGGTGTTCCTCGCTTCGTCGGTGCACGACATGAAGAACTCCATCAGCATCCTCATCGGCAGCATGGAGAAGCTGCTGGCCGACAGCGACCCCAGCCGGCCCGAGTTCGGCGAAATGACCCACATGATGTACGAGACCAAGCGGATCAACGGCAACCTGATCCAGCTGCTGGCCCTCTACAAGCTGGGCAACCACCTCTATCCCTTCTCCCCGGAGGATTGGGTGCTGGAGGACTTCGTCGCCGAGACCGTGTCCCAGCACCTGCCCCTGCTGCGCTTCCGCGGCCTGGAATTCGAGGCCGTGGTGGAGTCGGACCTGGTGTGGCCCTTCGATGCGGACCTGGTGGGCGGCATCATCGGCCACGCCCTCAACAACGCCATCCACTACACCAAGGGCAAGGTGCGCCTGGTGGTGCGGGAGACGGAGGAGGGCCTGGAAATGCGCGTCGAGGACGACGGCCGCGGCTATCCCCAGAAAATGCTGGATGACGGCGTCGCCGCCATGAACGGGGTGGACTTCCAGGGCGGCAGCACCGGCCTGGGCCTCTACTTCTCCGCCATGGCCGCCCGGCTGCACCGCAACAAGGGGCGCCACGGCGCCATCCGCCTGGAAAACGGCGGCGCCTGGGGCGGCGGCTGCTTCGTCCTGACCCTGCCCTGAACGGCCCATCTCCAGGGAAAACAGAACAACAATGAGCAACTTCCAGAACATCGACTTCGGCAGCAAGAGCTTCCTCGTCATCGACGACTTCCAGGGCATGCGCACCGTGCTGCGCGACATCCTGCGCTCCATGGGGGTGAACCCCAAGGTCATCGCCACCGCCGCCAACGGCAACGAAGCCATCAGCCAGCTCAGCCAGACCCGCTTCGACGGCGTCCTCTGCGACTTCAACCTGGGCGCCGGCAAGAACGGCCAGCAGGTGCTGGAGGAGGCCAAGTACCGCAACCTGGTGGGACCCAGCTGCGCCTGGGTCATGATCACCGCCGAGAAGACCGCCGACGTGGTCATGGGCGCCGCCGAATACCAGCCGGACGCCTACCTGCTCAAACCCATCACCGAATCCACCCTGCGCCTGCGCCTGGAAAAGATCTGGGTGAAGAAGGCCGCCTTCGTGGACATCGACCAGGCCGTCATGGCCATGGACTTCCCCCTGGCCATCCGCCTCTGCGACGAGCGCCTGGCGGTGGACAAGGCCAATGCGGGCGAACTGCTGCGCCTGAAGTGCCACCTGCTGCTGGTGTCCGGCGAACACGAGCAGGCCCGCCTGCTCTACAACGCCCTGCTGGCCAAGCGGGACGTGCCCTGGGCCCAGCTCGGCCTGGCCCGGGTGCATGTGGCCGCCGGCGAACTGGACCACGCCCAGGCCCTGCTGGAAACCCTGGTGGCGGAGAACCGCACCTACCTGGAAGCCCACGACTGGCTGGCCAATGTGCACAACGCCCGGGGCGACCTGCAGAAGGCCGAGGAAGTGCTGGAAAACGCCGCCCGCCTCTCGCCCCTGTCGGTGATGCGGCAGAAGAACCTGGGCGAAGTGTCCCTGCAGCTGGGCAAGGTGGAAAACGCCGAAAAGGCCTTCCGCAAGAGCGTGGCCCTGGGCGAGCACTCGGTGCTGAAAACGCCGGATGCCTACCTGGGCCTGGCCCGGGCCTGCAGCGCCCAGAACAACAGCAAGGAAGCCCTGCAGGTGCTGTCCACCCTGACCAAGCAGTTCGACGCCGAGGAGGTCAAGGTCAAAGCCATGGCCACCGAAGGCATGGTCTACCACCGGGCCGGTGACCTGGAATCCGCACGCAAGGTGGCCCTCAAGCTGGACGAGGTGCTGGCCCAGCCCGGCGCGCCCCGCCTGGAGAGCGCCGCGGTGGTGGAGATGGCCGAGCTGATGATGGTCTCCGGCGAGAAGGAAAAGGCCGCCGCCCTGCTCCAGGGCGAAGTGCGCAACAACCCGGACGACGCCATCCTGCTGCAGCGCATCCAGCAGGTGTTCGACACCGGCGCCATGAGCGAGGAGGGCGTGGCTCTGGTGGAAGCCTCGCGCAAGGAAGCGGTGCAGCTGATGAACCAGGGCGTGCTGCTGGCCCGGGACGGCAAGTTCGACGAGGCCATGGAAGCCATGCGCACCGCCTGCGAGCGCCTGCCGGGCAACGTGCGGGTGCTGTTCAACTTCGCCCACATGGGCATCACCTTCATGCAGCGCACCGTGGTCAGCCCCTCCCTGGTGGACGAAATCCGCCAGTACCTGGAAACCGCCCACCGCCTGGCTCCCGCCGACAAGCGCTATCCCCAGCTGCTGGGCAAACTCAAGTCCCTGGCCGGCTGACGCCATGCCGACCATGCCGCCCGTGGAGGTCCGCCCCACCGACCTGAGCCAGCCGCAGCAGGCCGCGGCCTGGCTCGACCTGCTCGACCACTACGCCCGGGACCCCATGGGCGGCGGCAGCGGGCTGGACCCGGCGGTACGGCAGGCCCTGGTGCCGGCCCTGGCCGGCGTGCCCCATTTCCACAGCGCCCTGGCCTGGCAGGGGGATGAGACCGTGGGCCTGATCAACTGCTTCGCCGGCTTTTCCACCTTCGCCGCCAGGCCCCTGCTCAACATCCACGACATCGCCGTGCGCGACGCCCGCCGCGGTGCCGGCATCGGCCAGGTCCTGCTGGCCTGGGCCGAGGGGCGGGCCCGGGAACTGGGCTGCTGCAAGCTGACCCTGGAAGTGCTGTCCAACAACCGGCGCGCCCTGGTCGCCTACGAGCGGGCCGGCTTCGCCCCCTACGTGCTCGATCCGGCCGCCGGCCAGGCCCTGTTCCTGCAGAAGCTGCTGTAGGCCCGGCCGGTTCCCCGGGCCGGCGGCCGGCGCTAAGATGGCGGGCTGGTTCCCCTGTTTCCCGACTTTCCGAAGCGACCGCCCATGAGCCCTGCCGCCGCCGTCCATTCCGCCGCCGATTCCCTGGGCAAGCCCCTCGCCGGCTGGCGCCTGCGCCTCTACTCGGTGGTATTCGAGTCGGAGACCCGGGCCGGTCGCCTGTTCGACCAGTGCCTCATCTTCGCCATCCTGGCCAGCGTCGCGGTGGTCATGGCCGACAGCGTGCATAGCCTCAACGTCCGCCACCAGGACCTCTTCGCCACCCTGGAGTGGGGCTTCACCCTGCTGTTCACCGCCGAATACCTGGCCCGCCTGACCTGTCTGCGCCGGCCCTGGCGCTATGCCCTGAGCTTCTTCGGCCTGGTGGACCTGCTGGCCATCCTGCCCACCTACCTGGCGCTGCTGGTGCCCGAGGCCCACCTGCTCATCGACGTGCGCATCCTGCGCCTGCTGCGCATGTTCCGGGTGCTCAAGCTCACCGCCTACCTGGGCGAGTACCAGATGCTGGGCAGCGCCCTGCTGGCCAGCCGGCGCAAGATTCTGGTGTTCCTCTCGGTGGTGCTGATGATCGTGCTGGTCATGGGCACCCTGATGTATGTGGTGGAAGGCCCGGCCAACGGCTTTACCAGCATTCCCACCGCCGTCTATTGGGCCATCACCACCATGACCACCGTCGGCTTCGGCGACATCACGCCCAAGACCGACGTGGGCCGTCTCATCTCCTCGGCCATGATGCTGCTCGGCTGGGGCACCCTGGCGGTGCCCACCGGCATCGTCACCTCCGAGATCACCGCCCAGCGCCTGCAGGTCACGCCCACCAGCCGCACCTGTCCGGACTGCCTGACCGAAGGGCTGGCGCCGGAGGCCGCCTACTGCCAGGCCTGCGGCGCCCGCCTGCCGGAGTGCCGGCGCGATCCGGCCTGAGCCTTTTCCCTTTTCTGCCACCCGCCCACGCCGCGGCCCCGGAGCCGCCGCCGGAGCATTCCCCATGCAACTGCCCCTGCTCACCGAAGGCCGCCTGCTGCGGCGCTACCAGCGTTTCCTCGCCGACGTCGAACTGGCCGACGGCAGCGTGGTCACCGCCCATTGCCCCAACACCGGTTCCATGCAGGGCTGCAAGGATCCGGGCAGCCGGGTGTGGCTGTCCCCCAGCGACAACCCCCAGCGCAAGCTGGCCTGGACCTGGGAACTGGTGGAGGCGGACGGCGTCCTGGTGGGCCTGCACACCGGCCGCACCAACGCCCTGGTGCGGGAAGCCATCGAGGCCGGCGCGGTGGCCGAGCTGGCCGGCTATGGGGCGATCCGCGGCGAGGTGCCCTACGGCGGCGACAACGGCCGTGGCGGCAAGCGCAGCCGCATCGACCTGCTGCTGACTGAAGCAGGTCGTCCCCCATGCTATGTGGAGGTGAAAAACGTCACCGCCGCCGTTGCCGGCGGCATCGGCTATTTTCCCGACGCCGTCACCGAGCGCGGCACCAAGCACCTCAACGAAATGGCCGACGAGGTGGCCAAGGGCAACCGGGCCGTGCTGTTCTTCTGCGTGCAGCGGGGCGACGTGGATGAAGTGCGGCCGGCGGACCACATCGACCCGGAGTACGGCCGCACCCTGCGCCGGGTCCTGGGGCTGGGGGTGGAGGTGCTGGCCTACGGCGCCGACGTCCGCCCCGAGGGCATCCGGCTGTGGCGGCCCCTGCCGGTGGTGTGCTGAACCGGCGTCAGCAGAAATTTCTATGCTGGGCCAGGCCCCGCGTCCCTAAAGGGATGGCGGGGCTTTTTCATTCAATAGGGGCGCGCTTCCTGGGGCGGTGCAGGGAAAGTCGCTCCGGGACTGGCCCGGCGGCCGGCGGCTGACGCCGTGATTCTTTGGCTATGCCAAATGGCTTAATGGAAAAACCCTTACGGTTATCCATAATGGATTTTCCCGACCCGTCGGCCCATTCGCTGCCAAGGAGAACGCCATGCATCCCTCTGCCATCGCCGCCTTCCGCCATTCCCTTTGCCTTGCCCTGCTGGGCCTTTTGCTCGGTGCCGCCGGCGCCGGCGCCGCAGAGGAAAGGAAGGGGCTGGAAAAAGTGCAGGACAGCTTTCTCAAGCTGGTCTGCGGCAAGACCGCCGTCGCCGACAACAGTGCCTGCGCCAGGATGCTGGGCGATGCCGGCCAGGGCGACGACGGCGCCCGGGTGCGGCAGCTGGCGGCCCACTTCGTCGTGCTGACCTTCGCCGAGGCCGGCACCCGGGCCCTGGAGGAGCACGAGGACCGGGGCGTGCTGGCGCCGGCCCTGCTGCAGCGCATCCGCACCGCCGAGGCCGAACTGCACGAGGCCTGCTCGGTCCTGGCGTGGACCCCGGCGGCGCGCAAGGCCGCCATCTATCCCCTGGAGCGGGCCGATGCCCTGATCGCCGTGGCCGACGTGGTCAAGGCCGGCATCAAGCCCACCGCCCGGCGCCTGCGGGGGCTGGCCAGCAATCCGGTGAGCCTGCTGGCCGAGGTGGGCGACGTGCTGGAGGACGGCATGGCCGATGCCATCTACGGCTCCGCCTCCCGCCGCGGCTTCGTCGCCGCCCTGGACATCATCGCTCCCCAGAACAAGGTGGACGGCAAGGAACTGAAAGGGGCCTGGCAGGCCGTGGCCGACCGCCTGGAAGTGTCGTGCAAGAGCCTGGCCCGCCTCGGCGGCGCCCAGGAGGAGAGCGCCCCCGTGTGCAAGGTGCTCAAGCCCTGCGCGGAGCTGCAACCATGAGCGCGCCCCTGTTGCCGGAAGATGGCCCGCAGCGAAGCCAAAGCTGGCGCCAGTTCGAGGACGAGGCCCGGCGTCTGCGCCCGGCCGCCCCCCCGTCGGTGACGGCTGCCGGTGTCCGGGCCCAGGCCTGGTTCGGCGAAGCCGCCGCGACTCCGCCCGAACCACCGGCGCCCCAGCCGGCCGCCACGGCGGCCTTCTGCGGCCTGGCCCTGTCCGGCGGCGGCATCCGCAGCGCCACCTTCGCCCTGGGCGTGCTGCAGGCCATGGCCGAGGCCCGCCTGCTGCGCCGGGTGGATTACCTGTCCACCGTTTCCGGCGGCGGCTACATCGGTACCTGGCTCTCCGCCCTGATCCACCGTACCGATGCGGACAGCCGCCGGGCCGTGCGGCAGCTGGAACAGCCCGGCCCCGTCGGCATCGCGCCCTCGGTGGCCGCCGCCGGCCAACCCGGTGGCTGCCGGGACGACGCCAGCCAGACGGCCACCGGCGCCAGCGAGCATCCGGCCATTGCCTTCCTGCGCCGCTACAGCAACTACCTGACGCCCCGCTTCGGCCTCTTCAGCGTGGATACCCTGGCGGCGGTGGCCAACCTGTCGCGCAACCTGCTGCTGACCCAGAGCGTCTTCATCCTCTTCCTCCTCGGCCTGCTGTTCCTGCCGCGGGGCGTCGTCCTTGCCCTGTGGCAGGGCGGCCCGCCTTCGCCCTGGCTGTGGGGGGCGGTGCTGCTGTTGCTGGCCGTCGCCGCCCGGGGCCTGTACCGGGGCATGACCTGGTACCGGCGCCCGGCCGCCGACGGCGATGGATCGTCCCGTCCCGGGCCGAGCCAGGGGCAGGTGCTGCGCGGCGCCGTGCTGCCGGGCATGCTGGCGGCCCTGCTGGCCGCCGCCCTGTTCAACGACGGGACCTGGCTGCCGGCCCTGGCCGGCGGCGACGGGGCGCTGTGGGCGGCCCTGGTCCTGGCCTACCCCCTGCTGTGGCTGCTGGCGGCCGGCCTCGACCTGCCCCTGCCCCGGGGCGGCGGCACCGCCTTCCGCGTCTCCCTGGCGGCCGCCCTGCCGGCCGGGGCCCTGCTTGCCGTCCTGGTCTACGGCTATGTGCGGCTCCTCGCCGCCCTGCCGCCGCCGTCCCGGCCCTGGCTGGCGGTGGGGCTGGGGGCCTTCGTCCTGTGGGAGTTCCTCTGCCTGGCGGTCGCCCTGCACATCGGCCTGATGAAGCGGGCCCTGGCCGAACTGGCGCGGGAGTGGGCCGGCCGGGCCGGCGGCATGTCCATCGGCATCGGCCTGGGCTGGTCCCTGGTGGCCCTGGTCAGTTTCTACGGCAGCGCCTTCCTCGGCTGGCTGGGCCAGACCCTGGCGGCGGCGGGCGGCCTCGCCTGGCTGATCAGCACGGTGGCCGGCGCCCTCGCCGGACGCAGCCCGGCCACCGGCGGCAAGAGGGCCAACCCCTGGCTGGAGCGGCTGCTGCAGGCGGCACCCTACATTTTCATCGGCGGCCTGCTGCTGTTTCTTTCCTGGCTGGGGGAATGGGGCCTGCGCACCCTGGCCGGGGCGGGGCAGCAGCCCTGGTTCCTGGCGCCGTCCCTAACCATGCCCGGGCTGGCGGCGGTGGTGCTGGCGGCCAGCGTCTGCCTGCTGGGCGCCTGGGCCCTGTCGGCGCGGATCGACGTCAATCTCTTTTCCATGCACCAGTTCTACCGCAACCGGCTGACCCGCTGCTATCTGGGGGCCTCCAATCCGCAGCGGCGCAGCGACCGTTTCACCGATTTCGACCCGGCGGACGACCTGCCCCTGCAGGACCTGGCGGCCCAGCGCCCCATCCCCCTGCTCAACGGCGCCCTCAACCTCACCGGCAGCGAACCCCTGGAATGGCAGCAGCGCCAGGCGGCCCCCTTCATCTTCTCGCCGGACCGCTGCGGCTTCCTCCTGCCGCCCTCGTCCCAGAGCCCCGAGTGGCGCGAGTTCCTGGCGCCGAGCCGGGACTACATGAGCCGGGAGGGCGCCCATCTGGGCATGGCCATGGCCGTCTCCGGGGCCGCCGCCAACCCCAACATGGGCTACCACACCGAGCCGGCCATGGCCTTCGTCATGGCCCTGCTCAATGTCCGCCTGGGGCGTTGGTGCCCCAATCCGGCAGGACCGTTCACCGCCCTCAGCAGTCCGCCCCTGGGGCTGTGGTACCTGCTGCGGGAGCTGTTCGGCAGCGTCAATGAGGACACCGGCTTCGTCAATGTCTCCGACGGCGGCCATTTCGAGAACCTGGGGCTGTACGAACTGGTGCGCCGCCGCTGCCGCCTGATCGTGGTCAGCGACGGCGGCCAGGACCGGAACTTCCAGTTCGAGGACCTGGGCAACGCCATCCGCAAGTGCCGGGTGGACCTGGGGGCCGAGATCGACATCGACGTGCGCTCGCTGCTGCCCGGGGCGGCGCCGCGGCAGCGGCTGGCGGTGGGGCGCATCCGCTACTGGGACGACGGGCGGCAGGCCCTGGCCGGGATGCCGCCGACCCCGGAGTGCGGCGTGCTGGTGTACCTGAAACCCATGGTGCTGGGGGACGAGCCGGTGGACGTGGGCAACTACGCCGCCACCCACCCTGACTTCCCCCACCAGTCCACCGCCGACCAGTGGTTCGACGAGGCCCAGTTCGAGAGCTATCGCCAGCTGGGGCTGGCCACCGGGCGCCGGGTCTTCGGCCAGGGACCGTGGCGGCAGGACGAGGCGGCGGACGACGAGGCCTGGGTGCGGGCCGTGGCCGCCGCCCTGGCACCGGCAGCCGCAGCGGCGCCCTAGGCGCCGGGGCCTGGCGGGATCAGTTGGAGAGTGGGGTGCTGGGGGCTGCCTGGGGCGTTGGGCTTTGGGTCGCCACCCATTCCAGCAAGGCCTCCACCGGACCCCAGGCGGCGCCGGCCTTGGGCCCGCCGGCCAGGGCCACCAGGGCCCAGCGGCGGCCTCCGGCGTCGGTGACGTAGCCGGCCCAGGCGCGCACGCCTTCGATGGAGCCGGTCTTGAGGTGGGCGCGGCCGGCGCTGCTGCCGTTGCCGAAGCGGCGCTTCAGGGTGCCGTCCCTGCCCGCCAGCGGCAGGGAGGCGACGAACTCGGGCATGACCGGGCTCTTCCAGGCCGCCAGCAGCAGTTGCAGCAGGCTGCGGGCGGCGATGCGGTCGTCCCGGGAGAGGCCGGAACCGTTTTCCACCGCCAGTTCGGGGAAGCTGAGGCCCTTTTCCGCCAGCACCTGACGCAGCCCCTGGCGGGCGCCGGCCAGGGTGGCGGCCTCGCCGGCCGGGGTGTCGGCCAGGGCGAGGAAGAGGTGGCGGGCCATGACGTTGCTGCTGTACTTGTTGGTGTCGCGCACGATCTCGGCCAGGCTGGGGGATTCCCAGCGCAGCAGGGGCACGCCGCCCACGGGGGTGGGGCCTTCCCGCACCTGGCCGGCAAACTGGCCGCCCAGTTCGCGCCACAGGGGGCGGAAGAGGCCGGCGAGATAGGCGTCCCCGGCCAGGGGGGCCAGATGCAGGGGCTTTTCGCCGCACACCAGGGGGAAGGTGCCGCCGATGTCGAGGCGCTTGCCGGCGGGGTCGAAGCGCACCGTCAGCTTTTCGCGCCAGTCGCCGCATTCGCCGGCGCCGGGGGCGATGCGGGCGTTCACCGCGAGGCCTTCCTGGGGCACTTCCTGGACCAGGCGCACGCTGCCCGCGGCCAGGTCCGGCACCAGGGTGAAGCGCAGGGCGGTGTAGTTCACCAGGGCCGCATCCGCATTGACGTTGTAGGCCCGCAGGGGCTCGTTGTCGAAGGCGGCGGGGTCGAAGGGGGGCAGGCGATAGGCGCGGCGGTCGGCCACCAGGTCGCCGCCGATCTGACGCACCTCGGCCCGGTCCCGCAGCTGCCGCAGCAGCAGCCAGAAGCGTTCCAGGGTGAGGGCCGGGTCGCCGCTGCCGACCAGGTAGAGATTGCCTTCCAGGCGGCCGTCCCGGGGGGCGTTGTCGCCGCGCAGTTCGGTCTTCCAGGTGTAGGCCGGGCCCAGCTTTTCCAGGGCGGCGTAGGTGGTCACCAGCTTCATCACCGAGGCCGGGTTCATGGGGCGGGCGGCGTTGTGCAGCAGGCGCGGCGCGGCAGCGTCCACCGCCTGCACGGCGACGGCGAACTGGCCGGGAGGCAGACCGGCGGCGTTGAGGGCCCGGGTGACCTCGGGAGGCAGGACAGTGGCCGTGTCCGGCGGCATCTGCCCGGCGGCGTAGGTGTGGAGCGGGTTGCAGAGCAGGGTCAGCCACAGGGCAAGCGCCAGGCGGCCGGTGGCGGAGGGACTACGGTGGAATATGCGCATTATTCGGCGTTCGGGGAGGGGCTTTGGGGCGATAATAGCGCGAATCCCACCGTCCCCCGCCCAGCCCATCATGCAAGAACAGCGTCGCCACGTCCGCATCCGTTTCGCCAAGCCCTTGCCGGCCTATGTGGGGCACCAGGGCCAGAACCTGCGGGCGGAACTGCACAACGTTTCCCTCGGCGGCGCCCTGCTGCGCACCGAGCTGCCCCTGGCCATCGGCGACCGCTTCGGCCTGGAGTTCGCGCTCCAGGGCATGGGCATCGACACCGTGCCCATCGTCATCAGCCGCGGCCTGGGCGATCTGGTGGGGGTGCGCTTCGACCTGGGGCCGGCTTCCGAGATCCAGCTGGAAGGCGCGATCCAGGACTCCCTGCGCAACGGCATCGCCTCCGTGCTGTCCATGCACACCCTGGCCGGACGCAAGGTGATGCGCATCGCCGGCGCCCTCAACCTGTCCCTGCGCAACGACTTCTTCCACGCCCTGGACAAGATGGGGGTGGCTGAGATCGACCTCTCCGAGGTGACGACCGTGGATGCGGACGGCCTGGCCCTCTGCGTCGTCGCCGCCGAGCGCCGCGGCGTCGTCATCGAGCGGCTCTCGCCGGCGGTGGCCAGCCTCTGGCGCGCGGCCCGCCAACCCTCGGCCTGATCCTGCCGCAGCCGGGTTTCCCGGTCTAGAATGACGGCTTCATCCGAGGAGCCGCCCGCCCATGTTTTCCCGCCTGTTCCGCTCCCGCAGCGAAGTGCCGGCCGCCGCCGAGGCCGCCGCGCCTGTTGCCCCTGCCGCCTCTGGCGCGGCCGCGCCCGCCACGCCGCCGGCTGCCCCCCTGCCGGGGGAGGAGCAGCGCCATTCCTTCGTGCGGCGCGAGCCCATCGTCAATCGCCAGCAGCGGGTGGCCGCCTACGAGTTCAATCTGGAGGCCCGCCTCGCTTCCCGCCTGGGCGGGCGCAGCGCCGTCGTCCAGCGCAGCCTGCAGGAGGCCCTGTTCCACGAACTGGCATTGGCCTCCGGCGAATCCGGGGTGCTCGGGCAGCGCCTGGCCTTCGTCCCGGTCAGTCCCGATGCCCTGGATTCGGCCGCCCTGGCCCGTCTGCCGCGGCAGAACACGGTGCTCATGCTGGCCCTGCCTCCCGACGTGGAGGCCGAGGCCCTGCCGCCGCCGGCGACCCTGGTGCGGCTGCGCCAGGAAGGCTTTCTCCTGGGCATGTACGTGCCGCCGGACAAGGCCGCCCTGGCCGCCCTGCGGCCCCATCTCGACTACGTGGCGGTGGATGTGGCGGCTTTCGACGGCGAGCGCCTGCGCAACCTGGCCTACGCCCTGAAGACGGTGGACGGCCACACGGTGCACCTTATCGCCGACAATGTGCAGACGGCGGATGAATTCAATCTCTGCTTCCAGCGCGGCTTCGACTATTTCCAGGGCCGCGCCGTGTCCCTCAAGGAAGCCTGGGCGCCGGCCAAGGGCGCCGCTTCCCGCATGCGCATCATCCAGCTGCTCAACCTGGTGCGCAACGAGGCGGAGAACAAGGAGCTGGCGGAAACCCTGAAGCAGGACCCCCTGCTTTCCTTCCGCATCCTGCGCTACATCAACTCCCCCGGCATCGGTCTGACCACGCCTGTTTCCTCCATCGAGCATGCCCTGGTGGTGCTGGGCCTGGGGCGCTTCTACCGCTGGCTGTCCCTGCTGCTGTTCGCCCCCCAGGGCGGCGGCTTCGGCGAGTGGCTGGTGGTGGAGCACGCCCTGACCCGGGGCCGGCTGATGGAATTGCTGGGGGCCGGCCGCTTCCCGCCGGCCGAGCACGACGCCCTTTTCCTGTGCGGCTCCTTTTCCCTGCTGGACCGGCTGCTGCAGCAGCCCCTGGCCGAAGTGGTGGGGCAGCTGACCCTGCCGCCAGCGGTGAAGCAGGCCCTGCTGCAGCGGCAGGGGCCCTACGCCCAGCTGCTGGAGGTGGCGGAAGCCTGCGAGAGCCTGGAGTCGGCCCGCATCGAAAGCGCCGCCCAGGCCGCCGGCCTGGAGGCGGAGGCCACCAACCGGGCCATGATCATGGCCATGGCCTGGGCCAACGAGGTGGGGGAGCTGGGCGGCAGCGACGCCCTGTAAGACGGGGCGGGCCCGGGCGGCCCGCCGCCGGCCTCATTCCGGCTGGCAGATTTCGCCGCGGCGGATGGCCACCAGGGTGCGGGCGATGAGCAGGCCCAGGACCAGGCTGAGGATGGAGAGCAGGATCATGCCCAGGGCGCTGAAGAAGGTGCTGTGGGTGCGGCCGGCCATGGCCAGGGTGGCGATGGTCACCGCCGCCAGGGGGAAGGAATAGGCCCAGGAGGAGAGGAAGAAGGGCACGCGCAGGAAGCGCAACACATTGGAGAACAGCAGCAGGGCCAGGAACAGGGCCGTGTGCAGCAGGATGCGGGCAAAGGCGTCCACCTCCCCGGTCAGGTTCATCCAGGCCACGCAACCCACCGAGGGCGGCGCCAGGAGGATGAACAGGGTGGGGGTGAGGCGCAGGGGCAGGGGCTCGTGGAAGAAGAGCCGGTACATGACGATGGTCAGCAGCACCAGCCAGAACACCAGCCCGATGCTGAAAAAGAACCAGGACAACTCCGGCGGGGCAAAGCGCACGCCGACCACGGGCACGATGATGTTGCCCACCACCGGGATGAACCAGGCCGGGTTGGCGTGCTTGATCTCGTAGTGGGTGTGGTGCAGCCAGCCGCCCATGATGGCCAGGGTGAACGCCAGATGCAGCCCGGCGCCCAGGCCCCAGATCGGGGCGGCGAGGCCGGGGGCGTCCTCGGCCCAGGCGATGGCCAGGAGCAGCAGGCCGATGGAAATGGTGGGGAAGAAGTTGATGCGCACCGGATGGCGCCATTCGCCGAGGACGGCGACCCGGTGGGTGAGGAACTTGAGGCCGTACACCAGGGCCGTCAGCAGCCACACGGCGGTAGCCAGCCAGCGCAACCATTGCCCCACTTCCGCCGGCGCCCCCAGGACCAGGTGGGCCTTCTGCCAGGCGATGGCAAGGCCGGCGGTGCCCATCACCGTGGAGAAGAAGGAAACGGGAAAGAGGGAGAGCCGGGCGGGCGTGGGGGCGGTGTGGGTCATGGCGGTGGGTTCCGTATAACGGGCGGCCGGAATAAACGCGGCGGGGTCGGACTTGGGCTGCTTCTTGTCGGGATGGGCAGGAATGAGGCCGGCGCCCATTATATGCAAATTCAGCGTTTTCTAATATTCAAAATGGGGTGAGCCGGACGGGCAAAAAAAAGCCCGGGGCGAGCCCCGGGCTGTGAGGTGGGTCGGTTTGCTTCTTAGTGGGAGGAGGCCGCTGCGGCACCGATGCCGGTTTCGGAGCGGATTTCCTGATCCAGGTAGGCGACGCGTTCCTTGGCGGCCTGTTCGCTGCGATCCATCAGGGAGAACAGCCAGATGCCGATGAAGCCGGCAGCCATGGAGAACAGGGCCGGGGAGGCGTAGGGGAAGATTTCCGTCTTGTTGCCCAGGATGTCGACCCAGATGGACTTGGAGAGGACAGTCAGGACCACAGCGGTGATCAGGCCCAGGAAGCCGCCGTAGAAGGCGCCCTTGGTGGTGCAATCCTTCCACAGCACGGACATGAAGAGCACCGGGAAGTTGGCGGATGCGGCGATGGCGAAGGCCAGGGACACCATGAAGGCGATGTTCTGCTTTTCGAAGGCGATACCCAGCACCACCGCGATGATGCCCAGGGCAACGGTGGTCATCTTGGACACGCGCATTTCCGTGGCGCTATCCACGTTGCCGTGACGGAACACGGAAGCGTAGAGGTCATGGGACACGGCGGAGGCACCGGACAGGGTCAGACCGGCAACCACAGCCAGGATGGTGGCGAAGGCCACGGCAGAGATGAAGCCGAGGAACACGTTGCCGCCCACGGCGTTGGCCAGGTGGATAGCCGCCATGTTGCCGCCGCCCTTCAGCACGCCCTTGGCATCCAGGAACTCGGGGTTGGTACCGACGAGCACGATGGCGCCGAAGCCGATGATGAAGGTCAGGATGTAGAAGTAACCGATCCAGGTGGTGGCCCAGAACACGGACTTGCGGGCTTCCTTGCCATCCGGCACGGTGAAGAAGCGCATCAGGATGTGGGGCAGACCGGCGGTACCGAACATCAGGGCCATACCGAAGGAAATGGCGGAGATGGGATCCTTGATGAAGGAGCCCGGGCCCATGATGGACTGACCCTTGGCGGCAGCAGCGGCAGCGACCGTCTCGGCAGTGGCACTCGGATCGGTTTCCAGCGCCTTGGCCAGCAGGCCCTTGGCAGCCAGGTCGGTCTTGATGCGCACGGCGTCGGCGAACAGGGCTTCAGGGGAGAAGCCGTACTTGGCCAGCACCATGAACACCATGAAGGAAGCGCCGGAGAGCAGCAGCACGGCCTTGATGATCTGCACCCAGGTGGTGGCCGTCATGCCGCCAAACAGCACGTAGACCATCATCAGGATGCCGACCAGCACCACGGCCATCCAGTAGTCGAGGCCGAACAGCAGCTTGATCAGCTGGCCGGCACCCACCATCTGGGCGATCAGGTAGAAGGCCACCACCACCAGGGTGCCGGAAGCCGCCAGAGCGCGGATCGGCGTGGCCTGGAAGCGGTAGGCCGCCACGTCGGCAAAGGTGAATTTGCCCAGGTTCCGCAGGCGCTCGGCCATGAGGAACATGATGATGGGCCAGCCCACTAGGAAGCCGATGGAGTAGATCAGGCCGTCGTAGCCGTTGGCGAACACGGCGGCAGAAATACCCAGGAAGGAAGCGGCGGACATGTAGTCGCCGGCGATGGCCAGGCCGTTCTGGAAACCGGTGATGCCGCCGCCAGCGGTGTAGAAGTCAGCCGCCGTCTTGGTCTTGGAGGCAGCCCACTTGGTGATCCACAGGGTCAGCAGCACGAAGGCGCCGAACATGATAATGGCCGTCCAGTTGGTGGCCTGCTTTTCGGCCTGGCCTTCCAGCGCCGCGGCGAACACCGGGGAGCTGAGCAGGCCCAGGCCGGCGAGGGCGAGGGTGTTGGTCAGTTTTTTCATTTCTTCATTTCCTCCTGGACGATCTGCTCGGTCAGGGCATCGAACTCGCTGTTGGCGCGGCGGACGTAGAGGCCGGTGATGGCGACGGTGAACAGGATCAGGCCGACACCGACGGGAATGCCGACGGTCATGACGCCGTTTTCGGACAGCTTCTGGGCCAGCAGCGCCTTGTCGAAGGCGATGATGGCGATATAGCCGTAGTAGGCCAGCAGCATGATGACGGTCAGGGTCCAGCCAAAGACGTTGCGCTTGCTTTTCAGCTCGTGGAATTTCGGGTTTGCCCGAATCCGCTTGGTCAGCTCTTGTTGACTCATTTGTCTCCTCCTAAAAAACCTCCGGGCCAATCGAAGGAATGGCCATGGAGCCGAACTATGTCCCCGAAGACTTACAGTTCCCTTACTCCAATGAGAACTTTTTGCGTCAGGACGGAAGAATTTCGAGTCTCGGTAAGTGAATGATTTAATGGAAAAACGATTTGTGCGCTGCGTCAATTTTTCTTGGTGGTTATGCCGTTGCAATGGGGCGTTTCATGTCGACTAGTGCAATCGATTTATTAATGCGTAAATTGCGGAAGCGCTGTTTTGATTCGGTTTTTGGGCTTGGCAGCCCAGGTGGCCGCGTCCGCGATTAACCGCGGACGGGGAGGGGGAGGGGGTGGTGCAAATGCGGAAAGAACGGCGCCGGCATTGGTCCGGCGGGTGTCCATCAGGGGGGTGACGGACGTTCCGGAGCGGTGCCGCTGTGAAAAATATTTTTTTCAGGCGAGGAAGTTCTGCTGTTCCTTGAACAGCTTGCGGGCATCGGCGTGGGCCTGCTCCAGGTTGCGCAGGGCCGGATCGTCGTCGTGGGGGCAGAAGTATTCCTTGTCCTGGGCGGCCATGACCAGGGCGATGGCCGCCTCGTCCTCCAGGTCGTACTTCTCGGTGATCAGGGTGGTGACTTCGTCCAGATATTCTTCGTAGGTCATGGGCATGGCGGAATTCCAGGGAGGGGGGCGGGCCGGCGGCATGGCCGCCAAAGGGGGGTCAGGGCTGCAGCACCAGTTCGACACGGCGCCAGGAACTGCGGCAGGCTTCGCTGTCGCAGGCCGGCGCCAGTTCCCTGCCCCGGGCGCGGATGAGTATCTGGGTGCCGCGGACGCCACGGCGTACCAGGGCGGCCTCCACCAGGGAGGCCCATTTCTCCGACAGGGCCAGGCAGTACTCCTTGCTGCCCAGGTGATCCGTGTGGGCACGCAGCACCAGGCGCTGCAGCCGGTCGGCCCGCAGCTCCTCGGCCATCTGGTCGAGCAGGGGCGCCGCCGCCGGCGGCACCTCGGCATCGTCGGGGGAGAAATAGACGCTGGGGGCCTGGGGCGTGGCCACCACTTCGGCCGGGGGCGGCACGCTGGGCCGGGCCGGGGCCGGCGGCCGCGGCGCGCTGACGACGGTGGGGGCAGTGGGCGCGGCGCAGGCCGCAAGACAGGCGGCGAGGCAAAGCAGGGTCAGGCGAATGGGCTGCATCGGAATCTGGCGGGGCCGCCGCCGGGCCGTCGTCCGCCACCGGCAAGGGGCGCATGGCTGTCCGGGGCCCCGCAGCGGGACTGGGAAGCCTGCCATTATAGGGGCGGCCCCGGCCCGGGGGCGAGTCCGGGAATCGCCGCAAAGCCCGGCCCGGACCCGGGGGGACAGGATGGACCAGAGCACAGATATTTTTGCTAGTATACGATTCGTATATGAATCGTATATTCTGAGGTGTCATGGGAATCGTCAAAATTTCAGAGCAGATGCACGAAAATTTGCGTCTCACCAGCGGCGCTTTGAGCCGTTCCATCAACGCGCAAGCGGAACATTGGCTACGTGTGGGGATGCTCGCGGAACTCAACCCGAGCCTGGCCTACGCTGATATCTGCCAGTTGCTGATTCAGGCAGAACGGCAGGCCGAAGGCGGTTCTGCCGACAAGGATGCAGCGGTGGCGCAGGCGGCATGAGCGCAGCGCGAGCCGTACCCATCCGGGCGGAGGTCGAGATTGCCATGGCCCGACGCGCCGGAATGTTGGCTGCCGATGTCCTGCGGATGATTGCCGGCCATATCCGGCCGGGAGTTACCACCAATGAGCTGGACCGCTTGTGCCACGAGTACATTGTCCATGTGCAGCAGGCGACTCCTGCCAATGTGGGCTACCACGGCTACCCCAAGACCATTTGCGCCTCGGTAAACCATGTGGTTTGCCACGGCATTCCGTCCGACAAGAAGCTGAAGGACGGGGACATCGTCAACATCGACGTTGCCGTCATCAAGGACGGCTGGTTCGGCGATACGAGCAGGATGTTCCTGGTCGGCAACCCCGGCATCCTGGCCCGGCGCCTGGTGCGCACGACCTATGAAGCCATGCGGGCAGGTATACGGCAGGTCCGTCCGGGGGCCACCCTCGGCGATATCGGCCACGCCATCCAGAGCGTCGCCCAGCGGGAGAACTTCAGTGTCGTCCGCGAATACGGCGGCCACGGCATCGGCACGGTCTACCACGACGACCTGCATGTGCCCCACTATGGCCAGCCCGGCAAGGGGCTGAAACTGGAGCCGGGCATGATCTTCACCATTGAGCCGATGCTCAATGCGGGCGGCGCCGCCATCCGCCATCTGCCTGACGACTGGACGGTCGTGACCAAAGATCGCTCCCTTTCGGCCCAGTGGGAGCACATGGTGCTGGTGACCGAAACCGGTTTCGAGATTTTGACGCCCTGGCCCGATGGCGAGGGGGACTACCCGCCCATCACGCCGGCAGGCGCCGTCCTGCCCCTGTCCTGATCCTGCCATTGGGCTCTGCCGCCTACCGGAGGGGGGATTGATCGGTTCCGTGGGTCGGGTGGATGTTTGTATTTTGGATCAGTTGCTTAGCTTCCTTCCCCCGGCAATTTTCTGTCTCTCGCTATACCTGGCGACAACAATTGTTGGTTTCTGAAAATATACTGGAAGACAGCCTCTTCAGTAAAAACAAATAGTTACATTTGTAGTGCGATACCCGTTTTGCATTCAATGTTGACGACAACCATCAGTTTCGGTTGTCTGGCTAACGGTGCGGCCAGTCAGGATTTCAGTAAGCGGACATTTAGGAACGTTCAAAATAACCGGCCTGCGTGGCTTTTCGCGCAGGTCCGGCTGATGGTCTGTTAGCCATCAGGCGAGTACCACTTTGACATCAAATCTCTTGCCTCCAATTTCTTGCGTGGAGGACAGCTTCTCAAAGGCTTCACCATCACGAAGGTCGGCAGAGTTGTATATCAGGTACACGAGAGTTCGGAGGTGTGACCACTGGGCATAAAGGACCAAGTCCTGGGAGTACTCCTCGAAAAGGCGTTTTTGATCCTCGGGACCGTGTACATACTTGACCTCAATGAGAACCCCCAACTCTTCTATTGAGATGTCCGCTCGGCTTGACTTGGCGCCAGCGACTTTCGGCAGTGGGTCTTCTTGAACCGAATACTTAAGATAGGCTCTTAGCAACGCATGAAGAAGGTCTTGAACGTCGTACTCGTCCGATATTTCATAGGCCTTTTTCCCTTTGCGAGAGCGGACCGCCAAGATGCGGGCGGCCTGGGGTAGTCGCTTGCAGAGTTGTTCAACCATCCTTACATCTGGCTCTGGAGTAGCCTCTTGTTTGCCAGAAAATAGAAGCTCATACGTCAGGTCTGTTCCCAGCGAAAGAGGCAACAAGCTACGGTTCGTAGCCAAATCTGATATTCGGCTGGCACGCATACGCTCGTTGTGACGCTCGGCGTAGTAGGACCGTGGCTGATCTGTGTGGGTGATCTTGATGGCTTCGACGGATTCGGTGGACCGAATCAGAGTGCCAGACACGGTGAACGTGCGTCCCGTGTTCCACGGGGAAACAATCGTCCGATCTAATTCCTGGAAGGTAAGGTCATTGACTACTGAATAGTCCTTCTTCCCGGCAATCTTTACGGAGCAATGCCAGTAACGTTCTGGCGGCGATGTGAAGTCCATGAGTTCTGTCTGATGGCTAACCTGCTAGCTCAGGAGCGACCGGAGGCCGCAGGCCGGCAGGGCGTCCCCTGGAGCGGCGGGTTAGAGCCGTTCACTTCGCAAGGGCCTTGTGAATGAAGTTAAGCGCAACATAGAGTGCGGCGATATCCACGTCAATGACAATGAAGTCGTCATCGTCTGGCGCCTTTAGGTTTGTTTCGCCGGCTCCCGTGTACGTGAATCCCCCAAGATCGACGAACTGAAGGAACGGGTGCTGCTGTTTGAGAAAACATTTTACATTGCCAATTAGACCGCCGTTCGGTCCGACTTTCGAAGTGTAGGCAAACAGAATGGTGCGGCCGACGTCCCCCCGGAATTGAGTAGCACCTGACTTTAGAGTCCAATCCCTCACGACAAGGAGATTGGACATGAAGAAGCGATTCACCGAAGAGCAGATCATTGGTTTTCTGCGGGAAGCAGAGGCTGGGATACCGATCGCGGAGCTATGCCGCAAGCACGCCTTCTCGGAGGCCAGCTATTACCTGTGGCGCAGCAAGTTTGGCGGGATGAACGTCTCTGACGCCAAACGTTTGAAGGAATTGGAAGCCGAGAATACCCGGCTGAAGAAACTGCTGGCCGAGTCGCTCCTGGAAAATGAAATTGCTAAGGAGGCGCTGCGAAAAAAGTGGTGAGCGCACCGTCACGGCCTGGCTACTACTTCTATAGCCTTTAATGTTTATGGAAGCATTCCTGACAATTCTTATCAAAATGCTTTCATAAACGTAACGCCTGGGTCAGCGTTCTGTTGGTTTACGACTCCTAAGATGGCATCACGGTTGGACGCGATAGTCCGCCTCAATTAACTAGATGTCACAAGGAGAAAACCATGAAGACGAAGATTTCCCAACTGATGGCAATCGCTGCTATGAGTCTAGCGGCTGTCGGTACGACTTATGCCCACGAAGACTACTCCGAGGCAGGTGCCATTCATTGGCTTAGCCATGTTGCAGAAAGCACGGGAAGCCCGACGGCAAATCAGCAAGCAGCATTTGGATACGCCGCCACCAAAAGTGCCGATCGAGAAATCACTGTGGATAGCGGTACCAAGCACGTAAATGTCACTCGCCTGGAAACCGTCAAGATCAATGTCGGAGGCAAGACTGTTGTCTGGACCTTTGATACGTTGGGAACTGCCGCGTTTCCTCTTTCGAAAATCATGCCTGGCGCAGATGGCATTACGGTCTATGTAGCTGAAAATCCGAGCTATCAGGGGGGCTAATGCACTGACACCGGGGTGACACAATTGTCACCTTGGTGACGGCAGTTTGTCAGGATGAAACCCCTAATATCGGAACTGCAGTACACCTAAATGAGGAGATAAAAATGCTGAAGAAAGCACTAATCATTGCCGCCCTGAGTACCGCATGTGTATCCGCCTTCGCCGTCGACGCCTCTCAAGTTGAGAAATCGATCGAGTTGAAAGATGGCTCTACTCTCTACATCTTCAAAGATGGGAAAATGAGCATGGAGGACAAGTTCGGTCGTGCCACACGCATGAAGAAGGACACCGTAATGGAAACCAAAGACGGCCAGAAGATCATGATGCATGGTGACGAGGTCATGCGCCTTGATAATCTGTTGCACAGCGGGCATCGCGGTTAATCAATTTTGATGTCCATCTGAACGGCTCCCTTTGGGAGCCGTTTTCGTTTCATACATTCCTATAAATTCTGCCTAACATAGTTGCTCGGCAACTTAGGTCTTTATCGGATATATCCCGGCGTATTTAGGGATAAAAAGCCGAACGCTTCATTTCAAATTTTGCAGCATCTCCATCATGTGCTTGAAATGGCCGCTGACCCGATCCAAGGAGAATTCATACATCGTCGAATTCTCTGCAAACTTTGCTCGCTCAACATCCATCTCTACTGTATTCCCATCAGCTGCTGGTTGATAGGGAACATGATATTTGAGGGGAAAAGGAGGGGGCTGCTTGCTTCCAGATAAGTGACCTTGCACAGTATTTGCCAACGGGAGAGATGCTGAAGCTCCTCGGACGATCTCAGCAGCCTGCTCAATATCAATATCAACGGCCTTATAGCCAGGGGTGTCAGCATTCGCGATGTTCGACGCAATGAGTTGCTGCCGGTAAGCACGCACCCCTAGCATTTTTTGCTGAAAATCGTGACTGCCATGTCCCCCTTGTCCGATCGGGAAATGCGCGGAGTGCCCCGCAGCATTATTGGATAGCATTCCAGATGAGTGCCCAATTCCTTGGCTATTACCACTGGACCCAACTCCACCATGAGCAGCATGGGTGCTCATGGGACTACCTGCCTGTTGCGCAATCGCCTGGCTCAAAGCCCCAGAAAAGGCTCCGCCTTCAGCATTCCCCCCCCCATTCCCATGCCCCTCATGTCCGCCTTGAGCCGAAGACATAGAGGCATTGGCCACAGGAGGAATTGACGATGCCCCAGCCATGAGAGTGATAGTTTGTCGGTATCAGGGGGTTATCTATCTTCCAGAATCTTCCTTCGCCGAATATGCGGTTAGAACCTGGGAAATCCGATACTGATATTCAAAGCAATCGATGGAATGCGTCTTCCAATAATCAATCGCAGAACAACTAAAACCCACTAGCCATTTCCCAGGCCGGTCATAGTCAAGAATAGCCAGCTCTGCTGGCTGGCGCAGAAATTCTTTGGCCGTAGAGAGATGATTTGAGAGTGCTTTGGCTGCGTACTCTAGATTTAAAATAGCCAGTTGACCGGCAAAATCCAGATGAGACTCAACCTGGGCTCTAGCGCTACTGAATGGGGTCACCTCAGACATGATTTCTCCCTCTAACATAAAGGCTCATTGCCTCATAGGGAGAGTTTGCCTGGGGTAACCTGTCTCCCCCATAACGGGGAAATTACAAACCGGTCACGTTTCGGTCAGATTCCATAGCAGTTGCCTAGACGGGAGAAGCCCCCCCTCTATGCGGAGTCACCAGTCTCTTCAACCCGGATTATGGGAATCCACCTTGGAGTGTGCTCAGCATAATCGCGCCATGCCTCACCAAACATAGCTTGGCCAACTTGCTCTTCCCGATGAGCTAGTTTGACGTAGGTCGTCACGAGAAGAGGGAACAATAGAAGGGTAATAATTGTTGGCCACTGCAACAGAAACCCAAACATGATCAGAATAAAGGCTAGGTATTGTGGGTGCCGAATCCGCCGATATGGTCCCTCCGTCGCCAGCGTACTGCTCCTTTGTGCTTTGTAGAGAACTGGCCAGGCATTCGCTAGCAGTAGGAAGCCCCCAAGAATGAATACGGTCGATAGCAAATGGAAGGGGCCAAAGTGCGGGTTACTTTTCCAACCGAACAGCATTTCCGGTAAATGACCTGCATCATGAGATAGCCAGTCGATCCCAGGGAAATACTTCGTCAACCATCCAGACAGCAGATAAATGGTCAGCGGAAATCCATACATCTCGGTAAAGAGCGCAACCAGAAAGGCTGAAAACATCCCAAGCGTCCGCCAATCCTGTTTCGTTTGAGGCTTAAAAAAGCTGGCAGCAAAAAAAATGAAGAAGGCGGAGTTCAGGAGTACGAGAGTCCAAAGTCCGTAACCGGATTCACCATGGTTCATAGCCCAGTCTCCTTCTTTTCATCTTGCTCGTTGTTGTGCCCGTCCTCCTGCGCATGGCGTTCGTGATGGCCATGGTGCATGAACAGATGCATAAAGGGACAAGCCAGCAACAGCAGGTAGGGTAGAACGCCGAATAAATGGGCTTGGTGTTCAGACAGCAGATAGAACAATCCAGCTGCAGCAAAGAACCACCGTCCCCACCATATTTTTCGCCCATGTCGTGCATGAGCAGAGTCGTCCTTTGTCTTGCTTTCAGTTCGCATTTCGCGGCTCCTTATCCTGGCGCCTTAGCGGGTATGGGCCGGAGGATGGTTACAACATCCTCTACTAATTGGATGGGCCGCATTCTGAATTTCATTGTCTTCAGTAAAGCGCCATATTGCTCGCATCCAACCATGAAATCCGCTGCACAGAACGAGCCCAGTACCAGCGCAGGTTTTCTCCAGCTGGGCCAAGGTGACCCGGAACAGGTCATATTCGACCAACAGAGCATCTCCCTCCGGAATGGCTGACCTCACCCCTTCCATCCCAAGAAGAAAGCCGCAAACCATACGAATTGCCTCCGGAACAGGAGATATGAAATGCAGTCGGCGTTTCTTGAAGACAGGTGCCAAGCCGAGGCGGCTGTTGGCAGTACATTCACCATACGCCCTGTCAGAGGAAGACTGGGATGCAGTTCTCATCGTGGTACTCCTTATGGCGTTCCTCAACCAATCACTTACTCGTTATGAATGAGGATGGCCTTGATGGAATCCATTTCTCCAAAATTCTTCCAATGGGAACTCTTAGGATCTGCCGGCGGTTGCACCCTCGTACAGCCGTGGTTGCATTGGATCTGCCAGCGTCGCATCAAAACATTCCGACAGAAGCCAAAGCGTATTTCCTTGGGATCACTACCAACTGCATCAGCCAAAAGACGGCATGAACAGAGATTACCGTGTCCAGGGTTTTCATATGGCGACATAGGGATGACGAGCCGGGATACCCGGCCCATACCTTAGTGACTTACTTGCCGTCACGCGGATGAAAGTGCTGCTTCTTGGCAACCTTCTTCTGACCTTCAGCAGGAGTGGCTTCCTTTTGATCCTTTGCAGGAGCGGTAACGCCAGTCTTCTCCTCCATGTGGGAATGGGGCTTGGTCTTGGTAGCCGTTGCTTCGGGAGCCGTTACCTTGTCGGAGTCCGCAGCAGCAAAAGCGCCATTAGAAAACAGAGCAACAGCAGCAACCAGGGTCGCAGCAAGAGTAATTTTGGTTTTCATGACAATCTCCTTGAACAGTTGAGTTGGGATCACGTCCGGTTGCCCCCGGACGATTTCCATCTTGCACCGGAAAAACCGTCAAAACCATTACCGCATCATTACTTTTATGTAAGGTTTGCCGCCTTAATGCCACGTAGTCGTAAGGCATTACTCACCACGCTGAGAGATGAAAGACTCATGGCCGCCGCAGCGATAATCGGGGACAAGACCAAGCCGAATGCTGGATAGAGAATCCCTGCCGCTACCGGCACCCCCAAAGCGTTGTACAAGAAGGCAAAGGCAAGGTTTTGCCGCATATTACCCACCGTAGCAGCCGATAGCAGGCGGGCACGGGCGATACCACGCAAATCACCTTTTACAAGAGTCACCTGGGCGCTGTTCATTGCCACGTCCGTACCGGTTCCCATGGCAATCCCAACATCAGCCTTGGCCAGTGCAGGCGCATCGTTTATGCCGTCTCCGGCCATGGCGACTACCCTTCCTTCCCTCTGCAGGCGTTCAACCAAGGCCAACTTGTCTGCTGGCTTCACTTCTCCATGGACTTCACTGATCCCCAATCGTTGCCCAACAGCCCGGGCAGTGGTGTCACCGTCACCGGTTGCCATTACCACCCGGAGGCCCGCTTCCCTTAAGACCGCTAATGCTTCCGGAGTGCTGGCCTTGACCGGGTCAGATACCGCAAGGACTCCGAGCAAGCGGCCGTCAGCTGCCAGGTACATGACACTGGCCCCTCCTTGGCGTAGCGTCTCTGCTTGCCCTGCCATGGGGGCTACCTCCACACCATCCTGGGACATCAGGACCGTATTGCCCAAAGCCAGCTGCTTGCCGGCGAGCATACCTCTCACGCCAATGCCGCTGGCGGACTCGAAACCCTCAACCTTTTCCAGGTTGAGACTCTGATCCCGGGCTGCTTGAACAATCGCAACAGCCAAGGGATGTTCGCTCCCCTGGTCAAGACTGGCAGCTAAACGTAATACCTCCTGTTGATCGACACCGGGGGCACCAATGGCACACTCAAACGTAGGCTTGCCTTCTGTGAGAGTGCCGGTCTTGTCCACGATCAGCGTATCGATCTCCCGGAGCCGCTCAATAGCCGCGGCATCTCGAAACAATACCCCCTGGGTAGCGGCCTTACCCGTTGCCACCATGATGGACATGGGTGTCGCCAGCCCCAGGGCACAGGGGCAGGCAATAATCAGCACGGAGACACCATTGATTAGCCCAAAGAGCCAACCCTTCTCTCCGCCGAAGAAGCCCCACCCAAAGAAGCTCAGAAGGGCAATAGCGACAACAACAATTACGAAATAGCCAGCCACCACATCGGCCATGCGCTGCATTGGGGCCTTGGAACGCTGGGCCTGGGCAACCATCTGGACAATCTGGGCCAGCATTGTTTCGGAGCCGATCTTTTCGGAGCGAATAATGAGGCTGCCAGAGGTATTCATTGTGGCACCAATCACCTTGTCCCCAGGCCGCTTGGTCACCGGGATCGGCTCACCCGTCAGCATGGATTCATCCACCGCACTGGAGCCCTCGGTAACCTCACCATCCACCGGGACTTTTTCTCCCGGGCGAACTCGCAGAGTATCCCCCACGTGGACATAATTAAGGGGGATGTCCTCTTCAGTCCCGTCAGCATTGATCCGACGCGCCGTTTTGGGCGCCAGCCCCAGCAAGGACTTGATCGCTGCAGAGGTTTGGGAGCGGGCCCGTAATTCCAGCATTTGCCCCAACAGCGTCAGGGAAATAATCACCGCCGCCGCCTCGAAATACACCCCGATCCGGCCGTGAGCTTCAAACGAGGCCGGGAACAGTCCCGGGGCCAAGGCTGCCACCACGCTGTAGGAAAAGGCGGCGCCGGTACCGATTCCGATAAGCGTCCACATGTTGGGGGTCCGGTCGACCAGGGACTGCCAGCAACGGATGAAGAAAGGGGCTCCCGCCCAGAAAACGATGGGAACGGACAACACCATTTCCGCCCAGGTCCGTAGCTGTGGTGCCAGGAATTCGAGTTGATGCCCCGCCATCGCCAGCATTACTACCAAGAGCGTTAGCGGTAGGCTGCCCCAGAAGCGAAACCGGAAATCCCGATACTCCGAATTGCCTTCCTCTGCCTCCAGTTCCGGAATGATCGGCTCCAAAGCCATACCGCACTTGGGACAGGTTCCAGGCCCCAGCTGACGAACCTCCGGATGCATTGGGCAGGTGTACTCAGCACCGGTGGGCGCCTTTTCCTCCTGGCGGGGATGCAGATACTGCCGCGGATCAGCATCGAATTTTGCCTTGCACTTGCCGCTACAGAACCGGTAGTGCGTCCCCCCAAAATCAGACGCATGGGGGGAATCCGGCTTTACGGTCATTCCACATACGGGATCAATGTCACTCATTTCAGCTCCTCCCCACGGCTGCTAGTCGGGTATGCGCAACCTAAACAGTTCCTCTGCAGATAAAGATCAGTGCTTATCTGGCGCCATCATGCGCTTCATCATTTCCATATGATGCTCATGGTTACCGCCCGCAGGCAGGCCTCCCGACATTTCGTCCATCATCGAGCAGCCCTCCATTCCTCCAACCATACCTTCTGCCGTCTGCATGCTCTCGTGGAGGGTATGCATGTATTCAGTCAGCAGTCGCTTACGCTCCTGGTCGTCTTTGGCCTTTGCGATTTTCTGGACCTGCAAGCGGAGTCTGATGACATCAGACTTAAGCGTATTGATTCCCCCACTTTGCTGGAGGGGCGCCGGAGCTGAAGCTGGGGTTTGAGGCTTTTCCGGATGATGTTCGTCATTGGCAAAGGCTGCAGACGACAATCCCAGACACAGACAGAGGATCGGAAGGGATATCCTGGTTCTCATGATATTTCTCCTAATGCGCTTAACTCTCTTTCCCATTCTTCAACCGCCACTGCTTAATCAGGGCGTAGATCGCGGGAATCACTGCCAGAGTGAGGATTGTCGAGGAAATCATTCCACCAACCATGGGGGCTGCAATACGGCTCATGACTTCCGAGCCGGTACCGGTACCCCACATGATGGGCAGGAGGCCCGCCATGATGGCCACCACGGTCATCATCTTCGGACGGACTCGCTCTACTGCACCCTCCATAATCGCTTCGTACAAGTCGCCCAGGCTGGGCTCCTGGCCAGATGCCCGACGCTTGGTCTTGAGTTCTTCCCAGGCATGGTCGAGGTAGATCAACATGACTACCCCGGTCTCCGCAGCCACGCCGGCCAGTGCGATAAAGCCAACCGCCACTGCAACCGACAGGTTGTAGCCCAGCAGCCACATGAGCCAGACCCCTCCCACCAGGGCAAACGGGACTGACAGCATCACAATGAGCGTTTCGGTCAGACGTTTGAAATTGAGGTAGAGCAACAGGAAGATGATGAGCAGGGTGACAGGCACCACAACCTTCATCTTCTCGATAGCCCGTTCCATGGATTCAAATTGGCCGCTCCAGGTGGCGTAATAGCCGGGAGGGAACTTCACCTTTTCAGCAACGGCCTTCTTGGCATCTGCAACATAACCACCGATGTCCCGATCACGGATATCCACAAATATGTAAGCGGAAAGCAGTGCGTTTTCTGTTCGGATACCTGGCGTTCCCTTGGCTACTTGGACCTTGGCCAGTTGCCCAAGCGGAATCATGGCTCCATCCGCAGTTGGCACGAGTACCTGCTGGGCAATTTGCTGCGGATCGGAACGCAACTCCCGGGGATAGCGAACAGTCACACCGAAGCGCTCCCGTCCTTCAACGGTAGTGGTGACCATTTCACCGCCCAAGGCTTGGCCAATCACATCCTGCAATTCCCCAACAGCCAGCCCATACCGGGCAAGCTGGGTACGGTCGGGCTCGATGTTTAGGTAATAGCCGCCAGTGATTCGTTCCGCAAAGGCCGAGGTTGTCCCGGGAACTTCTTTCACAACAGTTTCGATTTCTCGGGCAAGGCTCTCCATCTCACTCAAATCTTTACCAAAGACCTTGATGCCGATGGGCGTACGGATCCCCGTAGAGAGCATGTCGATCCGAGCCTTGATCGGCATCGTCCAGGCATTAGATACACCAGGGAACTGCAGAGCCTTGTCCATTTCGGCTATGAGCTTGTCAGTTGTCATGCCCTGGCGCCATTCAGACTCCGGCTTAAGGTTGATTACGGTCTCAAACATCTCTGTCGGCGCCGGATCAGTCGCGGTATTGGCGCGACCAGCCTTGCCGTAGACCGAGGCAACTTCCGGGAAACTCTTAATGATTTTGTTCTGGGTTTGGAGAAGCTCTGCCGCCTTAGTAATGGACATCCCTGGCAGGGAAGCCGGCATGTAGAGCAAGGTCCCTTCGTTCAGTGTGGGCATGAACTCTGAGCCCAATTTGGAAGCGGGATAGATTGAGATCAGCATCGCCACAATCGCAGCGATGATGGTGGCAGTCTTCCGACGCATCACCCACGCAATAATCGGCCGGTATCCCCAGATGAGGAATCGATTCACCGGGTTTTTAGCTTCCGGCATGATCTTGCCGCGGATAAACAGCATCATCAGGACCGGAACTAACGTGACCGACAGGAGAGCAGCACCGGCCATGGAGAAGGTTTTGGTATAGGCAAGCGGGGAAAACAGCCGTCCTTCCTGGGCCTCCAGCGTGAATACAGGGAGGAAGGAGACAGTGATGATCAACAGCGAGAAGAACAACGCCGGCCCCACCTCCTTGCAAGCGGCAATCATTGCTTCCACCCGCTCAGAATGGCTGTGATTTTCGGGCAGCCGCTCAATGTGCTTATGAGCGTTCTCAATCATGACGATGGCGGCATCAATCATCGCCCCAATGGCGATGGCAATCCCCCCAAGACTCATGAGGTTGGAGTTCATCCCTAACAAACGCATGGAGATGAAGGAAATCAGGACGCCTACAGGCAGCATCAGAATTGCCACCAGGGCGCTACGTAGGTGCAGTAGAAACACAACACACACCAGAGCCACGATGACGCTTTCTTCCGCCAGGGTATGCTTTAGCGTGTCAATCGCCCGATGAATGAGTTCGGAGCGGTCATAGACCGTCTCAATGGTTACCCCCTCAGGAAGACCGGAGGAAATCTCGCCGATCTTCTCCTTGAGGTTATGGATGACCTCTAGGGCATTCTGGCCATAACGAGCCATTGCAATGCCGGAGACAACCTCTCCCTCTCCATTCAGCTCGGTCAACCCGCGACGCTCATCGGGCGCCAATTCGACTCGGGCAATGTCCCGAATCATGACGGGGGTTCCGCCTTGGGCCTTAACAACCAGATTCTCAATGTCTGCGGTGCCACGGAGATATCCTTTGCCGCGGACCATGTATTCGGTTTCAGCCATCTCAACGACACGCCCCCCCACATCGCGATTGGAATCCCGAATAACCTGGGAGACTTTGGACAGGGGGATGCCGTAAGACCGTAGCTTTACCGGATCTACGGTAACTTGGTAGGTCTGGACAAAGCCTCCGATGGAGGCAACCTCAGCCACACCATGCGCTTTGGTCAGCTGGTAGCGCAGGTACCAGTCCTGCAGGGTACGGAGTTCTGCCAGGGTCTTGTTCTTTGCCAAGACGGCATACTGATAAACCCAACCAACACCGGTGGCATCCGGACCAATTTGGGGCGTAACACCCTTGGGCATCCGGCCGGCGGCAAAGTTGAGATATTCCAGGACCCTGGACCGGGCCCAGTAGATATCCGTTCCGTCCTCAAAGATGATGTAAACAAAGGAGGCGCCAAAGAACGAGAAGCCTCTAACCACCTTGGACTTCGGTACAGAGAGCATTGCCGAAGTTAGCGGATAGGTAACCTGATCCTCCACCACCTGGGGAGCCTGCCCGGGATACTCGGTATAGACAATAACCTGTACATCCGACAGGTCAGGCAGGGCATCAAGCGGTGTCCGTACGACAGCAACGACACCGGCAACAATGATGAATAGCGTGGCTAACAAGACCAGGAAGCGATTCCGCCCTGACCATTCAATGATTTTTGCCAACATCGCGCTGGGCTCCTTTTATTTTTCTCAGTGACCAGCGTGAGGATTGGCCTGGACTGGGACAGCGGCAACGGGGCTAATGGTGGTTACAACCCATTCTCCCGGACTGCGCTCCACAAACTCAAATTTGATGGGGGTCCCAGGTTTGAGGTCTTTGAGCAGAGATTGATTGGCCACCTTGAACTCCATCGTCATGGCAGGCCACTTCAGGCTCGGGATTGCCCCGTGGGCAAGCATCACGGTCCCTGCTTTAGCATCAAGGTCTTCAACCTTGCCCTCTGCCTTGTAGCCAACGCCTACAGGCTTATCTTGGCCTGCACCAGGAGAGGAGCTGCCATGGCCGGAATGACCGAATCCACCGACTACAGCCTTGAGGTTACTTTCCGCATCAATGAGGAAGTTGGCTGCAACAACAACCTGCTCACCCTCCCGAACTCCTTCGATTACCTCCACCCGGTTCTCACTCCGGGCACCAAGCTTTACGTCACGCGGCTCAAATCGACCTTCCTTCGCCTGGATCAGAACAATTTGCCGGGTACCACTATCAATTACGGCCGAGTTCGGGATAGTGACTACAGCACCCTTGGCAATAGTGGGGAGTTCTACCTGGGCAAACATGCCGGGCTTCAGCAGATTGCCAGGGTTGGGGAGTTCGAGCCGAACCGGAATGGTCCGTGTATCTGCCTTCAAGGTCGGATACACATAGGAAACGGTCCCTTCGAAGGTCTTTTCAGGGTAAGCGTTGATTTTTACTTTCGCTTTGGCACCGGACTTCACCCATCCAATATCTTGCTCAAAGACATCAGCAATCACCCAGACGGTGCCCAAATCAGTAATTTGGTAGAGCACATCCCCTGGAGCAAAGCGCATTCCCTGAACCGCCTTCTTTTCAGCCACAATGCCATTAACAGGAGAACGAAAAATCAGCGTACGTTTGGCATCGCCAGATTTGGTCAAGGATTTGACTTGTTCCTCAGAAATATCCCAATTCCGCAAGCGAGTCAGACTGGAGTCGGCTAACTGACGCATGCCAAACTGGGCAGCGTCATCAGCAGATTTCATGCTCTCTAGCCCTTGGGAAGCAATTGCGTACTCCCGCTGTGCCGAGACCAGTTCAGGGCTATAGACCTCAAACAGTGGTTGTCCCTTGCCAACCGCCTGTCCGGTCGCATTCACATAGAGGCGTTCGACATAGCCTTCATATTTTGGAGAAATAGCGTAAGTGCGGCGTTCATCGGGTTCGATTCTGCCAGCAGCCCGAACCACCTTATCAAGACTCTCAAGGGTCGCCGCTTCGGTTCGAACACCCAGCTTCTGAATCTTTTCCGTGCTGATCTTGATTTGGTTTGCTGATGCCGGCTCGTCGTCCTGCTCCCCCTCATATACCGGGATGTAGTCCATCCCCATGGGATCCTTTTTTGGTACCTGGGAGGTATCCGGCAAACCCATCGGATTGCGGTAATAGAGAATCTTCCGCTCTGCCTTCCCAGAGTCAGTGGGGCTAGCCACGGTGTCGTGGGCATGGGGAGCATTTCCACTATTCTGTCCTGCCCAATACCCACCACCTGCAGCCAGAACAGCAACTACGGCAACTGAAATGACTCCCTTGTTCATAGTTCTTCTCCGAGAATACGTTCTACCTCAGCCAGACGTACTTGAGCCTCGGCACGGGACTTAATCTGGTTGAGTTTGGCCTGTCTGATTTGGCGCTGGGCATCCAGCAACGTGGTGAAATCCACCTTGCCAGTCTCATAACCAGCGAGGGCGGCCTTAAATGTCAATTCAGCCTGTGGCAGTAGGTTGTCTGTCGACAAACGCTCCGTCCGTACCGCAGCCTCCAGCGCTGCCAAACTCTCAGAAAGATCCGAGAGCAGTTGGTTAGCAGTTGCTTCGCGTCGGGCACGACTAGCCGAAACCATTGCTTCTGCCTCACGCTCCTGGGCACGGCGGCTGGCTTGTTGTAATGGGATATTGATTTCGAACATCAAATCCCATTGCTTCACATCATTTCCCATCTGGTTGGGAACAAGACCCAGGGTGAAATCGGGATATCGATTTTTGTAAGCCAGATCTCGGCTCTTCTCGGCGGCTTTGATGCGATGCCCTTCAGCCGAGAGCATCGGGTTCTTGGCCTCGGCCCGCTCTACTAAACTGGCGTAATCCAATTTGGCCGGCGGAGGTAAAGGGCGCAGGATCTCGGGAGATGCCAGGGACGCCGATGCCGGCCGTCCGAGCAGAGCATTCATCCGGGTAGTAAGGTGGTGATGCTCAGTTTCCAGGGCAATGAGTTCATTGCGCATTGCAGTTTGCTCAACCTGAGCACGAATAACATCCTGCTGGGCAGCCAATCCGTTTGCGTAGCGAACTCGAGCTATGCGCTCCAAGCGAACCATAAGATCCAATATTTCTTGGGTCAGGGTTTCATTGCGAGCTAGATAGTACAGCTGGGCATAGGTCGTCTTGATTTTGGCAGAAACCTCGCTCCAGACGCCGTAAGCACGCCCTTTGGCCCCAGCAGCCTCTAGTTCTGCAATTTCACGTTTGAGATCGCGTTTACCGAACCACGGAACATCCTGCATCAGGGTATAACGAGCCGTACCAACACGGTTGGGGGCAAGCGTTGGGCTCTGAGCCCCCCCCTTTGTGATATCCATCAACTCGGTACGCAGCCGGGGATCGGGTAAGGCCCCTGCCGGAACTATCCGCTCCGCCGCGGCATCGGCTTCGTAGCGCATGCTGGCAAATTCAGGATTGTTCTCCCGAGCAATCGAGAGAAGGCTCTCCACCGTGCTGCCCGGTTGAACCTGGGCTCCGGCACTTATGCTCCAGGCTGCAATAAGCGCGGCGCACAGGATGTTGCGCGAGGTTTTTATTGATTTCATGTTTGGACCCTCGTGGAAGTTTCCGATTACACCGCGCTCAAACTAGAGTCACCTAGTTTTGAGGCTCCAGGCGAACGATGGTCATCGCCCCATCAATGTTTTCTGAGGCAAAGCGGATTTTTTGCCCTTCCTTCACCTTGCCAAGCCAAGATGCATCTTTGACCAGGAACGCCATAGTCATAGGAGGCATTCCATTCGGCAAAGCACCATGCGATACCGTCAGTTTTCCACCTGCCTTATCCACCTTTTTGACGATGCCATCAATCAGGGCAGATTGAGTGGCGTCCATGTGCATTCCACCGTGGCTGCCATGATCATCATGGCCAGATGCTGCCATACCAATAGCGGGCCCCAGCAGAGCAACGGCAACAAACGGAACAATCATCTTTTTCATGTCAATCTCCTAATTATGAACTCAGTGCTTGGCAAAAACCTTGTAGCTACCGTCAGGCATGACGAGTAGGGTGTCATACGGCTGCGGGTGATTAGTCTCCATACCCGGAGAGCCTTGGGGCATCCCGGGGACAGCAAGGCCGATGGCTTTTGGCTTTTCTTTAAGAAGGCGCTGAACATCTGCAGCAGGAACATGGCCCTCAATGGCATAGCCGCCAACTTTGGCGGTATGACAGGAGCCAAATTTTTCGGGCATTCCGGTTGCCTTGCGTGCAGCAGGAACGTCGGTCACATTCTGGGTTGTTACATCGAAACCTGCCTTACGCATGTGTTCAACCCACTCCTTGCAGCAACCGCAGTAAGGACTCTTGAAGACTTCAACATGAGTAGCGGCTTGCGCGTAAGCAGCACCGGAAGCCGCTACAGCGGCGACCATTAGCAACTGCCGAAATGTCATTTGTAGGGTCATAACTGTCTAGCTCCTGCGTTGTAAGTCCCCAGTTTGAGGACTCGTCCCCTACAGTTGGCTGACTCGCAGATTACATTTTTGTAATCAATGGTTATGTACGTGGCCTGGACTGTGTTCATTTACCGAATGGTGGCTGGGACCACTACTGGCACCATGGGCATCCGGAATTCCAGAATGAGAATGGCCGTTGCTGGCACTCACCAGTTGCTGGTAACTATCGGTAGATTGCGTGGGGAGGACATTCAGGAAAGCAACCAAATCCCAAATAGCTGCATCATCCATCCCTCCTTTTGCCCAGGCAGGCATGCCGGAGGCCTTGATGCCATGTTTGATGATCCAGAAGTCCCGGGCGTCAGAACTCGGGTCATGGGCGTTTTCTCGCACTACCGATAGATTGGGCGGAGTGGGATATAGCCCTTGGCGGATTTCGCTATTTCCAGCACTGGGGGATAGATGGCAGTCGACGCACATGGCCTCGTAATTCCCTGCACCACGGCGGACTCGTTCAGGAGAGCCTAGATCCGCAGGAACATCTACTCCTTTAACCTCTCGGCTAATGGAACGCTCTCTTGCATAAGTGATGAGAGATGTCACTAACTCAGAATGGGGCTCATCCGCGGCAAAGGAGGGAAACCCCATGCTGATGGATGCTCCGACCACGCTTACAAATACTGCAGCTACGCCTACGACGGTAAGAAAGGGCTTTTGCATTGGAATGCAGTTATTTAGGAGTAGCCAGGATTCTGGTAGATGCCGCATAACGAGGGACTGACATCAACATTACATTTATGTAATGCGGATGCTTTCTGGGTGATTTCAGCCTCACAATGCGCCTATTCGACCTTCAGGAGAGTGATGTGAAGATACTGGTCGTAGAAGACGAACCCAAAACAGGTGACTATCTGCATAAGGGGCTCTCAGAAGCCGGGTTTGTAGTTGACCTAGCTCGGGATGGGTTCGATGGACTACATCTGGCCCTAACTGAAGCCTATGACTTGGCCATTCTCGACGTAATGCTTCCCGGTATTGATGGATGGCAGGTATTGCAAGGAATCCGTAAGGCCGGCAAGGAAATCCCCGTACTTTTCCTTACTGCTCGCGACTCGGTGGATGACCGGGTCAAAGGCCTAGAACTGGGGGCGGATGATTACCTCGTAAAACCCTTCGCTTTTGCAGAACTGCTCGCTAGAGTTAGAACGCTTTTGCGCCGTGGTACAAAGGCCCGCGAGGATGATGTTTTGCGAATTGCAGATCTGGAACTGGATCTTCGCCGGCGTCGGGTCACTCGTGGAGGGAGAAAGATCGACCTGACATCCAAGGAATTTTCCTTACTGGAACTTTTGCTACGCCGACGTGGCGAGGTGCTGCCCCGATCCCTCATCGCATCCCAGGTCTGGGATATGAATTTCGACAGCGACACCAATATTATTGAGGTCGCCATTCGTCGCTTGCGGTCCAAAGTGGACGACGGATTCGAGCTAAAGCTGATCCGGACAGCACGAGGCATGGGGTATGTGCTGGAGGATGGGGAATGAAGCCCTTAGGCAAGAAGTCTATAACGCTTCGGCTAACACTGCTTTTTACTGTTGTTTCCGCCCTGGTGCTGACTACACTTGGGCTAGCGGTAGGTGCTCTGGTTGAGCGCCACTTTGAAGAAATGGACACAGAACTTTTGGTGGGGAAGTTCGAGCTCGTCAGCCATGCTCTATGGGAACACAGTCAGAGTGCCTTGAGTGACCGACTGGACGCAGCACTGGTTGGACATCACGGACTGGCAGTAGCTATCTGGGATGCTTCCGGCAAGCCGATTTATTCCCATGGCAGTGTTGATTTCCCATCGATCATGAAGGCGCCAGGCACTGACCTTAGAACTCACCCTAAGCTCTGGCGAAATGAAGATGGGCAGCTTTTCCGAGGCATATCCGGCACTGTTACCGGAGGTGCCATCGTTGCAGTCTCCACTGAATTGCAAGTCCATGAACATTTCATGCACTCTTTCAATAAGACGTTCTGGGGCTTAGTCGCCTTGGCCGCGATAGCTAGTGGTCTATTCGGCTGGCTGGCTGCCAGAGGGGGGCTTTCCCCCTTACGGGAAATATGCCGCGATACTGCGGGGATTACGGCCGACCACTTAGACCGCCGGCTGACTGCAGAAGACTTCCCCATCGAACTTGCGGAAGTAGCTAGGACGCTAAATGAAATGCTCGGTCGCCTTGAGGCGTCCTTCCGTCGACTCTCCGAATTTTCCTCTGACCTTGCACACGAGTTGCGCACACCAGTTAGTAACCTCCTTACCCAGACACAAGTCACACTATCGAAAACTCGCACTGCCGAGGAATATCGAGAGGTATTGGTATCGAACTCCGAAGAATTCGAGCGGCTTTCCCGAACCATCGCAGATATGTTGTTTCTGGCTAAAGCTGAAAACGATCTAGTCGTGCCGGAACTTGGGCTGCTGAACTTGCGTGAGGAAACCGATGACTTACTGGAGTTTTATGAAGCTCTGGCAGATGAAAGGGGCGTAACCCTATCCATCAAAGGAGAGGCTTCCGTAGCAGGTGATAGGTTGATGCTCCGGCGAGCTATTGGCAACTTGCTATCCAATGCTTTCCGACACACCCCTAGGAGTGGCGTCATTGCCGTGTTGCTAACAAACGTCGATGGAATGGCAACTATCAGCATTAGCAATACAGGCCAAACTATCTCTCCGGAGCATCTTCCTCGGTTATTTGACCGCTTTTATCGGGCCGATCCGTCAAGGCAACGGGACTCCGAAGGAGCCGGCTTAGGCCTCGCTATTACGCGATCTATCCTGCGCGCCCACGGAGGCAATGCGACGGTGCGCTCTGAGGATGGATTGACAACCTTTGAACTACGGCTGCCGTCTATTCAGCAGTAAGCAGCCTGCCACTACTTAAGCATTCTCGACCCTGAGGGGCATATAGCCAGCTTCAGAAATTGCACCTTCCACCTCTTCAACACTAACGCTTACTGATTCAATAGATATCAGATGCTGTTCCAGAGTGATTGTGATCTTGGCATGTTTGTCCAGATCCCGAAGCGCCTGGGTGAGCTTACTGACGCAATGGCCACAGGTCATGTCATCAACTTTGAAGGTAATCACGGTTTTCTCCTTTCATTTTTTGGGAAGTTACCCTGACCACTTTCTTCCTTCCTACAGGGGGAAGGTCAACACCGTGATGTCGCTATTTGGATGAAGTCGATTTTTTTTAGTTTGAACCGTTGACCTTCCCACCATGGAAATCTTCAGCATAGGCGCTATAACGCTTCTGGAGAGTTCCATGTCTGCCTTTACTTCAACTATTCGCACTACGAACCACACCCTTTTAGTCGACGGGATGAGTTGTGCCTCCTGTGTCGCCCGGGTGGAGAAAGCCCTTTTAAAGGTGCCTGGAGTGCAAGAGGCTTCAATAAATTTGGCCTCTGAAAAGGCGACGGTGATCACGTTGCCCGACGTATCGTTTGCCACGCTTGCCGCAGCCATTGGGAAAGCCGGGTATGCCGCCAGCCCCGAGACAGCTGGAGAAGTTCCCGCTGTGAAGCGACGTTTTCCGGAATGGTGGCCGGTCGCAGTTAGTATCGTCCTTACACTTCCGCTACTTGCACCGATGCTGCTTGAGCTCCTGGGGAAGGAATGGATGTTGGATGGCTGGTGGCAACTTGCCTTGGCAACCCCCGTTCAGTTCTGGCTGGGCTTACGGTTTTACCGGGCCGGGTGGAAGGCAGTTCGGGCCCGTGCCGGCAATATGGACCTATTGGTGGCCCTGGGAACTTCTGCTGCCTATGGCTTATCGGTGTATCTGCTTTGGAGAAATGCAGATACCAGAATGCCCCATCTTTATTTTGAGGCATCTGCGGCTGTCATCACTTTGGTGCTTCTGGGGAAATGGCTGGAAGCACGAGCCAAGCGACAAACTACCGACGCTATAAGGTCCCTTAACGCACTTCGCCCAACGGTGGCTCGCGTCCTGATAGAAGGGCAGGAAGTCTCTATTCCTGTCCAGCAAGTTGCAATCGGAGACAAGGTGGTGGTACGGCCAGGAGAGCGGATCCCAGTGGATGGGACTGTCATCAATGGACAAAGCCACGTCGATGAAGCTCTGATTACCGGAGAAAGCCTCCCTATCGCGAAGGCTCCTGGTGATCAGGTGACAGGCGGATCGGTGAATGGTGAAGGATTAATGGTTCTGCGAACCATCGCCATCGGTACAGAAACCACTCTAGCCCGCATCATCCGGATGGTGGAATCTGCGCAAGCAGCCAAAGCTCCGATTCAGCGTATCGTTGATCGAATCAGCGCTGTCTTCGTACCAGTAGTCCTTTCCATCGCCATACTGACATTTATCGTTTGGGTGCTACTCCTGGCGGACTGGGAGGTCGCATTGATCAATGCGGTAACAGTCTTAGTGATTGCCTGTCCATGCGCCCTTGGCCTTGCCACCCCTACCTCAATAATGGCGGGTACCGGTGTGGCGGCCCGACATGGCATCCTGATCAAAGACGCTGAAGCACTCGAAATTGCCCACTCGGTGACAGCCGTTGCTTTTGATAAGACGGGAACATTGACGGAGGGAAAGCCAATGCTGGTCGCTGTCGAGGCTGTTGAAGGCATGGACAAGAACAACATCCTTCAGTTGTCGGCTGCGCTGCAAAAGACCAGTGACCACCCCTTGGCCCATGCTGCCCTGGAAATGGCCAAATCACAACGACTAGCAGTACCCGACACGGTGAATGCCAAAGCCCTTCCTGGACGTGGAGTGCAAGGAGTAGTTGGTGGGGAAATCCTGATGCTGGGTAGCACCCGACTAATGTTGGAGTCTGGAACAGCCCCCGCTCGACTACTGGAACGTGCGGCTGCCCTTGAAAAGCAAGGGCGAACTATCTCCTGGCTACTTCGTAGCCGCGGAAATGAAACAGAGACATTGGGCCTTCTAGCTTTTGGTGATGCTGTGAAAGGTGCTTCTTACCAAGCGGTGGCCAACTTGCATAAGCTAGGCATCAAAACAGTGATGTTGACTGGGGATAATCAGGGAAGCGCCAACGCCGTTGCCGAGAATCTGGGTATTGATGAAGTCTGGGCTGGATTGTTGCCAGAGGATAAGGCCTCAATCATTCAGGACCTCCGTGACCGTGGATACGTTGTGGCAATGGTTGGAGATGGACTGAACGATGCTCCCAGTTTGGTCGCCGCTGATGTTGGGCTCAGCATGTCCACTGGGACCGATGTGGCGATGCAGGCAGCCGGAATCACCTTAATGCGAGGAGACCCCCGCCTGGTTGCCGATTCTCTCGATGTTTCTCGCCGCACTTACGGAAAAATCAAACAGGGTCTTTTTTGGGCTTTTGCTTACAACATCCTCGGTATTCCCCTCGCAGCTGCCGGAATGCTAAGTCCTGTTGTTGCAGGGGCAGCGATGGCATTCAGTAGTGTTAGCGTAGTAATGAATGCGCTATTACTTCGCCGCTGGCGTAGCGCCAGTGATATCAGACATCCTGATTGAATCTAGCCAGGGAGCTAAAATGAATATTGGAGAGGTAGCAAAGGCCGCCGGCATCTCGACCAAGATGATTCGTCATTATGAGAGTGTAGGGTTGTTGCCACCGGCCAGTAGGACTGCGGCGGGCTACCGCCAATACGGATTAGCTGACATCCGGACCCTGCAGTTTATTCGTCGATCTCGAGATCTCGGATTCTCCATTGATGAAATTCGGAATTTGCTAAGTCTTTGGCAGAACCGAGACCGTACCAGCCGCGAGGTAAAAGCCCTGGCCAAGGAGCATCTAGACGAGCTCGAAAATAAGCTCCAAGAGCTTCTTGCAATGAAAAAGGCGCTCCAGCATCTAGTCAGTTGTTGCCAAGGAAATCACCGACCCGATTGCCCCATCCTGGAAGAACTGGCTGGCGATAGTAACCATCTTTCCATGACGGGTCTTAGTCTATCGCCGTAGCTTCAGAACGATTGAGGGAAATGCGCTGAGCCAAGGAATTGGTCAAATGCATGGAACTACGCCTAGGTAATTAGGGGAATGAGGCGTTCTGATTGCCTTTTGTACTAGCAAAAGTAATTCCGCCCTTTCATAATGCTTCGTCATGAAGCAACTTCTCCTGCCCATAGCGCAAGCCTATAAGGCTGACCCCGAGTCTGTTTACAACACTTGGTTTGTTAGTAGTGAAGATCGCCTCAAAGCGTTTCGAAGCATCCGGCGCGGTGTTGGTACGGTTGTCGAAGACATCAAGCAGAAGCGTTTCCCCAACGACTTCAAAGGATCATCGCTGGAATTTGTGCTGAGCTGTATTGCTGAGCAAAAGCAGGTGTTTGAAGGGGCGGCCCATCCCTTCTATTGGAAGCCTAAGCTTCGCATCCCGGATATCTACGAGAACGATGAAAATAAGGGGGCGTTCGGGGAATTTCTCTTCGCCTGCCTGGAAACCGCCGACATCCGGATTCTGGAAAGGGAAGTTTTGAAGCTTGCCGGCCGCAGCATCAAGGGCCTGGGGCCAGCGGTCGCCAATATCCTCTACTTTCTTCATCCCACACTGTTTCCGCCATTTAATACGGCGATGCTCAACGGTTTCAATGCCCTCTTTCAGGCCAAGAAGAAGTTAGGGTCTTGGGACAGCTACCTGGAAATGCGCGAGACGATCATCGAAGCCAATTCGACGCTTGGAACACTTTCCAAGGATCTTGGCGCGTTCAGTGGCATGTTGTTTGAGATCGGGGTAGGACGCTTGGCCCCCGATTCTAATGGCCAGCAGACTTTGGCTGCGGAGCAGGAAAAACTGGAGAAAAGTCGCCGCAAACGGCACGCACAGGTTGAACAGGATGTTGTGGAGGAACGGCTGCACACCAAGGTTCAGCACCAACTTTCTGAACTAGGGCGTACCCTGGGATATGACGTCTTGGTCGCACGCAATGACCGTAGTGCGCAATACCAAGGCCGCCCGCTGGGATTCCACTGCCTAGAGCACCTTCCAGACTTGGGATTGTCTCCGGAGGTGCACGCTACGGCGGAACTGATCGATGTCCTTTGGCTGTACAAGGGGAAGGCGCAGATTGCCGCCGCCTTTGAGGTTGAAAAAAGTACCTCCATCTATTCCGGAATATTGCGCCTCACCGATATGGCCCTTTCCATTCCGGGAAAGGAGGAACATCTTTATCTAGTGGCGCCAGCGGCCCGCGAGCGGGAGATTGTTGATCAACTGAAACGCCCGATGTTCCAGCGACCTGATGAGTTTTCCTTGGGATACATCCTTTTTGAAGAGCTCGATCGGCATTTTGAGTCCCTCTGCAAACTTGGCGATAACCATCATATCCTAGACAAGTTGGCCTGCCGCTGTTGCGTTTGAGCCGTCCAGTGGGGAATCCGGATACGCCTGACCAAGTGCAGTCTAGCCCCCAACATTCCACATCGTGGTCATCGGGCATACGTGCCAGTAAGCGAACGATCTCTCGACATAACTGCCACATGACCCCTTCCGGCTTTGTAGCCACATCATCGAAGCAATAATGCACTCATCACACATAAAGCAGCCGGAGCTAGTGAAGTAACGCAACCATAGTAGCCACATTGAAGCCTTTCACTCGGGGCGATATCGATTGAGCTATGGCAACCAAATGAAAAAGAGGCCACGCAATTGCGGGGCCTCTTTTCCATTGTTGTCCGGCCGACTTTATTTACTACCATCAGCTCATTTTTGCAGCAAAACGGCTATCTCCTTGTTTTTATTTAGTTTCAAGATTCTCCATTTCATTTCAAGAAACTATTGTCCGGAAACAAGGTGATGAACTTGTCCTTCGGCAGACTCGCCAACATGGAGCGATAAAGGTCCTGGGCTTCCAAAGGAGTCAGGTCCCGGCCTTTCGCCGGACCTTCCAGGTGGGTATAACCGGTCGCGAAGTTCCCATACACGGTGAGCTTGTCATCCATGAATAGCCGGGGGCCGACTTCATTGGGGTTGGTGTTGATGCCATAGAGTCCCGGAATAAGGGATTCATGAACAGCGGTGACCTGTAACCCGAAGAACCGCTTGGCAGCGGCTGCGATGTCCCGCTCGTGGGCTTGAGCGGAGACGGCAGTTGCCATCATGAAAGTGAGAAAGGCGCGCTTCCAAACGGAAAGATTCATATTTTTTTGCACTCACAGACGAGAAATGAATTCTATGAGTGACAAAACTAGCATGCGAAGTGGAAATTGTCACTCATATAGCGTCGTCTCATAGTGGTTGAATTCATAGCATCTTTCCCTTTTGGGCTCCGGGAAAGATGGACACCTTCGATCCGAGAATTCCGTTTGGCAAACACCTGGCCAAGGTCCGGAAGAGTCGTGGGTGGTCCCAGGAGAAGCTGGCGTTAGAGAGTGGGTTAGCTCGCAGTTATCTGGGCGGTGTCGAGCGGGGGCAGCGGAATATTGCGCTGGTCAATATTTGCAAGTTGGCCCAGGCGCTGGAGGTGTCTCCGGCTGTGTTGATGGAGTTTCCGCTGTCGGATTCTGACCTATGAGAGGCCAATCGCTGCTTTGGGGTGTTCAGCCTATTGCAGTTCCATTGCCGCTCTCAGCGCGGTTTCCTCTGCCTCTCTGAATCCGTCATCGCATAGAAGCAAGTTCTGGCAGTCGGCCGGATACAACCGAGGGTCGTCGTCCAAGGCGATCCAACGGACTTCTAGGAGGTCATGTTCCTGAAGGTATGCCAGCACCTCATCGTGTCTGGGATGAAGTGGATAGGGATGCTCTTTCGCCTTGATGACCGGCGTTGGGCCGAGGATGCGTTCAGCGATGTCGGGGGAGAAAGCGCGGATGACATCCTCCCAGGGACGGTTCTCCCGCCAAGAGCTTGTGATCACCACCTTCCACTCTGGGAAGTCCCGGAGCACCGCCTCCAGGCGAGGCAGGTAAGAGAAGAACTGGTTCTCAGCATCGGAACGATCATTTCTCGGAAAGAAGGGGTGTAAAACACCGTCGAAGTCGAGGAAGAGGATCATGGTCTCAGTCCGGGAGAGAACTTTGCATTGAGGATGCTTCAAGGTCCGATGCCGTGTCCACGGTGGTTCAACACTATTGACCTTTGGCTTTGGCCTCCAGCCAATCTAAACGCAATTCTCGCGCATCATGTAGGGCGTGGTGAGCGTCTTGAGATTCCTCCAGCCCATTCCTGGCCCAGCTAATAGCATTAACCTCGTCTGCGACATTGGCCCCCTCCAGCCAGGTTGGCAAGGGAACCTCCAGCGCTTGGCGGAACAAATCAAAGTCTGTGTCGAAGTCGTACAACACCGAAATCGTTCTTCCGCCATCAAGGGCATGGACCTTCTCAAGCCACTTCTGAAGTTCTACCCCCAAAGCAGTCCGATCCAGTAGCCCCGGGAGGGGGCCTGTTCGGCCAAGCCTCGGTAAAACAGCCGAGCGAACGAAATCACTGCAGCGTGTCAGATCAAGTTCACTGCACTCAGCATAAAACTCATGGCGACCACACTCACTGACCAACCCGATGGAGATCAATTCAGGTTGGTGAAAGTCAGTAAATTCCGTGTCCAAAAATAGAATCATGGCTGAGCGTTGAATTCAAACCACTGCTGCGACCCCTAGGAATCGGGGATTCAGCTACGATTAGAGCGTAAAAGCGCTAGCCGTTGACCGCAAAAGATGCGAATAGAGTGATCGGTAGCGCCATATGGGGAATTAAACATGAAGCCAAGTCTAAAGCGAACAAGGTCTTCGAGACTACCAGGTGAGGCGGGGACGGTATCCATCACATTTGGCTCTGTGACCGTGGAGGTCACTCCGCCACCTGAGGCGGTCAAAAAGGCCAATATCAAAGAGGGACAGGCTGCCCTAAAGCGTGCTCGGCACGCCTTGCTTCAGCCAGGGGTGAAGCTGCCCAGAGAGAAGGGAGTTCCCTTGTACTTTGGGTGTGAGGATAAACCCGGATTGATGATCCAGGAACTGGACGGTAAGAGAACTGTGGGAAAGTTTGTCGACGGACGGTTTTGCACGGTTTGATAGGACCTGGTTCCAAGTCGCTAGAGAGATTATGACAAGGGTCACCCTATATTCCGACCTGCACCTGGAGTGCCGTCATGAGAGATGGAGGCCAGAGCCCCTGGATGTCAATGTGGTGCTGCTGGCGGGCGGCATTTCAACGCACACCCATGGAATGGATTGGGCCGCTGACACCTTTTCGTGAAAAGCAATAACTGCCGTACACAACTTTCCGGACAGTTCCCATATCAACGTATATCCGGTTGTTGTTGCATGGGCCTATAGTCCGAAAGAGGCTGGCTCAAATCGTGAGCACCATCGGCTATTTCGAGCGGCGATGAAAATACTCTTGTGGAAGCGCCTTGCCAGCAGCATGAATGACGCGCCATAGAGGGGTCATACGAGCGTCTCCTTGAATCCGCTGCATAGCGTGAGCGGCCATCGCCACTTGCTCGAGATAGCGCTTGGCAATACCACTGACCTGGATAATTTCCGCCAAGTCCTGCAGAGGGGGGGCCAAAACCATATCCAGCCTTGGCAAGCCAGATGCAATGATCAGGCCGGCGGGATCAAAATCAACAAATGCGATAACCGGCAGCCCCGTACCACTGATTAGCGCATGAACAGCATCAGCTCGCGCGCCACCTTGGTTATCGCCACGATAAATCACAAGGGGATCATGCGAGGTCAAATTGTCCATCACCTCCGAATCTACCGCGTGGATGTCATCAAAGGTTTGCAGGTTCTCGATTATCAGCAAAGCATCGTGACCGATTTCGCTCCCGAGAACTACATTGAGATCCATCCCCAGATCGGCTCGATCCGGCAGGGACCAGCTACCACCAGCAACCTGCAGAACGCGTCCGGGCAATGCTTTCACCCTCAATCTGTGATCCCCGACAGTACGACTGGTCAGCTTTTCGTCCCTGGCGAGCATCAGACTTTCTGCTCTACCCAAGCCTTTCCAGCTATCGGCTGTCGTTGTCGATGGGTCGATACCCAGTTCCCCCTTGAGGATTCGCCCGATCTCTGCCTTATGTGCATCATTGAATACGAGAGAATTCCCCCGCCGTACTCCGAGGTTGTACTCAACACAGAAATCACTGATTGCTCGCCCGGAGGTAAAGCGGGTCTCAGGGGAATGAAAGATCCGCAGCAAGGTATTGATGAGCCGTTTGTCCATCATGCTGGCCCCACATGTACATCGCAGACCACGACATTGCCGGTAAATATGGGGTCGAGCGACTCTTCGGCGACCACAGTAATTCCGAGTTCCTTCTTCTTTCTTGGCCCGAGATCTTCAAGTACGCATTGCAACCAGACCGAAACGCTCATGCCGCCGAGGTCGGCAGGGTGGTCGGAATACCACTCCAAGGCAGATGCACAGAGATTCTGCGACTTGCAGGTGGCGATGAGATTCTCGATAGCTCGCTGGTAGGGCTTGATCTGAAGGATTACCGTCGGCGCTTGATCCTCCTCAATGAGCGTTCCGCGAGGTCGCTCAATAGGTAAGCGAAGGGTCGGCGGTGCAATATCGCTCGCGAGAGCGGCAAGAGCATCGGTGTATTCCGGATCTCGGACCCACGGATGGCTGCGTATAGATAGACCTGATGCCTTCAGCAGCCAGGGTTGGGGATGCGCCGATTCGTCCCAGTCCTGCAACTCATAGACAGGATGACGTTCAAGATAGAACCATAGGCTACGCACCCGTCGAGTCTGTTCCTCGATTTCACGGTACTCAAACAGATACTGCTTCAAAATTTCCAGGATATCGCTCAGGTTCTGCCGGAATGAAGGCAGGCGTTCCTGCAATTGGGCACGAAACATGGCGGCAATGTTCGCAAACGCGCCCTGGGTCTGGATCCTCTCGCCCAGGTCGGACAGGGTAAAAAGTTCGATTGCCCGTACTACCTTCTCCGTGCGGCCAATGTAATAGGCATTCTGGCGCTTCTTCTCGGCCAGAGTACTCACATTGCCGAACCGGTTCTCCACCAAAGTTCTTAGATGCTCCAGATCGGCAGCCAAATTGTCGGATATCTCATAGATGGATTGGCGGATCTCGTCTTCAATCCGCTCGCGCTCTTCCATTTGCCCTTCATGAGCGATATCGAACAGTGCATTCGTCAGCTGCTCAAGCCGCTCAAACGCGACGCCAAGATCGGAGCCAATGCTGTACAGCCGTTCGATGTTCAGGGCCGCGTCCAGAAAGCGGCGGAAGGTAGTGTGAAGAGTGTAGGCATCATCGCCCCGCGGGATCAGCACCTTGTGCTGTTGCAATAATTCAATCCCTTGAGCGTTTTCCTCATCCTTAATCAACTCGCTGTTGTAATAGGCGTGGGAAACCAGATGCTGGTGAGTGGCCAGGCGGCCGATCAGGTGCTTTACACCATCACGACTCAAAACAACCTCCCTGTCTCGCCCTCTGATTCTTGGTCTTGTGCCTCGCGAATGGCCTGCTCATTTTCGGCAAGGAAATCAACGACTTCGTAGAAGTAATCGATCTTGCCAGTGACCTCGAAGCGATCGCCCTGTCGATCCGGGATGAGGTAGCCAGTCTTCACCATCTGCTGCAACAAACGATCCAGCAAGGTGCGCAAGCTGGCATCACTGGATGCGAACTCTTTCCCCAGCGCCGCAAAGCCCCGCAACATCTCACCTAGATGCGGGTTCTCGGAGATGTGTAGCAGCGTCTTGGGGAAATCGATCACATCGCCCGTACCAATGGTTCGGTCAGCACGCTGTGCCTGCATGATCAGGTTAAGGAAACCCAGCACAGGCCGAAGCTCGTGCTTCACTTCCTTGAACAGGGATCTGATTTCCGTTCGTTCGCTGGGCCCAACCGCTCGGTGGGCTGCGTAGTACGCCTCGCCATGGGCAGTCGCGGCCAGACGCCGGCCGATCTGGGTCAGATAACCGTCCACCTGGCGGCGGGTTGATTCATCCTCCAGAAAGGAAAACAGATCAGGGTATGCCGTCCGGCAAACAAACGCCCCTTCCAGAAGTTTGATGACCGTCGCTTCAAACATTGGCCACCTCCGGCTGGAACGTTGCAAGGCGACGCCCTTCCTGGATGGCGTACCGATTCTTCAGTAGGGCCAGGATTTCAGGCTCGGGGTCGGGAAAGGCGGAAACCAAGTGAATTTGATTATCCGCCAACATATCCAGCAGAACTCTCACGTTGTCGAGATCAAGATCGCGCAGCTCGTCCAAGGCCCAGACCAGTTGTACAGGTTGGCCGGCGCGAATCTTGTTGATCAAGCCGACAAACACGACGCAGAGAATGAGATAGGAAAGGCCGTTACTGGAAGCATCTCGCAATTGCCCTTCATCTTTTACCGTCTTTTTCGGCTGCCCCGCTTCCTCGATATCGATTTCCAGACCAAGCAGGTCTTCCAGCTTCACATCCAGGGTATGGCGGCCCTGCAGCCAATCGCTGACCTGATCCACCGCATCAGCGAACGCGGGCCCTGGCAAATCGTTGCTGTCCTTGCCGGCCCACACGCTGTACTCCTCGTCCAGCTGCTTGATTTTGTCCCAACCATCCAAGCCATCGAATGAAGTGGTGATACGCACCGCCACACTGCTGATGAAGCGGAAATGAGTCGATGCCGCCATGTTCTCCTGCAAGTCCTTCGAGAAGATGCCGACCTTGCGCTTGAAGCCATCGAGCCGATCATGGAACTCGTGGATGCCCGAGGCGAAGTTACGGCACTGGCTCAAAAGCAACCTGCGGGTATTTTCGTGTTCGGCCTCGAACCACTCTTGCATGGGAGCAAGCCACAGGAATGGCAAAGCACCGTCCTGATCCGGACCCAGCTCCAGACGCTTCTTGTCATAGAACTGATAGGGCGTGGTGCCCGGCGACTCAAAGAACACTCGCTTGATCGGTGTCAACGCCTCTCGTGCTCGTGCTTCCTCATTCTGGATATCCAGGAGCAGCCGATCCATATCTGCTTCCAGGGCATCTTGGTCTCGCACCGGTTTGGCCAGCGGCCCGATGGGATCCGCCGGCCAACGGGTCAGCCTCTCTCGGCGCCTGACCACGAAACCATGTAGTTTCTCTACCTTGGCCTTTTCCTGAGTGACCTGGCTGATCGCCTTATCCAGCTCGCCATGCTTGATTTCGCGTGCCTTTCGTGCCCGGGACTCCTCCTCCAGCAACTGCTGGACACTGGCTTCCGCAATCGTCAATTCAGCCTCTTTCTCTGAGCGGGTTTCCCACTCGGATTTCAACCATCGCCGCCAATCGCCGACCTTGGCCTCACTGGCTCTGGCTTTCTGCAACTTCTCCTGCGCCTCGGATTTCTCCTTCTGAAGCTTTTCGAGCGAAGCGGTATCGACGCCCCGTGCCTTCAACGCCGAGTCCAACTCCTTATTCAACGCACCGATGTCCTGATCGCAGGATGATTTTGCTGATGCAATGACCTGATCAATCTCACCAATGTCGGCCTTAACCTGCGCTTCAATTACCGCCAAGCGCTTTTTCAGCTCGCTTTCATGGTTCTGCTTGCGTGCGTTTCGGGTCGACTTGAGTGTGTTCAGCGCCTGCTTATTCTTCTCAACAGATTGCTGGACTTCTTGCAGTTGCTGTCGGGCACGAATGCCGGCCTGACGAATATCCTCTGCCAATGCCCGCTCCGTCGCCTCGAAGGCTGTCTGGCATGATCGTGCTGAGTTTGCGGCCTGGACATGAAGGCGTTGCTTGTCGTCAGAGGCAGTTTTCGCCTGGCGAACGCGTTCGGACTGGGCTTTCAGTTCTTTTTCCTTGGCCATTGCATCTCGGTGATGCCGCTCAATGGCCCGATCGACTTCCTCGATTTTCTGCCTCAGCACATCCTCGTCGGCTGCCCTCGGAACATCGAGCGCAGCCAGATCCAGGCCGACTCCATACAGAGAAAGAGCTTCCTCACTGACCAGCGTGGGCGTCAGATCAGTGCGTAACAGCAGTTCCTCGGGGACAACCCTTGCGATGTCCCTGGTCCAGTCTGGACGGTTTTCACGCAAGAAATGCAGCAGGGTGCCTGGCGCGGCATCTCTTAGGGAGAGCAGGTGCTCTCGCACCGCTTGATCCTTCTTTTCTCGCTCTCGTAGATCCTGGATTTGGTCATCGATGGCACGAAACGCTTCCGTCTCTGCCTGGTGCGCGGTCTTTGCTTCCTCATATGCCGACAGCGCTGTGGCAGCGGCCTCCGCTGCTGTGTCACGCTCAGTGCGCGCCTGATCTTTGGTAGCAGCGACCTGGGGGCTGGCTTGCGGATACTCAGCTGCCTGCTTTAGCCCGCCCAATTGCTCGACCAGCAGCTCCTTCGCGTTAATGATCGCGTTTTCCTGTAGATCGAATTCCGCAACGATGGCCTGCCATGCCTCCTCAGCCGCTTGCCGCGCTTGCGTTTCCTCGTCTCGGCCTCTGACTCGAATTGGCTCCTTCAGCGCATTCTTTTCCCGTTCAAGCGTATGGAAGGCTTCGATACGCAAATTGCGCAGCTCGGCATAACGGTTGGCCAGATCCTGCGACTCTCCGAGTAGCGCCTTCTCCCGTTTGTCTTTCGTTTCCAGATCGTCGGCCAGCTGCGGCAAGGCATCGACCAAACGGGCAAGGCCAGGAAGATCTTCCTTCTCGTAGGCGCGGTATTGCTTCTCCAGCCCCTGCAGGGTGCCCCTCAGGCTCCTAACCTGCCCTTCGGCCACGCCTAATTTACTGCCGATTTCGCGCAACTTAGCGTTGGTTTGGTCTTCCAGGAGTTGCATCTCGCCCTGGATCTCACCTACCCTTGATTTTGCCTGCTCGATTGCAGTTTCTTGCACCTGCTGCAGACGGGCGAAATCGGTGTGAACAAGCTGAAGTTGCCGCGCAGCCGCTTCGTGGCGCATTTGCGCTGCTTGGAAATCCCGCATGCGACCGGCTTGTTCCATCACCACCGCGTAGGCTCGGTACTCGCGCACCCAGTCCTTCATGGTCGTCTTGCTGGATTCAAGCCGGATACTGGTTTTGTCATCGACAATGCAGGAAACGATCATCCGTTTGATGTCGCGGAAATTCGTCACCCGCGAAAACATGCCGGTCACGATCTTTTCGACATGGCTCAGACGGCTACCCGGCCCGACAAACGAGAAGTTCGCCGCCAACGTCCGGTGATCGCGGTTTCCAGAAACGGCGTTTTGAATGATGGCCCGATAATCCGAAAGAGCGGTGATTTGTTCGGAGCAGAACTCGCCTCGCTTCCGGATGTGGCGGTTGAGATCTGGGCCGATGACAAGGTCACCAAACTCGTCGCGGAACCGCTCCAAAGAAAATGGTTGATCAATGAAGCGGTAGTAAACGCTTTCGCCCGAGCGGGAAGCATGTAACACCACCATGCATACCTTGCCGCGTCGGCTGTACTCGAAAACGATGAAAGAGGTGGTGTGGGGTAGGTAGTACTGCACGAAGGACTGATTCACGCCACCGCCCTGCACCAGCTTGTTCGGGCTTTCGCCATAGAACAAGGGGATCAGTCGCAGCAGCGACGTCTTGCCCACGCCATTCGCCCCGGTAAGGGAGGTGTGGCCGTCTAGCTTTAGTTCAGTGATGGCGCCTTTGCGGTAGGCGTCTATGAGAATGAGCCGCCGCAGGGCGAAATAATCAGCTTCCGGCGTGTTCAACAATGATTACTACCTCCCATTCCGAACCCCTACCTTAACTGGTGAAGTGGATTAAATGCAGCGCCACACATCGATTGGCATCACCCACCGCTTGTAGGGCGTTTGGTCGATTTTGTACCAACGCTCGGTACGGTTCATCTCTCTGTTCCGGATGGTAAGGCCTCAGACTTTGAGCGACTGCAGACGGATTATTCCACGTGAAATATCTCTATGGAATATTATCTGGAATATTGAGTAAAGCTGTCATTACTTATCGCGTCCGGGAAAGCCTATCTAGGCCGAGGACAGATCGTAGGCCAAAACGGCCATTCACGTACCGCCCCATCTTGGTCAGCAATACGTCGATTACCAGCCACTCGGCAGGTGGCTGGTAGAACGGGCGGTTTCTACCTCACAAATTAGCACTCGCGACCCGATGCGTTTCCTGTGAGCTCTCTAACTGCGTATCGGTATATCGTTGAGATTCGGCAAAGCAATTGGCTTCTGGGCTTATCTAGGTCCGCAGACCTAGGTAGGCACGCCTACGATAACTTCATCCTGAACAAACCATCCCTGCCCTAGAACAAAGCGCAGTACGCGTTCGGGCGACGAAGAATACGCGACAAGGGCAAGACTCTCTTTAGCACGACTGGCAGTCACATAGAAGAGCCTCTTTGTGTTCTCCACCGTCTTGTTGCCAACCTCCTTGCCGCCAAACAAGTCTTCGTACTTGAACAGGAATCCTCTTGCCTCGGCATCGTCCATGATTACCATGACGCGGTCGAATTCAAGCCCCTTGACCCCCTGGTGGGTATCGAAAGGTGCGTTCCCGGAAAGGTATTCGGCCATTGGCTCAATCTGTGAAAACGGAGCTTTTAGGAACGCCTGGATGGCCAAATCCCGTTCGGTCTGACGATCAACTTGCTCATCATCCACAGAAGAGCTAGCGGCAGCCTTGTCTATCACTCCCGAGGCATGAGGTTTCAGAGCTTCCGGAATCTCAAGCAGTTCGTTCTTCGCGATACATTGCAGAACCTCCAAGAGCGTTGGATCCGCACCGTCCTTCCAGAGGTCCATGAGCATATCGACGGCAGTATTCACACCCTCAAGCAGCTTCTGCGGTTCAACAGATTCACGGAGTGCCGCTTGAGTAAGACGCGGTGAGTAGGCTTTGGCAATGCGGGCTACCGCAAAGCGGTCGTTGGCCAGCTTTGCCCGAACCAAAGAAAGGATCTGATCGGAGAAGAACCGCGAAATCGGCAACGAACCATCGAGGAAACTGGTACGCCAACTTTCCAGATCGTACAGAGGAACGAATGCATCGAGAAAGCCCATTCGCGATGCCGCCATACGATGCTCAAGAGTCAATGTCTTAACCAGCTTCGGCTCGCTCCACTTTTCGTCACCCGTGATTTTTGACATATGTCGCGCAATCGCCTGCTCCACAGCAGGCTTCCCCTCCTGGTTACTTGGTAGGATGAAAAACCTGATGACGCCTTCCTTCGCTGAAGCACAGGGCTCCTGATGTTGTTTGTCTGTGGTGCTGCGGACCTTGTTGATGAGGGTAACGATGCGCTTAGGGCAGCGATAGTTCAGCTTCTTCCCTGGAGTCGCCCAATGCTCTGGCAGTTCGTCACCGAGCCCCTCTTTTCCGTCGGCATAGATGCGTTGCATCATGTCGCCGAGAAGTCCAAGGAGAAATTTGCCTTTGAGCTTGGTTTCAACTTCAAAAAGCGCGTCGATGAGATGCTTGTTGGTGTCTTGGCTCTCGTCGATAAGCAGAATCGGGTAGCGGCCGGCAAGAATGCACTGCATGGCTGGCTTAGACCTTAAGAAATACGCCGTGAGCTGCAAGACTTCGGAGTGATTCAATGCATCGCGCCCACGGTTGTCACCGCTCGGGCTATACGCAAAGGCTTTGATGTTTTCCAGGTTTCCGAGGCGCTTAGTCTTCGATTCAATCTTGCTCAATCTCGTCACCGACGCCTTGGTCCCCGGTCGGCCATTGGCTTCTTCCGCCTTCAGCTGTTTGATGTCTTCTGCAAGATCAACACGCAACCATTCGCGGATGTCGTGATTCAACCCCTCTATAAGCGACCAAGCAAAACTGTGAATGGTTCGAACATCGATCAAAGGATCGAACAGCAATCGCCTTTTGATCTCATCGCTTGCGGCGTTCGTAAAGGTAATCACAGCGATCCGCTGTCCCTTGACCCTGAGCCGGTCGCTCATGGTGCGCTGAGCATGTTGGAGCGCAGCAACGAGCGAGCTTGTCTTTCCGGAACCCGCGCCAGCAAAGAGAAAGAAGCTCCTTGGGGCATCGAGATTTAGGCAATCCGCAATTTCCTCATCGACGTGGGCATCCGTATGGTCATCGTTTGCAATCTCCGCGGTTTGGTTCATTCGGCCACCTCTGCCGCTACGACTTTGTCGCCCGCGCTCACCGCTCCGACCGGGACCTTTCCCGACACTCCCTCTTCTTTGCGTTTGAGCTGGTTAGCCAGCCAAAGCAATCCTTGATCGATGTAGGCTGGAACAACCATTTTGTCGATTTCGGCCCTACAGAGAAGCTCCATGGCAAACTCAGCCTTGCCGCCCTTGGCCAGATCGGCTGCCAGTCTTTCAGCGAGCTCCCCAAGATTTCCTGCTTCATCAAGAGACTTCCGAATGCGTCCAAGCAAGGCAGTGCCATTCATCGACTTGAACAGCTTGATGTTCTCATACACTAGAGCGTCTTCGAATGTGTTCGCTAAGGCCTCGGTCGGCTTGCCATCTAAAAAAGTGGCCTGAATTGGCTGCTGGTAGGCAACGCGAACGGCGAAGCCAGCCTTGTCCGACAAAACGAGATCTGCAGGTTTCGCATCAAGTAGAGCATCGAGCCCCTCCTCTTTTGGGACCCACGTCTTCAGTGTCTCGTTCCTCGCTTTGAGCCCGGTGCTTCGAACCGGAGGCACAGCCTTGCCGTCCGCGTCCTTAGCGTCGATGTCCGTGATGATCAGCGTATTCAGGCCCAGATGCTCTATCAAGGGTTTCAGGCGATGAGCATGACTTCCGCCGATTTCAAGCCATGTGACATAGCAGCGTTTCAAGAAATCGTACTGTGAACGGTTGCGAACAAAATGCGGTACAAGAATGCGCTCGGCAGGTCCCTCAACGAGCACTGCCCCGTCTGCGAAGAACAAGTCGCAGTGGGTGGCCTTGAGATATCGCCTAACGAAGCGAGCCGTCTCGTCCTCGCTTCCGAAAGTCTCAGAAAGATTGACTACACAAGAGAGGGGCACGGCGCCGTCAATTGCCTTGAGGGGAAGCCGGCGGAAGTACCGCAAAGAGGCGAAGTCGGCTTCATGTGCAATGTGGCTGGAATGCGTGCTGACCACCAGCTGAGTACGAAGGTCACTCGATCCCTTGAGCTTTTCATGTTTGCGCAGAACGTCATAAGCCTGCTTGATGAAGACCTGCTGAACCTGCGCGTGTAGGTGAGCCTCTGGCTCCTCCACCAGCACCAGGTGAAGCGGAGGAATCAAAGCGCCCTCCACATCGCCTGACTTTGCGGCCTTGCCGACCTTCATCCATTTGTCGCGAAAGCTCATCAGGGCAAATACGATCGACACAAGGTTCTGGTAGCCCAGGCCATTCGAGTCCTCTGGAAGCCGGTGTGCTCCCCCCGCTGCGCCGAGGTGCGTCGGTACTTCATATTGGACGGCCGAGGCATGATTTAGGCCGTCGATAGGTTGGATACATGTGGTAATTGTGAGCTTCGGATCAGTGACTCCTGGGTAGCCAATATCCTCAAGTTCCTTCAATGCCGTTGAAAAGCAGGACTCCAGGCGTTTCCCAAACGCGGTCTGCGCTTCGTGCAATGCCTGCAAGGCCTCAATATCCTTCGGCTCGGGCTGATCAAATGGGTCAAGATGCTGGATGTAGTAGTTTCGAAGCTGCATAGACAGCTTTTTCCCGCCTCTCGATTTCATCTCCTCGTTCGGATCGTCTGAGCGAGCAGAGGTCGTAACCAAACCGAAGCCACGTTGCGCGCTAATTTCATCGATCCGGATGATCTTCTTGAGAGGGTCCCCCTCAATCGGTTCGCTGCCAACCGGCAAAGCCTGCGGTGACGCGATGCCATTCGTTGGTAAGACGACCTTATCCGGATCAAGAAGGTATGCCCGGACTTCGAAGAGCGCCCGCAGCTTGAGTGACAAGAAGTCCATCATGGATCTCGGCCACAACGCAAAACCTTCCACCAGTTGCACTGTCGTCTTGTCACCTCCATCGATCGATGCGGTGGCATTCAAAACATCAGCTGCCGCCAGCTTGGCTGTCAGGTACTCCTGTCTGAATGCCTGCACATCATTTGGTCCGTAGCGAAGACGAACGCCAATGTGTGCTCCTGCCCAATCCAAGGTTGGAAGAATCTTTTGGACATGGTGAAGATCCTCCTTAGGAACGTTCAGCCAGAGGTCAAGGTGGGGCAAGACAGCGTCCCAGTCGAAGCCCGGTTCAGCATCGCCGGCAACAGGCTTCTCCCAGGATGCCCCCAGAGCATCGAGCTTCGCCCAGTTGGAAAGGGTGAAATCGTTAATCGAGAAGTCCGTTCGATCTACGAGAAAGTGGCGAAGGGCCACCATCGCAGACGTCTTACCGCTGTTATTCGCGCCAACAAAAACCGTTGTTTCATCGGCAAAATCCACGCGTACGCTTTGCAGCTTGCGGAAATTTCCGATCTCTACGTGCTGAATATGCATATTCGCCCCCACTACCGTCGACAGTCAATCCGCTTGGCATTATCGCTCTGCCACCGTCGATCCTGCCAGCGCATTTGAATACGAGGAATGAGTTTCTACGACCGTCAGCAATCCATTCAAGGCTGTCGATCGAAAGCGAGAGTTAGCTGTACGCTTCGGCCGAAAACCAGACGAAAAAGCCACTCGTAAGAGTGGCTTTCGCTTTATGGCGATTAGCCAACATCATTGTTCATTAGCTTTTATCGTTAGAATTTACAACCGAAACTGTAGTTTTTTGACTGCCACTATGCAGACTTGGGCATTTGTGTGTCGGTCACAATGTTAGGTTCATGGACAACTTTGAATCGTCCCGAGCCTAAATTGAGCTTTCCTCCAGCAACTGCTGTCGCATCTCAGTTAGCCGTTGGATAAGTACGTCGGAGGTCGAGGGAGATAGCAACATCTTCAATTGTTCCTTTGGAGGCAATAAATCCTCGAATTGCTCAAGATGAGCTCTGCTTTTTGAACGTAACGCTGCAAGTGCTTTATGCAGCATGACGAACTGCTCGTCGTAGACCTTTTTGATCGTCTCTATGTCCACGGACTCTAGTCCGTTTCGGATGGCATAAATCTGACATGCCCGATGAAGTGCAACCACGATGGCCATGATCCCTTGCGTGAGGTTGAACATTTCAGAAGAGATTTCTGGGGATAGTGGAAGTGGTTTTGGGACCCACTGATATCTTTTCCACAGTACCCCTAGGTACCATTGGTTCCAAAATGGGTCGGTGGCATCCTCCACAAGCTTAAGGTCGTGGTAACCAGCGCTGCATGCTCGACGAGCATTTCTAGCTACAGATGAGAACAGGGTGACTGCAGCGTAGGTCCCGCTAAAGATGATGGGGACTTTACAAACATTTCCAATTTTTAAGAAAAAATTCAGTGCCAGTTTTGCCTCATCCTTCCCCCTTAGAAGAAGGCACTGAATTTCATCAACAAATAGGACCCCAAGGTAATGGGTCATAAATACCTGTCCGAGCACGCCGATCAGGCTGTCATTTGTGGCCTTGGCCCTTTCGTACTGCTGTCGATACTCAGTGCCGAGCGCATCATCAATTGCTTCAAAAATCGATAGGATTAGGCCCCGGAGACTTGCATCAAAGCTGGCATTGACTTTAATCCATACAAGCTGCTTTAGCGGTAGTGAATGACCCTTGTACCGACGGTGATCAATTACCTGGGGGTATGCCTCCAGAAGACGCTCCACGAGTGTTGTCTTTCCACACCCACTGACCCCAGTGACCAGCATGGACAGGGTCGTTTTTGAGAAATGCTTGGGTGGAGGTGGGGCTGTCGATAGAGCTTTTCGGACATTGAGTGCAGTACGACGGAAGCCTGGGTCGTAAGGGCTTCTGGATAGATAGCCGCGGCGCAACATGGCGGATAGTCCTTCTTCAACCTCAAAAACCGCCGGAGATGGGATGATTACATCATCGATATCAAAGACGCATTGCAAGCGTTGTTCAAGTGGAAGTTTTAAGTCTTCCTCAATGTTCAGGTCTGGAAGGTACTTAAAGTAATCGAGAACTTCTTTGTGAGTACGAATTGGCGGTAATGCCTCAATTAGTGGGTTGCCTCGGTAGGCACTTGGTCCTTGTTCGGTATAGCAGGCTACTGCACTGTTCATAAAGTTGGCCATCATCACTCCCCTGTAGGTGTGAGCAGAAGATCCAGGATGTCCTGGGGAACGGAAGGTGTGGTTGAGGGGAGTGAAGCAACGGATGGTGAGGGTATTGCCGTGTTAGGAGTCCCACTAAGTAACGAGGGGGGCAGCTCTCGTTCCATTTTTCGGTTTTCTTTTACCTTGCCAAGGTGCTCCTTCTTCGACGATGGTTTCAGGTATTTACTCTTGTCCTCTGTGCTAGCGGCTACTTCCTGCGCAACGAATTGGTCGTGGCTGATAGAGTTCAAGAGGTTTTCTTCCCGGTGCATATCTTGTTCCAGTTGCTGGTAGGCATCTTTGTCCCAAATCTCTTCGAGGCGGTTCATGGAGTCGATACGCTGTCCTGGCAATGCAACCAACTGTTCAAATAGCTGAGTTTCTTGATTCAATGCATGCAAAAGGTCTGGGTGATTTGGGTCATACCTGCACTCCACTGCTTGTGCTCCGCGATCTCGGGCGTACTCGCGCAAACGAGTCTTCTCAAGAAATCCGCCTGCATACGTGATCCCGGCAAAGCGAATTCCATCGGCATGTATGCTGGCGGTTTCCGTGGGGAGTAGCCCACGACATAGGGCTTCGCTACCGGCATCGGTGGGGGAGCCATTAAGGTATTCAAGTCCCCATCGCCATAAGTTAATGGGGGTCGGATTGATATCCAGTCCTCCAAGCTCTCCAACTAATCTATTGGAGAGAACACAGGTCTGATTGAACTTCAGTACGGCACTGATCAGAATGCGGGTAAATCGGTACATTGTTAAAGATGCATCCATCCGGGTATCTCTGCGTCCCCACTCTTGATTGCGAGCTATTACCGCCCCGGGTAGCCATTGGACCGTTTCTGTATTGTTCCAATGAAACAACGTCTCAATTGAGCCCTTTTCTTGCGGCGAGCCTGGAGGGCAGGGGCGTAAAGAGAGTCGAAGATCACGCGCGCTATCGAAGCTCGGAATAGACAGTAATTCCCCCCGATCATGAATGAGATCGGTACATAGGTGGAAGCATGGCCAGTCGTCATCTGTGAGATTGAATCCGTAGTGTCTGAGGTAGCTTCCCTTGCGTGAAAAGGCGTTATAGATCGCCATTCTCGCCGTCTTCCAGCTGGGACCTTCCAGGGCTACATGAAGACCTACGATCATTCCTGACCAGACATCTCTAACGAAGTAGACGATAGGTCTTCCAATCAGCCAGTAACTGTTGAATGAACTGACCAGCCATACATCGGCAACCGTGGCATCAATCATGTAGCGTTGGGCTGGGCCAAAAAGATTGTCGAATTCCTTCCCACGGATGGCTTGCTTGGTTTGCACCAATATATGCGGAGGGATGAGTTGCGCCTGAAGTTCATCGAAACCAAAGCGCCGTTTGACGTAGTAACGGAATACGTCTATTGACGGTATCTTCCTGTCGGTTGGTTTCGGCTCCCAAAGGCTGGTTGAAGCTAATTCCCAATCGAGAAAGTGCCTTCTGATCATTTCTCGGTAGGCCTTTGTGTAGCCTTGGCCTTCGCCTCCATATGCCTCCCAGGCAACCCATATTTTTTCCCGGACCTCCTGTGTCGTATTGAAGCCTTTGCTGTTAGGCGAGTGACCTGTCCTGACGAGATTCGTGGGGCGCCCCCGCTTCTTTTCTCCCGGATTCCGGTAACAACCAGGAGCTCCGCAGTTCTGCGTGTTTCCGATAAGGCCTTCAGTGCTGTTTCCATACAGCCAGTAGCGATAAATCACCTGATAGATATAGTCACGGCCAATGTTCTGGCCTTGGTAGGCAGAATGCTTGGCAAAGGTCCGGACAATGTCCACGATGTACTTGCCGAGCATTCCCCTCTCCAGCGCAAAGAGCATGTCTTTGTCTGTCGCAAGGTGACTGACAATCAGCCGTCCCTTGTCCAGGATTCTCTGTTCTGTTTGGGTAAGTGCATCTAGGCTTCGCCGTAGGTGTTTGGGAATAACAGCCTTAACCTTCGTGGCAAGGTGGCCAGACAGCAGTTTTTCCAGCGTGTCTAGTGGGGTCGGGAATGGCTTTTTCAACCGGATTTTCCTGCGGCTGTTTCCCGTACTTATTTGTTGGCTTTGGCTGGCGTCGGGAAATCGCATGAGATAGGCGCGATTCGACCGTCGATTTGCCCACACAACCCGGTATAGGCCTGGCGTCAGGTGTTTGACGTTACTCTTCCCAATGCTCAGAACATTGCCTCTGCATATCTGATTGGCAATACTGCTGGTGGAGCATGTGGTAATAGCTTCCGAGGTATTCATCTGGTCACCTGCTTGCTCAGGAATGACCAGGTTGGGCCGAAGTGGTCTCGGGCTCCTCTCAGAGCTTGAATGGGCCTCAGCAGGTGGATGGGATGGGTCAGGTCTACGGGGAGCGCGTTAAGTAGCAGGGATAGCTTGAACAGCCGGATGGTGTCGGTGCGACGTTCCCCGATCAGCTGTGCGGCAGCCTCAAGCATTGATGTACAGAGCTCCCCTTGGGGGAGTTGCCGCCAGGCCCAGGACAGTCGCTTGATCGCACCCAGGTCATTTTCATTGGGCTTTCTTAGTGCCCCCGAAAGCGCCCATTCCACGTTTGATGTGACGGTTTGAGAGATCTGGCGATCGGTGACAAGTAGCCATGGAACTCCTTGGGCCTCCCAGTACGCCTTTTCTAATCGGAGCTTTTGAAACATCCGTCGGCGCTTGTTCTTTGTTGCGCTCGCTTTGGAGGCCCGGGAAATTCCCCCGTATTTAAGCGTTCGGTAGTCCTTGATAGCTAGTGCGAGGAGCGTTGAAGGCCTGCCCGGCCAGGAAATGGTTACCAACTGATCCGTGGTGTAGATGAAGGGGAAATCTAAACCTCGGTACTGGGCATGCTTGAACCCAATCCTTTTTGCAATATCCACGGACCCTGCTGCGATGCTGGGGCTGGGGTAACTGTACTGGCCAAGTCGACTTCTAAGTTCAGTCAGTGGGGCCGTATGCTCCCAAGGCCAGATCGGGAATTGCTCCCGGATGTCGGATACGTTTGGATGGATTAAATTTTGTAGGAAAACTGCTCGTTCCACATCAGAGAGCAGATGGTGTTGCCGGCCTGAAAATGGATTGACGAATACGGATGAATTGCCACAAGAGGGGAAGTCTTGTCTGCTGATTTGAATCCAAGGCTTATAGTCATTTCCGAGGCCTTGGCCCCTTCCTCCACTAATCCAATTACGTAGGCGTACCTCAGTAATTTTGTATTTTGGCATCGCGTGTCCTCGTCATTTTTTGATGTGCTGACGGTTGTTACGCCTATGCTTTTTATAGGCGTAACAACCCCTTGACTCTGGACTTGGTGATTGCGATACTCCATGAGCAATGTTCACAAAGCTCCCCGTTGGCGCGGGGTGCATCAGCAGTTCCAGAGCCGTACCTAAGTTAGATTAGGTGCGGCTTTTTATTTGCTACATGTCGATTCCTTTCGTGATGGCGACTTAATGAGTCCTCAATGGGCTAGAGAGAGTGTGGCAAGGCGGTGCGCCGAAAATAGCGTCGTCCTGTTATGTAGTAGGAGTCTTTGGGAGGGAGCCCTTCCCAGTCCTTGCTGATTCCATAAGCCGTGAGGATGCTTACGATTTGATTTCGTTGCAGCTCTCCGCTTGGGACAAGCTCCCGAAATAGCGCAACCAGGTCCTTTCCCCGGTTGTCTTCAATTTTCGAGAATTGAACGACTTTGTAGGCAGGAGGCCGTGAGTCTCTGAAATGGAAAATGCTCCATAGAATGCGACGAGCATAGAAGTGCCAGCTTGACTCGGCACAGGCCTGGAGCATCGCTATTGCCTTGGGGTATTTTTTGGGCGATGCACTTTTGCCGCCTTTCCAGCCAATCGTATGAAGCAATCCGTTGCGTGACAGTTTCCTAGGCCACTGCGTTGACTGGTAGTGGCTGTCGGCCGCAGCTTTTATTCTTTCTGCCAAGATCGCGTCATCTGGCGAAACCTGGGGGGCTTCGCAGGAGGTTTCCGGTGCTGTCGCTATCCCAAAGATTCGGTTAATCCAAGCTAGGCCCTGCTCTGAGTCCTTTCGGAGAACCTGAGCGATGAGACCAGGCCTTTCTCGCCAGTAGTCTTCTAGGCACCAGTTGGGATGTTCCTGTCGGTGCTTTAGAAGTCCCAACTGTCCCTTTGAGAGTTTCTCGGCTGCTCCAGATATCGATGTGCCAGAGCCCTTAATCTTCAGCCTACGGAGGGCTCGGGGGCGCTCCTGTTCTGGCATGGCCACGATGAGGTCATGTACTTTCCAGAATCCCTCCTTATTGCCAAACAAGAACTGCGCTAGGAGGAGGTGGCGTTGAAGGGGGGCTTCTTGAGCTCTGGTAGATAGGCATGTGCCTAGCCAGTTGCAGAGTCGTCTACCGGCATAAGCGAAATCAATTTCCGAGAGGATTGTGGAACCATAGTGTTTTTCAAGCTCGGTCATTAATCTTTGCTGATTGACCTTGCTCTTCTGGTTTAACCCTAATTCCTGAATCCGCCATCGATAGATACTGCTTAAGACCTCGGAGGAGATTTCAGTGGTGGCAGCGTTGAGCAACTGGTGAGCAAACAATGCATATCGAACTTGCCTTTCATCCGTTGCTTTCACGCTGCAAGGTGCTTCTTGCGCGATGAAGTGGCCGCATACGCAGGGCTTCCAGAGATGGGTGATCAGATCCGCCTTAAGCGGATGCTCGAATGGACATTTACAGTGCGGGCAAGTCACCAGTAGCTCTGTGCTGTGTTTCCAGCAGACGGTGACTCCTGGGATTTGATGAGAGCGATGAATGTAGGGCTCGCCGTGGGTGGCGAGGTCCTCCTGCAAGCAGTCCCAACACAGACGGATATCGGCGGATTGCCCAACTATTCGTTTGGGTAACTGCTGAATTTGCTTGGCGAGCCCAGCAATATCTGGGGTTAGGTCAATCTTGATGCTGTTAAAAACTTCGAAGAGAGGGAAAAGGGTTGTTTCTCTCAGCGAATGGGCCAGTATCTGTGCGGCATCTCCTGTTTGACGAATAGCCCATTGTTCTAAGTTGGCCGGAACGACATGAGTGGTCCTGAATGGCTTGCAGCCATAAAGCTCTCGGAAGGTGATTGAGGTCGTGCTATTCGCGCTGTGGGCATGGTATCGCCCAGCCTGAGAGCTGTGTGTCTCGTCCGGGTAGTGGTATGGATGAAGGCACACCCCGCCAGTTGAAACCGTGCTGAGTGGTAAAGAAGAAGAAACAGTCGTCATTTTTATAAATTACGACGATTTCAGAGATATGTACACTGTATGTAGTGTCTTATTCGGTGGCGTACTACTACATATAGTGTGTTTTTAATATTATTTAAATTTCGTATTGCTGCGAGCGTACGTAGCTTTTTACGAGGTGTCTGCCAACAATGGTTGGCATTTTTCTATTGCTTGCGAGTTTTTTTAGTTTTTTTCTGGTGTTTCTATGCGGCTTTCTAACAATCCAGACGTCTGGACCATCTGTATAAAATGGTGATGGTCTTAGGGGAGGCGCCTTTCTGTTAGCCATAACCCGCTCCCCTCTTTGCTTTCGAAGAGGCCTCCGAGCAACACCGGATAATCCTCTGCACGAACCGTTCGGCTATGCCCCATGATCAGTTCAAAAAGCAGCTTGCTAGCCCCGTATAGAGTGGAGGATGCCAGGTCGGGAGAGGAGAAACGAGCATACAGTTCTGTTTGAAACAGCGCTATTGCCCGGGTCGGCTCTAGGGGCTCCCCGTCGGAAATGAATCCGTTCCTGTAAAGAGCAGTAATGCAGCTGGCCCTCATTCGTGTAGCCCAAGACTCATCTGGAGACATGGATTGAGCTAGGGCCTCGGAGAACTCGGCGATCCTCACATAGCCGTCGATTGAGCTACTGCCCCCGATTTGGATGCGTTCGCCTTGGACCACGACATGCTCGGGATTAGCTCTGCGGCCAACATTGGCCAGGCGGGGGCCGACTGGGAGGCTGTATAGGGGCTCACCATGGGTTGTACACACAACGACGCCGGGAAGCTGATGCTTCCGGTGCCAGTACGCCATACCGTAATCGTCCAGGTCTGCGCTAATGCAACTGGGGCAGCACCGGGCGGGAATGGCGCCATAGTCGCGTTGGTCCCACAATCGGAGGGCTTGGGAGACACCGGCCACATTTGGAGACCGGACTTTCTCAATGATGGAGGCTTTCAAGCTATCGGTGCGAAACCAGAGATAGGCCGGCAGTACGGTCATGTTCTGGATGACCTGTTCCGGGGGGCCCAAGAGACCTTCGGTGACCAAGCACAGGTGGTCCAGGTGGGAGGGAATGTGGAAATGGAATTTCCCGCTGGTTGCCCCCAGGATTTGCTGAGCGGAGTAGCTGATCGATGCGTTCCCAGACATCCGGTGATACATCCAGATCCAACTGAATAGGGTCTGGTCTGGAAAAATTTGGGGAACGAAGGTTAGTGGCCTCAGGTGTTCAGACAAGGTTCGTTCCCCCGTTAAAAAGCCTGGAAATACCAGTCAAACGGGCCATTCGCTTGTCTGCCGGTATATTTTTTTGTCTGCCGATTTTTTTCCGAAAAACAATTGTGTCTGGCCGCCCTTGAAATCACCGGGAGGCGCCCCTATTATTAGCACTCGCTCGGGGTGAGTGCTAACAGGCTAGGCCTTCACCACCCCGCCTGACCGGGCCGATAGGCCCCTGAATCCCTGCAATAACTTCGTTACAAGGAGCTATCCCTATGAAAATCCGTCCCTTGCACGACCGTGTGATCGTCAAGCGCGTCGAAGCTGAGCGCACCACCGCTTCCGGTATCGTCATCCCCGATTCCGCCGGTGAGAAGCCCGATCAGGGTGAAGTCCTGGCCGTTGGCCCCGGCAAGCGTGACGATTCCGGCAAGCAGAACGCCCCCGACGTGAAAGTGGGCGACCGCGTCCTGTTCGGCAAGTACGCCGGCCAGACCGTCAAGGTGGACGGCCAGGAACTGCTGGTCATGCGCGAAGAAGACATCATGGGCGTGGTCGAGGCCTAAGCCTCTCCCCCTTTCCCATTCAACAGATTCTGGAGAATTTCAATGGCAGCTAAAGAAGTCAAATTCGGTGATTCCGCCCGCGCCCGCATGGTCGAAGGCATCAATGTCCTGGCCGACGCGGTCAAGGTGACCCTGGGCCCCAAGGGCCGCAACGTGGTGCTGGAGCGCTCCTTCGGCGCCCCCACCGTGACCAAGGACGGTGTGTCCGTGGCCAAGGAAATCGAACTGAAGGACAAGTTCGCCAACATGGGCGCCCAGATGGTCAAGGAAGTCGCTTCCAAGACCTCCGACCTGGCCGGTGACGGCACCACCACCGCCACCGTGCTGGCCCAGGCCATCGTGCGCGAAGGCATGAAGTATGTGGCCGCCGGCATGAACCCGATGGACCTGAAGCGCGGTATCGACAAGGCTGTCGCCGCCACCATCGAAGAGCTGAAGAAGATTTCCAAGCCCTGTGCCACCACCAAGGAAATCGCCCAGGTCGGTTCCATTTCCGCCAACTCCGACGCTGACATCGGCACCATCATCGCCAATGCCATGGAAAAGGTCGGCAAGGAAGGCGTCATCACCGTTGAAGACGGCAAGTCCCTGAACAACGAACTGGACGTCGTCGAAGGCATGCAGTTCGACCGCGGCTACCTGTCCCCCTACTTCATCAACAACCCGGACAAGCAGATTGCCGTCATGGACAATCCCTTCGTCCTGCTGTTCGACAAGAAGATCTCCAACATCCGCGACCTGCTGCCCGTGCTGGAACAAGTCGCCAAGGCCGGCCGTCCCCTGCTGATCATCGCCGAAGACGTGGAAGGCGAAGCCCTGGCCACCCTGGTGGTGAACAACATCCGCGGCATCCTGAAGACCGTGGCCGTCAAGGCTCCCGGCTTCGGCGACCGTCGCAAGGCCATGCTGGAAGACATCGCCATCCTGACCGGTGGCCAGGTGATCTCCGAAGAAGTGGGCCTGACCCTGGAAAAGGCTACCCTGGACGACCTGGGCCAAGCCAAGCGCATCGAAGTGGGCAAGGAAAACACCACCATCATCGACGGCGCCGGTTCCGAAGACGCCATCAAGGCCCGCGTGGCCCAGGTGCGCGCCCAGATCGAAGCCGCCACCTCCGACTACGACCGCGAAAAGCTGCAGGAACGCGTGGCCAAGCTGGCCGGCGGCGTGGCCGTGATCAAGGTGGGTGCTGCCACCGAAGTCGAAATGAAGGAAAAGAAGGCCCGCGTCGAAGACGCCCTGCACGCCACCCGCGCTGCCGTTGAAGAAGGCATCGTCCCCGGCGGCGGCGTTTCCCTGCTGCGCGCCCGCGCCAACCTGGGCAACCTGAAGGGCGACAACCACGACCAGGACGCCGGCATCAAGATCGTGCTGCGCTCCCTGGAACAGCCCCTGCGCGAAATCGTTGCCAACGCCGGCGACGAGCCCTCCGTGGTGGTGAACAAGGTGGTTGAAGGCAAGGGCAACTTCGGCTTCAACGCCGCCACCGGCGAGTACGGCGACATGGTGGAAATGGGCGTGCTGGACCCCACCAAGGTCGAGCGCACCGCTCTGCAGAACGCCGCTTCCGTCGCCGGCCTGATGCTGACCACCGATTGCATGGTGGCCGAGCTGGCCGAAGACAAGCCCGCCGCCGGCATGCCCGACATGGGCGGCATGGGTGGTATGGGCGGCATGGGCATGGGCATGTAATTCGCCCCTGCCAGCATCTGCTGCAAAAAAGCCCGGCTTGAAGCCGGGCTTTTTCTTTTGGGATTGCCTGCCGACACCGCCGCAGCAGCTCCGCCGGCGGGGCTCCATCCGCCGGCGGCAGCGGCACTCCCGTCCGGCGAAGTTCCCCGGTCCCGGTTCCGGGCGGCGGACGGAATCCGGCCCGCCCCGCTGCCAGTTGGGGGCGCTTGCGGTAAGCTGCCGGCCATTCTCCCGTTCGGAACCCGCAGACCATGCAAATCTGGGTCGATGCCGATGCCTGTCCCAAGGCCATCAAGGAAATCCTCTTCCGCGTGGCGACGCGCACCCAAATCCTGGTCACCCTGGTGGCCAACCAGGCCCTCTACGCGCCGCCCTCGCCCTACCTGCGCAGCATCCAGGTGCCCAAGGGCTTCGACGTGGCGGACAACGAGATCGTCGCCCGGGTGGCGGCGGGGGATCTGGTCATCACCGCCGACATTCCCCTGGCGGCGGAAGTCATCGCCAAGGGCGCCCGGGTGCTGACGCCCCGGGGCGAGCCCTACGACAAGGGCTCCATCCAGGCCGCCCTCTCCATGCGCAATTTCATGGACACCCTGCGCTCTTCCGGCGTCGACACCGGCGGCCCTGCCGCCATGAGCCAGTCCGACCGCCACGCCTTCGCCCAGCAACTGGAGCGCCTGCTGCCCCGGGGCTGAGGCGCTCCGGTTCCTTCCGTTAGAACCGCCGCAGCGGCGCCGTTGGCGGCGCCCGTCCCTTTCCTTTCGGCGTAGCCGGTCCCGGAGAGCCCCGTCCGAAGGCAGTGTCGCGGCAGGCCCCGTCGTCCTTCATTTCCTCTTGCCGCCGGGTGTCATGGCGCCCCGCCCGAGCCTGCGCTCCTCCTTCCCGCACGTTGTCTCTGCTCTCATCGCCTCGGCTGGGAGGCAGCAAGGACGGGCATTTCGGCTATGGCTGCCTGAAGATGGCCGTCCCTATTGCCTTTTCAGCCAGGTCTTGAAGCCGGTCCGGCGTCTTTACGCCATCTTAACGAGCCCCTCCCCAGCTTTAGCAAGGTCTTGATTCCTCCCCGCCTACAGTTCGAGCGTGATGTTCCATCTGCATACGGAGGATTTCCATGGACCTGTTCTACATCGGCCTGGCCGTCGGCTTCTTTGCCCTGACGGCTGGCCTGGTGGCCTGTTTCGACCGCTTGCGGAGGTCGTGATGGCGCCCCTTTACCTGATCGCCCTGGCGGTGGCTATTGGCCTCTTCGCCTATCTGCTGGCCGTGCTGTTCTACCCGGAGGATTTCTCATGAGCGCCAACCTCCTCCTGCAGTACGGCTTCTTCTTCGCCGTCCTCTTTCTCCTGGCCTGGCCCCTGGGGCTGTACATGGCCCGCATCTACCGGGGCGACCTGCCGGCCTTCGTGGCCTGGCTGCGGCCGCTGGAGAACTTCTGCTACCGCCTGGCCGGCGTGCGTCACGGCGACGACATGGGCTGGCGCCGCTATGCCGGCGCCGTGCTGGCCTTCAGCCTGCTCGGCGTGCTCGCCGTCTACGCCCTGCAGCGCCTGCAACTGTGGCTGCCCTTCAATCCCCAGGCCATGGCCAACACCACGCCGGACCTGGCTTTCAACACTGCTGTCAGCTTCGTCACCAACACCAACTGGCAGGCCTACGGCGGCGAGACCACCATGAGCTACCTGACCCAGATGCTCGGCCTGGCGGTGCAGAACTTCCTCTCCGCCGCCACCGGCATGGCCGTGGTGGTGGCCCTGATGCGCGGCTTCCAGCGCAAGGAGGCCGGCGGTATCGGCAATTTCTGGATCGACCTGGTGCGCTCCACCCTCTACGTGCTGCTGCCCCTGTCCCTGATCCTGGCCCTCGCTCTGGTGGGGCAGGGCGTGGTGCAGAGCGTGGCGCCCTACGTCAGCGTGCCCCTGACCCAGGCGGTGGACTATGAACAGCCCACGGTCGGCGCCGACGGCCAGCCCGTGCTCGACGCCGCGGGCAAGCCGGTGCTGGAGGCGGCCACCGCCAGGGAGCAGACCCTGGCCCTGGGGCCGGCGGCCAGCCAGATCGCCATCAAGCACCTGGGCACCAACGGCGGCGGCTTCTTCAACGCCAATTCCAGCCATCCCTACGAGAACCCGACCCCGGTTTCCAACCTGTTGCAGATGCTGGCCATCGTCCTCATCCCGGCCGCCCTCTGCTTCACCTTCGGCCGCTGGGTCGGCGACCTGCGCCAGGGCCTGGCCATCCTCGCCGCCATGACCGCCATCCTGGTGGCCCTGCTGGCGGTGGAAGTGTGGGCCGAGCAGGCCGGCAACCCCCTGTTCGAGCGGCTCGGTCTGGCCACCCAGGGCAGCGAGCTGATGGCCGGTGGCAACATGGAAGGCAAGGAGGCCCGCTTCGGCATCAGCGCCACCTCCCTCTTCGTCACCGTCACCACCGCCGTCTCCTGCGGCGCCGTCAATGCCATGCACGATTCCCTCACGCCCCTGGGCGGCCTGGTGCCGATGTGGCTGATGCAGCTGGGCGAGGTGGTCTTCGGCGGCGTCGGTTCCGGCCTCTACGGCATGCTGGTGTTCGCCATCGTCGGCGTCTTCGTCGCCGGCCTGATGATCGGCCGCACTCCGGAATACCTGGGCAAGAAGATCGAGGCTTACGAGATGAAGATGGCCGCCGTGGCCATCCTCGCCACGCCCCTGGCGGTGCTCCTGGGCACGGCCCTGAGCCTGATGCTGGAGGCGGGTGCCGCGGGCGTCTTCAACCCCGGTGCCCACGGCTTCTCGGAAGTGCTGTACGCCTTCTCTTCCGCCGCCAACAACAACGGCAGCGCCTTCGCCGGCCTGGGCGCCAACACGCCCTACTACAACACCGCCCTGGGCCTGGCCATGCTCTTCGGCCGCTTCACCATCATCGCCGCGGTGCTGGCCATCGCCGGTTCCCTCGCCGCGAAGAAGCGCATTCCCCCTTCCGCCGGCACCCTGCCGACCCATACGCCCCTGTTCGTGGTGCTGCTGATCGGCACCGTGATCGTGGTCGGCGCCCTGACCTTCCTGCCTTCCCTGGCCCTGGGGCCGGTGGTGGAACACCTGCAGATGGTCGGCGTCCGCTAAGGAGTCCTCGATGAAAACAACAAGCCAATCCCTCTACGACCGGGCCCTGCTGCAAGAAGCCGCCTGGGAATCGGTCAAGCGCCTCTCCCCCCGCTACCAGGTGAAGAACCCGGTGATGTTCGTGGTCTGGCTGGGCAGCCTGCTCACCACCGGCCTGTGGCTCCAGGCCCTGGCCGGGGAGGGCGAGGCCCCCGCCGGCTTCATCCTGGCCATCACCCTGTGGCTGTGGTTCACCGTGCTCTTCGCCAATTTCGCCGAGGCCGTGGCCGAGGGCCGGGGCAAGGCCCAGGCCGCCGCCCTGAAGGGCCTGAAGAAGACCGTGTGGGCCAAGAAGCTGCGGGAAGCCCACGCCGGCGCCCCTTTCCATACCGTGCCCTCGGAGGACCTGCGCAAGGGCGACGTGGTGCTGGTCCAGGCCGGCGACGTCATCCCAGGCGACGGCGAGGTGGTGGAAGGCGTGGCCTCGGTGGACGAATCGGCCATCACCGGCGAATCGGCCCCGGTGATCCGGGAGTCCGGCGGCGACTTCAGCGCCGTCACCGGCGGCACCCGGGTGCTCTCCGACTGGCTGGTGGTGAAGATCACCGTCAATCCGGGGGAGACCTTCCTCGACCGCATGATCGGCATGGTGGAAGGGGCCAGGCGGCAGAAGACGCCCAACGAGATCGCCCTGACCATCCTGCTGGTGGCCCTGACCCTGACCTTCCTCCTGGCCACGGCGACCCTGCTGCCCTTCTCCATCTACAGCGTCGGCGTCACCGGCAGCGGCAGCCCGGTCACGGTGACGGTGCTGGTGGCCCTGTTGGTGTGCCTCATTCCCACCACCATCGGCGGCCTACTCTCGGCCATCGGCGTCGCCGGCATGGGGCGGATGATGGAAAAGAACGTCATCGCCACCTCCGGCAAGGCGGTGGAAGCCGCCGGCGACGTGGATGTGCTGCTGCTGGACAAGACCGGCACCATCACCCTGGGCAACCGCCAGGCTGCCGCCTTCGCCCCCGCCGCCGGCGTCAGCGAGAAGGAACTGGCCGAGGCGGCCCTGCTCGCCTCCCTCGCCGACGAAACGCCGGAAGGCCGCTCCATCGTCACCCTGGCCAAGGAGCGCCTGCACCAGCGGGGCCGGGACATCCACGCCGACGGCGCCAGCTTCGTGCACTTCACCGCCCAGACCCGCATGAGCGGCATCGACTGGCAGGGGCGCAGCATCCGCAAGGGCGCCGCCGATGCAGTCAAGGCCCACATCCTGGCCCTGGGCGGCGAATGGACCGCCGCCGTGCAGCAGGCGGTGGACGACATCGCCCGCCGCGGCGCCACGCCCCTGGCGGTGGCCGAATCCAGCGCCGGCGCCGCGCGGGTGCTGGGGGTGGTGGAACTGAAGGACATCGTCAAGGGCGGCATCAAGGAGCGCTTTGCCGAACTGCGCCGCATGGGCATCAAGACGGTGATGATCACCGGCGACAACTCCCTCACCGCCGCCGCCATCGCCGCCGAGGCCGGGGTGGACGACTTCCTGGCCGAGGCCACGCCGGAGGCCAAACTCAAGCTGATCCGCCAGCACCAGCAGGACGGCCGCCTGGTGGCCATGACCGGCGACGGCACCAACGACGCCCCGGCCCTGGCCCAGGCCGACGTGGCGGTGGCCATGAACAGCGGCACCCAGGCGGCCAAGGAGGCCGGCAACATGGTGGACCTGGATTCCAACCCCACCAAGCTGATCGAGATCGTGGAGACGGGCAAGCAGATGCTGATGACCCGGGGCGCCCTCACCACCTTCTCCATCGCCAACGACGTGGCCAAGTACTTCGCCATCATCCCGGCCGCCTTCGCCGCCACCTATCCGGCCCTCGGCGTGCTCAACGTCATGGGCCTGGCGACGCCGGCCTCGGCCATTCTCTCGGCGGTGATCTTCAACGCCCTGGTGATCGTCGCCCTCATCCCCCTGGCCTTGAAGGGCGTGGCCTACCGGCCCCAGGGCGCCGCCGCCATCCTGCGCCGCAACCTGCTGGTCTACGGCCTGGGCGGCCTGGTGGTGCCCTTCGCCGGCATCAAGGCCATCGACCTCATGCTTGTCGGCCTGCATCTGGCCTAAGGAGACTTCCATGCTCAAGGAACTGCAACCCGCCCTGATCCTCCTGGCGCTGCTCAGCGCCCTCACCGGCGCCGCCTACCCGGCCCTGGTCACCGGCCTGGCCCAGGCCACCATGCCCGACCAGGCCAACGGCAGCCTGCTCAAGGAGAATGGCCAGGCCGTGGGCTCCCGCCTCATCGGCCAGCCCTTCTCCGACCCCCGCTACTTCTGGGGCCGCCCCTCCGCCACCGCCCCCATGCCCTACAACGGCGGCAGCTCCGGCGGCGCCAACCTGGGGCCCCTCAACCCGGCCTTGGAAGCGGCGGTACAGGAGCGCATCGCTGCTCTCAATGCGGCGGACCCTAGCCAGCAGGCCCCCATCCCGGTGGATCTGGTGACGGCCTCCGCCAGCGGCCTCGACCCCCACATCAGCCCCGCCGCAGCCCGCTGGCAGGCGCCCCGGGTGGCCCGCCTGCGGGGTCTGCCCGAAGCCCGGGTGCTGGCCCTGCTGGAGCGCCACACGGAAGGGCGCCAATGGGGCTTCCTGGGCGAGCCCCGGGTCAATGTCCTGGCCCTCAACCGGGCCCTGGACCAGGTGGCGCCCTGAGGCCCCGCCATGACCGGCCCGCTCCTGGACTTCTGCCACCTGCTGCTGGCGCTGCTGGCCATTTTCGCCCCCATCGCCCTGGCCGGTTGGCTGCTGGGACACCGTCCCCCGGCTTCTTCCCCTTCACCCCAAAACAGGAAAAACCCATGAACAACTCCAAGCACTTTGTACTTCTGCCCCTGCTTCTGCTTGCCGCCGGCACTGTCCGGGCTGAGGCGGAGGCCGCCCCGGACCTTACCGTCAGCAGCAATCTCAACCTGGTCAGCGAATACCGTTTCCGCGGCATCGACCAGACCTGGGGCGGCCCCGCCCTCCAGGGCGGCGTGGACCTGGCCCACCGCAACGGCCTCTATGCCGGCCTGTGGGCCTCCAACGTCTCCGGCAACTCCTACCCGGGCGGCAACCTGGAGGTGGACTACTACGCCGGCTACAACGGCAAGCTGGACGACGACTGGGGCTATACCGTCGGCGGCTACGGCTACTGGTATCCCGGTGCCAATGTGGACAAAGGGACCTGTCCCTCCGCCGCCTGGGCGGCCCCCTGTTCCCTGCCGGGGCAGAAGTTCGACAACTTCGAGCTGAACGGCGGCTTCTCCTGGCGCTGGCTCAGCTACAAGCTGTCCGTGTCCCTCACGGACTACTTCGGCGCCAACGCCAAGACCGGCTACAGCGGCGACACCAAGGGCAGCCTCTACCACGACCTGAGCGCCAACGTGCCCCTGGCCGAGGACCTGACCCTCAACCTGCACCTGGGCCGCACCGACGTCAAAGCCACCTACGGCGGCATCAGCGCCGACTACACCGACTACCGCCTCGGTCTGACCAGGACCTTCAGCGGCGGCTGGAGCCTCTCCGGCGCCTGGGTCGGCGCCACCAACGACCGCTTCTACCGGCCTCCGGTAGGCGGCCTTTCCGCTGCCAATGGCGAAACCCGGGAGTTGAACAAGGACCGTCTCGTCCTCCAGGTGGGACGTTCCTTCTAACGGGTTCCGACAGCAGCTTCCACCTCCCCCGGGGAAGCTGTTTCTTGTGCCGGCCCAGGCTTCGCCCGGGCCGGTTTTTTTTGTTGCTGCCGAATTTGGGGGGCGATTCTTAACGCCATCTTGATACGGCTTCGGCTATTTTTGACCCCATTGCAACGGCCCCTTTTCTAATCTGTGGGCATCGGGTGCCGCGCCACCCTTCGTTCCCAGGTGTCCTATGAATGCCAATGTCTGTATCGGAATCCGTATCGACGGCGACCAGCTGCAACTGGCTGCCCGCCAGCAGGGCCGAGCCCTCGGCCAGGTTTCCTTCTCCCGCGACAGCGTCGGGCGTCGTGCCCTGGCCAGCTACCTGGCGGCCTGGGAGGCGCCGTTGCGGCTGGCGGTGGCGGCCGGGGCCGCCGGCATCGCCCTGGCCGTGGCCCTCGGCGACGGGCCGGGGCGGGAGGTCTATCTGGTGGCCGCCAGCATCGCCGACCAGCCGGCGGCCCTGGCCCGCTACGCCGAGCAGCGCCTGTGAGGGTACGGCCATGCCCATCCATATCTGTCCCGTCTGCGGCACCCGGCACCCGATCAACGCCGTCGAGCATCCCTTCGCCTACGGCCGCCAGCTGACCTGCGGCCCCCAGTGCAAACACCGCCTGCGCCAGCAGGTGCGGCAGCGCATCCTGGCCGAGCTGGCCCTGCGCGCTGCCGCCAAGGAATAAACTCCACCCATGTCCGATCCTCTGCAACGCCCCGATCCCGACGCCCTCCTGGCCCGCCTGGAGGCGGAGGAAATCCAGGCCCGCCGCGGCCGCCTGAAAATTTTCTTCGGCGCCAGCCCCGGTGTCGGCAAGACCTACGCCATGCTGGCCGCCGCCCGTACCCTGCAATCCCAGGGCGTGGACGTGGCGGTGGGGGTGGTGGAAACCCACGGCCGGCGGGAAACCGCCGAGTTGGTCCAGGGCCTGGAGCTGCTGCCTTCCCGGCAGGTCGAGCACCGGGGCCGCCGCCTGCAGGAATTCGACCTGGATGGCGCCCTGCAGCGGGCGCCGGACCTGGTGCTGGTGGACGAGCTGGCCCACAGCAATGCCCCTGGCAGCCGCCACCCCAAGCGCTGGCAGGACGTGGAGGAACTCCTGGCTGCCGGCATCGACGTGTTCACCACGGTCAATGTGCAGCATCTGGAAAGCCTCAACGACGTGGTGGGCCGCATCACCGGCGCCCGGGTGTGGGAGACGGTACCCGACCGCCTTTTCGATGCCGCCGACGAGGTGGTGCTGGTGGACCTGCCGCCGGAGGAGCTGCTGACCCGGCTCAAGGCCGGCAAGGTGTACGTGCCCCAGCAGGCCGAGCGGGCCATGGCCAACTTCTTCCGCAAGGGCAATCTGCTGGCCCTACGGGAACTGGCCCTGCGCCGCACCGCCGACCGGGTGGACGACGACGTGCGGGCCTACCGCCGCGACCAGTCGGTGAGCACCGTCTGGCCGACCCGGGAATCCCTGCTGGTGTGCATCGGTCCGGGCCCCGGCAGCGAGCGACTGGTGCGCAGTGCCGCCCGCCTGGCGACCCAGCTGGAGGTGCCCTGGCACGCCCTCTATGTGGAGACGCCCCGCTACCAGCGGCTGCCCGAAGGGGAGCGGGGGCGGGTGCTGAAGAGCTTGCGCCTGGCCCAGGAGCTGGGGGCCGAGACGGCCAACCGGCCGGGCCAGGATGCCGCCGCGGCGGCCATCCAGTACGCCCGGGAACACAATCTGGGCAAGGTCCTGCTGGGCCGGGAACTGCCCGGCGACTGGCGCCGCTGGCTGCCCTGGCGCACTTCCCTGGCGCGGCGCCTGGCCCGCCAGGCGCCGGACCTGGACGTGATGCAGGTGGCCAGCGATGGCGTGGACGGCGAAGCGCCGCCGCTCCCGGACGGTCCGGCCCGGCCCGCCGCAGTCAATGTGCGGGGCTACGGCCTGGCGGCGGCCGCCGTGGCTGCCGTGACCCTGGTGGCGACGCCCCTGCACGGCGCCCTGGACCTGGCCAACATCGTCATGCTGTTCCTCCTGGCGGTGCTCTTCGCCGCAGTCAAGCTGGGGCGCAACCCGGCCATCCTGGCCGCCTTCCTCTCCGTCGCCGCCTTCGATTTCTTCTTCGTCTCGCCGCGCCTCTCCTTCGCCGTCAGCGACGTGCAGTACCTGCTGACCTTTTCCGTGATGCTGGCGGTGGCCCTCATCACCGCCCAGCTCACCGCCGGCCTGCGCTTTCAGGTGGACGTGGCCCAGAGCCGGGAGCGGCGCAGCGACGCCCTCTACGAGATGGCCCGGGAGCTGTCGGCGGCCCTCACCGTGGAGCAGATCGACGACATCACCCGGCGCTTCGTGCAGCAGGGCTTCCAGGCCCGGGCCCTGCTGCTGGTGCCCGGCCAGCAGGAGCGCCTGAGCCTGCCCGAAGGGCTGCCGGCCGACCTGCCGGTGGACCTGGGTATCGCCCAGTGGGCGGCGGACCACGGCGAGGCCGCCGGCCACTCCACCGACACCCTGCCCTCGGCCCCCATGCGCTACCTGCCCCTGAAGGCGCCGATGCGCACCCGGGGCGTGCTGGCGGTGCTGCCCCGGGAGCAGCCCTGGCTGCCCTCGCCGGAACAGGAGCGGCTGCTGGAGACCTGCGCCACCCTGGTGGCCATCGCCGTGGAGCGGGTGCATTACATCGAGGTGGCCCAGGAAGCCCTGGTGCAGATGGAGTCGGAGCGCCTGCGCAACGGCCTGCTGGCGGCCCTCTCCCACGACCTGCGCACCCCCCTCACGGCCCTGGTGGGGCTGGCCGACTCCCTCAGCCTGGGCGGCGCCCTGCCGCCGGCCCAGGCCGAGCTGGCCCAGGCCATCCGGGGCGAGGCCATGCGCACCAGCGCCCTGGTGCATAATCTGCTGGACATGGCCCGGCTGCAGTCGGGCCAGGTGACCCTGAAGAAGGAGTGGCAGCCTCTGGAGGAAGTGGTGGGGGCGGCGCTCCAGGCCCGGGCCTCGGTTCTGGCCCAACACCGGGTGCGGGTGGACCTGCCCGCCGACCTGCCCCTGCTGGAGTTCGACGCCGTGCTGATGGAACGGGTGTTCTGCAATCTCATCGAAAATGCCGCCAAGTACACGCCGCCGGGCAGCCTCATCGAGATCGGCGCCCGCCGGGAGGCGGAGCGGGTGCTGGTGAGCGTCAGCGACAACGGGCCGGGCCTGCCGCCGGGCAAGGAGGCGGGCCTGTTCGAGAAATTCACCCGGGGCCAGGACGAGTCGGCCATTCCCGGCGTCGGCCTCGGCCTGGCCATCGTCCGCGCCATCGTCGATGCCCACAAGGGCAAGGTGTGGGCGGAGAACCGTAGCGACGGCCCCGGCGCCCGCTTCGTGTTCACCCTACCCCTGGGCCAGCCCCCGGCCCTGCCGACGGAGCTGCTGTGAATCCCGCCGCCGGCCAGGAGCGCCTTGCCCCGGTGGTGGTGATCGTCGAGGACGAGCCCCAGATCCGCCGTTTCGTCCGCGCCGCCCTGGAGTCGGAGGGCTGCACCGTGTGGGAGGCGGACACCGCCGCCCGGGGCCTGATCGAGGCCGGCACCCGCAAGCCCGACCTGCTGGTGCTGGACCTGGGCCTGCCCGACGGCGACGGCGTCGATCTGATCCGGGACCTGCGCAACTGGTCCGGGGTGCCGGTGCTGGTGCTGTCGGCCCGCAGCGACGAGAGCGACAAGGTGGCGGCCCTGGATGCGGGCGGCGACGACTACCTGACCAAGCCCTTCGGCATTCCCGAACTGCTGGCCCGGGTGCGGGCCCTGCTGCGCCGCGCCGGCCGGGGCGGCGACATGCCGCCGGTGTTCGCCTTCGGCCCGGTGGAGGTGGATCTGGCCCGGCGCCAGGTCAGCCGCCACGGCGAGGCGGTGCATCTGACCCCCATCGAATACCGGCTGCTGAGCCAGTTGGTGGCCAACGCCGGCCGGGTCCTCACCCACCGCCAGCTGCTGCGGGAGGTGTGGGGCCCCAGCCATGTGGAGCACGCCCATTACCTGCGGGTGTACATGGCCGGCCTGCGGCGCAAGCTGGAGGACGACCCGGCCATGCCGCGGCACATCCTCACCGAATCCGGCGTCGGTTACCGGCTGGCGGTGTAATGGGGCCTGGCCCGGGAGCCAGTATCGGCGGCCATCTCCGCCATGGATGCCTGGAGAGTGGCGTCCCTGCTGTCTCTCAGGCCTGCCGTCGCAGGCCCGCCACCGTAGCTCGGCAGTGCTGCTCGATGACCGCCAGCATGGCCTGCAGCTGGGCCGGCTCGTAATCGCTTTCCGACCAGCCCAGGCGTCGCTGCAGGGTGGTGCGGGCGGAGCCGAAGGCGACCATGGCGCCGATGAGGGCGTGGGCCAGCAGCAGGTTCTCGGGCGAATCCTCCGGCTGGCCGCTGACCCGGGCCAGGAGCCGGCTGACCAGGGTGTGGCCGGGGCGGGTGAAGCGCTCGTAGAGCACGTCGAAGGCCGGCGTGGGGTGGAACTGCTCCCGGGTGAGGAAGATGAACCAGGCCAGGGGATGGCCGGGGACGAAGGAGGCGGCGGCCAGGTCCCGCACCACCTGCACCAGCAGTTCGCCCGGGTCGGTGGCCGGGTCCTGCAGGCGTCGTTCCGCCTCCCGGGTCAGGCTCTGGATGCGGGGCCCCATCTCGGCGGCGATGAATTCGGCAACAGCCCGGTACACCCCTTCCTTGCCGCCGAAGTGGTAGGGAAGGGCCGACTGGTTCACCCGGGCGGCGGCGGCCAGCATGCGGGTGGTGACGCCGTCGTAGCCGTGGCGGCCGAAGAGGGCCAGGCCGGCGGCCAGGAGCCGTTCCCGGGTGTCGTCGCTGTGCAGTTCGGGCAGTTCGGCCATGGCGCGTCCTACACCTGGGTCTGGGTCACCGACTTGCGGAAGCGGGCGTGAGCGATGAGGAAGAAGATGGCGCCGATGCCGGTGATGGCGAGGAATTCGGGCCACACCGTGTCGAGGCCGGCGCCCCGGTAGAGGATGGCCTGGGCCAGGCGCACGAAGTAGGTGATGGGGGCGCCGAGCATGATGTCGCTGACCACTTCCGGCATGCTCTCCCGGGGCGTGACGCCGCCGGAGAGCAGTTGCAGGGGCACGATGGTGAGGATGAAGAGCAGGCCGAACTGGGGCATGGAACGGGCGATGGTGCCGAGGAAAATGCCGATGGAGGCGGCCGAGAAGAGGTAGAGGGCGGCGCCGCAGAGGAACAGGGGCACGGAGCCGGCGATGGGCACCTGCATGATGGCCTGGATCACGGCGATGAGGCCGACGCTGGCGGCCAGCAGCACGGCGGCGCCGCTGGCCCAGACCTTGGCCATCATGATCTCGAAGGGGGTCAGGGGCATCACCAGCAGGTGTTCCAGGGTGCCGTGCTCCCGCTCCCGGATGAAGGCGGCCCCCACCAGGATGATGGTCAGCATGTTGATGTTGTTGATCACCTCCATGACGCCGCCGAACCAGAAGCCGGTGAGATTGGGGTTGAAGCGCACCCGGGTGGTGAGGCGGATCGGCGGGGCGCTGCTGTCCCGCTTGCCGGTGAGGTATTCGTTGAGTTCCCCGGCGACGATGTTCTGGATGTAGCTGGCGCCGATGAAGGACTGGCTCATCACCGTGGCGTCGATGTTCAGCTGCAGGGTCGGGCGCCGGCCTTCCTTCAGGTCCCGCTGGAAATTGGCGGGAATGACCAGGGAAAAGGAATAGCGGCCCTGGTCCAGGGCCCGGTCCATCTGGGCCATGGAAATGAGGTCCGGCGTCTTGAAGTAGGGCGGCGTCAGGGCGCCGATGAGGCGGGTGGAAAGGGGCGAGCGGTCCTCGTCCACCACCGCCACCGGGGCGTTGCGCAGTTCCTGGGAGACGCCCTTGGCGGCGCTGTAGATGCCGCCGGTGAAGGCCCAGACGATCAGTACCAGCAGCACCTTGTCGGCCCACAGACTGCGCAGCTCCTTGAGCCCCAGGCGGAAGATGTTGGCCAGCGTGCCGTGGCGGTCCATGGTCGTTTCCTATTTCTCCTGCTTGGGCAGCAGGGCCAGGGAAATCAGGGTCAGCACCGGAATGAAGCAGGCCAGGGCGAGGAACTGCTGTCCCAGGTCGGCAAAGCCCAGGGCCTTGGTGAACACGCCGCGGCTGATGACCAGGAAGTAGGTGGCGGGGAAGAACTGGCCGATCCAGTAGGCGCCGCCCACCAGGGAGGCCACCGGGGTGGTGAGGCCGGAGAACTGCACCGTCGGCAGCATGGTCAGGATGGCGGTGCCGAAGAGGGCGGCGATCTGGGTCTTGGTGAAGGTGGAGATGAGCAGGCCCAGGCCGGTGGTGCACACCACGTAGAGCAGGGCGCCGCAGGCCAGGGCGAGGAAACTGCCCTTGATCGGCACGCCGAAGACCAGCACCGCCTGCAGGGCCAGGGCGAAGAAGCTGAGCATGGACACCACCACGTAGGGCAGCTGCTTGCCGATGAGGAATTCGAGGCGGCTGACCGGGGTCACGTAGAGGTTGGTGATGGAGCCCAACTCCTTTTCCCGCACCACGCCCAGGGCCATGAGGATGGCCGGGATGAACACCAGCAGCAGGGGGATCACCGCCGGCACCATGGCGTAGATGCTGCGGAAGTCCTGGTTGTAGCGGTAGCGCAGGGCCACGTCGGTCCAGGTCAGGGTGGGGGCGGTGCCGGTGGCCTCGGTCACCAGCTTGACGATGTACTGCTGGTGCAGGCCCTGGACGTAGCCCCGGGTGGTCTCGCCCCGGTAGGGCATGGCCCCGTCCACCCAGGCCCCCACTTCCGGCGAGCGGCCCTGGTGCAGGTCCCGGCCGAAATTGGGGGGGATTTCCAGGGCCACCGTCAGTTCCCCATCGCGCATGCGCCGCTCCAGCTCGGCGCTGTCGGCGATGGGCGGCTGCTGCAGGAAGTAGCGGGAGCCGGCGATGTTGTCGATGTAGTCCCGGGACTCGGGGGACTGGTCCCGGTCCAGCACGGCGAAGCGCAGGCCTTCCACATCCATGGAAATGCCGTAGCCGAGCACGAACATCAGCAGCACCGAGCCGAGCAGGGCGAAGGTGAGGCGGATGGTGTCGCGGCGCAGCTCCAGTGCTTCCCGGTAAGCGTAGCCGAGCAGGCGGCGCAAGCTGAAGGCCTTGTGCCGGTGGGGCGCCCGCGCCGCTGCCGTCGGCGCGGGCAGGGCGTCGGCGGGTGTCGGGTCCTGGTGCTGGGCCGGGGCGGCGCCGCTGGCTTCCTCCAGGTAGGAGATGAAGGCCGCCTCCAGGGAATCGGCGCCCCGGGCGGCCTGCAGGGCGGCCGGGGTGTCGCTGGCCAGCACCTTGCCGGCGTGCATGAGGCTGATGCGGTCGCAGCGCTCGGCCTCGTTCATGAAGTGGGTGGAGATGAAAATGGTTACCCCCTGTTCCCGGGATAGCTCCACCAGCAGGGCCCAGAACTGGTCCCGGGCGATGGGATCGACGCCGGAAGTGGGCTCGTCCAGGATCAGCAGGCGGGGCTCATGCACCACCGCCACCGCCAGGGAGAGACGCTGGCGGATGCCCAGGGGCAGGTCCGCCGCCGGGGCGTCGGCGTAAGGCGTCAGGTCGAAGCGTTCGGCGAGGGCGGCGATGCGCGGGCCGATCTTCTCCGGCGGCAGGTGGAAGAGGCGGGCGTGCAGGTCCAGGTTCTGGGCCACCGTCAGCTCGCCGTAGAGGGAGAAGGCCTGGGACATGTAGCCCACCTGCTTGCGCGTCTCCAGGTTGTTGGCGTCCACCGTCTTGCCGAACAGGCTGGCCTTGCCCTGCGTCGGCGGCAGCAGGCCGGTGAGCATTTTCATGGTGGTGGTCTTGCCGCAGCCGTTGGAGCCGAGGAAGCCGAAAATCTCGCCCTTGCCGATCTGGAAGCTGACCCGGTCCACCGCCGTGAAGTCGCCGAAACGCTGGGTCAGGCCCTCCGCCTCGATGGCGAAGTCGTGGCCGTCCGGCGGCAGGGGCGGGATCACCAGCTGGCTGTGGGCCTGGCGCCGTTCCTCCGGCAGCAGGCTGATGAAGGCCTGCTCCAGGGTGGCGGCGCCGCTGCGGGCCTTCAGCTCGGCGGCGCTGCCAGTGCCGATGATGCGGCCGGCGTCCATGGCCACCAGCCAGTCGAAGCGCTCCGCCTCTTCCATGTAGGCGGTGGCCACCAGCACGCTCATGCCCGGGCGGCGGGCCCGGATGCGGTCGATCAGCTCCCAGAACTGGCGCCGGGAAAGGGGATCGACGCCGGTGGTGGGCTCGTCCAGGATCAGCAGGTCCGGGTCGTGGATGAGGGCGCAGCACAGTCCCAGCTTCTGCTTCATGCCGCCGGAGAGCTTGGCCGCCGGCCGGTCACGGAAGGGGGAGAGGTTGGTGGCGGCGAGCAGTTCGTCGATGCGCCGCTGCCGCTCGGCCTTGCCCTGGCCGAAGAGGCGGCCGAAGAAATCCACGTTTTCCGCCACCGACAGGGTGGGGTAGAGGTTCTTGCCCAGGCCCTGGGGCATGTAGGCGATGCGCGGCTGCAGGCGGGGCCGCACCCGGGCGCTGCCCATGTCCTCGCCGAACACTTCCACCCGTCCCGTCTGTATCTTGCGGGCCCCGGCCACCAGGGCCAGGAGGGAGGACTTGCCGACGCCGTCCGGGCCGATCAGCCCCACCATGCCGCCGGCGGGCAGGTCCAGGGTGACGTCCGCCAGGGCATCAACCTGGCCGTAGCGCAGGCTGACGCCGGCGAGGCGGGCGATGGGAGCGGCGGTGTCCAGTGAGGCCATGGTGGCGGGCCGGGAGTGGGAGTGGTTGGAGCAGGGCCGGAGGCGGGATCAGCGCAGCTGCAGCTTGGCGGGCCAGGCCACGTCGGCGGCGGTGCGCACGTAGCCGACGCCGGGCATGCCGGGCTTGGCCAGGTCGGCGTGCTGGGCCAGCCATTCCGGCTCCACCCGCAGCTTCAGGCGGAACATGAGCTTTTCCCGCTCGTTGCGGGTTTCCACTTCCTTGGGCGTGAACTGGGCCTTCGGCGCGACGAAGCTGACCCGGGCGGGAATGGGCGCCTCCAGGGCGTCGAGGACGATGCGGGCCTCGTCGCCCACGGCCACCTTGCCCGCTTCCGCCGTGGGCAGGTAGATGGTCAGGTACATGTCGTTCATGTCCAGCAGGGTCAGCACCTTGCCGCCGGCGGCCAATACCTCGCCCGGTTCGGCCAGGCGGTACAGCACCCGACCGGCCAGGGGCGCCCGCAGGGCGGTATCGCGCAGGCTGACGCGCAGGGCCTCGGCCTTGGCCTGGGCCGATTCCACCGCCGCCACGGCCTCGGCCACCCGGGTCTGGGCCGCGGCCAGGGCCGCGTCGGCGGTCTGCAGGGTGCTCTGGTCCTGGTCCAGCTTGTTGCCGGTGACGTAGCCCTTTTGCACCAGGGCTTCGGTCCGCTTCAGGGTGGACTGGGCCAGGCGCCGCTGGCTGGCGGCGCTGTTTACTCCGGCCTTGGCTTCCCGGGTGCTTTCCCGGGCCTGGCGGATCTGGGCTTCGGCCGCCTGCAGCTGGGCGGCCAGGTCCTCGGCGTCGAGGCGGGCGAGGACTGCGTTGAGCGGCACGCTGTCCCCTTCCCGGGCGTTGACCTCGGCCAGGCGGCCCGCCACCTTGGTTGCCACATCCACTTCGATGGCTTCCAGGCGGCCGTTGCCCGTGGCGATGCCGGGGGGAAGGGCCGGCGGACGCAGGCGGTAGGCGATGGCGCCGCCGAGCAGCAGCACGGCGACCAGGACCAGGGGCACGGCCCGGCGGGCGATGGAGGTGGGGGCAGGGGAGGGCATGGGGATTCTCCGCGGAGGATGCGGCGCCTGGGGGATGGCCGGCGCTTTGAATGGCTCCATTGTGCCATTTCATTCATTTGAATGAAATGATGCCGTCCGGATGGAACTGGCAGTGCTGTCCATGACGCGGCGCAGCAACCGGAGAGGGGCGAATTTGTTACACTGAAAAGGTTCCCGTAAGGAACGTCCGTGCGGCGGAAAGCGGCGCCAGAGGCGGTTTTTGGCCAGTGGCCGAGCGAGGACGAAGCGGAGGCGGGAACGCAGCACGCACAGAAAAAGCGCGCAAGAAAGATGGCAGGGGACGATTCGGTGCAGGAATCGAACCGCCCCCCGAGTCCCGCCGAAGCGAGACTCCTAAGACCATAAAAGGAGAACAGCGGCGCCAGATTAAGGGCGCGGGCTTACATAAAACTTACGCGGATCAGGCTCTTATCCTCCATGCGCATACTCCTGGCTGAAGACGACAAAATCATCGCGGACGGGCTTTCCCGTTCCCTGCGGCAGGGCGGCTACGCCGTCGACTGCGCCTATACGGGTCTGGAGGCCGATACGGCCCTGATGACCAATTCCTACGACCTGCTCATCCTCGACCTGGGCCTGCCCAAGCTGCCCGGGCTGGAGGTGCTGAAGCGCCTGCGGGCCCGCAATGTGCAGCTGCCGGTACTGATCCTCACCGCTCTCGACGGCACCGGCGACCGGGTCAAGGGCCTGGACCTGGGGGCCGACGATTACATGGCCAAGCCCTTCGAACTGGCCGAACTGGAGGCCCGGGTGCGGGCCCTCACCCGGCGTTCCTCCGGCACCGCCCCGGTCATCACCTGCGGTGCCCTGACCTACGACCAGGCCGGCCGGGTGGCCCAGCTGGACGGCCAGAACCTGGACCTCTCGGCCCGGGAACTGGGGCTGCTGGAAATCCTCCTCTCCCGGGTCGGCCGCCTGGTCTCCAAGGACCAGCTGGTGGACCACCTGTGCGGCTGGGGCGAGGAGGTGAGCCACAACGCCATCGAGGTGTACATCCACCGCCTGCGCAAGAAGCTGGAATCCGGCGGGGTGCGTATCGCCACCGTGCGCGGACTCGGTTACTGCCTTGAAAAGCCGCAAGAACCCGGCGCCGGCCGCTAAGGAGGGGGGCGACGCCCAGCGCTCCCTGTTCGGGGAAATCCTGGACTGGATGCTGGCGCCCCTGCTTTTCGTCTGGCCCATCAGCATCGCCATCACCCACTACTTCGCCAACATCGTCGCCGGCTATCCCTACGACCAGGCTTTGCGGGAGAACGTGAATGCCATCGCCCGGCAGATCCGCTACAGCGACAGCAAGCCGGTGATCAACCTTTCCGGCTCGGCCCGGGCCGTGCTGCGGGCCGACGAGGTGGACAGCGTCTATTTTCACGTCATCACCCGGGAAGGCACGCGCCTGGCCGGCGACAAGGAACTGCCGGTGGCCCCCGAGCTGGTGCGGCCCCGGGACGACACCGGCGAGATCAGCTTCCGCGACGGCGAATTCAACGGCCAGGACCTGCGCATCGCCTACCAGTTCCTCGCCGATCCCAACCGGCCCGACGACCGCTGGCTGGTGGTGGAAGTGGGCGAGACCCTGGAAAAGCGTTCCCAGCTGGCCAACAAGATCATCGCCAGCGTCATCCTGCCCCAGTTCGTCATCATTCCCCTGGCGGTGATCCTGGTCTGGTTCGGCCTCTCCCAAGGCCTGAAACCCCTGACCAAGCTGCGCAGCCGCATCGAGGCCCGCCGTCCCGGCGACCTCTCGCCCATCAACACGCGCAAGGTGCCGGAAGAACTGCAGCCCCTGATCGAGGCCTTCAACGGCATGCTGGAGCGCATGGAGCGCAACATGGAGGCCCAGACCCGCTTCATCGCCGACGCCGCCCACCAGATGCGCACCCCCCTCACCGGCCTCAAGACCCAGGCCCAGCTGGCCATGCGGGAGAACGATCCGGAGCGTCTGCTGTACGCCCTGCGGCAGATGGCCGGGGCGGTGGACCGGGCCTCCCACCTGGTGAACCAGCTGCTCACCCTGGCCCGGGCCGAGGCCGGCAGCGGCGCCGCCAGCCAGCCCCTGGCGCCCATGAACCTGGACAAGCTGCTGCGGGAGATCGTCGAGGACTGGGTCATGCGGGCCCTGGAGAACTACATCGACATGGGCTACGAGCCGGCCGACGGCGCCACCGAGATCGAGGGCAACTCCTTCCTGCTGCGGGAGATGATCAACAACCTCATCGACAACGCCCTGCGCTACACCCCCGTGGGCGGCCTGGTCACCTGCCGGGTGGTGCGCCGGCGCAGCGAGGGCGGCGAATCGGAAGTGGTGCTGGAGATCGAGGACAGCGGCATCGGCATCACCGAGGAGCAGTCCGAACTGGTTTTCGAGCGCTTCTACCGGGTGGACGATGCGGGCACCGAAGGCTCCGGCCTGGGCCTGCCCATCGTCCGCGAGATCGCCGAGCTGCACCACGCCCAGGCCAGCCTGCGGCCCAATCCCAAGGGTCAGGGCAGCATCGCCCGGGTGGTTTTCCCTGCCTACCAGGAGCCCCGTCCCGAGTTGGCCGAAGATGCGCCCCTGGCCTCCGCCTGGAACCGCTCCCTGCCGCCGCCGGGGTCGGTGTGAGGGCGTTGCGAAATAAATGTCACAAAGTCTTTGACAGGTCGGTAGGTCGTGGCTACAATGCGGCCTTCGTTTTTGGCCAGTTAGCTCAGTTGGTAGAGCAGCGGATTGAAAATCCGCGTGTCCGTGGTTCGATTCCGCGACTGGCCACCAGATTCCAAGCGGCCCACAGCAATGTGGGCCGTTTTCATTTCTAGGCTGCCGTAGCTGAATCGTAGCTAGCAAGCACCGAATCAAGCCGCGAAGCCGCTAAAGCCAAGTGGTCCGGGGCTAGGTGGGCATACCTTTCCACCATCGCTCCAGTACGCCAGCCCCCCAATCGTTGCAGCTCATGGGTGGGTGTCCCGGCCTGTCGCTGCCACGTTGCCCAGGTGTGCCTCAGATCGTGCGGTATCCCGGCACGTAGTAGCCCTGCTTCCAGGCGCGGATTGCCCTTGTTCTCGCCTGTCCTCAACGAGCAGCATTTTCGCTCGGACTTCCTGTGACCTGCCGGTGAAATGGTGGCAGCTTTTCATCGCCAAAGCATGCTATGTCGCTCATCGAACGCCACTCCAATACCGTTCATCGCGATAACCTGAACTCGGGCGCTCTTCTTGCCAGGAAATTGCGCAGTTATCAGATCGGATCGCGCTGGATGCTCTGACGCCCTGCAAATGCAGCCCGGATGGGGGGATGAGCGCCCGCAAGTACAAGCAGGTTGTCTCCTCTCTCCATGAAATCGGCCTGATCGAACCCATGCCGGCGATCCAGCGCGGCATGACCAAGCCGGAATTCATCCTGATTGATGGCCAATTGTGCGTCCTGGTCTTGAAGGATCTCGGTGCATACGAGGCCCCCTGTCTGATCGCCAAGGATCACGAGACTTACGCCTACAAATACCGCATCAACCAGGCCTCCAGCATCTAGGGATATTACATGCTCTGCCGTGCCATCGATCGTGGCGTCAGCAAGGAACGCCTGGCCCGGGCCTTTGTCGGGATACTGAGCCCCATCAGCCGTCGCGCTCGAAGGCATTTGCCGGGCGCGATTGCCCGGCTGCAGGCAAAGCAGGTCACGTCACCGACGTGACTCGGGCGGGGGCTGCGCAATATGAAAGGGATCAGGACAGGTGGAGGCGGTGGAACTGATGGTGGTCAGTAACACCATCGCCGTGGCGCATGCCGATGTCTTGCTTGAGGCCGAGCCGCTAGAGCGGCGCACCGACTTCAAGCCCACCGAACGCGACAAGTAACTCCCCCTCTCATCAAGCAGGTCGGCAAACTGGAAAAGGAGATGGGCCAGGTCCAGTGCAAAGGCGCCGAAGAAAATTACGGGTACGGTTCACGCTGATAGGTAACGGTGAAGTTCAAGGGCATGGGTAACAGATTTACCCTGCCTGGAGGAATTCGAGAGGAGGCTGTCATGCCCTGGAAGGACGTGAGACCGATGGACGAGAAGCTCTTGTTTCTGGCCGACTACTTGCTAGGATTCAGCTCCTTCAGTCTGCTGTACGACCGCTACGGCATCAGCCGCAAGACGGGTTACAAATGGGTTGAGCGCTACCGGGAAGACGGTTTCGACGGCTTGGCCGAGCTTAGCCGCAAGCCCCATCACTCTGGTCTGGAAATTCCCGTTGCTATTCGCCAGGCCATTCTCGAGTTACGGACCGGCCAGCGGGATACCCCGGGGCCGAAGAAGATCCAGGCCCTGCTGTCCCAGCGCTTCGGCCCCGAACTGGTTCCCTCCAAGACCAGCATCTACAACGTCCTCAAGGCCGCCGGCCAGATCGAACCCCGACGACAACGGTGTCGAGTCGCCCCCTCCCGCCCCCCGCTGCGCAACTGTGGAGTACCGACTACAAGGGGAAGTTCCGCGCCCGGGGCGGTTGCTGGTGCTATCCCCTGACCGTCATGGGTCACGCCAGCTGTTACCTCCTGACCGGCGATGGCTGTACCGGCACCAGCCTGCCAGAAGCCAGGCAGAGCTTTGAGCGCCTGTTCTGGGAATACGGGTTGCTAGAGCGCCTGCGTACCGACAACGGCGTCTCCTTTGCCATCGCCGGCGTTGGTGGTCTTTCCCTCCTCTCCATCTGGTGAATACGCCTGGATATCGTTCCCGAGCGCATCGAACCGGGCTAGCTCCAACAGAACGGTCGCCATGAGCGCATGCACCGGACCCTCAAGCGTTCCCTCGGGCAGTCGCCGGCAAAGGACCTGGCGGCCCAGCAGATTTGCCTGGATGCTTTCCGGCAAGGCTACACTACAACGAACGAGTGTCGTCCCTGCGAAGGACTGGGGCAACAGTACCCGGCCTGCTGCTACCAAGCCTCAACCCGGTCCAACCCGGAACGGCTGCCCGAGCTGGAATGCCTCCGCTACTTCCACACCAACCAGGTTTGCCAAAGTGGGTTGATCTATTGGTGCGGGCTCAGGATTAACATCGGCTATCTCCTAGCTGGGGAATAGGTCGGCCTGGAGGAGGTCGGGGGGGGCTATTTCGGTGTGATACGGATCGGCGGCTTCAACGAACGGGACACCACTGGCCCCCAAGACGACTGCCTGACCCTCAAAGTGTCACCCATATAATTTAACTTCAGGGTTATCCATGTTCTTGACTCTTTCATACGGCCCCGGCCTGCTCAACCTGATGGCGGTCAAGGGCTCTCTGACCAAACTGCTTGGCAACGGTGCCCTCAAAGCTACATCACCCGGCATGAGTTGGAAATCTTGGAGTATTTCGAACTGGTTGTGAATGCGGTGAGCATGGAGTCGGTGGTGCAGCAGCAACTCAAGACCGATGGCGTATTCGCAGAGCCGCCCAAGGAGGATGCCGCGATACAATAGGGCTAATTCCACAGGATAGATTCATTGCCGCACCACAATACCGAAGGTTAAAATGTCGATAATAAGGACAACCTTCGGAGGCGGTCATGCTCGCGCAAGAGGTTTTTGCGCGCAAGCCCTGCATCGTGGGTATCTAACAGCTGCTCGTGAAGCAGGGTGAGACAACTTCCGTGCCAGCGCCATTCAGGGCATCATGAAGCGCATCAAGGCCAAAGGCATCGCGTTGGTGGTCTACGAGCCGGTTCTGCTTCGCGCCGATTTTTAATTCCCCGATGGTGCGCGACCTAGCGTTATTCAAGACGTAGGCCGATGTGATTCTGGCCAACCGTCAGCATTCCGATTTGGCCGATGTGCTGCCCAAAGTGTACGCGCGGGTTTTTTGGTAGTGATAGAGCAGAATTTACTGCAGCAAAGATTGAATAAGTGATGAAAGTACTGGTTACCGGGGCAGCTGGATTTATTGGCTCCACACTCGTTTTACGTCTTTTGGAGCGTGGTGACATCGTCATTGGCATTGACAACCACAACGATTATTATGATCCAGCTATTAAAGAGGCTCGTCTAGAGCGCTTTGCTAACCATCCCAAGTACGCCCATCTGAGAATTGATCTTGCGGATCGCAAGGCAGTCTACGATTGTTTTGCAGCATACAGGCCGCAGCGGGTGGTCAACTTGGCGGCTCAGGCTGGCGTCCGTTACTCCATCGAAAACCCGCTTGCATACATTGATAGCAACATCGTTGGCTTCGCCCACATCCTCGAAGGATGCCGACATAACGGTGTGGAGCATCTGGTCTATGCCAGCAGTTCCAGTGTCTATGGCGCGAATACGACCATGCCTTTTTCGGTCCGCCAAAACGTTGACCACCCGCTCAGTCTTTATGCTGCTAGCAAGAAGTCCAACGAATTGATGGCTCACACCTACAGCCATCTCTATGGTCTGCCTACTACCGGCCTGCGCTTCTTCACCGTCTATGGACCTTGGGGCCGGCCCGACATGGCCTTGTTCAAGTTCACCAAGGCAATCCTGGCTGGTGAGCCCATTCAGGTCTTCAACTACGGCAAGCATCGTCGAGATTTCACCTACATCGACGACATTGTCGAAGGCGTCATTCGTATCCTGGATCGTCCTGCCCAACCTAATCTCGACTGGAGCGGAGTCCTGCCCGATCCTGGCACTAGCAAAGCTCCTTGGCGTGTGTACAACATTGGCAACAGCAGACCCGTTGAACTCATGGACTACATCGGTGCCCTCGAAAAAGCGCTCGGCAAAAAGGCGGAAATGGAGCTTTTACCCTTGCAGGCCGGCGATGTGCCCGATACCTACGCAGACGTCGAGAATTTGGTCAATCAGTTCCACTACAAACCTGCTACGAGTGTGGATGACGGTATTGCACGATTCGTAGCCTGGTATCGCGATTACTTCAAGGTCTGAAAATCATGACAATCACAGAGAACACAATTGTTGCCGTCGTTGGGTTGGGTTACGTTGGGTTGCCGCTCGCAGTGGAATTTGGAAAAAGGTATCGCACTCTAGGCTACGACCTTTCCGAGGCCAAGATCGCCAGCTACAGAAACCATTGCGACCCGACAGGCGAGGTAAACTCGGAGAGTCTGAAAGCAGCAACAAAGCTGACGGTATCGACTGACCCGGCAGTGATTTCTGAGGCCGACATCATTGTTGTGGCAGTGCCCACCCCGGTAGACGAGGCACACATCCCGGACTTCTCTCCTTTGGTTGGCTCATCCACAACGGTGGGCCAACACATGAAAAAGGGAGCCATCGTGGTGTATGAATCCACGGTCTACCCGGGCGCCACAGAAGAGGTATGCATTCCACTGCTAGAACAGTATTCAGGAATGAAGTGGCGGCAGGATTTCCACGTAGGTTATAGCCCGGAGCGTGTTAACCCAGGCGACAAGGAGCGCACTATCACCAAAATCGTGAAGGTGGTCTCTGGCGATGATGGGCCGACCCTGAAAACGGTGGGTGATCTTTACGAGTCTGTCATCACCGCTGGGGTACACCGCGCCAGTTCCATCAAAGTGGCTGAGGCCGCCAAGGTTATCGAGAATACTCAGCGCGATCTCAATATAGCCTTGATGAATGAGTTGGCTATTATTTTCGACAAAATCGGTATCGACACACTTGAAGTTCTCCAGGCCGCCGGTACCAAGTGGAACTTCTTGCCCTTCCGCCCCGGCCTTGTCGGTGGGCACTGCATTGGCGTCGATCCCTACTACCTGACCCATAAGGCGGAAACGCTCGGCTACCACCCCCAGGTCATCATCGCTGGTCGGCGCATCAACGACGGCATGGCAAACTATGTTGCACAGCAGACCGTCAAGCAGATGATCGACACCGGTAGCTGCATCAAAGGCGCCAAAGTGATCGTTCTGGGGCTGACATTCAAAGAAAACTGCCCCGACCTGCGTAACTCCAAAGTGGCCGACTTGGTGCGCGAGTTGCAGGACTATGGTTGTGATGTCGTGGTTCACGACCCTATTGCAGAGCCGTCCGAGGCGGAACACGAGTACAGCATCAATCTCGTGTCTTGGGATAGTCTGCCTCAGGCGGAGGCGCTCGTAGCCGCGGTGTCACATAAGGAATATATGAATAAGCCACTACTTGAAATCGCCAAAAAGCTCAAGGCGGGTGGCGTGTTCATCGACATCAAGTCTGCATTCAACCCCGAAACACTGAAGTCTGCGGGCTTCAATGTCTGGCGCTTATAAGGATCTCTGCGTTTTATGTGCGGAATAGGTGGAATCTATCTAAAGGCGGTGGTTGAGCTTAGCCTTGGTCCGTACTTGCAGAGGATGCTCGATATTCAGCGGCATCGCGGCCCAGATTCGGATGGACTGTGGCTGACTGAAGATCGACAGCTTGGCTTGTGTCATAACCGACTTGCGATACTTGATCTGACAGAGTCAGGAAGCCAGCCTTTACATTCTGCAGATAATAGATTTGTAATCGTTTTCAACGGCGAGATTTATAACCACAAAGAGCTACGTAGTGATCTTGAGTTTAAGGGGGCCGTCTTTAGGTCACATACTGACACCGAAGTGCTTGTCGAAGCCTACCGATTTTGGGGTGAAGACATGCTCCAGAAACTTCGCGGGATGTTTGCGTTTGGCATCTACGATCGCGAAAGCAAAAACCTGTTCTGTGCACGTGACCCCGTTGGGAAGAAACCGTTCGTTTACGCCCAGACAACCAGCGCATTCATTTTTGCGTCTGAAATACCGGCAGTAAAGCAAGTCCAGGGAGTCAATAAAGACTACGACCATGCCGCAATCGCGGCCACGCTGTTGCACAACCTGCGCCATATTCCGGACCCACACACGGCCTACCGAGGCATCAAAAAATTGCGTCCAGGGCATGCAATGGTGGTTCGCGATGGTCAAGTCCAACGCACGTGGCGTTACTGGACACCAACACCATCGATAGACGCTATCACGCCTAATCACCTGCGAGAGATCCTTGAGGAGTCGGTAAAGCTCAGGATGCAAGCAGATGTGCCGGTTGGTGCCTTGCTTTCGGGGGGCGTCGATAGCTCTGCGATTGTAGCGCTGATGCAAGCACAGTCCAGTTCGCCAGTCCATACTTATGCACTCGGTTTCAATTCCGAGGATGAAGATTTGCGTCGCGCTCGCTTTATGGCAGAGCAACTGGGTACACGACATCGCGAGTTCTATTTCGATCCTGAAGATCAATGGCAAATCTTTGAGAAGCTGCTTCGAATCTATGGGGAGCCGATTATGCTTCTCCCGCTGCTTCACACCTACGCGTTGAGTCGTGCGATCCAAGAAGATGGTATCAAGGTGGTGCTCACGGGTAATGGAGCCGATGAGTTATTCTATGGCTATACGGGACACATCCGCACACTGAGAGTTTCTCGCTGGCTTGATCGTTTGGCGCCGACAAGAAAGCTTTTATCGCCACTGAAGTCTACCCGTCTGGGCTGGATTGCAGCCAAGCCCGGTGAGCGCAAAGCCACCTGGTACCGAAGGCTCGCAAATTCAGAATGGGGACATTTTCTCTCTGCCGACGTTCAGGCGGATCTCGCCAACGTTGCTGCCGAAGAACTGGCTTACTGGGGCGATCTTTGTCCTTCGCTTCACTTCATCGATGAGTCCAATTTTGTTGGCCTGATGGTGGAAAACCCACACTCGGTCACCATCGCGGGTGATCTTCCTGCCATGGCGGCGTCCGTGGAGTTTCGGTCCCCTTTCCTAGATCAGGAGATGGTGTCGTTTGCTCTGGCCACGCCTGCTGACAAAAAGATTCCTGATCTCAAGAATCCAAACTGGTTAAAAGCGATTCTTCGAGAAGCGGTGTCCGATCTCATGCCGGACGCACTTCTAAAAGCACCAAAGCGAGGTTTCGGCATGGGGATACAAGAGGCCAACGTGTTAAAAGGGCCTTGGCGTCAGCTAGCGAGGCAAATGCTAGAGACGGCTGATGATGCGCAGGGATTGTTTGACCCGGAATTAATCAGAACTGAGTGGCAAAGATTCATTGCTGGCACTGTACCTGCAAACAAAATTGCAAAAATGATAGCGATACAAATTTGGTTGAAAACGGAAAAATCAGATGCGAGTTAATGATTTAGTAAGGCTGGACGTCAAGCCGAGAAAAGTAGTCGATCCATTCAGCTATATAGAGCGTATGGCTTCGGGTAAAAATGTACTAAATGTTGGGGCGGCTGGCGGAGTTAAGGGATATCTACCGAATAACCAGTCCGTCTGGCTTCATCATAGATTGGGTGCAGTGGCAGCAAGCCTGACGGGGGTGGATATTGATCAGGAAGGTATCGATCATGCCTACAAGCACGGGGTGGAGATCATGAATGCCAACTGTGAGGATATGAGTTTAGGCAGGCAGTTTGATCTTATCGTCCTTTCGGACGTGATTGAGCACATGAATGCTCCGATCAACGCGGTTGAAAATCTCATGCGGCATCTCTCGCCACAAGGTGTTCTCTGTGTTACGACCCCGAATGCTACATCTGGGCTGGCTTATGGCCAGATACTGACCGGCAGGTTTCTGAATGTATATTGGGATCATGTCATGGTTTATTACCCGGAGCACATTCAAGCCATTTGCGACCGTTGTGGATTCCGACTCACCGATATTTTGTTTTTCGATCATATTGATCGACGAACCAATTTTAATACCATCAAATCTTATCTGATCTCCGCCTTGTCAGCTATTTACCCACGACTGGCCTCATCTTTCATGGTGGTAATCCGGCATGCCTGATTAAGTCTCTTAAGGCTGCCTGTGTGATTAAGTCATTGCCTAACTTGCGAATTCGTACTCAGATTAATCGAGACTACGCAGCCGCCTTGATAAGCGGTTATGGTCTGATGTTTGTGACCATGTTCGTGCAGCTTGCCTTGGTGCCAATTTATTTGTCTTATTTAGGCAAGGAGAAATTCGGAATTTTGACCATGATTATGGCGGCAAATAACTATGTCGCCATAGGTGTTGGCTGGTTATCTGGCAGCATGGCACGAGTCATGGCGGAGCGTGCGGCAACAGGTGACAGTAGTGGTTTTGCTGAAGCCTACGCATTTTCCAAACTTGCCTATGTGGCCTATGCTCTCATCGCACTAGCGATGTTTTGGATGATCGCGCCATGGCTGCTGACGGATGTGCTGGCTGATTTGGAAATCCGTGCTGCAATCCTGTTGTCCTGCGTGCTACTCCTTATCTCTTATGAGTACAACGCCGATCGGCTGGCATTCGTTGCCCGCCATCGGCAAGCTACGGGTAATGCGAACGAAGCTGTGGGGCAATTAATTTTCGCGGCAGGTGTTGGTATTGGGCTGATGCTGGACGCAGGTCTGCCAGGTGTGGTCGGGGCGCAAGTCGTCAGCATGCTTTGTGTGCGCTGTCTGGCATGGATGCACTGGAGGCGTGATAACTTTGGTTTGAGCTGGAGACTGCGCATTACTGGTTTTCGGGCGTTATGGCAGCGCGTGAGCGGTCGGGTCGGGCGGGATTACGTCGTCTATGGAATTTTGCTGTTAACGCTTCAAGCCGATGCACTAATCGTCGGCTGGGTGGCTGGCCCTGAGGTCGCTGCAAGCTTTTACCTGCTATGGCGCATACCTGAAGTTTGCATTCTTATTTTGTCGCGCATACCCGGTGCTTACGCGCCCCACATCATCGCAATGGACGCCCGGTCTGACCACGGTGCAATCCGAAATGGTTATCGTAAAGGCTTGACTGCCTTATTAGTATTCGCTGGTTTCGCTGCACTGGTTTATGGTTTTGCGGGACATTGGGTTTTGAGTTTATGGGTGGCGGAGAACGCGCCGGAAGGATACTGGCCCTATGCGATTGCGTCGATCGCCATGTTCTTCATTTCTGTTTCTCGATGGCCTGCCGAGTTTGCTTATGCGCTGATGAATACCAAACCTTTGGTAAAAATAGTGACATTAGAAGTCACACTTAAGCTCATCCTTGTCTGGTTTCTATTTGGCGCCTTGGGTTACATCGCACCGCTTGTGGCAATCACTTTAGTTCATGCTGTCGGTGTTTTTTATCTTTACATCTGGCTTGGTAACGATAATTTCTCGATTAAAGCGCGGCAGAAAATTGAGTAGACAAAAGGCGGTGCATGATAAGTCGGTGCTTGCAAAGCGAATGAAAGTAAAGTGTAGGCTTAGCCCTGAATGATGACTAAGTTACTAATTTTATCTGCTGGTTTTGTCGTCTGGTTATTTTTTGATTTAAAAAAAAGAGCATCCATAGACAATGTAATATTATCGCCCATGTTCTACTTCACCGGACTTTGGTTTCTTGCATTTCCATTACATGCATGGCTGCTATACCAAGGTTGGGTCGATACACAGCAGAATGTGGTCTTGACTGAGGGCGCTTTGACGGCCGCAGTTTTGCTATCAATAGTCAGTCTGCTGGTGGTGTATTTCGGCATGCGAACTGGGAGATCATTCCAGCCGGAGCAAGCATTCAAATCTAAATCATTCAGCGTAAAACCAGAGAGAGTTTCTGCGGTACTAATGGTGTTAATGGTGCTGGCGGTTTTTTTTCTGTCGCAGACTGTTTTTGAACAGGGTACATTTACCCCCTTCATTGGCAACGATCAGAACGAATCCCGGCTGGGAAACGGCCCCCTATTCATGCTCTCTGAGCTATTCATTTATGGTCTGATTGTAGCTATTCCAGCCTTGCTAACATCAGGCCAGCAGAAAGCACAGTGGTGGCTGCTTCTGTTGATATTCGTAGCAGGCCTAGTGTTCGCGCTCTTCATGGGCATCGCTCTAACTTCGCGTCGAGTAATTGTGCTACCCCTGTTTGCATTGGCGCTAGCTCGGTTATACACGTACTCCAAACATCCAAATGTGCGAGCTGTGCTAGGTGCCACGCTGCTTGCAAGTACCGTATTGGTCACGCCGGCGTTACAAGTCGTGAGATACATTGCAACTCCGCAAGCGCCAATTGAAAGAAGCATCGATGAAAGAAGCATCGCAGACTACTGTCGATGGGTAGGGCGCACGCCAACCCCTCAGAAAACCGTGATCATTTTGGACGCAAAGGGAGCAGAACGCACAATCTCGGGAATGAGTGCCAGTATTGCGAAGAAATTTTGCGATGAGTCAAACTACGGCTTCCTCATGCCTGTGCAAAATATTGCCTCTTCGTACGGTCTGGTTGATCACCTTGCGACTTTCCTGAACAAGGCGGCACCATCGGAAATGATCTTCGGCGTCGATCATGGTATCGCGTGGAGCTACAACATGGTACTTTCCATGGTGCCGCGTGTGATATGGGCCGAGAAGCCTTTGCATTATGGTAGCGTGGCCATACAAAAGTGGATGTATCCGGAGATGTATGAAGATAAACCCGTGACAATGACACTGCCACCGTCTTTCGTCGTAGACTTTTTGTACGGTTTTGGTTTTTTGTCTCTGCTCATCGTCTGTTTTGGACTTGGCCGCTTTTTGGCCTTGGTCCATGTCTGGCTACTGAGCGGGCTGCAGCCTGGTAACCATATTCGCTTCGTCGTGGGGCTGTCCTCGATGGCCTATATGTTCAATCTTGTACGCGGAGGCACCGGCTTTTTTCAGGTGCTAATCCCAATAGTGATTATCATGTTTTTAATGTACGGAGCAGTAGGATTTCGCGAACTGTTCTCGCGAAGTAAAGTATGAAGATTTACTTTTTCCCACATTCCTATCTGCGTGATAGACATCTTGACACCATTCGATGCTGGAACTCATGCCAAGTCATAAATCCAGAACTTGCCTGTAGAGCGCGTGGCGCTCAAGTTTCTGAAAAGGCGGCGCTTTCTGGATCTGTTGGTCGAAATTGGCGTCAAAAGCTCCCCCTTGTTAATATTAAAATCAGGCCGAAAGAGGCTCCGATTGACGCTGTCATATATGTCTGGGGTGCTGTGATTGCCACTGGCGAGTTCATTGTTGATCTTGACAACCCTTACTCACTAGTCGCCTATAACCCGTCCGCTATGACCCTTTGGCGATATGCCTTGAGTTACGTTTTGCGCTCAAAAAGATGCGTGCAGATTCGCTGTATCAGTGAGGCATGCCGGGCTGCTGTGGGTGAGCTTTTTGGCAAAGCCGTGCTGGATAAAGCGATTGTGGTCTATCCCCGCATGACGCAGCAAGTTACCAATGTCGATCGATTGGAACCAGGGGGGCCAAGATTCCTTTTCGTCGGAACGCAGTTCTTGATCAAGGGGGGGGCGGAGTTGCTTGAGGCCTTTCGTCTAGTAAGGCTGAAAATACCGTGTGCACAACTCGACCTTGTGACCCACTTGTCGGAGGAGTATGCGTCGCTTGCGCAGCAAGAAGGCGTTCAGATTCATAAGGCGAACCTGAGCCGTAGCGAAATCTGGTCTAAGTTCATGCGAAATTCGGACGTGCTTGTACATCCGAGCTACATGGAAAGCTTCGGCATGGTTGTCTTGGAAGCCATATCACACGGACTTGCCGTTGTGGCTAACGATGTCTATGCTCATCGTGAGATGGTTTTAGATGGGGAGAATGGCTTTCTCCTGGAGCCACCCGTGCATTACTGGTCAGGCGTACTTGCCGGTCCGCTTTTCCTGAATCAGTTCGATGCTGGCAACTACATTAAGCGCATTGATAAAACAGCCTACGTGAAAAAGCTCGCTGATGCCATGGTAGCCGTGGCGGAAGATCCTGCCCGCTTACTTTCGTATCGACAGAAGAGTTGCACTTACTTCACACAAATGATGGGGCATCGACCCCGCATCGAACATGAGCGTTAACCAAGTGAAGCCAGAATTTTCCATCATCACCCCAGTGTTTAACCGCGCCGGCGAAGTGATTGAATCGGTTAAGAGCTCACTGCGGTTCTTGGAAGAAAGTGGGAAACCAGGCGAAGTTATCGTTGTCGATGATGCATCCAATGATGGATCATTCGAAGCGGTTTCAGCTGTATTCGAAGAACAGATTGGCAATCGGCTTGTGCGAGTGATCAGGCTACCATTCAACCGTGGGCCTACGGGAGCAAAGCAGGTTGGAGCTGAACATGCCGCAGGTGAATGGCTCATCTTCATGGATTCTGATGATGCATTTGTTGCAGACGCTGCCTATACAGCATGTGCCGCTTTGGCGTCCACCCCACGAGAGTGTCCAGTGGTTTTCTTCAGGTGCATTAACAAAGCAGATGGCACGTTAATAGGACCAGCACAAGAGGCGCCGCTCTGGCTTGACCTACAAACGTATCTACTTCAACAAACACCTGGGGAATGCCTGCCAGTTGTCCGCAGAGACTGTTTGCTGGTAATTCCATATGAGGAGGACTTGAGAGGTTTTGAGGGATTGACCTATGCATTTTTGATCCAGAGGTTTGGGCCTGCCTGTGTTTTTCCCATCATCCTTAGAAGCTACTGCACAGACGAGAGCGGAGATCGGTTGTCTACCCGGCTCGCAATCAGGCAAAGAGGTTGCCTTATTGCGAAAGGCTATTTCAGGATGGTTCTTCAGTTCGGTTTCGCGCTTCGAGGACGTCTGCTCCCGTCAGTAATGCGCTTTTTTTATCACGGGTTCAATTGCCTAATCTACTCAACATCGAGAAGATTGACGCGCCACTTATGAAGGTTCTGATAGTTTTCTCGTCAAGCGAGCTTGGCGGTGCTGAGCGTAGCCTTTCGCGCATGGCAATCGCTTCGCAAGAAGTGGATTACCGACTGGCAACCTTGTATGGCGAAGGTCCTTGGTGCGATTGGATTTGTTCGCAAGGTCGTGAGCCGCTGGTGCTGGGGCGCGGGAGGGCTAATGGGGGATTGATGCTCGGTGCGTTCTGGCGTTTGATTCAGCATGTTCACAGCCATCCTGTGGATGTGATCTATGTGTGCGGTGCGCGGGCTGCGTTGCTGTTGCGACTGCTTCGCATCTTTCTGCCGAGCGTAAAGCTAGTTCACGGAGTGCGATGGAACCCCGATTCGAATAGTCGGCTGGATCGGTTCTTTCGTTTGGTGGAGCGCTTCATGCATCCCCTGGTTGACGCATGGATCACCAATTCAGCTATAGCGAAGCAGACGTTGGTGTCGCGTTGTGGGATACCCACCGAGCGGGTCTTTGTGATCTACAACGGACTGGAGTCGCTACCCGCAGGTGTGCCTCCACTAAGTGAGCGGCCCTTGGAGGTGTTGACCGTGGCGAACCTGAATCCAAGGAAAGGCCACCGGGAGTATCTGCAGGTGGTTCGCGACGTGCTGAAGGCCGTGCCGGATGCGAAGTTTGCGTTCGTCGGTCGCGACGACATGAACGGGGAGGTGCAGCAGGCGATTGCAGAAGCCGGTCTTTCCGGCCATGTGAGCTGCGAGGGTTTTCAGGCCGATGTTTCGCCATGGTTCAGGCGCGCGCGGGTATTTGTGTTGCCGTCATTGTGGAACGAGGGGTGCCCTACTGCGATCCTGGAAGCGATGTCATTCGCGATTCCCTGTGTTGCATTTGCAATGGATGGCATTCCGGAACTGGTTGAAGACGGGGATCACGGGATACTTTTGCAACGTGGCGATTATTCCGGAATGACGGCAGCGATTATCCGTATGCTGACGGACGATGGCAAAGCCTCAAAGTTGGGTATACGCGGTCGAAAACGTGTGCATTTGCATTTTAGTCTTGAAAACACAGCAGCTTTGCATTCAGTGGCATTTAATAAAGTTCTGTTAAGTTCGAGTGAATGATGGCGATCAAGAAAAAAAACAATATCGATGATGCAACTGTCGCCGGATTCGGCGATGAGTGGTCCAGGTTTAATCAGAATGGTTTGAGCCACGAGACGCGGGAGCAGATATTTGACGATTATTTTTCGATCTTTCCTTGGGGGGCACTGCCTGAAAATGCAGCCGGTGTAGATGTGGGGTGCGGCAGCGGGCGTTGGGCTGCGGTCGTTGCGCCAAGAGTGGGCCAATTGCTGCTGGTCGATGCTAGCGGCGATGCGCTTGCCGTGGCGCGGCAAAATCTGGCAGGTGCTCCAAATGTGCGCTTTGAACAGGCCTCTGTTGGATCATTGCCGATTGAAGATGCTTCTTTAGATTTTGCATACTCTCTCGGGGTCCTGCACCATGTTCCGGACACGGCGGCGGCAATCCGCTCTATTGCCGAGAAATTGAAGCCGGGCGCACCATTCCTTGTTTATCTTTATTACTCCTTCGATAACCGTGGTGTGGTGTACTGCGGTATCTGGAAGGCAAGCGACATGGTTCGACGCTTGGTCTCCCGCATGCCCTTCGGCTTGCGTTACTGGGCGAGTCAGGCATTGGCACTGACCATCTACTGGCCGCTGGCCAGGATGGCATTGCTTCTGGATCGCTTTGGAATATGTCCAGACAGTTGGCCATTGGCTTACTACAAAGACAAGCCTTTTTATGTGCTCAGAACCGATGCACTCGATAGATTTGGCACCCGTTTGGAGCAGCGGTTTTCTCGCGTGGAAATTTTGACGATGCTTGATGATGCGGGACTCAAAGACATACGTTTCTCGGACAGGCCTCCCTATTGGTGTGCGGTAGGCATAAAGAGCTGACGAAGATATGTGTGAAATCTTCGGATGGCTGGGGCCAGAGACTGATCCTGCTTTACCGATGCTCGCCGGGTTTTTTGACGAACCGTTTGCGGATAACAGTTCAATACCGACTTATCTGGTGTCGCGTTTCGCACGCGAGTCTGTGACGGTGTGCCTATCGGGCGATGGCGGCGATGAGTTGTTTGGCGGATACCCGCGCTTTGCTTGGACAAAGCGCATTGCAGCTCTGCGTCAGCGACAGTTGCCGGGTGGAGCCCGGCTGGCGGCGAGCCTTTTACAGGGGTTTGGCATGCCTGTGAGAAAATGGTTAGAGGGGCCGCTAAAAGATTGGGCGGAGGGCCTGCTCAATCCAGCAGACCTTGAGGCATTCGGATTGAATGCGGAGGTGGAGGCGGATGTCTTGCGGGCGCATCAAATGGGATTGGATCGGCGCGCTGTGTTGTGGATGATGTTGATGTACCCTCAATGGCATCAACGGGTGATAGGCAAATAATGTGCGGCATTGCTGGTTTTCTGACGGCGGCGGGAAGTGATTCAGCCGAGGCGACTTTATCCCGCATGGCGGATGCGATCAGGCATCGCGGCCCGGATGATTCCGGTTTATGGTCTGACAGGGCTGTCGGTATCGGTTTGGCGCATCGCCGCTTATCGATCGTTGACTTGTCCCCGGCTGGCCATCAGCCAATGGTGTCGCCCAGTGGGCGTTATGTGGTCGTTTTCAATGGGGAGATTTATAACCATCTCGATTTGCGCGCCGAGCTCGACAAAGTCGGCACTGGCGTGACGGCGGTGGGGGGCTGGCGCGGGCATTCGGATACGGAAACTCTGCTGGCCGGATTTGACACGTGGGGCATCATCGCAACAATTGAGCGCGCTATTGGCATGTTTGCCATTGCCGTGTGGGATCGTGAGAGCCAAACGCTGACCTTGGTGCGCGATCGGATAGGCGAAAAGCCGCTCTACTATGGTTGGCAGGGCCAGGGGGAGAGAGCCTGCTTCCTGTTCGGTTCTGAGCTAAAGGCTCTGCATGTGCATCCGGACTTTTGTTCAGAGGTGAATCGCGATGCGTTGTGCCTCTTCATGCGCCATAACTACATACCGGCGCCCTATTCCATCTACCGGAATATCTTCAAGTTGCCCCCGGGATGTTCCCTGACGGTTTCACTGCGGGAACGTGAGCCGAAGCTTTCTGCGTATTGGTCGCTTGCACAGGTGGCAGAAACTGGCGTGGCGAGCCCGTTCGCAGGTAATGCCAAACAGGCTGTGGACGAACTGGAGATTTTGCTGAAGGACGCAGTGCGTCAGCAGATGATGGCGGACGTACCGCTGGGTGCCTTCCTGTCTGGTGGTATAGATTCTTCCACAGTCGTGGCGTTGATGCAGGCGCAGTCATTACGTCCAGTGAAAACCTTCACTATTGGGTTCAACGAGGAAGGCTACAACGAGGCCGTGCATGCCAAGGCCGTGGCAAAACACCTTGGCACTGATCATACAGAGCTCTATGTTTCCCCGGAGCAGGCGATGACGGTTATACCAAAATTGCCGTTGCTGTATGACGAGCCGTTTTCTGATTCGTCACAAATTCCCACCTTTTTGGTGTCTGAGCTTGCGAAGCAACATGTGACAGTTTCGCTTTCCGGTGATGCGGGAGACGAGTTATTTTGTGGCTATAACCGCTATGTGATAAGTAATGCGTGGTGGAACAAGATGCAGCCGATTCCGTTGGCGCTGCGGCAAGTTGTGTCTAAGGTATTGGCCTCGGTTTCACCCGACCGCTGGAACCAGTTGACACGGTGGCTGCCAACTGCCTCTCGCTACGCGAATTTTGGCGACAAGCTGCACAAGGGAGCGGCTGTCCTGGACTCACGCACACTGGAAGAACTGTATTTGGGGTTGATCAGCCATTGGCCTTGCCCTACAGATATCGTGTTGCAGGGAGCTGAACCGCCAACCACACTGACAGATCATCGCCCTAATTTACGGGGACTGGATGGCGTACAGCAGATGATGGCGCTGGATGGTCTGACCTATTTGCCGGACGATATTTTGGCCAAGGTGGATCGGGCGGCGATGGGTGTTTCTCTGGAAAGCCGCGTTCCGTTCCTGGATCACCGTGTGGTTGAGTTTGCCTGGCGTATCCCGCAGTCAATGAAGTTGCGCGATGGTATAGGTAAATGGATATTGCGAGAGGTCCTCTATCGGCATGTACCCAAGCAGCTGATTGAGCGTCCCAAAATGGGCTTCGGTGTACCGATCGATGTATGGCTGCGCGGGCCTCTCAAAGATTGGGCCGAAGCTTTGCTGGATGAGGGGCGTCTGCGGCGCGAAGGCTTTTTCAACCCCGGCCCCATCCGTGCCAAATGGGCTGAGCATTTATCCGGAAAGCGGAACTGGCAATACCTGCTCTGGGATGTGTTGATGTTCCAGGCTTGGTTGGAAAACCTGCGATAGGTATAGAACTGTGATTCTGCTGTTCGTAGTCAACGTCCCTGAATTTTTTCTGTCGCATCGCCTGCCCTTGGCGATCGGGGCTAGAAATGCAGGATTTACTGTCCACATCGCAACGGCGCCAGGCATGGCGTGCCAACGGATTGCCGAGTTGGGGTTTGAGCACCACCTTTTGCCAATATCTCGCAGTGGCCGCAACCCATTGGCTGAACTTCGAACCTTGTGGGGGCTTTATCGGCTGATGCGAAAAATCAGGCCTGAACTTGTCCACTTGGTAACCATCAAGCCCGTACTGTATGGCGGCTTGATGGCCAGACTTTCAGGTGTGCCTGCTATGGTGGCCGCCATTTCTGGATTGGGAACAGTATTTGTTGATCGCAACCAGACGTGTTCCTGGGTGCGCCGGGGTGTTGAGTGGCTGTATAAGCTCGCATTGGGGCACCCGAACGCGAAGGTAATCTTTCAAAACCCAGATGATCGTGCATCACTGATAGGTATGGGGGCTGTGTGTAAAGAGAAAACAGCCCTGATCAGAGGCTCGGGGATTTCGCTTGCCGCGTACCCGATGCGACCAGAGCCAGAAGGTGTACCGGTGATTACGTTTGCCGCCCGTCTTTTAGAAGACAAGGGGGTGAGGGAGTTCGTTGAGGTGGCTCGGGTGCTGAAGGAGCGCGGTGTTGTTGCCAGGTTCTGCCTAGCAGGATCCCCTGACCCAGGTAATCTCACATCAATCACCGAAAAGGAGCTGTCAGATTGGAGCAAAGAGGGGGTCGTGGAGGTCCTGGGGTATAGAAGTGATATCCCTGATCTTTATGCCAAATCGAATATCGTTGTTTTGCCTTCATATCGTGAAGGTTTGCCCAAAGCGCTCATCGAGGCGGCGGCATGTGGTCGAGCCGTGGTAACCACCGATGTTCCTGGTTGCCGAGATGCCATCGAGCCAGAAGCGACAGGCCTTTTGGTACCCGTTCGGGATGCTTTGGCTCTGGCGGATGCAATTCAGTCTTTGATTGAAGACCAAGACCGGCGCAAGCAGATGGGTGCGTCTGGCAGAGTCTTGGCCGAGCGCGAATTCGCTATTGAGAAGGTGCTGGATGCCCACCTGGTGATTTATCGCGAACTGACCAACGGGACGAACAAGTGACTAAAGGTTTGCTCGTTACAGGCGGCACGGGCTTTTTGGGGCAAGCTCTGCTGCAGAAGTTACTGGCCTCTGGCCGGCGTCCGTTGATTGCTGCCGTTCGGCAAAAAAAAACAAACCTCCCTCTCGAGGTGAGGGTTGAGTGGGTAAGTGAACTGGGCTCAAGCACTGACTGGACTGCCTGTTTGGAGGAGGTCGGGGTTGTCATTCACTGCGCTGCACGTGCGCACATCATGAAGGAAGAATCTACCGATCCGTTGCTTGAATACCGCAGGGTCAATGTGCAGGGCACGCTGGCCTTAGCTGAACAAGCGGCAAAAGCCGGTGTGCACCGCTTTGTTTACATCAGTTCAATCAAAGTCAATGGTGAGCGTACTGCATCAAACACTCCCTTTCATGCTGAGGATATCCCGGCCCCCGAAGATGCCTATGGTATCTCGAAATTTGAGGCTGAGCAGGGCCTTGTAGCGCTGGCGCGCAATACTGATATGGAGGTGGTGATCATCCGCCCTCCGCTGGTCTATGGTCCAGAGGTGAAAGGTAATTTTGCTTCTATGGTGCGCTGGCTGTGCAAGGGCATGCCACTACCGCTCGGCGCTGTGCACAATAAACGCTCGCTGATTGCTCTGGAGAACCTAGTGGATTTCATAGCTCTATGCGCTGACCCTGAGCGTTCACCTCGCGCAGCGAATGAAGTGTTCTTGATTTCGGATGGTGAAGACGTTTCTACGACTGAGCTTTTACGTAAGGTGGCCAATGCCTATGACGTTCCCCCGCGTTTATTGCCAGTACCGGTCATCTGGATCCAGGCTTTAGTCCGATTGTTGGGTAAGCGCGCTGTGGCGGACCGACTGTTGGGGTCTCTGGTGGTCGATAGCTCCAAGGCCAGAGACTTACTTGGCTGGAAACCTGTAGTTTCAATGGGCGAACAACTAAGAAAGATGGCGCTGCATGACGCGCGTATTTGATGTACTTTTGCCCTTCTTGGGATTGGTTGTGGGAGTGCCAATTTTTGCTGGTTCAGTGGAGACTGGGGCACTGAATCGCCCCGGAACCAGTAGACGCTCCGAAGCCTTAAACTTAGGTAAAAGGAGAAGTCATGAGCAGCAAGCGTTACCCGGAAGAATTCAGGATCGAGGCGGTCAAGCAGATGATGGAGCGTGGATATCCTGTAGCAAAAGTGCTAACCGGCTCAGAGTGTCAATTCATAGTGCGCATGCCCTGGAGCAAGGCGTATGGTGTATCGACAGAGACGCGGCAGGAAAAGCAAAGCCAGTCGGCAGAGATTCGAAGGCTAAAGGCTGAATTGAAGCGTGTCACCGAGGAGCGCGCCCACCGCAATGTGGGCCGTTTTCATTTCTAGGCTGCCGAAGCCAATAACTAAATCGTAGCCAGCACGCGCAGAATAAAGTCACGAAGCTGCTAAAGCCAAGTGGCCCGGGGCTAGGTTGGCATATCTTTCTACCACCACCCCAGTACGCTAGCCCCCCAATCGTTGAAGCTCATGGGTGTCCCTTTTTTGTTTTATGCTGTCGGTTAAGGGTGGATTCCGGCATCAGACCGGAAGCGCCGAGTTCAACGAGGTTGGAGCACGTCCATGGCGAAGCCGGCAGGTCTTCCCAATTTGCGCCTGTTCGCAGTGATCTGCGTACTGGCCGTTACGGCGGTGGGGGCCTTGCTGTATCCGCGCCTGGCGGCCTCGCCCGATGCCGCGGTCGAACCCATGCCCGACCTGCTGGCGACCACCCCGATCCGCCCCGGCGAGCCCCTGCTGCCCCTGCCCGACAGCCTGCCGGTGGACCCGGCCAAGGTGGCCCTGGGGCGCCTCCTCTTCAACGATCCCCGCCTCTCCCGCGACGACTCCCTGGCCTGTGCCGGCTGCCATGACCTGCAGCGGGGCGGTGCCGACGGCATGCCGGTATCCCGCGGCGTGGACGGCAAGAAGGGCGGCATCAATGCCCCCACGGTGCTCAATGCCGCCTTCAATTTCCGCCAGTTCTGGGACGGCCGCGCCGCCACCCTGGAGGAGCAGGTGGAAGGTCCGGTGCACAATCCGCTGGAAATGGCGGCGGATTGGGACCAGGTGCTGGCCAAGCTGCAGGCCGACAAGGAATTGCGCAGCCGCTTCGCCAGTGCCTACCCGGCCGGGCTGACGGCGGCCACGGTGCGCCACGCCATTGCCGAGTACGAACGCTCCCTGCTCACCCCCTCCCGCTTCGACCGCTGGCTGCGAGGCGACGACACCGCCCTGTCCGACGAGGAAAAGGCCGGTTACCGCCTGTTCAAGCGCCACGGCTGCTCTTCCTGCCACCAGGGAGTGAATGTGGGCGGCAACCTGTTCCAGCGCTTCGGCGTCATGGACAACTACTTCGCCAACAAGAAGGCCCTGACCGCCGCCGACATGGGGCGTTTCAACGTCACCGGCCGGGACGAGGACCGGCATGTGTTCAAGGTGCCGACCCTGCGCAACGTGGCGCTCACCGCCCCCTATTTCCACGACGCCGCCACTTCCTCCCTGGACGAGGCGGTGGCCCTCATGGGGCGCTACCAGTTGGGCGTGGAACTGCCGGCCCGGGATGTAACCCTGATCGTCACCTTCCTGCAGTCCCTCAACGGGGACGTGCGGCCATGACCCGCCTGCCGTCCTGGAAGGGTGCCGCCCCCTGGCTGCTGGTGCTGATCCTCACCGTCATCCTGGTGGGGCTGTTCCAGCGCAGCACCGGGGCCGATGTCGCCGAGCAGGCCCGGGTCGAGGCCCTGGTGCATGAGATCGTCGCCCTGGACGCCCGCCTCAACCAGGACCTGCTCAAGCTGCGCCACCGCCAGTTGCAGGACTACGACGCGGTGGCGGCGGCGGACGAGCGCATTTCCGCCCTGCTGCAACGCCTGCAGGCAGAACTGCAGCGTCACGGCAGCGAGGCCATGACTCCGGTGCTGGCCCTGTGGCAGGAAAAGCGGGAAGGACTGGAGCGCTTCAAGCAGCAGAACGCCCTGCTGCGCAATTCCCAGGACCACTTCCTCAATCTCTCCAGCCAGCTCCTGCGTGCCAGCGACAGCCCGGACGGCCGCGGCAGCGTGCCCCACAGCGCCCTGCTGGCGACGGTGGGGCGGGAAATCATGGAGTTCCTCATCCGCGGCGAGGCCGACGACATGCCGGCGGTGGCCGCCGACCTCTCCGCCCTGCAGGACCAGGTCGTCGGCTGGCCCCTGGAGGTGCGGCGCCAGGTGCTGCTGATGACGGCCCACGGCCAGCAGGTGCTGCGCCATCGCCTGGACGTGGAGAGCCTGCTCAACGAACTCACCGGCAGCCCCTTCGCCGGTAGCCTGGAGGCCTCCTACCGGGACTACAGCGAAATCTACCGCCAGGACCTGAAGCAGGCAGAAAGCTACCGCCTGCTGCTGGCCCTGTTTGCCCTGTTCCTCATCGCCACCGTGGTCTACATCATGGTGGAGCTGAAGAAGTCGGCCCTGGAGCTGGGCCACAGCCATGCCTTCCTCGACAACATCGCCAATACCCTGGCCGAAGGCATCCTGGCCCTGGACCGGGGCGGGCGCATCACCTTCGCCAACCAGCGCGCCGAAGCCCTGCTGGGGGCGGCGCCGGGCGGCCTGCTCGGCCGCGATGCCGCCACGGTGCTGTGGCCCGGCGCGGCGCCGGCCGAGGTTTCCGGCCTGGCCCGGGCCCTGGCCACCGGCGCCGTGTTCGAGGGCGAGGACGATTTCGTGCGCAGCGACGGCAGTGCCTTCCCGGTGGCCGTGCTGGGGGCGCCCCTGCGGGGCGGCGAGGGCGACGCCGACCAGGCCGGCTACGTGGCCTCCTTCCGCGACATCAGCGAAATCAAGCAGGCTGAGGCCCGCCTGCATCTGGCGGCCCGGGTCTTCGACAGCCTGGGCGAGGCCATGGTGGTGACCGATGCCCGGGGCCGCATCCAGTCGGTCAATCCGGCCTTCTCCGAGGTCACCGGCTATTCCGAGGCGGACGCCCGGGGCCGGGCGCCGGGCCATATCCTGGCCTCGGGCCAGCACGATCCGGCCTTCTATGCCCAGATGTGGCAGAGCCTGCAGGAGCAGGGCAAGTGGCAGGGCGAAGTGATCAACCGGCGCAAGTCCGGCGAGACCTATCCGGAGTGGCTGTCCATCACCGCCATCAAGGACGGGGCCGGCCAGGTCAGCCAGTACGTGGGCCTGTTCACCGATATCACCGACCGCAAGCAGGCCGAGGCCCACATCCACCACCTGGCCTACCACGACCCCCTCACCGGCCTGCCCAACCGCCGCCTTTTCTACGACCGCCTGGAAAACGCCCTGCGCCAGGCCCACCGCTCCCGGCGCAAGCTGGCGGTGCTGCTGCTGGACCTGGACCGCTTCAAGGCGGTGAACGACACCCTGGGCCACGACCAGGGCGACCTGCTGCTCAAGGAAGTAGGGGCCCGCCTCAGCCTCTGCCTGCGGGAGGGCGACACCCTGGCCCGCCTGGGCGGCGACGAGTTCGTCCTGCTGCTGCCCGAAGTGCTGTCGGCGGAGGATGCCAGCATCGTCGCCGGCAAGCTGCTGGCCCAGTTCGACCAGCCGGTGCGGCTCGGGGAGCGGGAAATTTTTGCCTCCACCTCCATCGGCATCGCCCTCTACCCGGCCGACGGGGAGGACGGGGAGTCCCTGCTCAAGCATGCCGACGTGGCCATGTACGCGGCCAAGGACGGCGGCCGGGCGGCCTACCGCTTCTTCATCGCCAGCCACAACGAGCGTTCCCTGGAGCGGCTGGAACTGGAGAACGACCTGCGCCGGGCCGTCGAGGGCGAGCAGCTGCTGCTCTACTACCAGCCCCAGATCGGTGCCAGCAGCGGCCGCATCGCCGGGGTCGAGGCCCTGGTGCGCTGGCGCCATCCGACCCGGGGCCTGGTGATGCCCGACAGCTTCATCGCCCTGGCGGAAAACGCCGGCCTCATCGACGCCATCGGCCACTGGTGCCTGGTGGCCGCCTGCCGCCAGCTGCGGGCCTGGCAGGAGCAGGGGGTGCCGGTGCCGCGGGTGGCGGTGAATGTCTCGGCCCGCCAGCTGCGGCGCTGGGACTTCGCCCAGGAGGTGCTGCAGGTGGTGACCCAGAGCGGCATCGACCCGGCCGGCCTGGAGCTGGAGCTGACGGAAAGCTCCCTGGCCGACGACCCTGAACAGATCCTGGCCATCTTCAGCACCCTGCGCCAGGCCGGGGTGCGGGTCTCCATCGACGATTTCGGCACTGGCTATTCCTCCCTTTCCTATCTCTCCCGGTATCCGGTGGACGAGGTGAAGATCGACCGCAGCTTCGTCTCCCGCCTCCTGGACGACCGGGAGGCGCGCTCCGTGGTGCGGGCGGTGATCCTCCTGGCCCACGGCCTGGGCATGCGCACCGTCGCCGAAGGGGTGGAGACCGAGGCCCAGTGGCAGGTGCTGAGCGACCTGGATTGCGATGAACTGCAGGGCTACCTGTTCAGCAAACCGGTGCCGCCGCACCAGATTCCCCTGCTCAAGGGCGACTGGCAGCGCAGTGAGAACCGTCTGCCGGTGTGAGGGGCAAGGGCCGTACGGGCCTTTGCTTTATGCGTTTTCTCAAATAAACAAATAGCCAAAGAAGCTTTGTGGTTCTAAACACCTTGTTTAGAGTTCGCTTCTGAAGAGTCAGCCATCGCTGGAAGGAACCCCCATGAAGAACGCCGTTTCCCCCGTTTCCCGCCTGTTCGCCGCCCTGCTCCTGGCGGGCGGCCTGGTCGCCCCGGCCCTGGCCGATGTCACCCTGCTCAACGCCTCCTACGATGTGGCCCGGGATTTCTACAAGGACTACAACCCCATGTTCACCAAGCATTGGCAGGCCAAGGCCGGTGAGAAGGTGGAGGTGAAGCAGTCCCACGGCGGTTCCTCCAAGCAGGTGCGGGCCGTGGCCGACGGCCTGGAAGCGGACGTGGTGACCATGAACCAGGCCACCGACGTCGATTACCTGGCCGACAAGGGCCTGGTGGCCAAGGACTACGCCAAGAAATTCCCCAACAACGCCTCGCCCTACACCTCCACCATGGTGTTCATCGTGCGCAAGGGCAATCCCAAGGCCCTGAAGGACTGGTCCGATCTGGCCAAGTCCGGCGTCGAAGTGATCGTGCCCCACCCCAAGAACACCGGCAACGGCCGCTACACCTACCTGGCCGCCTGGGGCTACGCCCTCAAGCAGCCCGGCGGCAACGACAAGAGCGCCTTGGAATTCGTCGGCAAGATCCTGAAGAACGCCCCCCTGTTCGCCGCCGGCGGCCGGGATGCCACCACCACCTTCATGCAGCGCCGCCTGGGCGACGTGCTGGTCACCTTCGAGTCCGAGGCCGAGCTGATCGCCAAGGAATTCGGCCGCGGCGAGTTCGAGGTGGTCTATCCCAGCGTTTCCATCCTGGCCGAGTTCCCGGTGGCCGTGGTGGACAAGGTGGTGGACAAGAAGGGCAGCCGCAAGCAGGCCCAGGCCTACCTGGACTACCTGTGGTCCAAGGAAGGCCAGGAGAACGCCGCCCAGAACTACCTGCGGCCCCGGGATGCGGAAGTGCTGAAGAAGTATGCCGCCCAGTTCCCCAACATCAAGACCTTCTCCGTGGATGAAGTGTTCGGCGGCTGGAGCAAGGCGGCCAAGGCCCACTTCGTCGATGGTGGCTCCTTCGACCAGCTCTACGTGCAGAAGTAATCCACCCCCGCCCCCGACCCCCACGGCGCCGGGCCGGCCTGCAAGGCTCCCCGGCGCCGTCGTTTGAGAAACCCATGTCAGCCAAGAAAAACAACGTCCTCCCCGGCTTCGGCCTGGCCCTGGGCTACACCCTGGTGTATCTCTCGGTGCTGGTGCTGATCCCCCTAGGCGGCCTGGTGCTCAAGTCCACCGCCCTGACCTTCGCCCAGTTCTGGGACATCGCCACCACCGAGCGGGCCCTCGCTGCCTATCGGGTGACCTTCGGCGCCTCGGCCCTGGCAGCCGTCATCAATGCCTTCTTCGGCCTCATCGTGGCCTGGGTGCTGGTGCGCTACGACTTCCCCGGCAAGCGCCTGATCGACTCCTTCGTCGATCTGCCCTTCGCCCTGCCCACTGCCGTGGCCGGCATCACCCTGGCCACCCTCTATTCCACCAACGGCTGGATCGGCAAGTACCTGGAGCCTCTGGGCCTGAAGGTGGCGTACACGCCCCTGGGCATCGTCGTGGCCCTCACTTTCATCGGCCTGCCCTTCGTGGTGCGCACCCTGCAGCCGGTGATCGAGGACATCGAGCCGGAAGTGGAGGAGGCCGCCGCCACCCTGGGCGCCTCCCGCTGGCAGACCTTCCGCCGCATCATCTTCCCCGCCATCTTCCCGGCCCTGCTCACCGGTTTCGCCCTCTCCTTCTCCCGGGCCGTGGGGGAATACGGCTCGGTGATCTTCATCGCCGGCAACATGCCCCTCATTTCCGAGATCACGCCCCTGCTCATCATTTCCAAGCTGGAGCAGTACGACTACGTGGGCGCCACCGCCCTGGCGGTGGTGATGCTGGGCATTTCCTTCGTTCTGCTGCTGGCCATCAACGGTCTGCAGTGGTGGGCCGCCAACCGACACAACAACCGCAATACCGGAGGCGAGCAATGAGCGTGCGCCGTGCCAATACCGAACCGGCCTGGGTGCGCTACACCCTGCTGACCCTGGCCTTCGCCTTCCTTGCCCTGTTCCTCGGCGTGCCCCTGGCGGCGGTCTTCGCCGAAGCCCTGCGGGGCGGCTGGGAAGCCTATGTCAACGGCCTGCTGGACCCGGAGGCCCGCAGCGCCGTGACCCTGACCCTGGCGGTGGCGGCCATCGCCGTGCCCCTCAATGTGGCCTTCGGCATTGCCGCCAGCTGGGCCATCGCCAAGTTCGAGTTCCGCGGCAAGAGCCTGCTGATCACCCTGATCGACCTGCCCTTTGCCGTCAGCCCGGTCATCGCCGGCCTCATCTTCGTGCTGATGTTCGGCGCCCAGGGCTATTTCGGCCCCTGGCTCGCCGAGCACGACGTGAAGATCGTCTTCGCCGTGCCCGGCATCATCCTGGCCACCCTCTTCGTCACCTTCCCCTTCGTCGCCCGGGAAATGATTCCCCTGATGCAGGCCCAGGGCAAGGACGAGGAGGAGGCCGCCGTCTCCCTCGGCGCCTCCGGCTTCCAGATGTTCTGGCGGGTGACCCTGCCCAACATCAAGTGGGGCCTGCTGTACGGGGTGATCCTGGCCAATGCCCGGGCCATGGGCGAGTTCGGCGCCGTCTCCGTGGTCTCCGGCCACATCCGCGGCGAGACCAACACCCTGCCCCTGCACGTGGAAATTCTCTACAACGAATACAACGCCATCGGCGCCTTCGCCTCGGCCTCCGTCCTCGCCCTCCTGGCCCTGGTCACCCTGGTGGCCAAGACCCTGGTGGAGTGGCGCATGCGGGCCGAGACCGCGATGCTGACCGCCGAACTGCCCCCCGAGAAAACCAACTGAGCCTGCCGCCATGAGTATCGAAATCCGCAACATCGCCAAGCGTTTCGGCAACTTCGTCGCCCTCGACGACGTCTCCCTCTCCATCCCCACCGGCGAGCTGGTGGCCCTGCTCGGTCCTTCCGGCTGCGGCAAGACCACCCTGCTGCGCATCATCGCCGGCATGGAAACGGCGGACGAGGGCCAGGTCATGTTCGAAGGCAGCGAGGCCACCCACCTCCACGCCCGGGAGCGCCAGGTGGGCTTCGTCTTCCAGCACTACGCCCTGTTCCGCCACATGAACGTGTTCGAGAACGTGGCCTTCGGTCTGCGGGTCAAGCCGCGCAAGGAGCGGCCCAGCGAGTCCGAGATCCGCAAGCGGGTCATGGACCTGCTCTCCCTGGTGCAGCTGGACTGGCTGGCGGACCGCTACCCGACCCAGCTTTCCGGCGGCCAGCGCCAGCGCATCGCCCTGGCCCGGGCCCTGGCGGTGGAACCCAAGGTGCTGCTGCTGGACGAGCCCTTCGGCGCCCTCGACACCAAGGTGCGCAAGGAACTGCGCCGCTGGCTGCGCCGCCTGCACGACGAGATGCACATCTCCTCCGTCTTCGTCACCCACGACCAGGAAGAGGCCCTGGAAGTGGCGGACCGGGTGGTGGTGATGAACAAGGGCCGCATCGAACAGGTGGGTTCCCCGGACGAGGTCTATTCCAACCCGGCCAGTCCCTTCGTTTATCAGTTCCTCGGCAACGTGAACGTCTTCCACAGCCGGGTCCATGGCGCCTGGGCCGAGGTGGCCCGGGACGACGTGCCCGCCGGCCAGGAGGCGGTGGCCTTCATCCGCCCCCACGATATCGACATCGACACCGTGGCCACGCCCGAATCCCTGGAGGCCAAGGTCAGCTACGTGCAGACCATCGGCCCCCTGGTGCGGGTGGAGGTGATCCACCAGGGGGAACTGGTGGAAGTGGAACTGACCCGGGAACGCCAGCAGGTGCTGGGCCTGACGGCCGGCCAGCAGGTGTGGCTGAAGCCGCGCCAGGTCAAGGTCTTCGCCAACGGCGAGGGGGCGGTGGCGCCGGCTCAGGCCCAGGAAAAGCAGCCCTTCCTGTTCTGATCGGTTCTCCAGGAACGGGTGCCTGCTAAAGCAGAAGGGGCGCCATTCTTCGGCAATGCATGCCGGAGAATGGCGCCCCTCTTGCGTTTCAGGGCAGGGCTTGGATGAATTCCGTGCCCTGCCTCAGGTCGCCGGGTCTTGGCGGTCGGGCCTCAGGCGCCGGGTTTCAGGCACCGGGTCTCAGACGTTTTCGCCGCACAGTTCGGCGTAGGCCGAGTGGTTGTGGATGGACTCGAAATTCTCCGAAGCCACCGACCAGCGGCCGATGCGGGGCTCGGCCATGAGGCGCAGGGCGATGTCCCGCACCAGGTCCTCGACGAACTTGGGATTGTCGTAGGCCCGTTCGGTGACCCACTTCTCGTCCGGGCGCTTCAAGAGGCCGAAGACCTCGCAGGAGGCTTCCTCCTCGGCCAGGCGCACCAGTTCCTCCACCGCCATGGGCTGGCGCAGTTCGGCGCTGATGGTGATGTGGGAGCGCTGGTTGTGGGCGCCGTACTCGGAAATCTTCTTGGAGCAGGGGCAGAGGCTGGTGACCGGGGCGGTCACCGCCAGGGTGGTGCGGATCGGGGCACCGGGCTGTTGCTCCACCTGCAGGCGCACGTCGTAGTCGAGCAGGCTGGAAACGCCGGAAACCGGGGCCGCCTTGGCGATGAAGTAGGGGAAGGCCAGGTCGATGCTGCCGCTCTCGGCCTGCAGATGGCCCAGCATTTCCTGCAGCAGGGCCGGCAGGTCCGCCGCCTGCAGGGCGCCCCGGGGGCGTTCGAGAATTTCGACGAAGCGGGACATGTGGGTGCCCTTCACCTCCGGCGCCAGGCCCACGGCCATGGTCAGCTCGGCCACCGTGTGCTGCACGGCGCCGTCGGCGGCAGCCAGGGCCAGGGGATAGCGCAGGCCCTTCACGCCCACCTTCTGGATCGCCAGCTGGCGCTGATCCGGGGTGGCCTGGACATCGGGCAGGTGGAACATCTTGTCCGGTGCATTCATATCGTCTCTCCGTGGGGTTGGGGGCGGCGTGGCGCCTTTTTGTCGTTCAGGGCTGGGCCAGGAAGCGCTGGATGGCCTGGCGCAGCTGGGGGTCGTTGGGCGTGGTGCGGCTGCCGAAGGACAGCACGGTCTTGCCGCTGCGGTCGATCAGGTACTTGTGGAAATTCCATTGCGGCACTTGGCCGGTGGCCTTGGCCAGGGCCTGGTAGAAGGGGTTGGCGTCCTTGCCCACCACCGAGGTCTTGGCCAGCATGGGGAAGCGCACGCCGTAGGTGAGGCGGCAGAAATCGGCGATCTCCTGGTTGGAGCCCGGCTCCTGCTGGCCGAAGTCGTTGGCCGGGAAGCCCAGCACCACCAGGCCCTGGCCCTTCAGTTCGGCGTAGAGGTCTTCCAGGCCGTCGTACTGGTTGGTGAAGCCGCAGTAGGAGGCGGTATTGACCACCAGCAGCACCTTGCCGGCGTACTGGCAGAGGGGCTGGGGCTTTTCGTCCTGCAGGGCGGGGAAGGTGTGCTGCAGCAGGGGCGGACAATCGGCGGCGCTGGCCGGCATGGCGGTTCCTATCAGGCTGAACAGGACGAGGAGGGCGGGCAGAACTCGGGCGGCAAGTCGGGGCATGAATCCTCCGGGCAGGGGCAGGTCGATGGCTCCAGGCCAGCAGCCCGGCTTACTCAAGACAGCAACTGGCGGCTCCGGGTTCCCGGCCCAGGCCTCCGCACGAAGGCGGACGCTGCAAAAAAGCAGGGAACCGGGCGGCATTGGCGCTGTCTCTAGCTGCGCGCCCCCAACTCCAACAGAGAAAACATAAAAATGCTCTACCCGGAACTCTTCACCAGCCTGGAAAAAGCCCGCTGGAACATGGCCGACGACATTCCCTGGGACCAGTTCGACGCCGGCCTGCTCTCCGACGAGCAGGCCATCACCATCAAAATGAACGCCATCACCGAATGGTCCGCCCTGCCGGCCACGGAGATGTTCCTGCGGGACAACAAGGACGATTCCGACTTTTCCGCCTTCATGTCCATCTGGTTCTACGAAGAGCAGAAGCATTCCCTGGTGCTGCAGGAATACCTGCGCCGCTTCCGTCCCGAGCTGGTGCCGACGGAGGAGGAGCTGCACGCCGTGCGCTTCGAGTTCGACCCGGCCCCGCCCCTGGAAACCCTGATGCTGCATTTCTGCGGCGAAGTGCGTCTGACCCAGTGGTACCGCCGGGCCAGCGAATGGCACACCGAACCGGTGATCAAGGCCATCTACGACCACATTTCCCGGGACGAGGCCCGCCACGGCGGCGCCTACCTCAAGTACATGAAGCGGGCCATCGACAAGTTCGGCGACAGCGCCCGGGCCGCCTTCGCCAAGCTGGGCATGCTGATGGCCGCCAGCGGCCGCTCCGGCAAGCCCCTGCACCCCACCAACCTGCACGTGAACCAGAGCCTCTTCCCCAACGACACGGTGCAAAGCCGCCTGCCGGACCCGGAGTGGCTGGAACGCTGGCTCGACACCCAGATCTGTTTCGACAAGACCTGGGAAGCCCGGGTGGTGGGCGGCATCCTGCGCAACCTCTCCAGCCTCTTCGACCAGACCTTCGAGACGGTGCAGGACCTGAGCCGCTACCGCAAAAGCCTCAAGGTGGCCTGAGGCGGTCCCGCCGCTTTCCGCCGCTCCCCCCTTTTCTCCCTCACCGGCCCGGCGGCGCCAGCCTGGCGCCCCGGCTCTGGTAAAATCTCCCGTCTTTGCGGCCGCCACCGGGCGGCCAGCCGTTCTGCCGTGGAGAAATAGCAATGTACAAGTCCCCCCTCATCCAGGATCTGCACGATCGCGGGCTCATCGCCCAGCTGACCGACGCCCAGGCGCTCGATCAACTGCTGACCCAGGAGTCGGTGACCCTCTATTGCGGCTTCGATCCCACCGCCGACAGCCTGCACCTGGGCCATCTGGTGCCGGTGCTGATCCTCAAGCGCTTCCAGGAAGCCGGCCACAAGCCCATCGCCCTGGTGGGCGGCGCCACCGGCATGATCGGCGACCCCAGCTTCAAGGCCACCGAGCGCAAGCTCAACACCCCCGACGTGATCGCCACCTGGGTGGAGAAGATCCGCGGCCAGGTGATGCCCTTCCTCAAGTTCGACGGCCCCAACGCCGCCCGCATGGCCAACAACTACGAGTGGTTCAGCGGCATGAACTGCCTGGAATTCCTGCGCGACATCGGCAAGCACTTCTCGGTGAACGCCATGATCAAGAAGGAATCGGTGCAGCAGCGCCTGGTGCGGGAAGACCAGGGCATCTCCTACACCGAGTTCTCCTACAGCCTGCTGCAGGGCTACGACTTCGCCGAGCTGTATAAGCGTTTCGGCTGCATCCTGCAGGTGGGCGGCTCCGACCAGTGGGGCAACATCGTCGCCGGCACCGACCTGACCCGCCGCCTGCACCAGCAGCAGGTGTACGGCATGACCGTGCCCCTCATCACCAAGGCCGACGGCACCAAGTTCGGCAAGACCGAATCCGGCGCCGTCTGGCTCGACCCGAAGAAGACCTCGCCCTACGCCTTCTACCAGTTCTGGCTCAACACCAGCGACGCGGACGTCTACAAGTTCCTCAAGTTCTTCACCTTCCTGCCCCTGACCCGCATCGCCGAAATCGAGGCGGCGGACAAGGCCGGCGGCGGCAAGCCCGAAGCCCAGCGCATCCTGGCCGAGGAAGCCACTCGCCTGGTGCACGGCGACGAGGCCCTCAAGGCGGCCCAGCGCATTTCCCACAGCCTGTTCTCCGGCGAACTGGCCTCTTTGACGGAAAACGACCTGGAGCAGCTGGCTCAGGACGGCATGCCCGGCGTCGCCATCGACAAGGCCCAGGGCGGCCTCATCGACGCCCTGGTGGCAGCCAACCTGGCCAAGTCCAAGTCCGAAGCCCGCACCTTCATCCAGAGCGGCAGCGTGGCCATCAACGGCCAGAAGGTGGAAGGCATCGAGCACCAGATCGGCGAAGGCGAGCGCCTCTTCGGCCGCTTCACCATCCTGCGCCGGGGCAAGAAGCAGTACGGGCTGGTGAGCTGGATCTGACGCTGCTTTAAAAGCGTTGGCCACAGAGGGCACAGAGGTCACCGGGAAGGTGGGTCTGTGCCCTTGTCGTTTTCAGGGGGTGCCTGGAGAGGTAGCAGGCATGGGCTTTGGCGGCATGGCATGCTGGGGACGGCCGTCTTTCCTGCCTCCCGGGCCATGCCTACTTTCTTTTCGCCACAGCTACAGGCGCACCCACACCTGCACCTCCACCCGCCGCCAGGGATTCCTGTGGCGGGTCAGCCGGCTGATGCGGGCTTCCAGCACTTCGCCCCGGTCCAGGGCGGCGGCCACGGCGGCGTTTTCCGCCCGGGGCAGGTAGCCCAGCTTGGCCTTGCGCCACTCCACCCGCACCGCCCGGGGATCGTGGGGATTGTCCGGTTCCCGGTGCAGGGTCAGGGGGTCGCCCACGGCCATGGCCGGCCACAGGGTGTCGCTGCCGTAATACTGGCTGCCGGCCAGGGGCGAGCTCTGCACCAGGATGCGCACCTCGGCGGCCCCCACCGGCGCCGCCAGCAGCAGGCACGAGAGCAGGAAGGTCCTAATCGGCGTCGAAGGCATTCTTGAGCCATTCCAAGGGAGCGCTCGCCGCCTCGCCCTGCAACAGCACGCAGTCGAAACGGCAGGCGCTGTCGCCCTGTTCCTGCAGCCAGTGGCGGGCCGCCAGGATCAGGCGCTGCTGCTTCTTCCGGGTGATGCTGGCGGCGGCGCCGCCGAAATCCCCGTTGCGGCGCAGGCGCACCTCGACGAAGACCGTGGTGCGGCCGTCGCGGCAGACCAGGTCGATTTCGCCGCCCCTGACCCGGTAGTTGCGCGCCAGCACCTTCAGTCCCCGGCCCTCCAGCCAGGCGGCGGCGCGCGCCTCGGCCAGGCTGCCGTCGGCCTGCCGCGGGTCCCGGGCGGGGGAGGGGGCTGCTGCCGTGGTATCTTTGGCGCCTGTGTTCACGGTCCGGCTCGCGAGTATTGATGACAATTGAATCTGCATTGTATGTGGTCCCCACCCCCCTGGGGAATCTCCAGGACATGAGCCTGCGGGCGGTGGAAGTGCTCAAGGCGGTGCCCTGGGTGGCGGCCGAGGACACCCGCCACAGCCAGCCCCTGCTGCGCCACTTCGGCAGCGGTGCCCGTCTGCTGCCGGCCCACCAGCACAACGAGGAACAGGCCGCTCAGGGCGTCATCGACAAGCTGGCCGCCGGCGAGGCCGTGGCCCTGGTCTCCGACGCCGGCACGCCCGCCGTCTCCGATCCCGGCGCCCGTATCGTCGCCCGAGTGCGGGAGGCCGGCTTCAAGGTGGTGCCCCTGCCCGGCGCCTGCGCCGCGGTGACGGCCCTTTCTGCCTCCGGCCTGATGGCGCCCCATTTCCTCTTTTACGGTTTCCTCCCGGCCAAGGCCGGCCAGCGCCAGAAGGAACTGGAAGCCCTGGCGGCGCTGCCCTACAGCCTGGTCTTCTACGAGGCGCCCCACCGGGTGCTGGAATCGGTGGAGGCCCTGGCCGCCGCCTTCGGCCCGGAACGCACCATTGTCTTCGCCCGGGAGTTGACCAAGCTCTTCGAGACCATCCACGCCTGCCCCCTGGGCGAAGCCCTCGAATGGCTGAAGGCCGACAGCAACCGCCAGCGCGGCGAATTCGTGCTGCTGGTGGAAGCCGCGCCGGAAGATGCCGACGACGGCGCCGGCGAGCGGGTGCTCAAGCTGCTGCTGGCGGAAGGGTTGCCGGTGAAGCAGTGTGCCAAGCTGGCCGCCGAAATCACCGGCGCCTCCAAGAACGAGCTGTACCAGAAGGCCCTGGCCCTCAAGGACGCCGGCTAAGCCGCTCCGTAACTCGCCGCGGCTGCCCGCCAACTGCCTACAGACAGTGGGGCAGGGCGGCAGCTAAAATTACGTTTATCAGCCGCAAGGCCCTTTGACGAAGAACTTCCATGCAAATCACCATCACCCGCCCCGACGACTGGCACCTGCACCTGCGCGACGGCGAAGCCCTGGCCGTCGTGCTGCCCCATACCGCCCGCCAGTTCGCCCGGGCCATCGTCATGCCCAACCTGAAGCCGCCGGTGACCACGGTGGAGCAGGCGGCCGCCTACCGTCAGCGCATCCTGACGGCCCTGCCGGCCGGCATGAGCTTCGAGCCCCTGATGACCCTGTACCTGACGGACAACACCCCGGCGAGCGAAATCGCCGCCGCCGTGGCCTCCGGCTTCGTCAAGGCGGTCAAACTCTACCCGGCCGGCGCCACCACCAATTCCGACGCCGGCGTCACCAGCCTGGCCAAGTGCTCGGCGGCCCTGGCCGAGATGGAAAAGCGGGGCCTGCCCCTGCTGGTGCACGGTGAAGTCACCGATCCGGCCATCGATCTCTTCGACCGGGAAAAGGCCTTTATCGACACCGTCATGATGCCCCTGCTGAAGGACTTCCCCGGCCTCAAGGTGGTGTTCGAGCACATCACCACCGCCGACGCGGCGGCCTTCGTTGCCGAGAGCGGCGCCAACATCGGCGCCACCATCACCGCCCACCATCTGCTCTACAACCGCAACGCCATCTTCCAGGGCGGCGTGCGTCCCCACTGGTACTGCCTGCCGGTGCTGAAGCGCGAGACCCACCGCCAGGCCCTGGTGCAGGCGGCCATCTCCGGCAATCCCAAGTTCTTCCTCGGCACCGACTCGGCGCCCCATGCCACCGGCGCCAAGGAGGCGGCCTGCGGCTGTGCCGGCTGCTACACCGCCCTGCATGCCATGGAACTGTATGCCGAGGCCTTCGACAATGCGGGCGCCCTGGACAAGCTGGAGGGCTTCGCCAGCTTCCACGGCGCCGACTTCTACGGCCTGCCGCGCAACAGCGGCAAAATCACCCTGGAAAAGAAGGCCCAGGCCGTGCCTGCCAGCCTGGCCTACCTGAGCGGCGACAGCCTGACCCCCCTGCGGGCCGGCGAGAGCCTGCCCTGGACCTTCGTCGCCTGACGACCTGACCGCTCCACAGCCTCCCCGAGGATGCCTGCCATGAAGAAGCCCCTGCTGCTCCTGCCCCTGCTGTCCCTGCCCCTGCTGGCCGGCTGCATCAATGACGCCGCCGCCTATCGCATCGATGGCCGCGACCACGCCATCAGCGTCTCCCGGGAGCAGAACTTCTTCTGGGAGAAGACGGTGAAGTTCGCCGTCATCGCCGCCCGCCTGCCGGACTGCCAGCGCATCCACCTGCTCAATCCGGCTCCCCGCAACACCAGGGTCGAGCTGTGGCAGCCCGGTCCCGGCACCTTCGTGCTGAAGCAGGGCGAGGCCTATTTCCTCACCGAAACCCAGACCTGCAAAGGCTTCCAGAAGCTGGCGGCGGCCCCCCAGGAAGGTTTGGGCGACAAGGTGGGCGTGTTCGAGGAGAAGGGCGACCGCTTTGTCTTCACCCCGGAACCCAAACCTGTGACGCCGCCGGCTGCGGCGGCGGAAGCGGTGCCGGCCCCTGCCACGGAACCCGCCGCAGCGGCTCCCGCCGTGCCCGCGCCGACCCAGCAGTGAGCCGGCCGGCTCCCTACGCCAATCCCCTCTTCGCGCCTCTGGCTCCCTGGCTGGCGCGGCTGCAGCCGCCCTGGCCGCCGGTGCCCGATGCCGCCGCCCTGGCCGGCCTGACGGCGCTGGCGGCCGGTCTGGGGTTGCGCTCGGCCACCGGCCATCCCCTGAGTTTTCCGCCGCCCCGGGACGACGGCCTGGGCTACGAGGCGCGCATCGGCGCCAACGGCCAGGTGGAAACCCGGCCCGACAACTGGCACGACTTCTTCAACGCCCTGGTGTGGTGTGCCTTTCCCCTGAGCAAGCAGGCCATCAACGGCCGCCACCTGCAGGCCCTGGCGGCAGCCGGGGACGATGCCCCGGGGAGTGGGCGCGGCGGCGCCCGGGATGCCATGACCCATTTTGACGAGTGCGGCGCCCTGGTGCTGTCCAGCGATCCTTCCCTGTTGCAGCTGCTGCGGGAGTTCCGCTGGCAGGAGCTGTTCTGGCAGCGCCGGGCGGACCTGGCCGCTTCCCTGCGGGTGGTGGTGTTCGGCCACGCCACCTATGAGTCCCTGCTGGCCCCTTTCCGCGGGCTGACGGCCAAGGCGGTGCTCTATGAGGTGGATGTCGCCGCCCTGGCGGCGGTGGATAGCGGCGACCTCTCGGCCCTGGATGCGCGCCTGGCGACTGAGCTGGCCGCCGGCCACCACGGCCGGCCCCGGGAGCTGCAGCCCCTGCCGCTGCTGGGCCTGCCCGGGGTAACCCCGGACAACGAAAATCCGGACTATTACGCCGATGCCTGGCAATTCCGTCCGGGGCGGCACGCCAAGCCCGTATAATGGCGGGGTGAAGCTGGCCAGGCAGCCGCTGGGTATTCGTACCGAGAGGAAAGTCCGGGCTCCATAGAGCGGGATGCTGGCTAACGGCCAGGCGCTATAAGCCGCAAGGCGAAGGCGACGGAAAGTGCAACAGAGAGCAGACCGCCGATGGCTCCGGTGCAAACCGGAGATCAGGTAAGGGTGAAACGGTGGCCGGACCTCAGGTCCGGACGGGCCGGCGCAAGCCGGTTCGGGGTAAGAGCCCACCGCGGCTGTGGCGACACAGACGGCACGGCAAACCCCATTCGGAGCAAGACCAAATAGGGGAGCATTAGGCGTGGCTCGCGCTGCTCCCGGGTAGGTTGCTTGAGCGCCGTGGTAACGCGGCGCCTAGAGGAATGGCTGCCAGGCTGCGGAGGTTCGCCTCCAACGCCCAACAGAACCCGGCTTATCGGCCAGCTTCACATCCCTATTCGTATTTTCCAGACCCCCGCCCGTGGCCGGGGCCGGCAGGCGTTCGCCCGTCGTTCTTTCAGCTTGTCTCCGCCGTTCTCTCTTTAGCTCGTCGTCTTGCCTGTCACCCCGATGGCATGGGGTGCCCTGGGGGCGGAGTTGGTCCTTCAACTCCTAATAAAGTACTTTCGGTTTGATTTGTATCAATATTGATTTTTAAGGAAATTTTTTCTGTAAAATTTTGTCAGAAAGCGCTGTAAGCCCTTGTCGCAAAAGAAAAAAATGCCATTTCCCCATTGACGCTAAGGTTTGAGTGCACTAAAGTGGTGAAACGTGGTGTTCGGTGGTGAATTGTGGAGTGAGCGAAATCCTCCCGCCTGCCGAAGGACCTCGGGGGAAACCAGGGGAAGTCATGTTTCAAGGGGCGGATACGCTGAGTCTGGATGCGAAGGGGCGGCTGGCTGTGCCAGCACGTCACCGGCCCGAACTCGCCCTCAATTCCGCCGGCCGCCTGGTGGTCAATTACCACCCCCACGGTTGCCTCAAGGTCTATCCCGAGTCGGTATGGCAGCCCATCGCCGACAAGCTGTCCAAGATCGCCACCATGAATCCCGCCACCGCCGCGGTGCGCCGGGTGATCCTGGGGACCGCTTCCGTCCAGGAAGCCGACTCCACCGGACGTCTTCTTCTCCCTCCCGCCCTGCGTTCCCTGGCCAAGCTGGATAAACAGGTGATGCTGGTGGGCATGGGTGACCACTTTGAAATCTGGAGCGAGGACTCCTGGGCCAAGCAGAACGAGCTGGCCCTGGCGGCGCTCCAGGATCCTGAGGCTCTCGCCAGTTTCGAGGGCATTGTTCTGTGACCACCGAACGTAGTACCCACGTCACCGTGCTCCTGCAGGAAGCGGTGACGGCCCTCCGCGTTGACCCGCGGGGCGTCTATGTGGACGGCACTTTCGGCCGCGGCGGGCACAGCCGGCTGATCCTCGAGTCCCTCGGGCCCGAGGGGCGGCTGGTGGCTTTCGATCGGGATCCTCGGGCCATCGCGGCCGGGGCGGCGATCCAGGACAAGCGTTTTTCGCTGCATCACACCCCTTTCAGCGAGATGGGGGAGGTGTTGCAGCAACAGGGAATCGGGCTGGTGGACGGGGTGCTCCTGGATATCGGAGTGTCTTCGCCCCAGATCGATGAGGGAGAGCGGGGCTTCAGCTTCAGATTCGATGCCCCTCTCGACATGCGCATGGACACCACCCGGGGCGAAACCGCCGCGGAATGGCTGGCCCGCGCCGATGAGACGGAAATTGCGGAGGTTATAAGGGACTATGGGGAAGAACGGTTTGCTAAGCAGATTGCAAAGAAGATTGTGGCTGCTCGGTCCGAGCGGCCTGTTGCAACCACAAGGCAGCTTGCCGCGCTCGTCGCTGAAGCCGTGCGGACCCGCGAGCCCGGTCAGGACCCGGCGACGCGAAGCTTTCAAGCTATACGGATTCATATCAATCAAGAGCTCCAGGAGCTCTCGCTAGCCCTCTCCCAGGCCCTGGCGCTGCTCAAGCCCGGCGGCCGACTGGCGGTGATTTCCTTCCATTCCCTGGAGGATCGCATCGTCAAGAATTTCCTGCGTGACCAAGCCGAGCCTGCCAGTCACCTGCCCAAGGGTCTGCCCCTGCGTGCCGACCAATTGCCCCAGCCGACCCTGGTGCTGGTGGGCAAGGCGGTGCGGGCCTCCAAGGAGGAAGTGGCGGCCAACCCCCGTTCCCGCAGCGCCATCATGCGCGTGGCGGAACGCACCGCAGTGCCCCTGAGCCGGAAGGTGGCCTGAGATGCTGCGCCTCAACCTGTTCCTACTGCTGGCGGCCATGATCTGCGCCCTGGGCGTGGTCACATCCCAGCACAAGGCGCGCAAGCTGTTCCAGGAACTGGAAGGGGAGCAGGAGCGGGCCCGCAGCCTGGACGTGGAGTGGGGCCAGCTGCAGCTGGAACTGTCCACCTGGGCCACCCATCCCCGCATCGAGAAAATCGCCCGGGACAAGCTGCACATGCATGCGCCGGAGCCGGCCAAGGTGATCAACGTGCCCGCAGGAGGCCGCTGAGATGGCCCGGGCCCGCAGCCACCGCTACACCGAAAGCCCGGTGCTCCAGCTGGCTTTCCCCGCCTGGCGCTCCCGCCTTGCCGCCCTCGCCTTGCTCGGGGGCTTTGCCGTTCTGGCCGGCCGTTCCTTCTATCTGCAGGTGATCAACAACGATTTCCTCCAGGAAAAGGGCGAATCCCGCTATCGCCGGGAGCTGGAAATCTCCGCCTCCCGGGGCCGCATCACCGACCGCAACGGCGACGTGCTGGCCGTGTCCACCCCCATGCGTTCCATCTGGGCCATCCCGGCGGACGTCAAGCTGACCCCGGAGCAGTCCCAGAACCTGGCCAAGATGCTGGAAATGGACGGCCGCGAGCTGAACCGCCGCCTGGCCGAGGACAAGAACTTCGTCTACCTGAAGCGGCAGATCCCGCCGGACACCGGGGAGCGCATCGCCGCCCTGAAGCTGCCGGGCATCCACCAGAACAAGGAATACCGCCGCTACTACCCCTCCGGCGACATGACCGCCCACATCGTCGGCTTCACCGGCGTGGACGACAAGGGCCTGGAGGGCGTCGAGCTGGCCTTCCAGGACCAGCTGCTGGGTCGCCCCGGTTTCCGCAGCGTGATCAAGGACCGCCGCGGCCAGATCGTCGAGGACGTGGGCTCGGTGAAGCCGCCCCAGGACGGCAAGGACATCACCCTGGCCCTGGATTCCAAGATCCAGTACCTGGCCTTCTCCCAGCTGAAGCAGGCGGTGGACGACAACGACGCCAAGGCCGGCGGCGCCGTGGTGGTGGACGCCCGCAGCGGCGAAATCCTGGCCCTGGCCAATTGGCCCACCTACAACCCCAACAACCGGGCCAACCTGTCCGGTGCCCAGCTGCGCAACCGGGCCGTCACCGACACCTACGAACCCGGTTCCACCATGAAGCCCTTCTCGGCGGCCCTGGCCCTGGAGAAGGGCAAGTTCCGTTTCGACTCGGTCATCAACACCGCCCCGGGCAAGCTGACCATCGGCACCGCCACCATTTCCGACTCCCACGCCCACGGTCTGCTGACCCTGGCCCAGGTGATCCAGAAATCCTCCAACGTGGGCATCGCCAAGGTGGCCGGCACCTTCCCGCCCGAGGAAATGTGGACCATGTTCGACAACCTGGGCTTCGGCCAGGCGCCCAAGCTCGGCTTCCCCGGCGAAGTGGGCGGCCGCCTGCGGCCGTGGAAGACCTGGCGCCCCATCGAACAGGCCACCATGAGCTACGGCCATGGCATTTCCGTTTCCCTGATGCAGATGGTGCGGGCCTACACCGTGTTCGCCCGGGACGGGGAGCTGATTCCCCTGACCCTGCTCAAGGGCGACGGCAATCCGGTGAAGGGCGAGCGGGTGTTCTCGCCCCAGACCGTGCGCGAGGTCCGGGCCATGCTGGAAATGGCGGTGCAGCCCGGCGGCACCGCGCCCAAGGCCCAGATCCCCGGCTACCGGGTGGCAGGCAAGACCGGTACCGCCCACAAGCTGGAAGGCGGCGTCTACGCCCGCAAGTACGTGGCCTCTTTTGTCGGCCTGGCCCCGGCCAGCGACCCCCGCCTGATCGTCGCCGTGATGATCGACGAGCCTTCCAGCGGCAAGCACTTCGGCGGCGACGTGGCCGGTCCCACCTTTGCCAACATCATGAGCGGTGCCCTGCGCACCCTGGGCGTGCCCCAGGATGCGGCCCTGCAGGTGGCCGGCTCCAATGCCGGCAAGGAGGCCCTGTGAGCGGTGCCATCGTGGCCCAGGCCCTTCTCGACCAGCTGCGCGCCCAGGGCGTCGCCGTCACCCGGCTGGAGAACGACAGCCGCCGGGTGCAGCCCGGCGACGTCTTCGTCGCCTATCCCGGCCATGCCGCCGATGGCCGCAGCTTCATTCCCGCCGCCCTGGAGAAGGGCGCTGCCGGCGTCTTCTGGGAAGCCCGGGATTTTGCCTGGAATCCCGCTTGGGCCGCCGTGCCCCAGCTGGGCGTGGACAACCTGCAGTCCTTCGCCGGCCATCTGGCCAACCTGGTCTATGGCCGGCCTTCGGAGCAGTTGGCCCTGGTGGGCGTCACCGGCACCAACGGCAAGACCACCTGCAGCCAGTGGATCGCCCAGGCCCTGGGCGGCGCCGGCCGCTCCTGCGCCGTCATCGGCACCCTCGGCAACGGCTTTCCCGACGCCCTGGGCGAAGCCGCCAACACCACCCCGGATGCGCTGGCCCTGCACCGCCTGCTGGCCGAGTACAAGACTGCCGGCGCCGTCGCCTGCGCCATGGAAGTCTCTTCCATCGGCCTCGACCAGGGCCGCTGCCATGGCGCCCGCTTCTCCGTCGCCGTGTTCACCAACCTGACCCGGGACCACCTGGACTACCACGGCACCATGGCCGCCTACGGCGCCGCCAAGGAGCGGCTCTTCGCCTGGCCCGAGCTGAACGAGGCGGTGATCAACCTGGACGATCCCTTCGGCCGGGAGCTGCTGGCCCAGACCACCGCCAGCCTGCGCATCGGCTACACCCTGGAAGGCCGCCAGGCGCCCGAGGCCGACTGGCTGCTGTCTGCCGAAAACCTGCGCCATGGCGCCGAAGGCCTGGCCTTCACCCTGATCGCCCCCCAGGGCCGGGTGGAGGTGGAAACCGGCCTGGTGGGCCGCTACAACGTGGCCAACCTGCTGGCCGTGGCCGGCGCCCTGCTGGCCCTGGGCCTGCCCCTGGAAACGGTGGGCCAGCGCCTGTGCCGCCTGACCCCGCCCGCCGGCCGCATGCAGCGTTTTGGCGGCAAGGGCCTGCCCCTGGTGGTGGTGGATTACGCCCACTCCCCCGATGCCCTGGAAAACGCCCTGACCGCCCTGCGGGAGGTGGCTCAAGCCCGGGGCGGTCGCCTGCACTGCGTCTTCGGCTGCGGTGGCGACCGGGACAAGGGCAAGCGCCCCCTCATGGGCAGCGTCGCCGCCCGCCTGGCCGATGATGTGCTGCTGACCAGCGACAACCCGCGCAGCGAAGATCCTCTGGCCATCCTGGCCGAGATCCGCGCCGGAGCGCCGGAGGCGGCGCTGGAGGCGGAGCGGGAGGTGGCTGTGGCCCACGCCGTGCTGCGGGCGGATGTGGCCGACGTGGTGCTGGTGGCCGGCAAGGGCCACGAGCCCTATCAGGAAATCATGGGTGCCGCCGGCCTGGTGCGGCGCCCCTATTCGGACATCGAGGCCGTGGCGCGGGCCCTGCAACAGCGCGCCGGGAGCATGGCAGCATGATGGATCTATTCGAAGTGGCCCGGGCCACCAACGGCACCGCCTACGGCAGCAACGTGCTGTTCGGCGGCGTTTCCACCGACAGCCGCAGCGTCGGCCGCGGCGAGCTGTTCGTCGCCCTGCGCGGCGAGCGTTTCGACGGCCACGAATACCTGGCCCAGGCCAGCGAGCGGGGCGCCTGCGCCGCCGTGGTGGCCGTGGATACGGTGGAGCAGCTGCAGGGCAAGGTCAGCCTGCCCCTGGTGGCGGTGGCCGACACCCGCCTGGCCCTGGGCGCCCTGGCCGGCTACTGGCGGGCCAAGTTCTCCCTGCCCCTGATCGCCGTCACCGGTTCCAACGGCAAGACCAGCACCAAGGAAATGATCGCCTCCATCCTCCAGGCCCAGGCCGTGCTGGATGGCTACGATCCGGCCATGGTGGTGCTGGCGACCCAGGGCAACTTCAACAACGACATCGGCCTGCCCCTGACCCTGCTCAAGCTGCGCACCACCCACCGTTCCGGCGTCATCGAGATGGGCATGAACCATCCCGGCGAGATCGGCTACCTGACCCGCCTGGCCCAGCCCACCGTGGCCCTGGTGACCAACGCCCAGCGCGCCCACCTGGAAGGCATGGGCGACCTGCAGCAGGTGGCCGAGGAAAAGGCCACCATCTATGCCGGACTGAAGCCCGGTGGCGTCGCCCTGGTCAGCGCCGACGACGCCTTCGCCGCTTACTGGAAGGGCGTGAACGAGCGTCGCCGTGTCGTCACCTTCGGCCTGGACAAGCCCGCCGACGTGGGCGGCAAGGTGCAGCTGCACGGCCTGGAAACCCGCATCGACCTGACCTCGCCCAAGGGCAATGCCGCCATCCGCCTGCGGGTGCCCGGCCTGCACAACGCCCGCAACGCCGTGGCCGCTGCTGCCGCCGCCCTGGCCGGCGGCATTTCCCTGGCGGCCGTGGTCGGCGGGCTGGAGTCCTTCCGTGGCGTCAAGGGCCGCCTGCAGCAGAAGCAGGCCGCCGCCGGCGCCGTCATCCTGGACGACACCTACAACGCCAATCCGGATTCGGTGCGGGCCGGCATCGACGTGCTGGCCGCCACCGTGGGCCGCAAGATCCTGGTGCTGGGCGACATGGGTGAGATCGGCGCCATGAGCGGCCAGTATCACGACGAAATCGGCGGCTACGCCAAGTCCCAGGGCGTGGACCAGCTGCACTGCCTGGGCGAGGCCGCGGCCCAGGCGGCGCGCAACTTCGGCGCCGGCGGCCACCACTACAAGAACCTCGAGGCCCTGGTGCAGGCGGTGCAGGCCGAACTGACCGGCGATACCACCGTGCTGGTGAAAGGCTCCCGCTTCATGAAGATGGAGCGGGTGGTGGACGCCCTGACGGCGCCGGCCGCCAACCAAAATTCCAAGGAGAACAGCTGATGCTGCTGCTGATCGCCCAATGGCTGGGCCAGGATATCCGGGCCTTCAACGTCTTCAACTACATCACCCTGCGCATGGTGCTGGCCGCCATGACCTCCCTGCTCATCTCCTTTGTCGCCGGTCCCGGCGTCATCCGCTGGCTGGCGGCGAAGAAGATCGGCCAGGCGGTGCGCACCGACGGCCCCCAGACCCATCTGGTGAAGACCGGCACCCCCACCATGGGCGGCGTCCTCATCCTCATCGCCATCGGCATCACCACCCTGCTGTGGGGCGACCTCTCCAACCGCTACGTCTGGGTGGTGCTGGTGGTGACCCTGGGCTTCGGCGCCGTGGGCTGGTACGACGACTGGAAGAAGGTGGTGTACCGGGACCCCAACGGCCTGGCTTCCCGCTGGAAGTTCTTCTGGCAGTCCGTATTCGGCCTGGCAGCCGCCGTCTATCTGGGGCTTTCCGCCACCGGCCCGGCCCAGACCGAAGTGATCATTCCCTTCTTCAAGGCCTTCTCCTATCCCCTGGGTGTGATCGGCTTCATCACCCTGACCTACTTCGTCATCGTCGGCACCTCCAACGCGGTGAACCTCACCGACGGCCTGGACGGCCTGGCCATCATGCCCACCGTCATGGTGGCGGCGGCCCTGGCGGTGTTCGCCTACGTCGCCGGCCACGCCGGCTACGCCAAGTACCTGTTCCTGCCCTATGTGCCGGGCGCCGGCGAGCTGGCCGTGTTCCTCGGCGCCCTGTGCGGCGCCGGCCTGGGCTTCCTGTGGTTCAACGCCTATCCGGCCGAGGTGTTCATGGGCGACGTGGGCGCCCTGGCCCTGGGCGCGGCCCTGGGCACCGTGGCGGTGATCGTGCGCCAGGAAATCGTGCTGCTGATCATGGGTGGCGTCTTCGTCGTCGAAACCCTGTCGGTGATGCTGCAGGTGAGCTGGTTCAAATACACCAAGAAGCGCTACGGCGAGGGGCGACGCATCCTGCTGATGGCGCCCCTGCATCACCACTTTGAACAGAAAGGCTGGAAGGAAACCCAGGTGGTGGTCCGCTTCTGGATCATCACCATCATGCTGGTGCTGTTCGGCCTCTCCACTCTGAAGCTGCGTTGAAACCGCGTTAAGCGAAGGCAATAGAACGAAATGAACGTCCAAGGCAAACAGGCGGTGGTAGTGGGACTCGGCGAGTCCGGCCTGGCCATGGCCAAATGGCTGGCCCGGGAAGGCGCGCGGGTGCGCGTCGCCGACAGCCGTGCCCTGCCGCCCAATGCGGACGCCTTCCGCAGCGCCGTGCCGTCTGCGGAGCTTGTCACCGGCCCGTTCCAGGCCGCTACCTTCGCCGGGGCAGATTTCATCGCCATCTCCCCGGGGGTGCCGGTGGAGCAGGTGAGCGCCGTGGCCGGCGCCGTGCCCCTGGTTTCCGAAATCGAACTCTTTGCCTGGGCCCTGGGCCGCTACAGCCCCGCCGCCAAGGTCATCGCCATCACCGGCAGCAACGGCAAGACCACCACCACGGCTCTCACCGGCGCCCTCGGTGCCGCCGCCGGCCTTAACACCCGGGTCGCCGGCAACATCTCCCCCGCCGCCCTGGACGCCCTGATGGATGCCCTCGACGGCAACGACCTGCCGCAGCTGTGGGTGCTGGAACTGTCCAGCTTCCAGCTGGAAACCACCCACAGCCTCAACGCCGACGCCGCCACCGTGCTCAACGTCTCGGAAGACCACCTGGACCGCTACGCCGGCTCCATGGACCGCTACACCGAGGCCAAGGCCCGCATCTTTCAGGGCAAGGGCGCCATGATCCTCAACCGGGACGACGACCGCAGCCTGGGCCTGGGCCGCTGCGGCCGCAATTTCGTCACCTTCGGCCTGGACCAGCCGGGCCGGGCTCTGGATTACGGTATTGCCGACGGCTACTTGATGCGCGGCAACGACAAGCTGCTGGCCCTGGCCGAGATGCAGCTGGCCGGCCTGCACAACGCCGCCAATGCCATGGCCGCCCTGGCCCTGCTGGAGGCGGTGGGCGTCGCTCCCGCCGCCGTGCTGCCCGCCCTCAAGGCCTTCAAGGGTCTGCCCCACCGGGTGGAACACGTGGCCCGCATCGGCGCCGTCGATTACTACGACGACTCCAAGGGCACCAACGTGGGCGCCACCCTGGCCGCCATCGAGGGCCTGGGCCGGCCCCTGGCCATCGTTCTCGGCGGCGACGGCAAGGGTCAGGACTTCTCGCCCCTCAAGGCCGCCCTGCAGCAGCACGGCCGTGCCGTGGCCCTGATCGGCAAGGATGGCCCGGCCATCGGCCAGGCCATCGCCGGCTGCGGCCTGCCCACCGAATCCTTCGCCGATATGGCCGCCGCCGTCGCCTGGCTGGCCGCCCAGGCGAAGGCCGGCGACGCGGTGCTGCTGTCCCCGGCCTGCGCCAGCCTGGACATGTACAAGAACTACGCCCACCGCGCCCAGGCCTTCATCGACGCGGTGCAACAGCTGGAGGGCCGGGCATGAGCATGGTCCAGGCCCTCAATCAGCCGCGCCAGGAGCCCACGGAAGTGGACATGCTCCTGCTCTGGTCCGTCCTCGGCCTGCTGGCCCTGGGGCTGGTGATGGTCTATTCCTCCTCCATCGCCACCGCCGAGGGCAGCAAGGCCTTCGGCTACCAGCCGGCCTACTTCCTCATCCGCCACGGCGTATTCCTCTGCGTCGCCATGGTGGCCGCTGCCGTGGCCTTCCAGGTGCCGGTCAAGGTGTGGCAGGAACTGGCGCCCTGGCTGTTCCTGGCCGGTGCCGTGCTGCTGGCCGTGGTGCTGATCCCGGGCATCGGCCGGGACGTGAACGGCGCCCGCCGCTGGCTGCCCCTGGGCTTTGCCAACTTGCAGCCGTCCGAGCTGATGAAGCTGTTCGCCGTGCTCTACGCCGCCGACTACACGGTGCGCAAGATGCCCCACATGCACGACCTGAAGAAGGCCTTCCTGCCCATGGCCGGCGCCATGGTGGTGATCGGCGGCCTGCTGCTGAAGGAGCCGGACTTCGGCGCCTTCGTCGTCATCATCAGCATCGCCATCGGCATCCTCTTCCTCGGCGGAATGCGGGCCCGGCTCTTCGCCGTGCTGTTCGTGGTGCTGCTGGCCGCCTTCGCCATCCTCATCATCGTCTCCCCCTACCGGCGCGACCGTCTCTTCGGCTTCATGGACCCCTGGTCCGACGCCTTCGGCAAGGGCTACCAGCTGTCCCACGCCCTGATTGCCTTCGGCCGCGGCGAGCTGTTCGGCGTCGGCCTCGGCGGCAGCGTGGAAAAACTGTTCTACCTGCCCGAAGCCCACACCGACTTCCTCCTCGCTGTCATCGCCGAGGAACTGGGCTTTGTCGGCGTCCTGGTGGTGGTGGGCCTGTTCGCCCTGCTGGTGCAGCGGGCCTTTGCCATCGGCCGCCAGGCGGTGGCCCTGGAGCGCCTCTACCCGGCCCTGGTGGCCATGGGTATCGGCATCTGGATGGGGGTGCAGTCCTTCATCAACATGGGAGTGAACATGGGCCTGCTGCCCACCAAGGGCCTGACCCTGCCCCTGATGAGCTTCGGCGGCTCCGGCGTGGTGGCCAACTGCGTGGCCCTGGCCATCCTGCTGCGGGTGGACTGGGAGAATCGACAACTGATGCGGGGAGGCAAGGTATGAGCCAGAAGACCCTGCTGGTCATGGCCGGCGGTACCGGCGGCCACATCTTCCCCGCCCTGGCGGTGGCCGACTACATGCACGAGGCCGGCTGGAACGTGGTGTGGATGGGCAACCCGGCAGGGATGGAAGCCCGGCTGGTGCCCCAGCGCGGCTTCCCCCTGGTGCCGGTGAAGTTCGGCGCCCTGCGCGGCAAGGGCCTGCTGCGCAAGCTGCTGCTGCCCCTCAATCTGCTGCGGGGCTTCTGGCAGGCCTTCCGCGCCATCCGCGTGGTCAAGCCCGACGTGGTGCTGGGCATGGGCGGCTACATCACCTTCCCCGGCGGCATGATGGCCGCCCTGCTGGGCAAGCCCCTGGTGGTGCATGAACAGAATTCCATCGCCGGCCTGGCCAACAAGGTCCTGGCTGGCGTCGCCGACCGGGTGGTCACCGGCTTCCCCGACGTGATGAAGAACGGGGAGTGGGTGGGCAACCCGGTGCGTCCGGAAATCGCCGCCCTGGGCGACCCCCTGAAGCGCTACGAAGGCCGGGAAGGCAATCTGCACCTGCTGGTGGTGGGCGGCAGCCTGGGCGCCCAGGTCCTTAACGACACGGTGCCCAAGGCCCTGGCCCTGTTCGACGAGGCCGAGCGGCCCCAGGTGGTGCACCAGGCCGGCGAGAAGATGATCGACGCCCTCAAGGCCGGCTACGACGCCGCCGGCGTCGCCGCCCACTGCGTGCCTTTCATCGACGACATGGCTGGCGCCTACGAATGGGCCGACCTGGTGATCTGCCGGGCCGGCGCCCTCACCGTGGCCGAGCTGGCAGCCGCCGGCGTGCCGGCCATCCTGGTGCCCTATCCCCATGCGGTGGACGACCACCAGACCGGCAATGCCGAATTCCTGACCCAGGTGGGGGGCGCCATCCTCCTGCCCCAGAACGAACTGACGCCGGAGCGCCTGGCGCTCCTCAAGGAAATGCCCCGCAGCCAGCTGGCCCAGATGGGCGAGAAGGCGCGGGAGCTGGCCAAGCCCAATGCCACGGCCATGGTGGCCAAGGCATGCATGGAAGCTGCGAGCAAAGAATGAAACACAAGATCAAACATCTGCATTTCGTCGGCATCGGCGGCTCGGGCATGAGCGGCATCGCCGAGGTCATGCTCAATCTGGGCTACCAGGTGTCCGGCTCCGACCTGGGCGAGAACGCCGCCACGGCCCGCCTCACCGCCCAGGGCGCCAAGGTCATCAAGGGCCACGATGCGGCCAATATCGCCGGTGCCGACGCCGTGGTGGTCTCCACCGCCGTCAAGGCCGACAATCCGGAAGTGGTGGCGGCCCGGGAGGCCCACATCCCGGTGGTGCCCCGGGCCCAGATGCTGGCCGAGCTGATGCGCCTGAAGCAGGGCATCGCCGTCGCCGGTACCCACGGCAAGACCACCACCACCAGCCTGGTGGCCTCCATCCTGGCGGAAGGCGGTCTGGACCCCACCTTCGTCATCGGCGGTCGTCTCAATGCGGCCGGCGCCAATGCCCGCCTAGGCTCCGGCGATTTCCTGGTGGCCGAGGCGGACGAGTCTGACGCCTCCTTCCTGCTGCTGTCGCCGGTGATTTCCATCGTCACCAACATCGACGCCGACCACATGGAAACCTACGGCCACGACTTCGGCCGGCTCAAGGGCGCCTTCGTCGATTTCCTCAACCGCCTGCCCTTCTACGGCGTGGCGGTGCTGTGCGTGGACGACCCCAATGTGCGGGAGATCCTGCCCCAGGTGCCCAAGCAGGTGATCCGCTACGGCCTGGACCCGGCCACCTGCAACGTCTACGCCGAGAACATCGTCGAGGCCGGCGGCCAGATGAAGTTCGACGTGGTGCGGGTCAATGGCAGCACCACCCGCCTGCCCATCACCCTCAACCTGCCGGGCCGCCACTACGTACTCAACGCCCTGGCCGCCATTGCCGTGGCCACCGAGGTGGGCGTGGCCGACGAGGCCATCGTCACCGCCCTGGCTGAATTCAAGGGCGTCGGCCGGCGCTTCCAGCGTTACGGCGAAGTGGCCTGCCCGACCGGCGGCAGCTTCACCCTGGTGGACGACTACGGCCACCACCCGGTGGAAATGGCCGCCACCCTGGCCGCCGCCCGCGGCGCCTTCCCCGGGCGCCGCCTGGTGCTGGCCTTCCAGCCCCACCGCTACAGCCGCACCCGGGACTGCTTCGAAGATTTTGTGAAAGTGCTGTCCACCGTGGACACCCTGCTCCTGGCCGACGTCTATGCGGCCGGCGAGCAACCCATCGTCGCCGCCGACGGCCGGGCCCTGGCCCGGGCCCTGCGGGTGGGCGGCAAGGTGGAGCCGGTGTTCGTGGAGGACATCGCCGCCATGCAGCAGACCATTCTGGATTGCGTCCGGGACGGCGATGTGGTGCTGACCATGGGTGCCGGTTCCATCGGCGGCATCCCGGCCAAATTAGCCGCCCAGCCGGCGGCCAAGTAAGTGAGTGTGTGAGAAAGCAATGAACAAGGATTTCGGCAAAGTGGCGGTTCTCTTCGGCGGCAAGTCTGCCGAGCGGGCCGTTTCCCTCAACAGCGGCTCCCGCGTGCTGGCTGCCCTGCAGCACCAGGGCGTGGACGCCCACGCCTTCGATCCGGCGGAACGTTCCCTGGACGAGCTGAAGGGCTTCGACCGGGCCTTCATCGCCCTGCACGGCCGCTTCGGCGAAGACGGCACCATCCAGGGCGCCCTGGAGCTGATGGGCATCCCCTATACCGGCAGCGGCGTTCTGGCCTCCGCCCTGGGCATGGACAAGTGGCGCACCAAGCTGATGTGGCAGGCCGTGGGCCTGCCGGTGCCGGCCTATGCCCTGGTGAACGAGCACAGCGATTTCGCCGAGGTGGAAGAGGAGCTGGGTCTGCCCCTGTTCGTCAAGCCGGCCTGCGAGGGTTCCTCCATCGGTATTTCCAAGGTCAAGACCGAGGGCGGCCTGCAGGCCGCCTACGTCGCCGCCGCCGAGCACGACAAATTGGTGCTGGTGGAGCAGGGCATTACCGGCGGCGAATACACCGTGGCCATCATCGGCCAGGGCGACGACATGCGGGCCCTGCCCATCATCAAGATCGAGCCGGCCAACGAGTTCTACGACTACGAAGCCAAGTACCTGCGGGACGACACCCGCTACCTGTGCCCCTGCGGCCTTTCCGCCGAGAAGGAGGCCGAGATCCAGGCCGGCGCCCTGAAGGCTTTCCGGGCCATCGGCGGCCGCGGCTGGGGCCGGGTGGACTTCCTCATGGACGAGGCCGGCAACCACTACTACCTGGAGGTGAATACCTCCCCTGGCATGACCGACCACTCCCTGGTGCCCATGGCGGCGCGGGTGGCGGGCATGGATTACGAACAGCTGGTGCTGAGGGTCCTGGCCCTCGCCACCCTGGGCTAAGGACAGCGAGGCGACATGTGGCACAAGCCCCAGCTCATGACGGCCGTAGCCGACCTGCTGCTTGCAGCGGGCGCGGCGGCTTTGCTCGTGGCGCTGGGCCTGGGCGCCGCCCGCCTGCCCCTGTTCCCCCTCAAGGAAGTGGTGTTCGCCCAGGAACTGCGCGAAGTGCAGCGGGGCGAAGTGGAGCGGGCCCTGTCCGGTCTGGTGCGGGGCAACTTCTTCAGCGTCAATCTGGATGCCCTGCGTACCGCCCTGGAAAAGCTGCCCTGGGTGCGCAAGGCGGAGGTGCGCCGGGCCTGGCCTTCCCGCCTGGAAGTGCGGGTCGAGGAGCATCGTCCGGCGGCGCGCTGGGGCGAGGGCAGCGGCCAGCTGGTGAATACCTACGGCGAAGTGTTCGCCGCCAGCCTGCCTCAGTCCCGGGGGGAGGGGCTGCCCCAGCTGAACGGCCCCATCGGCACGGCTCCGGACGTGCTGCGCCGTTTCGACGAGTTTTCCCGGCAGTTGCAGCCCACCGGGCGGCAGCCGCTGCAGCTGGTGCTGTCGCCCCGGCTGGCCTGGCAGCTGAAGCTGGACGACGGCATGGTGCTGGAGCTGGGGCGGGAGCAGCCCAAGGCGCCGGTGGGCCAGCGCCTGTCACGTTTCATCGAGATTTATCACACGGTGCTGGCGGAGCGCACGCCCCGGCCCCAGGTGGTGGATTTGCGGTACCCCAACGGTTTCGCCCTGCGACTGGCGGCCGCGGGGAAATGAGTGCAATGCAAAAAGTAGCGAAGGCAAAGGAACATCATGAGCAGGGATAGCAAGGAACTGGTCGTCGGCCTGGACATCGGCACCTCGAAGATCGTGGCGCTGGTGGCGGAGATCACCCCGGAGGGGCGTCTCAACGTCATCGGCATGGGCAGCCAGGATTCCAAGGGGCTGAAAAAAGGCGTCGTGGTCAACATCGAGGAGACCGTCAGTGCCATTTCCCGGGTGATCCAGGAGGTGGAGCTGATGGCCGACTGCAAGGTGGCCAACGTCTATACGGGCATCGCCGGCAGCCACATCAAGAGCTTCAACTCCAACGGCATGGTGGCCATCAAGGACAAGGAAGTGAACACCATGGACCTGGACCGGGTGATCGAGACCGCCCGCGCCATGCCCATCCCGGCCGACCAGGAGATCCTGCACATCCTGACCCAGGAATTCATCATCGACGACCAGGACGGCATCCGCGAGCCCATCGGCATGAGCGGCTTCCGCCTCGAAGTGAAGGTGCACATCGTCACCGGCGCCGTCTCCGCCGCCCAGAACATCGTCAAGTGCGTGCGCCGCTGCGGCCTGGAGGTGAACGACCTGGTGCTGCAGCCCCTGGCCTCCAGCTTCGCAGTGCTCTCCGAGGACGAGAAGGACCTGGGCGTGTGCCTGGTGGATATCGGCGGCGGCACCACCGACATCGCCGTGTGGACCCAGGGCGCCATCCGCCACACCTCGGTCATCCCCATCGCCGGCGATCAGGTCACCAACGACATCGCCATGGCCCTGCGCACCCCCACCCGGGAGGCGGAGGACATCAAGCGCAAGTACGGCTGCGCCCTGTCCCAGCTGGCCGACCCGGAAGAGGTGCTGGAGGTGGCAGGGGTGGACGACCGCCCCAGTCGCAAGCTCTCCCGCCGCGCCCTGGCCGACGTGATCCAGCCACGGGTGGAGGAGCTGTTCGAACTGATTCAGGCCGAGCTGCGCCGTTCCGGCTTCGACGAGGTGCTGTCTTCCGGCATCGTCCTCACCGGCGGCGCTTCGGTGATGCCCGGCATGATCGAGCTGGGCGAAGAAATATTCCACATGCCGGTGCGCCTGGGTGTGCCCAAGTACGCCGGCGCCCTCGCGGATGTGGTGCAGAGCCCGCGCTTCTCCACTGCCTTCGGCCTGCTGATCGAGGCCCAGACCCAGCGCAAGCGGGGTCTGAAGGTGCAGGAGACGCGCAGCGTCAAGCAGGTGTTTTCCAGCATGAAGTCCTGGTTCGAGAAGAATTTCTAAAAAGTTTCTATGCAAGCTGTTTTGTTCAACGCAAGTTTGAATGTGGTTAATTGAAGGAGGCGATCCATGTTTGAAATTATTGATAAAGAAGAATCGAGCGGAACCGTGATCAAGGTGGTTGGCGTCGGCGGTGCCGGCGGCAATGCCGTGGATCACATGATCCGTGAAGGGGTGAACGGCGTGCAGTTCGTCGCCGCCAACACCGATGCCCAGGCCCTGAGCCGCAACATGGCAGCCGACAAGATGCAGCTCGGTGCCTCCGGCCTCGGTGCCGGCGCCAAGCCGGAAGCCGGCCGCGCCGCCGCCCTGGAAGAGCGGGAGCGTATCGCCGAGCAGCTGAAGGGCGCCAACATGGTCTTCATCACCGCCGGCATGGGCGGCGGCACCGGTACCGGCGCCGCTCCCATCGTGGCGGAAGTGGCCAAGGAAATGGGCATCCTCACCGTGGCCGTGGTGACCAAGCCCTTCGGCTTCGAAGGCAAGCGCCTGAAGGCCGCCGAGGCCGGCATCGCCGAGCTGCAGAAGCACGTCGATTCCCTGGTGGTGATCCTCAACGACAAGCTGATGGAAGTCCTGGGCGACGATGTGTCCATGGAAGAGGCTTTCAAGGCTGCCGACAACGTCCTGCGCAATGCCGTGGGCGGTATCGCCGAAATCATCAATCTCCCCGGTCTGGTGAACGTGGACTTTGAAGACGTGCGCACCGTCATGGGCGAAATGGGCATGGCCATGATGGGCTCCGCCTACGCTTCCGGCGTGGACCGGGCCCGCATCGCTGCCGAACAGGCCGTGGCTTCCCCCCTGCTGGAAGGCATCAACCTGTCCGGTGCCCGCGGTGTGCTGGTGAACATCACCGCCTCCCGCAGCCTGAAGATGAAGGAAGTGAACGAGGTGATGAAGACCATCAAGGAATTCGCCGCCGAGGACGCCCACATCATCTTCGGCGCCGTGTTCGACGAAGCCATGGGCGAGCAGCTGCGCGTCACCGTGGTCGCCACCGGCCTGGGCAAGGCGGAAGCCCGCCGCCAGTCCTTCGAGGTGATCAACACCGCCGTGCGTACCGGTACCGACGACGCTCCCATGGCCATCGACTACGGCCAGCTGGACGCCGTGCCTGCCGTTATCCGCAAGGGCCGCAACGCCACCGTCGAAGCCCTGGCCAACAGCGGCGTCGATCGTTACGACATCCCGGCCTTCCTGCGCAAGCAGGCGGACTAAGGGTCGGGGGCGACCGGCCGGGCGTCTTTGCCTGCCCGTCTGACGGGCAAGCGGACGGCGCTGCCTCCCGCCGGGGTGACCGGCGTCTGGCGGTCGCCCAGACCTGCGGTAACGTGTTGTAACAAAACGCCTCCTTAAGGGGGAGCCCGCCTTCGTGCTAGAATGCGGGCTCCCCCCTTGTTCCGTCTTCGCTTTGATTTTGAAGCGGAAAAACGATTGCCGACATGTTGAAACAACGTACCCTCAAATCCCTGATCCGCGCCTCCGGCGTCGGTCTGCACAGTGGCGTCAAGGTCACCATGGCCCTGCGTCCTGCCGCGCCCGATACCGGCATCGTCTTCCGTCGCGTGGATCTGCCCCAGCCCGTGGAAATCCGTGCCGACGCCCTGCTGGTGGGTGATACGCGCATGTGTTCCTGCCTGGAGGTGGATGGGGTCAAGGTGGGGACGGTGGAACACCTGATGTCGGCCTTCGCCGGCCTGGGCATCGACAATGCCTACGTGGACCTGGATGCGGCCGAAGTGCCGATCCTCGACGGTTCCGCCGCACCTTTCGTCTTTCTTATCCAGTCGGCCGGCATCGAAGAGCAGCCGGCAGCCAAGAAATTCATCCGCGTCACGCGCCCCATCGAGGTGCGGGACGGCGACAAGTGGGCCCGCTTCGAGCCTTACGACGGCTACAAGCTGACCTTCTCCATCATTTTCAACCACCCGGCCATCGACAAGTCGGCCCAGTCCGTCAGCGTCGACTTCGCCGAGCAGTCCTACACCCGGGAAGTGGCCCGGGCCCGTACCTTCGGCTTCATGCAGGATGTGGAGATGCTGCGGGAAAACGGCCTGGCCCTGGGGGGCGGCCTGGAGAACGCCATCGTTCTCGACGAATACCGGGTGCTCAACAGCGACGGCCTGCGTTATGGCGACGAGTTCGTCAAACACAAGGTGCTGGATGCGGTGGGCGACCTCTACCTGCTGGGCCATCCCCTGCTGGCAGCCTTCACCGCCCACAAGTCGGGTCATGCCCTGAACAACATGCTGGCCCGCCAGCTGCTGCAGGAGCGCGAGTCCTGGGAGTGGGCCACTTTCGAAGACCAGTCCCAGGCTCCGGCAGGCGTCGCCCGCTGGCTGGAACTGCCGGTCCAGGCAGCCTGAGCCGGCGCGGGAGGCCGCCTTGTTCCTCCTGCGCATCCTGGCCGTCCTCACGGTCATCGCCGTGGCCGCGGGCGTGGTGGCCTATGTGTTTACCCGCCAGGCCAGATACCTGAATTTCTCCTGGCGGGTCTTCCGCTATTCCCTGATGTTGGCCCTGCTGATATTCGCGCTCCTGGTGCTGGAGCGGGTGGCCGTCATTCCGCTTTGATCGCCGCCCGGGCCAGGAATCCTTCCAGGCCGCGTTTCAGGGGGGAGTCATCCGGCAACTGGGCAGCCAGCTGTTTGAGCTCGTTGCCGGTGCTTGCCGACAGGGGTTTGAGGGTGGAAGAGGGGAGCGCCACGGCGGGGGGGCGTGCTTGCACTTTGATGGTCACGCCGTTACACTCAAAGCCCCTTTTCAAGAATTCGCCGGCCAAACTTTGCGCCATCTGACGCAATTTGGCAGCGACCGCGCCGTTATCGGCGTGGATAACGACATTCCCCAACTTGATATTCGCGACACTGCTCGAGCGCGCCAGCGGGCCCGGAGCAAAGCTGTCGTAGGCGCGCTGGGCGCGCATCAAGAGTCGGGCATGGGCCAGGACCGAGGCCGCTCCGTCCGCTCTGCCAAGATAATTTTCAACTGGTTCGTGCATGGATCACTTCGAGGAGAAGCATCGTGCATATTATTCTGGTGTCTGACCGCCTGGCAACCACCAAGACCGTCAGCCTGACCCCCAAGGTGATCCTTTCCCTCGGGGCTGGCTTCATGGTGCTGGTGTTGCTGGCCGCCATGGCCTTTTCCTGGCTCACCGTACACTTCCGCCTGCCCCTGGTACAGGATCTGGTACTGGCAGCACAGCGCCAGGAAAACCAGAAAACCCAGGAGTTCATGCGGGAAAACCTGAATGTCATGGCCGGCCGCCTGGGCGAGATGCAGGCGCAGCTACTGCACCTGGATTCCATGGGCGAGCGCCTTTCCGTGCTGGCAGGCATGAAGCCGGCAGACAAGGGGCAGTTGTTGCCGGTGGCCAAGGGCGGCGGTCAGGGCGGTCCCCTGCTGCCCACTTCCCTTCGCGACACCTCCATCAAGTCCTCGGACGAACTGCATCGGGAACTGGACCGCATGGCTGCGCTGGTGGATCAGCGCGTCGATTTCATGCGTGTTCTGGAAAACCAGCTGATGGACCAGCGCATCAAGAAGGTGCTGCTGCCGACCACCTTGCCGATCCAGGGCGCCGGCATCGGCTCCGGGTTCGGGGTGCGCTCCGATCCCATCGCCGGGGTCAATGCCATGCACGAAGGCGTGGATTTCTCCGCCGAAGTCGGTACGCCCGTGGTTTCCGCCGCCGGCGGTGTGGTGGTGGAGGGCAGCATGCATCCCCAGTACGGCAACCTGATCGAGATCGATCACGGCAACGGCTTTTCCACCCGCTACGCCCATCTCTCCAAGATCAACGTGCGGGTCGGCCAGCTGGTCAAGCGTGGCCAGCTGATTGCCGCCACCGGCAATACCGGCCGCTCCACCGGCCCCCATCTGCATTTCGAGGTGCGCTTCCAGGGCGTGGCCCAGAATCCGGCCCGCTTCCTGCAGCAGGGTACCCAGGTGGCGTCCCGTCGCTAGTTGCATCCCCGGCGGGACGAGTCCTTCGTCCCGTTTCCTTTGATTTTCCCCAAATTGGCGGCCTTCCTTAGCGTGGTAGAATCGCCCCTTTCCCGCTAACGGACGCCTAAGCGTCTCTCACGATGATCCCCGGACTCCTCAAGAAAATCTTCGGCAGCCGCAATGATCGGCTGATCAAGCAATATTCCCAGATCGTCCAGAAAATCAACGGGTTCGAGGCCGCCATCAGCGCCTTGTCCGACGATGCCCTGCGCGGCAAGACCGACGAGTTCCGCCAGCGCTACGCCCAGGGGGAAACCCTGGACGACCTGCTGCCGGAAGCTTTCGCCGTGGTGCGGGAGGCCGGCAAGCGCGTCCTGGGCATGCGGCACTTCGACGTGCAGATGATCGGCGGCATGGTGCTGCACTACGGCAAGATCGCCGAAATGCGCACCGGCGAAGGCAAGACCCTGGTGGCCACCCTGCCGTCCTATCTCAATGCCATTTCCGGCAAGGGCGTGCACGTCATTACCGTAAACGACTACCTGGCCCAGCGCGACGCCGAGTGGATGGGCCGGCTGCACCGTTTCCTGGGGCTGTCCGTCGGGGTCAATCTGTCCCAGATGCCCCACGAGCAGAAGCAGGCCGCCTACGCTGCCGACATCACCTACGGCACCAACAATGAATTCGGCTTCGACTACCTGCGCGACAACATGGTCTATGCGGCCGGCGAGCGGGTGCAGCGGGGTCTCAATTTCGCCATCGTGGACGAGGTGGACTCCATCCTCATCGACGAGGCCCGTACTCCCCTGATCATCTCCGGCCAGGCCGAGGACCACACCGAGCTGTACCAGCGCATGAACCAGGTGGTGCCCCTGCTGACCCGGGCCGCCGACGAAAACTCCGAAGGCGACTACTGGGTGGACGAAAAGGGCCACCAGGTGCACATGTCCGAGCAGGGCCACGAACATGCCGAGGAAATCCTCGCTCGCGTCGGCCTGCTGGAAGAGGGGCGCAGCCTCTACGAAGCCGCCAACATCATCCTGGTGCACCACCTCAATGCCGCCCTGCGGGCCCACAACCTGTTCCACAAGGATCAGCAGTACGTGGTGCAGAACGGCGAGATCATCATCGTGGACGAGTTCACCGGCCGCCTGATGCCCGGCCGCCGCTGGTCCGAAGGTCTGCACCAGTCGGTGGAAGCCAAGGAAGGCGTGCGCATCCAGAACGAAAACCAGACCCTGGCGTCGATCACTTTCCAGAACTACTTCCGCATGTACGGCAAGCTGGCCGGCATGACCGGTACGGCCGATACCGAAGCCTACGAGTTCATGGAAATCTACGGTCTGGAAACCGTGGTGATCCCGACCCACCGCCCGGCCCAGCGCAAGGACCACAACGACCAGGTGTTCCGCACCGCCGCCGAGAAGTTCGCGGCCATGAAGGCGGACATCCTGGACTGCCACCAGCGGGGCCAGCCCGTGCTGGTGGGCACCACCTCCATCGAAAACTCCGAGCTGCTGTCCCGCCTGCTGGACCAGGAAAAGCTGCCGCACCAGGTGCTCAACGCCAAGCAGCACGGCAAGGAGGCCGAGATCGTGGCCCAGGCAGGCCGTCCCGGCATGATCACCATCGCCACCAACATGGCCGGCCGCGGTACGGACATCGTCCTCGGCGGCAGCATCGAGAAGCAGATCGATGCCGTCCGCCTCGACGAGTCCCTGGATGATGCCGCCAAGGAAGCCAGGATCGCCGCCCTCAAGGCCGAATGGCAGCCGGTGCACGACCAGGTGCTGGCCGCCGGCGGCCTGCACATCATCGGTTCCGAGCGCCACGAGTCCCGCCGCATCGACAACCAGCTGCGGGGCCGGGCCGGCCGTCAGGGCGATCCGGGTTCCTCCCGCTTCTACCTGTCCCTGGACGACCCGCTGCTGCGCATCTTCGCCGGCGACCGCCTCAAGGCCATCATGGAGCGCCTGAAGATGCCCGAGGGCGAGGCCATCGAGCATCCCCTGGTGACCCGCTCCCTGGAATCCGCCCAGCGCAAGGTGGAGGCCCGCAACTTCGACATGCGCAAGCAGTTGCTGGAATACGACGACGTGGCCAACGACCAGCGCAAGGTGATTTACGCCCAGCGCAACGACCTGCTGGAAGTGGACGACATTTCCGAAACCATCCAGGCCATGCGCCAGGGGGTGGTGGCCGATCTGTTCCACCTCTATGTGCCGCCGGACAGCGTCGAGGAGCAATGGGACCTGCCCGGGCTGGAAAAGGCTTTGGAAGCCGAGTTCCTGCTCACCCTGCCGGTGGCCGAATGGGTGCAGGCCGACACCACCCTCTCCGTCGAGGACCTGTTGCACCGGGTGATCGCCGCCGCCGACCAGGCCTATGCCGACAAGGTGGCCCTGGTTTCCGATCCTTCCGTCTTCCGCAAGTTCGAGCGGGACGTCATGCTGCAGAGCCTGGACAGCCACTGGCGCGAGCACTTGGCCGCCCTCGACCATCTGCGCCAGGGCATCCACCTGCGCGGCTACGCCCAGAAGAATCCCAAGCAGGAATACAAGCGGGAGGCCTTTGAACTGTTCGAGGGCCTGCTCAACAGTATCCGCAACGAGGTTTCCAAGCTGCTCCTCACCGTCCAGGTCCGTTCGCCCGAGGACGTGAGCGAAGTGGAACAGCCCGGGGTGGAAAACGTGCAATACCACCATGCCGACTACGACGAGGTGCTGGGCACCGCGGACGGCGAGGGCGAGGAAGCAGGCCAGCAGCCGGCCCAGGCCGGTCCCAAGGTGGGGCGCAACGATCCTTGCCCCTGCGGCAGCGGCAAGAAGTACAAGCACTGCCACGGCAAGCTCAACTGAAATAAAAACTGAACTGACGCAGAGGGAGCGAGCTGCTACCCTCTGCGTTTTCTTTTATCCCCTGCGGTGAGAGATTCATGCCCGTCAATTACGCCACGCCTGCCCCCGAAGCCCTGTTCCCCGTTGCCGGTGTCCGCCTCGGCACTGCCGAAGCCGGTATCCGCAAGGCCAATCGGCGCGACCTGACCGTGATCGCCCTGGACCCCGGTTCCACCGTGGCCGGCGTGTTCACCCAGAACCGCTTCTGTGCAGCCCCGGTGCAGGTGTGCCGCAAGCATCTGGCCGGCGAGTCGGAAATCCGGGCCCTGGTGATCAATACCGGCATCGCCAATGCGGGTACCGGCGAGACCGGCCTGCAGGCGGCCATGCAGACCTGCGCCACCCTGGCCGGCCTGCTCGGGCTGGATGAGGATCGCCAGATCCTGCCGTTCTCCACCGGCGTCATTCTCGAGCCCCTGCCCGTCGATCGTCTGCAGGCCGGCCTGCCCGCCGCCATCGCCGACCTCAAGGCCGACAACTGGCATGCGGCAGCCCACGGCATCATGACCACGGACACCGTGGCCAAGGCCGCCTCCCGCAAGGTCGAGATCGGCGGCAAGAGCGTCACCATCACCGGCATCTCCAAGGGCGCCGGCATGATCAAGCCCAACATGGCCACCATGCTGGGCTTCCTCGCCACCGATGCGGGCATTCCCCAGCATCTGCTGGAGCAGGTGGCCAAGGAGGCGGCGGACCAGTCCTTCAACTGCATCACCGTGGATGGCGACACTTCCACCAACGATTCCTTCATCGTCATGGCCACCGGCCAGAGCGGCCTGCGCATCAAGGATGGCGCCGATCCCGCCTGGGCGCCCCTGAAGGCGGCCATCGTCGCCGTTTCCATCGAGCTGGCCCAGGCCATCGTGCGCGACGGCGAAGGTGCCACCAAGTTCATCACCGTGGCAGTGGAAGGCGGCAAGGACCTGGAAGAGTGCCGCAAGGTGGGCTATGCCATCGGCCATTCGCCCCTGGTGAAAACCGCCTTCTTCGCCTCCGACCCCAACCTGGGCCGCATCCTGGCAGCCATCGGCTATGCCGGCATCACCGACCTGGACGTGGGTCAGATCCGCGTCTGGCTGGCCAGCGGCAGCGATGCCGTGCTGGTGGCGGAAAAGGGCGGCCGGGCTGCCGCCTACAAGGAAGAGGACGGCTCCCGCATCATGAAGAATGCCGAGATCACCGTGCGGGTGGATCTGGCCCGGGGCGCCGCCCAGGGCTGCATCTACTCCTGCGATTTCTCCTACGACTACGTCAAGATCAACGCCGACTACCGCAGCTGAACGCCAACTGTAGCTGCATCGAAGAAACCCGCCCTTCACGGCGGGTTTTTTTTATGGGCCTGCGGGGGCTTCGGCGGTCAGCGACAGGCAACAAAAAACCCGCCGGGGCGGGTCGTTGGGGCGGGGCCGAGGGCTGGCCTGGGTCAGTGCATTTCTTCCAGCAGCCGTTCGCATTGCACGGGCTGGGAGAGGCGCTCCATGAGCTGGGTGATGGTCATGCTGCTTTCCCGCTCGCCGCGCAGGATGCTCTCGATCAATTGTTCCAGTCGTTCCAGGTTGTCTGCCATGGCCGTGGTCTGTCGCCGTTGTCCTTATGTTTCCTTAACGGCCGCCGGGGCGCGGACTTGAGTCGCGCTGTCTGTCGTGGGCTGTTGCGCCTCGGATGTCGGGCCTCTTTGCGTTAGGTCAACCAAAGCCCAGACGAGCCCGGTCCGGCATCCCTGGCTGGGTATAATGCGGCGACAAATCAATGGGTTATATAGGGTTTGTCTATTGCCGCCATAGCGGTTGCCTATAGTCCGGAACATACCGGGCAAGACCAACGTGCTGAGTTCTGGGAGGACAGCCATGACATTGACCGAATTGCGTTACATCGTCGCCCTGGCGCAGGAGGGCCGCTTTTCCCGGGCGGCGGAACGCTGCTCCGTGAGCCAGCCGACCTTGAGCGTTGCCATCCAGCGCCTGGAGGAGGACCTGGGCGTGATCCTGTTCGAGCGGGGCAAGGGCCAGGTGACCCTGACCGATGTGGGTGAGCAGGTGGTGGCCCAGGCGGCCCGGGCCCTGGAAGAGGCCGACCGGGTGCGCCAGATCGCCCACCGGGGACGCAACCAGCTGGAGGGCGGACTGAAGCTGGGCGTGATCCATACCATCGGCCCCTACCTCCTGCCCGAACTGATCGTCTCCCTGCGCCAGATCGCCCCGGACATGCCCCTGGCCATCGAGGAAAACATGACCGCCACCCTGGCCGACATGCTGCGCCACGGGGAGGTGGATGCGGCCATCCTGGCCCTGCCCTTCGAACTGCCCGGCGTGGTGACGCGGCCCCTTTACGACGAGCCGTTCAAGGTGGTGGTGCCCCAGGGCCATCCCTGGCAGGACAAACAGGAAATTGCCTCGGACGAGGTGGATGCGGAGGAGGTCCTGTTGCTCAAGGCCGGCAACTGCTTCCGCGACCAGGTGATGGACGCCTGTCCCCAGATCAGCGGCTCCGACACGGAAGTGCGGCAGGGCCATTCCATCGAGACCATCCGCTGCATGGTGGCCTCCGGCTTCGGCCTCTCCGTACTGCCGGCCGGTGCCCTCTGCAAGCCTTATTCCACGGACCTCATCAGCGTGGTGCCCTTCAAGGCCCCTGCCCCGTCGCGGCGGGTGGCCCTGGCCTGGCGGGTCGGCTTCACCCGGCCCAAGGCGGTGGAAGCCCTGTGTCAGGCCGTCAGCCTGATCGACAACCCCAGCTACCTGCACGTGCGCTAGGAGCGGCCGTCAGCGGCGGCGGAGGCGGATCAGGCGGAACCAGCCGGCCGCCAGGGCCGGCCTGTCGGACTCCAGTTGCAGGGCCGGCTCGCTTTCATGCACGGTCTCGAACACCACGTCTAGATGGGTCGCCAGCCGGCTGACCAGGGGCGACAGCAGCCGGCGCAGGGGCGCCCGCTGCCCGGGTTGCAGGAACTTGTCGAAAATCAGGGCCGTGCCGCCGGGGCGCAGCACCCGGGCGGTTTCCTGCAGGCAGAGGCGGGGTTCCGGCACCACCGCCAGGATCAGGTGCAGCACCACGGCGTCAAAGGCGGCATCGGCAAAGGGCAGGCGGCGGGCGTCGCCGCGGACCGGCGTGAAGTCCAGGCCATCGCTGCGGCGGCAGGCCCGGGCCAGCATGGCCGGGGTCAGGTCCAGCCCGGTGTAGCGGTGCTGGCGGGGCAGGTGGGGAATATCCAGGCCGGTGCCGATGCCCAGCAGCAGCACGTCCGACGGGGGCTGGGGCAGGGCGCCCAGGCTTTGGCGACGGGCTCCCCGGGTTGCCGCCGCCAGGGCTGCATCGTAGAACGGGGCGATCAGGGCATAGCTGTGTTGCAGGCCCACCGGCGTCTCAGTGCAGTACCCGGGGAACGGCCAGGGCGAACTCGGCAATGTCCGCTTCGAACTGGGTGCCGTCCTCCGCCACCATCTGGTAGCTGCCGCGCATGGTGCCGACGGGCGTGCTGAGGGAGGCGCCGCTGGTGTACTCGAAGCTCTCGCCGGGCTGCAGCAGGGGCTGGTGCCCCACCACGCCGAGGCCCCGCACCTCCTGGACCTCCTCGTTGGCGTCGGTGATGAGCCAGTGGCGGGAGATCAGCTGGGCGGCCACGGTGCCGATGTTGCGGATGGTGATGGTGTAGGCGAACACGTAGCGCTCCGCGTCCGGGTCCGACTGCTCGGCCAGGTACTGGGGCACGGTGGTCACGGCGATTTCGTATTTTTTGCTTTCGGCCATGGTCTCGGGTCTGTGGGGTGGAAAGTCTCATTGCACATCACTGTGTGCACTCTGACAAGCCGGCCTCGGCGTGGGTTCACGATAAAATCACCTTTCTGTCACACCAACCCCCACAAGGCCGCCGCCATGCATCTCATCGCTCCCAGTATCCTTTCCGCCGATTTCGCCAAGCTGGGGGAGGAGGTCCGCTCGGTCATCGCCGCCGGGGCCGACTGGATCCACTTCGACGTCATGGACAACCATTACGTCCCCAACCTGACCATCGGCCCCCTGGTTTGCGAAGCCATCCGTCCCCACACCGAGGCGCCCATCGACGTGCATCTGATGGTCAAGCCGGTGGATCGCATCATTCCCGATTTCGCCAAGGCCGGCGCCAACATCATCACCTTCCACCCGGAAGCCTCCGAGCACGTGGACCGCAGCCTGGGCCTGATCCGGGACAGCGGCTGTCAGGCCGGCCTGGTCTTCAACCCGGCCACGCCCCTGCACTACATGGATCACGTCATGGACAAGCTGGACGTGGTGCTGCTGATGAGCGTGAACCCGGGCTTCGGCGGCCAGAAGTTCATTCCCGAGACCCTCAACAAGCTGCGCCAAGCCCGGGCCAGGATCGATGCCTACACCGCCCGTAGCGGTCGCCAGATCCGCCTGGAAATCGACGGCGGCGTGAAGGTGGACAACATCGCCGAGATCGCCCGGGCCGGGGCCGACACCTTTGTCGCCGGTTCCGCCGTCTACGGCGCCGGCCAGGACCGCGATCCCAACCGTTACGATTCGGTCATCGCCGCCCTGCGCCAGCAGCTCGCCAGCGCCTAGGCTGCAAGCTAATAGGGACGCCAATCTCCGGCATGGCATGCCTGGAGTTGCCGTCCCTATTGCTTCTCCGGTGAGGTGACTTTTCGACAGCCTCGCCCGCCCCATCCATCTCCTTGCCGCCGCCTTGCCCCGGAAATTCGCCATGCCCCTTCGTTCCGCCACCTTCGACCTGGACGGCACCCTGGTCGACTCCATTCCCGACCTGGCGGCCGCCTGCCACGCCATGCTGGCCGAACTGGGCCAGCCGCCCCGCACGGATGACGATATCCACCGTTTCGTCGGCAAAGGCATGGCGGTGCTGGTGGAGCGCTGCCTGACCTGGGCAGCAGCCCCCGAAGCGTCCCTGCTGGAGGCCGGCATCGCGGCTTTCCGCCGGCACTACGCCGACATCAACGGCCGGGCCAGCACCGTCTATCCCGGCGTGGTGGAAGGTCTGGAGGCGTTTCGCGCCCTCGGTCTGCCCCTGGGAGTGGTGACCAACAAGCCGGCCGCCTTTACCGCGCCGCTGCTGGAACGCATGGGCCTGGCCGGGTATTTTTCGGTGGTCATCTCCGGCGACACCCTGGCCTTCAAGAAGCCCCGGCCCGAGCCCCTGCTCCATGCCTGCGCTCTGCTGGCTACCGAGCCGGGCCTCAACCTGCACGTGGGCGATTCCCTCAACGACATCGAGTCGGCCCGGGCTGCCGGCTGTCCGGTGATTTGCGTGCCCTACGGCTACAACGAAGGCCGGCCCGTAGACAGCGCCGATTGCGATGCGCTAGTATCGGACCTCGTCGCAGCGGCCCGTTGGGCGGCCGGCGCTTAAATCGATACCGACTCCGAATCGACACTTCACCGTGACCCGCAAGTTCAATGCTTTCCTGATGGGTAACCGCGCCGCCTGGGGCTGGCGTGGCTGGTGGCGCTCGCCGCGCCATTATTGATATTACCCGTCCGGGCCCGGGCGGCGAGTTGAGACCAAACTCCCGGGCAAGCATTGAAATACAACCTGTCGTACTTGCGAGGTCCCCATGACCGAAACTGAATTCAACGCGCTTGCCGCGCAGGGGTACAACCGTATCCCCGTCACCCTCGAGACCTTTGCCGATCTCGATACCCCCCTTTCCATCTACCTGAAGCTGGCCAACGGCCCCTACACCTACCTGCTGGAATCGGTGCAGGGCGGTGAGCGCTTCGGCCGCTACTCCATCATCGGCCTGGCCAGCCCCACCCGCATCGCCGTCTATGGCCACCAGGTCATGGTGCTCACCGGCCAGCGCATCGCCGAGCGGGAAAACGACACCAATCCCCTGGAGTTCATCGAGAGCTACCAGAAACGCTTCCGCGTCGCCCCCTACGCCGGCCTGCCCCGCTTCTGCGGCGGTCTGGTGGGCTGCTTCGGCTACGACACGGTGCGCTATGTAGAAACCCGCCTGACCAAGAGCGCCAAGCACGACGAACTGGGTACGCCGGATATCCTGCTGCTGCTCTCGGAAGAGATCGCCGTGGTGGACAACCTCTCCGGCAAGCTGACCCTGGTGGTCTATGCCGAGCCCGGCTTCCCCGGCGCCTTCCAGAAGGCACGGGCACGCCTCAAGGAGCTGCTGGCCCAGTTGCGCACCCCGGCGCCCATCCCCGAGGAAAAGCCGGCCACTTCCCAGCCGGCGGTCTCCATCTTCGGCGAGGCGCCCTTCAAGCAGGCCGTGGCCAAGGCCAAGGAGTACATCACCGAAGGCGACATCATGCAGGTGGTGCTGTCCCAGCGCATGACCAAACCCTTCTCCGCCAGCCCCCTGTCCCTGTACCGGGCCCTGCGCACCCTCAATCCTTCGCCCTACATGTATTACTTCGACTTCGAGGATTTCCATGTGGTGGGCGCTTCCCCCGAAATTCTCACCCGTCTGGAAGGCGATACCGTGACGGTGCGGCCCATCGCCGGCACCCGCAAGCGGGGGGCGACGCCGGAGGAGGATGCGGCCCTGGCCGAGGATCTGCTGGCGGACCAGAAGGAGATCGCCGAGCATGTGCAGCTGCTGGACCTGGGGCGCAACGACGTGGGCCGGGTGGCCCAGACCGGCTCGGTGAAGCTGACCGAGCGCATGACCATCGAGCGCTATTCCCACGTGATGCACATCGTCTCCAATGTGGAAGGCAAGCTCCAGGCCGGTCTCTCTGCCCTGGATGTGCTGAAGGCGGCCTTCCCTGCCGGTACCCTCTCCGGCGCACCCAAGGTGCGGGCCATGGAAATCATCGACGAGCTGGAGCCGGTGAAGCGCGGCATCTATGGCGGTGCCATCGGCTACCTGGGCTTCAACGGCGACATGGACCTGGCCATCGCCATCCGTACCGCCGTGATCAAGGACGGCCAGCTGCACGTCCAGGCTGGCGCCGGCATCGTTGCCGATTCGGACCCGACTTCCGAATGGCAGGAAACCCAGAACAAGGCCCGGGCCGTGCTGCGGGCCGCGGAAATGGCCGAGAACGGCCTCGATACCCGTTTCGAGTGAGGGCGCTGCCATGCTGCTGATGATCGACAACTACGACAGCTTCACCTACAACATCGTCCAGTACTTCGGCGAACTGGGCCAGGATGTGCGCGTCTATCGCAACGACGCCATCACCCTGGGTGAGATCGCCCGTCTCGATCCGGACTATCTGGTGATTTCCCCGGGGCCCTGTGCGCCCCAGCAGGCGGGGGTTTCCCTGGCCGCCATCCGCGAATTCGCCGGCAAGATTCCCCTGCTGGGCGTGTGCCTGGGCCACCAGTCCATCGGCGAGGCCTTCGGCGGGCGCATCGTGCATGCCAAGAAGCTGATGCACGGCAAGACTTCGCCCGTGCATCACAATGATCAGGGCGTTTTCAAGGGCTTGCCCAATCCGGTGACCTGCACCCGCTACCACTCCCTGGCCATCGAGCGGGAAAGCCTGCCGGACTGCCTGGAGATCACTGCCTGGACCGACGACGGCGAAATCATGGGGGTGCGGCACAAGACCCTGGCGGTGGAAGGGGTCCAGTTCCACCCCGAGTCCATCCTCACCGAGCACGGCCACGACATGTTGCAGAACTTCCTCAAGGAGCACGCCAAATGAGCCCGCAAGAAGCCTTGACCCGCTGCATCGAGCACCGGGAAATCTTCCACGACGAAATGCTGGAGCTGATGCGCCAGATCATGTCCGGCGAAATGAGCCCGGTGATGATCGCCGCCATCACCACGGCCCTGCGGGTGAAAAAGGAAACCATCGGTGAAATCGCTGCCGCCGCCCAGGTGATGCGCGAGTTCGCCACCAAGGTGCCGGTGCGGGACCCGTCCGCCGTGGTGGACATCGTGGGCACCGGCGGTGACGGCGCCCATACCTTCAATGTCTCCACCTCCTCCATGTTCGTCTGTGCCGCCGCCGGGGCCAAGGTGGCCAAGCACGGCGGACGTTCCGTCTCCTCCAAGAGCGGCTCGGCGGACGTGCTGGAAGCCCTGGGTGTGAACCTCAACCTGCCGCCGGAGCGCATCGCCGAATGTATCGATACGGTGGGTATCGGCTTCATGTTCGCCCCCAACCATCATGGCGCCATGAAGCATGCGGCCCCGGTGCGACGCGAACTGGGGGTGCGCACCATCTTCAACATCCTCGGGCCCCTGACCAACCCTGCCGGCGCCGAGCGCCAGGTGCTGGGGGTGTTCCATGCCGATCTGGTGGGCATCCTCATCCGGGTGCTGCAGCGCCTGGGTTCCCAGCGGGCCTTCACCGTCTTCGGCGTGGATGGTCTGGATGAGATTTCCAATTCCGGCCGCACCCTCATCGGCGAGCTGAAGGATGGGCGCATCCATGAATACGAGATCCATCCGGAGGATTTCAACCTGCCGGTGCACGATCCCCGGGTGATTCGCGTGGGCAATGTGGAGGAGTCCAAGGCCATGGTGCTGGCCGCCCTGGAGGGGCGTCACGGTCCGGCCCGGGATATCGTGGCCCTGAACGCCGGTGCCAGCCTGTATGTGGCCGGCCTGGCCGACTCCATGGCCCAGGGGGTGGAAAAGGCGCTGGATGCCATTGTCTGCGGTGCCGCCCGGGCCAAGCTGGATGAATTCGTGCGCTTTACCGGGGTTGCCGCATGAGCGACATCCTCAACAAGATTCTCGCCACCAAGCGGGAAGAGGTGGCTGCCGCCCTGCCCGCCATGCCCCTGGCCGCCATTCGTACCGCTGCCGAAGCCCGGGTCAAGGCCGATCCGGCCCGGGATTTCGTCGGGGCCATCCGCCGCAAGATTGCCGGCGGGCAATCGGCGGTGATCGCGGAAATCAAGAAGGCCAGTCCTTCCAAGGGCGTTATCCGGGAGAGCTTCGATCCGGCCGCCATTGCAGCGGATTATGAAGCCCACGGTGCGGCCTGCCTGTCGGTCCTGACGGACCGGCAGTATTTCCAGGGTGCGCCCGAATACCTGCAGGCGGCCCGCGGCGCTTGCGCTTTGCCGGTGTTGCGCAAGGATTTTCTGGTCGACCCCTATCAGGTCTATGAAGCCCGGGCCATGGGGGCGGATGCCATCCTGCTGATCGTGGCGGCCCTCAGCCTGCCGCAGATGCGGGAGATGGAAGCTCTGGCCATGGAGTTGGGCATGGGGGTGCTGGTCGAGTCCCACGACGGCCAGGAGCTGGAGCAGGCCTTGCAACTGAAGACTCCGCTGATGGGTATCAACAATCGTAACCTGCGTTCCTTTGAGGTCAGTCTGCAGACCACCCTAGGCCTCCTGCCGGAGATCGGCGACGGGCGGATCGTGGTGACGGAGAGCGGCATCCTGGGTGCAGCGGACGTGGCCCTCATGCGAGCCAACCAGGTCGAAGCCTTCCTGGTCGGCGAAGCCTTCATGCGCTGCCCGTCCCCCGGGGAAGCCCTGCAACAACTCTTCGCCAAGGGCTGAAGGGCCGGTCCTTATGGCTTTGGGCGTAGGTGAAGGCGCTGGTGTTGAGTGTTGTGTTGTAAAAACACAACAACTTTAAGGTGGGAATGTCGGCATCCTGCCGTTCTCGTTGCTCCCCCTAGGTGGGTTTGCCACAATCCGTCTCAACTTCTCGTAAGAGAGGTATTTAAAAGGGGTAGGCGAAGAACGCTACCTTTCCTAATTGCAAGAGGAGAAAACCTGATGCAAAAGAAATTCATCGCTCTGGCCGTTGCCGCTCTGGCTTCCGGCGCCGCTTTCGCTCAATCCAACGTGCAAGTTTACGGTGTTGCTGACTTCGGTCTGGCCGTGAACGGCTCTTTTGATGGCGCCACCAAGGGTCAAACTACCCGTTTTGACTCCGGTATCGCCTCCGGCTCCCGTCTGGGCTTCAAGGGCACCGAAGATCTGGGCAACGGCCTGAAGGCTCTGTTCAACTTCGAAATGGGTCTGAACCTGGATGACGGTACCTCCGGTCAAGGTCGTACCTTTGGTCGTCAGTCCTACGTTGGTCTGACCGGCGGTTTCGGTACCGTGATCGGTGGCCGCATCTACACCCCCCACTACACCCTGATGGCTCAAATCGACCCGTTCGGTCTGGGTACCGGTGGTCGTGCTAACAACCTGTTCGCTGCTGGTTACGATCCCATCCGCGTGAACAACACCGCTGCTTACGTTTCCCCGAACTTCAATGGTTTCACCGTGACTGCTGCCTACGGCACCAACGCGCTGGACAACCAGGAGTCCCTGTCTGGCAACGCCAAGAAGCAAGGCCGTCTGTTTGCTATCGCTCCGGTTTATACCAATGGTCCTCTGACTGTTGGCCTGAACTATCATCAGGTTAAGCTGGAGAATGATGCAGTGGCCGCTGGCGCTGCTTGGGTGCGGAATGCTAACACCGGTATTTGGGGTAATTCCGCTGCTGTTGCCGCTGGCGATGGCAAGCTGACCAGCACCACTCTGGCTGGTAAGTATGACTTCGGTGTGTTGGCTCTGTCTGCTGCTTACAGCACTAACAAGACTGAAGTCAATGGTGCTGACGACGACAAGATCCGCAACTGGCTGCTGGGTGTGTCTGCTCCTATCGGTGCCAAGGTTGTCCTGAAGGCTTCCTATGTCAATCTGAAGGATAAGCTGACTAGCAACGCTGATGCTCATCAAGTCGCTATCGGTGCTGACTATCTGCTGAGCAAGCGTACCAAGCTGTATACCGCTTATTCCAAGATTAACAATGATGACCGTGCTGCTTATTCCGTCCAGCACGCCTCTGGTGGCGGTCTGAACAACGAATCCCAGTTCAACGTGGGTATCAACCACTCCTTCTAATCGTCTTTCGACGACCTGAAGTAATAGTTGTTAAAACGGGCGCCTTCGGGCGCCCGTTTTGTTTTTGCTCATTCCGGGCTCCGGCGGGAGTGGACAATAAAAAAGGCGCCCTGCAAGGCGCCTTTTTTATTGTTGAGGTCGTGAACGCTATTTCTCGTGCAGGCAGACCATGTTGTCGCGATGGATGAGTTCCGGCTCTTCCATGTAGCCGAGGATATCCTCGATATCGCTGGACGAATGCTTGGCGATGAGGCGAACTTCGCTGCTGCCGTAATTGCAGAGGCCCCTGGCGATTTCCCTGCCGCTTTCATCCAGGCAGGCTACGGCGGCTCCCCGCTCGAAGTCGCCGTGAACTTCCCGTACCCCTACTGGCAGCAGACTCTTCCCTTGGCGCAGGGCTTGGGTGGCTCCCTGGTCGAGCGTCAGTTTTCCTGCCAGCTGCAAATGGTCTGCCAGCCATTGTTTGCGGGCGGTCATCGGCAAGGTGTCGGCGACAAGCAGAGTGCCGACGGATTCTCCGGTAGCAAGACGGGTGAGAGGGCTTTTTTCCCTGCCACTGGCAATGACAGTGTCGGCGCCGCTGCGGGCGGCCCGCTTGGCGGCGAGGACCTTGGTAATCATGCCGCCGGTGCCGATCTGGGTGCCGGCGCCGCCGGCCATTGCTTCCAGGGCGGGGTCGCCGGCGCGGGCTGAGGTGATCAGGGTGGCGGAAGGGTCCTTGCGCGGGTCGGCGGTGAAGAGGCCGGGCTGGTCGGTCAAGATGATGAGGCAGTCTGCCTCCACCAGGTTGGCGACCAGGGCGCCCAGGGTGTCGTTGTCGCCGAATTTGATTTCGTCAGTAACGACCGTGTCGTTCTCATTGATGATGGGGACGACACCCAGTTCGAGCAGCGTGGTCAGTGTGGCCCGGGCATTCAGATAGCGTTTGCGGTCGGCCAGATCGTCGTGGGTCAACAGAATCTGGGCAGTGTGCAGGCCGTGGGCGCTAAAGGCTGATTCATAGACCTGGGCCAGGCCCATCTGGCCGACGGCGGCGGCGGCCTGGAGTTCGTGCACGGCCTTGGGACGCTTCTGCCAGCCCAGTCGTTGCATGCCGCAGGCAATGGCGCCTGAGGAAACCAGGACCACCTGTTTGCCGTTGTGGCGGAGCTCGGCGATCTGGCGCGCCCATTCGTGAATGGCGGCTAGGTCGAGCCCGGCGCCATTGTTGGTGACAAGGGCTGAGCCGACCTTGACGACTAGGCGCCCCGCATTGGCCGTACGACTGGTGGTTGGGCTCATTCGTCTACGCTTGGTGAGGGGGTGAGGGGGCTTTCCCCGGACTCCTCCGCTGCCTCGTCCTGCTTCCTGATTTCCTCCAGGGCGGCCTGGATGGCGTAGACCACGGGGCGGCAGCCTTCGCCGCTGATGGCGGCAATGGGGAATACGGGGCCGTCGAAACCGGATCTTTCCCGGTAGGCGGACAAGAAGGCGTCCACGTGTTCCTGGCGCTCTTCCTCGGGGAGCAGGTCAAGCTTGTTGAGGATCAGCCAGCGCGGCTTGCTGGCGAGTTCGGGGCTGTATTTTTCCAGTTCGCCGACGATGGCGATGGCGTCGGCAACCGGATCGGCGTCCGGATCCATCGGGGCAATATCGACGATGTGCAGCAGCACACGTGTGCGGGCCAGGTGCTTGAGGAAGCGGATTCCGAGGCCGGCGCCATCGGCTGCGCCTTCGATGAGGCCCGGGACGTCGGCAATGACGAAGCTCTTGTTGTCATCGACCCGCACCACGCCAAGATTGGGGTGCAGGGTGGTGAAGGGGTAGTCTGCAACCTTGGGGCGGGCGGCGGATACGGCGCGGATGAAGGTGCTCTTGCCCGCATTGGGCAGGCCCAGCAGGCCTACGTCGGCGAGCACTTTCAGCTCCAGCTTCAGTTCTTTTTCTTCTCCGGGTTCGCCTTTGGTGCACTGACGGGGAGCGCGGTTGGTGGAGGACTTGAAGTGGATGTTGCCCAGTCCGCCCCGGCCGCCTTGGGCCAGCAGGACCTTCTTGCCGTCCTTGTCCAGGTCGGCCAGTACGTCACCGGTGACGGCATCGCTAATGACCGTGCCAACCGGCATGTGCATGATGATGTCGTCGCCGCCTTTGCCGTAGCAATCGGCGCCCCGCCCGCTTTCGCCGTTTTGGGCGAGGAATTTGCGGGTGTAGCGGTAGTCGATCAGGGTGTTGATGTTGCGGTCGGCAATGACATAGATGCTGCCGCCGCGACCACCGTCGCCGCCATCCGGACCGCCCATGGGGATGTATTTTTCCCGGCGGAAGGAGGCAACGCCGTTGCCGCCCTTGCCGGCGATGACCAGGATCTTGGCTTCGTCGATGAATTTCATAGGGTATAAACAGAAAAGCCCTACCGCGAGGATAGGGCTCTCCTTGGTTCCTTAAAGCGCGGGTTAGGCGGCGGGAACGATGCTCACGGTGCGGCGGCGCTTTTCACCCTTGATGGTGAATTGCACGCGACCTTCAACGAGGGCGAACAGGGTGTGGTCCTTGCCGATGCCGACGTTTTCGCCGGGATGGAATTCGGTGCCACGCTGACGAACCAGAATGTTACCGGCTGCCACCAGTTGGCCGCCGTAGCGCTTTACGCCAAGTCGCTTCGATTCCGAGTCGCGGCCGTTGCGGGAACTACCGCCAGCTTTTTTGTGTGCCATGGTGTATTAACTCCTCGATCAGGCAGAGATGCCGTCGATGCGGATCTCGGTGTAGTTCTGACGATGGCCCTGGTGCTTCTGGTAGTGCTTCCGACGGCGCATCTTGAAAATCTTGACCTTGTCGTGGCGGCCGTGGGAAACCACGGTAGCCTGGACAGAGGCGCCCTGAACCAGCGGGGCGCCAATTTTCACAGCCTCGCCTTCGCCTACCATGAGGATCTGGTCGAGAGTGATTTGTGCGCCGATGTCTGCCGGTATCTGTTCTACTTTAAGTTTTTCGCCAGCGACGACGCGATATTGCTTGCCGCCGGTTTTTATGACCGCGTACATAGGGACTCCGATAACAAAGGGTGTAACAAAGAACCGTGCATTATACGGATTTTAGACGTCGCGTCAAAGACTTCCGTTCTTTGGTCGCCGCGTCCGCCGGCCGGGCGGCTTGACCATCCTCGGGCGCGCGCCTACCATGCAGCGGCTTGGCTGGGAGCCTGTGCTGAAGGCCTCTGCCGTTGCTTTTCCGGCTGTTGTGGCCGTCCTTTCCTTTACGCTCTCGAAACGTTCCCGTGGCTCTCGAAAAAATCAATGCTCTGATCGGCCCCGACATGAAGTCGGTGGATGCCGTCATTCGTCAGCGCCTGCATTCCGATGTGGTGCTCGTTCGTCAGGTGGCCGAGTACATCATCAGCAGCGGCGGCAAGCGCCTGCGTCCGGTGCTGGTGCTGCTGGCTGCCGGTGCCATGGGCTACAAGGGTGTCAATCACCATGAATTGGCGGCGGTGGTGGAATTCATCCACACCGCCACCCTGTTGCACGACGATGTGGTGGACGAGTCGGAACTGCGCCGGGGCCGGGAGACGGCCAATAACCTGTTTGGCAATGCTGCCAGCGTGCTGGTCGGCGATTTCCTTTATTCCCGCGCCTTCCAGATGATGGTGTCCGTAGGCAACATGCGCATCATGCAGGTGCTGGCGGATGCCACCAACATCATCGCCGAGGGCGAGGTGCTGCAGTTGATGAACTGCCACGATGCGGACGTGGATGAAGAGCGCTACCTGCAGGTGATCCGCTACAAGACTGCCAAGCTGTTCCAGGCGGCGGCCCGGCTGGGGGCAATCCTGGGGGGGGCGACGCCGGAGGTCGAGGAAGGTTTGGCAGCTTACGGCATGCATCTGGGGACCGCGTTCCAGCTGGTGGACGATGTTCTGGACTATTCCGCCGACGAGGCCGAGACCGGCAAGCATCTGGGTGACGACCTGGCCGAAGGCAAGCCTACGCTGCCTCTCATTTATGTGATGCAGAACGGTTCCCCGGAGCAGGCTGCCTGTGTGCGTCGCGCCATTGAGGAAGGCGGGCGGGATGACTTCCCTGCCGTGCTGGAAGCCATTCGTGCCACCGGTGCTCTGGAGCACACCCTGAAGCAGGCCAGGCTCGAGTCGGAAGTGGCGGTGCGCGCACTGCAAGCGCTTCCGGCTTCTCAATACAAAGATTCGCTGGTAGAATTGTCAGTCTTCGCTGTGACGAGAAGTTTCTGACTTTTCCCGAAAGTTGCAGTGAGCGAGTCGGGGTGTAGCTCAGCCTGGTAGAGTACTGCGTTCGGGACGCAGGAGTCGGAGGTTCGAATCCTCTCACCCCGACCAATTTTCAGAAAGCCACTCATCCGAGTGGCTTTTTTGTTTTCCGGGTGTGGGTGGCCCTTGGAGCGCGGCTGTTCTTCGCCGGCCCCGGGCCTCGTGGCCGTGGTGGAGCCTCTGCTATGCTGTCGCTCTGATTGCTTGTGCAGCCGGAATGCCATGTCCAAGTTTCTGTTGTTCATTCTTTTTGTCGGCCTCGCCTGGTGGTGGTTCAGGGGGGGCGGCGTATCGCGTGGATTGGGCGGTGGGGCCCCCGTCAACCCGCCGGTGGAGCGGATGGTGGTGTGTCATGGCTGTGGCGTCTATCTGCCGGAAAGCGATGCTCTGGTGGTTCGGGGGCATCCCTATTGCTGCGCCGAGCATGTTGTTCGTGACGATGGCTGAGGGCGTGCCTTGTCGTTCCTGAACGTTCCGCCTGTCGAGGTTTCCGAAGCGCACTGGAAGTCGCTGCGCTATTTCAATTTCTACCGCCTGGTTGCCGCCTTCCTCCTCTATGGGGCGGCCTATCTGCATCCGTCCAGCTTCGAACTGGTGCCGGCCACCGATCAGTCCCTCTATACGTGGACGGCCTTCGTCTATTGCCTGGCCACTGCCTGCTCGGTGTTGTTGCTGGCCTTCTGGCGTCGTCATTTCAATCTGCAGTTGTCGGGCCAGGTGCTCCTGGATGTGGTGGCCCTGACGGTCCTGATGCATGCCAGCGGGGGGCTGCGTGGTGGCCTGGGGGCCATGCTCCTGGTCTCGCTGGCCGGGGCGGGGCTGGTCGGGCAGGGGCGGCTGGTGCTTTTCTATGCGGCCCTGGCAACCCTTTCCATGCTGTTCCAGCAGTTGCTGCTGGCCTTGAGCAGCGAATTCGACCCCTCCGCCTTTTTCCAGGTCGGCCTGTTGGGGGCTGGCTTTTTTACCTCGGCGATTTCGGCCCGTCTCCTGGCTAGTCGCGTGGTGGCCAACGAAGAGTTGGCGCGCAAGCGCGGCGAAGCGCTGGCCAACCAGGTCTGTGTCAGTCAGCGGGTGATCGAGGAAATGCAGGACGGCGTCCTGCTGGTCAGCCCTCTGGGCGAGGTGCACCTGCATAATCCCCGGGCCGAGGCGCTCCTGGGATTGACGGCGGGGGAGGCTGGCAACCTGGAGCGCTGTTCGCCGGCCCTGGAAGGGCACTTTCTCCGCTGGCGGCGGCGGGAAGGCAGCAAGGACGAGAGTGGCCTGGTCTTCCACGTCCCGCGCAACGGCAAGCAGCTGTTCGCCCGTTTTCTCGAGACCCCGAGCAGTGCCGGTGACACCCTGATTCTGCTGGAGGACATGGACCGCCTGCGCGAGGAGTCCCGCCAGATGAAGCTGGCGGCCCTGGGGCGGTTGACCGCCAGTATCGCCCACGAAATCCGCAATCCCCTGTCCGCCATCAGCCATGCCGGTGAACTGCTGCGGGAAGATGCAGACCCGAAGGGCGGGGATGCCCGACTGGTGCGCATCATCCTGGACAATACCCAGCGCCTGGAGCGCATCGTGCGCGACGTACTCGAGCTGGGACGGCGGGACCGCTGCCATCCGGAGTCCATCGATCTCAATGCTGCATTGGCGGCCTATCTGGACGAGTTGCAGTCCAAGGCGGAGGCGGCTCCCGGCGTGCTGTGTCTGGAAGGATTGGCCGGAGCCGAACTGGAGTTTGATCGCACCCATCTGCACCAGGTGCTGTGGAATCTGCTCAGCAATGCCTTGCGGCACAGTCGGCAACAACCCGGTAGCGTGCAACTGCGCGTTGCCTACGGCAATGGCGGCATGGTGGAGCTGCATGTGGAGGATGATGGGCCCGGCATTCCCGAAGCCATCCGGGAGCAGGTGTTCGAACCGTTCTTTACCACCCATGGCAAGGGGACCGGCCTGGGGCTCCACATTGCGCGGGAACTGTGCGAAGCCAATGGGGCGCAGCTGGAGTTGTTGAGCGAGTCCAGGGCCGGTGGAGCCCATTTCAGAATAACGGGAAGGAGAGGGCATGGCTCAGGCCAAAGGTGAACGCCGCGCCAGGGGGGCGCTGGCCCGGGTGCTGGTGGTGGATGACGAAGCGGATATCCGGGAACTGGTGGACCTCACCCTGTCGCGCATGGGGCTGGCGGCGGATTGCGCCGGCACCGTGGCCGAGGCTCGGGAGTTCCTTGCCCGGGAGTCTTACCAGCTGTGCTTGACCGACATGCGTTTGCCCGATGGGGAAGGGCTGGAACTGGTGCGCCTCATCGGCGAGCAGTACAGCGAGACGCCGGTGGCCGTGATCACCGCCTTTGGCAGCACCGAGAACGCGGTGGCGGCCCTCAAGGCCGGGGCCTTCGACTATCTGGCCAAGCCGGTGGCCCTGGATCAGCTGCGTACCCTGATCAAGTCGGCCATCGATCTGCCGGTGGCATCCGCGGCCGAGGGGGCGCCGCGCAGCGAGGCTCTGCAGCTGCTCGGCGATTCCCGGGCCATGAGCACGGTGCGGGAGATCATCGCCAAGCTGGCCCGCAGCCAGGCGCCGGTTTACATCTCCGGCGAATCCGGCTGCGGCAAGGAACTGGCGGCCCGCCTCATCCACGAGCAGAGCAACCGCAGCCAGGCGCCTTTCGTTCCGGTGAACTGCGGGGCCATCCCCGAGAACCTCATGGAAAGCGAGTTCTTCGGTTATCGCAAGGGCGCCTTCACCGGTGCCGAGCAGGATCGGGAAGGATTCTTCCAGGCGGCGGGGGGCGGCACCCTGTTTCTCGACGAGGTGGCCGACCTGCCCCTGTCCATGCAGGTCAAGCTGCTGCGGGCCATCCAGGAAAAGCGGGTGCGCAAGGTCGGCGCCACCGTGGAGGAGGCGGTGGATGTGCGCCTCATCTGTGCCACCCACCAGGACCTGAAGGCCTGCGTCGAGGCCGGCACCTTCCGCCAGGATTTGTACTACCGTCTCAACGTCATCGAGTTGCGCATGCCGCCGCTGCGGGAGCGGGCCGAGGACATTCCCCAGCTGGCCCGCGCCTGTCTCGACCGTCTGGCTCATCAGGCGCCGGCGTTGCCGCTGACGCCCGCGGCCGAAGCGGCGCTGTGTCGCTACACCTTCCCCGGCAACGTCCGCGAACTGGAGAATATTCTCGAGCGGGCCACGGCGCTATGCAGTGGCAGCGAGATCGACGAAGGCGACCTGCAGCTTTCCCCTGCCGATGACGGTCACCCCGATGCCGGTTCCGAAGGGCGTGGCGGCGAGTCTCTCGATACCTATCTGGATCGTCTGGAGCGTCAGGCGATTCAGGAGGCGGTGGTTCAGACCCAGGGCAATCGCACGGCGGCGGCGCGCCTGCTCGGCATCACCTTCCGCTCCCTGCGCTATCGCATGGCTCGTCTGGGGATCGAGTGATGACGGAACGCTTCGATGCCGAGGGCTGGCTGGCCGGCGCAGTGCGGCGCGAGTCGCCCAATCAGGATGAGCGGCCCGAGGGAGAGCGGCCGAGCCTGGTCGTCATCCACGCCATCAGCCTGCCGCCCGACGACTTCGGCGGCCCCTGGATTTTCGATCTGTTCGACAACACCCTGGACCCGGCAGCCCATCCCTACTTCGCTGCCATTCACCATCTGCGTGTCTCTTCCCACTTCCTGATTCGTCGTGATGGCGAGCTGGTGCAGTTCGTGTCCTGCGACAAGCGTGCATGGCATGCAGGTGTCTCCGAGTGGCAGGGGCGGGAGCGCTGCAACGATTTTTCCATCGGCATCGAGCTCGAAGGATGCGATGCCATGCCCTTCGAGTCGGCCCAGTACGATGCCCTGAAATCCTTGCTGCAAGCCATTCTCCAGCACTACCCCATCAGTGCGGTGGCCGGGCATTGCCACATCGCCCCCCAGCGCAAGACCGATCCCGGCCCCCATTTCGACTGGCAGCAATTGCGTTGCGAGTTCGCAACCGTGCGCTTTCCAGCCATGCAAAAGAGTTAAAAAACACTTGCATAGGAAATACCCCATTACTAGAATTAGGCCCAAATCACAATGGGCACACTAAATCTAGTGGTCACTTACGCAAGCACGCCAAAACAGCTGCAAAGCAAATCCCGGAACGCCAAGACTGGCGCGGGACTCGGCTTCTTCACCCCTCCGCGACCGTGAATCGCCAAGAGCCGAGAATGACGCCCCGCCCTTTCCATCCCATCGCGTTTGTCCCCGGTTCTTTCCGTTGCCGTCGACCTGCGGCAACGTCCAGCCTCCTCCCCGAATTTTTCTGCCGACGCCTGCTGGCGTCGTTGCGTATTGCCGCTCACGCGTCTTCAGCTCGTTCGCGTGTTGCCGCTCCGTATTCAACCGGCGCTTCCTCCGGAAGGTCGATGAATGGTCCGTGCTTTTCCCGGGCGGATCTCGTTTTGTCCGTTGTGTCTTAAAGCCAATTTTCGATCCTGGAGAAGGAGGTTATTTATGGCAACCGCAAAGAAGACGAAGACCGAGGCCGCCAAGGACAAGAAGTCCCCGGCGAAGGCTGCTGCTAAACCCGCTGTGAAGAAGGCTGCTCCCGCTAAGGCTGCTGCCAAGCCCGCCGCGAAGAAGGCTGCTCCCGCTAAGGCTGCTGCCAAGCCCGCCGCGAAGAAGGCTGCTCCCGCTAAGGCTGCTGCCAAGCCCGCCGCGAAGAAGGCTGCTCCGGCCAAGGCTGCTGCCAAGCCCGCCGCGAAGAAGGCAGCTCCCGCTAAGGCTGCTGCCAAACCCGCCGCGAAGAAGGCTGCTCCCGCTAAGGCTGCTGCCAAGCCCGCCGCGAAGAAGGCTGCTCCCGCTAAGGCTGCTGCCAAGCCCGCTGTGAAGAAGGCTGCTCCGGCCAAGGCTGCTGCCAAGCCCGCCGCGAAGAAGGCTGCTCCGGCCAAGGCTGCTGCCAAGCCCGCCGCGAAGAAGGCTGCTCCGGCCAAGGCTGCTGCCAAACCCGCCGCGAAGAAGGCTGCTCCCGCTAAGGCTGCTGCCAAGCCCGCCGCGAAGAAGGCTGCTCCCGCTAAGGCTGCTGCCAAGCCCGCTGCGAAGAAGGCTGCTCCCGCTAAGGCTGCTGCCAAGCCCGCTGCGAAGAAGGCTGCTCCCGCTAAGGCTGCCGCCAAGCCCGCTGCGAAGAAGGCTGCTCCGGCCAAGGCTGCTGCCAAGCCCGCTGCGAAGAAGGCTGCTCCCGCTAAGGCTGCTGCCAAGCCCGCTGCGAAGAAGGCTGCTCCCGCTAAGGCTGCTGCCAAGCCCGCCGCGAAGAAGGCTGCTCCCGCTAAGGCTGCCGCCAAGCCCGCTGCAAAGAAGGCTGCTCCGGCCAAACCCGCTGCGGCTCCCGCCAAGGTGGAAGAGAAGAAGCCCGAAGTTGCTGCCGCTCCGGCCGCTGCTCCGGCGCCGGCTCCGACCCCCTCCACCGCCGCCACTCCGGGCCTGAAGTCCGCCCTGAACCCGGCTGCCGCCTGGCCTTTTCCGACCGGCTCCCGCCCGAAATAAGCGGCGGAACAGGCACAACGGACAACAACCCCCGACCTAGGGGGTTGTTGTCCGTTTTCTTTTGGGGAATCCGCCGGGCAAGTCAGCAGGCGGATTGGGAAACATGGTGCTGGAGGCTGCGAGTGGGGCCCGGTGCTGGCGGGTGTCAGGCGAGTAGCTGGCGAATCCGTTCCACGCCTTCGGCCAGGCGTGCTTGTGCGTTGGTGTAGGCGAAGCGGACGTGGCTGCTGGCGCCGTGGTTGCCGAAGTCGATACCGGGAGTGATGGCGACGCCGGCCTCTTCCAATAGGCGGCGGGCAAAGCCGAAGCTGTCGTCGGTCAGGGTGCTGCAGTCGGCGTAGAGATAGAAGGCGCCTTCAGGCTGGGCGGTGATGCGAAAGCCGATGGCTTCCAGGGCCGGTGCCAGATAGTCCCGGCGGGCCTTGAATTCGGCGCGGCGCTGTTCCAGCAGGGCGATGGTCTCCGGCTGGAAGGCGGCCAGGGCGGCGTGCTGGGCCGGTGTGGAAGCCGAGATGAAGAGGTTCTGGGCCAGCTTCTCCACGTCCCGCACGAAGGGTTCGGGAATGACCAGCCAGCCCAGGCGCCAGCCGGTCATCTGGAAATACTTGGAGAAACTCTGGACGACGAAGATGTCGTCGCCGGCCGCCAGGGCCGTGGGGGCGTCGCCGTTGTAGGTGAGGCCGTGGTAGATTTCGTCGATGATCAGTTGTCCCTGGCGCTGGCGCACTAAGTCGGCGATGTCGGCCAGTTCGGCGGCGCCGAGCATGGTGCCGGTGGGATTGGCCGGCGAGGCGAAGAGGGCGCCGGCGGTCCGTTCGTTCCAGTGCTGCTCCAGGTCCTGGCGGGTCGGCTGGAAATTGCTGGCGGCGCCGACCGGGATGCTGACCGGAACGCCTTCGAAGGCGCGTACGAAATGGCGGTTGCAGGGATAGCCCGGGTCCGTCAGCAGCCACTCGCTGCCGGGGGCGGCGAGGCAGGCCAGGGCCAGGGTGAGGGCGCCGGAGGCGCCGGCGGTGATGGCGATGCGGCTGGCCGGCACGGCGATGCCGTAGCGCTGCCGATAGAAGCCGGAGATGGCTTCCCGCAACTCGGGCAGGCCCAGGGCCGGGGTGTAGAAGACGCGACCGTCCTGCAGGAATTCCCGGGCGGCGGCGAGGATGGGGTCCGGAGTGGGGAAGTCCGGTTCGCCCACTTCCATATGGATGATGTCCCGCCCCTGGGCTTCCAGCTCCCGGGCCCGGCCCAGCAGTTCCATGACGTGGAAGGGGGCGATGTCGGCGAGACGGGGGGCGGAGACGGGCATGGCGGTTTTCCGTGGGGCGGTGGGTGTAGGGGGGGGGCTGCGGGCAAAAAGAAAGGCCGCCCTGGGGCGGCCTCTCAATCTTAGCGCAGGCGCTGGTGCTTAGGCGACGTCCTTGAACAGGCCCAGTTCGAACAGTTCGCGCTTCAGGGTCAGTTCCTTGGGCAGCTTTTCGCCCAGCTTGTCGAACCATTCCTTGTGCAGTTCCAGTTCCTTCTGCCAGGCATCGGCGTCCACGGTGGTGAGGGCGTCGAAGTCGGCCTTGTCGACGTCGGTGCCGGTCCAGTCGATGTCCTCGAAGCGGGGCATCCAGCCCAGCTTGGTTTCCTTGGCGGCGATGGTGCCCTTGCAGCGTTCCACGATCCACTTCAGCACGCGCATGTTGTCGCCGAAGCCGGGCCACATGAACTTGCCTTCTTCGTCCACGCGGAACCAGTTCACGCAGAAGATCTTCGGGGTGGCTTCCACGGTGTGGCCCATCTTCAGCCAGTGGTTGAAGTAGTCGCCCATGTGGTAGCCGCAGAAGGGCAGCATGGCGAAGGGGTCGCGACGCACCACGCCCTGGGCGCCGAAGGCGGCAGCGGTGGTTTCGGAGCCCAGGGTGGCGGCCATGTACACACCGAAGTTCCAGTTGAAGGCCTGGTACACCAGGGGCACGGTGGTGGCGCGGCGGCCGCCGAAGATGAAGGCGGAGATGGGCACGCCGGCGGGATCTTCCCAGGCCGGATCGATGGAGGGGCACTGGGCGGCCGGAGCGGTGAAGCGGGAGTTGGCGTGGGCAGCCTTGCGACCGGCCTTGCCGTCTTCCGGGGTCCAGTCCTTGCCCTGCCAGTCGATCAGGTGAGCCGGGGCTTCCTTGGTCAGGCCTTCCCACCACACGTCGCCGTCATCGGTCAGGGCCACGTTGGTGAAGATGATGTTTTCCTTGAGGGTGGCCAGGGCGTTGAAGTTGGTCTTCTCGCTGGTGCCGGGGGCCACGCCGAAGAAGCCGGCTTCCGGGTTGATGGCGTAGAAGCGGGTGACGCCGTCCTTGTCCACGCGGGGCTTGATCCAGGCGATGTCGTCGCCGATGGTGGTGATCTTCCAGCCGTTGAAGGACTTGGGTGGGATCAGCATGGCGAAGTTGGTCTTGCCGCAGGCGGAGGGGAAGGCGGCTGCCACGTAGGTCTTTTCGCCTTCGGGGGATTCCACGCCCAGGATCAGCATGTGCTCGGCCAGCCAGCCCTGGTCGCGGGCCATGGTGGAGGCGATGCGCAGGGCGAAGCACTTCTTGCCGAGCAGGGCGTTGCCACCGTAGCCGGAGCCGTAGGACCAGATTTCACGGGTCTCGGGGTAGTGCACGATGTACTTGACGGTGGGGTTGCAGGGCCACTTGGAATCCTGTTGGCCCGGCTCCAGGGGGGCGCCCACGGAGTGCACGCAAGGCACGAACTCGCCATCGGTGCCCAGCAGTTCGCTGACGGCCTTGCCCATGCGGGTCATGGTGCGCATGTTCACAACCACGTAGGCGGAGTCGGTGATCTCGATGCCGATATGGGCGATGGGGGAGCCCAGGGGACCCATGGAGAAGGGGATGACGTACATGGTGCGGCCCTTCATACAGCCCTTGAACAGGCCGTTGAGGGTCTCGCGCATCTTGGCGGGCTCTTCCCAGTTGTTGGTGGGGCCGGCGTCTTCCTTCTTCTCGGAGCAGATGTAGGTGCGGTCTTCGACACGGGCCACATCGGAAGGATCGGAGAAGGCCAGGTAGGAATTGGGGCGCTTGGCTTCGTTGAGCTTGATCAGGGTGCCGGCGGCGACCATTTCGGCGCACAGGCGGTCGTATTCCTCCTGGGAACCGTCTGCCCAATAAACACGGTCAGGCTGGGTGAGGGCGGCGATTTCCGCCACCCATTTCTTGAGGTCCTCGTGTTTGACGTAATCGGGAGCGTTGATCGGGGCGACGGTGTTGGAAGTACTCATGGTCTCCAGGTCTCCAGGAAGAGGTAAAAAATCCGAAAAATGAAACTAAAGAGAAATCAGGACCGCCAAAACGAAAACGCCCGACCTCGGTGAGGGCGGGCGAGCTTTTCGCGGAGCGCGTTGTCCTGGTTTTCCTGAGTGCGGCTCTTCTTGGGGAGCGACCGTTTGCTCACTGTGGGGCACGCGCACAGACACACGGCGCGGAGGGCGTCGCTGTCGGAGATCGCAGGAGAGGAACTGGCCTGCCTGCGGAGGTTTGCCGTGAAAAGCATGCTCGGCTTGGTTGTGGCGCGGTGAGCCCTTGACTACAGTGAACGAATCGGCGGGATTCAGGAAAGCGCGGGATTATGCCACAGGATCAGTCCAATAGAAACTCGACTATGGGGGATTACCCTGATATATTCTTTCATATCGTGAAACGACTTTTTGCATAGTGGATAGAACCATGGACAACAAGCAGCTGCGCGAAGCCGCCCTCTACTACCATCGCCATCCCAAGCCGGGGAAGATCTCGGTCCAGCCCACCAAACAGCTGACCAACCAGTACGACCTTTCCATGGCCTACTCCCCCGGGGTGGCCGCCGCCTGCGAAGAGATCGTCGCCAATCCGGCCGAAGTCTCCACCGTCACCGCCCGGGCCAACCTGGTGGGCGTCATCACCAACGGCACCGCCGTGCTGGGCCTGGGCAACATCGGCCCCCTGGCCGCCAAGCCGGTGATGGAAGGCAAGGGCGTGCTGTTCAAGAAATTCGCCAACATCGACGTCTTCGACCTGGAAATCGAGCAGCGCGACCCGGACATGCTGATCGAGACCATCGCCTCCCTGGAGCCCACCTTCGGCGGCATCAACCTGGAAGACATCAAGGCCCCCGAGTGCTTCTATATTGAGAAGAAGCTGCGGGAACGGATGAAGATTCCCGTCTTCCACGACGACCAGCACGGCACCGCCATCGTGGTCGGCGCCGCCATCCTCAACGGCCTCACCTATCTGGGCAAGGACCTGAAGCAGATCAAGCTGGTCACCTCCGGTGCCGGCGCTGCCGCCCTGGCCTGTCTCGACCTGCTGGTGATGCTGGGGGTGCCGGTGGAGAACATCTGGGTCACCGACATCAAGGGCGTGGTCTATGAAGGCCGCGTCGAGGAGATGGACGAGATCAAGGCCCGCTATGCCAAGAAGACCGATGCCCGCACCCTGGGCGAGGTCATCGAGGGCGCCGACGTCTTCCTCGGCCTCTCCGCCGGCGGCGTGCTGAAGCAGGACATGGTGGCCAAGATGGCCAAGAATCCCCTGATCCTGGCCCTGGCCAATCCCACGCCGGAAATCCTGCCGGACCTGGTGAAGGAAGTGCGGGACGACGCCATCATCGCCACCGGCCGTTCCGACTATCCCAACCAGGTGAACAACGTCCTCTGCTTCCCCTTCATCTTCCGCGGCGCCCTGGACGTGGGCGCCACCACCATTACGGAAGAGATGAAGCTGGCGGCGGTGAAGGCCATCGCCGAACTGGCCCGGGCCGAGCAGAGCGAGATCGTTGCTGCCGCCTACGGCGAGAAGGTCTCCGGCTTCGGCCCCGAGTACCTGATTCCCAAGCCCTTCGATCCCCGCCTCATCGTCAAGATCGCCCCGGCCGTGGCCCGGGCCGCCATGGATTCGGGCGTCGCCACCCGGCCCATCACCGACTGGCCCGCCTACCTGCAGAGCCTCAACGAGTTCGTGTACCACTCCGGCCTCATCATGAAGCCGGTGTTCGCCCAAGCCAAGGCGGCGCCCAAGCGCATCATCTACGCCGAAGGCGAGGACGAGCGGGTGCTGCGCGCCGTGCAGGTGGTGGTGGAAGAGCGCATCGCCCGGCCCATCCTCATCGGCCGCCCGGCGGTGATCAATGCCAAGGTGGAAGCCGCCGGCCTGCGTATCCGCGAGAGCCTGGACTTCGACATCCTGGACCCGGACAACAACCCCCGCTACGACGAGTTCTGGCAGGAATACCACCGCCTGATGGAGCGCCGCGGCGTCTCCCTCGACTACGCCAAGCGCGAAGTGCGCCGCCGCCACACCCTGTGCGGTTCCCTGGCGGTGCGCCTGGGCATGGCCGACGGCCTCATCTGCGGCACCTTCGGCCGGCACCAGTTGCACCGCTTCTATGTGAAGCACGTCATCGGCACCAACGACCGCTCCAGCAGCTACTACACCCTCAACCTGCTGATGCTGCCGGGCCGCACCGTGTTCATCGGCGACACCTATGTGAACTACGACCCCAGCGCCGAGCAGCTGGCCGAGATGACCCTGCTGGCAGCGGACGAAATCCGCCGCTTCGGCATTACGCCCAAGGTGGCCCTGCTCTCCCATTCCACCTTCGGTACCGAGGACACCCCCACCTCCCTGAAGATGCGCAAGGTGCTGGAACTGCTGGCCGAGCAGGCGCCGGAACTGGAGGCCGAAGGCGAAATGCACGGCGATGCCGCCCTGGACGAGCAGATCCGCCTGCAGGGCTTCCCCAACTCCCGCCTCAAGGGCCAGGCCAACCTGCTGGTGATGCCCACCCTGGATGCCGCCAACATCTCCTTCAACCTGTTGAAGACGGCTGCCGGCGACAACCTCACCGTGGGTCCCATCCTCATCGGCACCGCCCGGCCGGTGCATATCCTGACCCCCACCGCCACGGTGCGCCGCATTGTTAACATGACGGCCCTGACGGTGGTGGATGCGGGCACCGAGCGCTGATCCGGGCTTTGGCCCCGGCTGCCGGCCCCAAACGCCCCGACGCTCCGGCGCCGGGGCGTTTTTACGTCTGCCCGCCGGCCCAGGCGGGGCGCCATGCCTGGGCCGGCCATGGCGGCGAGGCCCGTCCCTGCTGCATTGCAACGTGATCCTGCCCGGGGCCCGCCTTACACTGGGATGATGGCTGACTCCCCTTCAAACTCCCCGTCCTCCCTGCCTCCCGGCAGTGCCGGTGCCACCGCCCTCGTCTTGTCCGGCGGCGGCGCCCGGGCCGCCTATCAGGCCGGGGTGCTGCGGGCCATCGCCGAACTGCTGCCCGATGCCCGGCGCAATCCCTTCCCCATCATCTGCGGCACTTCCGCCGGCGCCATCAATGCCGCCGGCCTGGCCTGCGGTGCGGAAAACTTCCGCGGCGCCGTGCAGCGCCTGGTGGGGGTGTGGGAGGCCATGGAGGTCAGCCGGGTCTATCGCGGCGACGCCCTCGGCGTCGGCATCGCCGGTGCCCGCTGGCTCTCGGCCCTGGCCTTCGGCTGGCTGCTGCGGCGCAATCCCCGCTCCCTGCTCGACAACGGCCCCCTGCGCGAACTGCTGGCCGGGGAGCTGGATTTCCACGGCATCGACCGGGCGGTGGGCAGCGGCGCCCTGCAGGCCCTGTGCATCACCGCCTCCGGCTACAACTCCGGGCAGAGCGTCAGCTTCTACCAGGGCCTGGCTCACATCGACCCCTGGGAGCGGGCCCAGCGGGTCGGCGCCCGGGCCCGCCTGACGGTGGAGCACCTGATGGCCTCCTGCGCCATTCCCTTCATCTTCCCGGCGGTGAAGCTCAACCGGGAGTGGTTCGGCGACGGCTCCATGCGCCAGCTGGCACCCATCGCTCCGGCCATCCACCTGGGGGCCGAGCGCATCCTGGTAGTGGCCGCCGGCCGCCTGGGCCAGGAGCGCCAGGCCCGGGGCGGCGGCGAAGGCTACCCGTCCCTGGCCCAGGTAGCGGGCCACGCCCTGTCCTCCATTTTCCTCGACGGCCTGGCGGTGGATATCGAGCGCCTGACCCGCATCAACCGCACCCTCTCGGTCATCCCGCCGGAAGTGCGGCAGGCCTCGGGCCTGGCCCTGCGGCCGATCCAGACCCTGGTGCTGTCGCCCTCGGAGCGGCTCGACCACCTGGCGGCGCGCCACGCCCGCAGCCTGCCCTGGCCGGTGAAGACCCTGCTTTCCGGCATCGGCGCCCTGCGCCGCAATGGCGGCGCCCTCACCAGCTACCTCCTGTTTCAGGCCGATTACACCCAGGCCCTGATGGATCTGGGCTACCGGGACACCCTGGCCCGGGGCGACGAGGTGCGGGCCTTCCTTGACCTGGGTTGAAACCTGTTGAATTGCTTAAGGAAACTACGCCATCTCATTATTTTTCTTGAAGTATTAAGAACTCTGATTAAACTGACGTAAAATCCCTGTAACCCGACACCTCGCAGGAGAAATAAATGCGGAAGACGTTCATTCCCGCATTGCTGCTGGGTCTGGCAGCTGTTGCCGTGGCCGTTCCGCCGGCCGCCGAAGCCTCCCAGTCCAAGGCACGCAAGACTTCAAAATCCGCCCCCGCCGCCAAGGCCGCCAAGCCGGTCAAGGCCTCGACGAGCAAGCCGGCCACCGCCAGCAAGCCCAAAGTGATTTCCCAGAACGTGCGCAACTCCAATGTGCGCCGTGCTTCCGCCGTTCCCGCCGACTTCGGCGAAGCCCAGCGCCTGGCCGTCCAGTCCAGCGCCGCCCTGGTTCTGGACCAGGGCAACGGCGAAGTGATCTACCAGAAGAACGCCTCCGCCGTGGTGCCCATCGCTTCCATCACCAAGCTGATGACCGCCATGGTGGTGCTGGATTCCCAGCCCAACCTGTCGGCTCCGGTGACCATCGGCGAAGAGGACATCGACACCCTCAAGGGCAGCCGCTCCCGCCTTTCCGTCGGCACCGTGCTGACCCGGGAACACGCCCTGCTGCTGGCCCTCATGTCCTCCGAGAACCGGGCCGCCCACACCCTGGCGCGGCATTATCCCGGCGGCCTGCATGCCTTCGTCGAAGCCATGAACCGCAAGGCCCGCTCCCTGGGCATGATGGACACCCACTTCCAGGATCCCACCGGCCTCACCAGCAACAACGTGTCCACCGCCAACGATCTGGCCAAGATGGTGGCTGCGGCCCATACCTACCCCCTGATCCGGGAGTTCTCCACCACCTCCGGCGCCATGGTGGAAACCAATGGCCGCCTGCTGGAGTACCACAACACCAACGCCCTGGTGAAGAGCACCACCTGGGATATCGGCCTGTCCAAGACCGGCTACATCCAGGAAGCGGGCAAGTGCCTGGTGATGCAGGCCCGGGTGGCCGAGCGCCCGGTGGTCATCGTGCTGCTGGATTCCGCCGGCAAGATGACCCGCATCGGCGACGCCAACCGCATCAAGCGCTGGATGGAAAGCGCCTCCCTCGGTCGCCGCACCAGCCGCGCCTGAGTTTTCGGCACCCAGCAAAAAGGCCGCGCATTGCGCGGCCTTTTTCTTTTGCCGGGGCCGGGCGCTGTCGCCCGCCACCCGCCTATTTGCGCGGTTTGCTGTAGCCCAGGGCCTGGGAGATTTCGTCGGCGGTGCGCCGCACCTGGTCCACCCAGTCCAGATTGTGGCGGTCGGTGGGGGCGGAGACGGAGAGGCAGGCCACCAGATGGCCCTCGTCGTCGTGGATGGGGGCGGCGACGCACTTCAGGCCGATTTCCGCTTCCTCGTTGTCGAAGGCGATGCCGTGGCGGCGGATCTTGTCCAGTTCCTTTTCCAGGGCGGCCATGGTGGTCAGGGAATGGGGTGTCTTGCCGGGCAGGCCGGTGCGCTTGGCGTATTCCTTCACCTCCTGGGCACCGGCCTCGGCCAGGAACAGCTTGCCGACGGAGGTCAGGTGCAGGGGGGCGCTGCCGCCCACCAGGTACACCACCCGCACCAGGGAGCGGCCACTGGAGGTGCGTTCGATATAGACGATCTCGTCGTCCCGGCGCACGCCCAGGTTGATGGCCTCGCCGATGGTTTCGTGCAGGGTCTGCATGAAGGGCAGGGCCACTTCCCGCAGGTTGATGCGGGACTTGACCAGGTTGCCCAGCTCCAGCAGGCGGATGCCGAGGCGGTAGGTGCCCTGGTCGTGGCGCTCGACGAAGCGGGCGTGGGTCATGGCCGCCAGGATGCGGTGGGCGGTGGAGGGATGGAGCTGGGTGGCCTGGGCCAGCTGCTTCAGGCTGGCCGGGTCCGGCTGGGCGGACAGGGCGTCGAGCAGGGACATCATGCGCTCGATCACCTGGATGGAACTGCGGCTTTCCGGCTTCTCGCCGGCCGTCTTGGCGGCAGCCCGGGGGCTGGCCTTGCCTGCACTGCTTGCACTCTCTGCCATGTTCTCTCGGTCGCTTTCTTTATCGCATCCCTGGGTTTGTTCCCGGGAGCACTATAATTCAGCTTTCGCAGCCGTGACGGGCAATTTTCGCATTATGGAATTGTGCGTCGCAATATATTTTTGACTTTTTTCTTGCCCTTCCCTGCATAAGGCTCTTCTCGTGGAAGTTAAGTCCCTCCAATTTCGCGCCCGGGCGGCTGAGCGCCTGGCCGATCCGGCCCTCCAGTCCAAGCTGGGCGGCGCCAAGCAACTCTTCGTCGGCGGCCGAGCCCGGGTGGTGGCCGAATTCGACAGCGTCGGCCAGGCCGGCGACTTCGAAACCCTGCGCGGCATCGGCGCCGAGATCCGGGATACGGCCCTGACGGACCTGGATGCCTGGCTCGAGGCCTTCGAGGCCAAGGCCACCGCCACCGGCGCCACCGTGCTGTGGGCCCGGGACGGCCGGGAGGCGCAGCAGCTGATCGTGGACATCGCCAAGCGCCACGGGGTGAAGAAGGTCATCAAGTCCAAGTCCATGCTGTCCGAGGAGGCCGGCCTCAACGAGGGCCTGGAGGCCGCCGGGGTGCAGTCGGTGGAAACGGACCTGGGCGAGTACATCCTGCAGCTGGCCAAGGAACCGCCCTCCCACATCCTGGCGCCGGCCATCCACAAGAACAAGGAAGAGGTGGACGAACTGTTCGCCCGTTGCCACGGCCGCCCGGTGACGCCCGAAGGCCAGATCGACATCCCGGCCCTGACCCGGGAAGCCCGGGTGGCCCTGCGGGAACACTTCCTTTCCGCCGACATGGGTATCACCGGCGGTAATTTCCTGGTGGCCGAAACCGGTTCCGTGGCCCTGGTCACCAACGAGGGCAACGGCCGCATGGTGACGACCCTGCCCCGGGTCCATGTGGCGGTGGTGGGCATCGAAAAGGTCATTCCCACCCTGGAAGACCTCTCCGCCCTGCTGCGCCTGCTGACCCGCTCCGCCACCGGCCAGACCATCTCCAACTATGTCTCCCTGCTCACCGGCCCCCGGGCCGAGGGCGCGGTGGAGGGTCCCGAGCACATGTACTTCGTGCTCATGGACAACGGCCGCGCCGGCCTGGTGGGCGGCGATTTCCAGGAGATGCTGCGCTGCATCCGCTGCGGCGCCTGCATGAACCACTGTCCGGTGTACCAGAGCATCGGCGGCCACGCCTACGGCTGGGTCTATCCGGGCCCCATGGGCTCGGTCCTGACTCCTCTCTACACCGGCCTGGAACAGGCGCCGGACCTGCCCCAGGCAGCCACCCTGTGCGGCCAGTGCAGCATCGTCTGCCCGGTGAAGATTCCCCTGCCCGAACTGCTGCGCAAGCTGCGGGAAAAGCAGATGGAAACGGAACTGCGCCCCTGGCAGGAACGCTGGGCCCTGCGCACCTGGGGCTTCTTCGCCGCCCGGCCGCGCCTGTACGCCCTGGCCGCCGGCCTCGGCGCCCGGGCCCTGAAACTGCTGGCCGGCGGCAAGGCCTCCATCCGCACCCTGCCCGGCGTGCCCGAATGGAGCCGGGGACGGGATTTCCCGGCGCCCCAGGGCAAGACCTTCCGCGAGCTGTACGCCGCCCGCCGCCCGCAGGATTGAGCCGAACACCCGGCGCCGTCCAGGATTGAAGCGGATCAAGGTATTGGCCGCCGATCCCGCCTACGCTCCGGGGCCAGACGAATTTTCAAATTATTGAGGACAGCCACCATGATGCTCACCCCCAACGAAGCCCCGGCCCTGCCCCTGTGGATCGGCGGCCGCGCCTACCTGACCATGGCTCCCGTGTTCCGCGACATCCAGAACGCCGCCGGCGAAGTGCTGCGCAAGGTGCCCCTGTGCGGCGCCGACGAGGTGGCGACGGCGGTGGACAACGCCCGCCTGGCCCTGCCCACCTGGTCCGCCGCCGACGTGGAAACCCGCCGCGGCTGCCTCAAGAGCGTGGCCGACAGCCTGGACCGCTACGCCGGCCATTTCGCCAAGCTGCTGGTGGAAGAGACCGGCTGCGACCAGGGCGTGGCCCAGGCCGAAGTGGCCGCCACCATCGCCTGCCTGCGCCAGATGCCGGCGCCCCACGGCCAGCCCCGCCTGGTGGCCGGCCTCAGCGACAACGTGGCGCCCCTGTTGGCCCCCGCCGCCCTGGCCGCCTCGGCCCTGGCCGCCGGCGCCGTGGTGGTGCTCAAGCCCAGTCCCCTGGCCCCGTCCTGTGCCCTGGCCCTGGCCGAGCTGTTCACCCGGGCCGGCGTGCCCGATGGCGCCTGCAACCTGGTCCAGGGCGACGAGGCGGTGCTCAAGGCCCTGGCCGAGCATCCGGGTGTGGACCTGCTGGCCTTTGCCGGCGCCGCCGAGCTGGCGGAGAAAATCCAGTCCCTGATCGGCGCCCGCGCCCTGGTGGCCCTGGCACCGGCCGCTGTCACCGGCACCCTGCAGGCCGCCCTGCAGGACTGAGCCCATGCATCGCATCGTCTATCTGGAGCGGGAATCCATCCGCGCTGAGGTGCGGCGCCCCGCCTTCGCCCACGAGTGGACCGAGTACGCCCGCACCACGGCGGCGCAGCTGGAAGAGCGCCTGGCCGGGGCCAGCATCGCCATCGTCAACAAGCTGCCCATCAGCGGCGCCCTGATGGCCCGGCTGCCCCAGCTGAAAATGGTGGCTGTGGCCGCCACCGGCACCAACAATGTGGATCTGGAGGCGGCCCGGCGCCAGGGCATCGTCGTCAGCAACATCCAGGGCTATGCGGTGCACACCGTGCCCGAGCACGTCTTTTCCCTGCTCCTGGCCCTCTCCCGCAACCTCCTGGCCTACCGCCAGAGCGTGGCCGAGGGGCGCTGGCAGCGTGCCGAACAGTTCTGCTTTTTCGACCATCCCATCCGGGACCTGCACGGCGCCACCCTGGGGGTGGTCGGCGGTGGCAGCCTGGGCCAGGGCGTGGTGCGTCTGGCCCAGGCCTTCGGCATGAAGGTGCTGCAGGCCGAACGCAAGGGGGCTGCCATGGTACGTCCCGGTTACACCGCGTTCGCGACCGTGCTGGCCGAAGCCGACGCCCTCAGCCTGCACTGCCCGCTGACGGCCGAGACCCGCCACCTGATCGGGGCGGCGGAACTCCAGGCGATGAAGCCCTCGGCCCTGCTCATCAACACCGCCCGCGGCGGCCTGGTGGACGAGGCCGCCCTGGCCCGGGCCCTGCGGCAGGGCTGGATCGCCGGCGCCGGTTTCGACGTGCTCACCGCGGAACCGCCGACGGACGACCATCCTCTGCTGTCCCCGGACCTGCTGGCTGCCCCCAATTTCCTGCTGACGCCCCACGTGGCCTGGGCCAGTGCCCCGGCCATGCAGGCCCTGGCCGACCAGCTGATCGACAACCTTGAAGCCTTCGCCCGGGGAGCCATGACTCCCGGTGCGGCGAACCGCGTCGCCTAAGGAGTTTCCATGTCCGCCCGCAACGACATTCTCAACCGCGTGCGCCTGCGCCTCGGCGCCGACGAGGCCGCAGCCCGCAAGCAGCGGGTCGCCGCCGTCCTGGCCGCCCGCCCCGGCCAGCGCCAGGGCCCCCGGCCGACGGAGCGCGCCGATCTGCTGGGCGAGTTCCGCCGCCGCGCCGAAGCCCTGGCCAGCACGGTGGACGTGGTCTCCGGCTGGGCCGACGCCCCGGCTGCCCTGGCCCGCTACCTGGCGGCCCAGAATCTGCCGCGCCAGGGCGTGGCCTGGCCCGCCCTGGCCCATCTGGACTGGGCCGCAGCCGGCCTGGAGATCAGGATCGGCGCGGCCCGCGGCGACGACCGCCTGGGCCTCACCACCTGCTACTGCGCCATCGCCGAAACCGGCACCCTGATGCTGCTGGGCGAAGTGGACAACCATGGCGTCACCAGCCTGCTGCCGGAAACCCACGTCGCCCTGGTGCCTGCCTCCAGCCTGGTGTGGGGCATGGAGGAGGGCTGGGCCCGCCTGCGCGCCGAGCGGGGAGCGCCGCCCCGGGCCGTCAATTTCGTTTCCGGCCCATCCCGCACCGGCGACATCGAACAGACCCTGGTGCTGGGCGCCCACGGCCCCTACCGGGTGCACCTGATCCTGCTGCAGGACGCCTGAGCCCATGCGGGTGGTGCTGCAACGGGTGAGCCGGGCCGCGGTGCGGGTGGAGGGGCAGGTGGTGGGCCAGATAGGTTCCGGCCTGCTGCTGCTGGTGGGTATCGAGACGGCCGACGCGGCCGAGCCGGAGGCCACCGCCGCCGGCATGGAGTGGCTGGTGGGCAAGCTGTTGCGCCTGCGCATCTTTGCCGACGCCGAGGGCGTCATGAACCGCAGCCTGGAGGAGGTGGGCGGCGAGGTGCTGGCGGTGAGCCAGTTCACCCTGTTCGCCTCGACGCGCAAGGGCAACCGGCCCTCCTGGAGCCGGGCGGCGGCTCCCCAGGCGGCCGAGCCCCTCTTCGCCCGTTTCGTCGCCCTGCTGCAGGAGCGCCTGGGGCGGCCGGTGGCCACGGGCGTCTTCGGCGCCGACATGGCGGTGAGCCTGGACAACGACGGCCCCGTGACCCTGGTGCTGGACAGCCGCCAGCCGGAGTGAGCATGACAGGCGGGAATCGGCTCCGCTCTTGATGTTCATCAGAAAAGCCCCCTCCGGGGCCGGTGTTATAATCCGCTCCAGATTTTCTTCAGCCCCCTCCATGTCCCTGGCCCTTTTCACTCTCGGTATCAACCATCACTCGGCGCCCGTCTCCGTGCGCGAGCAGGTGGCGTTTCACGCCGAAACCCTGAGCGAGGCCCTGGCCGGGCTGGTGCGGGCCAAGCCGGTGAAGGAGGCGGCGATCCTCTCCACCTGCAACCGCACCGAGCTGTACTGCGCCACGGAGACACCGGAAGCCGCCGCCGACTGGCTGGCCGAATACCATCGCCTGCCCCGCAGCACCATCCAGCCCTACCTGTACACCCTGCCCCAGCCCGAGGCCGTGCGCCATGCCTTCCGCGTCGCCTCCGGCCTGGACTCCATGGTCATCGGCGAACCCCAGATCCTGGGGCAGATGAAGGATGCGGTGCGGGTGGCGGAAGAGGCGGGCACCCTGGGCACCATGCTCAACAAGCTGTTCCAGCGCTCCTTCGCCGTGGCCAAGGAAGTGCGCAGCACCACCGCCATCGGCGCCAACATCGTCTCCATGGCCGCCGCCGGCGTGCATCTGGCCGAGCGCATCTTCGAATCCGTGGCCGACCAGCGCATCCTCTTCATCGGCGCCGGCGAAATGATCGAGCTGTGCGCCACCCACTTCGCGGCCCAGAAGCCCAAGCAGGTGACCATCGCCAACCGCACCGTGGAGCGGGGCCAGGCCCTGGCCGACCGGCTGGCGGCGGACGGCATCCCCACCACCGCCATCCGCCTCGACGCCCTGGCCGAGCATCTGCCCCAGTACGACATCGTCGTCTCCTGCACCGCCAGCCCCCTGCCCATCATCGGCCTGGGCATGATGGAGCGCACCGTCAAGGCGCGCCGCCACAAGCCCGTATTCATGGTGGACCTGGCCGTGCCCCGGGACATCGAATCCGAGGTGGGGGAACTGGACGACGTCTTCCTGTACACCGTGGACGATCTGGCCCAGGTGGTGGAAGCGGGCCTGGAGTCCCGCCAGGCCGCCGTGGTGGAGGCCGAATCCATCATCACCACCCAGGTGGGCCAGTTCCTGCACTGGCTGGACACCCGGGACAGCGTGCCGGTGATCCGCGCCCTGCGCGACTCCGCCGAGCGCATGCGGCGCCACGAGATGGAACATGCCCTGAAGCTCCTGGCCAAGGGCGAGAATCCGGAAAAGGTGCTGGAAGCCCTGTCCCAGCGCCTCACCAACAAGTTCCTGCACGCCCCCACCCAGGTCCTCGGCCAGGCCGGGGAGGAGCGGGGCGAACTGCAGCACCTCATCACCCGTCTCTTCCACCTGCATCACGGCGAGTAGGGCCCGCGGGCGCCCGGCGCCCGTCCCCATGCCGTGGGTGGCTGTCGCCTACTGATTGCCCATGAAACCCAGCATCCGCGAAAAGCTCGACCAACTGACCCGCCGCCTCGAAGAGGTGGATGCCCTGCTCTCCAGCGAGGAAGCGGCCAAGGACATGGACCAGTTCCGCAAGCTGTCCAAGGAGCGGGCCGAGCTGGAGCCGGTGGTGAGCCTCTATGGCGCCTTCCGCCAGGCCGAGGCCGATCTGGCCGCGGCCCAGGAAATGTTGGCCGATCCGGACATGAAGGAACTGGCGGAAGAGGAAGTGGAAGCCGCCAAGGCCCGCCTGCCGGAACTGGAGCTGGACCTGCAGAAGCTGCTGCTGCCGCGGGACCCCAACGACGAGCGCAACATCTTCCTGGAAATCCGCGCCGGCACCGGCGGCGACGAATCGGCCCTGTTCGCCGCCGACCTCTTCCGCATGTACAGCCGCTACGCCGAGCGCCAGCGCTGGCAGGTGGAAGTGGTTTCCGCCAACGAGTCGGACCTGGGGGGCTACAAGGAAGTGATCGTGCGCATTGCCGGCAATAGCGCCGGCCTCGGCGCCTATTCCAAGCTCAAGTTCGAGTCCGGCGGCCACCGGGTGCAGCGGGTGCCGGCCACCGAAACCCAGGGCCGCATCCATACCTCCGCCTGCACCGTGGCGGTGATGCCCGAGGTGGACGAGGTGGCCGACGTGGAGCTGAATCCGGCGGACCTGCGCATCGACACCTACCGGGCCTCCGGCGCCGGCGGCCAGCACATCAACAAGACCGACTCCGCCGTGCGCGTCACCCACCTGCCCACCGGCATCGTCGCCGAGTGCCAGGACGGCCGCTCCCAGCACGCCAACAAGGCCTCGGCCCTGAAGGTGCTGGCGGCCCGCATCAAGGACGTGCAGGTGCGCGAGCAGCAGGCCAAGGAGGCCGCCACGCGCAAGAGCCTGGTGGGCTCCGGCGACCGTTCCGAGCGCATCCGCACCTACAACTTCCCCCAGGGGCGCATCACCGACCACCGCATCAACCTGACCCTGTACAAGATCGACCAGATCATGGACGGGGACCTGGAAGAACTGACCGGCGCCCTCCTGGCCGAACACCAGGCCGAACAGCTGGCCGCCCTGGCCGAAGAACAGGGCTGAGATGGCGGCCGCGAGCGGCAGCGCCGGCCTCACCCGGCGCCAGGCGGTGGATCAGGTGCGGCGCCGCATCGCCCCTCTGGATGCGCGGTTGCTGCTGCAGCATTGCCTGGGCATCAGCCACGTGGAATTCCTCACCCGCCCCGACGAGCCCCTGGCCGCCGCCGATTCCGAGGCCTTTATGGCCCTGGTCATGCGCCGGGAGCGGGGCGAACCCCTGGCCTACCTCACCGGCGAGCGGGAGTTTTTCAGCCGCAGCTTCAAGGTGACTCCCGACGTGCTGATCCCCCGGCCCGACACCGAGTTGCTGGTGCTGCAGGCCCTGGAGCGCCTCAAGCCCCTGGCCTGGCCCCGGGTGGCGGACCTGGGCACGGGCAGCGGCGCCATCGCCGTCAGCATTGCCTGCGAGTGGCCCGAGGCCAAGGTGACGGCGGTGGATGTGTCCCCCGCCGCCCTGGCGGTGGCCCGGGAGAATGCCGAGCGTCTCGGTGCCCGGGTCGAGTTCCGCCACAGTGACTGGTTCGCCGGCCTGGCGGGGGAACAGTTCGAACTGATCGTCTCCAACCCGCCCTATGTGGCGGCCCAGGACCCGCACCTCTCCCAGAACGGCCTGCCCTTCGAGCCCAACGGGGCCCTCACCGACGGCGGCGACGGACTTTCCTGTCTGCGCGCCATCATCGAGGGGGCGCCCGCCCACCTGGTGCCCGGTGGCTGGCTGCTGCTGGAACACGGCTACGACCAGGCGGAAAAAGTCTGCGAACTTCTCGGCGCCGGCGGGTTCAAAGAGGTCACTTCCTGGCGCGACCTGGCCGGCATCGAGCGGGTCAGCGGCGGCAGGCTGACAGATTAACCAACCGATTCAACGACTGGAGTTTAGAAGCGTGGATGCAAAACAAGTGATCAAGGAACAGGTGACCGGCAATCCGGTGGTGCTGTACATGAAGGGCACCCCCCAGTTCCCCCAGTGCGGCTTTTCCGCCACCGCCGTGCAGATTCTCAAGGCCTGCGGCGTGAACCAGTTCTACAGCGTGAACGTGCTGGAGAACCCGGAAATCCGCCAGGGCATCAAGGATTACGCCAACTGGCCGACCATCCCCCAGCTTTACATCAAGGGCGAATTCGTCGGCGGCTGCGACATCATGCGCGAGATGTTCCAGGCCGGCGAACTGCAGCAGATGCTGGAAGGCGTGGCCCAGGCCTGAGCCTGTTCCGCTCCGTTCCCCGCAACGCCGCGCTCCGCAAGGAGGGCGGCGTTTTCATTGGTGCCGCCTTTAGTGCCCGGAATTGATCTGGGTTATGTTTTTGTATTATTCCAAAGTGCTAAATGGGCCCTTCCAAAAATAGGAGGGGACAACATGGCACGCAAGCTGACGGTGGGAGGGCGGCTGGCCCTGGGCTTCGGGATCTTTTCCCTGATCCTGACGGCCGCGGTCCTGGTGGCGCTGCAGGCCCTGGCCCGGGTGAACGAGCAGGTGGAGAAAATGGCCGCCAAGGACTGGCAGAAGGTGGAGATGGCCAAGGACATTGCCTACGCTGCCAACGATGTGGCCCGCACCATGTTCTCCCTGTTCCACGACACCTCCCGCCTGGTCGAGCAGAAACAGAAGATCGTCGGCTACCGGGACATGGTGAACCAGCGCCTGGATATCCTGGAAAAGCTGCTTTACCGCCCCAAGGGCAAGCAGCTGGTGGCCGACCTGAAGACCAAGCGCCTGGCCTTTGCCGGCACCTATCCGAAGGTCCTGGAACTGCTGGAAGCCGGGCGGCGGGAAGAGGCCAGCCGCCTCTTCGCCAGCGAGGGCATGCCCCAGCTGGAAGCCTACGTGCAGGCCGTAGATGCCTTCGTTGCCTTCCAGGGCGAGCTGTTCGAGGAATCCGCCGTCACGGCCCGGGAGGTCTACGCCCAGGCCCGCAACCTGATGCTGGTCTTCCTGGCGGCCGCCATCGTCCTGGCCACGGCCCTGGCGTTGTGGATCATCCGCAGCGTCACCCGGCCCCTGGGGGGCGAGCCCGAGGAGGCCAAGGCCCTGGTGCAGCGTCTGGCCGAGGGCGACCTCAGCGCCGACCTGCGCCTGCATCCCCAGGACCGGGGCGACAGCCTGATGGCCGCCCTGGCCACCATGCGCAACAGCCTGCGGGCCATGGTGGGCGAGATCCAGGGCAATGCGGGGGAGGTGTCCGAGGCGGCGCGGGACCTGTCGGTGAATTCGGTGCAGCTGGCCCAGAGCTCGGCGACCCAGAGCGAAGCCACGGCTGCCATGGCGGCGGCGGTGGAACAGGTGACGGTGAGCATCGCCCAGGTCAGCGACAGCGCCAGCCATACCCATGCCATTTCCGACAGCACCGGCCAGCTTTCCGGCGACGGCCACGACGTCATTCTGCGCACCGTGGCGGAGATGCAGGCCGTGGCGGTGGCGGTGGGCGGCGCGGCCCGCTCCATCGAGGCCATGGGCAGCCGCTCCGAGCAGATTTCCAGCGTGGTCCAGGTGATCCGCATGGTGGCCGAGCAGACCAATCTGCTGGCCCTCAATGCGGCCATCGAGGCCGCCCGGGCCGGGGAGGCAGGGCGGGGCTTCGCCGTGGTGGCGGACGAGGTGCGCAAGCTGGCGGAACGGACCGCCCTGGCCACCACGGAAATCAGCGACATGATCGCCGGCGTCCAGGATGCCGCCCGGGAGGCGGTGGACGCCATGGGCGGGGCCACGGCCCGGGTCGAGCAGGGCGTCGCCATGGCCGAGCAGGCCAGCGACTCCATGCAGGCCATCCGCAGCAGTTCCCAGGAAGTGGTGGCGGCGGTCAATACCATCGCCGACGCCCTGCGGGAGCAGAAGCATGCCGGCGGCGACATTTCCGCCAATGTGGAAAAGGTGGCCCAGATGGTGGAGGAAAACAGCGCCGCCACCCACGAAGCGGCCGATACGGCGCGGCGCCTGGAAGCCCTGGCCCAGGCCCTGCACCAGACCTTGCGGCGCTTCCGCCTGGAAGCGCACTCCGCCTAGGCCTGAGTGCCGTCCGAGGCGGCCGGAAGCGCCCCCGGAGGCTCAGGCGGCGGGTTGCAGCTTGGCCGTCAGTTCCTCGTAGGCCCGTACCGCCTCAGCGGCATACATCAGGGTGGGGCCGCCGCCCATGTAGGCACAGATGCCCAGGGTTTCCATCAGCTGTTCCTTGGTCACGCCGAGGCGGATCAGGGCCTTCACGTGGAAGCCGATACAGGCGTCGCAACGACTGGCGACGCCGATGGCCAGGGCGATCAGCTCCTTGTGCAGCTCGTCGATGGCCCCGCCCTGGAGGGCGCCCTTGGCCATGGCGTTGAAGCCCTGCATGGTGTCCGGGATTTCCTTGCGCAGGGTGGCGAGAGCCTTGGAAACGTCGCCGGTGATGGTGGTGAAGGACTTGCTCATGGCTGCTCCTGATATATGAGGTTTTTCTGATATTCCAAGTATGGGCAGGGCCGGGCGCCCTGTATGTGACCTGGGTCACCTTGCCCTGCCGGGCCGACTGGTTCATGCTTCGATTCATGCGTCCAATCCTCCTCATCCTTCTGCTGCCCCTGCTGCTGGCTGCCTGCGGCGGCCAGCCCCTGCGCCCCGGCGAGACCTCCCGCGATCAGGTGGTGGCCGCCTGGGGGGCGCCCACCGTGCGCTTCCCCGAGGCCGACGGCGGCGAGCGCCTGCTCTATGCCACCGCCCCCCTGGGTTTCGTCACCCGGGTGCTGGTCTTCGCTCCGGACGGCAAACTGCGCTCCCTGCACAATGCCCTGGTGGAGGAAGAGTTCGCCAAGGTGCGGGCCGGGGAGGACGGCAAGGAGGAAATCCTGAGCCGCTTCGGACCGCCGACCTGGGTGCAGTTCTTCGAGTGGCGCAATGAGCTGGTGTGGGAATGGCGCTACTGCGACGTGTGGGCCATGCCGGCCCGCTTCAACGTGCTGTTCGACGGCACCACCGGTATCGTGCGCAGTACCCTGACCGTGCGCGAGGACACCTGGCGCCTGCCCAGCTATTGCAGCCGCTGACGGCCGCCGGGGCGGCTATCCCGGTGCGCCTGCCTGCGGCGCCGCACCAGCCTTGGGCAGCCCCTGTCCCCGGAGTGATTTGGAGGTGGTTGGGTAAGTGTCTGATGCAACGCAATAAATTGTTTTGGCATGGCCGGGTGATTGAATTGGCATAAGGTTTGCAGGAGTGCATCCATTCGAAAAATTAAATGAATGGAGAGCACATGCGACCGCCCGCGTTTTCCCCGCTGTTGACCGTCCTGAGCAAGCTGCCGCCCCTGTTTCTGCTGCGCTGGCTCGTTTCCCTGTCTCTCTTCCTTTCCGTCGGCACGCCGGCCCTGGCCCAGTATTCGGATACCGTGGGCCTGGCGCCCGGGGCCATGATTGCCCAGGCCAGCGAAGTGCCGCCCGCCGAGCCGGCCCCCCCGGCGCTGGCCGTGGTGGCGGAGAAGATGCCCCTGCCGGCCCATGCCGATGGGGCCAACACGGCCTGGATGCTGACCTCCTCGACCCTGGTGCTGCTCATGACCCTGCCCGGGGTGGCCCTGTTCTACGCCGGCATGGTGCGCAAGAAGAACGTGCTGTCCACCATGACCCAGGTCTTTGCCGTGGCCGCCGTGGTCACCCTGACCTGGATGGCCCTCGGCTACACCCTGGCCCTGCGCCCCGGCAGCGCTTTCGTCGGCGGCATGGACCGGCTGCTGCTGCACGGCCTCAGCCTGGATGGCCTGGCCGGCGTCAGCGAGGCGCCCATCCCGGAAACCGTCTATTTCATGTTCCAGCTGACCTTCGCCATCATCACCACGGCCCTGGTGGTGGGGGCTTTTGCCGAGCGCATGCGCTTTTCCGCCCTGCTGCTGTTCGCCGCCCTGTGGTCCCTTGCCGTCTATGCCCCGGTGGCCCACTGGGTGTGGGAGCCGGATGGCTGGCTGGCCCGGATGGGGGTGCTGGATTACGCCGGCGGCACGGTGGTGCACGTCAATGCGGGGGTTGCCGGCCTGGTGGCAGCCATCCTCATCGGCAAGCGCCTGGGCTACGGCAGCGAACCCATGATGCCCCATAGCCTGGCCTTCTCCGTGGTGGGGGCGGCCCTGCTGTGGGTCGGCTGGTTCGGCTTCAACGCCGGTTCGGCCCTGGCGGCCGATTCCCGGGCCGGCATGGCCATGCTGGTGACCCAGGTGGCCTCGGCTGCCGCCGCCATGTCCTGGATGGTGGTGGAGTGGGTGGTACGGGGCCGGCCCAGCGCCCTGGGCATCATTTCCGGCGCCGTCGGCGGCCTGGTGGCGGTGACTCCGGCTTCCGGTTTCGTCGAGCCCAGCGGCGCCTTCTTCATCGGCATTGCCGGCGGCCTCACCTGCTATGTGGGGGCCACGGCCCTGAAGCGGGTCTTCGGCTACGACGACTCCCTCGACGTGTTCGGCATCCACGCCGTCGGTGGCATCGTCGGCGCCCTGATGACCGGCGTCTTCGCCAGTCCGGCCATCGGCGGCGCCCACGGTTCGGTTCTGAAGCAGCTGCTGGGTGTCAGCGCCACCGCCCTCTTCAGCGCCGTGGCCACGGCCGCCGTGCTGGTGGTGGTGAGCCTGCTGGTGGGCCTGCGGGTGGAGGAGGACGAGGAGCGTGACGGCCTCGACATTTCCCAGCACGGCGAGCATCTGGAATGAGGACGCAACGGCCATGAGCAGCGACAGTGAAATATTCGCCCTGATCGGGCGCATCCACGTACTGATGCGGCGCAGCCTCAACCGCATCACCGATGTGGATTACATGAAGGAAAACAAGGAATACGCCCGGGCCATCGTGGCCCTGGCCGAAGGCTCGGGCCAGGAGGAACTGGCCCAACTGGCGGGCAAGCTGCGCCAAGCCATGGCGCTGGACCCGGCCGAGCCTGTGGCTGCGGCCCCGGAGCCCAAGGCCAAGTATCTGTTCACTCTGCGCTAGGGCGGGGCGACCGGAAGGCGCCTAGAAGGCGGCGAGGCGGGCGTTGGCCAGGGCCAGGCGGCTGGCCAGTACTTCCAGGAAGGACTGGTAGAAGTGCATGCGGCAGGTTTCCGACGCCTTGTGCAGGGCTTCGCCCTTGACCGTGACGATCTTGGCCTGGGTCAGGGCCACCACGTCGGCGCCGCGGGTCTTGTGGCCGCCGGCGATGACCGCCATCTCGCCGAAGCAGTCGCCGGCGGTGAGCAGGTTGAGGATCTTGCCGCCCTTGGTCACCTTCAGTTCCCCTTCGGCCAGGAAACAGAAGAAGTCGCCCTTTTCGCCATCGCGCATGATGACGTCTCCCGGCGTCACCTTGTCCCAGCGGGAGAAGCGCAGCACCTCCCAGATCTCCACGTCGGAGAAGCCGGCGAAGAAGGGCAGGGCGCGCAGGGTGTCGAACTTCTCCGTGTCGGCGAACTCGTCCTGCCGGGCCTGCAGCTGCTTGTTGCGCACGGCCTGGGCCAGGTCGTGGGCGAATTCCTCCCAGGTGGCGTAGCGGTCGTCCAGGTCCTTGGCCATGGCCTTCTGCACGATGGCCTCCAGGGCCGGCGGCAGGTCGTGGCGCAACTGGCCGGGCGGCGTCGGCGCCAGATGGATGATCTGGTACACCATGTTGTAGTTGGTGCTGGCCTGGAAGGGCAGCTGGCCGGTGAGCATCTGGTACATCACCACGCCCAGGGAATAGATGTCGGTGCGGTGGTCCAGGGGCTGTTCCTTGACCTGCTGGGGCGACATGTAGGCCGGGGAGCCGATGCCCGAGACCTGGGTGCGGTCGGTGCCGGCGGTGAGGGCGGCGCCGAAGTCGGAAATCTTGATGTCGCCGGAGAAGCCCCGGGCATCCGATTCGGCCAGGAGAATGTTGGCCGGCTTGATGTCCCGGTGGGTGATGCCGAGGCGGAAGGCGAAATCCAGGGCCCGGGTGCATTTGAAGATGATCTCCACCACCCGCTCCACCGGCAGCAGCTTGGCGAGGTCGCAGAAATCCTCCAGGGTGCCGCCGGGCACGTACTCCATGACGATGTAGGCCAGGTTCTCCTCCACCACCGCGTCGTAGATCTGCACGATGTGGGGATGGTTGAGCTTGCCGGCGAGGGAGGCTTCGTTGAGGAAGAGGTGGGAGTAGAGCTTGCCCCGTTCCGGGTCCTTGAGGACTTCGGGAAAGGCCAGCTTGACCGCCACGTCGCGGTCGGCGAAGGAATCGTGGGCGAGGAACACGGTGCTGGTGGCACCGCGGCCCAGTTCCCGGATGACGTCGTACTTGCCGATCTTTTCCATGGGACGGTCAGGCTCCATGTTTGTTATTGCAGGCGGCGACAGCTGAAGCGGGATGAGGCAGGTGAGGCGGAATGCGGGCGGGGACTGCTTGCCCCGCTGCTCCGCCGGGGCGGCGGAGCAGCGCTGTGTTGCTATTGTTGCTAGCTTACACCCGGGCCTTGGCCCGGGCGATGGCGGCCTTGACCTGTTCGGGGGCGGTGCCGCCGATGTGGTTGCGGGCGGCCAGGGAGCCTTCGATGGTCAGACAGGTGGCCACGTCGCTCTGCACCAGGGGGGAGAAGGCCTGCAGCTCGGCCAGGGTGAGGTCGGCCAGGTCCTTGCCCTGGGTCTCGGCGGCCTTGACGGCGGCGCCGACGACTTCGTGGGCTTCGCGGAAGGGCAGGCCCTTCTTCACCAGGTAGTCGGCCAGGTCGGTGGCGGTGGCAAAACCTTCGGCCAGGGCACCGCGCATGCGCTCGGGCCGGGCCTCGATGCCGCCCATCATGTCGGCGAAGATGCGCAGGGTGTCGATGACCGTATCGGCGGCGTCGAACAGGGGTTCCTTGTCTTCCTGATTGTCCTTGTTGTAGGCCAGGGGCTGGCCCTTCATCAGGGTCAGCATGGAGATGAGGCTGCCGTTCACCCGGCCGGTCTTGCCCCGGGCCAGTTCCGGCACGTCCGGGTTCTTCTTCTGGGGCATGATGGAAGAGCCGGTGCAGAAGCGGTCGGCGATCTTGACGTAGCCGAAGCGGGGGTTCATCCACAGCACCAGTTCTTCCGAGAGGCGGGAGAAGTGGGTCATCAGCAGGGAGGCGGCGGCGCAGAATTCGATGCCGAAGTCCCGGTCGGAAACGGCATCCAGGGAGTTTTCGCAGACGCCGTCGAAGCCCAGCTGGGCGGCGACGAATTCCCGGTCGATGGGGTAGGTGGTGCCGGCCAGGGCGGCGGCGCCCAGGGGCAGGCGGTTCACCCGCTTGCGACAGTCGAGGAAGCGCTCCTTGTCCCGCTGGGTCATTTCGAAGTAAGCCAGCAGATGGTGGCCGAAGGTCACCGGCTGGGCCACCTGCAGGTGGGTGGAGCCGGGCATGGGGGTGGCGGCCTCCTTCTCGGCCAGGACCAGCAGGGCGGTCTGGAAAGCCTTGATCAGTTCGACGATGGAGTCGATGGTGTCGCGCAGCCAGAGGCGGATGTCGGTGGCCACCTGGTCATTGCGGGAGCGGCCGGTGTGCAGGCGCTTGCCGGCGTCGCCCACCAGGGTGGTGAGGCGCTTTTCGATATTGAGGTGCACGTCCTCCAGGTCCAGGGACCATTCGAACTTGCCGGATTCGATCTCCTCCACGATCTGGGCCATGCCCTTCTCGATGTCGGCCAGGTCGGCGGCGGCGATGATGCCCTGCTTGGCCAGCATGCGGGCGTGGGCCAGGGAGCCGTTGATGTCCTGGCGCCACAGGCGCTGGTCGAAATCGACGGAGGCGGTGTAGCGCTTGACCAGGTCGGACATGGGCTCGGAGAAACGGCCGGCCCAGGTGTAGGAGGAGTTCTGTTGGGTCATGATATGTGGGAAACTTGGGACGAATTTGAGGCAAACCGGAGCAAAGAGGCGCAAAGCTGGAATTTCGCCGCCATTTGCCAGGAAAAGCCGCTGAAAACTGCACGGAAAGCGCAAATAAGTTGGCAAGTATAAAGCAAAACCCCGCTGCTCATCCCCTGCCGGACTGCCGCAATCTGGGCGTCATGCTGCGCATCCTGCTGGGGGCCAACCTGCTGGTGGCCGCCGCTGCCCTGCTGCTGGCGCCCCGTCTGGAGGACTGGCCCCAGCGCCTGGTGGAGCTGGCCACCTGGTGCGAACCCTTGCTGCTGTCCACCCTGGGCCTGCTGGCCCTGGGCCGGGACTGGCTGTGGCGCCTCAGGCCCCGGGCCGGCCAGGCCTTGGTGCTGTTGCTGGTGATGGCCCAGGCCCTGCTGTTCTTCGACTTCTGGCGTTTCATGGGCCTCATCGAAGGCGGCTGGGGCGCTGCCCTGCGGGCGGCCCTGCTGGCGGCGGCGGCGACCCTGCCCCTGCTCCTCTATTTCAGCCTGCGGGCCCGGGCCTTCTCCCCCGCCGTGGCCGAGGCCCGCCTGCAGGCCCTGACCGCCCGCATCCGCCCCCACTTCCTCTTCAACAGCCTCAACGCCGTGCTCTCCCTCATCCGCCAGGACCCGCGGCGGGCCGAGACGGCCCTGGAGGAACTGGCCGACCTGTTCCGCGCCCTGATGCGGGATGCCCGCAATCTCTCGCCCCTGTCCGACGAAATCGCCCTCTGCCGCCAATACCTGGGGCTGGAAAAGCTGCGCCTGGGCGAGCGGCTCAAGGTGGAGTGGGACATCGTGGATGTGCCCGACGACGCCCTGGTGCCGCCCCTGATGCTGCAGCCCCTGCTGGAGAACGCCGTCTACCACGGCATCGAGCCCGGGGAGGGCAGCGGCACCATCCATATCGGCTTTTCCCGCCAGGGCGACGCCATGGTGGCGGAACTGACCAATCCCTGTCCCCCGGGCCAGGGTCACCATGCTGGCAACCGCATGGCCCTGGCCAACATCCGGGAGCGCCTGGACCTCTACTACGACCTGGAGGCGCGCCTGGAAAGCAGCGAACAGAACGGCACCTACCGGGTGCGCATCACCCTTCCCCTGCGGAGACCGTTGCCATGACCGAGCCCACGCCCGCCCCTCTCAGCATCGTCCTGGTGGACGACGAAGCGCCGGCCCGCCGGCGCATGGGCACCCTGCTGGAGGACCTGGCCCTGGAGCTGCCGACCCGGGTGGTGGGGGAGGCCGGCGACGGCGAAGCGGCCCTGGAACTGATCCAGCAGGTGCAGCCCGACGTGGTGCTGGTGGACATCCGCATGCCCAAGATGGACGGCCTGGAGCTGGCCCGCCACCTGGCCGGCCTGCCGCGGCCGCCGGCGGTGATCTTCGCCACCGCCTACGACAGCCACGCCGTCCAGGCCTTCGACCTCAATGCGGTGGATTACCTGCTCAAGCCGGTGCGTCTGGCCCGCCTCCAGGCCGCCCTGGAAAAGGCCCGGCTGGTGGGTCCCCTCACCGCCGAACGTCTGGCCAAGGTGCGTCAGGAGTCCGGCCAGGGCGCCCGCCGCCACTTCTCCTGCCACGAACGGGGCCGCATCCTGCTGGTGCCGGTGCAGGAGGTGCTCTATCTCAAGGCCGATCTCAAATACGTCACCGCCCGCACCCGGGAGCGGGAATACCTGCTGGACGAGGCCCTCACCCATCTGGAACAGGAGTTCGCCGAGCGCTTCATCCGCCTGCACCGCAGCGTGCTGGTGGCCAAGGACGCCCTGGCCGGCTTCGAGCGGGGCCAGGGGGACGGGGAGGAGGGCGGCGAACAGTGGCTGGCCCTGCTCAAGGAAGTGCCGGAAAAACTGCCGGTGAGCCGCCGCCAGTGGGCGACGGTGAAGCAGTACGCCAAGTAGGCGGTGTTTGGCGTGAGTTTTCGCTATACAGAGAGAGTGTGGGATGAAGAAATTTCTGCTGCTGCTTGCTGCCGTATTCCCTGCCTTGTCGGCCCAGGCCGCGTCCCCGTCGTCCGAGGTGGAGCTGAAGTTCGGTCCCATCGTTGGGACCTGGTCTTTCCGTTTGCCCAATGGCTGCACGGAGCGACACACCTACCGTGCGAACGGCCTTCTCTCCGGCACCAGCGGCGAGGAGTATGTGGAGGAACGCTACGAGCTGTCGGCGGTGCCGGACGTCAATGGGTTTTACACCCTGACCGGGCACAACCTGAAGGACAGCGGCGGCCCCGACTGTTCAGGCTCCAGTGAGGATTTTTCCGGCAGGGACTGGACCGTCTTCGTGCGTTTCTCGGCGGATTACGCCAAGTACGTTGCCTGCGTCGAACCCCGGCCGGATCGGTGCTGGGGCCCCTATCTCAAGGAAGCGCCGTGACCAGCCCGGCGATCGCCGGTCCCGTCTGGCCATGAAGGCGGCCACTTCCGGCAGCGCCCGGCGGCGCACCGCGCCGGTGTTCGTCGCCCTGGTCGGCCTCTACGGCCTGTTGCTGCTGCCGGGGCTGTTCTTCCCCGCCTACCTGGATTCGCCCCTGGGGCTGCTGGCGGCGATTCCCTATCTTTCCATCTACCTGTTCCACGCCCTGGGCCTCCCCGGGCTGCTGCAGCACGACGGCGCCTGCGGCTGGGGCTGGTGTGCGCCGAGCCTGGCGGGCTGGGTCTTCCTGCTGCTGCTGTGGGGCGGCCTGGCCTGGCTGGCCGCCCGGGGGCTTTGCTCCTTGCTGCCGCCTAGAGACTGAGGGCCACGGCGCCGGCGCAGAAGGCCACTACGGCCAGCAGCAGGACCTGGGTCAGTTTGTGGTGGATTTCCAGTTCCCGCAGGGTCATCTCGATTTCGGTTCCGTTCATGATTTTTCTCCGTAAAGGTCGATGGTGACGGACGCTCCCGCTTTGCTTTCAGCAAAGGCCGTGCCCGATGCGCGGTTAGGCTCCAAGGCTTGCCGTCGGTACCTCCGGGATCAAGGCAGGACGCGGCTTTTCGGGTGGTGGGAAAGGTTGGCCGGCGCGTTCCCCCGGGGGCGCTTGCCATGCACCACGGTGGCGCCTTGTTTGCTAGCGATGCACTGCCGCCGGGCGTCAGTCCCGGCGTTCCCGTCGTCTGTCCCGCGCTGCAGCGGTCCCCTATTTTTGGCACACTGCCGTTTCCTTTTGATGAACGTCCGCCCATGCTCCGCCAGCAAGCCCTTGCCGCCCTGATGCTCGATACCGTGCCCGCCAAGGTGGCGGCGGTGCTGGCCCTCGATCCGGCGGGGCCGGTGGTGCCGGGCCAGCGGCTTGTGTCAGCCGCGCCCCTGCCGGGGCGGCCACCGCGGCCCGCGCTGGTGCCGCCGGCCGAAGTGCCGCGCCGTTCCCTGTACACGGCGGAGGGACGGGCCGCCCTGCTGCACGCCATCGCCCATATCGAGTTCAACGCCATCGACCTGGCCCTGGACATCGTCTGGCGCTTCCCCGATCTGCCCGAGGATTTTTACCGGGACTGGCTGCGCATCGCCCGGGAGGAGGCCCAGCATTTCACCCTGGTGGACGACCATCTGCGCACCCTGGGCTACGCCTACGGCGACTTTGCGGCCCACCGGGGCCTGTGGGACATGGCGGAGAAGACGGCGGACGACGTGCTGGCCCGCCTAGCCCTGGTGCCCCGGGCCATGGAAGCCCGGGGGCTGGATGTGAACCGGGGCATCCGCGACAAGCTGGTGCAGGCCGGGGAGGTCGCCGCCGGCCCGATCCTGGATGTCATCCTGCGGGACGAGATCGGCCATGTGGCGGCGGGCAACCGCTGGTATCGCCACGTCTGCCGCGAGCGGGGCCTGGAGCCCCTGGCGGCGGAGGCTGAACTGGCGGCCCGCTACGGCGCCCCTAAGGTGCGGGGGCCCTTCAACCTGGAGGCGCGGCGGGCGGCCGGCTTCGATGCGGCGGAACTGGCGGCCCTGGTCGGGCGCTGATCTGACCTTGCTGAAGGCCGGGCCGGCCTGCCGCAGGCGATGGCCTGGGAGCCAGCAACGGCGGCCATCTCCGCCATGCCATGCCCGGGATGGCCGTCCTTCCTGCCTCCTGGCGGCATGCCTCGCCGCTGCCCTTGCCAGTTCCTGCACCGGCTCCGCCCTGCCTTAGAATCCGGGAGTGGGTCCGGCGTGCGTCTGCCCCGGTCGGCCCCGCCGGGCCCACGCCAGAAAACCAGAAGAGGAGACTTCCCCATGCAGCAGCATTCCCGTTTCTACATCGGCGGCCAGTGGGTCGCCCCCGACGGCAACGCCTTCATCGACGTGGAGAATCCGGCCACCGAGACGGTCATCGCCCGGGTGCCGGAAGGCACGGCCACCGACGCCGACCGGGCAGCCCGGGCCGCGGCGGCCGCCTTTCCTGCCTGGGCCGCCCTCTCCGGGGCGCAGCGGGGCGCCTTCCTGCAGAAGATCGCCGATGGTCTCAAGGCCCGCCAGGATGAGCTGGGCCGCCTCATCGCCAGCGAGGTGGGCATGCCGGTGAAACTGGCCACCCGGGTCCAGGCCGGCAATCCCATCTTCACCTTCGCCGCCTGCGCCCGCATCGCCGCCGAGGGTTTCGCCGAGGAGCGCATCGGCCATTCCCTGGTGCTGAAGGTGCCCACCGGTCCGGTGGCCTGCATCACGCCCTGGAACTTCCCCCTGCACCAGATCGCCGCCAAGGTCGGCGCCGCCCTGGCCGCCGGCTGCACGGTGGTCTTGAAGCCCTCGGAAGTGGCGCCCCTCAACGCCTTTCTCCTGGCCGAGGTGATCGAGGCGGCGGGGCTGCCTGCCGGCGTCTTCAATCTGCTCACCGGCTACGGCCCGGTGGTGGGCGAGGCCCTGGCCGCCCATCCCGCCCTGGCGGCCGTCTCCTTCACCGGCAGTACCGCCGCCGGCAAACGGGTGGCGGCGGTGGCGGCGGCCACGGTGAAGCGGGTGTCCCTGGAGCTGGGCGGCAAGTCCGCCTCCGTGGTGCTGCTGGATGCGGATCTGGCGGCGGCGGTGAAGGGCACGGTGGCCGGCTGCTTCCTCAATTCCGGCCAGGCCTGCTCGGCCCTGACCCGGCTGCTGGTGCCGCAAGAGCGCTATGCCGAGGCTGCCGCCCTGGCGGTGCAGGCCGCGGCGGCCTACACCCTGGGCGATCCCCTGGCGGAGGGGAGCCGTCTCGGTCCCCTGGTTTCCGGCCAGCAGCGGCAGCGGGTGCGGGCCATGATCGAGCAGGCCGTGGCCGACGGCGCCGAGCTGCTGTGCGGCGGCAGCGCCGCGCCGGAAGGCTTGCCCACCGGCTACTACGTGCGGCCCACGGTGTTCGGCCGGGTGCGGCCCGATGCCGCCCTGGCCCGGGAGGAGGTGTTCGGCCCGGTGCTGGCCATCCTCACCTACCGGGACGAGGCGGAGGCCGAGGCCATCGCCAACGGCACCGACTACGGCCTGGCGGCTGCCGTGTGGTCCGCCGACGAGGCCCGGGCCCTGGCCTTCGCCCGCCGCCTGCGGGCCGGCCAGGTGGATATCAACGGCGCCTTCTTCAACCTGCTGGCACCCTTCGGCGGCTTCAAGCAGTCCGGCTACGGCCGGGAGCTGGGGCGCCACGGGGTGGAGGATTTCCTGGAAACCCAGTCCATCCAGCTGCCCCAGCGGCAATAGGGCCTCTGTCGCCGCGGGTCGGCCAGGCGCGGGGCAGGTGCCCCGGCCCTGGCCGCCTCCGGCCTTAATACCAGTACTTGGGATAGCTGCCCCGCTGCCGGGCGTTGTTGACCGCCAGGGCGCAGGCAACGATGACCAGGGCGCCCAGCAGTACCGGGCTGATGAGAAAGCCCAGGGCCGGCTTGGTCGCTAGGACCAGCAGCGGATTGGCGCCGGCGGGAGCGTGCACCGTGCGCGTCCATTGCATCAGACCCAGGGCCAGTCCCACTGCCAGGGCCGAGGCCAGCCAGCCGTCCCCCAGGGTATGCAGCACCGCCAGGCCGCCGACGATGTTGCGCGGCTGGGCCAGGGGGCTGTCGGGCAGGCCGAAGGCCAGCACGCAGGTGGCGCCGAAGGGCGCCATGAGCCAGGGAGTGCCGCTCCACAGGCTGAGTCCGGCGATGCTGCCGATGGCCACGGCGGCACCGAGCATGGAAATGGCGATATAGGCCAGGGGTGGCGCGGGCGGCGCCTTGGCGGCGGACAACGGGAGCATGGGCATTCCTCGGGAATTGATGTAGACAGGTCTGTATATTGCGCAAGACAGATCTGTCTGTCAATGTGGCGTCATTCCGTTTTTCAGCCACCGCTTCCTGGAGCGCCCATGTCCGACACACTGCTGGCCCCGCCCGACGATCCCAACCCGGAAGGGGCCCGGGCCCGCATCCTGGAAACCGCTTCCCGGCTCTTCTACCAGCACGGCCTGCGGGGCGTCGGCATCGACCGCATCATTGCCGAGTCCGGCGTGGCAAAGATGAGCTTCTACCGCCACTTCCCGGCCAAGGACGACCTCATCCGGGCTTACCTGGAAGGGCGCCACCGGCGCTGGCTGGCCGGCTTCCAGGCCCGTCTGGCGGCCCGGCCGCCGGAACTGGCCACCGTTGCCGACATCCTGCTGGCCTGGGCGGTGGAGCCGGACTACCGGGGCTGCGCCTTCATCAACGCGGTGGCGGAAGTGGGGGAGGGCATCGCCGGTGTCGCCGCCATTGCCCGGGCCCACAAGGATGACCTGCAGCGCCTCCTGGCCGAGTGGCTGGCCCCCCGCCTGGGCGAGCGGGCCCCCATGGCGGCCCGCTGCGCCATGGTGGTGGTGGAAGGGCTGATCGTGCGCAGCCAGATGGGCGAAGGCGAACTGCTGGCCGACGACGGGCGCTGGTTGTTGCAGCGTGTTGAAGCGGAGTTTGGCGCCGAATAGTCCGTATATCGACGTAAGTGTTTGGCCGACTACCCCCGGCCGGGGGTTGGGCTAGACTGGCGCCATCATCTTTGTGCCCCATATTGGTGCAGCCATTATGCCGTCAGCTTTTTTTGCCGCCATTTTTTTCCGGGGCGCCCGCCGTGGCGAGGCCCTGATGGCGGCTGCGCGGCAGCCGGTGGCGCAGTCCGGGTGGGGCGGCCGGCGTTTCCCGGCCTGTCTCCCGCCGGCCCGGTAGCGCTGCCGAGACGGTCGCTGCCGGGCGTGTTGCCGGTTTCACCCTGTACCCCATTCCCCGATTTTTACTGTTTGTTGCCGCGCCGACCCTCGAGCCGGACGGCCTGTCGTGAGGAGCTGCCATGCCCCAATCCCAAACCGCCCAGATTTCCCCCGCCCCGGGAGCCCTGATCATTTCCGCCCTGGACCAGGAGCGCCTGGTGGGGCTGATCGAACGCCTCTACCTGCGGGACCAGAGCATCCACGTTTCCGCCGGCACCGTGCTGCGCCGTCTGCGGGCCGCCAACCCGGTGCCGCCGGAAGCCATCCCGCCCAATCTGGTGACCATGAATTCCACCGTGGTGCTGAGCGACGCCGACAGCGGCCGCCGCCGGGAAGTGACCCTGGTCTATCCGGAAGACCACGATCCGGACGAAGGCTGCTGGTCGGTGCTGTGCCCCCTCGGTTCGGCCATTTTCGGCCTGCGCGTCGGCGATCCGGTGCGCCTGGAGATGGAAGGCTGGAGCGAAGGCCGCTGGATCATTGCCGACCTGCCCTTCCAGCCGGAAGCCCGGGGCTGGCTGACCATGTGAGGCCTGCGGCCCAGTCGTAGAAAAGGCGCCTGCGGGCGCCTTTTTTCATGCCGGCTGCACGGGCGGCGTCAGTTCCCGGACCTCCACCGCCCCCTGGGCGATGGCCTTGTTGATCAGGCGGTAGGTCTCCTGGTCGAAGGCGGCGGGGCGGCTGCCCTGCTGCTGCAGGATTTCCCACACCTGCTCTTCCCGCTGGGCGGTGCCCAGGTAGGCCCAGTGGTCCACCACGTGCAGGTCGGTGGTGGAACTGAAGTCGTCCTTTTCTACCAGGCCGATGGGGCCGGCGTAAGGCCACTCCTTCACCTTGAGCTTGGCCAGGGCCGCCATCAGGCGGGCGCTGTGCTGGCTGAGGCTCTCCTTGCCGCAGCAGGCGCCCTTGCAGTTGTGCATCTGGTGGCCGAAACAGGGCTTGCCCGGGCGCTGCTTCTCCAGGCCCAGGAGGACGTGGCACAGGTGGTGGGCGTCGCCGATCTTCTTCAGGCTGTTGCGGGCTTCCTTGGCCGAGTTGAAGAGGCCGTAGAGGTCCGGGCTGCGGCCGAAGTCCAGTTCGTCGGCCAGCACCAGACGGGGACGGAAGTCGCCAGGCGCCTCCTGCACCAGCTGCCAGGCGCACAGCTCGCCGCCCTTCTTCTGGTGCCGGTTGAGGCTGGGGCGGTGGGCCTGCAGCAGCTTGGCCTCCAGCAGCATGGCGCCCAGTTCTCCGGCGGTCTCCCGCCATTCCACCCGGTATACCTGGGCGGCCATGGCCGTATCCCGGGCGTCCTTCTGGTCGCCGGAGAAGTGGGAGAAGACCCGCTGCCGCAGGTTGCTGCTCTTGCCGATGTAGAGGGGCTCGCCGTCCGCCTCCTGGCCGTACAGCAGATAGACGCCGGGCAGTTCCGGCAGGTCGTCCAGGGCTTCCGGCGGCAGGTGGGGCGGCAGCTTGGGGCGCTGGGTCAGGGTCTCCACGGCGGCCCAGATGGGTTCGGGGGCGTACTTGCCGTGCAGGCGGTCCCAGAACTGGTGGATCAGGCGGGCGTCGGAGAGGGCCCGGTGCCGGTGCTCGTCGTAGAGGCCGTGGCGTTCCACCAGGGCGTCCAGGCTGTGGCGGTGGTGCTGGGGCTCCAGCTTGCGCGACAGTTTGACGGTGCACAGCACGGTGGCGTGGAACTTGAGGCCCAGGCGGCGGAATTCATTTTTCAGGAAGCCGTAATCGAAGCGGGCGTTGTGGGCCACGAAAAGGCGTCCCTTGAGGCGCCCCAGCACCTCTTCGGCCAGGTCGGCGAAGGGCGGCGCGTCGGCCACCATCTCGTCGCTGATGTTGGTCAGGCCCTGGATGAAGGGCGGGATGGGGATGCCCGGATTGACCAGGCTGCTCCACTGGGTCACGCCGGCGGCCGAGACCTCGACGATGCCGATTTCGGTGATGCGGTCCCGCACCGGGTTGGCGCCGGTGGTCTCCAGGTCCACGAACACCAAAGGTTCGCGGAAAGGGGCTGGGGCGGGGGGGGAGGCGAGGGGCTGGTCGGCCATGCAGGGCACCGGGGCTGAGCGGGGGGTGAAGTCTAGCCCTCTCGCCCGGGGGCGACAATACGTGCCGCCGCTGCGCCCCCACCCGTTACAAGCCGTTACCCCGGGGCGGCGAAGGCCCCATGTTAGAATGGCCCTCACTTTTCCAACGCAACTGCCTCAAACCACTATGGATTTGATTTCCCGCATCAGCCAGCAATTCCAGGACAGCGCCCAGACCAAGCTGGACGCCGTCGAACTGCTGGCCGCCCCCATCGCCGAAGCGGTGGAAACCATGGTCAATTGCCTGGTGAACGACGGCAAGATCCTGGCCTGCGGCAACGGCGGTTCCGCCGCCGACGCCCAGCACTTCGCGGCCGAGCTGGTGGGGCGTTTCGAGGCCGAGCGCCAGGAACTGGCGGCCATCGCCCTGACCACGGACAGCTCCATCCTTACCGCCATCGCCAACGATTACGCCTACAACGTCATCTTCGCCAAGCAGGTGCGGGCTCTAGGCCGCTCCGGCGACGTGCTGCTAGCCATTTCCACCTCCGGCAATTCGGGCAACGTCATGGAAGCCATCCAGGCTGCCCACGATGCCGACATGCGGGTGGTGGCCCTGACCGGCAAGGGCGGCGGCAAGATCGGCGAAATGCTGCGGGAGGGCGATGTGCACCTGTGCGTGCCGGCCGACCGTACCGCCCGCATTCAGGAAGTCCATCTCCTGTCCATCCACTGCATCTGCGACGGCATCGACTGTCTCTTGCTGGGAGTTGAAGAATGATGAAGTCCCTGAAATCCCGTATCGCCCTGCCCCTGCTGCTGGCGGCCCTGGTGCCGACCCTGCAGGGTTGTTTCCCCGTGGTTGCCGGCGGCGTCACCGCCGGCGTGCTGATGGCCACCGACCGCCGTTCTTCCGGTACCTATGTGGAAGACGAGGGCATCGAGGTGAAGGCCGCCAGCCGTCTCTCCGATCAGTTGAAGGACAAGCTCCACGTGAACGTCACCAGCTACAACCGCAAGGTGCTGCTGACGGGCGAAGCGGTCAGCGAGGAGGCCAAGGCCCAGGCCGAGCAGATCGTCGCCGCCGTGCCCAATGTGGCCGGCGTCACCAACGACCTGCAGGTGGCGGGCATCAGTTCCCTTTCCGCCCGCAGCAACGATGCCTACATCACATCCAAGGTGAAGGCCCGCTTCATCGACGCCCAGCGCTTCTCCGCCAACCACGTCAAGGTGGTGACCGAAGCCAGCGTGGTGTACCTGCTGGGCATGGTCACCGAGCGCGAGGCCAAGGCCGCCATCGAGGTGGCGCGCACCACCGCCGGCGTGCGCAAGGTGGTGAATGTGCTGGAGATCATCAGCGATGCCCAGGCCAAGGATCTGGACCTGCGCCAGCAGCAGGATCCCAAGCAGAGCACCTCACCCCGCGCCGGCGGCTGAGCCATGTCCTACATCCTGGCCCTGTTCCTGCCCTTCCTGGCGGTCATGCTGAAGGGCCGCGTCATGGTGGGCATCGTCCTCCTGGTGTTGCAGGTGACCCTGATCGGCTGGCTGCCGGCCACCATCGTCGCCTTCTTCATCATCCACCAGGAGAACACGAAGCAGGCCATCCGCGACGCCATGGGGCGGCCGGACTAGCTCCTGCCGGAGCATCGTCATTGAAAAAGGGGCCATCGGCCCCTTTTTTGTTTGCTGCTGTTTTCTGCTATTTCCCGGCGGGCTCGGCTCAGTGCCGGGCGAAGACCCGGGTCTGGCCGTCGTTGCTCACCAGCAGGGTGTCGTAGGGTTGGGGTCGGGCCGTTTCCATGCCCGGGGCGCCCTGGGGCATGCCCGGCACCGCCAGGCCCACGGCCTTGGGCTTTTCCTTGAGCAGGCGCTGGACGTCGGCGGCGGGCACATGGCCCTCAATGACGTAGTTGCCGATGCGGGCGGTGTGGCAGGAACCCAGGCTGTCCGGCATGCCCAGCTGCTTGCGGGCGGCGGGCACGTCGTCCACGTTGTGGCTGCGCACGGTGAACCCGGCGGCCTGCATGTGTTCCACCCACTGGCCGCAACAGCCGCAGTAGGGGCTCTTGTAAACATCCACCGCAGGCAGGGGCTGGGCGGCGTGGGCCAGTTGGGCGCCCAGGGCCAGCAGGGCGGCGGCGAGGAGGGGAGTTTTGGTCATGGCTTTCCTTCGGCAGGTCGGTGGCACATTGTCGCCGGACTAAGTTCGCCCGGCTTTGTCCTGGATCAGGATTGGGGAATTGGGCGCCCCGGGCGCGAACCCGGGGCGGCTCCGGCTTCTCACGTGGCAAGCAGGGCGTCGGCCGGCACCCCGACCCGCACGTTGCCCCAGTGGCGGCCGCCGACGTAGATGGGCATGGCGATGTCGCACAGCACTTCGCCGGTATCCCGCTGGTAGGTCTGCAGCAGCATGGGTTCCGTGTTGGCGGCGGAGCGCAGTTCCGAGGGGCGCTCGAACTTGCGGCAGACCCGGTTGCCCACCAGGTCGGTCTCGTAATCGCCGGTGAGGGGCTTGGAGTACTTCAGGTTATGGGCCGAGAGGTAGCTGTCGCTGGTCATGCCCACGGCGAAGGCGCAGCCCGGGATGTCCTTGAGACAGCTTTCCAGCAGCCCCTGGCAGGTCTGGGCATAGGTGTCGCCCCAGCTGACCTTGTATTTCTGCGGGTTGGTGTCGGGAATGGGCTGGTAGCTGCGGTCGAAGATGTTGATGCCCCGCTTGGCCATGGCTTCCAGTTCGGCCTGCAGGTCGTCGCGGAAGCGGCGGGTACGGTCCACTGCCTGGTCGAAGGCGCCGGCGCCGATCTTGAAGCGGGACACCAGCTCCTGCACCGCTTCGGTGGCCTGGGCCAGCTCCAGGGTGCGTTGCTCCGACTCCTCCATGTGCTGGGCGACGCTGCCGGAGAGGCGGTGAATGCCGTCCACGTTCTCATGCACCTGCTCGTTGGTGGCGGACAGTTCCTCCATGGCGGCGGCGATCTGCAGCAGCTTTTCGCTGGTGCCTTCGAAATCCCCCACCATGCGCTGGAACTGCTCGGCGGAGCGGCTCACCACCTCCCGGGTCTGCAGCACGTCGGCGTTGATCTCGTCGTTTTCGCTACGGGTGTTTTCCACCAGGGTGATGACACCGTTGATGTTGCCGGCGATTTCGGCGGTGGCCTTGTTCACCCGCTCCGCCAGCTTGCGCACCTCGTCGGCCACCACGGCGAAGCCGCGGCCCGCCTCGCCAGCCCGGGCCGCCTCGATGGCGGCGTTCAAGGCCAGCAGGTTGGTCTGGTCGGCCACGTCCCGGATCAGGGCGGCGATCTGCTTGACGCTCTCGGAGCGGTGGGAAAGGTCGTCCACCGTCTGGTTGAAACGGGTCACCTTGTCGCTGACGGCATTGATCTTGCCGGCGATGTCCTGCATCTCGCCCAGGGATTGCCGGGCGATGTCCAGGTTGCCGTGGGTCGAGTCGGAAATGGCGTGGGTGCTGCCGGAAACGTCCTGGATGGCCCGGGTGCTTTCGCTGCTGGCGGTGAACACGGTCTCCGTCAGGCGTACCTGTTCCCGGGCGCTCTTCACCGTGTCCTCGACCCGTGCCTTCACCAGCACGGCCTCCCGGGCGATGCTGACGGACATCTTGCGCACTTCGCCGATGATCTGCCGCATCTTTTCGGCAAAGCGGTTGTAACCGGCAGAAAGCTCCCGCAATTCGTCCTGGGTGATGAGGGGCAGGTCCCGGGAGAAATCCCCTTCGCCCCGGGCGATCTCGTTGAAGATGCCGGTGATGACCTTCACCGGTCGCACGATGAGGTGGCGCAGGTAGAGGATCTGGCCGATGTTCATGGCCAGGGCCAGCAGGGTCAGCCCACCCATGATGTAGAGGCCGCTATCCAGGCTGACGCCGATGCGGGCGAGCAGTTCGGGGCTGGCATTGCCGCTATGCAGCAATTGCTGGATGGTGTTTTGCTGGTAGAAATAGACGCCCAGATAACCCAGGTCTACGCAGAAAAGCAGCAGAAAACTGGACAGTTTCTTCGAAAGTGAATTGAAGAAGGTTTTTTCTATATTTTCGTACAACTGCCAGAACGCACTCTTTTGCTGCGGTGCATTATTCATTCCGGGTCTCCTGTGCCAACTATTTCACGTTTTTCGCGGTGGGACCAATGGTAATACGCAAATCCGGTTGCTGAAACTAGGGGGTTTACCGGGTAATGCGATGCATTTTCAAAGCGACTGCAATGCATGCCTTTTTCATGGCCAGAAGTCATTGTTTTCAGGCATCTATCCCCTCCGTGTCGTTGACTTGTGTCAAGACGCTACCGTATGGAGCCTGTTAACATCCCCCGCTTTATCAACACCTGAAACAAAGCAGGGGGAGACAACATGGCCGCTATCGCGCCCGTGCCGGCCCAGAGCCGGTTGCTCATGTCCGGCAACGAAGCCGTTGCCCGCGCCGTCTGGGAGGCCGGCGTCAAGGTTGCCGCGGCCTATCCGGGCACGCCGGCGACGGAAATGCTGGAAGTCATTTCGACCTATCCGGACCTCTACGCAGAGTGGTCGGTGAATGAAAAAGTTTCCCTGGAAGTGGCGGTGGGCGCGGCCTACGCCGGTTCTCGCTCCTTCTGCTGCATGAAGCACGTGGGCATGAACGTGGCCTCCGACGCCCTCATGACCCTGACCCTGACCGGCGTCGCCGGCGGCCTGGTGATCGCCGTGGCCGACGACGTGGGCCTCTCCTCCTCCCAGAACGAGCAGGATTCCCGCTACTGGGGCCGCTTCGCCCACCTGCCGGTGCTGGAGCCCGCCGATTCCCAGGAAGCCTACGAGATGACCAAGCTCGGCTACGAGCTGTCCGAGCGTTTCCAGGTGCCGGTGATCCTGCGCCTCACCACCCGCATCTGCCACGTCAAGGCCCTGGTCACCGTGGGCGAACGTCAGGAGCATGTGGGTGCCGGTTTCAAGAAGGAGCCGGCACGCTGGGTGATGACCCCCTCCGGCGCCGCCCGCCGCCTGCCCCTGATGTTCGAGCGGGAAGCCGCCCTCAAGGCCGAGGCCGAGGTTTCTCCCTTGAACGTGATCGAGGCCGGCAGCGACCGCCGCCTCGGCTTCATCACCTCCGGCCCCGCCTACATGCACGTCAAGGAAGCCTTCCCCGAGGCACCGGTGCTCAAGCTCGGCTTCTCCTGCCCGGCACCCATCGACAAGTGCCGCGAACTGGCGGCCCTGTGCGACGAAGTGGTGGTGGTGGAAGAGGTGGAGCCCCTGCTGGAAACCGAACTGAAGGCCCAGGGCATCGCCCTGCACGGCAAGGACATCCTGCCCCGCATCGGCGAGCTGGCGCCGCCCGTGCTCAAGGCCGCCATCGCCAAGCTGCGCGGCGAACCGGTGCCGGCCGTCACCGCGGTGGCGCCGATGCAGGTGTTCCCGCGGCCGCCCACCATGTGCGTGGCCTGTCCCCACCTGGGCGTCTATTACACCCTGTCCCAGGTGCGCAACATCACCATCGCCGGCGATATCGGCTGCTATACCCTGGGGGCCGGCCACCCCTGGAACGCCCTGGATACGTGCATCTCCATGGGGGCATCCATGGGAGTGGCGCTGGGCTTGGACAAGGGCCGGGGCGAGTCGGACAAGGACAAGCGGATTCTGGCAGTGATCGGCGATTCCACCTTCCTGCACATGGGTATGCAGGGCCTGCTGGACATCGTCTACAACCAGGGCAACGTCACCGTGCTGCTGCTGGACAACCGGGCCGTGGGCATGACCGGCGGCCAGAACAACCCGGGCAACGGCCTGGACATCCACGGCAACGAAGCGCCGCGGGTGGACTTCGTCAAGCTGGTGCAGGCCCTGGGCGTGAAGCCGGAGCGGGTGCACAAGGTGAACCCCTACGAGCTGCCGGTGCTGTTCAAGGCCATCCGCGAGGAGGTCAAGGTGGCCGAGCCTTCCGTCATCATCACCGACCAGCCCTGCGTGCTGACCGAGGCCTACCACAAGCTCAAGCCCTTCACGGTCATGGACGACAAGTGCACCGGCTGCGGCAACTGCGTCGAAGTGGGCTGCCCGGCGATCCACGTCACCCGGCGGGAAAAGGCCATCAAGCCCAACGGCCGGGAAGTGGATCTCAACTTCGTGCGCATCGAGACCGCCGCCTGTACCGGCTGCGGCCTCTGCGTCCAGCCCTGCGCCCCCGATGCCATCGTCCATGCGGAGACGGTGGTGCCCATCAACATCCTCAAGAAGCACTGAGAGCGCGCCATGAGCATTGCAACGACCAATATTCTTGTTGTCGGCATCGGCGGCCAGGGGGTCATGACGGCCACGGAAATCCTGGCCGAGGCGGCCATCGCCCTGGGCCACGACGTGAAGAAGACCGAAGTGGCCGGCATGGCCCAGCGCGGCGGTGTGGTCTCGTCCCATCTGCGTTTCGGCCCCAAGGTGCTGTCGCCCCAGATCACCCCGGGCACCGCCCATGTGCTGCTGGGTTTCGAGGCGGCCGAGGCCATGCGCTGGCGCCACATGCTGGTACCCGAGGGTATCGCCCTGATGAACACCGCCCAGCTGACCCCGCCGGTGGTGGACCTGGGGCTCTACGACTACCCCGCGGATCCCGTCGGTTCCATGAAGGATTCCGGCTGCCGCGTGGTGGCCTTCGACGCCATGGCCATCGCCAAGGATCTGGGGGACATCCGTCTCGGCAACACGGTCATGCTGGGGGCGGTGGCCGACCATCTGCCCTTCTCCGCCGACATCCTGCTTAACTGCATCCTGCAGCGCTTCGCCCGCAAGGGCGAGAAGGTGGTGGAGCAGAACCGCAAGGCCTTTGCCGCCGGTCGGGCCGCGGTGGCCGCCACCGCAGAAGCGGCTCTGGCCTGAGCCTCGGGCAGGCCGCGATCCGGGGGAGGGTCCATTCTCCCCGGGGTTCTGATAAAATTGCGGCAATTCAAAGGGAAAGGCATGCGCCTTTCCCCTTTTCTTTTTTGTTGGCAGAGAAATCCATGACGGCACAAATTCTCGACGGCAACGCGCTGGCCCAGGAGCTGCGCGAAAGCTTCCAGTCCCGCGTCGCAGCCCTGACGGCCAAGGGCCACCGCCCCGGCCTGGTGGTCATTCTGGTGGGCGAAGACCCCGCTTCCCAGGTGTACGTGCGCAACAAGGTCAATGCCTGCGAGAAGGTGGGCCTGTACTCCGAGAAGATCACCTACGACAAGGATGTGAATCCCCAGGTGGTGCTGGACAAGATCGCCGAACTGAACGCCGATCCCAAGGTGCACGGCATCCTGGTGCAACTGCCCCTGCCCAAGCATTTCGACGAAGAAGCCGTGCTCGAGGCCATTTCCGCCGAGAAGGATGTGGACGGCTTCCACGCCGAGAACGTGGGCGCCCTGGCCCAGGGCAATCCCCGCTTCATCCCCTGCACTCCCTACGGCGTCATGAAGATGTTCGAAAAGGGCGGCGTGGACCTGACCGGCAAGGAAGCTGTGGTGGTGGGCCGCTCCAACATCGTCGGCAAGCCCATGGGCCTGCTGCTGACCAATGCGGGCGCCACCGTCACCATCTGCCATTCCAAGACCAAGGATTTGCTGTTCCACACCTCCCGCGCCGACATCGTGGTAGCCGCCGTGGGCCGTCCGCGCATGATCACCGGCGACATGATCAAGCCCGGCGCCGTGGTCATCGACGTGGGCATCAACCGTCTGCCCGACGGCAAACTGTGCGGCGACGTGGATTTCGATTCCTGCAAGGAAGTGGCTTCCCTCATCACTCCGGTGCCCGGCGGCGTCGGCCCCATGACCATCACCATGCTCCTGGCCAACACCATCGAGGCCGCCGAGCGAAAGGCAGCGCAATGAACCAGCCCAAGCACCCCGTGATCGGCATCGTCATGGGTTCCGATTCCGACTGGCCCGTGATGCAGGCGGCCGCCGTCATGCTCAAGGAATTCGGCGTGCCCTTCGAGGCCCGCGTCGTTTCCGCCCACCGCACGCCGGACCTGCTCTTCGACTACGCCGCCGTGGCTGCCGAGCGGGGCCTCAAGGCCATCATCGCCGGTGCCGGCGGTGCCGCCCACCTGCCGGGCATGCTGGCCTCCAAGACCATCGTGCCGGTGCTGGGCGTGCCCGTGCCCTCCAAGCACCTTTCCGGCCAGGATTCCCTCTATTCCATCGTGCAGATGCCCAAGGGCATTCCCGTCGCCACCTTCGCCATCGGCGAAGCCGGTGCCGCCAACGCCGCCCTCTTCGCCGTGGCCCAGCTGGCCACCCATGATACGGAGCTGGCCGAGAAGCTGGCCAATTTCCGTCAGGCCCAGAGCGAGAAGGTTCTGGCCATGAAGCTGCCGGAAGTGTGAGCGGAGACCGGGAAACCATGGCCATGATCCTGCCTCCCGCCACCCTGGGCATGCTCGGCGGCGGCCAACTCGGCCGCTTCTTCGTTTCTGCCGCCCACGAAATGGGCTACAAGGTCTGGGTCCTGGACCCGGACCCCCACAGTCCCGCCGGCCAGATCGCCGAGCGCCATCTGGCGGCCGCCTACGACGACTATGCCGCCCTGGACGAACTGGCCCAGGGCTGTGCCGCCATCACCACCGAATTCGAGAACGTTCCTGCCGACACCCTGGACTACCTGGCCAAGTTCCTGCCGGTGCGTCCCGCTGCGGCGGCTGTTTCCGTCTGCCAGAACCGCATCGTCGAGAAGACCTTCCTCCAGGATAACGGCCTGCCCCACGGCCCCTTCGCCGCCATCCGCAGCGAGGCCGACCTGGAGGCGGCCAGTGCCGGCCTGTTCCCGGGCATCCTCAAGGTGGCCCGCTTCGGCTACGACGGCAAGGGCCAGGCCGTGGTGAACAGCCGGGAGGAGGCCCTGGCCGCCTTCCGCGGCTTCAAGGGCGAGGCTTGCGTGCTGGAGCAGAAGCTGCCCCTGGATTACGAAGTCTCCGTGGTCCTGGCCCGGGATGAAAATGGCAAGGTGGCCTGCTTCCCCGTGGGCGAGAACCAGCACCGCAAGGGCATCCTGGATGTCTCCATCGTCCCCGCCCGGGCCTCCGCCTGCACCGCCGACAGCGCCCAGGAAATCGCCGAGCGCATCGCCGAGAAGCTGGGCTATATCGGTACTCTGGGGGTGGAGTTCTTCATCTCCCGCGGCCGGCTGGTGGTCAATGAAATGGCGCCCCGGCCCCACAACAGCGGTCACTACACCCTGGATGCCTGCGTCACCGACCAGTTCGAACAGCAGGTGCGGGCTCTCTGCGGCCTGCCCCTGGGTGAAGCCCGGGCCCACAGCGCCGCCGTCATGGTAAATATCCTGGGCGACATCTGGTACGAAGAGAAGGAAGGGGTCGAGCATTACCGGGAGCCGGACTGGTCCAAGCTCTATGCGGTACCCAATCTGAAGCTGCACCTCTACGGCAAGCACCACGCCCGCCCGGGCCGCAAGATGGGCCACTTCACCGTCATCGGCGAAGACCCGGTGCAGGTGCAGCAGGCCGCGATGGCGGCCCGCGCCGCAATCGGCATCCGGGACGAGTAAAAGGGGCGCCGGAATCCTGATGCAAACCGCCGCCATTTCCGCCTGTCCGCCCAGCCCGGCCGATATCGACCGGGCGGTGCAACTGCTCCAGGCCGGCGAGCTGGTGGGCATTCCCACCGAGACGGTGTACGGTCTGGGGGCGGATGCCTCCAATGCGGAGGCGGTGGCCAAGATCTTCGCCGCCAAGGGGCGTCCGGCGGATCATCCCCTCATCGTCCATCTGCCCGGACACGACTGGATCGAACGCTGGGCCGCAGATATTCCCGATGCCGTCTGGGAGCTGGCCGAGTCCTTCTGGCCCGGTCCTCTGACCCTGATTCTGAAAAAGCAGCCCTGGGTGCCCGATGCCGTGACCGGCGGCCAGGACACGGTGGGGCTGCGGGTGCCCGGCCATCCGGTGGCCCTGGCACTGCTGCGGGCCTTTGCCCAGGCTGGCGGCAGCGGTGGTGTGGCAGCTCCTTCGGCCAACCGTTTCGGCCGTATCAGTCCCACCGCCGCCCAGCATGTGGCTGACGAGCTGGGCGAGCGGGTGCCCTTTATCCTGGACGGCGGAGCCTGCCCGGTGGGGATCGAATCCACCATCATCGATTTTTCTTCCGGTGTCCCCCGGCTGCTGCGGCCCGGCCACATCACCCCGGAGCAGATCGAGACCGTCATCGGTGTCCGGCCGGAAAAGCCCCTGGGCACCGTGCCCCGGGCTTCCGGCACCCTGGAGGCCCATTACGCCCCCCGCACCCGGCTCAAAGTGGTGGCCCGGGAGCGTCTTCTCGATTTTCTCAACGTGGTGCGCCACCGCGGCGGCTTCTGCGGCGTCATCTGCCACAGTCAGCCGCCCCATGCGGGCATGCCCCATGTGTGGAAGATGCTGCCGGCCGATCCGGCGGGCTACGCCCACGGCTTCTATGGGGCCCTGCGGGAGCTGGATGGCGCCGGTGCCGACACCATCGTGGTCGAGGCGTTGCCGGAAGGCCCGGCCTGGGCGGCGGTTGCCGACCGTCTGCGGCGGGCCGCCTTCGGTTCGGGCGAGTGATTCCTGGGGGCCGGCACTTGTTGGCCCCTTTTGCTTTTTCTGCCACCATGAAAAAAAGGCGCCGGAGCGCCGATGGTGGTTCAACGGTTCGTGTTGCGGCCCCCGCAGAGGGGCTTCTAGTCAGGGGGTCGAATGTTTAATTTCGAACGGATCAAGGTGCGTACGCGCCTGATGATTTTCTTCGCCGGAGTGGTGCTTGGCCTGCTCGCGGTCGGGATATTTTCCCTTTACGTCCTGCGGGACAACCTGATGGAAGACCGCCGCCTCAAGACCCGCAATGTGGTGGAGTCGGCGCTGGGGGTGGTGGACTATTTCCACAAGCAGCAGCAGGCCGGCAAGCTGAGCGAGGAAGAGGCCAAGCGCCAGGCCATGGATTCCCTGCGCAACGTCCGCTACGACGGCAAGGAATACTTCTGGGTACAGGACCGCAACCTGGTCATGCTCATGCATCCCATCAAGCCGGATATGGAAGGCAAGTCCCAGGCCGCCCTGAAGGACCCTAACGGCAAGCTGTTCTTCCAGGAAATGGAAAATGTGGTCAAGGCCAGTGGCAAGGGCTTTGTGGACTACCTGTGGCCGAAACCGGGTTTTGACCAGCCGGCGCCGAAAATTTCCTACGTGGCCGAATTCCCGGTCTGGGGCTGGGTGGTTGGGTCGGGCATCTACGTCGATGACGTCAATGCCGTATTCCGCCAGCAGGCCCTGCTGTTCAGCATCATGGTGGTCATTACCCTGGCCATCCTTTCCGTCATCTCCTGGCTGATCAACAGCAGCATCCTGCGCCAACTGGGAGGTGAGCCGGCCTACGCGGTGGAGGTGGTGCGCCACATCGCCGAAGGAGATCTGGTACGGCCGGTGGAGTACAGTTCCCCCGACAGTCTTCTGGCTGCCATGCAGACCATGCAACAGAAGCTGGCCAACATTTTCGGCGACATCAACGGCATGGCTTCCCGCCTCTCTTCCGGCGCCGAGCATGTGTCGGTGGCGGCCCGGGAAACCAGCGTCGCGGCCCACAACCAGGCCCAGTCCACCTCGGCCTCGGCCGCCTCCATCGAGCAGATGACGGTGAGCATCAGCGAAGTTTCCGAAATCGCCACCCAGACCGAAGCGAACTCCTCCCAGACCGCTGCCCTGGCGGAGGAGGGGGCCGGTCTGGTGAAGAACGCGGCCCAGGAAATCGAGCTCATTTCCCGCACCGTGGCCACTTCGTCGGAGCAGATCCAGTTGCTGCAGCAGCGCTCCCAGGAGATCGGCGGCATCGCCAATGTGATCAAGGAGATTGCCGACCAGACCAACCTGCTGGCGCTGAACGCCGCCATCGAGGCAGCCCGGGCCGGCGAACAGGGCCGGGGTTTCGCCGTCGTCGCCGATGAGGTGCGCAAGCTGGCAGAGCGGACCGCCAAGGCCACCACGGAAATCGCCCAGATGATCGACTCCATCCAGGAGGAGACCCAGACCGCCGTGCAGGCCATGGCGACGGCCGCGCCCCAGGTGGACAAGGGGCTGGAACTGGCGACCCAGGCCACTGCCATGCTCGACGAAATCCATCGCCAGGCCCTGGATTCCCTCGGCAAGGTGCGGGATGTGGCCCTGGCCACCACCGAGCAGGCCACTACCGCCACCGACATTGCCAAACATGTGGAGCACATTGCCTCCATGGCCGAGGAAACCAACGCCACCATGCAGAACAATGCCGCCGAGGCCGAGCAACTCGAAGGTTTGGCCGACCAGTTGCGCCAGACCGTCAGCTATTTCCGGGTGTCGTGAAGACGTTGTCTTTTTGACAGCTAAGACCTTGTTGCTATAATTCTTTCCTCTTCGTGGGGGGGTAGCTCAGTTGGGAGAGCGTCGCGTTCGCAATGCGAAGGTCGGGAGTTCGATCCTCCTCCTCTCCACCACCATATTTTTGGCGAACCTGCTTCAAGGTTCGCCTTTTTATTTTCTCAGTTTGGTGAGCAGCCTATTTGTCTCGCCCAGGTTTGATGTCCAACGGCAGGATTTCTGTTGGTCGGGTGATGGCAGGAGAAAGTGTGTTGTGGAGAGTTGGAGTACTCTGGGAGGGGAGGCTTCAAGTGGGGCAACGATTCGGTTGCATCACGTGGGAAATTTGTATCCCTCGTTCCTTGGCATTTCACACATCAGTCTGGCGTAGTGAATAAGGGCGATAGCTGTGTCTTTTTTGGGAGTAATCAAGCGTGAAAGTCCTAATTACCGGTGCTGCTGGGTTTATCGGTTCCAGTCTTGCTCTGCGCTTGCTGGAGCGTGGCGATAGCGTTATCGGCATTGATAACCACAATGACTACTATGACCCTGCGCTCAAGGAGGCTCGGCTGGCGCGGCATTCTGACCATCCGAGCTATACCCATCTACGTATTGATTTAGGTGATCGCAAGGCGATAGAAGACTGTTTCGCCATGCACAAACCAAATCGTGTGATTAACCTCGCTGCCCAGGCCGGGGTTCGTTATTCCATCGAGAACCCTCTTGCTTATATCGACAGCAACATCGTCGGTTTTGCTCACATCCTGGAAGGTTGTCGTCACTATGATGTTGAGCACCTCGTCTATGCATCGAGTTCAAGCGTCTATGGTGCGAACACGACGATGCCATTTTCTGTGCATCACAACGTTGATCATCCGCTTTCTCTATATGCGGCAAGCAAAAAGTCGAACGAACTGATGGCTCATACCTACAGCCATCTTTATGGTTTGCCGACGACGGGGTTACGCTTTTTTACTGTCTATGGCCCCTGGGGACGGCCAGATATGGCTTTGTTCAAGTTCACTAAAGCCATTCTCGCCGGCGAGAAAATCCAGGTCTTCAACTACGGTAGGCATCGCCGCGACTTTACCTATGTGGACGATATCGTTGAGGGCTTGATCCGGGTACTTGATCAACCTGCACTACCGAATGATGATTGGAGTGGGGCTCAGCCCGATCCGGGTAGTAGCATGGCGCCTTGGCGTGTCTATAACATCGGCAATAACAGCCCTGTAGAGTTGATGGACTACATCGCAGCTCTAGAAAAGGCTCTCGGTAAAAAGGCTCAGATGGACATGCAACCGCTACAGCCCGGCGATGTGCCCGATACGTACGCTGATGTTACCGATCTCATTGATCAGTTCCACTATAAGCCGGCTACGCCGGTCGAGCAGGGAATTGCTAATTTTGTCGCTTGGTATAGGGATTACTACAAATGCTGAGTGAGGGCACTGTTGTTGCCGTCGTAGGGTTGGGCTACGTCGGATTGCCTCTTGCCGTCGAGTTCGGCAAGCGTTATTCCACCGTCGGTTTCGACCTCTCCTCTGCCAAAATAGAGGCCTACCGCGAGTATCGTGATCCCACCGGTGAGGTAAGCCGCGAAGATATGCAGGCTGCAACGCGGCTGGAAGTCACCACTGATCCACGTCATCTCGCTCGTGCCGACTTTGTGATCGTTGCCGTTCCTACTCCGGTGGATGGCGCCCACATTCCGGATTTCTCTCCGCTCGACAGTGCCAGCGCTATCGTTGGTCGGCATATGAAGGCCGGGGCGACCGTCATCTATGAATCAACCGTCTATCCCGGTGCGACCGAGGAAATTTGTATTCCCATCCTGGAGCGGGAATCCGGCCTGCAATGGAAGACAGACTTCCATGTCGGCTATAGTCCGGAGCGCGTTAATCCTGGGGACAAGGAACGGGTCATTACCAAGATCGTCAAGGTTGTGTCTGGTGACGATGATGCGACACTGGAAGCAGTGGCCGATCTCTATGCCTCGGTTATTGCAGCAGGTGTGCATCGGGCCGGCTCAATCAAGGTGGCAGAGGCCGCCAAGGTCATCGAGAACACGCAACGCGACCTGAACATTGCGTTGATGAACGAGTTGGCGATTATTTTCGACCGTATCGGCATCGATACCTTGGATGTACTGCAAGCCGCCGGCACTAAATGGAACTTTCTTCCCTTCCGGCCAGGGCTTGTCGGCGGGCACTGCATCGGTGTCGATCCCTACTATTTGACCCATAAAGCGGAGATGCTGGGCTATCACCCGCAAGTGATTCTGGCGGGTAGGCGAATCAACGACGGCATGTCCGCTTATGTGGCCCAGCAGACCGTCAAGCAGATGATCAATGCTGGGTGCAGCATCAAGGGGGCCAAGGTCCTCGTGCTGGGACTGACATTCAAGGAAAATTGCTCTGATCTCCGTAACTCAAAGGTGGCCGATGTGGTTGGTGAGTTGCGGGAGTACGGCTGTGAGGTGTACGTGCATGATCCCATCGCCGATCCCGTAGCTGCACGAGAGGAATACAGCATTGAAGTGACGCCTTGGGCAGAGTTGCCGATAGTCGATGCCATTGTCGCAGCGGTGTCCCATCGCGAGTTTATGGCCATGTCGCTCGATGAGATGCTCTCCCGGCTGAAGCCCCAGGGGGTGTTTGTCGATGTCAAATCGGCATTTGATCCCGGGAGCCTCAGGTCGCGCGGAGTCGCTTTGTGGCGCCTTTAGAGGATTCCTCGACGCGGGCAATGAGTTGCGATAAAGGAATTGGTGCCGGACGACCTGTCTTTCCCCAATGTATGGAATCCTGACGTGAAGCGCCTGTTCGACCTCCTGCTCGGCCTGCTGGCCCTGGCCGTGCTGTTGCTGCCCCTGCTGCTGGTGGCCTTGCTGGTGCGTTTCACCTCCCCCGGGCCGGTGCTTTACTGGAGCGACCGGGTGGGGCGGCATAACCGCATTTTCAAGATGCCCAAGTTCCGCAGCATGCGGGTGGGCACGCCGGCGGTGGCCACCCATCTGCTGACGGACCCCAAGGCCTACCTGACGCCGGTGGGCTCCTTCCTGCGCAAGTCCAGCCTGGACGAGCTGCCCCAGCTGTGGAGCATCCTCAAGGGCGACATGAGTTTCGTCGGTCCCCGGCCGGCCCTGTACAACCAGGACGACCTGATCGCCCTGCGCACCGAGGCCGGCGTCCATGAGCTGGTGCCCGGCCTTACCGGCTGGGCCCAGGTGAACGGGCGGGACGAACTGCCCATTCCCCAGAAGGTCGCCCTGGATGCGGAATACCTGCGCCGGCGCTCCCTCGTCTTCGATTGCCGCATCATCTGGCTGACCTTCCTCAAGGTGGTGCAGCGGGACGGCGTTTCCCACTGAGGCGGCGGGCGATGCTCTCCCCGCGCCAGCCGTTCGACGCCAGCCTGCTGCATGAGGCCGGCCTCAACCTGCAGGCCGTCTTCGACGTGGCGGCCCTGCCGGAGGAGGTTGCCGCCGCCCTGGAGCGGGCCGCCCCGGGCCACGGCCGGCGCCAGCTGATCCTGCTGGGCCACGGCGGCCGCCGCCTGTGGCAGGCGGTGCAGGCCGCCGGGCTGGATTCGGACCATCCCATCGACGACTTCACCATTGCCAGCGTGGGCCGCTGGTTTGCCGCCGTCTGTCCCGGCCGGGACTTCCACCTGCTCTATCCCGGCGATGCGCCGGTGGGGCTGCAGCAGCTGGGGCAGCTGGCGGGCTGGCACCATCCCTCGCCCTTCATGGTCGGGGTGCGGCAGCAGTGGGGCTCCTGGTATGCCTACCGGGCGGCCCTGCTGGCGGACAGCGACTTCCCGCCGACGCCGCCCCTGCAGGAAGCCTCGCCCTGTGCCAGCTGCGCGCCCCGGGTCTGCATCGAGGCCTGCCCGGCCGGCGCCCTGGCCGGCGGCCGTTTCGACCTGGCTGCCTGCGTCGCCTGGCGCCGGCTGCCCGCCTCGCCCTGTCGCCATACCTGCCTGGCCCGGCTGGCCTGCCCGGTGGGCCGGGAGCACCGCTACGAGCCGGCCCAGATCCGCCACACCTACGCCCAATCGCTGGCGGCCATCGAGGCCTACTACTGAAGCGCTCCGCCGCTGGGAAATGGCCTGGGGGCCAGCAACGGCGGGGAGGCTGCGCTAGAATGGCCGGATAGACCAACAACAGGAACCCGCCATGGCCCGCCATACCAAGATCGTCGCCACCCTCGGCCCCGCTTCCACCGATCCCGTCACCCTGGAGCGCCTGATCCGCGCCGGTGTGGACGTGGTGCGCATGAACTTCTCCCACGGCACCGCCGAGGACCACATGGCCCGGGCCCGCACCGTGCGCGAGATTTCCGCCAAGGTGGGGCGGCCGGTGGGCATCCTGGGGGACCTGCAGGGGCCGAAGATCCGCGTCGGCAAATTCGAGAACGGCAAGATCCAGCTGGAGAAGGGCGACAAGTTCATCCTCGACGCCAACTGTGCCCTGGGCAACCAGGAGCGGGTCGGCCTGGACTACAAGGATCTGCCCCGGGACGTGGAGCCCGGTGCCGTGCTGCTGCTGGACGACGGCCGCATCGTGCTCGACGTGGAGCGGGTGATCGGCGCCGAAATCCACACCGTGGTGCGCCACGCCGGCGAGCTGTCCAACAACAAGGGCATCAACCGCCAGGGCGGCGGCCTTTCCGCTCCGGCCCTGACCGCCAAGGACATGGACGACATCAAGACGGCGGCCCAGATCGGCGTCGATTACATCGCCGTCTCCTTCCCCAAGAGCGCCGCCGACATGTACATGGCGCGCCAGCTGATGCGGGCCGCCGGCAGCCACGCCCTGACCATCGCCAAGATCGAGCGCACCGAGGCCGTGGCGGCCCTGGATGAAATCCTGGACGCCTCCGACGGCGTCATGGTGGCCCGGGGCGACCTGGCCGTGGAAGTGGGGGACGCCGCCGTGCCGGCCCTGCAGAAGAAGATGATTCGCCACGCCCGGGAGAAGAACAAGCTGGCCATCACCGCCACCCAGATGATGGAATCCATGATCCAGTCGCCGGTGCCGACCCGGGCCGAAGTGTCCGACGTGGCCAATGCGGTGCTGGACGGCACCGACGCGGTGATGCTTTCCGCCGAGACCGCCAGCGGCCGCTATCCGGTGGAAACCGTGGAATCCATGGCCCGGGTCTGCATCGAGGCCGAGCGCTCCGCCGAAGTGACCCTGGACCGGGAATTCCTCGACCGGGTGTTCACCCGCATCGACCAGTCCGTGGCCATGGCCGCCATCTGGACCGCCCACCACCTCAAGGTGAAGGCCATCGCCGCCCTCTCGCAATCCGGTTCCACCGCCCTGTGGATGAGCCGCCTCAACTGCGGCGTGCCGGTCTATGCCCTGACGCCGGATGCGGAGGCCCAGACCAAGATGTCCCTCTACCGGGAAGTGACGCCCCTGCTTATGAGCCAGCAGCATTCGGATCGGGACGTGCTGCTCTACGAAGCCGAGCAGTTGCTGATGCAGAACGGCGCCGTGGCCAAGGGCGACCTCATCGTGCTGACCATCGGCGAGCCCATCGGCACCCCGGGGGGTACCAACACCCTGAAGATCGTCCGCGTCGGCGAGCACCAGATGCCGCCCCTGCGGACCTGATAGCGCCCTCGCGGGCCTCGGGCCTCGGGCCTGATTCCGCCGCCTCTGTTAAAATTCCCTTCGCCCCGGTCCGCCGGGGCGAATCGTCTCCGGGTGCCCGCAAGGGAGAATCGGGAACGCGGTGCGGCAGGCCTTGGGGCCGCCCATTCCGCGACGTGCCCAACGCTGTGAGGGGGACTGGGCCGGCAGATGCCACTGATCCGCGGATCGGGAAGGCGCCGGCGCAGAGTGATCCCGAGTCAGAAGACCGGCCAGGAGACCCTTTCCGGCACGCACGGCCAGGCGCGCCGCCACCGATCTTCAGAAGGGGACTCCATGAAGACCGACCAGTACGATTGCAGCGTTAACAAAGTCATCTCCCTCGCCGGCTACCAGAACGAACACGAGTTCTCCGACGCCGCCCGGGACGCCATCTACCACGCCATCTTCTCCCGCCGCGACGTGCGCGGCCAGTTCCTGCCCGACCCGGTGCCCCAGGAGGTGCTGGCCCGGGTCCTCACCGCCGCCCACTTCGCCCCTTCCGTCGGCTACATGCAGCCCTGGAGTTTCCTCCTGGTGCGGGAGGCGGAGACCAAGGCCCGCATCCACGCCGCCTTCCAGCAGGCCAACCAGGAGGCGGCGGAGAAATTCGAAGGCGAGCGCCAGGCCATCTACAAGGAACTGAAGCTGGAGGGCATCCGGGAAGCGCCCCTCAACCTGCTCATCACCTGCGACCGGGACCGGGCCGGCCCGGTGGTCATCGGCCGTACCCACATCAAGGCCATGGACCTCTATTCCAGCGTCTGCGCCGTGCAGAACCTGTGGCTGGCGGCCCGCAGCGAAGGCCTGGGAGTGGGCTGGGTCTCCATCTTCCACCAGCAGGCCCTGCGCGACATCCTGGGCCTGCCGCCGCGCATCATCCCGGTGGCCTACCTGTGTCTGGGCTACGTCAGCCACTTCAAGGAAAAGCCGGAGCTGGAAAGCGCCGGCTGGCGCCAGCGCCTGCCCCTGGCCGACCTGGTGTACGACGGCCAGTGGGAAAAGCCGGTGGAGGAGGAGCTGCGCCAGGTCCTCAGCGAGCACCAGGCCAGGGCCCAGGAAAAACGCCGCTTCTAGGCATGCCTGCCTGAAGAGGGCCGTGGTTGGGACGTCTCCGGCGCCCTGGTTGCGGCCTTTGTCTTTCTTTTGCTGCCCGGCGGTCGCAGTACTCGCCCGGGGGGCAAAGCCACGATAAAATCACGGTCTTTCCCGAGCGCCACGACAGCGGGCGCCGATCACGCCAGAACAAACCGCATTGCCCATTGGAGGAACACCATGCCCATCGTATCCATGCGCCAGCTCCTGGACCACGCCGCCGAGAACGGCTACGGTCTGCCCGCCTTCAACGTGAACAACATGGAACAGGTCTGGGCCATCATGGAGGCCGCCAATGAGCTGAACGCCCCGGTGATCATGCAGGCCTCCGCCGGTGCCCGCAAATACGCCGGCGAAGCCTTCCTGCGCCACCAGATCCTCGCCGCCCTGGAAGCCTATCCCCACATCCCCGTGGTGATGCACCAGGACCACGGCCAGTCCCCCGCCGTCTGTATGGCCGCCATCAAGTCCGGCTTCTCCTCCGTGATGATGGACGGCTCCCTGCAGGAAGACGGCAAGAGCGTCGCCTCCTACGACTACAACGTGGCCGTAACCCAGGAAGTGGTGAAGTTCTCCCACGCCATCGGCGTCTCCGTCGAGGCCGAACTGGGCGTGCTCGGTTCCCTGGAAACCATGAAGGCCGACAAGGAAGACGGCCACGGCGCCGAAGGCCACATGACCCGGGAAGACCTGCTCACCGATCCGGACCAGGCCGCCGACTTCGTCGCCCGCACCAACTGCGACGCCCTGGCCATCGCCATCGGCACCAGCCACGGCGCCTACAAGTTCACCAAGAAGCCCACCGGCGACATCCTGGCCATCGACCGCATCAAGGAAATCCACGCCCGCATCCCCAACACCCACCTGGTGATGCACGGCTCCTCCTCCGTGCCCCAGGAACTGCTGGCCGAGATCCGGGAATTCGGCGGCGACATGAAGGAAACCTACGGCGTGCCCGTGGAAGAGATCGTGAACGGCATCAAGCACGGCGTGCGCAAGGTGAACATCGACACCGACATCCGCCTGGCCATGACCGGCGCCGTGCGTCGCTACCTGTTCGAGAACCCCTCCAAGTTCGATCCCCGCGACTTCCTCAAGCCCGCCCGGGAAGCCGCCAAGAAAATCTGCGTCGCCCGCTACCAGGCCTTCGGCTGCGAAGGCCGGGCCGGCCAGATCAAGCCCATCTCCCTGGAGAAGATGGCCGAGCGCTACAAGAAGGGCGAGCTGAACCAGATCGTCAAGTAAGCAGGTTCGCCTTCCCAACCGCTGCCAGGCGCCGGATACTTCTCCGGCGCCCTTTTCTTTTTATCCGCCATGACCCTGCCCCTCGCCGAACACCCGCTGCGCCAGCGCCTCAATGACGAGGTCCATGCCCGCCCGCCCATGGCCCTGGAAGGGCCGGAGTGGATCAGCTACCTGGCGGTGCTGCACGAAGGCACCGAGGCAGCGGCCGAAGAAGCCCATCTGCAGCGCCTCTGCGCCGCCCTGGGGGCCAATCTCTGCCCCGTCATCCAGGGCGACCACTGGGTCATGGACGCGGGCCGCCTGCGCCTCAAGTGGGAGCGGCACAACGAATTTTCCGGCTACACCTTCTTCCTCGCCCGGGAACCCGGCGACGCCCCCGACACCACCGCCATTTCCGCCCTGCCGGCGGACTGGCTGGCGGGCCTGCCCGGCTCGGTGATGGTGGCCACCCATGTGGAATTCCGCTCCGCCGCCGACCTGGACCCGGAAGAACTGCTGGCCGACCTGCACCGCTCCGGCGACTCCTGGGTCGCCACCACGGTGGCTGACGGTGCCGCCTGGGTCGCCTCCGATTTCCAGCTGCACGACGGCTGGAGCCGTTTCCTGGTGCTGGACGAGCGCCTGCGCCACCGCCAGGCCGGGCGCACGGTGCAGCGCCTGCTGGAGATCGAGACCTACCGCATGATGGCCCTGCTGGCCTTCCCGGTGGCCAAGGAGGTGAGCCGCCTGCTGGCCCGGGCCGAGGGCGAGGTGGCCGACCTCATGGACCGCATGGGCGAGGCCCGCGGCCCCGAGGACGAGCGCCTGCTGCTGGCCCGCCTGACCCGGCTGGCGGCGGAGATCGAACGCTCGGTGACCCGCACCGCTTTCCGCTTCGGCGCCGCCGAGGCCTACTATGCCCTGGTGCAGCAGCGGGTGCGGGAACTGCGGGAACACCGCCTCAACGGCTTTCCTCCCATTTCCGAATTCATGGACCGGCGCCTGGCCCCGGCCATCAACACCTGCCTTTCCGTGGCCCGGCGCCAGACCGACCTGTCCACCCGCATCGCGCGCAAGAGCGCCCTGCTGCGCACCCGGGTCGATATCGAACTGGAGCGCCAGAACCAGCAGCTGCTGGGGCAGATGAACCGCCGCGCCAAGCTGCAGCTGCGCCTGCAGGAAACGGTGGAAGGCCTGTCCGTGGTGGCCATCACCTACTACGCCTCCCAGCTGGTCAGTTATCTGGCCAAGGGCCTGTCCAAGACCGTGCTGCCCCACCTGTCGCCGGAAATCGCCTCCGCCGTCTCCATCCCCCTCATCGCCGCCGTCGTCGCCGTCAGCATCCGCCGCATGCGCCGCGCCCTGGCCGCCGAGGAGCTGGAGCAGGGCGAAGGCCACTGATCCTTTATAATCCGTTTTTTCCCCTCTTTTTCGGGACCCTGCCGTGACCGCTCCCCTTTTTGAATCCACCATCACCAGCCTGCCCCTCGTCGCCCGGGGCAAGGTGCGCGACATCTATTCCGTCGATGCCGACCACCTGCTGATCGTCACCACCGACCGGCTCTCCGCCTTCGACGTGATCCTGCCGGACCCCATCCCCGACAAGGGCAAGGTGCTGACCCAGGTGGCCAATTTCTGGTTCGAGAAGCTGGGCCACATCCTGCCCAGCCAGCTCTCCGGCATCGCCCCCGAATCCGTGGTCAAGCCCGAAGAACGGTCCCAGGTGGAAGGCCGCGCCCTGGTGGTGAAGCGCTTGAAGCCCCTGCCCATCGAGGCCGTGGTGCGCGGTTACCTGATCGGTTCCGGCTGGAAGGACTACCAGGCCACCGGCGCCGTCTGTGGCATCCAGCTGCCCGCCGGCCTGCAGATGGCGGCCAAGCTGCCCGAGCCCATCTTCACCCCGGCCACCAAGGCCGATGTGGGCGACCACGACATCAACATCTCCTACGAGGAATCCAAGGTGCGCTGTACCGAGCACCTGGCCGCCGACCTGGCGGGCACCGGCAAGACCGGCGCCCAGCTGGCCGAGGAAGCGAAGAACGCCGCCATCGCCCTGTACTCCGAGGCTTCCGCCTATGCCCGCACCCGGGGCATCATCATCGCCGACACCAAGTTCGAGTTCGGCATCGACAAAGCCGGCACCCTGCACCTCATCGACGAGGCCCTGACCCCCGATTCCTCCCGCTTCTGGCCCGCCGACGGCTACGCCGAAGGCATCAGCCCCCCCAGCTTCGACAAGCAGTTCGTCCGCGACCACCTGGAAACCCTGACCTGGTGGGACAAGAAGGCTCCCGGTCCGCAGCTGCCGGCCGAGGTCATCGAAAAGACCGCCGCCAAGTATCGCGAAGCCTACGAGCGCCTTACCGGCCAGACCATGGCCTGATCGGGCCGGACTGCCGCGGGCCGCACCGCTTGTACCGGTCGGCCTGGGCTTCCCCCAAAAGGGGCGGGAGATTCTCCCGCCCCTTTTGTTTTTGCCGGCCGGAAACCCGGACGGGCAGTTGCGGTCCAACCCATGTCCCCGCTCCAACCCTGAGAAGGAGATCATCATGGACATCCTGCACTCCCCCGTTCATCACGACCTGCCCCGGGTGCGCCACGTGGCCTGGTCCCGTCCCTTCCTCTGGCTGGCCGGCGGCCTGCGAGACCTTTCCCGGCGGCCCAGCCTGAGTCTTTCCCTGGGCGCCCTGTTCGCCATCGGCGGCCTGTGCATCTTCGCCCTGGCCCAGGGCCGGCCCGAACTGCTGCTGGCGGCCGTCTCCGGCTTCCTCCTGGTAGGGCCCCTGTTGGCCGTGGGCTTCTACGAGATCAGCCGCCGCATCGCCGGCGGCGACCGGCTCGATGCCGCCGCCGTGGCCCATTCCCTGGCCGCCCGCTGGCGCCCTCTGGCCCTCTACGGCCTCTTCCTGGCCGCCATCTACTTCATCTGGGCCCAGCTGACCACGGCCCTGGTGGCCTATCTGCTGGGCAGCGAGTGGATCTGGGGCTTCGAGGAACTGGCCCGGGAAATCTTCCTCTCCGGCCGCCACCCCAACCTGGCCGCCATCTGGACCCTCAGCGGCGCCACCCTGGCCGCGGTGACCTTCCTGCTCTCGGTGGTGACGGCGCCCCTGCTGCTGGACCGGGAGGTGGAGGTGCACCACGCCATGGCCACCAGCATCAACGTGGTGGCGACCAATCTGCCGGCCATGCTGCTGTGGTCCTTCCTTATCGTCAGCCTGACCCTGTTCGGCTTCGTCACCCTGATGGCCGGTCTGGTGCTGATCATGCCACTGCTGGGCCACGCCACCTGGCATGCCTACGCGGACCTTGTAGAATAGGCGCCAGACCCCATCTGCAAGAACAGACGTCCAGTTTCAGCGCCAGCCCACGGGCGGCCCAGGCCGCCCGTTTTTGTTGCCCCTACCGATAACATCTCCAGAGAACAGCCCATGAGCGCCAATCCCCTTCTTGCCACCGTCGGCCAGCCCCGTGCCGTGCTGCCGCCCTTCGACCGCATCGAGCCGGCCCACGTGCGGCCCGCCATCGAGCAGCTGCTGGCCGACAGCCGGGCCCTGGTGGCGCGCCTCACCGCCGCCGCCGTGCCGGCCACCTGGGACGATTTCGCGGCGCCCCTCAACGACGGCATCGAGCACCTCTCCTGGGCCTGGGGCATCGTCGGCCACCTGCACGGCGTCAATGACGTGCCCGAATGGCGCGAGGCCTACAACGACCTGCTGCCGGAGGTGACCCGCTTCTTCAGCGAACTGGGCCAGAACCTGGCCCTTTTCGAGAAGTACAAGGCCCTGGCCGCCTCCCCCGAATTCGCCGGCCTTTCCCCGGCCCGCAAGAGAATCCTGCACAACGAGATCCGCGACTTCCGCCTTTCCGGCGCCGAACTGCCGGAAGCGCAGAAGCCCCGCTTCCAGGCCATCCAGGAAGAACTGGCCAGCCTCTCCGCCAAGTTCTCGGAAAACCTGCTGGACGCCACCAACGCCTTCGCCGAATTCGTGACCGACGAGGCCGAACTGGCGGGCCTGCCGGAAGACGTGCAGGCTGCCGCCCGGGCCGCCGCCGAGAAGGAAGGCAAGGCTGGCTGGAAATTCACCCTGCACGCCCCCTCCTACATGCCGGTGATGCAGTACGCCGAGAGCCGCCGCCTGCGCCAGGTCATGTACCGGGCCTACGCCACCCGGGCCGCCGAGTTCACCGACGGCAGCAGCAAGGCCGAGTGGGACAACACCCCCCTGATCCGTCGCATCCTGGAACTGCGGGCCGAAGAGGCGAAGATGCTGGGCTTCGACACCTTCGCCCAGGTTTCCCTGGTGCCCAAGATGGCCGACAGTCCGGAACAGGTGCTGGCCTTCCTCAACGACCTGGCAGTGAAGGCCAAGCCTTTCGCCGAGAAGGACCTGGCCGAGCTGAAGGCCTTCGCCAAGGCCGAACTGGGCATGGACGAACTGGAACCCTGGGACATCGGCTGGGCTTCGGAAAAGCTCAAGCAGGCCCGCTACTCCTTCTCCGACGAGGAGGTGAAGCAGTATTTCCCCGAACCCAAGGTGCTGGGCGGCCTGTTCAAGGTCATCGAGTCCCTCTTCAACGTCAAGCTGAAGCCCGACGCGGCCCCCGTGTGGCATCCGGATGTGTGTTTCTTCCGCATCGAGACCGCCGCCGGCGAGCTGGTGGGCCAGTTCTACCTGGACCTCTACGCCCGGGAAACCAAAAAGGGCGGCGCCTGGATGGACGAAGCCATCACCCGCCGCGCCACCGCTGCCGGCATCCAGACCCCGGTGGCCTACCTCAACTGCAACTTCCCCGCTCCGGTGGGCAACAAGCCCGCCACCTTCAGCCACGACGACGTCATCACCCTGTTCCACGAGACCGGCCACGGCCTGCACCACCTGCTGACCCGGGTGGAGGAGCTGGGCGTCTCCGGCATCCACGGCGTCGAGTGGGATGCGGTGGAACTGCCCTCCCAGTTCATGGAGAACTACTGCTGGGAGTGGGAAGTGCTGCAGGGCATGACCGGCCACGTGGATTCCGGCGAGCCGTTGCCCCGGGCCCTCTACGACAAGATGCTGGCGGCCAAGAACTTCCACAGCGGCCTCATGACCGTGCGCCAGCTGGAATTCTCCCTCTTCGACCTGCGCATCCACCACGGCTTCGACCCCAAGGGCGAGCAGACCGTGCTGGACGTGCTGAACGAGGTGCGCCGGGAAGTGGCGGTGCTGATTCCCCCTGCCTGGCACCGCTTCCCCAACAGCTTCGGCCACATCTTCGCCGGAGGCTACGCGGCGGGCTACTTCAGCTACAAGTGGGCCGAGGTGCTGTCGGCCGATGCCTACGCCGCCTTCGAGGAGGCCGGCAATCCCTTCGACGGGGCCACCGGCAAGCGCTTCCTGGACGAGATTTTGTCCGTCGGCGGTTCCCGTCCGGCGATCGACTCCTTCAAGGCCTTCCGCGGCCGGGAACCCAGCGTGGATGCCCTGTTGCGGCACAATGGTATGATCCCCGCGTAATCCGGCCCAACACCGCTGTCGGGAGATTTTTGCCATGAAACTGCTGCTGTCCCTGCTCGTCGGCTGCCTGGCCTGGGGTGCCGCCCAGGCCCAGACCACCTACCGCTGGATCGACCCCCAGACCGGCCAGACGGTCTTTTCCGACAAGCCGCCCCCCGCCGGGGTCAAGCAGGTGAGCAAGAAGCAGCTGGGCGCTGCCGCCGAAGGGGAAGAGGGCAGCCTGCCCTACGCCACCCGCCGCGCCGTGGAGAATTTCCCGGTGGTGCTGTACACCAGCAGCGACTGCGTCGAGACCTGCCGCCTCGGGCGGGACCTGCTCAACGCCCGGGGCGTTCCCTTCCGCGAGAAGATGATCGCTACCCCGGAGGATTACGAAGAACTCAAGCGCGTGGCCGGCAGCGAGCCGGTCGTGCCCATTCTCATGGTCGGCAAGCAGACCACCCGGGGCGTGGACAGCGCCGCCTGGAACAATCTGCTGGACCTGGCCGGCTACCCCAAGACGGCCCCCTACGGTTTCAAGCCCCGGGGCGCCCTGGAGAAATAGTTGTCGATGAAGTTTGCCACCTGGAACGTCAATTCCCTCAAGGTCCGCCTGCCCCATCTGCTGGAGTGGCTGGCCAAGGAGGCCCCCGATGTGGTCTGCCTGCAGGAAACCAAGCTGGAGGACCACAACTTCCCCCAGGCCGAGATCGAGGCCGCCGGCTACCAGGTCGCCTTTTCCGGCCAGAAGACCTACAACGGCGTCGCCCTGCTCTCGCGCCAGCCCCTGGCCGAGGTGCAGCGGGGCAATCCCCATTACGACGATCCCCAGAAGCGCCTCATCGCCGCCACGGTGGCCGGCGTGCGGGTGATCTGCGCCTATTTCCCCAACGGCCAGGAAGTGGGCAGCGACAAGTACGCCTACAAGCTGGAATGGCTGGCAGCCCTGGAAAAGTGGCTGGCCGAGGAACTGTCCGCCCATCCCAAGCTAGTGCTGGCCGGCGACTTCAATATCGCCCCGGCCGATGCGGACGTGCACGACCCCCAGGCCTGGGCAGGCAAGATCCTCTGTTCCGAACCGGAGCGGGCCGCCTGGCAGCGCCTGCTGGGCCTGGGCCTGAGCGACAGCTTCCGCCTCTTCGAGCAGCCGCCGGCCACCTTCTCCTGGTGGGATTACCGCATGGGCGGCTTCCGCCGCAACCTGGGCCTGCGTATCGACCACCTGCTGCTCTCCGCCCCCCTGGCGGCGGCCTGCAGCGCCGGGCGCATCGACAAGGAGCCCCGCACCTGGGAACGCCCGTCGGACCACGCCCCGGCCATCGCCGAAATCGGCCCCGTCGCCTGAAGCCCCAACCGGACCGCGCCCGACCATGGAACTGACCTCCGCCGGCCTGCTTGCCCTCTATCCCTCCCTGGCGGCCCTGCCGGCAGACCAGCTGGCCGCCCTGTGCCGGCCCGAGGCCCTGCTGCGGCTTCCCGCCGGCACCCAGCTGTTCGCCGAGCGCCAGCCCTGCCAGGGCTTCCCCCTGCTGCTGGAAGGCAGCATCAAGGTGGTGAAGACCGCCGCCAGCGGCCGGGAAATGCTGCTCTACCGGGTGGAGCCGGGAGAATCCTGCATCATCACCTCCAGCTGTCTCCTGGGCCATGCGCCCTATACCGCCCGGGGCGAGGCGGAAACGCCCATCACCCTGCTGATCCTGCCCAGCCCGGTGTTCGACCGGCTGGTGGCGGAGCAGGCCCGCTTCCGCGATTTCGTCTTCCACCTCTTTTCCGAGCGTCTGGCCGAACTGATGCAGCTGGTGGAGGAGGTGGCCTTCCACCGTCTCGACCAGCGCCTGGCCAAGCTGCTGCTGGCCAAGAACGGTGACACCCTGCATGCCACCCACCAGCAGCTGGCGGAAGAGCTGGGCAGCGTGCGGGAAATCGTCAGCCGGCTGCTGAAGGGCTTTGCCGCCCAGGGGCTGGTGGCCCTGGGGCGGGAACAGATCGGCATCCTGGACCGCAACGGCCTCAAGAGCCTGGCCGAGGCCGCCCGCTGAAGGCCGGCGGCCGCCTGGGCCGGTCGTGGCCTGGGCGCCTCCGGGCATCGCTCGTGGGTGTGTGACCCAGGTTACATACGCTTGCCCGGGACCCCGCTATGCTGGGAGGGTCAAAACTCACTGGAGGCAGCAAACATGAAAGCAAACGTTGGCGGTATCGACAAAATCCTGCGCATCGTCGTCGGCCTGGCCCTGATCGCCTGGGCCATCCTGGGCGGCCCGGTGTGGGCCTGGATCGGCGTGGTGCCCCTGGCCACCGGTTTCATGGGCTGGTGCCCGGCCTACACCCTGCTGGGCATCAAGACCTGCCCGATGAAGAAGGACTGAGGGAGCTTTTTCCCGCGGGAGTGGCCGAGGCGGAAGTTTTCTGCACCGGTTCTCTCCCGTTTTCCCCGACAGGGCGCCGCTGGCGCCCTGTTTGTTTTTGTGGCGGCAGAAAATGGGGAAGGCGGGAGCAGGCGCCTAGAGCAGGCGCAGGGCCGAGTCGAAATCCAGATGGGGCGGCGCCACCTCGGCCCGGGGGATGGCGGCAGGGAAGGTGAGGCGCAGGGGGCGGCCGGGGCGGGCGATTTCCGTCAGGGCCACGGGGGCGGCATTGGCCGCCTGGGGCGCCGTCATCAGGTTCATGGGGTCGAGCCAGAGCACCGTGGGGCGGATGGGCAGGCTCTCCTCGGCCGCCGCCAGATGGGCCTGCAACTGTTCCAGGGTGGCCTCCAGCCAGCCGCTGCCGCTATGGGCGGCGGCCAGGGCGGCTTCGTTGTCGGCCAGCTGTTGGCGCAGCTGGGCCACGTCCTGGTGGTGGGCGCCTTCTGCTTCCAGGCCGTTGAGGCCGGCCCGGCTCTGGGCCATGAGTGCCAGGCGGTGCCGCAGCAGGCCGTGCTCCGCCTCCAGGGCCCGGCCCCGGGCCTTGCTGGCGGTGATTTCGGCCAGGGCGTCCAGCACCAGGGCTTCCAGCACCATCTCCTGGGTGCGCTGCTGCAGGGCCTGGGGGCTGGCGGAAAAGCCCACCAGGCGGAAGTCCCCGAAGCTGATGCTGTGCCGCTCCACGTCCCGGCGCAGCAGCTCCCCTTCCAGGGCGGTGCCCAGGGTGGTGTGCTGTTGCGGCGTGGCAGCGACGATGCAGTAGATGGTGTCGCCGCAGCCGTCGCCGCCGCTGTCGAGGAATTCCCGCAGGTCCGGGCTGGCATTCACGGTGGCGGTGATGTCCTCGGGGCGGGCGAAGAGGGCCCGCAGCACCGGGCTGGCGGCCCAGCGGGAGGCTTGCAGGGGAATGCAGTCGGCCTGGCGGGCGGCGATGCTGCGGGCGTAGTCGAGGGCGTGGGCGACGGCCGGGGCAAGGCGCTCCCGGGCGCCGTGCATGGCCTGCAGGCGCGGATCGACGCCGGCCATGACCTGGTGGATGGCCTGTTGCAGGCCGTCGTCCGCCAGGTCGCTGTGGCGGGGGCCGAGCAGCCAGTCGAAAAAGCCCATGGCGTGCGCGTGAGCGGGATGCCGGCGGGCGCGGCCGCTCAGGCGGCGGGCCGGCCCACCATGTCCAGGGCCACGGCTTCGGCCACCTTGATGCCGTCCACCCCGGCGGAGAGGATGCCTCCGGCGTAGCCGGCGCCTTCGCCGGCCGGGTACAGGCCCCGGGTGTTGAGGCTCTGCAGGTCGTCGCCGCGCTTGATGCGGATGGGGGAGGAGGTGCGGGTCTCGACCCCGGTCATGACCGCGTCGGCCATGGCGAAGCCGCGGATCTGCCTGTCGAAGGCCGGCAGGGCTTCGCGCAGGGCCTGCACCACGTAGGAGGGCAGGCACTGGGAGAGATCGGTCCAGTGCACTCCCGGCGTGTAGGAGGGCTCGACCCCGCCCGGGGCGGTGGAGGGGCGCCCGGCGAGGAAGTCACCGACCCGCTGGGCGGGGGCGGCGTAGGTGCCGCCGCCGGCTTCGAAGGCCTTCGATTCCCAGTGGCGCTGGAAGTCGATGCCGGCCAGGGGATGGCCCGGGTAGTCCGTCTCCGGCGCGATGCCGACCACGATGCCGCTGTTGGCGTTGCGCTCGTTGCGCGAATACTGGCTCATGCCGTTGGTCACCACCCGGCCCGGCTCCGAGGTGGCGGCCACCACGGTGCCGCCGGGGCACATGCAGAAACTGTAGGCGGAACGGCCGTTGCTGCAGTGGTGCACCAGCTTGTAGTCGGCGGCGCCGAGCAGGGGGTGGCCGGCGAAGGGGCCGAAGCGGGCCTTGTCGATGAGGGCCTGGGGATGCTCGATGCGCACGCCGATGGAGAAGGGCTTGGCCTCGATGTAGACGCCCTTGGCGTAGAGCATGTGGAAGGTGTCCCGGGCGCTGTGGCCCACGGCCAGCACCACATGGTCGCTGGGGATGCGCTCGCCGTCGGCCAGCACCACGCCGCGCACCTGGCCGTTGCCGGCGGCATCCCGCTCGATCTCGATTTCCTCGACCCGGCAGCCGAAGCGCACTTCGCCGCCCAGTTCGGTGATGTTTGCCCGCATCTTCTCCACCATGCCCACCAGGCGGAAGGTGCCGATGTGGGGCTTGCTGATGTAGAGGATTTCCTCCGGCGCCCCGGCCTTGACGAACTCTTCCAGCACCTTGCGCCCGTGGTGCTGGGGGTCCTTGATCTGGCTGTAGAGCTTGCCGTCGGAGAAGGTGCCGGCGCCGCCCTCGCCGAACTGCACGTTGGAATCCGGGTTCAGCTCGCCCTTGCGCCACAGGCCCCAGGTGTCCTTGGTGCGTTCCCGCACCGCCTTGCCCCGCTCCAGGATGATGGGCTTGAAGCCCATCTGGGCCAGCAGCAGGCCGGCGAAGAGGCCGCAGGGGCCGGTGCCGATGACCACGGGCCGCGTCGCCAGCTGGGCCGGGGCCCGGGCAACGAAGCGGTAGGTGGTGTCGGGGGAGGGCATGACGTGCTTGTCGCCGGCCAGGCGCTTGAGCACGGCGGCCTCGTCGCGCACTTCGGCGTCGATGGCGTAGATGAAGACGATGGCGGACTTCTTGCGCGCATCGAAGCTGCGGCGATAGACCGAATAGCCCAGCAGGTCCCCGTCGGCGATGCCCAGGCGCTGGCAGACGGCGCTGCGCAGGTCCGCTTCGGGGTGGTCCAGGGGGAGCTTGATTTCGGTCAGTCGTAGCATGGGATGAATCCGTAACACCGGGGGGGAGCCAAGGCCGCCATTTTACCCGCTTGGCCGGCGGCCCGCCGCGGCGGCAATGGCGTGGCGCCAGTAGTCGTCAGGGGGATGGGCTGGGAGGCAGAAAGGACGGGCCTGCCGGCGATGCCATGCCCGGCAGCCGCATCCCGCCTGCCTCTCCGGGGTGCCTAGTTTTCGGGCTTGACCAGGCTGTTGGCCAGGGCGATGTAGTCGGCCACCGGCACGTCTTCGGCCCGGGCCGTGGGCTTGATGCCGTGGGCTTCGAGCCAGGCTTCGCCGCCCAGTTCCTTGAGGGTGTTGCGCAGCATCTTGCGCCGCTGGGAGAAGGCGGCCTGCACCACCTTTTCCAGCAGGGCCGGGTCCTTCGCCGTGAGTTCCTCCTGGGGCCGGGGAATCAGGCGCACCACGGCCGAATCCACCTTGGGCGCCGGGTCGAAGGATTCGGGCGGCACATCCAGCAGCCAGTCCATGTAGAAGCGGTACTGCAGCATCACCGAGAGGCGGCTGTATTCGCTCTCGCCGGGCAGGGCCACCATGCGCTCCACCACTTCCTTCTGCAGCATGAAGTGCATGTCCCGCACCATGGGGGCGAAGCTGGCCAGGTGGAAGAGCAGGGGGGTGGAGATGTTGTAGGGCAGGTTGCCGACGATCTGCAGGTTGGGGCCCAGCTGGCCGAAGTCGAACTCCAGGGCGTCGCCCTCGTGGATGGTCAGCTTGTCCTTGGGGTACTGCTTTTTCAGGCGGGCGATCAGGTCCCGGTCGATTTCCACCACGTGCAGGTGGTCCACCCGGGCCATCAGGGGCACGGTGAGGGCGCCCAGGCCGGGGCCGATTTCCACCACCTGGCCGTCCCGGGGCGGATTCACGGCGCCCACGATGTCGGCGACGATTTGCGGGTCCTGCAAAAAGTTCTGGCCGAAGCGCTTGCGGGCGATGTGTTTCATGGGGACTCGATGATTAAAGGGTGGGGAGCTGGGGTCGGTGCCGCCGGACTGCCGCGCCGGCGGGCGGGCGACAGGCGAAGGGGGCGTATTTTACCCGCAGCTTCAGTCCGTTACCTTTATTTTTGCCGCCAGGGTCTGCAACTGCTCCAGGCCCGGCTCCTTGCGCGGCCACACCAGGCCGACGCCGTCGCCGGCGTGGCGGGGCAGCACGTGCAGGTGCAGGTGGGGCACGGTCTGCCAGCCCTGGGGCCGGTTGGCCTGGAGGATGGTGATGCCTTCGGGGCCGAAGGCGTCCTGCACCGCCAGGGCGATCTTGCGGGCGGCGCGCATGAGGGCGGCGGCGGTTTCCTCGTCGGCGTCGAGCAGGGTCTCGAAGGGCTTCTTGCTCACCACCAGGACGTGGCCCGGATTGACCTGGCCTGCATCCATGAAGGCGAAGACGTGGCCGTCCTCGTACACCTTGGCGCAGGGCAGTTCGCCGTTGATGATGCGGCTGAAAACGGTCTGGTTCATGGCTTCTCCTCGTGGCTGTGGCGGGCAGTATAGGCCAGGGGGCGGAGCGGGCATAATGGCGCCTTCCCTTACAGGTTCCGCCCCCATGTCCGCAGCCGCCTCCTGTCCTCCCAAGCCCCTGGCCGGCCTCAAGGTCGTCGAGCTGGGCACCCTCATCGCCGGGCCCTTCGCCTCCCGCCTGCTGGCCGAGTTCGGCGCCGAGGTGGTGAAGATCGAGTCGCCGGACGGCGGCGATCCCCTGCGCAAGTGGCGCAAGCTGTACGAAGGCACCTCCCTGTGGTGGTTCGTCCAGTCCCGCAACAAGCAGTCGGTGACGGTGAACCTGAAGCATCCCCAGGGGCGGGACATCGTGCGCAAGCTGGTGGCGGAGGCGGACATCGTGGTGGAGAACTTCCGCCCCGGGGTCATGGAAAAACTGGGCCTCTCCTGGGAGGAACTATCCGCCCTCAACCCGGGCCTGGTCATGCTGCGCCTCTCCGGCTTCGGTCAGACCGGGCCCTACAAGGACCAGCCGGGCTTCGGCGCCGTCGGCGAGAGCATGGGCGGCCTGCGCTACATCACCGGCTTTGCCGACCGGCCGCCGGTGCGCACCGGCATTTCCATCGGCGATTCCATCGCCGCCCTGTGGGGCGTCTTCGGCACCCTCATGGCCCTGCGCCACAAGGAGGTGCAAGGGGGCAAAGGGCAGGTGGTGGACGTGGCCCTGTACGAGGCCATTTTCGCCATGATGGAATCCCTGGTGCCCGAGTTCGACGTCTTCGGCTTCGTGCGGGAGCGCACCGGCAACATCATGCCCGGCATCACCCCTTCCAACACCCACAAGACCCGGGACGGCAAGTTCGTCACCATCGGCGCCAACGGCGATGCCATCTTCCAGCGCCTGATGCGGGCCCTGGGGCGGGAGGATCTGGCCACCGACCCGGGCCTGGCCGACAACGCCGGCCGGGATGGACGCCGGGACGAGGTGTACGCCCTGATCGACGCCTGGGTGGCGGGCCTGGACGAGGCCGAGCTGCTGGCCAAGCTGGAAGCGGCGGAGGTGCCCGCCTCCCGGGTCTATTCGGCGGCCGACATGTTCGCCGATCCCCAGTTCCTGGCCCGGGAGATGATCCAGTCCGCCCGCCTGCCGGACGGCAAGGACTTCAAGGTGCCGGGCATCGTGCCCAAGCTTTCCGCCACCCCGGGCGGCACCGAATGGCTGGGGCCGGGGCTGGGGGAACATACCGAGGCGGTGCTGACCCGGCTCGGCTACGACGCCGAGGCCATCGCCGCCCTGCGCGAGGCCGGGGCAATCTGAGAGAATAGGGGCCTCGGCTTGGGGCCGTTGCCGCTGCCGCCAGGTACTCCGGCGGCGGTTCCGGCCTGAGCCGGAGGGCGGCCGTTTCAGTCCAGCTTGAAGCGCACCGGCAGGATCGCCTCCCGGGGCGCCCCTTCCGGCAGGGCCTTGAGCTGGCGGGCGGCGCCGACGGCGGCCTGGTCCAGCAGGGGCTGGCCGCTGCTGCGCTCCACCCGGGCCGCCTGCACATTGCCGTTGGCGTCGAGGAACAGCAGCAGCAACACCTCGCCCTGCAGGCCCCGGGCAATGGCCTCGGGCGGATACAGGGGCTGCCGCGCCAGCTGGCTGAAGGCGCTGCGGGCGGCGTTCCCCGCCAGGACCGGGTAACCGTTGAAGCTGGCCGGCGGCTCCTTGAAACGGGCCGGTGCCGGTTTGGCCGGGGCCTTTTTCTCGGGCTTGGGCTTGGCGCTTGCAGGTTTCTCCGGTGGCGGCGGCGCTGCTTCTTCCCGGGGCGGTGCCGGCGGCGGTTCCTGGGCTGCAGGCGTTACCGGCGGCGGACGCAGGCGCGCCTGCAACGGCACGGCGGCCCGGGCCGGTGCCGCCGGAGGCGGCAGCAGCAGGAGCGCGGCGGCATGGAGCGCGAGAGAACAGAGAAGGGCGGCGTGAAACCGGTGGAACCGCATCGGCAGTCGCAGAAGGATCGCAAGGGGCCCGTTGCGGGCCGTGAGCAAAAGCGTCTTTAGACCACAAGCCGGGGGGGCGATGCAAGCGCCTTCGGCGGCACAACGGAAGCGAATGATGAAATTTTCCCCCACCCTTCCCACCTGCAGCCCCCTGGCGACGCCGGTCCGGCGCCTCCTCGCCGCCCTGGCCCTCGGCCTGTGTCTCGGCACGGGTCCGGCCCTGGCCCAGCAGGCGGCAGGCTTCCAGCCGCCCAGCCCGATCAGCTTCGGCGTCGCCCTGGAAATGGGCAACCTGGACCAGGCCCGGGAGTGGCTGGATGCGGGCCTGCCGCCGGACTACCAGGCGGACCGGGTCGGCACCGGCCTGATGATCGGCGCCTGGGAGGGCAATGTGGCCCTGATGGAGCTGTTCCACGCCCGGGGCGCCGACCTCAACGCGGTGAACGACAAGGGCGAGCAGGCCCTGCTGCTGGCGGCCTGGAAGGGCCACCTGAAGGCGGTGCAGTGGCTGCTGGAGCACGGCGCCCAGGTGAACCGGGAGGGTTATGCCTGGTCCGCCCTGCACTACGCCGTCTTCGCCGGCCACGCCGAGGTGGCCGAATACCTGCTGAAGCGGGGCGCCGACGTCAATGCCCAGGCCCCCAACGGCTCCTCGGTGCTGATGATGGCCGCCTACGAAGGCAAGGATGCCCTGGCCGTGCGTCTCATGGAATGGGGCGCCGACCCCAGGCTGCGCAACGAGAACGGCCAGACCGCCCTGGACTGGGCCATGAAATACGACCACCTGAAGGTCGCCCGGGTCATCACCAATCCGGAAGAATTCATCGACGCCGCCAACCGGCCCAAGGCCGACTGGGGCGTGGCCCGCAAGTCGGAAAAGGTGCCGGCGGAAATCCAGCGCCTCTTGGAAGTGCGGCGGGCCATGGAGGCCAAGGGCTACGACCTGTCCCGCATCGACCAGCGCATCTCCGCCGCCCGGGCCCGCTACGCCCGCCTGCCCCCCGGCGCCCGGGACCTGCCGCCGGCCATCGGCCTGGAAATCTCCGCCAGCCGTGCCAATCCCCAGGTCCAGAAGGCACGCCTGGTGGGCAAGCCGGCGGCCCCTGCCGCCGCGAAGAAGCCGGTAGCGGCACGGGGCAAGGCCACCCCGGCGAAGAAGCGCTGATGCGCCGTCCCGCCATGGCAGCCCGCTAATGGCCGTCCGGCGGGCGTCTGCGGGGAGGGACTGTTCCTGATTCTCTCCTGGCAGCGGCGTTTCCGCTGCCGGCGCTTGTCGCCGCGGCCAGTTCGGCTGTGGACTACAGATGGCTCACGGCTTCTGGATGATGCAGTCGCGCTCCGTCCGCTTCACCCGTCCGTTGCCATGAAAGACAAAGGCCGCCCGTGGGCGGCCTTTGTCGTTGGGGCATAAGCCTGGAGCCAGCCCGCTCCCGGTCTCAACTGCTGAAGAGGGAGGTCACCGTGGCCGGATTGCTCAGGCCGCCGATCAGCCCCAGGCCGCTCAGGTTGTTGCTGCTGCTGCCGAGCAGGCTGCTCAGCAGGGAGTCGGTGCTGCCGAGGGAGGCGGTCAGGCTGCCCAGGCCGCTGTACTGGCTGAGCCAGTTCTGCTGCTGGTTGAACATGGCGTTGAGCAGATTGCTCTGCAGGTTGGCCGTGCTGAGACCGGCGGTGGTCAGGCTGGGAGCGGCGGACTTGAGCAGGTTGTCCACCGCCAGGGCGCCGTCTTCGCTGACCTGGGCCAGGATGCGATCGGCCACCCCTTCGCCCTTGTCGGTGGAAAAGAGGCTGGCCACCGCGTCCGCATTGCTGCTCAGGGCCGAGCGCAGCTTTTCCGTATCGACGCTGAGGCTGCCGTTGGCATTGCTGCTGATGCCGATGTCCGCGAGCTTCTGGATGTTGCCCGAGCCCGCGGCGGCTCCCGGCGTCAGGGCCTGGCTCAATGTGTTGCGCAGATAGGGGGCCGTCAGGTTGAAGCCGGCGTATTCCCGGGACAGGCTGTTGAGGCCGCTCTGCACGGCGTTGTAGGCCTTGACGAAGTCGGTCACCGCCGCCGCCTGGTCCGCATTGCCGCCGACCGTGAGATTGGTGGTGCCGGTGGCGTTGAGCTTGAGGGTCAGGCCTTCCACCGAGGTGGTGGCCGTGTTGGTGCCGGAGGTGAAGGCGCTGCCGTTCACCGAGCCCTTGGCGTCCTGGGCCTGCTGGGTCAGCAAGAGGCCGTTGCCGCCCGGCGGGCTGCTGAAAAAGTCGGAAAGGGTACTGTCGCCGCTGGCGCTGACGGTGAAGGCATTGCCCGCCCCGCTTTCGCCGGAAAGCTGCAACTGGTAGCCGGTGGGGCCGCTGACCACGCTGGCGGAAACGCCGATGTCGGCCCGGTTGATGGCGGCTGCCAGCCCCTTGACGGTGTTGTCGCCACCATCGATATCCACCGAGGCGCTGCGCCCGTTGGCGAACTGGAAATTGACCGTGGTGTCGGCGCCGCTGCCGATGGCGGTGTATTGGGTGGCCTGGGCGGCGGAGGTGAGCACCTGCTGCTGGGCCAGCTGATCCACCCGCACCGTATAGGCCCCCTGGGCCGTGCCTTCCGCGGCGCTACCCCGGGCCACGGTGGGGGCGGAGGAGGCGACGGAAAGGGAGGAGAAGGCGCCAGGCTTGGTCAGCTTCTCGGCTGCCGTCTGCAGATTGCTGACGGCGCTCAAGGTCTGGCCCAGGCTGGAGACCGTGGTCCAGCTGCTGCCGCTGCCGATGCCGGATACGGAAGAACTCCCCTGGCTGCGGTTGGCAGCTGCGACAGCGCCGAGGGAGGACAGACCGCCCAGGCCGTATAGGCCATAGGGGTTGTAGTAGGCGTAGATGGAGGTGAGACCGCTGCTGTCCATGGCGTACTCCCGGTAAAAGGCAGGGGGACGCTTTCTTTATAGCACCGGCATGGGGCAATTTCCGTGAAATACGAGACATTTGCCGCCAAATGCCTACTTTTTCTCCGTGACTTTACGGGCGTTCTCGTACAGGGGCATGACCTGGGGCAGGTGGCGGCGGATGTCGCCGATGCGGTCCTTGCCGGCCGGGTGGGTGGAGAACCAGGCCAGGTTGCCGCCGCCCCCGGAGGCCTGGCCCATCTTCTGCCACAGGCTGATGCCGGCCCGCGGGTCGTAGCCGGCCCGAGCCGCCAGATCCAGGCCCACCAGATCGGCCTCGCTCTCGTCGTCCCGGGAAAATTTCAGGCTCAGCATGTTGCCGCCGAACTGGAACAGGTCGGCGTACTGGCCCCGGCCGACGAACTGGCCGAGGAGGCTGGCGCCCAGCTGGGTCAGGCCGCTCTTGGCCGTCTGCTCCCGGGCATGTTCGCGCAGGGCGTGGGCCATTTCGTGGCCCATGACCACGGCGATTTCGTCGTCCGTCAACTTCAGGCCTTCCACCAGGCCGGTGAAAAAGGCGATCTTGCCGCCGGGCATGCAGAAGGCGTTGATGTCCCGGGAGCCGATCAGGTTAACTTCCCAGCGCCATTGTCCGGCCCGGGGGTTGAAGCGCTCGGCGAAGGGGATCAGGCGCCGGGCGATGGCCTGCAGGCGCCGCGCCTGGGGGTGGTCCGCCGGCGCCAGGGCCCGCTGCCGGGCGGCCTGCTGCTTCAGCTGCTCGTATTCCTGGCCGGCCTGGCGCTCTATCTGCTCCGCCGGTACCAGCCGGCGCAGGGCCGAAGGCTTGCCCACGTCGATGCCTTCCTGGGCGGCCAGGGGCGCGGCGTTCAGGGCAGCGAGGAGGAGCAGGGCGAGGCAACGGTAGCGGCTGGGCATGGCGGCGACAGGGAGCAATGACGGCATGGAGTTGGGGGCGGCGGCGCCGGCTTCAAGCCCGGGGCGGCGATGGGGACGCATCAACGGCGGTCAATCGAGAAAGCCGGCGGCCCGCAGTTCCCGGGCCATGGCCTGGAGACCGACGTGGGCGCCCAGGGGCAGGCTGACGCCGCGGTCGGTGCACACCTCCGCTTCGCCGGGATTGATGCGGATCAGGGGGGCGCCGCGCATTTCGCCGAACCAGCGCACCGTGGGGATGGCGGTGCCGGCCCCCAGCTCGATCACCACCAGGCGCTGCACCGTGGCCAGCCAGTTTTCCAGGCGCTGGCGCTGCACTTCGGTGCGGCCGGACTGCCAGTTCCAGTCGCCGAACATGAGCACGTTGGGCCGGGCCAGGGCGCCGCAGTCGGGGCAGCGGGGCAGGGGCGAGCGCAGGCGGCAGCGGGCCTCGTCCACCTCCGGCGCGAAATCCGCCGCCGGCCAGATGTGGCCCCGGCAGTCGTGGAAGCACTGCAGGTGGTGCAGGCTGCCGTGGCATTCGGCCACCTGCAGTTCGTCGAAGCCGGCCTTCTGGAACTGGCCGTCCACATTGCTGGTGAAGACGAAGGCGCCCCGCTCCAGGCGCTCGGCCATGGCCCGCAGCAGGGCGAAGCCGGCGTGGGGCGTGGTGCGGCGGTAGAGGTTGAGGCGATGGGCGTAGAAGCCCCAGGCCTGCTCCGGGTCCCGCACGAAGGCGTCGGGGCAGGCGATTTCCTCGAACATCAGGCGCTGCAGCCCCAGGGCCGGGTAGGCCCGCCAGAAGCCTTCCGGGCCGCGGAAGTCCGGCAGGCCCGAATCGATGCCCATGCCGGCGCCGGCCGTGATGAGCAGGCCGTCGGCTTCGAGCACGTACTGGGCGGCAGTGGTGATGGGGTCCTGCATGGGCGGACGTACGGGCGTGGCGGAACATCCAGTGTAATGCCGGCGGCGGCCGCCGCACAGGGGCCGCCGCCGGCCCGGTCCTGCTGCCGCCTCAGCCGGTGGCCAGCTTCATGCCGACCACGCCGGCGATGACCACCGCCATGGCGCCCATCTGCCCGCCGTTGAGCTGGTCGCCGAAGAAGAGGGCGCCGCAGATGGCGACGCCGACGGCACCGAGGCCGGTCCACACCGCGTAGGCGACGCCGGCGGGAATGCCCCGCATGGCCAGGGAGAGCAGGGCCATGTTCACCAGGGTCAGGCCGAGGGAGGCGGCCACGGGCCAGGGGCCGGGATGCTGCTGGATGTATTTGAGGCTCAGGGCCCAGAGGATTTCCGTGACCACCGCCACGGCGAGAATCAGCCAATAGCCGACCATAGCTTGCTCCTGTGCAAGAAGATCGGGCTCAGGGAACGGGACGGGGCGTCTGGAAACCCGGGAGAAGGCGCCGCCGTCCGGGCGCCGCGGCGCCGGGAGGGGCGCGATTATGCCACGGCCGCCGCCGCTTCAGCGGTGCAGCAGGTCCAGCAGGTGGAGGAACAGGTTGATGATGTCCAGGTACAGGCTGATGGCCAGGTCCAGGGCCTTTTCCCAGTCGTTGCGGGGGCTGCGGGTGAGGCGGTTGAAGTCGAACACCAGGTAGCCGACGAAGACGGCGCAGCCGAACAGGGCCAGCAGGCGTCGCCAGCCGTCGGAGATGGAAAACAGCAGGCGGTAGAGGCCCCCCAGGAGCACCAGGGTGAGGCCGGCGAAGAGGGTGCTGCCGAGAAAGGAAAAGTCGATGCCGGCATAGGCGCCCACCAGGAAGGCGGCGAAAGTGAGCATGGCGGTGAGGGCCAGGACCTTGCCCCCCAGGTTCTCGTCCACCGACACCAGGGCCAGGGCCAGCTCGATGCCCGTCAGCAGCGACCACAGGCAGAAGAGGGGCAGGCCGATGGCCAGGTTGTGCTGGCCGACAAAGAGCAGCAGGAGAAAGACCGCCACATCCACCCCCAGCAGCAGCCAGAACCAGGGGGCGACGGTCTGCCAGTCCAGCTCCAGGTCCAGTTCGCCGGATTCCAGCAGACTGCCGCCGACCCAGGCCGCCCGGGCGTAGTAGCACTGGCGCAGCCAGAGGATGAAGAGGAAGGTGCTGGCCTAGGTCAGGGCCAGCTGGATGGTGAGAATGAGGAAGGTCTTGCCGTAGAGGGTATCGAGCATGGCGGGCGCGCTACGGAGAAAATGCAATTATGCCATTGGCGTTACGCAATGGCGGCCCAGGCATCAGGCCAGGGGGCGGAGGAGGGCCCGGCCCCCTGGCTCCGCTATCATGGCGGCTTCCCATTCCTTGCCCCTGCCGCCATGAGCCAACTGGAAGAACTGCGAGCCGTCGTCCGCCAATTCGTCAGTGAGCGGGGCTGGGATCAACACCACAACCCGAAGAACCTGGCCATCGCCATGACCCTGGAGGCCGGCGAGGTGCTGGAGCATTTCCAGTGGCTGTCCGAGGCCGACAGCTTCAAGCTGACGCCGGAACAGCGGCGGGAAGTGGGGCACGAACTGTCGGACGTACTGATGGGCGTGATCCGGGTCGCCGACTTGCTGGAAATCGACCTGGCCGCGGCCTTCGCCGAAAAGATGGAACTCAACCGCCAGAAATACCCGCCGGAAAAGGTGCAGGGGCGGGCGGTGAAATACACGGAGCTTTAGGAGGGGGGCTCCGTCAGCCAGCAGGGACGGGCATGCCCGCCGTGCCATGGCCGGCAGCCGCATCCCTTCTGGTCCTCAGGGCATCAGGCCAGCCAGCTCTTCACCCACGGCAGCACCACGGGCAGCAGCAGGGCGGTGAGGGCGCCGTTGAGGCCCATGGCCAGGGCGGCGAAGGCGCCGCATTGTTCGCTCACCTGGAAGGCCCGGGCGGTGCCGATGCCGTGGGAGGCGATGCCGATGGCGAAGCCGCGCACGGCGTGATCCTTGATGTTGAGGGCGTCGAACAGGTAGCGGGCGCCCACGGCGCCGAGGATGCCGGTGGTGATGACCAGCACCGCGGTGAGGGACGGCAGGCCGCCGGTGCGTTCGGCGATGCCCATGGCAATGGGCGTGGTCACCGACTTGGGCGCCAGGGACAGCAGGGTGGCCAGGCTGGCGCCGAAGAGCTTGCCCACCGCCATGGCCGAGAGGGCGGCGGTGAGGCAGCCGGCCACCAGGGCGATGAGGATGGGCCAGAACATGGCCTTGACCCGCTTGATCTGGGCGTAGAGAGGAATGGCCAGGGCCACGGTGGCCGGACCGAGGAGGAAGTGCACGAACTGGGCGCCGTCGAAATAGGTCTGGTAGGGCGTGCCGGTGATGGCCAGCAGGGCCACCAGGAAAGCCACCGCCAGCAGCACCGGATTGGCCGCCGGGTGAAACTTTGCCTTGCGGTAGAGGGCGAAGGCGCCCTGGTAGGCCAGCAGGGTGACGGTGAGGCCCAGCAGTGGCGAGGCGGAAAGATAGACCCAGATCTGGGCCAGGGGCGCGCCGAGGGCGGTGGCGAGAGGCGCGCTCATGGCCGGGTCTCCCCGCCGGGGGCGGCGCGGCGGCTCAGGGCCTTGAGCAGCAGGCCGGTGAGGGCCAGGGTGACGGCGGTGCTCAGCAGCAGGGAGAGCAGGATGGGCAGCCACTCGTCCTGCAGGCGGTGCAGATGCAGCATGACCCCGGTGCCGGCGGGCACGAACAACAGGGAGAGATGGGAGAGCAGGTTCTGGGAGGTGTGCTGCAGGTCGTGGCCGGGCCCCTGGCGCAGCACCAGGAAGGCGAACAGCAGCACCATGCCAATGACGGGGCCGGGCACGGAGAGGCCCAGGCCGTGGGCGATGACTTCGCCGGCCAGCTGGAACAGCAGGAGTTGGGTGAGGGCGGCAAGCATGGCGCCTCCGGGAAATGGGGAAAGGTCGCCAGTGTATTCCTGCCTGGAAATATCTTTAAGGCCTTAAAAGTTCTTGGATACGATACTTTTATATGGGGAATGGTGCTCCGCCAGGCCCGGGCGCCGATGCCGGGCCGGGGTAGAATGACCCTGTTGTGCCCGTCTCCGGCGGCCAACCGGCCCCCAGCAAGGATTGCGGGCACCTGGAGGCATCATGGATATCTGGATTCTGGTTTTTCTCGTATTGAGCAGCGGCCTGCTGTCCCTGGCTGAAATGGCCGTGGGCGCCAGCCGCAATTCCCACCTGGCCATGCTGGCCGAAGAAGGCTCCCTGGGGGCCGGCACGGTGCTGCGTTTCCGCCAGCATCCCAGCCGCCTGCTGGCCACCACCCAGCTGGGCATCACCGCCCTGGCCATGCTTTCCGGCGTCTTCGGCGAATCCCTGTGGGTGCCCCGGGCCGAGGAATGGCTGCGGCAGAGCCTGGGCCTGGGCGACAGCCTGGCCTACGGCCTGGCCCTGGGCGGCGTGGTGACGGTGATCACCTTCTTCACCCTGGTCTTCGGCGAAGTGGTGCCCAAGCGCCTGGCCCTGGCCAAGCCCGAGGCCACGGCGGTGGCCCTGGCCGGCACCGTGGTGTGGCTGCTGCGTCTGTCCCGGCCCCTGGTGTGGATCGTCTCCTGGGTTTCCGACCGCATCCTCGACCTCTTTCCCAGCAAGGGCTCGGCCGAGGCATCGGCGGCGGACGAGATCCGCTTCCTCATCGAATCCGGGCGCAAGGAAGGGGTGCTGGACCAGACCGAGAGCGAAATCCTGGGCAACGTCTTCCGCCTCGACAACCGCCGGGTCGGCGCCATCATGACCCCGGCCACCGGCATCGCCTACCTGGACCTGACCCTGCCCCGGGAGGCCAACATGAAGGTGCTGCAGGAGCGGGCCGTGTCCCGCTTCCTGGTGTGCAAGGGCGGCCTGGGTACCCCCCTGGGCTTCGTCGAGGGTCGTGAGTTGTTGCAGGCCCTGCTGCGGGACGGCAGCCTGGATTTCGGCAAGCTGTCTCCCAACGCCCCCTTCTACGTGCCCAACAGCCTGTCCCTGATCGGCCTGCTGGAATTCTTCAAGGCCAACCAGACCCAGATCGCCCTGGTGGTAAACGAGTTCGGCGGTACCGAGGGCCTGGTGACCCTCTCCGACCTCATGGGCACCGTGGTCGGTGACGTCCTCTCCGGCGCCGTCGAGGCGCCCATGGCCCTGCAGCGCAGCGACGGCAGCTGGCTGCTGGACGGCCTGCTGCCCATCGACGAGCTGAAGGAACTGCTGGGCCTGGCCGAGCTGCCGGAAGAGGAACTGGGCAACTACCACACCGTCGGCGGCTTCGTGGTGTACCAGCTGGGGCGCATCCCCAAGAAGACCGAATCCTTCGAGTGGGCCGGCTGGCGCTTCGAGGTCATGGACATGGAAAAGAACCGGGTGGACGAAGTCCTGGCCAAGCGCCTGGAGCCCTGAAGCCGCACCGGCAAGGCGGCCCCGGCGGCAGGCGCCGCCGGCGTTTGCAATTGCTTACACCTGCTTACCCATGCCCCATCGGCGGCCCCTTATCCTGACGGCATCTTCCTTCTTCCCCGGTGCCGCGCCATGACCTTCCGCCTCCGCCACCTCCTGTTCCTGCCCTGCTGGCTGGCCGCGGCCAGCGGCGCCTGGGCAGCCGATACGGACAGCCGCCGCGCCGCCGTGGAGCAGACCCTGGACCGCTCGCCCCTGTGCCGGGGCCTGGGCAGTTTCTACTGGGAAATCGGCGACCGCCGCGGCCCCCTGGCCCGGGGCAGCCGCGGCAGCCCGGGGGGACGTCAGATCGGCGCCGACACGGTGATGCCCATCGCCTCCGCCTCCAAGTGGGTGTTCGGCGCCTATGCGGCGGAGCGTTACGACGGCCGCCTGCCGCCCCAGGCGGTGCAGGCCCTGCAGATGCGGGCCGGCGACGACCGCCTGCAGCATCGCTCCTGCGTGCGCAGCAAGACCGTGGCCGAGTGCCTCGCCCAGGGCGACAACGGGGGGCGGGACCCGGCCCACGTGGGCCATTTCAGCTACGGCGGCGGCCATGCCCAGAAACTGGCAGTGGCCCTGGGCCTGGGCGACCTGGACCTGGCCGCCCTCAACCGGGATCTGCACCGGGTGCTGCCGGCGGCGGCCGGCATCGACTATCGCAGTCCCCAGCCCGCCGGCGGCATGGCCGCCTCCGCCAACGGCTACGCCGCCTTCCTGCGGGGTCTCATGGGCGGCAGCCTGCAACTGGGGCATCTGCTCGGGGCCGAGGCGGTATGCACCCAGCCGGGCAGCTGCCCCGGAGCGGTGCGCAGCCCGGTGCCCCGGCCCTGGCATTACAGCCTGCACCACTGGGTGGAGGACGGCCCGGGAGACGACGGCGCCTTTTCCAGCGCCGGCGCCTTCGGCTTCTATCCCTGGATCAGCGCCGACCGGCAGCTCTACGGCATCCTGGCCCGGCAGGCCCTGGAACGGGCCGCCGGGGTGAATAGCGCCCGCTGCGGCGCCGCCCTGCGCCGGGCCTGGGTCAGCGGCGAAGTGCAGGACGGCCCGGCCCCTCTGGCAGACGGGACGCCGCTCGCGGCCGGGCCTGCCGTGGAGGCAGCTCCAGGAAACGGTCGCAGCCGCCCCTTGCTGGAGGCCTGGCGCCGGCGCCGCAGTGTCGAATGAATCTCTGAAGAATGGCTCCCTGCCTGGATGGCCGGGCAGGCCCTGGCGGTAAGGATGGCCGCGTTGCAGGAACAGCGGCAGCGCCGTCAGGCGTGGGGAAAGGACTGGCGTTCGCCCTGGCCGCGGGCAGCGGCGAATGCCGGCGAGCGCGGCGGGTGAGCCCCGGCCAATGGGGGGGCGCTGGTCAGCGCGGGCGGCCGAAGCCAGGTGCGGGAGAAAGCGGGCCGGCTCCCACCGGCCTGCGGGCCTTATTTCTTGAAGGTCTTGTGGCAGCTGCGGCAGGCGTCGTGCACCGCCTCGTAGGCCGGGCGTACCTTGGCTTCGTCCTTGCTGCGGGCCGCTTCCAGCAGCTTGCCGGTGGCGGCGAGGAAGCCCTGGCGTTCCGTCTCGAAGCGGGCCGCTTCGCTCCACACCTTGTCCGTGGCCTTGGTCGGCGGGTAGTTGCTGTCGGCGGTGAAATGGCGCCACGGCCCTTCCTTGGCCGCCTCCAGCTTTTCCGCCGATTGCAGGAAGGCGTCGGCGTCGTAGCGCTTGTCTCGCAGCATCATGCCCATGGGCTCGAAGGCCTTGAGGATGGTGTTGAAGGCTGCCCGACGCTGGGTCACGGGCTTGTCCGGATGGGTATCGGCCGGCTCGCCGCAGGCGGTGAGCAGCAGGGGCAGGGCCAGGGAGAGAAGCAGGATTTTTTTGCGCATCGGGGTTCCGGGCGTTGGGCTGGGGTTGGGCAGGCGCCGCGGTGCGGCACGGGACGATTCAGGGCGGCATTATGCCGGGGACGGGCGGGCCTGCCTGTAACAGAGTTGGTCCGGCCGCTTCGGGCGGCCGGACAGGGCTTGGGCCGCCTCAGGCCCGCAGCAGTTCCTCCAGCCAGGCCAGCATCTGGTCGATCTCCTCCCGGCTCACCGTCAGGGACGGCATGAAGCGCAGCAGGTGGGGCCGCGGCGCGTTGAGCAGCAGGCCCTCGGGGCCCCGCTCCCGGGCCGCCTCGACGATGGCCGGGCCCCGTTCGTCGGCCAGCAGCAGGGCCCGCAGCAGGCCTTGGCCCCGTTCGCCCCGGAGACCGAGCCGGTCGGAGAGGCGCTGCAGCCCGGCGCCCAGGTACTCCCCCTTGGCCGCCACCTCATCGAGGAAGCCGGGGGCCGTCAGCACTTCCAGCACGGCGACGCCGACGGCGGTCATCAGCGGATTGCCGTTGTAAGTGCCGCCCTGGTCGCCGGCCTCGAAACAGCAGACCGATTCCTTGGCCAGCAGGGCCGAGAGGGGTACGCCGCCGCCGATGCCCTTGCCCAGGGTCATGATGTCCGGCTCGATGCCGGCGTGCTGGTGGGCGAAGAGCTTGCCGGTGCGGCCCATGCCGGTCTGCACCTCGTCCACGATCAGCAGCAGGCCCCGGTCGTCGCAGATCTGCCGCAACAGTTGCAGGAATTCCACACTGGCCGGCACCACCCCGCCTTCGCCCTGGATCGGCTCCAGCATGATGGCCACGGTGCGCTCGTTGATGAGGGCCGCCACCGAATCCAGGTCGTTCAGCTGGGCCTTGGGAAAGCCCGGCACCTGGGGCGCGAACAGGGTGTCCCAGCCCGGTTTGCCGGAGGCCGACATGGTGGCCAGGGTGCGGCCGTGGAAGCCGCCGGCGAAGGTGATGATCTCGTGGGCGCCGCCCCTGTGCTTCTGCCCCCACTTGCGCGCCAGCTTGATGGCGCCCTCGTTGGCCTCGGCCCCGGTGCTGGCGAAGAAGACCCGGTCGAAACAGGAGTGGGCGGCCAGGTCGGCAGCCAGCTTCAGGCTGGGTTCGTTGTAGAAGGCCGGGCTGGGGTTGATCAGCTTGCCGGCCTGGCTCGCCAGGGCCTCGACGATGGCCGGATGGCCGTGGCCCAGGCAGTTCACCGCCCAGCCCTGGACGAAGTCCAGGTAGCGCTTGCCCTGCTGGTCCACCAGCCAGGAACCGCGCCCTTCGGCGAAGACCAGCTGGGGGCGCTGGGTGATCCACATCAGGGCGTTGGCGGCAGGGGCGGCGGCGAAGGGTGTTTCCATTGCTTCTTTCTCCTTGCGGGATGGTGAAAAAACAAAAAGGCCACGGGGTTGCCGTGGCCTTTGGGTAGGGAAGTCGGAGGACTTCGGGGATGCTGCCTTACCTGGGGACGAGCGACGGCGACCGGGCGAAATGCCGGCGGCGTCGGGAGGCGGAACAGGTGTGGGTCAGGAGGTCCATGGCGCAACTTTGCCACAGCCGGTGTGGGCCCGGCGTGAATTTTTCGTAACAGTGTGTCATTGCGGCCCTAGGCGGCCAGGATGTGGCCCAGGGTGCGTACGCCGATGCCGACGCAGGCGCCCAGGGCTGCCGGCTTCCACACGGCGGCGACGCGGCGGCCGGCGGAGATGATCACCGCCACCCCGGGCACGTCGAAGGGATGGATCAGCCAGCCGGCGCTGGCGTTGAGCAGTTCGGCGCTGACCTGGCCGCTGCGCCGCATGTCGTCCATCACCCCCATCATGGCGGTGCCGCCGGCCAGGACCTTGGTCAGGCTGGGCAGGATCAGCACCGGGTCGATGGCCGCCAGGGCCAGCAGCGGGGTCAGCCACTGGGTCAGCAGGTCGATGGCGCCGAAGCGCTTCAGGGCGGTGACCGCCACCAGGGACAGCACCAGCATGGGAATGGCGCCCACGGCGATCTTGAAGGCCTCGGCCCCGGCCCGGTTGATGACGTCGAGCACGCCCTTGGCGTCTTCCGCCACCGGGTGGTGCAGGGTTTCGTCCAGCCGCGCCTCCTCCGCCGAGAGGCCGCGGCCGAAGAGGTAGTAGGTGGCCGCCGCGGCCACCAGGCCGCCGAGGAGGGAAAAGGCCAGGGTGGTGCCGAAGTTGAGGCCCATGGTCATCATGGGAAAGGCCGCATTGGCCTGGGACATGGCGAAGACCATGGCCAGGGTGGCGGCGATGTGGCGGTTGGAGACGCCCCGCTGCTCCATCATGGAAAGGGTGGCCATGGGGGCGGCGAAGCTGACGAAGTTGATCTGCAGGGCGGCGAACACCCCCAGGCCGGTGAGGCCGAAGGGCTTCAGGGCCGGGGCCAGCCAGGCCACCACCTTGTCCACCACGCCCCGGGCCTCCAGCAGGCGCATCAGGGAGAGCATCACCACCATCACCGGCAGCAGCACGAAAAGGGACAGTTCGACGGCGGAGCGGCCGGCCTTGAGGATGATGTCGACGAGGATTTCCATGGGGATTTTTGGTCCCGGCTCGGCCGCGGGTGAACTTCGCCGCCGTCCGGGGTTCTATAGTTGTAGGTGCAGCCGCTAGCTTCTCGTCATTACCAACTGGAGGTCAAGCATGGACTTCCCTACCCCCACCATGAGCAATCTCTTCGCCCAGCTCGGCCTGCCGGCCGACGGGCTCTCCATCAACCGCTTCATCGAGCAGCACGGCCCCCTGCCGGAAAATGTGCTGCTGGCCGACGCCCCCTTCTGGACGCCCTCCCAGGCCGCCTTCCTGCGGGAGGAAATCCTGGAGGATGCGGACTGGGCCGAGGTGGTGGACGAACTCAACGCCCGCTTCCATGGCTGAGCCCGATCCTGTCCAGTTGGCTCCGCCCCTGCCGCAAAAGCCCCGGGCCGTGCTGATCGACCTGGCCGGAGTGCTGCATGTGGGCGACCACGCCGTGCCCGGCGCTGCCGCCGCTTTGCAGCGCCTGCGGTCCAGCGGCCTGCCCCTGCGCTTTCTCACCAATACCACCCGGTCGCCGCGCCAGGCCCTGGTGCAGTTGCTGCACTCCATGGGCCTGGCCGTGGCGCCGGAAGAAATCCAGACGGCGGTGCGGGCCACGGCCCAGCTGGTGCGCCAGCGGGGGCTGCATCCCCACTACCTGGTGCATCCGGCCATCGCCGAGGAGGTGGGTCCCAGCCACCCCGAGCCGGACGCGGTGGTGCTGGGGGATGCGGGAGAACATTTCACCTTCGATGCCCTCAACCGGGCCTTCCGCCTGCTGCAGGCCGGCTGCCCCCTGATCGCCATGGCCCGCAACCGCTATTTCCAGGAACCGGACGGCCTGACCCTGGACCTGGGGGCCTTCGTCGCCGCCCTGGAATACGGGGCCGGGGTGCGGGCCGAAGTGGTGGGCAAGCCGGCGGCGCCCTTCTTCCTCGGCGCCCTGGCCGAACTGGGCGTGGTTCCCGGCGAGGCGGTGCTGATCGGCGACGACCTGCGGGACGACATCGGTGGCGCCCAGGCCGTGGGCATTCCGGGAGTGCTGGTGCGCACCGGCAAGTTCCGCCCGGCGGATGAAAGCGCCGGCGACATCCGGGCCGCCCGGGTGGCGGACGATTTTGCCGCGGCGGTGGCGCTGTTGCTGGGAGAGGGCTGAGGTGGGGCGGCTCTAGCCGCCGTTAAAGCGTCGGGCCACCAGGTCCTGGATGTGGGCGGCTTCCGTCGTGGCGCCCAGGGCCTGCAGATGCTCTGCCAGCAGGAGGTAGGGGGCCGGCTCCCGGTCGTCGATGGCCAGGGATTGGCACAGCAGGTCGATGCCTTCCTCCCGCCGGCCCGCCTGCCACTCGGCCTCGGCCAGCAGCTCCAGGGCACCCGCGTGATGGGGCGCCCGGGCCAGCAGGGCCTGGGCCTGCTGTCGGACTTCCGTCCAGGCGCCGGCTGCCGCGGCCCGGCGGGCGGTTGCCTCCTGTGCCGTCATCTCCCCGATCAGGTCGCGCTGCAAGGGCCAGAGCAGGCCGCGGCGCTCGAATTCGCGCCGGTGGTGGAGATCCTGCTGTTGTGCCGGGCGCAGGCTGTAGAAGCAACTGAGGGTCTCGCTGTCGGCCCAGGGCAGTTGTCGCAATTCGTTGAAGACCAGACGGTCTTCGCCCGAGCCATCGTCAAAGGCCGCCAGGGACCATAGCGGAAAAAAGAGATGGAAGGCCTCGCGGGAAATGAGCAGGTTGCTGGGGCTGACGAAGCCGCCGAAACGTTCGGCGTTGATGCCTTTGCCCGGCCCGACGGAATCCCATTCGTCGGGACAGATGGGCCAGCCGCTCTCCTCGTCCACCAGCCAGCGACGCGAAAAGGCCCAGGCCTTGCCGGCCACCGCCTGCAACAGAGTGGCCAGGTGGTTGGCACCCCACCAGTCGTCGTCGTCCAGATAGGCCACATAGGGGCTGTTGGCGGTGTAGGAGAGGATGGTGCGCAGGGCGCCGCCGTAAAAGTTGGGGGACAGCCCGCCGTGGCGGCGTGAGGTGGAATAGCCGGGGTAGAACAGGCTCACGTCCACCCGGGGCGGGCAGCGGGCGGTGACCAGGACTTCCAGTTCGGCCGTGTCAAAGGGGGTGTCTACTCCGATGAGCAGTTGCACCCGCTCGGCCAAGTCCTGCTGCAGCACCGAGCGCACCGCCCGGAGCAGACTGGGCCGGCCAGTGGTCTGCAGCACCACGGTGACGGCATAGGGTGTCTGGGCATCCCGCGGCGGGGAAAGACGGCGGAAGCAGGAGTCGGTGGCAGGGGCAAGGGTCATGGCAGCGGCAGGCAAGCGGAAGTGGCCGTCATGCTCCCACGAAAGGGTGGGACAGGCCAACTGGCCCGGCGGATGGCGGCAGGCCCAAAAAAAACGCCCCGGGGATGCCGGGGCGTTTCCTCTTGCCGCAAGGACCGTTTGCAGGCTTTAGGCCATGGCTTCGTACAGCGGCAGGGTGAGGAACTCCGGATAGTCCGGGGTCAGGCTCATCTTGTCGAAGATCACGGCGGCCTGGTCGTAGGTGGCGGTGTCTTCGCCCTGGGCTGCAACGGTGGCCTTCACCTTGGCCAGTTCCTCGGCGATCATGGGGCGCACCATTTCCACGGTGACCTTGCGGCCGTCGTCCAGGATGCCCTTGGGAGAGACCACCCACTGCCATACCTGGGAGCGGGAGATTTCGGCGGTGGCCGCATCTTCCATCAGGTTGTGGATGGGCACGCAGCCGTTGCCGGCCAGCCAGGAACCCAGGTAGTGGATGCCGACGTTGATGTTGTTGCGCAGGCCGGCTTCGGTGATGGGCTGCTCGGGCTGGAAGTTGAGCCAGTCCTTGGGACCGAAGGAGCCTTCCACCTGCTTTTCCCACTGGTTGGGCTTGTCGCCCAGGACCTTGACGAACTCTTCGTGGGCGATGGAAACCAGACCGGGGTGGGCCACCCAGCCGCCGTCGAAGCCGTCCTTGGCATCGCGGGCCTTGTCGTGGCGGATGCCGGCCAGGGCCTTCTCATTGGCCACCGGGTCGTTCTTGATGGGGATCAGGGCGCTCATGCCGCCCATGGCGGGGGCGCCGCGCTTGTGGCAGGCCTGCACCAGGGCCAGGGCGTAGGAGCGCATGAAGGGCACTTCCATGGTGATGACGCCGCGCTGGGCCAGGCAGAAGTCATTGTTCTTCTTGAACTTTTTGATGCAGGAGAAGATGTAGTCCCAACGGCCGGCGTTGAGGCCGGCAGAGTGGTTGCGCAGTTCGTAGAGGATCTCTTCCATCTCGAAGGTGGCGAGGATGGTTTCCACCAGCACGGTGGCCTTGATGGTCCCTTGGGGCAGGCCGATGTGGTCCTGGGCCATGACGAAGATGTCGTTCCACAGGCGGGCTTCCAGATGGGATTCCATCTTCGGCAGGTAGTAGAAGGGGCCGGCGCCGCGGGCGATCTGTTCCTTGGCGTTGTGGAAGAAGACCAGGGCGAAGTCGAAGATGCCGCCGGCGACGCGCTGGCCGTCCACGGTCACGTGCTTTTCATCCAGGTGCCAGCCCCGGGGACGGATCTGCAGGGTGGCGATCTGGTCGTTGAGCTTGTATTCCTTGCCGGCTTCGTTCTTGAAGGAAAGCTGGCGGCGGATGGCCTGGTAGAGGTTGACCTGACCCTGGATCTGGTTGTCCCAGTTGGGGGAATTGGAATCCTCGAAGTCGGTCATGTAGGAATCAGCGCCGGAGTTGAAGGCGTTGATGATCATCTTGGCTTCGACCGGGCCGGTGATTTCGGTGCGGCGACGCTCCAGGGCGGCGGGCAAAGGGGCGACCTTCCAGTCACCTTCGCGAATGTGCTTGGTCTCGGGCAGGAAGTCGGGCATCTCGCCGGCATCGATGCGGGCCTGGCGCTCGACGCGGGCCTTCAGCAGTTCCTGGCGGCGGCCTTCGAAGGCGCGGTGCAGCTTGGCGACGAACTCCAGGGCCTCCAGGGTGAGGATGCTTTCGTACTGGGGCTGGATGGGAGCGGTGATTTGCATACCGGCGGGCAGGTTCAGGCTCATGGTCTCTCCTAGTTTGAATCGTTGAAAATGCGTAATCGGGAAAAGGGAAATTTCAGAAATAGGTTTTGACGAAGTAGATGATCGTCAGCACGGTGCCCACGGCCACCACCAGGCGGCGCAGCCACAGGGCCGGCAGGCGCCGGGCCAGGGCGGCGCCGGCGTAGCCGCCGGCCATGGCGGTCACCAGCATCAGCAGCGTGTGGGGCCAGCTGATGGCGCCAGCGATGATGAAGGTGAGGCCCGACACCGTGTAGTTGATTGCCGACAGCCAGTTCTTGATGGCGTTGAGCTCCTGCATGTCCTCCAGGCCCTGGATCGACAGGGCCGCGAGCATGAGGATGCCCTGGCCGGCACCGAAAAAGCCGCCGTAGATCGATACGGCGAGCTGAAAGAGGGTTCCGCCGACGCTCCTGCGCCCGGCATCGGGATCGGCCTGGAGGCCCAGGCGGGTCTTGCTCCAGGCCACCAGCTTCGCGACCTGGCCGGAAAAGGCGAAAAGGGCCGTGGCGGTGAGCAGCAGCCAGGGGATGAGCTTGGCGAAGGCGGCGTTGGAGGTGGCCAGCAGCAACAGGCCGCCGGCGAGGCCGCCGATCAGGGCCACCACCGTGAGCAGGATGACCCAGGACTTGTGCCGCAGCAGTTCCCGCCGGTAGGCCCAGGCGGAAGACAGGCTGGCGGGCCACAGGGCCACGGTGTTGCTGGCGTTGGCGGTGACCGGGGGCACCCCGGCGGCGAGCAGGGCGGGGAAGGAGAAGAAGGTGCCGCCGCCGGCCATGGCGTTCATGCCGCCGGCGAGAAAGGCGCCGCCGCCCACCAGGGCAATGGTGAGGAGTTCCATCACTGGCTCTCCCGCACGAAGGCCACCACGTCGGAGAGACGATGGCCGCTGGCCGTGGGGCTGACGTTGAGCTGCTCCGGCGGCTGGCCGGTACGGTTGATCCAGAAGGTGGTGTAGCCGAACCAGGTGGCGGCGCAGGCATCCCAGCTGTTGGCCGAGACGAAGAGGATTTCCCGGGCCGGCAGGTCGAAGGCGTCGGGTCCCAGCTGGTACACCTCCGGGTCCGTCTTGAATTTCTGCACCATCTCGACGGACAGGATGTGGTCGAAGATGCCGCCCATGCCGCTGCTCTTGACGGCGATGTCGAGCATGGCCCGGGTGCCGTTGGAGAGGATGGCCAGGGGCAGGCCCAGGGTCTTCAGTTCCTTGAGGGCCGGCAGGTTTTCCGGGAAGGCGGAGAGGCAGGCGTACTGGCTCATCAGCCGGCCCCGTTCCGTTTCGCCCATGGCCACGCCGATGGCGGCGCCGGCATAGATGAGGGCGTCCTGGGTGACTTCCCAGAAGGGCTTGTAGCGGCCGCTCATGCTGCGGATGCGGCTGTATTCGATCTGCTTGTCGCGCCACAGGGCGGCGAGCGCCACCCCCTTGCCCGGGAAAAGCTGCTCGGCCAGGGCGCCGACGGAATAAACGTCGAACAGCGTTCCGTAGGCGTCGAAGGCGATGGCTTTGATCGGGCAGGGGGCGGTCATTTTTTCTCTGTCGGACTTGGGGTTTGCGGGTCGATCCGGAGATTATGGATCAGCCTACGCATCGCAGTTTATTGTTGCTCGAGGTAAAAGATAAGCTAGGATTGCAGCGAATGATCTTTTACTTTAAGTATGTAATGCCATGGATGCCTTCAAGCAGATCAATGCCTTCGTGAACGTGGCCGCCAAGGGCAGCCTCTCCGCCGCCGCGGCCCAGGAAGGGGTGACCCCGGCCATCATCGGCCGCCGCCTGGACGCCCTGGAGGCCCGCCTGGGGGTGAAGCTGATGGTGCGCACCACGCGCAAGCTGTCCCTCACCTTCGAGGGCAGCGCTTTCCTGGAGGACTGCCAGCGCATCCTCAACGACCTGGCCAATGCCGAAGCCTCGGTCAGCCTGGGCGGGGTCAAGGCCAGCGGCCACCTCAAGGTCTCGGCCCCGGCCGGTTTCGGGCGCAAGCACGTGGCGCCCCTGGTAGCCGACTTCCTTTCCGGCAATCCGGAAGTGACGGTGAACCTGGACCTGACGGACCGCCTGGTGGATCTGGTGAACGAGGCCATCGACCTCTCGGTGCGCATCGGCGAACTGAGCGATTCCAGCCTGGTGAGCCTGAAGCTGGGGGACATGCGGCGGGTGGTGGTGGCCAGCCCCGCCTACCTGGCGCGGCGCGGCACGCCCCGGGCCCTGGAGGACCTGGCCGGGCACAACTGCCTGTCCCTCGGTCAGCAGCGGGGCTGGACCTTCCGCCATCCGGAAAAGGCAGGGGAGAGCCTGGTGCTGAAGGTGGCGGGCACCCTGGAGTGCAACGACGGCGCCGTGCTGCACGAATGGGCTCTGGCCGGCTACGGCCTGGCCTGGCGTTCGGTGTGGGAGGTGGGGGAGGATCTGGCGGCGGGCCGGCTGGTGTCCCTGCTGGACGAATGGGCGGCGCCGCCGGTGGGCATCTACGCCGTCTTTCCCCAGCGCCGCCATCTGCCGTTGCGGGTGCGGCTGTTCATCGACTTCCTCAAGAACACCTACGGCAACCCGGGCTACTGGCAGACGCCGGCTTGAGGCGTCGGCGCCTGCCCGGTAGTCCGGGGCAGGCGGGGCCTACAGGGCGGTGGCGATCTTTTCCAGGGATTCCAGGTCCCGCTCGAAATCGCAGATTTCCACCCCCAGGGCGTCCCGTACCGAGACCATGCCCAGGGGGCGCCCCGCCTGCACCACCGGCATGTGGCGGTAGCCGCCGATGTGCATCAGGTGCAGGGCGTAGGAGAGGGGCTTTTCCGGTGGCACGGCGCGGGGATTGGCGGTCATCACCTCGGACAGCAGGGTGTGCTCCGGGTCCAGCCCCGGGGCCAGGACCCGGTTGAGGGCGTCCCGCTCGGTGAAGATGCCGGTGAGAAAGCCGTGTTCCACCACCAGCAGGGCGCCGACCCTGGCGGCGGCCATGCGCTGGCAGGCCTCCCGCACGGTAAGGTCGGCGGTCGCGGTGACCGGGGTCTGCTGGCTGATGATGTGGGCAATGCTGCGGTGGGGCATGGTGGGTCTCCTCATCGTTGTTGTGGTGGGTCAAGCCCGGCGATGAGGGATGGACCCGGCGGCCCGGGGCCGGTTTCCGGCCATCAAAAGAATCGATCGGCGGGCCCCGGGGATTTCCCGGGGCCGGGCCGGCATCAGTCCCAGCGCTGGCGGTAGGAGAAGGTGGGCAGCTTCCAGCCGCGCCAGATGGCGCAGAGGCGCAGGGCCAGGCCCAGGCCGAAGCTGATCAGGGTGTTGGCCTCCGTGCCCAGGCCCAGGTCCCGCAGCACCAGGTAGAGGCTGCACACGGCCAGGGAGACGCTGGCGTACAGCTCCTGGCGGAACACCACCGGCACCTGGTTGCACAGCACGTCCCGCAGGATGCCGCCGAAGATGCCGGTGATCATGCCGGCCATGATCACCACCACCGGGGCGTAGCCCATGCCCAGGGCCACTTCGCAGCCGATCAGGGAAAAGGCGATGAGGCCCAGGGCGTCCAGCACCAGGAAGACGGTCTTCAGGTGGTGCATGAAGCGGGCGAAGAGAGTGGTCACCAGGCCGGCGGAAATGACCAGGTAGATGTAGGGCGGATGCTGGGTCCAGCCGATGGGGAAGTGGCCCAGCACCATGTCGCGGATGGTGCCGCCGCCCAGGGCGGTGACGAAGGCGATGAAGGCGACGCCGAAGATGTCCATGTTGCGCCGGCCGGCGGCCAGGGCGCCGGACATGGCCTCGGCGGTGATGGCGATGAGGTAGATGGTGATCAGCACGGAACACCTCCCCGCAGAGGCAGGCAGGATGCGACAAAGCAAAGGGAATAGGCCGGCAGGTGCGCCGGTATTGGGGCGTGGCAGGGCATGACGGAAGCGCCTTTACAGATAAGGTCCGGCGGCAGGCCATGCTGAAGACCCTTGCCGGATGCGCCTCTCCCCCTGTCCTTGTACCTGAGAGTTTCGGCCTGCGCCCCACGGCGCCGGCTTAGCCCCTTCGGTGGGCCGCGCCGCGTTGCGGCCGGCCGCTCTCCAGACGGCAAATACGAAACCCGCAGTTCCTGGTGCCTGAGCGATTATGGGAGCTTGCGCCTTCGGCGGAGGCCCGGCGCCAGTTGCGGCAAGGGCCCCTCTCTCCTGCGGGAGGGCGGATTATCCGCGCCCGGGGCCGCCTTGGCAATGCCGGGCGGCAGGGCCTGCTATCCGTGATCCGGCGCCCGGTTCCCCACCTTTTCCCGCGCCACCCATTCCCCCGGGCGGCGGGATTGGCGCACAATGGCCGCCTTCCCCGCCCACTTCGCGGCCGCTGCGGCGGCCTTTGCCGCCATGTCCCAGTCCCCCGTTTCCCTGTTGCGCTTTGCCGACCTGCAATGGCCCGACGACGCCGATGGGGCGCCGGCAGCGCCGGTGGTGCTGGTGCTCTGCGCCGCCTGGTGCGGCGTCTGCCGGGGCTTCGAGGCCGCCACGGCGGCCGCCGCGGCGGGCCATGAGGGCGCCTGGGCCTGGATCGACATCGAGGATGCGGCGGACGCCCTGCCCAGTCTCGATGTGGAAACCTTTCCCACCCTGGCGGTGATCCGGGGCGGCGAATTGCGCTTCTTCGGCCCCATCCTGCCGGACGGCGCCATCCTGGGCCGTTCCGTCGCCGCCGCCCTGGCCGGTGACGGCCGGCCGGCCCTGCCGCAAGGCTTTTCCGCCGACGAAGGCGAGGAAATCCTGGCTCTGGCCGGCGTCGTGGCGCGTCGCGCTAGCCGCTGACCTAGGCCGGGCGGGCCAGCCGCGGCCACTTCAGCAGGCCGTTGGCCAGGGCCGTGCCCAGCAGCACCAGGGAGCCGCCCAACAGCAGGTGGCCGCCCAGCTTTTCTCCCAGCAGCAACACCCCCCACAGCACGCCGAATACCGGAATGAGGAAGGTCACCGAGAGGGCGCCCAGGGGCCCCACTTCGTGCACCAGCCGGAAATAGAGCTGGTAGGCCCAGGCCGTGCACAACACCGCCAGGCCCAGCAGGGCGCCCCAGGCGGTGGGAGTGGCTGCCGCCGGCAGGCCCTGGGGCGCGGCCAGGGGCAGCACCAGCAGGGCGGCGCAGATCATGCTGCCCTGGGTGGTGGCCAGGGGCGTGATGCCCTGGCCGTGGTGTCGGCTGTACACGCTGGCGAAGGCGTAGGCGGAAGGGGCCAGGGCGGCGGCCAGCATGGGCAGCCAGGCGTCGGGACTGCCGCTGCTCTGCAGCCCGTCCCAGGCCAGCACGGCCACACCCCCCAGGCCCAGCAGCAGGCCGGCCACGGTCACGGCGCGGATGGGCTGGCGCAGCCACAGGGCGCCGATGATGACGGCGAAGAGGGGTGAGGTGGAATTGAGGATGGAGAGCAGGCCGGCCCCCAGGCTCTGGGCGGCATAGGCAAAGAGCAGGAAGGGCAGGGCCGAGTTGCACAGGCCGATGATCAGGTACTGGCGCCAGTGCCGGCGCCACTGCAGGGCCTCGCCGCTCCACCAGGCGAACAGGGTGAGGCTGGCGGCGGCCAGGATGACCCGCACTTCCACCGTCCACACGGTGCCGAAGGCGGGCACGGTGAGGCGCAGGAAGAGGAAGGAGGCGCCCCAGATGGCGGCGAGCAGGAGCAGTCGGGCGAGGCTGGCGGCGTTCATGGCCTGGGGGCGAAGGCGGAAGGAGCCGCCATTCTTGCCTGCAGGCCCGCTTCTGTCATGGGCCTTTTTGTGACGGCACATAAAAAAAGCCGACACCTTGTGGGTGTCGGCCTGTTCCCCAAGCAAGAGGATAAGGGATGATGCAATTCGGATTCCTGATGGCAGCAGACTGATCTGCTGCCGGGCATCCCGACCCTGGCCGGGATGCCCGCGGGTGCTGCTTAGTGGAACTGTTCTTCTTCGGTGGAACCGGTCAGGGCCTTGACGGAGGAGGAGCCGCCCTGGATCACGGTGGTCACGTCGTCGAAGTAGCCGGTGCCCACTTCCTGCTGGTGGGAAACGAAGGTGTAGCCGTCTTCGCGGGCGGCGAATTCGGGCTCCTGCACCATTTCCACGTAGTGCTTCATGCCTTCGCCGCCGGCGTAGGCCTTGGCGAACTTGAAGGTGTTGTACCAATTGACGTGGATGCCGGCCAGGGTGATGAACTGGTACTTGTAGCCCAGGGCGGACAGTTCTTCCTGGAAGGAAGCGATCTGGCTGTCGTTGAGGTTCTTCTTCCAGTTGAAGGACGGGGAGCAGTTGTAGGACAGCAGCTTGCCGGGGCAGGCAGCATGCACGGCCTGGGCGAATTCACGGGCGAAGCCGATGTCGGGCACGCCGGTTTCGCACCACACCAGATCGGCGTAGGGAGCGTAGGCAACGCCGCGGGAGATGGACTGTTCCAGACCGTTCTTGACGCGGAAGAAGCCTTCCTGGGTACGTTCGCCGGTGAGGAAGGGCTTGTCGTTGGCGTCGTAGTCGGATGTGATCAGGTTGGCAGCTTCGGCATCGGTACGGGCCAGGATCAGGGTCGGCACGCCCATGACGTCAGCGGCGAAACGGGCGGAGATCAGCTTTTCCACGGCTTCGCGGGTCGGCACCAGCACCTTGCCACCCATGTGGCCACACTTCTTGGCGGCAGCCAGCTGGTCTTCGAAGTGCACACCGGCGGCGCCGGCGGCGATCATGTTCTTCATCAGTTCGAAGGCGTTCAGCACGCCGCCGAAACCGGCTTCAGCGTCGGCCACGATGGGCAGGAAGTAGTCGATGAATTCCTTGTCGCCGGGGTTGATGCCGCGGGACCACTGGATTTCGTCAGCGCGCTTGAAGGTGTTGTTGATGCGGCGAACCATGGTGGGGACGGAGTCGTAGGCATACAGGGACTGGTCCGGATACATGGTTTCGGAGGTGTTGCCGTCGGCAGCAACCTGCCAGCCGGACAGATACACGGCTTCCAGGCCGGCCTTGGCCTGTTGCATGGCTTGACCGGCGGTGATGGCGCCGAAAGCATTCACGTAGCCCTTCTTGGCGCCGCCGTTGACCTTTTCCCAGAGGACCTTGGCACCGCGCTGGGCGAAGGTGTACTCGGGCTGCAGGGAGCCGCGCAGACGAACCACGTCAGCAGCGGAATAACCACGCTTGACGCCCTTCCAACGGGGGTTCTCAGCCCAGTCTTTTTCCAGGGCGGCGATTTGCTGTTCGCGAGTGCTCATGTTCGGTTCCTCTATAAATAGCGTTGGCGGAAGATTCGGAGGCCAGTGTCGGGGTGACGTTTCCTGTGCTCCGATGGGAAAAAAGTATAGCGCCGATTTTGCACAGCAACACATGTCTTATATAAGACACAAGACAATATTTTTCCCTGTATTTTTATGGTGTTGCAAATCGCGTTCCGCTATATGAAACGATATTCGCGGCAGTGAAATGAATTGGGTGGGCAGTGCGGGATGACTCCGGCTTTCCTGTTCAAAGGAATTGGGGAAAACCCGTGGGCATTGTCAGGTCGTGGAAATGGCCGGCCGCCGCTGAGAAAACGGTGGGTGCCCGCGGGCCGCGCAGGCGGGATGGAGGAGGGCGAGGGGAAGAGGAACAGAGAGGGTGGGGCCGTCCCGGCGGACGGCCCCGGCAGGGCGGTGTCGCTTACAGCAGGGGCGTGGCGGAGACGATGACGCCGTCTTCATCCACGTAGATCCATTCCTCCGGCTTGAAGGTGACGCCGCCGAAGGTGACGTCGATGTTCTGGTCGCCGACGCCCTTCTTGATGCTTTTCTGGGGGTGGGTGTCCAGGGCGCGCACCCCCAGGTCGGTACGGTTGATCTCGGCCGAATCCCGGATGCAGCCATACACGACGATGCCTTCCCAGCCTTTCTTCTGGGCCAGCACGGCCAGCTGGTCGCCCACCAGGGCGCAGCGCAGGGAGCCGCCGCCATCCACCACCAGCACCTTGCCCTGTCCGGGCTGGCCCAGGGCCTCGCGCACTAGGGAGTTGTCCTCAAAAATCTTCAGGGTGTGGATGCGGCCGGAAAAGCGGGCACGGCCGCCGTAGGCCTTGAACATGGGGGCGACGACGCGCAGGGTGTGGCCGATGGCGGCTTCGTTGGCATCGCACAGGTCCGGGGTGGTGAAGCTCATGGGGTCTCCTGATTTTCTGGTGGTGGTTGGCGGTTCCGGATTCTAGGCAAAAAAAAGGCTGCGCCGGAAGGGGCGCAGCCTTTTGGGTCGGGTCGGACTCAGGCTACCGCTTCCGCCTCCTTGGCGAATTCGAGCTTCACCTTGCCCTCCTTGTCCACATCCACGGTGACCTTGCCGCCGTGGGCCAGGCGGCCGAACAGCAGTTCGTCGGCCAGGGCGGCGCGAATGGTGTCCTGGATCAGGCGGGCCATGGGCCGGGCCCCCATGAGCGGGTCGAAGCCCCGCTCCGCCAGCATGTCCTTGAGGGCGTCGGTGAATACGGCTTCCACCTTCTTCTCGTGCAACTGCTCTTCCAGCTGCATGAGGAACTTGTCCACCACCCGCAGGATGATGTCGTGGTCCAGGGGCTTGAAGGAAATGGTGGCGTCCAGCCGGTTGCGGAACTCCGGCGTGAACAGGCGCTTGATCTCCACCATCTCGTCGCCCACTTCCTTGCTGGAAGTGAAGCCCACCGACGGCTTCTGCAACTCGGCGGCGCCGGCGTTGGTGGTCATGATGATGACTACGTTGCGGAAATCAGCCTTGCGCCCGTTGTTGTCGGTCAGGGTGCCGTGGTCCATCACCTGCAGCAGGATGTTGTAGATGTCCGGATGGGCCTTCTCGATTTCGTCCAGCAGCAGCACGCAGTAGGGCTTCTTGGTGACGGCTTCGGTCAGCAGGCCGCCCTGGTCGAAACCCACATAGCCGGGGGGCGCGCCGATGAGGCGGGAGACGGCATGCCGTTCCATGTACTCGGACATGTCGAAGCGGGTCAGGTCCACGCCGAGGAAGTAGGCGAGCTGCTTGGCCACTTCCGTCTTGCCGACGCCGGTGGGGCCGGAGAAGAGGAAGGCGCCGATGGGCTTGCCCGGGGCGCCGAGGCCGGAACGGGCCATCTTGATGGCCTTGGCCAGGGCGTCAATGGCCGCATCCTGGCCGAAAACGGTGGCCTTCAGGTCCCGCTCCAGGTTCTTCAGGGTCGCCTTGTCGTCGTTGGAAACGTGGCTGGAGGGGATGCGGGCGATCTTGGCAACGATCTCCTCGATCTCCGGCTTGCCGATGATCTTCTTCTGCCGCGACTTGGGCAGGATGCGCTGGGCGGCACCGGCCTCGTCGATGACGTCGATGGCCTTGTCCGGCAGGTGGCGGTCGGTGATGAAACGGGCCGCCAGCTCCACCGCCGAGTTGATGGCGGCGCTGGAATACTTGATGCCGTGGTGGGATTCGAAGCGGGTCTTCAGACCCTTGAGGATTTCCACGGTTTCGGCCACGGAGGGCTCATTCACGTCGATCTTCTGGAAACGGCGGGAAAGGGCGTGGTCCTTCTCGAAAATACCCCGGTACTCGGTGTAGGTGGTGGCCCCGATGCACTTCAGCTGGCCGCCGGAGAGGGCCGGCTTGAGCAGGTTGGAGGCATCCAGGGTGCCGCCGGAAGCGGCGCCGGCGCCGATCAGGGTGTGAATCTCGTCGATGAAGAGAATGGCGTCTGGATTGTCCTGCAGGGCCTTGAGCACGCCCTTGAGGCGCTGCTCGAAGTCGCCCCGGTACTTGGTGCCGGCCAGCAGGGCGCCCATGTCCAGGGCATAGACATGGGCCTTGGCCAGAATTTCCGGCACGTCCCCTTCGACTACGCGGCGGGCCAGGCCCTCGGCGATGGCGGTCTTGCCCACACCGGCTTCGCCCACCAGCAGCGGGTTGTTCTTGCGCCGGCGGCAGAGGGTCTGGATCACCCGCTCCACCTCCTTGTCCCGGCCGATGAGGGGATCGATCTTGCCCTGCAGCGCCTGGGCGTTGAGGTTGATGGTGTAGCTTTCCAGGGGGCCGGCTTCGGGGCGGTTGTCGCCGTCCGTCTCCTGTTCCGTTTCCGCCTTGGCCGGCTGGGGCGACTTGCTGATGCCGTGGGAAATGAAGTTCACCACGTCGAGCCGGGTGACCCCCTGCTTCTGCAGGAAGAACACGGCGTGGGAATCCTTCTCGCCGAAGATGGCCACCAGCACGTTGGCGCCGGTCACTTCCTTCTTGCCGGACGACTGCACATGCAGGATGGCGCGCTGGATGACGCGTTGGAAGCCCAGGGTCGGCTGGGTGTCGATCTCGTCCTCGCCGGTCACCGTGGGGGTGTGCTCGTCGATGAAGGTCTGCAGGTCCCGCCGCAGCTGTTCCACATTGGCGGAGCAGGCGCGCAGAGCCTCGGCGGCGGAAGGATTGTCCACCAGCGCCAGCAGCAGATGCTCGACGGTGATGAATTCGTGGCGCTTTTGCCGAGCCTCGACGAAGGCCATGTGCAAGCTGACTTCAAGTTCCTGCGCGATCATTCAGTTTTCCTCCATAACGCACACCAGGGGGTGCTGATGCTGGCGTGCAAATGCAACAACCTGATCCACCTTGGTGGCGGCGATGTCCCGGGGGTAAACCCCGCACAATCCCCGCCCCTCGTTATGGACTTTGAGCATGATTCGCGTCGCTTGTTCTCGATCTTTGGCAAAAAACTTTTGCAACACCAGAATGACGAAGTCCATGGGGGTGAAATCGTCGTTCAAAAGCAGCACCTTATACATCGGTGGCGGCTTGACCTTGGAACTCTTCTTTTCCAGGGCCACGCTGCCCTGATTGTTTTCATGCTGTATCGCCATGGACCGATTCTAATCGGCTTTGGGCATTCTGCAACACTCTTGGCCAAGGCCCGTATTTACTGGCCCGGAGCCCCGTCTATCAAGGCCTTTCGCCGGGTCCGGGGCAAATGGGCGGCGGGGGGCGCAAAATAGCTTGACGTATGCAAACAACTTAGCGTACAACGTCGGCTGTGTTTGGCTTCAAGTAATTGCCGGATTCTTTAAACACTCTGGCACGGCGCACGCACGGTCTTGAAAACCAAACATGCCAGTCGGGGAGTCAACGCACAGTAGTTCCCGTTTTAAGATTTATTCAAGAAGGAAGTAGCACATATGGCAACTGGTACCGTCAAATGGTTTAACGACGCCAAGGGTTTTGGTTTCATTACCCCCGATGATGGCAGCGAAGATCTGTTCGCTCATTTCTCCGCCATCAACATGAATGGCTTTAAGACCCTGAAGGAAGGCGAGAAGGTCAGCTTCGACGTCACCCAAGGTCCTAAGGGCAAGCAAGCGTCCAACATCCAGAAGGCTTAAGCCCCACAGGATTTGCACCAAGAAAAAGCCCGCCTGGCATCCAGGCGGGCTTTTTTGTTTTGTAGTGCCGGATGCTGGTCCGGAGTCAGGCGCCGACGACAGCCTCGTCGCTGCGGCTGTCGCCCTTGTTGTCATGCCATTGGGCCTGCAGCCGGTCGCCCGCCTTGACGCCCTGGAGGCGGAAGGTGAGCACCGGGTTTTTCGCCACCGAGGTGTTGAGCTGGGCCTGGACCATGGGTTTGCCGTTCACCGCCAGGCTGAAGGTCTGGATGAAGTGGGGCGGCAGGTTGTTGCCGGTTTTCGGGTCCCGGCGCTGGCCGGTTTCCATGGGGTGCTGCAAGAGCACCTTCACTTCGGTGAATTCGCCCTGGTGGGTGGCGCGGATTTTCATGGGTTCTGCCATTTCCTTCTCCTAGCCGCCGCAGCCGCCGATGGTGACGCCGATTTCCCGGGTGGCCACATAGGTCTTGCCGCCGGCCTTGACCACGGCCTTGACCCGGGTGGATTCGGCCAGCTTGAGGGGCACCTTGAGGTAGGGCAGGACGCCCGGCGCCAGCTCGATGCTGGCGGCCAGGGGGAAGGGATTCTTTTCGACGAAGAGGGCGATGCTCTGCACCGCGGGCAGCTTGACCAGCACTTCCACCGGCACATTGCCGCCGTTCTCCGCGACGTCGGCGGCGACGATCTGCACTTCCCTGCTGTCGGGCACCGGCGAGGTGCCGTAGGCCTTGAGGGCTTCGCCCAGGGTGGTGGCGGCAAAGGCCGGCTGGTTCCAGTCGGCGGCGAGCACCCGGGTCGGGCGCAGCAGGCCGGCCCCCAGGAGGGCGACGGCGAGGCCGCCCCGGGCGGCGCTTTGCAGGAGATGACGGCGGATGGCGTCCATGGGGTCTCTTGGGTAAGAAGTCTGTCGGAGGATCACTCGGCCTGCCACAGGCCCGATTTGCCGCCGGCCTTTTCCAGCAGGCGGATGCCTTCGATGCGCATGCCGCGATCGACGGCCTTGCACATGTCGTAGATGGTGAGCAGGCCGGCGCTGACGGCGGTGAGGGCTTCCATCTCGACCCCGGTGCGGCCGGTGCACTGGGTGGTGGCGGTGCATTCCACCGCATTGGCGGCGGCATCGATGTCGAAGTCCACGGCCACCCGGGTGAGGGCGATGGGGTGGCACAGGGGAATCAGGTCGGCGGTGCGCTTGGCGCCCTGGATGGCGGCGATGCGGGCGATGCCGATGACGTCGCCCTTCTTCGCGTTGCCGTCCCGGATCAGTGCCAGGGTGGCCGGTTCCATCAGGATGCGGCCGGTGGCGATGGCACGGCGCTGGGTTTCGGCCTTGTCGCCCACGTCCACCATGTGGGCCTGGCCGCCGGCGTCGAAATGGGTAAATTGTGTAAAGGTTGTTTCGGCGGCCATGGCGTCAGGGAACGGGCAAGGGAAGCGCGGTATCATAGCACCATGAATTTTGCCCCGCGAACCCAGCCTTCCCGCCCCCGGCGTGTCCGGCGCGGCGCCCTCGCCACCATGCTGGTGGCCGCTCTCCTCGGTGCCATGCCGCCGGTCCTGGCGGACGGTCTACCGGACCTGGGGGACTCCTCCCAGAGCGACATTCCGCCCCAGCTGGAGAAGAAGGTCGGGGAGAGCATCCTCAACGAAATCCGCCTGCGCGATCCCCAATACCTGGACGATCCGGAAATCGCCGCCTACGTGGACCAGCTGGGCCAGCGTCTGGCGGCGGCCAGTCCCGATCCGGGCTTCGGCTTCACCTTCTTCGTCATGAAGGACCCCACCATCAACGCCTTCGCCACCTTCGGCGGCTACGTGGGGGTGAATACGGGCCTGATCACCTCGGCCCAGAGCGAATCGGAACTGGCGGGGGTGCTGGCCCACGAAATCTCCCACGTCACCCAGCATCACCTGGCCCGGGGCATCGCCAAGGAAAAGCAGAACTCCATTGTCGCCATGGCCGCCATGGCCCTGGCCCTGCTGGCCGCCAGCAAGAACCCGGATGCGGCCTCCGCCGCCATCGTCGGCTCCCAGGCGGCCATGGTGCAGTCCCAGCTCGGTTTCTCCCGGGACTTCGAGCGGGAGGCGGACCGCATCGGCTTCCAGACCCTGGAGAAGGCCGGCTTCGACGTGCGCGGCATGGGAGATTTCTTCCAGCGCCTGCAGCAGGCTTCCCGCCTCTACGAGAACAATGCCCCGTCCTACATGCGCACCCACCCCCTGACGGTGGAGCGGATCGCCGACATGCAGAACCGGGCCCAGAAGACGCCCTACAAGCAGGTGCCGGACAGCCTGGATTTCCACCTGGTGCGCGGCAAGCTGCGTGCCCAGCTGGGCACGCCCAGGGAGGCGGTGGCGGACCTGGAGCACCTGCTCAAGGAACGCAAGTTCGCCAACGAGGCCGGCATCCGCTTCGGCCTGGCCCATGCCCAGCTGCGGGCCAGGAACTACGCCGCGGTGGAACAGGAAATCCAGAATCTGCGCCGGCTCAAGGTCACTTCGCCGATGCTGGACAATCTGGCGGCGGAGAGCCGCAGCGCCCAGGGTGACGTGGCCGGCGCCATCGCCATCTACAAGAGCGCCCTGCGCAATGCCCCCTTCGCCAAGTCCCTCATGTACGGCTACAGCGAGGCCCTGCTGGCGGACAAGCGTCCGGCCGAGGCCCTGGCCTATCTGGACGGCCAGTTGCAGCTGTACACCGGCGACTACAAGCTGTGGAGCCTGAAGGCCAAGACCGCCTCGGCCCTGGGCCGACGGCTGCAGCAGCACCAGGCCCTGGCCGAGGCCTATGCCCTGCAGGGGCAGCTGCTGCCGGCCATCGACCAGCTGCAGATGGCCCAGCGCTCCGGCGACGGCAATTTCTACGAGCAGTCCGTGGTGGATGCCCGCCTGCGGGAGCTGCGCACCCGTCAGGAAGAGGAAGCCCGGCAGAAGCGCTAGGCCGGCCTTCCCGGCGGCTTGGCAAGGCCCCGGGGGGCCGCTACCATGGCGGCCTGCCTTTCTCCTGAATCCCGCCTGCCATGACCCCCGATCGCGAACTCGACGTCAAGGGCCTCAACTGCCCCCTGCCCATCCTGCGTACCAAGAAAGCCCTGGCGGAAATGCAGAGCGGCCAGCTGCTGCGCGTCCTGGCGACGGACCCGGGGGCGGTGAAGGACTTCCAGGCCTTCGCCAAGCAGACCGGCAACGAATTGCTGGCCTCCGGCGAAGAGGAGCGGGTGTTCACCTTCCTCTTCAAGCGCAAGTAGGCCCTGCCGTCCGGTGCGGCGGCCTCCTTGCCGTTCCTGCCGCTTCCTGTTCCCCTTCCCCGTTGTCCCTGACCCCGCCGTCCCCGGGCCCCGTCGAGGCCGCCGCCTTCGCCTTCCTCGAAGAGGAGGGCGGCGCCCGGCTGTGCACTGACCTGCGACAGACCCATGCCCTGCACACCTTACAGGACCTGGAGCGTGGGCTGGCCGCCGCCAAGGATGGCGCCGCCCGGGGCTGGTGGGCCGTGCTGGCCCTGGATTACGAACTGGGGCGCCTGCTGCAGCCGGGCAAGGCGGGATGCCCGCATCTCCTGCCCGACAGCCCAGCGCCCCGAGGCCACCTGTGGCTTTTCGCCGCGGCGCAACGACTTGACGCCGATGCCGCCCGGAACTGGCTGGCGGACCAGGTGGCGGCCCTGCCGGCAGACCAGACCGCCTGCGGTATCGCCGAGCTGGCGCCGGGGCTGGACCAAGCCGCCCATGCCGCGGCGGTGCAGCGCATCCGGGACTACATCGCCGCTGGCGACTGCTACCAGGTCAATTTCACCTTTCCCCTGCATTTCCATGCCTACGGCCATCCCCTGGCCCTCTACGCCCGTCTGCGGCAACGCCAGCCGACGCCCCTGGGCGGTCTGGTGCTGACAGCGGAGCGGCGGATACTCTCCCTGTCCCCCGAACTGTTCGTCGCGCGCCGCGGCGACACCCTGCGTACCCGGCCCATGAAGGGCACCGCGCCGCGGGGGGCAGACGAGGCCGGCGATGCGGCCAACCGGGCCGCCCTGGCGGCCTCGGCCAAGGACCGGGCGGAAAACCTGATGATCGTTGATCTGCTGCGCAACGACCTGGGGCGCCTGGCCCAGACCGGCTCGGTGCGGGTGGAGCAGCTGTTCGCCATCGAGACCTACCCCAGCGTCTTCCAGATGACCTCCACGGTCAGCGCCCGGGCCCCGGGTGTCGGCCCGGGCGAGACCCTGGCGGCCCTCTTTCCCTGCGGTTCCATCACCGGCGCGCCCAAGCTGCGGGCCATGGAAATCATCGAGGAACTGGAAGTCGGGCCCCGGGGCCTGTACACCGGCAGCCTGGGGCTGCTGGCGCCGGACGGGGATTTCTGCCTCAACGTGGCCATCCGCAGCCTGGAACTGGGAGCCGACGGGCGCGGCGTCATGGGTGTGGGCAGCGGCATCGTCACCGACTCCGAGCCCGCCGCCGAGTACCGGGAATGCCTGCTCAAGGCCCGCTTCCTCACCGACCTGGACCCGGGCCTGGAACTGATCGAGACCCTGCGTCTGGATGACGGCGCCTTCCCCGACGGTGAACTGCATCGCCAGCGCCTGGCCGCCTCGGCCCAGGCCCTGGGCTTCGCCCACGACGACGCCAGCGTGGCCCAGGCCCTGGCGGCCCTGGCCACGGCCCATCCCCGGGGGCGCTTCCGCGTGCGCCTGAGCCTCAACAAGGCCGGCACCCTGCAGCGGCAGGCCGTGCCCCTGGAGTCCTCCCCGGGGCCGTGGCAGGTCCATCTCTCGCCCCACCGTCTCGATTCCCGCCGCTACCTGCTGCGCCACAAGACCACCGCCCGGGCCCTCTACGATGGGGAGTTGCAGCGGGTCATGGCCCTGCCCGGCGGCTTCGATGCCCTTTTCCTCAACGAGCGGGACGAAGTCTGCGAGGGTGCCCGCAGCAACGTCTTCGTCCGCCTCGACGGCGTACTCTACACCCCGCCCCTGGCCTGCGGCCTGCTGCCGGGCATCCTGCGCCGGCGCCTGCTGGAATCCGGCGAGGCCCGGGAACGGGTGCTGACCCTGGCCGACCTGGCCCGGGCCGAAGCGCTGTACATGGGCAACGCCCTGCGGGGGCTGGTGCCGGTGACGCTGGCGTCCCAGGGCTGAAAGGCCACTTGCCCTGGGGGCAAGCAAGGACGGCATTCGCCAGCGATGTCCTGCCAGAAATGGCGTGCCTATTGCCTCGCAGGCCGAGTGCCTGCAATACCTCTAGGGCTTCAGCTTACCCAAGCCCGAAAACAAAAACGCCCCGGCTCAACCGGGGCGTTTTTCTGGGGGGAGCGGGCCGGCTCAGGCCTTGTTCAGCTTTTCCAGCTGGGGCTTGAGCTTGTCCACGGTGGCGCTGAAGTTGGCCAGGCGTTCCTTCTCCTGGGCCACCACGGCTTCCGGGGCCCGGGCGACGAAGCTCTCGTTGGAGAGCTTGGCGTGGGCCTTGGCGATCTCCCCTTCGAGACGGGCGATTTCCTTGCTCAGGCGCTCCTTCTCGGCGGCCACGTCGATCTCCACCTTGAGCATCAGGCGGAAGTTGCCGACCACGGCCACGGGGGCTGGCTCGTCGCTGGCAATGTCGTCCACGATCTGCACTTCGGAGAGCTTGGCCAGGGCCGCCAGGTAGGGGGCGAAGCGGGCCAGGGCTTCCTTGTCGCCGACGGCGAGCAGGGGCACCTTGGTGGCGGGGGACATGTTCATCTCGCCGCGCAGGTTGCGGCAGGCACCCACCAGTTCCTTGAGCAGGGCCACCTGGGCTTCCGAGGCCTCGTCCAGCTTCGCCGGGTTGGCTTCCGGGTAGCGGGTGAGCATGATGGACTCGGCGTCCTTGCGGCCGGCGATGGGGGCCACGGCCTGCCACAGTTCCTCGGTGATGAAGGGGATCAGCGGGTGGGCCAGGCGCAGGATGGTCTCCAGCACCCGCACCAGGGTGCGGCGGGTGGCCTTGGCTTCTTCCGGAGTGCCGCCGTTCATCTGCACCTTGGCGATTTCCAGATACCAGTCGCAGAACTCGTCCCAGATGAAGCGGTAGAGGGTCTGGGCCAGCAGGTCGAAGCGGTATTCCTCGAAGTGCTTGGCCATTTCCTGCTCCACCTTCTGCAGGTGGCTGACGATCCAGCGGTCGGCAAAGCTGAACTTCAGCGGCGCATCGGCGCTGCAGGCGCCGCCGGCGGCCTGCTGGTGCTCCAGGGCCAGGTCGTGGCCTTCCACGTTCATCAGCACGAAGCGGGTGGCGTTCCACAGCTTGTTGCAGAAGTTGCGGTAGCCGTCGCAGCGGTTCAGGTCGAACTTGATGTCGCGGCCGGGGGAAGCCAGGCTGGCGAAGGTGAAGCGCAGGGCGTCGGTGCCGAAGGCGGGAATGCCTTCGGGGAATTCCTTCTTGGTCTTCTTGGCGATGCTCTCGGCCTGCTTGGGATTCATCAGGCCGGTGGTGCGCTTCTGCACCAGGGCATCGATGTCGATACCGTCGATGAGGTCGATGGGGTCCAGCACGTTGCCCTTGGACTTGGACATCTTCTGGCCTTCGCCGTCCCGGATCAGGCCGTGCACGTAGACGTGCTTGAAGGGGATCTTGCCGGTGATGTGCTTGGTCATCATGACCATGCGCGCCACCCAGAAGAAGATGATGTCGAAGCCCGTGACCAGCACGGAGGAGGGCAGGTAGAGGTCCAGGGCCGGGTTGGACTTGGCCGGATACTCGGGCGTCCAGTCCAGGGTGGAGAAGGGCCACAGGGCGGAGGAGTACCAGGTGTCGAGCACGTCCGCATCCCGGGTCAGCTGGCCGGCGTAACCGGCGGCGTCGGCCTGGGCCCGGGCTTCTTCCTCGTTGTGGGCGACGAAGACTTCGCCGTTAACGCCGTACCAGGCGGGAATCTGGTGGCCCCACCACAGCTGGCGGGAGATGCACCAGTCCTGAATGTTGTTGAGCCACTGGTTGTAGGTGTTCACCCAGTTTTCCGGGTAGAACTTGATCTCGCCGGACTGCACCACGTCCAGGGCCTTCTCGGTGATGGACTTGCCGTCCTCGCCGGGCTTGCTCATGGCGACGAACCACTGGTCGGTGAGCATGGGCTCGATGACCACGCCGGTACGGTCGCCGCGGGGCACCTTGAGCTTGTGCTTGTCGGTCTTTTCCAGGATGCCCAGGGCTTCCAGGTCGGCCACCACGGCCTTGCGCCCATCGAACCGGTCCAGGCCCCGGTACTTCTCGGGGGCGTGCTCGTTGATCTTGGCATCCAGAGTCAGGATGCTGATGATCGGCAGGTTGTGGCGCTGGCCCACGGCGTAGTCGTTGAAGTCGTGGGCCGGGGTGACTTTCACCACGCCGGTGCCGAATTCCATGTCCACATAGGCGTCGGCGATGACCGGGATTTCCCGGTCGGTCAGGGGCAGCTTCACCATCTTGCCGATGAGGTGCTTGTAGCGCTCATCCTCCGGGTGGACCATGACGGCGGTGTCGCCCAGCATGGTCTCGGGCCGGGTGGTGGCCACGGTCAGGGTGGCGCTGCCGTCCGCCAGGGGGTAGCGGATGTGCCACATGAAACCGTCTTCCTCCTCCTGCACCACTTCCAGGTCGGAGACGGCAGTGTGCAGCTTCGGGTCCCAGTTCACCAGGCGCTTGCCGCGGTAGATGAGACCTTCCTTGTAGAGGCGGACGAAGGATTCGGTGACGATCTTGTTGAGGCCGGCATCCATGGTGAAGCGTTCCCGCTTCCAGTCGGGGCTGGTGCCCATGCGGCGCATCTGGCGGGTGATGGTGCCGCCGGAGTATTCCTTCCACTCCCACACCTTCTCCAGGAACTTCTCCCGGCCCAGGTCGTGGCGGGAAATGCCCTGGGCGTCCAGCTGGCGCTCCACCACGATCTGGGTGGCGATGCCTGCGTGGTCGGTGCCCGGCTGCCACAGGGTGTTGTGGCCCTTCATCCGGTAGTAGCGGGTGAGGGCATCCATGATGGTCTGGTTGAAGCCGTGGCCCATGTGCAGGGTGCCGGTGACGTTGGGCGGCGGCAGCAGGATGCAGAAGGACTGGTCGGCGGGCTTGCTGGTGTCCAGGCCGGCGGCGAAGTAGCCGCGTTCTTCCCAGAGCGGGTACCAGTGGCGTTCGACGGCTGCCGGCTCAAAACTTTTGGCGAGTTCCATAGGAATCAGGGGATTGGGGCGAAAGGAAAGGGCGCAATTATACCGGAAGCGGCGGGCGCTCCCGGTCTGCTTGTCCGGAGATTTGGGCCGGTCGGCCCGTTCAGTTGCCCGGGGCGGGCGGGTCGAAGGGCAGCTGCAGCTGTTGCCGGCGGGCGATGAAGTCCTTCAGGGCGGCTTCGGTGGCGGCGATGATGCCGGCCTTGAGGTCGTCCTGCAGGCCGGCCAGGGTGGCTTCCACCAGGCTGGGCAGCTCGGAGGCCAGGCGTTGCTCGATGGAATGGGCCAGTTCGGCCGCCAGGGCGTCGGCCAGGGTTTCCCGCAGGGCCTCCAGGTCGGGGCCGGCGTCCTTCTCGTCGGGGGCGTCGGCGCTGACCGAGGCCAGATCCACCACTTCGGTGAGCACCGGAATGTCGTCATCGCCTTCCGGCACCAGGTCGGAGAGGTCCAGATCCAGGGGGCCGGCCGGCGCCGGGGGCGGCGGTGGAGGCGGGGCGGCGACGAAGCTGCGGCGGCGCGGGGGGAAGGGGATGACGCTGGAGTTGCCCGTCGGCGGGGGCGGGGTGCCGTCGTTGCCGTTCATGAAGTCGCTCATTTGGCGGAAAGGTCGTGGCGGTTGATTTCGTAGCCCCGATCCTTGTAGAACTTGAAGCGGGCCCGGCCGGGCGTCTTGTCTTCCTCTTCGCGGCCGACGATCTCGATGAGGCGCTTGAAGCGGGCGAAGCCGGGCGGCACCTCGTCGTCCAGGTTGATCAGCAGCTCGTCCTGGGGCAGGCGTTCCAGGGCGGCCGGCGTCTCGGCGATGAGCACCGGCGTTTCCGCCGCCAGGGGCGCGTCGGCCCGGCAGTGGGGGAGGAAGCCCAGGGCCGGCTGGGTCCACAGCAGGCGGTCGATCTGCTCCGCCACGGGGGGCTGGGAGGTGTAGATGGCCAGGGGCAGGCGCTGGGAAAAGGCCTTGTGGGCGAGCTTGACGGCGATGGCCAGCTTGTTCGGCACGTCGTAGTAGAAGTCCACCCGGGTCATGGTCGTGGGCCTGCCTTAATCCAGCTTGCCGGCCCGCTTCAGCAGGTAATGGGTGAGCAGGGGCACGGGGCGGCCGGTGGCGCCCTTGTCGGCGCCGGACTTCCAGGCAGTGCCGGCGATGTCCAGGTGGGCCCACTCAAATTTCTTGGTGAAACGGGCGAGGAAGCAGGCGGCGGTAATGGCCCCGGCGTAACGGCCGCCGATGTTGGCCATGTCGGCGAAGTTGCTCTTCAGCAGCTCCTGGTAGTCCTCCCACAGGGGCATGTGCCAGGCCCGGTCGAAGGCCTCGTCGCCGCAGTGGGCCAGTTCCCGGGCCAGACTGTCGTTGTTGCTGAAGAGGCCGGTGGCCACGGCGCCCAGGGCGACGACGCAGGCGCCGGTGAGGGTGGCCACGTCGATCACCGTTTCCGGCTCGAAGCGTTCGGCGTAGGTGAGGGCGTCGCACAGCACCAGGCGGCCTTCGGCGTCGGTGTTGAGGACTTCGATGGTCTGGCCGGAGAGGGAAGTGACCACGTCGCCGGGCTTGGTGGCGCTGCCGCCGGGCATGTTCTCCGTAGCCGGCACGATCACCGTCAGGTTCACCGGCAGCTTCATCAGGGCGGCGGCCTTGATGGTGCCGAGGACGCTGGCGGCGCCGCACATGTCGTACTTCATCTCGTCCATTTCGGCGGCCGGCTTCAGGGAAATGCCGCCGGTGTCGAAGGTGATGCCTTTGCCCACCAGCACCAGGGGCTTCTCTTCCTTCTTGCCGCCCTTGTACTGCAGGACGATGAACTTGGGCGGCTGGTGGGAGCCGCGGGCGACGGAGAGCAGGCTGAACATGCCCAGGGCTTCCATCTCGGCCTTTTCCAGGATCTGGCATTCCAGGCCGTGTTCCTGGGCCATGGCGGTCGCCTGCTCGGCCAGGTATGTGGGGGTGCACAGGTTGCCCGGCAGATTGCCCAGGTTCTTCGCCAGGGCCATGCCCTCGGCGATGGCCAGGCCCTGGTTGAGGGCTTCTTCGGCCGGCGTCAGTTCGTTGCGCCGTTCGACGGCGAAGGTGAGCTTGCGCAGGGGGCGGCGGACTTCGTCCTTCTTGCTCTTCAGCTGATCGAAGCGGTAGACCGTTTCCTGGGCGACGATGGCGGCCTGGCGCACACGCCAGCTGACGGTGCGCTTTTTGACCGGAATTTCGGTGAGGAAGACGACGCCGTCGAAGGAGCCGGTTTCATTGAGGGTTTTCACCGCCGTGCGCACGGCCTGGCAGTATTCCTTTTCCCGGAATTCCTTCTCTTTGCCCAGGCCCACCAGCAGGACCCGGTCGCACAGGGTGCCGGGCACGTTGTGCAGGAGCAGGGTGGAGCCCAGCTTGCCTTCCATGTCGCCGCGGCGAATGATGTCGGAAATATAGCTGCGGGCAGCGTTGTCCAGCAGTTCCGCCGGCAGGGTCAGCTTGCGCGGTTCGTGAACTCCGACCACCACACAGGCGCTGCGCTGCTTTTCCGGACTACCGCTTTTTATGCTAAATTCCACCGTCCGCTCCTATCCGTAACTTTGTGATAAATCGGCAAAAAAGTAGCTAAACCGCAAATTCAGCGTCGATTATCACCGTTTCCTTTCGGCAAAGTCAAAGCATGATTTTCCAGCGCGCCGTGCGGCGTGAATTTACCCAGGCGGCCCTGGGCGTGTTTATCGCTCTCTTTGCCATTCTCCTGACCACCCAGCTGATCCGCCTGCTGGGCCAGGCCGCTGCCGGCCAGGTCGCATCCGAGGCCGTGGTGGCCCTGCTCGGCTTCGCCGCCCTCAATTCCCTGCCGGTGCTGCTGTCCCTGACCCTGTTCATGGCCATCCTGCTGACCCTGTCCCGCAGCTACCGGGATTCGGAAATGGTGGTGTGGTTCGCTTCGGGCCAGTCCCTCACCGCCTGGGTGCGGCCGGTGCTGACCTTCACCCTGCCGGTGGTGGTGAGCATCGCCCTGCTGTCCCTGCTGATTTCGCCCTGGGCCCTGAAAATGAGCGCCGAGTACCGGCAGAAGCTGACCGGCCAGAACCGGGACGACACGGCCCAGGTATCCCCGGGGGCCTTCAAGGAAGCCAGTTCCTCCCAGCGCGTGGTGTTCGTCGAGGCGGTGGCGGACGATTCGACCCAGGTGCGCAACATTTTCGTCAGTTCCATGCAGCACCAGAAACTGGGGGTCATGATGGCCGCCACCGGGCATTCCGAGCAGATGGAAAACGGCGACCGTTTCATGGTCATGGAGCATGGCCGTCGTTATGAAGTGACGCCCGGCATTCCCGAGTTCCGGGTGCTGGAATTCGTGCGCTATGCCCTACGGGTCGACACCAAGGAAAGCCAGGGTATCGAAAAGACGCCGAAAAACACGTCCACCAGGGAATTGCTGAAAAACGGCAGTCCCGGCTACATGGCCGAATTCCTGTGGCGGGTGGGGGTGCCCTTGTCCGCACTGGTGCTGGCCCTGTTGGCCATTCCCATGAGCTTCGTCAATCCCCGGGCCGGCCGTTCCGCCAACATGATCCTGGCCCTGCTCACCTTCACCATCTACAGCAACCTGCTCTCCGTCAGCCAGGCCTGGGTGGCCCAGGGGCGCCTTTCCTTCGCCACCGGCTGGTGGCTGGTGCATGTGCTGATGGCGGCCCTGTTGCCCCTGCTGTTCTTCCGCCGCATCGCGGTGTTCTCTTTCCTGCGGCTGCGTAAATGAAGCTTCCTCTCGGCAAGACCTATCAGCGCTACCTCTTCCGTGAGGTGTTTTTTGCCACTTTGCTGGTGCTGGCGGCATTTCTCGCCCTCTTCGGCTTTTTCGACCTGATCAACGAACTGGGGAGCATCGGCAGGGGTACCTATCACATCCAGCATGCCATCATTTTTGTTGTCCTGACCTTGCCCGGCCGCATTTACGAGTTGATGCCCATCGCCGTTCTGATCGGCTCCCTCTTTGCCCTGTCCACCCTGGCACGGCATTCGGAAATCACCGTATTGCGGGCTTCCGGTATGTCGACCCGGGAGTTGCTGATGACTCTGTTCCGGGTGGCGGCCCTGTTTGCCTTCCTCACCTTCCTCATCGGCGAGTTCCTGGCGCCGCCGTCGGAGAAATTGGGCCAGCGCATCCGCCTGCAGGCCCTGGGAATGCCTCTTTCCGCCGATTTCCGTACCGGCCTGTGGGTCAAGGACGAAAACCGCTTCATCAACGTGCGCACGGTGACGCCGGAAGCCAAGCTGCTGGGAATCCGCATCTACGAGTTCGACGACCAGCAGCGGCTGCAGATGGTCAGCGAGGCCAAGGAGGGCGAATACCTGCCCACCAGCGAATGGCGCCTCAACAGCGTGGAACAGACCATCCTGGAGTACGACGCCAAGGGGCAGCCGGTACGGGGCCGGGTGGCTCACCAGGACGAGGTGATGTGGCAGTCGGCCCTCAATCCGGACATTCTCTCGGTGCTGCTGGTGGTCCCGGAGCGCATGTCGGTGTGGAACCTGACGTCCTACATCAAGCACCTCTCCGACAACCGGCAGAAGACCCAGCGTTACGAAATCGCCCTGTGGAAGAAGGTGGTCTATCCCCTGGCGGCCCTGGTGATGGTGGCCCTGGCCCTGCCTTTCGGCTACAGCCACAACCGGGTGGGCGGCGTCAGCCTGAAAATTTTCTCCGGCGTCATGCTGGGGGTGTTCTTCCACATGCTCAACGGCCTTTTTTCCAACCTGGGCATCATCAACAGCTGGCCGCCCTTCTCCAGCGCGGTGACGCCGTCCGCCATGTTCCTCCTGGCGGCGATGGGCATGATGTGGTGGGTCGAACGGCGTTAGGCGCAGGCGGCAGGAGGTTCCTGCGTATGGACAAAAAGAAACCGGGCCCTGAGCCCGGTTTCCTTTTGTCCGCTGGCAGCCTGTCTGCTGCCCTGGTTCAGGCGTGGTTGCTATTGACCAGGCGGGTTCCCGCCAGTCGGTCATGCAGGAACTGGCCGTCCCGGTCGAACAGGGCCCACACCAGGCCGGCGCCGAAAAAGCCCAGGCTGGGCCAGGCCAGCAGGTAGCGCAACAGGGCCTGAAGGGGCTGGATGCCGCCGCCGTTGGCGTTCACCAGGCGGATGCGCCAGGTCTTCATGGCCAGGGTCTGGCCGCCATGGAGCCAGAGCCAGCCAAAGTAGAGCAGCAGGGCCAGGAAGAAGTGACCCCACAGCAGGGCGGGGTGTGCCATGACCTTGCCCACCAGCCCCAGCAGGATATGGGGCAGGAGCCAGGCGAGGAAAAGTACGGCCAGGGCCAGCAGGGTGTCGTAAAGCATGCTGGCCAGGCGGCGGACCAGGCTGGCCGGGCTGCGCTGGTCGGGGGCGGCAGGCTTGCCCTGGCCGCTGGCCAGGGTGGAGTCGGGGCGGGAAGTCATCAGGGCTTGCGGCTGGGTGCCGGCGCCCGCTTCGGCATGGGCGGCAGCAGGGAGGGAATCTGTCCGTCGCCCGGAATGCGCAGAATCTGGGGCGGATGGGGCAATTGGGGGATGCCGCCTTTGCCCAGCACCTTTTTGCCGTTAGGCAGGGCGGGGGGCGTCGGTCTGGGATGGGGGGTGGCCGGGGCCGGGCGCAGCGACAGGGGGGCGAGGCTGCGCAGGGGCAGGGTGGTAAAGACCTTGCCGATGCCCTGGGGCGCCGCCTGGCGCGGCCGGGCGGCGCCTGCTTCCTTGAGCTGCAGGCGCTGCTCTTCCGACAGGTTGGCGTACTCTTCCCACTTCTGCTTCACCGTGTTCTTGCGTTCTGGCGGCAACTGTTTGATGTTTTTGTACTTTTCCCGGACTTCCTTGCGCTGCTCGGGGGTCATGTTGGCCCATTCCCGCATGCGCCGCTGGACCCGCTCCTGTTCCTGCTCGGCCATGCGCGGATAGCGGGCGGCAATGCCGAGCCACTTCTTGCGCCGGTAGTTCTCCATCCGGTTCCAGTCCTCCGCCAGGGGGGCAAGAATCTGCTGCTGGGTCTGGTCCAGCTCCTGCCAGGCCGGCTGGGGCGGGGTGGCGACCACGGCGGTGGTGCCGGGGGTCTGGGCGCCGGCGGGCGCAACCAAGCCTGCCAGCAGGGCCAGCAAGAGCAGGAAGGGGAAGGAGGCCGGCTTACCGGTCATTCGTCAGGGTTCTGGTCCAGCCAGGCGGCAAATCCCTGGTCCGTGTAGGCGTCCAGGGGTAGATCGTCGGCCAGCAGGGCGCTATCCACGTCTTCCAGTTCGTTCATCTGTTCGTCGGCCTGCCACAGCATGCCGGAGGAAAGGCCGACGACCAGGGCCAGGGCGGCCAGCATGTGCTTGGGGCGGAAGCCGTCCAGGTGCAGGTGGAAACCCAGGCCGGCCAGGATGGGGGCGTGGGCGGCCACCCGCTGGTGGGCGAGCGCCTGGCTACGGGCTGCCGCCAGGCGATCCGTGATGCTCGGGCTGAGCGCCATGGTCTCCTGGTTCAGATGCCGCCGTATCTGGTAGGCAAAGTGCTGTTCGTTCATAGGGTTATTCCTTTTGCTTTCAATGCGGCGGCCAGGGTGTGGGTGGCCCGGGAGCAATGGGTCTTGACGCTCCCTTCGGAGCATCCCATGGCTGCCGCCGTCTCTGCGACGTCCATATCTTCCCAATAACGCATGAGGAAGGCCTCCCGTTGACGTCCGGGTAGGCGGGAAATCTCTGCTTCAATGACGGCCAGGACCTGGGACTGTTCCAGGGAGCCCTCCGGGCTGTCGCCGGCCTTGTCTTCCACCTCCAGGGTGTCCAGCGGGTCGCTGTCCTCGTCGTCCCCCGGGGTCAGGGAGGAGAGCAGGGTGGTCCACATGGAGCGGACCTTGCTGCGGCGGTAATAGTCCCGGATGGCATTTTGCAGGATGCGCTGGAACAGCATCGGCAATTCTTCTGCCGGCCGGTCGCCGTATTTCTCGGCCAGGCGCATCATGGCATCCTGGACCAGGTCCAGGGCAGCTTCTTCGTCACGCACGGCGAACAGGGCCTGTTTGAAGGCCCGGCGTTCGACGCCGGCGAGAAAATCCGACAGTTCGCGTGGTGTAGCCAGAATGAATCCTAGTCGGGGAGATAATTGCCCGCTGTGCGGGGCTTGTTTTTCCGGCCTGCGCCCGGCCTGGATGCGGGCCTCGGGGTGCGGCTGAATGGCGGGCTTTTACTGGCCTTGGGCGGGTATTTTACCTTGACCAATCCGGGGCGAGCCATTAACGTAGCAGGTTTTTCGAGCGACTTACGTAAGGCCATAAAAATGACGCTTACCGGTGCGGAGATTGTAATCAGGTGCCTTCAGGAAGAAAAGGTCGACTATGTGTTCGGCTATCCTGGCGGTTCGGTGCTGCATATTTACGACGAACTGTTCAAGCAGGACGACATCAAGCATATCCTGGTACGCCATGAACAGGCTGCCGTCCATGCTGCCGATGCCTATTCCCGCTCCTCCGAACGGGTCGGCGTGGCCCTGGTGACCTCCGGTCCCGGCGTCACCAATGCCGTCACCGGCATTGCCACGGCCTATATGGACTCCATCCCGATGGTGGTGCTGTGCGGCCAGGTGCCGACCTACTACATCGGCCAGGATGCCTTCCAGGAATGCGACACCGTGGGCATCACCCGCCCCTGCGTCAAGCACAACTTCCTGGTGAAGGACGTCAAGGACCTGGCCTCCACCATGAAGAAGGCCTTCCACATCGCCAAGACCGGCCGTCCCGGCCCGGTGGTGGTAGATATCCCCAAGGACATCACCGCCAACAAGTGCGAGTTCGAATATCCGGCCTCCGTGCAGATGCGCTCCTACAACCCGGTGGTCAAGGGCCACCTGGGGCAGATCAAGAAGGCCGTGCAGATGCTGCTGGAAGCCAAGCAGCCCATCATCTACACCGGCGGCGGCGTGGTCCTCTCCGACGCCTCCGAGAAGCTGGTGAAGCTGGCCAAACGCCTCAACTTCCCGGTCACCAACACCCTCATGGGCCTGGGCGGCTACCCGGCCACCGACAAGCAGTTCGTCGGCATGCTGGGCATGCACGGCACCTACGAGGCCAACATGACCATGCAGCACGCCGACGTGGTGCTGGCCATCGGTGCCCGCTTCGACGACCGGGTGATCGGCAATCCCGAGCATTTTGGCGGCGTGCCGCGCAAGATCATCCATGTGGATATCGATCCTTCCTCCATTTCCAAGCGGGTCAAGGTGGATGTGCCCATCGTCGGCAACGTGCCCGATGTGCTGGACGAGCTGCTCAAGCTGCTGGACGACGGCGCCAAGCCGGCTCCCGACGTCTCCGACTGGTGGCAGCAGATCGACGGCTGGCGGGCCAAGAACAGCCTGGGCTACAAGCAGGGCGACCTGATCGAGCCCCAGTACGTGGTGGAGAAGCTCTACGAGGTGACCCAGGGCGAAGCCTTCATCACCTCCGACGTGGGCCAGCACCAGATGTTCGCCGCCCAGTACTACAAGTTCGACAAGCCCCGCCGCTGGATCAACTCCGGCGGTCTGGGGACCATGGGCGTGGGCCTGCCCTACGCCATGGGCGTGCTTTTCGCCAATCCGGGCGCCCAGGTGGCCTGTATCACCGGCGAAGGCTCCATCCAGATGTGCATCCAGGAGCTGTCCACCTGCAAGCAGTTCGAACTGCCGGTGAAGATCATCAACCTCAACAACGGCATGCTGGGCATGGTGCGGCAGTGGCAGGAGATGTTCTACTCCAAGCGCTACTCCCAGTCCTACGTCACTTCCCTGCCCGATTTCGTCAAGCTGGCCGAATCCTACGGCCACGTCGGCATGCGCATCGAGAAGCCCGAGGACGTGGTGCCGGCCCTGAAGAAGGCCTTCACCGAATACAAGGACCGCCTGGTGTTCATGGACTTCATCATCGACCCCGAAGCCAACGTCTACCCCATGGTGGCGGCCGGCAAGGGCCTGTCCGAAATGATCCTGTCCGAAGACCTGTGAGCCCGGAGTAGAGAACCATGCGACACATCATTTCCATCCTGCTGGAAAACGAAGCCGGCGCCCTGTCCCGGGTGGCGGGCCTGTTCTCCGCCCGCGGCTACAATATCGAATCCCTCACCGTGGCTCCTACCGAGGATGCCTCCCTGTCCCGCATGACCATCGTTACCACGGGGTCAGAAGATGTGCTGGAACAGATCACCAAACAGCTCAACAAGCTGGTGGACGTGGTCAAGGTGGTGGATCTTTCCGAAGCCGCTCATTCCGAGCGGGAACTCATGCTCATCAAGGTCCGCGCCACCGGCAAGGACCGCGAAGAGATGAAGCGTATGGCCGATATCTTCCGCGGCCGTATCATTGACGTCACCGATTCGACCTACGTCATCGAGCTGACCGGCACCGGCGCCAAGCTGGACTCCTTCATTGCCGCCCTCGATGCCGGTCTGATCCTCGAAACCGTGCGTACCGGCGTCTGCGGCATCGGCCGCGGCGACCGCATTCTCAAAGTTTGAAGCAAGCCCTTGAACCCGAAAGGAAAAAAATGAAAGTTTATTACGACAAGGACGCCGACCTCTCCCTCATCAAGGGCAAGAAAGTCACCATCGTCGGCTACGGCTCCCAGGGCCACGCCCACGCCCAGAACCTGAAGGATTCCGGCTGCAAGGTCACCGTCGGCCTGCGCAAGGGCGGTGCCTCCTGGGCCAAGGCCGAAAAGGCCGGTCTGAAGGTGGAAGAGATCGCCAAGGCCGTCAAGGGCGCCGACGTGGTCATGATCCTGCTGCCCGACGAGAACATCCCCGCCGTGTACTACGCCGACGTGGAACCCAACCTGAAGAAGGGCGCCGCCCTGGCCTTCGCCCACGGTTTCAACGTGCATTACAACCAGGTGGTGCCCCGCGAAGACGTGGACGTCATCATGGTCGCCCCCAAGGGCCCTGGCCACACCGTGCGCTCCGAGTACCTGAAGGGCGGCGGCGTGCCTTCCCTGATCGCCGTGTACCAGGACAAGACCGGCAAGGCCAAGGACATCGCCCTGTCCTACGCCGCTGCCAACGGCGGCACCAAGGGGGGCGTCATCGAAACCAACTTCCGTGAAGAGACCGAAACCGACCTCTTCGGCGAACAGGCCGTGCTCTGTGGCGGCGCCGTGGAACTGGTGAAGATGGGCTTCGAGACCCTGGTGGAAGCCGGCTACGCTCCCGAAATGGCCTACTTCGAGTGCCTGCACGAGCTGAAGCTGATCGTGGACCTGATGTACGAAGGCGGCATCGCCAACATGAACTACTCCATCTCCAACAACGCGGAGTATGGCGAGTACGTGACCGGCCCCGAAGTCATCAACGAAGAGTCCCGCTACGCCATGCGCAACGCCCTGAAGCGCATCCAGACCGGCGAATACGCCAAGATGTTCATCCTGGAAGGCAAGACCGGCTACCCCAGCATGACCGCCCGCCGCCGCCTGACCGCCGATCATCCCATCGAGCAGGTCGGTTCCAAGCTGCGCGACATGATGCCCTGGATCAAGAAGAACAAGCTGGTGGACCAGTCCAAGAACTAAGACTGGCGCGGGGCGGAGCTAACCGGAGGCGCAGGCTGCACGCGCTTTCCGGGGCTCCGCCCCGGTTTCGTTGCAACTCCCGTCTTCACGCTGCGGCCCCGGCCGGAGCGTCCGCAAAACAGCCCTGAGAGCGCGTCCTTGAACAACTATCCCCATCCCATCATCGCCCGCGAAGGCTGGCCCTTCCTGACCATCGCCGTGGTGGCGGCCCTTGCCGGCAGCGCCTTTGCCCCGGTTTACGTGGCCGTGCCCCTGTGGATCATCGCCCTCTTCGTGCTGCAGTTTTTCCGCGACCCGGCGCGCAAGATCGCCGGCGGCGCCAAGACCATCGTGGCCCCTGCCGACGGCCGCATCGTCGCCGTGGAAAAGGCCCTGGACCCCTACCTCAACCGTGAGGCAGTGAAGGTCAGCGTCTTCATGAACGTCTTCAACGTGCACTCCAACCGCAGCCCGGTGGACGGCACCGTGCAACAGAAGTGGTACAACCCGGGCGCCTTCGTCAATGCCGCCCTGGACAAGGCCTCCGTCGAGAACGAGCGCTGCGCCCTGTGGATCAAGACCGCCGACGGCCAGGACGTGACCTCCGTGCAGGTGGCCGGCCTGGTGGCCCGGCGCATCCTCAACTACGTGGATGGCGGCGTGCAGCTGGCCCGGGGCCAGCGCTACGGCTTTATCCGCTTCGGTTCCCGCGTGGACGTGTACCTGCCCCTGGATGCCCGCATCAAGGCCAGCATCGGGGAGAAGGTGTATGCTTCCTCCACCGTTCTTGCCGAGTTGGCGTAATTCACAGAAAAAATGTCCGAACTGAAACCCCGCAAGGTCCTCTTCAACCCGGAATTGAAACGCCGGGGCATCTACGTCCTCCCCAACCTGTTCACCACCGCCGCCCTGTTCGCTGGCTTCTTCGCCATCGTCCAGGCCATGAACGGGTTCTATGAACAGTCCGCCGTGGCTATTTTCGTGGCCATGGTGCTGGACGGGCTGGACGGCCGGGTGGCGCGCCTGACCCATACCCAGAGCGCCTTCGGTGCCGAATACGATTCCCTGTCCGACATGGTTTCCTTCGGCGCCGCGCCCTCCCTGGTGATCTACGAGTGGGCCCTGCGCGGCATGGGCAAGCTGGGCTGGATCGCCGCCTTCATCTACTGCGCCGGCGCCGCCCTGCGCCTGGCCCGCTTCAACACCACCCTGGAAGTGATCGACAAGCGCTTCTTCCAGGGCCTGCCCAGCCCGGCTGCGGCCGCCCTGGTGGCGGGCTTTGTCTGGCTGATGCTGGACAACGACATCGTCGGCAGCGACGTGCGGGTCATCGCCTGCATCCTGACCATCTTCGCCGGCGTCTCCATGGTCACCAACTGCCGCTTCTACAGCTTCAAGGACATCAACCTGCGCAAGAGCGTGCCCTTCATCTTCGTCGGTGCCATCGTCCTCGCCTTCGCCCTGGTCTTCATGTATCCCCCGGGCGTGCTGTTCGGCCTGTTCGTGGTCTATGCCCTCTCCGGCTACGCCCTCTCCGGCCTGCGCCTGCTGCGGCGCAAGCCCGCCTCCACTCCCCTCTGATTCACCTTCCGGGTGGCGGCGGGAAGCTCACTTCCAGCCGCGCACCTCCCAGCACCGGGGCCTCGTCCAGCCAGACGTCGGCCCCGTGCTGTTTGGCGATCTCCCTGACGATGGCCAGGCCCAGGCCGCAGCCTTCCGGATTCTGTTCCCCGTTGATGCGGTGGAAGCGCTCGAACACCTTTTCCCGCTGCTCCGGCGCAATGCCCGGGCCGGTGTCGTCCACCTGCAGCACGGCTGCCCCGTCCCGGGCGAAGGTGCGCACCGTGACGCTGCCGCCGGCGGGCGTGTAATGGATGGCGTTGTCGATGAGGTTGCTCAGCAGCTCCTCCAGTAGCCGCGGGTGGCCGAGGAGGGGAGCCGGCGCCAGGTCGAAACCCAGGTCGATGTTGCGTTCCAGGGCCCGGGGGTGCCAGGTCTCGGCGCACTGGTGCACCACTTCCACCAGATCCAGGGGCTTCATCGCCTGCTCGCCGCCCGGTTCGGCCCGGGCCAGGGCCAGCAGCTGGTGGGCCAGGTGGGTGAGGCGCCGGGTGGCGGCCAGGATGCGTTCCAGCTCGGCCCGCAGTTCCCCGGTCTGGGCCGGGGCCGGGCCGTTGAGGCGGCGCAGGGCCAGTTCCGCCTGGGCCTGCAGGGCGGCCAGGGGCGTGCGCAGCTGGTGGGCGGCGTCGGAGACGAAATTGCGCTGGGCCGAGAGGGAGCCGTCGAGGCGGGACAGCAGATGATTCAGTTCTTCCACCAGGGGGCCGATTTCCCGGGGCACCCGGTCCGAGGAGACGGCGCTGAGATCGTGGTGGGAGCGCTGGGAGAGCTGCTCCCGCAGGTCCTCCACCGGCTTCAGGCCGTGGCGGATGCCGAGCCAGCCCAGGCCCAGGGTGGCCGCCACCAGCAGTAGTTCCGGCAGCAGCATGGAGGTGAGGATTTCCCGTACCAGGTTGTCCCGCTTGGTCTGGGTCTCGGCCGCCAGGATCAGCAGGGGAATGCCTTCGCGCAGGACGAAGAGAGCGGCGACCCGCACTTCCCGGTCGTGGAACCAGCCGTCGTAGTAGATGCGGCCGTCCTCGGGCAGCTGCTGGGGCGGGCGCGGAATGCCCCGGTGGCCGGCGACGGATTCGCCCTGGGGGCCGATGACCTCGTAGAAGACGTTGTCGTAGCGGTCGGTGAGGAGGATTTCCTGGGCCTGGGACGGCAGGTTGAGCACCGGGTGGCCGCTGACGATGTGGATCTGGCCGGAGAGGGCCAGGGAGGTGTCGAGCAGGGCCCGGTCGTAGGCCCAGGTGGCGGAACGCAGGGCGATGCCGTAGGCCATCAGGCCGCCGGCCGCCACCAGGGCCAGCATGGCCGGCAGCAGCCAGATCAGCAGCAGGCGCCGCAGGCTAGGCTGGCGGATCATCGCTGGCCGCGTCCGCGCCTTCCTCGTCCTTCGGCTTTTCCAGGTAGTAGCCCAGGCCGCGCACGGTGCGGATGGAAATGCCCCCGGTCTCCAGCTTGACCCGCAGGCGGGAGATGAATTTCTCGATGGCGTTGGGGGTGATGTCCTCGTCCCAGCTGTAGAGGGACTGCATGATCTGTTCCTTGCTGACGATGCGGTTGGCCCGGCTGACTAGGAACTCCAGGGCCGCCCACTCCCGGGCGGTCAGGTCCAGGGGCTCCTCCCCCAGCCAGGCCCGCTTGCCCACCGTGTCCAGGCGCAGCTTGCCCAGGCGCAGCTCCGGGTCCGGCTGGGTGCGGCCGCGGCGGATCAGGGCCCGGGCCCTGGCTTCCAGTTCGGACAGGGCGACCGGCTTGACCAGGTAGTCGTCGGCTCCCAGGTCCAGCAGGCGCACCCGTTCCTCCAGGGCCTCCCGGGCCGAGAGGATCAGCACCGGCGTCGCCAGCTTGCGTCCGCGCAGCCGTTGCAGTACCTCGCTGCCTTCCATTCCCGGCAGGCCCAGGTCCAGGATGGCCAGGTCATAGTTCTGGTCCGTCAGCCAGCTGTCGGCCTGCTTGCCGTCCCGGGTCCAGTCGGTGACGTAGCCCGATTGCCGCAAAGCCTTCACCAGCCCGTCGGCCAGCAACTCGTCGTCTTCCACCAGGAGAATGCGCATGGGGCGTCAGTAGTTGGTCAGTAAGGGGCAATACGATACCAGCCTCCTAGGTATCGAGAAACTGCAGGCCGCTTCGATGTCACGTTCCCTCCTCATCTGTCTGGCCCTGCTGGCGACCGGTCCCGCCTCACTGCGTGCTGCCGAGCCCCTGCAGGAGCTGGGCCTGGCCCAGGCCGAGGCCCTGTGGCTGGCCCACAACCGGGAAGTACGGCTGGCCCGGGAGGGCGTGCAGGCGGCCCAGGCGGATAGCCTCACCGCGGCCCAGGTGCCGAATCCCCAGTTCAGCCTGTCCACCTCCTCCATCAACCCCCGCAGCGGCATCGGTGCCGGCAGCCTGGGGCAGAAGCGGGTGGATTCGGTGCTGCGACTGGATCAGGTGATCGAGCGGGGCGACAAGCGGGAGCTGCGCCAGCAGGTGGCCGGCGCCGCCCTCGAAGCCGCCGGCCAGGGCCTGGCGGAGGTGCAGCGGCAGAGCCGCTTCCAGCTGCGGGTCACCTACTGGGACCTGCGTCTGGCCCAGGAGCGCCGCCAGGTGGCCGAAGAAAGCGGCGAACTCTACCGGCGCAGCGTCAAGGCGGCGGAGATGCGCCTCAAGGTCGGCGATGTGGCCGGCGCCGACGTTTCCCGCCTGCGCATCGAGGCCGGCCGCGCCGAGAACGAGGCCCGGGCGGCCCAGGCCGACCTGGAGCGGGCCCGCCAGAGCCTGGCTTACCTGATCGGCAAGGAATCCGAGGCCGCCAGCCTGCGGGCGGCGGAGCCCTGGCCCCGCAGCGAAGGCGAGGTGGTCACCGCCCGCCGTCCCGAGCTGGAGAACCGGGCTGACGTTCTCGCCGCCCGGGCCCGGGTCAAGGCTGCCGAAGCCGCCCGGGAACTGGCGCGGGCCGCCCGCAGCCGGGATGTGACGGTGGGCGTGCAGTTCGAACACTTTCCCCCGGGCGACGCATCGCCCAACAACACCTACGGGGTCAGCCTGAGCGTGCCCCTGTTTCTGCGCCATGCCTACGAGGGCGAGATCGCCCGGGCCGAGGCCGAACTGCTGGCCGCCCGCACCCAGGAGGAACAGGTGCGGGCTCTGGCCCTGGGCGAGGTGGCCCAGGCCGAATCCCTGCTGGGCGCCGCCCGGGAGCGCCGCCAGCGGCTCGAGGACGGCCTGCTGGCCGAGGCCGAGCGGGTCGCCAGCGCCAGTGAATATGCCTACGGCCGCGGCGCCCTGGGCCTGCTCGACCTGCTCGACGCCCGCCGCACCCTGCGCGCCGTGCGCCTCGATGCCGCCATTCTCCGGGCCGAATACGCCAAAGCCCTGGCCGCCTGGCAGGCGGTCCTGGGCCAATAGAACAAAAGGAACGCCCATGAAGCCCCTGAAGCACTCCCCCCTGCTGCAGAAAAAAGTCCTGCTCCCCCTGGGCATCGCCGGGGCCCTGGCCGTGGCGGCCGTGCTGGTCCTGCGTCCGGCCGCGCCGCCGGCCGGACCGGCGCCCCTGGCCAAGCCGGCCCTCAATACCAACCACAGCATCAGCTTCCCGCCGGGGGCGCCCCAGCTGGCCTACCTGCGCATCGAAGCCGCGCCCGAGCTGCCGGTGCCCCTGCTGGAACCCCTGGCCGGACGGGTCAGTTACGACGAGAACCGTACCGCCCGCATTTTCGCCCCCACCAGCGGCCGGGTGCTGAAGGTGCTGGCCCAGGCCGGCGACACGGTCAAGGCCGGCGCCCCCCTGCTGACCCTGGACGTGCCGGACTACGCCGACCTGCGCAAGGCCGAGTCGGACCGGGAGACCAAGCGCTCCGCCCTGGAGCGGAGCAAGGCCTTGTACGAACTGGAAGTGGTGGCGCGCAAGGACCTGGAGGCGAGCCAGAACGATTACCGGGCGGCCGAAGCCGAAGTGGAGCGCAGCCGCGCCCGCCTGCGCAATCTCTCGCCCCTGGCCGGGGAGAGCGGTTTCGCCCTGCGCACGCCCCTGGCCGGCATCGTCACCGAGCGCCAGGCCAGCCCCGGCGTCGAGGTCCGCCCCGACGGCGCTGCGCCCCTGTTCGTGGTCAGCGATCCCCGCTCCCTGTGGGTCATGGCCGAACTGACGGAAAAGGACCTGGGCAAGCTGAAGGTGGGCCAGGCCGTTTCCATCGCCGTGGACGCCTATCCGGAACAGCGCTTTCCCGGCACGGTGGAGGCCATCGGCGACGTGCTCGATCCCCAGTCCCGCCGGGTGCCGGTGCGCTGCGCCGTGGCCAATCCGGAACGCCGCCTGAAGCCGGAGATGTTCGCCCGCATCGTGCCGGAGAATCCGGACCGGCGCCTGCCTAAGGTGCCCAACACCGCCCTGGTGACCGAAGGCCTGCACACCTATCTCTTCGTCGAATCCGAGCCGGGGGTGGTGGCCCGGCGCGAAGTGGTGCTGGCCTTCCGCGGCCACGACAGCAGCTTCGTCGAAAGCGGCTTGAAGGCCGGGGAGCGGGTGGTCACCGCCGGCGCCCTGCTGCTCAACGCCGAACTGGCCGGGAACTGAGGCCATGCTGGAACGCCTGGTTACCTTCGCCCTGGCCCAGCGCCTGTTCGTCATCGTCGGCGTCCTGGTGCTGATCGCCGTGGGCGGCTACGCCGTGGTCAATCTGCCCATCGAGGCCTTCCCCGACGTGCAGGACGTGCAGGTCAACATCGTCACCCAGGCCCCGGGCCTGGCGCCGGAGGAAGTGGAACGGAGCATTTCCCTGCCCATCGAGCGGGAGATGAACGGGGTGCCGCGCATGACCCAGCTGCGCTCCGTTTCCATTACCGGCCTGTCCATCGTCACCCTGACCTTCGCCGACAACACGGACGACTATTTCGCCCGCCAGCAGGTGACGGAAAAGCTGCAGAACGTGCTGTTGCCGCCCGGTGCCCAGCCCGGGCTGGCGCCCCTGACCACGGCGGTGGGGGAAATCTACCGCTATGTCTTCGAGGCCCCGGCCGACATGCCCCTGCACGAGGTGCGGGCCCTGCAGGACTGGGTGGTGCGGCCGGCCCTGCGCCGGGTCACCGGGGTGGCCGACGTGGTCAGCTTCGGCGGCGCGGTGAAGGAATACCAGGTGCGCATCGACCCGGCCCGCCTGCGCAAGTTCGCGGTCAGCATCGACCAGGTCTCCCAGGCCCTGGCCAGCAACAACGCCAACGCCGGCGGCGGCATCATGCGCCGCGGCGACGAGGCCCTGGTGGTGCGTTCCATCGGCCTGCTGTCCAAGGTGGACGACATCGCCCGGGTCACCGTGGCGGTGCGGGACGGCAAGCCCATCCTGGTGGGCGACGTGGCCCGGGTGGAGATCGGCCCCCGCACCCGCTCCGGCATCGTCTCCTTCAACGAGCGGGACGACGTGGTGCAGGGCATCGTGCAGATGAGCAAGGGCCAGAACGCCATCAAGGTCTCCGCCGCCCTCAAGGAGGAAATGGCCCGGGTCGGCGAGCGCCTGCCCGCGGGCGTGCGCCTGGTGCCCATCTACGACCGTATCGAACTGGTCAAGCACACCGTGCACACCGTCAGTGAAAACCTGCTGGTGGGGGCGGTGCTGGTGGTGGGCATCCTGATCCTGTTCCTGCGCTCCTGGTTCGCCGCCGCCGTAGTGGCGGTGGTGATTCCCCTGTCCCTGCTCACCGCCTTCGTCATGATGCATACCAAGGGCGTGGCGGCCAATCTCATCTCCCTGGGGGCGGTGGACTTCGGCATCATCATCGACGGCGCCGTGGTGCTGGTGGAGGCCCTCATGGTGCGCCTGGCCATGGGCGAGCCGGAGAAGAACCCCCTGCACGGCACCCTGCAGTGGCGCATGCTGACCCTGAAGCACACCGCCATCGAGATGGGGCACCCGATCATCTTCTCCAAGGCCATCATCATCCTGGCCTTCCTGCCCATCTTCACCTTCGAGCGGGTGGAGGGGAAGATTTTCGCCCCCATGGCCTACACCCTCTCCTTCGCCATCATCGGCGCCATCCTGCTGACCCTGACCCTGACCCCGGCCCTGACCTCCTTCTACCTGAAGCAGCACAACCTGGCGGAAAAGCACCTGGACTGGATGCACCGCCTGCAGGGGCGCTACCGGGACCTGATGCAGTGGGCCGACGGCCGGCGGCGGCAGATCGTGGTCGGCTCCGGCCTCATCCTGGCCCTCTCCCTGGCCCTGGTGCCCCACCTGGGCAGCGAGTTCCTGCCCAAGCTGGACGAGGGCAATATCTGGCTCACCGTGACCCTGCCGCCGGCCACCAACCTGGCCAAGACCAAGGAGGTGGAGCAGGAGGTGCGGCGCATCCTGCTTTCCTATCCGGAGGTGAGCAAGGTCATCGCCCACGTCGGCCGTCCCGACGACGGCACCGACCCCAAGGGCCCCAACAACATGGAAATCCTGGCGGACTTGAAGCCCCACAACGAGTGGCGCTTCCCCAGCAAGGAGGCCCTCATCGCCGACATGAGCGGGAAGATCCGGGCCATTCCCGGGGTGCCCACCAACTTCTCCCAGGTCATCGAGGACAACGTGCAGGAATCCATTTCCGGGGTGAAGGGGGAGATCGCAGTGAAGATCTTCGGCCCCGACCTGGACATCCTGGAGGACAAGGCGGAGCAGGTGGTGGGCGTGCTCGGTGCCATCCACGGCGCCGCCGACGTGGCCGCCATCAAGGTCAGCGGCCAGACCGAACTGGACATCACCCTGGACCGGGAGCGTATGGCCCGCTACGGCATCAGCGCCCAGGACGTCAATGCCACGGTGCAGACGGCCCTGGCCGGCAGCGCCGTGGCGGTCTTCTACGACGGCGACCGCCGCTTCGACATCGTGGTGCGCCTGGAGAAGGAATACCGGGACGCGGTGGACGACGTGGCGGACCTACCCATTGCCCTGCCCCATAGCGACCATCCCTCCCTGGCCGACCCCGGCACCATACCCCTGGCCGCCATCGCCAATGTGGAAGTGCGCCAGGGCCCGGCCCGCATCGCCCGGGAGGCCGGCGGCCGCTATGTGGCGGTGAAGGCCAACCTGCTGGGGCGGGACCAGGGCAGCTTCGTCGCCGAGGCCATGGCCAAGGTCAAGGAGCGGGTGCATCTGCCCAGCGGCTACAGCATGACCTGGGGCGGCCAGTTCGAGAACCAGCAGCGGGCCACCAAGCGCCTGGCGGTGATCGTGCCCCTCTCGGTGCTGGGCATTTTCGTGCTGCTGTTCTGGGCCTTCCGCTCCATGCCCTTCGCCCTGCTGGTGCTGGGCATGGTGCCCTTCACCTGGGTCGGCGGCATTCTCGGCCTGGCCGCTGCCGGCCTGCACATGTCCGTCTCCGCCGCCGTCGGCTTCATCGCCGTGGCCGGCATCTCGGTGCAGAACGGGGTGATCATGGTGGAGCAGTTCCTCGAAGGCGTGCGCAACGGCCAGAGCGTCGCCGTTTCGGTGCGGGAAGGCGCCGTCGGCCGCCTGCGCCCGATCCTCATGACGGCCCTGATGGCCGGCCTGGGCCTGCTGCCGGCGGCCCTCTCCCACGGCATCGGCTCCGAGACCCAGCGGCCCTTCGCCGTGGTCATCGTCGGCGGCATCGTCTCCGCCACCATCTTCACCCTGATCCTGCTGCCGCTGCTGTTCCCGGCCCTGTGCCGGACCGAGGAAAACTGAGGTGGCACTCCCCGGGGAGGCAGGAGGGACGGCCCTCTCCGGGCATCCATGCCCGACAGTGGCGTCCCTTCTGCCTTGCAGGGCATCCCGCTTTGGCGGCGCGGTGCGCTAGAATCCTTTCCCCTGCGCAAATAATTCCAGCGGCGGCAGATTCCGGAGAGAGACCATGAAACAGCAGCTGATCATTTTCGACACCACCCTGCGCGACGGCGAACAGAGCCCCGGCGCTTCCATGACCAAGGAAGAGAAGCTGCGGGTGGCCCGCCAGCTCGAGCGGATGCGGGTGGACGTGATCGAGGCCGGCTTCGCCGCCGCCTCTCCCGGCGACTTCGACGCCATCCACGCCATCGCCGAGGCGATCAAGGATTCCACCGTCTGTTCCCTGGCCCGGGCCAACGAGAACGACATCCGCCGCGCCGGCGAGGCCATCAAGCCCGCCGCCCGGGGCCGCATCCACACCTTCATCGCCACCAGCCCGATCCACATGGAGAAGAAGCTGCGCATGAGTCCGGACCAGGTGGTGGAGCAGGCGGTCAAGGCCATCGGCTGGGCCCGGGAATACACCAACGACGTGGAATTCTCCGCCGAGGATGCGGGCCGCTCCGAGATCGATTTCCTCTGCCGCATTTTCGAGGCCGTGATCAAGGCCGGCGCCACCACCATCAACGTGCCCGACACCGTGGGCTACAACCTGCCCAGCCAGTTCGCCGAGACCATCCACCAGCTGATCGAGCGGGTGCCCGGTGCCGACAAGGTGGTGTGGTCCGTGCACTGCCACAACGACCTGGGCCTGGCCGTGGCCAATTCCCTGGCCGCCGTGCTGGCCGGCGCCCGCCAGGTGGAATGCACCATCAACGGCCTGGGCGAACGGGCCGGCAATGCCTCCCTGGAAGAGGTGGTGATGGCGACCCGCACCCGGGCCGACATCTTCCCGGTGGAAACCCGGGTCGATACCACCCAGATCGTGCCCGCCTCCAAGCTGGTGTCCCAGATTACCGGCTACCCGGTGCAGCCGAACAAGGCCATCGTCGGCGCCAATGCCTTCGCCCACGAATCCGGCATCCACCAGGACGGTGTGCTCAAGCACCGGGAAACCTACGAGATCATGCGGGCCGAAGACGTGGGCTGGTCCCAGAACAAGCTGGTGCTGGGCAAGCACTCCGGCCGCAACGCCTTCAAGACCCGCCTGGCCGAACTGGGCATCGACCTGCCCAGCGAAGAGGCCCTCAACGCCGCCTTCGCCCGCTTCAAGGAACTGGCCGACAAGAAGCACGAGATTTTCGACGAGGATCTGCAGGCCCTGGTTTCCGACGAGACCGTGACCCCGGAGCAGGAGCACTACAAGCTGGTCTATTCCCAGGTCTGCTCCGAGACCGGCGAGATTCCCGAATCCGCCGTCACCCTTGCCGTCGGCGGCGCCGAGCACAAGGCGGCTTCCACGGGCAGCGGTCCGGTGGATGCCACCTTCAAGGCCATCGAGAAAATTGCTGCCAGCGGCGCCGAGCAGCTGCTCTATTCGGTCAATGCCATCACCACCGGCACCGATGCCCAGGGCGAAGTGACCGTGCGCCTGGCCAAGGGCGGGCGCATCGTGAACGGCCAGGGGGCCGATACGGATATCGTCATCGCCTCGGCCAAGGCCTATCTCAACGCCCTCAACAAGCTCCACTCCTCCCTGGAAAAGCTCAATCCCCAGGGCGACATCTGAATGGGCTGAACTGGCCGCGTCGGCCAAGCGCAGCAGCGGCCGGGCAGCGCCCGGCCCGGGCCCTCACCCTGCGGTGGGGGCCTTTTGCTTGGATGGGCGGGTGAGGCGGGCGTAGGCCACGACGCAGGCGAAGAAGGCCAGGCTGAGCAGGGTTTCGATGCCCGCCAGCCACTGGGTCAGGCCCTGGTCGGAGGTGACCCGCACGGACCCTTCGGCCAGATAGAAGAGAATGAAGAGGGAGCTCCACTGGTAGGTGTAGCGGCGCCCCTTGAGGATGCCGAACAGGGGCGGCAGCAGGAACACCGCCTTCAGCGCCAGCCAGGAGCCACCCGGCTTGAGCGGCGCCAGCCATAGCTCCCAGGCCAGGCAGAGAAAGATCAGGGCGATCAGCAGGGTGCTGGCGATGAGGACGAGGCGTTTTTCCATGACGGGGCTTCCAGGCGGGGTCGGCTATTATAGCGGCGGTGTCGGGGCGGCCTGTCCCGGGTTTTTTCCTATTTGATGGTGGCGATGGCCAGACGACGTTACTCCCAGCGGGAAGGCATGCTGCCGGAAATGTTCAGACGTTTCCGGGAGGAGCGCTTCACCCAGACCGCCGCCAGCCTGGCGTACACCACCCTGCTGTCCCTGGTGCCCCTGGTGGGCCTGGTGGTGGCCGTGCTCTCGGACCTGCCCTTCTTCCCGGTGATCCTGGATCAGGTGAACACCTTCCTGGTGGCCAACCTGCTGCCGGACAAGGCCGGCGTGGTGATCGCCAAGTACACCCTGATCTTTTCCCAGAAGGTCAATCGCCTGACCTGGCTCGGCGTCATGGTGCTGGCCGGCACGGCCCTGGTGCTGATGCTGACCATCGAGCGGGCCCTCAACCACGTCTGGCAGGTCGGCGTCTCCCGTTCCCCGGGGCGGCGGCTGAAACTTTATCTGGTGATCGCCCTGCTCGGGCCCCTGGTGCTCGGCGCCGTCTTCGGCGTCACCTCCTACGTGGTGACGGCCTCCCTGGGCTTCTTCAACGAGGCGCTCTGGGTGCGCAACGCCCTGCTCAAGGCCCTTTCGGCGGTACTGCTGGGGGGGTTCTTCGCCTTCCTCTATTTCGCCGTACCCAATGTGCCGGTGCGCCTGCGCCATGCCATCTGGGGCGGGGCCTTCGCCTCCCTGGCCATCACCCTGATGCAGCGCGGCTTCGAGTTCTACCTGGCCAAGGTGCCGTCCTATACCCTGATCTACGGCGCCTTCGCCGCCGTACCCATCTTCCTGGTGTGGCTGTACCTGTCCTGGCTGGTGGTGCTGCTGGGCGCCCTGCTGGCCGCCACCCTGCACCGCCGCAATCCGCCGGGAGGCTAGTCCGGCTGTTCCTCGACGGCGATGGAGAAAATCTCCACCCGGGCCGTCTGTTCGTCCAGGCTGGTGGTGCGCACTTCCTTGATTTCCAGATTGTCCCGTTCCACCAGCAGCACGAAGCGACCCTGGTCCGCCGGCAGCAGCCCGGCCGGCGTCACCAGGGAGTCGTTGGGCCGCAGGCCCGGAACGGCGGGCAGGACCAGGACATGGGGGTGGGCGCTGGCATTCTCGCCGGGCAGGGCGATGGTGGCGGGCAGGGCCTTGGGGGCCAGGATCTGCAGGCCGATCTCCAGGTGCTCCGGATTTTCCGAGAGGGCCCAGCGTACGATGCAGGCCTGCCAGCCGCCGCGGCCCGGCGGATGGTTTTCCGGCTTGAGGGCCACCACGTCGCCCACTTCCAGCTTTTCCGAGGTGCCGGCAAGGTGCATCAGGGCGTAGCCGTCCGGGCTTTCGTTGGTGATCATCCAGGAGGAGCCTTCGCCTTCTTCCAGGGAAGGGCCGCGCAGCAGGCCGGCCAGGGGTTCCAGGCCGGCGTGCAGGGTCACCCGGTAGCTTTGGCGCCGGCGCGGGAAGCGCCGCCGGGCCGGGTTGCCCCAGAAGCGGATGAGGCGGCGCAGGACGCTGCGCCCGCTCAAGGTGGCGGCGAATTCGGGCAGTTCGCTGGCGCCTGTCCGCTGGCTGCCGGATTCCAGGGTGTGCAGCTGCCGCTCGAGGAAATGGGCCAGCTGGTCGCAGGAGAACCACAGCACCGGCGTTTCCGGCGGTGGCAGGCGGCGGGCCAGGGCTACGGCCGGGCTGTCCCGGTTGGGGTCGATCCAGAACAGGCCCCGGTGGCGCTCGTCGGTGATGCTGAGGAATTCCAGCCGGTGTCCGTGCCGTTGGGCGATGTCGGCAATGAATTCCAGTTCCCGGGCGCTGAAGGAGGCCGGCTGGGCGCAGGCCAGGAGCAGGGTGCTGGCGTATTCGTTCTCGATGCTGGAGGCGGTGCCTTCGGGCGGTTGCCCCTGCAGGCCCCGTTCCCGGGCCAGGGCGTAGGTGCGGTGGGCGGCTTCCCAGATGCCGACGGCGGCGGGGGAGGCTACTAGGGCGCTGATCAGCAGGTGCTGCTTGAGCAGGTGCTGGGCGCGCCAGAGAATCACGTCCTGGGGCTGGCGCAGGCCCTTCACCAGGTGTTCGTCCACCTGGTCTTGCAGGATGGCAAGGAAGTTGCGGGCCAGCAGTTCCAGCAGTTCCTGGGCGGACTTGACCAGGGCACGCAGCTTGCGCGGCAGGGGCAGGCCGGCCTCGTCCAGGCTGGGGGTCAGCCGGGCCACCGCGGTAACGCTGCGGGCGTGGATCAGGTCCAGGACCCGGTGGCGCTGCTGGGCGCTGGCCGCCGTGTCCTCCATGGCCAGCAGGTGGCCCTTGAGGGTCGTCAGCTCCTGCCCCAGGTCGCCGGACGGCGGCAGTCCCAGCCATTCGATGATGGCGGTGATGCCCAGGGGGGGCGGCGCGGTTTCCGGGGGAACGGAGGACGGTTCGCTCATGGCGTGGTCGGTCAGGGGCGGCGGCGCCGGCTCAAGGGCGCCCGCGGGAGTGTAAAGGTGCGTGGATTATAGCGTGCCGTGTCGCCATCTCCAGGGATTTGCCCGACAGGCGGGCGTTTCCGGGGAGTTCCCGGCCGCCAGGCGGCGGGGGCGGGGCGGATTTGTTTCCCGTTTCCGCCGGGGCAAAGTAGGGGCTTGTTTTATTGCTTGTTTTGCCGCGGTTTATTGTTAAAACATCGACATTTGCTTAACCACCGCGCCCCTATTGCCTTGCAGGCCATCTAACACCGCAACAGCATCATGCAGCCGAAACGGCGCGAGATGTGCATAACGCTCAGTCATACGAATTGACGAGTGCCCCAAAAGGTCCCTGACCTTTATCAGTTCCACCCCCTCAGATACTAGCCAGGACGCGAACGTATGACGTAGGTCATGCACGGTAAAGTCCTTTATGCCCGCCAGCTCAAGCGCCTTGCGAAATGCCCTATCAGGGTAACGCCACGGCTGCCCATCACTTTTCACAAACACGAACGCAGACGACGAGCCGACCTCTTCACATCGACGAGACAAGCTCAAGAGAGCATCCCGCGCCGATCTGTTCATTGGAAGGTAACGACGCTTGCCCGTTTTCGTGGTTTCCGCCTCTATCGTGATGATGGAACGATGGAAATCAACGCTTTTCCATTTGAGCTGAAGCAACTCATTTTTCCGGCATCCCGTATGTAGTGCCAGGGAAATGAAGAACGGAAGAACGCGAGAACGAGTAAGAGCCGCGCACTGGACAAGCCTTGCAGCTTCTTCATGCTCAAGGTAACGAAGCCGGCCAGGAGAGGAACGGAAGTAAAGACCAACAACCGGATTAGGTAACGTCAATTCCCAACGCTTGACGCAGTAATTCCAGGCAGCCGAAAACGACGCAATTTCCACATTGATAGAGGCCGGAGATACACCGGAGGACTGCCGACACTCCACATAATCGGCAAGATGCGTACGCCTGATGCTATCCAGGGCACGAGACGGCCCAAAGTACACAACGAACCGATTCAGTCGCCTAGCGATCTGACCATGAGAGCGCAGACGGCTTTGAATTGCGCTTAGATACTTCGAGACAAAGAGAGAAAGCGGGATATCCGATTGCATGACGGCGGGAATTCTAACCGCTATCAGGCAGCCTTACCCAAGAGGGTCCGCAACTGTAGGGCCTTCGCCACGAACTCGAATAGGTCCGACTCCCGGAAATTGCGATAGTCGGCATTGGCCCTGCGCTCCATGTAGGCGCACAAATCGTCATAGATGCCGGATGACTTGAGGCAGTTAAAAGCCTGCTTTGGCGTGAAGCGGTTGCGGGCATACACGCTCAACAGGTTGCCCACGGCGAGCATGAGATTCTTTTCATTGCCCAGGCCGGGCGTCTTCTTCACTCGCTTGTAGAGCAGCTCACCGACAGGCTTCAAGAACAGCACGTCGTCTAGGAGCAATTGCCAGAAGGGGTCTAGGTAACGTTGGCTAGCTTTCTCGCCCTGGGCTTCCAGGCGGAAGCTGTTGAGGCCGTATTGCCAGAGGCCGGTCAGGTGGCCGGACACCCCCTGAATGTGGCTCCAAATGCCTTGCTGAAGGCTTGCGCCGTATTCGAGCTGGGCCGCTGCACCCCGGCCAAAGTCGGCCAGGACAGAATGATGAAAGCGGACCTCGATGCGCCACACAGGGGCGCTGGGGTCATAGGCGCTTTGTTCCAGCTCGTTGCCTGCTGCCTTGTTCCAGACGCTTTGCCAGAAATCCAGCTTGTCTATGGCCTTGGCCTGGACGTCTTTGCGATAGACGGCCATCTGGACGCTCGAGGCCGAGCCGAACAGATAGGACTGGCCTTGGTTGTAGCGTAGGGCTACTTCGCCCATGTCCCAGTACAGCACTTTGCAGGAGTCATGGGAGAGGACACGGCGGGCACGGGTCACAAGGCGATCTGAGAGGTTTGCAGGCGGCGCCCAGCCCTGCACATCGACGCACATATGAACGGCGACCCCGGAGCCTTGCTGACCGCACAGGAAGCAATCGGCAAGGGAGTCTAGCTCCCGCTTCATCGTCTCGACAGACCGAGCATGGAGCCAGTGGGGGGAGCACTCGATTTTGAGGTGGGAAAACGCCTTATCGTTTTCGGCGTAGCGGGACTTGAGGAACACGATTAGGCCCAGGTCGGAATTTTGCAGCCGAAACTGGTAACCGGAGGCCCCACCAGAGCCGAGCATCCAGACATGCCCGCCCACTTCCAGGCATTCCCCGAAGCCTTCGCCGTATAGGCGCTCGACCTCTTGCAGCAGCTCGAGGCGCAGTTCCCCGGAATACAGTTGCTTGATGGTATCCAGGCCGCTGTGCAGCACCTGGACGCCTTCCAGATTAACTTGGCCCAGCTCAGAGAGAAACAGACGGCCCCGGGAATCCGTAGTGTTATCCGCGAGGCTTTCCAGGGAGTAGCGCTCCCACGCTTTCAGCTTCTTATTCATATCCGCCCTTTGTGTTACATAGTGGTGCAATGTGGTGTAACGAGTGTTTTTCTACCTTTCTGTGAGACGTGCTACAGGCCCGTCTCCCGGGCGGGGGTGCCCTGGGGGCCGCTGGCCCCTGGGGCACCCCCCGCCCTGGCCTACAAAGCCTGCACCTCCAGCAGCAGTAGGGTTTGGCGCTGAGTGTTGGTTTTCGTATTGCCCAACGGAATACCGAAGAAGGAGCGCCCACCTTGGTTGTCCTCTTCGCTATCCAGCCCGGCCAACACAATCACCTCACCGGGTTTTACATTGAGGTCCGTAGATAGCTCCCGCTTGTTGAGAGTCGGGCTATTGATCTGGCTAGTTTGAGTTGTGCGGAAATCGCTAATGGTTTGCTTGACCGTCAGATCAACGCCGCCATCCCTCACAACGGGCTCTACATCGAAAATCACCCCGGCAGACCGATAGACAATGGCCTGGGTAGCGCCGCCGACGTTCGTTGTCACACCGCCTAGGGTCGGCACTTCCTGCCCAACAGAGAACCGCGCATGGCCCCCGGAGCGAACACGCAAGGCAGGCCGGGAAACTGCCTTAAAGCGGTTATCCGAATCCAGCACCCTAGCCACGGCTTCGACGGTGGCCGATTTGAAGGTCACGGCCTGGGCGTTGTTGAGAGAACCACCGGAGAGGGAAAGGCCGAACTTGCTGCCAAGTAGGGATAGCGCCAGATCAACGGAAGTACCCGATGCGCTATCGGTTGTTACGTCATAGGCAACGGCCCGGACATAGAGCTGATCAGCTGGAGTATCGATAAGCGACAGCAAATCACGGACTGCCCGGGCATGAGCTGGTGGCAGACGCAGAACGACATATTGCAGATCCTCAGCACTCACAGATCCCGATTGAACAGTTGGCGCAGTCTGGAAGCTGGCGCCATTGGAGGTAGAGGATTGCGTTGTGGTGGCTTCAGCTTTGGCAGATGCAGGGCGAACAGTCTTTGCCTGACTAATATCTGCCTGGGAAAAGGCTTGGGCGATCAAAGAACGAAGTGCGGCAGCGCTACGGTGCCGAGGCTGGTAAATCACCAATTCATCCTCTTTGCGCTGCCCGATGAAGAACACGCCGGCTTCTTCCTTCACTTCAATATGGGAGCCCTCCAGCACCCGGGCTACGGTCATTGCCACAACGCCGAGAGGCACGTTTTGTAGTTGCATGGACACCGTGCGCTTACTGACATCATCTTCAATGACATAGGGCTTTTGCAGGACTTCGCCGAACACCGCTTTAGCCAACTGGGACACCGGAACGGAATCGAACCGGAGCGATATATCGGCCTGGGCCGGAAGCCACATGCCCAGGAAGAGGGGGAGTAACACCATGCGGATCATTTGAAATCCTTTCGAACTTCGTTATTCCAATCCTTGAAATAGCCAGTACGGACCAAGGCATTGCACATATCCGGGCTGATATCCAAGACCGTGCCCTGAGAACTAAAGCAACTGCACTTGCTACCCACAGAGACGCAGCCGGCAGGCGCTGGGGCATCTACCGGCTGGGTGATCTGGTCATAACGAGGTGCGGTATGGGGGAGGCCAGGAACGCGAGGCAGGTATGCAGACAGCGCACTAGCGGGCGAATTGGGCGGATTAGACGAAGCAGGTGAACTACTGGCGCTGGATGTGGCCGGATCAGCAGCCGGCTTATCGTTGCGATGGGCGAACCAGCTATAGATGGCCCAGCACAGATAGACCAGGGCGACGGGACCAACGATCAGCAACAAGGCCCGAAGCGGGGGGCGGAATTTATAGGTATGCGCCTTGGCGGAGCGGTACCACTTGTAAATATGCTTCGGAAAAATCCACGGCTTTTCCTGGCTATTGGTCCGAACGTCCTCGGGGTTGTTTTTGACCTGCTGCCATTCGTGAATGTTGGCTGCCTGGGCGCCCCACACGCGGACCATATGAATATGGCGATTCGTCAGGCGACGGATTGCCACATCAATGAAAGAGGGGTGTTGCGTCATCAACACAAAATCAATGCCTTCATGGCGGTGCGTCTCAAAAGCTTGCACCGTTGGCGGCGGGACGGACGACGAGGACCGAGGCCGCCAAACCTTCTGGCATTCATCAATGAGAATGACGGCATTCTCAGGGAAGGTGAAATGGGGTGCCGAGAGGGACGGGTCCTCTTTGAGAGGACGGACTTCGGTCCATTCTTTGACGGGAGGAACCACTTCCCACGGAATGGGGAATTCGTCAGTTAGCTCGATCCCCATAACAAAGAGCGGCCTATTGTCCTTGCGGCACAACTCTTCGACCATCTGCAACGCCCGGAGAGTCTTACCGTTACCTGGCAGGCCAGTAAGGAGCGTAATCACTTGAGGCGCCCCATTATGACTTTCATACCCACCAACGAGCCGGCAGCCATGTAACCGCTGATGATGATGTTGAGGGCATCGAATAGGCCGGCGTACGAGGCAACCTGAATTGCCAAGGCGGCATAGTCATAACCGCCACCGCTACCACCGCCACCAGAAGGCAGGGAATTTACGACGAGCTGGATATCGGAAATGACATAGCCCAGGAATGCCTGCCACGAACGGACACCGATATAGGTAAGCCCGAGGCCGGCAAGCATGGTGCCAGCGCGGGAGGCGAAGAACTGGACAAGCCCGGCGATCAGGCCGCCAGCAACGGACGCGCCAATGGGAGCAAGGAAGATTGCCATCTTTACACCATCGTCTTGTGGATGATCCGGGCAACAAACATGTAAGCCATGATGTGCATGATCAGCTTGATGAACTTGCCGAAGGAGCAGAGGACGCTTGGGTCAATGGTTACGCTCTGACCACCCATCAACTCAACCATCATGGGACCGGGGCAATAGGAGGAAAACTGAAGATAGGTTTTGCGGTTCTTTTCGAACTCTTCGACTACATCCCACGAAATGCCATCTTTGGCTTTCTTGCCATCGGCAATATCCGCAGCCGAACCGCCGGGCGTGACGCCATCCATTAGGGCGTCATACGCTCCCTTCTGGTGAATTTCACCGAGCTTGCAATGGGTGCGCCACGCTTCAAGGGAAATGCCGCATTGCACGGCGTCGCCGCTACAGATGGGAGGTACGCCACAATCGACGGAGTTGTAACTGCCAGTGCCGGGGTCCGTACCAGTGCCAGTACCAGTGCCGCCGGTGCCGGTACCGCCGGTGCCCGGATCAGTGCCGCCCCCGCCATTGTCCGTTCCGGTTCCAGTGCCACCAGTACCCGTACCACCTGTACCAGTGCCAGTACCTCCAGTGCCCGTACCTGTGCCGCCAGTGCCGGTACCTGTGCCGGTAGAAGGGGCGCAAGTAACTTGTGTTGAGGCCCCCACCGTAATGGTGCCGGCAGTGTAACCAGCCGGGCAAGAGCAGCTAGAGCCATTGGGAACCGCAGGGGAAAGGCATTGAGTGGCAGAACCAGCGGGCGGGGTTATTTCTTCGGACTCACAGGTATTGCCCGTATAGCGGGAGCCGTAATTGATGCAGTTGTAATTCCCAGAGCCATCGGGCGGAGTGCAAACGGCGCCGTCATAGGTGAATTCCCACCCGCCCACGCAACCGGTGCCGCCGGGCAAATTCTGATTAGACGTTACGCCGCTGTTGTCGCTGCCCAACTCACCAGGGCGACCGTTATCGGCATTGCTGGGAACGGCGGAACCGGCAGTGGGCGGGGTATCTGCAACACAGGCGCCCGAGGAATCTTTGGACTGACGAAGGGGGCAATCAGGGACGCAGGCGGTTTTGTCGGCGTTAAGGTGGGAGGCCGACTTGCATCGTGGAATACATTGCCCATCGGGGGCGGTGTCCTGGGGAGAGCAATCACCGTCGGCCTCATAGGTGAAGGTGGCCTTAATAGTGGTCCAACCATAGACCCCCTCATATCGCTGGAGAAGGATAGACGATCCGCTACCAGGACAACGCCAACCGCTATCCCCGGCGCGTTGGGCTTCACACGCCTTTTCGGCATTTTCTCTACTGTTGTAATTCTTGGTGGCAGCGAAGGCCGGCAGACTGGCGGCCATGGCTAGGAGGAAAACGACTAGGGCGCGAAGATGATCCATGCCGCCCCCAGGATTGCAATCAATAACCAGAGTCCCACAACGCACTCCCCAAAAAGAGGAGGGGCGGGAATTTCCGCTTGCGTGACGCATCCGGAAATTCCCGCCCCTCACTGGTGGCTTACAGACCGCGCCGGACCCACTTGTAGGCGGCGGCAGTCACCAGAACGATCAGCACGGCGGCGCCGAGCAGGTTGATGGGGGTCACGGTGGCCTTAATTTCCGTGACCACATCGGTCACATCGATAGCGGCCTGGGACAGACCCGGGAGAGCCGCCAGGGCGACACCGGAGGCGACGACGCCCAGGCGTTGGGCGTTACGGCGGGTGGCTTCGGCAACAGCATTGAATTTGCGCTTCATGACATTTCCTTTTCTTGAGGTTGAGATGATGGATGGACCATGGCGGCGAATAACCGCCAAGCCCATGCAATCGCCCAGACCAGGGTGATGGCACCGCCGATCTGGCCGGCTTGCTCTACTGTCAGGTTCCAGGGGCTTTCCTGGACACTGACGAATTCCGCGCCGGAGAGGGCCACCACAGAACAAGTGGAGGGCTCTACGGGCTGGGGGAGGACAACGGACAGGGTGTTGTCGGGGTTTTGCTGGAGGCAGAGGGGCATGGTTAGGCGCTCCCAGGGTGGAGCGCGGCCCCGCGGCCGCTTTGATACGACTGGGCGGGGCGCGGTGCGCCTTTGCGGTTATCAACCGTCGCCACGCATGCGCGGGGCAAGCCCCGACTGTGCGCAACGGGCCGAATCCTGGAAGTCAAAAAACGACTTCCAGGCCCCAGTAAATCACCAGCTAGAACAAACCCCGTTCTAGCTGGCTCAACTGGGCGCGTTGCGTTCGTCCTGGGTTCGCCTACTGGGCATCCCCGTAAAGGGGCTTTCGCGGCATAAACGTTTGCCCCCAACGATGAAGCCGTTGGGCCCCCCCATTTATTCCACGTTCCCCTTGACGGGTCCCCTACCCAGCAGGCGGCATCGCCCTTCGGGCTGTCTTTGGAAAGGAAGCGCACCGCACTTTCCGAATCTTTGACCTGGGAGCCCTGACCATGACCAAGCACAACACCTGCGGACACGAAACCGCCCGTTCCTATCGCAATGGCCGCGTCCGTTGCCTCGCTTGCGGCAAGCGCATGACGATGGCCCAGTGGGAGGCCGTCATCATCCAGGCCGAGCGGGCCGAGGACGCCAAGCGGGCCGCCAAGGCTGCCGCCGTTCCGGTGAACGTCGCCCAGCGCATCTACCGCGCCCTGGGTCTGCATATCTGAGGGGGATTTGCCATGCTCAACCGCGCCTACCAAAAGACGGCCGAATTCCTGGCCCGTCAGTTGAAACTGGACTTTTCTAAGGCTAAGGCCGCTCCGGCGGTCCTGGCCCGGCACATGATGCGGGCAGCCGCGCAGCTCATTGACCGCAGCCACAACCGGAAGCGGAAGGGGCGGCCTGCCCAGTACGCGGCGCGGCAGGCCGCCCAGGCGCTGTTTGGCTTCTTCGGATATTCCGAAGGCCGGGCTATGGCCCAGGCTTTCCGGCTGGAAATTGAGGCTTTGGCCGCAAAGGGCCAGCGCCGTCTGAATCTGATCTAAGAGGGAAGCTCGACGGCTCATTGACGAGCCTCGAGTAGTTGGGCGGCGGGGTTATACCCGACTGCCCTGCCGGCGTTCGCCACTGGCCTGACTACCACCCAATACAGCAGGAAGGCCAGAAATAGCGCCAGGGCGAACGAGCGGAGCATTACGCAGCCCTCATACGGCGAATGCGACGGCATACGACGCGGGCAACAACCAGGACCGCATGAGCGACGGCAGGACCGAACACCCCGCCGAGGAAAAAGAAGACGGCGGCCCACATCCAGGACAACAGAATCAATTGCTCAATTACGGGACCGAAGGCGGCCGCCGTATCGGTGGCGATCTGAGCCGCAGTGACGCAGGTGTCGGGGGTAGTCATGGGGAATCCCGGGTCAAGGTCCGCCACCATCGCCACCGGCCGAATTCACCAGGGCGACAGTGGGGCGCATTGGAAAGGACTTAGGCGGCGGCCTTGGCCGGGGTGGAGGGAGCAGCGCCCTTGACGGGCTGGAGAGCGACGATCTTGGCGCCGGCCTTGCCTTTGGAAGCACGGCCAAACTGGAGGTCACAATTGAACTCCATGGGGAAGCCATAGCCGCGCAGGGACTCGAACAGGCCGAAGTCAGCGGAGAACTCGACGACCTCAATACCGATGACGTTCAAGTTGGTAGGGTCGGAATCCTTCTGGGCAAACACTTTGACGCCCTGGATACCGTCAAAGTCAAAGCGGGAGGCGCCCAGGATGTTGAGCTTGGCAGTTGCGCGCATTTCCATGGTGAATCCTTTCAAAAGCACCCCGCTAAAGTCCGCCTATCCGGGTGGGGTGTTGGCCCGGGAGCGGTTTAATCTGAGCTGGCGTTTAGGGAGGTGTGCCGGACCTTTGGCAACGCCTAAGGGCGGTAAGGCGGGACTTTTGGGCGACCCCGGCACACCTGCCTAAACACCAGCTCGTGTTAGTTGTCTTTGGCCTCCAGGCAAGTGCGGGTCAGCACCGCGAGATTTACAAAACGGTGCTTGCCTATCTTGAGGACGGGAAGGTGGCCCTTGTCGCAGAGGCCGCGCACTACGTCTTCATCCAGGCCCACGGAGCGGGCGAAGGCTTGCCAGTGCATGAGGGGCACGGCGGGGAGTTGATGGACGACGGGGGTCATTAGTTGATCCGCACGGTATCCAGGACTTCGACGCGGACCAGCTCAATGAGACCGACCCAGAGACGGCCCCGGCCATCGGAGAAGTACCCAAAATTGATGCGACGGACACGGGATTTGCCGGAGCCTTTGTGGGCGGCATGACGGAGGCTACAAACGGGTACGGCGGCGAGGATCATTTTTTTTCGCTCCCTATTTGTCCTGGCTGCCGCACTTCTGGTCCTATGTGGATAAGCGGCAAACCAAAAATCGCATGGTAATTGCCATGTACGTCTATGGCTTCATACGTCATAGGCGAATGGTGTATGAAGCTCTATACGTTGTCAAGACAAATATACGTATGTAGCATTCAACAGGTCACAAACAACTGGGGAAAAACCATGAGCGCAGTAGACCGACTGCTAGACCGCGCTAGAGAAGTTGCACGTATTCCTAGCGACTACGCCCTTGCGAAAACCATTGAAGTAGAACGCGCCACAATCAGCGGTTATCGGCACGGACGAAGCAAGCCCGACACATACGCAATCTACCGATTAGCGGAACTGGCCAAAATAGACAGGGACGCTGCAATCGCCCAAATTGAAGCCGAACGAGCCAGGACGGAAGCGCAAAAAACCTACTGGCAAAGCCTTGTTTCACAAACAAAAGATTTATTGTTATAATCTTGCCCTTTTTCTGATTTCGGAAGAGAACAACGATGGTTGTCATTCGCCTTGCCCGTGGCGGCGCCAAGAAGCGCCCCTTCTACAACATGGTGGTTACCGATTCCCGTAACCGTCGCGACGGCCGTTTCGTCGAGCGTGTGGGTTTCTACAACCCCGTGGCCTCCGGTAATGCCGAAGGCCTGGTGATCAAGATGGATCGCCTGACCTACTGGACCGACAACGGCGCCCAGCTGTCCCCGACCGTGGCCCGCCTGGTCAAGCAGTTCGCTGCCAAGGCTGCCTGATAAAGCGTGACGGCAACTGATACCAACCCGGTCATCGTCCTGGGGAAGATCACCGTCCCCTACGGTATCCAGGGCTGGGTCAGAATCCACCCCTTCGCCGACGATCCCCTCGCCTGGGCCAAAATGCCCGAGTGGTGGGTGGCAACGGAGAAGGGGGACGGGGCGGCCGAAGTGCCTTTGGCACAATGGCGCTCCTGCAAGTTGAAGCAATGCCGCTGGCACGGAGACGGGCTGGTTGCAAGGCTTGAAGGCGTTGACGACCGGAATGCCGCCGAGGCCCTGCAAGGGTTTCTGGTGGGCGCTCCCCGGGAAGCGATGCCGGCTACGTCGGAAAACGAGTTTTACTGGACCGATCTGATCGGTCTGGACGTGGTCAATACCCGCGACGAGAAGCTGGGCCAGGTGGTCGGGCTGATCGAAACCGGGGCCAACGACGTGTTGCGCGTCGCCGCCGAAGACGGGGAGGAGCGTCTGCTGCCCTTCGTTGCCGCGGTGGTGCTGGCGGTGGAGCAGTCTGACCACCGCATTCGCGTCGAGTGGGAAAAGGATTGGTGAAAGTCCGCCCGGCTTCGCCTCCGAGGATCGGTTGAGCGTGCGTTTCGACGTCGTTACCCTCTTTCCGGAGATGTTCGCCGCCCTGGCCAACTTCGGCATCAGCCGTCGGGCCCTGGAGGACGGGCGCTGGGTGTTGAACACCTGGAACCCGCGGGATTTCACCGACAACAATTACCGGACCGTGGACGATCGCCCCTATGGCGGCGGCCCGGGCATGGTGATGCTGCCTGAGCCTCTGGAAAAAGCCATTGCGGCGGCCAAGGAGTCCCAGCGGCAGAATGGGGTGGCCCAGCCCCGGGTGATCTATCTGTCACCCCAGGGGCGCCCCCTGACTCACGCCAGCGTCATGCGGCTGAAGGAAGAAGCGGGTCTGATCCTGCTTTGCGGCCGCTACGAGGGAGTGGACGAGCGTCTGATCGAACGCTGCGTTGACGAGGAAGTGTCGATCGGGGATTTCGTCCTCTCGGGCGGCGAGATTCCGGCCATGGCCCTGATGGATGCCGTGGTGCGGCAATTGCCGGGGGTGCTCAATGATGCCACCTCGGCCGAGCAGGACTCCTTCGTGGACGGACTGCTGGATTGCCCCCATTACACCCGCCCCGAGGTGTATGCAGAAATGCCGGTGCCGCCGGTGCTGTTGTCCGGCCACCACAAGGACATTCGCCGCTGGCGACTGAAACAGTCGCTGGCGCGGACCCGGGAGCGTCGCCCGGAGCTGTACGCCAAATGGCTGACGCAACAGACCGAGGGAGGCAAAAAGCTTTCCAAGGAAATTACGCAACTCCTCGGCAAACTCGAAAGAGAAGCGCAAGCGGAGCAATGCGGTGAGATGAAAAGCAGTTCTTAACTTAGGAAGTACTCACATGAACCTGATTGCACAACTGGAACAAGAAGAAATCGCCCGCCTGACCGCCGGCAAGACCATCCCCGAATTCGCCCCCGGCGACACCGTGGTGGTTGGCGTGAACGTGGTGGAAGGTACCCGCAAGCGGGTCCAGGCCTACGAAGGCGTGGTCATCGCCAAGCGCAACCGCGGCCTCAACTCCGCTTTCACCGTGCGCAAGATTTCCTCCGGCGAAGGCGTGGAACGGACTTTCCAGACCTACTCCCCCCTGATCGCTTCCATCGAAGTGAAGCGTCGCGGCGACGTGCGTCGTGCCAAGCTGTACTACCTGCGCGACCGTTCCGGCAAGTCCGCCCGCATCAAGGAAAAGCTGGTCCTCAAGCGCGGCTAAGCTGTTTGGCCGTTGCTATGAAAAGGGCGCCGCAAGGCGCCCTTTTTTTATGCCTGAATTCCTCCGGCGCTACTTCTTCTTGCGCCAGGGACATTTCTTGCAACCCTTCTTGCAGCACTTGCCTGACATTGCGGCTCCTCGGCTTGGTGTCCCGCCCCGGGGACTCGCCGGGTTAGTTAGGTGTTATCAAGAATGGTTCGCAATGTTTTGCGCTATCAGGCGCGCTTGTCCTTCTCGATCAGGGCGTAGGCGGAGTGGTTGTGGATGGACTCGAAGTTTTCCGATTCCACCACGTAGTGGTCGATGCGGGGATCTTCGTTGAGGCGGGCGGCCACGTCCCGCACCATGTCCTCGACGAACTTGGGATTGTCGTAGGCCCGCTCGGTGACCCACTTCTCGTCCGGCCGCTTGAGCAGGCCGAACAGTTCGCAGGAGGCCTGGGCTTCCACCATCTGCACCAGGTCCTCGATCCAGAGGAAGGTGTTGAGGCGGGCGGTGACGGTGACGTGGGAGCGCTGGTTGTGGGCGCCGTAGTTGGAGATTTCCTTGGAGCAGGGGCACAGGCTGGTCACCGGCACCACCACCCGCACCGTGGAGGTGATGCGACCGTCGGCGATTTCGCCGATCAGGGTGACGTCGTAGTCGAGCAGGCTCGGCACGCCGGAGACCGGGGCGGTCTTGGCGATGAAGTAGGGGAAGCTCATCTCGATGTGGCCGCTGCGGGCCTCCAGGCGGGCGGCCATGGCCTGCAGCATGGTGGGGAAGGATTCCACCGAGATTTCCCGTTCGTGGCTGTTGAGAATCTCCACGAAGCGGGACATGTGGGTGCCCTTGAAGTTGTGCGGCAGGCCCACGTACATGTTGAAGCTGGCCACCGTGTGGCGCACGTCGCCGCCCTTGTCGCGGATTTTCACCGGATGGCGGATGGCCCGGATGCCCACCTTGTTGATGGCGATGCGGCGGGTGTCTTCGCTGTTCTGGACGTCGGGAATGGGAGTCTGGGAAGTAGTCATGGCGGGCTTATCTGCAGTGGGCCGGGCGGAGAGGCAATCGGGATGCGCCTTCCAGCCGGGCGGTGAGCCAATGGGGGCGCGCGTTCCCGGCCTTCAGGCGGCGAGCCGTTGCCGTACCTGGCGGACGATGCCGTCCACGTCCAGGCCTAGCTCGGCCAGCAGCAGGTTCTGGTCGCCGTGGTCGATGAAATGGTCGGGCAGGCCCAGGCGCAGCAGGGGCACGGTCAGGCCCATCTCTTCCAGGGCCCGGGCCACTTCGCTGCCGGCGCCGCCGATCAGGGCATTCTCTTCGACGCTGACCAGCAGCTCGTGGTTCCGCGCCAGCTCGGCCAGCAGCTCCCGGTCCAGGGGTTTGACGAAGCGCATGTTGGCGACGCTGGCATCCAGGACGTCGCCGGCCCCCAGGGCCGCCTGCACCATGCTGCCGAAGGCCAGCAGGGCCACGCCCTTGCCCTGGCGCCGGATCTCGCCCTTGCCCACGGGCAGGGCGGTGAGGGCCGTTTCCGGCGTCACGCCGCTGCCGCCGCCGCGGGGATAGCGCACGGCGCTGGGGCCGTCGATGCCCATGGCGGTGGTCAGCATCTTGCGGCATTCGTCCTCGTCCGCCGGGGCCATGATCACCAGGTTGGGGATACAGGTCATGAAGGAAAGGTCGAAGGCGCCGTGGTGGGTGGCACCGTCGGCGCCCACCAGGCCGCCCCGGTCGATGGCGAAGACCACCGGCAGATTCTGCAGGGCCACGTCGTGCACCAGCTGGTCGTAGCCCCGCTGCAGGAAGGTGGAGTAGATCGCCACCACCGGCTTCAGGCCCTCGCAGGCCAGGCCGGCGGCGAAGGTGACGGCATGCTGTTCGGCGATGCCGACGTCGAAATAGCGTTCCGGGTACAGCTCGGCAAAGCGCACCAGACCGGAGCCTTCGCCCATGGCCGGGGTGATGCCCACCAGGCGCGGCTCGGCCGCCGCCATGTCGCACAGCCAGTCGGAGAAGACCTGGGTGTAGGTCAGCTTGCCGCCGCCCTTGCCGCTCTGGATGCCCACTTCCGGCTGGAACTTGGAAACCCCGTGGTAGAGCACCGGGTTGGCCTCGGCCAGCTTGTAGCCCTGGCCTTTCTTGGTGATGACGTGGAGGAACTGGGGTCCCTTGAGACCCTTCAGATTCTGCAGGGTGGGCACCAGTGCATCCAGGTCGTGGCCGTCGATGGGGCCGATGTAGTTGAAGCCCAGCTCCTCGAACAGGGTGCCCGGGGTGAGCATGCCCTTGACGTGCTCCTCGGCCCGTTTCGCCAGTTCCAGCAGGGGCGGGGCCACGCCCAGCACCTTTTCGCCGGCGCGGCGGGCGGCGGAGTAGAGGCCGCCGGAGAGCAGCCGGGCCAGGTACTTGTTCAGCGCTCCCACCGGGGGCGAGATGGACATGTCGTTGTCGTTGAGGATGACGAGCATGTTGGCGTCGGCGACACCGGCGTTGTTGAGGGCCTCGAAGGCCATGCCGGCGGACATGGCGCCGTCGCCGATGATGGCCACCGCCTTGCGGTTTTCCCCCTTCTGCTTGGCCGCCAGGGCCATGCCCAGTGCGGCGGAGATGGAGGTGGAGGAGTGGCCGACGCCGAAGGTGTCGTAGGCCGATTCGCAGCGCTTGGGAAAGCCGGAGAGGCCGCCGTGCATGCGCAGCTTGGCCATGCCGGCGCGGCGGCCGGTGAGGATCTTGTGGGGGTAGGTCTGATGGCCCACGTCCCACACCAGCCGGTCTTCCGGGGTGTCGAAGACGTAGTGCAGGGCGATGGTCAGTTCCACCGTGCCCAGGTTGGAGGAGAGATGGCCGCCGGTGCGGGACACCGACTCGACGATGAAGGTGCGCAGTTCTTCTGCCAGCTGGGGCAGCTGGCGCTTGTCCAGGCGGCGCAACTGGGCCGGGCTGTCGATGGTGTCTAGCAGGGGTGTGGCGGTCATCATGGTGCGGCGCTCGAATTCGGTGGATGCGCGAAGGCCCGCTCTAGAACTTGCGGGTCGTGATGTAGTGGGCCAGTTCGATCAGGCGCCGGGCCCGGGGGCCGAAGCCCTCCAGGGCGCCGAGGGCGTCGCGGCGCAGGTCGTCGGCCAGCTGGCGGGCCGTTTCCAGGCCCAGCAGGCGGACGTAGGTGGGCTTGTCGGCGGCCTCGTCCTTGCCGGCGGTCTTGCCCAGGGTGGCGGTGCTGGCGGTGCAGTCCAGAATGTCGTCCACCACCTGGAAGAGCAGGCCGGCGCGCTTGGCGAAGGCGTCCAGGCGCTCCAGTTCGGCAGCGGCCAGGGGCGTGCCGCAGTGGGCGCCCATGAGCACGGCGGCCCGGATCAGGGCCCCGGTCTTCAGGGCGTGCATCAGTTCCAGCTGGGGCTGGTCGAGGCTCTTGCCGACGGAGGCCAGGTCGATGGCCTGGCCCCCGGCCATGCCGCAGGAGCCGCTGCCGTGGGCCAGCAGGCGCACCAGTTCCAGGCCCTGGGCCGGGCTCGGCCAGGGCTGGGTGGCCAGGATCTCGAAGGCCCGGGACTGCAGCGCGTCCCCCACCAGCAGGGCGGTGGGCTCGTCGTACTGCACGTGGCAGGTGGGGCGGCCCCGGCGCAGCACGTCGTCGTCCATGCAGGGCAGGTCATCGTGCACCAGGGAGTAGACGTGGATCATCTCCACCGCACAGGCGACGCAGTCCAGGGCTTCCGCCGTGGCACCGCACAGTTCGCCGGCGGCGAAGGCCAGCAGGGGGCGGACCCGCTTGCCGCCACCCAGGGCGCTGTAGCGCATGGCGTCGTGCAGGCCTTGGGGGATGGTCTCGGCGGCGGGCAGGAAGCGGCCCAGGGCGGCCTCGGTGCGGGCCTGGGTCTGGGCCATCCAGTCAGGGAAGGGCAGGGCGGAAGCGTCGGAAGATGCCATGGGAAAACCTGGAGAAGAGGTGCGAAGGCGCAGGTGGGGCCGTGCCTTCAGGCCTCGGGGCTGTTCAAGTCCTTCAGTGTACCGCTTTCCAGGACCTGCACCCGCTGTTCCGCATCGGCCAGCTGGCCCTGGCACAGTTTCAGCAGTTCGACGCCGCGCTTGTAGGCGGACAGGGATTCTTCCAGGGACAGGTTGCCGCTTTCCATGGCCTGGGCGATGCGCTCCAGGTCGGCGAGGGCTTCTTCGAAGGAGGGGGAGGAGGGAGAGCCGGGAGGGGTTCCGGTCTGGCCGCCGGCGCTGGTGGAAGCGGGCATGGGCGATTGATCCATATCAATAACCGGTGGAAATGCAAAAAATACCGTATCACGGGGCTTTTGGTCAAATTTGCGCCGGGGTAGAATCCCGCCTTCGTTGATTTTGCTTCATTTTTCACCCATTGCCTTTTTCCGGAGGTGTGGACATGTCCGACATCGCATCCAGCACCAAACTGGCTCCTGCCGTTAGCCAATTCCCCGTCGAATGGTATTTCGACGAAAAAATGTTCGAATTGGAGATGAAACTCTTCTTCGAGCAGGGCCCGGGGTACGTCGGCCACGAGCTGATGGTGCCCAATGTGCACGACTACCGCACCATGGAGTGGCGCGACCACGGCCGCATGCTGGTGCGCCAGCCGGACGGGGTTTATGACATGTCCAACATCTGCCGCCACCGCCAGGCCATCATGCTGCAGGGCAGCGGCAATGCGGAGCACATCGTCTGCCCGATCCACCGCTGGACCTACGACAGCGAAGGCAGCCTCAAGGGCGCGCCCCACTTCCCTGCCAATCCCTGCCTCAACCTCAACAAGCGCAAGCTGGATTCCTGGAACGGCCTGCTCTTCAAGGGGCCGCGCAACGCCCAGGCCGACCTGGCTGGCATGAACGTGGCGGGCGAATTCGACTTCACCGGCTACAAGCTGGACCGGGTCGAGATGCACGAGTGCAACTACAACTGGAAGACCTTCATCGAGGTGTACCTGGAGGACTACCACGTGGTGCCCTTCCACCCCGGTCTGGGCAACTTCGTCACTTGTGACGACCTGACCTGGCAGTTCGGCGAGTGGTATTCCGTGCAGAAGGTGGGCATCACCAACCTGGACAAGGTCGGCTCCGCCCCCTATGGCCGCTGGCAGAAGGCGGTCAAGGACTTCTATGGCGCCCGGGGCGAGCAGCCCAAGCAGGGCGCCGTGTGGCTGACCTACTACCCGAATGTGATGGTGGAGTGGTATCCCCACGTGCTGGTGGTGTCCACCCTCATCCCCCAGTCGGTGAACAAGACCATGAACGTGGTGGAGTTCTACTACCCCGAGGAAATCGTCGAGTTCGAGCGGGAATTCATCGAGGCCGAGCAGGCTGCCTACATGGAAACCGCCATCGAGGACGACGACATCGGCGAGCGCATGGACCGGGGCCGCTGGCAGCTGCTCAAGGAAGGTCGTAACGAAGTGGGTCCCTACCAGTCTCCCACCGAGGACGGCATGCAGCACTTCCATGAGTTCTACCGCCGCATCGTCGAGCCCCACCTGAAGTAGAATTCTCCCAGCCCAAGCATCGGGGCGCCTGCGGGCGCCCCTTTTGTTTCCCCCGCGCCGTTTTCTGCGGCGTTGTTTTTCCGGCTTCATCGCCGAAGGATCTCCTGCCCATGCAATCCCTGTGGATGGTCGCCGCCGCATTCCTGTTCGCCTGCATGGGCGTGTGCGTCAAGCTGGCGGCCGAGGCGGGCTATTCCCCGGCGGAAATCGTCTTCTACCGCAACGCCATCGCCCTGGCCCTGATGAGCGCCTCCATGCTCTGGGGACGCCTCGATCCGCGCACTCCCCACTGGAAATTCCAGATCTACCGGGGCGTCTCCGGCTTCATCTCCCTCATGCTGTACTTCTACGCCATCGCCTGGCTGCCCCTGGCGACGGCGGTGACCCTCAACTACACCTCGCCCCTGTTCCTGGCCCTGTTCCTCGCCGGCCTCTCCGGTGCCCGCCTGCCAGCCAGCCTGGTGGGTGCCCTGGTGGCCGGCTTTGCCGGGGTGGTGTTGCTGCTGCAGCCCACCTTCCATGCGGACCAGCTGGCCGGCGGCCTGATGGGCCTGGCTTCCGGCGTCCTCGCCGGTCTGGCCTATTACAACGTGCGCGAACTGGGGCAGAAGGGGGAGCCGGAGTGGCGCACGGTGTTCTACTTCTCCCTGCTGTCCACCCTCGGCGCCGGCTTGTGGATGCTCTTCTTCCGCTTTCATCCCCTGACCCTGCGCGGCGCCGGCCTGCTGCTGGGGGTAGGCATCTTCGCCACCCTGGCCCAGCTGGCCATGACCCGGGCCTACAGCCGGGGCCGCACCCTGGTGGCGGCCAGCCTGGCCTACACGGCGGTGGTCTTCGCCAGCCTGTTCGGCATGCTCTTCTGGGGCGAGGTGCTTTCCCTCGCCGCCTGGCTGGCCATCGCCATCATCGTCCTCTCCGGCATGGCCGCCACCCGCTTCTCCCGGGCCAATCCGGCGGAGCAGGACTAGGCCGGCACCCGGCGCCGCCGGGCCCGCCCATGGCTGCGCCGGCCGCCCCATTCCAAGTTAAACTCATATCCACATAACAACACGGAGCAAGCCATGATCGTTACCGACCACCAGGACAACCTGGTTTCCGTCGCCGTTTTCGGTGAATTCACCCTGGCCGATTACAAGGAGTTCGAGGAACTGGTGAATTTCAAGGTGAAGTTCGAGGGCCCGGTGAATCTCTTTTTCGATCTGCGCCAGATGGCCGACGTGACCCTGGACACGGCCCTGGAGGAAATCCGCTTCTCCAAGGCCCACGCCAACGATTTCGAGCGCATCGCCGTCATCACCGAGAGCCAGTGGGTGACCTGGAGCGCCTGGCTCTCCCGCGCCTTCGTCGATGCCAGCATCCGCGTCTTCTCTGACGAAGCCGAAGCCAAGGCCTGGCTGGCCGAACAGGACGTCATCTGATGCCTGCGGCCGTCCACACCACCCTGGTGGATGGGGCCACCCTGGCCGCCCGCCTGGGCGATCCGGCCTGGGTGGTGGTGGATTGCCGCCATGATCTGGCCGACCCGGCCGCCGGGGAGGCTGCCTACGCCCGGGGGCACATTCCCGGAGCCGTCTTCCTGCATCTGGACCGGGACCTTTCCTCTGCGAAAAACGGCCGCAACGGCCGCCATCCCCTGCCTGATATCGCCACCCTGGCCGCCGCCCTGGGCCGGGCCGGCATCGGCCCCGGGGTCCAGGTGGTGGCCTACGACGACTGCGGCGGCATGATGGCCGGGCGCCTGTGGTGGCTGCTGCGCTGGCTCGGCCACGAGGCCGTGGCCCTGCTGGACGGCGGCCTGTCCGCGTGGACTGCCGCCGGCGGCGCCCTGAGCGCCGAGATGCCCGAGCCTGCCGCCCGCACCTTCACGCCCGCGCCCCGGGACTGGGTGCTGGACGCCGACCAGGTGCTGGCCGGCCTGGGCCGGCCGGACCGGGTCATCGTCGATGCCCGGGCGCCGGACCGTTTCCGCGGCGAAAACGAAAGCATCGACCCGGTGGGCGGCCATATCCCCGGCGCCCGCAACCGCTTCTTCCGCGACAACCTGGGGCCCGACGGCCGCTTCAAGCCGGCCGACCAGCTGCGCCAGGAGTGGACAGAGGCCCTGGCCGCCTTCGCTCCTGAACAGGTGGTGCACCAGTGCGGCTCCGGCGTTTCCGCCTGCCACAACCTGCTGGCCATGGAAATCGCCGGCCTGCCCGGTGCCCGGCTCTACGCCGGCTCCTGGAGCGAGTGGTGCGCCGATCCGGCACGGCCGGTGGAGCGCTGAAAGGGCAGGGCGGTGCTGGCCTTCGAACTGCTGGCGGAACAGCGCATCAACGAGGCCCTGGCCAAGGGCGAGCTGTCGGACCTGCCCGGCAGCGGCCAGCCCCTGGAACTGGGCGACGACCTGCTGGTGCCGGAAGACCAGCGCCTGGCCCAGCGCATCCTCAAGAATGCCGGCTACGCCCCGCCGGAAGTGGGGCTGCGGCGGGAGATCGCCCAACTGCGTGCCGAACTGGAACTGCTCGACGAGGTGGAGCGCGGTCCCGCCTGGCAGCGCCTCTGCCTGCTGATGAGCCAGCTGAGCCTGGCCCGTGGCGCCGCCGTCAATCTGTCCCTGGAAGACCGTTACTGGGAGCGCCTCAAGGCGCGCTTCGCCGGAAGCGTGGGGGATGGGGAGAAGAGGGGCGAAGGGGACGGCGGAGGCCGCGGGCCCGCCGCCTGAAGAGGCTTCAGACGCCGCCCGTGGGCGGCGTTTTCTTTTCCAGCTGTCGCTCGGCCCAGGCCACGTGCTCCCGCACCACGGCGGAGTCGTCCTCCCGGCGGGCGGCCAGGGCCGTCCTGGCTTCCTCCGTCGCCGGGCCGTTGCCCAGGGCCACGGCGATGTTGCGCCGCCAGCGTTCAATGCCGATGCGGCGGATGGGGCTGCCGGCCATGCGTTCGAGGAAATCCGCCTCGCTCCAGGCCATCAGGGCCGAGAGCCGCGCCGAATCGAGGCCCTGGCGGGGGGTGAATTCCACATCGCCCAGCTGGCCGAAGCGGTTCCAGGGGCAAAACAGCTGGCAGTCGTCGCAACCGTAGATGCGGTTGCCCAGCAGGGGCCGCAGTTCCTCCGGCATGGCGCCGTCCAGCTCGATGGTCAGGTAGGAGATGCAGCGGCGGGCATCCACCTGGTACGGAGCGATGATGGCCCGGGTCGGGCAGACGTCGATGCAGCGGGTACAGGCGCCGCAGTGATCGCTCACCTCGGCATCCGCCGGCAGGGGCAGGTCGGTGTAGATTTCGCCGAGGAAATGCCAGGAGCCCTCCCGGGTCAGCAGCAGGGTGTGCTTGCCGCGCCAGCCCAGGCCGGACTTACGCGCAAATTCCACCTCCATTACCGGGGCCGAGTCGGAAAAGACCCGGTAGCCGAAGTCGCCGATCTCGGCCTGCAGCCGGTCCGCCAGCTTCTGCAGGCGGTTGCGGATGACCTTGTGGTAGTCCCGCCCCAGGGCGTAGCGGGACACATAGCCCAGGGCCGGATCGGCCAGCACCTGCTCGGGCTCGGCGCCCCGGGGCAGGTAGGGCAGGCGCACCGAAATGACGGTCTGCACGCCGGGCACCAGCTGGCCCGGATCGAGCCGCAGGGGGGCGTGTTTGGCCATATAATCCATGCTCCCGTGGCGCCCCTGCTCGAGCCAGGCCAGCAGCCGCTGCCCGGCCTCGCCGATCTCGGCCCGACCGATGGCCACTTCGGCAAAGCCCAGTTCCCGGCCCCAGGCCTTGAGGCGGGCGGCCAGTCCGGGCCAGTCCGGGGTCGCTTCTCCTGCCGCCGCCGGGCGGGCGGGGGTGCCGGCTCCCGTTTGCTGCATTTCTTCCGTTGGTTCCATATGCCCGATCATAGCGAATCTGCTGCCCAATCCCTTAATCCAGGCCAAAGTCTGCTGCTGGCGAACGAAGCGGCGACCCAGGCTCTGGGGGCCGCCCTGGCCCAGGCCGCCGGGCCGGGCCTGGTGATCTACCTGGAAGGGGACCTGGGGGCGGGCAAGACCACCCTGGTGCGGGCCCTGCTGCGGGCCCTGGGCCACACCGGTCCGGTGAAGAGCCCGACCTACGCCTTGGTTGAAGTTTACAAACTTTCGAGCTTATACTTGTATCACTTTGATTTTTATCGTTTCGAGTCGCCGGAAGAGTTTGTCGATGCTGGGTTGGATGATTATTTCCGCCAAGGGGCCCTGTGCCTTGTGGAATGGCCGGACAAAGCCGCGGGCTTTGTGCCGCCGCCCGATCTCGTCCTGGCTTTCCGCTTCCGCGACGATGACGGCCGTGATCTCCTGCTGCAACCCCATTCTCCGGGAGGTGAGCAATGCGTAAACGCTCTCATGTCCCGCCTGTCGAGCGACGCCGGGCCCTGCTGAAGGCCGGCGGGGCCGCCCTGGTCCTGCTCGTCACGCCCCTGGCCCGAGCCGCCGCCGGCAAGTCGCCCTCCATTCTCTCGGTGCGGGTGTGGCCCGCCGCCGATTACACCCGGGTCACCCTGGAGCATGACGCCCCGGGTGGCGCTCCCCTGAAGTTCACCCAGTTCTCGGTGAAGAATCCCGAGCGTCTGGTGGTGGATATCGAGGGCATCGAATTCAACAGCGTCCTCGACGGCCTCTCCAACAAGGTGGCGCCGGACGATCCCTACATCAAGCTGCTGCGGGCCGGCCGCTTCAAGCCCGGCGTGGTGCGCCTGGTCATGGAGCTGAAGACCGAGGTGCAGCCCCAGGTCTTTTCCCTGAAGCCGGTGGGCGAGTACGGCAGCCGGCTGGTGCTGGACGTCTATCCGGCCAATCCGCCCGATCCCCTGCTGTCCCTGCTGGACAAGAAGGACGGCGACGGGCTGGATGCCATCGCCGAGGCCGGCCGGCGCGAACCGGTGGCCGAGGCGCCGTCCCAGACCCAGCAGGCCCCGGGCCGCGCCCAGGAAGCCCGGCCGGCGGAACCGGCCAAGCGCAACACCAAGCCGGTGGTGGATCGTCTCGTCACCATCACCCTGGACCCGGGCCACGGCGGCGAAGACCCGGGGGCCGTGGGCAAGGGCGGCAGCCACGAGAAGGACGTGGTGCTGTCCATCGCCAAGCGCCTGAAGGCCAAGATCGACGCCGAGCCCAATATGCGGGCGGTGCTGACCCGGGATTCGGATTTCTTCGTGCCCCTGCACATGCGGGTGCAGAAGGCCCGACGGGTCCAGGCCGACCTCTTCGTTTCCATCCATGCCGACGCCTGGATCAAGCCCGATGCCCGGGGTTCCTCCGTGTTCGTGCTGTCCGAGCGGGGCGCCTCCAGTTCCCAGGCCCGCTGGCTGGCCCAGAAGGAAAACGAGGCCGACCTCATCGGCGGCGTGAACATCGGCGTCAAGGACCCCTTCCTCGCCCGCACCCTGCTGGACCTTTCCCAGACCGCCACCATCAACGACAGCCTCAAGCTGGGCAAGGCCGTGCTGGGGGAGCTCGGTGGCATCAACGCCCTGCACAAGGCCAGCGTGGAGCAGGCCGGCTTTGCCGTGCTGAAGGCGCCGGACATTCCCTCGATCCTGGTGGAGACGGCCTTCATCAGCAATCCGGAAGAGGAAAAGCGCCTCAACGACGACGCCTACCAGGACCGCATGGCCGAGGCCATGCTCAAGGGCATCCGCCAGTACTTCGCCAAGAATCCGCCCCTGGCCAAATCCAGGCTGGCCCGGCTCGACTGAGCCCAAGTCCCCACCGTCTCTGATGCCTGCCCGGAGAGGCAGGCGGGACGGCCTTTGCAGGCAGGCCATGCCGTCCAGGGCCGTCCCTTCTGCCCTGGCGGGCAGCCCCCTGTGGCGGTTCTCTCCCGGAGCGGGCGGCGGTGCCGCAGGACGGGGGTAAAACCGTTATAATTCAGCCTTTTTTCGCGCCCCGCCCGGGGCATAAGAAGGATTCCGGCTTCCACCATGCTCGTCCTGCGCGGCGTTAAAACCCCGGCCCCCAGTGCCACGGTGCTGACCATCGGCAATTTCGATGGCGTGCATCTTGGCCACCAGGCCCTGCTTGCCCGCGTCGGCCAGGCTGCCCGGGCCTGCGGCCTGCCGGCGGCGGTGCTGACCTTCGAGCCCCATCCCCGTGAGTTCTTCGACCCGGCCTCGGCCCCGGCCCGGCTCACCACCCTGCGCGAGAAGCTGGAACTGCTGCAGAACTACGGCGCCGACCTCACCTGCGTCAGCCCCTTCAACACCGTCTTCGCGGCCCTGACGGCGGACGAGTTCATCGAGCAGGTGCTGGTGCGCTGTCTCAGGGTGCGCCACCTCATCATCGGCGACGACTTCCGCTTCGGCGCCCGCCGGGCCGGCGATTTCGCCCTGCTGCAGGCCGCCGGTGCCTCCTTCGGCTTCCAGGTGGAGGCCATGGAGAGCGTGGTGCAGGGCGGCGAGCGGGCTTCCAGCTCCGGCGTGCGCGAGGCCCTGGCGGCCGGCGACATGGCCCGGGCCGCCCGTCTCCTGGGTCGTCCCTACAGCATCGACGGTCGCGTGGTGCACGGCCAGAAGCTGGGGCGCCAGCTGGGTTTTGCCACCGCCAACATCCGCATCAAGCACAATCCCCTGCCGCTCACCGGCGTCTTCGCCGTGAGCGTCACCGGCGCTGCCGGCCGGCCCCTCAACGGGGTGGCCAACCTGGGGGTGCGTCCCACCGTGGGCGGCCAGCTGCAGCCCCTGCTGGAAGTGCACCTCTTCGATTTCGACGGCGACATCTACGGCGCCCACCTTTCCGTTTCCTTCCTGCACAAGCTGCGGGACGAGATGAAATTCCCCGACTTCAACGCGCTCGTGGCCCAGATCGGCCAGGACGCGGAAGCCGCCCGCGCATTTTTCCAGCGTTAAGAAAACCTTAGGCATTTGAGGCTGTTATGGCTGACTACAAGAACTCCCTGAATCTTCCCGACACTCCCTTTCCCATGCGCGGTGACCTGCCCAAGCGGGAGCCCCAGTGGGTGCAGCAATGGCAGGAAAAGAAGCTGTACCAGAAGATTCGCGAGATCTGCGCCGGCCGGCCCAAGTTCATCCTGCACGATGGCCCTCCCTACGCCAACGGCAACCTGCACCTGGGTCACGCCCTGAACAAGATCCTCAAGGACATCATCGTCCGCTCCAAGACCCTGGCCGGCTTTGATGCACCCTACGTGCCGGGCTGGGACTGTCACGGCCTGCCCATCGAGCACAAGATCGAAGTCACCCACGGCAAGAACCTGCCCGCCGACAAGGTGCGGGAACTGTGCCGCAGCTACGCCGCCGAGCAGGTGGAAGTGCAGAAGAAGGAATTCATCCGCCTCGGCGTGCTGGGCGACTGGGACAACCCCTACCTGACCATGAACTTCGCCAACGAGGCCGGCGAGATCCGCGCCCTGGCCGAGATGGTCAAGCAGGGCTATGTCTTCAAGGGCCTGAAGCCCGTCAATTGGTGCTTCGACTGCGGCTCCGCCCTGGCCGAGGCCGAGGTGGAATACGCCGACAAGAAGTCCCCCACCATCGACGTGGCCTTCCCCGTCAGCGAAGCCGATGCCCCCAAGCTGGCCGCCGCCTTCGGCCTCAACGCCCTGCCCAAGCCGGCCTATGCCGTGATCTGGACCACCACCCCGTGGACCATTCCCGCCAACCAGGCCCTCAATATCCACCCCGAACACGAGTACGCCCTGGTGGACGCGGGTGACCGCCTGCTGGTGCTGGCCAAGGAGCTGGTGGCCGACTGCCTGAAGCGCTACGGCTGCGAAGGCACGGTGCTGGCGACCGTCAAGGGCAAGGCCCTGGAGCGCCTGGAATTCCGCCATCCTTTCTATGACCGGGTTTCCGTCGTCTACCTGGCCGACTACGTGGGCCTGGATGCGGGCACCGGCATCGTTCATTGCGCCCCCGCCCACGGCGTGGACGACTTCAACGCCTGGCGCCATTACGGCCGCGGCAACGACGAGATCATTTCCATCGTCAAGGGCGACGGCGTCTATGTGGACGAGCTGCCTTTCTTCGGCGGCCTCTCCATCTGGAAGGCCAACCAGGCCATCTGCGACAAGCTGTCCGAAGTGGGCTGCCTGCTTTCCCACGGCAATGTCAGCCACAGCTACATGCACTGCTGGCGCCACAAGACCCCGGTGATCTACCGGGCCACCGCCCAGTGGTTCGTCGGCATGGACCGCCTGCCCACGGATGGCAAGTCCCTGCGCGAAAAGGCTCTGGCCGGGGTCGAGGCCACCGCCTTCTATCCGGCCTGGGGCAAGCCCCGCCTGCAATCCATGATCGCCAACCGGCCCGACTGGTGCATCTCCCGCCAGCGCAACTGGGGCGTGCCCATTCCCTTCTTCCTGCACAAGGAAACGGGGGAACTGCATCCGCGCACCGTGGAGCTGATGGAGGAAGTGGCCCAGCGCGTGGAGAAGGAAGGCATCGAAGCCTGGTTCAAGCTGGATGCGGCCGAACTGCTGGGGGCCGAGGCCGCCCAGTACGAAAAGATCAGCGACACCCTGGACGTCTGGTTCGACTCCGGCACCACCCACTGGCACGTGCTGCGGGGCTCCCATAACGACGGCCACGCCACCGGCCCCCGGGCCGACCTCTACCTGGAAGGCTCGGACCAGCACCGGGGCTGGTTCCATTCCTCCCTGCTCACCGGCGCCGCCATCGACGGCCATCCGCCCTACAAGGCCCTGCTCACCCACGGTTTCACGGTGGACCAGCAGGGACGCAAGATGAGCAAGTCCCTGGGCAACACCATCCTGCCCCAGGAAGTCTCGGACAAGATGGGCGCCGACATCCTGCGCCTGTGGGTGGCCGCCACGGACTACTCCGGCGAGCTGGCCATGTCCAAGGAAATCCTGGCCCGGGTGGTGGAAGCCTACCGCCGCATCCGCAACACCCTGCGTTTCCTGCTGGCCAACATCGCCGACTTCGATGCGGCCAAGGACATGCTGCCGGTGGCCGATTGGTTCGAGATCGACCGCTACGCCCTGGCCCTGACCCGTCAGCTGCAGACCCAGGCCCAGGCCGACTACGACCGCTACGAGTTCCACCGCGTGGTACAGGCCCTGCAGACCTTCTGTTCCGAGGACCTGGGCGGCTTCTGGCTGGATATCCTGAAGGACCGCCTGTACACCACGGCGCCGGCCTCCAAGGCCCGCCGCTCGGCCCAGAGCGCCCTGTGGCACGTGACCCAGAGCTTCATCCGCCTGATGGCGCCGATCCTCTCCTTCACCGCCGAGGAAGTGTGGCAGATCCTCTCTGGCGATGCGGACCAGTCCATCATGTTCCACACCTGGCACGACCTGCCGGCCCAGGCCGGCGAAGGTGAGCTGCTGGCCAAGTGGACCCTGATCCGGGAGGCGCGCGGCGAAGTGACCAAGGCCCTGGAGGCCCTGCGCGAGGAAGGCAAGATCGGCTCCTCCCTCCAGGCCGAAGTGCGGATCAGCGCCGAGGGCGACAAGTACGCGGCCCTGGCCAGCCTGGGCGACGACCTGCGCTTCGTCCTCATCTGCTCCAAGGTGAGCGTGGCCCAGGGCGCCGATGCCATCGCCGCCGAGGCCTCCACCCAGAAGAAGTGCGAGCGCTGCTGGCACTACCGGGAGGACGTGGGTAGCAACCCGGAACACCCCGAACTGTGCGGCCGTTGCGACAGCAACCTGCACGGCGAGGGCGAGGTACGCGAACGTGCCTAAGTCCTCCCTGGGCCGCTGGTACGGGCTGGCGGCCCTGGTCATCGTTCTCGACCAGCTCTCCAAATGGGCGGTGCTGGCGAGCCTGAACTACGGCGACACGGTCACCGTGACGCCCTTTTTCGACTGGGTCTTCGTCTTCAACCGGGGCGCCGCCTTCAGCTTCCTCGCCGACCAGCCCGGCTGGCAGCGCTGGTTCTTCACCCTGCTGGCCCTGGGAGTGTCCGGCTGGATCGCCTGGATGCTGCGCCAGCACCTGGCCGAGCGCCTGCTGTGCTTCTCCCTGACCCTGATCATGGGCGGTGCCCTGGGCAACGTCATCGACCGGGTGCGTTTCGGCGCCGTGGTGGATTTCCTGCAGTTCCACGTGGCCGGCTGGTACTACCCGGCCTTCAACGTGGCCGACTGCGCCATCACCGTGGGGGCAATTTTGCTGGCCTGGGAGCAAATCCGGCGTAAACCTGTCCAAGGGAATCCGGATTCTTCCGCTTCCTAACGTCAGGGCCCGTTCATGAGCGACCACCGCATTCCTCCCGGCCAGCGCCACGTCACCGATTTTCCGGTGCTGGACCTGGGCATCCATCCCGACATCCACCATGAAAACTGGCAGTTGCGCCTGTTCGGCCTGGTGACCCAGGAAGTGGTGCTGGACTGGGAACAGTTGCTGGCCATGCCCCAGGTGCAGCGGACTAGCGATTTCCACTGCGTCACCACCTGGACCCGGCTGGACGTGCCCTGGGAGGGTGTGCTGGCCCGGGAAGTGGTGAATCTGGCCGGCCCCCTGGCGGAAGCCCGCCACGTCACCCTGCACAGCTACGACGGCTATACCACCAACGTGCCCCTGGCGGCGCTGCTGGACGACGACGTGCTGGTGGCCCACACGGTGGACGACGCCCCCTTGTCCGTCGAACACGGCGGCCCGGTGCGCCTGGTGCTACCCAAACGCTACGCCTGGAAGAGCGCCAAATGGCTCTCCAGCATCGAATTCCACGCCGAAGACCGTCCCGGTTACTGGGAAGTGCGCGGCTACCACAACGAAGCAGATCCCTGGAAAGAAGAGCGGTATTCCTGATGAGCCAAGTCGATCAAGCAACGGTCCAGCCGGACAGCTTTCTCACCCTGCACTACCGCGTCACCACCGGTGACGGCAGCGAGATTCTCAACACCTTCGACATGAAGCCCGCCACCCTGCAGATGGGCAGCGGCCAGCTGGCGGAGAACCTGGAGAAGTGCCTGCTCGGCCAGGTGGCCGGACAGCGCCACGTCTTCCTGCTGGAACCGGCCCAGGCCTTCGGCGAACACAATCCCCGGCTGGTGGAGCGCATCGCCCGGGAAGCCCTGCCGCCGGGCATGGAACTGAAGGAAAACTCCGTGGTGGAGTTCAACGACGGCGAGGGTGCCGAGTTCGCCGGCTTCCTGCGGGAACTGACGGAAAGCCACGCCCTCTTCGATTTCAACCACCCCCTGGCCGGCAAGTCCGTGCGCTTCGAGGTGGAGATCATCGGCATCCTCTAAAGGCTTGCCCCGGGGCCTTGGCCCCGCCGCGTCCAACCCCCGGTGCCGGGAGCTGCGGCTCCCGGCCCAACTGAGAGTCATCCATGGAAGTCATCCTCGCCAATCCCCGCGGTTTCTGTGCCGGCGTCGAACGGGCCATCGCCATCGTCGAACGGGCCCTGGAGCGTTTCGGCGCGCCCATCTATGTGCGTCATGAAGTGGTGCACAACAAGTTCGTGGTGGACGGCCTGCGCGCCAAGGGCGCCGTCTTCGTCGAGGAACTGGACGAAGTGCCTGCCGGTGCCACGGTCATCTTCAGCGCCCACGGCGTCGCCAAGGCCGTGCGCGAGGAAGCCGACCGGCGCGGCCTCAAGGTGTTCGACGCCACCTGTCCCCTGGTCACCAAGGTGCATAACGAGGTGGCCAAGATGCGGGAACAGGGGCGGGAAGTCATCATGATCGGCCACAAGGGCCATCCCGAAGTCGAGGGCACCATGGGGCAGAGCGTCAATGGCGGCATGCACCTGGTGGAAACCCGGGAGGATGTGGACCAGCTGATGGTGCGGTTCCCCGAGCAGCTGGGCTTCGTCACCCAGACCACCTTGTCGGTGGACGACGCCGCCAACGTCATCCAGGCCATTCGCGGGCGTTTCCCCGATGCCGCAGGACCGCGCAAGGACGACATCTGCTATGCAACCCAGAACCGCCAGGATGCGGTGAAGCATCTGGCCGAATCCTGCGACCTGGTGATCGTGGTGGGCTCCCGCAACAGCTCCAATTCCAACCGCCTGCTCGAAGTGGCCAAGCTGCGCGGTGTGCGGGGCTATCTGGTGGATGGGGCCGAGCAGATTGAGGCCGAATGGCTGCAGGGGGTGAACACCATTGGCGTCACCGCCGGCGCCTCCGCACCGGAGACCCTGGTACAGGGGGTCATCTCCCGCCTGCAGGCGCTGGGCGCCGGCAATGTGCGCCAGTTGGGGGATGGGGAGCCGGAGGTGAACTTCCCCCTGCCCAAGGAACTGCTGGGCAACTGATTTAGGGGGCCGCCGTGGTTTGAGGCGGCCTGGGGCGAATCGTCACTTCAATGCGCAGCCGGCTCTTCACCGGCTGTCCGTCCTTTTCTGCCGGCAGGAATCGGGCCGATTCGAACTGCTGGGCGACCAGGGCATTCAGTCGCTCACTGAGATGGGTGGCTTCCGTTTCCACCTTGTCCACTTTGCCCTGCTCGTTAATGTAGAGCACCAGAATGGCTTTGCCGGCCCCCTCTTCGTCATCCACCACGCTGGTATCGATCGGGCTGGCAACGTGCGGACGTTGGGTCACTTCCGCCGGGGGGTAGTAGTACGGTACCGGAATGCCGATTTCCGGTTTCCCGCCCTCGGATGAACTGGCGCCGTCGGAACCGCCTCCCTGTGCATTTTTCTCAACGACTTCTGGGGCGGTTGTCAGTTGTGGCGCCGCGGCTGGCGGCGCCTGCAAGCGTAGTTTGTCCTCTAATGCCCGTATGGGTGGGAGCGGGGCAGTCAACCCCAGCCGGACTTGCAGTGGTGTGTATGCATTGCCAAGTTTGGCTTCCAATCCAAGCGCAAGGCGAGGACTGTCACCGAGTGTTCCCGGCGGGAGGCTCAGCAGCAAGACATGCAGACAGCAGGAAAGAAGTAGGGCCGAGGCCAGCGGTTGTCGATGCATCAGGGGAAGAAGCATTACGCCCCTTGCGGGGCGTAATGTGGTTGTTTCCGGAGAGTGACTGCGGAGGGTCAGTTGGCCAACTCCCGCCACATCATGCGATTGCCACTGAGATTGCCGCCGCCGTTGCCGGTGCTGATGGGAAGGGTCATTGCCCCGCCCTTGAGATTGCCGTCGGCAGTGATGGTGAATACTTTGGGTGTTCCCCCCGGCAGTTTGATCACAGTCAGGCCGACGATGGGCGAGGTGAAGGTGTAGATGGCTCGGCCGCCGTCTACGCCGCCGCCGCTCTTGTAGTCCAGGAAATAAAGCTGGCTGGAGCCCCCCGGCTGGCAGGCACTGGCTTCGGGAACGATGCTGGAGAACATGACGGTACCGAAGAAGAGCTGGGCATTGAGATAGACCCGTTCTTTGCCCATCGGCAAATCCAGGTACCAGCCGCCATGGATGTTCCAATTGACCTCCGGTCCGCCAACCTCAGTGCCGTTGGCTACCTTGGCAACCATGGAGCCCCGGCTGATGGTGCTTGTGCCATCGTCTTTTACTGCATAAAAGGACTGGGAGGCCGGGTTGTCCAGGTCATCCTGTCCCAGATAGCGGCCGGTACCGAAGAAAAGAACCGTTTTGCCGTCAATTTCACCAATCTCGGGTGCAGCGGTGATGGCTTGGGACGAGCCGAGGGTCATGATCGGGGAGACTGTGCCTGCTGACAGGTCGAAGCGCCACATGTTGCCGAAGAGGTCGCCGCCATAGGCAGCCACCGCGGTATTGTCCTTGGCAAAATCGTCGGCCTTGACGTTGATGCGACCGAGGCCACTGGGATTGCCGGAGCTACCCGTGTTGGTCGAGAGGGTCTTGATCAGGGCACCGGTACCTGCATCCACCATGAAGATATAGCCCTTGCCATCAGCGGTCGGATAATTGGAACCTTCGGGAATGTTGTTATAGCCGGAGGGCAACAAGGCCACCCAGCGCCCATCTACCTTGGATACCAAGGGGGAGCCGTAGCTGTAGCCCATATTTGGGTTGTTATCGGCAGAGTATGTCCACAGCACTTTGGGCGAACTTGGGATTGTTACGTCCAATGCATAGTACCCTCGCCCCCCTTTCCCCAATCCACCGATCAATATGGTTTTCCAGCTACCGCCAACGAATGCATCGGTGACGATGATGGGGCCATCGACAAAATAACGATGGTTGGTGGCGTAGTCCTTGTCCGCCAGGCGCCACAGGTCCTTGATGATCATGGGCGGTACATAGGCCCAGCTCTCGGCACCGGTGGCAGCGTCGAACGCATGCAGCATGCCGTCGTTGGCGCCGACATAAACCATGCCGGTCCGGCCTGCCTGGGCGGCCTTGAACTCGGCATAGCCCGCATCCAGGAACTCCAGGGAAGGAGTCTGTACGTAGACCGGCTGGCCGTGAACGATATCGCCGAGGACGGTGGAGCGATCCCGGTAGAGGCGGTTGTAGCTGCCAAAAGCCACGTCCCGTTCCTGGTCCTCGTAGCGGTTGTGTCCGCGGACATAATTCAGCATCAACTCGCCGGTCGCCGTGCTTTTGTCGGCAGCACTCCAGTCCAGGTATTGGCTGAGCTTGGTGTTATCAAAATATGCTTTTTGCGCCGCAGTCAGATTGGCCCATTCCAGCGCCTTGAGGGTGCTGCCACTGGAGGTATAAATAGCCCGGGTGTCGGTGTTGCCGACGGCGGGAATTTTGCTGTTGAGCTGAGGAGATGCCTTCCAGGTGGCATTGGCGGATATGTTGCCGGTGCTGAGGTCAATGGTGTAGGCAGATAACTCGCCTTCCCAGGCAACGGTGCGGTAATTGGCAACATAGATGTAATTGTCCCCAGCCGTCGGTTCCAGGGCTGACGTTGCTGCTGCGGCGCCGGAGCCGCTGCTGGCCTCCATGGCCCCTAGCGCGCTGGCCAGGCCGTTGACCAGAGCTTCCGGGTTGCGGGCGCTGAAGTAGGTGCCGCGGCCATTGACGGCTGCATGCCAGAGATCGTCAATACGGTCTTCATCCGAGGCATCCAATGGGTCCGGCCAGTTCTTGGTGCCTTGTTTGATGTCGTAGTAGGCGCCGGAGGTGGCCGTCTTGTAGCCATCCTGATAGGTCAGGTTGCCATCCACACCGAGACCGATGGTGAAGGTGGTCATGTGCTGATGCGTGGCTACATCGTCCTCCTCCAGTTTGGTACCAGCCGGCGGAACATTGTTCGGCATGTCGGTACGCAGGTCGGTGTGATAGTAGTAGTAGGCTACGTCGGCAAGGGTGCTGCTTTTCTTCAGCGCGTCGAAGGAAGGCCGTGTCGCAGTAGCGACTCCATCCTGATCGCCGACCACTGTTTTTCCGTCTTCCTTGGTTGGTCCATAGGTAGACGTTTCGTCGTTGGTATTCCAGTAGCCGTCGGTCGAGAGAATCGTGAAGTTACGTTGGCAGGAATACTGGATGGGGTCCGCTCCCAGCTTGCCAGCATAAATTCGACCTGCTTTGGCCAAGGCGCCCCGGAGCGGTGTGTTTACGGATGGGTCTCCCTTGTACAAACGGGTAAACCAGGTGTTTTTCTGGGTGGTGTCAAAATTGTTGATGGCCAGGAAAGTATTGCTGTCGGTGGCCCCCTTGTCGCTGATGGTGGAAAAACCGACCCGTGCGTGGAAATAGTTCTTGTCGAGGGGGTCGCTGGTATTGGGGGTGCCGCGGATATCGGCAAATGCCTGTCCAACGGCGGTCTTGGTCATCTGCATCCGGGTCCGGTACCAGGCATGCCAGTTGGCAAAATTGGTCATCTCCTGGGCGTAGGTGCGTGTCGTTCCGTTGGGGCCGGGATAGCTGGTGGTGCTGGGAACGATATTCACCCGTTTCCAGTTGCTGTAGCGGACATATTTGTAAGTCGAGGATTTCTGGGACTGACAGGTGCCGGCCTTGCCGAATCTCGGGCCGCTGCTTTCCTGGGCAGAACACCATTCGACGGTGGCCGTGTAGTAGAACGGGCCGCCGTAGCGGGTCTTGATGTTGCTATAGGTGCCGTTGGGATAGCTATAGGCATTGGCGCCATCGATCTGGGATACGCAGTTGCTGCCGTTGACGTCATCCCATCCATTTTTACAGGCGACTCGTTCCGGATAGTTGGTAACCAGGTTGATCGAACTGCCGCTCTGGATACCGTAACCGTCATAAGGGACATTGGTCCAGGTGGTGTAATTGGTCTTGTCGCTATTGTCGGCGTTCTTAGGCGGAGTGTAGTTCACCATCGGGTTGTAATAGACCCGATTGAACGCGCTTAGATAATAAGGAGCATCGCCGTTAGTACAACTGGTCAGACTGGTTCCCGTACTGCGGCAATAGCTGCCATTGACGTAATCGGGCATGTAATCCCAGTCCATACTGCCCGAGTTGTCCAGGATGAAATAGATATTCGGCAGAATGTTCTCGGTAGTGGCGTTGGCCAGGGGAATGTCGGCTAGCGGCGTTTCCGCGGCACCGATGCCAATGGGAGTGGCTGTCAGGGTGCAGCCCAGGGCGAGTGCAAGCAGGCGGACCGAGGGGGATAAAACGGGAGATTTGTTCATGTTCGACTCCTTGGAGTGCGTCGACCGAATGCAACTCAAATGACGATGAAGGCCTGTAGGTAGCTGATATTGTTTCGCGCCCCGGAAACCCGGATGGTGACGCGGTATACGCCCATTGAGGCAATTTCCGGGTCCCAGGAGGGGGGTTGGTAGTTCGAAAGGCCTCCGACCACCCCCTTGCTACTATCTGTGCGAATGTACTGCCGCGTGGAACAGGTGGATGAGTCCAACGGACCAGTGGTGTCGCACAGGCGGTGGATGACATAACAGACGGTGTTGCCAACGCTGTCCTTGGCTTGGCAAGTGGGAGTGGTGGGGCCTCCCTGACCGTCCCAATTGACGTTGTCACTGGTGTCGCCGGGAGTCACGTTGCCGGTCAGGTCCAGCATGTCCTGGCTGGTGGCGTAATAGCCATTGCCAGGTCGGTCCCCGGTGAGGGAGCTGGAGTTGTTCAATAGCCACGTGCGGGCCGTCTCAATCCCCTGGTCGCCGCTCAGGGTGGCGCTCTGCTGAAATGCCAGATTGCGGGCAATCAACGTGCCTGTATCCACCGAACGGATCAGGGCAACGCCGGCGATCGACATGGCAACCAGCACAATGAGGGCGACAAACAGGGCCAGGCCTTCCTGGCTTCGTGGTGAAGGCGGAATATGGTTGGGCATGGTCATGTCCTCACACGTTGCCCCAAATGACGTTACGTAGCGGCACCACCGTTTCGAACACCTTGTAACGGTAGCACTGCCAATCAGCCGGGAATGTGGTGATGTCAAATTTGGCCCAGGAAGACCAGGCAGCCACAGCTTCTTCTGTCGTTGTTTTGCAGGTTCCGTCGGAACCTGGCTTCTCATACTCTGCGCTGCGCGCCACGACGGCGACGCGCAACGCCTTGATCCGCTTTGAGTTGGCATTGCTCAGGGGGGCCGCCCAGGCTCCTCCTGCATCTACCCAGTCGGTGATTTTCTGGGGGCACGGAGTGCCGGCACAGACGTCCGTGATGCCGTACTGGGCTTGCAGGCTGAGGATGTCGGGAGCGATCTGGAAGGTCTGGAGAACCCCGTTTGCGTCCGGTTCCTGCAATTCGAGTTGCCCATTGGTAATGCGGTAGGTCTTCTGGCTGAGTTGCGGGAAACACTGCAAGTCCGCTCCCTTGTCGTATGCCGGCCAAGCATTGGCAAGCTTATAGGCTCCCGGTGGATTGTAGGAAGGAGCGCCCAGGCCGCTTTCCGTCCAGATGGTCAGCGTAGGCTTTTCTACCTTGGTGATTTGCACCAAGGTGCAGGTGCCGCTCTGCTGAATGAGGGCTAGCGGTTTTGGTACCGCAACTGTCGGTGTGCAGCCGTACAGACTGCGGACGCGCATGGATTCCGAGCCTGCCGCTGGCTTGGTGGTCAGCGCAGTCAGTGCAAACTTGTAGTTCGCATTGGCAGGGTTGTCGAAGTAACGGATGCTTATCTGATCCGGCCCGGTTCCACCTTCAGAAATGACGGCCGGCGTGAGCAAATTCGGGACTGCCCCGGGCGCGGATACCCCGTCATCGATATAACTGAAGACGCGGTCGCAGTCTGAGAACGTGTGTGCGTCGAGGCCCCAACCAGCTGCTTTGACGTCACTTTCCACCATGCTCAAGGACAGGGCGCCGTTGGTTTGGGCGTCGGCTGCACCTGTGGTTCCCCGCTTCTGGCGCTCGGCGGAGGCAAATACCTGGAACACCACGATGGAGGCAATCATGCTGATGACCATGCCCACCATGATCTCAACTAGGCCGAAACCCCTGCTTTTGTTATGCCGACTCATGTGACTCTCCTACGCCGCTCAAATCGGTGGATTGCCAACGATTTGGGCAACGGTGGAATACGTGTTTGACGATGCATCGCCCGGCATCTTCCATTCCACGGTTACCGTAACGGTCGTGCCGTTGATTTCTGTGGTGCGCTTTCCGTTAGGCAGGGCATCGATCTCTTTTTTGCTTTCGGCATACGCACCCAAATTGTCCCGGTCTCCCCACAACTCACCAATGCGTTGATTGGCAACGAATGCTGCGTCGACCCGGCTCTTTGCCTGGGTGACAGCTTTCGTTGAGGCTGCTTGCAGGCCGACGATCGCCAGGATGCCAAAAGAGAAAATCAGTACCGCAATCAGTCCTTCCAGTAGAACCGAGCCGCGTTGTTGGTGGGGAGTGAGGGTCAGCATGATCTGGGATCTCCCGTAGCACTGATGTGGGGGTCGCAGAGGCGGACTTGTCCTCCGGTGCTGATGGTGATGCGCATGTCGTTGGATTTGTCTGCTGCCAGTACCGATTCCGGTACGTCGACATTTATTCTGGTGATGATCGAAGATCCATCAAGGTTCAACATCGCAACCGGCAGGCGGCCAAGGCTGTTGAAGGTGATTGTCGTGGCGTCTCCTGGCGTTGGCGTCAGGATGGCATTGCGCGATCCTTCTCCCGCTGTGGTCTGCTGGATGATGGTGCCGCTGGCGGCTTCTCTTACTGTCCAGCCTGTTCCGCCCTGTGCCCCGGGATTGCCCAAGACGAATTCAACCGCTGTATTGCGCTTGACTGCTTCATTCCTGGCCAATTGAATGCCGGTCATCACCGTTTCGCTTGCTGTTCTGATCTGGGCGTTCTGAATCCATTCGGAAAAGCTTGGCATGCCGAACGTCAGCAAGATCGCCAAGATGACCAGTGCAACAGCCAACTCAATCAGTGTCGCACCTGCCTCAAAAGGCAGATGGCGGGGGGCTCTGCCTAACACGATCCGTCCTTCTTGGTGACCCAGCAGTTGTTGTTCGCTGACCACCCGGAGCCTGCGCTAGGAGTGGAGCGGTTGTTGTCCTGATCAATCCGCAAAGTAAAGCCGGACATGGTGCTCTTCCCAGTCGCTTCAAGGCGATAGGTGTTGGCTGCCACATTGGCACAGGAGAAGGTGAAACTCTTGCTGCTGGTGGCATCGTCGGCACAACCGGGAGCGTTAACGTAGGTCCGGTTGTTGTCATAGAACTGCTCGACTTGGACCCGCTTGGCAGCGAGAAGGGAGGTCGCCTCGGTCAAGCGGCTGCGGACGATGTAGTCCTGATAACCCGGGATGGCAATGGCTGCCAGAATGGCAATGATGGCCACCACGACCATGAGTTCGATAAGAGAAAATCCTGCTTGCCGGGAACTTCCAGTATTGGTGGGCGGCAGGTAGGAAAGCGGGGCATTGGGCATGGGAAGCTCCTACGGGTCGTTTAGCATTAATTTGGAATATGGCGGGGATTAATACAATTCCTGCCGACTATCGGCAAGTTTACCTTGATGAGTGGTTTCCCCTGCCAGTCCCGGCCCCGGTCACCCGTTAGCCCGATGGCTGGTTGGCCAGGCCGTATTTCCGGATTTTGTCGTGTAGCGTGGTCTTGGCGATTCTCAGGTCTTCCGCGGTCCGCGCCAAACTGCCCTGGTTTCTTTCAAGGGCTTCGGTGATGAGGGCCCGTTCGAAACTGTCCACGGTTTCGGCCAGGGAGCGCTTTTGAGCGGGCGACTCCGCGGTGAACGGGGCCACCCCCGCCTCAATCCCCAGCACGCAACGATCCGCTACATTGCGCAATTCCCGCACATTCCCCGGCCAGTCATAGGCCAGCAGGGACCCCATGCGCGCTGGATCGGCGGCGGGCACCGGCCGTTCGTGACGGGCGGCGGCTTGCAGCAGAAAGTGTTCGAACAGCAGGGGAATGTCCTCCCTCCGCTCCCGCAAGGGCGGCAGGGGCAAGGTGGCGACGTTCAGCCGGTAGTAGAGGTCGGCGCGGAAGCGGCCCTGGTCCGAGAGTTCCTTGAGATCCGCCTTGGTGGCGGCAATCACCCGGCAATCCACGGGAATGGGCGTGTTGGAGCCCAGGCGTTCCAGGCTGCGTTCCTGCAACACCCGCAGCAGCTTGATCTGCATGGCCATGGGCATGGACTCGATTTCGTCCAGGAACAGGGTGCCGCCGCTGGCGTGCTCGATCTTGCCGATGCGCTTCTTGGCGGCGCCGGTGTAGGCGCCGGCCTCGTGACCGAAGATTTCGCTCTCGAAGAGAGTTTCGGGCAGGCCGCCGCAGTTGATGGCGACGAAGTTGCCGTTCCGCCGCGGGCCGGCTTCGTGCAGGCAGCGGGCCGCCAGTTCCTTGCCGGTGCCGGTCTCGCCAAAGATTAGGATGTCGGCGGCGCTGTTGCCCAGGTCCGCCACCAGCTGGCGCACCTTGACCATGGCCGGGGAGCGGCCGATGAGGCGGGCTTCCAGGGTATCCCGGCTTTCCAGGCGGGCCCTGAGTTGCCGTACCTCCAGGGTCAGGCGGCGCTTGTCCAGGGCGCGGCGCACCACTTCCACCAGGTAGTCGGGGGAGAAGGGCTTTTCGATGAAGTCGTGGGCGCCGCCCTTCATGGCCTGCACCGCCAGGGAAACGTCGCCGTGGCCGGTGATGAGCACCACCGGGAGCTCCGGGTCGATGGCCTGCAGCTCCTTGAGCAGGGCCATGCCGTCCATGCCCGGCAGGCGGATGTCGCTGACGACGATGCCGGGAAAGTCCCGGGTCAGGCGGCGGCGGGCCTTCTCGGCGCTATCGACGCTGCTCACCGGAATGTCTTCCAGTTGCAGGGCCTGTTCGCAGCCCAGACGCACGTCCGGATCGTCTTCCACCAGCAGTACTTGCAGGGAGTCTTGTTGGCTCATGAGGGGGCTCCAGGGGCGGCAGCGGGAGCGGCCGGCAGGTCCAGGGTGAACACGGCGCCGCCATCGGGGTGGTTGTCCCCCGTCAGGTTGCCGCCGAAATCGGCGACGATACCGGCGGAAATGGCCAGGCCCAGGCCCAGGCCGCTGCCGGCTTCCTTGGTGGTGAAGAAGGGCTCGAACAGGTGGCTGCGGGCTTCCTCGTCCAGGCCCGGGCCCTGGTCCCGTACCTTCACCTCGATGCGCTCGCCCTGGCGCCGGGCGCTGATATCCAGGGCCTGCTGGGGACGGCCGGCCATGGCGTCGAGGGAATTGGCGGCCAGGTTGACCAGCACCTGTTCCAGCCGGTTGGGGTCGCACCAAGCCAGCAGCTCTTCCTCGGGCAGGTCGATGCAGGCCACCACGCCGGCCCGTTGCAGGCGCTGTTCCAGCAGGAACAGGGCGTTCTCCACCGCCCGGCGGATGGGCACAGCCTGGGGCTTGCCGGTGGATTTGCGGGCGAAGGACTTCAACTGGCCCGTGAGGCGGCCCATGCGGTCCACCAGTTCGCCGATACGCTCCAGGTTGCTGCCGGCGGTTTCCTGGTCGCCCCGGGCGAGGAATTTGCGGGCGTTGCCGGAAAGGGTGCGCAGGGCCGCCAGGGGCTGGTTCAGTTCGTGGGCGACGCCGGCGGAGAGCTGGCCGAGCACCGCCAGCTTGCCGGCCTGCACCAGTTCGTCCTGGGCGGCGCGCAGGGTGCGTTCGGCCCGGGTGCGCTCCGCCACTTCTTCCTGCAGGCGGGTGTTGGCGGCGGAGAGGTCGGCCGTGCGCTCCTCCACCTTGCGTTCCAGCTCGTCGTGGGCCTTCTGCAGGGCTTCCCGGGCGGCCAGCCGGTCCCGCACATGGCGGCGGCGTTCGTTGAACATGAGGGCCAGGATGCACAGGAAGGCAGCACCGATGCCGGCCAGGGCGGCCCGGTTGGCAGCGATTTCGCGCACCTGCTCCTGATGGGAGAAAACGGTGATGGTCCAGGGGGTGCCCGGCAGGGGCTGGGTCTGGGCCAGGAATTTGCCGGCCACCGGGAACATGGAAACCATCTCCGGCCCGGCCTTGGGCAGGCGCACCAGACGGGCGCCGTGGTCCAGTTCCGCCAGCTCCACCACCCCCAGGGGGTTGAGGGCGCGGCGGTTGTACTGCTGGGTCTGGTCGAAGGCACGGCGGGTGGCATCGTCCAGGGGTTTCAGGGTGGTGAATTTCCAGTCCGGCACCGAGGCCAGGATGACCACGCCGTTCTCGTCCGCTACCAGGGCCGGAGCCTCCACGGTGGACCAGGTCTTTTCCAGCTGTTGCAGGCCCACCTTGAGCACTGCCACGCCCACCGTGCCCTGGGCGTTGGTCAAGGCCGAGGTCAGGTAGTAACCCGGCTCGCCCCGGGTGGTGCCGATGCCGAAGAAACGGCCGCTGCCCGTATCCATGGCCTGGCGGAAATAGGGGCGGAAGGAGAGGTCTTCCCCCAGGTAGCTATCCGGGCGGCGCCAGTTGCTGGTGGCCATGACCCGGCCATTGACGTTGAGGACGTAGATGGAAAGGGTGCCGGCCCGCTCGTTGAGCTGCTCGAGGTATAGATTGAGCTGCTCGATCTGGGCCGGCGTGGGCTTGGGGGTGGTGAGCAGGTGCAGCACGTCCTTTTCCAGCCCCAGGGTGGTGGGGAAGTAGGCGTACTTGTCGATTTCCCGCTCCAGGCTGGTGGCGTAGAGGTCCAGCCGGTGCCGGCCCGTGGCTTGCAGTTCGGCCAGGCCCATGGCCAGGCTGAAGCGGAAGGCCAGCAGGCTGGTGCCGCCCACCAGGGCGGCGAAGCCCAGGAGCAGGATGGCGAGGCGGAAGAGGCGCTGGCTGGGTGGCATGGAGCGTGGCGGTGGTGGCGGGAAGCCCCGTTCGGATTTCCGGATTATGCCGGTCCCGGGCCCTTTGCGGGGGCTCAGGCGGCCGGAGCGAACATGTCCCAGGCCAGCTTGACGATGAGCACGGCCACCACGACGAGGAAGGCCTGGCGCACGAAGCCGGCGCCCCGCTTGAGGGCCAGCAGGGTGCCGACCTGGGCCCCGGCCAGGTTGCAGGCGGCCATGATCAGGCCCACGGTCCACAGGATGGGGCCGTGGCTGGCGAAGAAGGCGATAGCGGAAAGGTTGGTGGCGGCGTTGATGACCTTGGCGCTGGCCGAGGCCTTGAGGAAGTCCATGCCGAACAGGCGGACGAAACCGAAGATGAGGAAACTGCCGGTGCCGGGGCCGAAAAAGCCGTCGTAGAAGCCGATGGTCAGGCCCAGGAGGGCGCCGCGCCAGCGGTCGGCGGGCACCAGCTCGCGGCTGGCGCTATGGCCGAAGTCCTTGCGGCGGAAGGTGTAGATGGCCACCGCCAGCATCAGCACCAGCACCAGGGGGCGCATGGCCTCCCGGGGCAGCCAGGCGACCACGGCGGCGCCGAGCCAGGCGCCCACCAGGGCGGCCAGGGTGGCCGGCAGGACCACGGCCCAGGGAATGGGGACGGCCCGGGCGTAGCGCCAGAGGGAGGCGCCGGTGCCGGCGATGGACGACACCTTGTTGGTGCCGAAGAGGGTGGGGATGGCCGTCTGGGAAAACTGGGAAAGCAGTACGGGAATCTGGATCAGTCCGCCGCCGCCCACCACGGCATCGACCATGCCGGCGAAAAAGGCTGCGGGAGCGAGGAGGAACCAGTTGATATCCATGGCGATAAAGGAAAAAAGTGCCCGGCATTGTATGCCGGGCCTAAAGCGGAGGGATAAAACAACGTTTGGCGGGCGGCCCCCGGTCAGTTCCGGGCGCCTCCCGCGACATGCTTCAGTTCCCTTGCGGGAACAGGCGGCTCCAGGCCAGGAGCAGCAGGCCGGCGCTACCCAGCCAGGCCGCGGTGGCGCTGGCGAGGGTCAGACTCAGGCTGCAGCGCAGGCTGAGCCAGGCCACCACCAGCAGATAGACCCCATAGGGCAGCAGGGACCACAGGCCGAAAATGGCCGTGGTGCGCAGGGCCGCCCCGCCCCGCTCACTGCCGACGATGGCGTGGGCAATGAGGGAGAAGGTGGGGAACAGGGGCACCAGGCCGGCGATGAAAAAGCTCTTGCTGCGGGACAGCAGGGCAATGAGCAGGACGGCCAGGGCCCCCAGCAGGCTCTTCAGGAACAGGGCGAACATGTGGGCTCCGGCCGGACGGATCAGGCAGCGGCCTTGGCGGTGACCAGGGAATCGTCTTCCGGCACCGGCAGGGATTCCTCGGCCTCGGCCAGCTCCTCGCTCACCGGGTCGATGGCCCCTTCCCACTTGGCCACCACGGCGGTGGCGATGGAATTGCCCAGCACGTTGGTGACGGTGCGGCCCATGTCGAGGAAGTGGTCGATGCCCAGCACCAGCAGCAGGCCGGCTTCCGGCAGGTTGAACATGGGCAGCACGGCGGCCACCACCACCAGGGAGGCCCGCGGCACACCGGCGATACCCTTGGAGGAGACCATCAGCACCAGAAGCATGGTGATCTGGGCGGTCAGGCTCATGGGGATGTCGTAGGCCTGGGCGATGAACAGGGCCAGGAAGGTGGTGTACATCATGGAGCCGTCCAGGTTGAAGGAATAACCCAGGGGCAGGACGAAACCGGTGACGCGGGTCTTGATGCCGAACTTTTCCAGCTGTTCCATCAGCTTGGGATAGACGGACTCGCTGGAGGCGGTGGAGAAGCCCACCAGCAGGGGGCCGCGCACCAGCTTGATGAGACGGAACACATCCTTGCCCAGGACGATGAACCCGGCCAGGATCAGCAGGGCCCACAGGGCGGCCAGGGCGATGTAGAAGCTGGCCATGAACTTGCCGAACACCAGCAGCATGCCCAGGCCGTTGGTGGTGATGGCACCGGCCACGGCGCCGAAGACGCCGAAGGGAGCGAAGCGCATGACGTAGTCGGTGACCTTCAGCATCACGTGCACCACTTCGTCCATGGTGTTCACCAGGGAGCGGGCGGCCTGGTTGTGCAGGTGGCCCAGGGCCAGGCCGAAGAACACGGCGAAGACCAGGATCTGCAGCACTTCATTGCCGGCCATGGCTTCCATGATGCTCTTGGGGAAGACGTGGGTGATGAAGTCCTTCAGGTTGAGGGCCGAGGTTTTCAGGTTGAGGCCGGCGGCGGACTCGGGCAGGGGCACGCTCAAGGCGTGGCCCGGCTGCAGCACATTGGCGAAGAGCAGGCCGATGAAGAGGGAACAGAAGGAGGCGCAGATGAACCAGCCCAGGGCGCGGCCGCCGACGCGGCCGACAGCCTTGGCGTCGCCCATGTTGGCCAGGCCCGCCACCAGGGTGGCGAAGATGAGGGGGGCGATGATCATCTTGATCAGGCGCAGGAAAATGTCGGTGAGGATGCTGAAATAGCCGGCAATTTCCTTGGCGCTGGCGGCGTCGGGGGCCATGGTGTTGCAGGCATAGCCGACGCCGACCCCGGCCAGCATGGCCAGGACGATCCAGGTGGTGAGCTTGTTCATTTTCATCGAAGGGCTCCGTTGCCGCGGGGGCGGCGGTCAAGATCAGTAAAAATCAGAAAAAAAACGGGGCCGGCAGCGGGCTGCCGGCGCAAACGGTTTCAGCCCTGGCGGTGGGGCAGGGCGCGGGGTTGGGTCAGCACTTCGGGGCGCAGCACGTCGTCCAGCTCGGCCCGGCTCATGAGGCCCCGGGCCAGCACGATCTCGGCCACGCCCTTGCCCGATTCCAGGGCTTCGGCAGCCACCGAGGTGGCGGCGGCGTAGCCGATGTACGGGTTCAGCGCGGTGACGATGCCGATGGAGTTCTCCACCCGGGCCCGCAGGGCATCCCGGTTGGCGGTGATGCCGTCCACGCAGCGGTCGGCCAGGGTCAGGCAGCCCTGACGCAGGTGATTGACGCTCTTGAACAGGCTGTGGGCGATGATGGGCTCGAAGGCGTTGAGCTGGAGCTGGCCCGCCTCGGCGGCGAAGGTGACGGTCTGGTCGTTGCCGATGACCTCGAAGGCGATCTGGTTCACCACTTCCGGGATCACCGGATTGACCTTGCCCGGCATGATGGAGGAGCCGGCCTGGCGCGGCGGCAGGTTGATCTCGCCGAAGCCGGCGCGGGGACCGGAGGAGAGCAGGCGCAGGTCGTTGCAGGTCTTGGACAGCTTCACCGCCACCCGCTTCAGGACGCCGGAAAGCTGCACGAAGGAGCCGCAGTCCTGGGTCGCTTCCACCAGGTTGGGGGCGGTGATGACCGGCACGCCGCTGGTCTCGGCCAGCAGGCGGCAGACCAGGGGAGCGTAGTCCGGGTGGGCATTGATGCCGGTGCCGATGGCGGTGGCCCCCAGGTTGATTTCCCGGATCAGGAGGGCGGCTTCCTTCAGCCGCTCCTCGTCCTCGCCCAGCATCACGGCGTAGGTGGAGAATTCCTGGCCCAGGGTCATGGGCACCGCGTCCTGCAGCTGGGTGCGGCCCATCTTCAGCACGTCCTTGAATTCCTCGGCCTTGCGCTCGAAGGTGCGGCGCAGGTAGGCCAGGGCGTCCACCAGGCGGAAGATGCCGACGTAGGTGGCCAGCTTCAGCGCCGACGGGTACACATCGTTGGTGGACTGGCTCATGTTCACGTGCTGGTTGGGGTGCAGGTGCTGGTACTCGCCCTTGGCGTGGCCCATGATTTCCAGGGCCCGGTTGGCGATGACCTCGTTGGCGTTCATGTTGGTGGAGGTGCCGGCGCCGCCCTGGATGACGTCCACCACGAACTCGTCGTGCAGCTTGCCGGCGATCACCTCCTGGCAGGCGGCGACGATGGCCTGGGCCAGAGGAGCGTCCAGCAGACCCAGCTGCTGGTTGGCCTTGGCGGCGGCGAGCTTGATCTGGGCCAGGGCCCGGATCAGGTCCGGGTAGATGGAGATGGGGGTGCCGGTGATGGGGAAGTTCTCCACCGCCCGCAGGGTATGGACGCCGTAATAGGCCTCGGCCGGGACCTTGCGGTCGCCCAGCAGGTCGTGTTCGACGCGGTGTGGCTGGTTCATGGTGTCTCCTCTGTTCTGATGTGCCCGCTCGGCGGCGGTCCCTGTTCTTCAGCACGGGCCGTGCCATCGGGAGGGGGCCGAGTCTGGTTTTTAGTTGCTTGTTTTTTTATGGGATTTTGACCGTCGTTTTGGGGGTGTCGTTCGGCTTTCCGGACAAGGGCCGGGTATGGCGTTCGGAAATCCGAACGAATGGGCCGGCGGCGGCTCCGTGGGGCTGCGGCGCTTTTCGTGGCGCCGGGCAAACCTGCTAAGATTCGCCCCTGCTTCTTCCCCCCATCCCTACCTGCTCCCTGTGTCCGCCAAGCCCCTGACCGCTGCCGCTCCCGCCGGCGATGCCATGACCCCCGAGGAACGCCGCGCCGGCGCCAGCCTGGCCTCCATCTTTGCCCTGCGCATGCTGGGCCTGTTCCTCATCCTGCCGGTCTTCGCCGTCTACGCCCACACCCTGCCCAGTGGCGACAATGGCCTGCTGGTGGGCCTGGCCATCGGCATCTACGGGGCCACCCAGGCCCTGTTCCAGATTCCCTACGGCATCGCCTCGGACCGTTTCGGGCGCAAGCCGGTGATCGTCTTCGGTCTGCTGCTGTTCGCCCTGGGCAGCTTCATCGCGGCCGCCGCCGACGACCTGCCCATGATCATCGCCGGCCGGGTGCTGCAGGGAGCCGGCGCCATTTCCGCCGCCGTCACCGCCCTGGCCGCCGACCTCACCCGGGAGCAGCACCGCACCAAGGTGATGGCCATGATCGGCTCCTCCATCGGCCTGGTCTTCGCCCTCTCCCTGGTGGCGGCCCCCCTGCTCTACGCCGCCATCGGCATGGCCGGCATCTTCGCTCTCACCGGGGGGCTGGCTCTGCTGGCCATCGTCGCCCTGTACAAGGTGGTGCCGCCGGCGCCCAAGGTGCTGGTGGATGGCGGCCGCACCCGCTTTGCCGACGTGCTGTTCCATCCCCAGCTGCTGCGTCTCAACTTCGGCGTTTTCGTCCTGCACCTGACCCAGACCGCCATGTGGGTGCTGATCCCCGCCGCCCTGGTCAAGACCGGCGACCTGCCCCTGGCCGAGCACTGGAAGGTGTATCTGCCTGCCGTGCTGGTTTCCTTCGCCTTCATGGTGCCGGCAGTGATCGCGGCGGAGAAGTACGGCCGCATGAAAATGGTCTTTAACGGCGCCGTGGTCCTGTTGCTCCTGGTGCAGGTCGGTTTCGGCCTCTTCGGCCAGGGCCTGTGGCCCCTGGCCCTGCTGTTGACCGCCTTTTTCGTCGCCTTCAATATCCTGGAAGCGACCCAGCCTTCCCTGATTTCCCGTATCGCACCGGCGGAAGCCAAGGGAGCGGCACTTGGCATTTATAATACGACCCAGTCTCTCGGGTTGTTCCTTGGCGGCGCCGTCGGCGGTATGCTGGCGCAACGTCTGGGGGGCGATGCGGTGTGGTGGTGTACCGGAATCCTGAGTCTCGTCTGGCTGGCCCTGGGGCTGACCATGAAGCCGCCGGTCCGCGCCCAGCAGCGCCCGGCCTGAATTCAACATTTTTACTATTGGGGAAACATCGATGGCTGCAGTCAATAAAGTGATTCTTTTGGGCAATCTGGGGGCCGATCCGGAAACCCGTTACATGCCCAACGGTGACGCTGTGGCCACTGTCCGCCTGGCTACCACCGAAACCTGGAAGGACCGCAATTCCGGCGAGAAGCGTGAAGCCACCGAATGGCACCGGGTGGTGTTCTTCCGCAAGCTGGCCGAGATCGTCGGCCAGTACCTGAAGAAGGGTTCTTCCGTCTATATCGAAGGCCGCATCCGTACCCGCAAGTGGCAGGACAAGGACGGCCAGGAACGCTACACCACCGAAATCGAAGCCACCGAAATGCAGATGCTCGGCGGCCGTGGCGGCCAGGGCGGCCAAGGTGGCGGCAGCGGTGCCTCCTACGGCGGCGGCGACGACTTCGGTGGCGGCGATTTCAGCCCCCGTTCCTCCGCTCCCGCTGCCTCTGCGCCGAAGAAGAAGGCCCCGTCTTTCGACGACATGGACGACGACATTCCCTTCTAAGAGCCGTCCAGTCTCTTGCAATGAAAAAGCCCGGAATCCGTTACGGATTCCGGGCTTTTTCATTGCAACCGGCACGCCGGTGTGGGAACGGTGCCCGTCCAGGTCAGGGCACGCCGAGGGATTCCCAGTTGCTCCAGTTGTCCTTCTGGCCGCCACCCTGCCAGATGTGCCACAGGGCCCGGTCCGAACCCAGGGCGAAGGCTTCCAGGGGACCGCTGGTGCCGGCGTTCTCGGCCACCAGCAGTTGGCCGATGGCAATGCCGCCCGGCGGTTGTCCCAGGGACGACCAGCCATTCCACCCGCCCGGGCCGTTGGGAGATTGCCAGTTGTGCCAGAGGGCGCCATCGGTGGCGATGGAAAAGGCTTCCAGGGTGCCCTTGCCGGCATTTTCCACCACTTCCACCGAGGTGATCAGGGCTTTGGGACTGGGGGAGCCGAGGGATTCCCAGTTGCTCCAGTTGTCCTTCTGGCCGCCGCCCTGCCAGATATGCCAGAGGGCCCCGTCGGAGCCTGCAGCGAAGGCTTCCAAGGGGCCGCTGTCCCTAGCGTTGCCGATCACCTCCAGCTGGCTGATGAAGATGCCGGCTGGGCGGCCCAGGCTGGACCATCCGCTCCAGCCGCCGGGGCCGGTGGGCGACTGCCACGAATGCCAGAGTTCGGCATTGGGGCCGATGGTGAATGCTTCCAGCGGGCCGTTGTTGGGATTGTTCCTGATGATGTAGTTGGTCTTGCTCATGTTTGCCTCCTTGGTGATCTTGCACAGGCCGGAGGCTGGGGGGCCATGATGAAGGCAATCCAGGGAAGTCCGGTGACCCGCCGTCTGAGCGGTTGAGAAGCGGGCAGACGGCAGTTGGAAAACAATAGTCTGTCGCCGGATTATTGCAATATGACTTTGGTATGTTTTGGCGTTGGCTTGCTCTCATCCCCACTGATTACGAGGCGATTGGCTTGCATTCAAGTTGCACCAACGGCCTGGGTTGATCATTCGGCTGCCTTTGCCTGAGGAATGTTGTTTTGAAGTGGCAGGCATAGGGTGAAGCGGCTGCCCAGGCCCGGGCTGCTTTCCACCTCGATGTTGCCGCCGTGGAGACGGGCGACGGTGTCGGCGACGGAGAGTCCCATGCCTTCGCCGGAACCTACCGGCCGGGTGGTGAAGAAGGGATTGAAGATGCTTTCCAGATGCTGCGGCGCGATGCCGCAGCCGTTGTCCTCCACCGTCAGGCAGATCTGGCGGCCGTCGGGGCAGCTGCCGTGCAGGCGCACCATGCCTTCGGCCGGGATGGCCAGCAGGGCATTGTCGATGAGGTTTTCCAGGGCCTGCTGCAGCCGTTCCGGCAGGCAGTGCAGCGGCGGCAGGGCGTCGTAGCGCTGTTCCAGGCGGAAGTTGTGGCGCTTCTGGCAGGCCCGTTCCGCCGCCGTGCGACAGATGGCTTCCAGGTCGGCCTGGCGCCATTCGCCGCTGGCGCAGGTGCTGGAGAACTCCAGGAGATGGCGTACCACCGTGCTCACCCGGGAAATGCCCTGGCGGGTTTCGGCCAGCACCTGGGGGGCGTCCTGGCGCAGGAAGTCCAGGTCGATGCGCTCCCGGCCGGGCGGTTGCTGGCCGGCGGCGGCGCTCTCGTAGGCGTCCACCAGGGTCAGCAGGTCCTCCAGGTGCCGGGCCATGGCGCCCAGGTTGCTCTGGATGTAGCCGAGGGGCGTGTTGATCTCGTGGGCCACGCCGGCGGCGAGCTGGCCGATGGCGGCCAGCTTTTCGGCATGGAGCAGCTGGTCGTGGGTCTGGGTCAGGCGGCGATTGGTCTGTTCCAGGGAGGACAGGGTGTCCTGCAGGGCCCGTTCGGCCCGTTCCCGCTCGCTGATGTCGTTGAACATGAGGACGGCGCCGACCGTCTGGTCCTCCTCCAGGATCAGGGCCTGGTTGCACTCGACGACGATGCTGGAACCGTCCCGCTGCAGGAACACCTGGCGGCGGTGCTGGAACTCCGCCTCCCCCGCCAGGGGATTGGGCTTGTCGCCATAGAGCACGGCGGCCACCGGCCGGGTCAGCATGTCCTCCACCGGCCAGCCCAGCAGACGCGAGGCTGCCGGGTTGGCGAAGGTGATGCAGCCGTTGGTATCCAGGCTGAAGATGCCTTCACTGGCCGAGTGCAGGATCAGTTCGTAGGTGCGGCTCCAGCGGGCGAAGGCGGCCAGCACCTGTTGCTGCTGCGAATCCCCGGCGGAGTTGTGGTCCGGTTCCATGGAGTTCCTCCCTGCTCAGGCCGCGGCGCATTCGCTGTCCTGGACCAGCGCGTGAAAATCGTCCTCGGCCAGCACGTGGTTGAGATCCAGGACCAGGATGAAACCCTTGTCCATCTTGGCCATGCCCCGGATGAAATCGGTGCGCAGGTGGGTGCCGAAGGCCGGCGGCGGTTCGATCTGGGTGTCCGGGATGTCCAGGACCTCGTTCACCGCATCCACCATGATGCCCACCACCTGGGTTTCCTCGGCGGTGGGGGTCTCGACGATGACGATGCAGGTGCGCCGTCCGACCACGGTCGGTGCGTGGCCGAAGCGGCGGCGCAGGTCGATCACCGGAACCACGGCGCCGCGGAGGTTGATCACGCCGCGGACCGAGTCGGGCATCATCGGCACCACCGTCAGGTGGCCGTACTCGATGATTTCCCGGACGTTGAGGATGCCCACGGCGAACAGCTCATTGCCCAGCTGGAAGGTGAGGCACTGGGTGCGGGCTTCCGACTCCCTCTCGGGAGCGGCGGTGACTGGTGCGTTCATGGCCATTCTCCTTAGAACTGGACGAAGTCGCCGCCAGCTTCCACTTCGGCAGAAGCGCTTTCCCAGCTTTCCTGCCGGGATGCCTGGCGCGGTGCCTGGCCGGACTTCTTGGTGCCACGTACCTGCACGTTGCGCTGGGTGGTGCCGTGGCCGGTGTTGAAGAAGCCCATCAGCTGCTGCAACTGCTCGGCCTGGCCGGTCATTTCCTCGGCTGTCGCCGCCAGTTCCTCGGAGGAAGCCGCATTCTGCTGGGTGGTCTGGGTCAGCTGGGACATGGCACTGTTGATCTGGCCGACGCCCAGGGCCTGTTCCTTGGAGGCCGCGGTGATTTCCTGCACCAGGTCGGAGGTCTTCTTGATGGAGGGGACGATCTCGTCCAGCAGCTTGCCGGCGTGTTCCGCCAGGGAGACGCTGTTGCCCGCCACCTGGCCGATTTCCTGGGCCGCCACCTGGCTGCGTTCGGCCAGCTTGCGCACTTCGGCGGCGACCACGGCGAAGCCCTTGCCGTGGTCCCCGGCCCGGGCCGCCTCGATGGCGGCGTTGAGGGCCAGCAGGTTGGTCTGGTAGGCGATGTCGTCGATGATGCCGATCTTGGCGGCGATGGACTTCATGGCGGCCACGGTGTCGGTGACGGCCTTGCCGCCGTCCACCGCCTGGGTGGAGGCCTTGCTGGCGATGCCGTCGGTGACGCTGGCGTTCTCCGTATTCTGGTTGATGGAGCTGCTCATCTGTTCCATGGAGGCGCTGGTCTCCTCGACGCTGGAGGACTGCTGGGAAGCGGCGGAAGAGAGGGCCTGGGAGGTGCCGGAGATCTGCTCGCTGGCGTTGCTGAGGGCGTCGGCAGCGGTGCGCACTTCGGCGACCACGGTGCTGAGGCGGCCCACCATGCTATTGACGCAGTCCTTCAGGTCTTGCAGCTTGCCGTGGTAGTTGCCATTGATGCTCTGGGTCAGGTCGCCCTGCTCCACCGACTGCAGTACCCGCATGGCTTCGTTGAGCGGGGTGACGATGGCATCCAGGGTGTCGTTGATGCCGACCACGATGCGGCGGAAGTCGCCGGTATGGCGTTCAGCATTGGCGCGGGTTTCCAGGCGGCCCTGGAGGGCGGCGGTAGCCAGGGTGGAGGTGTCCTCAATGAGGGCCTTGAGGTTGGTGCGCACCTGCTCGATGGTGTCGTTGATGAAGGCCTTCTTGCCCGGCAGTTTTTCCATGGGAGCCTCGAAGTTGCCCTTGCCGAACTCGGCGACGCAGGCCATGGCCTTCTTCTTCACGGCGATGTGTCCTGCCACCATGCCGTTGACCCCATCGGCCACGACGCGGAAGCCACCCTGGTACTTGTCGGCGGGAACAACCACGTCGATGTCGCCCAGCTCGTGTTCGCGGCTCATGTGGTTCATGTCATTGATCAGCGTGCGGATGGTGTCCTGCATGCGGGCCACGTTGGCCAGCAGCGCATCCTTTTCCACGCCGTCCAGAGCGATTTCCTGGGAGAAGTCGCCCTGGGCCACCCGATTGACGCAGGCGGCCACCACGGCGGGGTCGGCACCGAGCTGGCGGGAGACGGAGCGCATGATGACAATGCCCAGGCCCAACACCAGGACCAGACTCAGCACGCTGAGTACGGCGGATTGCAGTTCGGCGGAGCCGCTAACCTTCTCGGCCTCCTTGGCCGATTGGGTGCCCAGGTCAAGGTTGTATTGCAGGTGGGCGACGAAGGCGTCGTTGATGCGGGTGATGGCGGCCTGGTTGGCCAGGAGGTAGTCCCGGGCCTGGGCCAGGCGGTTTTCCCGGGAGAGGGTCAGCGCATGCTCGCGCACCTGACGATAGGCCTCCAGAGCCTCCCGGTCGTCGCGCAGCATCTGCCGGTCCTTCTCGTCTGAAATGAAGCCCTCGTAGCGCTTCAGCGCCTCTTCGAGGTTGCCCATGTTGGTGCTGATACGGGCTTCGACCTCAGCCATGCGGCCCTTATCTTCCTGGGTGATGTGCTGCCACATCAGGGCCCGGACATTGGCCAGGGGTACGTAGGCTTCCTGCAGCACCTGCACCGAGGGCAAGGAATTGACGTTGGAGTAGTTGGTGATGGTGAACACCCGCTCGATCTGGTAGGCCGAGAGTCCGGCGAGGACGATCAGGCCGAGGGCGGCGCTGCTGATCAGCAGGATGAGGCGTTGTTTGAGGGTCATTGCATGCTCCTTCGGGCGAAGAAATCGGTCTGTGGATGTGGCGTCGTGGGGGCTGAATCTAGGCAGGCTGTTTGCTGCCGATGGCTTGGCCGGCGTTGCTTTCGCCCAACAAGCGGGCTTCCCGGCCGCTGGCGTCGTGCACCAGGGTGGGTACGTCGAGAATGAGGGCCACCTCGCCGGTGCCGAGGATGGTGGAACCGGAGAAGCCGCGCAGGTGGCGGAAGATCTGGCCGAGGGGCTTGATCACGGTCTGGAACTCGCCCAGCAGGCGGTCCACCACCAGGCCGGCCCGGCGGTTGCCGTACTGCACGATGACCACGTTCTCCCGCTGGCTGCTTTCCCCTTCCAGGTTGAGCAGGTTGCGCAGGCGCAGGCAGGGCAGGGCCTCGCCGCGCAGGTCCAGGTAGTGGCTGCTCTGTCCCCGGCTCTGCAGGCGCTCCCCGTCGGGCAGTTCCATGCATTCCTGCACCAGGTCCAGGGGCAGGACGAAGGCGCTGTCCGCCACCTGGATGAGGAAGCCGTCGATGATGGCTAGGGTCAGGGGCAGGCGGATGCGCATGGTGGTGCCCACGCCCTCCTGGCTCTCGATGTCGATGCTGCCGCGCAGGGCGCTGATGTTGCGGCGGACCACGTCCATGCCGACGCCGCGGCCGGAGAGGTTGGTGACCTGCTCGGCGGTGGAAAAGCCGGGCTCGAAAATGAGGTTGAAGACGTCCCGGTCGGTGAGGGCCTGGCCCGGCGCCACCAGGCCCCGGTCCATGGCCTTGGCCAGGATCTTGTCCCGCTTCAGGCCGCCGCCGTCGTCGGCCACCTCGATGACGATGCTGCCGGACTCGTGGTAGGCGTGGAGGCTGAGGCGGCCCTGGGCCGGCTTGCCCCGGGCCAGGCGCTCTTCGATGGATTCGATGCCGTGGTCCATGGAGTTGCGCACCAGATGCATGAGGGGGTCGCCGATCTTCTCCACCACGGTCTTGTCCAGCTCGGTCTCGGCGCCGGTGATGACCAGCTCGATGTCCTTGCCCAGTTCCCGGGAAACGTCCCGTACCACCCGGGGGAAGCGGTTGAAGGATTCGCCGATCTCCACCATGCGCAGGGACAGGGCCCGGTCCCGGATCTCTTCCACGTGGCGGCCCACCTGGGCCATGGCTTCGATCAGGGCGGTATCGCCGTTGCGCTGGGAGAGCAGGGTGGCGGAGGCGCCGGCGATGACCAGTTCCCCCACCTGGTTGATCAGGTCCTCCAGCTTTTCCGCATCGACGCGGATGAAGCGGGTGGCGGCGGAGCGGTTCTCCCGGCCTTTCGCCTGCTTTTCCAGGGCGGCCTGGACCACGGGGGCGGGAATGCCGTCTTCCTGGATCAGCATCTCTCCCAGGGCCGGCGGGGCCGCCTGGCGCTGCCTCTCCAGGGCCCGTTCCAGCTCGGCCTGGCTGAGGGCGCCGCTGGCCACCAGGATCTCGCCCAGGCGCTCCAGCCCTTCCGGCGCCTCGGCGATGAGCTTGAGGTAGTCGTCGATGGAACTGCGGGGCGGCAGGAGGGTGATGCGGCAATCGTCCCGGACGAAGTCGAAGGTGCTGTCGATGGCTTCCCGGCTGGCCTCGCTGCGGAAATCCAGCTCGAAGCCCAGGTAGCAGCTTTCCGCGTCCATGGCTTCCGGCGCCGGCATCTGCTGCCACAGGGTGGTGATGTGAGCGATTTCCCCCAGGGTGCCTAGATAGCGCAGGAAGGAGGCCGGGTCCATGCCGTTCTTCAGGACTTCGGGGCCGAAGCGCAGGGAGATGTGCCAGGCATCGTTATGCACCGGGTCCGCCACCTCGCCGGCGGCCGGCGCTGCGCTCGGCGGGGCCTGCCGGGGGCTCTCGGCCTGGGAGGCAGAAGGGGCGCCGCTACTGGCGATGCATGCCTGGAGACGGGCCAGCAGGGCGGGCCTGCGGGCTTCCTGGGCGGCGGCGTCGGCTACCTCGTCGCCGGCAATCTGGTTGATGAGGAAGCCCAGGTAGTCGCTGCACTCCAGGAGCAGGGCGATGAGGTCCCCGTCCACCGCGACGCGGCCGTCCCGCACCAGGTCGAGCAGGGTTTCCGCCACGTGGGCGAAGGCCACCAGCTGGTCCAGGCTGAACAGCCCGGCCGAGCCCTTGATGGTGTGGATGGCGCGGAAGGTGGCGGAGATGGCCTCCCCGTCCCGCGGGTCCCGTTCCAGGGCCAGCAGGGAATCCTCCATGCCCAGCAGCAGTTCCCGGGCTTCGGCGACAAAGGTTTGCAGGACGTCATCGGTACTCACGACGGCAGCTCCCCGTTGTTGTCGAGACCGAAGGTCTGGTGCAGGTCGTACAGCTCGAACATAGTGTTGACGGCCGGGTGCAGGGCCACCAGGCGCAGGCTGCGCTGCTGCATCTGGGCCTGGCGCAGGACCAACAGCAGGAGCTGGACGCCGACGCTGTCGATCTCATTGACCTGGCTCAGGTCGATCTCCACCCGGGGGCCGGCGCACAGGGCCAGCAGCTCGTCCTTGATGCCGGCGTCGTAGATAGTGAATTCGCCCTGCAGGGCAAGGTGCATGACGCCGTCGGCGGAATGGGTCTTCATCTCCATGGCGCGCTCCTCAGGGCATGACCAGCTTGGTCACGGCGGTGAGCATCTGGGCCGGCTGGAAGGGCTTCACCACCCAGGCCTTGGCGCCCGCCGCCTGGCCCCGCTGCTTCATGCTGTCGCCGGCTTCGGTGGTGAGCATGATGACCGGGGTGAAGCGGTGCTCCGGCAGCTTCTTCAGCTCGGTGACGAAGGTGATGCCGTCCATCACCGGCATGTTCACGTCGCTGATGATGAGGTGCACCTTCTGGCCCTTGAGCTTGTTCAGGCCGTCCTGGCCGTCGCAGGCTTCCAGGGTTTCGTAGCCGGCCCCCTTGAGGGCAATGCTGACGACCTGGCGCAGGGAGGCGGAGTCGTCGACGATGAGAATTGTCTTTGCCATGGGGGCGGTCCTAAAAGAAGGTGATGTCGGAGTCGGCCGGTGCCTGGCTGCTCTTGCCGCCATGCACGGCGTGCTGCTCGGCCGTGGTGTAGGTGCTGGCCAGGTTGTCCAGCCAATCCTGGGCGTCCAGGTGTTCCGGCCCGGTGGCCAGGTGCCGCTCCAGCCTTTCCATGTCCTGGCGGACGTGGCCCAGCATCTGGCCGATGCGATCCTGGAACTGGAGGGAGACCAGGGATTCGGCCACTTCCTGCTGGATGCCCTGGTGCTGCCGGCGCAGGGTGTTGGCGGTGTCCGCCAGGTCGCCGGTGACGCGCTGGAAACCTTCGAGGATTCCCGCCACCGATTGCTGGGCCTGGCCTAGGGCCTGCTCGTCGGCCAGGGCGCCCTGGTCCGCCGCCTGCAGGGCGCCGTGGATGGCCTCATTGACCAGCTGCACCTTGTCGGCGATGCGCCGGCCGGTGCCGGCCGATTCGTTGGAAAGCTCTCGCACCGCGTCGGCGACCACGGCGAAGCCGCGCCCTGCGTCCCCGGCCCGGGCCGCCTCGATGGCGGCGTTGAGGGCCAGCAGGTTGGTCTGGCCGGCGATGCGGCCGACCCCCTGGGCCATGGCATCCAGTTCGTCGGTGAAGGCGGCGAGGCGGCCGATCTCTTCCAGCATGCGGCGCTTGTTGGCCAGCAGCCCGGCCAGGGTGGCCAGCAGGGCATCCAGTTCCCGGCGGCTGTGCTCCAGGGTCTGCAGCAGGTTGCCGCCCACCGAGGCGTCGGAGGCCCGGGCGCTGGCTTCCAGGCCGTCCACGATGCCGGCGAAGCGGGAGGAGAGGGCGGCGATGGCCGTTTCCGTCTGCTCGCCGACCAGGGTCAGCTGCTTGCGCCAGATGGGCAGGATGTGGCCCTCGATGCTGTGCACCTGGGCGGTCAGTCCCGCCTGGCGCTGGCGTTCCTCCGCCTCGCTCCGGGCGCCGGCCGCCAGGGCTGCGGCCAGCCGTTCCTGCAGCAGGCGGCTGTGCTGCCGGCCGTACCAGGCGCCAGCAGCCCCGGCGAGCGCCAGCAGCAGGGCGCCGCCGATGCCGCCGGCCGTGCTGCCGCCCTGGCCCAGGGACCAGGCGGCGCCGGCCAGTCCCAGGCCGAGCGGGGTCCAGGTGGTGGGGGCGCTCATTGGCGGGCCTCCGCCAGGTGGCGCACCGTACTGGCCAGGGGTTCGAAGTCGGAGGACTTGTCGAAGAAGAAATCGGCGCCGGCCGCGGCGCAGCGGCGGCGGAAGCCGGGATGGTTGGTGAAGATGGCGACGATGGTGGCCGGCGCTTCCAGCTTCACCTTGCCCAGCAGGGACATGCCGCTGCCGTCGGCCACCTCGATGTCCAGGATCAGCAGTTCGGGGCGGAACAGGCGGAAATGGCGCAGGCCGATGTCGATGCGATCGGTGACCACCGTTTCCACCCGGGGCAGGTCGGCGAATGCCAGGCGCAGCCGTTCGCTGACCAGCTTCGAGTCTTCGACGATGAGGATTTTCATGGCGCTTGTCCGTGGCGTGCTGCGATGGGTGTATTTCACGCCAGACGCCAAAGCGCCGCCGTCGGCAACGGCGGAATGTGATTTAGGGCAAGCCTGATTCGGGGGTCAGGTAAACCCTACAAGGGGAGTGCCCGCGTCAGCGGGCCGGCCATGTCGGGGATGGGAGGGGGAAGCGGGAAGGAGGCGGGGAGGAGGGCGTGAAACGGGCAGCGCAACGACAGGGCGGAGGCGGGGCCTAGGGCCGGCCCAGGCCGTGGCGCAGGGCGTAGCGCACCAGTTCGGCATTGTTGTCGATGCCGAGTTTCTGCATGAGCCGGGTCTTGTGGGTGCTGACGGTCTTGGCGCTGACGTGCAGCCGTTCGCCCACGGCGGCCAGGGCCAGGCCCTGGCTGAGCAGCTGCAGCACCTCGAATTCCCGGTCGGAGAGGGCCTCGTGGGGCGGCGCCTCTTCCGGGGCGCCGAAGACCATGGCGTCCACCAGGGCCGGGTCGATGAAGCGGCCGCCCCTGGCCACCTTGCGGATGGCCGCCAGGAGAATGGCCGGGTCGCTGTCCTTGGTCACGTAGCCGCTGGCGCCGGCGCGCAGGGCCCGGGACACCAGCTGGCTCTCGTTGTGCATGCTGAGGACGACGACGGGGACCTCCGGCGCTTCCGTATGGGCGCGGCGGATCAGGTCCAGGCCGCTGATGCCGGGCATGGACATGTCCATCAGCAGCAGGTCGATGCCGCCCTGGCGCAGCCGGGTCAGGACCTCGCTGCCCTGGCTGGCCTCGCCGGCCACCTCCAGGTCGGCTTCCGTGGCCAGGAGCTGCTTGAGGCCGCTGCGTACGATGCTGTGGTCGTCGGCCAGCAGGATGCGGATCATGGCAGTTCCTCCGCCAGGGGAATGGTGATGTGCAGGCGGGTGCCCCGGCCCGGGGCACTGACGATGCGCAGCTTGCCGCCCAGGGCCTCCAGGCGCTCGCCCATGCCCAGCAGGCCGAAGGAGTTGCCGCCCACCTGGCTGGGGTCGAAGCCCTTGCCGTTGTCGGCGATCTCCAGGCGGATGTGCTCCGCCTCCAGGCTCAGGCCGATGTCCACCTGGCTGGCCTCGGCATGGCGGGTGACGTTGGTGAGGGATTCCTGGACGATGCGGAAGAGGGTGGTGGCCCGGCTGTCGTCCAGGGGAATGTCGTCCCCGGCCAGCAGGTGGCAGGCGATGCCGGTGCGCTGGCGGAATTCTTCGGTGAGCCATTCCAGGGCCGGCAGGATGCCCAGGTTGAGCACCGCCGGACGCAGCTGGGAGGCCACCTGGCGCATCACCCGCACCGCCTCCTCCACCAGGTGCTGCATGGTGTCCAGGCGCTGGCCGATGGCCGGCGGGGCGTCGCCCAGCTCCCGACGCAGCAGTGTCAGGTCCATTTTCAGGGCGGTCAGCATGGAGCCCTGCTCGTCGTGGATCTCCCGGGCGATGCGCTTGCGCTCCTGCTCCATGGCGGCTTCGCCGTGGGCGGCCAGGTCCCGCAGCTGCTGCCGGGATTCGAGCAGTTCCTGGGCCATGCGGCGGCGTTCGGTGATCTCCTCGCTGAGGTGCCGGTTGGCCACTTCCAGTTCCGCCGTGCGCTCCTGCACCCGCAGTTCCAGGGTGCGGCGCAGGGCCCGCAGGGTCAGGTGGGTGGTGACCCGGGCCTGCACTTCCTCGCTCTTGATGGGCTTGCCGATGTAGTCCACGCCGCCGCTGGAAAAGGCCTGGATGCGATCCTCCACGGCGCTGGCAGCGCTGATGAAAATCACCGGAATGTCCCGGGTGGCCGGGTCGGCCTTGAGCTTGGCGCACAACTCCAGCCCGCTCATGTCGGGCATGCGGATGTCCAGCAGCACCAGGTCCGGCTGCAGGCCGTCGAGGGCGGCCAGGGCCTGGGCCCCGTCGGCCACGGCGTGCACCGTGTGGCCGTAGCGCTGCAGCAGCTGGGTGAACAGATGGCGGTCCAGGGCGGAATCGTCCGCCAGCAGGATGGTGCCGGTGATGCCGTTGTCGAATCGCGCAGGCACGGGAGCCTCCCGGTTTGTGGCCCTGGGGGCCGCTTCTTGTGCCGCCCATTTTGACGGCATCGGACCGGGCCCGGCAAGGGGCTCGACGGCGGCTTCAGCGGCGGAAGGTGTCGGCGGCGATCTGCAGGCGGGCCAGCTTGTCGTAGAGGGTCTTCTTCGGCAGCTGCAGGCGCTCGGCCGCCAGGGCCACATTGCCGTGGCAGGCCGCCAGGGCGGCCTCGATGAAGCCCTGTTCCGCCAGCTCCAGGCGCCGGGCCAGGGGCAGCTCGGCCCCCGGGGCGCTGCCCGCCGGGGATGCCGCCTGGGGCTGGTCCAGGCCCAGGCAGAAGCGCTCCGCCGCGTTCTTCAGCTCCCGCACGTTGCCCGGCCAGGGCTGGGCCTGCCAGCGGGCCAGTTCGGCCGGGCCCCAGGCCGGCACTTCCCGGCCGAAGCGCTTGGCCGCCTGCTGCAGGAAGTGGCCCATGAGCAGGGGAATGTCTTCCTGGCGCTGGCGCAGGGGCGGCAGGTCGATGCTGACCACGTTGAGCCGGTAGTAGAGGTCGGCGCGGAACTGGCCGGCCTCGGCCAGGGCCTTGAGGTCGGCCTTGGAGGCGGCCACCACCCGGCAATCCACCGCCACCGGGGCATTGCCGCCGAGGCGCTCGATGCTGCGCTCCTGCAGGGCCCGCAGCAGCTTGACCTGGAGATTGAGGGGCATGGACTCGATTTCGTCGAGGAACAGGGTGCCGCCGTGGGCGTATTCGATCTTGCCGATGCGCCGCTTGCCGGCGCCGGTGAAGGCTCCCGCCTCGTGGCCGAACATCTCGCTCTCGAAGACGCTCTCGGGCAGGGCGGCGCAGTTGATGGCGACGAAGGGGCCGCGCCGGCCGGAGGCGCTGTGGATGGCCCGGGCCACCACTTCCTTGCCGCTGCCGGTCTCGCCGTTGATGAGGATGTCCACATCGGTGGGGGCCAGGGCCGCCACCAGACGGCGCACCTCCTGCATGGCCGGGGTCTGGCCGATCACCGGCAGGCCGTCCTGGGTCGGCAGGGCTTCCTTGAGGCGCCGGTTTTCCAGCAGCAGGGCCCGCTTCTCCAGGGCCTGGCGGGTGACCCGCACCAGATGTTCGGAAGTGAAGGGCTTTTCGATGAAGTCGTGGGCGCCGTCGCGCATGGCCTGCACCGCCATGGCCACGTCGCCGTGGCCGGTGACCAGAATCACCGGCAGCTCCCGGTCCAGCTGGCGCAACTCCCCCAGCAGGGCGATGCCGTCCCTGCCCGGCAGGCGCACGTCGCTGACCACGGCCCCGGGCAGTTCGGCGGCCAGGGCCGCCAGGGCCCCCTCGGCATCGGCAAAGCTGCGCACCTCCAGGCCGGCCAGGGTCAGGGCCTGGGCGCTGCCCATGCGCACGGCCGGATCGTCCTCGACGAGAAAGACCGGCAGGGCGGCGGCCTCAGACACGGCTGCTCTCCTTGGCATAGCTGGCCCGGTCGATCTCGAACAGCTCCACGCACAGCTGCAGCTCGGTGCCCGGTGCCGCCTGCACCAGGGGCGAGAGGGCGGCCAGCAGGCTGTCGGCCAGCTGCTTCCTGGTGTCCATGCTGCGCCCCGGCATGAGGCTCAGCTTGGCATGGGCGAAGGCCCGGGGCGTGGCGGCGGTGCCGACGCAGAATATCTCCAGGGCCAGGGCCCGGCTCTTGATGTCGGCTTCCTCGAAGAGGCCGGAGTCGGCCAGGCAGCGGTTGAGGGCGGCGAGGCTGGCGGCCGGGTCCAGGGAGAGGTTGCTGCTGTATTCCAGGGTCAGGTGGGGCATGGCGTGGTTCCGGGGCGGGTCAGGCGGGGGTGGGGTTTGGCTGGGTGCCGCTGGCGGCTTCCAGGATGATAGCGAATTCGGCGCCGCCTTCCGGCCGGTTGCGGCCCTCCAGGCGGCCGCCGAAGCCTTCGACGATGGCCAGGGAAATGGCCAGACCCAGGCCCAGGCCTTCGCCCACGGGCTTGGTGGTGTAGAAGGGTTCGAACAGGTGGGCCAGGACCTCCGGCGGCAGGCCCGGGCCCTCGTCGCGGATGGCGATGCGCACCTGGGAGCCCCGCCGTTCGGCCTGCAGGTGCAGGCGCGGTGCCGGCCGCTCCTGCATGGCGTCGAGGCCGTTGCGCAGCAGGTTCACCAGCACCTGCTCCAGGCGGGTGGTGTCGGCCAGCACCGCCAGTTCCGGGGCGATGGGAGCCACCTGGATGGCGGCCTGCAGCTCCCGCCGCCGCGGTTCCAGGATCAGCAGGGCGTTGTCCACGGCCCGGGCCACGGGGACCGGGCTCTTTTCCGCCGGGCCCTTGCGCGAGAAGGACTTGAGCTGGGTGACGATGCGCCCCAGGCGGGCGGTGAGCTGGCGGATCATGGCCAGGTTCTCCCGCACTTCCTCCAGGCGGCCCAGGTCCATGAGGGCCACGGCGTTGTCGGAGAAGGTCTGCAGGGCGGCCAGGGGCTGGTTCAGTTCGTGGCTCATGCCGGCGGACATCTGGCCCAGCACCGCCAGCTTGCCGGCCTGCACCGCCGTGTCCCGGGTCTGGTGCAGGATCGCCTCGGCCTGCTTGAGGGCTTCCACCTTGCGGGTCAGGTCGGCGGTGCGTTCGGCGATGGCCGCCTCCAGGGCGGCATGGGCCTGGTGCAGTTCGGCCCGGCGCTTGCGGCGCAGGTTCTGGTGGGCCGCCAGGGCCAGCACGAAGGCCAGGGCGAAGGCGGCGGTGAAACCGGCGCCGAGGGCGCTGCGGCGGGCCTCCGCCGGGTCGGTGAGGAGCACCACGCGCCAGCCCTGGTGGCCCACCGCCTGGCTCTCCATGAGCAGGTCCCGGGGGCGCCGGTCGGTCACCGCCAGGCGCACGCTGCCGTCTTCCAGGGCCCGGTCGCTGATGAGGGGTTCCAGGGGACTGTCGCCGTACTTGCGGCTGGCCGCCAGCCGTTCCCGGGCCAGGGGGGAGAGGGGGGCCAGGGTGCGGTAGCGCCACTCGGCCTTGGGGGCGAGGAAGATGACGCCCTCGTCGTCGGCCAGCAGCACGGTGTCGCCGCTCCTGGCCAGGGCGGATTCGAAGGGGGCCAGGTTCACCTTGATGGTGACCACGCCCTCGATGGGGCCGTGGCTGCCGTCCCGCACCGGGGCGGCGAGGAAGTAGCCCGGTTCGCCGGTGGTGGCGCCGACGCCGTAGAAACGGCCCAGGCTGCCCTTGATGGCTTCCCGGAAATAGGGACGGAAGGCGTAGTTGTGGCCGACGAAGCTGCCCGCCTTGTCCCAGTTGCTGGCGGCCAGGGTGTGGCCGCGGCGGTCAATGAGGTAGGCGGCGCTGATCTCGGCGCCGCTCTGGGCGGTCTTCAGATAGGCGTTGGCGGCCTTGGCCTGGGCGCTGCCGGCGGGCTGGGCCAGCAGTTCGTGCAGCTTGTGTTCCAGGGCCAGCAGGCCGGGCAGGGCCTCGTAGCGGGCCAGGGTGGCTTCCAGGGAAAGGGCGTAGAACTCCAGGTGGCGGGCGGCGTTCTGCCGTTCGCCATCGAGGAAGATGGTCAGGGCCACCTGGTAGGCGAGCCAGCCGAAGACCAGGCAGGCGGCGAGCAGGGCGGTGCCCAGCAGCAGCCGGCGGCGGCTGGAGGTGGCGGGGGCGGGCAGGGGCGGCAGGGACACGGTGGGTGGGGGCGCGGTCAGGGTTGGGAGGCAGCCGCCTATGCTAATGCCCGGACCCGGCGGCGGCCAGACGCAAAGGAAGGGAGACGGGAAAAGCGGGGAAAAAAAGCGGGGGACGGCAGCGCCGCCCCCCGCGGCGGTGCCTAGTCCATCGCCGCCAGCTTCAGCTCGTCGGCAGCGTGGCGCTGCTGCTCCTCCATCACCAGGCGGCCCAGCTCCCGCTTCAACTCGTTGAACTCGTGGCTGGAGGGGTCCCGGGGCCGGGGCATGGTGACGTACTGGTCCCGCTTGATGGTGCCGGGGCGGTAGGTCATGACCACGATGCGGTCCGCCAGGTAGATGGACTCCTCGATGGAGTGGGTGACGAAGAGGATGGTCTTGTTCAGCTTCTCCCAGATGCGCAGCAGTTCGTCCTGCAGGTTGCGCCGGGTGAGGGCGTCGAGGGCGCCGAAGGGCTCGTCCATGAGCATGATGGGCGAATCCAGGGCCAGCACCCGGGCGATGGCCACCCGCTGGCGCATGCCGCCGGAGAGGTCCTTGGGGAAGCGGTCGCGGAAGTCCTTCAGGTGCAGCAGGTCCAACAGCTGGTCCACCGTCAGGTCGATCTCGGCCTTCTCCTTCTTCTGGATCTGCAGGCCGAAGGCGATGTTCTGGGCCACGGTCATCCAGGGGAAGAGGGCGTATTCCTGGAACACCATGCCCCGGTCCGGGCCCGGGGTGAGGATCTTCTTGCCCTCGATGACGATCTCGCCGGCCGAGGGCGGCTGGAAGCCGGCCACGGCATTGAGCAGGGTGGATTTGCCGCAGCCGGAAGGGCCCAGCAGGCAGACGAATTCGCCCTGCTTGACGGTGAGGTTGATGTCCTTGAGGGCGGTGACGTCGCCGCCGGGGGTCTTGAAGACCTTCTGCACGTCCTTAATCAGGATGTCGCTCATGGTTAGTGCTCCAGGCCGCGGTGCCAGCGCAGCAGGTGGTTGTTGAGGCGGCTGACGGCGGTGTCGATGGCCAGACCCAGCAGGCCGATGGTGATCATGCCGGCGATGATCTTGTCCGACCACATGAACTCCCGGGCTTCCAGGATGCGGAAGCCGAGGCCGTCGTTCACCGCGATCATCTCGGAGACGATCACCACGATGAAGGCGGTGCCGATGCCGATGCGCACCCCGGCCAGGATGTAGGGGGTGGAGGCGGGCAGGATCACCCGGGTGAACATGGTCCAGTAATTGACCCCCAGGTTGCGGGCGGCCCGCAGGTAGATGCCGTCCACGTGGCGCACCCCGGCGATGGTGTTCATCAGCACCGGGAAGAAGGCGCCGATGGCGATGAGGAAGAAGGACGGCGGGTTGCCCAGGCCGAACCACAGGATTGCCAGCGGGATGTAGGCGATGGGCGGGATCGGCCGCAGGATCTGCACCAGAGGGTTGAACAGGTCGTAGATGCGGTTGTTGGCGCCCATCACCAGGCCCAGGGGCAGGGCCAGGCCGGCGCCGATGATGAAGCCGACGATGACCCGGTAGAGGCTGGAATAGGCGTCGTGCAGCAACTCGCCGGAAATGAGCCAGGTGAAGTAGCTGCCGCTGCCCGGGACGTAGTCCTGGGTCGGCAGCAGGTAGGCCCACCATTTCACCGCCACGGCGCTGGGGGAGGGCAGCAGCACCTCGGAGAAGAGGCCGGCCCGGGAGCCGGCCTCCCACAGGATCAGCACCAGCACCGGCACCAGGGCGCCGTGGGCGAAGGCTTGCAGTTTCTTCAGCATGGCCTTACTTCACCTTCAGTTCGGTCTTGGCCTTCTGCAGCAGGTCCAGCTTGACCCACTCGGCAGCCTTGGGCGGCTTGGCCATGCGGCCGACGCCGTACTTCTGCATGAAGGAGGTGGTGATGTCGATGTGCTCGGGGGAAACGTCGTAGGTGTAATCGGCGTTGTCCATGGCGTCCTTGAAGTCCTGGGAACTGATCTGGCCCTTGAACATCTGCTCGCGCACGTACTTCTCGGCCAGGGCCATGTCCTTGTTGAACAGGGCGGTGGCTTCGACGAAGCACTTCATGACCCGCTGGGCCACGTCCTTCTTCTCGTTGTAGAGCTTCTCGGTCATCACCAGGAGGCGCACCGGCTCGCCCATGGCGGTGTTGTAGGGCTTCATGATCTCCACCCCGAACTTCTTGTTGAGGGCCTGGGAGGACTGGGGCTCGGACTGGCACATGGCGTCGATCTGCTTGGCGGCCAGGGCCTGGTTGAGGTCGGCGAAGGCGAGGAAGACGATCTGCACGTCCTTGCCCGGCTTGTCGGACCAGGTCAGGCCGGCCTTTTCCAGTTCGGCGTAGAGCAGTAGCTCGTGGGCGCCGCCCCGGGTGACGCCCACCTTCTTGCCCTTCAGGCCCTGGATGTCCCTGATGCCGGTATCGGCGCCGGCCACCAGGCGGGCGCCGCCCTTGGCGAAGCCGGCCACGGTATAGATGGGCACGCCGTTGGCGCGGCCGGAGATGGCGCCGTCGGAAGCCAGGGCGGCGATGTCCACCTCACCGGCGACGATGGCCGGCATGATGTCCGGGCCCTTGGGGAACATGCGTTCCTCCACCTTCAGATCGTACTTGGCGCACAGCTCCTTCATGTAGGACACGGCGCCGTAGTGGGCGAACTTCAGGTTGCCCAGGCGCACCACGTCCTCCGCCTGGGCCGGCGCGGCGGCCAGCAGGGCGGAAGCACAGAGGGCGGTGACGGCCGCAGCCAGAACTTTGCGTTGTTGCATGGAAGTCTCCTCACAGGGTGGATGTCCCCGGCGGCAGTGCCGGGTTGTGAGGCTCCTGTTTGCAGGGACCGTGCCATCTGCCGGAAAAGTTTGCAGGCGATTGTTTTTGCAGAGATTTGGCTCGGCGTCGGGGTGCCGCGCCTCCCCAGACTTTCCGGAAAGCCGCACGCCCCGGGGCGGCCGTTCCGGGATTCCGCACGGGGCTGGCCGTCGTCTTAACCCGGATTTACCCGGGGCTTAACCCGTATTTACATCCCCCGGGCCAAGAATGCCCCGGTGGCGTCCCGGCGCAGCCGGCGGCGCCGGTCATGGCAAGCACGGGGAGCCGGCAACGCATGTCGCACATCGACGGACTGGAACAGATCATCGCCCTGGTGGGGCGCAGCGCCAGCCTGCGCCAGGAAGGCCGCACCGAGGCCGCCCTGGGCTGCCTGCAGCAGGCCCTGGCGGTCAATCCCCGGCTCTATCCCCTGCACCTCAACTGCGCCCGCCTGATGGGCGAGCTGGGCTGCTACGAGGAAGCCATCGCCGCCTACGGCCGCTACCTGCGCGACGCCCCGGACGACGGCGAGGCGGCGGCCCAGTGCCGCCAGCTGCAGCAGGAGGCGGAGGAGCACTACGGCACCCTGCTGGAGATCGACCGGGACAACGTGGATTTCCATGTGCTGCGGGGCAACATCCGCCTCGGCGCCGGCCGGGCGGCTGCCGCCCTGGCCGACTTCGACCAGGCCCGCCGGCTCGATCCCCGCTGCTGGGGTCTGGAGGCCCGCCGGGGCGCGGCCCTGGCCGCCCTGTACCGGCACGAGGAAGCCCTGGCGGCCCTGGACCGGGCCCTGGAGCGGGAGCCGGGCAATCTCCAGGTGCGCCTGCAGCGGGGCCGGGTGCTGCAGGCCCTGGGCCGCTGGGAGGCCGCCTTCGCCAGCTACGAGCAGTTGCTGTGCTTCCATCTCGACCACCCGGAGGCCCTGGTGGAGCAGGCCCACTGCTGCTTCGCCCTGGGGCGCTGGCGCCAGGGCTGGCAGCGCTACGAATGGCGCTGGGAAACCCGGCAGATGGCCGACGCCTGGCTGCCCAGCAATGCTCCCCTGTGGCTGGGCCGCCATTCCCCCGAGGGGCGGACCGTGCTGCTGTGGGCCGAGCAGGGCCTGGGCGACACCCTGCAGTTCTTGCGCTACGTGCCCCGGGTGGCGGCCCTCGGCGCCCGGGTGCTGTTGCTGCTGCCTCCGTCCCTGGCCGCCCTGGCTGCCAGCCTGGGGCCGGGAATCGAGATTCTGCCCATGGGCGGCGACCTGCCGCCCCACGACCTGCACTGTCCCCTGCTCAGCCTGCCCCTGGCCCTGGGCCTGTGCCGTCCCGAAGAAGGGCCTGGGACGCCCTATCTGCGGGCATCCCCGGAGCGTGCCGCCAGGATGCCCGTCCTGCCTGCCTTCCAGGGCAGGCGCATCGGCCTGGTGTGGTCGGCCAAGGCCGACGGCGATGCCGGCCGCAAACTTGCCCTGGCGCAGCTGCAGCCCCTGCTGGGGCCGGGGCGCCGCTTCTATTGCCTGCAGCAGATGATCCCGGCCGCCGACCAGGAAACCCTGGCCGCCCTGCTCCAGCTGCAGCGGGTGGATGAATGGCTGGAGGACTGGGCCGACACCGCCGCCCTGGTGCAGCAGCTGGACCTGGTCATCAGCGTGGACACGGCGGTGGCCCATCTGGCCGGCGCCCTCGGCCGCCCCTGCTGGCTGCTGCTGCAGCACGGCGGCGAATGGCGCTGGGGCCGGCAGGGGGCGGCGACACCCTGGTACGCCAGCCTGCGCCTCTTCCGCCAGCCGGCCTGGGGCGACTGGGACAGCGCCGTGGCCCAAGTGGCGGCCGCCCTGGCGGACTGGCGCGGGGGCTGAGCGCGGCTGCCGGCATCGGGCCAGGCCTGGCCTGGGGAAGGCCCTAGCTTGCCTATCCGGGGGCCTTTCGCCACACTTGCGCGCCATGCGCAAACTCACCTACCTCGCCCTGCTGCTGCCCAGCGCCGCCGCCTGGGCCATCGACCTCCAGCCGGGGGACCTGCAGGTGCCGCCCTCCGGCACCAGGATGATCCAGCTGGCCTACCAGGACAGCGACCGGGGCGACATGTACGTCCGCGGCCGCAAGATGCCCGGCGAGCCCAAGGTGACCCTGTCCCAGACCCAGCTGCGCCTGGGCGCCACCTTCGACCTGGGCGGCATGCCTGCCTTCTCCTATCTGCAGCAGCCCGTCGGCAGCCTGCATCCGGGCGGCACCCTGTCCAGCCTGCCGGGGGCTTCGGGCTTCGGCGACACCACCATGCTGCTGGCCGTGTGGCCCTACGCCAACCATGCCAGCCAGACCTATTTCGCCGTGGGCGGCTACCTGACCCTGCCCACCGGGGATTACCAGGCGGGGCGCGTCCTCAACATGGGCAGCAACCGGGTCAGCACGGCCCTGCAGGTCGGCCTGCAGACCGCCGTGCTGCGCAATCTGCACTGGATGGGCGCGGTGGACGGCATGCGCTCCGGCACCAACAAGGAATTCGGCCCCCTGCGCCGGGAGCAGGACCAGGAGGTGCTGTACACCGCCCAGACCGGCCTGCGCTACGACATCAATGCCACCTTTGCCCTGGCCGCCACCTATTTCTACACCTGGGGCGGCGAGACCCGGGTGGCGGGCGTGGCCCAGAACGACCGCACCCAGCTGGAGCGCTACCAGCTCACGGCGATTGCCAACTCGCCCGTCGGCAAGCTGTCCCTGCAATACGGCGGTGATTTCCGCACGGAAAACGGCCTCCTGGAAGACCGGCGCTGGGTGGTCCGCCTGACCCGCTTCTTCTGAGGCGGGGCCGGCTCTGCCGTCAAGGGAGGGGGCAAACGCAGGACAAAGAAAAAGCCGGGGCATGCCCCGGCTTTCTGCTTGGCGGCGGACCGGCTCAGCGGGTCTGGCCCACTTCCGGCAGGACGATGTTCACTTCCAGCACTTCGAAGTTGTTCTTCTTCTCCAGGGAGACCTTGATGTCGTCCTGGTTCACCTTGACGTACTTGGAGATGACGGCGATCAGCTCCTGCTGCAATTGGGGCAGGAAATCCGGCGAGCTCTGCTCGCCGCTGCGTTCCCGGGCGATGATGAGCTGCAGGCGCTCCTTGGCGACCGAAGCGGTCTTTTGTTTCTGGCCAAAAAGAAGGTCGAGCAGGGACATGTCACTTGCCTCCGAACAGGCGCTTCAGGATGCCCGGCTTTTCGTAGTCCACGAAGCGCAGGGGCACTTCCTCGCCGAGGAAACGGGCCACCATGTCCTGGTAGGCGTCGGCCACGTCGCTGCCGTTCATGTGGATGGCGGGCGTGCCCTGGTTGGAGGCCTGCAGCACCACTTCGGATTCGGGAATGACGCCGAGCAGGGGAATGCGCAGCAGCTCGTGCACATCCTTGTAGGAGAGCATTTCGCCGTCCTCGACGCGCTTGGGCGAATAGCGGGTCACCAGCAGGTGTTCCTTGACTGCCTCGTTGCCTTCCTTGGCGCGGCGGGACTTGGACTGGACGATGCCCAGGATGCGGTCCGAGTCGCGCACGGAGGAGACTTCCGGATTGGAGACGACGATGGCCTCGTCGGCGAAGGTGAGGGCCATGACGGCGCCCCGCTCGATGCCGGCGGGGGAGTCGCAGACCACGTAGTCGAAGCCCATGTGCTCCAGTTCCTTGAGCACCTTTTCCACGCCTTCTTCGGTCAGGGCGTCCTTGTCCCGGGTCTGGGAGGCAGGCAGCACGAAGAGGTTCTCGGCGTGCTTGTCCTTGATCAGGGCCTGGGTCAGGTTGGCTTCGCCGTTGATGACGTTCACCAGGTCGTAGACCACCCGGCGTTCGCAGCCCATGATCAGGTCCAGGTTGCGCAGGCCGACGTCGAAATCGATGACCGCGGTCTTGAAGCCGCGCAGGGCCAGGCCGGAGGCGAAGGCTGCGCTGGTGGTGGTCTTGCCCACACCACCCTTGCCGGAAGTGACGACGATGATTCTCATGGGACCTCTGGATTGGTAAGAGTAAGAGTTGTCGGAAATTTTGGGTTCAGCTGGTCTTGAGGGCTTCGAGCACGAGCTTTTCGCCTTCCAGACGGATTTGTACGGGCTTGCCGGTGAGGCTCTTCTCCGAGCCCGGTTCGAAGGTGCGGTACACCCCGGCGACGGAGGTCAGCTCGGCTTCGAAACAGGTGGTGAAGATGCGGGCATTGGCGTCGCCCCGGGCGCCGGCCAGGGCGCGGCCGCGCAGGGGGGCATAGATGTGGATGTTGCCGTCGGCGATGACCTCGGCACCCGGGCTGACCATGGCCAGCACCACCAGGTCGCCGCCCCGGGCATAGACCTGCTGGCCGCTGCGCAGGGGCTTGTCCAGCACCAGGGTACCGCTGGGGGCCGCTTCTGCTGCCGCGGCGGGGGCCGGGGCGGCAGCGGGCGCTTCATTGGCCGGGGCGTTGGCGGGGGCGATGTCCAGCTCGGCCTGGGCCGGCGCAGCGGCGGCTGCCGTCGGGGCGGCGGGGGCGGCCGGAGTCTCGGCTTCGGCCCGGCGCGGGCTGTGGCGCACCTGGGTTTCCGCCTCTTCGACCACGATCAGGCCGACGTTGCGGGCCGCTTCGGCCTGGGCCGGGGAGGCATTGCGCACGCCGATGGGGGCCACCTGGTAGCGGCGCAGCAGGGGCAGCAGGCCGGCCCAGTCCAGCTCGATGTCGGCGGGCAGTTCGCCCAGGTCGATGACGGTGGGCTCGAAACTGAAGAAATCCGAACTGGGGCCATACTGGTCGGTCAGGCTGTCGGCCAGGGAGGGCAGGTCCGCCGAACGGAGGGCGGCCTGCAGCACCGTCATGGCCAGGGTGGTGCCTTTGATTTCGAGCAGGGGGACGGACTTGGGGGCTGACTTCATGGGGGCCCGGGGGCATGGACGTGAGAAAATGCGAGTTTACCAGACAGTTGGGGCCTTTCCGCCACCATCGGCGGCAACATTCAGGACGCGGTCATTTGCTGCCCTGCCGGGGCCGTACGGAGGGGAATGTTGCGTCGCAATAAATGGGTGTAGACTGGCGCACCCCGGTTGCCTCCATGCTGTAGCGGAAGGTCGGCCGGATGTCGGTATGCCCCTGGGCAAGGGGCGCCGGCCCGTCTTCCAAACCGCGGCAAAAGCGGGGAAGACCCAGCGCTGTCATTACTTTCGACACCCCTGCGGGAGTTCGCATGCACGATTCCGTTCAGACCACCAAGGCGCGGCTGGCAGCTCTGGCCCTGGCCGCCCTCGGCGTGGTCTATGGCGACATCGGGACCAGTCCCCTGTACGCCATGAAAGAAGTTTTCGCCGGCAACCATCCTATCCCCCTGACCGAGACCAACGTCCTGGGCAGCCTGTCCCTGTTCTTCTGGGCGCTGATCATCGTCGTTTCCCTGAAGTACGTGGTCTTCATCATGCGGGCCGACAACCGGGGCGAAGGCGGCATCATGGCCCTCATCGCCCTGGCCCTGCACGAGGCCCAGGACCGCAAGCGGCGCCAGCAGATCATCATGATCATCGGCATCCTCGGTGCCGCCATGTTCTACGGTGACGGCATGGTGACCCCGGCCATTTCCGTGCTCTCCGCGGTGGAGGGCCTGGAGATCGTCACCCCGGCCTTCAAGCCCTTCGTCATCCCCATCACCCTGGTGGTGCTGTTCGGCCTCTTCTTCATCCAGCGCCGGGGCACCGCCACGGTGGGCGTCATGTTCGGGCCGGTGATGATGCTGTGGTTCTCCACCCTGGCCCTACTGGGCCTGTGGAACATCATGGCCAACCCCCACGTGCTGCTGGCCGCCAACCCGGTCTACGGCTTCGAATTCCTCCTCGCCAACAAGGCCATGGCCCTGGTGGCCATGGGCAACGTGGTGCTGGCGGTGACCGGGGCCGAGGCCCTTTACGCCGACATGGGCCACTTCGGCCGCAAGCCGATCCAGCTGGCCTGGTTCAGCTTCGTGCTGCCGGCCCTGATGCTCAACTATTTCGGCCAGGGCGCCCTGATCCTGGCCGACCCCGCCGCAGCCACCAATCCCTTCTTCAACCTGGCTCCCGAATGGGCGGTCATGCCCCTGGTCTGCCTGGCCACCTTGGCCACGGTGATCGCCTGTCAGGCGGTCATTTCCGGCGCCTTCTCGGTGACCCGCCAGGCCATGCAGCTGGGCTTCGTGCCGCGCATGGAAGTGCAGCACACCTCGGAGAAGGAGCAGGGCCAGATTTACCTGCCGGGCGTGAACTGGGGCCTCTTCGGCGCCGTGGCGGTGCTGGTGCTGGGCTTCAAGTCCTCCAACAACCTGGCGGCGGCCTACGGCATCGCCGTCACCGGCGACATGGTCATCACCTCCCTGCTCGCCACCGTGGTGGCGGCCAAGGTCTGGCGCTGGGGCTGGAGCCGGGCGGTGCTGCTGTTCACCGGCTTCCTGGTGGTGGAACTGACCTTCCTCACCGCCAACATCCTAAAGATTCCCGACGGCGGCTGGTTCCCCCTGGTGGTCGGCGTCTTCGTCTTCGTCCTCATGACCACCTGGAAGCGGGGCCGCCAGCTCCTGGCCGACCGCCTCAAGGGCGAGGCCCTGCAGCTGCTGCCCTTCATCGACAGCATCGCCGTCTCGCCGCCGACCCGGGTGCCCGGCACCGCCGTCTTCCTCAATGCGGACCCCAACGGCGTGCCCCATTCCCTGCTGCACAACCTGATGCACAACAAGGTGCTGCACGAGCGGGTGATCATGGTCTCGGTGCAGATCTTCGACGTGCCCTACGTGCCGGAGATCGACCGGGTGGAGGTGCACAAGCTGAAGGAAAACTTCTTCCGCGTCATCGTCCAGTACGGCTTCAAGGATGATCCGGACATTCCCCAGGCCCTTTCCCTCTGCGCCGACTACGGCCTCTCCTTCGAGATGCTGGAGACCTCCTTCTTCCTCGGCCGGGAGACCCTGATCCCCCGCCTCGGCTCGGAAATGGCCTTCTGGCGCGAGAAGCTGTTCATCGCCCTGTTCCGCAACGCCGGCAGTGCCACCAGCTTCTTCAAGATCCCCTCCAACCGGGTGGTGGAGCTGGGCACCCAGGTGGTGCTGTAAGCCCCTTGCCTCGGCCTTCCGGCCAAAGAAAAAGCCGCCCGCGGGCGGCTTTTTTCATGGTCCGGGACCTGGCTTCAGACGTATTCCTGGTCGCCGTGCTTGCCGCTCACCAGCTTGCCGGCGGAGAGGGACATCATCAGCAGGGCGATGGACTCGTGCATGATCAGGGTGTGGGTGTTGCCGCTGTCCACCATGTGCTTGCGCAGGGCTTCGCGCACCTTGGGGGCGCCGGTGACGTCGATGATGATGTCGACTTCATTGCCCAGGGCGGCCAGCTCCATGAAGTTGTTGGTGACCTTGACGCCGTGCTCCTTGGCCAGGGCGATGCCGGGCATGGACAGGTCCAGGTCGGCGACGCCGAGGACGGTGACGAAGGGGGCGGTCAGCAGCTGCTTGAGCAGGGGGGTGCCGGTTTCGCCGGCGCCGACGACGGCAATGCGGAATCCTTGCATGGTGGAAATACTCCGGGATCGGGAAAAGCGCCAGTCTGCCGCCAGAATCGATCGCCAGGCTTGACCTAAATCAACGCCGGCGCCCCCGTCCCCGGCCACTTCGTGACGGATGTGGCGTTTCCCCCCGGCGTCCCGGTGTTAGCCTGTGACCATGTCGCGGCCCCGACGGGCCTCAGCGGAGAATGGTCATGGCACTTCAGGCAGCAGTCTTTCCCAGGGGCCAGCGGGGCCGCCTCTATCCCCTGCACATCCACATCGCCTACCTGTTCACCCTGCTCATTTTCGTTGCCTGCTCGGTGATCGGCTGGTTCAACTTCCACCAGTCACGCCGCATCGTCCTGACCGCCGCCAGCGATGTCTTCGAGCGCACCGCCCGCCAGACCGGGGACGACCTGCAGCGCCTCTACGGCCCCCTGGAAACCCTGGTGGAACTGCTGGTGCACCATCCCCTGGCCGCGGCCCCCAGCCTGGATTCCCGGCTGCAGGCCCTGCCCATGTTGCGGGAAACCCTGGAGAAGAACACCCATCTCTCCGCCGTCTATGTGGGCTACGGCAACGGGGACTTCTTCCTCATCCGCTCCCTCGCCAGCCGGGCCGTGGCCCTGGCGGTGCAGGCGCCGGCCGGAGCCCGCTTCCTGGTGCAGAGCATGGAGCGGGGGGGCAGGGGGGCGCGTCCCACCTTCATCTTTTTCGACGAGTGGCTGCAGGAACTGGAGCGGCGCCATCCGGCCGCCTACGATTTCGATCCCCGGGGCCGTCCCTGGTTCATCCGGGCCCAGACCGCCACTGCCCTGGTGCGCACCGAGCCCTATGTCTTCTTCACCACCCGGGAGGTGGGCAAGACCTTCGCCCGCCTTGCCGGCAGCGGCGCCGTGGTGGCGGCGGACCTGACCCTGGAAGAGATTTCCGCCTCCCTCGCCGGGGCCGGCATCACCCCCGGCTCCCAGCTGGCCCTGGTGGATGCCCGGGGCCGGGTTCTGGCGGAGCGGGACCGGGAACGGCTGCACCGGGTCAATGCCCGGGCCGGCGGCCAGCTGCCGACCCTGGACCAGCTGGGCGTGCCGGTGCTGGGGGCCCTGGCTGCGGCCGGCGCCGGGAATTCCCGGGTGATCGAGGCCGCCGGCCAGGTCTGGCACGGGCGGGCGGTGGCGGTCCCCGAGGCCGGGGACGAGCCCAACTACCTGCTGGTGGCGGCGCCGGAAAACGAATTGCTGGCCGAGGCGGTGCGCATCCGCACCTGGACCCTGTGGGTCACCCTGGCCCTCATCGCCCTGGCCATTCCCGGCACCTGGTGGCTGGCCCGGCGCATCTCCGGCGAGCTGAAGGCCCTGATCCGGGAGTCGGCGGAAATCCGCCGCTTCCGCTTCGACGGCACCCCGGCCAAGGGCTCCCCCATCTGGGAGATCGACGAGCTGTCCCGCTCCATGAACCAGATGAAGGGCACCATCCGCAAATTCCTCGACATCAGCGCTACCCTCACCGCCGAGCGCAATTTCGACCGGCTGCTGGAGCGGGTGCTGCAGGAGACCCTGGCCAGCGCCGAGGCCAGCGGCGGCATCGTCTACCTGATGGCGGAGAACGGCCGCGGCCTGCTGCCGGCGGCCCTGCGCTGGGAGGTGGGGGCCACCGCGGAAGAACAAGGGGCACCGGCCAGCGGTGAGGTGGCGGGGCTGCCGGGTCTGGTCTTCCTGCCGACGGCTCGGGAGACCCATCCCCTGCTGCTGGCGGTCCTGGAGGCACGCACCCAGGTGCTGGATGTGCCGCCCCAGCGTCCCCCCGGCATGGAATTCCTCGATGCCCCGGGCAGCCCCCTGGTGGGCCTGCCGGTGCTGCTGGTGGCCCTGCCCCTGAAAAACCGGGCCCAGGAGGTGGTGGGGGTGCTGGCCCTGTTTCTGCCGGGCAGCGCCGAGGCGCCGTCGCCGGAGCGCATTTCCTTCATCGAGGCCCTCTCCGGGGCTTCCGCCGTGGCCATCGACAACCAGCGCCTGATCCAGGCCCAGAAGGCCCTGCTGGAAAGCCTGATCCAGCTGGTGGCCGGTGCCATCGACGCCAAGAGCCCCTACACGGGCGGCCACTGCCAGCGGGTGCCGGAGCTGACCAAGATGCTGGCCCGGGCCGCCTGCGACGCCACCGCCGGCCCCTACGCCGACTTCACCCTCAGCGACGAGGAATGGGAGGCCCTGCACATCGCCGGCTGGCTGCACGACTGCGGCAAGGTGACCACCCCCGAATACGTGGTGGACAAGGCGACCAAGCTGGAAACCCTGTACGACCGCATCCACGAGGTGCGCATGCGCTTCGAAGTGCTCAAGCGGGACGCGGAGGTCGAGTTCTGGCAGCAGGTGGCCGCCGGCGGCGACGGGGCGGCCCTGCGCCAGGCCCTGAAAGCCCAGTGGCAGGTGCTGGACGAGGAGTTCGCCTTCGTCGCCAGCTGCAACCAGGGCGGCGAATTCATGGCGCCGGAGAAGCTGGAGCGCCTGCAGCGCATCGCCGGCCGCACCTGGCGGCGCACCCTGGACGACCGTCTGGGTCTGTCCTGGGAAGAGGGGCGGCGCAAGGCCCAGCTGCCGCCGGTGCCCCTGCCGGCTCCCGAGCCCCTGCTGGCGGACAAGCCGGAGCATCTCCTGGAGCGGGGCCCGCGGGACCTGATGCCGGCCGACAATCCCTGGGGCTTCAAGCTGCAGGTGCCGGCCTGGAAGTTCAACCGGGGCGAACTGCACAACCTGGCCGTGGCCCGGGGCACCCTGTCCGAGGAGGACCGCTACATCATCAACGACCACATCGTGCAGACCATCATCATGCTTACCGCCCTGCCGTTCCCGCGGCATCTGCAGAACGTTCCCGAGCTGGCCGGCGGCCACCACGAGAAAATGGACGGCAGCGGCTACCCGAGGCGCCTGCGGCGGGAGGAAATGAGCGCGCCGGCCCGCATGATGGCCATCGCCGACATCTTCGAGGCCCTCACCGCCGTGGACCGGCCCTACAAGAAGGGCAAGACCCTCTCCGAAGCCGTCCGCATCATGGTGGCCATGAAGCGGGAAGGGCACATCGATCCGGAACTGTTCGACCTCTTCCTCACCTCGGGCGTGTACCGGGAATACGGCGAACGCTACCTGCGCCCGGAGCAGATCGATTCGGTGGATGTGGGGAGTTGTATCGGCTGAGGCTTTTGTCACGTCACCGAAGCTGCCGGTGTCATAAACTGGCGCCGCTGTTTCTTCTTTCTTCTTTGGAGCCTTGCATGCCGTCCCTGCGCACCCTTCTCGCCGTCTCCGCCTTGCTCGTCAGCCCCCTGGCCCTGGCCCAGTCGTCCCTCAGTGTGAACTGGGAGTGGCTGAAAAAGCACCGCTGCGACAACACCTCCCCTGCCCTGGAGATTTCCGGCATTCCCGAAGGGACTGCCTCCCTGGCGGTGGTGATGAACGACCTGGATTTCCAGAACAAGGACCATGGCGGTGGCACGGTGCCCCATGCCGGCGGCGCCACTGCGAGCCTGCCCGAGGGCGCCCTGGGGCGTTATCTGGGTCCCTGTCCCAACAACTTCGGCACCTTCGGCCACGATTACAGCATCACGGTGCGGGCCCTGGCCGCCGACGGGCAGACGGAACTGGGCCGGGGCAGCGCGACCAGGAATTTTTCCGCCAGCAAGGCCAAGTAGGAACGCTATCCCGGGAGAGCATCCGGCTTTCCCGGCGTGAAAAAGGCCCCGCCAGCGGGGCCTTTCGCTTTCCTGCGGGCGGCTTTCAGGCCGGGCGGTGCAGCGGTTCGATGGGGCCCGTTTCGGGCTGCAGGGTGACGTGGCGGATGTGCCAGCGCTGCTGCAGTACCTGGCGCAGCCCGGCCAGGGTCTGGGGCCAGGCGGCCAGGTCGGCCACCTGCAGATGGGCCGAGAGCATCACCTCGCCGTCGCCCACCGTCCACACATGCAGGTCGTGGACCCCGAGCACACCGTCCACCTGTTCCATGGCGGCGCTGACCTCGGCGGCGGAGATGTGGGGCGGCGTGCCTTCCATCAGGGCGTGTAGCGCCTCCCGCAGCAGACGCAGGCTGGAGACGGAGATGAGCAGGGCGATGCCGGCGGCCAGCAGTGGGTCGGCCTGTTTCCAGCCGGTGAAATAGACGATGGCGCCGGAGGCGATGGCGGCCACGGAGCCGAGCATGTCGCCCAGCACGTGCAGCAGGGCGGCCCGGGTGTTGAGGGAGCTTTCGCCGCGGCTGAGCATCCAGGCCACCAGGGCGTTCATCAGCAGCCCCACCACGGCCACCGCCATCACCGCCGGGCCGGCCACCGGGGCGGGGTCCTGGAAGCGTTGCACCGCCTCCACCAGGATCGCCACCACCAGGGCCAGCATGGCCAGGCCGTTGAGCAGGGCGGCTAGCACTTCGGCCCGGCCCCAGCCGTAGGTGTGGCGATGGCTCGGCGGGCGCCGGGCAACCCAGGCGGCGGCTGCAGCCAGGGCCAGGGCAACGCCGTCGTTCACCATGTGGCCCGCATCGCCGATGAGGGCCAGGGAACCGCTCCAGGCGCCGGCCACGGCCTCCACCCCGGCAAAACCCAGGGTCAGCAGGGTGGCCAGCAGCAGGCCCTTGCCGCCGTGGTGGTGGCTGTGGGCGTGCCCGTGGCCGCAGTCGTGGTGGTGGGCGTGAGCCATGGCGTGCCTTTAGAGGGCGCGGATCTTGGTCAGCAGGGCGGTGGTGGATTTTTCGTGGAGGAAGGGGATGGAGTGGACGCTGCCGCCCCAGCCCAGGACCTCGCTGGCACCGACGATGCGTTCCGGCGCCCAGTCGCCGCCCTTCACCAGGACTTCGGGGCGGGCCTCGAGGACGCGCTGCAGGGGCGTGTCCTCGTCGAACCAGGTGACCAGGTCCACACAGCCGAGGGCGGCCATCACCGCCAGCCGGTCTTCCAGCCGGTTTACCGGCCGGTCGTCGCCCTTGCCCAGGCGCTTGACCGAGGCGTCGGTGTTGAGGGCCACCACCATGGCGGCGCCCAGGGCCCGGGCCTGGGCCAGATAGGTGACGTGGCCCCGGTGCAGGATGTCGAAACAGCCGTTGGTGAATACCAGGGGGCGGGCCAGGCGGGCGGCGCGCTCGGCCAGTTGGTCGGGGGGGCAGATCTTGGCTTCGAAATCGGGCAGGGCGTAGGTGGTCATGGCGGCGGCAATGGGATTGGGTGCGGCAGGGCGCTCAGGGGGCCAAGGATAGCACGGCAGGGGCCGCCCTTTCTGGGCCCCGGACCGACCGCGGGCATTCCCCAATGGCGTGACATACGGTTGCGTATGCTACGATGCCGTTCCCCCAAAGGAGACAAGAGGAGAGGCATAAATGCCCCCACATCAAAGCGGCGGTTCTTCCGCCCGCACGGCCCGTGCCGTGACCCTGGCGGTGGTCATCGCCGCCTACATGCTGTCCTTCTTCCACCGCTTCGCCCCGGCGGGCATCGCCCACGACCTGACCCTGGCCTTCCAGACCACGGCGGCGTCCCTCGGCGCCCTGGCGGCCACCTATTTCTACGTCTACACCATCATGCAGGTGCCCACCGGTATTCTGGTGGATACCCTGGGGCCGCGGCGCATCCTCTTCCTCGGCGGCCTGGTGGCGGCGGCGGGCAGCGTTCTCTTCGGCCTCGCCGACACCCTCAACGAGGCCCTGGTGGGGCGCACCCTGGTGGGTCTGGGGGTGTCGGTGACCTTCATTGCCATGCTCAAGATCATCGCCGTCAACTTCGACGAGCGGCGCTTTGCCACCCTGGTGGGGGCTTCCATGCTGGTGGGCAACCTGGGCTCGGTGCTGGCCGGTGCCCCCCTTTCCCTGCTGGCCCAGAGCATTTCCTGGCGCGGCATTTTCGTCGGCGCCGGCGCCCTCTCGGCCCTCCTGGGCGTGGCCTGCTGGTTCTTCGTCAAGGATGGCGGCGGCGAGCGGCCCCGCTTCGACCGCACGGTGATCTTCGGCGGCCTGGCTTCGGTGCTGAAGAACCGCTCCACCTGGCCGGCGGTGGTGGTCAATTTCGGCCTGGCCGGCAGCTTCTTCTCCTTTGCCGGCCTGTGGGCCACGCCCTACCTGATGCGGGTCCATGAGCTGACCCGGGCCCAGGCCTCCTCCCATCTTTCCCTCTATTTCGCCGGCTTCGCCCTGGGCTGCTTTTTCATCGGCACCCTCTCGGACCGGCTCGGCAAGCGCAAGCCGGTGGTCATCGCCGGGGCCTTCCTTTACTGCCTGCTGTGGCTGTTCTGGCTGACCAACATCCGCCTGCCCCTGGCGGCCACCTACTGCCTGTTCGGCCTCATGGGCCTGACCACGGCCAGCTTCGCCCTCACCTGGGCCTGCGCCAAGGAGGTCAATCCGCCCATGCTGTCCGGCATGTCCACCAGCGTCACCAACATGGGCGGCTTCCTCGCCGGCGCCCTGCTGCAGCCCCTGGCCGGCTGGGCCATGGACCAGGTGTGGGATGGCACCCTGGCCAACGGCGTGCGCGTCTATGGGCCGGACACCTTCCGCGTCGGCATGGCCTGCATGGCCGCCGCCGCCTGCATCGGCTTCGTCGCCAGCTTCTGGGTCAAGGAGACGGGCTGCCGCAACATCTGGCAGGCGCCCCGGCCGGGGCCATGAAAAAGGGCGCGGTGGTGACCGCGCCCTGTCGCTCCAGCGAGCCCCGCCAGCCTGCGCTGCCGGGGTTTTCGATTTAGAGCAGGTTCATCTTTTTAGCCGCTTCCCGCAGTTCATTGCGGAAGTTGGGGTGGGCGATGCCGATCAGGGCTTCCACCCGCTGCTTGGCGCTCTTGCCGCGCAGCTGGGCGACGCCGTACTCGGTGACCACGTAGTTGATGTCGTTCTTGCTGGTGGTGACGTGGGTGCCCGGGGTCAGGGTGGGGACGATGCGGGAGATGGTGTCGTCCTTGGCGGTGGAGGGCACCACGATGAAGGCCTTGCCGTCCTTGGAGCGGTTGGCGGCGCGCACGAAGTCGGCCTGGCCGCCGGTGCCGGAGTAGGGGGAGAAGCCCAGGCTCTCGGAGCCGCACTGGCCCAGCAGGTCCACCTGCATGGTGGCGTTGATGGCGATCAGCTTGTCGTTGCGGGCGGCGATGTAGGGATCGTTGGTGAATTCCACCGGATGCATTTCCAGGGCCGGATTGCGGTGCATGAACTTGTACAGCTTGTTCGATCCCAGGGCGAAGGTGGCCACGGACTTGCCGGGCATGAAGGTCTTCTTCTTGTTGGTGACGGCGCCGGACTCGATCAGGGAAAGGATGCCGTCGCCGATCATCTCGGTGTGGATGCCCAGGTCGTGCTTGTGCTGGAGCTGCATCACCACGGCGTCGGGAATGCCGCCGTAGCCGATCTGCAGGGTGGAGCCGTCCTCGATCAGGTCGGCTACGTATTTGCCGATGGCTTCCTGCACCGGGCCGATGGTGGGCAGGCCCACTTCCAGCACCGGGTCGCTGCTTTCCACCAGGGCGGTGACCTTGGAGATGTGCACGTAACAGTCGCCGTAGGCGAAGGGCACGTTGGGGTTCACTTCGAGGACGATGGCCCGGGCCTTCTTCACGGCGGCCATGGTGTAGTCGGCGGCCAGGGAGAGGGCGAAGTAGCCGTGCTCGTCCATGGGCGAGGCCATGGTGAAGACCACGTCGGCGGGCGACAGGCCGCGCTCGATCAGCTGGGGCAGCTCTGCGAAATAGTTGGGGATGAAATCGACCCAGCCGGCCTGGCCGCCGGGGCGGGTGGCGCCGCCGAAGAAGTAGGCGGTGTGGCGCACGTGGTCCCGGGTTTCCGGGTCGATGTAGCCGTACTTGCGCAGGGCCAGGATCTGGGAGACGGTGACGTCCCGGTAGTTGCGCCGGGCATCGGAGAGAGCGGTGAGCAGGGCGGGCGGTTCGCCGACCCCGGTGGGAACGACGATGGTGTCGCCATTCCTGACGCAGGCGATGGCGTCGGCGGGAGTTACGAGTTTTTCCTGGTACAGGGCCTGCAGGTCCATGCTGTCTCCTTTTTTAGATCGCGGGGAATCTTTGTCGCGCAACATTATACGTACACTCCATACGATTGCGTATGGAGTCTTGCCGACGCGCGAAAATCCGCCGGACGGCCGTACGGGATCTACCGGGAGGGAGCGGGGTTCAGGCCGGGGACGAGGTGCTGGCGGCGGTCGGGGCGTGGCCCAGCATGGCCGCCACTTCCACGGCGCCGATGGCCTTGGAGAAGAAGTGGCCCTGGATTTCGGCGCAGGCCCGGGCCTTGAAGAAGCCGGCCTGGTCGGCCGTTTCCACGCCCTCGGCCACCACCTTGAGGTTCATGGACTGGGCCATGGAAATGATGGCGTCCACGATCACCGCGTCGTCCTCGTTGCGGGTCACGTCGGTGACCAGGGAGCGGTCGATTTTCAGGGTATCCACCGGCAGGCGGCGCAGGACGTTGAGGTTGGAATAGCCGACGCCGAAGTCGTCCAGGGTGATGCCGACCCCCAGACGCTTCAGGGCCGAGAGCACCCGCAGGTTGCGCTCGGTGTCGTGCATGAGGGCGCCTTCGGTGAATTCCAGCTCGATCCAGCGCCCTTCCACCCCTTCCTCGCTCAGGATGCGGCCCAGGGCCTCGGCGAAATCGGGTTGGCGCAGCTGGGCTTCGCACAGGTTGATGGCCACCGGCACCAGGGTCAGGTTCTGCCGCCGCCAGTCGGCCAGCTGTCGTGCCACCCGGCGCAGCACCCAGAGGGAAATGGGCAGCACCAGGCCGCTTTCCTCGGCCAGGGGGATGAACTGGCTGGGCAGGAGCAGGCCCCGCTCCGGATGCTGCCAGCGGATCAGGGCTTCCAGGCTGAGCAGGCGGCCCGAGGGGTTGTCCACCTGGGGCAGGTAATGCAGTTCGAACTCGTCCCGGTCCAGGGCCCGGCGCATGGCGTTTTCCAGGGTCAGGCGGGTGAGGGCGCCCTGTTCCAGCTCGGGGCTGAAGAACTGGTAGTTGTTGCGGCCCACGCTCTTGGCCCGGTACATGGCCAGGTCGGCGTTCTTCATCAGGGTGTCCGGGTCGGCGCCGTCGCTGGGGTAGCAGGCGATGCCGATGGAGCAGGTGACGCTCAGTTCGTGGCCCTCGAAGTACATGGGCTCGGCCAGGGCCTCGAGGATCTTGTCGGAGACCACGGCGGCGTCGGCGGACATGTCCAGGTTGGCCAGCAGCACCACGAACTCGTCGCCGCCCTGGCGCGACACCGTGTCCTCCTCGCGCACGCAGCGGCGCAGGCGCTCGGCCACCTGCTTCAGCAGCTCGTCGCCGACCCGGTGGCCCAGGGTGTCGTTGACCACCTTGAAGCGGTCCAGGTCCACGAACATCAGGGCCACGCTCTGGTCGTAGCGGCGGGCGTGGATCAGGGCCTGGGTGAAGCGGTCGTTGAACAGCACCCGGTTGGGCAGGTCGGTGAGGGCGTCGTAGTGGGCCAGGTAGTGGATGCGGGCCTCCGCCTCCTTGCGCTCGGAGATGTCCGACCACATGGCGACGTAGTTGAGCACGGCACCTTCGGGGGAAAGCACCCGGTCCACCGCCAGCCATTCCGGATACAGCTCGCCGTTGCGCCGCCGGTTCCAGATTTCGCCGCGCCAGTGGCCGTACTGGTTGATGGCCGCCCACATCTCCCGGTAGAAGTGCTCGCTCTGGATGCCGGACTGGAGGATGCGGGGATTGCGGCCCAGCACCTCGCCCCGGGAGAAGCCGGTGATGCGGGTGAAGGCGGGATTGACGTCCACGATGCGGTTTTCCGCATCGGTGATCATGATGGCTTCGCTGGAGGCGTGGAAAACGGTGGTGGCCAGGCGGTGTTCCGACTCCAGGCGGGCGGCCCGGGCGCAGGTGGCCATGGCTTCGAGCAGGGCGCTGGCCTTGAGGGGCTTGAGCACGTAGCGGTCGATGCCGATCTCGATGGCGTCGAGCAGGGCGCCGCTGTCGCTGTGGGAGGTGATGATGACGATCGGCGTCGCCGGACTCTGGGCCTTGATCTCCCGGGCCAGGGAGAGGCCGTCCCGGTGGGGCATGACGATGTCGGAAATGACCAGGTCCGGCTGGTGCCGGCGGAACAGCTGCAGGCCCTCGTCGCCGTCAGCCGCTTCCCACAGGGTGCCCACGTGGCGGCTGAGGATGCCGGCGGCGGCGCAGCGCGCCACCGGGTCGTCCTCCACCAGCAGCACCCGCAGGCCGCGCAAAAGCTCGCGTTCTGGATCGTCCTGCCGGGCAGCGTTGTCCATCCTGGGGGTCATGACGGCATCGGGGGGCCATGAAAAGCGGTTATTCTAGCGCCTAATTCTCCGTAGTCATTTCGTTTTTTTCAAATAGCATAAAGCCATGCGAATCCTCATCGTCGAGGACGATTCCCTGCTGGGAGACGGGCTCCAGGTCGGTCTGGGCCAGGCCGGCTTCACCGTGGACTGGCTGCGCGACGGCCAGGAAGCCGCCACCGTCCTCGCCAGCCCAGAGGCCCACTGCTTTGCCGCCGTGGTGCTGGACCTCAACCTGCCCCAGCTGTCGGGCCAGGAGGTGCTGGCCCGCTGCCGCGCTGCCGGCAACCCGGTGCCGGTGCTGGTGCTGACCGCCCGGGACGGGGTGCCCGACAAGCTCTCGGCCCTGGACGGCGGCGCCGACGACTACCTGGTCAAGCCTTTCGACCTGGACGAGGTGGCGGCCCGCCTGCGCGCCCTGATCCGCCGCAGCGCCGGCCGGGCGGCGCCGCTGCTGGTGCACGGGGCCATCCGCCTGGACCCGGCGGCCCGCCGGGTGGAGCTGGCGGGGCAGCCGGTGGAGCTGTCGCCCCGGGAGTTCGCCCTGCTCGAGGCCCTGCTCGCCGCCTCCGGCCGGGTGCTGACCCGGCACCAGCTGGAGGAGGCCGCCTACGGCTGGAACGAGACGGTGGACAGCAATGCGGTGGAGGTGCACATCCACCACCTGCGGCGCAAGTTCGGCAGCGACCTGATCCGCACCGTGCGCGGCGTCGGCTACACCGTGGCCCGGGAGGCGTCCGCCGCGCCCGCGGCGCCGGAGTCCTGATGGCTGCCGTGCAACGCCCGACGCCGGCCTATTCCCTGCGCCGCCGCCTGCTCCTGCTGCTGCTTGCCGTGTCGGCCCTGATCTGGGTGGCCACCATCGCCGCCGCCTTCCTGCGGGCCCACGACCTGGCCGACGACATTTTCGACGCCCACCTGCAGCAGACCGCCCGCCTGCTGCTGGCCACCGAGCCCACCAGCGGCCACGTGGAAGTGCGGCCCACTCCCGGCGCCGCCGGCGGCGAAGTGCTGTTCCAGATCTGGCGTCGCACCCCCCAGGGGCCGATGCTGGCCCTCCATTCCGCCGGGGCCGGGCAGACGCCCCTGACGGCGGTGGAGGGCTTTGCCGAGACCCGCTGGAACGGCGGCGAATGGCGCTTCTACAGCGAATGGAGCCGGGACGGGCTGCGCCAGGTGCAGGTGGGCCAGAGCCACGACATCCGCTATGCCCTGGCCCAGGAGGCCGCCATGCGCCTGCTGGCGCCCCTGATCCTGGGCCTGCCCCTGCTGGCGGCAGCCCTGTGGGTGGCCGTCGGCCGTGGCCTGGTGCCCCTGGCCCGCATCGCCGAACACCTGGACCGGCGTCCCCCCGATTCGCCCCAGCCCCTGGGCAGCGGTCCGGTGCCGGCGGAAGTGGCGCCCCTGGTGCAGGCCCTGGACGGCCTCTTCGCCCGCATCGCCCGTCTGCTGGACAACGAACGCCAGTTCACCGCCAACGCCGCCCACGAATTGCGCACGCCCCTGGCCGCCCTCAAGACCCAGGCCCAGGTGGCCCTGCGGGCGGGGGAGGGGGAGGTGCGGCAGCGGGCCCTGCTCAATGTGCTGGAAGGTACCGAACGCCTGGCCCGGCTGGTGGAACAGCTGCTCACCCTGGCCCGCCTGGACCCGGGCGCCAACGCCAGCCTTCAGCCCCTGGACCCCCGGCCCCTGGCGCGGGAGGTGTGCGCCGTGCTGGCCCCGGCGGCCCAGTCCCGGCAGGTGGATCTGGCCCTGGACCTGGCCGGCAGCGACGGCGACGGCAGCCTGACCCTGGCCGGCAATGGGGACCTGCTGCGCATCCTGCTGCGCAACCTGGTGGACAACGCCATCCGCTACACCCGGGAGGGCGGCCATGTGTGGGTGTCCCTGGGCCGGGACGGAGAGCGGGTGGTGCTGGCGGTGGCCGACGACGGTCCGGGCATTCCCGCCGAGGCCCGGGAGCGGGCCCTGGGGCGCTTCACCCGGCTGGCGCCGGCCCGGGCGGAAGGTTCCGGCCTGGGGCTGTCCATCGTGCAGCGGGTGGCGGAGCTGCACGGCGCCGCCCTCAGCCTGGGCGTGGGGCCGGAAGGCAACGGCCTGCGGGTGCTGGTGGTGTTTCCGCCCCTGGCGGCATAGGCGGCTTTTGATGCCTCCCCTGGGAGGTAATAGGGACGGTGCTTTTGGGGGTGCCGTGGCTGATAGGGCCGCCCCTATTGGCTCCTGGCGATGGTGCCGCTGAGATTCCGCGTCATGCCGCCAGCGGCGGTGCCGGCGGGGGGCGGGGCAGGTCCCTGGGTAAGGTCCTTCAGCCGGCCGGTTGCGTAGGCCGGTTTCCGCTGACCTGGGTCGGCGGAAACCGGCTGGCTCAGATCACCAGCAGGACGGTGGCGAACCAGCCGACGAAGGCGGCGATGAGATGGGGGTCGGCCAGCAGGTCCGCCGCCGGGTCGCCGCCGCCGCCGCGCCGGTGCAGGCGGAACAGGTAGCGGCAGATGCCGTAGACGACGAAGGGCACGGTGGCGATGAGCCACTGGCTGCCGTGCATGGCCACCGTCTCCGGGGCCACGGTGTACAGGCTGTAGGTGACCACGGTGCCGGCGGCGCAGAGGGTGATGAACTGGTCCAGCAGCACCGGGTCGTAGTCGTCCAGCACCTTGCGGTGGCTGCCCGCATCCTCCTCCAGGGCCTTCAGTTCGGCGCGGCGCTTGGCGAAACCGAGGAACAGGGTCAGCAGCAGGCCGCACACCAGCAGCCAGTGGGAGGGGGCGATGCCCACCCCCAGGGTGCCGGCCAGGATGCGCAGCATGAAGCCGGCGGCGATGATGAAGACGTCGAGCACGGCCACGTGCTTGAGGCCCATGGAGTAGCCCACGTTGAGGCCGGCGTAGAGGGCCACCACCAGCAGCACGGTGAGGGAGACGCTGTAGGCCAGCATGAGGGCGCCGAACAGGCAGGCCCCGGCCAGCAGCAGGGCGGCGGTGACATTGACGGTGCCGGCGGCCAGGGGGCGGTGCCGCTTGACCGGATGCAGTCGGTCCTTTTCCCGGTCCGCCAGGTCGTTCACCACATAGATGCTGGAGGCGGCCAGGGAAAAGGCCAGGGCCGCCAGGACCACGGACTGCAGCAGGGCCAGGTCGGCGAAGGCCTCGCCGAAAATGAGGCCGACGAAAACGAAGCCGTTCTTCACCCACTGGTGCGGGCGCAGCAGTTTGACGTAGGGCCAGAGGCCGCCGCGGGGCGTGCTGTCGCCGGCCTTTTGGGGGCGGCGGGCCATCAGCGGCATTCCTCGTCGGGGAAATAGCGTTCGCAGAAGTAGCAGCCGTTCATGGGCAGAAAGCCGGGGATGCGGTAGTAGCGCTGTTTCACCTCCCGCAACACCCGTTCCCGGTAGGTGTGAAAGTCGAAGCCGTGGCCCAGCACCTGGTAGAAGGTGACGCCCTCCACCTGGAAGGCCAGCTGCTGCACGTCGCGGAAGTAGGGGGTGTATTCCCCCGGATTGGGCTCGCTCTTCCGCAGGATGAGGATGTTCTTGCCGTCCAGTTCGCGGAAGTCAGTGAGGATGTCGTCGTGGCGGGCGTGGGAGGAGGCCAGGCCGAAGACCATGAAATAGCGCCGGGCGTTGTAGCCCAGGGTGACGGCGTTGGAGTAGCCGTCGGAGGCGAAGGCATAGTCGTTGGCGTAGGGTTCCAGCCGCTGCAGCAGTTCCGGGCTGCGGAAGGTGAGGACGATGCTGCGGTGGAAATCCGTCTTCTCCCAGGTGGACAGGGGCAACTGGCTGACCACCAGCAACAGCACCACGTGCAGGGCGGCGAAGCCGCCGAGCCAGGCCGCCAGGCGGCGCAGGGCGGTCATGGGCAGGCTGCTGGCGGCCAGGATGCAGAGCAGGGTGATGAAGGAGAGCAGCCAGTGCAGGCCGATCTTCTTGGCCAGGGCCAGGGCGGCGAACAGGCCCAGGGGCACGGCCGCCAGCCAGAAGGCGGTGCGGGCCAGGCCCGGCTGGGCGATGGCGTTCTTCACCTCGTCGCGGAACTTCCACAGGGCGGCCAGGAGGAAGGGGGTGGCGACGTAGCCCAGGGTCAGCACATAGAGGAAGGGATTGGCCCAGGACTTGCCCCAACCGGAACTCTCGTGCCGGTTGTAGAGGTTGAACATGATGTTGGCCCAGCAGTGGCTGCAGTTCCACCAGATGTTGAGGGCCGGCCCCAGCAGGGCCACGGCGACGAACAGGGCGAATTCGGCGAAACGCTTCCAGCCCTCCTCGCGGCGGGCGACGAGCACGTGCACCAGGAAGGCGACGCCCAGCAGCACCGAGAAATACTTGGAGAGGAAGGCCAGGCCCAGCATCAGCCCGGCCAGGGCGTGTAGGGCCCAGCGCTGCCAGCCCTGGCGCTCCAGGGCCACCACGTAGGCGGCCACCGAGAGCAGGGAGAAGAAGACCAGGGGCGTGTCGGTGGTGATGAAGACGTTCCACACCGAGGTGGGCAGCAGCAGTACCAGCAGGGCCGTCAGCCAGCCCCGCTCCCCGGCGAAGGCAATGCCGGAGCGGCGCACCAGCCAGCCGGAGAGTCCGGCCAGGACGAAGGGCAGCAGCAGGGCCGGCAGGCGCACTACCCATTCGTCCCAGGAGAGGGCCATGAGGGGTGCCAGCCACCAGCCCACCATGGGCGGGTGGTCGTAGAAGCCCCAGTCCGGCTGCCAGCCCCAGAAGGCGAAATAGGCTTCGTCGCCGGTGATGGGCGTGACCGCCGCCAGCCAGAGGCGGAACAGAAATAGTACGGCCGCCACCCCCAGCACCAGGCGGTGCATGGGCAGGCGGGCGAGGAAGTGGCCGGGGCCGAGCAGGGCGCGGGTGGAGGTGTCCGTGCCGGTCTCAGTCGGCGCCGGTGTCTCGCTCGGAGGAGGGGAGTCGTGTTCCGCCAAACCGGGGGCCCTTATTCCGTGGCTTCCACCAGGCGGCGCTCGCGCACGGCCCGGGCCAGGATGTCCAGCACCCGCACGGAGTCTTCCCAGCCGATGCAGGCGTCGGTGACGCTCTTGCCGTATTCCAGGGGCTGGTCCGGGGTGATGTCCTGGCGGCCTTCCACCAGGTGGGATTCGACCATGACGCCGATGATGCGCTCGTCGCCGGCGGCAAGCTGGGTGGCCACGTCCTTGGCCACGTCCACCTGGCGCTCGAACTTCTTGCTGCTGTTGGCGTGGGAGAAATCCACCATCAGGCGGGCCGCCAGGCCGGCCGCGGCGATGTCCTTGCAGGCCGCGTCCACGCTGGCTGCATCGTAGTTGGGGCCCTTGCCGCCGCGCAGGATGACGTGGCAGTCCTCATTGCCGGCGGTGGAAACGATGGCCGAATGGCCGCCCTTGGTCACCGAGAGGAAATGGTGGGGGGCGGAGGCGGAACGGATGGCGTCCACGGCGATGCGCACGTTGCCGTCGGTGCCGTTCTTGAAGCCCACGGGGCAGGAGAGGCCGGAGGCCAGCTCCCGGTGCACCTGGGATTCGGTGGTGCGGGCGCCGATGGCGCCCCAGGCGATCAGGTCCGCTGTGTACTGGGGGCTGATGGTGTCGAGGAACTCGGTGGCGCAGGAGAGGCCCAGCTCGTTGATGTCGAGCAGGATTTTGCGCGCCAGGCGCAGGCCCTCGTTGATGCGGAAGGAGCCGTCCATGCGCGGATCGTTGATGAGGCCCTTCCAGCCCACGGTGGTGCGGGGCTTCTCGAAATAGACGCGCATCACCACCAGCAGGTCGTCCTTGAGGCGCTCGGCTTCCTTCTGCAGGCGCTGGGCGTACTCCATGGCGGCTTCGTAGTCGTGGATGGAGCAGGGGCCGATCACCACCAGCAGCCGGTCGTCGGCGCCGTGCAGGATGCGGTGGATGCCCTGGCGGGCGCCGTAGGTGGTCTGGGCCGCCCGGTTGCTCACCGGATATTCGCGGAAGACGTGGGCCGGCGGCACCAGTTCCTTGATCTCGCGAATGCGCACATCGTCGGTGACGGGTTTGGTGGCGTGGGAGGCGGCTTTCAGGGACGTCATGGTACAGACCTCGGAACAGCAGCGCCCACAAGGGCGCCAGGCAATGGGAAAGCGCCCGATTCTACGCCAAAGCCCGCCTGGGGCGAAGGGCGGGGCTGTTTTGGCGGGAGCGACGAGGGCCCGCCGCCTACCTTTTGCGCTGTCGCTTTTCCCGGCCAGCCGGAAACGGCCATGACCGGTACTGCTGCCTGGAGATGCGCCATTCGTTGTCACGTGCCATGAGTGTCCCCGCGGCGGAACCGACATGGCGGGCGGGACGTTCCCCAAATGAGCCGAAAGCAATGCCCCGCTTGTCGATTCTCGAACATAAGTATATTCTTATATACATGAATACCTCATCCCTCTTCCTCCGTCGCTGCCTGAGCCTGGCCTTGTCGCTGGCGGTCGGGTCCGTCGTGGCTGCCGAAACGTCCCCGAGCGAGTTGCCGACCCGGGTGGTGCAGCCCCGGGAAGTGGCACTGACATTGCCGGCGGAAGGGGTGGTGGAAGCCCTCTCCCAGGCCGTGGTGGCGGCCCAGGTGGCCGGCCGGGTGACCGAGATGCGGGTCGATGCGGGGCAGGCGGTGAAGAAGGGCGAAGTCATGCTGCGCCTGGACGTGCGCGAGGCGGCCGAGACTGCCGCCGGGGCCCAGGCTGCCCTGGTCAATGCCCGGGCCCAGTACGAGCGCAGCCGCAGCCTGCGACAGCGGAATTTCATCAGCCAGTCGGCCCTGGACAAGGCCAAGGCCGACCTGGACCTGGCCATGGCCAATGCCGGAGCCTCCGGCGCCAGCCAGAGCCACGGCACCATCACGGCGCCCATCAGCGGCCTGGTGGCGCGGCGCCACATTGAGCTGGGGGAAATGGCGGCCCAGGGCCGTTCCCTGGTGACCCTCTATGACCCGGCGGGCTTGCGCGTGACGGTGGAAATTCCCCAGTACCGGCTGAAGGAACTGAAGGGCGGCAAGGATCTGCAGGGCCGCATCGAATTCCCGGAACTGCAGCGCCAGGTGGCGGCGGCCAAGGTGACCGTGCTGCCGGCGGCGGATGCCGCCACCCATACGGTCCAGGTGCGCCTCAACCTGCCCGGCGATGCCGCTTCCCTGCAGGATGTGCTGCCGGGCATGGCGGCCCGGGTCCATTTCGTTCTCGGCCGGGCGGTCAAGCTGACGGTGCCGGCCAGCGCCGTGGTGCGTCGCGGCGAGGTGGCCGGCCTCTATGTGCGCGACGGCCAGGGCCGTCTGTCCCTGCGCCAGCTGCGCCTGGGCCAGGCCGTCGGCGACGGCGAGGTGGAAGTGCTGGCGGGGCTTGCCGCCGGCGAGACCATCGTCCTCGATCCGGTCCGGGGCGGCATCGCCCTGAAGCAGGGCGCAGCCCGCTAGGCCTCTGCAGCACACGGCCCCAGTTTCCCCAGAAGCGGCAGAAGACCGCTCATCCACGCACCACGCCAACGGAGGAGACACCATGGCGCACATCATCATCATCGGCGCGGGCCTGGGCGGCATGCCCATGGCCTACGAAATGCGCGAACTGCTGCGCAACGGCGACAGGCTCACCGTCGTCTCCAATCAGTCCCGCTTCCATTTCGTGCCATCCAACCCCTGGGTGGCGGTGGACTGGCGCCAGCGCCAGGACATCGAGCTGGAACTGGCTCCCCTGCTGAGCCGCAAGGGCATCGCCCTGGTCCAGTGCGGCGCCCGCCGGGTGCATCCGGAGCGTAACCAGGTGGAGCTGGAGGACGGCAGCAGCCTGGACTACGATTTCCTCATCATCGCCACCGGCCCCCGTCTGGCCTTTGACGAGATCGAGGGCCTGGGGCCCCAGGGCCACACCCAGTCCATCTGCCACGTGGACCATGCCCAGCAGGCGGCCGAGAGCTGGAAAAGCTTCGTTGCCGCGCCCGGCCCGGTGGTGGTGGGGGCGGTGCAGGGCGCCTCCTGTTTCGGCCCGGCCTACGAATACGCTTTCATCATGGAAACGGACCTGCGCAAGCGCAAGATTCGGGACCGGGTGCCCATGACCTTCGTCACCTCCGAGCCCTACATCGGCCACCTGGGCCTGGGCGGCGTCGGCGACTCCAAGGGCATGATCGAGTCCATGTTCCGCCAGCGCCACATCAAGTGGATCTGCAACGCCAAGGTGAGCAGGGTGGAAGCCGGCAGGATGTTTGTGACCGAGCACGACGAGGAGGGCCAGCCGAAGAAGGAGCACGAGCTGCCCTTCAGCTATTCCATGATGCTGCCGGCCTTCAAGGGCGTGGAGGCGGTATTCGGCATCGAGGGCCTGACCAATCCCCGGGGCTTCGTCCTCATCGACGAGCACCAGCGCAACCCGCGCTACCCCAACATCTTCTCCGTCGGCGTCTGCGTCGCCATCCCCCCGGTGGAGGCGACGCCGGTGCCCACGGGCACGCCCAAGACCGGCTACATGATCGAGTCCATGGTCACCGCCACGGCCAAGAACATCCGCGCCGTGCTGGATGGGCGCGAGCCCACCGAGAAGGCCACCTGGAATGCGGTCTGTCTGGCCGATTTCGGCGACTCCGGCGCCGCCTTCGTGGCCCTGCCCCAGATTCCGCCGCGCAACGTCAGCTGGTTCTCCGAGGGCAAGTGGGTGCATCTGGCCAAGGTGGCCTTCGAGAAGTACTTCCTGCGCAAGATGAAAACGGGGGCCACCGAGCCGGTCTATGAAAAGATCGTCATGGAGGCCCTGGGCATCATGAAACTGAAAGGCAAATAGCCCGGTTCATCCGGGCCGACACAGACATGGGAATTTCCGGCCGTATTGCCCACACCTTCCAGGCGTCCCCCATGACGCCCCTGCTGGCCCTGGTGCTGCTGCTCCTCGGGTTGTTCGCCGTCATGGTGACGCCCCGGGAGGAGGAGCCCCAGATCGACGTCACCATGGCCAACGTGGTGGTGCCCTTCCCCGGGGCATCGAGCAAGGATGTGGAAAACCTGGTGGCCACCCCGGGCGAGCAGGTGCTCTCGCGCATGACCGGGGTGGACCATGTCTTTTCCGTCTCCCGCCCGGGCATGGCGGTGATCACGGTGCAGTTCGAGGTGGGGGTGAAGAACCAGGATGCCCTGGTGCGCCTCTACGACACCGTCCATTCCAACCGGGACTGGCTGCCGGCCAACCTGGGCGTCGGCGAACCCATCGTCAAGCCCAAGGGCATCGACGACGTGCCCATCGTCTCCCTCACCTTCTGGACCCGGGACAGCCGCCGCTCCGCCTTCGAACTGCAGCAGATCGCCCGCTCCGCCGAGGTGGAATTCAAGCACCTGGCCGGCACCCGGGACGTCACCACCCTGGGCGGGCCGGACCACGTGATCCGGGTCGCCATGGACGCCGAGCGCATGAATGCCTACGGCGTCACCGCCCAGGACCTGCGCGACGCCCTGCAGATCGCCAACAACGAGCAGCCTTCCGGCCGCCTGGTGGAGGGCGGGCGGGAAATGCTGGTACACACCGGCACCCTGATCGAATCGGCCCAGGACGTGAAGAACCTGGTGGTGGCCGTGCGCAGCGAAGGCAGCATCCGCAAGCCCGTGTTCCTGGCCGACGTGGCCACGGTGGAGGACGGCCCGGACCAGCCCAAGCGCTACGTCTGGTTCGGCGCCGGCCCGGCGGCGGCCCAGCGGGGCATCGCCGCGGGGGGCGAGGATGCTTCCCCGGACGGCACCTATCCGGCCGTCACCCTGGCCATTTCCAAGAAGCCCGGGGTCAATGCTGCGGACGTGGCCGACGCCGTCATCGCCCGGGCCGAGAGCCTCAAGGGCAGCCTCATCCCCGAGGGCGTGGAAGTCACCGTCACCCGCAACTACGGCGCCACCGCCACGGAGAAGGCCCAGAAGCTGATCGGCAAGCTGCTCTTCGCCACCGCCTTTGTCGTGCTGCTGGTGTTCTTCGCCCTGGGGCGGCGGGAGGCCCTCATCGTCGGCATCGCCGTCTCCCTGACCCTGGCCGCCACCCTGTTCGCCTCCTGGGCCTGGGGCTTCACCCTGAACCGGGTCAGCCTGTTCGCCCTTATCTTCTCCATTGGCATCCTGGTGGACGACGCCATCGTGGTGGTGGAGAACATCCACCGCTGGAAACTGCTGCATCCCGAGAAGACCCTGCTGGAGCTGATCCCCGGGGCGGTGGACGAGGTCGGCGGGCCCACCATCCTGGCCACCCTGACGGTGATCGCGGCCCTCCTGCCCATGGCCTTCGTCACCGGCCTGATGGGGCCCTACATGAGCCCCATCCCCATCAATTCCTCCCTCGGCATGGCCATCTCCCTGGCCGTGGCCTTCATCGTCACTCCCTGGCTGGCGGCCAAGCTGCTGGCCCATGGCGGCGGCCACGGGGCCGACGACGGCAAGGTGGCGGGCAAGCTGGACCGGCTCTTCCACAAGGTGCTGCCGCCCTTCCTCGACGAGCGCAGCGGCGCCGCCGCCCGCAAAAAGCTCTTTCTCGGGGTGCTGGCGGCCATCTTCCTTTCCGTCTCCCTGGCGGTGGTGAAGCTGGTGGTGCTGAAGATGCTGCCCTTCGACAACAAGAGCGAATTCCAGGTGGTGCTGGACATGCCCGTGGGCACGCCCCTGGAAGAGACCGCCCGGGTGCTGAAGGACATCGGCGCCGTGCTGCAGCAGGTGCCGGAGGTGACCGACTACCAGGCCTACGCCGGCACCGCCAGCCCCATCAATTTCAACGGCCTGGTGCGCCAGTACTACCTGCGCAGCGAGCCGGAGATGGGCGACATCCAGGTCAATCTGGTGGACAAGCACCACCGCTCCCGCCAGTCCCACGAGATCGCCGTGGCGGTGCGGGCCGAGATCGAGGCGGTGGCCCGCCGCGCCGGCGGCAACGCCAAGGTGGTGGAAGTGCCGCCGGGGCCGCCGGTGATGAGCCCCATCGTGGCCGAGATCTACGGGCCGGAAGAGGCCGGGCGCATCGCCGTGGCCAAGCAGGTGCGCGGTGTCTTCGAGAAAGCTCCGGACTTCACCAGCGTGGACGACTCGGTCCAGGCCGATGCGGAAAAGACCGTGCTGCGGGTGAACCAGACCAAGGCGGCCCAGCTTGGCGTGGCCCAGAAGGACATCGTCGAGGTGGTGCGCATGGGCCTGGCCGGCGAGGACGTGACTCCCGCCCACAACCAGGATTCCAAGTACGAGATTCCGGTGCGCATCACCCTCCCGGCCGAGGTGCAGAGCAGTCTGGATGCCCTGCTGCGGCTCAAGGTGCGGGCCCGTTCCGGCGCCCTGGTGCCGGTCTCCGAGGTGGTGGAGGTGCGCCGCCTGGCCCGGGAAAAGGCCATCTACCACAAGGACCTGCTGCCCGTGGTGTACGTCTATGGCGACATGGGCGGCGACCTGGATTCGCCCCTCTACGGCATGTTCGCCGCCCGGGGCGACATCGTCGGCATGAACCTGGACGGCCTCAAGGGCGCCGGCGGCACCCTGGCCGACACCTTCATCCGCCAGCCGGCGGACCCCTATGCCGGCTTCTCCCTCAAGTGGGACGGGGAATGGCAGATCACCTACGAGACCTTCCGCGACATGGGCGCCGCCTATGGCGTCGGCCTGATCCTCATCTACCTGCTGGTGGTGGCCCACTTCAAGAGCTATGTGACGCCGCTGATCATCATGGCGCCGATTCCCCTCACCATCATCGGCGTCATGCCCGGCCACGCCCTGCTGCGCTCCCAGTTCACCGCCACCTCCATGATCGGCATGATCGCCCTGGCCGGCATCATCGTGCGCAACTCCATCCTGCTGGTGGATTTCATCAAGGAGGAAACGGCCAAGGGCATGCCCTTCAAGGAGGCCATCGTCACCGCCGCCGCCGTGCGCGCCAAGCCGATCGCCCTGACCGCCCTGGCGGCGATGCTGGGTGCCCTGTTCATCCTCGACGACCCCATTTTCAACGGGCTGGCCATCAGCCTCATCTTCGGCATCCTGGTTTCCACCCTGCTGACCCTGGTGGTGATCCCGGTGCTCTACTACGCCACTTTCAAGGAGCAACAACCATGACCTCGGAACGTCTCATCCGCATCTTCGCCGGCAGCTTCGTGCTGCTGTCCCTGGCCCTGGGGGTGGAAGCCAGCCCCCTGTTCGTCAATGCCAATTTCCTCTGGTTCACCGCCTTCGTCGGCGCCAACCTGCTGCAGAGCGGTTTCACCCGTTTCTGCCCCCTGGAAATGATGCTGCTGAAGGCCGGTGTGAAGCGTGGCGGCTGACCTAGGGTTACTCCCAGGTTGCTGATTAATATCCGGTTTTTCTATATTTTCCGGAACCTCCGGGCCGTATGATGGTCCTTCGCTCAGGCCGGATCATTCGGTCCTGACAACGATTCGGGGGGATTCCATGAAAAATGCCAGCATCCGCTGGAAGCTTCTGCTTCTGGCCGCCGTTGCCGTACTCACCCTGGTGGTCATGGGCGGATTTTCCGCCCTGCAGAGCAGCCACCTCAACCGCCAGATGGTCGGGGCCCTCGACCGTCAGCAGACCTACCTGGAGGCGGTTAATACCGCCCGGGGCGTCCAGGTTGCCTTCAAGATCCAGGTGCAGGAATGGAAGAACATCCTGCTGCGGGGCAAGGACGCCCAGGCCTTCGACAAGCACCTGGCCGGCTTCGACAAGGAGGAGGCCCAGGTCATCGCCGGCCTGGAGAAGCTGGACGGCCTGGCCCGTCGCCTGGGCATTGCCGACCGGCTCAAGGTGGCCGAGGCGGGCAGCACCTTCGCCAAGCTGGGGCCGGCCTACCGGGCGGCGCTGAAATCCTACGAACGCACCGCTGGCGATCCGGCGGCGACGGTGGACAAGCTGGTGCGGGGCATCGACCGGGAGCCGACCCAGATGATCGACGGACTGGTGGCCCAGATCCAGTCGGCGGCCGCCGAGAACGGCGCCGCCGAGCAGGCCGCCGCCGCTGCCACCTACCGCACCATGCTGCTCTGGCTGGGGGCCTTCCTGGCCCTGGCGCTGGCGCTGCTGGCCGCTCTTTCCTTCTACCTGATCCGGGCCATCACCGGGCCGGTGCAACTGCTGGAGGGCACCATCACCCGCATCGCCGCCACCGGCGACCTGACCCAGCGGGTGGGCATCGACCAGCGCGACGAAATCGGCCGCATGGCGTCCGCCTTCAACGACATGATGGGCAAGATGCACTCCCTGGTGGGGCAGGTGGCGGTCTCGGTCCAGACCGTGGACCACACCGCCGGCGAACTGGCCCACACTTCCGGGCTGCTCAACGACGCCTCCCATGCCCAGTCCGAGTCCGTGGCCAGCAACGCCGCCGCCATCGAGGAGCTGACGGTGGCCATCGCCACCGTGGCCGAAGTGGCCGGCGACGTCCATGGCCAGTCCCAGGAAAGCGTCAGCTCCACCAACGCCGGCAGCCAGCAGGTGAGCGAGCTGGTGGCCGAGATTCACCGCATCCGCGACACGGTGGATGACGTGGCCCGGGTGGTGGAGGACTTCGTGCACAGCACCAGCGCCATCACCCACATGACCCAGGAAGTGCGGGAGATCGCCGACCAGACCAACCTGCTGGCCCTGAATGCCGCCATCGAGGCGGCCCGGGCCGGCGAGGCGGGCCGGGGCTTCGCCGTGGTGGCCGACGAGGTGCGCAAGCTGGCGGAAAAATCCGGCGGCTCCGCCTCCGAGATCGCCCGCCTGGCCAGCGCCATCGTCAGTCAGACCGACCAGGTGCGGGCGGCGGTGGGGGCCGGGCTGCAATCCATCGAAGCCAGCGCCGGCCTGGCCGGCGGCGTCGAGGGCACCCTGGAGCAGGCCCGGGGCAAGGTGGAGCAGGCCAGCCGCGGGGTCGATGAAATTGTCCTCTCGGTGCGGGAGCAGCAGGTGGCCAGCACGGAAATCGCCCAGAACATGGAGCGCATTTCCTCCTCGGCGGAAGAGGCCAGCGAAGTGGCCGGGCAGATGAGCCAGTCCGCCGTGCAACTGCGTTCCGCCGCCGGTGGGTTGAGTACGGCCATCGCCGGCTTCCGCGTCTAACCCCCGTCGTGCAGGAAATATGCAAAAGCGCCCGCCCGGGCGCTTTTTTTCATGCCGCGAGGGGGTTAAACTAACTATGACTTTAGTATGAAGATGCCGCCCGGCAGAGGCGGCCGGAACGACATCAATCACCAGAGGAAACAGTATGGAAATCGGCTTCATCGGTCTTGGCATCATGGGCCGCCCCATGGCTCTCAACCTGCTCAAGGGCGGCCACGGCGTCCATGTCTGGGCGCGCCGGCCCGAATCCATGGCGCCTCTGCTGGAGGCCGGCGCCGTCGGCTGCAGCAGCCCGGCGGCCGTAGCCGGCCAGGTCGAAGTGGTCATTTCCATGGTGGCCGATGCCCCCGACGTGGCGCAGGTGATGCTGGGTCCCGACGGCGTTGCCGCCGGCGCCGAGGGGGCCGGCAAGCACGGTCTGGTGGCGGTGGACATGAGCACCATCGCTCCCGCCGCGGCCCGCGACCTGGCCGCCAGGCTGCAGGCCCGGGGCGTGGACTTCGTCGATGCCCCGGTCTCCGGCGGCGAAGTGGGGGCCATTGCCGGCAGCCTTTCCATCATGGCCGGCGGTTCCGCCGAAGCCTTTGCCAAGGCCCTGCCGGCCTTCCTCTGCCTGGGCCAGAACGTGGTCCACGTGGGCGCCGCCGGCGCCGGCCAGGTGGCCAAGGCCTGCAACCAGATCGTCACCGGCATGGGCGTGCTGGCGGTGGCCGAAGCCTTCAACTTCGCCCGCCAGGCCGGGGTGGACCCGGCCAAGGTGCGCGAGGCCCTGCTTGGCGGCTTCGCCTACAGCCGCATCCTGGAGAACCACGGCCAGCGCATGCTGGAGCGCAACTTCAAGCCCGGCTTCAAATCCTGGATGCACCAGAAGGACCTCAACATCGTCATGCAGAGCGCCCATGAACTGGGCCTGTGCCTGCCTGGCGCCGCCGCCACGGCCCAGATGTTCAACGCCATGGTCGGCTCCGGCCTGGGGGAGGAGGATTCGGTGGCGGTGCTGAAACTGCTGGAGCGCCTTTCCGGCCGGACCGACGGGGCCGACTGAGAACCCGCCGGCCATGCCCAAACTCTTGTTCCCGGGGCGCCGCTGGCCCGTCGCGCTGCTGCTCATGGTGGCGGCGGCCCTGGCCCTGATCTGGACCTTCCTGCTGCGGGAAAACCGCCTCTTCGCCGAGGAGCGGCAGCAGCGCTTCGAGGCGGAGCGCCGGGTGGTGGCCGACCTGGTGGCGGAAAACCTGCTGCGCCAGCTGCAGCGCCTGGACGACGTGCTCCTGCTCCTGCGCAGCGAATACGTGGCCGAGCGCAAGTCAGTCGACACCACCATCGCCCTGCTGCGCCAGGGTTCCCTGCAGGAGCTGGGGGCCCGGGTCACCGTCATCGACCGAGACGGCTACGTCGCCACCTCCGATGCCCCCCGCCGTCCCGGCGAGCGGGTCTATCTGGGGGACCGGGACAACTACATCCATTTCTCCAGTGGCGGCCGCGACAGCCTCTACATCAGCGGGCCGGTCCAGGGGCGCATGACCGGGGCGCCGGGGGTGCAGCTGTCCCGCCCCATCTTCGATGCCCGGGGCCAGTTTGCCGGGGTCGTCGCCTTCTTCATGGAGCCGCGCCAGCTCACCGCCTTCGTCCAGCACCAGGACCTGGGGCCGGACGGGGTGCTGACCCTGTATTCCGCTGCCGGCAAGGTCCTGGGCCGCTCCCGGGAAATGGAAAAGCACCTGGGCAAGCAGCTCAGCGACGAGTTGTTCGGCCCCTTCAAGAAAAGCTCCCACGGCCTGGTCACCCGGGTTTCGGCCCTGGACGGCATCACCCGCACCGTCGCCTACCGCTGGCTGGACCGCTATCCCATGCTGGTGATGGTGGCCGTGTCGCCCCGGGGCCTGGAGGAGGAACTGCTGGCCCAGCGCAACGCCAACCTGCGCAAGGGCATGCTGCTGTCCCTGCTGGTGCTGCTGTGCGGCGGTGCCGTCGCCTTCTACCAGCTGCGCCGGGACCGGCTCGAAACCATGCTGGCCCGGGAGCGGGGCCATTTCATCGAAGCCCAGCGGGTGGCCAACCTGGGCAGCTGGGAGCGGGACATTCCGGGCAACCAGGTGTGGTGGTCCGACGAGACCTACCGCATCCTGGGCTATCTGCCGGAGAGCCAGAAGCCCTCCCTGCAGGCCTTCCTGGCCCGGGTCAATCCCCGGGACCGCAAGCGCATCGAGGTCAACTTCGCCCAGGTGCGGGAGCAGGGCGGTTCCCTCGACATCGCCTGCCGCCTGCTGCTGCCGGGCAATGTGGAGCGCTACGTGCACCTGGGCGGTCGCGCCGAGCGGGACGGCAGCGGCCGTCCCAGCCGCCTTACCGGCACCCTGCAGGACGTCACCGACTACATGAACATGCAACAGGCCCTGGCCGATGCGGAGGAGCGCTGGAAGTTCGCCCTGGACGGGGCCGACGCCGGGGTCTGGGACTGGTTCGTGGCGGACAACCGGGCCTATTTCTCGCCGCGCTGGAAGGCCATCCTGGGCTACCGGGACGAGGAACTGCCGAGCCGCCACGAGGAGTGGCTGGAGCGCCTGCATCCGGACGACCGGGAACGGGCCATGGCCGCCGTCACCGACCATTTCGCCGGGCGCACGCCGGTGTACGAGATGGAATTCCGCCTGCGCCACAAGGACGGCAACTATCGCTGGGTGCTGAGCCGGGGCAAAGTCTGCGCCCGGGACCCGGAGGGCCGGCCCCTGCGCATGCTCGGCATCATCTCCGACATCTCGGCGCGCAAGCAGGCCGAACTGGACCTGGCCCGCAGCGAAGCCATGCAGCGTTCCCTGGTCTCGGCCATGGCCGAGGGCGTGGTGGTGCAGGACCAGGCAGGCAAGATCATTTCCGCCAACGCCTCGGCCCGGCGCATCCTGCGCATCGGCGAGAACCTGGTGGGCCTGGATTCCACCGACCCGGAATGGCAGGCGGTGCGGGAGGACAGCAGCCCCTTCCCCGGCCGCGACCATCCGGCCATGGTCACCCTGCGCACCGGCGTCTCCTGCGACAACATCATCATGGGCCTGCACCGGCCCGACGCCGGCCTCGTCTGGCTCAGCGTGAACAGCCGACCCCTCAACTTCGCCGACGAGCGGCAGCCCTTCGCCGTCGTCACCTCCTTCGCCGACATCACCGAGATAAAGGCGGCGGAACTCTCCAGCCGCATCTACCGGGACGTGCTGGAGCGGGCCGGCCGGGCCATTCTCATCACCGACGGCGACGGCACCATCAACAACGTGAACTCCGCCTTCGTCAGCCTCCTCGGTTACAGCCGGGAGGAGTGCCTGGGCCGGCGCACCGGCTTCTTCCGCTCCAACCGCCACAGCCCGGAATTCTTCTCCCGCATGTGGCAGGCCCTGAAGACCCGGGGCGAGTGGCGCGGCGAAATCTGGAACCGGCGCAAGACCGGCGAAGCCATCCTGGTGGAGCTGGACATCCGCTCCGTCACCGACGCCCAGGGCGGGGTGCGCCAGTTCGTCGCTGTGTACCAGGACGTCACCGAACTGCGCCGCAGCCAAGAGGAAATGTGGCGCCTGGCCCACCATGACCCCCTTACCGGCCTGCCCAACCGCTCCCTCTTCCTCGAGCGCCTGGATCAGGCCCTGGCCCACGCCCGGCGCCAGGGCGAGCGGCTGGGCCTGCTCTACATGGACCTGGACGGCTTCAAGAGCGTCAATGACACCTACGGCCACCAGGCCGGCGACACGGTGCTGCAGGAGGTGGGGTGCCGCCTGCAGAATGCCGTGCGCACCAGCGACACGGTGGCCCGCCTGGCCGGCGACGAATTCGCCGTACTCCTCGCCCACCTCTCCGTCGAGGACGATCTGGAGCGGGTGATGGGCGAGATCGAAAACGCCGTCGCCCGCCCGGTGATGTGGCAGGGCCAGGAACTGCGGGTCGGCGTTTCCATCGGCAGCGCCGTCTTCCCCGACCAGGCCGACGTGGCCGAATCCCTCATCGGCGCCGCCGACCAGGCCATGTACCTGGCCAAGCAGCAGCACCGCCAGGCCGCCGGCCCCGGCGGCGCCCCATCCCCATCCCCTCAATCACTGCATTCCACATGACCGCCAGCTCCTCCGCCAAACCCGCCGTCGGCTTCATCGGCCTCGGCGTCATGGGCCGCCCCATGGCCGGCCACCTGCTCGACGCCGGCTATCCCCTCACCGTGTGGGGCCGCCGTCCCGCCAGTACTGAGCCCCTGGCCGAAATGGGCGCCGCCGTCGCCGCCACCCCGGCCGAGGTCGGGCGCCGGGCCGAGATCGTGTTCACCGTGGTCACCAGCGGCAGCGACGTCAAAAGCGTGGTCCTCGGCGAAGCCGGCCTCATCGAAGGCCTGGCCCCCGGCAGCGTGGTGGTGGACATGAGCACCATCGCCCCCGGCGATGCCCGGGAGATCGCCGCCGCCCTGGCCGCCCGGGGCATCCATTTCCTCGACGCCCCCGTTTCCGGCGGCGAGCAGGGCGCCATCCACGCCACCCTGGCCATCATGGCCGGCGGCGACGCCGCCGTACTGGAGCGGGTGCGGCCCCTGCTGCTGCGCCTGGGCAAAACCGTGGTGCACATCGGCGACAACGGCGCCGGCCAGGTGGCCAAGGCCTGCAACCAGATGATCATGGTGGCCGCCATCCAGGCCTGCGCCGAAGCCATGCACCTGGCCGCCGCCAGCGGCGTGGACACCTCCCGCCTGCGGGAAGCCCTGCTCGGCGGCTCCGCCGGCAGCCGGGTGCTGGAGGTGATGGGCGAGCGCATGGCGGAGCGGGACTTCGCCGCCGGCATCGAGGCCCGGCTGCACCACAAGGATTTCGGCATCCTCCTGGCCGAGGCCCACGCCCTGGGTGCGCCCCTGCCGGTGGCGGCCCAGGTGGGTCAGCAACTCAACGCCCTGATGGGGCAGGGCATGGGCAAGGACGACACCTCCTCCCTGCTGCGGGTGCTGGAGGGGAAGGGCTAGTCTCGACGGTGTTGATCTGATCCGGGCATCGGCCCGGGAGGCAATGGGGACGGGCGTTTTCACCGGGGTATGGTGGGGATGGCCGTCTTTTTTGTTTGGTGGCGGGGTGGGGGTTTGGCTTTGTTACTGGGGGATTGGTTGGGCGTGGTTTGTTGATTTTGCGGCTGGGTTCCGCGCCGCCGCGCGTGTTCCTTTTCTTGCTTCCCCAAGAAAAGGAACCAAAAGAAGGGGAACCCTCACCCCCGGCCCTGCGGGCTCCCCTGCGCTGCTCAGTCGAGCGGGGCGGCTGCGGAACTCGGTCCCTGCGGGACCTCAAACAGTCCTCGCCGAAAGCCCCCCGCCCGCCTTGCGCTGCTCGGCGGGGGTGGAAGGGGATGGGAAACCGGTTGCGTAGCGAACGCGGTCGCACCGGTTGGGAGGGGGGAGTTGATTGGAATATGCAATTCGCAACTTCGGGTTGCGATTCTGGCATCCTGTCGGTAAGTTTGAGGCTGTCCGGTGTTCCAGGATATTGGACAGTCCCATTTCTATTGGCCACTTTTGTCGTCTACTAATGAAATGGACTCCCCCACCCGCCCAGCGGGACACTGAAGGCATTGCAGCCAAAGTGCTGTGAGCTCGTGAAGGAGGTGTGCCATGAAGGTTGCTCGCGTTGGTCTGGATATCGCCAAGACAGTTTTCCAGGTCCATGGCGTGGATATGCAGGGCAAGACAGTGCTCAAGAAGACGCTTTCCCGCGGAGAAGTTCTCGCCTTTTTTGCCAATACGCCGGCCAGCCTGATTGGCATCGAGGCCTGTGCGGGGGCCCATTACTGGGCGCGTGAATTGATCAAACAGGGCCACGATGCCCGTCTGATGGCCGCCCAGTTCGTATCTCCCTACCGCAAGAGTGGCAAGAACGACGCCAACGATGCCGAAGCAATCTGTGAAGCCGTAGGTCGGCCGAACATGCGCTTTGTACCGGTCAAGTCGGAAGAGGCCCAAGCGGTGCTCGCCGTCCATCGGGTTCGAGCCCTGACTGTCTCTGAGCGAACCGCGCTGGTCAATCAAGTGCGTGGGCTATTGGGTGAATTCGGGATTGTGATCGGACAAGGTATCGCCCAGGCACGGCGACTGCTGGGCGAGATTGGCGCCGGTGGTCGTCAACTGCCACCCCTGGCCCGGGAAACCATTGGCGACCTGCACGACCGCCTACGCACACTCGACGAAAGAATTCTGGCTTACGATCGCAAGATATCGGCCTTGGCCAAGGCTTGCGAACCGGCGCGTCGGCTGATGGCCATTGAGGGCGTGGGCCCGGTGACTGCGACCGCGCTGGTCGCCAGCGTCGGCAATGCCAGCACCTTCAAGAGTGGCCGACAGTTTGCCGCCTGGCTGGGGCTGACGCCCCGGCAAAATTCCAGCGGCGGCAAGACGAAACTCGGTTCCATCAGCAAACGGGGCGATGTCACCCTGCGCACCTTGCTGATACACGGTACCCGCTCGGTATTGCGACTGACGACAGGCAGAACGGATCGAAAGAGCGTCTGGGCAGAAGCCCTCAAAGAGCGCAGTTGTACGAACGTGGCCGCGGTTGCACTGGCTGCCAAAAATGCACGTATCATTTGGGCAATGCTATCCCGTGGTACTGAATACCAGGTGGCAAGCTAAGGCTTGCTTTGATCCACCGATTGATCAGAACGATTCCCGCCTGAAGATTGCGAGCGAAATGAGTTGATGGGACAACGGTGCAGACCGACGTGGAACCAGCCTGATAACGTGTTTGGCCGCATCCAGGCCGCTCTACTAATGAGGCTTCCACGGAGCGAATGTCATCAGGGCCGATACCGACGGGTATCAAAGTAGGCCGGATAGATTCCTGCAGGCTGTTACCAAAGAACCAACCACTTGTTTCTTACTTGCAAATCGGGGGAGTCCATAGATACTAGTTAGAGCTTATGGTTGCACTGCTGGCTTGTATGCAAATGGGGCCCATATCTATAACCCCTTTGGAAATTGAAGACACCAAAGCTATCGCCCATCTTGGAAGACACCCCGAGGTGTTTCAATACATTCCTGAAATCAAGCAACCTTTCGACGCAGAGACTTGGTGTAAAAACGCGATCGACAATGGTTGTAACCACATCAGACATTTGATTAAAGTCGGGCCCCAACGAACCCCTGTGGGTTATGTGCAAATATGCCGCCGCCTTAATATGGACCTGGAGCTGGGTTACTGGATCGGCAAAGAATATTGGGGCCATGGAATAGCTTCTGCCGCTGCATCGCTTGCTCTGGTTTTGTTTGTGAGCGCAGGTGGTAGCCCAAAAGTATTTGCGGCAACAAAACCCGATAATCCGGCATCTCGTCGCGTATTGGAAAAGTTAGGATTTCTTGAAAGCTCTGAGAGCCAGCCCCCAGAGGGCATGATTGACCACTTATGGAGCCCCGCGTGATTAAGTGCTCTAACCTCTCGGTCAAGCGGGACCGTCTTCCGGCATGCCGCCTCCAGCCGGCCCCTTACCTCCAACGTTAGGGCGCAACAATGCCGCTTGTTAAACATAAGCCGTTTGATGGTCTCGATAGACGCTTCCGAGGTAATCTCGCTAGATCTGCATGGTCGCTCTGCGTCGGTGCTGGAGTGTCGTTCGGGCTGGTTCCCACTTGGCAGGAACTCACGAGGCGCGTAGTAAACGAATCGTTTGGGAGTGCGTACGACGATGCAGGGTTCGAGGATCTGGTAAAAGCGACCCGTTGGAGTTTGGATGCCCTGTTACAGGGAGCGGCAAACAACCTTACCCTCACGGGCAAGCCTGACGAGGCCTTTGGCGAACTCCTCGAGTCTGAGCTGTACTCGGACTTGCTGACGCAAGCGGATGCCGGAGGGTTGAAAGAGTGTCTGAGTGACGCACTAAACAATCCGCGTTGGCTGAGGAAAGAGGAAATACTCCAGCTAACAGACTTTTTCGAGAAGTCTCACGGAGGAAGTACTCTAGTGAACCTGTCTCGGTCGCTCGCTGAGGCGAAAGAAGCGAAAAAAGGCCCGCAGGCGATCATTAACTTTAACGCCGACACGCTTCTCTTTGCATTGCTCGACCTATTCCTTATCCGCGCACACGCGGCCAAGGTCGGGAAGTGGGAACACCCTTCCTTTGCTTTCGTTCGAACGCTGCGTGGCATTGATGGTCTCCCCGCTGGTGCGACCCCTATCTTCCACTGCCATGGAGCCGTTTCTCCTTCACCAAGCGGTCGGCTGACGAAGGCGAAACGTCGCGACGCCAGAGAGCACCTCGTCTTTACCGAGGCAGACTATCTAAACATTGCGGGGAATGTTGCGACTTGGGCTCAATCGCTGTTTTTGTTTCATGCCCAGAGCTCGAGGCTCCTGATCGTCGGACACTCGCTCTCCGATCCGAACATTCGCAAGTGGCTTGCTTGGAGCCTCCGCAGTTCGCTGGAGGAAATGGCAGCAGTGAGTACTGCAAGCGAGTTCACGGCCCGTCATATCTGGGTGGCCAGGCGGCCCAAGGAAACTGACCAGCGTCGGATTCAGGAGATTTCATTGCTTCACTTGGGTGTCCGCGTGTGCTGGGTGGATGACTGGGGGCAGATCGGTGACGTGTTCGACAACTTGCTGGCGCTGAAGAGTGCGCCCTAACCCATCATTTCAGCGGACTGCCTGCGGCAGCCGCTAAATTCAAACGTTATGCGGTTCCCAAGAGGTATTGCTGAATGTCGCGACTTAAATCAGCAGTTCAGGCGGTGAAGGAAAATGTATTTCTTGTTGTCTTGTTCCTCTTCCTAATAGCCAGCGCTCTGATTGTTCAAGAATGCTGCGGCGCCTATGGCGCATCTCTCGGGCCGAACCTCTTGTCCGAATTCATTGGTGCCGCCATAACCGTATATGGCATCGACTTTCTAATCCGACGTCGCGAAGAGAAACGGCTATTGCCGGTAAGGGCAGCTTCATACGAAGACGTAAGAATAATGGCGCACTGGGCTCTCAATCTTTGGAAGGCTGCTTATGAGAAATCGGTGGGAAATGCCGACCCAACCAGTTGGCGCCAGCTGTTATCTGACGAATTCGTCCAGCGAGTGATGATAAGTCTTGATATAGCAAGACCAGCCAACATACTTCCCCCAGCTCCTTGGGGAAACTACGTTGACCATGAGATGCAGAGAATCCACCAATGGGCCGAAAAAATTTTGGAGAGACACAGCAGTGCTTTAGACCCGGAAATTCATCGTGCGGTCTATTCCATTATTTACTACAAGCACCATAGCATCGCCAACCTACAGCAACATGATCGCCGAGACAGAATACCCAGACCAACCAATCTCGGTAGCTACATGCCTGTCATCCGAGAGTGGTTTGACGCGGTTATTGAACTTCACGAATGGACTATCAAGATGCACGAGTATTTGGTGGGTAAAGGCATTACCCGTATTCACGCTCCATATCATTTCGTAACGCTGGCCGTTACTGATGCTCCCGACGCGAGGCTTTGTCCAGAGGACCTAACGCAACAGGCCCAGTTATTTCAATCGTGGCAACAGCGACAGGCCAATGCGCGTCCAGCCGCATAACCTGGCAGTCCAGCGGACCTGCGCGAAACGCCGCACAGGCTGCTCAGTTCCACGTTATGTGTCTCTAAGGAATTTGCAATGGTAGCTAGGTGTTCAGTGTTTATCGCCACAAGTCTTGACGGCTTTATCGCCCGTAGCGATGGGAGCATTGATTGGCTGAACGAGGCAAACAAGTCCGTAATACCCGGAGAAGATTGCGGCTACGGTAAGTTCATGGCCGATGTCGATGCTTTGGTTATGGGTCGAAACACCTTCGAACAGGTGCTCACCTTTGAGTCCTGGCCGTATGGTTCGACTCCCGTAGTCGTCTTGAGCCACCGAGAAATTTCTTTGTCGCCCAGTCTTCCGAAAAGTGTCTCCGTATCAAATAAAACGCCGACTGAATTGGTGGCGTCGCTGACTGAACGGGGGGCTAGGAAGATTTATGTTGATGGTGGTCTCACGATCCAGAGCTTCTTTGCAGCAGGTCTGATCGACGACATCACCATTACTGTCATCCCTGTCTTGCTTGGTACGGGGAAGCCGCTATTTGGGCCACTTCAAACTGATTTACACCTTGTGCACGAAGGCACCACAGCTTTCGAGTTTGGCTTTGTGCAGAGCCGATATCGCGTCTTCCGCAACACATAGTCTTTCAGTCGAGGGGACGCTGCCCGATGAAGCAGCGCCACCCTCATCACTTCACCGGTATGCAGCCTTTCACGGAGATCGCCAATTGAGTCCCACTGAGATTCGCGCCCTCGTCGACCACTACATCGACGCCTACAACCGCCAGGATGTGGACGACATGCTCAATGGCCTTCACCCGCGGGTGGAATTCAAGAACATTTCTGCCGGTGTAGTGAACGCCAGTACAAATGGAATCGCAGAACTTAAAGCCCTTGCGCTGCAGTCGCTATCGCTGTTCTCGGAAAGGCATCAGAGAATCGAGTCCTTCGAGATTGAAGGCGGTGTCGCGGTTGTCACCATCGCTTTTCGCGCCGTCGTTGCCGCCGATCTGCCGAACGGCCTAAAGAAGGGGCAGGTTCTGAACCTTTCTGGCCGCTCGGAATTTGAGTTCCGGGACGGCGCAATCTCCAAAATCACTGACATCAGTTGAATGCTCCATACGGCTAACCCGGGCTCAACCGGACCTGCGGGAATGGCTGCGCAGGCCAATCCCGCCCTGTGCGGCGCCGAGCAACGGAGCTTGCGGCGGGAAAAGGGCGAGCACTGTCTGAGGCCGTAGGCCGAGTTGCGCAGCCCCCGCCGGAGGCGAGTAGCGCAGGGGACCCCGCAGGGGCGCCAAACCGGGCTCGCCTTTTCTTTGGTTACTCTTCTTTTGGCGAAGCAAAAGAGAGTAACCCGCGCGTCAGGCGCGGAACACAGCGGTCGCTAAACCCACCACGCCCGAAGACTCAGACCGGCAACCACGCGCCCGCAGTCCCGGAAACAACAGCGCCACGATCCAATAACGACGCCACTCTCCGCCATGACATGGCTGGAAGGCCCGTCCTTCCTGCCTTGCAGGCCGGGTGTCAGGCGTCCGGCGGCGCCCTGCCCGACACCGCCCCGATTGCCCCGCCCCGAGGGGAGCGCTATCATTCGCGCCTGCCCGGCAAACGGGCAAGCCCATTCCATTTGAGTTAGGTCTGTATGTTGGAGATTGCCGCAATCCGATAACTCCGTCTGGCCCCGCCGGCCGCGAGTTATCGATATGCCCATAGCGTCGATGGCGCCTCTCGGAGGCTGCCGTCGTGTGTGCATTTGATTGCGGAACAATCCAACATGAATCTTTCCAAGCCCGAGCAGCGGACGTTGCACGTCCTCGCCAAAGGCGGCCATATCGAACATCACCGCGATGCTTCCGGCCGCATTACCCACGTCGATTGCTATACCCGCGAAGGTTTCGTCCTCAGCGACTGCACCTTGCCGGTGTTCAAGAAGCTGAAGGCCAAGCGCCTCATCGCCTCCCTGGACGGCCGGCCTTACCGGATCAACCGGGCCGGCCTGGGGGCCGTGCGCGGCCAGCTCGACAACCAGTAATCCTCCCGCGCCACCGCCCGGCCTGGGGCCCTACTGGCGGCCGGGCGGTGCGGCGCCTGCATTGCAAAAAGGAATTCATCACATGACCATCACCATTCGTCCCGAAGAGCCGGCCGACAGCGCCGCCATTTTCGACCTGACCCGCCTGGCCTTTGCCACGGCGGCCCACAGTGCGGGCACCGAGCAGTTCATCGTCGGCGCCCTGCGAGATAGCGGCAGGCTCAGCCTTTCCCTGGTGGCGGAGGAGGGCGGGCGCCTTCTCGGCCACGTGGCCTTTTCGCCGGTGACCCTGAGCCCGGCCGCTCCCGGCTGGTTCGGGGTCGGCCCCGTCTCGGTGCTGCCAGAGCATCAGGGCTGCGGCATCGGCAGCCGGCTGATGCGGCACGGCCTGGAGGAACTGCGCCGGCGCGGCGCCGCCGGCTGCGTGCTAGTGGGGGAGCCGGCCTTCTACGGCTGCTTCGGCTTCGTCCAGGCGGCGCCGCTGCTGCTGCCGGAGGTGCCGCCCCAGTACTTCCAGGCCCTGGCTTTCCAGGGGCCGCTGCCGGCCGCCAGCGTCGCCTTCGATCCGGCCTTCTTCGCCACCGCCTAGCCGTAGCGGTCCGCTGCCCGGCAGCGGCACCATCGCCACCAACAAGAAGGGACGGGCTTCTCCACCGTTGTACGGTGGGGAGGCCCGTCCCTTCTGCCTTCCAGGGCGGTGCTTCGTGACGGCCTTATTTCTCTGTGTGCTCCCCGTCCACCGGCCACAGGCCGTGGCCGTCCAGGTACACCCGGTAGCGGCTTTCCAGGGCGTCGAGGCGGCTCTGGTTGGCGGCGAGGCGGGCTTCGTTGGCCTGGCGCTGGGCGGTGAGCAGTTCGGTGATGCCGGCTTCGCCCAGCTGGTAGGCCCGGGCCATGAGGGCGGCGGCCTGTTCGATGCGCTGGGCGGCATCCTCGGCCCGGCGCCAGGATTCGTAGGCAGCCCGGGCGTTGGCCAGGAGGGCGGCCACTTCGGCGTTGATGCGGGCCAGGGTGGCGGCTTCCCGGCTGGCGGCGGCGCTGGCGTAGGCGGCGTCGCGGCGGGCGGTGGCGCTGCGCAGGCTGCCGGAGAAGGGGATGGAGATGCTGACCCCGGCGATGCGTTCCTCGCCGCCCTTGTCGGAGCCCACGTGCACTCCCAGGGTGGGGTCGGGCATCCGCTCGGCGTCGGCCCGGTTGGCCACCAGCCGGGCCTGTTCGCTTTCGGCCCGGGCCAGCATCAGCTCGTGGTTGTGTTCCAGCAGGTGCTCGCGCCACTCGGCCTCTTCCAGGGGCAGGGGCTCGCTGGGAGCCACCTGCCTGGGCTGGGGCAGGCCGGGGAAGCGGGCCGCCAGGTCGGCCTCGGCCACCTGGCGGCGCAGGCGGGCCTGTTCCAGGGCGGCCTGGGCCTGGGCGGCGGCGGCTTCGGCCTGCATCAGTTCCAGGCGCGGCGCATCCCCCAGCTGCACGCGGCGGGCGGTGACCTGGCGCTGGCGGGCCAGGGATTCGCTCTGGCGCTGCCACTGGGCGGCGCCTTCGTTTTCCCGCAGCCAGATGAACCAGTAGCGCAGCAGGCTGCGGGAGGTCTCGTGCAGGGTGTCGCCCAGGGCCACCTTGGCCATGGCTTCGCCGTTGGCGCCGAGCTGCTCGTCGAGGGCGGCCTTGCCGGGCAGGCGGATGCCCCGCTCGATGCCGCCGCTCCATTCCCGGTAGCGTTCGTTGGCGGCGCCGTTTACGCCGTTGACGTTGCGCCGCTGGCTGCCGACCCGGGCGGTCCATTCATAGGGGCCGGCTTCCAGGCGCTTGCGGTTTTCGCCCTCGGCTTCCAGCATGGCTTCGGCGGCCTTGGCCTGGGGCGCGAGGCGGATGGCGTTGACCGCCGCTTCCCGCGGCGGCAGGTCGGTGGGGTAGGCCAGGGGCGGCGGTTCGGCGGCCTGGAGGGCGGCGCTGCAGAGCAGGGCGGCCAGGGGCATCAGTTTCAGCATGGGGCCCATTACAGCCTCCCGGATTGCTGGACCGGGGCGGTCCAGTAGTAGATGTCGGCGCCGGTGAATTGCTGGCGCAGGTCCCGCAGCAGGTCGTGCACGTGGGTGCCGGCCATGAGGGCCTGGATGCGGAAGCGGCGGGCCCGGCCGCGCACCCGTTCGGCGGCGGTTTCGTAGGCGATGTCGCCGCCGTGGGCATCCACCGGGCGGGAGGTGAAATGGCCCACGGTCTCGGCCCGGTCGAGGAGAAAGTCCACCACCGCGTCTTCCAGATTGGGGTGGATCACCAGGGTCAGGCAGGTATCCACGGGGCGATTGTTTGCGCTCATGGCCGTTCTCCCGGAGTGTTGTCGAAGCCGAAGCGGCGGTAGAGGATGGGCAGCAGCAGCAGGGTCAGCAGGGTGGAGCTGAGCAGGCCGCCGATGACGACGATGGCCAGGGGCTTCTGGATCTCGGAACCGGGGCCGCTGGCGAAGAGCAGGGGCACCAGGCCGAAGGCGGCGATGGAGGCCGTCATCAGCACCGGGCGCAGGCGCCGCCTGGCCCCTTCCCGCACCACCTGCTCCAGGGGCAGGCCCTGGGTGCGCAGCTGGTTGAAGTAGGTGAGCATCACCACGCCGTTGAGCACGGCGATGCCGAGCAGGGCGATGAAGCCGACCGAGGCGGGCACCGACAGGTACTGGCCGGAAAGCAGCAGGGCGAAGACGCCGCCCACCAGGGCGAAGGGGATCATGGCCAGGACCAGGCCGGCCTGGCGCAGGGAGCCGAAGGTGGAAAAGAGCAGCATGAAGATCAGGCCCAGGGCCACCGGCACCACCAGCATCAGGCGCTGGGCGGCCCGCTGCTGGTTCTCGAACTGGCCGCCCCAGACGATGCGGTAGCCCTGGGGCAGCTTCAGCTGCTGGGCCACCTTGGCCTGGGCTTCCTCGACGAAGCCCACCAGGTCCCGGTCCCGCACGTTGGACTGGATCACCACGTAGCGCTGGGCGTTTTCCCGGTCCACCTTGACCGGGCCTTCCACCCGTTCGATCTTGGCCACCTGGGACAGAGGCACGGTGCGGACATTGGTGCCTTCGCCGGGCAGGGACAGGCGCAGGTCGGCGAAGCGCTCGACGCTGGTCTTGTAGTCCGGGCCGCCCCGCAGCAGCACCGGGGTGCGCCGTCCCGGCTCCACCACCAGGCCGGCGGGCAGGCCTTCCACCAGGGTCTTGAGGGCGTTCTGCACCTCTTCAATGGGCAGGCCCAGGCGGCCGGCGGCGAGGCGGTCGATCTCCACCTTGAGGTACTGCACCCCTTCGTTCTTCAGGGTGAATACGTCTTCCGCCCCCTTGATGCCCTTGAGCAGGGCGACGATGCCGTCGGCGGCGTGGTTGAGCTGGTCCAAATCGGTGCCGAAGACCTTCACCGCGATGTCGCCGCGCACGCCGGTGAGCATTTCCGAGATGCGCATGTCGATGGGCTGGGTGAAGGTGTAGGCGATGCCGGGGAAGTCTTCCATCACCTGGCGCAGCTGGTCGGTGAGCCAGTCCTTGTCCGGCTGGCGCCATTCATCGATGGGCTTGAGCACGAGGAAGGTGTCGGTCTGGTTGAGGCCCATGGGGTCCAGGCCCAGTTCGTCGGAGCCGACCCGGGCGATGATGTTCTTCACCTCCGGCACCCGCTCCAGGATGGCCCGCTGCACCCGCTGATCCGTTTCCACCGTCTCCTCCAGGCTGATGGAGGGCAGCTTTTCCAGCTGGATGATGAGGTCGCCCTCGTCCATGGTGGGCAGGAAGGTCTTGCCCAGCAGGGTGTAGGCGCCGATGGCCAGCACCAGCAGGGCCAGGGCGGCGACCACCACCTGCCGGGTGTGGGCCAGGGCCCAGTCCAGGGCCGGGGCGTAGGCGGCGTTGAGTTTCTTCACCAGCCAGGCCTCGTGGTGGCCGCCCCGCTGCATGAGCATGGAGGCCAGGGCCGGGATGACGGTGAGGGCCAGCAGCAGGGAGGAGACCAGGGCGAAGACGATGGTCAGGGCCACCGGGATGAAGAGCTTGCCTTCCAGCCCCTCCAGGGTCAGCAGGGGCACGAAGACGATGACGATGATGGCGATGCCGGAGGCCACCGGCACCGTCACCTCCCGCACCGAGCGGTAGATGACGTGCAGCAGGGGCAGGCGGGCGGAGGTATGGGGGCTGGAGAGGTGGCTCTCCACGTTTTCCACGATCACCACCGCCGCATCCACCAGCATGCCGATGGCGATGGCCAGGCCGCCCAGGCTCATCAGGTTGGCGGAGAGGCCGAAGTGCTGCATGAGGATGAAGGTGAGCAGGGCCGAGAGGGGCAGGATCACCGACACCACCAAGGCCGCCCGCAGGTTGCCGAGGAAGGCCAGGAGCAGGATCACCACCAGCACGATGGCCTCGCCCAGGGCCTTGGAGACGGTGCCCACGGCCCGCTCCACCAGATGGCCCCGGTCGTAGAAGGGCACGATGCTGACGCCTTCGGGCAGGGTGGCCTGGATCTCGGCCAGCTTGGCCTTCACCTGGTCCACCACCTGCTGGGCGTTGGCGCCGCGCAGGCCCAGCACCAGGCCTTCCACCGCCTCGCCCTGGCCATCCTTGGTCACCGCGCCGTAGCGGGTGAGGGCGCCGAAGCGCACCTCGGCCACGTCGCCCACCCGCACCGGGTTGCCGCCGCGCTGGGCGATGACGATGGCGCGCAGGTCGTCCAGGCTGCGCACGGCCCCTTCGACCCGCACCAGCAGGGTTTCCTCGCCCTCGGTGAGGCGGCCGGCGCCGTCGTTGCGGTTGTTGCCTTCCACCGCCTGGCGCAGTTCGTTGAGGCTGACGCCGCGGGCATTGAGGGCCGCCGCGTCGGGCACCACCTCGAAGGCCTTGGCGTGGCCGCCCAGGCTGTTCACGTCGGCGACACCGCGCAGGGTGCGCAGCTGGGGGCGGATGGTCCAGTCCAGGATGGTCCGCTTCTCCTCCAGGGAGAGGGGGCCTTCCACGGTGAACATGAACATCTCGGAGAGGGGCGTGGTGATGGGGGCCAGGCCGCCGCTGGCGCCGGGGGGCAGCTCGACGCCGCCGAGGCGTTCGGCCACCTGCTGGCGGGCCCAGTAGATGTCGGTGCCATCCTCGAAGTCGATGGTGACGTCGGCGATGGCGTATTTGGAGGTGGTGCGCAGGATGCGCTGCTTGGGGATGCCCAGCATTTCCTGCTCGATGGGCACCACGATGCGGGCCTCCACCTCTTCCGGGGTCATGCCCGGGGCCTTCATGATGATTTTCACCTGGGTGGTGGAAACGTCGGGGAAGGCGTCGATGGGCAGGTTGTGGAAGGCCATGATGCCGGCGCCCACCAGCAGGGCCGTCAGCACCAGCATCAGGAGGCGCTGGGCCAGGGAGAATTCGACCAGGCGGGAGAGCATTACTGGGCGCTCCCGGCATCGCTGGCGGCGCTGGCAGCAGTACTCCAGGCGGACTTGAGGGCGCTGACGCCCTTCACCGCCACCGCCGCGTTGGCCGCCAGGGCGCTGCCGCTCACCAGCACGTCGGGACCGGCGTTACCGGCCACGCTCACCGGGGTGGCCTGGAAGCCGGGCCTGGCGCCGGCCGTCTGCACGAAGACCCAGGCCTGGCCGGCCTGGCGCACCACGGCGGCCTGGGGGATGCGGTAGGTGGCGCCCTTGCCGGCAGTGGCGCCGGCCTGGGGCGCCGCGGCCACCGTGGCTTCCACCATCTGGCCCGGGTGCAGGGAGTCGAGACCCGCGTCCATCCTCGCCCGCAGGGTCACGGTCTGGCTGCCGGGGCTGATCTGGCGGCCCACGTTGATGAGCTTGCCGCTGGCCTCGCTGCCGGCGATGCGCACCGCCGCCCCTTCCTTCAGGTTGCCGGCCAGGGCGGCGGGGGCCTGGATTTCCAGCCACAGGGGATTCAGTTGGGCCACGGTGAACAGGGCGGTGGCCGCCTCCACCCGGCTGCCCACGGCGGCGCTGGCTTCCAGCACCACGCCGTCCAGGGGCGCGCTGACCGCCACTTCCGGGGTCAGGCTGCCGCCGCCGGCGGTGGCGCCGGCAATGCGCAGTTCGGCCTGCAGTTCCCGCGCCGCCACCGCCGCCTGGGCCTGGCTGGCGCGGCTGGCCTGGAGCCGGGCTTCGGCGATGATGCCTTCCTTGAACAGCTGTTCGTCCCGGGCCAGGCTGCGCTGGGCCAGGTCGGCCTGCTGTTTGGCCTGCAGGTAGTCCCGCTGCACCTGCAAGAGGCCCGGGCTGGCCAGGCGGGCCAGCATCTGGCCCTTCTTCACCGTCTGCCCGGCCACGGCGCCCACCTGGGTCAGCAGGCCGGCCAGGGGCGCCGCCACCACCCGCATCTGCTCCACCGGCACCACCACCTTGGCCGGCAGGCCGGCGGCGCTGCCCGTGTCGGCGGCGGCCAGGGGCCGGGTTTCCACCCCCAGGGCCTTGGCCTGGGCGGGGGCCAGGGCAATGAAGTCGGCCGGGTTGGCGGCCCGGGCCGGGAAGGCCAGGGCGCAGAGCAGGGCGACGGCGGCGAGGCTGAAGCTGGGGGAAGGATGGCGACGGTTCATGGCGGCACTCTGAGTCAGTTTGTGCGCCACCTTAACCGGCGAATCTTAAGGCGGTCTTAAGGCGCAGGGATGGGGCTTGCCGCCCTGCCTGTCCGGAGGGGCAGGAAGGACGCGGATTTCCGCCATGCCATGCCGGAGAGGCAGGCGGGGAAAGGCGTTCCGGGCATGGGGGTGTTGGCGGGCTGAGCGGCGGGCGGTGTTGCGGGTATGGCGGCGCCCTCAGGCCCCGTCCCGGGCGCCGAAGGATTGCCGCCACTGGCTGGGGGAAACCCCCAGGCTGCGGCGGAAGTGCAGACGCAGGGCTTCCGGGGAGCCGAAGCCGGCCAGCTGGGCGATGCGTTCGATGCCGTGGTCCGTGCTCTCCAGCAGGCGCTGGGCCAGGCCCAGCCGTTCCCCCAGCAGCCACTGGCCGACGGTGGCGCCGGTTAGCTGGCGGAAGTGGCGGGTGAAGGTGCGCCGGCTCATCAGGGCCTGGGCCGCCAGGCTGTTGAGGTCGTGGGGCTGTTCCAGGCTGGCCCGCACCCGGTCCAGCAGCGCCGCCAGGCGGGAATCGCCGGCGCTGGCGGGCAGGGGCTGGGGGATGTACTGGGCCTGGCCGCCCTGGCGGTGGGGCGGCGTCACCAGGCGGCGGGCCACCCGGTTGGCGGCAGTGGCGCCGCAGCGCTGGCGCAGCAGGTGCAGGCAGGCGTCGATGCCCGCCGCCGTGCCGGCGGAGGTGAGGAGGTTGCCTTCGTCCACGTAGAGCACCCCCGGGTCCAGGGTCACGGCCGGGTAGCGGCGGGCGAAGTCCGCGGCGAATTCCCAGTGGGTGGTGGCGCGGCGGCCGTCCAGCAGGCCCGCCTCGGCCAGCACGTAGGCCCCCAGACACAGGCCCACCACCTGGGCGCCGCGCCGGTGGGCGGCCACCAGGGCATCGAGCACGGCCTGGGGCGGCCGTTCCGCCGGATCGCGCCAGCTCGGCACGATCACCACCCGGGCCGTGGCCAGGGCCTCCAGGCCCTGTTCCACGTTGAGGCTGAAGCCGGCGCTGGTGGCGAGGGGGCCGTCCTCCCAGGCGCACACCCGCAGTTCGAAGGCCGGGGCGCCCAGGTGGCGCTCGCCGAAGACGACGCAGGGCACGGAGAGGTGGAAGGGGCTGATGCGCTGGTAGGCCAGCACGGCGACGGGGAGCCGGTTCATGGCAGTTCCCGGGAAATGGTGTGGCCCGATATTAACGGAAATTGTCATTCGGGCCACTGCCGGTGGCGCCGGGGCTAGCCAATAATCGGCCCATCGCACCCCACTCAAGGAGATTCCCATGAGCAACAGCAAACCCGCCCTGGTCGTGATCGACCTGCAGAACGACTATTTCCCCGGCGGCGCCTTTCCCCTGTGGCAGCCGGAGGCGGTGCTGGAGCGCACCCTGGCGGCGGTGGCCGCGGCCCGGGCCCGGGGCGTGCCGGTGATCCTGGTGCAGCACGTGGCCGACCCGACCAAGGGGCCGGCGCCTTTCTTCAACCAGGGGACGCCGGGCGTGGACATCCATCCCCGTCTCCTGGCCGCCGCACCGGAGGCGCCGGTGGTGCTGAAGCGTTTTGCCGACAGCTTCCACCAGACCGATCTGGAAGCCGTGCTGGCACAGCGGGGCATCACCGAACTGTGGCTGTGCGGCATGATGACCCACAACTGCGTCACCCATACCGCCCTCTCCAAGGCGGCGGAGAAGTACCCGGTCTCGGTGCTGAAGGACTGCTGCACCACGGTCAGCGAGATGATCCACCGTATCGCCCTCAGCGCCCTGATCACCCGGGTGGCGGTGGTGGATACGGCGGCGCTGCTGTAGGCCGGCCCGCCCAGGGCGGTCGGCACCGGCGGTTTGCCGGCGCTGCGGCGGCTGCTGTGGAAACCCACGCCCGGCGGGCCGCCAATCGCGGCGAGGGCGCCGGCAGGCCGGGGCGCGGGCCGGCTCCCGGCCCGGCGTCAGGAAATGCCGGCGATCAGTTCGGCAGCCCAGTCGATGAAGGCCCGCAGCCGGGCATTGTTGCGCCGGCTGGGGGGGAAGGCGGCATGCAGGGGCATGGGGTCCTGTTGCCAGTCCGGGAATAACCGGATCAGGGAGCCTGCGGCCACGTGGGGCCGGGCCATGTAGTCGGGCAGCCAGACGATCCCCAGCCCGGCCAGGGCTGCCGCCAGGTAGGCGTTGCCGTCGTCCACGGCCAGGGCGTAATGGCCGCGGATGCCGAGGGCCTCCTGCTGCCGCCGCATCAGATAGGGCGCCTGCTGGTTCCGGTGGGCCCACAGATAGCCGACGATGCGATGCTCCGGGCCCTCCAGTTCCCGGGGGTGCTGCGGCGAACCCAGGCGCTGCAGATAGTCGGGCGCCGCGTAGGTCTGCAGGCGCAGGTCGCCCAGGCGTCTGGCAATCAGCGTCGGGTCCGCCATGGGGCCGCCCCGGATGACGCCGTCGATGTTTTCGTCCAGCAGGTCCGAAGTACGGTCGCTGACCCGCATGTCGATCTGGATGTCGGGATGGCGTGCGAAAAAGGCGGGCAGGGCCGGCAGCAGCACCAGGCGCGCCAGGGGGCTGGGCACGTCGAGGCGCAGGCGGCCGCCCAGGGTTTCCTGGCTTGCGGTGACGCTGTTTTCCGCATCGTCCAGATCGGCCAGCAGGCGCACCGCCCGCTCGTAAAAGGCGCTGCCGGCACCGGTCACTCCCACCTTGCGCGTGGTCCTGTCCAGCAGACGGACCTGCAGCCGCTTCTCCAGCTGCTGCACCAGCTGGGTCGCCGTGGCCCGGCTGATATGCAGGGTCTCCGCCGCCTTGGTGAAGCTGCCGGTGTCGACGACGCAGGTAAAGGCGCGCATGGCATCGAAGCGGTCCATGTTTGTTTTGATTTTCCGGTGATGATTGTTTGCATTTTACAAACACTGTTGCCCAGCCGCCGCCATTTATCGGCCCCGACCGCGGCGCTACAGTGGGTGCTCCGCTGCAGCGTGCCCCGCCTCCGGGGGACGCACCATTTACCGCCATGTCCGGCCATCGCCGCCGGCCAAGAAAGAGAGCCCTTGCCATGACATCACCCCGCGATGCGGTATTTCCGCCGGGGCGCCAAGCCCTGTATGAACGCAACCGCTATTCCCCCGCCGTGCGCTCGAACGGTTTCCTCTTTGTCTCCGGCCAGGTCGGCAGCCGCGACGACGGTTCGCCGGAGCCGCAGCTGGAGGCCCAGATCCGCCGCGCCTTCGACAACCTGAACGGGGTGCTGGAGGCCGCCGGCTGCACCTTTGCCGACGTGGTAGAGGTGACCGTGTTCCTGGTCGATCCCGAGGCCGTGCTGGAGACTTTCTGGCGGGTGTTGCCGGACTACTGGGGCGAGGCTCCCTATCCCGCCCTGACCGGGGTGGGGGTGACCTGGCTCTATGGTTTCCAGTTCGAGATCAAGGTCATCGCCCGCCTGCCCGGGGCCTGAGCCCGATACGCCCGGCGGACTGGGGCCGCCCGGGAGACCTGCCCAGCCGGGCGCTGCCCCCTTGATGGCGCCAGGGCTTGCGGCCAGGACTGGCTGGCGACTTGCGGCCACCGGCCAAGAAAAAAGGCACCGCGCGGTGCCTTTTCCTTTCCGGCTTCAGACCTTCACGCCTTCTTCGGCTTGGCCTTGCGCTCGTGCTTCCACAGCACGTCGCCGCAGCCGGCGGCGTGATTGAGCCCACGGCCGAGGACGAAGAGCAGGTCGGAGAGCCGGTTGAGGTACTGGCGCGGGCCGTCGGCCACGCTCTCGGCGTGGGCCAGGCGCACCACGGCGCGCTCGGCGCGGCGGCAGATGGTGCGGGCCAGGTGGGCGTGGGCAGCGGCCCGGGTGCCGCCGGGGAGGATGAATTCCTTGAGGGGCGCCAGGGGCTCGTTGAAGTCGGCCACCCATTGCTCCAGGCGCAGCACCTGTTCTTCCTTGACCATTTCCATGCCGGGGATGCACAGCTCGCCCCCCAGGTCGAAGAGGTCGTGCTGGACCTGGATCAGGGCTTCCCGCGCGGCGGCGTCGATGGCCTCGGGGAAGCTTTCGGCCAGCAGCAGGCCGAGGGAGGAGTTGAGCTCGTCCACCTCGCCGATGGCGTCGATGCGCAGGCTGTCCTTGCCGGTGCGGGAACCGTCGCCGAGGCCGGTTTCACCCTGGTCGCCGGTGCGGGTGACGATCTTGGAAAGGCGGTTGCCCATGGCAGTCTCCTCTGTCTTATAGATAACTTGGTGGGCCGATTATACTGAGGCTTTCCCCTTCGCCGCCCTTGCGTTTCCCGCCCTTATGTTGAAATTTGCCGCCAATCTGAGCTTTCTCTTTGCCGAGCATCCCTTCCTCGATCGCTTCGCCCGGGCAGCCGCCGCCGGCTTCCGGGGCGTCGAATACATGTTCCCCTACGCCCACGCCAAGGAGGAAATCGCCGAGCGCCTGCGGGCCCACGGCCTGGAGCAGGTGCTGTTCAACCTGCCGGCGGGGGACTGGGAGGCGGGCGAGCGGGGCCTCGGCTGCCTGCCCGGGCGGGAGGCGGAATTCCGCCAGGGCGTTGAGCTGGCGCTGGAGTATGCGCTCACCCTGGGCTGCCGCCGGCTGAACTGCCTGGCCGGTCTGGCCCCGGCCGGGGCGGTGGAGGCGGCGGACGTGGAAGCGGCGGAAGTGGAAGCCGAATTGCGTGCCACCTTCGTCGCCAACCTGCGCTGGGCCCACGCCAAGCTGGCGCCCCACGGTATCGAACTGCTGGCCGAGCCCATCAACAGCCGGGTGGACATGCCCGGCTTCTGGCTCGACCGCCCGGCCAAGGGCCTGGAGGTGCTGGCGGAGGCGGGCGTGGGGCGGCTGCAGTACGACCTCTACCACGCCCAGATCATGGAGGGGGACCTGGCCCGATTCCTGGAGCGCCATCTGGCGGCCATCGGCCACCTGCAGATCGCCGACAACCCGGGGCGCCACGAACCGGGCAGCGGCGAAATCCATTACCCCTATCTCTTCCGCCGCCTGGCGGAACTGGGCTACGACGGCTGGATCGGCTGCGAATACAAGCCCGCCGCCGGCACCGAGGCCGGCCTGAGCTGGCTGGCGGCGGCGCGGGGCATCTGAAAGGGGAGTGACCTGGGGCCCAGGCAGGACGGTCATCTCAGCCATGGGTCATCGGAGAGTGGCGTCGTTGCTGCCTCAGCGGGCAGGTGCTGTACGGCGGTCGCGCCGGGTATCCCTCGGCGGGCCTTGTCGCTTGCGGGGCAGGCAGACCGATTTCCCTGGCGGCAGTTGCCTGTAAGCGGCAAGCCGCGGGGGCGGCAGCATCGCCCGGGGCGCCACGGCCGCGGCAAAAAGAAACGGCAGCCGCGCTGCCGTTGTCCTGCACTGCCGGCCTCAAGCGGCCCGGCTTACCAGAAGCGCCACCAGGCCTTCTTCGAGTTCATGGCCGCCTCCACCTCCGGCGACCAGTCGGCGGCCAGGGGCACGCCGAGGAAGTGGCTGCCGAAGCGCTTGTCGGTCTCGCTGATGTGCTTGGTCAGCCACACCTTGAGGAAGTGCAGCAGCTCGAAGCTGATGGCGGCCTTGCCCGTGTCCAGCTTCTCCTGCAGCTCCCGGATCTGGCGGATCAGCTCCTCGTGCTGGGCCTTGTGGCCGGGGAAATCCGGGTAGTTGGTGACCCGCATGAGGCTCTCTTCCACGGTGAAATGGGTGCGGGTATAGTCGGCCAGCCGGTCCAGGATCTCCCGGGAGGTGGCGCTGCCCTGGTGGTCGCGGATGGCCTCGTGGAGCTGGTTGAGCAGGCCCACCAGGACCTTGTGCTGTTCGTCGATTTCCTGGATGCCGACGGAAAAATCGTCGCTCCAGGTGAAAAGTTCGGTGCTCATGGGCGGGCGCTATGGTCAGAAAGGCAGAAGGCGGTAAATAGGCGGCAACGGGGCAACGGCCCCATGTCCTCCCCGGCCGGCCCGAGGCCGGCGCAGACCGGGCCCTTGGCCGCAGGGAGCCCGGAGGCTGGGCGGTCAGCCTAACCCCTGGACGCCGGCGACCGTTGATCCAGGTCAAGAAAGTATGCATTAGGTAATAGCGAGGTAATAGCGCGCTGCCGGGCGACCTGCCCAGCGCACGGCCGGCCCAGGCCGCACCGGCGCCGGCCATCGGCCCCGCTTCTGCCGCCAGCCGCCGCCAGCCGCCGACGCTGGCGGCAAGTGCCGTCCGGCCAGTCCCGACTTTTCCCGGAGTCCCCATGTTCGCTGCCGCCCAGAAGCAACTAGCCCCCGACGCCCTGCTGCACAACCTGCTGCAGGCCGCCCTCGCCGCCGCCGATCCGGCCCGGCTGGTGCCGCCCCATCTGCCGGACCCGGCCAGCCTGCCCGAGGGCGGGCGCCTGGTGGTGGTGGGCGCCGGCAAGGCGGCAGGGGCCATGGCCCGGGCGGTGGAGGAGCACTGGCCCGGCCCCCTCTCCGGCCTGGTGGTGACCCGCTACGGCCACGGCCTGCCCTGCCGCCGCATCGAAGTGGTGGAGGCGGCCCATCCGGTGCCCGACGCCGCCGGCGAGGCCGCTGCCGCCCGCATCCTGGAACAGGTGCGGGGCCTGACGGAAAAGGACCGGGTGCTGGCCCTCATTTCCGGCGGCGGTTCCGCCCTCATGGCGGCACCGGCCCCCGGCGTCAGCCTGGCCCAGAAGCGGGCCCTGACCCGGGCCCTGCTGCTCAGCGGCGCCGACATCGGCGAGATCAACTGCGTGCGCAAGCACCTCTCGGCGGTCAAGGGCGGGCGCCTGGCCGCCGCGGCCTGGCCGGCCCCGGTGCTGACCCTGGCCATTTCCGACGTGGCCGGGGACGACCCGTCGGTCATCGCCTCCGGCCCCACCGTGGCCGATCCCACTACCTGCGACGACGCCCTGGCAGTGCTGGCCCGCCATGGCATCGAGGTGCCGCCGGAAGTGGCCGCCCTGCTGCAGTCCGGCGCCCTGGAGACGCCCAAGCCCGGCGATCCCCGGCTCGGCCGCAGCGACTACCGGCTCATCGGCCGGCCCCAGCAGTCCCTCCTGGCCGCCGCCGAGGCCGCCCGGGCCGCCGGCATCACGCCCCTGGTGCTGGGGGACCGGGTGGAAGGGGAGGCGAAGGAGGTGGCCAAGGTCATGGCCGGCCTGGCCCTGACCTGTCAGGACCACGGCACGCCCCTGGCGCCGCCCTGCGTGCTCCTCTCCGGCGGCGAGACCACCGTCAGCGTGGCGCCGGGCGCGCCCCTGGGCCGGGGCGGGCGCAACAGCGAATTCCTCCTGGCCCTGGCGCTGGCCCTCGGCGGCCGGCCCGGCATCCACGCCCTGGCGGCGGACACGGACGGCATCGACGGCTCCGAGGACAACGCCGGCGCCCGCATCGATCCGGCAACCCTGGCCCGGGCCGCCGCCGCCGGCCTGGACGCCCGGGGCCATCTGGCCGGCCACGACGCCTACGGCTTTTTCGCCGGCCTGGGGGGCCTGCTGCTGACCGGCCCCACCCGCACCAACGTCAACGACTTCCGTGCCGTGCTGGTGCTGCCGGAGGAGGACAACGGCTGAGGCCGGGCCCTTGGCCGGCTCAGGCGCCGGCGCGGCACCACCAGTTTGGCGGTCTGCTACTGCACCTGCACCGTGTCGCCGTGCTGGTTGAGGATTTCGCTGCGCACCGTGACCATGCCCTGCCGGGGTTTGGAACGGGAGGGCTGCACGGACTGCACCTCGCTTTCCCCCGCAGGGTGTCGCCGGGCCGGGTCGGCCGAGGCCAGACGATTTCGCCGCCGGGCCCTGGCCCTGATGCCCTCCCCGGTCGGCGGTCTGGTGCCGGCCCGGGCGGTGGAGGATGAAACCCTTTCCGCCGCAGTCCTCGCCGCGGTGCCGGAGGAGTTGGCGGACGGGGCGCTGGGCAGGGGCGGCGAATGAGGCGCCGGGCGCCGGGTGTGGCGCCTCAGCTGGCCGGCGGCGCGGCTTGCCGCAGATGCTCCACCAGCTGCCGGGCATAGGGCGGCAGCGCCTCCAGCCGGCGGCAGCAGAGCCGCAACTGGCGGCTGGCCCAGGCATCGGCCAGGGGCACCACCGCCAGGTCCATGCTGCGGGCGTAGCGGCGGGCTGCCGTCACCGGGACGATGCCGACGCCGACGCCCGCTTCCACCATGCGGCAGAGGGCGTCGAAATTGCCGAGCCGCACCCGGTAGCGGGGCTGGCGGCCGATGCGGGCGCCATGGGCGGCGAGAAAGTCGGGCAGGGCGCTGCCCGGGGTGAGGCCGACCCATTCCCAGTCCAGGGTGTCGGCGAAATTGACCGTCTCGCGCCCGGCAAGCCCATGGCGGCGGCTGCATACCAGCACCAGGCGGTCTTCCCGGAACGGCAGAGTTTCCAGCTCCCCCGGGTCCACCGAGTCGGCAATGATGCCCACATCGCCCAGGCCGGCAGCGATGGCCTCGACGATGTGGTGGCTGAGCCGTTCCTCCACGTCCACATCGACCTGGGGATGGGCGGCGAGAAAGGCAGCCAGGGCCTCCGGCAGGAACTCGCTGAGGGCGGCGGTGTTGCCCAGCAGCCGGATGTGGCCCTTGAGGCCCTGGGCATACTGGCCCAGGTCGCCGCGCAGATGCTGCACCTGGGCCGCGATGGTCTGGGCGTGGTGCAGCAGGGCCCGGCCGGCAGGTGTCGGCGTGACGCCGCGCCGGCCCCGTTGCAACAGGGGCGTGCCCAGGGTTTCCTCCATGCCCCGGATACGGGCGCTGGCCGAGGCTAGGGAGAGATGGCAGCGCTCGGCGCCGGCCGTGATGCTGCCGCTGTCGGCGACCTGGATGAAGAGATCGAGGTCCGTGAGATCGAAACGCATGGCGCGGCTCCCTGCTCAGCCTATGGATTAACCGAAGTGTGCCTGAGAAAAATGCCGATTTTCAGGGGGTGCTCCATGTTTCAGACTGAGGCTCATGGAAAACTCACTCATGCTTCTCGCCGTCGGCACCCTGGCCGGGGCCATGAATGCCCTGGCGGGCGGCGGCTCCTTCGTCACCCTGCCGGCCCTGATCCTGGCCGGGGTGCCGTCCACCGTCGCCAATGCCACCAGCACCGTGGCCCTGTTCCCCGGCGCCCTGGCCAGCGCCTGGACCCTGCGGCGGGACTTTGCCCCCTTCCCCGGGGTGGCCACCTCCCGCCTGCTGGCGGTCAGCCTGGCCGGCGGGCTGATCGGCGCCATTCTGCTGTTGCTGACGCCCTCCCGCCATTTCGACCTGCTGGTGCCCTGGCTGCTCCTGCTGGGGGCCGTGGCCTTCGCCTGGGGCGGCGCGGCGGGCCGCCTGCTGCGACGGCAGCGCCATCCGGGGCCGGGCGTCATGCTGGCCGGCCAGGGCCTGCTGGCCGTCTACGGCGGCTATTTCGGCGGCGCCGTGGGCATCATGATGATGGCCCTGTGGGGCATCTGGGGCCATACCGAACTGCGGGCGGTGAATGGCGCCAAGAGCCTGTTCGTCGGCGCCACCAATGCGGTGGCCGTCCTCTGCTTCATTGTCGCCGGCCAGGTGCGCTGGGGGCCGGGCCTGGCCCTGGCGGCCGGCGCCGTTGCCGGGGGCTGGCTGGGGGCGCGGCTCAGTCAGCGCCTGGAACCCCGGCGTCTGCGGAAGGGGGTGGTGCTGCTTAACTTCGTCATGGCCGGCGCCTTCTTCTGGCGCACCTATGGCTGAAGTCCTGCCGCCCTTGCCCGGGTGCCGGCGGCTGTATCTGTACGAGAGGCCGGGGGAAGGGCTGGTCAATGGCCGGGGGGAACCCCTGGCCGGCTGCGGGGCGGCCCGGGTGGTGTTCCTGTTCCGTCACGGCCGCTGCCGTCGGCTGTTGCTGTCGCCAACTGCCGCGAGGCTTGGCGCTGGCGGCCCGTCCGGGTTGCGTGCCTACGGGGCCGCCTATTTCCATCTGGCCCGGGACTTTAGCGGGGTCACGCTGCCCGCTGACCCCATTGCCGGCTGGCTGGCCGGGTTCATGCTGGAAGTGCCGAGGGAGATGCCGCCGGGGCTGTTGCATTTCCTCTCCGCCCGGCGTGGGGCGCAGGCCGGGGGCGGGGAGGGTTTCCCCTAGGTTGACCGGTGGCGGGGCGGGTTTTAGTCTTGGCAAAAATTTGTCAGACAACTTTCATGGCCGCTTCCCCATCCCTTGCCAGCACTGCCGCCCCGGGTTCCGCCCGGGGCCGTGGCGTGGGCCCTTCGGCCGGGCTTTCCGCCGACATCGGGGCGGCCCTGGAGCAGCGCATCCGCAGCGGCGCCTATGCGCCGGGGGCGCGCCTGCCGACGGAAATGGCCCTGGCCGCCGAGTTTGGCGTTTCCCGCGCCGTGGTGCGGGAGGCGGTGGCCCGCCTCAAGGCCGACGGCTTGGTGGCCTCGCGCCAGGGTTCGGGCATGAGCGTGGCCGCCCGGCCCGACAGCGGCAGCTTCAAGCTGGCCCCGGGGACCCCGGCGGGGGAAGCCCTCAGCCACATCTTCGAACTGCGGGCCCTGGTGGAGACCGGGGCGGCGGAACTGGCGGCGCGGCGCCGCACCCCGGCCGACCTGGCGGCCATGTACGCGGCCCTGCAGGCCATGGGGGAGGCGGTGCGCCAGGGCGATGACGGCGCCGAGGACGACGACGTCTTCCACCAGGCCATTGCCGCCGCCACCCACAACCCGGAAATCCGCCGCTTCGTCAGCTTCCTTTCCGCCCAGTTTTCCGAAAGCCGCCGTCCCACCTGGGATGCAGCCGGCCATGCCACGGGCCGGGCTGCGGCGGCCCAGGCCGAACACGAACGGCTCTACGCCGCCATCGCCGCCGGCGATGCAGCGGCGGCACGCCAGGCGGCGGCCGGCCATCTTTATCAGGCGGCGGCCCGGGTGGGCGCGGCGCCCCAAGCAACCTGTCTTGAAGCCAAGCTGGCCGTGGGTCCAGCGCACGAGGAGAACGACCATGGGTGACCGTCTGCCGGACAGTCCGGATTTCGCCGTGGACCAGGCGGCCCTGCTGGCCGCCCTGGGGCGCATCCTGCCCCCGGGCCGGGTCTACGGGGAGCCGGAGGACCTGCGTCCCTACGAATGCGACGGCCTCACGGCCTACCGCAACCTGCCCCTGGCGGTGGCCCTGCCGGAGACGGAGGCGGAGGTGCAGGCCATCCTGCAGCTGTGCCACCGGCTCCAGGTGCCGGTGGTGCCCCGGGGCGCTGCCACGGGCCTTTCCGGCGGTGCCATGCCGCACCACCAGGGCCTGCTGCTGTCCCTGGCCAAGTTCAAGAAAATCCTCAAGGTGGACCCGGTGGCCCGTACCGCCCTGGTCCAGCCCGGGGTGCGCAACCTGGCCGTGTCCGAGGCCGCCGCGCCCTACAACCTCTACTATGCGCCGGACCCTTCTTCCCAGATCGCCTGCACCATCGGCGGCAACGTCTCGGAGAACTCGGGTGGCGTGCATTGCCTCAAGTACGGCCTCACCGTGCATAACGTGCTGCAGGTGCGGGGCTACACCATGGCCGGCGAGCCGGTGACCTTCGGCAGCGCCGCCCTGGATGCTCCGGGCTTTGACCTGCTGGCCCTGCTCAACGGCTCCGAAGGCATGCTGGCGGTGATCACCGAGGTGCTGGTGAAGCTGACGCCCAAGCCCCAGGTGGCCAAGGTGGTGCTGGCCTACTTCGATTCCGTCACCAAGGCCGGCAATGCGGTGGCCGATGTTATCGCCGCCGGCATTATTCCCGCCGGCCTGGAAATGATGGACAAGCCCGCCACCCACGCCGTGGAGCCCTACGTCAAGGCGGGCTACGATCTCGACGCCGAGGCCGTGCTGCTGTGCGAATCCGACGGCACGCCGGAGGAGGTGGAGGAGGAAATCGCCGCCATGCGCGCCGTGCTGGAAAAGAGCGGCGCCACCTCCCTGCGGGTCTCCGCCAACGAGGCCGAGCGGCTGCGCTTCTGGGCCGGGCGCAAGGCCGCCTTTCCCGCCGTGGGCCGCATCACCCCGGACTACCTGTGCATGGACGGCACCATTCCGCGCAAGCGGGTGGCGGAGATGCTCACCGCCATCGCCGCCATGGAGAAGAAATACGGCCTGCGCTGCGCCAACGTCTTCCACGCCGGCGACGGCAACCTGCATCCCCTGATCATGTACGACGCCAACCAGCCCGGCGAACTGGAGCGGGCCACCGCCTTCGGCGCCGAGATCCTGGAGCTGTCGGTGGCCCTGGGCGGCTCCATCACCGGCGAGCACGGCGTCGGGGTGGAGAAGATCACCCAGATGTGCGCCCAGTTCACGCCGGAGGAGCTGGCCCGCTTCGAGGGCGTCAAGCAGTCCTTCGACCCGGCCGGCCTGCTCAACCCGGGCAAGGCCATCCCCACCCCGGCCCGCTGCCGGGAGTATCGCCAGACCCGTGGAGAAAAGGCATGAGCCAGGTTTTCGAACAACAGTGCCGGGAGCGCATCCTGGCCGCTTCCCCCGGCGCCCCCCTGCTGCTCCGGGGTGGCGGCAGCAAGGACTTCTACGGCCGCCCGGTGCAGGGCGACATTGTCGACACCCGCAGCCATCGCGGCGTGGTGGCCTACGAGCCTACCGAACTGGTGGTGACGGTGAAGGCCGGCACGCCCCTGGCCGAGCTGGAGGCGGTGCTGGCGGAAAAGGGCCAGTACCTGGCCTGCGAGCCGCCCCATTTCGGCCCTGATGCCACCGTCGGCGGCATGGTCGCCGCCGGCCTCTCCGGCCCCCGCCGGGCCCAGGCCGGGGCGGTGCGGGACTTCGTCCTCGGCGTGCGCCTGATGGACGGCCAGGGCCAGGTGCTCGACTTCGGCGGCCAGGTGATGAAGAACGTGGCCGGCTACGACGTGCCCCGGCTTCTGGCCGGCAGCCTGGGGCAGCTGGGTCTGCTGCTGGAAGTATCCCTCAAGGTGCTGCCCCGGCCCGTGGCCGAGGCCACCATCCGCCTGGAAACCTCCCAGGCCAAGGCCCTGGCCCTGATGAACCAGTGGGGCGGCAAGCCCCTGCCCATTTCCGCCACGGTGTGGAGCGACGCCGGGCACCCGGACGGAGAGGCAATCACGGTGCGCCTTTCCGGCGCCCGTGCCGCCGTCGCCGCAGCCCAGGCCGCTCTTGGCGGCACCCTGGTGGAGGCTGGCGTCGCGTCTGCCTTCTGGGCCGGGGTGCGGGAACAGACCCATCCCTTCTTCGCCGGCGCCGGCGGTGCCAACGAGCCCGCCCTGTGGCGCCTCGCCGTGCCCTCCACGGCGCCCCAGCTGGACCTGCCGGGGCGCACCCTGGTGGAGTGGGGCGGCGCCCAGCGCTGGCTGGTGTCCGACGCCGAGCCCCGGCGCATCCGGGAAACGGTGGAAAAGGCCGGCGGCCACGCCACCCTGTTCCGCGGCCCGGCAGCGGCCCGGGACCAGGCCTTCCACCCCCTGGCCTCGCCCCTGCTGGACATCCACCGCCGCCTGAAAGCCACTTTTGACCCCCGCGGCATCTTCGCCGCCGGGCGCCTCTACGAGGGCCTCTGAGATGCAGACCCAACTCGCCGATTTCATCAAGGACACGCCGGCCGGCAAGGAGGCGGACGCCATCCTGCGCACCTGCGTGCACTGCGGCTTCTGTACCGCCACCTGTCCCACCTATCAGCTGCTGGGGGACGAGCTGGACGGCCCCCGGGGCCGCATCTACCTGATCAAGCAGGTGCTGGAGGGCGGCCCGGTGACCGAGCGCACCCGTCTGCATCTGGACCGCTGCCTCACCTGCCGCTCCTGCGAGACCACCTGTCCCTCCGGCGTGAAGTATCACCGCCTGCTGGACATCGGCCGCCAGGTGGTGGAGGAACGGGTGCCCCGGGGCGGTCTGGAAGCCTTGACCCGCCTGGCCCTCAAGGAAGTGCTGCCGCGGCCCTGGCTGTTCAACCCGGCGGTGGCCGTGGGCAAGGTGTTGAAGCCCTTCCTGCCCTCCGTCCTCGGCGACAAGATTCCCGCGGCCGCCGGCGGGCCGGCCAAGCCCCGGCCCACGGCGGTGCGCCAGCGCAAGGTGCTGGCCCTGGCCGGCTGCGTGCAGCCCGGCCTGGCGCCCAACATCAACGCCGCCGCGGCCCGGGTGCTGGACCGCCTGGGCATCCAGATGATCGAGGAGCAAAAGGCCGGCTGCTGCGGCGCCCTGCGCTTCCACCTCAATGCCCAGGAGGCGGCCCTGGACGACATGCGGCGCAACATCGACGCCTGGTGGCCCCACGTCGAGGCCGGCGCCGAGGCCATCCTCATGACCGCCTCCGGCTGCGGCGCCCACGTCAAGGAATACGGCCACCTGCTGCAGGACGATCCGGCCTACGCCGCCAAGGCGGCCCGCATCGCCGAGCTGACCAAGGACGCGGCCGAACTGGTGCTGGCCCAGAAGGAAGCCCTGCTGCCCCTGCTGGCCCACCAGCCGGCGGCCGGGCGCAAGGTGGCCTTCCACTCGCCCTGCACCCTGCAGCACGGCCAGGGCATCCGCGGCGTGGTGGAGGAGCTGCTGGCCGCCGCCGGCTTCACCCTCACCCCGGTGGCCGACAGCCACCTCTGCTGCGGTTCGGCGGGCACCTACTCGATCCTGCAGCCGGAACTCTCCAAGCAGCTGCGGGACAACAAGCTCTCGGCCCTCGGCGCCGGCCTGCCGGAAGTGATCGCCACCGCCAACATCGGCTGTCTCACCCACCTGCAGAGCGGCGGCGCACCTAGGGGGACTCCTAGTGCCGTGCCGGTGCGGCACTGGGTAGAATTGCTGGAAGAGCAATTACCCCAGACTTAAGGCCCCATGACCTCCTCTGCCTCCGCCGCCGCAACGGTCGAATCCGTCCCTGAAAGCCGTCTGCAAAAGGACGAGAAGACGCTGCAGCGGCTGCTGTCCCAGGGCGTCAAGCTGCCGCCCCAGCCCAAGGTGGTGGAGGAACTGGAGCGGTTGCTGCGCAGCGACGAGGCGGACCTGCGGGCCCTGGCCAGGGTCATTTCCCAGGATGCGGGCATCACCGCCATGCTGTTCAAGGCGGTGCAGTCCTCCGCCTACCGCCAGCACCAGCCCTTCGACAACCTGGAGAAAATCCTCCAGGCCATCGGCCTCAAGCAGACCCTCAACCTGGTGCAGGCCATCGCCCTCATGGGCGCCAACAAGGTTTCCAAGCACCGCAAGGCCTACGAGCGCTTCTGGAGCCGCTCCCAGACCATCGCCCAGCTGGCCATGCTGATCGCCGACGAACGGGTCATGGTGTGCAACGTCTTCCCCGACCAGGCCTACCTGGCCGGCATCTTCCACGACTGCGGCGTGCCCCTGCTGATGGAGCGTTTCCCCTCCTACTGCCGGGCCATGCACCTGGAGGAGAACGACACCTGGATCGACCTGCTGGAAGAGGACAAGAAATACCAGGCGGACCACTGCGTCGTCGGCTATTTCGTGGCCCGCCACTGGCACCTGCCCGAGTTCATCTGCGAGGCCATCCGCTTCCACCACGACCTGCCCCAGCTGGTGCCGGGCGACTCCCGCAGCCTGGCGGCCATCATCCAGCTGGCCATCCACGCCTACCACCAGTATCTGCACCTGGACGACCCGGACTGGGGCCGGGTGGTGGAGGACGTGCAGGAGGAACTGGGCATCCATGCCGACGACCTGCCCGAATACCTGGACGTGCTGCTGGAGCGCTTTCAGCACCAATCCTGACTCGGGGCCGGCCCCGGCGCTATAATCGTCCGGAAAAACCATCCCCTGAAGGACAGCACCCTTGAATACGGCCACCTTTATCGACGCCAACGGTCAGGAACGCCCCGACCGCCGCGGCAACAGCAAACTGCGCAATGTATTCGACGCGGTGTATGTGCAGATCGAACCCTTCTTCGACCCCAAGAACACCTGGGGCGGCCACTCCCTGGAACACCTGGCCTTCCGCGTGGTGCGTGACAGCCACCCGGAACTGACCCAGCAGGAAGTGCATCAGGTCATCGTCGCCGCCACCCGGGTCTTCCACAGCCGCAATCCCCACATGGCGGGCAAGGTGCCCAGCGCCGAGGAAATCAAGGACAAGCTGCTCGGCTAGGCACGGCCCCGGGAGCCTCTCATGGCGCTGACCCTGGATGCCTGCGTCGCCCAGCATCAGGGCGACCGCAAGGAACAGCAGGACCGGGTGGGGCTGGTGGCCCATCCCCGGCTCAAGGGCACGGTGCTGGCCGTGCTGGCCGACGGCATGGGCGGCCACACCGGCGGCGCCCTGGCGGCCGAGCAGGTGGTGCATACCGCCCAGAACAACTTCTCCAGCTACGCCCCCAAGGATGAGGCCGCCGGCGACCTGCTGCGCACCGCCATCCACGAGGCCCACCTGCTGATCCGCACCAGCCGCTTCCTCAACGAGAAGGACCCCCACAGCACCGCCGTCATGCTGGTGCTGGAGCCCGGCGGCGCCACCTGGGCCCACTGCGGCGACTCCCGCCTCTACCACTACCGGGGCGACCGGCTGCTGCAGCACAGCGCCGACCATTCCTACGTCGAGCATCTGGTGCGGGCCGGCAAGATCACGCCGGAGCAGGCCCTGATCCACCCCAACCGCAATGTCCTGCTCACCTCCCTGGGCGACAAGGACGATCCCAAGATCGACGTGGGCCAGGCCGAGGTCCAGCCCGGCGACAACTTCCTGCTCTGCTCCGACGGCCTCTGGGCCTATTTTTCCGACGCCGAGATCGGCGGCGTGCTGGCCGCCTTCCCGGCCCGGGAAGCGGCGGAAATCCTCATCAACCGGGCCCGCCAGCGCTGCCAGGGGGAGGGCGACAACTGCTCCCTGGCCATCCTCCGCCTGCTGCCCTGAGCCGTCCGCCGCCAGGCCTCTGGCATGGAAATCGCAAATGCATGGCCGTCTTCCCCCCGGAGCCGGTCATGAACATCGCTTCCCTCAACAGACTCTACGCAACCTACAGCACCGCCTCGGCCACGCCCGTAAAGGCCGCCGCCACTGACGGTAGCAGCGCTGCCACCCAGACGGCGGCCGCCAGCAACCTGCCCCAGGAGTTGCCGCCCCTGGAGTGCCCCACGCCCGCCTCGGTGGCCGCCGCCAAGGAAAAGTTTGCCGCCAATGCGGCAGAGAAGTTCCGCCAGGCCGGCATCCAGGTGCCACCCGAGCCCGTGCTGACGCCGGACCGCATGGGCTACGTCAGCGTCGCCAACGATCACCCGGACAAGGCCAGGATCGAGCAGTTGTTCCATGAAGACACGGAGCTGCGGGACCAGTTCGCCGAGGTGGCTTCCGGCGAAGAGATGCTTCATGCCGCCCAGGGTTATGAGGAATACGCCGCCCGCTATGGGGCGCTGCAGGGCAATCCCACGGCCCAGGCCGCCCTGGTGGAAGCCCGCATCGCCTACAACAACCAGAGTTTCTACATCACCCTCAAGGGCGACGGCGGCACCGAGACCTTCTTCGGCGGCCTGCAGGGCGTAACGGCCTGAGCTTTGGTCAGCCCGGGGATTCGAGGTTTATCAGCGTTTCTTGATATTGATTCTGGCGTTACGGGGTTGGACGGCCTAGATTGAGCACAGGAACAGCCGTGTCATGCCAACCTAACCGTGGAAGGATTCGATCATGAAAACTCCGACTCTCTGTGCCGTTTCCGCCCTCCTGGGCGCCCTGCTGCTGCCCGGCCTGGCCCAGGCCGCCGATACCGCCAAACAGGCGGCGCCGGCCAAGCAGGAGCAGATTTACGGCAGCCAGCTGATGACGCCCCAGGAGCGCCGGGAACACCGGGCCAAGATGCGCAGCGCCAAGACCGCCGAGGAGCGGGAAAAGGTGCGCCTGGAACACCACGAGGCCATGCAGGCCCGGGCCAAGGAAAAAGGCGTGACCCTCCCCGAGGTGCCGCCGGCCCGGGGCGGCGGCATGGGCCCGGGAGGTGGCATGGGTCCCGGCGGTGGCGGCATGGGTCCGGGCGGGGGCGGTATGGGCCCCGGCGGCATGCGCAACGCCAATCCCTGAAACAGTCTCCCCTCAAGGCAAGGGCCGCGTCACGACGCGGCCCTTTTGCGTTGACCGGCCCGGGGCGGGCCCTGCTGCCGGCGCTAAGCGGCCCGCAGGCGCCACAGGGAGGTGACTTCGGCGGCCCGGGCGGCGTGCAGGGGATCGTCGGCATCCCGGGTCTTGCCGTGGCTGGGGCGGATGTCGTGGCGGGCCGCCACTTCCAGGCCGGCGGCGGCGATCCAGTCGAGCAGCTGCTGGCGGGAGCGCAGGCCCAGGTGCTCGGCCAGGTCGGAGATGATCAGCCAGCCTTCGCCGCCGGGCGCCAGATGGTCCTTGAGGCCGGCCAGGAAGCCGCGCAGCATGCGGCTGTCCGGGTCGAAGACGGCGTATTCGATGGGGGAGCTGGGCTTGGCCGGCACCCAGGGCGGGTTGCACACCACCAGGGGCGCCCGCCCCTCGGGAAAGAGGTCCCGCTGCTGCAGTTCCACCCGGGCGGAGAGGCCCAGGCGTTCCAGGTTTTCCCGGGCGCAGGCCAGGGCCCGCGGGTCCAGATCCGTCGCCACCACCCTGGCCAGGCCCCGCTTGGCCAGCAGGGCGGCGATGACGCCGGTGCCGGTGCCGATGTCGAAGGCCAGGTCCGAGGCAGGAAGGGGGGCCTGGGCCAGCAGTTCCAGGTATTCGCCGCGCAGGGGCGAGAAGACGCCGTAATGGGGGTGGATGGTGGCGCCCAGGGCCGGGATGGAGACGCCCTTGCGGCGCCATTCGTGGGCGCCCACCAGGGCCTGCAGTTCCCGCAGGCTGACGACGAAGGGCTCCCCGGCCGGGCCGTAGGCCTCAGTGCAGGCGGCGCTGAAATCCGGCGCCCGGCGCAGGTTCACCCGGTAGTCGGCGTCCACGGCGATGAGCAGCATGGCCAGGATGCGGGCCCGCTGGCCCTGGGCCTGGCGGTGCAGATGGAAGGCTTCGGTGAGTGAGGCCGGCTTGCTGGCCTTGCCTTTGCCCTTGGGCTGCTTGCGCTCGATGCGCCGGGCCAGGGCCTGCAGCAGCTGGCGGCCGTTGTGGAAGTCGCTGCGCCAGAGAAGAGCGGTCCCCTCGCAGGCCAGGCGGTAGGCCTGGTCGGCGTTGAGGGTGTCGTCGGCCACCAGTACCCGCTTCGGCGGCGGCAGCCCGGCCTCGGAGCGCCACCGGGCGGTGTGGGGCTGGCCGTCTTCCTGCCAGTGGAGGAGGGGAGTGTCGCTCATGGCGTTCGGTCCGCAATGAAAAAGGCCACCGGGGTGGCCTTGCCTGACTGAGTGGCTATCGGGTCGGGGGCGGGGAGAGCACCGTTACGCCAGACTGATGCTCTCGGTGATCTCGGTGCCCTCTGTGGCTAGGATCTTGCCGTCGCTCAGCGCTTCCCCAGGCCGCCCAGGAGGGCCGCCACCATGGGCTTCTTCGGCTTGTGGGGATCGGGCTTGCCGACCGGGGTGTGGGCCGCTTCCTCCTTGCTCGGCACCGTGGCCGGGGCGGCCTTGGGCTCGTAGGGCTTGGAGAAGTCGAAGCCGTCCTTGGCGATCATGTTGTTGCGCTTCACCGGGGGCTTGCTGCGGCCGGCCACGGGCTGGGACGGGGCGTGGGTCTCGTGGGCCCGGCGCTTCTTGCCGCTGCCGGGGGGGTATTCGTAATCCATCTCCGGCTCGAAGCCGGCCACGGCCACCTGCTCGATCTGCATCTTGATCAGCTTTTCGATATCCGCCAGATAGCCGACCTCGTGGGCGCAGACCAGGGAAATGGCGTTGCCCTGGCGGCCGGCGCGGCCGGTGCGGCCGATGCGGTGCACGTAGTCTTCCGGCGTGTGGGGCAGCTCGAAGTTGATGACGTAGGGCAGGTGGTCAATGTCCAGGCCGCGGGCCGCCACGTCGGTGGCCACCAGTACCTTGCAGCCGCCGTTCTTGAAGGCGTCCAGGGCCTTGATGCGCTCGTTCTGGGACTTGTCGCCGTGGATGGAGTCGGCGGCGATGCCGGCCCGCTCCAGTTCCCGGGCCAGACGGCCACAGCCCTGCTTGGTGCGCATGAAGACCAGGGTCTGGGTGATTTCGCCGGAGCGCAGCAGCTTGATCAGCAGGTCCTTCTTGCGCGTCTCGGCCACCGGGTGCACCCGGTGGGTGATGGTGTCGTTCACCTGGTTGCGCCGGGCCACTTCCACCAGGATCGGCGACTGCAGCATGGTGTCAGCCAGGCGCTGGATCTCGTTGGAGAAGGTGGCGGAGAAGAGCAGGCTCTGCCGGGTCTTGGGCAGCATGTTGAGGATGCGCTGGATATCGGGGATGAAGCCCATGTCCAGCATGCGGTCGGCCTCGTCCAGCACCAGGGCCTGGACCTGATTGAAGGAGACGCTCTTCTGTTCCACGTGGTCCAGCAGGCGGCCCGGGGTGGCGACGACGAACTCCACGCCCTTCTTCATCTCGGCGATCTGGGGCTTGATATCCACGCCGCCGAAGAGGCAGATGGAGCGGAAGTGGGTGTACTTGGTATAGGACTTCACCGACTCATACACCTGCAGCGCCAGTTCCCGGGTGGGGGCCAGCATCAGGGCGCGCACCGGGTGCTTGGCCGGCGACGGGCTGGCCGTATCGAGGTGCAGCAGGCGCTGGATCAGGGGCAGGGTGAAGGCGGCGGTCTTGCCGGTACCGGTCTGGGCGCAGGCCTTGAGGTCCTTGCCCTGCAGGACCAGGGGAATGGCCTGCTGCTGAATCGGGGTTGCTTCGGCGTAACCCATCTCGGTCACGGCCTTAAGAATTTCGGGCGCCAGGCCCAGTTCGTCAAAACGCAAAGGGGGCGTCTCCGCAGAAAAGTAAATGTGGCATCAAGGACATAGGGCCGGGATTATACACCCATGCGCGCCGGAGGCCGGAATGGGGGAAATGGGTCGTTTGCGGGTGCCGGCCTGGGAGGCAGGCGGGATGGGCTTCTCCGGCATGGCCTGGCTGGGAGGGGCGTGGGGATTGGGTTGCGGGGCAAGGGGCTGGGGCGATTCCGGTAAGGCCCGTGGCCGGGTTGATGCCCAGGTTTGCCGGGGAGGGAAAGTGCAGTGTTTTGACCTAGTCACTCGACATACTTTGGGTGGCTGATTATGCTCACGGCCTGGAGTCTGTAGGCTGCAGCTACGCCATGTTTGTCGTTTTGCTATCGATGCGCATAAGCAGCTGATTTGCAAAAATCCCTGGGGCAGCGTTGTTTTCAGGTGATGCGTTGCCGGTGTTATACGGCGGTGCGCCGATTTAGATGGCGCGACGACGGAAAAACGCCGTCTTTTATTAGTTGCTATCAGGTCAGGAACTATGAGCTACCCAGTCAGGCGCCTTGTTGGAAACGGGATTCCGCCGGCTAACCGGGAGCGTTCAGGATTTTTCTCGCCAGCTTATACGGCAGATATGCCGTCTACTTCACGTTGGGGGTCTTGATATGTACTCCGAAATCACCGCTGCTATTCAAAGCACCAAGACCGCTATCGAGCTTGTCAAGGCTGCTCATGGGCTGTCCAATTACAGCGAACTCCTAACTGCGGTTACAGCCGTTCAAATAAAGCTCACGGACGCAATCGCTTCTGAGTTGGCAAGCCAAGAGAAGCAGGCGGCGCTCGCCGAGCGAGTGCGCGAACTTGAAAAGCAGATTGCTGAGATTGAAGACTGGAAGAGTCAACTTCAACGGTACGCGCTTTTTCAATTCACAACTGGAGCCCTTGCCTACGCTCTGAAGCCAGGATATGAGAACGGCGAGCCGATGCACTATCTTTGTACCGCCTGCGTGGACAAGAAAAAGAAAACCACATTGCAGCCGCAAGGCCGTTTTCTTCATTGCCCGGAGTGCAAAACGGACATTGCTACTGAAAAATCCAAACCCATAAATCGCAATAGCCGGGGTAGCTCGTGGATGTCGGTTTGACCCCAAATCCTGCGGTCAAGGCGCTCCCTCCGGTCGCTGGGACGCTGCGAGATAAAGCGCCGCGCGGCGCCCCTTACCTTCGACGTTAGGCATTTTCTCATGCAGGCAGTCAGCTTCTGGTCATTCATTACCTTCGCGCTTGCACATTTGATCGTAATTCTTTGCAACCAAAACGCACTGAGAAAGGAGTCCGGCTCGGTCATCCAAATCGTTTTCCGGCTGGCAAAGCGTGGTGGCTTTTTGGGGTTGGCCTACTCGGGTACCTTTATTCTGATGCTCATCTCTGGTCTGGCAACGAACCTGCTCCCTTTGTCGTGACCATAGGCGCAAATACCAAATGTCACGCGCTCGTGTTGGTCGTTGCATGACACGAATGGCCATTCAAATCTTTGCAATTGCAGGCTGGTTTTCGCTTAAAAAAACACTCGTAACAGGGGGAATAGCAAGACTTGCAATTTTCCCGGTTGAGGTTACCCCTCACTGTCTGGGTGCTTCGTCAGCATGTCGTTTCTGCGTGACTGGGTTTGGACAAAAAAACAAAGCCGCCGGATTCCCGGCGGCTTTTTCCATTTCAGGCCCGCGGCATCCGCCGCTCCTAGCCCTTACCCCTTGAACACTTCCTCCCACAACGCCCGTACCGCGGCGATGCGTTCGGCTACGGACTCCCTTGCCACCCGGCTCTTGGGGCTGCCGTTGAGGCGTTTGGCGTGTTGCAGGCGGCGGTAGTCGCGGTAGGCGTTTTGCACCGGTTCGGCCAGGGCGGCGGGGATCAGGCCGAGGCGGGCGGCGATGCCGAGGAGGGCGATGTTGCCTAGGTTGCCGGTGAGTTCCGGGTGCTCGTGGGCGTGGCCCAGCACCAGGTACTGGATGATGAATTCCACGTCGATGATGCCGCCCGGGTCCTGCTTGATGTCGAATTCGCCCCGGGCCACGGTTTCGGCATCCGAGGCGTTGGCGTCGATCATCTTCTGGCGCATGGCTAGCACTTCTTCCTTGAGCTTGGTCCGGTCCCGGGGCTGGCGCAGGATTTCCTCCCGGATGGCGTCGAAGCCCCGGCCCACGTCCGTATCGCCGGCGACGAAGCGGGCCCGGGTGAGGGCCTGGTGTTCCCAGACCCAGGCGCTGTGCAGCTGGTATTCGCGGAAGGAGGCGAGGGAGGAGACCATGAGGCCGGAATCGCCGTTGGGGCGCAGGCGCAGGTCGGTCTCGAAGAGCAGGCCGGCGGGGGTCTGGGAGGAGAGCCAGGTGTTCACCCGCTGGGCCAGGCGGGCGTAGACCTCTTCGGCCTCCTGGGCGGTGTCCTTCTTTTCGTCGAAGAGGAAGATGATGTCCAGGTCTGAGGCATAGCCCAGCTCCTTGCCCCCCAGCTTGCCGTAGCCGATGACGGCGAAGACGGGCTCTTCCCGGTGCCGGGTCTTGAGCTTGCCCCAGCACAGGCGCACCGTCTCGGCCACCATGATGTCGGCCAGTTCGGTCAGGTGGTCGGAGATTTTCTCGATGCTGTGCAGGCCGGCCAGGTCCTGTGCCAGCAGGCGGAAGACCTGGGCGTGGTGCATTTCCCGCAGCAGGTCCATTTCCCGTTCCGTATCGCCGGCGCATTCGTCCAGGGCCCGGCGCAGTTCGCGGCGGAAGCGCTGCCAGTCGGTGGCCACTTCCAGCAGGCGCGGGTCCAGCAGTTCATCCAGCAGGATGGGGTGGCGGGTCAGGTATTCGGCGGCCCAGCTGGAGCCGCCGATGAGTTCGGCCACCTTCTTCAGGGCCTGGGGATACTGCTGCAACAGGGCCAGATAGGCGCCGCGGCGGCCGATGGCCTCGAGGAAGGCGAGGCAGCGGGAGAGGGTCAGGTCTGGCGTCGGCGTCGCCGCGGCGGCTTCGATCAGGCGCGGGCCCAGGGCGTCCATGCGTTCCCGGTTGCTGGCGGGCAGCTGCTGGTAGCGGGCGCCGTCGCGGAAGGCCTGCAGCCGTTCCAGGGAGTCCTGCACGTCGGCAAAGCCGAGGCCGGCGAATTTCTCCTGGGCGCCGTCGCATTCCAGGGCGCCCTGCCACAGGGCGGTGAGGGTCTCGCTCTGGGAGCTGGGGGCCTCCGGTTCGGCAAAGACGGCCTCGAAGTGCAGGGAGACCCGCTGGCGATGGCCGTCGAGCACGGCCAGCAGGGCAGGGTAGTCGGGAAAGCCCATGGAACGGGCGATGCGGGCCTGGCCCTCCGCATCTTCGGGCAGGCTGTGGGTCTGCTGATCGGCCACGTACTGCAGGCGGTGTTCCAGGCGGCGCAGGAAATCGTAGGCGGTGCTCAGCTCGTCCACCGCCTCCTGGGCCATCAGGCCCCGCTCCGGCAGCAGGGCCAGGACCTGCAGGGTTGGGCGGATCTGCAGGGCGGTGTCGCGGCCGCCGCGGATCAGCTGGAAGACCTGGGCGATGAATTCGATTTCCCGGATGCCGCCGGGGCCCAGCTTGACGTGGTTGGCCATGTCCTTGCGCGCCACCTCGCGGCGGATCTGGGCGTGCAGGTCGCGCATGGCGTTGATGGCGCCGAAGTCCAGGTACTTGCGGAAGACGAAGGGGCGGCCGGTCTGGCTCAGCACCGGGCCCCAGTTGTTCACGTCGTTGGCGCCGGCGTTCATCACCCGGGCCTTGATCCAGGCGTAGCGTTCCCACTCCCGGCCCTGGGTGATGAAGTAGTTTTCCAGGGCGTCCAGGCTGCACACCAGGGGGCCGGACTCGCCGTTGGGGCGCAGGCGCATGTCCACGCGGAAGACCTGGCCGTCGGCGGTGAGGTCCCCCAGGGCGATGATGAGGCGCTTGCCCAGGCGGTGGAAGAAGTCGTAGTTGTCCACCTGGCCGCCGCCGTCGGCGCGGCCGGCGGTCTGGCCTTCTTCCGGATAGACGAAGATGTAGTCCACATCGGAGGAGACGTTCAGCTCCCGTCCGCCCAGCTTGCCCATGCCCACCACCAGCAGGCGCTGGGGCCGGCCCTGGCTGTCCAGGGGTTCGCCGTACTGCTGCACCAGGCTGCGGTGTACGAAGTCCAGGGCGAAGTTGGTGGTGATGTCGGCCAGCAGGGTCATGGTTTCCACCACCTCCTGCAGGGGCGCGGCGGCGGCCAGGTCGCGGATGATCAGGTGGGCCATGACCCGCTGGCGCAGGCGGCGCAGCACCGGCTTGAGGGCCTCCTCGTCGGCCGGGGCGGCCTGGGCGATCCACTCCTCCAGGTCGGCGGCGGTGAGGGGGCGCTGCCAGGATTCGGCCAGGATCGGCACCAGTTCGCCGCGGCAGGAGAGCAGTTGGCGCAGGTAGGCGCTGTGGTCCAGGGCGGGTTGCCAGGCGGCGGGAAAAGTCGTGTCGGCGGCAGGGGCGGGTGCGGCGTTATTGTTGGAATCGTTATTCATCAGGGAATCATCCGGTTATATCCGGGGTTTCCGGGGGTGGCTGGGTTAAAATCCACCCCTTCGCCCAGAACTTGCCATTGTAGTGACCCGCCCAATACCTTTGCAAAGCGCCGCCGCCATCGTTGCCGCCGCCTCCGCCCTGTTGCCGGTCGAGGCCCATGACTGATTCCGTCCTGCGGTCGGCCCTTTACCACCGCCTGCACGCCCTCCTGCCCTTCCTCGTCAGCCCCCGGGCGCGCCAGTTCTGGCGCCGCGCCGGCCGCCTGGCCCTGGTGGCGGGGGTGGTGGTCTATTTCGTCTTCGCCTTCCTGGTGCTGGCCCTGCGCTACTGGGTGCTGCCCAACGTGGGCAACTACCGGGCCGACATCGAACAGGCGGTGAGCCAGGCCGTCGGCCTGCCGGTCACCATCGGCCACATCGACGCCGGCTGGCGCGGCCTGCGCCCCGAGCTGACCCTGGCCGACGTGCGGGTGGCCGACAGGCAGGGCTATCCGGCCCTGGCCTTCGAGCGGGTGGAGAGCGTGCTCTCCTGGTGGAGCGTGCCCCACCTCTCGCCCCGCCTGCACCTGCTGGAAATCAGCGAGCCGACCCTGCTGGTGCGGCGCCTCGCCGACGGCCGCTTCGAGGTGGCCGGCATTCCCCTGGAAGACGGCAAGAGCGACGGCAGCGCCCTGCACTGGGTGCTGAGCCAGGAGCGCATCCACATCAAGGACGCCACCATCGTCTGGGAAGACCTGCAGCGGGGCGCCCCGCCCCTGACTCTGGAGGCGGTGAATTTCCTCCTGGAGAACCGGGGCCGCCGCCACCGCTTCGGCCTCTCTGCCCTGCCGCCGGCGGAACTGGCTTCCCGCCTCGACCTGCGGGGCGACCTGCGGGGCTCCGATCCGCAGCAGCTGGAGGACTGGAGCGGCGAGCTGTACACCGAATTCGTGCACACCGACCTGGCGGCCTGGCAGGCCTGGGTCGATTACCCCGTTTCCCTGCCCCAGGGCAGCGGCGCCCTGCGCCTGTGGCTGGAGGTGGAAAAGGGCCTGCCCGTGGCGGCCACCGCCGACGTGGGGCTGCAGGACCTGCGCCTGAAGCTGGCCAAGGACCTGCCGGAACTGGACCTGCTGCGCCTGGCGGGCCGCATCAGCGGCGAGCGGCGCAACGGCGACACCCGCTTCTCCGGCAAGCGGGTCGGCCTTGCCACCCGGGACGGCACCAGCCTGGAACCCACGGATTTCGCCTTCTCCTGGCAGGAGGGCGGCCTTTTCTCCGACCGCCGCCGCGGCAGCGCCGCCGCCACCACCCTGGACCTGGGCGCCCTGGCGGCCCTGGCCGAGCACCTGCCCCTGGGGGCCGAGGTGCGCCAGTGGCTGAACGACTACGCCCCCCGGGGCCTGGTGCGGGACCTCAAGGCCAGCTGGACGGAAAACGAGGGCAAGCCTCAGGACTACAACCTCAAGGCCCGCTTCGACGGCCTCGGCATCAAGGCCAGCAGCCGCTTCCCGGGCTTTTCCGGCATGAGCGGCACGGTGGACGCCGGGGACCGGGGCGGCAGCCTCACCCTGCGCTCGGCCAAGGCCCAGCTGGAACTGCCCCAGGTCTTCCCCGATCCGCGCCTGGCGGTGGATGCCCTCAACAGCCAGGTCAGCTGGAAGATCGACGGCAGCCGCCTCGACGTCAGCCTGGACAGCCTCACCTTCAACGGCCCCGACGCCACCGGCTCGGCCCAGGGCACCTACCGCCTCAGCGGCGACGGCCCCGGCAGCATCGACCTCACCGCCGGCATCAGCAAGGCCGACGGCACCGCCGTCTGGCGCTACATGCCCAAGGTGGTGTCCCAGGATGCCCGGGACTGGCTGAAGAGTTCCATCACCGGCGGCACCGCCTCCGAGGCCAAGCTGGTGCTCAAGGGCGACCTGGCCCGCTTCCCCTTCCTCGACCCCAAGGACGGCCAGTTCCTGGTCACCGCCCGCATCAACGGTGCCACCCTGGAATACGCCTCCGGCTGGCCCCGCATCGACGACATCCAGGGCTCCCTGCGTTTCGAGGGCGCCCGCATGCTGATCGAAGCCAAGAGCGCCAAGCTGCTGGGGGCCCGCCTCTCCGGCGTCAAGGCCGAGATCGCCGACCTGGAGGCGCCGGAGGAGTTGCTCAGCATCACCGGCAAGGCCGAAGGCCCCACCGGCGAATTCCTCAAGTTCATCGACCAGAGCCCGGTGGGCAACAAGATCGACAACTTCACCGACGGCATGAAGGCCCAGGGCGAAGGCCGCCTCAACCTGCAGCTGGAACTGTTCCTGCGCCGCATGGCCGACAGCCGCATCAAGGGCGACTACGAATTCCTCAACAACCAGGTGACGGTGGAGCCGGGCCTGCCGCCCATCACCCAGGCCAACGGCCGCCTGCACTTCACCGACGCCGGCATCAGCGTCAAGGAAATCACCGGCCAGTTCCTCGGCGGCCCCATGAAGCTCTCCGCCAGCAACGAGGGCGACAAGGTGCTGGTCAATGCCTCCGGCAGCCTCACCGCCGCTGCCCTGCGCCGCCAGCTGGACCTGCCCCTGTTCGACAACGTCTCCGGCAGCGCCGCCTGGAAGGGCGAGGTGCGGGTGCGCAAGAAGACGGCGGAGCTGGTGGTGGATTCCGACCTCAAGGGCCTGGCCTCCAGCCTGCCCGAGCCCTTCAACAAGAGCGCCGCCGCCGCCCTGCCCCTGCACCTGGAGCGGGGCGCCCTGGCCGAAACCGCCCCCCGCAAGGGCGCGCCGGCGCCGGTGGCGAGGGAACAGGTGAAATTCACCCTGGGCAAGCTGGCCAGCGCCCACATCATCCGCCGCCGGGAAGCCGCCGGCCCGGTCACCGAGCGCGGCGCCATCGCCATCGGCGAAGGCCTCAGCCTGCCCGAGCGGGGCCTCGCCCTGACGGTGAACCTGCCCAGCGTGGATGCGGATTTCTGGCGCAAGGCCCTGACCCCGGTCAACGGCAACGGCACTAGCGCCAGTAGTGGCGGCAGCGCCGCCGCCGGCGAGTCGGCGGCGCCCCTCTCCCTGGCGGTGCTGAAGACGCCCCTGCTGGACATCTCCGGGCGGCGCCTGCACGACGTCACCCTGAAGGCGGCGCCCGCCGGCAACAGCTGGCAGGTGGAGGTCAACGCCAAGGAAGCCGCCGGCCAGATCAACTGGGACGGCGCCGGCCAGGGCAGGGTCAAGGCCCGCCTCAAATACCTTACCCTGCCGGAAAGCACGCCCCAGCAGGAAGCCATGCAGCGCCTGGGCGAGGCCGAGAGCCAGGACGAACTGCCGGGCCTGGACATCGTTGCCGACAGCTTCACCCTGGGCAGCCGCCGCTTCGGCAAGCTCGAACTGCTGGCCCGCAACGAAGGCCGGGTATGGCGCCTGGACAAGGTGCTGCTCTCCAGCCCGGACGGTTCCATCAACGGCAAGGGCCTGTGGCGCACCGATCCCCGGGGCGCCCACCGCACCGACGTGGAATTCAAGCTGGAAGCGGGGGATGCCGGCAAGTACCTGGACCGCCTGGGCTTCCCCGGCACCCTCAAGCGGGGCAGCGCCACCCTGGCGGGCAAGCTGGCCTGGAACAACACGCCCACCACCCTGGACATTCCCAGCCTCTCCGGCGAGGTCAAGCTGACGGCGGAAAAGGGCCAGTTCGCCAAGGTGGAGCCGGGCATCGGCAAGCTCATCGGCCTGCTTTCCCTGCAGTCCCTGCCCCGGCGCATCACCCTGGATTTCCGCGACGTCTTCTCCGAAGGTTTCGCCTTCGACAATGTGGAGGGCACCTTCAAGGTGCAGAATGGTCTGATGAAGACCTCTGACCTCAGCATCGACGGTCCGGCGGCCAAGGTGGGCATCAAGGGCGACATCAACCTGGACAACGAAACCCAGAACCTGCGGGTGCGGGTGCAGCCGGCCCTGGGCAGCTCCGTGGCCCTGGGCACGGCGGCCCTGGTCAATCCGGTGGCCGGCGTGGCCGCCCTCATCGCCCAGAAAGTGCTGCAGAATCCGGTGGACCAGATTTTTGCTTTCGAATACGCCGTCACCGGCAGCTGGGAAGACCCCAAGGTGGAAAAAGTATCCGCCGCCAAAGCCGATAAATCCGAGAAGGCCAAGACCGATGAATCCGCCAAGCCCTGAGCGCCAGAAGACCGAAAATGCCCTGATCGCCGCCGTGCAGCTGGTGTCCGGCCCCCGGGTCGCCGACAACCTGGCGGCCGCCGCCCACGGCGTCGCCGAAGCGGCGGCCCAGGGCGCCCGCATCGTCGCCCTGCCCGAGTATTTCCCCATCATGGGCATGGCCGAGGGCGACAAGGTCAAGGTGCGGGAAGCCGACGGCCACGGCCCGATCCAGGAATTCCTCGCCGCCACGGCAAAGCAGCACGGCATCTGGCTCATCGGCGGCTCCATTCCCCTGGAGGCGAAGGACGCGGCGAAGGTGATGAATTCCACCGTGGTCTACGACCCGGCCGGCCAGCGTGTGGCCCGCTACGACAAGATCCACCTGTTCGGCTTCCAGAAGGGCCTGGAGCGTTACGACGAGGCCGCCTCCATCGAGGCCGGCAGCGAGCCGGTGGCCTTTGACACGCCCTATGGCCGCATCGGTCTTTCCATCTGCTACGACCTGCGCTTCCCCGAGCTGTACCGCCGCCTGGCGCCGGTGGACCTGATCGTGGTGCCCGCCGCCTTCACCGAGACCACCGGCCGCGCCCACTGGGAAATCCTGCTGCGGGCCCGGGCCATCGAGAACCAGTGCTACGTGCTGGCCGTGGGCCAGGGCGGCAAGCACGAGAACGGCCGGGAGACCCACGGCAACAGCATGATCGTGGACCCCTGGGGCACCATCGTGGACCGCAAGCTGAAAGGCCCCGGCGTGGTCCTGGGCCTGCTCGACCACGGCTGCATCGCCGAGACCCGGGCCAACCTGCCGGCCCTCAAGCACCGGGTGCTGTGACCCTTCCGTTATCCACGCAGAGCCAGGACTCGATCGCTAAAAACTCTGTGAACTCTGTGCCCTCTGTGGCAAAAGTTATTTAAGGCTTTAGGTTTCCCCATGAGCAAGATCATCAAGCAAGCCGAATCCCTGTTGCTGACCCCCTACGGCCTGGACGACAAGCGCCTGTCCGAGGTATTCGGCCAGATCATGAAGAACGACGTGGATTACGCCGACCTCTACTTCCAGTACAGCCGGGCCGAGGCCTGGAGCCTGGAGGAGGGCATCGTCAAATCCGGCAGCTTCAACATCGACCAGGGCGTCGGCGTGCGCGCCATCTCCGGCGAGAAGACCGCCTTTGCCTACTCCGACGACATCAGCCGCAACGCCCTCGGCGACGCTGCCGCCGCCGTGCGCGCCATCGGCGCCGTCGGCCAGTCGGGCACGGCGCCCAAGCTGAAGGGGCGCAAGGGCCACGGCCTCTATCCGGCCCAGGACCCCATTCCCTCCCTGCAGGCTGCCGACAAGGTGAAGCTGCTGGAACGCCTGGAAGGCTACGCCCGGGCCATCGATTCCCGCGTCACCCAGGTCATGGCCTCCCTCGCCAGCGAATACGACGTGGTGCTGGTGGCCGGCAGCGACGGCCGTCTGGCCGCCGACGTGCGGCCCCTGGTGCGGGTCTCCGTCACCGTCATCGTGGATGGCGGCAAGGGCAAGCGGGAGCAGGGCTCCGCCGGCGGCGGCGGCCGCTACGACTACGGTTACTTCAGCGAGGAAGTGCTCAAGCGCTACGCCGCCGAAGCCGTGCATCAGGCCGTCACCAACCTGGACGCCCGGCCCGCGCCGGCCGGCACCATGACCGTGGTGCTCGGCCCCGGCTGGCCCGGCATCCTGCTGCACGAAGCCATCGGCCACGGCCTCGAGGGCGATTTCAACCGCAAGGGCTCCTCCGCCTTCTCCGGCCGTATCGGCGAGCGGGTCGCCGCCAAGGGCGTCACCGTGGTGGACGACGGCACCCTGCCGGACCGTCGCGGCTCCCTCAACATCGACGACGAGGGCAACCCCACCCGCCGCACCGTGCTGATCGAGGACGGCATCCTGAAAGGCTACATGCAGGATTCCCTCAACGCCCGCCTCATGGGCGTCGAGCCCACCGGCAACGGCCGCCGCGAATCTTTCGCCCACCTGCCCCTGCCGCGCATGACCAACACCATCATGCTGGCCGGCGACAAGTCGCCGGAGGAAATCCTCAAGTCGGTGAAGAAGGGCATCTACGCCGTCAATTTCGGCGGCGGCCAGGTGGACATCACCAGCGGCAAGTTCGTCTTCTCCATGTCCGAAGCCTACATGGTGGAAAACGGCAAGGTGCTCTACCCGGTGAAGGGCGCCACCCTCATCGGCAACGGCCCGGACGCCCTGACCCGGGTGAAGATGATCGGCAACGACCTGGGCCTGGACCCGGGCGTCGGCACCTGCGGCAAGGACGGCCAGTCCGTGCCCGTGGGCGTGGGCCAGCCCACCCTGCGCATCGACGGCCTCACCGTCGGCGGCACCGCCTGAGTACCCGGCCCGGAGGCCGCGGGCGTTGTGGTGTCGCCTTGCCGTAGTTGCGTACTGTTTACGGCGACACGCCTGGCCCGCAGCCCCGGGCCTGACGCTCAGGCTGCGTCCCCGGGGTTCCGCCGCCTGGTGTTCGCCGGGCCGGTTCCGGAACCAGGGGGCCGGCCGTGGGGTCTCTCCCTGATCCCGGCCCCGTAATGGAGGAGAAAGCATCATGACCGTGCATCGCCGCCTATTCCCGCTCCTGCTGCCCCTGACCCTGCTGGCCGGCTGCGCCAGCGCCCCTCCCGACGGCACCGCCACCCCCAAGCTGGCCCGCCTCACTCCCGAGCAGATGCAGCGCCTGGCGCCCGACACGCCCAAGCTGGGCTTTCCCGAACTGGTGGCCATGGCCAAGTCCGGCATGAAGGCCGACGCCATCATCGCCCGCCTCAAGGAAACCCAGACCCGCCTCGACCCCACCCCCAGCCAGGTGCTGGACCTGACCCGCCAGGGCTTGCCGGTGGCGGTGCTCGACTACCTGCACGAATACCGGGAAAAGGCCCTGCGGGCCGATCTGGCCACCACCCTGACGGAAAAGGAACAGCAGAACGCCCGGGAGGTGGAGGCCGTGCGGCAGCAGGAGCGGCTGCGGGCCATGCCCTACTACGATCCCTTCTGGGGTCCGCGCTGGGGGCCCTACTACCGCCGGGGCGGGGGCGTCTATTACGGCTGGTGAGCCGGATTAGCGGGGTTTGAATTGGCCGGCGCACCGGGGTGCGCCAGGAGGCAGGAAGGACGGGCATTTCCGCCGGGGTATGGTGGAGATGGCCGTCCTTTTTGTTTGGTGGCGGGGTGGGGAGGCTTTGTTACTGGGGGATTGGTTGGGCGTGGACTGTTGATTTTGCGGCTGTGTTCCGCGCCTGACGCGCGGGTTACTTATTCTTGTCTCGCCAAGAACAAGTAACCAACAAGAAGGCGACCCTCACCCCCGGCCCTGCGGGCTCCCCTGCGCTGCTCAGTCGGACGGGGCGGCTGCGGAACTCGGCCCTTCGGGCCTCAAACAGTCCTCGCCGAAAGCCCCCCGCCCGCCTTGCGCTGCTCGGCGGGGGTGGAAGGGGATGGAAAACCGGTGGCGTAGCGAAGGTGGTCGCGCCGGTTGGGGCTGGGGGGTAGTTCTTTGGGATATGCGATTTGCAACTTTTGGTTGCGATTCTGGTGTCCTGTCGGTAAGTTTGAGGCTGTCCGGTTTCACGGATTTTTAGTGAGGCCAGTAAACGGAAGGTTCGCTGAATCCGTTGCGGGACAATCGATTCGGCTGTCCGGTGTTCCAGGATATTGGACAGCCCCGTTTTTATTGGACACTTTTGTCGTCTACTACTAGTTATGTTTCTGGGAGGTTTCTGTGGGCCTAGCAAAGCAAAGATGGATGGAGCGCATGGAGGACGAGGCCTGGGAAGAAAGGGCCGAGTGGATACGCGAAAGGCTAGATGACCCAGAAGCAGATGAGGATACCGAGGGGTGGGATGAACTATCAGAAGAGTTTGATCGCGAATACCAATTTCACGACCACGATCAATACGAAGATGATTGGACTGTAGAGGGGAAAAGTCGTCTCGAAATTTTTGATGAGAATATCGAAGCAACCCTAGAAATTCTCAATCATGCAGTTAACCCAAAGTATGAAAAAAACCTGATAGTCATGCTTTTCGGGCACGTGGTTGCCACGGTTGAGGCATATCTTTCCTCAACTTTTATCCACTATGCGCTTTCCTCTGAGAGCCACATGAGGCGGCTTGTTGAAAATGACCCTGAGTTCGCCAAACGAAAATTTACAGTTCAGGAGATATTCACCAAGAGAGAAGACCTAAAGAATGACCTAAGCGAGTATCTGAAAGGGTTAATTTTTCATGACATTGCAAAGGTAAAACCTCTTTACTCCTCGGTATTGGAGGTTGATTTTGGTGAGGTCAAATGGCTTTTTCAGGCAGTTCTCATCCGTCACCACTGTGTGCATCGCGCTGGGTACGACAAAGACGGTAACGAGGTCTATCTCAGAAAAGAAGACGTAATAGCGCTAACAGATCAAGCGATTAAATTAGTTCACGAAATCGAATCAATGCTGATGAGTCTGCCGGTTGATGGAGATTTTTTCTGGAAAATTTAACGTTTCATGAGGGGCAAACAATGAAAGAACTGTCGATCACCATACATTTCCCAAGCTGCAAATCTAATGGCTTTCTCAGCGACGATTTCGAAGACGCCATAAAAGCAGAATTCGAGCTTGATCAATACAATCTCAAGTTCAATTTTTCAGCTTCTCCTTCTGATGCGTACTTCGATAGTGGTGTCAGTATCCTTTCCGTTGAAACGGGAGACTCCACTGAGGTTGCTCTTGTGCAGGGGAGAATTAAAAATGTTTTTTGCAGGCTTGTTGAGTCTGCGTCATTACCAACTTCCAAAACATAACATGGCGGTCGACCGCGCTCCCTTCGGTCGCTGGACGCTGCGCGATAAGACCGCGCAGCGCCGGTCACCTCTACGTTAGAAGTCTCATAAATCCCGGGGGAAACTTGCGAACAAACTACGTACTCATCGATTACGAGAACGTGCAGCCAGAAGCGATGGCCGTGCTCAACAAGGAGCATTTCAAAGTCATCGTCTTTGTCGGCGCCAACCAAGCCAAAGTTACCTTCGAGGTTGCATCTGTTCTTCAGCAAATGGGAGAGCGGGCCGAGTACATCAAGATTTCTGGCAATGGTTCAAATGCTCTCGATTTTCACGTTGCATACTACATCGGAGCCTTGGCAAGTAAAGAGCCCGACGCTTACTTCCACATCGTGTCAAAGGATACGGGCTTTGACCCGCTAATCACACACCTGAAGACCAGGAAGATATTTGCTTGTCGCTCCAAGGATGTGACCGACATCCCCATCGTGAAAGCCTCAAACTCAAAATCACCGAGCGAGAAAATTGCTGTGATCGTTGCCGACCTCAAGCGCAGAGGCGCATCAAAGCCTCGGGCCGTTAAGACGCTCACCAGCACCATCAGCTCAATGTTCCAAAAACAACTCCCCGAGCAGGAGCTTCAGTCGTTACTGAATGAGCTCAAAGAGCAAGGGCTTATCACTGTCGCGGGCACAAAGGTCTCATATGCTCTACCCGCCTGACACTTCTAACTTTGCAGTCGAGCGGGACAGCCACAAGCTGCGCTTGTGGTTCCCTACGCTTCGCTCCGGCTACCCCTCACTTCCACGTTGGGCACCGACTGATGCCACCCCTTAACATCCTGATCTCTCAGTTTTTCGGCCTATGCCTAATCGCGGGTGGGGTTCTATGGGCCTTACTTGCCGCCTTGATTGGGATGTTGGGATTTGCTGATCGTCTTGCGGGCAGTCTTGCCGGCATTATTAGCATGGCGCTGATTGCGTGGTTCGTATTTGGTCGTCGCCGATCACGAACTGAGAAATCGCCTCTGACACGGCTGCCTCCTAGCCAAAAGCATCGAATCGGCAGCACTCTCGTCACAGTTGGGAACACCGCCTTTGGGTTTGCCGCAATTCTTGTTGTGGCTCTTTCGCGAGTTGCCGATCCAGTCGTTGGTGGCATTGTTGTATATATCGGCGGTGCTTTTTCACTAATCTGCTGGATAGTTGGATGGCATCTCACGGGGTACTTCAAAATCATTTGAGGTCAATTGGTATGGTTGTAGTTCTCATCGCTATGTCTGTCTGCACTCAACCGGACCTGCGCGAAAATCCGCGCAGGTCCGATTAGCTCCACGTTAGGGAGCCGCGCATGCTTGTGGCTGCCGTCGAGAAAGGTATTTTTCTCTCGATTCTGTGCTTTCTATGTGGCTGTGTTCCTATGGTCACTTACCAAGATATGGAAACGGTGTTGGATCAATATGTCGGAAAGCCATTGCCGAAATATGACCATCCGATTGAGTGGTCATTTGAGCGGCGTGAAGTGAATTCCCAAACCTATGAACTCGTAAGTCGCAGATCGGACCAGTGTAATTACGTTTTTTCAATCCGGGCTGCTGATCATGTCGTTGTTAAATGGCGTTTCTTGAGCGATACGCCACCAACGACGTGTAGCTTTCAACATGTCAAACAATTGATGTGAGTTTAGGAACTAATGCTCCCTAACATCACATCAAAACCGTTCCCTTCAGTCGCTCAGACGCGCCACAAGCGGCGCGCCGCTTAATTTAACGTTGAACATCTGCTTTCCCTAGGTCATTCCCGTTTTAGGTCGATAGCTGAATTCGGCAAGCGCCAATCCCGCCCTGTGCGGCGCCGAGCAACGGAGCTTCTGGCGGAAAATGGGCGAGCACTGTCTGAGGCCGTAGGCCGAGTTGCGCAGCCCCCGCCGGAAGCGAGTAGCGCAGGGGACCCCGCAGGGGCGCCAAACCGGGCTCGCCTTCTTGTTGGTTACTTATTCTTGGCGAGACAAGAACAAGTAACCCGCGCGTCAGGCGCGGAACACAGCGGTCAATCAACCCACCACGCCTGAGGATTCAGCCTCACAGGCAATATCCCCTGCCGAAAAGCACCAGCCCCACAACCCAACAGCGACGCCCCTCTCCGCCATGCCATGGCCGAAAGGTCCGTCCCTCCTGCCTCCCAGACCGGGATGCCCTGAGCGTCCCGCCGCTCACTCCAGCGCCTGCTGCACCAGCCCAAGAAAGGCCAGGGCGGCCGGGGTGGGGTGGCGGCCCCAGGCGAAGTAGACCCGGCGGCGGGGCGCGGCCTGGACCGGGATGGTGACCAGCCCCGGGTAGTGGGCCGCCGTCGCCAGGGGCACCAGGGCGATGCCGACGTTTTGCCGCACCAGGGCCTCCAGCCATTCCACGTGATTGACCTCCACCGTCACCCGGCGCTCGATGGCGGCGGCCTGGAAGGCGGCGTCGGTCTGTTGCCGGGGGCCGGTGCCGGCCTGGTAGTCCACCAGGGTTTGCCGGGCCAGTTCGGCCAGGCTCAGGCGCTTGCGCCCGGCCAGGGCATGGTTCGGGTGCAGCAGGGCTACCAGGGGCTCTTCGCTGAGGAGGCGGGCGTCCACCCCGGCCACCGGCTCGCCGGGCCAGACGCCGATGAAGGCGGCGTCGGTTTCCTGCTGCCGCAGTTCCTCCAGCAGGCGGTCGCTCATGCCGGTGTGCAGGCGGATGTCCACCTGGGGGTGGCGGCGGTGGAATTCGGCGAGGAGGGCGGGCAGGTTTACCACGGTGAGGGTGGAAATGGTGCCCAGGGTCAGGGTGCCCCGGATCTCGCCGGTGGCGGCGGCCATTTCGTCTCCCAGGCGACGGGCGGCTTCCTGCACCTGGCGGGCGTGGGTGAGAAAGGTGCGGCCGGCCGGGGTCAGGGCCACCCGGCGGGAGGTGCGCTCGAAGAGGCGGGCTCCCAGCTGCTCCTCCAGGCGGGAGATCTGGTGGCTGAGGGCGGATTGCACTGTGTGGCAGCGCTCGGCGGCCCGGGTGAAGCTGCCGGTTTCTGCCACTGCCACGGCATAGTCGATCTGGCGCAGGTTCATGGCGATCAATCTGAAAAATGGATTGGTTGGATGATAACAATGCATTGGCGTCATTGATCGGCCATTCCCATACTGGCGCCACATAACGCCGCTCCGGCCGGGACCGGGGCGCCCACCTTCCCCTGGAGATTGCCGTGTCCTCTGCTGCCGCCGTTCCTGCCACCCCGGGCCTGACGCCCGGCCTGGTGCCCATCATGTCCGTCGCCACCGGCCTGGCCGTGGCCGGCAACTATTACGCCCAGCCCCTGCTGCCGGCCATCGCCCGGGAGATGGGGCTGTCCGCCGCCGGGGCCGGGGCCATCGTCACTACGGCCCAGCTGGGCTACGCCCTGGGCCTGCTGCTGATCGTGCCCCTGGGTGACCTGCTGGAGCGGCGCCGCCTGATCGTGGTGATGACCCTGCTGGCGGCGGCGGGCCTGCTGGTCACCGCCCTGTCGCCCTCCATGGCCGGCGTCTTCGTCGGCACCGCCCTGGCCGGCCTGTTCTCCGTGGTGGCCCAGGTGCTGGTGCCCCTGGCGGCGACCCTGGCGGCGCCGGCCCAGCGCGGCAAGGTGGTGGGCACGGTGATGAGCGGCCTGCTGCTGGGCATCCTGCTGGCCCGTACCGTGGCCGGGGCCCTGGCCACCCTGGGCGGCTGGCGCACGGTCTATTGGGTCGGCGCCGCGGCCATGGCCCTGGCGGCCCTGGTGCTGGCCCGGCGCCTGCCCCGCTACCAGCACAGCGTCGGCCTCAGCTATCCGCGGCTGCTGCTGTCGGTGCTCGGCCTTTTCCGGGAGGAGCCGAGCCTGCGCCTGCGGGCCTTCCTCGGCGCCGCCGCCTTCGCCGCCTTCAGCGTGTTGTGGACTTCCATGGCCTTCCTCCTGGCCGGCCCCGCCTACGGCTTTTCCGAAGTCACCATCGGCCTCTTCGGCCTGGCCGGCGCCGCCGGCGCCCTGGCTGCCTCCGCCGTCGGCCATCTGGCGGACCGGGGCCACGGCGACCGGGCCACCACCCTGGGCTGGTGGCTGCTGCTGCTCTCCTGGGGCGCCCTCTATTTCGCGCCCCTGTTCCTGGCGGCCCTGATCCTCGGCGTGCTGGCCCTGGACCTGGCGGTGCAGGGCGTGCACGTGAGCAACCAGGGCGCCATCTACCGCATCCGGCCCGAGGCCCGCAACCGGCTGACGGCGGCCTACATGACCTGCTATTTCATCGGCGGCGCCGCCGGCTCCCTGGTCTCCGCCGCCGCCTACGGCGCTGCCGGCTGGAGCGGCGTCTGCCTCTGCGGCGGCATCGTCAGCCTGGCCGGGCTGGCCGCCTGGCTGGGCGGCAGCCGTTTGCACAAGGCCGTGTCGGGAGCCTGACGTACTCCACCGGAAAGGGGAAAGGGCGGACAATAAGGCTGTCGTCATTGCCTTCTCGCCCACCATGCCCCGTCCCGATGCTTCCTCACCCGTCTGGCACCACCTTTCCGGCGATGCCGTAGCCGAGCATTGGCAGACCTCCTGCGCCGAAGGGCTGTCGGAGGCCGAGGTGGAATGCCGCCGCCAGACCCACGGCGAGAACCGGCTGACGCCCAAGCCGGGCAAGGGTCCCCTGCTGCGCTTCGCCCTGCAGTTCGCCCAGCCCCTGGTGCTGGTGCTGCTGCTGGCCGGGGCCGTCACCGCCTTTCTCGGCGAGTGGGTGGATTCGGGGGTCATCTTCGGGGTCACCCTGATCAACGCCGTCATCGGCTTCATCCAGGAAGGCAAGGCGGAGAGCGCCCTGGCGGCCCTGGCCCGTTCCGTCGCCAGCGAGGTGACGGTGCTGCGGGAAGGGGAGAAGAAGCGCCTGCCCTCCCGCGCCCTGGTGCCCGGCGACGTGGTGCTGCTGGCCGCCGGCGACAAGGTGCCGGCGGACCTGCGCCTGTTCCGGGCCAAGGAGATGAAGGCCATGGAGGCGGCCCTCACCGGCGAATCCACGGCCAGCGACAAGCACGCCGAGACCCTGCCGCCGGAAACCCTGCTGGCAGACCGGGGCAACATGGCCTACGCCGGCACCATGGTGGTGAGCGGCCAGGGCGCCGGCATCACCATCGCCACCGGCGACGCCACCGAGACCGGCCGCATCTCCAAGCTGATGGGCGAGACGCCGGACCTGATGACGCCCCTCACCCGCAAGATGGCGGCCTTTTCCAACTGGCTGCTGATGGCCATCGGCGCCCTGGCCCTGTTCACCTTTGCCGTGGGCCTGTGGCGCGGCGAATCCCCCTTCGAGATGTTCATGGCGGCGGTGGCCCTGGCCGTGGGCGCCATTCCCGAAGGCCTGCCGGCGGCCATGACCATCACCCTGGCCATCGGCGTCTCGCGCATGGCCAAGCGCCGCGCCATCATCCGCAAGCTGCCGGCGGTGGAAACCCTGGGCAGCACCACGGTGATCTGCTCCGACAAGACCGGAACCCTCACCGAAAACCAGATGACGGTGCGGGAAGTGGTGGCCGGCGGCATCGCCTACCCGGTGAGCGGCAACGGCTACGCCCCGGAAGGGGAGATCGGCGGCCGCCACTTGGGTAACGAGGCGCCGCCGGAGCCGGCCCTGCGGGAAACCCTGCTGGCCGCCGCCCTGTGCAATGACGCCGGCCTCTTCAAGGAGGGGCGCCACTGGCAGATCAGCGGCGACCCGACGGAGGCCGCCCTGCTGGTGGCGGCGCGCAAGGCCGGGCTGGACGAGCACACCCTGCTTTCCCTCTATCCGCGCCAGGATGAACTGCCCTTCGACTCGGCCCGCCAGTACATGGCCACCCTGCACCGGGGCGACGGCGGCCTGGTGGTCTATGCCAAGGGCGCCCTGGAAAAGCTGCTGCCCCACTGCCGCCGCCGCTGCAATGCGGAAGGCCTGCCGGTGCCCCTGACTGCGGCCGACGCCGCCGCCATCGAGCGCCAGGCCCGGGAGATGGCGGCCCGGGGCCTGCGGGTGCTGGCCGTGGCCCGCCGCGGCTGGGCGGCCGAGGCCGTGCTGGAGGCCGACTCCCTGATCGCCGGCGAGGGCCTGGACTACCTGGGCCTGATCGGCATGATGGACCCGCCCCGGGCCCAGGCCGTGGCGGCGGTTAAGGCCTGCCGCAACGCCGGCATCCGGGTCAAGATGATCACCGGCGACCATGCCGTGACCGCCCTGGCCATCGCCCGCCAGATCGGCATCGCCGCCGAGGGCGAGCAGGCCCTCTCCGGCGGCGAACTGGCGGCCCTGGACGATGCCGGGCTGCAGGCGGCGGTGCAGCAGATCAACGTCTTCGCCCGGGTCGAGCCGGAACAGAAGCTGCGCCTGGTGCGGGCCCTGCAGGCCCAGGGCCAGGTGGTGGCCATGACCGGCGACGGGGTGAACGACGCCCCGGCCCTGAAGCAGGCCAACATCGGCATCGCCATGGGCATCACCGGCACCGAGGTGGCCAAGGAGGCCGCCGCCATGGTCCTCACCGACGACAACTTCGCCGCCATCGAGGCGGCGGTGGAGGAGGGCAGGGGCGTCTTCGACAATCTGGTGAAGTTCATCACCTGGACCCTGCCCACCAATTTCGGCGAGGGCCTGGTCATCGTCGCCGCCATCGTTGCCGGTGCCACCCTGCCCATCACGCCCCTGCAGATCCTCTGGATCAACATGACCACGGCCGTGTTCCTCGGCCTCATGCTGGCCTTCGAGCCCATCGAGAAGGGCGTCATGGCCCGCCCGCCCCGGGCGCCCCAGACGCCGGTGCTGGACGCCCCCCTGGTGGGGCGCATCCTGCTGGTGAGCCTGTTGCTGCTGCTCGGGGCCTTCGGCCTCTTCCTGCGGGAGTTGGACCAGGGCCACACCCTGGCCGAGGCCCGCACCGTGGCGGTCAATGTGTTCGTGCTGGTGGAAACGGTCTATCTCTTCAACTGCCGCTCCCTCACCCATTCCTTCTGGAGCATCGGCCTGTTCACCAACCGCTGGTTCTGGGGCGGCATCGGCACCATGGCGGCCCTGCAGCTGCTGTTCACCTACGCGCCGATCATGAACCGGCTCTTCGCCACGGCCCCCATCGGCCTCACGGAATGGCTGGAAATCGGCGCTTTCGCCCTCTTCTGCGGCCTGGTCATCGGCACCGAGAAGCGTCTGCGCCTGGGCTTTGCGCGCCGTCAGGCCGTACGGAACTTGCCGGGGTCCGGCCGACTCTGACCTGAAGTAACCTACGGCCTCCACCGTCCCCGCCCCCGGGGATGATCCCGGGGCGCCTTGCCGGCGCCCGTCTTTCAATAACAAAAACAGGCTGTGCGCTGACCGCTCCTGCCCCATCGGGCAGGCCGCCCGGGCGCCGCATTGTTGAGACATTGCTGAACAGCCGTCCCATGGGAGCACCGCGCTATGGACGGAAACATCTCTTTCGCTTTTCTGCCGGCCCTGCCGCCGGCCCTGGGCCCCGCCGCCCTGTTCGGCAGCCTGCTGCTGGCCGGGCTGTTCGGCGGCGAGTTGGCCCGCCGCCTGAAACTGCCGCGCCTGCTGGGCTGGCTCCTGGCCGGCCTGCTGCTGGGCCAGGCCGGCCCCTGGCTGCCGCCGGGCTGGTCCCTGCATCCCCTGCTGGGGGAAACCCGGCTCTTCTTCGATGTGGCCGTGGGCCTGATCCTCTTCGACCTGGGCCGGCGCCTGGACCTGACCTGGTTCAAGCGGGACCGCTCCCTGCTGGCCGCGGCCCTGCTCGAATCGGCCCTGGCCTTCGCCGCCATGGCCGGGGTGCTGTGCCTGTTCGGCTTCACCCGGGTGGAGGCGGGCCTGGCGGCGGCAATCGGCCTGTCCACCTCGCCTGCCGTGGTGCTGCTGGTGGCCCGGGAGTTCCGGGCCGAAGGCCAGGTGACGGAGCGCACCCTGGCCCTGGTGGCCATCAACACCCTGCTCGCCTTCCTCACCGCCACCACCCTGCTCTCGGTGGCCCATGCGGAAAATGCGGCGCCCTGGCACAAGACCCTGCTGCATCCCCTCTACCTGCTGCTGGGTTCGGTGCTGCTGGGCAGCCTGGCCGCCCGCCTGGTGCTGTGGGGCGCCCGCCTGCTGGGCAAGGGGCCTGAATCCAAGTTCTCCCAGTTCATCCTCCTGGCCGGCATGCTGCTGGCGGCGGTGGGCCTGGCCCACGCCTTCCAGCTGTCGGTGTTCCTGGCCCTGCTGGTGTTCGGCCTGGCCTGCCGCCAGTGGGACAGCCGCTACGCCCTGCTCAGCGTGGACCTGGGGGGCGCCGCCCAACTTTTCTACATCGTCCTCTTCGTCCTCACCGGGGCCAGCCTGCCCCTGGCGGCGGTGCTGGCCGCCGGCCTGCCGGTGCTGGCCTACCTGGCGGCCCGCAGCCTGGGCAAGGCGGCCGGGGTCATGCTCACCGCGCCTTTCTCCCGCATCACCTGGCGCCAGCACGCCTGGCTGAGCCTGGCTTTGCTGCCCATGTCCGGGGTGGCCATCGCCCTGGTGCATGACCTCACCAGCCTCTATCCCCAGTTCGGCGAACGGCTGGGCAACCTGGTGCTGGCGGCGGTGGTGCTGCTGGAATTCCTCGGCCCCCTGGCAGTGCAGGCGGCCTTCAAGGGCGCCGGCGAGAGCCGGCCGGAAGGAGACGAACATGCTTGATTTCAAGTCCGTCAGTCCCTACACCCTGGGGGTGGAGCTGGAACTGCAGGTGATCAACCCCCATACCCAGGACCTGACCCGGGGCGGCCCGGACCTGCTGCGGGCCCTGGAGAAGGTGGCCCACCCGGGGGAGATCAAGCCCGAGATCACCGAAAGCATGATCGAGCTCAACAGCAGCCCCCACGCCCGCCACGACAGCCTGCTGGAGGAACTGCACGCCATGCGCGATGCGGTGGTGCATACCGCCGGCAGCCTCAACTTGGCCATCGCCGGCGGCGGCACCCACCCTTTCCACCGCTGGCACGAGCGGCGCATCTTCCCCACCGAGCGCTTCCAGCAGCTGTCCAGCCTTTACGGCTACCTGGCCAAGCAGTTCACCGTCTTCGGCCAGCATATCCACGTGGCCTGCGAGTCGGGGGACGACGCGGTGTATCTGACGCACCAGCTGTCCCGCTACATTCCCCACTTCATCGCCCTCTCGGCAGCCTCGCCCTTTTCCCAGGGGCAGGACACCTCCTTCGAGACCTCGCGCCTGCACGCCGTTTCCGCCTTTCCCCTCTCCGGCCACATGCCGCCGGTGAGCACCTGGGCCGGCTTCGAGGAGTTTTTTGCCAAGATGCTGGGCTACGGCATCATCGGCAGCATCAAGGACTTCTACTGGGACATCCGCCCCAAGCCCGAATTCGGCACCGTGGAGGTGCGCATCTGCGACACCCCCCTGGAGGTGGATACGGCCGCCGCCCTGGCCGCCTTCGTCCAGGCCCTGGCCTTCTGGCTGCTGGTGGAGCGCCCCTACCCGGCGGACCGGGTGGAGGAGGGGCTGTACCTGGTCTACGGCTACAACCGCTTCCAGGCCACCCGCTTCGGTTTCGACGCCACCCTGGTGGACCCGCGCAGCCAGCAGAGCCTGGTGCTGCGGGACGATCTGCTGGCCACCCTGGAGCGCCTGCAGCCCTTCGCCGACATCCTCGGCAGCCGCACGCCCCTGGCCCGGCTGGCCGCCATGGCCGGCAGCGGCGCCAACGGCAGCGCCTGGCTGCGGGCCCGGCACGAGGAAAGCGGCGCCCTGGAAGACGTGGTGCGCCACTCGGCCCGTTGCTGGGCGGGGGGCGTGTAGCGGCTGTATTGAAAATGCTTTTGCCACAGAGGGCACAGCGTTCACCGAGACAGTGTTGGGGGCGTTCCCCGGTGCTTTTCCGTCCTGTCCTTGCTGCGGCAATGCCCTGAAACCCGGATCGAAAGGAGTCAGACATGGCCAAGCGCACCGTCAAGATCGGCATTTCCGCCCGCCTTTACCACCCCCAGCCCGAGAGCGTCGGCCTGCTGGGCAAGACCCTGCAGTACCTGGAGCAGTCCGTGGCCCACTGGGTCATGTCCCGGGACGTGCTGGTGTTCATGGTGCCCTCCATTGTCCAGGACAGCCCCATGCAGCGCAGCAACATGCGCCTGGCCGACTACGTGGGCGCCCTGGACGGCCTGGTGCTGCAGGGCGGCACCGACCTCTCGCCCCTCAGCTACGGCGAGGAACCCCTCAAGCCCGAATGGGCCGGCGACCGGGTGCGGGACGCCTACGAGATGGAACTGCTGCACGAGTTCATGGAGGCGGGCAAGCCGGTGCTGGGCATCTGCCGCGGCCTGCAACTGATCAACGTGGCCCTGGGGGGCAGCCTGCACCAGGACATCCCCAGCCTGGTGGAAGACGCCATCGCCCACGAGGCCCCTGAATACGACCGTCACACCCACCCGGTGCAGTTCGCCGAGGGCGGCCTGCTGGCCAGGCTCTACCCGGAACAGACGGGCGGCCAGGTGGTTTCCATCCACCACCAGGCGGTCAAGGTGCTGGGCAAGGACCTGACGGTGGAAGCCACCGCCGCCGACGGCCTGGTGGAAGCCGTGCGCTGGACCGGTCGGGGCTTCGTGGTGGGCCTGCAATGGCACCCGGAATTCCACACCCCGGGCAAGGGCGAACTGCTGGACGGGGAGCCGCTGCTGCAGGCGTTTCTGGACGAAGCAAGAAAGCGGCGGTGGTAGGGGGTTGATTCCGGCCTTGGCGGTTCTACTGAAGGCTTACCTGAGTTTCAAGGCGTAATAGATGCCGACGCCTGCAAGCAATGCCCAGAAATAGACGTTCTTCGATAGCAGAAGGGGCCAGTAGAAAGTGACCCATAGGCCTGTGAGCAATGTTCTTTCTACCCCCGCCGGCAGTTGGCGCGTCTTGGCCAACCACTCATGTTCCATTTCGAACCGGCAGAAAACTGGGTGGCTCCAGAAAACGATGAGGACGCCCCACCAAGTGCACAGGAGGAGCAGGGCCGCCAGACCAATCCCCAGTCCGAGTTGCAACGAGACTGTCAAAGCAATAAAGAGAACAACCGCGGCGAAGCCGTAGACAATGCCGGCATGCAGCGTCTGATATTTCCGACGTTCCGCTTCGGGGCGCGGAGACTGCTTGGGATTGGTTTCCATTGGATCAGGCGATATGGATCGGGCGCTGGGGCACTAACGCTTGATGGCCGTACACAACTCCACCAGGGTTCCCTCCGGGCAGCGGACGAAGGAGACGGTCTGGCCCCAGGGCGTGGTGCGCGGTGGCGTCAGGCCGGTGGCGCCCTCGGCCAGGGCCTGGGCGTAGGCGGCCGGCACGTCTTCCGTGAAGAGGCCGATCTCGAAAGCGTGATGCTGGGGCGATGGCGGCGCCGTCACGCATTCCGGGGGCAGCAGATCCGCCATCAGGCCGTGGCTGGCGAAGGCGATGCAGGTGGCGCCGGCCTCCAGCTCTCCGTAGGCGCCCGTTGCGTCGACGAAGCGCCGTTGCAGGCCGAAGGCCCTTTCCCAGAAGGCCATGGAGGCCGGTACGTCGGCGACGTAGATGATGGTGTAACCGAATTTCACGCTTTGTCTCCCCTTCGCGGCCCGATTGCCGGAAGCCTAATCCTACCTACTGCCCCCGATAAATCGGCTTGCGCTTCTGCTTGAAGGCGTGGATGCCTTCGGCGTAGTCGGCGCTGTTGTACACCACCCGGCGCAGGCCCTGGATGCGTTCGAAATCCTGGGGGGAGAGGGCGTGGGCGCCGGCCAGGATGCGCAGCTGTTCCTTGATCACGGAGATGGAGAGGGGCGCGTTGTGGGCCATGCCCTTGGCCAGCTCGTGCACGAAGGCGTCGATCTCGGCGGCGGGCACCAGGTGGTTGATGACGCCCTGGCGTTCCAGGCGGGCGGCGCCCATGGGGCTGCCGGTGAACAGCAGTTCCTTGGCCAGGTGCAGGGGCAGGGCGTTGAGGAAGGTGAGCAGGCCGGTAGCGTTGTAGGGCACGCCCAGCTTGGCCGGGGTGGCGGCGAAGGTGGCTTCGGGGGTGGCGACGATGAGGTCGCAGGCGAACACCAGTTCGCAGGCGCCGCCCCAGACGCTGCCGCCCACCTGGGCGATGACCGGGCCGGGGAAGGCTTCGATCTCCCGGATCACCATGCGCAGCGAGTCCTTCCAGCCCAGGGGGTCGTGGCCGCCGGTGGGCAGCTCGTCCACGCTGTGGCCGGCGGACCACACCTTGGCCCCCGGCTGGCCCCGGATCACCGCGACCCGGGCCCCTTCCTGGGTGAACAGGGCGAGGGCGGCGGCGATTTCGCCGGTCATGGCTTCGGAGAGGGCGTTGCGCTTGAAGTCGTAGTTGAAGGTGATGCTGCCGATGCCTTCGGCGAGGTGGGCGTTGATGAGGGACATGGGGCGGGCGGTGGAAGACGATGTCCTATTGTGCGCCAGAATGCCGCGTTGCAGCATGGGGCTAAGTGTTTTCCCCTAAGGGGGAGGCCGCGGGGCGAATGTTAGAATCCGGCCCACAAAAATCTGGAGGATTCCATGCTGTCGACCCTGTCCCGCCCGGGAGCGCGCTCCCTCGGCCTGCTGGCCCTGTGCCTGGCTTTTCCCCTCTCCGCCTGGGCCGACGGCCCGGTGCTGGTGGCCGGCATTCCCCTGGACTTCATCCTGTTCGGCCTGACCCTGCTGGGCGTGGCCCTGTTCCACAACTACACCCTCTACGTCGGTCTCACCGGCGTCACCGTGATCAGCCTGTACAAGATCTTCGTCACCGGCTTCAAGACCGGGGTCGGCTTTGCCGGCTTCGCCGCCCACCTGGGCCACGAGTTCGTCACCCTCTCCAACCTGCTGTGCCTGCTCATGGGCTTCGCCCTGCTCTCGCGCCACTTCGAGAAGAGCCACGTGCCGGTGATCCTGCCCAAGTACCTGCCGGGCGAGTGGAAGGGCGGTTTCGTGCTGCTGGTGATGGTCTTCGTGCTGTCCTCCTTCCTCGACAACATCGCCGCGGCCCTCATCGGCGGCGCCATGGCCCACCAGCTGTTCCGCGGCAAGGTCCATGTGGGCTACCTGGCCGGCATCGTCGCCGCCTCCAATGCCGGCGGCTCCGGCTCCGTGGTGGGGGATACCACCACCACCATGATGTGGATCGACGGCGTGCCGCCCCACATCGTGCTCGACGCCTACGTGGCGGCCATCGTCGCCCTGCTCATCGTCGCCTTCGTCGCCTCCAGGCAGCAGCATGCCTACTCCCCCATCATCAAGGGCGGGCACCAGCACACCAAGATCGACTGGGCCCGGGTCGGCATCGTCGGCATGATCCTGGCCTTCGCCATCGGCGCCAACGTGCTGGTGAATATCAATTTCCCCGAAGAGGCGGACCATTTCCCCTTCATCGGCGTCGCCGTGTGGCTGGCCATCCTCATTTCCACCTCCATCCGCCGGCCCGACTGGGAAGTGCTGCCGGAAACCTTCAAGGGCTCCATCTTCCTGCTCTCCCTGGTCACCTGCGCTTCCATGATGCCGGTGGAAGAGCTGCCCGGCGCCTCCTGGCAGACCGCCCTGGGCCTGGGCTTCGTTTCCGCCGTCTTCGACAACATCCCGCTGACCGCCCTGGCCCTGAAGCAGGGCGGCTACGACTGGGGCTTCCTGGCCTACGCCGTGGGCTTCGGCGGTTCCATGGTGTGGTTCGGCTCCTCCGCCGGCGTGGCCCTCTCCAACATGTTCCCCGAGGCCAAGTCCGTGGGTAACTGGCTGCGCCACGGCTGGCACGTGGCCCTGGCCTACGTGGTCGGCTTCTTCGTCCTGCTCACCGTGCTCGGCTGGCATCCGGACGCGGACCACAAGGCGCCCGCCGCCGTCGAAGCGGCAGCCGCTGCCGCCGTTCCGGCCGAGGCTGCCGCCAAGCCCTAACTTCTGATTCAGGGCCGGTCCGGGACCAAGGTTCCGCGGCCCTCTCCGGACACCCATGCCCGACAGCGCCGTCCCGTGCGCTGCTCGGGCATGGTGCTTTTACGGGTGCGTACTGCGCCGCACGGGGGATGCGTCCGGCATTTCCGCTGGCGGCGTGTCGTGGCAAATCCGTACGTACCCCGGCAGACCCAGTCCTGGCCTGTTTTCAGGCATGATCCGGGTATGACTTTTGCCCGCTTTTTCCACCTGCCCGTTCCCCCTGCGCTGAACCCGAGTCGGGTTGCGGCCGTAGGGTGCGTCTACGTGCTGCTTTACCTCCTGCTGGACTGGGTCAGCTTCATCCACCCCCTGCCGGCCTTCGAGGTGACGCCCTGGAATCCGCCCCCCGGACTGACCCTGGCCCTGCTGCTGGCCTTCGGCCTGCGTTTCTGGCCCCTGGCCTTTGCCACCGTGTGGTGCGGCAATGTGCTGGTGCACGGCATGGCCGCCCTGTCCGTGGAAACCCTGCTGCTCACCGGCATCACCGCCGGCGGCTACGGCCTCATGGCGGCCCTGCTGCACCGGGTCGGCGCCGCCGACATCCGGGACCGGGGCGCGCTGCCCCGTTTCCTCGCCGTCCTCGCCGGCACCGCCCTGCTCCTGGGCGGGCTCTATCTGCTGGTGGTCAGCGCCTTCCTGCCCGACAGCCAGCGGGGCTTCCTCTACGCCCTGGTGCGCTTCTGGGTGGGGGATGCCATCGGCGTCCTGGTCAGTGCCCCCCTGATCCTGGTGCTGCTGCGCCCGGGGGACTGGAAATTCCTGGAGACCCGGGAATTCACCCTGCAGTGCCTGGCGGTGATGCTCTCCCTGTGGGTGGTGTTCGGCCTGCCGTGGACCGACGAATTCAAGTACTTCTACCTGCTGTTCCTGCCCCTCACCTGGATTTCCCTGCGCCATGGCCTGGAGGGGGCCTGCCTGACCCTGGCCATGATCCAGGTGGGCCTCATCGTCAGCGCCCAGTGGCTCGGCTACAAGGGCGGCACGGTGCAGGAGATGCAGTTCCTCATGGCCTCCCTGGCCATCACCGGCCTCACCCTGGGGGTCACCTCCAGCGCCCGCAAGGTGGCCGAGAGCGAACTGAAGCGGGCCCTGCGCCTGGCGGCGGCTGGCGAGATGGCGGCGGCCCTGGCCCACGAACTGAACCAGCCCCTCACCGCCGTGGCCAACTACGCCCGGGCCGGCCAGCTGATGCTGGAGGCGGGGCGGGGCGGCGAGCTGTCCGACGTGCTGGACAAGGTGGCGGCCGAGGCCCGTCGCGCCGGCGCCGTGGTGCGCCGCCTGCGGGACTTCTTCAAGACCGGCCACACCCGGCGCGATCCGGTGCCGATCCTGCCCCTGGTGGTGGAAACCATCGGCGAGGTGGAGGAACGGGCCAAGCGCCAGGCCTGCCGCCTCGAATACGCCATTCCGGCCGACCTGCCGCCGGCCCGGGGCGACGGGGTGCAGCTCCAGGTGGTGCTGCGCAACCTGCTCATCAACGCCCTCGACGCCGTGTCGCCGGAAAGCTTCGGTCGCAGCACCGACGAGCCGGTGGTGAGCCTGGCCGCCCACCGGGACGGCAACGAACTGCAACTGGTGGTGCAGGACAACGGGCCGGGCATCCTGCCCCAGTTCCGCGAACGCCTGTTCGAGCCCTTCGCCACCAGCAAGCCCACCGGCATGGGTCTGGGCCTGGCCATCAGCCGGGCCATCGTCGAGGCCCACGGCGGCCGCCTGTGGGCCGAATCGCCCAGCGCCGGCGGCAGCCGCTTCACCATCGCCCTGCCGCTGCACCATTCCGTTTATTCCGTAAAACCGTTGCCTGTGAAAGGAGCCCCATGAATCTGAGCATTCCTCCCAACGCCCCCACCGTCTATGTGGTGGACGACGACGCGGCCATCCGGGATTCCCTGGGTCTGCTGCTCAACCTCAAGGGTTACCGGGTCCAGGCCTTCGGCTCCGCCGAGGACTACCTGGCGGCCGTCGATCCCGACGCCCCCGGCTGTCTCATCGCCGACGTGCGCCTGCCCGGCATGGACGGCCTCTCCCTGCAGGCCACCCTGGCGGAGAAGGGCATCCAGCTGCCGGTGATCGTCATTTCCGCCCACGGCGACGCCTCCACCGCCCGCACCGCCTTCAAGGCCCAGGCCGTGGATTTCCTGGAAAAGCCCATCGACGACAACCAGCTGTTCAACGCCGTCGCCACCGCCCTGGCCCTGGACACGGCCCGCCGCAAGGAGGCCGCCACCGGCGCTGAGATGCGCGACCGCCTGGAGCGCCTCTCCCGGCGCGAGCGGGAGGTGATGCGCCTGGCCGCCGCCGGCAAGCCCAACCGGGAAATCGGCGAGGTGCTCGGCATCAGCCCGCGCACGGTGGAGGTGTACAAGGCCCGCATGATGGAAAAGCTGCAGGCCCGCAACCTCTCCGAGCTGGTGCGCATCGTCGTCCAGTTCGACAACGAGGTGCCGCCCCCGGCGCCGGACGAAGAGGCCGCCTGATGGCCCGGCGTGTCCCTAGGGTTGGTCGCGTCGTTGGTCGGCCGTACGCTGAACGGCGAATTACCGCCGGGAGCGGTCGCGCCTATGATGCCCAGGCTGGATTCAGCAACAATCCTGTTGGACACCCACTCGTGTCGCCCGCTGCGTCGTCATCCGCAGCGGGCGTTTCTTTTGCCCCGCGCCCGGACCTGCCCTGATGTCGGCCCTCGCCCCCACTCCCGTTGAAATCGCCGCCACGGTGCTGTTCGCCCTGGCCATCGTGCATACCTTTTCCACCAAGTACTTCGAACACCTGGCCCACACCCAGCCGGCCCATGCCGGCCTGTGGCACCTGCTGGGCGAGGTGGAGGTGGTGTTCGGCTTCTGGGCCATGGTGCTGGTGCTGGTCATGGTCGGCCTGCAGGGCACCGGGGAGGCGGTGACCTACCTGGAATCCTGCAACTACACGGAGGCCCTGTTCGTCTTCGTCATCATGGTCATCGCCGCCAGCCGGCCCATCCTGGCCCTGGCCGGCCACAGCGTCCGCGCCGCGGCGCGAACGCTGCCCCTGCCGGACAGCGTCGCCACCTTCTTCGTCATTCTCTTCCTGGTGCCCCTGCTCGGCTCCTTCATCACCGAGCCCGCCGCCATGACCCTGGGGGCCCTGCTGCTGCGGGACCGCTATTTCGCCCGGCCCGTTTCCAGCCGCCTCAAGTACGCCACCCTGGCGGTGCTGTTCGTGAACATTTCCATCGGCGGCACCCTGACCCCCTTCGCCGCGCCGCCGGTGCTGATGGTGGCCGGCAAGTGGGGCTGGGACCTGGCCTTCATGGCCAGCACCTTCGGCTGGAAGGCCGCCATCGCCGTCGGCATCAACGCCCTGGTGGTGACCTTCGTCTATCGCCGGGAACTGGTCAGCCTGTGCGGCGCCGTGGAAGGCGAGGCCGCCCCCGCCGTGCCGGCCGGCATGGTGCTGGTGCACCTGGCCTTCCTGGTCGGGGTGGTGGTGTTCGCCCACCATCCGGCCGTGTTCCTCGGCCTGTTCCTCTTCTTCCTCGGCTTCTGCGAGGCCTACAAGCACCACCAGGACCGCCTCATCCTGCGGGAAGGCCTGCTGGTGGCCTTCTTCCTGGCCGGCCTGGTGACCCTGGGCGGCCTGCAGAAGTGGTGGCTGCAGGACGTGCTGGCGGGCATGGCGCCCACCGTGCTGTTCTTCGGCGCCACCGCCCTCACGGCCCTCACCGACAATGCGGCCCTGACCTACCTGGGCTCCCTGGTGGAGGGCGTCACTCCTGCCTTCCAGTACGCCCTGGTGGCGGGGGCCGTCACCGGCGGCGGTCTCACGGTGATCGCCAACGCCCCCAACCCGGCGGGCTTCTCCATCCTCAAAGGCACCTTCCACGAGCAGGCCATCAGCCCCATCGGCCTGCTGCTGTGCGCGTTGCCGCCTACGTTGGTGTCCGTCCTGGCCTTCCAGCTTCTATAATCCGCCCCAACCCATTATTCGGAGCCGGAGTCCGCCGTGACCGACTCACTGTTCAGCGTCGTCCTCCTGCTCTCCCTGGCGGTGTTGTTCGTCGTCGTCGCCAAGCAGCTGCGTCTGCCCTCCCTGCTGGCCTACCTGGCCATCGGCCTCATCGTCGGTCCCTACGGCTTCGGCCTCCTGGCGGAGAGTGAGGAGGCCAGCCACTTCGCCGAGTTCGGCGTGGTCTTCCTGATGTTCTCCATCGGCCTGGAGTTCAGCCTGGCCCGGCTCAAGGCCATGCACCGCCTGGTATTCGGCCTGGGGGGCGCCCAGGTGGGGGTGACCCTGGTGGGCACCACCCTGGTCACCATCCTCTACTACGGCCAGGACTGGCGCATCGGCCTGGCCGTCGGCGCCGCCTGCGCCATGTCCTCCACCGCCATCGTCAGCAAGCTGCTCTCCGAGCGCCTGGAGCTGCATTCCCAGCCCGGGCGCCAGACCATGGCCGTGCTGCTGTTCCAGGATCTGGCGGTGGTGCCCCTGCTGATCATCATTCCCGCCCTGGCCGCCGACGCCAAGGGCATGGCCGGCGCCATTTCCATGGCCCTGGGCCAGGCCGCCCTGGCCCTGGTGGCCATGATCCTGGTGGGGCAGCGCCTGATGCGCCGCTGGTTCGATGCCGTGGCCCGGCAGAAGTCCCCCGAGCTGTTCATGCTCAGCGTACTGTGGATCGTGATCGGCCTCTCCGCCCTGACCGCCTGGGCCGGCCTCTCCCTGGCCCTGGGCGCCTTCATCGGAGGCATGCTCATTTCCGAGACCCTCTACCGGCACCAGGTGGAGGCCGATATCCGGCCCTTCCGCGATGTGCTGCTGGGCCTCTTCTTCGTCACCATCGGCATGCTGCTGGACCTGCAGTTCGTCCTGCAGAACCTGCCGGCGGTGCTGCTGGCCCTGGCCCTGCTGGTGCTGGCCAAGGGCGGCATCGTCTTCCTCATCACCCTCCTGATGCGCAATTCGCCGGAAGTGGGGGCCCGCACCGCCATCCAACTGGCTCAGGCCGGCGAGTTCGGCTTCGTGCTGCTGGAACTGGCCCGGGACAACAAGCTGCTGCCCACCGACGTGTTCCAGGTGACCATGGCGGCCATGCTGCTCTCCATGTTCATCGCCCCCCTCCTGATCGGCCAGGCCGGCCGCTGGAGCAAGCACCTGTCACGGCAGGAATGGAGCGACCGCACCCGCATGATCCACGAGGTGGCGGTGCACGCCATGGGCATCGAGCAGCACGTGATCCTTTGCGGCTTCGGCCGCACCGGCCAGAGCGTGGCCCGCTTCCTCGACCTAGAGAGCATTCCCTTCATCGCCCTGGATGTGGACGAGGCCCGCATCCGCCAGGCGGTGGAGGCGGGGGAAAACGTGGTGTACGGCAACGCCGACCGCCGCGAGATTCTCAAGGCGGCGGGCCTGGACCGGGCCCGGGCCCTGGTGGTGACCTACGCCGACTTGCCGGCGACGGAGAAGGTGCTGCATCTGGTGCGGGAGTTGCGGCCGGACATGCCCATCATCGTCCGCGCCCAGGACGACCTGCACCTGGAGCATCTGAAGAGCCTGGGAGCCACCGAAGTCATTCCCGAAGTGCTGGAAGGCAGCCTGATGCTGGCGGCCCAGACCCTGACCCAGCTCGGCGTGCCGGTGGAGCGGGCCCTGGAACAGGTGCGGGAGGTGCGGGCCCACCGCTACACCGCCCTGCGGGCCTTCTACCGGGGCGAGAGCGACCGCCTGCAGCGCATCTCCCAGGAGAAGCTGGCCTGTGTCATCGAGCAGCAGGCCTACGCCGTCGGCCGCAGCCTGGCCGAGCTGGACCTGGGCCGCTTCGGCGTCGAGCTGGAAGCCCTGCGCCGGCACCGGGTGCGGGACGAGGCGCCCCTGCCGGAGACCGTGGTGCAGCCCGAGGATGTGTTGATTCTGGTGGGAACCAGCGAGGCCCTGTCGGCCGCCATGCACTTCATTCTCGACGGCAAGTAGCCGTCGTTCCCGCCGCCGTCCCTAGGACTTGCGGCAACCCTCGCACAGGGCGCCCTCGAAGCGGCTCAGATCGCCGATCTGCAGGCCGCCATGGGTGCGCTGCACCACTCCGCTCTGCAACAGCCGCCGCGCCGCCCGGGACAGGTGGCCGGCGCTGCAGCCCAGACGGCGGGCCAGCACCTGCATGGGCAGGGGGCCGTGGCCGGGATGGCGCTCGGCGCTTTCGGACTGGCAGCTCTCGCCGCAGATGAGATAGCACAGCAGCCGCTCGGACACCGGGCGCGAGAGGGTGTGCTCCCGTTCCTGTTCCAGGTGGCAGATGCCCGAGGCCAGGCGGTTGGCCAGGGCGCGGCGGAAATCGGGGCAGGAGAGGATCCAGCGGTCCACCAGTTCCGGATTGACGGCGATCACCGCCGAGCGGGTCAGGGCCCGCACCTGGTAGCCGCCCGGGGCCTGGGGCAGCAGGCATTCCAGGCCGAAGATGTCGCCGGCGCCCATCAGGCGCAGGGAGCGTTCGCCGCCGTTGGCGTCCCGCACCATCAGTTCCAGGCGGCCGTGCTGGACGCAGTAGAGGCCGCCGTTGTGGCCCTGGCTGTCGAGGCCGACGGCGCCCGGTTCCCACAGCTGCACGCGCACGTGCCGCTCCGCCGTTTCCCTCTCCGTCTGGGCAAGTGCTGCCCCGAACAGCTCGTCGTCGATGACGGGCCGATGGTTCTGGTGCATGGGACTCCCCTCCCTTTGCTTGTTTGACAGTCGCTATGACGGAAAACTAGCACACCAACCATGCCAAATATATTGCGGAACGTGACGTACGTCACACTTTCATGGGTGCCTGGGGAAGCCCAAGGGACGGGCCTCTCCACCGGGGGTATCCCGAATGCCGCTATTTTGGTCGTTTCCCCGGCAGCGGGGCCGGGGAACATTCATTGTAGCCATTCCCGGGCCGATGCCAAGGACTGATCGAGCCTTGCCCCACTTTCTTCCCGGCGCCGGTTCGGGGCCGCCCCGGCTGGGGGCCTGCCGGACTGTGCAAAGGCCCGCCCGCCGCTAGAATTTTGCCGTCGGCATGTCCCCTGGGGGCTGCCTCCCTTCGCTCCGGAAACCCGCCCATGAACGCTCCCGTCAACGCCCTGCGCCACCTGCTCATCGCCACCGACTTTTCCGCCGCCGCCGACCGGGCCCTGGCCCGGGCCGCCCAGCTGGCGCGGCAGCGGGGCGCCCGCCTGACGGTGCTGCACGTCATTCCCCAGGGGCCCCTGGACCTGGCCCGGCGCTTCGCCATGCAGGCGCCGGAGGCTGCCGAGGCCGAGGCCCGCCGCGGTGCCCGTCAGGAGCTGGAGGAGCGCCTCTCCCGCCTGCCCGAGCTGCCGCCCCATCAGGTGGAACTGCGGGTCGGCCGGCCCGGGGCGGAAATCGCCAAGGCCGCCGGCGAACTGGGAGCCGACCTGATCGTCCTCGGCGCCCACGGCGAACGCTTCCTCAAGGAAGTGCTGCTCGGCTCCACGGTGCACAAGGCCCTGCGCCTGGCCCCCTGCCCGGTGCTGGTGGTGAAGCAGGCCGCCGCCGGTCCCTACCGGCGGGTGCTGCTGCCCACCGACTTCTCCGCCAATGCCCGCACCGCCGCCGCCATCGCCCGGGCCTTCGCCCCCGAGGCGGACCGGGAATTCCTGCACGTCTATGAAGCCCCCTTCGAGCGCCAGATGTACTTTGCGGGCGCCCGGGACAGCACCCTGGATTTCTACCGCCACAAGGCCGAGAGCGACGCCCGGGAAGCCATGGGCCGCTTCGTCGCCGAGCTGGGCTGGCAGGACGGCCCGGCTCCGGGCACCCGCCTGCGCCACGGCTACGCCCCGGCGGAAATCGAGCGGGTGGTGCAGGACTTCAGCTTCGACCTGATCGCCCTGGCGACCCAGGACAATTCCGAACTCACCGCCGCCCTCCTGGGCAGCGTCAGCCTCCACGTCATCGAGGAAATCCAGTGCGACCTGCTGGTGGTGCGGGGCATGGGCGCTCCGGACTGAATCCCGTCCTGGCTTGCGTCGCGGTGGCGGGATGAGGGCGGCGCCGCGGGCGCCTTCGGCGTTTGCGGCAGACATGGCGCCCCAGGCCGGCCGCGGCCGCGATGGCCGGCGACGGGTGCCTGTTCCGTAGCTTCTTCCCGGCCGCGGCGCTCCGCTGCCCGGCTGTCGCTGCAGCGTTCGCGCTCTCGTCAGGGGCGCGCGGAGGGCCTATAGTGGCGCCTGGCGCCGCTGCCGGGTGGTTCGCGGTTCTGCCGCCGGCGAGCTTTGCCGGTGGCGTACCCGGCCCGTACCCGGCCCGTACCCGGCCCGCACTCGGTCCGCATTCGGTCCGCATTCGGTCATATCCTGGCTGATGCCCGGCCCGCGAATCTTCCCGTTTCCCTTTTTTCCGCCCAGCTTCCACCTGAGCCCGCCCCATGAGCCTGCCCTTCAAGCCCTCCACCGCCGCTTCCCGCCGTGCCCGGGAAACTGCCGAGGCGGCACCGGCCAAGGGACCGAGCCCGGCCCTGCGCATCGCGCTCTTTCTCGGGGTTTTCTATCTCTTCGTCTGGCCGGCCCTGGCCCTCTATCTGCTCACCCTGGCGGTGGGCGGGGCCTGCCTGCTGCCGGGGGTGACGGGCTGCGAGGCTTTCCTGGCCCTGGATTCGGCCCTGCCGGCCTGGGCGGCGCGCAGCCTGGGGGGGCTGCTGTTGCTGGCCCTGGCCCTGTCCTTCCTGGTGCCGGCGCCCCGGGGCAGCTGGCGCCGGCCGGCCCTGTGGTCCTTCCGCATGGTCTGCGGCCTGGCGCCGGCGGTCATCGGCGTGGCCGACATGAGCGTGCCGGTGCCGTTCCCCGTGGCCTGGCTGGTGGGCATGTTCCAGCCCGGGAGTCTGGCCCTGTCCCTGCGCCTGTGGGCGGCGAGTCTGCTGCTGGTGGGGGTGGTGCTGGCGGGCTGGCTGCTGCTGGCACGGTTGCGGCGTTCAGAACGCCGCCCCGCCAGGGGCCGCTCCTAGCAATCCTCTTCAGGCAGGGTGTCCCGAGATTGGCGTCCCTGCTGCCTTCCAGGCGATCCTGTTGTTGAGTTCCGGCCCTTCAGGCCTGTTTGCCGTAGGTGGCGAATCTGGCCAGGGCCTCGGCCATCTGTTCCGTGTCGAGCAGCACCGGCGAGCCCAGCTGGCTGGCGCGCCAGAACTGCTCGCTGAGGCTTTCCAGTTCCACCCCCAGGGCCAGGGCCTCGCCCAGATCCTTGCCGCAGACGATCATGCCGTGGTTGGCCAGGAGGCAGCCCTTGCGTTCTTCCAGGGCGGTGAGGGCGGTGTCGGAGAGGGCCTGGGTGCCGAAGGTGGCGTAATCCGAGCAGCGCACCGTGTCGCCGCCGAAGCGGGCGATCATGTAGTGGAAGGGGGGAATGTCCCGGCGCAGGCAGGCCAGGGACGTGGCGAAGGGGGAATGGGCGTGCAGCACCGCGCCCGTCTCGGGCCGGGCGGCGTAGATGTCCCGGTGGAAGCGCCATTCGGAGGAGGGCAGGCGGCGCCCCACATGGCTGCCGTCCGCCAGTTTGACGAAGGGGATGTCCTCCGCCTGCAGGCTGTCGTAGCTCATGCCGGTGGGGGTGACGTAGAAGCCGTCCACCCCGTCCAGCTTGGCCCGCAGGCTCAGGTTGCCGGCGGTGCCCCGGTTGAGGCCCTCCGCCGCCATGCGGTGGGCGGCGGTGATGAGGCTCTGGCGCGGGTCAGCGGGCATGGTCCTGTTCCTCCGGGTAGAGGCCGAAGATGCCGTCGGCGCTGGCCGGGCAGGCGCCGCGCTCGGTGATGAGGGCGGCCACCAGGCCCGCCGGGGTGACGTCGAAGGCCGGGTTGGCGACGGCCTCGGCGGCGGCGATCTGGCGGATGGAGCCGGGGCTGCCGGCGCCATCCAGGCCGTGCACCAGGCGCAGCTCGTCGCCTTCCCGCTCCTCGATGGGAATGGCGGCGCCGCCGGGGCAGGCGAAATCCAGGGTGGAACGGGGCGCCGCGACATAGAAGGGCACGCCCGCCTCCCGGGCCGCCAGGGCCTTGAGATAGGTGCCCACCTTGTTGGCCACGTCGCCGTTGGCGGCGATGCGGTCGGCGCCGACGATCACCGCATCCACCTCGCCCCGGGTCAGCAGCAGGCCGGCGGCGTTGTCGGCGATGAGGGTGTGGGGCACGCCCTTCTGGGCCAGTTCCCAGGCCGTCAGCAGGCCCTGGTTGCGGGGCCGGGTCTCGGAGACCCAGACATGCACCGGCAGGCCGGCGGCGTGGGCGGCATAGACCGGGGCGAGAGCGGTGCCGTGTTCCACAGTGGCCAGCCAGCCGGCGTTGCAGTGGGTCATGATCTGCAGCCGTCCCCGCTTTTCCGCCAGGGGCCGCAGCAGTTCCAGGCCGTGCTGGCCGATGCGGCGGTTCTGTTCCGCGTCCTCGTCGGCGATGGCGGCGGCTTCGGTCCATGCCGCTTCGGCCCGGTCTTCCTGGGGCAGCAGGCGCAGCAGGGCCTGCATGCGGTTGAGGGCCCAGTGCAGGTTGATCGCCGTCGGCCGGGTGGCGCCCAGGGTGGCCACAGCCTGGCTCAGGGCGGCGTCGGAGGCATCCCGCTGCAGGGCCAGGGCGACGCCGTAGGCGGCGGTGGCGCCGATCAGGGGCGCGCCCCGCACCTGCATGGCGCGGATGGCGTGGGCCGCCTCTTCCAGGGTGAACAGGCGCAGGGTGCGGAAATGATGGGGCAGGGCCGTCTGGTCGATGATGTCCACGGCGCAGGTGCCGGGCACGGGCCAGAGGGTGCGGGAGGGGAGGGTGGTTGGGCTCATGGGGCGATTCTAGGCCAAGGCGGCGGGCGGCCCAAGCACGGCGACGCCACGGCCCGGCCAGAGGCCCGCGGCAAGATTGGGTAAAGGCAGTTGCAACAATTCGTAAGGCCCGGGGCAACGGGTCGGCGGTGCCTGCCGCTGCCGCGTTAAAGCCGGCAACAGCGCTTTTTTTCCAACGCCCCATGAGGCAGGCACCATGAAACGCAAACTCTGGCTTTCCCTTCTCTTCGCCGCCGTGGCCGGCCTGGCCGGCTGTGCCGTCGAGCCCGTCAGCCGTCCCTACTACGGCGAACCGGTGCGCATGGCGCCGCCGCCGCTGCGGGTGGAAGTGATGGGAGCGCCGCCGGTGGTGGGCTATGTCTGGATCGGCGGCTACTGGAACTGGATCGGCGTGCGCTACGTCTGGGTCCCGGGCCGCTGGGAGGCGCCCCGCCCCGGCTATCGCTGGGTGCCGCGCCAGTGGGAGCGGGACGGCGACCGCTGGCAGCCCCGGGGCGGCCAGTGGGAACGGCATGATGAACCCATGCGCGATTCCCCCCGGGAGCATCGCTGGGAATCCCCCGCCCAGCCCCGGCCCCAGGCCGTGCCCCAGCCTGCCCGCCCCGGTTACGGCTACGGCGGCACCGACGTCTCGCCCCGGCGCGACCGGGATGGCGCCGGCGGCTGGGACGGCCGGCAGGACCGGGACCGGGACGGCATCCCCGACGGCGTCCAGGGGCGCGACCGCGATGGGCGCCGCGGCAACCAGGATGGCGGCTGGGGCGACCGCAACGACCGGGGTGACGACAGCCGCCGCGGCACCCCGGGCAACGGCGTCGCCCCCCAGGAGCGCAACCGGCCCGCTACCGACAGCAGCGTCGAGCAGCGCCGTCTGACGCCCCTGGACCGGGACAGCGGCTTCCGTCGCGAAGAGATCCGCAGCGCTCCGCTCCAGCCCCGGGGCCAGTCCGGCCAGCCGGGCGGGGAGCGCAGCATGGGCCGGGACGGCGGCAGCTCCGGCGAGAGCCGGGTGACCCCGCCCCGAGGTGGCGATGGCGGCGAGCAGCGCCAAGGCAACTCCTGGGGCGGCGGCCGGCGCAACGATCGGTCGGGCGGCGACGGCGACCGCTGAGCCCTGGCCGCGGCGATGCGGCAATACGGGCGTCCCCAGGGGCGCCCTTTTTTATGCCGTGTAAAAGTTAGTTGTTGAGAGTCGTTCGCGTTTACATGGGGTGGAGACTGTACTAGGATGACGCCATGGCACCTCGCCGGGCGCCCCCGCCGCCGCCGTCTGGCGGGCAGTCCGGGGCTGCCGGCGGGGGCGCAGAGCGGGCCGGCGGACGCCGCCCCGCGCCACCTTCATCCACTTTTCCTGGGAGCCGACCATGGCCCATCTGCCTGCCGATCTTCCGCCCCTGCCCGGCGCTACTGCCGACGCCGCCATTTTCCCAGCCGGCCCCGGCCGTTCTGCCCAGTCTTGCGAGCGCAGCGTCCTGCTGCGCTATCTGGGCCAGGTGCAGCAGCGGGTGGGGCGGCAGTTCGAGGAGCTGCGTGCCGAAGTGCGCAGCGAACTCCAGGCGGAACTGCAGGCGGAGCACGACACCGAGCGCCGGGCCCTGGCGGACCAGCTGGCGGCGCGGGACGACCAGCTGCTGGCCCTGCGCGGCCAGCTCATGGTGCGGGACACAGCCCTGGAACTGCTGCGGGAGGAACTGGCGGAACTGCGCCGTCAGGTGCCGGGTCTGGCCGGGCGGCAGGAGCTGGTGCGCCTGCTGGACATCCAGGCCGAGCGCATCGTCGCCCTGGAGCGGGAGCGCAACGCCGCCCTGTGGCGGGCCGAGCGGGAAAGCCTGCGGGCCAGGGAAGCGGCCGCCGGGCCGGGCACCGTGGCCATCCTCTCCGCCGACCTGGTGGCGGCCCTGCCCGACGAGGCCCAACTGACCGAGGCTCTGGCGGCGGCCGACCTGGTGCTGTGCCAGACCGGCTGCCTCAGCCACGACGACTACTGGCGGGTGCAGGACTACTGCGCCCGCAGCGGCAAGCGCTGCCTGCTGCTGGCCAAGGAGGATGCGGCGGCCCCCGCGCCGGCCCGGGCCGCGGCGGACTGAGGCGTTTCGGGGCAGCCCGGCCCCCATCAGGGCGCCCGCCGTGAATCGGGAAGACGGGCCGGGCGCCACCCAAACCACCGGCAGGCCCGCCGTCGCCTTCCCTCCGCAACCGGGGATGGCCCCAGGTGCCTATTCCGGCGAAAGGGCCTAAACTTCCGCTTCCCCAAGCCTCAAGTCCCGATTTCCATGCCCCAATCTCCCGTCGCCATCGACTCCAAGCTGCCTTGGGTCGGCACCACCATTTTCACCGTGATGAGCAAGCTGGCCGCCGAATGCGGCGCCATCAACCTGTCCCAGGGCTTCCCCGATTTCCAGGCCGACCGCAGCCTGTTCGACGCCGTGCACCAGGCCATGCTCGACGGGCGCAACCAGTACGCCCCCATGACCGGCCTGCCGGAACTGCGCCAGGCCATCGCCGCCAAGGTCCAGGCCCTCTACGGCACCGTCTATGATGCCGAGAGCGAGATCACCGTCACCGCCGGCGCCACCCAGGCCCTGTTCACCGCCATCGCCGCCTTCGCCGGTCCGGGGGACGAGGTCATCGTCTTCGCCCCGGTGTACGACTCCTACGTGCCCGCCATCGAGACCGTGGGCGCCAAGGCCGTCTACGCCAACCTCTGCTACCCGGACTACAAGCCCGACTGGAACGAGGTGCGCGCCCTGATCACGCCCCGCACCCGCATGATTATCGTCAACACCCCCCACAACCCCACCGGCAGCCTGCTCGACGCCGCCGACCTGGAGGCCCTGGCGGAACTGACCCGCGACACCAATATTGTGGTGCTGGGGGACGAGGTGTACGAACACATCTGCTTCGAAGGCGAGCACCAGTCCCTGGCGCGCCACCCGGAGCTGGCCGCCCGCAGCCTGATCGTCTCCAGCTTCGGCAAGACCTACCACATCACCGGCTGGAAGATCGGCTACTGCTACGGCGCCGCCGCCCTCATGGCCGAGTTCCGCAAGGTGCACCAGTTCAACGTGTTCACCGTGCACGCCCCCTCCCAGGTGGGCCTGGCCGCCTTCATGGCCGACCACTCCCGGCACCTGCAGCTGGCCGAGTTCTACCGGCAGAAGCGGGACTTCTTCCGCCAGCAGCTGGCCGGCACCAAGTTCGAACTGCTGCCCAGCCGCGGCACCTACTTCCAGCTGGCCCGCTATGACGCCATCTCAGATCTGCCCGACACCGAGTTCGCCCAGTGGCTGACCCGGGAAGTGGGGGTGGCGGTGATCCCCGTCTCCGTCTTCTACCCGGACGGCTGGGACGACAAGGTGGTGCGCTTCTGCTTCGCCAAGCAGGAATCCACCCTGGCCGCCGCCGGTGAAAAGCTGCGCGGCATCTGAGCCGGGCGCGGCCCGGAGCGCCATCGGCGGGCCGGCTGCAGCTCCGGACCCCAAAGAAAAAGCGCGGCAATCGCCGCGCTTTTTTCATGGCCGGGGAATTTTCCACCGCGCCGGCGGTCTTTGCAGCGGGCCGGCGCCACAGCCGGCGTCTCGATCAACCGCAACATCAGGAGCATCCCCATGCGGGTACAGGAAAATCCGGCCGACATCGGCCGCTGCGGCTGCGGCCGCCGCGAATACTGCGACGGCAGCCACGGGCTGAGCGAAGCCCAATGGCAGGAACTGCGGGCCAGGGAACTGGCCGAAGAAGCCGCGTGGAAGCGGGCCGCCGGCCAGCCGGAAGACGCCGGCAAGTGATTCCGTAATCCGCCTGGCCTGGGGGCCAGGCGGGACGACATTCTTCGGGTGGTATGCCTGGAGAGTGGCGTGGATTGGACGCCTCGGTGAGGCAACAAAAAAGGGCACGGTGACGTGCCCTTTTTTTATCCAAATCGCATTTTAAGTTTTCGCCAGGTGGTTTCCAGGAGTGCATCTTCAGTTTGAAACAGGGAGTAAGTGTTGATGTTCATCCGATCAAGCTTTGACATGACCCTATCAGTTTCCGATTTTGGAAGAGTCAGCTTGATGAGGTGATCACACTGCCTGTTTCCATCGTTGAATATGGATGCGTGTGGTACAAAACACCACTCTCCTTCTTGGAATGTGACAGCTAATGTGTACTCCCCCTGCTGCAGAAAATGCCTCCTATCAGAGCGAATGTATGGTCCCAGTTGCTTAATTTGAGGTGTCCTGGAGGAAGTGTGTTTTCCGCTTCCCGAATGTTCTTGGTATACCCAGATGGCAACCCGCTCCGCGTCTTTAGGAACACTTTGAAAAGCAAAAAAAGCAGCGATGTAAGGGGTGCTTGTCCAATCTAGAAGTGGAGAGGGAAAGCCGTGGTGTCGCAGGTAAACAAGAAATTCATAGGCTGGCGGGGGCTGATTGCGTAAAGCGTCATAGTTTCGGAAATGTGGATCGATTGTGAGGTAATCGATTTCAGGCCAAGCCTTTTCAGTAAAGGTTTCAATCCTGGTTTTTGCTATCGCAATGCTACGGTAGTAGTCAGTTAGGCGTTCGATTCTGGCACCACTGCGTTCAAGAGTGGTTTGCAGCTCCCATTCATGGTTGGCCTGACCTCGATACAGCAAATGAGAATGTCCGCTTTCGACAGCGGTGTTGTCCAATTCCAGAAGCTTCTCTTCCAGTTCCTCCCATGTTGCGTAATCGAACTGCTCATTCATATGGGACTGTCCTTTCTGCAAAATCACTAAATGCTGTGCGGGGCTTAGGCCTGACTCAGCAACTGATTCGTCGCCCGCAGCCGGTGGGCCATGATGCGCATGACTTCGGTGGCGAAGTGGGGGGTCTGGGCGATGAGGATGTGGAAGCGCTTTTCGTCGATGGCGGCGAAGGTGCAGTCGCTGACGGCGAGGACGCTGGCGGAGTGGGGCAGCCGTTCCACCAGGGACATTTCGCCGAGGATGGCGCCGGCTTCCACTTCGTCCACCGCCCGCTCGCCCACCAGCACCCGGGCGTGGCCATCGAGGAGGACGTAGAGGGCGTCGCCTGGGTCGCCGGCGCGGAAGAGGAAGTCGCCGGCGGCGATGCGGCGCTGGTTGGGTTCGTGGCGGAACAGGTCGTGGAACAGCATGGGGTTTCTCCTTGGAATGTTCAGTCTTCCGACTCGCTGTCCAGGGCCGGTTCCTTCAGCTCGGGCAGGGAGGCGAAGCGCTGGCTGGCCTTGAAGCCCTGGGCCACGGCGCGGCGCAGGTCGCTGAGGCAGGCCAGCCAGTCGTAAATGGCATTGACGTCGGTGCCGCCGGCCCCGGCCTGGAGCAGGGCGGCCTTGCTGCGCTGGTAGGTGTCCTCGAAGCTGTCCCGGGCCTCTTCGGCGCGCAGGGCGATGTTCTCCGGGGCCTCACCGCAGTCCGGGTCGGCGGCGCCGAAGAAGGCCTGGGCCGAGACCAGCACGGGGGCGACGGCGGCCAGCAGGTCGGTCTGTTCGTCCCGGTTGGGGCTGCTGAGGACCCGGGGGCCGGCCTGGCCGCTGAGAGCCACGTGGTACATGACCCGGGCCAGGGTGTCGTAGTAGTTGGCGATGCGCAGCAGCTCGGGCAGCTGTTCGGCCTGGTCCCGGTGCACCTGGCGGCGGCTGACTTCGCCGACGAAGCGGCCGATCTCGGCCTGGAGCTTTTCGATCACTTCCAGGCGGCGGGTGAATTGCACCGCGTCGGCCGGCGCCTGCTGCTGCAGGTGGCGGCAGGCCAGGTCCCCCAGTTCCAGGGCCAGGTGGGCGACCCGGGCCAGTTCCCGGCGCAGGGCCTGCAGCGCCAGCTGGGGCACGGTGGCGACGTTGCGGTCCAGGTAGCGGGGATGGGCGGCGTTGTCTTCGGTGGAGGCGAAGCGGGACAGCAGGAAGGGCACCAGCCAGCGGGAGAGCAGGCCCATCAGCACCACGCCGAGGGCGTTGAAGAGAGTGTGGAAAATCACCAGCTGGGTTACCGGGTCGTCACCGTCGCCCAGCCCCAGGTCTATGGCCTTTGACAGCCACAGCAGGGGCACCAGCAGGGCGGCGGCAACCACCGCGGTGGCGACGTTGAAGAAGACGTGGGCGGCGGCCAGGCGTTTGGCGTTGGCGGTGGCGCCGATGGCGGCGACGATGCCGGTGAGGGTGGTGCCCACGTTGGCGCCGATGACCAGGGCCGCGGCGGCAGTGAGGGGCAGCATGCCGCCGGCCACCGCTGTCAGGGCCAGGGTCAGGGTGGCGGCGGAGGCCTGCAGGATGACGGTGAGGGCGATGCCAATGAGGATGGCCAGGGCCAGGGCGCCCGGGTCGCTGCCCAGGCGCGGCAGGGCGTCCGGCCCCAGGCCGGCGAAGCCGTCCTTGAGCAGCTCGATGCCGAGGAAGAGCAGGCCGAAGCCGGCCAGGCTCATGCCCAGGCCGCTGCGCCGGGTGCCTTCGCCGGTGAGCTTGAGGGCCATGCCGATGCCGATGAAGGGCAGGGCGAAGGCGTCGATGGAGATCTTGAAGCCGATCCAGGCCACCAGCCAGCCGGTCACCGAGGAGCCCAGGTTGGAGCCGAAGACCACCCACAGGGCGGCGGCGAAGCTGAGCAGGCCCGCATTGACGAAGCCGATGGCGGCCACGGTCATGGCGGTGGAGGACTGCACCAGGGCGGTGACGCAGATGCCGGTGATGAGGCCGTGCAGGCGGGTCCGCGTCCACGCCGCCAGGATGCGCTCCAGGGCCCGCCCGGCGGCCAGCTTAAGGCCGTCGGTGAGCATGGTCATGCCCAGCAGGAAGAGACCGATGCCGCCCAGCAGGGCGGTCAGCAGGCCGAGGAGGGAGGTGCCTGCCGTCACGGGCGGCCCGCGCCCATCAGACGTGGCCCCGCAGCACCACCCAGGCGAAGACGGCCAGCAGCACCAGGAAGGTCAGGGCCCAGGGCCACACCCGGCGCTTGTCGGCGTAGGGGTCGGTGAGGGCCCGTTCGGCGCCCTCCGGCAGCTTGGCCAGCTGGGTCAGGGCGGTGCCGAAGGGAATGTTGATGCGGGCCCGGGCATTCACCGCCCAGCCGTTGGCGTCCAGCAGGGGGCCCAGGGTGCGGCTTCTGAGCTTGAACCAGGCCAGCAGCATGGAGGGGCCGGAGACCATGAGCATGAGGCCGGCCACGGCGATGGGCATCTGCCACCAGGAGAGGCCGAGGAAGCCGGTGACCACCGAGGCGATGGCGGTGCCGATGGCGCCCACGGCCAGGCCCAGGGCAGCGAAGATGCCGGCGAACTTGCCCACGTCGAAGGGCGTCGGTGTCGGCTTGGCCGGTGCCGGGGCAGCGGGGGCGGTGGGTGCGCTTTCCACCTTCTTGGCGCCGTCGGCCACCAGGGTGGCGGACTGCTGCTCTACGGCGGCGGCCTTGGCGGCGGCGAATTTCTGGAACTGCTCGCCGATCATGCGCGCCACCTTGCGGTAGGGCGACCAGAAGGCCTGGCGGATGCTGATGGGGTGGTCCACGATCTTGCTGATGGTGGCGTTCCAGTCCCGGCCCTGGCGGTCGTAGAAGACGCCGTTGCGGCCCACCAGCAGCTGGTCCGAATCGCCGGCGGTGAAGGCGGCGGCGATGGAGAGCTTTTCGCCGCCACGCTGGCAGTCGCAATAGACCAGGCAGATGCGGGAGAGGCCGGCCAGGGCTGCGTGTTTGGCGGCGTCGTTCACCGGGATCACCAGTTCGCAGCTGCGGCCGTCCAGGTACAGGGTGCCGGCCTGGAACATGGCCTTGCCGCGGCGGGTGTAGAAGTCGCGGAAGGAGACGAAGTTGTTGGCCAGCAGGGCCAGGTCGCGCACGTAATGCACCAGTCGGTCGGCGCTGCTGATGGCCTCGAATTCGGGGGCCACGGCGGCGTCCTCGGCGATGAGGGCGAGCAGGCGCGCCGGCAGGTCGCCGGCGAGGATGGCCCGCAGCCGCTCCAGGCCCAGCTCGGCCACCGGGGTTTCGACCCGGGCGGCGAGCCAGTCCTCATGGGCCTGCAGCCTGGCCAGCAGGGCCTGCCAGTCGGCCTCCGTCAGTGCTTGCCGCTGGCCCAGCAGGGGCGTTACGGCGGCGCTGGCCAGGGTGGCCACGGCGGCGCTCCAGGCCGGGTTGAGGCCGCCTTCCAGGGGCAGGGGGCGGCCGGCTTCGATGCGGGCCAGGGGCAGGGCGGCGATGGCCGCATCCCCCGCTTCCAGGTTGCGCGTCGCCAGGGCCTTGAGGTCGTCCTCGGCGCCGTTCATGAGGCCGCCGGCCCGGGGGTCGAAGGCGGCCAGGCGGCAGCGGGTGAAATAGTCTTCCACCTTGGCCCGCACCGCGGCCACGGCATCCCGGGCGGCGGCGGTGGCCTCGCCCAGGGGCAGCACGGCGCCATCCTGCCGGGCGGCGGCCTGCCATTCGCACCAGGCCTTGGCCTCGGCCAGGAAGCGCTCGACCTGGGCCTGGGATACGCCGGGCTCGCCGCTGCGGTCGGTGTCGCTACCGATGCGCTCCATCATCTCCTGCACCAGGGCGGCCAGGGCCTCGTCCTGGCAGTTGGCCGGGGTGACGATGCCGTCGCCGTTGAAGCGGGCGGCGGCGAAGATGGCGGCGATGTCGCAGGTGTCGGCCGGGGTGATGCTGGCGGCCTCGCCCTTGCCCAGGCTCTGCAGGATGCGCCGGGCGGCGGCCAGCACCTGGCGGCCTTCCTCACTGCTGTCGTCGATGGCGTCCAGGGGCAGGGTGGCGGCACCGGCGCCGAGCAGGGCCTTGTCCTTGAGCAGGGCGCCGGTCCAGTGCAGGGCGGCGATCAGTTCCGGGGCGCGGATGTGGCCGTCCTGGTCGGTGTCGATCAGCTCCAGGGTGCGGCGGTCGAACTCCAGGCCCTGGATGGGGCAGGAGAGGGCGACCCACAGCTTCTGGTCCAGCTGGTCCAGGTGCAGCAGGTCCTCGGCCCGGTCCAGGCGCACCTGGTCGAAGCCCCCGGCGCGGAAGAAGCGCCAGCGGTGGGTGTTCTGGGGAGTGGTCATGGAATGGCGGTCCTCGGTCGGTGGGCGGGAAGGCAGCGCCGGCCCTTCGTTGGCGGGGCCGTGCCTGGATATGCGGCGAGTATAGGAAACCCGACCCGCTCTGAATAGTGGGGGCGAGCCGCTAGAATGGCGTACCCCCTCTACGGAGCACAGCATGGAATATCGCGCATTGGGCCGCAGCGAGCTCAAGGTTTCCGCCGTCTGCCTCGGCACCATGACCTTCGGCCAGCAGAACAGCGAGGCCGAAGGCCACGCCCAGTTGGACCGGGCCGTCGCCGCCGGCATCAATTTCATCGACACCGCCGAGATGTATCCGGTGCCCGCCCGGGCCGAGACCTACGGCGCCACGGAGCGCATCGTCGGCTCCTGGCTCAAGCGCCAGGCCCGGGACCAGGTGGTGATTGCCACCAAGGCCGCCGGCCCCGCCCGCAGGATGGAGTGGATTCGCGGCGGCCCCCTGGCCTTCGACCTGGCCAATCTGCGCCGCGCCCTGGAGGATTCCCTCCAGCGCCTGCAGACCGACTACGTGGACCTCTACCAACTGCACTGGCCGGCCCGCAACCAGCCCATGTTCGGCCAGTGGCAGTTCGAGCCGGAACAGGAACGGGAGTCCACGCCCCTGCGGGAAACCCTGGAGGCCCTGGCGGTGCTGGTGCAGGAAGGCAAGATCCGCCAGGTGGGCGTCTCCAACGAGCATCCCTGGGGCGTCATGGAATTCCTGCGCCTGGCCCGGGAGCACGGCCTGCCGGCCATCGCCTCCACCCAGAACGCCTACAACCTGATTAACCGCCTCTACGACACCGGCGGCCTGTCCGAAGTCTGCTTCCGGGAGCGGGTGTCCCTGCTGGCCTATTCGCCCCTGGCCTTCGGCCATCTCTCCGGCAAGTACCTGGCCGATGCCCAGGCGGCCGGGCGCATCACCGCCTTCCCCGGTTTCGGCCAGCGTTACGAGAAGGTCAATGTGCCGCCGGCCCTGGCCGCCTACCGGGAGCTGGCCGCCCGCCACGGCCTTTCCATGACCGGGCTGGCCCTGGCCTTCTGCTACAACCGGCCCGGCGTCACCAGCACCATCATCGGCGCCACCTCCCTGGCCCAGCTGGAGGAAAACCTGGAGGCCTGGACCCAGCGTCCCCGGGGCGAAGCCTGGCAGGCCATCCAGGCGGACATTGACCGGGTGCACCAGCGCTTTCCCAATCCGGCCCTCTAGGCAGGCCGGCTGCCCCTTCAGGGGGCCGGCCGGGTTGCCCGCCGGCGCAGGAAGGCGGCCAGGGCCGCCAGGCTCAGGAGGGGCAGCCAGACCCACAGCAGTTCCGAGCCGAGCACGGCCAGGCCCCGTTCCGAGAAAAAGCGGGAAAGTGCCAGGGGCGCCACCTCGATGGGGCGGAAGGGGGCGAAGAAACGGGTTTCTGCCAGGGGCCACAGCAGGGCGATGCCCAGCCCGCCGTTGGTGAGGGTGTCCAGCAGGCCGTGGGAGGCGCCGCTGAGGGCGAGGAAAGGAAAGGCCACGGCGGCACGGGCGTGCAGCCAGCGGGCCAGGAGGGTGCCCAGCAGGGCGGCGAGGAGGGCGAAGAGCAGGGAGTGGCTGAAGCCCCGGTGGCCGAATTGCGCGGCATAGGGAATGCCGAGGCGGAAGGCGAGCACGTCCAGGTCCGGCAGGATGGCCACCAGGGCCCCGGCTGCCGCCAGCCGGGGGGAGATGTGCCGGCGGCTCAGGCCCCAGGCGAGGGCCAGGGGAACGGCCGGATGGGTGAGGATGGTGGGCATGGCGGCCTTAGGGTGTCTGGGTGTCTGGGGGCTGGCCCCATCATGGCGTAAAAAACCCGTTGCGGCGGGGGCCGCAACGGGCGGGTGGCTGGTGGCGGGCCGGGCGGTCCTCAGTGCTTGGCGGGAGCCTCTTCCTTCGCTGCTTCCTTGGCCCCTTCCTTGCCGCCGTCCTTGCTTCCCTCGCCGCCTTCCGCCGGGGCGGCTTCGGCGTCGGCCTTCTTCTTGGTCTTCTTCTTTTTCGGGTCTTCCGGCGGCGGCGCCGGGGGCAGGGTGGGGGCGATGGTCTGGATCTGGTTTTCCCGCATGTACACGTCCATCTCGCGCCAGCCGCCGTACACCGCGTCCTTGGGCAGCCAGTAATAGACGCTGTAGCAGTCCTCGATGGCGCGGCCGGACTGGCGGCAGGCGCCGCCCACGGCCTTGCCTTCGGCCTCAAGCTTGGCGGCCTTGGCCGCCTGGTCCTCGATGCCCAGCTTGCTCTGGACCTGGTCGCAGCCGCCCAGCAGCAGGGGGGCGGCAAGAATGGTGATGGCGATGGCGCTTCTTTTCATGGTCGGCCTTTGATTTGGTCCCTGGATTCTATCTCAGCTGGCGCTTCTGTCAGTTGGCGAAGGCGGCGATGCCGGTCTGGGCCCGGCCCAGAATGAGGGCGTGGATGTCGTGGGTGCCTTCGTAGGTATTCACCACTTCCAGGTTCAGCATGTGGCGCACCACGTGGAATTCGTCGCTGATACCGTTGCCGCCGTGCATGTCCCTGGCCGTCCGGGCGATCTCCAGGGCCTTGCCGCAGGAGTTGCGCTTCAAGAGGGAGGTCATTTCCGGCGCATCCTGGCCCGCGTCCTTCAGGCGGCCCAGGCGCAGGCAGCCCTGCAGGCCCAGGGCGATCTCGGTCTGCATGTCCGCCAGCTTTTTCTGCACCAACTGGTTGGCGGCCAGGGGACGGCCGAACTGGGGCCGGTCCAGGGTGTATTGGCGGGCCGCGTGCCAGCAGGCTTCGGCGGCGCCGAGGGCGCCCCAGGCGATGCCGTAGCGGGCCTGGTTGAGGCAGGCGAAGGGGCCCTTGAGGCCCTTCACCTTGGGCAGCAGGTTCTCTTCCGGCACGAACACCTTGTCCATGACGATCTCGCCGGTGACCGAGGCACGCAGGCCCATCTTGCCCTGGATGACCGGGGCGGACAGGCCCTTCATGCCCTTCTCCAGGACGAAGCCGCGGATTTCGCCGCCGTCCTCACCCTGGCCGTCCTTGGCCCACACCACGAAGACGTCGGCGATGGGGGAATTGGTGATCCACATCTTGGCCCCCGTCAGCTCCCAGCCGCCGGGCACGGCCTTGGCGCGGCTTTCCATGGAGCCGGGGTCGGAGCCGTGGTTGGGCTCGGTGAGGCCGAAGCAGCCGATCAGCTCGCCGGTCGCCATCTTCGGCAATAGCCGCTCCTTCAGGGCCTCGCTGCCGAAGGCGTGGATGGGGTACATGGCCAGGGAGGACTGCACCGAGACCATGGAGCGGTAGCCCGAATCCACCCGCTCGATCTCCCGGGCCAGCAGGCCGTAGGAAACGTAGCTGGCGCCGGCGCAGCCGTAGCCGTCGAGGGTGGCGCCGAGCAGGCCCAGTTCCCCCAGTTCGCGGAAGATGGCCGGATCGGTCTGTTCGTGGCGGAAGGCCTGGACGATGCGGGGCAGCAGCCGGTCCTGGCTGTATTGGCGGGCGGTGTCCCGGATCTGGCGCTCTTCGGCGCTGAGCTGGTCGTCCAGCAGCAGGGGGTCTTCCCAGTTGAAGCGGCTCATGGGCTCCTCTTCCTTCATTCCTCCTTGATGGAGCGGGGATTTTAACCGCATTCCCCGGCGCCGCAGGCGGCCGCCGGGCTCACTCGGCCTCCTGGCGCCGGTCGCCCTGGCGGCGTTCGGGTCCTGCGTGGGTCTGTTCCGCCTGGCGCCGGTCGTCGCCCCGGCCCAGGGTCGGGCGGGCCTTGTGGGCCAGCACCTTCTGCCGCATCTCCTCGCCCAGGGCCTGCAGGGCCTCGTCGTCCAGGGATTCGGCCAGTTCGATGATCTTGCGCCGGGTGGCGTCCTCGTTGCGCTGCACGACGTTGAAGAGCAGCCACAGGGCCAGGGCGTTGATCACCACCAGCACCACCTCCAGATAGAGCAGGGGGGTGAAGATGGGGCGCTGGGAACGGTCGCCGAGGATGAAGTAGAAGCTGTCGAAGCCCGAGGTCGCCGCCTGGCGCAGCAGGGAGGGATAGGGCTCGAAGGGCGGGAAAAGGCAGATCAGCGCCAGGTTCACCAGGGTGAACAGGCCGATGGCCCGGCTGTAGCGGAAGCGGGGAATCTCGTGGGCCTCCCGCTGTTGCAGCAGCAGCCAGGCGCTGAGGGCGTTGGCGGCGACGAACATGAGCTGCAGGGTCAGCAGCTCCTGGTGGATGGGCTTGTGCCCCAGCTGGGTCAGCAGGGGGTAGAAGCCGTCGAAGGAATTGAGGGCGCCCCGGGCCAGGGGGATGTTGTTGAAGGGGGGGAACAGCACCATCAGCAGCAGGTCCAGCAGGGCGACGATGCACACCAGTCTCTGATATTTGTTCATGGCTCTCGCTCTCGGTGGCGCCGGGCATGGATGCCCATGCACGAGTCATTATGGTGGCTGGGCCGGGGGCTGACAAGCAGGCCGGCGGCCCCCGGGGCCGGGTCTGGCGTTGTCCTCCGGCGGTCATCTTTCCGGCGCTATAATTGTCGTTTTAGCACTGCTTGAGGATTGGCGATGTTGATTTCCGCCCGACGCACTTCTTTGCTTGCCCTTTCCCTGGCCGCCGCCTTCGCCCTGGCCGGCCCCGCCCAGGCCGCCAAGCCGGCCAAGGCCCCTGCCGCCCCGGCCAAGGCTGCCGCTCCCCAGGAGCCGGTGGAACTGACCCTGTCCCACCAGCTGGAAGAATCCCGCACCTCCCGCCTGCAGGAAGTGGTGGACCGCTTCAACGGCCAGCAGAAGGCCTACAAGGTGGTGCTGGTGCACCGCCAGGGCGGCGCCGGCAACTACCATATGAACCTGGCCCTGCGCGACGAGCTGAGCCACTTCGTCAGCGGCAAGGAACCCTACCGGGCCCTGCACCAGGTCATCAGCGAGAGCAAGGAAAAGATCGACACCGCCCGCCTGGCGCCCGAACTGCGCAGCGGCGTCACCGACGGCAAGGGCCGTCTGCTGGGCCTGCCCATGGCCTACTCGACCCCCGTGCTGTTCTACAGCAAGAGCGCCTTCCGCCGCGCCGGCCTGGATCCCGAGGCCCCGCCCAAGACCTGGTGGGAACTGCAGGCCGTGGCCGGCAAGCTGTTCGACGCCGGCATCAAGTGCCCCTACACCACCTCCCGCCCGGCCTGGGTGCACATCGACAACCTGGCCGCCCGCAACAACGTGGAAACCGTGGGCGAGAAGGGCGAGATGGCCTTCAACGGCATGATGCAGGTGAAGCACGTGGCCCTGCTCAACTCCTGGTACAAGGCCCGCTACTTCCATACCTTCGGTGGCCAGAATGAGGCCGACGCCCACTTCGCCAGCGGCGAGTGCGGCATGATCACCACCGCCTCCGACCGCTTCGTCACCTTCCGCGAGAACAAGGACCTGGACGTGGGCGTGGCGCCCCTGCCCTATTACGACGACGCCTACGGCGCTCCCCGCCAGGCCCTGGCCGACGGCGCCTCCCTGTGGGTCGGCCCCGGCCACAAGGCCGCCGAGTACAAGGGCGTGGCCAAGTTCGTCGGCTTCCTCATGGCTCCCGACATGCAGGTGGAAATCGCCCGCTCCGGCGGCTACCTGCCCCTCACCGCCGCCGCCCAGGCCGCGGCCAAGGGCAAGCTGCTCAAGGACGACATGCGCAACATCGACGTGGCCCAGGCCCAGCTCGGCCCGGTGGTGCCCCGCACCTCGGTGAGCAAGGCTGCCGCCCTGACCCCGGTGGTCTCCGCCATCAACCCGGTGCGCCTGATCATCGACGAGGAGCTGGAGCAGGTGTGGTCCAACAAGAAGCCGGCCAAGCTGGCCCTGGACAACGCCGTCAGCCGCGCCAACGCGGTCCTGCGCTCCGGCGCCGCCGCCCGCCTGGCCGAAGCGCCTGCGGCCTCCAAGGTGCGCTGATCCGCGTCGTGGGCCAGCAAGTGCCGCCACAAGAAACGCCGGTCCCTGGGGCCGGCGTTTTTGCATCCGCCCCCGCCTATCCCCGGCTCATCGCCCACCGGGGCGGCGGCAGCAGCGCGCCGGAAAACACCCTGGCCGCCATCCGCGCCGGCCACCGTGCCGGTTTCGCCGGGGTGGAATTCGACGCCATGCTCAGTGCCGACGGCACCCCTTTCCTGATCCACGACGAAACCCTGGAGCGCACCAGCAACGGCTGCGGCGCCGTGGCGGCCAGCAGCGACGCGCTCCTGGCCGGCCTGGATGCGGGCAGCTGGCATTCCCCCGCCTTCCGTGGCGAACCCCTGCCGACCCTGGCAGCGGCCCTGGACCTGTGCCGCAGCCTGGGCCTGTGGGTCAATCTGGAAATCAAGCCGAGTCGCGGGCGGGAGGCTGAAACCGGCGCCGCCGTGGCCGAGGTGGCGGCCCGGGCGGTGGCCGCCGGCCTGCCGGCGTCCGCCCTGGTGCTCTCCTCCTTTGCCGAAGAGGCCCTGGCTGCCGCGCGGCAGACGGCCCCCGGCCTGGCCCGGGCCCTCCTGGTGACGGCCGTGCCGGCGGACTGGGAAGCCCGTCTGGCGCGCCTGGGGGCGGTGGCCCTGCACTGCGCCGCCGCCGGGCTGGACGAGCATACGGTGCGGCAGCTGGCTGCCGGGCTGGCCGCCCGGGGCGGGGCCCTGGCCTGCTACACGGTCAATGACGCCGCCCGTATTTCCGCCCTGCTGCAGTGGGGCGTCGCCGGGGTGTTCACCGATCGCCTGGATCTGGCCGGCCCGGCCTGACCTGGCATCTCGGATACATCCGCTTACACACGCTTACTTCCTGCTTGTCGTCGGCCGCCGGGCCATGACGTTAAAGTGGCCATGGGAATCGCCCATGACATTCAAATCAGGAGACCTGCCATGAAGACCTTCAAGCCCGTTGCCGCCGCCGCCTTCTTCCTCGCCCTGTCCGGCCCCCTGCTGGCCCAGACCGTCACGCCCAAGGTGGACCAGCGCCAGGCCAACCAGGAGCAGCGCATCGACCAGGGCGCCCAGAGCGGCACCCTCACCGGCAAGGAAGCGGCCCGGCTGGAGAAGGGCCAGACCCACGTGGAAAACGTGGAAACCCGGACCCAGGCCGATGGCAAGGTGACGGCCCGGGAGCGGGCCCGCCTGGACCACGCCCAGGACGTGCAGAGCCGCCGCATCGCCCGGGAAAAGCGGGACGGCCAGCATGATTTCAACCACGACGGCCGCAGCGACCGGGCCGAGCGCCGGGCTGCCCGCCGCGCCGCGCGTCAGTAAGCCGCCGCCGGCCGCGGCCCCGCCGTCGCCGCCGGAATTTGCGACCACCCGGCCAGGAGCCCCGTCCCGCGGGCATCCTGGCCGGCCCGGGGCCCGCCTGGCGCGGGCCTCGGCGCTTTCTCCATGGCCGCCATGCTCCTGCCGATCGCGGGTACTGCGGCAAGCCGGTCCCGGCCCGGTTCAATGATAAAATGCGCGTTTTTCCAATTCAGCCGCCCCCGCCATTGGCCGGGGCCAAGGATGCAACGACGATGAAAAGCGCCGAAATCCGCCAGAAGTTTCTCGACTTCTTCGCCTCCAAGGGCCACCAGATTGTCTCTTCCAGCTCCCTGGTGCCCCACGAAGACCCCACCCTGCTGTTCACCAACGCCGGCATGAACCAGTTCAAGGACGTCTTCCTCGGTTTCGACAAGCGTCCCTACACCCGGGCCACCACTTCCCAGAAGTGCGTGCGCGCCGGCGGCAAGCACAACGACCTGGAGAACGTGGGCTATACCGCCCGCCACCACACCTTCTTCGAGATGCTGGGCAACTTCAGCTTCGGCGACTACTTCAAGCGCGACGCCATCAGCTACGCCTGGGAGCTGCTCACCGTCGTCTTCAAGCTGCCCAAGGACAAGCTCACCGTCACCGTCTATGCGGAAGACGACGAGGCCTACGACATCTGGACCAAGGAAATCGGCGTGCCCGTGGAACGGGTCATCCGCATCGGCGACAACAAGGGTTCCCGCTACGCTTCCGACAACTTCTGGATGATGGGCGACACCGGTCCCTGCGGCCCCTGCACCGAGATTTTCTACGACCACGGCGAGCACATCTGGGGCGGCCCTCCCGGATCCCCCGAGGAAGACGGCGACCGCTTCATCGAAATCTGGAACAACGTGTTCATGCAGTTCAACCGGGACGAAGCCGGGGTCATGCACCCGCTGCCCAAGCCCAGCGTGGACACCGGCATGGGCCTGGAGCGCATCGCCGCCGTGCTGCAGGGCGTGCACGCCAACTACGAGATCGACCTGTTCCAGCGCCTGATCGCCGCCGCCGCCCGGGAAACCTCCGGCGCCGACATGGACAGCCCGTCCCTCAAGGTGCTGGCCGACCATATCCGCGCCTGTTCCTTCCTCATCGCCGACGGCGTCATCCCGGGCAATGAAGGCCGGGGCTACGTCCTGCGCCGCATTATCCGCCGCGCCATCCGCCACGGCTACAAGCTGGGCGCCCGCGCCGCCTTCTTCCACAAGATGGTGCCGGACCTGGTGGCCGAGATGGGCGCCGCCTATCCCGAGCTGGCCTCCGGCGAGAAGCGCGTCATGGACGTGCTGAAGCAGGAAGAGGAACGCTTCTTCGCCACCATCGAACACGGCATGGCCATCCTCGAAGCCGAACTGGCTGGTATGGTGGAAGCCGGTACCACCGTCTTCAACGGCGAGACCGCCTTCAAGCTGCACGACACCTACGGCTTCCCCCTGGACCTCACCGCCGACATCTGCCGCGAGCGCAACTTCACCGTGGATGCTCCGGCTTTCGACGCCGCCATGGCCCGCCAGAAGGAACAGGCCCGCGCCGCCGGCAAGTTCAAGATGGCCGCCAACCTGGAATACGACGGCCCCGCCACCACCTTCCACGGCTACGACACCCTGGAGTTCAAGGGCAACGTGCTGGCCCTGTACAAGGACGGCGTCGCGGTCAATGAACTGCACGAAGGCGACATGGGCGTGGTGGTGCTAGACAACACCCCCTTCTACGCCGAATCCGGCGGCCAGGTGGGCGACCGGGGCGCGCTGCAGAGCGTGCACGGCATCTTCGCGGTGGAAGACACCCAGAAGATCCAGGCCACCGTCTTCGGCCACCACGGCGTGGTCAAGACCGGCACCCTGACGGTGGGCAACAACGTCACCGCCAAGGTGGACATCCAGGCCCGTAGCCGCACCGTGCGCAACCACTCCGCCACCCACCTGATGCACAAGGCCCTGCGCGAAGTGCTGGGCGGCCATGTGCAGCAGAAGGGCTCCCAGGTGGACCCGGACAAGACCCGCTTCGACTTCGCCCACAACGCGCCCATGAGCGACGAGGAAATCCGCAAGGTGGAAGCCATCGTCAATGCGGAAGTGCTGGCCAACGCAGCCACCGAAGCCCAGGTCATGGGCATCGACGACGCCCAGAAGAGCGGCGCCATGATGCTCTTCGGCGAGAAGTACGGCGACGAGGTGCGGGTGCTTTCCATCGGCTCCTCCAAGGAACTGTGCGGCGGCACCCACGTGACCCGCACCGGCGACATCGGCCTCTTCAAAATCGTCGCCGAATCCGGCGTCGCTGCCGGCGTGCGCCGCGTCGAGGCCGTCACCGGCGACAACGCCCTGGCCCTGGTGCAGCAGCAGCAGGCCGTGCTGGCCCAGGCCGCCGCCGCCTTCAAGGCCCCGGTGGCCGAACTGCCCGCCAAGATCGCCCAGACCCAGGAGGCCGTGAAGGCCCTGGAAAAGGAACTGGCCAAGCTGAAGTCCAAGCTGGCTTCCAGCCAGGGCGACGACCTGGTGAACCAGGCCGTGGAAGTGAAGGGCGCCAAGGTCCTCGCCGCCACCCTGGAAGGGGCCGACGTCACCGCCCTGCGGGAGACCATGGACAAGCTGAAGGACAAGCTCAAGTCCGCCGCCATCGTCCTGGCCTCCAGCGCCGAAGGCAAGGTCACCCTGATCGCCGGCGTCACCGCCGACCTCACCGCCAAGGTCAAGGCCGGCGAGCTGGTCAATCAGGTGGCCCAGCAGGTGGGCGGCAAGGGCGGCGGCCGTCCCGACATGGCCCAGGCCGGCGGCACCCAGCCGGAAAATCTGCCGGCAGCCCTGGATTCCGTGGCTGCCTGGGTGGCAGGCAAGCTCTAAGCTGCCGCTTTCCCTCGGCAAAAAGCCCTCCCCCTGCGGGAGGGCTTTTTTTATGGCCGTTGCGCGTCTTGGCTCAGGGGCTGGCGATGAGGGCGGCCAGGCGCTGGGCGTCGCGGATGCGGATCAGGCCCCGGCCGGTCGCCACCAGGCCGTCGGCCGCCAGTTCCCCCAGCAGGCGGGCCACCACCTCCCGGGTGGTGCCCAGGTGGTCGGCCAGCTGCTGCTGGGTCTGGCGCAGCTCTCCGGCGGCCGAGGCCTGCAGCAACAGGAGATTGGCCAGGCGCTGGTTGAGCTTGTAGGCATGCACCTGCTCCAGTTCCTGCATCAGGCGGAACACCAGGGTGGCCAGGGTGTGCACCGTCAGGTCCCGGATGGCGTCTTCCCGGGCGAACAGGGTGCGGTACAGGGGGCCGGGCACCAGGGCCACGGTGGTGGGCTGTTCGGCCTGGACCCAGGCCGGGTAGCGCAGGTCGTTGAAGAGGCTGTTGAGGGCGAAGACGCAGGTCTCTCCCGGGTCGATGCAATAGAGGGTGGCCTCGTTGCCGTTGGGGGCCAGGGAATAGACCCGCAGCCGCCCCCGTAGGACGAAATAGGCGCCGGAGATGGCCTGGCCCTTGTAGAGGACCGGCGAGCCCGGCTGGCACTCGGCGGTGACCACGCCCTGGCGCAGCAGTTGCAGGCTGTCCGGGCTGAGCTGGCGAAAGAGGGGAAGGGTGTCGAAGTCCTGCACGGGGCGGTCTCCCGGGGGGCGGCATGGGGCCATTCTAGCCCGCCGGCATGGCGTCGGCATGCTTGCCGGCGGCGGCCCGCTGCCGGGCCAGCAGGCTGTCGCTGCTGAGGGCGTTGAGGAAGGCGACGATGTCCGCTACCTCCCGCGGGCTCAGGGGCGAGCGCTCGATGCGGTGCAGGGCCCGGTCCTGGCCGCGCCAGGCTGTCAGGCGGCCGGAACGCCCCAGCTGGGCGCTGGCCATGATGCGCACCACTTCCTCCAGCCGGTCCACCGAGCCGTTGTGCAGCCAGGGGCCGGTGAGGGCCACGTTGCGCAGGGAGGGCACGCGCCAGACGCCCCGGCGGCCGTCTTCCAGCAGCAGGGGGTACTGGTCCTCGTAGGCCGTGGGGTTGGCCGGGAAATGGCGGCGCGGGGCCTGGCCGCCGAGCAGGCTGGCGTCGCTGAAGGCCGGCCCCTTGTGGCAGAGGACGCAGCCGACGGACTCGAACAGGGCCATGCCCCGCAGCTGGGCCTGGCTGAGGGCGGTGGCGTCGCCGCGGACGAAGCGGTCATAGGCGCTGTCCGGGGTGATCAGGGTGCGCTCGAAGGCGGCCAGGGCCTGGGCAATGCGGTTGAAGGTGACCTCGCCGTCGCCAAAGGCCCGGGCGAAATCCCGGCGGTAGCCGGGGTCGGCCGCGAGGCGCCGTTCCGCCTCGCCGGGGCTGTCCAGGTTCATTTCCACGGGGTTGAGGATGGGGCCCTTGGCCTGCTCCTCCAGGGAAGGGGCGCGGCCGTCCCAGAACAGCACCGACTGGAAGGCCGCGTTCCATACCGTCGGCGTGTTGCGCGGGCCGCTCTGCCCCGCTTCCCCCAGGGCGGTGGGGCGCCGGTCGCCGCCGGCCTTGGCGTAGAGGTCGTGGCAGGAACTGCAGGACTGGGTGCCCCGGCCCGAGAGGCGGGTTTCGTGGAAGAGGCGTTCGCCCAGGGCGATCTTGGCGGCGTTGCCCGGGTTGTCGGCCGGCTCCGGCGCCTGCAGCGGCAGGGCTTCCCAGACGTAGGCCGGGGCCGCCTGGGGCACCGCCGGCAGGGCGACCGGCAGGACGGCTGCCTCCTCTTCCGCCGGGGGCGGGCGGTAGGCGGCGGCGATGAGGGGAGCCACCGTGCCGCCGGGGGCCTGGACCAGCACCGCCGCCACCGCCATTTTCAGGCTGAAGGCCAGCAGCCCGGTGCCCAGGGCGCCGGTGAGCAGCCAGCGCCCCTCCCGGGTGAGGCCGGCGCGGGGGCCCAGGTCCTGCCGCACCATCAGGGCCAGCAGGGTGAAGAGGCCGATGACGGTCACCAGACCGATCGCCAGTAAGTCAAACAGATCGCTGTCCATGATGTTCTCCCTTGGGTGGCGGGCGCCCCCTGGCCCCGGGGGCGCCCTGGGGTCAGGCCCGGGCGGGGCGGCGGAAGAAGGTGTCGGTCGGGGTGGCGGTGGACACTTCGCAGATGCTGTCGAAGGGCAGGCCCACCCGTTCGTGGGCCCGCCGCACCGCTTCCGCGTCGGGCGCCATGTTGAGGCAGAAGGCGCGGCCGTCGGCGTAGCTGAGGTGGGTGCGCAGGGGGATGACGCCTTCGGCGTAGCAGGCGGCTTCGTACTGGGCGTAGAAGCCCTCGAAGTCGGCGGCGCTGAGGCCGGCGGGGAAAGTGCCGTGCTGCTGGTCGTGGGTGTCGATGAAAAAACGCAGGGCTTGCATGGTCGGCTCCTTGGCGGTGACTACGGGATGTAGTGGGGCGGAGCTTAGGCCGTTGCCGGCGGCACCTCTGTAGCAAAAGCTACACAAGCTTCCCGGGCCGGCCTGGCCGGAGAGGCGCACCGTTCCTGCCTTCCGGGGTACCCCTGCGGCAGGCCGGCCACCGGTCCCGGCCGTGGGCCGGCGGCGCCAGCAGTGCTATCCTGCGGTTTTCCCTTTTCCGCTTGCCGACATCATGCGCATCCTGCTGCTCTCTTCCCTCCTGGCCCTGTCTTCCCTGGCCCCGGCCCTGGCCGCCGACAACCTGGACCGCACGCCGGTGGAGGCCACCACCGCCGCCGGCGACAAGGTGCGTCTCTACCCCACGGGCAAGTGGGAATTCGTGGACGGGGCCAAGGCCGCCGAGGCCAGGAAGCGGGCCGAGCAGTACCCGGAAAACCAGGTTCGCCCCATTGAGGCCCAGGGTGGCTGGGTGCCGGGCAGCAAGATGCTGATGCCCGGCGACAAGGACTACAACCGGGGCTCCCTCAACCCCAAGGCCCGCTGATGTCGGAGCTGTCTTCCCCCTACCGTTTCTGTCCCTGCTGCGCCGGCACCCTGAGCTGGCGCGAGATCGGCGGCGCGCCGCGCCAGGTCTGCGACGACGCGAGCTGCGGCCACGTCTTCTGGGGCAATCCGGTACCGGTGGTGGCGGCCCTGGTGGAGTGGCAGGGCAGCGTCATCCTGGCCCGCAACGCGGCCTGGGCCGAAGGCCAGTTCGGCCTGGTGACGGGCTTCCTGGAGCGGGACGAGGCGCCGGCCGAGGCCGCCTGCCGGGAGGTGGGGGAGGAGCTGGGGCTGGTGGCGGTGGGTGCCCAGCTTATCGGCACTTATCCCTTTGCCCGCAAGAACGAGGTGATCATGGCCTTCCACGTGCCGGCCCAAGGGGAAATCTGCCTCAACGAGGAACTGGCGGAAGTCCGCCTGATCGCGCCGGAAAAGCTGAAACCCTGGGATTACGGCACCGGTCTGGCGGTGGCCGACTGACTGGCTGCGCCGGCGCAGCGCCGGCTGAAGGGATTCCTGCGTCGCCGCTTGGGGCGCACGGCCCGGGGAGCAAGCCCCCGTCTCAGAGATTGGGCAGGCGTTCGTCGCCGTTCTGCTGGTCCAGGATTTCCCGGGCCAGACGGGTGGCGATGACCACGTATTCCCGGCACTGGGCGTGCAGGTGGTTTTCCCGGTACACCTGGCGTCCTTCCTGGGTCTGCAGGTCGCAGCCGAGGAGTTCGCTGCAATGGCCGCCGCCGCAGGTGGCGCGGAATTCGTCGGTGAAGCGCTGGATGGCGTCGTAGTTGGCGGTCACCGGTTCCCGCGGGTCGCTGCGGCCCAGGGCCAGATTGAGGGCCAGCACGCCGCCCGAGTAGGCGCCGCAGGTGCCCCAGGTGCGGGAGAGGCCGCTGCAGAAGCCGGTGGCAATGCCGGGAATGAGGGGGGAGTCCAGGCCCATGTGCCGGGCCAGGGCCAGCAGCACGCTTTCGGCGCAGTAGAAACCCGAATCGAAGAAGTCGCCGGCCTGGCTGGTGGGATCCACGCCGTGGTAGCTGTGGGGGGTGCTGGGCACGCTGCGGGCGTGGGCCAGGGAGCGGCGCATGAGGGCGGTCTGGTCCGGGTCCGGATCGTCCCGCAGCAGGGCCTGGCGCAGGGACTCGGGGGCCGTGTCGCGGTGGGCCGGGGTGAAGCCCAGGGTCTCGAAATAGGTGCGGCTGGAGGCGGTCAGGGTGTACAGCTCCCGGATGCCCATGCCGTAGGCGTGGTCCAGGACGTGCTGGTAGAGCTGGCGGGCGATGCGCTGCTTGCGAAAGCCGGGACGGACGATGAGGGAATGGAGCAGGGCCACGTCGCCGCAGGGGGCGAGGCCTCCGGCGCCGACCAGGCCCACGTCCGAGTCGGCGACGTACACCACGTCTTCCACCTGGCGGCAGTGGCTGGGTTCGTCCGGGTGGGCCAGGGACAGCAGGGCATGGATGGCGTCGTGATCGGCGCCGGCAGCTTGGCGAATCTGGAACATTGCTTGCCTCCTCCTCGTCCGCCGGGGGCGGCGGATGGTCAGTGTGCAGCGGGGATTCCGGATGGACGGAGGCCGCCGCGAGGCGACCTTTGAGCCTGGTTTTCCAACGTTTTATATGAAGCCGGCAAGGGGTGCAATTTGCAGTGCACCATCAGCTTTCTTTATTTTGCCGCCAGCCCAGCAGGGAGGCGGCATTGGCCCGGCAGGCCGGCGCAAATCAGTTTTGCTGTTCCTGGCCGATGGCCCGGGTCCAGGCCAGCGCCTGGGCCTGGGCCAGGTTGACCCGCTCCGGCGAGAGCCCCGGCAGCTGCGCCACCAGGGCCGGAACCTGGCTCAGGTCCTCGCTTTCCAGGGCCTCGATGAGGCGCAGCAGCAGCCCCAGGGAGCCCTGGTGGCGAAGCAGGGCCTGCTTCACGTCCGTGGCCAGGGTGGAAATCTGGCTGAGGATTTCGTCTATGGGCGTGGCGAAGAGGGCCGGGGTGAGGGAAAGGATGCCGGTCATGAAGGCCCGGTCGGCGAAATCCCGGTCTGCCGCCATGTGGCTTTCCGCCAGCAGTTCCAGCAGCCGGGCCCGGGTCGCCGCCAGTTGCAGCAGGGGCGGGAAGCCGGTGTTGCCGGCCGGGTCGGTATAAAGCAGCAGTTGCAGCCAGCGCTGCAGCTGGCGCCGGCCCAGCAGGGTGATGGCGTGGCGCAGGGAGGTGATGCGGGTGCGGGCGCCGACGGCCGCGGAATTGGCCATGCGCAGCAGGTTGATGGAGAGCCCGGGCTCGTGCTTGAAGGTCTGCTCCAGCTGGGGCGTGTCCGAATCGTCCAGGACCTGGGACAGCAGCTTCAGCAGGGAGAGGCGGGACTGGCCCAGCTTGCGCCCGGAGAGGATGGTGGGGTGGGCGAAGTAGTAGCCCTGGAAGAGATGGAAGCCGAGGTTGCGGCAGTGTTCCATCTGTTCCCGGCTTTCCACCTGCTCCGCCAGCAGTTCCAGGGGACGCCGGGCCAGGGCCTGCACCAGGCCGGGCAGGGCCTCCTCGGACACGGCGGAGATGCACACCTTGGCGATGTCCATCAGGTCCAGCAGGGGCTCCATGGCCGGGGTGACGGCGACGATGTCGTCCAGGGCCAGGGTGAAGCCCTTGGCCTTCAGCTCCCGGCAGCGCTTGAGGAGTTCCGGCGTCACCTCCACCGTCTCCAGAATTTCCAGCACCACCTTGTCCTTCGGCAGCAGCTCCACCGCCTCGCTGAGGAGGAAGTCGCCGTCCACATTGATGAAGGCTTTCTGTTCCCCCAATGCGTCGGCCAGGCCCAGTTCGGTGAAGGCGTGGGTGATGACCGTGGCGGTGGCCACCATGTGGTTGGCAACGATGGCCCGGTTGGGCGCCGGCCCGGAGCGGAACAGCAGCTCGTAGCCGTAGAGGCTCTGCCGGGCATCCAGGATCGGCTGGCGGCCCAGGTAGATGGGCGTGGTGTGGGTGGTGTCGGGGGCCATGGCGGTCAGCTGTCGCGGGCCAGCATGTTGGCCCAGGCCATGGCCTGGGCCAGGCATTCGGTGAGGAGGGCGCCCCGCAGGCCGGGCATCTCGGCGATGAGGCCGTTGAAGGTGGCATCGCCGTCGGCCTTCTCCAGCTGCTCGGCCAGGGCCAGCAGGCGGCCCAGGTCGCCCTTGTATTCGATCAGGGCCTGCTTCACGTCCGGCGGCAGGGGCAGGGGCGTGATGATGTCGGCGATGGGCTGGCCGATGACGGCGGGCAGCAGGGAGAGGATGCCGACCATGAAGGCCCGGTCCGGCAGGTCTTTCTGCCGGGGCAGGAACTTCTGGGTCACCAGTTCCAGGAAGCGGCCCCGGGTGGCGGCCAGCTGCAGCAGGGGGCCCACCTCGCCGCCTTCCGGATCGGCGTAGAGCAGCAGTTGCAGCCAGCGTTGCAGCTGGTTGCGGCCGAGGATGGTGATGGCGTGGCGCACCGAGGCGATGCGCACCGCCAGGCCGCTGGCGCAGGAGTTGGTGAGGCGCAGCAGGTTCAGGGTGAGGCCCGGCTCGCCCTTGAAGGAACGCTCCAGGGCGGCGGTGTCCGCGTCCTTGAGGATCAGGTCGAGCAGGCGCATCACCGTCATGGCCGAATGGGTCAGCTTCTTGCCGGAGATGAGGGTGGGGCGGGCGAAGTAGTAGCCCTGGAAATATTCGAAGCCCAGGTCGAAGCAATGCTCCATCTGGCTCTGGTTTTCGATCTTTTCCGCCAGCAGCTTCTTCTGCAGGGGGCGCAGCTTGCAGGCCAGGAGGAACAGCTGGTGGTTGTCCAGCAGCAGGTGGTCCACCTTGAGGATTTCCGCTTCCGGCAGCAGGGGCAGGTTGATTTCCGCGAACTCGGCGACGCCGCCCAGGGCGAAGGTGAAGCCCTGCTGCTTCAGCTCGCGGCAGCGGGCCAGCAGGGCCTCGTCCGCCGGCGTGTCGGCGGGCAGTTCCAGGACCACGCTGGCGCCGGGCAGGATTTCCACCTCGGGGCCGAGGACAAAGTCCGGGGTGGCGTTGATGTAGGCCTTGTAGGGCCCCAGCACGTCCCCCAGGGACATTTCGCCGAAGGCATTGGCCACCACCCGGGCCGTGGCCAGGCGGCCGTCGGCCACGGCGGCCCGGTCCACGCCGCTGCTGCGGAACAGCAGTTCGTAGGCGACGAGCTTCTGCTCCCGGTCCAGGATGGGCTGGCGGGCCAGGAAGATGTCGGCGTCCAGGGGCAGCATCATGGCGGTCGGGTCAGAAGGGCAGGGCCAGGCCGGGCCAGGCGGCGGCCAGTTCGCGGCGGAAGTCGGCCTGGATGCGGGCCAGGGCCTCGGCGTTGTCGGCCTCGAAGCGCAGCACCACCACCGGCGTGGTGTTGGAGGGGCGGGCCAGGCCGAAGCCGTCGGCGTACTCCACACGCAGACCGTCGATGGTGATGATCTCCCGGGCGGCCTCGAACTTGGCGCCGGCCTTGAGCTTGTCCAGCAGGGCGAAGGGTTCGCCTTCGGCCATCTTGATGTTCAGCTCCGGGGTGGAAGTGGCGTTGGGCAGGCTCTTCAGCACCGGGTTGGCGTCGGCGGCCCGGGCCAGGATTTCCAGCAGGCGGGCGCCGGTGTAGAGGCCGTCGTCGAAGCCGAACCAGCGTTCCTTGAAGAAGACGTGGCCGCTCATTTCGCCGGCCAGGGGGGCGCCGGATTCCTTCAGCTTTTTCTTGATCAGGGCGTGGCCGGTCTGCCACATCACCGGCTTGCCGCCGTGTTCGCGGATCCAGGGGGCCAGCAGGCGGGTGCATTTGACGTCGTAAACAATCTCGCCGCCGGGGACGCGGGACAGCACGTCGGCGGCGAAGAGCATCAGCTGGCGGTCGGGGAAGATCACTTCGCCGTCCTTGGTCACCACCCCCAGACGGTCGCCGTCGCCGTCGAAGGCGATGCCGATCTCGGCGTCGGTCTCCTTCAGGGCGCGGATGACGTCGGCCAGATTCTCCGGCTTGGAGGGGTCCGGGTGGTGATTGGGGAAGTTGCCGTCCACCTCGCAGAAGAGGGGCACGATGTCGCAGCCGAGTTTCTTGAACAGTTCGGGCGCCACGGCGCCGGCGACGCCGTTGCCGCAATCCATGACGATCTTCATGGGGCGGGCCAGCTTGACGTCGGCCAGGATGCGTTCCACGTAGGCGGCCTTGACGTCGGCCTGGGTCAGCTTGCCTTCGCCCCGGGCCAGGTCGCCGGATTCGATGCGGCGCTTCAGGGCCTGGATCGCCTCGCCGGCCAGGGTCTCGCCGCCGATGACCATTTTCAGGCCGTTGTAGTCCGGCGGATTGTGGCTGCCGGTGACGGAGACGCAGGAGTGGCAGCCCAGGTGGTGGGCAGCAAAATAGGTGACCGGGGTGGGCACGCAGCCGATGTCGATCACGTCCACCCCGGCGGCGCGGATGCCGTCGGCCAGGGCGCCGGCCAGCTCCGGGCCGGAGAGGCGGCCGTCGCGGCCGATGGCGATGGCCGTCTGCTGCCGCTCCCGGGCCAGGCTGCCGAGGCCGTGGCCGATGGCGCGCACCACGTCGGCGGTGAGGCTTTTGCCGACGATGCCGCGGATGTCGTAGGCCTTGAAGATTTCGGGGGGCAGGGCGGGAATCTGGACGGAGGCGTTCATGAATCGGACTCGTGTTTTTATGTTCGGGCGAATGTTCGGGTGGCAGCGCCTGGTGGCGGCGTCAGCAGTGTTGCCGGAAAAAGTGCAGCAGGCGCCGGGGCAGCCAGTCCAGGCGGCCCGGCGGGCCGCCCCGGACGAAGCCCACGTGACCGCCGTGGGCCGGTTGCTCCAGCCGGACCTGCAATGATACCTGAGTAGGGGTGGGCAGGGCATGGGCCGGCAGGAAGGGGTCGTTGCGCGGATTGAGCACCAGGGCGGGCACCCGGATGCCCTGCAGCAGGGGCTTGCTGGAAGCCCGTCGCCAGTAGTCGTCCACCCCGGCGAAGCCGTGCAGGGGCGCCGTCACCGCATCGTCGAAGGCCCGCAGGCTGCGGGCCCGGCGCATGGGGCGCGGGTCGAAGAGGTCGGGGAAGCGCCGCAGGCGGGCCTCCGCCCCCCGTTTCAGGGTGCCGAGGAAATGGGCGCTGTAGACCCGGTTGAAGCCCCGGCCCAGGGCGTCGCCGCAGACGGTCAGGTCCAGGGGCGGGCACACCGCGGCGGCGGCCTCCACCACCCGGGTGGCCTGGAATTCCTGTTCCCCCAGCCACTTAAGCAGGGCGTTGCCGCCGAGGGAAACGCCGGCGGCGAACAGGGGCCGTTCGGGGAAGCGCTGCCGGAGGCGGTGCAGGATCCAGTCGATTTCGGCGGAGTCGCCGGAATGGTAGGCCCGGGGCAGACGGTTCAGTTCGCCGGAGCAGCCGCGGAAGTGGGGCACCACACCGCCCCAGCCGGCCTCGGCGGCGGCGGCCATGAGGGCGGTGGCGTAGTGGCTGCGGGAACTGCCCTCCAGGCCGTGGAACAGCACCAGCAGGGGCCGCCGGCAGGGCGGATGGGCCAGGGGCGGGGCCTCCCGGTCCGGGTCCAGCCAGTCCAGGTCGATGAAATCGCCATCCGGCGTTTCCCAGCGCTCCCGCACGTAGGCCGGGGGCGCCGGCCGGATCAGCAGGGGGTAGATGGTCTGCAGGTGGCCGCCGGGCAGCCACCCCGGCGGGGTGTAGGCCGGCGGATGGGCCATCAGTGCAGGACCCGGGGCTGGGCGTCCCCGTCGCTGTCGCCGTTGCCCTCTTCGGCGCCGGGGGAGGCGTGGTGGGAGAGCAGGCGCCAGCCGTCGCTGCCGCGGATGAAGACGTTGGTCACCAGCACCGGGCCCCGGGGTTCCGGGTCCCCTTCGGCGAAAAAGGTTTCCTGCAGGCTGTGCACCGCCAGCATGCCGCCGAGCCAGGCGACCCGCTCGCCGATGCGCACGGTGAGCCGGGGAGCGCTGGCGAAGAGGCTCTGCCAGCCGTGGCGGATCTGGGCGTGGCCGCACAGGCGCTGGCCGTCGGGATGGATGCAGACGACGTCCTCGTCGTCGGCCCAGATGGCCATCATGGCCTCCAGATCGCCCTTCTCCAGGGCCTCGTAGAAGGCGTTTTCGGCATCTTCAGGGCGGGGGAAGGGCGGTGTCGGCATGGGAGACTCCGGCGGTCAGCGGGGGAGGGTGTCCAGGACCCGGAGAGGTTCCAGGTCCTGCAGGCATTTGAAGTGCCCCAGGGGGCACTCCCGTTTGAAACAGGGGCTGCATTCCAGGCCCAGCTGCAGCACCGTGGCCCGCTCGCTGAGGGGTGGCGTGAAGCCGGGGGAGGAGGAACCGTAGAGGGCGGTGAGGCTGCGCCCCAGGGCGGCGGCCACGTGCATCAGGCCGGAATCGTTGCAGACCACGTGGTCTGCCAGGGCCAGCAGGTCGATGGCCTGGTCCAGGCTGGTGGCGCCGCACAGGTTGCGGGCGCAGCCCTCGGCGGCCTGGGCGATGCTTTCGCCCACCGGCCCATCCTTGTGGGAGCCCAGCAGCCAGACGGTCCAGCCCTGGGCGGCGGCGGCCCGGGCCAGGCTGGCGTAGTGGGCCTCGGGCCAGCGTTTGGCGGGGCCGTACTCGGCACCGGGGCAGCAGACAAGCAGGCGGGACGGGCGTTCCAGGCCCAGGGCTGCCAGGGTCCGCATCTGGTCTGCCTCCCGGGAGTGCAGGCGGGGCGGGGCAATGGGCCGGGGCGGCTGCCGGCCGGGGGCTTCCGCCAGCTGGGCGAAGCGTTCCACCATCAGGGGCGTGGCGCTTTTGTCCAGGGTGTGGCGGCAGTTGAGCAGGCCGTAGCGGGCCTCGCCGGTGAAGCCGACACGCAGCGGAATGCCGGCGAAGGCGGTGACCAGGGCGGATTTCAGGGAATTGGGCAGGACCCAGGCGGCGTCGTAGTCCCGGGCCGCCAGCTGGCGGCCGAGGGCCCAGCGGGCCTTGAGATTGAGTTCGCCGTGGGCGAAGGGGTTGTCCAGGACTTCCCCGATCTCGTCCATGCGGGAGAGCACCGGCGCCACCCAGCGGGGCGCCAGGGCATCGAGCACCAGCCCCGGGTGGCGTTCCTGCAGGCGCTGGAACAGGGGCTGGGCGAGGACGGCGTCGCCGATCCAGGAGGGGGCGACGATGAGCCCGCGACGCAAGGTCATCGCCTCTCCTCCATGAAACGGCACGGGGTCAGTGGTGACCCTTGGGCGCTTCGCCCTTGAAGACGTAGCGGGTGCTGCAGTAGGGACAGGTCACTTCGCCGGTCTTCAGCACGTCCAGGAACACCCGGGGATGCTGGCTCCACAGGGGAGCCTTGGGGGTGGGGCAGTGCAGGGGCAGGTCGTCGGCGGTGACTTCGACGGTCAGATTGTCGGCCATGGTCGGTCTCGGAACGGGCGAAAGGATTAAACGAAGGCCAGCCAGTCGGCGTGGGCGGCGGAACGGCCATTGACCACGTCGAAGTACTTTTCCTGCAGGGCCTTGGTGACGGGGCCGCGGTGGCCGACGCCGATCTGGCGGTTGTCCAGTTCGCGGATGGGGGTCACTTCGGCGGCGGTGCCGGTGAAGAAGGCTTCGTCGGCGCAATAGACTTCGTCGCGGGTGATGCGCTTTTCCACCACCTCGATGCCCATTTCGCCGGCCAGCTGGATCACCGTGGCGCGGGTGATGCCTTCCAGGCAGGAGGTCAGGTCCGGGGTGTACAGCTTGCCGTTCTTGACGATGAAGATGTTCTCGCCGGCGCCTTCACAGACGTAGCCTTCCGGGTCCAGCAGCATGGCTTCGTCGTAGCCGTCGGTGAGGGCTTCGTTGTTGGCCAGGATGGAGTTCATGTAGTTGCCGGAGGCCTTGGCCCGCACCATGGTGATATTCACGTGGTGGCGGGTGAAGGAGGAGGTCTTGATGCGGATGCCGCGCTGCATGCCTTCCTCGCCCAGGTAGGCGCCCCAGGGCCAGGCGGCGATGATGACGTGCACCTTGGCGCCCTTGGGGGAAACGCCCATCTTCTCGGAGCCGTAGAAGGCCAGGGGGCGGATGTAGCCGGATTCCAGGTTGTTGGCGCGGATCACTTCCTTCTGGGCTTCGTTCAGCTCTTCCTGGCTGTAGGGCAGGGCCATCTGGAAGATGTGGGCGGAACGGGCCAGGCGCTGGGTGTGGTCCTGCAGACGGAAGATGGCGGTGCCCTTGTCGGTCTGGTAGGCCCGGACGCCCTCGAACACGGCCATGCCGTAGTGCAGGGAGTGGGTGAGGGCATGGGTGGTGGCTTCGCGCCAGGGCACCAGTTTGCCGTCTTGCCAAATGAAACCGTCGCGGTCCGACATAGACATGTTGAATCTCCGTTCGCTGCGTGTTCGATAAAGTCCGAAATTCTAGCCCAAATCCGCACCGCCTGCATTGGTGCGGCGCGGCATGACGGCTGGCCCCGGCCTTGGGCCTGGGGGTAAAATGCGGCCTTTGCGCAATCCGGAATTCCCATGGCACCCGTCTGGAAACCCAATGTCACCGTGGCCGCCGTCGTCGAGCGGGACGGCCGTTTTCTCCTGGTGGAAGAAGAGACCGACGACGGTCTGCGCTTCAACCAGCCTGCCGGCCATCTGGACGAGGGCGAGTCCCTGGTGCATGCCTGTGCCCGGGAGTGCCTGGAGGAAACCGCCTACCGTTTCCGTCCCACCGCCCTGGTCGGCATCTACCAGTGGCCGCGGCCGGCCGGCGACATCACCTACCTGCGCTTCGCCTTCACCGGCGAGATCGAAGGTTTCGAGGAAGGCCGGGCCCTGGATACGGGCATCATCGGCGCCCGCTGGCTGACCCTGGAGGAAGTGCGGGCCACGGCGGAACGCCACCGCAGCCCCCTGATCCTGCGCTGCATCGAGGACTACGTGGCCGGCAAGCGCCATCCCCTGGACCTCATCACCCACTATTCATGAGAGTCCTCGTCGCTGCACTGCTGGCTCTGGGGCTGCCTCTGGGGGCCGCCGCGGAGCCGGTGGGACTCTGCTACAACTACGGCTGCACGGTGCAGACGGAAGTGGAGGTGAGTCGGGCCCAGCTGGACGCCATCGGGCGGGACATGCTCAAGGCCCGGGACGCCGAGTCCGAGCGCCGCTTCCTGGCCGAGGCGGTGGCCCGCCTGTACCGCATCGCCGGCACCCAGACGCCCATCTGGCGCGACAAGGGCGGCAATTCCGAGGACGACGCGGTGGAGGGGCGCATGGACTGCATCGACCACTCCACCAACACCACCCATTTCATCGAGTTGCTGGCCGGCCGCGGCTGGCTGCGCTACCACACCCTGCTGCCCCGCCAGATGCGGCGCCGCGGCCTGATCTTCGATCACTGGACCGCCGCCATCGAGGACGGCAACGGGGAGAAATTTGCGGTGGATAGCTGGTTTTTTGACTACGGGGAGACGCCGGCCGTCATCCCCTTCGAGGATTGGCTGGACGGCCGGGACCCGGAAGTGCGGCACCGGGTCGCCGAGGCGGTCCAGGAACAGATGGAAAGACAGGTGAAGCAATGAGCGCAGCACAGGAAAAAGGTACGGTCGTGGTCGGTCTTTCCGGCGGGGTGGATTCCTCCGTCGCAGCCCTGCTGCTGAAGCGCCAGGGCTGGAAGGTGGTGGGCCTCTTCATGAAGAACTGGGAGGACGACGACAACGAGGAATACTGCTCCTCCCGCCAGGACCTCATCGACGTCATGAGCGTGGCCGACACCATCGGCATCGACGTGGAGGTGGTGAATTTCGCCAAGGAGTACAAGGAGCGGGTCTTCGCCGAGTTCCTCAAGGAATACCAGGCCGGCCGCACCCCCAATCCGGACATCCTGTGCAACTCGGAAATCAAGTTCAAGGCCTTCCTCGACCACGCCATGCAGCTGGGAGCCGACAAGATCGCCACCGGCCACTATGCCGGGGTGCGGGAAGTGCCCCATCCGGCCGGCGTCGGCGTCGAGTACCAACTGCTCAAAGCCGAGGACGGCACCAAGGACCAGAGCTATTTCCTGCACCGCCTCAACCAGGCCCAGCTGTCCAAGACCCTCTTCCCCCTGGCCGACTGGTACAAGCGGGACGTGCGCAAGCTGGCCCTGGAGGAAGGGCTGCACGTGGCGGCGAAGAAAGACTCCACCGGCATCTGCTTCATCGGCGAGCGGCCCTTCAAGGATTTCCTGATGCGCTACCTGCCGCCGCAGAAGGGCGAGATCCGGGATCTGGACAGCGGCAAGGTGCTGGGGGAACACGACGGCATGACCTACCACACCATCGGCCAGCGCAAGGGCCTGCACATCGGCGGTCTGGCCGGCGGCCAGAAGACCAACGGCGAGCACGATGCCTGGTTTGTGGCGAAGAAGGACGTGGCGGCCAACGTGCTCTACGTGGTCCAGGGCCACGACCATCCGGCCCTGCTCTCGGGCCGCCTGGAAGCCCATGACCTGTCCTGGGTCTCGGGCCGGGCGCCGCGGCCCCACTGGGTCTATTGCGCCAAGACCCGCTACCGGCAGGAGGATGCGCCCTGCGAGGTGGAGCGGGTGGATGGGGAATCCTGCCTGATCGATTTCGCCGAACCCCAATGGGCCGTGACCCCGGGGCAGTCGGTGGTGCTGTACGAGTCCCGGGTCTGCCTGGGCGGCGGCGTCATCCGCTAGAGGGCGGGTAAAACCGGCTGTGGCCGGGCCGGCGCGGGGCCAGCCCCGGTGCTACACGGCGCCGGCCTGCTGCACGATTTCGGCCAGCTGCCGGTTTTCCAGGAGCATGCGGCGCTGGGCCAGGGCCTGGGCGATGCTGTTCTTCAGTTCGAAATCGCTCCAGGGCTTCTGGATGAAGGCGAAGATGTTGGCGCCGCCGATGGCCTGGATCAGGTCGCCTTCGCAGATTTCGTTGCTGATGAGGATGCGGAAGCAGTCGGGCTGCAGGTCGGCAAAGCGCTGCAGCAACTCCACCCCGTCCATTTCCGGCATCTTGCGGTCGGCGATGATGCAGGAGAAGGTGTTGTTCTTCACCAGCTCCAGGGCGTAGCGGGCCGAGGGCGTGACCTGCACGCTGATCTTGCCTTCCTGCAGCACCGGCGTGGTGGCGTGGGCCACTTCGGCACGGATCGCCAGGTAGAGGTCGTCCACCTCGGAGTGGTGGGTGAGCACCCGGGAGAGGGAGCTGAGCACGCCCGGGTCGTGGTCCACGATCAGGATCTGCTCCATGTTGCCTTCGGGCAGGGGCGGCACGCTGATCTGCCGCTGCCGCACCACAGCCGCCAGTTCCCGGTGCTGGCGCAGGGTCTGGTGATAGCCGATGGCCTGGGCCAGGGAGCTCTTCAGGTAGTAGTCGTGCCAGGGCTTGGGAATGAAGCGGTAGATGTGGGTCTCGTTGACCATGCGGATCAGGGTGGCCATGTCGGTCTGGCCGCTCAGCACCAGGCGGGCGCATTCGGGCTGCAACAGGGTCAGTTCCTTGAGAAACTCCAGGCCGTCCATGTCGGGCATGCGGTAGTCGCTGATGACCGCGTCGAAACTCTGTTCCCGGGCCTTGGCCAGGGCCTGCAGCGGGTCGGTGCAGCCGGTCACCTGGTAGCGGTAGCGGCCGTGGGGCGGCGAGGCCAGCTCCCGCTGCACGGCGCTGACAATGTTGGGCTCGTCGTCCACAACGAGGATGTGGCGGATGTTGTTTTGGTCCACGATCTGCATTCCTGAATGAGGGAGTGGCCGCACGCTGGGGCGGCGGGACATGTCAAAAGGGTAGCACAGGCACGGCCGGCTTTCCCAGCCGGCCTCAGTGCTCCGGCGCGGCGCCGTCGGCGGGCGGCGGCTTGCGCATTTCGTACTGGCGGAAGGCATCCCGGATGGTTTCCAGCAGTTCGCCGTCGTCCCAGGGCTTGGTCAGGAACTTGAACAGTTCGCCCCGGTTCACCGCACTGGTGACAGCTTTCAGGTCGGTGTAACCGGAAAGGATGATGCGCATGGTGTCCGGGTACATGGCCCGCACCTTGCCCAGGAATTCGGCACCGTCCATCTCCGGCATGCGGGCGTCGGAAATGATGACCCCGACGTCGTGGCCGGCCAGGATGTCCAGGCCCTCCTTGCCGCTGTTGGCGGTGAGGATGACGTAGCCTTCGCGGCGGAAGAGGCGTTTCAGGGCCGAGAGAATCCCCGGTTCGTCGTCCACCAGCAGCAGGGTGCGCCCGGGTACCTTGGACTCGGGCTGGAACTCCAGCTTGCGGCCCTGGCGCAGCATGGCCTCGAATTCGTCGGCGGGCAGGGCCGGGCTGAAGAAGTAGCCCTGCATTTCGTCGCAATTGCGGGCCCGCAGGAAATTGAGCTGGGCCTCCGTCTCCACCCCTTCGGCAATGGCCAGCAGCTTCAGGCTGTGGGCCAGGGAAATGATGGCCAGGGCGATGGAGGCGCTGTCGGGATCGTGGGTGATGTCGCGGACGAAGGTCTGGTCGATTTTCAGCCGGTCGATGGCGAAGCGCTTGAGGTAGCTGAGGGAGGAGAAGCCGGTGCCGAAGTCGTCGATGGAGAGGGCGATGGAGAGGCCCTTGAGCTTTTCCGTGGCGCGGATGAAGGCCTCGGCGTCGGCCATGACGGCGCTCTCCGTCAGCTCCAGTTCCAGGTAGTTGGGGGCCAGCCCGGTGTCGTGCAGGATGCGGGCGGCCAGCTCCACCACATCCTGGGCGGCGAACTGGCGGGCGGACAGATTCACCGCCACGGGAATCTTGGGCAGGCCCGCGTCCTGCCAGGCCTTGTTCTGGCTGCAGGCGGTGCGCAGCACCCATTCACCGAGGGGCACGATGAGGCCGGTTTCCTCCGCCAGGGCGATGAAGGAGCCGGGCATGACCAGGCCCTTCTCCGGGTCCTGCCAGCGCACCAGGGCTTCGGCGCCGATGATGGCGCCGTTGCGCAGGTTCACCTGGGGCTGGTAGTACACCACCAGCTCGCCCTGGTCGATGGCCCGGCGCAGGCCGTTTTCCAGGTCCAGGCGCTCCAGGGAGCGCTGGTTCATTTCCGCCGTGTAGAACTGGAAGCGGTTGCCGCCCTTGGTCTTGGCCTTGTACATGGCGGCATCCGCGTTGCGCAGCAGTTCCTCGCCGTTGTCGCCGTCCTTGGGAAAGGTGGCGATGCCGATACTGCCGGACAGGAAGAACTCCCGCTCCGCCACGTGGAAGGGATTGGCCAGGGCCTTCAGGATGGGCTGGGCGAAGGCGCTGGACTGCTCGGCCGTGGCCACCTCCACCACCAGCACGAACTCGTCCCCTTCGAGGCGGGCCAGGGTGTCCATCTTGCGCACCTGGCGCCCCAGGCGCTGGGCCACTTCCCGCAGCACCTGGTCGCCGGCGGCCCGGCCCAGGGTGTCGTTGATGCTCTTGAAACGGTCCAGGTTGAGGGTGAGGACGGCGATGTTCATGCCGCTGCGGCGGCACACCTCGATATTGTGGTTGAGGCGGTCGTAGAGCAGGTTGCGGTTGGGTAGGTCCGTCAGTTCGTCGTAGTTGGAGTGGCGCTCCAGCTGTTCCAGGTAGCGTTTGCGGTCCCGGATGTCGCGCAGGGTGGTGACGGCGCCGATGATCCTGCCGTCCTCGACGATGGGGGTGTGGGAGCACTCCAGGGGCAGGGGCGTGCCGTCCCGGTGCCAGAGGGTGCTTTCCCGGTCCCGGATGGTGATGCCGGAGTGCAGGCACAGGTGCATGGGGCAGTCTTCGACGGCGTAGTGGCTGCCGTCGATGTGGGAGTGGTGCAGCATGCGGTGGGAGTCCTGGCCGAGCAGTTCCTCCTCGGTGTAGCCCAGCAGGGCCGTGGCGGCCGGGTTGATGAAATTGATGCGCCCCTCCACGTCCACGCCGAAGATGCCTTCGCTGGCGGAGGAAAGGATCAGCTGCCGCATGCGGTTGAGACGGGCCTCGTTGCGCTGCCCCTGTTCCTGGATGGCCAGGTTTTCCGCCACCCGGCGCTGCACCTCCGCCTCCAGGGAGGCGTTCTGCCGGCGCAGCTGGTCCTGGGCCAGCTTCAGGTCCAGCTGGGTGCGGATGCGTCCCAGCAGGATGGCCGGGCGGATGGGCTTGGCGATGTAATCCACGGCCCCCAGGGCCAGGCCCCGCTCCTCGTCCTCGTCCGCATCCAGGGCCGTGACGAAGATCACCGGAATGTGCCGGGTGGCCGGATTGGCCCGCAGCTCGGCCAGGGTTTCGTAGCCATCCATCTCCGGCATCATGATGTCGAGCAGGATCAGGTCCGGCACCGGGGTGCTGTTGGCCACCTTCAGGGCCCGCTGGCCGCTGTTGGCGATGCGCACGTTGTAGTGGGGATTGAGCAGCTCGCCGATGACGGTGAGGTTTTCCTTGGTGTCGTCCACCACCAGGACGGTTTCCTGGTGCAGGGGGGCGCCCCCCGCCTCGGGCAGGTCGTTTTCAATCATCCTGGGAAGACTCCGGAAGCCGCCGGCTCCGCCTCCGGCCGCATGAATGCCGCCAGCCAGCGGTTTTCCAGCTGCAGACGATGCTGGGCCAGGGCGAGGGCGATGTTGGCCTTCAGTTCGAAGTCGCTCCAGGGCTTTTCGACGAAGGCGAAGATGTGGGCCTGCTGGATGGCCTGGGCCAGTTCGGCCTCGCCGATCTGGCCGCTGATGAGGATGCGGCTGCAGTCCGGCTGGCGGGCGGCAAAGCGCTGCAGCAGTTCGATCCCGTTCATCTCCGGCATGCGGTAGTCGGCGATGATGCAGGAAAAGGCGACCCGCTCCGCCATCTGCAGGGCGTAGGCGGGGGATGGGGTGATCTGGACGCTGATGTGGTCCTCCGCCAGGGTCCGGCGGCGGGGCTGGCCGTGCTGTTCGGCCAGGATGGCGGCGAAGAGGCCGTCGGACTTGCTGTGGTGGGTGAGCACCCGGGCCAGGCTGTTGAGCACGCCCATGTCGTCGTCCACGATCAGCAGCTGTTCCACCGCCGCCGGTTCCGGCAGCAGTTCCGACAGCTGGCGTTGGCGCGCCGCTTCGGCCAGGCGCCGGTTTTCGGCCAGGGTCTCGGCGTAGTCGATGGCCTGGGCGAGGGCGGCCTGGAGCATGTAGGCCGGCCAGGGCTTGGCGATGAACCGGTAGATGTGGGTTTCATTGACCATGCGCACCAGGCTGTCCATGTCGGTCTGGCCGCTCAGGACCAGGCGGGGACAGTCCGGCTGGATGGCCGCCAGGGCCTTGAGGAATTCCAGGCCGTCCATGCCCGGCATGCGGAAGTCGCTGATGACGGCGTCGAAGGTCTGCCGCTCGGCAGCCACCAGGGCCTGGCGCGGGTCGGTGAAACCAGCCACGGTGAAGGCATAGCGGCCCAGGCGGCGGCCCTTGAGCTCCCGCTCCACGGCATGGAGGATGCTCAGTTCGTCGTCCACCACCAGAATGTGGCGGGTGGGATGATCGTGCCCATATTCCATGCCAGCCTCCTGCCTCTGCCTGCATTGACCCCGGTGTCCCGGCGATAGTCCTTACTCTACCGAAAAACCGTCCCCTTTCGCCCTAGGATAATGCCGGGGGCAAGAAAAAAGGCTGCCCGCGGCAGCCTTTTTCGGGGAGGCGCATTGGCCGCCGAGCCCTGGCGTTCAGTCGTGGGGCAGGGTGTCGCTGAAGGCGGGGCGCTGCATCAGCTTCTCGTGGATGCGGGCCAGGCCCGGATAGGCCGGCCGCCATTCGATGTCGGCAAAGCGGAAGTCCAGGTAGCCCAGGGCGACGCCCACGGCGATGTCCGCCAGGGAGAAGTGGGTGCCCATACACCAGGGGTTTTCGCCCAGTTCCTTGGCCATGTAGTCCAGGGTGCGCTGGATCTTTTCCCGTTGCCGGGCGATGGTGGCTCCATCCTGCTTCTGCTTCGGCCGTTTGCCTTCGAGGAAGGTGGCCACCGCCGCTTCCAGCAGGCCGTCGGCCAGGGCCTCCCAGCGCTTCACTTCCATGCGTTCCCGGTTGGGGGCGGGCATCAGCTTGTTGTTGGGGGTGACGTTGTCCAGGTATTCGACGATGACCCGGGAATCGAACAGGGGCGTGCCGTCGTCCAGCAGCAGGACGGGAATCTTGCCCAGGGGGTTGTGCTCCGGAACGCGGCTTTCCGGCGTCCACGGCGACTCGATTTCGAACTCGGCCTCGATCTTCTTTTCCGCCAGGACCACCCGTACCTTGCGCACGAAGGGGCTGGTGTAGGAACCGATCAGTTTCATGAGCTTCTCGTTGTCTGTATGCGTGTTTTCGACCGGGCAGGCCCGGCCGGATGGGGAGGCAAAGTATAACACCCCGGACCACCGTCCCCTGCCAAGCAAGTCACGTACGCCATGCCGTGCTGGTTCGGGGACGGCAATTCCGGTTTGCCCAGACCTTTGCCCGGCGGGTAAAATTCCGCTCTTGGCTCAACAGGATACCCATTCCATGTCTCTTCACGCTCTCACCGCCCTTTCCCCCCTGGACGGCCGCTATGCCGGCAAGGTGGATGCCCTGCGTCCCCAGTTCTCTGAGTACGGCCTGATCCGCCGCCGCCTCCAGGTGGAAATCGAATGGCTCAAGGCCCTGGCGGCTGAACCCCATTTCGCCGAAATCCCCGCCTTCTCCGCCGCCACCGTGGCCGAGCTGGATGCCCTGGTGGCCGGTTTCGGCCCCGAACAGGCCGCCGAGGTGAAGGCCATCGAGGCCACCACCAACCACGACGTGAAGGCCCTGGAATACTGGATCAAGGACAAGACCAAGGCCAACGCCGAAGTCACCAAGGTCACCGAATTCATCCACTTCGCCTGCACCTCCGAAGACATCAACAACCTCTCCCACGCCCTCATGCTCAAGGCCGCCCGGGACGAGGTGATGCTGCCCTCCCTGGACAAGGTCATTGGCCGCCTGCGCGACCTGGCCCATGAACTGGCCGAGGTGCCCATGATGAGCCGCACCCACGGCCAGCCCGCCACGCCTTCCACCATGGGCAAGGAACTGGCCAACGCCGTCTATCGCCTCAACCGGGCCCGCGTCCGCATCGCCGAAGTCGGCCTGCTGGGCAAGATCAACGGTGCCGTCGGCAACTACAACGCCCACCTGGCCGCCTACCCCGGCTTCGACTGGGAAGGCTTCGCCAAGCGCTTCGTCGAGAGCCTGGGCCTGGAATTCAACCCCTACACCATCCAGATCGAGCCCCATGACGCCATGGCCGAACTGTATGACGCCTTCGCCCGCACCAACACCATCCTCATCGACCTGGACCGGGACGTCTGGGGCTACATCTCCCTGGGCTTCTTCAAGCAGAAGGTGAAGGCCGGCGAAGTGGGTTCCTCCACCATGCCGCACAAGGTCAATCCCATCGACTTCGAGAACTCCGAAGGCAACCTGGGCCTGGCCAACGCCGTCTTGAAGCACCTCTCCGAGAAGCTGCCCATTTCCCGCTGGCAGCGCGACCTGACCGACTCCACCGTGCTGCGCAACATGGGCGTCGGCCTCGGCTACGCCCTGCTCGGCTACGATTCCCTGCTGCGCGGCCTGAACAAGCTGGAAGTGAATTCCCAGGCCATGCACGACGACCTCAACGCCAACTGGGAACTGCTGGCCGAGCCGATCCAGACCGTGATGCGCCGCTACGCCGTGCCCCAGGCCTACGAGAAGCTCAAGGAACTGACCCGGGGCACCCGCGTCACCCGCGAAGGCATGCAGACCTTCGTGCAGTCCCTGGAAATCCCGGAAGCCGCCAAGGCCGAACTGCTCAAGCTGACGCCCTGGGACTACACCGGCAAGGCTGCCGAACTGGCCAAGCGCATCTAAGCCCATGCGCTGCCCCCGCTGCGATCAGCCCATGGAGGACCGTCGGAGCGACCTCTGCCCCGACTGTCTTGAAGCCCGGCAGAAGGCCATGGTCCGGGGCGCCCGCCAGGGCGGCCTGGCCGGCCTGTTGCTGGGCCTGCTGCTGGCCGGCCTGCTGCTCGGCGCCTACGGGCCCGAGCGGGGCATCAAGGCCATCGCCTTCGGCATCGCCTCGGCCTGCGCCATCACCGGCGTGCTGTTCGGCATGCTGCGCCGGCGCTGATTTTTTTCTCCCAAGAACCACAACCAGAGTTTCCCCATGAGCTTTGCTGAAAATCTGAAGAAGCTGCCGGGCATTTCCCACCTGGCCGCCATCAACCTGCTCGATGCCGAAGGCAATACCGTCGCCACCATCGAGAACAAGCCGGGCAGCGCCGGTTCCGTCGCCGTCTACAACCACCTGGCCCAGACCTACGGCGCCATCACGCCCCAGGCCGCGCTGAAGGGCATCGAGATCTATGCCGAGCACAGCGAGGATGCCAAGCTGCATCCGGGCAAGCATCCCAATATCGACCGCCTGATCCAGCTGGCGGCCGAGGGCAAGACCCTGCGCGCCAAGCACGTCTTTGCCGTGTAAAAGTTGTAAAAATCCGGTGGAAAAGGGCGGCTGCGGCCGCCTTTTTTCTTGCTCCCAGCCCGGCTGGCAGCCGCATCTGCGGCCGTTTCCAGGCTGTTGCTCCGGTCTTGTCCGGTGGGTGCCGTACATTGACGCCGGCTGATATGCCATTGCCTTGAGTCGTATAATTGCCCGTCGTTGCGCCGCGCCTTGCGGTGCCACCGTCAGCCTTTCCATTCAAACCACAACACGAGAGAAATGCCATGAAGAAACTGCCCAAGCTCCTGCTCGCCCTTTCCGCCCTGGCCGTGGCCGCCGGCGCTTCCGCCCAGGTCAAGCCTGAAGACGCCATCAAGTACCGCAAGGCCGGCTACTCCTACATGTCCTGGAACATGGGCAAGATCAAGGAGCAGACCATCGACAACCCGGCTGCCTACAACAAGGACCAGGTCCTGGCCGCTGCCCGCACCATCGCCGCCATCGCCAACTCCGGCATGGGCGCCCTCTACGTGCCCGGCTCCGACAAGGACGCCGGCGGCCAGAAGACCCGGGTCAAGCCCGAGTTCTTCCAGCAGCAGGAGGAAGTGGGCAAGATCGCCCGCGCCTTCAATGCCGAAGCCAACAAGCTGGCCGAAGTGGCTGCCGGCGGCGACGTGAACGCCATCAAGGCCCAGTTCGGCAAGACCGGCGAGACCTGCAAGTCCTGCCACGACAAGTTCCGCATGAAGGACTGAGGTCCTTGCGCCCGGCAGGCGACCCTGGCGTCGTCCTGTCCGGAGCGTGCAGGCAAAGAAAAGGCCGCCCGTGGGCGGCCTTTTCTTTGGGGGACTCGACGCTTACCAGCTGGGCGTGGCCGGTGCCGATGCCGGCGGCGGGGGCGGCGGTGCGATCCAGACGCCGGAAGCGCCCCAGACGGCCAGGGCCGCCAGGGCCAGGGCGACGATGAAGGCCACCAGGCCGCCGCCCTGGGCATGGGCGGTGGCGGGCACGGCGGGCTGTGCTGCCGGCAGCTCCTTCCAGCCGGTGAGCATGGGCTTGACCAGGTTGTCCTTCTTCACCCGGGCGTAGAAGACGATGGCGCCCACGTGCACCAGCACCAGGGCCAGGATCAGGGGAAAGGCGCCCTTGTGCAGGCCGGAGAGGGTGTCGGAGAGATCCTTGCCCACCAGGTCCATGAGGGGGCCGCGGAAGGCGATGTCGTCGTTGGCGAAGAGGCCGGATACCACCTGGAACAGCAGCAGGGCCAGCAGGGCCAGGACGGAGAGGGCGCCCAGGGGATTGTGGCCCAGGCCCTGCCAGCGGCCCTGCAGATAGGCCTTGATGGCGCCGGGGCCGGGCACGAACTGGCTGAAGCGGGCGTAGGTGGAACCGGCTACGCCCCACACCAGACGGAACACCAGCAGGCCGACGATGGCCAGGCCCAGCTTGCCGTGAACGAAGATGGCGTTGCCGCCGACCTGGCCGGTGACCACGGCGCCCAGCACCAGGGCGGCCAGCAGCCAGTGGAAGAGGCGGGTGGGCAGGTCCCACACCTTGATTTTCTGCGTGCTCACGAGTGTTTCTCCCTCATGCAAGTAAAACGGGCCGCCCGCGGTGGCAGGCGACCCGTCGAATTGTAGCCCCTGCCGCAGGGGCGGGGCTGTGGCCGAATGTAACCGGCCGTTGCTGATCCAGACTCAGACGCAGGCGCCGTCGTCGCTGACGTTGGGGTCCTTGGCCTTGGGGGCCTTGATGAACTGCTCCCGGGACACCCCCAGCCACATCACCAGGGGGCTGGCCACCAGCACCGAGGAGTAGATGCCGAAGAGGATGCCGATGGTCAGGGCCATGGCGAAGTAGTGCAGGGTCTCGCCGCCGAACACCAGCATGGACAGCACCATCATCTGGGTGGAGCCGTGGGTGATGATGGTGCGGGAGATGGTGCTGGTGATGGCGTGGTCCAGCACCTGGGGCGTGGTCATGCCGCGGGCCTTGCGGAAGGTTTCCCGCACCCGGTCGAAGACCACCACGGATTCGTTCACCGAGTAGCCCAGCACCGCCAGCACCGCCGCCAGCACCGAGAGGGAGAATTCCCACTGGAAGAAGGCGAAGAAGCCCAGGATGATGATGACGTCGTGCAGGTTGGCGATGATGGCCGACACCGAGAAGCGCCATTCGAAGCGGAAGGCCAGGTAGATGACGATGCCGATGATCACCACCAGCAGGGCCATGGCGCCGTTCTCGGCCAGTTCCTTGCCCACCTGGGGGCCGACGAACTCGACCCGGCGCAGGGAGGCGGAAGCGTCCTCGGCGGAGAGGGCGGCCATGACGGACTCGCCCAGCTTGGCCGTGTTCTGCTCGGACTTCAGGGGCAGGCGGATCAGCACGTCCTGGGAGGAGCCGAAGTTCTGCACCGAGTAGTCGGAGAAGCCGGACTTGCCCAGGGCGCCGCGGATTTTCTCCAGGTCGGCGGCCTGGCTGTAGCTGACCTCGATCAGGGTGCCGCCGGTGAATTCCACCGACAGGTGCAGGCCCCGGGTGGCGAGGAAGAACACGGCCAGGAGGAAGGTGACCAACGAAATGACGTTGAACACCAGCGCATGGCGCATGAAGGGGATGTCCTTGCGGATCTTGAAAAATTCCATGTTGAGTATCCCTTGCTAGGCGCTTACTTGGCGCTGTCCAGGCCGGGCTTCCAGACCTGGCCGATGGAGACCTTGTCCAGCTTCTTGCGGCGACCGTAGATGAGGTTGACCAGGGCCCGGGAGACCACCACGGAACTGAACATGGAGGTCAGGATGCCCAGGCAGTGCACCACGGCGAAGCCCCGGATGGGGCCGGAGCCGAAGGCCAGCAGGGCAACGCCGGCGATCAGGGTGGTGACGTTGGAGTCCAGGATGGTGCCGAAGGCCCGCTCGTAACCGGCAGAGATGGCCGCCTGGGGACTGGCGCCGTTGCGCAGTTCTTCCCGCACCCGTTCGTTGATCAGCACGTTGGAGTCGATGGCCATACCCAGGGTCAGGGCGATGGCGGCGATGCCCGGCAGGGTCAGGGTGGCCTGCATGAGGGACAGCAGGGCCACCAGGAACATCAGGTTGGCTGCCAGGGCCAGGGTGGAGATGAGGCCGAACATGAGGTAGTAGCACATCATGAAGGCGGCAATGGCGAGGAAGCCCCACAGGGTGGAGTGGAAGCCCTTGCTGATGTTGTCGGCGCCGAGGGAGGGGCCGATGGTGCGCTCTTCGACGATGTCCATGGGCGCCGCCAGGGAACCGGCCCGCAGCAGCAGGGCGGTGTCGTTGGCTTCCATGGTGCTCATCTTGCCGCTGATCTGGACCCGGCCGCCGCCGATTTCGGTGCGGATCACCGGGGCGGTGACCACTTCGCCCTTGCCCTTTTCAATGAGCAGGATGGCCATGCGCTTGCCCACGTTCTCCCGGGTGATGTCCTTGAAGATGCGGGCGCCGGCGGAATCCAGGGTCAGGTGCACCGCCGGTTCGTGGGTCTGGCCGTCGAAGCCGGGCTGGGCGTCGGTGAGGCGGTCGCCGGTCAGCACCACCTGCTTCTTCACCAGCAGGGGCGAGCCGCCCCGTTCGCTGTAAAGCTCGGTGCCGAAGGGTGCCTGGCCGGCCATGGCCGCTTCCAGGGCGCCCGGGGTGTCGTCCACCATGCGGATTTCCAGGGTGGCGGTGCGGCCCAGGATGTCCTTGGCCTTGGCCGTGTCCTGCACGCCGGGCAGCTGCACCACGATGCGGTCGGCGCCCTGCTGCTGGATCACCGGCTCGGCCACGCCCAGCTCGTTGATCCGGTTGTGCAGGGTGGTGATGTTCTGCTTCAGGGCGAAGTCCTGGATGCGCTTGACCGCCGTGGGCTTCAAGCTGGCGGTGAGTTTCAGGTCGGAGCCGTCCTGGCCGTCCACGAAGGTCAGGTCGGGCTGGTTGTCTTCCAGCACGATGCGGGCCTTGGTGCGGGTGTCGGCGTCGCGGAACTTGACCACCACCGCATTGCCTTCCCGGTTGATGCCGGCGTGGCGCAGGTTCTTGTCCCGCAGCAGGGTGCGCAGGTCGGCCGACATGGAGTCCAGGCGCTTGGTCAGCGCGCCGGCCATGTCCACCTGCAGCAGGAAGTGCACGCCGCCCCGCAGGTCCAGGCCCAGGTACATGGGCAGGGCGCCCAGGTTGGAGAGCCACTTGGGGGAGGAGGAGAGCAGGTTCAGGGCGACCACGTACTGGGCGTCCTGGGGATTCGGGTTGAAGGTCTTTTCCAGCAGGTCCTTGACCTTGAGCTGGGTGTCGGTGTCCTTGAAGCGGGTCTTGACGCCGTTGCTGTCGAGGAAGATGCCGTCGTGGCTGATGCCGGCGCCCTGCAGGGCGGCTTCGACGCGGGACAGCAGCTGGGCATCGGTCTTCAGGGTGGCGCGGGCCGGGGAAAGCTGGACGGCCGGGGCTTCACCGAAGAAATTGGGCAGGGTGTAGAGGAAACCGATCACCAGTGCGACGACGACGGTGATGTATTTCCAGAGCGGATAGCGGTTCATGGGCGGTTCCTGGGGGACCGAAAAAGGCAAGGGGCCGGACGAATCCGGCCCCGGGGATGACTTACAGGGACTTCAGGGTTCCCTTGGGCAGCAGCACCCCGATGGCGGGTTTCTGCACCACGACTTCGGTGTTGGGGGCGATTTCCAGATGGACGTAAGCGTCGCCGATCTTGGAGACGCGGCCCACCATGCCGCCCTGGGTGACCACTTCGTCACCCTTCTGCAGGGCGTCCACCATGGCCTTGTGTTCCTTGGCCTTCTTCATCTGGGGGCGGATCATGAGGAACCACAACACCACGAACATCAGGATGATGGGCAGGAATTGCATCAGGCCCCCGGTGGGGTCGGCAGCCTGGCCTGCGGCCTGGGCGTGAGCGGCGCTAATCAGCACGGTTTTACTCCTTGATTGCTTCGAAATTTGAACGGGGCATTGTACCACCGAGCCATGACGCGGATGCCCGGTGGCGGACCTACGGTGCGGCTTTAGCCGGCCGCCGGGCTGGCACCCCGGGAACGGTCCCGATGGAAGTTCTCCATATGGGGCTGCAGGCGCCCTTCTTCAATAGCGGCGCGCAATTCGGCCATCAGCACCTGGTAGTAGTGCAGGTTGTGGATGGTGTTGAGCATGGAGCCAAGGATTTCCCCGGCGCGGAACAGGTGGTGCAGGTAGGCCCGGCTGAAGTTGCGGCAGGTGTAGCAGTCGCAGGACGGGTCCAGGGGGCCGGTGTCCTGGCGGTGGATGGCGTTCTTGATCTTGAGGTCGCCGTAGCGGGTGAACAGGTGGCCGTTGCGGGCGTTGCGGGTGGGCATGACGCAGTCGAACATGTCGATGCCCTGGCTCACCGCATGCACCAGGTCTTCCGGCGTGCCCACGCCCATCAGGTAGCGGGGCTTGTGGGCGGGCAGTTTCGGTGCGGTGTGGGCCAGGATGCGGGCCATGTCTTCCTTGGGCTCGCCCACGGAAAGGCCGCCGATGGCCATGCCGTCGAAGCCCATTTCATCCAGGCCGGCCAGGGATTCGTCGCGCAGGGTCTCGTACATGCCGCCCTGGACGATGCCGAAAAGGGCGTTGCCGTTGCCCAGGCGACGGTGCTCGTCGATGGAGCGCTGGGCCCAGCGCAGGGAGAGGCGCATGGACTTGGCCGCCTCGTCCACGGTGGCCGGGTAGGGCGTGCATTCGTCGAAGATCATGACGATGTCCGAGTTCAGCGTGTGCTGGATGCGCATGGATTCTTCCGGCGTCAGGAACAGCTTGGCGCCGTCGATGGGGGAGGAGAACTTCACCCCTTCCTCGGTGATCTTGCGCAGGGCCCCCAGGGAGAAGACCTGGAAGCCGCCCGAATCGGTGAGGATGGGCTTGTTCCAGCCCATGAAGTCGTGCAGGCCGCCGTGGGCCTTGATTACTTCCAGGCCCGGGCGCAGCCACAGGTGGAAGGTGTTGCCGAGGCAGATCTGGGCGCCGATGTCGTGCAGGGACTGGGGCGTCATGGCCTTGACCGTGCCGTAGGTGCCCACCGGCATGAACACCGGGGTCTGCACCGTGCCGTGGGCCAGGGTCAGGGTGCCGCGACGGGCCTGGCCGTCGGTCTTGAGAAGTTCGAACTGCATGGACGTATTCCTAAAAGCGTTTTTGCCACAGAGGACACAGAGATCACAGAGTAAAACCGGCTGCCGCCAGTTGCGGCAGGGGATGGGTCTGGTCTTTCTCTCTGTGCTCTCTGTGTCCTCTGTGGCTTATTGAATCAATGTTCTTCCCGCTCCAGCAGCATGGCGTCGCCGTAGCTGAAAAAGCGGTATTTTTCTGCCACTGCGTGGGCGTAGGCGGCGCGGATGGGGTCCAGGCCGGCGAAGGCGGAGACCAGCATGAGCAGGGTGGAGCGGGGCAGGTGGAAATTGGTGATGAGCCGGTCCACCACCTGGAAGCGGTAGCCCGGAGTGATGAAAATGTCCGTCTCGCCGCTGCCGGCACGTACCAGGCCGTTGCCGCAGGCGGCCGATTCCAGGGTGCGCAGGGAGGTGGTGCCCACCGCCACCACCCTGCCGCCCCGTTCCCGGGTGGCAGCGATGGCCGCGGCGGTTTCTTCCGGCACGTGGAAGCGCTCGCTGTGCATCTTGTGCTCGTCGATCTTTTCCACGCGCACCGGCTGGAAGGTGCCTGCCCCCACATGCAGCGTCAGCGCGGCTCGGCGGACACCCTGCCCGGAGAGCCGCTCCAGCATTGCCTCATCGAAGTGCAGTCCGGCGGTGGGCGCTGCCACGGCGCCCGGGTGGCGGGCATAGACGGTCTGGTAGCGGGCCTCATCCTCCGCCTCCACCCCGTGCTCGATATAGGGCGGCAGGGGCAGGCGGCCGTACTGTTCGGCCAGGTCCCACAGATTGCCTTCGCCCTCCAGTTCGAGGGCGAAGAACTCGCCCTGGCGGCCGCTGCACACCAGGCTGAAGGCGTTTTCCAGGGTGATGCGGGTGCCGGCCTTGGGCGACTTGCTGGCCCGCACCTGGGCCAGGGCGTGGTGCTCGTCCACGATGCGCTCCAGCAGCACTTCCACCTGGCCGCCGGAGTCCTTCTGGCCGAAGAAGCGGGCCTTGATCACTCGGGTATCGTTGAACACCAGCAGGTCGCCGGGGGCCAGCAGGCCGGGCAGGTCAGTGAAGCGCAGGTCGGCCAGGTGGGGGCCGTCCACGTGCAGCAGGCGGCTGGCGCTGCGTTCCCTGGCCGGATGCTGGGCGATCAGTTCGGGCGGCAGGGGAAAGTCGAAAAGGTCGACGGAAAGGCTCATGGTCTTGCGGCTTTGGCGGTGGTGCCCGGAGCAGGCGGCGGGTGTCCTCGTCCGGCTTGTGGGGGCGTCGTGAATCGGTGATAATGCGCCCCTCGCGCAGTAGTGCCCGCCAGCTCTGGCCGGGCGTCCCGGGCCGGGATGGCGGAATCGGTAGACGCAGCGGATTCAAAATCCGCCGCTGGTAACAGTGTGAGGGTTCGAGTCCCTCTCCCGGCACCAAATACACCCACCCCGTGGGGCGGTTTTTGCAAAGGCCGCATTCTCTCACAGTCTTCGTTCCGGGATAAATTCGGCACCTTTTGATCTGGCCATGCGCCGTTTTGCCGCGCTGTGGTTAGACTGTGGCCTGTTTTTCCCTTACGCCCGTTACCCATGAACGCTTCCACACTCGCCAGCCTCTCCCGTCCCACACCCGGGCAGGCCTGGTGGCTCGCCCTGCGGCCCCGCACCCTGCCGGTGGCGGCGGCCCCGGTGCTGTCCACCTGCGCCCTGGCCTGGTCGGAAACGGGCCAGCTGCGCTGGCTGGTGGCCCTGGTGACCCTGGCGGCGGCCCTGCTGATCCAGATCGGCACCAACCTGCTCAACGACGTGGGCGACTTCGAGCGCGGCACGGACACGCCGGACCGCCTGGGCCCGCCCCGGGCCACGGCCATGGGCTGGCTCAGCGCCGCCCAGGTCAAGCGGGGCGGCTTCCTGGCCCTGGGCGGCGCCTTCCTGCTGGGCATCTATCTGGTGGGGCAGGGCGGCTGGCCCATCGTCTTGCTCGGCCTGGCTTCCCTGTTCTGCGGCTGGGCCTACACCGGCGGCCCCAAACCCATTGCCTACGGGCCTTTCGGCGAGGTCTTCGTGTGGCTGTTCTTCGGTCTGGGGGCGGTGCTCGGCACCTACTACCTGCAGACCGGCGGCCTCAGCCGGGCCGCCCTGGCCCTGGCCAACATGTCCGGCCTGTTCGCGGCGGCGGTGATCGTGGTGAACAACACCCGGGACCGGGCCGGGGATGCCCGGGCCGGCAAGCGGACCCTGGCGGTGCGCCTGGGCCTGACGGGATGCCGGGTGGAATACGGGCTGTTGATGCTGGCGCCCTTCGTTTTGCTGGGCTGGCTGGCCGCCTCCGGCCACCATCTGGCCGCCGGCCTGCCCCTGCTGGCGCTGCCGCCGGCCCTGCTGCTGGTGGTGCGCTTCGCCCGGGCGACGCCGGGTACCGGCCATAACCTGCTGCTCGGCCGCACCGCCCAGTTGCAGCTGCTGTTCTCCTTCCTGCTGCTCCTGGGCTGTCTCTTTCGACCCGGCTGATCCGGCTTAGACCGTCTCGGCTGCGGCCTGGGGTTCGAACCAGCTGAGCTGGGGCTGCAGCTGCAGCACGCCGCCGACGAAAATCAGGGCCGGCGTGGTGATGCCCGCTTCCTGCACCTTCGCTTCCAGAGTGGCCAGATCGGCCACCACCACCCGCTGCTGGCGGGTGGTGCCCTGTTGCACCACGCCAGCCGGGGTCTGCGGGGAGAGGCCGTGGGCGATCATCTGCCGGCTGATTTCTCCCAGGCCGGCAATTCCCATGTAGAAAACCACGGTCTGCTTGGGCCGGGCCAGGGCCTGCCAGTCCAGATTGACCGTGCCGTCCTTCAGGTGGCCGGTGGCGAACACCAGCACCTGGGCGTGGTCCCGGTGGGTCAGGGGGAAGCCGGCGTAAGCGGCGCAGCCGGCCGCCGCGGTGACGCCGGGCACCACCTGGAAGGGCACGCCGTGGCGGGCCAAGATCTCCAGCTCCTCGCCGCCGCGGCCGAAAATGAAGGGGTCGCCGCCCTTGAGGCGGACCACACAGCGGTATTTCTGGGCCAGCTGTACCAGCAGGTGGTTGATGTCGTCCTGGGGCAGGGTGTGTTTCGAGGCTTCCTTGCCGGCGTAGATGATCTCGGCGTCGGGCCGGGCCAGGTCCAGGATGCCGTCGCCAATGAGGTGGTCGTAGACCAGCACGTCGGCCTGGGCAATCAGGCGGGCGGCGCGTACCGTCAGCAGGTCGGGGTCGCCAGGGCCGCCGCCGACGAGATAGACGGTGCCGGGCAGGGCAGGGTGGGTGCGGTTCGGATCGGGCATGAGCATTATTTTTTCTCGTTTGGCAAAAGGCAGCATAGCCGGGCTGGCCGTCGGCCTTCAATCCCTTTTGGGGGTGTTTCGGCCTAGGCACCACTCTAGTGAATATCCCTACTTTTTGAAGTTGATTCGCATCAAGGATTTGGACAAGTCACCGGGCGCAATCTTTCGCCATCCCCGGATGCTGTGTCGGGGGTAACGGTTTGCTGATAATTCCTATTGAGGAGAGGAAAGCATGAAAAAGGGAGTTAGTGCCTTTATCTTTACGGCCCTCGCGGCCGCCATGGGCTCCGCTTTCGCTGCACCCGCAGCCAATGCGCCGAGCCTGACCAAGGAAGCCAAAGAGGCTTCCGCCAAGATCTACTTCGAGCGTTGCGCCGGCTGCCACGGCATGCTGCGCAAGGGCGCCACCGGCAAGAACCTGGAGCCGGCGAACACCCAGAAGCTCGGCCAGGGCCGTCTGGAAAAGATCCTGACCTACGGTACCGAAGGCGGCATGCCCAACTTCGACGACATCCTGTCCAAGGATGAAATCAAGAACATGGCCACCTACATCCAGCAGCAGCCGGATGTGCCGCCCGAGTGGGGCATGAAGGAAATGAAGGCCAACTGGAAGGTGCACGTGCCCGTGGCCGAGCGCCCCACCAAGCAGATGAACAACATCAATCTGCAGAACGTCTTCTCCACCACCCTGCGTGACTCCGGCGAAGTGGCCCTGATCGACGGCGACACCAAGAAGATCTGGGGCATCGTCAAGACCGGCTACGCCGTGCACATTTCCCGTACTTCCGCTTCCGGTCGCTACGTCTATGTGATCGGCCGCGACGGCCGTCTGGACCTGATCGACATGTGGTTCGAGAAGCCCACCATCGTCGCCACCCTGAAGGCCGGCCTGGAAGCCCGTTCCGTCGATACCTCCAAGTTCAAGGGCTGGGAAGACAAGTACGCCATCGTCGGTTCCTACTGGCCGCCCCAGTACACCATCCTGGACGGCATGACCCTGGAGCCCCTGAAGAACGTCTCCACCCGCGGCATCACCGTGGATGGCGAGTATCACCAGGAGCCCCGCGTTGCCTCCATCGTTTCCTCCCTGATCAAGCCCGAGTGGGTGGTGACGGTGAAGGAATCCGGCCTGGTCAAGCTGGTGGATTACTCCGACGTGAAGAACCTGAAGGAAACCACCATCGAAACCGCCAAGTTCCTGCATGACGGCGGTTGGGATGCCACCAAGCGTTACTTCCTCGTCGCTGCCAACGCCTCCAACAAGGTGGTGGTCGTCGATACCAAGGAAGGCAAGCTGGCCGCCCTGGTCGATACCAAGCCCAAGCCCCACCCCGGCCGCGGCGCCAACTTCGTGCATCCGAAGTTCGGTCCCGTGTGGTCCACTTCCCACCTGGGTTCCGACGTTATCAGCCTGATCGGTACCGATCCGGAGAAGCATCCCCAGTACGCCTGGAAGGTCGTGGCCGAGCTGAAGAACCACGGTTCCGGTTCCCTGTTCGTCAAGACCCATCCCAAGTCCAACAACCTGTGGGCCGATGCCCCGCTGATGCCGGAGAAGGATGCTGCCGAATCCGTCACCGTGTACAGCATCGACCAGCTGGGCAACCCGGATGCCAAGCCTGAGGTGATCAACGTCGCCAAGATGGCCGGCCTGCCGGAAACCAAGGGCGTGAAGCGGGTGGTGCATGCCGAGTACAACGAGAAGGGTGACGAAGTCTGGTTCTCCGTTTGGACGGGCAACAAGACCGAGCCTTCCGCCATCGTGGTGCTGGACGACAAGACCCGCAAGTTCAAGACCGTGATCAAGGATCCGAAGCTGGTCACGCCCACCGGCAAGTTCAACATCCACAACACCCAGCACGACGTGTACTAAGCGTTATTGTCGGAATCGTTGTCTAATGACCGGGGGCTGCGGCCCCCGGTTTTTTCATGGTGCACGCCTTTTGTCGAAGGAGATGAGGATGTCACTGACGACCCGAACCCTGCTCTGCGCCGCCCTGCTCGGCGTGGTTGCCGTACCGGCCCAGGCCGCGGACAAGAAGCGGGATGCCGCCATGCTCGAACTGGCCGAGCGGCACCGCTGCCTCAATTGCCACGAGGTGGACGTCAAGGTGCGGGGTCCGGCCTGGCGCGAGGTGGGGCGCCGCTACCGGGACGACCCGGAAGCCGAGGCCCGCCTGCTGGTGAAGGTGAGGGAAGGCGGCAGCGGCGTCTGGGGCGACGATTTCATGTCGCCCAACAAGCGGGTCAGCGATGCCGACCTGCAGGCCCTGGTGCGCTGGATACTCTCCCTGCGCTAAGACTGGCGCCCTTTTCCGGCCGCCCCTGCGACCTTTGGTCGCATCCCCTTGGCGGCCGTTGAACCCTAGAATTACGGGGTTCGCCACCCTCTCGCCAAAGCCGGCATGGCCGCCCTGGCGACGGCGTTTCCGGCAGTCCCGCGAGCCCTCGTCGGGATGCCGCTGCGGGGCCCCTCGCGGCCCGAAAAGGATCGTTTTCTGTCTGCTTCATTGCCCAGTCCATGGCCCTCCCTCTCCCGGGGGCGCCGGGGCTCGATCTTCCTGCTGGTGCTGGCCCTCCATGGGGGCGGTCTGGCCTACGCCCTGCATTCCGGTAGTGCCGTGGTCAGCGCCATGGTGCCCCAGCCGATGAGCGTGCGCCTCATCGACGCCGCGCCTGCGGCCAGGCCCCAGCCCGAGGTGGCGCCGCCCCAGCCGATGCCGCCCAAGGTCGAGCGGCCGCGGCAGCCCAAGGCGCCGGCCCCCGTGCCGCTGGCGAAGACGCCGGCACCGATACTGGCCGCAACGCCGGCGGCGGCCGTCAGCAGCGACTTCGTCGCTCCCGAAGCACCGCCCAGCCGTCCCGCCAGCAGCACCATTGCGGCCGCACCTACCCTGGTGCCGGCCCGTTTCGATGCGGACTACCTGCACAACCCGAAACCTGTTTACCCCCCCATGTCCCGCCGTTTCGGCGAGGAAGGCAAGGTTCTGCTCAAGGTGCGGGTGACGCCCCAGGGCACGGCGGAGCAGGTGGATATCCAGACCGGTAGCGGCTATTCCCGCCTCGACAGCGCCGCCCGGGAGGCCGTCCAGCGCTGGCGTTTCGTCCCCGCCCGGCGCGGCGACGAGGCCGTGGCAGCCTCGGTCATCGTTCCCATCACTTTCGCTCTCGACAGCTAACCCATTGCAGGAGTCCCCATGAACACCCAACTCGGTCTTTCCCATTTCTGGGCCCAGGGAGATGGGGTTTCCCATTCCGTCGCCCTGATCCTGCTGCTGCTGTCGGTGGCCAGCTGGTGCGTCATCGTCGGCAAGTTCATCGCCCACTGGCGCGCCTCCCGCACCCAGAGCCGGGCCCTGGCCGCCTTCTGGCAGGCCGATTCCCTGCCCGAAGCCTTGGAAGCCATCCGCCGCGAGGACGCCAGCGGCATCCTGGCCGGCCTGGCCCTCTCCGGCGCCCACGCCGCCCAGGCCCATGAGCAGCATGCGGCCCGGGGCATCGGCGCCGGCGTCAATGCCAGTGAATTCGTCACCCGCTGCCTGCGCCAGAGCATCGTCACCGCCCAGGCCCGCATCGAGCAGGGCCTCACCTTCCTCGCTTCGGTGGGCTCGACGGCGCCCTTCATTGGCCTGTTCGGCACGGTGTGGGGCATCTACCACGCTTTGGTGGGCCTCTCCGGCTCTTCCCAGGTGGTGCTGGACAAGGTGGCCGGTCCCGTCGGCGAGGCCCTGATCATGACCGCCGCCGGCCTCTTCGTCGCCATTCCCGCCGTGCTGGCCTACAACGCCTTTACCCGGGCCAACCGCCTGGTGCTGGCCCAGATGGACGGCTTTGCCCACGACCTCCACGCCTATCTCACCACCGGCGTGCGTCTCTCCAGCACCGTGCCCCAGGGCGGCCTGGTGCGGGTTGCCTGAGGCCGCCGGCATGGCTTTCGGATCCTTCAACGAGGGCGGCAGCGCCCAGCCCATGGCGGAAATCAACACCACGCCCCTGGTGGACGTGATGCTGGTGCTTTTGGTGATCTTCATCATCACCGCGCCCCTGCTCAATCAGGCCGTGCCGGTGGATCTGCCCAAGGTCAGCGCCACCCAGGTGGAGCAGAAACCCCAGGTGGTGCAGCTGGCCCTGGACGGCAACAGCCAGGTCTTCATCAACGGCGAGGTCGTGGCCGGCGAAGCCCTGGCCACCCGCCTGCAGGGCCTGGCCGGGCCGGAAACGGAACTGCACCTGCGGGCCGACCGCGGCACCCGCTACGAGAAGGTGGCGGAAGTGATGGCCACCGCCCAGCGGGTGGGCATCGCCAAGATCGCCTTCGTCACCGAGGAACCCGCCCGTCCTTGAGGTCGGGATTGTTCCGCCGGGGCGGGAAAATCCCTCCTTGCGCTTGCCCCGCTTTTTTCCCACTATGAAACAGGTGGGCATCTGGGCATGGGCGAAAGGAGGCGGGCATGGATATGGATGGCCTGGTCAAGGCGCTGGAACTGCGTTTTGCCTGCACCTGCTGCGCCGACGGTTGCCGCCTGCGTTCCTACCGGGGGCACAGCCTGCTCTGCCTGACCTACGATACGCCCTGGGTGCCCCACACCTGGGAGGATTTCGTCCGCTTTGACGACGGCACCCGCCGCAACATGCTGGAATTCCTGCGCCTGGAACTGGGCATTTCGGAAAGCGTGGAGATTTCCATCGAACATGCGGCCCGGGCCCTGCGCCTGCGCTGGATGCCCGTCGGCACCTGCGGCGTCATGCAGGTGCCAGACCCGCCCCTGTATTTCGAGCGCACCCAGCAACTGGACAAATACCGCACCGACGAACACGTCATGGGGCGCAACTTCAGCCAGTTCTGAAGCGCCGGCCAGCAAAAAGGGACTCCCGCGGGAGTCCCTTTGCTTTGCTGCGTCCGGACAGGCTCAGTGCTTCATGGCGCCGTGGTTGTGCTGGCCCATGTCTTCCGGCTTGGCGGCGGGCACCTGGATCTTGCGTACCGGGGCTTCGATCTTGGTGGAGGAGCCGTCGTCCAGCTTCAGGGTGATGGGCACCACGTCGCCTTCCTTCAGGTCCTGCTTGAGGCCGATCAGCATGACGTGCAGGCTGCCGGGCTGCAGTACGGCCTCGCCCTTGGCCTTGACCTCGATGTCGGCCACCGGGCGCATGCGCATGACGCCGTTGTCGTTGATGTGGTTGTGCAGTTCCACCACCTTGGAGACGGGGCTCTCGGCCTTCAGCACCTTGCGGTCGGCGTTGCCGCTGTTCTTGATGACCATGAAGGCGCCGGTGTTGGGGGTGCCGGTGGGAACCAGGCGCACATAGGGGTCTTCCACCTTGATCGGGCTGTCGGCCAGGGCCGGCAGGGCGAACAGGGCGGAACAGGCCAGGGCGGCGGAAATGAGGCGGCGGTGCAGTTGCATGGGGAACTCCTGTGGGTGAAGTCGGTTACTTGGGTTGGGGCAGCAGGCGCCGCATGGCGGCGGCCATGTCTTCCGGCGTCGTGCCGTGGGGCAGGGAGGCGGCCAGGCGGCCGTCGGGAGCCAGCAGGTAGACGAAAGAGGAGTGGTCCACCACATAGCCGCCTTCCGATTTGACCTCCTGCCGGCTGTAGCTGGCGCCGTAGGCGTGGGCAATGGCGGCGATTTCCGACGGGGTGCCGGTCAGGCCCTTGAGCTTGGGGTGGAAAAAGACGGCGTAGTCCTTGAGGCGGGCCACGCTGTCCCGCTCCGGGTCCACGGAGATGAACAGGGGCTGGACCTGGGCCAGTTCCGCCGGCGTCAGCTTTTCCAGGGCGCTGCCGAGGGCCGCCAGGGAGGTGGGGCAGACGTCCGGGCAGTAGGTGTAGCCGAAATAGAGGGCGACCACCTGGCCGCGGAAGTTCTGGGTGGCGATACGGCCGTCGGCGCTGTCCAGGCTGAAATCGCCGCCGCTGGGCGGGGCGGCCAGGGTCAGGCCGCCGGGGGCTGGCGGGGTGTCGCGGGAACAGCCGGGCAGGCCCGGGATGGCCAGGGCCAGGATGGTGAGCAGGGCAATGAGGCGCATGGTGTCTTTCAGTGGCCTTCCGGGGCGGCCGACTCGAAGCGGAAGGGGACGGCGATATTCTTGCCGCCGCTGCCGACCAGCACGGTGGCCTGCCAGATCATGGTGCCGGTGATGCAGACGGGCAGGTTGCCCTGCCCGACAAAGGTGCCGGCTTCCTTGGCGGCGGCCAGCAGGGGGCGGTTATAGCCCATCTTCATGTCCACCCCGGCAAAATCCACCTCCACCTGGCTGGCTGGGATGCCGCTGACCCGGGCGCTCAGGGTCAGGGGCTTGAGGGCCGGCACCGGGCGGGGACTGATGCTGAATTCCACTTCGCCGCCTCCGGGCAGGGCCGCCCGGCAGGGGCCCCGGTTCAGGTCGCAGTCCGAGAGGGGGGCTGCCAGGTCGGTCTTGGGGGTGAGCAGGGGGGCCAGGGTGTAACCGAGGCCGCCGAGGGCGATGACGGCGCCGAGGATGGCCAGGTCATAAATAATTTTTTTGGACATTCGTTGCTTCGGGGCTGGGGCAGGTAATGGGTACCGGTGTTGCGGAGGGCCGGCGGACCGCGTTAGGGCTTGATGGGCCGGGTGGCGGTGCCGCGAAGGCGCGTAATTCCTTGGCTATCCTGACACGATGACGCCAAAGCCGCTACTGGCTTGGCGATGGGCTCGATTCTCAACCCCGAGCCATTTCCCCAATTTAACCTGCATCAAAGTTTAGAAGTGTGGCGGCGCCGATGATGTGCGACATATTGCCGCATAGTAGGTGCGCACCCTATGGTGCCTAGGGCAATAGCAGAGAAATTTCCTTTATTTATCAACGGGAGAGTCAAAATGAAGACTCGTATGAAGCAGACCGTCGCCGCGCTGGTTGCAGCCGGTATCGGTTTCGCGGCAGCGGGGGCTGCCACGGCAGCAGAGTCCCTGCAGGACGTGATGAAACGTCGCAGCCTGTCCCAGCAGGACCTGCTGGCAGCGGCCAAGACCTACGTTCCCACCGGTAAGCGTGATGAATTCGTCGCCTTCTCCTCCGGCGGTCAGTCCGGTCAGGTGATCGTGTATGGCATTCCGTCCATGCGCATCCTCAAGTACATCGGCGTGTTCACCCCCGAACCCTGGCAGGGCTACGGCTACGACGAGAACTCCAAGGCCGTGCTGAACCAGGGCATGATCGACGGCAAGCAGATCACCTGGGGTGATACTCACCACCCGGCCATCTCCGAAACCGACGGCAAGTACGACGGCCAGTTCCTCTTCATCAACGACAAGGCCAATCCCCGTCTGGCAGTGATCGACCTGCGCGATTTCGAGACCAAGCAGATCGTGGTGAACCCGATCTTCAAGTCCGAACACGGCGGCGCCTTCGTCACCCCGAACACCGACTACGTCATCGAGGCTGCCCAGTACGCTTCCCCGCTGGAAAACAAGAAGTTCTACCCCCTCGAAGAGTTCAACGAGAAGTACCGCGGCGGCGTCACCTACTGGAAGTTTGACCGCAAGGAAGGCCGCATCGATCCGAAGCAGTCCTTCTCCCTCGAACTGCCCCCCTACAGCCAGGATTTGTCCGACGCTGGCAAGGGTCCGTCCGACGGCTGGTCCTTCACCAACTCCTTCTGCTCCGAGCGCTATGTGGGCGGTATCGAGAAGGGTCGTCCTCCCTATGAAGCCGGCTGTTCCGCCAAGGACACCGACTATCTGCACGTGATCAACTGGAAGAAGGCTGCTGAACTGGTCGCCAAGGGCATGGCCAAGAAGATCAACGGCCATAACGTCCTGGCAATCGAAACTGCCGTCAAGGAAGGCGTGCTGTTCCTGATTCCGGAACCCAAGTCTCCCCACGGCGTCGACGTGACCCCGGACGGCAAGTTCATCACCGTTGCCGGCAAGCTCGACACCCACGTGTCCGTGTATTCCTTCGACAAGATCCAGGCCGCCATCAAGGCCGGCAAGTTCGAGTCCAAGGACGCCTACGGCATCCCCGTGATCGCCATGAAGGACGCGCTGCACACCCAGGTGCAACTGGGCCTCGGCCCCCTGCACACCCAGTACGACTCCAAGCAGTGTCTGGCCTACACCTCCCTGTACGTGGATTCCCAGGTGGTGAAGTGGAACTTCTGTGAAGGCAAGGTTCTCGACAAAATCAGCGTGCACTACAACATCGGTCACCTGATGACCATGGAAGGTGACTCCGCCGATCCCAAGGGCCGTTACCTGGTGGCGCTGAACAAGCTGTCCATCGACCGCTTCGTGCCCGTCGGTCCCCTGCACCCGCAGAACCACCAGCTGATCGACATCAGCAACGACAAGATGCAGCTCCTGTACGACATGCCCCTGCCGCTGGGCGAGCCGCACTACGTTGTCGCCATCGATGCCGCCAAGCTGAAGCCCGGCGTCCGCTACAAGGTGGGTACCGACTCCCGCACCGACAAGCCGCACCCCGGCGCCGTCCGTGCCGGTGAGGAAGTCACCACCAAGAAGGGCAACAAGATCGAGGTCAAGGGTACCCTGATCCGTTCCCACATCACCCCGGAAACCATCGAGGCCGAGGTGGGCGACGAAATCACCATCCACCTGACCAACCTCGAACGGGCCCAGGACGAGACCCACGGCTTCACCGTCTCCACCTACAACGTCCATGCTTCCGTCGAGCCGGGCAAGACCGTCACGGTCAAGTTCAAGGCCGACAAGGAAGGCGTCTATCCCTACTACTGCACCGAGTTCTGCTCCGCGCTGCACCTGGAAATGCAGGGCTACCTCCTGGTCAAGCCGAAGGGCTGGAAGGCGACCAAGACGGCCGGTGCCGAGAAGGCGATCTACAGCGAAGACGACTACAAGAAGCAGCTGAAGAAGGTGGCCGATACCCAGGCCGTCATCGATCAGGTGGTCGGCTACATCACCTCCGTGAATTACAAGGATTTCCCGGACGTGGTGAACATGATGGACGACGCCGTCGATCAGCTGAACAAGATCAAGGACGCCAAGGCCAAGCATGAAGACGCTGCCAAGAAGAAGGACTGGAACCAGGCCACCCTGTGGGCCGAGCAAGTCTGGCAGTACCAGGTGAAGGCAGCCGACCTCGGCCTGCGCGCCAAGACCTATCTGGAACAGAACGGCGCCAAGAAGGTGAAGTAATCCGCCGGATTTGATTCAGGTAATAGTTGTTGAACGCGGGGAGCATCACCATGCTCCCCGTTTTCTTATGAAAGGGAATACCCATGAAAAAACTGGTGCTTTTCACCGCCCTGGCCGCCGCTGTGGCCGCCCCCGCCTTTGCTGCCGACGGCGCCAAGCTGTTTGCCGAGAAGACCTGCAATGCCTGTCACGGTGCCGAGGGCAAGAAGCCCCTGATGCCCAACTACCCGAAGCTGGCCGGCCAGAATGCCGCCTACGCCGAGCAGCAGATGAAGGACATCAAGAGCGGCGCCCGCAACAACGGCCAGACTGCCGCCATGAAGGGTGTCATGCATCTGGTCAATGACGAAGAAATCAAGGCGCTGGCCGACTACCTGTCCAAGGTCAAGCCCTGATCCGAATCCCCGGAGGACGGCGGTGCGGCTAGCTTGCCGACCGGCGTCTTTTTTTCGGATTGACCCGCATCAAATACAGGCCCCGCCGGGCCCGACTAACATTAGCACATAGCAATTTTCTCTCTGTAAGGGGATTCAAATGAAAAAGCTGATCATCGCCGCCTCCCTTTCCCTCATCGCCCTGGGGGTGGCCCATGCCGGTCCGCCGGCTCCCCACCAAGGCGGTATCGAGTCGAAGGACTACAAGTGGAATGCCCAGGAGGGCGAGAAGATCGAAGCCCTGAAGCTCAAGGGCGACAAGAAGCGCGGCCAGGAAGCCTACGAGGTCTGCGGCGCCTGTCACCTGCCTTCCGGTGCCGGCCGTCCCGATGGCACCTTCCCCCAGCTCGCCGGCCAGCACACCACCGTGCTGATCAAGCAGATGGCCGACATCCGTGCCGGTCTGCGCGACAACCCCACCATGTATCCCTTCGCCGCCACCCTGACCGATCCCCAGGAACTGGCTGATGTGGCTGCCTACATTGAAGGCCTGTGCATCCCCACCGACCACGGCAAGTATGAGGGCGTCGACGCCTCCATGCAGATCGCCAAGGGCAAGGAGCTGTACGAGAAGGAATGTCTGGAGTGCCACGGCAAGAACGGCGAAGGCGTCAAGGACAAGTTCTACCCCGTGATCGCCGGCCAGCACTACAAGTACCTGCTGCGCCAGATGACCGAGATCCGCGACGGCCACCGCCGTAACGCCAACCCGGACATGGTGAAGATCATCAAGAAGTACAACAACGAACAGCTGGTGGCCATCTCCGCCTACCAGTCCAGCATGACCATGCCTGGCTCCATGTGTGCAGCCAAGCCGGGCAAGAAGAAGTAAGCTTGCAACACTCTGGGCCTCCCCGCAGGGAGGCCCCGGATGAGGGGGAGGCCCGATCCTTCCTCCATCCACCCCTCTCCCGGGGAGAGGGCCTCCGGCGGTTCAGGGAAGGCCGGTCAAAAATAACTAGCACTACCATCCTGCGGCCGTCGCCGGTAAGCGGGGCTGCTTTTCGAGAGACAGCAGAACATGGATACCCAAACCAAACAGACTCGCCTGGTCCAGGGACTGACCCTGATCGCCCTGGTGGCCATGGTGGCCGCCTATTTCGCCCCCATCTGGTGGGTCTCCCTGACGGCACCGAACTACCCCAAGGACGCCTTTCCTGACGGCATCCGCATCCACTTCCATTTCGATGGCGTCTACAACGGCTGCAAGGCGGCCGGGGTCGGCACCCGCATGGCCAACGAAATCATCCAGCAGGACCTGGACGAAAACACCGAGCGCTACAACCCCATCCTGGATGCCAAGAAGGACGTGAACAAGGGGGCCCAGGGCCTGGACTGCGTCCACGAGATGAACACCATCAACCACTACGTGGGCATGTTCCCCATCGCCACCGGTGCCCCGGTGGAGAAGCCCCTGGCCAAGTTCTTCTTCGGCTTCTTCGCCGTCATGCTGGCCGGCTTCATGGTGACCAAGCGCAAGACCCGCATCCTGGTCCTGTCCGCCGGCTTTGCCGCCGTTGCCGCCTGGATGCTGGTGGACCAGTACGTGCTCGGCCATCTGGCCAGCCACGTCGAAGCCTACGTCCAGGAGGCCGGCACCTTCTTCAAGGAACCGGAGAAGATCAAGGCCTGGGGCGATAACGTCACCCTCATCAGCCACATCGTCATCGTCGGCCTGATCCTGGTCATGGGCATCGTCGTCGCCGGCGTTGCCAAGGTGCGCAATTTCAGCCTGCTGCTGGCCCTGGTGCCGGCCCTGCTGCCCCTCTTCTTCGTCGTCACCTACGCCGCCTGGCTGTGGTTCTTCGGCCACAACCTGCACCCCTGGGGCGCCTTCACGGTGAAGCCCTTCATGCCCACCGTCTTCGGCGAAGGCAAGGTGGCCCAGTTCTCCACCTACTCCTATCCCTACTGGGGTTACGGCCTGCTGGTGCTGATGTTCCTCAACCTCATGCCGGCCCTGCTGATCCGGCGCAAGCAGGTGCGCGAGGGGGCTGCCGAGTGAGACGCCTGCTTGCAGTCGCCGCCTCGCCGTTGCTGGTGTGGGCGGCGGTAAGCGTTGCCGTGGGAGACCCGGATTACGCCCTGCGGGCCCTCGGCGCCGCCACCGATACGCCGGCAGCCGCATCCAGTGCGGATGACGGCATGGGCAAGCCTGCCGGCAGCGCCTGGGGCGCCTCCGGCGAGAAGGTGCCCCTGCCCACGGTGCCGGCGGTGGCCGGCATTCCCTGGTTCCAGGATCTGGTCAATCAGGCTCCCGAAGGCTCGGTGCTGAAGGTGCCGGCCGGCAGCTATTCCGGTCCGGTGGTGGTGAACAAGCCCCTGACCATCGAGGCCCAGGGCCAGGTCATCATCGACGGCGGCGGCAAGGGCACGGTGTTCGTCCTGGATACCAGCGGTGCCGTGCTGCGCGGCGTGCATCTGACCAATTCCGGCGGTTCCCACGACAGCGACGACGCCTGTCTCAATGTGCGCGGCGACCGCAACGTGGTCGACCAGGTACGCATCACCAACTGTCTTTTCGGCATCGACCTGAAGCAGTCCAACGACAACAAGCTGACCCGCAACTACATCCGCTCCAAGCCCTTCGACCTGGGCCTGCGGGGCGACGGCGTGCGCCTCTGGTACAGCAAGAACAACCTGCTGGAAGGCAATGAAATCGAGGATTCCCGGGACATGGTGGCCTGGTATTCCGACCATAACGTCTTCCGCAACAACGTCAGCCGGCGCAGCCGCTATTCCATCCACTTCATGTTCGCCCACGAGAACACGGTGGAGGGCAACCGCTTCTACGACAACGCCGTCGGCGTGTATCTCATGTACACCAACGGCGCCTACATCCGCAACAACACCATCTCCCATGCCACCGGCGCCACCGGTATGGCTGTGGGCCTGAAGGAGGCCAGCAACACGGTCATCGAGGGCAACGAAATCCTCTACTGCTCCACCGGCATCGGCACCGACCTGTCGCCCTTCGAGCCCGGCTCCAAGACCGAGGTGCGCAAGAACCGCTTCGCCTTCAACGGCATTGCCGTCAGCTTCGTCTCCGACCGGGAGGGGAGCGTTTTCGAGAGCAATGTCTTCGAGGGCAACCTGGCCGACGTGGCCGTGGCCGGGGGCGGCGGTGCCGCCCATAACCGCTGGCACGGCAACTACTGGGACGGCTACCAGGGCTTCGACCGCAACAACGACGGCGTCGGCGACACGCCCTACGAGGATTACGCCTACGCCGACCGCCTGTGGATGGAAGTGCCCTTCGCCCTCTTTTTCAAGAGCGCCCCCATGATGGAATCACTGGATTTCCTTGAGCGCCTGGCTCCCTTTTCAGACCCCGTGCTGATGGTGCGGGACGAAGCCCCGGTGTTCAAGAATCCCCGGAGGAAAGCACCATGAGTGACAACAACCCGGAATCCGATACGCCTGCCGGCAATGCTGCCAAGCCCGCCGGCTCCGCCAAGCAGCGCACTGCCCGCCGCCGCTTCATCCGCAGTTCCCTCCTGACCGGCGGCATCGTCGGCCTAGCCCTGCTGGGCTATCTGCCCGTGGCCCGGGCCAGCCGCACCCGCCTGCGTCCTCCCGGCGCCCTGGATGAAAAGGACTTCCTCGCCTCCTGCATCAAGTGCGGCCAGTGCGTCCAGGTCTGCCCGGTGCAGGCCATCAAGCTGGGCGATCTCACGGACGGCTACGGCATCGGCGTGCCCCACATCGACGCCCGGGAGCAGGCCTGCGACTTTTCCTGCGATGCCGGCCAGTGCATCCTGGCCTGTCCCACCGGCGCCCTCACCTACGACAAGCCCGGTTTCCTGGCGGTACGGCCCGGCGCCCACCTGGCCCGTCTGCCCATTCTCAAGGCCAAGGAAAAGGACCCGGAACCCACCCTCAATCTCAAGGAACGCATGGGCCTGGCCCGCCTGGCCCAGCCCCAGATCTGTCTGGCGGCCCAGGGCAAGGGCTTCAAGGGGCAAGCCCGGGGCGCCGGCTTCAAGGGCACCATGCGCTACATGGATGTGGACCGCTGGAAACCCATTCCGGTGGCGGACCATCCCTACGAGCGGGAACTGTGCGACCTGTGCGTCACCGAATGCCCGATCAAGGACGCCATCCGCCTCAAGTTCGTGGACAACGGCGACGGCGTCAAACGGGCGGCGCCGGAGGTCCTGGAACAATGCGTCGGCTGCGGCGTCTGCGAAATGATCTGCCCCGTGGAAGCGGGCGGCATGGCCGCCATCGTGGTGGACGAACGCAAGACCTGGGAGGCCTGAAATGAAAAGCTTCAAGGAAAAGCTCTTGGTCATGCTCGGCCGGGAGCCGCAAAAGCCCGCCGCCTACAGTCCGGAGGCGGAACAGATCCACAAGCTGAAGCGCCTCAACAAGGCCGACTTCGAGGCCATGAAGCAGCACACCCGGGAGCACCAGCTGCTGCAGCACAAGTGGCGCAACCGCCGCTGGGCCGTGCTCATCGCCGTGAACCTGCTCTTCGTCGTCTCCTTCTGGCTGGACATCCAGATGCTGGAGGGGGCCCTCACCGCCTCCCGCTTCGTCGGCTTCCACCTGATCGACCTCAACTCCGCCCTGCAGGTGATGCTGGCCCACAAGCACATCATCGTGAACCTGCTGATCGGCACCGCCACGGTGTTCTTCCTCTGGGTGTTGCTGGGGGGGCGCACCTTCTGCTCCTGGGTCTGTCCCTACCACCTGGTGGCGGAATGGTTCGAGGCCCTGCACCTGAAGCTGGTGGAAAAGAAGTGGGTCACCGACCATGAGTTCCACCGGGGCACCCGCACCGTGTTCTGGGTGTTGTTCTCCCTGCTGGCCATCGTCACCGGCTACACCGTGTTCGAGACCCTGTCGCCCACGGGCATCCTTTCCCGGGCCCTTATCTACGGCCCCAGCCTGGCCCTGGCCTGGATCTTCCTGCTGCTCCTGTTCGAAGTTTTCTACTCGCGCCGGGCCTGGTGCCGATATGTTTGTCCCATCGGCCTGACCTACGGTATGGTGGGCACCGTGTCGCCCCTGCGCATCGTCTACCGCCTGGACAAGTGCTTCCATGAAGGCGATTGCCGCAAGGTCTGCCTGGTGCCCCACGTTCTCGACGTGGTCATCAAGGGCCGGGCCGAGGAGGCGGTGATGTCCATCGGCCCCGACTGCACCCGTTGCGGCCTGTGCGTGGACACCTGCCCCAGCGGCGCCCTGACCTACGGGGTCAAGGGCCTGGACAAACTGCTTTAGGAAAAATGGAGCCGAAGGAGATAAATATCAAAGCGCCGCAGCCCGGGCTTTGGCATCCTGCGGCCTTGGCCCTGTAACGCTTTGCGAGAAATCTCCTTTCCCATGATCCGTTTCGACAACGTCAGCAAGATCTTCAAGAAGGCCCAAGTGCTGGCCGGAGTCAGCCTGGACATCCAGCTGGGCGAGCGCATTGCCCTGATCGGCTCCAACGGTGCCGGCAAGACCACCCTGATCCGCTGCCTGCTGGGGGAATACACCTACGGCGGCGAGGTCAGCATCGACGGCAAGGCGCCCCGGACCCATCGGGCCGACGTGCTGGGCAAGGTAGGCTTCGTGCCCCAGCTGCCGCCGCCCCTGAAAATGCCCGTGGGCCAGCTGGTGACTTTCGCCGCTGCCGTGTGCAAGTCCGATCCCCGGCGCATCCACGCCATCGCCGACCGCCTCGGCCTGGATGTGGACGCCATCGCCGCCCGTCCCTTCAACCGCCTTTCCGGCGGCATGAAGCAGAAGCTGCTGATCGCCATCGCCCTGGGGCGCGACACCCAGGTGCTGGTGATGGACGAACCGGCCGCCAACCTGGACCCGGAAGCCCGCCACATCTTCTTCCAGCTCTTGGCCGAGCGCCAGGACAACTGCACCATGATCATTTCCAGCCACCGTCTCGACGAGGTGGCGGCCCTGGTGAACCGGGTGATCGAGATGGACATGGGCAAGGTAGTGCTGGACGACCGGGTGGCCGACGATTCCGGCATGGATACCCTGCTCGACTGCCATGTGGACCTGCGCCGGGCCGACCCGGCCATCGCCAAGGCCCTGGAAGGCTGGGGCTTCGCCGCCCGCAACGAGGGCCTCTCCTGGCACGGCCAGGTGGCCGGCCCGGACCGCCTGCGCTTCCTCGGCATGGTGTCCCGCTACGTCGGCCTGCTGACCCGCATCGACATGCAGGAGGTCACGGGAGTGACCCTGCAATGAAGCGCCGCACCTTCCTCTTCTCGGTGCCGGCCGGCGTTTTCGTCTCCCTCGCCGGCTGCGGCGGCCAGCCCAGCAGCGGCCCGGTGGAAATCAAGTGGGACCGGGACGGCTGCACCCGCTGCGGCATGGCCATCAGCGACAAGGCCTACGCGGCCCAGATCCGCGATCCCCACAGCAAGAAGGTCTACAAGTTCGACGATTTCGGCTGCGCCATTTTCTGGAGCGAGCACCAGCCCTGGTCGTCGGACCCGCGCATGGAATTCTGGATCGCCGATTCCCGCGACGGCCGCTGGCTCGACGCACGCAAGGCCTATTACGTGAGCGGCAAGCGCACTCCCATGGCCTACGGCTTCGGTGCCGTGGCCGACAAGGTGGAGGGCAGCATCGGCTTCGACGAAGCGAAGAAGCAGGTCCTCGCCAAAGGCAAATAAAAACACTCAGGGAATAGGACAGCAATGAAAACCCTCTGGCTCACCGCCAAACTCGACATCGTGGAATCCCTGCGGGCCCGCTGGTTCCTCATCTACAGCCTGGTCTTCGGCGGCATCGTGGCCCTGCTGTTCGCCTTCGGTCTGACCGAATCCCGGGTCCTGGGCTTCATCGGCCTGTCCCGCCTGCTGGTGACCTACATCCAGCTGGCCATGGCCATCCTGCCCATCTTCGTCCTCGTCACCACCGTGCGTTCCGTCGCCGGCGACCGGGAGGCCGGGGTCTTCGAATACCTGCTGTCCCTGCCCGTGGGCCTGGCGGCCTGGTTCTGGGGCAAGTTCCTGGGCCGCTACGTCACCATCTTCCTGCCGGTCTTCGTCGCCATGCTGGGCGCCGTGCTGTGGGCCCTGATCAAGGGCATCGAAGTGCCCTGGGGCATGTTCGTCTATTACACCGCCCTGCTGGCCGCCATGGCCTGGTGCTTCCTCGGCATCGGCATGCTCATCTCCACCCTGGCCCGCAGCACCGACGTGGCCCAGGGCACGGCCTTCATGGTCTGGCTGCTGATGCTGGTGTTCCTCGACCTGATCCTGCTCGGCGTCCTGATCCAGGGCCAGGTCAGTCCGGAAACGGTGATCGGCATCGCCCTGGCCAACCCCCTGCAGGTGTTCCGCACCGCGGCCCTGGCCCTCTTCGATCCCCAGTTGATCGTCCTCGGGCCCTCCGCGTACGTGATCCTGGATACCTTTGGCGTTCTCGGTTACAAGGTTTATGCTTTGGCCTATCCGGTTCTCCTGGGCAGCGCTGCGGCCCTGGCCGGCTTCCTGACTTTCCGCAAAACCGACCTGCCCTGATGCCCATGCTGCCCTTGCGTTCCTCCCTCGCCGCCCTGGCCTCCGCCCTGCTGTTTGCCGCTCCCCTGGCGGCTGTTGCCGAAGAGCAGGCCTCCGCGGCGCCGCTCTTCGCCGCCAGTTTTCCCGATACCGCCGGCGAGAAGGTGAATCTGGAGCGCTATCGGGGCAAGCCCCTGGTGGTGAATTTCTGGGCCCGCTGGTGTGGCCCCTGCCGCAAGGAAATTCCCGATCTGGTGAGCATCCAGAACAAGTACAAGGCCAAGGGCCTGACCATCGTCGGCGTGGCGGTGGAAGAGGGCAAGGAGGCGGTGAAGGAATTCGCCTCGGCCTACGAGGTGAATTACCCGGTGCTGGTTTCCGGCCTGCAGCCGGGGCTGGACCTGATGCGCCAGCTGGGCAACGAGAAGGCCGGTCTGCCCTACACGGTGATCCTGGACCGCCAGGGCCACATCGTCGCCCGCAAGCTGGGCGGCATGAAGCTGGAAGACCTGGACAAGGCCCTGGCGCCCCTGTTCTGAGCGGCGGGCCTCGCCCCGCTGTTTTTCCCCCGACTTTTCCTGGCCGCACCGGGTCCCCGGCGCGGTGCCTGCCGTCCGTTTGTCCGGCGTTTCCCTGATCCAGCCGCGGCGCCCTTCGTGGGACAATGGGCTTCGCCGGGCGAAAGGTCAGCGCGTGTCGGCCCGATCCCGGCGGATGTCGAGGGGAGGGGAGTGCGTGGCCGCCTGTTTGGCGCTAGTCTGCTAACACTCCCCGCAAGGACCGCAACATGCCCCACGACATCAGCCTCATCACCACCGTGGCCGCCGGCTTCGGCCTGGCCATGATCCTGGGCTTCATTGCTGCCCGCCTGAAGATTCCCCCCCTGGTCGGCTACCTCATTGCCGGCATCATCATGGGCCCGGCCACCCCGGGCTTCGTCGCCGACGTGGAGCTGGCCGGCCAGTTGGCCGAGATCGGCGTCATGCTGCTGATGTTCGGCGTCGGCCTGCACTTCTCCCTGGAAGACCTGATGAATGTGCGCCGCATCGCCGTTCCCGGCGCCGTGGTGCAGATCACCGTGGCCACCGCCCTGGGCACCGTGCTGGCCATGTACTGGGGCTGGTCTTTCGGCGGCGGCCTGGTCTTCGGCCTGGCCCTCTCCTGCGCCTCCACCGTGGTGCTGCTGCGGGCCCTGGAGACCCGGGGCATCCTGGATTCGGTGAATGGCCGCATCGCCGTCGGCTGGCTGGTGGTGGAGGACCTGGTGTGCGTCCTGGTGCTGGTGCTGATGCCGCCCCTGGCCGAGCTGCTGGGCGGCAGCGCTGCCGATGCCCACGGCGCCGGCGGCAGCCTGTGGGGCACCCTGGCGGTGACCCTGGCCAAGGTGGGAGCCTTCATCGCCCTCATGCTGGTGGTGGGGCGGCGGGTCTTCCCGCGCATCCTGTGGGCCGTGGCCCGCACCGGCTCCCGGGAGCTGTTCACCCTCTGCGTCATTGCCGCCGCCGTCGGCGTGGCCTACGGCTCGGCCAAACTCTTCGGCGTTTCCTTCGCCCTGGGCGCCTTCTTCGCCGGCATGATGATGCGCGAATCCGATTTCGCCCACCGGGCGGCGGAGGAATCCCTGCCCCTGCGGGACGCCTTCTCGGTGCTGTTCTTCGTCTCCGTCGGCATGCTCTTCGATCCCCAGGTGCTGCTGCAGGAACCGGGCAAGGTGCTGGCGGTGGCCGCCGTCGTCATCGTCGGCAAGACGGTGGCCGCCATCCTGCTGGTGCTGGCCTTCCGCTATCCCCTCAACACCGCCCTCACAGTCGGCGCCAGCCTGGCCCAGATCGGCGAGTTCTCCTTCATCCTGGCCGGCCTGGGCGTTGCCCTGGACCTGCTGCCCAAGGCCGGGCAGAGCCTGATCCTGGCCGGGGCCCTGATTTCCATCGCCTTCAACTCCGTCGTCTTTGCCGCCATCGGTCCGGCCCGCAAATGGGCCCTGGCCCATTCCGCCCTGGCGCGGCGCCTGGAGATGCGGGAAGACCCGACGGCCGCCCTGCCGACCACGGTGGAAGAGCATTTCCTCTCCGGCCAGGTGGTGCTGGTGGGCTACGGCCGGGTCGGCCGGCGCATCGCCGAGGCCCTGGATGCCCAGAAGATTCCCTATGTGGTGGCCGAGCAGCACCGCCAGGTGGTGGAGAAGCTGCGGGAGCGGGGGGTGCCTGCCGTCTCCGGCGATGCCTCGGACCCGGCGGTGCTGATCCAGGCCCATATCGCCCGGGCCGGCATGCTGGTCATCGCCACGCCCGACACCCTGGACGTGCGCAAGATCGTGGACATGGCCCGCACCCTAAATCCGGCCATCGAAGTGGTGCTGCGCACCCACTCCGAGGAGGAGGCCGGCCTGCTGCGCCAGGAGAGCCTGGGCACGGTCTTCATGGGCGAGGACGAACTGGCCAAGGGCATGGCCCGCCACGTGCTGGCGCGGATGGGCAAGGGCGCCTGAGGGGCGGCCGGCGCCGGCCCCGAGTCGGGAGGTTGGCCGGCCGGGAATTCCCGGCCTTTGCTTCGGCCCCGGGCGGCGGTATGCTCCCGGGCAAATTTCTTCCCCTATTCCCAGGAGCTTCCATGAACATCGCCCAGGTAGCCGCACAACGCTACACCACCAAGGCCTTCGATCCCAGCCGCAAGATTGCCGCCGACGATCTGGCGGCCTTGCGCACCCTGCTGCGCAATGCCCCGTCCTCCGTCAATTCCCAGCCCTGGCATTTCGTCATCGCCGGCAGCGACGCTGCCAAGGGCCGCATCGCCGCCACCCTCACCGCCGATTTCCCCTACAACGAGCCCAAGGTGCGCAATGCTTCCCAGGTGGTGGTGCTGTGCGCCCGGGAAAGCCTGGATGAAGGCCATCTGGCGGCCATCCTGGCGCAGGAGGAGGCAGACGGCCGCTTTGCCAACGCCGAGGCCAAGGCAGCCCAGGCCAAGGGCCGGGCCTTCTACGTGGGCCTGCACCAGCAGCAGCTGCAGGACGAGGCCGCCTGGATGGACCGCCAGGTCTATCTGGCCCTGGGTACCCTGCTGCTGGGGGCCGGCGCCCTGGGCATCGATGCCTGCCCCATCGAGGGTTTCAGCCCCGAGGCCGTGGACGAGGCCCTGGGCCTCAAGGCCAAGGGGCTGCGCAGCCGGGTCATGGTGGCCCTGGGCTACCGCAGCGAGGACGACTTCAATGCCCGCCTGCCCAAGTCCCGCCTGCCCGAGAGCGCCGTCATCAGCGAGATCTGACGCGCTTCTCCAGCCGGTCCCGGCTGGCAGGCAGAAAGAAAAAGCCCCGCATGGCGGGGCTTTTTTTGTGGCCGCAGCGGCGGCTTACATGCGGGCGATCATGGCCTCGCCGAACTCGGAGCAGGACACTTCCGTCGCCCCTTCCATGAGCCGGGCGAAGTCGTAGGTCACCACCTTGTCGCCGATGGCCGCTTCCATGGACTTGATGATGAGGTCCGCCGCCTCCTTCCAGCCCAGGTGGCGCAGCATCATCTCGGCGGAGAGGATCAGGGAACCGGGGTTCACCTTGTCCTTGCCGGCATACTTGGGCGCCGTGCCGTGGGTGGCCTCGAAACAGGCGTACTGGTCGGAGATGTTGGCGCCGGGAGCGATGCCGATGCCGCCCACCTGGGCCGCCAGGGCATCGGAGATGTAGTCGCCGTTGAGGTTGGTGGTGGCGATCACGTCGTACTCGGCCGGGCGCAGCAGGATCTGTTGCAGGAAGGCGTCGGCGATGGCGTCCTTGATGACGATGCCGTTGGGCAGTTTCTGCCACGGACCGCCGTCGATGTCGACGCCGCCGAACTCGCGCTTGGCCAGGGCATAGGCCGTGTCGCGGAAGTTGCCTTCCGTGAACTTCATGATGTTGCCCTTGTGCACGATGGTCACCGACTTGCGGCCGTTGTCGATGGCGTACTTGATGGCGGCGCGCACCAGGCGCTCGGTGCCTTCGACGGAGATGGGCTTGATGCCGATGCCGGAGGATTCTGGGAAGCGGATCTTCTTCACCCCCATCTCCTCCTGCAGGAACTTGATCACCTTCTTGCAGGCCTCGGAGCCGTGGGCCCACTCGATGCCGGCGTAGATGTCCTCCGTGTTCTCGCGGAAGATCACCATGTTGCACAGCTCGGGCTGCTTCAGGGGGGAAGGCACGCCCTTGAAGTACTGCACCGGGCGCACGCACTGGTAGAGGTCCAGCTCCTGGCGCAGGGCCACGTTGAGGGAGCGGATGCCGCCGCCCACCGGGGTGGTCATGGGCCCCTTGATGGAGACCGAGTATTCCTTGAGAGCGTCGAAGGTTTCCTTGGGCAGCCACTCGTCGGCACCGTAGATCTGGGTGGATTTCTCGCCGGCGTAAACCTCCATCCAGTGGATTTTCTTCTGGCCGCCATAGGCTTTTTGCACGGCCGCATCCACCACCTTGATCATCACCGGGGTGATGTCCACGCCGATGCCGTCACCTTCGATGAAGGGAATGATGGGGTTATTGGGAATGGGCTGGCCCGGGATGATCTTCTGCCCGCCCTGAGGGACTTTGATGTGTGAACTCATTTCCTTAGCTCCATGAGAGATGAGAGTTGTTATGTGAGCGCAGGGTTTTGCGTTGAAACCCCGTCGTGATCATGCCGGGCGAGGGCCGTGGGCCAGGAGAAACTCAGGCCGGCACCGGGGCATTATGTATGAAAAACGGGGAGGGGGGACAGACGCCCATCCAGGGCCGGGACATGGGGCTGGCGCCGGCGGAAATCGGGTGTTGTCCACCGGGAAGCTGGCGGGGAGAGGAGCAGAGAAGGGGGGCGGAAGAGAGGCGGAACGGGAGGGTGCGTCCGGCAGGTGGCAAGGCCGGTGCCGACACAAGAAAAACGGCCCGGCCAAACCCCGGGACGGGGGCTGGACCGGGCCGTGGGCCGGGCAGGTGCCGATCAGGCGGCGCTGGCGGCCTGCAGCAGGCTGTTGAGGGTGGCGCTGGGGCGCATCACGGCGGTCACCTTGGCCTGGTCGGCCAGGTAGTAGCCGCCGATATCCACGGGCTTGCCCTGGACCGCCTTCAGCTCGTCCACGATCTTCTGCTCGTTTTCGGCTAGGGACTTGGCCAGGGGGCCGAACTTGGTGGCCAGGTCCTTGTCCTCGGACTGGGCGGCCAGGGCCTGGGCCCAGTACAGAGCCAGGTAGAACTGGCTGCCCCGGTTGTCCAGCTCGCCGGTACGGCGGGAGGGGGACTTGTTCTCGTCCAGCAGCTTGCCGGTGGCCTCATCCAGGGTCTTGGCCAGCAGCTTGGCCTTGGCGTTGCCGGTCTTGATGCCCAGCTCTTCCAGGGACACGGCCAGGGCCAGGAACTCGCCCAGGGAATCCCAGCGCAGGTGGTTTTCTTCCACCAGCTGCTGCACGTGCTTGGGCGCGGAGCCGCCGGCACCGGTTTCGTACATGCCGCCGCCAGCCATCAGGGGCACGATGGAGAGCATCTTGGCGGAGGTGCCCAGTTCCATGATGGGGAACAGGTCGGTCAGGTAGTCGCGCAGGATGTTGCCGGTGACGGAGATGGTATCCAGGCCGCGGGCGACCCGTTCCAGGGTGAAGCGCATGGCGCGCACCTGGGACATGATGTGGATTTCCAGGCCGCTGGTGTCGTGATCCTTGAGGTACTTCTCCACCTTCTTAATCAGCTCGGCCTCGTGGGGACGGTAGGGGTCCAGCCAGAAGACGGCAGGCATGCCGGAGTTGCGGGCACGGGTGACGGCCAGCTTGACCCAGTCGCGGATCGGCTCGTCCTTCACCTGGCACATGCGCCAGATGTCGCCTTCTTCCACGTTCTGGGACAGCAGCACTTCGCCGGTGGCCAGGTCCACAATGTTGGCGATGCCGGCTTCGGCGATTTCGAAGGTCTTGTCGTGGGAGCCGTATTCCTCGGCCTTCTGGGCCATCAGGCCGACGTTGGGCACGGTGCCCATGGTCTTGGGATCGAAGTTGCCGTGCCACTTACAGAAGTTGATCATCTCCTGGTAGATGCGGGCGAAGGTGGATTCAGGCATCACGGCCTTGCAGTCGTAAGGCTTGCCGTCGGCACCCCACATCTTGCCGCCGCCGCGGATCATGGCGGGCATGGAAGCGTCCACGATGATGTCGTTGGGGGAGTGGAAGTTGGTGATGCCCTTGGCGGAATCCACCATGGCCAGACGGGGACGGTGCTCTTGGCAGGCATGCAGGTCGCGGATGATCTCGTCGCGCTTGGATTCGGGCAGGGTGTCGATCTTCTCGTAGAGGGTGGCCATGCCGTTGTTGACGTTGATGCCCAGCTCGTCGAACAGCTTGCCGTGCTTCTCGAAGGCTTCCTTGTAGTAGATCTTGACGCAGTGGCCGAAGACGATGGGGTGGGACACCTTCATCATGGTGGCCTTCACGTGCAGGGAGAAGAGGATGCCGGCCTGGCGGCAGTCTTCCAGTTCCTTCTCGTAGAAGTCGCACAGGGCCTTCTTGCTCATGAACATGGAGTCGATGATCTCGCCGTCCTTGAGGGCCACCTTGGGCTTCAGCACGATGGTCTTGCCGCTCTTGGTGACCAGCTCCATCTTCACGTCCCGGGCCTTGTCCAGGGTCAGGGACTTTTCGCCGTGGTAGAAGTCGCCGTGGTCCATGTGGGCCACGTGGGTCTGGGACCAGGGCTTCCATTCACCCATGGAGTGGGGGTGCTTCTTGGCATAGTTCTTGACGGCGGCGGGGGCGCGGCGGTCGGAGTTGCCTTCGCGCAGCACCGGATTCACGGCGGAGCCCAGGCACTTGCCGTAGCGGGTCTTGAGGGCCTTTTCCTCGTCCGTGGTGGGGTTTTCCGGGTAGTCGGGGATGGCGTAGCCCTTGGCCTGCAGTTCCTTGACGCAAGCCACCAGCTGGGCCACGGAGGCGCTGATGTTGGGCAGCTTGATGATGTTGGTGTCGGGGTCCTGGGTCAGGCGGCCCAGTTCGGCCAGGTTGTCCGGAACCTTCTGGTCGTCGCGCAGGTAGTCGGAGAATTCGGCCAGGACACGGGCGGCCACGGAAATGTCGCTTTCGGCGATTTCAACGCCGGCCGGACCGGTGAAGGTGCGGATGATCGGCAGAAAAGCACAGGTCGCCAGCAGGGGCGCCTCATCAGTGAGCGTGTAAATGATCTTCGACTTACCAGCAGACATGCTAATCCCTCACATAGTTCGTAGTTAAAGGTGCGGACAACTCTTATATATATTATATCACCCGGTGCAATCTTATTGCGTACCGTGCAATGAATGCCGTGGGGATGGATGCCCGCCTTTCCCTCCCCAGGGCCCCTCATGGAGCCTGTCCGGGCCCCATTTCCGCGGGAGGCGGGGCTGGCCGGTGCTAAGATTTCCGCTTTCTTCCGCGTCCCGCCCGTGCCGATGGACATTTCGACCGCCGCCACCGCCAATCGCATCGCCATTGCCCTCATCGACGGCTTCAACAAGCATTACCGGCTGTTCCGCCAGACCAGCCGGGAGGCCAAGTTCCGTTTCGAGTCCGGCGACTGGCTGGCGGTGCACAAGGCGGTGAAGGATCGCATCCGTTTCTACGACGACCGGGTGGAGGAGTGCGTCGAGCGCCTGCGCGACGAATTCCGGGCCGAGGCCCTGGACGACGCCACCTGGCAGCAGGTGAAGCTGCTCTACATCGGCCTGCTGCTCAATCACAAGCAGCCGGAGCTGGCGGAGACCTTCTTCAACTCCGTGTGCTGCAAGATCCTGCACCGCACCTATTTCCACAACGACTTCATCTTCGTGCGGCCGGCCATCTCCACGGAGAACATCGAATCCAATCCGCCCACCTACTCCAGCTACTACCCGGGGGAGGGCGGCCTCGGCCAGACCATGCGCCAGATCATCCTGGACTTCGACTGGCAGCGGGATTTCGAGGACCTGGAGCGGGACGTGGACTACCTCTACCGCACCATCCAGACCCATCTCGGAGGCGAACTGCCGGCCCGGGAGGCCAACTGCCAGATCCAGGTGCTGTACTCCGCCTTCTACCGCAACAAGGGCGCCTACATCATCGGCAAGGCCATCAACGGCAACCAGGAATACCCCTTCGCCATCCCGGTGCTGCACACCCCGGGTGGCAAGCTCTATCTGGATACCATCCTGCTCGACGCCTGGCGCATCTCCATCCTCTTTTCCCTGTCCCGGGCCTATTTCATGGTGGATATGGAAGTGCCCTCCGGCTACGTCCAGTTCCTGCGCTCCATCATGCCCGGCAAGCCCCGCTCCGAGCTGTACACCATGCTGGGGCTGGGCAAGCAGGGCAAGACCATGTTCTTCCGCGACCTCATCTACCACCTGCGCCATTCGGAGGACAAATTCATCGTCGCCCCCGGCATCCGGGGCCTGGTGATGCTGGTGTTCACCCTGCCGTCCTTCCCCTACGTCTTCAAGATCATCAAGGACGTCTTCGGCAGTTCCAAGGAAGTAGACCACGCCACGGTCAAATACAAGTACCAGCTGGTGAAGCAGGTGGACCGGGTGGGGCGCATGGCCGACACCCTGGAGTTCTCCTACGCGGCCCTGCCCCGTTCCCGCTTCGATCCGGCCCTGCTGGAGGAGCTGCGGCAGCAGGTGCCCTCCCTCCTGGAGGAGGACGGAGAAGACCTGATCATCAAGCACCTCTACATCGAGCGGCGCATGACGCCCCTCAACATCTATCTGGACAACGCCCCGGAAGAGAAGGTGGAAGCGGCGGTGAAGGACTACGGCAACGCCATCCGGGAACTGGCCATCGCCAACATCTTCCCCGGCGACATGCTGTGGAAGAACTTCGGCGTCACCCGCTACAACCGCATCGTCTTCTACGACTACGACGAAATCGAACACATGACCGACATGAATTTCCGGGCCATCCCGGAAGCCCCCTATCCGGAACTGGAAATGTCCGGCGAGCCCTGGTATTCCGTGGCCCGCAACGACGTCTTCCCGGAAGAGTTCGCCACCTTCCTGCTCGGTTCCCGGCCGGTGCGCCAGGCCTTCCTCAAGCACCACCGGGACCTGCTGCAGCCCGAATTCTGGCAGGCGGCCCAGGAGCAGATCCGCCAGGGGCGGGTGGAGGACTTCTTCCCCTATCCGGAAGAACTGCGCTTTAGCCGCCTCTACGCCGCCGGCGGGGAAAACGCCTGAGATGGCCCGCATCCTCCTCTTCAACAAGCCCTACGGCGTCCTCTCCCAATTCACCCCCGAGGGCCGCTGGCAGGGCCTCAAGGACTACCTGGAGATGCCCGGCGTCTATCCCGCCGGCCGCCTCGACGCGGACAGCGAAGGCCTGCTCCTGCTCACCGACGACGGCGTCCTGCAGGCCCGCATCGCCGATCCCCGCTACAAGCTGGAAAAGACCTACTGGGTGCAGGTGGAGGGCGTACCGACGGAATCCGCGCTGCAAGCCCTTCGCCAGGGGGTTGCCCTGAAGGATGGCGTCACCCGGCCGGCCCAGGCCAGGCTCATGGAAGAACCGCATGGATTGTGGCTGCGGGAGCCGCCCATCCGCTACCGGGCCGCCATCCCCACCAGCTGGATCGAACTGAAAATCCGTGAGGGCAAGAACCGCCAGGTCAGGCGGATGACAGCCAGCGTGGGCTACCCTACGCTCCGGCTCATCCGGGCCGCCATCGGCCGGGCTTCCGTGGAAGGCCTGGCCCCGGGAGAGTGGCGTCTGCTGCAGGGCGGTTTTGCCGACCTGGCGCCGGACGGCGCTCCCGGCCGAACCCCATCCCCTGACGGAGTTGCAAATGAAAAAAGCCCTACTGCTCGCCCTGACCCTGGCCTTCGCCCTCGGCACCGGCGTCGCTGAAGCCGCCACCCATGGCCACCACGCCAAGAAGGCGAGCCATGCCAAGCACGTCAAGCCTGCCAAGGCCGCCAAGCACCACGCCAAGCGCCACCACTAAGCCGCCGCGGCCGGTCCGGCAGGCTTGCGGCCTGCCCGGCCCGGCGCTGCGCAAAATAGGGCAGCCGCTGCCGGCTGGCCTATAATTCCGCCCCATGCATACCACCACCCTTTCCCGCTCCCTGGGCGCCGCCCTCGCCCTGGCAGCCGCTGCCTGGTGCGGCAGCGCCCTGGCCGAGATGGGCCGCCTGGAACTGACCGCTGGCTTCCACCGCATCGAGGCCGAAGTGGCCTACACCGATCCGGACCGCCAGCAGGGCCTGATGAACCGCCGCAGCATGGCGGCCAACCAGGGCATGCTGTTCGTCTTCCCCTTCCCGGCCCGCCACTGCATGTGGATGAAGAACACCCTGCTGCCCCTTTCCGTCGCCTTCCTCGATGAACAGGGCCGCATCATCAACATCCGCGACATGCAGCCCCAGACCGAGAACAGCCACTGCGCCGACAAGGACGCCCGCTTCGCCCTGGAGATGAACCAGGGCTGGTTCGCCCAGCGGGGCCTCAAGGCCGGCCTGACCCTGGGCGGCATCGAGCGCGCTCCCGCGCCGCGATGATCCCGGCCCGCGCCGCCTGGCGTTCGGCCCTGCTGCAACGCGGCCGGGCCCCGGCCCCGGCCCTGCGTCCCTGGCTGGAGGAACGGGGTTCCCTCACCGCCCGCATCCGTGCCCGCTGCGACCGTTTCCGCGTGCAATGCCTGCGCCAGTGCCTGGCCCCCATCGGCAGCGAAGAGGCGGCCTGCCTCGGCCTGCCCGCCGGCACCCGGGTCTGGATGCGGGAAGTGCTGCTGCTGGCGGACGAGGTGCCGGTGGTCTTCGCCCACACCGTCATGCCCCTGGCGCCGCGCCATCCCTTCGATCAGCGCTTTTTCGCCCTGGGCCAGCGTTCTCTGGGCAGCCTGCTCTTCTCCGACCCCCGCATCGCCCGGGGCCGCCTCGAATTCCGCGCCCTGGACCGGCGCCACCGCCTCTACCGCAGCGCCGAGGCCGCCCTCGGCCCCCAGCCCGGCTGGCTGTGGGCCCGCCGCTCCCGCTTCGGCCGCGGCGCCAAGGGGCTCCTGGTGAACGAGGTCTTCCTCCCCGCCGTGCTCTCCCTCTGAACATTCTTTTACACGGCCCGGTCAGACCCGGGTCAGGGCCCGGCGCAAGAATGGGCCATGGATTCCTGCCGCCGCCTCCTTCTGCGGGCCCTCTCCCTGCTGCCGCTGGCCCCCGGCCTGGTCCTCGCCGGCGCCAATGCCCCCGTCCGCATCGACGAAGATGAGATCCAGGTGCGCCGCCAGGGCGAGACGTGGACGGTGGAGGCGCAGTTCGTCGTGCCGGTGCCGCCGTCCGTCGCCTGGGAAGTGCTGACGGACTTCGACAACATGGCCGCCATCCTCACCAATCTCAGCAGCAGCCGGGTGCTTTCCCGCCAGGGCCAGGTGCTGCAGGTGGAGCAGAAGGGGAGGGCCCGCTTCGGCATTTTCTCCTTCGCCTTCGAGTCCCTGCGGGAGATCACCCTGACGCCCCGGCGGCGCATCCAGGCCCGCGGCCTGGCCGGCAATACCAGGCAATTCGAGAGCGACATGGTGCTGGCGCCCCTGGACGGCGGCACCCGCTTTTCCTACCGGGTGGCGATGGTTCCCGACTTCTGGCTGCCCTCCCTGCTGGGGCCGTCCCTGCTGCAGCACGAGCTGGCCGAGCAGTTCAACGCCATGGCGGCGGAGATGGAAAAGCGGTTTGCCGTACGTTGATGGCAGGGGCTTGACGCGGGGGCGGCGGCGGTAGCCTAATGACCCTCCGGCCCGCGCCATATAACGCTGAGAGACATTTCCAGGGAGGCACTGGGTCGGGTGAATGGCTCAATCTTGCCCGGAGGCCGGCCCCGCCTGCCTCCCGGGAGTTTCAGGGGGATAAGAAATGGACAACCAAGCTGAAATCCGCCAGCCGGATGGCGAGTGTTCCCTGGTCCTGGAGGGCCGCCTGGATTACTCCAACACCGTCAATTTCCACAGCCGCTGCAACAGCCTGATCGCCATGCCGGAAGCCAGCCGAGTCATCCTCGACTGCGGCAAGCTGACCTACATCGACAGTTCGGGCATCGGCGCCCTCATGGTCATCAACGACCGCGTCACCCGGGAAGGCAAGTCCCTGGAGCTGCATAACTGCAGCAGCGACGTCAAGAAAGTCCTCAAGCTGGTCAATTTGCACAAGGTGCTCAAGCTGGTCTGACGCCGCCGTGGCGGGCTCCGGCCCGCCGGCGACCGTTCCGATCCGGAGTGGCTGGAGGGCTTCCGTGTCCCATGCGTCCGACCAGGGCAGCCCCGGGCTGCCCGCCGGCAGCGGGTGTCCGTGGCGGACGCCCCGGCGCCCCATCGTCCTCATCGTGGACGACGCCCGGGAAAACGTCGAAGTGCTGGCCGACTGCCTGCAGTTCGAATACGACCTGCGCTTCGCCTACAACGGTCCGGAAGCCCTGGCCTGCGCCGTGGACGAGCCGCCGCCGGACCTGATCCTGCTCGACGTCATGATGCCGGGTATGGACGGCTACGAGGTGTTGGACCGGCTCAAGTCCGATCCGGCCACCGCCGCCATTCCCGTGGTTTTCGTCACCGCCATGACCGCCATCCGCGACGAGGTCCGGGGCCTGGCCCTGGGGGCCGTGGATTTCATCGGCCGCCCGGTCAGTCCCTCCATCGTGCGCGCCCGCATCCGCAGCCATGTGGCCCTGGCCGAGGCGCGGCGCCAGCTGGCGGAGCAGAACCAGTGGCTGATGCACGAGCGCTGCCTGGCCGAGGACATCCTCACCCGGCTGCGGGAGACCGAGACCTTCGATCCCCACAAGCTGCGCTACGTCCTTTCCTCGGTGGACCGCAGCAACGGCGACATGCTGCTCTCCGCCATGACCCCGGACCGGCGCCAGTGGGTGCTGGTGGGCGACATCTCCGGCCACGGCCCCGCCTCCGCCGTGGTGGCGCCCCTGCTGGGCCACGTCTTCTATTCCCAGGCGGCGGAGAACGGCGATGCCGAGGCCCTGCTGATCGAACTCAACCGGGTCATGTTCCAGCGCCTGCCGCTGCAGATGTTCATGGCCTTCGCCCTGGTGGAGGTGAATGCCGCCCGGGACCGGCTGCGGGTGTGGAACGGCGGCATGCCCGGCTGCTTCAACCGCAGCGGCCGGGGCAAGCTGACCCTGGTGGGCTCGGCCTACTATCCCCTCGGCCTGCAGCCCAACCTGGGGGAGACGGAAGCGCCGACGGAACTGGTGTTCCACCCCCGGGACCGCTTCTACCTGTTCACCGACGGCTTTTGCGAGTGCGAGGACGAGAGCGGCAAGGCCTTCGGCGAGGAAGCCATCTTCGCCCTCCTGGCGGAGCCGGGGCCGCGCCGCTCGGTGCAGGGCATCTGGCTGGCGGCGGCCCGCTACCACGGCAGCGACCAGTTCCGCGACGACCTGACCCTGGTGGAACTGCGTCCCTGAGGGCCGGGCGGGGCGCCGGCGGGGCTTATAATCGGCCCTTTCCGCGCCCATTCCCTTCTTCGCCATGGCCTTCATTCCCGAAAACCCCGGGTCCGAATCCCCCGATCCCGCCGACCGCCCCGCCGAACCGACGGTGCTGGTGGTGGACGACGAGGAGGGCATGCGCAGCTTCCTCTCCCGCACCCTGGCCCTGCGCGGCTGGCAGGTGGAGGCGGCGGCCAGCGCCGAGGAGGGGGCGGCCCAGCTGGCCGGGCGCCACTTCGACCTGATCATCCTGGACATCGCCCTGCCCGGAAAGTCCGGCCTGGAATGGCTGAAGGACCTGAAGGCCGCCGGTTTCGCCGGCGACGTCATCCTCATCACTGCCTTCGCCGACATGGAAACGGCCATCGACGCCCTGCGCGCCGGCGCCTCCGACTTCGTCCTCAAGCCCTTCCGCGTGGACCAGATCGTCAATTCCATCAACCGCTGCTTCGAGCGGGCCCGCCTGGCCCGGGAGAACTTCGTCCTGCGCCGCCAGCTGGAAGAGCGGGGCGGCGCCCGGGATGAAATCGTCGGCCACTCCGACAGCATCGCCCGCCTGCGGGCCCTGGTGCGGCGGGTGGCGCCGACCCCCTCGACCGTGCTGATCCAGGGCGAATCCGGCGTCGGCAAGGAACTGGTGGCCCGGGCCCTGCACCAGCTCTCGCCCCGGGCCTCCCGGCCCTTCGTCGCGGTGAACTGCGCCGCCATTTCCGCCGACCTCATCGAATCCGAACTCTTCGGCCACGTGAAGGGCGCCTTCACCGGCGCCAAGGAGGCCCGCAATGGCCTCTTCTACTACGCCCACGGCGGCACCCTGTTCCTCGACGAAATCGGCGAGTTCCCCCTGGCCCTGCAGTCCAAGCTGCTGCGGGTGCTGGAGGAACGCAAGATCCGCCCCGTCGGCACCGAGCACGAGGTGCCGGTGGATGTGCGGGTGGTGGCCGCCACCAACCGGGACCTGAAGCAGGAGGTGGCCCAGTGCCGCTTCCGCCAGGACCTCTTCTACCGCCTGGAAGTGATGACCCTCACCGTGCCGCCCCTGCGCCAGCGCGCCGAGGACGTGCCCGAGCTGGCGGCCCTGTTCATGGACAACCTGTGCGTCCAGCTCGGCGTGGCGCCCCTGCTCATCACCCCCGAGGTGGCCCACGCCCTCTCGGCCTACGCCTGGCCCGGCAACGTGCGGGAGCTGCGCAACTTCGTTGAGCGCTCCCTGCTCTTCGGCGAATTCCCCCTGGACTCCCTGGGCAGCGACGGCGCCGCCATGGAGCCGGCGGCAGCGCCCCCCTCCCTGCTCCTGGCCGAGGTGGAAAAGCGCCACATCCTGGCGGTGCTGGCCCAGAGCAACGGCAGCAAGGCCCGGGCGGCGGACCTCCTGGGCGTCTCCCGCAAGACCCTGGACCGCAAGTGCGCCGAGTGGGGGGTATGAGCGGCCGCCTGGGCGCCTGGCTGCGCCATCCCGGCCGGCGCCTGGAGGCGCTGCAGGCCTCCTTCGCCGGCTCGGTGCGGCTCAAGCTGCTGGCCCTGGTGCTGGCGCCCCTGCTGCTGGGGGTGCCGGTGCTGCTGCTCATCGTCTGGGTCTGGGGTACCCAGGGCTACAACCAGCTGCTGGTTAACAAGGTCAGCTCCGACCTGGTCACCGCCCGCCAGTTTTTCGACCGGGTGCAGAGCGGCGTCAGCCTCAACCTGGAAGGTTTCTCCTCCTCCCACCGCCTGCTGCAGGCCCTGCAGCGGGGCGCTCCCGACGACATGGACCTGCTGCTGCAGGAGGCGGCCCTGGCCCAGGGTCTGGACTATCTGGTGCTGCTCGATTCCCGCGGCCGGGTGCGGGCCGGCGGCCGCGGCCCGGTGGACCGCAGCGCCTGGGACGTGGTCCAGTCCGCCCTGCAGGGGCGGGGCCAGCACGGCCTGGAAGTGTTCGCCCCGGAGCAGCTCGACGAACTGGCGCCCGCCCTGCGCCAGCGGGCCCACCTGGACCTGCTGCCCACCCGCAATGCCTCCCCCGACCCGCGCCGGGCCGAAGACCGGGGCCTGGTGATCCAGGCCGCGGTGCCGGTGCTGGGCAGCGAGGGCCAGATGCTGGGAGTGCTGGAAGGGGGCGTCCTGCTCAACGGCAACCTGGGCATCGTGGACCGCATCAACACCATCGTCTATCAGCAGGCCTCCCTGCCCCTGGGCAGCCAGGGTACCGCCACCCTGTTCCTCGGCGACACCCGCATCGCCACCAACGTGCGTCTCTTCGAAGGCCGGCGCGCCCTCGGCACCCGGGTCTCCCAGGCCGTGCGCGACAAGGTGCTGGGCCGGGGCGAAGTGTGGCTCGGCTCCGCCTTCGTGGTGGACGACACCTACGTCTCCGGCTACGAGCCCCTGCTCAACCTGCGCGGCGAGCGGGTCGGCATGCTCTACGTCGGCTTTCTCGAAGCCCCCCTGCAGACCGCCCTGCACGGCGCCCTGGCCGGCCTCTTCCTGCTCTTCCTGCTGGTCTCGGGCCTGGGCACCCTGGCCGCCCTGCGCTGGGCCCAGACCATCTTTCGCCCCATCGAGCGCATGAACCGGGTCATGGCCCGCATCGAAGCCGGCGAAGAGACCGCCCGGGTCGGCCCCAGCGCCAGCAAGGACGAACTGGGCCGCCTCTCCCGGGCCTTCGACCACCTGCTCGATTCCCTCTCCGCCCGCCGCCTGGAACTGCAGCGTTCCGCCGACGAGCTGGACCGCAAGGTGGCCGAGCGCACCGCCGCCCTGGAAGAGGCCAACGCCACCCTGCGCCGGGCCCAGCAGCAGCTTGTGATGAACGAAAAGCTCACCGCCATCGGCGAACTCACCGCCGGCGTTGCCCATGAGATCAACAACCCGGTGGCCGTGATCCAGGGCAACCTGGAACTGCTGCGGGACGTGCTGGGGGAGCAGGCCGAGCCCGTGCGGGGCGAGATCCGCCTGATCGACGAACAGACCCAGCGCATCCGCGCCATCGTCACCCGCCTGCTGCAATTCGCCCGCCCCGGCGACTTCGCCGGCTATGCCGAAGCCACGGACGTGAACGGCGTGGTGGCCGACTGCCTGGTGCTGACCCGGCACAACCTGAACAAGGCCGGGGTCAAGGTGGAGACCCGGCTCGAGGCCGGTTGCAATGTGGAAATGAACCGGGGCGAACTGCAGCAGGTGCTGATCAACCTGATGATGAACGCCATGCAGGCCATGCCCCAGGGCGGCACCCTGAGCGTGGAAAGCCGGGACATCTGCCCCGACGACGCCATCCCCGGCGAAGCCTCCTTCCCCGGCGCCCTGCTGCGGGTGCGGGACACGGGCCACGGCATCGCCCCGGCCGACCTGGACCGCATCTTCGATCCCTTCTTCACCACCAAGAAGCAGGAGGGCACGGGGCTGGGGCTATCCATCTCCTACGCCATCATCCAGCGCTACGGCGGGCGCATCTCGGTGGAGAGCGCACCGGGGGAGCACACCACCTTCACCCTGTGGCTGCGCCGGGAGGCCCAATACACGGAACAGCCGTCGGCGCCGGTGTTTGCGGCGCGTTTCCTCAGGCAAGGAGAATACGCGACAAGGGGGAAGTCGGGGGCACCCTCGGCAGGTAGGGCGGGCTAGCCGTAACTCAATGGCGATCCCGGGCCTGCCCATCAGGGCGTCTACCGGAGCATAGGCCGCCATCGACCTGGTACGACCCTATCATCCATAGCCCTTTTTCCCTGCTTGCGAAGAGGAATTCCTTGCCCGTTTTCACAAGGTTGCCGATGGGCTGCTGACGGAGTTGGCTATCGTACCGGATGAATGTTGGCTGAACCGTTGCTGGATTACGATCGCAGTCCTGCTGGCTTGCCAGCTCGGCTGGGGTTGGTTGCTGCTGATCTGGGAAACAGAGGGCATGGCAGGCTGGCAACTCATCATGCCGGCACTGGGCTCAAGTGGAATCAGCCGGGACCCCTGACGCAGAACTCCTGACAAGGCGCAGCCGTTACTGCTGGCAGAATTTTCCTCCCTGCGCTGTTTCCGGAGGCTTGGTTGCAGGGGATAGATGAAACGCTCCTGCTGGTGCCGGGGTTGTGCTGCTTGGCAGGGGAATAAGGGGGGAGTTTCCGCCGTGGCGTGGTGGGGAGTGGTTGGGCGTCGTTTGTAGATTTACAGCTGTGTTTCGCTGTTGCCCGGTGGGCATGTTTTTCTTAACAGTTAGAGTGTGTTCATCATAACTCGTATAGTTGCATGCCATATGCGAGATGGCATTGAGCCTATGTGCGATTTTGGAAGCGTAGTGCGATATGTTGGAACTGCTTGAGGCGTTTTAAAAAACGCTCAACGAGGGTGCGAGCCTTGCATCTATGCTTGTTGGATTGACGACTCTGCAAGCCGGCTTCTTCGGAGGGGGTGACAGCTATTGCCCCCGCGGCATTGATGGTTTCCATGAAAGCTCCCCTGTCACATCCCTTATCGGGAATAAGCAGCACTGCAAGACTGGGACTCTATAAATGCGGGGTCTTGGGTTATGTACGTGACCAGCCCTTCCGTCCGGATCAAGTGAAGAGGATTGCCAAATGCATCCACACAGACGTAGATTTTGGTCGTCAGGCTGCTGCGCGAACGGCCGATTACCTGATCGTCGCCGTTTTTTCTGGAGGAGTGGTCGGATGTAGGTGGGCTCGTACTGCCGTTGAGTCGTTGAACAACTCTTTCGAGTCAGCATCTCCTTGGAGGACTTCCGCAACTCTTACCCTTAAGTCCTTTGTTTCCCACTGAGTGAAGTAGATGGACACCGAGCGCCAGTTCCAAACTCCGATGGCAAGTCGCGCCACGGACTACCGGCACGGGCTATGACAAGTACCCTCTCTACAAACAGCCGCTCGTTATTCCTCGTCTGTCAACTTGCCCGGCAACAGCTCGGAAATCCGATCCTGCTGTCCATCGCTCAACATCCGCCGGTCTATTGTGTTCACCAAAATTCCAGGAGCTGAACACAAATTGGATACTGCGGCCTAACTCTAGGAACGTAGGGCAATAACTGTTTGTGTCCTAGCCCAGGGACAACAGATGCGAACTCATGAAGTCGGCGCAGGTGGCCGGGTGGTCGGCGGGGAAGTACTCCAGGTGGGCCGTGCAGGCCACCATGCCCGGTTCTTCGGCCACTTCCAGGGCGTGCTTGCAGTCGATGCAGGTGGGAGGAGGGGCCATGGTCGGTGCGGCTGGATGGTTCATCGCCGAAGTATATCGCCTCGTTCCCGGCGTCGGGGTATGAGATAAGTCACGCCGATGGCGGCTTCCCTTCGGCCTCGATTCATCAGCTAGACGACTGGTCTAATTGTTGGTATCGTGGCGGCCATGAACACTCGCTACGACAATACCCGTCAGCACATCCTGGACAGCGGCAAGGGGCTCATCGCCGGCAAGGGCTTTTCTTCCGTCGGCCTCAATGAAATTCTCAAGACAGCCGGGGTGCCCAAGGGCTCCTTCTACCACTACTTCGAGTCCAAGGAGCAGTTCGGTCAGGCCCTGCTGCAGGACCACTTCGCCGGCTACCTGGAGCGCATCGACGAGCTGAGCCGGGACCCCGCCGCCAGCGGCCGGGAACGGCTGGAACGCTACTGGCAGCGCTGGATGGATGCCCAGAGCGACGCCTGCAATGCCCAGAAGTGCCTGGTGGTGAAGCTCAGCGCCGAAGTGGCCGATCTCTCCGACGCCATGCGCATCACCCTGCGGGACGGTACCGAGCAGATCGTGGCGCGCCTGGCGGCCCTGGTGGAAGCCGGCGTGGCCGATGCCTCCCTGCCGCCCCTGGAGCCCCGGGAGACGGCCCAGACCCTGTACCAGCTGTGGCTGGGCGCCAGCCTGCTGGGCAAGCTGCACCGCAACCGGGCCGCCCTGGAGAACGCCATGGCCTTCACCCGCAAGATGCTGACCCCCTGAGTTTTCCCCCGGGGCCGCCCCGGTGGCGGCCCTTTTATTGTTTTGCAGTCATAGACGACCGGTCTAATCAGCAACATCCTTTTCGAGGAGCCAATCCATGCCTTCCCTGTTCGATCCTGTCACCGTCGGCGACATTTCCCTGGCCAACCGCATCGTCATGGCCCCCCTGACCCGCAACCGGGCCATCGCCGGCAACAAGCCCGGTCCCCTGACGGTGGAGTACTACCGCCAGCGCGCCAGTGCCGGCCTCATCATCGCCGAGGCCAGCCCCATCAGCCCCATGGCCCAGGGCTACCTGGACACTCCGGGCATCTACAGCGAGGAGCAGGTGGCGGCCTGGCGCCAGGTGACCGACGCCGTCCATGGCGCCGGCGGCCGCATCGTCCTGCAGCTGTGGCACGTGGGCCGCATCTCCCATTCTTCCCTGCTGCCCGGCGGCGCCGCTCCGGTCTCCTCCACCGCCCGTCCGGCCCCCACCAAGACCTTCACCAAGGAAGGCTTCGTGGACGTGTCCGCGCCCCGGGCCCTGGCCGACGAGGAACTGCCGGCCCTGGTGGAGGACTACCGTCAGGCTGCCCGCAACGCCATCGCCGCCGGCTTCGACGGGGTGGAAGTGCATGGCGCCAACACCTACCTGCTGGAACAGTTCCTGCGCGACAGCGTCAATGACCGCAGCGGCCCCTATGGCGGCTCCATCCCCAACCGGGCCCGGCTGCTGCTGGAAGTGGTGCGGGCCGTGGCCGGGGAAATCGGCGCCGGCCGCACCGGCCTGCGCCTGAGCCCCCTCACCACCTTCGCCGCGCCCCTGGACAGCAATCCCCAGGCCCTCTACGGCTATGTGGTGGAGCAGGTGGCGCCCCTGGGTCTGGCCTACCTGCACGTCATCGAAGGCGAGACCGGCGGCCCGCGCCAGCCCGAAGGCGCTCCCGCCTTCGACTACGAGGCCCTGCGCCGGGCCTTCGGCGGCACCTGGATGGTGAACAACGGCTATAGCGGCGCCAGCGCCGAAGCGGCGGTGGCCAGTGGCCATGCCGACCTGGTGGCCTTCGGCCGGCCCTTCATCAGCAACCCGGACCTGCCCCACCGCCTCAAGAGCGGCGCTCCCCTCAACGAACTGCGGGCCGACAAGCTGTACGGCGGCGGCGCCGAGGGTTACACCGACTACCCGGCCTTGGCCTGAGCGACAGCCCTACCCACGCCGCGGCGGCTTCGGCCGTCGCGGCGCCTTCATTCTTTTGACGGAATTTCCATGAACGCCTATCGCCGCTGGCTGCCGCTCCTGGCCCTGGTCGTCCTTTCCCTCACCTGGGGCTACACCTGGGTCCTGGCCAAGCAGGGCCTGGCCCATGCCGCCCCCTTCGCCTTCGCCGCGGAGCGATGTATCGGCGCCGCCCTGGCCCTGGTGGTGGTGCTGCGCCTGCTGGGCAAGCCCCTCAAGCTGGTGGCCCCGGGCCAGACCCTGGCCATCGGCCTGACCCAGGTGGCCGGCTTCATGGTCTTCCAGACCTGGGCCCTGGTGGAAGGGGGGCCGGGCAAGACCGCCGTGCTCATCTTCACCATGCCCATCTGGACCCTGCTGCTGGCCTGGCCCATCCTGGGCGAGCGGGTGCGGGGCAGGCAGTGGCTAGCCGCCGGCAGCACCCTGGCCGGCCTTCTGCTCATCATCGCGCCCTGGGACATGCACTCCAGTCTCTTCAGCAAGTTCCTCGGCCTCATGGCCGCCCTCTGCTGGGCCGTCGGCACCATCCTCATCAAGCGCCTGCGCGGCGCCCAGCCGGTGGACCTGCTGGTGCTCACCACCTGGCAGATGATCATCGGCGCCGTGCCCCTGACCCTGCTGGCCCTGGTCGTTCCCGAACACCCGACGGACTGGAACCTGTCCTACGTCGGCATCCTCATGTTCATGTCCGTGGCCAGCACGGCTCTCTGCTGGTGGCTGTGGATCTACATCCTGGACCGGGTGCCGGCCTGGGAGGCCAGCCTCTCGGTGCTGGGCACCCCGGTGGTGGCCATCCTTTCCTCCCGCCTGACCTTCGGCGAGGCCTTCCAGGCCAGCGAAGTGGCGGGCATCCTGCTCATCGGCGGCGGCCTGGCCCTGCTCTCCTTCTTCGGCTGGCTGGCCAGCAAACGCAATCCCATCGTGGTCCCGGCGGCGGGAGCGGAAGGAAAAAATCCATGACCACCACCGGCAAGGCCTCCCTCTCCCTGCTCGATCTGGTGACGGTGCGGGAAGGGGGCAGCATCGCCCAGGCCCTGGCCATCGCCCGGGACACCGCCCGTCATGTGGAAGCCCTTGGCTTCACCCGCTACTGGCTGGCCGAGCACCACAACATGCCGGGCATCGCCAGCTCCGCCACCGCCGTGCTGGTGGGGCACATCGCCGGCGCCACCTCCCGCATCCGGGTCGGGGCCGGCGGCATCATGCTGCCCAACCACGCGCCCCTGGTGGTGGCCGAGGCCTTCGGCACCCTGGCCGAACTCTATCCGGGCCGCATCGACCTGGGTCTGGGCCGGGCCCCCGGCACGGACGTGACCACCATGCGCGCCCTGCGCCGGGATCGGGTGGAAACGGAGGCCGACTTCCCCCGGGAGGTGGCCGAACTGCAGCGCCTGCTGGGTCCCCAGCAGCCGGGCCAGGCCGTGGTGGCGGTGCCCGGGGCCGGCACCCAGGTGCCCATCTGGCTGCTCGGCTCCAGTCTCTTCGCTGCCCGCCTGGCGGCGGCCCGGGGTCTGCCCTATGCCTTTGCCTCCCACTTCGCCCCGGCCATGCTGGACCAGGCGGTGGCCCTCTATCGCCACGAATTCCAGCCCTCCGCTGCACTGCGTCGGCCCCACGTCATGGTGGGCGTGCCCCTGGTGGCGGCGGAGAACGACGCCGCAGCCGATTTCCTCGCCAGCAGCAGCCGGCAGCGGGTGCTGGGCATCCTGCGCGGCGACCGGGCCGGCCTACCGCCGCCCCGGGAGGGTTTCATGGAGAGCCTCCATGCCCAAGAGCGGGACGCCATCAACGGCTTCCTCGGCGTCGCCGTGGTGGGCGGACCGGACACCGTGGCCCGGGGCCTGGCCGCCCTGCAGGCCCGCACCGGGGCCGACGAGCTGATGCTGGTGTGCGACGTGTTCGAACCGGCCCTGCGCCTGCGCTCCCTGGAGATCGCAGCCCGGGCCTGGGCCGGCTGAAGGCCTGCCCGCCAGGGCAGGCAGGACGGACATCCCCGCCGGTGCAATGCCGGCGGGTGCGCCAATACTGGGTTTCAGGTCGGGATGGTCTGGGGACAAGCGTTAGCAGGGAGTCGGGCCCAGGATTGCCGCAGAACGAGGCGGGACGGGCAGGGTGGGGAGTGCCACGGAGTGGGGCGGCGGGACTGGCGTCCCCGAGTGGAATCGAACCACTAATCTTCCCTTAGGAGGGGAAAGTTATATCCATTTAACTACGGAGACAGCCGCGGGCGCGTATTGTACGCGCAGCCTCCGGCTGCCGCCAGCCGCGCCACAGGCCGGGGTATTTACGGGGGCGGGCGTCCGGGATTCGCCTAGGTCACAGCGTGAAATAGTTGTATTACTTTAGTAAAGTAGCGATTAATAATGCTGAAACATGCCGTGGGGAACCGTTCCCGGCAGGTAGCCATCCCGCCAGGCGGGTAGCCAACCAATAATAAATAGGGGGTTCAAAAATGCTCGACCTATACCGCAGACTGCCCATCGCCCGACAGATCATCCTCGTTGCGGCCTCCCTGCTCATCATCATCTTCACCGCCATGACCATGGTGGCCACCTCCATGGCCAGCCGTTCTGCCCTCAACCTGGCCGAATCCGATCTGCGCGAGCAGATGCACATCCTGCAGGACATCCTGGACAACGTGTACGACGGTGTTCTGGCCCGGGGCGACCGGCAGGTCAACTTCTTCCGCCGCCAGCTGTCCGGTGATTTCAACCTGGGCTCGGGCACGGTTCGCACCGGCAATGTGGATCTGCCGGTGATCCGGGCCGGCGGCGAGGTGCTCAACGGCAACCGCAAGATACTGCTGGCCTTCCAGGAACTGACCGGCGAGGATGCCGCCATCCTGGCCCTGCATGAAGGCAAGCTGTACCGGGCCGCCACCCTGCTGAAAAAGGACGGCAGCTATATGGACGGTACCGAGATCAAGCCTGGCGATCCGGTGGCCGACGCCATCCTGCAGGGCAAGGATTTCGGTGGCCTCTCCATCCGCAACGGCACCTATTACTTCAGCACGGTGAAGGTGCTGAAGACGGCGGAGGGCAAGGTGTACGGCGGCGTTTCCGTGCGCATCAAGCTGGAAAGCGAACTGGGCCGTATCCGCGACCTCTTCGGCAAGGTCAAGGTGGCCGATACGGGTTACGTCTACATCGCCCGCCAGACCAAGGACGACAAGACCCTGGTGGAATTCGTGGCCCACCCCACCCTGGCCGGCAAGACCCTGGAAGGCATGGACGGGGAGACCCGGGACAACATCGCCAAGGCCGTGGCCGGCCCCGATGGTCTGCTCACCTACGAGATGAAGGACGCCAACGGCAAGATGCGCAAGAAGCTGGGCGTGGCCGGCACCTCTTCCCGCTGGGGCTGGCGTCTGGTGGGGGCCTCCTGGGAGGACGAGTTCCTCGCCGAGAGCATGAAGCTGCGCAATTTCCTGGTCATTTCCAGCATCGTGGCGGCCCTGCTTTCCTGTGCCGTGATCTTCTTCCTGGTCAATGTGCGTCTGAAGCCCCTGTCCGAGTTCATGGTGCAGATGGACCGCCTCGGCGCCGGGGACCTGACCATCAGCGTGCGCGATGCGGATGGCAACAGCGGCAACGAGGTGCAGCGCCTGGGGCACTCCCTCAACGTGACCGCAGCCAATGTGCGCAGCCTGGTGGGCGAGATTTCCGCCGCCGCCGGTCGCGTCAACGCAGCCGCCTCCGAAGTGGAAAATGCCTCCCACCAGGCCATGGAAGCGGCGGAGCAGCAGTCCCAGTCCGCCTCCGGCATGGCCGCCTCGGTGGAGCAGATGTCCGTCAGCATTTCCCACGTGGCCGCCAGCGCCGGCGACGCCGCCCAGGTGGGCGAGGAAGCTGCCGAATCCACCCATCGGGGCCGCAGCATCGTGCAGAAGACGGTGGAGGAAATGGAACGCATCGCCGGCGAAATCGGCCGCTCCGCCGAGGTCATCCACAGCCTGGGCGAGCGCTCCCAGCAGATATCCGGCATCGTCGGCGTGATCAAGGAAATCGCCGACCAGACCAACCTGCTGGCCTTGAACGCCGCCATCGAGGCGGCCCGGGCCGGGGAACAGGGCCGGGGCTTCGCCGTGGTGGCCGACGAAGTGCGCAAGCTGGCCGAGCGCACCAGTTCCTCCACCCAGGAAATTGCCGACACCATCGCCGCCATCACCGGCGAGACCCAGAGCGCCGTGGCCGGCATGCAGGTGGTCAGCCGTCAGGTGGAAGCCGGCGTGGAAATGGCCCGGGAGGCCGGCGAGGCCCTGCAGGTCATCGATGCCAATACCGAGAAGTCGGTCAGCACGGTGCGCGACATCGCCGACAGCACCCGGGAGCAGAGCGTGGTCAGCCAGGAAATCGCCCGTCTGGTGGAGCAGATCGCCCAGATGGCGGAAGAGGGCAGCGCCACCTCCACCCAGAACACCGAGTACGCCCGCAACCTGCAGACCCTGGCCCAGGAGCTGCAGACGGCCCTGCAGCGCTTCAAGGTCTAAGGCGGCTCAGCCCGTCCATGGCGGCCCGGCGGGGAAACCTGCCGGGCTTTTTTATGGCGGCTCAGGCGGCCGGCGCTTCCTGGTGCACGTCGGCCCAGGGCGCGCCGGTGAGACGCTGAAGGTCGGCCGGGGCCAGGGGGAAGACGGAGAAGGGCGTGCCGGCGGCGGCCCAGACGGTGGCAAAGCGCTGCAAGAGGGCATCCAGCAGCAGGATCACCTCTCCGGGCTGGCCCAGGGGCGAGACGCCGCCGATGGCGTAGCCGGTGGCCTGGCGCACGAATTCCGCTTCGGCCCGCTCGATGGGGCCGCCCACCAGGGCCTTGACCTTCTTCTCGCTGACCCGTTGGTCGCCGCAGGCCACCACCACGGCGCGGCCGTCGCTGCGGCGGCGGAAAACCACGGACTTGGCGATTTCCGCCACGCTGCAGCCGATGGCCTGGGCGGCTTCGGCGCTGGTGCGGGTGGGCTGGTCGAACTCGACCACGGCGGCGTCGTGGCCGGCGGCCTGGAGCAGGGCCTGCAGGCGCAGGGCGGTGGGGTGGCTGGCAGGTTTCATGGGGCCAAGCTTAAGGCGGCGGCGCCCCGCCGGGCAAGCCCGGGGAGTGGCCCGCGGCGGGGGAGGCTACAATAGCGGCCTTTGCTTCCACCGGCTGCCTTCCGTGCCCTACCTGCAACTCAAATCCGCCTGCCTTGCCTTTGGCCACGTGCCCCTGCTCGACCACGCCGACTTTCAGCTGGACCCGGGGGAACGGGTGGCCCTGATCGGCCGCAACGGCTGCGGCAAGTCCTCCCTGCTCAAGGCCCTGGCCGGCCAGGGCGGCCTGGACGACGGCGAGGTGTGGCGCCAGCCCGGCGCCCGCATCGGCTACGTGCCCCAGGAGCCGCCCTTCGATCCGGAACAGAGCGTGTTCCAGGCCGTGGTCGGCGGCATGGGCGACACCTCGGCCCTGCTGGCCGAATACCATGAGGTGTCCCACCGCCTGGCGGAAGAGGGGGCCGACCATGAGTCCCTGCTGGCCCGCCTGCACCAGTTGCAGACCGACCTGGAGGCCCGCGGCGCCTGGGCCGTCAATGCCCAGGCCGAAGCTGCCATCCAGCGTTTTTCCCTGGACCCGGAGGCCCGGGTGGGCGGCCTTTCCGGCGGCCAGAAGAAGCGCCTGGCCCTGGCCCAGGCCCTGGCCGTGGCGCCGGAAGTGCTGCTGCTGGACGAACCCACCAACCACCTGGACGTGGGCGCCATCGCCTGGCTGGAAAACCTGCTCCTCGAAGCCAACGTCACCCTGCTCTTCATCACCCACGACCGGGCCTTCCTCAACCGCCTGGCCACCCGCATCGTGGAGCTGGACCGGGGCCAGCTGGTGAGCTTTCCCGGCAATTTCGCCGCCTACCAGGAGCGCAAGGAACGCATGCTGGCCGACGAAGCGGTGGTCAATGCCAAGTTCGACAAGTTCCTGGCCCAGGAAGAAGTGTGGATCCGCAAGGGCGTGGAGGCACGGCGCACCCGCAACGAAGGCCGGGTGCTGCGCCTGGAGCAGCTGCGGCGCGAGCGGGCGGCCCGGCGCGAGCGCCAGGGCAAGGTGGAACTGGCCCTGGACTCGGGGGAGAAGAGCGGCAAGCTGGTGGCCGAACTCACCCATGTGACCAAGCGCTACGGCGAGCGCACCATCGTCCGCGACTTCTCCACCCGCCTCATGCGCGGCGACAAGATCGGCCTCATCGGCCCCAACGGCGCCGGCAAGACCACCCTGCTGCGCCTCATCCTGGGCGAGCTGCAGCCCGACGAGGGCAGCGTGCGCCAGGGCACCAAGGTGGAGGTGGCCTATTTCGACCAGTTCCGCAGCCAGCTGGATGAGGAGGCGGCCCTGGCCGACGTCATCTCCCCGGGCTCCGACTACGTGGAAATCGGCAACGAGAAAAAGCACGTCATCAGCTATCTGGGAGATTTCCTCTTCGCCCCCCAGCGGGCCCGTTCGCCGGTGAAGTCCCTCTCCGGCGGCGAGCGCAACCGCCTGCTGCTGGCCCGCCTCTTCGCCCGTCCCGCTAACGTGCTGGTGCTGGACGAGCCCACCAACGACCTGGACATCGAAACCCTGGAACTGCTGGAGCAGCTGCTGCAGGACTACCCGGGCACCCTGTTCCTGGTCAGCCACGACCGGGCCTTCCTCGACAACGTGGTGACCCAGACCATCGCCGCCGAAGGCGATGGGGTGTGGCACGAATATGCCGGCGGCTACAGCGACTGGTTTGCCTACCAGCAGAAGCGCCAGGCCGCCGAGGCGGAAGCCGCCAAGGTCCAGGCCCGGGAAGAGAAGGCGGCGGCGCCGAAGGAGGACAAGGCCGCCAAGGCCAAGCCGGTGAAGCTCAGCTACAAGGAAAACAAGGAGCTGGAAGCCCTGCCCGACCGCATTGCTGCCCTGGAGGCTGAGCAGGCCGGCCTCAGCCAGCGCCTGGAAGACCCGGGCCTGTACCAGCGGGACCCCCAGGAAGCCCAGCGTTGCTCCGCCAGACTGGGGGAGATCGACGAGGAACTGCTGCTCCTGCTGGAGCGCTGGGAAGAGCTGGAAGCCAAGAGCAAGGGCTGATCAGGCCTGCTGCCCGGCGGCGGTGGCCTCTGCCGCCGGAGCGGCCTCCTCCCCGGCGGCACTGGCTGCCGGCTGGTGGATGGGCAGGAAGACCTGGAACAGGGTGCCCGCCCGCTCCTGGCTGTCCACCTCGATGCGGCCGTGGTGCTTCTGCACGATGCCGTAGGAGAGGGAGAGGCCCAGACCCGTGCCCTTGCCCACCGGCTTGGTGGTGAAGAAGGGGTCGAAGATGCGCTTCAGGTTTTCCGGCGGGATGCCGGCGCCGGTGTCGGCGATGCTGATGCAGACCTCCCCGCTTTCCGGCAGGTGGCGCGTGGCCACGTTGATGACGCCCTTGTCCTTGATGGCGTGGGCCGCATTCACCAGCAGGTTGAGGAAGACCTGGTTGAGCTGGTTCTGGTTGGCCTCGATCAAGGGCAGTTCTCCCAGCTCGGTGATGACCTCGGCCTTGTACTTCAGCTCGTTGTTGACGATGTTGAGGGTGGAGACGATGCCCGGGTTGAGGTCGATCCAGGCGAACTTGCCTTCGTCTGGGTGGGAGAAGTCCCGCAGGTCCTGCACGATCTTGCGCACCCGGCTGACCCCGTCCCGGGATTCGCTGAGCAGCTTGGGCACGTCCTCCCGCAGGAATTCCAGGTCGTAGCGCTCGCAGCTTTCCCGGATCTTGCGTCCCAGGGGCGAATCGTCGGGCAGGCCGGCGGCCACTTCCTCCAGCAGGTCGGTGAGGGCGAAGAGGTCCTCCACGTAGCCGGCCAGGGTGTTGATGTTGGACTGCACGAAGCCCACCGGGTTGTTGATCTCGTGGGCCACTCCCGCCGCCAGCTGGCCGATGGAGGCCATCTTTTCCGAATACAGGAGCTGCCGCTTGGCATCCTCGAGCCGGGTGATGAGGGCCGCCTGCTCGCCTTTTTCCCGCTGCAGGGCCGCTTCCGTCTCGGTGCGCTCGGCCAGTTCCCGGCGCAGGTCGTCGTTGCGCCGGTTGAGTTCTTCCGAAGTGAGGTTGAGGGCCTGTTCCCGCAGCAGCAGGTCCCGGTCCAGCTGCTCGTAGGATTCGCCGATGGCGTTGAACAGGTGCTCCCAGGCCGCATCGCCCGGGGGCGGCAGGACCGTTTCCGGGTGTTCGCCCAGGTGGCGGCGAATCTGGCGTTCGAGCAGGGGGTGCATGGCGGCGGCCCCTTCAATCGTCGAGATGGATGGCCCCGTCGGGGCCCCAGTTGACCCGGGTGATGCCCGGTTCCTCCGCCTCCAGGCGGCGCCGTTCGATTTCCTCCGGGCTCAGCTGGCCCAGCTGCCGCTGCCGTTCCAGGGCCAGCTGGCGGTCCGCCTCCTGGCGGCCGAATTCCGCATAGGCGCCCTGCAGCACGCTGCATACCTCATCGTCGTCCCAGGGCTTGATCAGGTAGCGGTGCAGGCCCACGGCATTCACCGCGCTCACCAGCACGTCGAAGTCGGCGGCGCCGGAGAGCATGAGGCGCAGGGCATGGGGCTGGATTTCGGCGAATTCCTTGAGGAAGGCGATGCCGTCCATCTCGGCCATGCGGTAGTCGCTCACCACCAGGGCGAAGGGCACTTCCCAGGCCCGCGCCAAGGCGGCCCGGGGGGAGGTGAAGGTTTCGACTTCGGGGCCGGCCGGCAGTTGGCGGTGCAGCAGACGGGCCAGGGCCGACAGGACGGCGGGCTCGTCGTCCACGAGCAGGATGCGGGGTGGGCGGTTATTCATGATCGACGATCTTCGGTGGATGGATGTGGAGGGTGATGCGGCCGCCGAATTCGCTCTTCTCGTATTCGCGAATCTGCCGGATCAGGTTTTCATCCAGGACATAGTCGGCGGCCAGCAGCAGGATGCCGTCGCGGCTGAGGAAATCCCGGGCCAGGACCATGCCCGGCTCCAGTTCGGCGGGCAGCAGGGGCAGGCCCACCGGCGGCGGCTCCTTGATGCCGCCGCAGACCACCAGGAAGGCATCCACCACCGCCGGGTCGTAACGCCGGCCCCGGCTTTTGTCGATGAACTCCAGGGCGGCCTGCTCGTTCAGCTTCTTGCCGTTGAGGGTGCCCTGGATGAGGCCGTCGTAGTCGTTGGCCACGGCCAGGATGCGGGCCCCCAGGGGAATGGCCCCTTCCATTTCGCCGGCGGGGTAGCCCTGGCCGTCCACCCGTTCGTGGTGGCTGCGGATCAGGCGGGCGGCGCCGCGCAGGTCCTCCAGGGCCATCAGGGCCTGTTCGCCCTTGAGCGGATGCTTGCGCCACAGGCCCCGCTCCTCCGGGGTCATCTGCAGTTCGTTCTTGGCCAGCAGGTGGTCGGGCAGGCCGATCTTGCCGATGTCGTGCAGCAGGCCGGCGAGGAACACGTCCTGGCTGTCCCGGGGCGGCAGGTTCATCTGCTTGGCGGTCTTGCGCGAGAGGTCCGCCACCCGGCGGGAGTGGCCGGCCATGCGGCCTTCCCGCAGTTCGATGAGGTTGGCGAAGACCCGGATCGAGGTCATGAAGCTGGTCTTCAGCTTCTCGTTGGCCAGGGCCAGTTCCTGGGTGCGGGCCTGGACCTTCTCCTCCAGGCTGGCGTTGAGGCTTTTCAGCTCCTCGTTCTGCCGCCGGGTCAGTTCTTCCAGGCGGGCCTTTTCCCGCTCCAGGGCCTTGCGCTCCAGCACGTCCTTCACCGTCAGCATGACTTCGCTGTCGTTCCAGGGCTTGGCGATGTAGCGGTAGATCTCGCCCTGGTTGATGGCGGCCACGGTGGATTCGATGTCGGCGTAGCCGGTGAGCAGGATGCGCGCCGCCTTGGGCCAGCGGGCCCTGACCTGGGCGAGGAAGCGGGCGCCGTCCATCTCCGGCATGCGCATGTCGGAGATGACCACGTCCACCTCGCCGTTTTCCGCTTCCAGCAGTTGCAGGCCCTCGGCGCCGCTGTTGCCGAGCAGGACCTTGTAGCCGGCGGGACGGAACAGGCGGCGCAGGGCGGCGAGGATGTTGGCCTCGTCGTCCACGCACAGGATGGTGGCGGGGGGGACGGGCAGGTTGCCGTCGCTCATGGGGTTGCTCCCTCTTTTGGCTGGCTGACCGGCAGGACGATGCGGAAGGTGGTGCCCTTACCCAGCTCGCTGCTGACGGTGATCTGGCCGTGGTGCTTCTGCACGATGCCGTAGGACAAGGATAAGCCAAGCCCGGTGCCTTTGCCCACGGGCTTGGTGGTGAAGAAGGGGTCGAACAGGCGGTGCATGTTTTCGGGGGAGATGCCGCTGCCGTTGTCCTCCACTTCCAGCCATACCTGGTGCGCCGGCTCGTCGTGGCCGCTGCGCAGGGTGATGCGGCCCATCTGGCCCTCGGGCATGGCGTGGGCCGAGTTCACCAGCAGGTTGAGGAAGACCTGGTTGAGCTGGGAGGGCAGGCATTCCACCTCCGGCAGTTGGCCGTATTCCCGGACCACCTCGGCCCGGTACTTGATCTCGTTGTTGACGATGTTGAGGGTGGAATCCAGGCCCTGGTGCAGGTCGGCCCACTGCCAGTCCTGGGAGGCGTCGAGACGGGAGAAGTCCTTCAGGTCGGCGACGATCTTGCGCACCCGGTCGATGCCGTCCCGGGACTGGGTTACCAGGCTGGGCAGATCCTCCAGCAGGAAGTCGAAGTCCAGGTCCTGCTTGACCCGGGCCACGGCCTGGGCCGCCGGGTGCTCGGACGGCAGCTGGGCCACCGCCGTCGCCAGGGAGTCGAGCACCGTCTGCATGTCCTCCAGGTACCGGCCCAGGGTGGACAGGTTGGATTGCACGTAGCCGATGGGATTGTTGATCTCGTGGGCGACGCCGGCGGCCAGCTGGCCGATGGAGGCCATCTTCTCCGACTGCACCAGCTGCTCCTGGGCTTCCTGCAGGCGCTTGTTCACCTCCAGCAGTTCGGCGTTGCGCTGGCGCAGCTCGTTCTCCGAAGCTTCCCGCCGCCGCACGTCCTCCTCCAGGGCCTGCTTGGCCAGGGAGAGCTGGGCGGTGCGCCGCTCCACCAGGATCTCCAGCTTGGCGTGGGCATTGCGCAGGGCCTCCTCGGCCTCCTTGCGCTCGGTCACGTCCACCAGGGTCTCGATGGCGCCGATGATGCGGCCCTGGGCATCCTTGAGGGGGGCGGCGGTGAAGAACAGCCAGCGGCCCCGGTCGCCGAAGTTGGGGAAGAAGGATTCCACCTCGTAGGCCCCGGGAATGATGGGGGAGCGGCGGAAGGTGTCGCCGTAGAGGCCGGTGATGCGGCTGTCGGCGGTGCCGTCCACCACCAGCTCGGCCAGCACCGGCCGCTCGTCGGCGTAGAAGCCGGACCAGGCCCGGGTGCTGCCGATGATTTTCTCCCCGGGCATGCCGGTGACCAGGGCGCAGGCCGCGTTCCAGTGGGTCACCCGGTGCGATGCGTCGATGACGAAGGTGGGTACCGGGTCGCCGTCGATGATCTGCTGCAGCATCTGCTGGGTGCTGCGCTGGGCCGCCTCGGCCCGCTTGCGTTCGGTGATGTCGATGGCCGTGCCGAGACCGGCGTAGCCGCCCTCGTATTCGATGCGGGCGGCGGTGATCTCCATCCAGATGGTCTTGCCCGCCTTGGTGACGAAAGGGGCCTCGTAGGTGGTCGGCATGGCCTCGCCGCGCAGCCGGGCGGCGGCCCGTTCCTGCAGGAGGTCGCGCACCGAGGGATGGGCCAGGTCGAAGAAGCTCATCTGCAGCAGCTCGGCCCGGCTGTAGCCGGTCAGGCGCTCCATGGCCCGGTTCACATAGAGCATGGGGCCGCCCTTGTAGAGGATCACGGCGGCGCTGATGGTTTCGGTGAGGCCGCGGAAGCGGGCCTCGCTGCTGCGCAGCTGCTGCTCGGCCTCGACGATGCGGGTGATGTCCGAACCCAGGCCGACGTAGCGGCGGGGCAGGTTGCCCTCTGCCGGCAGGGGCACCACGGTCAGCTCGATCCAGTATTCGGAGCCGTCCTTGCGCCGGTTGGACATTTCGCCGCGCCATTCGAAGCCGGCCCGCACCGTCTGCCACAGCTCGGCGAAGAACTCGGGCGGATGGCGGCCGGTGGCCAGCACGCTGTAGTTGTGCTGCAGCAGCTCATCCGGCCGGTAGCCGCAGGCTTCGCACATGCGCTCGTTCACGTAGAGGATGGCGCCCTGGTCGTCGGCCACGCTCACCTGCAGGTGGCGCAGCAGCACTTCCCCGTGCAGCAGCTCGGGCAGGCCGGGGGGGATCGGACCGGGATCAGGCAAGGAGGGCATGCAGGGTATCCTCGAACTCGTTGGCGATCTGGTCCAGGGTCGGCGCCAGCCGGGCCCAGTCGATGTTGAGCCGGTTCCAGGCCGTGTCGGAAAGGGGCGGCACCGGTTCTTCCAGGGGGGTGGAGAATTCCAGGCCGTGGGCCAGGACGTTGGCGACGTGGGTCAGGTCCACCAGGGAGTCGGCCCGGGCCTCGTCGGGCTGATGATGCAGGGCGATGGCTTCCCTCATGCTCTGGGGCAGGCCCCAGCGGGTGGCCAGCATGGCGCCGGCCTCGGCATGGGTGAGGCCCAGGTATTCCAGTTCGGCGGCCACCAGGGGCAGTTCGTGGCCCTGGCTGCGGGCCAGGACGGCGGCGTAGTGACGGGGGAAGGCGACGCACAGCACCAGCTGGCCGATGTCGTGCAGCAGGCCGGCGGTGAAGGCGGCCTCGGCGTTGCGGCCGCTGAGCATGGCCAGGTGCCGGGCCGCCACGGCGGTGCCGACGCTATGGCGCCAGAAGGTGCGGGGCGAGAAGTTGCGGCCCGGCTTGAGGCTGGCGAGGGCCTGCACGGCGGCGGCGGAAATGACCAGGGAACGCACGGCGCGAAAGCCGAGCACGACGATGGCCTCCTGGATCGAGCCAACCATGCCCGGCATGCCGTAGAAGGGCGAGTTGGCCACCCGCAGGGCCCGGGCCGCCAGGACCTGGTCGGCGGCGATGCGCCGGGCCAGGGGCGCCACGTCCAGCTCCTCGATGGCGTCGCCGCTGAGCAGCTCCGCCGCCACGCTGGGCAGGCTGGGCAGGGCGGCGATGCGGGCGGCGACGGTGTCCCGGTCCGGCGGCGGAGGGCAGGCCTGGGGCGACATCTCAGGGCATCTCCAGTTGCCGCTGCAGCAGGACCTGGAACAGGGCCCGGCTGGCCTGACCGTGTCCGGCGTGGGCAAAGCGCCGCTCCATGCGCAGGCGGGCCTCCCCTTCGCGGCGGGCCATTTCCTCCGGGGTGGGCGGCGGCGGGGGCGGCGGCACCGGCACCGTGGCAATGCCCTGGCGGGCCAGCTGCTGCAGGCGGTGGGCATCGAGCCGGGAGCCGGCGGTGAGCAGCAACTGGCCTTCCCCGTCCGCCAGGTCGGCGGCCAGGGGGGTGCCGGGGATCACCTCGGCCAGGGGCAGCCAGAGCGGTTCCTGGTTCATGACGGACTCGTCGGCATCAGGGTGATGGCCAGGCCCCGGCCGGCGGAGGCGAGGCCGAGGGAATGGCTGCGGGCCAGGAAGGTGCGCTCGCGCAGTTGCAGGGGCGTTTCCTTGACCCCCTGGCGCAGCAGCAGGTCGCAGGTGGCCGGGGGCAGGACGGAGTCCAGGGGCTCGCCCAGCAGCCCGCCCTGGGAGCCGAGGAGATTTTCGGCCTGGCCGTTCATGGTGACGATGATGCCTTCGTCGTCCACCCCGAGCAGGGGCCAGGGCAGGATTTCCAGCACTTCGTGCAGCACGTCCAGGGCCGTCTCGTTGCGGTTGATGCGCTGCTCCCGCTCTTCCAGCAGTTGCTGCAGGCGGCCGTTGGCGCTTTCCAGTTCCCGGTTGGCCAGCTGCACGGCGCTGGAGAGGCGCCGGTTCTCGTCCGCCAGTTCCTTCTGGTGGAAGGCCTCGGCGATGTGCTCCTTGAGCTGCTCGTCGTCCCAGGGCTTGGTCAGGAACTTGTAGATGGCGCCCTCGTTGATGGCGCTGGTGACGGATTGCAGCTCGGTATAGCCGGAGAGGACGATGCGGATGCTTTCCGGATGCAGCACCTTGGCCCGGCGCAGGAATTCCACCCCGGTCATGCCGGGCATGCGCTGGTCGGAAATGATGACGTCCACCGGGTGTTCGGCCAGGAGCTTGAGGCCTTCCTCGCCGCCGCTGGCGATCCGGATGTCGTAGCCTTCCTTGCGCAGCAGGCGCTTCATGGCGGAGAGGATGTTTTCCTCGTCGTCCACCAGGAGCAGGGTGCGCTTTCTTTCCCGGGGATGGATCAGATCCTCGGGGATGGTCTTGCCGTTTTCCAGCATGATTTCCATCTCCTCCGCCGGAACCGGCCGGCTGAAATAATACCCCTGGATTTCGTCGCAGCGGTTGGCGATGAGCAGGGCGAGCTGGGCTTCCGTTTCCACCCCCTCGGCGATGACCTTCATCTGCAGGGCATGGGCCATGGTGATGACGGCTCGGGTGATGGAGACGTCGTTGGGGTCGGCGACGATGTCCTGGACGAAGGAGCGGTCCACCTTCACCGCATCCAGGGGAAAGCGCTTCAGGTAGGAGAGGCTGGAATAGCCGGTGCCGAAGTCGTCCACCGACAGGCGCACGCCAAGGGCCCGCAGTTCGCCGAGGGTGGCGATGGTCTCCTCCACATCCTCCATCAGCATGGATTCGGTCAGTTCCAGTTCCAGCCAGCGGGCGGCCAGCCCGGTTTCCTCCAGGACCTGGCGCACCTGCTGCACCAGGTTGCCCTCCCGCAGCTGCCGGGCCGAGAGATTGACGGCCACGGAGAACGGGCCCAGGCCCCGGGCATGCCAGCGACTGGCCTGGAGGCAGGCCTGGTGCATGACCCAGCGGCCCACGGCCACCACCTGGCCGCTTTCCTCCATGGCCTGGATGAATTCGGCGGGGGAAATGAGGCCGTGCTGGGGATGCTGCCAGCGGATCAGGGCTTCGGCGCCGATGATGGTGCCGTTGTTGCAGCTGACCTTGGGCTGGTAATGCAGGACGAACTGGTTTTCCTGCACCGCCAGGCGCAGGGCCTGTTCCGTCTGCTGGCGGCTGCGCAGGCGCTCGTTGGCGGCAGCCTCGAAGAAGCGGAAAGTGCCGCCACCGTGCTGCTTGGCGTCGTGCAGGGCGGTCTCGGCCCGGTACAGCAGCTGGTCGGCGGAAGTGCCGTCGGAGGGATAGACGGCGATGCCCAGGCTGGCCCCCAGATAGACGTCGCTGCCCTCCACCTCGAGGGAGGTGGCGGTGAGGTCGATCAGGCGGCGGGCGGCCTGGGAGATGTCGAGGCCGCCCTCGTCCGTCAGCAGCAGGCCGAACAGGTCGCCTCCCAGGCGGCCCAGCAGGTCGCCGCCGCGCAGGTCCCGGCGCAGGCGCTGGGCCAGTTGGGCCAGGGCGGCGTCGCCGATGCGGTAGCCCAGGTTCTCATTGACGTTCTGGAAACCGTCCAGGCCCAGACAGAGCAGGGCGGCCTGGCTCTGCCGGCGTTCGGCGTGGCGCAGGGCTTCCACCAGCTGTTCGCGGAACTGGTTGCGGTTGGGCAGGCCGGTGAGGCCGTCGAAATGGGTCAGGTGGTGGGCCCGGGCCTCGGCCGCCAGGACGTCGGAAACGTCGAAGGCGATGCCGCCGATGGTGTGGGGCCGGGGACCGTCGCCGATGGCAAAGCTCTTCATGTGCAGCCAGCGCACCTCCTCCCGCTCGGTGAGAATGCGGAAGCGGATGTCCAGGCCGCCGTGGGGCCGGCGCCGGATGGCGTCCCGCAGGCGCTGCTGCTCCTCCGGATGGACCTGGTGAAGCCAGTCGTGGCGGTCCTGGTAGAGGCTTTCCCGGCTGGCGCCCCACACCTTCTCGTAGGCCGGGTTGGCGTAGATCACCCGGCGCGAGGCCACGTCCACCAGCCACAGACTTTCCGGCAGGAACTCTGCCATCTGGGCGATGCGCTCTGCCACGGCGTCGCTGGGGCCGGTGCAGGGGACGTGGGTGAAAGGGGGCATGGGGCGGCCTGGGAGGATTTTCTGGTGTATTTGTAGCAAATATCCCTGCTGGCATACACCTAGGTCAAACCCCAGTCGCTGGGCCCCCGGGGGCTGGCCGCCGCTGGCGGGCCGGGCCGGCTGGCCGCAAGCGGCGCCCCTGCTCAGGCTTCGCCCAGGGCCTTCATCTCGGCGTAGAGGTCGGCCTTGCCTTCGAAGCCGATGCCCGGCAGTTCCGGCAGGGTGACGATGCTGTCCTTGACCTGCACGCCATCGGGGAAACCGCCGAAGGGCTGGAACAGGTCCGGGTAGGATTCGTTGCCGCCCAGCCCCAGGCCCGCGGCGATGGCCAGGGACATCTGGTGGCCGCCGTGGGGAATGCAGCGGGAGGGGCTCCAGCCGTGCTCCTTGAGCATGTTCAAAGTGCGCAGGTATTCCACCAGGCCGTAGGAGAGGGCGCAGTCGAACTGCAGCCAGTCCCGGTCGGCCCTCATGCCGCCGTAGCGGATCAGGTTGCGGGCGTCCTGCATGGAGAAGAGGTTCTCGCCGGTGGCCATGGGGCCTTCGTAGTGATTGGCCAGTTCGGCCTGCAGGGCGTAGTCCAGGGGATCTCCGGCCTCCTCGTACCAGAACAGGTCGTACTGGGAGAGGGCCTTGGCGTATTCCACGGCGGTGGGCAGGTCGAAGCGGCCGTTGGCATCCACCGCCAGCTTGCAGCCGGCGGGCAGGATGGAGAGCACCGCCTCGATGCGCTTCAAGTCGTCGGCCAGGGTGCCGCCGCCGATCTTCTTCTTCACCACCTTGTAGCCCCGGTCCAGGTAGCCCTGCATCTCGTTCTTCAGGGCCTGCAGGTCCTGGCCCGGCCAGTAGTAACCGCCGGCGGCGTAGACGAAGACTTCCCGGTTGGGCGTGCCGTTGCCGTAGCGTTCGGCCAGCAGCTGGTAGAGAGGCTTGCCTTCGATCTTGGCCACCGCATCCCAGATGGCCATATCCACCGTGCCCACGGCGACGGAGCGCTCGCCGTGGCCGCCGGGCTTCTCGTTGCTCATCATGCAGGCCCACACCTTGTGGGGGTCCAGGTTGTTGCCGGATTCGTCGAGCAGGGAATCGGGGGCAGCTTCCAGGATGCGGGGACGGAAGCGTTCCCGGATCAGGCTGCCCTGGCCGTAGCGGCCGTTGGAGTTGAAGCCGTAGCCCACCACCGGCTTGCCGTCGCGGATGACGTCGGTGACCACCGCCACCAGGGACAGGGTCATCTTGGAGAAGTCGATATAGGCGTTGCGGATGGGGGAGGAGATGGGCCGGGTCACTTCCCGGATATCGACGATGCGCATGGGGTTTTCCTTCTCGGAACAGTTGGCAGGAGCCGGCGGGGCGGCGAACGAGACGAAGGTTAGCCTCTCTTCCGTGGTTTATAGTTAAGCCATATTCACAACATTGATGAACAAAAGTTATCAATGAGAGGCGCCCCATGAACACCGCTTCCGAACTGGAATTCTTCGTCCTTCTGGCCCGCCAGGGCAGCCTGGCCGCCGCCGCCCGGGAACTCCACCTCACCGCCCCGGCCCTGAGCAAGCGGCTGGCCCAGCTGGAAGCCCGCCTCGGCGTGCGGCTGGTGCAGCGCACCACCCGGCGCATGAGTCTGACCGCCGAAGGGGAGGTGTTCCTGGCCCGGGCCAGGACCATCCTGGAAGACATAAGAGAGCTGGAGAACGAGGTGGCCGGCAGCAAGGCGGCACCCCGGGGGCGGCTGCGCATCAACGCCACCCTGGGCTTCGGGCGCAGCCACATCGCCCCCCTGGTGAGCGAGTTCGTGCGCCAGCACCCGGCGGTGGAAGTGCAGCTGCAACTCACCGACCGGCCCCTCAACCTGGCGGAGCAGGGCTTCGACCTGGGCCTGCGCTTCGGCGAGCCGCCGGACGCCCGCCTGGCGGCGCGCAAGATCCTCTCCAACCGCCGCTTCGTCTGCGCCTCGCCCCGCTACCTGGAGGCCCACGGCGAGCCCTTGACGCCGGAAGAACTGGTCCGCCACGCCTGCATCATCCACCGCCAGAACGACGAGGATTACCACCTGTGGCGCTTCGCCAAGGGCAAGGACAGCGTGGCGGTGAAGGTGCGGGGTGGCCTCTCCAGCAACGACGGCGACGTGGTGCAGCAATGGGCCCTGGAAGGCCAGGGCCTGGTGGTGCGCTCCGAGTGGGATGCCGCCAAATACCTGGAGAGCGGCCGCCTGCGGGCGGTGCTGGCCGAGTGGTCCTTGCCGCCGGCGGACCTCTACGCCATCTATCCGCCCCGCCTCAATCTCTCGGCCCGGCTGCGGGCCTTCCTGGATTTCCTGGCGGCCCGCTTCAATCCCTGATGGCCACCCGGCCTGGTGCGCCGGCCCTGGCCGGGCGCGGGCGGCTTACAGTGCCGCCAGCAGATTGAGCCCCAGGGCCAGGGCCCCGGGCAGGGCCTGGACGAAGAGGATGCGGCGGCTGGCGGTGGCGGCGCCGAAGATGCCGGCTACCACCACGCAACCGAGGAAGAAGCAGCGGATGGAGAAACTAGCCTCGCCCGGCAGCAGCCCCCACAGCAGGCCGGCGGCCAGGAAGCCGTTGTAGAGGCCCTGGTTGGCGGCCAGGACCCGGGTGGCGGCGGCGAACTCCGGTGTCAGGCCGAAGGCCTTGCGGCCCTTCGGGGTGTTCCAGCAGAACATTTCCAGCACCAGGATGTAGGCGTGGAGCAGGGCCACCAGCAGGGTGGCGACGGTGGCAGCGGTGCTGAGGACGGTCATGTTGTCTCCTTGGGGGATGGGCGGTGCCCGGTTTTTTTATAGTTGTTGCCAGACCCAGGGCAGGGCGCCCAGGGCGGCGAAAAAGACGGCCAGGTGGAAGAGAGCCCACAAGCCGTAGCGCCGGGCCAGCTTTTCCGGCGCCAGATTGGCAATGAGGTAGAGCCGGCCGCCATCGGGGCGGCCCATGAGGTGGATGTCGGGAACGGCCCGGGCCTGGCGGTGCAGCTGCGCCACCTCGCGCCGGGCGGCCTGGCGGGCCAGGCGCCATTCCTCCATGTCCAGCTCGCCGTCGCCGTTTAGGTCGAAGCGCCGGTGCAGTTCCTCCGGGTTGCGCTTCCACTCGGCCAGCACCTGCTTCAGGTCCTCCGCCGGGTCCAGCAGCGCGTCGCCGCCGCCCCGGGTATGGAAGCCGCCCAGGACATAGATGTCGTCGCCGTCCCGCAGGGTCCATTCGGTATGGCGGTAGTCGCCCTCGCTCCACTGCTGCTTGTGCCGGGTGTGGATTTCGGCACCGGCCGGGTCCACGGCGCAGAGGCCGCTGCCGTCGTCGAGGACGAAGGAGGCCTCGCTTTCGTCCCGGTTGATGACCTTCCACTGGTTTTCCGAATCCTTCTGCTCCGTGGTGTTGCGATACCACAGGCAGCGGCCGCCGCTGAGGGGCGAGACCAGGGGCAGACCGGCCATGGGGCGGCCGTTGCCCTGCAGTTCGACGTAGCCCTGGGCGGCGGAAGCGATGCGGGAGGTGGGGGTGTCGGCGATGGCCCGGCGCCGCTTCAGGGCGCCGCTCCAGGCCCACAGGCTGAGCAGGGCCATCAGCCCGAGGCAGACGCTCCAGCCCAGGGGCGATTCGGTCTGGGCCCCGATCACCAGCAGGGCCAGCTGGGCGCCCGAGGTGATCCACTGGCCCGTCTGCCAGTGGAGCTTGAAGTGGCGGGGGATCAACTGAAGAGCTGCTTGATGTCCACGTCCGCCTTTTCGGCGGCGGCAAATTCCAGCAGGGGCTGGGGATCGAAGCGGAAGAGGCGGGCGATGATGGCGTCGGGGAACTGGTCCACCCGCACGTTGTTGATATTCACCGCCTCGTTGTACAGCTCGCGGCGGTCGGCGATGGAATTTTCCAGGGCGGTGATGCGCTGCTGCAGCTGCATGAAGTGCTCGTTGGCCTTGAGTTCGGGATAGGCCTCGGCGACGGCGAAGAGCCGGCCAAGACCCAGGCGCAGCGCGCCTTCCGCCTCGCCCAGGGCGCCCACGTCCTGGGCCTGACGGGCGCTCTGCACCTGGCTGCGGGCCTCGATCACCCGTTGCAGGGTGCTCTGTTCGAATTCCTTGTACTGCTTGCACACCTCCACCAGCTTGGGCAGTTCGTCGTGGCGCTGCTTGAGCAGCACGTCGATATTGGCCCAGGCCTTGGCGACGCCGTGCTTGAGACCCACCAGTCCGTTGTAGAGGGTGATGCCGTAGATCAGGGCCACCACCACCAGGCCGAGGAAAATCATGCCGCCTACGCTCATTGTCAGCGCTCCCTGTTGATTGACGTGGGAATAATACCGGCTTTGAACTGTGCCGTCCCCGGCCTGCCTATAATGGCGGACCCCATGCTGCAGAGAACAAACAACATGTCCCCATCGAGCCCGTCCGCCTGGCGCACGCCGACCCTGATCCTGGTCTGCGGCTGCATCATCCTCACCCTCTCCATGGGCATCCGCCATACCGGCGGCCTCTTCCTGCAGCCCATGACCGGCGCCCTGGGCTGGAACCGGGAAGTCTTCTCCTTCGCCTTCGCCATCCAGAACCTGGTGTGGGGCCTGGGCTCGCCCTTCGCCGGCGCCTTCGCCGACCGCTACGGGGCCGGCCGCGTGATCGCCGCCTCGGCCCTGCTCTATGTCGTGGGCCTCGCCCTGATGGCCGTTTCCAGCACCGGCCTGGCTCTCGACCTGTCCGCCGGGGTGCTGGTGGGCCTGGGGCTGTCGGGCACCACCTTCGCCGTCATCATGGGTGTCATCGGCCGCCACACGACGCCGGAAAAGCGCAGCCTGGCCTTGGGCATCGCCAGCGCCGGCGGCTCCTTCGGCCAGTTCGCCGTGCTGCCCATCGGCCAGGCCCTGATCAGCAGCTTCGGCTGGCAGGCCGCCCTGTTCCTCCTGGCCTGCGGCGTCGGCCTCATCGCGCCCCTGGCCTATGCCATGGCCGACGGCCACAAGCATGCGAGCGGCGCCGGCCAGTCCGCCGGGGCCGCCCTGGTGGAGGCGGGCGGGCAGAGGAGTTTCCACTACCTGTTCTGGAGCTACTTCGTGTGCGGCTTCCAGACCGCCTTCATCATGCTGCACCTGCCGTCCTTCGCCGTGGATTCGGGCTTCTCCGCCAACGTCGGCATGACCGGCATCGCCCTTATCGGCCTCTTCAACATCTTCGGCTCCTTCCTCTTCGGCTGGGCCGGCGGCAAGGGCAGCAAGAAGAACTTGCTGATGCTGATCTACGGCGCCCGGGTGGTGGTCATCGGCGCCTTCATGCTGGCCCCCCTGTCGGTGGCCAGCATCTGGATCTTCTCCGCCTGCATGGGCCTGCTGTGGCTGGCCACGGTGCCCCTCACCAACGGTCTCATCGCCCAGGTCTTCGGCCTGCGCTTCATGTCCATGCTGGCCGGCATCGTCTTCCTCGGCCACCAGCTGGGCAGCTTCCTCGGTGCCTGGCTGGGGGGCATGATCTTCGACAAGACCGGCTCCTACGACCTGGCCTGGCTGCTCTCCATCGGTCTTTCGGTGATCGCCGCCATCCTCTGCTGGCCCATCGACGAGCGGCCCGTGCAGCGGGCCGAGCCGAAGCCGGCGGGGGCCTGAGATGGCCCGCCACTGGCGCTGGTTTTTCTGGGGAGTGGGGGCGGCCCTGGCGGCCGCCCTGCTGGTGCTGATCTTTCTCGGTTACCAGGCGCCGGAACTGCTGCTGGACCTGGCCAACCTGCGCTACTGCGGCTGAGCCGGGGGCTCGGTTGGGTCGGCGGTCCCGGCGTCGGCCTCGTCGCTGAGGCCCAGTTCCGCCGCCTCCATTTCCGGCGGGATGGGGGCGCCGGCTTTCTTCATCACCGTATACACATGGACGTGCAGGAATTCGGCGATGTCCCGGTAGTCGTCGGGCAGGGCCGCGTCGTCCCAGCCGTTGGCGGAATGGCGGGCCAGATTGACGGCCAGCAGGACATTGCGCACCCGGGGGGCGCTGGCCTGTTCCTCGTCGGTGAGCTTGAGCATCAGCTCGGGCAGGTTCCAGGCCCGGCACAGGGCCTGCTGCATTTCGGCGAAGTGGGCGCCGAGTACGGTTTCCTGGGCGGTGACGGAGCGCAGGGCGCGGTCCGACTTCTGCAGTGCCTTGATCTGCAGGGCCAGCTTGGGGGCGCAGCACCACAGCAGCAACTCGGGCAGTTCGTGGAGCAGGGTGGCCACCACGATTTCTTCCATGTTCAGGTCGTGCCGCCACAGGGCCCAGTCGTAGGCGTACTGGGCGGCCCGCTGGGCGCGCCGGACCACGTTGATGAGGCCGAGCAGGGCCTGGGGCTGCTCCTTCAGGGTGTCTTCCACCATGGGCAGGTTTTCGAACTTCTTGAAGAAGGGTTCGATGCCCAAAAGGACCACGGCCTGGTCGATGGTGGTGACGTCGTTGCGCAGGCGGGAGCCGCGCAGGGGCTGGATGTAGGCCAGCATGCGCACGGTCATCATGGGGTCCTGCAGGATGATGCTGGCGATCTCCCGGCCGCTGATGCTGTCCATGCGTTCCCGCGCCTCTTCCAGGCGCCGCACGGTGTGCCGCAAGACGGGCAGTTCCTGTTCGGAGAAGAACAGGACCCAGGAATCCAGGCTGGGAAGGGCGTGATCGAGCATGATGGGCCGTAGTTAAAAAATCGCTGTAATAAAAGCCTTCAACTGACTGATTTAACGGCATCAGTTCAGCCGACTTGAATACTAGCCGGGGCCTATGGGGCGGGCAAGGCATTTCTCTTGCCGGCGCCGGGCTGGGGCCGGCCCGGGCCTTGGTCTACAATGGCGGCCCGAACCGTTTCCGATTGCCTCCCCATGTCCCAGGCCGCTCCCGAAAAGAATCACCCCACCCGCCTCATCCACGGCTTCCATGCCGTCATCGCCAAGCTGCGCCACAATCCGGATGCGGTGAAGGAGGTGTACCTGGACCAGAGCCGCAAGGACGCCCGGGCCAAGGACCTGCTGCGTCATGCGGAGGCCCAGGGCATCCGCGTCATTCCCGCCGACGCCAAGCGCCTCGACGGCCTGGCCCCGGGCCAGCGGCACCAGGGCGTGGTGGCCAAGGTGGACGCCAACGAGCGCCAGGTGACCCTGGACGACGTGCTCGACACCCTGGAGGAGCCGCCCCTGTTGCTGATCCTGGATGGGGTCACCGATCCCCACAATCTGGGGGCCTGCCTGCGGGTGGCCGATGCGGTGGGCGCCCATGCGGTGATCGCTCCCAAGGACCGTTCCGTGGGCCTCACCAACACCGTGCTGAAGGTGGCCAGCGGCGCCGCCGAGACCGTGCCCTACATCACCGTCACCAACCTGGCCCGCACCCTGCGCGAACTGAAGGAGCGGGACATCTGGATCATCGGCACCGCCGACCAGGCCGACGGCGACCTGTACACCGCCGAGTGGCCCAAGGGCACCGCCTGGGTCCTGGGGGCCGAGGGCGAGGGCATGCGCCGCCTGACCCGGGAGACCTGCGACCAGCTGGTGCGCATACCCATGTTCGGCAGCGTCGAGAGCCTCAACGTCTCCGTCGCCTCCGGCGTCTGCCTCTACGAAGCCCGCCGCCGCCTGCAGCCCTAAGCGCCCCGGGGCCCGCCGCCCCGGCTGGCATCCGTCTTGCAATAAGCCTTCGCAAAACCATATGCGGAGGCTTTTTCATGTTCGTGAGCGCCACGTCGCTCGCCTTTCCCCAGGCAGCCTATCAGGCCCAGGCACGGGCCGGCAGTGCCCCGGAAGCCGCGCCAAAACAGGTGCTTCCAGCCGTTGCGGCCAGTCTGACCGAAGCGGTGGACGGCCAGCAGGTCGATGCCGCGCGGCAGTGGCTGTCCGCCGAGGTGGCGGATTTTGCCGCCGAGGTCGGCAAGAAATTCCGCGAAGAGGGGCTTCGCACCTCGCCGGAACCCATGCTGGCCGTCGCTTCCGATGGGCATGTGACGGTGGTCAACAACACTCCGGACCGTCAGCAGATCGAGCGCCTGTTCGCCGCCAATGCCGAACTGACCCAGCGCTTCACCGCCATCGCCGCCACGGCCGAGACCGTGCAGGCTGCCGACGATCAGCAGGCCTTCGTGGACCAGTACCAGGCCCTGGCCGGCGACGCCAAGGCCCAGAAAGCCCTGGTCAGCCAGGAGGCGGCCCGCAGCGGCAACCTCCGTTTCCATCTCGTTCTCACTCCCCACGGCCCGGAATATTTTTTCCCCGGGGTCTTGCGCGCCTCGGCCTGAATGTGCCCTCCGCCGCCCCTGCCGCTTTTCGTGGCAGGGTAAGGCAATCCCAGTAACGGCGGGCCCTGGCGGCTACTGCCCCCAGCTCTCCCACAGGGTTATCCACAGGAAATGTGGATGACTTTCCCCGCTGCCGCGGAACATCTGCCGGCCTTTCGCTGTCCCTTCTCCCTTGAGCCCAGGTTTCATCCGCTCCCATGTCGGCGTTTGCTGCCGGTCGGGCCCCCGTGCCGGAAGCTGTTTCATTTGTTGATAGTTATTGACTATCTTAAATATGAAGACAATCAATTAGAGTAATTTCTCCGGGATCTTTACTATTCACCCATCGCCTCACCCAACCCCAACTTTGTTTCACTCAACTCAGGAGATAAAACGATGAGCACTTCCTTGATCAACACCGTCATCCAGCCCTTCAACGTCAATGCCTTCCACAACGGCAAGTTCATCACCGTTTCCGACACCGACCTGAAGGGCAAGTGGTCCGTCCTGATTTTCATGCCTGCCGCCTTCACCTTCAACTGCCCCACCGAAATCGAAGACGCTGCCGACAACTACGCCGAATTCCAGAAGGCCGGTGCCGAGGTGTACATCGTCACCACCGACACCCACTTCTCCCACAAGGTGTGGCACGAAACCTCCCCCGCCGTGGGCAAGGCCAAGTTCCCCCTGATCGGTGACCCCACCCACCAGCTGACCAACGCCTTCGGCGTGCATATCCCCGAAGAAGGCCTGGCCCTGCGCGGTACTTTCATCATCAACCCGGACGGCGTGATCAAGACCCTGGAAATCCATTCCAACGAAATCGCTCGCGACGTTTCCGAAACCCTGCGCAAGCTGAAGGCCGCCCAATACACCGCCGCCAACCCCGGCCAGGTGTGCCCCGCCAAGTGGAAGGAAGGCGCCAAGACCCTGGCTCCCTCCATCGACCTGGTCGGCAAGATCTAAGACCTTCTTCCTTCCGCAGCGCGGTGCCCGGCCAGCCGGGCCCGCCGCGGCGGATTGCAGCGCAAAGGCGCCCGCCGGGTGTGCTCCCGCACATCCATCCCCATGCGGGCGCCTTTCCATTGCATGCCGCACCGTATTTCATCCGTTTCCGTACAGCATCGCTTCGATTTAGGGAGATAAGACCATGCTCGACAGCAGCATCAAGACCCAGCTCAAGGCTTACCTTGAAAAACTCGTCCAGCCCATCGAACTGGTGGCCTCCCTGGACGATTCCGCCACCGCCCAGGAAATGCGCAGCCTGCTGGCCGACATCGCCGAACTGTCCGACAAGGTGAGCCTGCGCGAAGACGGCCAGGCCGCCCGCCGTCCCTCCTTCGGCATCGCCCGGGCCGGCCAGAACCCCCGCATCCACTTCGCCGGCATCCCCATGGGCCACGAATTCACCTCCCTGGTGCTGGCCCTGCTGCAGAGCGGCGGTCACCCGCCCAAGGTGGAGGCCGAGGTGGTCGAGCAGATCAAGGGCCTGGACGGCAAGTTCAGCTTCGAGACCTTCATCTCCCTCTCCTGCCACAACTGCCCGGACGTGGTGCAGGCCCTCAACACCATGGCCGTGCTCAACCCCAATGTGGAAGCGGTGATGATCGACGGCGGCGTCTTCCAGCAGGAAGTGGAAGAGTGCCAGATCATGGGCGTCCCCGCCATCTACCTCAATGGCCAGGCCTTCGGTTCCGGCCGCATGGAACTGGGCGAGATCCTGGCCAAGGTGGATACGGGCGCCGCTGCCCGGGACGCAGCCAAGCTCTCCGACAAGGAAGTGTTCGACGTGCTTGTGGTGGGCGGTGGCCCGGCCGGCGCCGCCGCCGCCATCTACGCCGCCCGCAAGGGCATCCGCACCGGCGTGGTGGCCGAGCGCTTCGGCGGCCAGGTGCTGGACACCCTGGGCATCGAGAACTTCATTTCCGTCAAGGAAACCGAAGGCCCCAAGCTGGCCATGGCCCTGGAGCAGCACGTGCGCGAATACGAGGTGGACATCATGAACCTGCAGCGCGCCGCCGCCCTCAAGCCCGCCGCCAACGGTCAGCCCGCCGAGGTGACCCTGGCCAACGGCGCCGTGTTGAAGAGCAAGACCGTGATCCTCTCTACCGGCGCCCGCTGGCGTGAAATGAACGTGCCTGGCGAAGCCGAGTACCGCACCAAGGGCGTGGCCTATTGCCCCCACTGCGACGGCCCCCTGTTCAAGGGCAAGCGCGTCGCCGTGATCGGCGGCGGCAACTCCGGCGTCGAGGCAGCTATCGACCTGGCCGGCATCGTCGCCCACGTCACCCTGCTGGAATTCGGCAAGGAAATGCGGGCCGACGCCGTGCTACAGAAGAAGCTCCTCAGCCTGCCCAACGTCACGGTGATTACCGAAGCCCAGACCACGGAAGTGACCGGCGACGGCCAGAAGGTGAACGGCCTCAAGTACAAGGACCGGGTCAGCGGCGAGGAAAAGACCGTCGCCCTGGAAGGCATCTTCGTGCAGATCGGCCTGCTGCCCAACACCGATTGGCTCAAGGGCACCGTCGAACTCTCCGAGCGGGGCGAGATCGTCATCAACGCCAAGGGCGAGACCTCCGCCGAAGGCGTCTTCGCCGCCGGCGACTGCACCACCGTGCCCTACAAGCAGATCATCATCGCCATGGGCGAGGGCGCCAAGGCCAGCCTCTCGGCCTTCGACCACCTGATCCGCAGCTCGGCCCCGGCCTGAGTTATTCCTGTTTCTCCTGTAGCAAGCCAGCAAGAAGCCCGTCCCGGAGGTTCCGGGGCGGTTTTTTTGTTTTGGGGTGTTGTTGGTTTGTCTTGAGGGGGAGTCTTCGGGCGTGGTTTGGTGATTTTGCGGCTGTGTTCCGCGCCTGACGCGCGGGTTACTTATTCTTGTCTCGCCAAGAATAAGTAACCAACAAGAAGGCGACCCTCACCCCCGGCCCTGCGGGCTTCCCTGCGCTGCTCAGTCGAGAGGGGCGGCTGCGGAACTCGGTCCTGCGGGCCTCAGACAGTCCTCGCCGAAAGCCCCCCCGCCCGCCTTGCGCTGCTCGGCGGGGGGGGAAGGGGAAGGAAAACCGGTGGCGTAGCGAAGGTGGTCGCGCCGGTTGGGCCTGGGGGGGGGTGAGATATGCGATTTGCAACTTTTGGTTGCGGTGTGGGTGTGCCGACGGTAACTTTGAGGCTGTCCGGTTTCACGGACTTTTAGTGAGGCCAGTAAACGGAAGGTTCGCTGAATCCGTTGCGGGACAATCGATTCGGCTGTCCGGTTTTCCAGGATATTGGACAGCCCCATTTTTATTGGACACTTTTGTCGTCTACTAATGAAATGGACTCCCCCACCCGCCCAGCGGGACACTGAAGGCATTGCAGCCAAAGTGCTGTGAGCTCGTGAAGGAGGTGTGCCATGAAGGTTGCTCGCGTTGGTCTGGATATCGCCAAGACAGTTTTCCAGGTCCATGGCGTGGATATGCAGGGCAAGACAGTGCTCAAGAAGACGCTTTCCCGCGGAGAAGTTCTCGCCTTTTTTGCCAATACGCCGGCCAGCCTGATTGGCATCGAGGCCTGTGCGGGGGCCCATTACTGGGCGCGTGAATTGATCAAACAGGGCCACGATGCCCGTCTGATGGCCGCCCAGTTCGTATCTCCCTACCGCAAGAGTGGCAAGAACGACGCCAACGATGCCGAAGCAATCTGTGAAGCCGTAGGTCGGCCGAACATGCGCTTTGTACCGGTCAAGTCGGAAGAGGCCCAAGCGGTGCTCGCCGTCCATCGGGTTCGAGCCCTGACTGTCTCTGAGCGAACCGCGCTGGTCAATCAAGTGCGTGGGCTATTGGGTGAATTCGGGATTGTGATCGGACAAGGTATCGCCCAGGCACGGCGACTGCTGGGCGAGATTGGCGCCGGTGGTCGTCAACTGCCACCCCTGGCCCGGGAAACCATTGGCGACCTGCACGACCGCCTACGCACACTCGACGAAAGAATTCTGGCTTACGATCGCAAGATATCGGCCTTGGCCAAGGCTTGCGAACCGGCGCGTCGGCTGATGGCCATTGAGGGCGTGGGCCCGGTGACTGCGACCGCGCTGGTCGCCAGCGTCGGCAATGCCAGCACCTTCAAGAGTGGCCGACAGTTTGCCGCCTGGCTGGGGCTGACGCCCCGGCAAAATTCCAGCGGCGGCAAGACGAAACTCGGTTCCATCAGCAAACGGGGCGATGTCACCCTGCGCACCTTGCTGATACACGGTACCCGCTCGGTATTGCGACTGACGACAGGCAGAACGGATCGAAAGAGCGTCTGGGCAGAAGCCCTCAAAGAGCGCAGTTGTACGAACGTGGCCGCGGTTGCACTGGCTGCCAAAAATGCACGTATCATTTGGGCAATGCTATCCCGTGGTACTGAATACCAGGTGGCAAGCTAAGGCTTGCTTTGATCCACCGATTGATCAGAACGATTCCCGCCTGAAGATTGCGAGCGAAATGAGTTGATGGGACAACGGTGCAGACCGACGTGGAACCAGCCTGATAACGTGTTTGGCCGCATCCAGGCCGCTCTACTAATGAGGCTTCCACGGAGCGAATGTCATCAGGGCCGATACCGACGGGTATCAAAGTAGGCCGGATAGATTCCTGCAGGCTGTTACCAAAGAACCAACCACTTGTTTCTTACTTGCAAATCGGGGGAGTCCATAGATACTAGTTAGCCCTCAGGAGATATGCACAGTGTTTGGTCTCTTCAAGAAAAAACAACCTCCGCCTGAACCACCTAGACAGTTCCCTCCTGTTCCAGACTGGAAGCCAGAGGTAACACAACCGCTTGAGCGCATCATTGAACGCTTTCGTTTCTATACCAATGGCTCACGTGACTTTGCGGTTTTCGGCCATGGCACGGTTGCTATCCTCCCAAATGGCCTTAGCGACGTTGCGGCCGAAGGACACGCAAAGCAGGCGCTTCACAACGTCTTTCATGCTCACCCTGACATGAACCCGCTAAACATGAAGGACGGAAATATCCTCGTTCAGTACAACCATGATGTCGCGAGTCTCGTACTTTCCGACATTGCTGAAGAACACTGGAGCGAAATTGACAAACAGCACCAACGGGCGCTCGCCACGTCGGAGGTCTTAATCACGCCACTCGGTCAAAACGCCTTTGACGACTTCGGAAAAAAGACACTCTTTGGGCGGTGCTACATGTTTATGGATGCTCAATCACCTGTAGTCGTCCACATAGAGCGCCATGAGGGCTAACACCGCGGTCAAGGCCGCTCCCTTCGGTCGCTGGACGCCGCGCGATAAAGCGCCGCGCAGCGCCCCTTACCTACAACGTTATGCGTCATCAACCTAGGCTTCATCAACATGGCTAAGAAGATTCTGACCGTTGGCCTTGAATTGGCATCTGACGACGTTGCTCATGAGGAGTTCACTTCAAGGGCCTCTTTGCTTGACTGGGATATCGTCATATTTAAGCCACTTATCGGCGAATTCATCACATACGATGACCAATATAAAGGTAGGCCAAGTCTAAGCGACAGTCGCTCGTTCCAACTAAAGGAAGCCTGCGAGCATTGGCGCCGTGAGATCAAGCAAGCCGTCGAGTCGGGGAAAACGGTGATCGTCTTTCTCACGGCAGTTCAAGAGGTGTACATCGACACTGGCGACCGTCAGTATTCGGGTACCGGAAGAAATCGCGCCACTACGCGGATAGTGACGCCATACAACAACTATCACAGCATTCCGGCCGATTTAGGCCCAACAAACACATGTGGCACCGCAGTTCGGCTAGCGTCGAAGGGCGCTGAGGTTCTTGCTCCGTATTGGTCAGAGTTTGCTGGCGAGTCCGAATACAACGTGCTATTGACGAACAGGAACTATCCGGCGTGTCTGATAACAAAGAATGGCGAAAAAACTGTCGGCGTCTTACTCCGTAGCAAGAGCTCAAGCGGCACGCTTGCATGCTTGCCGAACGTCGAGTTTTATCGGGCTGAGTTTCTCGACGAGAAAGGAGAGAACTGGACAGATGAAGCCGTCCAGTTTTCCGCTCGATTTATCAGCGCAGCTATCGCTTTAGATGCCGCACTCCACAGCGCAGGTGAAGTTACCCCGCAACCTGCATGGGCTTCGGACCCAAAGTATTCCCTAGCTGCGGAGCGTAGTCTTCGCGTTGATCTACTTGAAGCCGAATCTCAACTGGAATTGGCCCAACGAAACAAGGAAGACATCATCGAGAAGCTCCAGTCTGTCGGCCTATTGCGCGACCTTCTGTATGAAAAGGGTAAGCCTCTTGAAAACGCAATCATTGACGCGCTGCGCCTATTAGGCTTCAACGCGCAGCCATATAAAGAGGGAAGCTCAGAGTTTGATGTTGTCTTTGAATCCGTGGAAGGCCGCCTAATTGGCGAAGCCGAAGGAAAGGATAGCAAAGCGATCAACGTGGATAAGCTACGACAGCTAGCTATGAACATCCACGAGGATCTACAGCGTGATGAAGTAACAACGCCTGCAAAGGGCGTGCTATTTGGGAACGGCTATAGGCTTATGCCTCCAGCGGAGCGCGACATCGGGTTCACGGAGAAGTGTGTAACAGCGGCCCAATCATCATCTACTGCTCTGGTCGCAACTCAAGACCTATTTCGCGCAGCGCGCTATTTGGCTGACCAAGAGGATGCCTCTTATGCGGCAGAGTGTCGAAAGGCAATACTCAACTCCAATGGTCTTGCGTCGTTTCCCGAAGCTCCCTTCGCTGGAAATGAAGCGGTTTCAGAGGTGGGGCAATGACGCATAACCCTGCGTTCGAGGCAACCTGCACGAAAAGCCGCGCAGGCGCCTCAACTCCACGTTGAACATCTGCTTTTCTCTGGTAATTACCGCGTTGGATTGATAGCTGAATTCGGAGAGCGCCAATCTTGGCCCTGTGCGGCGCCGAGCAACGGAGCTTGTGGCGGGAAAAGGGCGAGCACTGTTTGAGGGCCTTTAGGCCCGAGTTGCGCAGCCCCCGCCGGAAGCGAGTAGCGCAGGGAACCCCGCGGCACGCGGGGCGCCAAACCGGGCTCGCCTTCTTGTTGGTTACTTATTCTTGGCGAGACAAGAATAAGTAACCCGCGCGTCAGGCGCGGAACACAGCGGTAACTAAACCCACCACGTCTGAAGATTCAGACACCCCTTGCGCCTGAAGACTCAGGCATCCCGCCTTCGAGGAATCACACCCGGCTTCGCCTCGAGAAACAGTCCGCCATACCCAGGCAGACAATCACAACCACCCACCCCGCCACACCCCAATAAAGACGGCCCTCCCGGCAATGGCATCGCCGGGAGGGCCGTCCCTTTTGCTTCTCCCGGCAGATCGCCGGGGAAATCCCGTCAGCCTTGCAGCACCGCCGCCATGGCTTCGGCCACGTAGGCCACGTTGCCGGTGTTGAGGCCGGCCACGCACATGCGGCCGGAGCGCACCAGGTACACGCCGAACTCTTCCCGCAGGCGGTCCACCTGGGCGGGGGAGAGGCCGGTGTAGCTGAACATGCCGCGCTGCTTGGTGAAGTAGGAGAAGTCCTTGCCCGGCACCCGGGCGGTCAGCACTTCATACAGTTTCTGGCGCATGGCCTGGATGCGGGTGCGCATCTCGGTCACTTCCTTGACCCATTCGGCGTGGAGGGCGGCATCGTTCATAACGATGGTGGTCACCAGTTCGCCGTGGATGGGGGGGCTGGAGTAGTTGCGGCGCACGGTGAACTTGAGCTGGCCCAGGACCCGGCCGGCTTCTTCCGCGTCCTTGCACACCACGGAGAGGCCGCCGACCCGTTCGCCGTAGAAGGAGAGGTTCTTGGAGAAGGAGTTGCTGACCAGGAAGGGCAGGCCGGAATCGGTCAGGGCGCGGATGGCGTAGGCGTCTTCATCGAGGCCGTCGCCGAAGCCCTGGTAGGCGATGTCGAGGAAGGGGATCAGCTTGCGCTCGGCGACGATGGCGATCACCTGCTGCCATTGCTCCCGGGAGAGGTCCACGCCGGTGGGGTTGTGGCAGCAGGGGTGCAGCAGGACGATGCTCTGCTCGGGCAGGCCCTTGAGGCAGGCGACCATGCCGGCGAAGTCCACGCCGCCGGTGTTGGCGTCGTAGTAGGGATAGTCGTGCACGGCGATGCCGGCGCCTTCGAAGATGGAGCGGTGGTTGTCCCAGGTGGGGTTGCTGACCCAGGCTTCGCTCTTGGGGAAGTAGCGCTTGAGCAGGTCGGCGCCCACCTTCAGGGCGCCGGAGCCGCCCAGGGTCTGGATGGTGGCGACGCGGCCGGCCTTGAGGGCGGCGCTGTCGGCACCGAAGAGCAGCTTCTGCACCACGGCCCGGTAGTCGGCGGCGCCTTCCATGGGCAGGTAGGAGCGGGGCGCGGGGGCGGCGGCGATGGCGGCCTCGGCCTGGCGCACGGAGCCGAGCAGGGGGATGCGGCCCTGTTCGTCGTAATAGAGGCCGATGCCCAGATTGACCTTGGTGGTCCGGGGGTCCTTGTGGAAGGTTTCGACCAGGGTGAGGATGGGGTCGCCCGCGTAGGCATCGACGTGTTCGAACATGGTGCGCTGGTTCCGTTGGTGAAGTGGTCAGAAAGAGGCCGCGCCGGGCGGGCCGGATTGCCCCGGAAGCGGGGCAGGGGGCCGTGGCGGCAGGGGCTTATTGTAGCCGCCCGGGCTACCACGGCCAGCAAAAGCGTGGGGCGGGCGGCAAAAATGGCTCAGGCGTTGGGCGTCTGGGGCCGGGGCAGCCACTTCAGCAGCATGGCGTAGAGCACTTCCGGATTCACCGGCTTGGGCACGAAGTCGTTCATGCCTGCCTCCAGGCAGCGCTCCCGGTCCTCGCCGAAGGCGTTGGCGGTCATGGAGATGATGGGCAGGTTTTCCATGCCGGGCAGGCGGCGGATGTGGCGGGTGGCCTCCAGACCGTCCATGCCGGGCATCTGCATGTCCATCAGCACCAGGGCGTAGGGCGTGGTCCCCCGTTCCAGGCAGGCCACGGCCTCGTTGCCGTCGGCGGCGATGTCCACCCGCAGCCCGGCGTATTCGAGCAGTTCCCGGGCCACCTCCTGGTTGATGGAATCGTCTTCGGCCAGGAGGATGGGGGTGCCCCGGTAGTGCTGCAGCAGTTCGCCTTCGGCCGAATCGGGGCGGGGGCCGTCCTCGGGCAGGGCGGCCCGGGCCTCGCCCAGCTTGAGCCGGGCGGAGAACCAGAAGGTGCTGCCGAAGCCCAGGCGGCTGTCCACGCCGGCGTCGCCACCCATGATCTGGGCCAGGCGCCGGGTGATGACCAGGCCCAGGCCGGTGCCGCCGAAACGGCGGCTGGTGCTGCCGTCGGCCTGCTGGAAGGGGGCGAACAGCAGGGGCTGGACTTCCGGGGCGATGCCGATGCCCGTGTCCTCCACCTCGAAGCGCAGGAAGACGTCCGCCGGCGTCAGCTCCAGCACCTTGATCCGCAGGGTGACGCTGCCCCATTCGGTGAATTTCACCGCATTGCTGGCGTAGTTGAGGATGGCCTGGGTCAGGCGGGTCGGGTCCCCCAGCAGGTAGGGCGGCAGGGGATCGACTTCCGACTTGAGGACGATGCCCTTCTTGCGCGCCCCCTCGGCCAGCATGGAGAAGATGTGGCTGACGATGCGCCCCAGCTCCACCGGCTGTTCCTCCAGCACCAGGCGCTCGGCCTCGATCTTGGAGAGGTCCAGGATGTCGTTGATGATGGACAGCAGGTGGCTGGCCGCATCGTCGATCTTGTCCAGGCGGTCCTGCTGCTGGGGCGAGGGCTCGCCCTTCTTGAGGATGTGGGTGAGGCCGATGATGGCGTTCATCGGCGTGCGGATCTCGTGGCTCATGTTGGCGAGGAAGGCGCTCTTGGCCACGTTGGCGGCATTGGCCGCGTCCCGGGCCCGGGCCAGTTCCTCGGTACGCTCGGCCACCAGCTCTTCCAGGTGGTGGCTGTAATTGCTGACCTCGGCCTCCAGGCGCTTGCGCTCGGTGATGTCCCGGGCCACCCCGAGGACGCCCAGCACCTTGCCCTGGGGCTCGACGATGGGCGTCTTGACGGTCTCGAACAGGCGCTGGCCGGAGCCGTCCGCCTGGGTGATCCATTCCTCGTTGCTCTGGGGCGTGCCGGCGGCCAGCACCTGGCGGTCTTTGTCGCGGAAGAAATCGGCCTGTTCCCGGCTGACGAAGTCGTAGTCGCTGCAGCCGATGATCTCCTGCTCCGGGCGGCCCATCATGCGTTCGAAGGCCGGGTTGCAGGCGATGAAGACGCCGGCCTCGTCCTTCAGCCAGAGGGGGTCGGGAATGCCCCGCAGCAGGGTGTGCAGGTGGCTGCGCTGCCGTTCCAGCTCGGCGGTGCGGCGTTTCACGGCCGCCTGCAGCACCCGTACCCAGAGGGCCAGGCCAGCGCCGGCGACCAGCAGCAGGGCCAGGCCCAGGCCGAAGTACCGGGCGTAGGGCATGTAGGGCACGTAGTCGATGCTCGAGCCCATCCACTTCTTTTCCAGGGCCGCCCGTTCCTCGTTGCTGATGAGGGCCATGCCCCGTTCCACCGCCGCCAGGGTGGCCGTGTCGCCCTTGCGCGTGGCCCGGTGGAAGCGCCCCTGGTAGAGGTCGAAGGACTTGCGGAACTGGCGCTGCAGATCCAGGCGGTAGAGGTAGTAGTTGGCCGGGAGCTGGTCCAGGCAGAAAAGCTTGATCTCCTCGGCCACGGCGGCGGCGATCATTTCCGCGTAGTTCTTGAACTGGCGCAGGTTGGTGACGCCCTTGCCCTGCAGTTCCTCGATGCAGGCGTCGCCGACCTGGACGCCGATGAGGAAACCCTTGAGGTTGTCCGTGTTGCTGATGCCGCTGATGGAACTGTGGCTGTAGATGCCCACCGGCAGGTTGGCGTAGGGCTGGGAGAATTCGTAGAGGGCATCCCGGGCGGCAGTGTGGAAGATCATGTCGATCACGTCCGCCTCGTTCTCCGCCATGAGGCGCTGGGCCCGGCCCCAGTCGGTGGCGATCAGCTGCACCCGGCGGCCGGTCTTCTGCTCCCACAGGGACCACAGGTCCACCAGATAGCCCACGGGCTGGCCGCTCGGGTCGCGGAAGATGTAGGGCGGATAGTTGTCGTCGCTGGTGACTCGCAGGGGCGGCTCGTCGGCACCGGCGGGCCCGGCGGACAGGGCCGCACAGCACGCCAGGAGCAGGGCGCCGAGCAGGCGGGTGATTGCGGGGACGGCGGGGAACTGCGTCATCGGGCCACCTGGAAAGGGGAGGGCGAGAATGGTCGGCGGGGATGGCGCTCCATCCCGTTCGCCTAGCAGTATGGCATAGGCCGGCTCCGGCTCCGGCGGGCAAAAGTCATGAAACGGCAGGAGGGGAGCCAGGATCGGCGTGCTGGCCAAAATGGTCGGACAGCGCCGGGGCCGATGCGTTCGGCGGGAGAGGCGGGCGGCGGGAGAAACGGGCGGCCGGCTGTCAGCCGCAGCGCGGCCCCGGGCTCAGCCGAAGCAGCGGGCCCACAGCAGGGAGCAGGGCATGGCCAGGAACAGGGCCGGCAGCATGTTCACGATGGGGAAGAACTTGATGCCGCAGATGCGCAGGCCCGTGGCCATCATGATGACGCCGCCGCAGGCGGAGAAGTCGGCCAGCATCTCCGGCGTCGCCAGGGGCACCAGCAGGCCGGCGCCGAGGAAGAGGGCGCCCTGTACCAGGAGCTGGGGCAGGCAGATGAGGGCCACCGCCGGGCCCAGTTCGGCAGCGAAGATGAGGGCGGTGAACAGGTCCAGGATGGACTTGGCCAGGAGGATGTGGGCATCCCCGGTCATGCCCTCCTGGGTGGCGCCGAAAATGCCCATGCCGCTGGCGCAGAACAGCACCAGCAGGGTGACGAACTTGCCGACGAAGCCTTCCACCCGGGGATTGCCCTTCTCCCCCGGCATGAGCCTTTCCGCCTGGCGCTGGGCCCAGCCGATGGCCTTCTCCAGGCCCCGTTCCAGATGGGCCAACTCCCCCGCCAGGGAGCCCAGGATCAGGGCCAGGGCCACCGCCGGCAGGGCGTGCACCTTGTTCATCAGGGTGGTGCCGATGGCGGCGGCGATGATGCCGAAGGTCAGGGGCAGGGTTTCCCGCACGCGGCGGGGCAGGCGGCGGCCGAGCACGGCGCCGCCGAGGCCGCCCAGGATCAGGGCGGCGCTGTTGGCCAGGGGTCCCAGCATGGGGTATTTCTCCGGGGAAGGCCGCCGGCGGCCCGCGGGGGGCTCTGCATGACATGGCGGCTTGATTAAGCAATCCGGTATGTTAAGGATTCCGGCGTGGCGAATAAAATACCGTTTTCGTTGTCTGGAATATCGAATTGATATGGGTGGCCCATGGATCTGAAGCGCATGCACTACTTCTGCACCATCGTCGAGCAGGGCCAGATCAGCCGGGCCGCCCGGGAACTGCACATGGCCCAGCCTCCCCTCAGCCAGCGTCTGAAGGAGCTGGAGGAGGAACTGGGCACCCCCCTGTTCCTGCGCAAGGGCCGGCAGCTGGAGCTGACCGAGGCCGGGCGCCTGTTCTACCGCCGCGCCCGGGACATCCTGCGGGCGGTGGAATCCTCCCGGGACGAGGTGCTGCGTCTCGCCTCCCAGAGCGGCCCGGCCCTGCGCATCGGCCTCTCGCCCACCTGCCGCGCCCCCTGGCTGGCCCGCTGCGAGGCCCTCATGGCCCGCTTCCCGGCCCGGGAGATCGGCCTGGTGGTGGGGGATTCCAGCTACCTGGAACACCTGCTGCGCACCGGCCAGCTGGACCTGGCCTTCATGCAGCCGCCCCTGCAGCCCGACAGCTTCAACGTGCACCGCCTGCGGGCCTCGCCCTCGGTGGCCCTGGGCCCCGCCGACCTCTTCGCCCCCGGGCAGCGCCTGGGCCTGGCCGAGCTGGCCGCCCATCCCCTGCTGCTGCTGCGCCGCTCCGTCGGCATCGGCACCTACGAGCGCCTGCAGCAGCAGTTCCACGAAGCCGGCCTGCTGCCCCGGGTGGCCCTCTACAGTTCCGACGCCGGCATGCTGCGGGACCTGCTGCTGCAGGGCTTCCGCGGCCTGGCGGTGCTGCCGGCCTCGGAGGTGGAGAGCCTGGCGGCGGGCGCCGATCCGGCCTTCCGCGTCTATGACCTGGCCGTGCTCCTGCCGGACTACCAGCTGTCCCTGGTCTGCCCCCGCAGCGGCGGCGACGCGGATCTGGTGGGGGCCCTGCTGGAACTCTGGGCCGAGCCCGGGGCCTAGGGGCACCGCCGCCGGGAGCCGCAAGCGGCGCGGCGCCTATGCCGGCGCTGCCGGCGGTGCTAGCATTCCGCCCCCATGCAACTCGAACACATCCGCCAACGCCTGGCCGCCCTCGGCGCCAAGACCTGCCACGAGGACCGGGTGCTGCGCGCCTGGCTCCAGGCCCAGCCCCTAGATGCCGGCGCCCGCCGCCGCCAGGCCCAGGACTACCTGCCCAAGGCCATCCGGGAGGAACTGCCGGCCCTGGCCGCCGACCTGGAGGCCCTGGCCCGGGTCCATTCCGAACACCCGGGGGCCGACGGCTCGGCGCGCCTGCTGGTGCGCCTGGGCGACGGCCAGGCGGTGGAAAGCGTGCTGCTGCCCCGGGACGGGGTCTGCGTCTCCACCCAGGTGGGCTGCGCCGTCGGCTGCACCTTCTGCATGACCGGCCGGGATGGCCTGCTGCGCCAGCTCTCCAGCGGCGAGATCGTGGCCCAGGTGGTGCTGGCCCGGGCCCGGCGGCCGGTGAAGAAGGTGGTCTTCATGGGCATGGGCGAACCGGCCCACAACCTGGACAACGTGCTGGCCGCCATCGACCTGCTCGGCAGCGCCGGCGGCATCGGCCACAAGAACCTGGTCTTTTCCACCGTCGGCGACCGCCGCGTCTTCGAGCGTCTGCCCCGGCAGGCGGTGAAGCCGGCCCTGGCCCTTTCCCTGCACACCACCCGGGCCGAGCTGCGGGCCCAGCTGCTGCCCAAGGCGCCGCGCCTGACGCCGGAGGAACTGGTGGAACTGGGCGAGGAATATGCCCGCAGCACCGGCTATCCCATCCAATACCAATGGACCCTGCTCGACGGGGTCAATGACAGCGAGGCGGAAATGGACGGCATCGTCCGCCTCCTCAGCGGCAAATACGCCATCATGAACCTGATCCCCTTCAACGCCGTCGGCGGGGAGGATGAGGCTGGCGAGGGCGCCTTCCGCCGCCCGGCCTGGGAACGGGCCCGGCATCTGGCCCGCTACCTGCACCAGCGGCGTATCCTGACCAAACTGCGCAATTCCGCCGGCCAGGACATTGACGGCGGCTGCGGCCAGCTGCGGGCCCGCAGCCTGGCGGAGGACCCGAGCAGTCCCCAGGCCCCTGCGCCCCAGGCCATTTCCGGCCCGGCGCCCCGGCGCCGGCAGCCGCGCCCCTGAAGCCGGCGGCGGCGCCTCCCCCACACCCACTGGAGCCATCCATGCTGCGCCCATTCCTGTTCTCCCTCCTCCTCGTCTGCAGCCTGGCCCACGGCGCGCCGCCGGCGGAAGCCCCGGTGGAAGTGGTGGCCGCCGAATTCGGCATCTTTGAAGAGAAGAAGGGCGACCTGGTGTTCACTCCCACCGACGTGGTGCCCCACGTGCTGGGCCAGCGCTACGGCTGGGTGATCGAGGTCAAGACCAGCAAGCGCACCCTCAAGGTCAGCGAGGAATACGTGCAGCCCCGGCCCAACAAGGGCACGGCGGAAGAGAAGGAAGTGGCGCGCAACCTGGGCCTCTCCAACGACAAGCGGACCCAGGTCAGCGAGCGCCTGCTGGCCCCCATGGACGGGCACATCTATGCCGAGTGGTCGGTGGGCCCCAACGAGCCGGCGGGCCACCGCCGCCTGCAGGTGCTGGTGGAAGGCCAGGTGGCCGCCCGCTTCGAGTTTGACGTGAAGTAGAGCTCGACGTGAAGTAAAAACGAAAGCGGCGGCCTGGGCGCCGCCGCTTTTTCCTGCCGGCAGCCGGAGGGCTGCTTTCCAGGCCCGGGACGGGCCTGGCGGGGGATGCCTCAGGCGCCCTTGAGGGCCAGGAATTCGTCGATCAGGCGGGCCAGCACGGCCTCTTCGTCTTCCGCTTCCAGGCCCAGGATTTCGGCCACCATCTTCACCTTGCCCGGATTGACCCGGCGCCGTTCCGTCGCCGGTGCCGCCGGCATGGCGGGCGCCGCGGGAGCGACGGGGGCCTCTTCCCAGGGCGGCACATCGGCCGTGACCGGGGAGGGGCTTGCCACCTGGGCTGCAGCCGGGCTGGGAACCATATCCGGCGCGGCTTGCGGCGGGGTGTCCGGCTTCTTGCCGCGGCGCAGTCCTTCTTCCACCAGAACCTTTTCCACCACCTGCTTGGGCAGCTTCTCCCCTTCGGGCAGCTGCGCGATCTGGCCGATCAGGGTTTCCGCCTTGGCCTCGTTCTTCTGGGCCAGCTTCTCCAGCTGGATGGCGGTGCTGGTGCTGGAAATCTTGCCCGACTCGAGCAGGGCGCTGACCTGGGGCGACAGGTTGGCGGCGGCGGTGGCCTGGGCCAGCCAGGTGGCGGTGCGGCCGAAGTGTTCGGCGGCCGCATCCTTGCTCTCGAAGCGCTCGGCAATGGTCTGGATGGCGTTGGCCATGTCCCGCGGGTCCAGGGCGGCGCGCACGCCCAGGCCCAGGTTCTCGAAGACCTGCACTTCCAGCACTTCCTCCGGGCTGCAGGCCCGCACCAGTACCGGCACGGCGGTCTCGCCCGCCAGCAGGGCGGCGCGGCGGCGGCGTTCGCCCACCACCAGGGCGTGGCGCCCGGCGCCGTCCGCCGGCTGCACCACCAGGGGATGGATCAGGCCCTTGCGGCCGATGGAGTTGGCCAGGCCCTTGAGGCTGGCCTCGTCGAAGTGCTGGCGCACATGGTCCGGGCCGGGCTCGATCAGGGCGATGTCGATGATGCGGAATTCCGCAGGATTGTCTTTGAAGGCCATGGCCCCTCCGCCGTCGGTTGGTAGTGGCGCGATCCGCGGCGGCAGGCCGGCGCGGATCGACGAAGGGGGCGGATGTTCCTCGGTTTTCCCGCCTTTTTCAAGGCTTGACGGATAGCCGCGGATCGTAGCCGCGGTGCAGATCTGGCGCCGCCATGGGCTTCAGGCGGCGGGGGCGTGCTTGGCCAGTTTGCGCTGCAGGGTGCGCCGGTGCATTTTCAGGGAGCGGGCGGTGGCGGTGATGTTGCCGCCGTTTTCCCGCAGGATGCGCTGGATGTATTCCCACTCGACCCGCTGCACCGTCATGCGCTCGTCCGTGGCGATGGGGGGGATTTCCCAGTGGTCGGCGGTGAGGGCCTTGACGATGTCGCCGGCCTCCACCGGCTTGATCAGGTATTCCAGGGCCCCCAGCTTGATGGCGCCGACGGCGGTGGGAATGCTGGCGTAGCCGGTGAGGACCACGATGCGGGCGCCGGGGCTGCATTCGAGCAGGGGTTCGATCAGGTTGAGGCCCGATTTGCCTTCCAGGTTGAGGTCGAGCACGACGTACTCCGGTTCGTGCCGGGCCGCCAGGGCCAGGGCGCTCTCCGGGTCGTGCCCGGCGATGGTCTGGAAGCCGCGCCGGCCCATGGCCTTGGCCAGGGCACTGCAGTAGGCCTGGTCGTCGTCCACGATCAGCAGCAGGGGGGATTCGTTGCCGTCGGCAGCGTCGGTGACGGGATTCATGTCAGCAATCCTTGAGGGGAAGTTTGAGGGTGACGTCGGTGCCCCGGGGCTGCCGGGGCGCCAGATGGAGCTGGCCGCCGCAGCGCTGGATGGCGCTGCGGGCCAGCAGCAGGCCGATGCCCAGGCCCGAGTCCGAATGCACCGGCAGGGGCTGGCCGGCGGCGGCCAGCACATCTTCGGGAATGCCCGGCCCCTGGTCGGCGATGACCAGGTGGAGCCAGGGGCCATGCACGGCGGCGCTGACTTCGAGCCACTCGGGGCTGAAGCGCACGCCGTTGTCCACCAGGTTGTGCAGGGCCTGTTCCAGGGCAACGTCGGCGGCCACCAGGCGCCCGGCGGCTTCTGCATCGATGCGCAGGGCGATGCTGGCGGCCGGATGCAGGGCCCGCCAGCCGTGGGCGCATTCCTCCAGCCAGTCCTGTACCCGCCGCTGGCGGCGCTCCTCGGCCCGGGGCCGGCCGGCCTCCGCCGTGAGGCGGGTGAGGGCGCTCTTGCATTTGTCGATCTGCAGTTTCAGGCCCGCCAGTTCCTGGCGCGTCCGGGGCGGCAGTTCGGCATCCTCGACCAGATCGTCCACCACCAGCTTCATGGTGGCCAGGGGCGTGCTCAGTTCATGGGCGGCGCCGGCGGCCAGGGTGCCGAGGGAGACCACCCAGCCGTTGCGGATCTCGTTTTCCCGGGCCCGGGCCAGGGCCTGGTCGCGGATGCGGATGGCGGCCGTCATGCGGGTGATGAACCACACCGAGATGAGCACGGAGGCGAGAAAGGTCAGCCACATGCCGAGCAGGTGCAGCTGCACGGCGATGGTGGCGTCCTTCACTTCCAGGGGCTGGTAGAAATTCCACAGGAAGGAATAGGTGAGGATGGAAAAGGCCCCCAGCAGCCAGGCCTGCAGGGTCGGCAGCATGGCGGCGCCGATGGCCACCACGGGCAGTAGCAGGGAGATGAGGGGATTGGTGGCGCCGCCGGAAAAGTAGATGACGATGCTCCAGGAGAGCAGGTCCACCATCAGCTGGGTCATGGCGGGAATGGGTTCCCGGTCCCAGTGGCGCAGCAACATGGCGGCGCCGTTCACCAGCGCCAGGAAGGTGGCCGTGGCCAGCAGGGGCAGGGGGGCGATGGTGATGCCGAGCAGGCGGGGAAAGCCCAGGGTGATGGCGGCCATGGCCAGCACCGAGCCCCAGCGCAGGGCGATCAGGAGGTCCGCGTCGAGGCGCAGGCGGCGCAGGGGCCGGGGCGGCGGGAAGGGCGCTGGCGAGGGCATGCAGGCGGCTCCGAAGGGGTGGCGACGGCGGCATTATGGGCAGGGCGTGACCGCTTGTCGCGTGACATTTAGTCACTTCCCGAGGCCGCCGCCGGCGGTCAGAATCCGCCCCGTCTAAGCTTTCCAAGCCTGGACTAACGACTAGGATTGACGCCCCAGCAATGGGGCGTCCTTTTTCCCCGGGGCCTTCGCCGCCCCGCCTGGAAGGGAGTGTCCCTTGTCCGCCCAGCATGTCTCGTCCGCCCGGCCCCGCCGCGGCCTCTCCGCTTTCCTTGCCCGCCACCGCCTGGCCTGTCACCTGGCCGTGGTGCTCCTGCTCAAGATCATTCTCCTGCGCGTGCTGTGGCTCAACTACGTGGCCCCCTACCGGGTCGCCGTGGATGAACAGCGCATGGCCCAGCAGCTCACCGGTTCCACAAAACAACCCATAAGGGAGGTTCACCATGATCGATTCGACGGTCGTTGACCTGTCGCGGCTGCAGTTCGCCGCCACGGCGATGTACCACTTCCTCTTCGTCCCGCTGACCCTGGGCCTGTCCTGGCTGCTGGTGGTGATGGAGACCGCCTACGTCATGAGCGGCAAGGAAATCTACCGGGACATGACCAAGTTCTGGGGCAAGCTCTACGGCATCAATTTCGCCCTGGGCGTCACCACCGGCATCACCATGGAGTTCCAGTTCGGCACCAACTGGGCCTACTACTCCCATTACGTGGGCGACATCTTCGGCGCCCCCCTGGCCATCGAGGGGCTGATGGCCTTCTTCCTCGAATCCACCATGGTGGGCCTGTTCTTCTTCGGCTGGCAGCGCCTGTCCAAGGCCGGCCACCTGGCGGTGACCGTGCTCATGGCCCTGGGCACCAACCTTTCCGCCGTGCTCATCCTCATCGCCAACGGCTGGATGCAGGACCCGGTGGGCTCCACCTTCAACCCGGTGACCATGCGCATGGAACTGGTGGATTTCGCCGCCCTGGTGTTCAACCCGGTGGCCCAGTCCAAGTTCGTGCATACGGTGGCCGCCGGCTATGTCACCGGCTCCCTGTTCGTGCTCGGCATTTCCTCCTGGTATCTGCTGAAGGGCCTGCACGTGGAGTTCGCCCGCCGTTCCTTCCGCATCGCCGCCGCCTTCGGCCTGGCCGGGTGCCTGTCGGTGATCGTGCTGGGGGACGAATCCGGCTATGCCGTGTCCGAATCCCAGAAGTCCAAGCTGGCCGCCATCGAGGCCATGTGGGAGACGGAAGCGGCGCCGGCGGGCTTCAACCTGCTGGCCTGGCCCAATGAGGAACGCCAGGCCAACGACTGGGAAATCCGCATTCCCTACGTGCTGGGCCTGATCGCCACCCGCTCCGTGTCCGAGACCCTGCCCGGCATCAAGGAAATCCGCGCTGCCAACCGGCAGCGCATCGAAAGCGGCGTGCAGGCGGTGCTGGCCCTGGAGGCCCTGCGCCAGAATCCGGCCGACGCAGCGGCCAAGGCCTCCTTCGCCAAGCACCAGCAGGACATGGGCTACGGCATGCTGGTCAAGCGCTACAGCCCGGACCTGGCCCAGGCCACCCCGGCCATGCTGGACCAGGCGGCCCACGACTCCGTGCCCAGGGTGGCGCCGTTGTTCTGGACCTTCCGCCTGATGGTGCTGCTGGGTTTTGCCATGCTGCTGCTGGTGGGGCTGGCCTTCTGGCACAGCGTCAAGAACAGCTTCCAGCAGAAGACCTGGCTGCTACGCTGGGCCCTGTGGTTCATCCCCATGCCCTGGATCGCCATCCAGTCCGGCTGGTTCGTCGCCGAATACGGCCGCCAGCCGTGGACGGTGTTCGGCATGCTGCCCACCCATCTGTCGGCCTCCAGCCTTTCCGCCGCCAGCCTGTGGGGCTCCATCGCCGGCTTCGTCGGCTTCTACACCCTGCTGCTGGTCGCCGAGATGTACCTGATGTTCAAGTACGCCCGCCTCGGCCCCGCCGCCCTGCAGCCCGCCGCCGCGCCCGCCAACGCCTGAGGAGACGACTGAGATGCTGTTCGATTATCTGACCCTGAAACTCATCTGGTGGCTGCTGGTGGGCGTGCTGCTCATCGGCTTCGCCATCATGGACGGCCACGACATGGGCGTCGGCACCCTGCTGCCCATCCTCGGCCGGGACGACACCGACCGCCGCGTCATGATCAACACCGTGGCGCCCCACTGGGACGGCAACCAGGTGTGGTTCATCACCGCCGGCGGCGCCATCTTCGCCGCCTGGCCCTTCGTCTATGCCACCGCCTTCTCCGGCATGTACTGGGCCCTGCTGCTGGTCCTGTTCGCCCTGTTCTTCCGTCCGGTGGGCTTCGAGTACCGCTCCAAGCTGCCCAATCCGGCCTGGCGCAGCGCCTGGGACTGGGGCCTGTTCGCCGGCAGCGCGGTGCCGGCCCTGGTGTTCGGCGTGGCCTTCGGCAATCTCTTCCAGGGGGTGCCCTTCCATCTGGACGAAACCATGCGCTCCTTCTACACCGGCAGCTTCTGGGCCCTGCTCAATCCCTTCGCCCTGCTCTGCGGCGTGGTGAGCCTGTCCCTGCTGGCCCTGCAGGGCGCCACCTTCCTCGCCCACCGCACCGAAGGGGAGCTGCAGGCCCGCGCCAGGGGCGCCGGTACGGTGCTGGCGGTGCTGCTGCTGGCCGCCTTCTCCGCCGCCGGGGTATGGGTGGGCCGTCTCGACGGCTTCGTCATCCAGTCCATCGCCGACGTGGGCGGTGCCCTCAATCCCCTGATGAAGGAAGTGGTCCGCCAGCCAGGTGCCTGGTTCGCCAACTACCAGAAGTATCCCCTGCTGTGGGCCGTGCCTGCCCTGGCCTACGCGGGGGGGCTGCTGGCCCTGGCCTGCCTGCGGGCCGGCAAGACCCTGGTGGCCTTCGTCGGCTCCTCCGTGGCCTGCCTGGCGGTGATCCTTACCGCCGGCGTCGCCCTGTTCCCCTTCGTGCTGCCGTCCTCCACCCTGCCCAAGGCCAGCCTCACCGCCTGGGATGCCACCTCCAGCTACGTGACCCTCAACGTCATGCTCTACGTGGCCCTGATCTTCACCCCCATCGTCATCGCCTACACCGGCTGGGCCTATCGGGTGATGGCCGGCAAGGTGACCCGGGACTACATCGTCGCCAACGACAAGGCCCTCTACTAATCAAGCAAAGGAGTACATGCCATGTGGTATTTCACCTGGATTCTCGGCCTGGGTTTCGCCGTGCTGCTGGCGGTGGTCAACGCCCTGTGGCTGGAAGCGAAGCACACGCAGGAATAGCGCTCGTTCCCTCCCTGGAACGAATTTCACCGGGCCCTCGGGCCCGGCTTTTTTTTATGGGAGTGCGGCGGCGGCCGATGCGGGGCCGCCGTTCCGGGTCAGCCGCCGGCTGCCACCTTGGCCCGGGCGGCGTGCACCTTCTTGTAGCTGTCGATCAGCCGCTGGTGCCGGTCCAGCCCTTCCAGCTTCATGCTGGTCGGGGTCAGGCCGTGGAAGCGCAGGGTGCCCTGCACCGAGCCGATCACCGCGTCCATGCGCTCGTTGCCGAACATGCGGCGGAAGTTGGCCTCGTAGTCGGCCAGGTCCAGGTCCCCGCCTTCATCCTTGTCCAGCACCACTTCCAGCACCACGTTCATGGCCTGGTAGAAGAGGCCCCGATCCACGGTGTTTTCGTTGAACTGCAGGAAGGCGCCCACCAGGTCGTGGGCCTCCGCCAGCTGCCCCAGAGCCAGATGGATCAGCAGCTTCAGTTCCAGGATGGTCAGCTGGCCCCACACCGTGTTCTCGTCGAACTCGACGCCGATGAGGCCGATGATGTCGGTGTAGTCGTCCAGCTCGCTCTCTTCCAGCCGTTGCAGCAGGGCGGCCAGCTGCTTGTCGCTCAAGCGGTGCAGGTTGAGGATGTCCTCGCGGAAGGCCAGGGCCTTGTTGGTGTTGTCCCAGATCAGGTCTTCCACCCCGTAGATTTCCGAGTAGCCGGGCACCAGGATGCGGCAAGCGGTGACACCTAACTGGTCGTACACCGCCAGGTAGGCCTCCTTGCCCATCTCTTCGAGAATGCCGAACAGGGTGGCCGCTTCATGGGCATTGGATTCTTCGCCGTGGCCGGAGAAGTCCCATTCGACGAAGTCGTAGTCGGCCTTGGCGCTGAAGAAGCGCCAGGAGACCACGCCGCTGGAGTCGATGAAGTGGTCCACGAAGTTGTTGGGCTCGGTCACCGCCTGGCTTTCGAAGGTGGGCCGGGGCAGGTCGTTGAGGCCCTCGAAGCTGCGGCCCTGCAGCAGCTCGGTGAGGCTGCGCTCCAGGGCCACTTCCATGCTGGGATGGGCGCCGAAGGAGGCGAAGACGCCGCCGGTGCGGGGGTTCATCAGGGTGACACACATCACCGGGAACCGGCCGCCGAGGGAGGCGTCCTTCACCAGCACCGGGAAGCCCTGTTCTTCCAGGCCCCGGATGCCGGCGACGATGCCGGGATACTTGGCCAGCACCTCTTGCGGCACGTCGGGCAGGGCGATTTCGCCTTCGAGGATTTCCCGCTTCACCGCCCGCTCGAAAATCTCCGACAGGCACTGCACCTGGGCTTCGGCCAGGGTGTTGCCGGCACTCATGCCGTTGCTGAGGTAGAGGTTGTCGATGAGGTTGGAGGGGAAGTACACCACCTCGCCGTCGGACTGGCGCACGAAGGGCAGGCAGCAGATGCCGCGCTGCACGTTGCCGGAGTTGGTGTCGATGAGGTGGGAGCCCCGCAGTTCGCCGTCCGGGTTGTAGATTTCCAGGCAGTATTCGTCGAGGATTTCCTTGGGCAGGGCGTCCTTCTTGCCGGGCTTGAACCAGCGCTCGTTGGGGTAGTGCACGAAGGGAGCGTTGGCGATCTCTTCGCCCCAGTACTGGTGGGTGTAGAAGTGGTTGCAGCTCAGGCGCTCGATGTACTCCCCCAGGGCCGAAGCCAGGGCGCTTTCCTTGCTGGCGCCCTTGCCGTTGGTGAAGCACATGGAGGAATGGGCGTCGCGGATATGCAGGGACCACACATTGGGCACCAGATTGCGCCAGGAGGCGATCTCGATCTTGATGCCCAGGCCCGCCAGGAAGGCGGACATGTTGGCGATGGTCTGCTCCAGGGGCAGGTCCTTGCCCGGGATGTAGGTCTGGTGGCCGGCATCGGGTTTGACGGTGAGCAGGGCCTGGGCGTCGGCATCCAGGTTTTCCACCTCCTCGATGATGAACTCGGGGCCGGTCTGCACCACCTTCTTCACCGTGCAGCGTTCGATGGAGCGCAGGATGCCCAGGCGGTCCTTCTCGGAAATATCCGCCGGCAGCTCGACCTGGATCTTGAAGGTCTGCTGGTAGCGGTTTTCCGGATCGACGATGTTGTTCTGGGAGAGGCGGATGTTCTCCGTGGGAATGCCGCGGGTCTCGCAGTACAGCTTGACGAAGTAGGCCGCACAGAGGGCCGAGGAGGCCAGGAAATAGTCGAAGGGCCCCGGCGCCGAGCCGTCGCCCTTGTAGCGGATGGGCTGGTCGGCGATGACCGTGAAGTCGTCGAACTTGGCCTCCAGGCGCAGCTTGTCGAGAAAATTGACCTTGATTTCCATGGCGAATCCAAAAATGTGTGCAGACGAATAAAGCGAAGCGGCCGCCATTATCCGGGTTTCCCGGGGAAAGCCCTATTCCTCGGCCGGCCCCCTGGCCCTGCGGAGGCTCGGCAAAAGCCCGGCGAAAAAAAACGCAGCCCGAAGGCTGCGCGCAAACGCCGGGGTGACAGCAGGATCACCCCGGAGGGGGACGGTCCGGCCTAGGCCGTGCTCATGGCCGGCGCCGGGCGCGCCAGGCGAAGCCGAGCAGCACCAGGGCCCCCAGGCCGGCCAGGGCCCAGTGGGTGACGGCCGGCGGCAGGGGGCTGTTGGCGGATTTGCTTTCCTGCACCGCGTAGCCATGCACCGGCTCGCCGGCCTGGGCGGGCGGCGTCGGCCTGGGGGCCGGGGGCGGCGCCGCCTTGGCCTGGGCCGGCTGGGCGGCTGCCTTGGCGCCTGGGGGCGGTGCGGCCTGGGCGGCTTTGCTTGCGGCGGCCGGCAGGGCGCTGCTGCGGCCGGGGGCGCGGGCGCCGTTGCCCGGGGCGGGCAGGCTGCGGGCCTCGGCCATGTCCCGGGCGTCCTGGGCCTGGGCCAGGGCGGTGACCTCGGCGCTGCTGCAACTGTTGGCATTGCAGGCGACGCCCGCTTCGGCCATGACTTCCCGGTTCACCTGCTCCAGATGGGCCTTCACCCGGGGTTCGGCCTGCCAGTAGCCCTTGTTGATGGCCACCAGCATCTTGTCCACCACCGCCTGGTAGGCCCGCAGGTTCTTCGCTTCCCGGAACTTGTCCCTGACGCCCAGCCGGTTGCGGTCGGCCACGTAGGTCTCGTACATCTCCTGCCACTTGGCGCCGTCCACCGCCTCCGGCACGGTGACCTGCCAGCCCCACAGGTGCTCGGTCACCTTCATGACGAAGCGGGCGCCGGCATAGCCTTCGTTCAACATGGCCTTGACCCATTCCGGGTTGGTGTAGCGGGTCCGCATTTCCCGGCCCATGAACTTGTCCAGGGTCTCGTGCTTGCCGCCCTTGCCGTCGGCCAGGTTGAGCACCAGGGTTTCCGGCGACTTGCCGTTCACCTGGCGGATGGCCATGGCCGTGGCGCCCAGGTACTGGAACACGTCGTCGTTATCCAGGGTGCCGTAGAGGTTGGAGGAGCGGGAGTGGATGGCCGCCTTGGCATCCTTCAGGGCCATCTTGAAGATGTCCACCGCCAGGGCCGCGCCGCCGGGGCGGTCGCCCCAGTAGCCCTGGCCGAAGAGATGGCCGACCCGGTTGAAGTACACGTCGGCCACCTGGCTTTCCTTATCCCAGGTGTTGGCGGCCTGGACCACGTTGTCCACCCCGGTGCCGTAGGCGCCGGAAGGTTCGGTGAACACCCGCACTGCCGCCAGGCGCGCCGCCTCGGCCGGGGCGATGCCACGCTGTTCCAGGGCCTGGCGGGTCTTGCCCACATTGGTGCGGATGGGGTTGTCGTCCTCCTCCAGGTCCTTCACCTTGGAGACGGCCTCGTCCACCAGCAGCATCAGGGTCGGCAGGGCGTCCCGGTAGAGGCCCGAGGGCACCACGGTGACGTCCACCCGGGGCCGGCCCAGGTCGCGGCGGGGAATGATCTCCAGGCCGCTGACCCGGCCCCGTTCGTCCCATTGGGGCTTCACTCCCAGCAGGGCGAGGATTTCCGCCTCGGTGACGCCCTCGTGGCGCATGGCCTCGGTGCTCCACAGATTGAACACCACCCGGTCCGGGTACTGGCCGTGGCGCTGCCGGTAGTCGGCGACGAACTTCTCGGCCAGGCTGCGGCCCTGTTCCCAGGTGCCCGGAGTGGGCAGGCGGGAGGGGTCGAAGCCGTAGAGGTTGCGTCCCGTGGGCAGGGAGTCCGGATTGCGGATCGGGTCGTTGCCCGGGCCGGCGGCCACGTAGCGCCCAGCCAGCCCCGCCTCCAGGGCGTCCAGCTCGGCCTTGCCGCTGGCTTCCATATTGGCCATCAGGGCTTCCAGGCGGCGCTGGTATTCGGCCGGGGCCAGCTTGCCGGCCAGGGCCAGGATGGCCTCGGCGGTGCTGCGCTGCATCTCCCTGGGCGGAGCGATGCCGAAGGTGTGCAGGCCGTAGGAGGCCTGGTGTTCGCTCACTTCCTTCAGGTAGTGCTCCAGTTCCTCCACCTCCTCGCCGTTGGCCAGGGTGTCCTTGCCGATGTCCTTGAGCACGCCCAGCTTGCGGCCCTGGGTGTTGATCTCGCCGAGGGCGGCTGCGGCGGCGGATTCGCTCTTCTGGGCTGCCACCACGTAGTCGTCGATGAGGCCCCGCAGCTTGACCAGTTCCAAGTTGAGGCTGGCCCTGTCGAAGGGGGGCGTCATGTGGGAGATGATGGTGGCCATGCCGCGCCGCTTGGCCTGCAGGGCCTCGCCGATGTCGTCCACGATGTAGGGGTAGAGCTGGGGCACGTCGCCCACCATGGCCTCCCCCGGATCGGCGGCGGTGAAGCCCACCTCCTTGCCGGAGAGCCATTCATGGGTGGCGTGGGTGCCCACATGCACCATGGCATGGGCCTGGTAGCCCTTCTGCAGCCACAGGTAGAAGGCCAGATACTGGTGGTGGGGCGGCAGGGCCACGTCGTGGTACATCTTCTTGAGGTCGCCCTCCCAGCCCCGGGAAGGCTGGGGCGCGAAGACCAGATTGCCGTAGCGCTGGGCGGGGAAAACGAAGTGGGGCTTGCCCTTGCCGTCCTTCCACAACATCACCCTGGAGTTTTCCGGCTCGCCCCAGGCCTGGACCATGGCGCGGCGCAGCTTTTCCGGCTGGCGGTCGAACCATTTGCGGTAGTCGCTCACCGGCAGCAGCATGGCGTGGCCGCTGCGCACCATTTTTTCCAGGGCACCGGGAGCCCAGTTGCCGATGTTGGTGCCGTGTTCCCGCAGGGCGTCGAACAGGGCTTCTTCCGTGGCCGGGCGGCCCTGGGCGTTGTAGCCGGCCTGCTCCAGGCGGGAGAGGATCTGCCACAGGGAGCGGGGCAGCACGTTGAGGTAGGAGGCGCCGATGTTCTCCTTGCCCGGCGGGTAGTTGTAGTAGATCACCGCCACCCGCTTGTTGGTGTTGAGCTCATAGCGCAGCTCCACCCACTTCTTCACCCGGTCCGCCAGGCGCTCGATGCGCTCGGGAATGGGGGCCTCCACCACGTATTCCAGGCCGGTGCGGGGATCGGTCAGACGCTCCTTGGAAGCCACCACGGTGGGAGCCACGGCGCCGGCGAATTCGGCTCCGGCGATCTGCCAGGCCCGCTCGTTGAGGCTCAGGCCCATGGGCGAATCCTCCCATTCCTGGCGGCTCTGGTTGAAGAGGGAGAGGGCATTGACCACGGGCACGTCCAGGGCCTGCATGAGCGGGATGGTTTTCTCCGGCACGTTGCCCATCTTCAGGGCCAGGCCCACCAGGGCCGCCACCCGGGCCTTGCCCCTGGGGTCGATGAAGTATTGCTTGACCGCATTTTCGGAAGGAAAGCCGAAGGCCGGGGCGACGTTGAAGCCGCGCCGCTCCAGGCTTTCCACCATGGCTTCGAGCAGGGCCGAGCGGCCGGCCTGGGCCGTGACCCGGTTGAAGACGATGCCCACCCAGACCCGCTCGGCGGCGCCGGGGCGCTGCCGCAGGTAGTCTGCCGCGTAGTCCTCGAAGCGGCTAAAGAGCTGGCCGCTGCGGGGATTCCACAGGGCCACGGCGGGGAAGGGGCGGGGCGGCGGGGCCGCCAGGGGCAGGCCGAATTCCCGGGCCAGGGCCAGGCGCAGCATGGCGGCGTAGTTGTCCACGCCGCCGGCCTGGGCGTAGGCCCGCAGTTCCTCGTTGCGGCTCAGGCCCGCATCCCGTTCACCTTCCTCGAAGGGCGAGCCGACGGCGTAGGCCTTGGCGCCGCGCCGGTTGATTTCGGCCACGGCGGGGGCAATCTGCTTCGCCAGGTCCCGGCCCATGTTGTAGATCAGGGCCAGGTCGGCCTTGGCCAGGGCTTCCAGGTCCGCCGGGCTGGGCTGGGAGGAGGAGGCGATGTGGAAGCGCACCTCTTTCAGGACCGGTTCCCGTTGCAGCTGCTGCACCGCATTGACCGCCGTCAGGGTGGCCGGGTCGCCGGGGAATAGCACCAATGACAGGGGTCGGGCCTGGGCGGCCAGGCCCAGGAGCAGCAGGGCCAGGCCCAGGAAGAGGTGCCGGAGGTGGAACAGGATCGGGCGCTTGCCCTCAGTCGGCCGGTACATAGACGATCCTCCCGTCGGGCAGCTTGTAGGCGGTGCCGAGGCGTTCGCCCCGGCCCGAGAGCTTCTGGTCGGTGACCTTGGCGGCTTTGATCTCGTTGCCCTTCTTGGTGATGATCTCCATCTCGCCGTTGGCGTTCTTCTTCACCATGGTCACTTCGGAACTGGGGTCCAGCAGGTCCATCATGTTGTAGGCCATGAACAGGGCGATCATCATGGAGACGATGAAGACGATGCTGGCGTCGAAGAGGTTGGCGACCCCGGCGATGGGGTCTTCCAGGGCCTCGCCGTCCAGGGAGAAGCGCCTACGCCGCTGCAGCAACCGCATCGTCGGCCTCCGTCTGCAGGTGGTGGGGGAGGGCCTGGCCGCTTTCCGCCAGGGTCAGTTCGGCGGCGTGGGCCATTTCCCGCACATCGGCCCGCACCCACCGTTCCCGGGAGAGGGCCAGCAGATAGGCGAGGACCCCGGCGCCCAGGCCGGCCACGGTGGCGGTGAAGGCGGTGACCATGCTGCCGGCCATCTTGGGGATGTTGCCTTCGGCCAGAGCGGCCAGGGAAATGCCCATGGGGATGAGGGTGCCCATGAGGCCCAGGGCCGGCCCCACCTTGATGACGAAGCGGATGCGGTCCAGGCGCCGCGACAGTTCCAGTTCCTCGGCCTGCAGCAGCCGTTCCACTTCGATCTCCAGGCGGCGCGGATAGCCCTTCAGGCGGTGCCGCAGCTGGCCCAGGCGCAGCTTGAAGCTTTCCACCTCCGGCAGATGGCCGCGGCGCCGCTGCCAGGCGTCGAACAGGGTGATGCCCAGTTGCAGGGGCACGTAGGCCACCAGCAGGGCGCAGCCGCCGATCACCGGCAGGTAGAGGGCGGTGGAGACTTGGTAGAGCAGTTGCTCGATGAGGGTGACGATTTCCATGATGGCTCCCAGGGTCAGAACGAGGCGCTCAGCTCGATGAAGGCATTGCGGCCGGGCATCTGGTAGTACTCGTAGTAGGTCTTGTCGAAGAGGTTGTTGATGCCGGCGCTGACCTTGAAATTCCTGTCGAACTGGTAGCTCAGCTTAAGGTTGGCCAGCCAGTACTTGCTGACGCCGCCGTAGACGTTCTTGATGACGTCGCTGTTGTCTTCCTTGCTGAACTGCTCGCCGGTGTAGGCGGCGGAGAGGTAGGCGCGCCATTGCTGCCACTGGGCGTCCAGGGCGAAGTAGGCGGTGTTTTTCGGCACATAGCGCAGGCGCTTGCCCTGCAGGCCGGTGCCGCTCTCGTCCCGGGTGATCTGGCTGTCGGTCCAGGTGTAGCTGGCGGAGGCCCGCAGCCAGGAGGCGAGGGGCATTTCCGCCGCCAGCTCCACGCCTTCCACCTCGGCCTGGCCGGCGTTGGTGGCCGTGGCGAAGAAGTCCACATTGGCCAGGCTGCCGCTGTAGGGGCTGAGCTTGCGGTAGATCATGTCCTGCAGCCGGGTGCGGTAATAGGTGGCCTTGGCCGAGCCCTGGCCGGCCAGGGCCGTCTCGATGCCCAGGTCCCAGGAGGTGGAGGTTTCCGGCTTCAGGTTGGGGTCGGCCACCAGCAGGCGGCGGCTGCTGATGCTGGGAGTGGCGTACATCTCGTAGTTGGAGGGGGCACGGAAGGCCTTGCCCAGGGAGCTGCGCACGCTGGTGCCCGGCGTCAGGCGGTAGACCGCCGCCACCTTGGGGGAGAAGGCGGATTCGGAGCGCTCCGGGATGTCCAGATTGCTTCGGGGCGTTCCGACGTATTTCTGCATGTTGCCCCGGCTGCTCCAGCGGTCGTGGCGGCCGCCCAGGTAGAGGGTGAGGTCGTCGCCGACGAAGATCTGGTCCTGCAGGAACAGGGAATTGGTGGTGCTTTCCCCGTCGGACTGTTCGTTGAGGGCGCCGGTGGTGCTGTCGGGATCGCGCCAGCTGGTGAGCTGGTATACCTTGCGCCGCAGGTGGCTGCGGCTGGAGGAGAGACCGACGATCAGGTACTGGTTGCTGCCCGCGGCAAAACCCAGCTGGGCCGAGGCGTCCAGGGTGGTGTTGGGAGTGCTGGTGCGGGTGCCCGGGCCGCCGTCGAAGGTGGCGCCGGTGCCGGAGCCGACGTAGAAGGCCTCCCGGTCGAAGTAGCCCACATTGGCCTTGAGGTCGTAGCCATTGCCCAGCTTGCCGTCGAAGCCGGCGAAGTAGCGGGTCTCCTGGCGGTAGTTGGGATTGCTGGAATTCCAGAAGCTCGATTCCTTGATGCTGCCCAGCTTGTCGCCGTTGATGGAGACATTGCTGGCGGGCAGGGCGAGGGGAGCGCCGTTCTTGCTCAGGTAGTTGTTGAAGCGCTCGAAGCCGATGCTGCTTTCGCTGCGGTTGAAGCCGGCGAAGAAGCGGGACTGGGCATCCAGGCTGTAATAGACCTTGGCATGCAGGTTGTTGGCGTGGGAGGAGATGGCGCCCTGGTCCCCCACCACATAGGCCTTCTTGCCATCCACCGTGGTGGTGGCCCGGCCACCCTGGACCGCGTTGGCGCCGGTGCCGGTGGTGCCCACCGGCAGCACCACCAGGTCGCTGCCGGCGAAACCGGCCATGTCCTCGTAGCCGAAGCCCAGGGTGGCGGCCAGGCCGTTGTCCCACTTGTTGCGGTAGCTGGCTTCCACCGCACTGCGCTCGCCGTCGCCGAAGCCCCGGCTGACCTTGACCCGGGTTTCCTGCTTGGTGGGCACCTTGGTGATGACATTGACCACGCCGCCCATGGCGTCGCTGCCGTAGAGAGCCGAGGCGGAGCCGGGCACCACCTCGATCTGCTCCACCTCGCCCATGGGAATGCCCATCAGGCTGGCCAGGCCGCCGGCGTTGCCGTCGGAGAGACTCATGCCGTCCACCATCATCTTCACCCGGCCGTCGGAGAGGCCGCGGAAGGAGACGATGGGGGCGGTGTTGATGCGGGTGCTGGTGCCCAGGCCGTTGCGCATGTAGAAGCTGGGCACCTTGGCGGTGAGGGCGTCGCCGATGCGCACGGCGCCCGAGGCGTCCAGCTTGTCGGCCGTCACGACGGTGACGGCAGCCGGGGCCTCCAGGGTGGTCTGCTCGATACGCGAGGCGGTCACCACCACGCTGCCCAGTTCCGTCTCGCCCTGCTCTCCGGCGGCCAGGGCGGCCTGGGAAAAGAGGGCGGCGATGGCGGCGGCCAGGAGACGCCGCGGTTGTTGGTTGTTGATGCTCCCCATGTTGCTGTATGACTCCAGTCGATGGCTACCGACCGGGCTTCGGGAAACGGGGGCACAAAGGATGAGGCGCGACCGCCGGCCCGAGGGCAGGCGGCAGAAACTCGGCTCAGAGGGAAAGGCCGGCGCTTCGATTCATGCTCCGCTCCGTCCGCAACCCCGCGGTCGGTGGCAGGTTCGTGCCGGCACCGTCCTTCATGGACGGCGGGCACGCAAAAATCAAAGGCCGGTCTCCGGGCTCGCCAGTCTTGATGTTCCGCCTTCCCAAGCCAGTCGCCGGCCCCGGTGAGGGGGCGACGGGCTGGCTCAGTGGCTGGCGCTCCGGGGAGGAGGGCCGTGGAACATCCGCACTGGCTTACCGTTGCGGGGGCAGCCGAAGCTTGGGGCCGTGATGGCCGTTACTTCGTTCCCGTTTCACCCGGCGGCTGCTGCCGCCGGACACCTTTGACTGCTAATGGCTCCCTGGGGAGCCGGGATCGCAACTGCAGGCGATCAGGAGCGCGATCATACCCCCAATCCCATCTATGACAAAAGTCTGTGTCCTGGGCTGCCCCATCCCCGCCAGGGGCCGGGGCAGCGTCCAGGGCACGACGCCGCTGGTTGCCGCCCGGCTCAGTCCCAGGCCAGAGCGCCGCCGGTCTGGTACTCGGTGACGCGGGTTTCGAAGAAGTTCTTTTCCTTGCGCATATTGGCCTGTTCGTCGAGCCAGGGCAGCACGTTCTCGGCGCCGGGGAAGGGCTCGGCCAGGCCCAGCTGGCGGGCGCGGCGGTTGGCGATGAAGCGGAACTGGTCCCGGTGCAGGTCGGCGTTGTAGCCCAGGATGGGCTCCCGCAGGATGTAGCCGGCGTAGGCCGACTCGGCGGCTTCCGCCTCTTCCCACAGGGCCTTGACCTGGACCGGGTCCAGGGTCAGGTTCTCTTCCTGCAGCAGCTGGCGCACCACCCGGATGCCGAAGGCGCAGTGCAGCACCTCGTCGCGCATGATGTACTGCAGCTGCTCGGCGGTGCCCTTCATCAGGCCCCGGCGCTGCAGGGCGAAGATGGGGGTGAAGCCGTTGTAGAACCAGCAGCCTTCGAAGATGCCGGCGAAGAAGAGGTAGGAGAGGGCGAATTCGTGCAGGTTGTCCCGGTCCGTCAGGTCGAAGTCGGAACGCATCACCCGCTCCAGGCGGCGGTTGGCCAGGGCGATCTTGCCGTGGATTTCCGGCACCACCCGGTAGCGGTTGTAGATTTCCTTCTGGTCCAGGCCCAGGCTTTCGATGCAGTGCTGGTAGGTCCAGGTGTGCAGGGCCTCTTCATAGACCTGGCGGGCCTGGTAGATCTGCAGCTCCGGCGCGCTCATCTTCTCCATCACCGCCAGGCCGATGTTGCGCATGGCCAGGATGTCGGAGGTGGTGAGGTAGGACAGCACGTTCTCGAAGACGTGGCGCTCGGCCGGCGTCAGCTTGTGGTTGTAGTCGTGCACGTCCTGGGCCATGGAGATTTCCAGGGGCGTCCAGTGGTTGCGGTTGGCGTTGAGGAAGAACTCCCAGGCCCAGGGGTACTTGAAGGGCGCCAGCTGGTTGATGTCGGCCTTGCCGTTCACCACCCGCTTGTCTTCCGGGTTGATGGGGGCCAGAGAGATGCCGCCGGCAGGCAGGCGGGGCGCGGCTGCCGGGGTAGTGCCGGCCAGGGGCGCCGCCGTTCCTGCCTGGGCGGGCAGGGGGGCTGGAGATGCTTGCCGGGCGGGCGTTGCAGCCGGGGCGGGCTGGACGGCGGCGGGTGCGTCGTCCCAGTCGTCGAAACGCAGTTGGCTCATTGGCAGGCCTCGCAATCCGGGTTGTCGATGGAGCAGAACTTGGGCTCGGGCGCGGCGGGGGCGGCGGCCCGGTCCACCGGGGAACTGGTCTTTTCCATGGCGGTGGCGCCCAGGGTGCGCAGGTAGTAGGTGGTCTTCAGGCCCTGGGTCCAGGCCAGCTTGTAGATCTCGTCCAGCTTCTTGCCGGAGGGTGCGGCCACGTAGAGGTTGAGGGACTGGGCCTGGTCGATCCACTTCTGGCGACGGGCGGCGGCCCGGATCAGCCAGGTGGGGTCGATCTCGAAGGCGGTGGCGTAGCGGGCCTTCAGCTCGTCCGGGATGCGGTCGATGGGGCCGAGGGAGCCGTCGAAATACTTGAGGTCGGAGATCATCACCTCGTCCCACAGGTTGAGGGCCTTCAGGTCCCGCACCAGGGATTCGTTCACCACCGTGAATTCGCCGGAGAGGTTGGATTTGACGTAGAGGTTCTGGTACTCAGGCTCGATGGCGGCGGAGACGCCGATGATGTTGGAGATGGTGGCCGTGGGCGCAATGGCGACGCAGTTGGAGTTGCGCATGCCGACCTGGGCGATGCGCTCGCGCAGGGCGTCCCAGTCCAGGGTGGTGCTGCGGTCCACTTCCACATAGCCGCCGCGGGCGTCTTCCAGCAGCTGCAGGGAGTCGATGGGCAGGATGCCCTTGTCCCACAGGCTGCCCTTGAAGCTGGAGTAGCGGCCCCGTTCCTCGGCCAGGTCGGTGGAGGCCCAGTAGGCGTGGTAGCAGACGGCTTCCATGGAGCGGTCGGCGAATTCCACGGCGGCCTCGGAGGCGTAGGGCAGGCCCAGGCGGTGCAGGCAGTCGGAGAAGCCCATGATGCCCAGGCCCACCGGGCGATGACGCACGTTGGCGTTGCGCGCCTTGGGGGTGGCGTAGAAGTTGATGTCCACCACGTTGTCCAGGAGGCGCATGGCGGTGCGGATGGTGCGTTGCAGCTTGGCCTGGTCCAGCACCAGCTGGCCGTCCACCAGGATCAGGTGGGCCGGCAGGTTCACCGAGCCCAGGTTGCACACGGCGGTCTCGGAATCGGAGGTGTTGAGGGTGATCTCGGTGCACAGGTTGGAGCTATGCACCACGCCCACGTGCTGCTGGGGCGAGCGCAGGTTGCAGGCATCCTTGAAGGTGATCCAGGGGTGGCCGGTCTCGAACAGCATGGTCAGCATCTTGCGCCACAGCTGCACGGCGGGAATGCGCTTGAACAGACGGATCTCGCCCCGGTCGGCCTTGGCCTCGTAGGCGTTGTAGGCGACTTCGAATTCCTTGCCGAACTTGTCGTGCAGGTCGGGCACGTCGCTGGGGGAGAAGAGGGTCCACTCGCCGCCGTTGATGACCCGCTGCATGAACAGGTCGGGAATCCAGTTGGCGGTGTTCATGTCGTGGGTGCGGCGGCGCTCGTCGCCGGTGTTCTTGCGCAGCTCGAGGAATTCCTCGATGTCCAGATGCCAGGATTCCAGATAGGCGCAGACGGCGCCCTTGCGCTTGCCGCCCTGGTTTACGGCCACGGCCGTGTCATTCACCACCTTGAGGAAGGGGATGACGCCCTGGCTCTTGCCGTTGGTGCCCTTGATGCGGGCCCCCAGGGAGCGCACCGGGGTCCAGTCGTTGCCCAGGCCGCCGGCGTACTTCTGCAGCAGGGCGTTTTCCTTGATGGACTGGTAAATGCCTTCCAGGTCGTCGGAGACGGTGGTGAGGTAGCAGGAGGAGAGCTGGGAATGCCGGGTGCCGCTGTTGAACAGGGTCGGCGTGCTGCTCATGAAGTCGAAGGAGGAGAGCAGGTTGTAGAACTCGATGGCCCGGGCTTCCCGGTCGATCTCGTTGAGGGCCAGGCCCATGGCCACGCGCATGAAGAAGGTCTGGGGCAGCTCGATGCGGCGCTCGTCCACGTGCAGGAAGTAGCGGTCGTAGAGGGTCTGCAGGCCCAGGTAGTCGAACTGCAGGTCCCGCTCGGCCTTGAGGGCGGCGGCCAGGCGTTCCAGGTCATAGTCCTTGAGGCGGGCATCCAGCAGCTCGGCGTCCACGCCGGTGCGGATGAGGCCGGGGAAGGCTTCGGCGTAGCGGGCGGCCATGGCCTCCTGGCTGGCTTCCTCGCCCAGCACTTCGACGCGCACGCTGCTCAGCAGCAGGCGGGCGGCCACCTTGCTGTAGCCCGGTTCCCGCTCGATCAGGGTGCGGGCGGCCAGCACCAGGGACTGGCGCACGGCGGCCAGGGGCACGCCGTCGTAGAGGTTGTGCAGGGCCTGCTCCAGCACCGTTTCGGCAGCCACATCGGCCAGGCCCTGGCAGGCTTCCCGGCATTGCTGCAGCAGGGCGGCCCGGTCCAGGGGGAAGCGGCGGTCGCCGTCCACCACGTGCAGCAGGGGGCCTGCGGCAGCGGGGGCGGCCGCCGCCTGGGCGGCCCGTTCGGCGGCCCGCTTTTCCCGGTACAGCACGTAGGCCCGGGCCACGTCGTGCTCGCCGGAGCGCATCAGGGCCAGCTCCACCTGGTCCTGGATGTCTTCGATATGCACCGTGCCGCCGCCGGGCAGGCGCCGGGTGAGGGCCTGGACCACGATGGCGGTGAGGCGGGAGACCAGATCCCGCAGGCGGGCCGAAGCGGCGCCCTGGCTGCCGTGCACGGCCAGGAAGGCCTTGTTCATGGCGACGGAGATTTTCTCCGCATTGAAGGGCACCACCGAACCGTTGCGGCGGATGACCTCGAAGGACTGGGCCCGGCCGGCCAGATCGGCGGCGTTGGGCAGACTGTCGTCCAGATTGTCGGAGGGCAGGTGGGATGACGCTTGGTGGGTGGCGAAGAGGCCGGTTTGCATCGTGGAACTCCCGTTATCAACGGAACGGGGGCCCAGGGCGGCGGGATTGCCGAGGCGCCGGCGGGGACGCCCATGGCGGCCGACAGCGGACAATCCCGATCCACCGGGGGGCACCCCGCCCCTGGTCAGACTGAAAAATTGGCGACGGCAGGTTTCCTGGCTCACGGGTCCTGGCCCGATGCCCGCCTTCCCGGTGGAACTGCCTCCCAGTGGCACGCGTGGACATCGAACTCGCCGTTTACAGTTGCGGGGGCAGCTCCGGCATGGGCGGAAAGTTCGCTGCGGATTCGCGGGGAATCCGTCTGATCCCGACTTCCTTGATCGCCGCACCGGATTCCCATTTGTCCCAAAATCGGGGAACCGTCGCGGAGGAGACTTTACCCCAGCCCTCAAGCGGAGGGCAAGGGGTTGGACACTACAGGTAGTAGTACGAGAGTAATAGACAACTACATATAGTGTATTTGGCGACAGGGTCTTTTCCACAGCCGGGAGCATTTTGCCCAGAAAACGGGCAGAGTGTTTAATCCCCAGTAATACTGTGGCTTTTCGCCGACTGTCCCGGAACGGCCCACAGACTTATCCACAGAAACTGTGAATTTCCTGTTGCATGCCCCACCGGAATTTCTGCATAATCGTCGGATCGTTTTTGCCGGAGCAGTGGCAAAAAAATTTTTTACCGGCAGATTTTTTTCCGCCTTCAACCGCGAATCCTTTATCAGCCCCATGCACAACTTCGCCGACTTCGACCGCTGCAACACGCTGCCCTCCCGGGCCGGCGCGGGCGCGTCCGTCATTGGCGTAGTAGGCGCTGTAGTACGCGTAGTCGTAGTAGTACGCGCGTGCGCCGCTGGGATGAGCGAAGTCCGGTAAAGAAACCAACCGAATTCCACAAAACCCCCGCCGGCGCGACAGCCCGGCGGGGGTTTTGTTTTTGGGCCCTCCGACCGGCAAGCCAAACCGGATCACGCAAGGAGAAGCCCTGCCATGAATGCCCCAGCCCCCCAAGCCGCCCGCCAGACGGATGCCGCCCCGGCGTCGGAAACCCTTACCGGCGCCCAGATCGTCGTCCGCCTGCTGGAACGCCAGGGCGTCACCACCGTCTCCGGCATTCCCGGCGGCGCCATCCTGCCCTTCTACGACGCCCTCTCGGCCTCGGAAAAAATCCGCCACGTGCTGGCCCGCCATGAGCAGGGCGCCGGCTTCATCGCCCAGGGCATGGCCCGGGCCAGCGGCCAGCCCGCCGTCTGCCTCGCTTCCTCCGGCCCCGGCGCCACCAACCTGCTGACCGCCATCGCCGACGCCAAGCTGGATTCCATTCCCCTGGTGGCCATCACCGGCCAGGTGCCCCGCAGCATGATCGGCACCGACGCCTTCCAGGAGGTGGACACCTACGGCCTCACCATTCCCATCACCAAGCACAACTTCCTGGTGAACTCCGCCGAGGAGTTGCTGGAGGTGATTCCCCGGGCCTTCACCCTGGCCGCCTCCGGCCGCCCCGGCCCGGTGCTGGTGGATATTCCCAAGGACGTCCAGGCCCAGGCCATCGAGGTCAGCCAGTGGCCTGCCCCCGGCGGGCGTCAGGCCCAGCCGGCGCCGGACATGGCGGCCATCGAGAAGGCCGCCGCCATGATCAACGCCGCCGAGCGGCCCATCCTTTATCTGGGCGGCGGCGTCGTCCATTCCGGCGCCGCCGAGGCCGCCGTGGCCCTGGCAGAGAAGGCATCGCTGCCTACCACCATGACCCTCATGGCCCTGGGCGCCATGCCGGTGGACCATCCCCTCTCCATCCACATGCTGGGCATGCACGGCGCCCGTTACACCAACCTGCTGCTGGAAGAGTGCGACCTGCTCATCGCCGTCGGCGCCCGCTTCGACGACCGGGCCACGGGCAAGGTGGCCGCCTTCTGCCCCAAGGCCCAGATCATCCACATCGACATCGACCCCTCCGAACTGGACAAGATCAAGAACGCCCACGTGGGCATCGCTGGCGACGTGGGCGAGGTGCTGGAAAAACTTTCGCCCCTGGTGGAGGCCCACCTGCGCAAGCGCTGGCTCACCCACATGGGCGACCTGCGCTCCCGCTTTCGCCTGCAGCGGCCCAACCTGGAAGACCCCCGCAGCCACTACGGCCTGATCCAGGCCGTGGCCGACTGCCTGGACGATTCCGCCGCCATTGCCACCGACGTGGGCCAGCACCAGATGTGGGTGGCCCAGGCCTACCCCCTGCGTCGGCCGCGCCAGTGGCTAACCTCCGGCGGCCTGGGGACCATGGGCTTCGGCGTTCCCGCCGCCCTCGGTGCCGCCCTGGCCGAGCCCGAGCGCACCGTGGTCTGCTTTACCGGCGACGGCAGCATCCTGATGAACATCCAGGAACTGGCCACCATTGCCGAAGCCGGCGCCAACCTGAAGATCGTGCTCATGAACAACGACGCCCTGGGCCTGGTGTACCAGCAGCAGGAGCTGTTCTACGGCAAGCGCTACTTCGCCTCCAAATTCGCCGGCCAGCCCGACTTTCTCAAGATCGCCGAAGGCTTCGGCATCGATACCCTGGACCTGGACACCGCCGCCGATCCCCGGGCCGCCCTGCGCCAGGCCCTGCAACGGCCCGGCCCCTGCCTCATCCACGCCTTCATCGACATGAACGAGAAGGTCTACCCCATGGTGCCCCCCGGCGCCGCCAACACCGACATGATTGGAGGCTGAGATGAACGCCGTCAGCAAAAACGAAAATGCCGCCCTGGCCCGCCCCCAGCGCACCGTGCTGGAACTGGAAGTGAACAACCACGCCGGCGTCATGTCCCACGTGGTGGGCCTCTTCTCCCGCCGCGCCTACAACGTGGAAGGCATCCTCTGCCTGCCCGTGGGCGACGGCAGCATCAGCCGCATCTGGCTCCTGGTCCTGGAAGACCGGCGCCTGGAGCAGATGGTGAAGCAGGTGGAGAAGCTGGAAGACGTGCGCACGGTCCGTCGCCATGGGGCGGATCATGCAGTGTTTGAACGGCTGGAGGAGTTTTTCCGCTGAAGGGAACTAAGCGCCCGCTTCAGGAAGCGGCGGGCGCTGGTGCTGGAGCTTTTCTATAGACTCGATGTTCGAGTCGAGGAACTCAAAGGAGTGGAAATTCATAAACGTTGAGGTAGAGGCTCCCACTGGCGGATGACTTTGGAATGGAGCCTTCAACGCTAGGATGTATTACCTTCTCATTTAAGTTCGTAAGTACGACCAATGACTTGGGTGTCAAACAGCCTGTAGGTGACGTTACCCAAATCGAGGAATGGGTATTTGTTTGCGTACTGCGCTATATGCGATTTGAAGTTGCTTTTGCCTTCGGTGTAATAGCGCCAAAGTGTCGGTTGCTTATAACAGTCGAGAGAGAAATTCCCGATATAGACCGTTTCGCCAGCGCCTACGCGGAAGCTTCCCGCATAAGGTTTCCCATCCTTGAGAAGATCATTTTGGCCTGCAACAAAGTAACCTACATTGGAAGCCGATTGCGCTACTTTGATCTTGAAATGGCTCAACGCATATTCACCTGGCGGAACTTGGTAGGCATAGCTTTCAAAAGCTTGCTTGGCAGATAAGCGTCCAGGTGTTGTGACGATAAATTCGGCCGGTTCAGCGTTGCTCCTCTTCAGTGGCATTCGATCGAAGGCGAAGGTGACGAGTTGCGCATTTTCATATTTTGCGCAACCCCATACCCTTCCCCAATTCACATCAAGGAGCACTACACCGTGCGAATTTTTATTCTTGGCGTAAGTATCTGATGCAGCTTCCGGGTTACCAACAACATTGTCTTTTATATCGATTACTGAGCAGGCTGACAGAGCGGCGCAAAGTAGTAATGCTGAAGAACATCGTATAAATCTGAATCGCATCATTACCTCGTTAGAGTGCTAAACAGGAAAAGGGTACAGGTAGGTAAGCTTGTAAAGCTGTATGCGTATTGCATTTTGTCAGTGTAAGGTTTTGCCTTGTGGTTGAACAGCGAGGGGCGGCTTTTTCCCCAAATGACTTTGTTTGTAGTTTGTCTGTATTTCCCCCTACAACCCTCGCGGTCTTTCTGCATCGAAAGCTGATGCTTATCAAAGTGTCCCGGTGGGCCGGGCGGCAAGATGGATGCCCATGAAGCCCGCCATTTCTTTCCCTCGCATCTGCCTGAGCGGCCTTGGCCTGGCCGCGGCCTTGCTGTCCCTTGCCGCTAGTGCCACGGAAGCGGCAGTTCCCGCTCCTCGCGCCAAGGAACTGGTGCATCTGGTGCGCCAGGATTGCGGTTCCTGCCACGGCCTGACCCTCAAGGGCGGCCTGGGGCCGGCGCTGACGGCCGAGACTTTCCACCAGCGGCCCGCCGAGAGCATGGTGGCCACCATCCTGCACGGCCGGCCGGGTACGCCCATGCCGCCCTTCAAGGGCATCGTGAGCGAGGCCGAGGCCCAGTGGATAGTGCAGCAGCTCCAGGCCGGCTTCCCCAATGAATAATTTGAGTTCCCCGCGAAAGACCGCCATGACGCCTGCCACGCCTGTCGTTTCCCGTCGCTTTCTTCTGCCCGTTCTCCTGCTCTCCCTCCTGGCCGGTTGCGCCAGCGCCCCGGCGCCCCGCGGTACCGGTGATCTGGGGGTGGTGATCGAGCGTTCCATCGGCCAGGTGCAGGTGGTCAATACCACCTCGAAAACGGCTCTGGCCAAGGTGCCCGGGCTGGGTGACCTGTCCCACGCCTCCGTGGTCTTCAGCCGGGACCAGCGCTACGCCTACGTCTTCGGCCGTGACGGCGGTCTGACCAAGGTGGATCTGCTCACCGCCTCCATTGCCAAGCGCATCGTCCAGGCCGGCAACGCCATCGGCGGTGCCATTTCCCAGGACGGCAAGCTGGTGGTGGCCCAGAATTACGAGCCGGGCGGCATCAAGGCCTTCGACGCCGAGACCCTGGAACTGGTGGCGGACATTCCGTCCGTGGACATGAACGGGGTGCGCTCCAAGGTGGTGGGCCTGGCCGACCTGTCGGGCAACCGCTTCGCCTTTTCGCTCTTCGAAGCCGGGGAAATCTGGGTGGCCGACCTCTCCAACCCGAAGGCCCCCAAGATGCAGAAGTACTCCGCCGGCAAGCAGCCCTACGACGCCCTGGTGACGCCGGACGGGCGCTACTACATCGCCGGCCTCTTCGGCGAGGACGGCCTGGCCATGCTCGACACCTGGCAGCCGGAGCAGGGCGTGCAGAAGATTCTCGCCGGCTACGGCAAGGGCGAGCAGCCCCTGCCGGTGTACAAGATGCCCCACCTGCGGGGCTGGTCCGTGGCCGGGGGCAAGGCCTACCTGCCCGCCATCGGCCGCCACGAGGTGCTGGTGGTGGATACCAAGACCTGGAAGGAGACGGCCCGCATCCCGGTGAAGAGCCAGCCGGTGTTCGTCATGGCCCGGCCCGACGGGCGGGAGATCTGGGTGAATTTCGCCTTCCCCGACAACGGCTGGGTCCAGGTCATCGACACCCTGGAAGGCAAGGTCACCCATACCCTGCAGCCGGGCAAGGCCATCCTGCACATGGAATTCGCGCCCCGCGGCGAGGCCGTCTGGCTCTCGGCCCGGGACGACAACAAGGTCACCGTCTTCGACACCCGCACCAAGGCCCCGGTGGCCGAGCTGAAGGCGGAGAGCCCGAGCGGCATCTTCTTCACCAGCCGCGCTGCCCGCACCGGCTTCTGACGCATCGCCCGTCCATGCCCATGAACGCCGCCCGCTTCCCCCTGCTTAACGACTACCAGCGGGACTTTCCCCTGGTCTCCCGGCCCTTTGCATCCATCGGTGCGGCCCAGGGGCTGAGTGAGGCGGAGGTGCTGGAGCAATACCGCCACTGGCAGCAGCAGGGCATGGTGAACCGCATCGGCGCCGTCTTTGCCCCGCGCCGGGTCGGCGCCAGCACCCTGGCCGCCCTGCAGGCACCGCCGGAGCGGCTGGAATGGGTGGCCGGCCGGGTCAGCGCCCATCCCGAGGTCAATCACAACTACGCCCGGGAACACGCCTACAACCTGTGGTTCGTCGCCACCGCGCCGGACGCTCTGCGTCTGAATGCGGTGCTGGCGGCCATCGAGGCCGAGACCGGCTGCCCTGTCATTTCCCTGCCCCTGGTGGAAGAGTTCCACATCGACCTGGGCTTCGACCTGGCCGGCGGCGGCGCCCGGCGTCAGCCGGTGGCGGCGGTGCCCTCCCTGGAGCAGCCCATCGAACTGACCCGGGAAGAGCAGGGGCTGATGCCGGTGCTGCAGGAGGGTCTGCCCCTGGAGCCCCAGCCTTTCCGCGCCCTGGCCTACCGGGCTGGCCTGGAGGAAGGGCGTCTGCTGGAACTGCTCGGCCAGTGGCTGGAGCGGGGCATCCTCAAGCGCTTCGGCGTGGTGGTGCGGCACCATGAGCTGGGCTACACCGCCAACGCCATGTGCGTCTGGGCCGTGCCGGAAGGGGAGGTGAGCGCCCTGGGCGAGCGCCTCGCCGCCGAGCCCGGCGTCACCCTCTGCTACCGCCGCCGGCCCATGGCGCCCCACTGGCCCTACAACTTGTTCTGCATGATCCACGGCAAGGCCCGGGAGGAAGTGGCGGAATTGCGTCGCAGCCTGGGCGAGCGCCTGGGGCTGGACGCCTTCCCCAACGAGCTGCTTTTTTCCACCCGGCGCTACAAGCAGACCGGCGCCCGCTATGCGCCCCAGGCGCCCCGGGCAGATACCGATCCCCTGAGGCAGGCCGCCCATGGCTGAAGCGGTGGAGCAGGCCAAGCCCTCCCGCCGCGCCGCCCTGGCGCCGGCCCGGGAGCCGGATGAACTGGATAGGCGCATCATCAACGCCCTCCAGGGCGACTTTCCCCTGAGCCCGGAACCCTACGCCGAGGCCGCGGCCATGCTGGGCATCAGCGAGGCCGAGCTGCTGGCCCGGCTGCAGTCCCTGCTGGACGACCGCATCCTCACCCGCTTCGGCCCCATGTTCCAGATCGAGCGCCTGGGCGGCGCCTTCTGCCTGGCGGCCATGGCCGTGCCCGAAGCCGAATTCGAGCGGGTGGCGGAACAGGTCAATGCCTTGCCCCAGGTGGCTCACAACTACGCCCGGGAACACGCCTTCAACATGTGGTTCGTGCTGGCGACGGAAACGCCGGAGGGCATCGACGCTGCGGTGCAGGCCATCGAGGCCGCCACCGGCTACCCGGTCTATCCCTTCCCGAAAGAGAAGGAATACTTCGTCGAAATGAAGCTGCAGGCATGAACGCCGCGACCGTCGATCTCAGCATTTCCCAACCTGTCGTGGTGCTTGGGCTCAAGCTGCAGGCCCATTCCGCCCGGGTGGCCCGCGCTGTCCGGGGGCAATGCCGGCATGCCGTTCCGTCGGGGATAGGTATGGCGTCTGCAAGCTGCCTGCCAGGAAACCGTTGATGGACGCCACTTTCCCCATGGATGACCTGGATCGCCGCATCGTGCTTGCCACCCAGGCCGGCCTGCCCCTGGTGCCGCGTCCCTACCTGGTCCTGGCGGAGCAGCTGGGCGTGGCCGAAGCCGAGGTGCGGCAGCGACTGGCCCGCCTGCTGGCAGCGGGCGCCATCCGCCGCATCGGCGCCGTGCCCAACCACTACGCCATCGGCTACACCGCCAACGGCATGAGCGTGTGGCAGATCGACCCGGCGGTGATCGACGCCGTCGGTGCGCGGGTCGGCGGGCTGCAATCGGTCACCCACTGCTATCGCCGGCCGGACCATCCGCCGGCCTGGCCCTACAACCTCTTCGCCATGGTCCACGGCAAGAGCCGGGCGAAAGTCGAAGCCGAAGTCGGGCGCATCGCCACCCTGATCCAGGCCGAGTTCCCCGGCGCCCTGGGCGCCCGGGACATCCTCTTTTCCACTCGCATCCTGAAAAAAACCGGCCTGCGCCTGGGCGAGTGATTGCCTGGGTCCTGCGGGTGCTGCGTTATGGGGGAGGTTCAGTAGCTGCTGCACCAACGCTCTGGGAAAGAGACAACGGGCGTTGCCTGAGGCGGGGAAGCTACATTTGGGGAATTGGAAATAACGATGGGGACCGAAGTCCCCACCGGCTTTTCTTTGGTAACAAGGCTCAAGCAGCCTCGGCAAAAGCCTTAAGCGGCGATTGCGAAACGCTCATCGTTGGCGTTTGGAGATTTGCTTCATTAACGTCGATCGCCTGACGAGTTGCCTGCGCACCTTTGCCCGCCCTGTCGAAGCCAGTACACCCCCACCTAAGAACTCTCCGAAACTCTTAGGTGGAGGTGGCGGGAATCGAACCCGCGTCCAGAACGCCTCCAGATTGCCGGAATTACAACCATGACCAGCATTATGGGGGCTGCCCCCCGGAACTTCAAGGGGCGGTGGTCTGATATCTGCCGTAATCCCGGCGCGGCGAGGCGACTGGCTTTCAGCGAGTCGGGCGGAGCAGGGGCGATACTTCGTCGGGGTGGTCGATCAGGTGGTCGGCGCCCCAGGTCTCCGGCGGGTGTTCCGTGCCCAGATAGCCCCAGCGGACGCCGATGGTCATCATGGCGCAGGCGTTGCCGGCCTGGATGTCCCGCAGGTCGTCGCCCAGGTAGCAGCAGTCCCGGGTGGGCAGACCCAGCAATTGGGCTGCCAGCAGCAAGGGGGCAGGTGCCGGCTTTGGGTTGGGGGTCGAGTCGCCGCAGACAATGCAGGCGCAGCGGTGAGCCAGATCCATCTGTTGCAGCAGCGGATGGGTCAGGCGCTCACTCTTGTTGGTGACCACGCCCCAGGGAATGCGGCGTTGTTCCAGCTGTGCGAGCAGCTCGGCCATGCCCGGGAACAGTGTCGTATGGTGGCAGAGCCGCTCTTCATAGTGCTGGATGAAGCGGCGGTAAAGTTCGGCGTAGCTGTCATCCTGGGGGGTAACGCCCATGCCGACCCGCAGCAGGCCCCTGCCTCCCTGGGAGGTGTGGGGGCGCAGGGTGTCCAGGGGAAGGGGCGGTAGGTTGTAGTCCTGGCGTACCCGGTTGAGCGCGGCTCCCAGGTCGGGAGCCGTGTCCGCCAGGGTGCCGTCCAGGTCGAACAGTACCGCTTCAGGCATTGCGCACGGTGCGCAGCAGGTAGTTCACCGAAGTGTCCCGACCCAGGCTGTAGCGCTGGGTGAAGGGGTTGTAGGTCATGCCGATGATTTCGGCCACTTCCAGGTCGGCTGCCTTGCAATGACGTGCCAGTTCGGATGGCTTGATGAATTTGGCGTAGTCGTGGGTGCCCTTGGGCAGCATCTGCAGGAGATATTCGGCGCCAATGACTGCGAGCAGGTAGGACTTGGGATTGCGATTGAGGGTGGACAGGAAGACCTGGCCGCCCGGCTTGACCAGCCTGGCGCAGGCTGCCACCGTGCTGGCGGGGTCCGGCACGTGCTCCAGCATTTCCAGGCAGGTGACCACGTCGAAACTGCCCGGCATTTCGGCTGCTAGGGACTCGGCGGAGATGTGGCGGTAGTCCACGCTGCGGCCGCTTTCCAGCAGGTGCAGGCGGGCGACGCCGAGGGCCTTTTCCGAGAGGTCGATGCCGGTCACCTGGGCGCCCCGTTCGGCCATGCCCTCGCTGAGCAGGCCGCCGCCGCATCCCACATCCAGCACTTTTTTGCCGGCCAGCCCCACATTGGCGTCGATCCAGTCGAGACGCAGGGGGTTGATGTCGTGGAGCGGCTTGAACTCGCTCTTGGGGTCCCACCAGCGGTGGGCCAGGTCACTGAATTTCTGCAGTTCGTTGGGATCGGCGTTAATCATGGCTGAAATATGGCAAGGGAGAGGCTAGGAAAGAAAAAAGCCCTGCGAATGCAGGGCTTTTTACAGGAACGGCGCAGGATTACTTGGTGCCGATCACTTCGATTTCAACGCGACGGTCAGGCTGCAGGCACTCGATCAGGGCCTTGGTCTTCTTTTCGCTCTTGCCGCACTTGCCGGCGGTCACGGGCTGCTTTTCACCCTTGCCTTCGGTGTAGACGCGGTTGGCTTCGATGCCCTTGCTCACCAGGTATTCCTTGACGGCGGCAGCGCGACGCTCGGACAGCTTCTGGTTGTAAGCATCCTTACCGATGCGGTCAGCGTGACCCACGGCGATGATCACTTCCAGGTTGATTTCCTTGGCCTTGACCACCAGCTCGTCCAGCTTGGACTTGCCTTCGGCGCGCAGCACGGCCTTGTCGAAGTCGAACAGGGCGTCGGCGGACAGGGTGATCTTGGCGCCGACGGGCTTGACGCCACCGGCGTCCTTGGCAGCGGCACCGGCCTTCACCAGATCGCCATCACATTCAGCGATGGCGGCGGCGGGGGTCCAGTAGCCGGTGCGCCAGCAGAGGCCGAAACCGCTGCGGGCAACTTCGTTACGGGTATCGGTCAGGTAGGCACCCTTGTCGGTGGTTTGGGCTTGGGCCATGGTGGCGCCCAGGCTCAGGCCGGCGGCAAGCAGAACCAGCAGGGACTTTTTGGCGAATTTGTTGGTCATCTCTCTTTTACCTCGTGTTCGTGAAAGGCAGCTGAATCAGCAACGGCGCAACCCCTTATTTTTGCGTGGGTTCGGCCCGAGACTAATCTCGAATTTTATTCTGCCATACTTTGGCAAGGCTGATCAAATCATTTTTCCCGATTCCGCACAGGGAGCCGTTCTCCACCCTTAATTGCCCTGCAACCCAGACGTGGGAGACATGCTCCCTCCCGGCCGCATATACGGCGTGGGATGCGGGGTCGTAGCAGGGGGAAAGTTCGGGGGATGAAAGGTCGATGGCGCAGAGGTCGGCAGCTTTGCCAGACTCAATTGTACCTATTTTGTCTTCCATGCCCAGCGCCCGGGCACCGGCAAGGGTGGCAGCCTGCAGGGCCTGGTGGGCGCCCAGGGCCTGTGCGTTGCCGCTGGCGCCCTTGGCCAGCAGGGCGGCCAGGCGCATTTCGGCCAGGAGGTCGAGGCGATTGTTGCTGGCGGCGCCGTCGGTGCCGATGCCGACATTGACGCCGGCTTGCAGCAGTTCGGCAACAGGGGTGATGCCGCTGGCCAGCTTGAGGTTGGAGGCCGGGCAGTGGGCAACGGAGCAGCCGTGGGTGGCCAGCAGGGCAATTTCTGCCGCTTGCAGGTGGACGGCGTGAACGGCAATCAGGCCGGGGCCCACCAGGCCCAGGCAGCGCAAGCGTTCCAGGGGACGTACGCCATATTGCTTCAGGCTTTCCTCGATTTCAGTCGTGGTTTCGTGCAGGTGCAGGTGGATCGGAATGTCCAGCTGTTCTGCCAGGGGCAGGATGCGCTCGAAGGTCTGGTCGGAGACCGTATACGGCGCATGGGGGGCCAGGCAGAAGGAGAGGAGGGGTTCGTTGCGCAGGTCGTCCCGGGCGGCCAGGCCTTTTTCCAGGTAGTCCTCGGCGCCGCTGGCGTAGGCGTTGGGAAAGTCCAGCACCACCAGGCCCAGGGCAGCCCGCATCCCCATCTGCTGGGCGGCGGCGGCCGCTTCCCGGGGGAAGAAGTACATGTCGTTGAAACAGGTGATGCCGCCCCGCAGCATTTCGGCTGCCGCCAGCAGAGTGCCATCGCGGACGAACTCCCGGGAGACGAAACGTCCCTCTGCCGGCCAGATGTGCTCCTGCAGCCAGGTCATCAGGGGCAGGTCGTCGGCCAGGCCGCGCAGCAGGCTCATGGCCGCGTGGGTGTGCAGATTGACCAGGCCGGGAATCAGCAGCTGTTCGCCCAGACGTACCGTCTTGCGCGGAGTGAAGCGTTCCCGGGCCTCCGCCTGGGGCAGCACGGCGACGATGTTGCCTCCGCTGACGGCGACGGCATGGTTTTCCAGGGTGACGCCGAAGGGTCTGACCGGAATGATCCAGCGCGCCTCGATCAGGAGGTCGATGTTGTCGGCGGGAGTGGGGGAGGAGGTCATCGGGTGTGGGGTGGTAAGTGAACAAAAAAGCCCCGCCGTATGGGGCGGGGCGTCTGTCTGCAACTGCTGTTACTTGGCGCTGCCCTTGACCTCGACCACCACGCGGCGGCTGGGGGCCAGGCAGGCGATCAGCTTCTGCCGGGGCAGGGAGTCATCACATTTGACGCCCTGGGCCGGCTGGGTCTTGCCGGCGCCCATGGTGTCCACCGTGTCGGCCGGCACGCCCTTCTTCAGCAGATAGGCCTTGACTGCATCGGCGCGCTTTTCGGACAGCTTTTGGTTGTATGCCTGGGAGCCCAGGCGGTCCGTGTGGCCGGTGATCATGATCATGGAGACGGAAGCGCAGGAGCCCAGCTTGCCCACCACGTCGCTGTCCAGGCGTTTCTGGGCGGCGCTGGTAAGGGCGGCCTTGTTGAAGGTGAAGAGCTCGTCGCTCTGCAGGGTGACGGTGAAGTCGCACTTCTTGGCGGCTGCGGCGGCGGCCGGTGCGGCGGCGGCGGGGGCTGCCTTGGTCAGGTCCGGATCGCATTCGGCCAGGGCGGCCGCCGGGGTCCAGGCGCTGGTCCGCCAGCACAGGCCGAAGCCGCTCTTGGCCACCACATTGCGGGTGTCGGTGAGATAGGCGGCGGTTGGCGTCTGGGCCAGGGCCGGGGCGGCACAGGCGAAGGCGCCCAGGGTGGCGATGATGGTGGTCAGGTTCTGCTGTTTCAAGATTTGTCCCTCCTCGTGGGTGGTGTCTCAGGTGTGGCCTTAGGGGGCCTTTCTTTGCCTACCATTGCACATACGGCAATGTATGGGCGATTTAACCAAAGATTTTCGGGGGATACAACCGATTCCGGCGAAGCGGGAAGGGATTCCGCCGGGATATCCCCGGCCGTGGGGGCGTTCTGACGGCGGGGAGGCCGGCGTGCTAGAATCTCCCCCTTCATTTCCACCGGAAATCCTCCCAGAGCCGCTCCGGCGGCCGCCCGAGACCTATGGATCAATTCGCCAAAGAAACCCTGCCAATCAGCCTCGAAGAGGAAATGCGCCGTTCCTACCTGGATTACGCCATGAGCGTGATCGTCGGCCGGGCGCTGCCGGATGTGCGGGACGGCCTCAAGCCCGTGCATCGCCGGGTCCTGTTTGCCATGCATGAACTGGGCAACGACTGGAACAAGGCCTACAAGAAGTCCGCCCGTATCGTCGGCGACGTCATTGGTAAGTACCACCCCCACGGCGATACGGCGGTGTACGACACCATCGTGCGCATGGCCCAGGACTTTTCCCTGCGCTACATGCTGGTGGACGGCCAGGGCAACTTCGGTTCGGTGGACGGCGACAACGCTGCTGCCATGCGGTACACGGAAGTGCGCATGGCCCGCATCGGGCATCAGCTGCTGGAAGACATCGACAAGGAAACCGTCGACTTCGGCCCCAACTACGACGGCTCCGAGCAGGAGCCCCTGATCCTGCCGGCCCGCATCCCCAACCTGCTGATCAACGGCTCCTCCGGCATCGCCGTGGGCATGGCCACCAACATCCCGCCCCACAACCTGGGCGAGGTGGTGGCCGCCTGTCTGGCCCTGCTGCAGAACCCGAACCTGACCATCGACGAGCTGATCGACATCATTCCGGCTCCCGACTTCCCCACCGCCGGCATCATCTACGGCGTCGCCGGGGTGCGCGAGGGCTACCGCACCGGCCGCGGCCGGGTGGTGATGCGGGCCAAGACCCACGTGGAAGACCTGGACAAGGGCAACCGCCAGGCCCTGATCATCGACGAGCTGCCCTACCAGGTTAACAAGCGCACCCTGCTGGAAAAGATCGGCGAGCTGGTCAACGAAAAGCGCATCGAAGGCATCTCCGACCTGCGGGACGAGTCCGACAAGTCCGGCATGCGGGTGGTGATCGAACTGAAGCGGGGCGAGATGCCCGAGGTGGTCCTGAACAACCTGTTCAAGATGACCCAGCTGCAGGACACCTTCGGCATGAACATGGTGGCCCTGGTGGACGGCCAGCCGCGCCTGCTCAACCTGAAGCAGATGCTGGAATGCTTCCTGGCCCACCGCCGCGAAGTGCTCAACCGACGCACCGTCTTCGAACTGCGCAAGGCCCGGGAAAAGGCCCACACCCAGGAAGGTCTGGCCGTAGCCCTGGACAACGTGGACGAAATCATCGCCCTGATCAAGGCCGCGCCCACTCCGGCCGATGCCCGCCGCGAGCTGATGGCCCGCATGTGGGTTTCCGCCACCGTTACCGAGATGCTGGCCCGGGCCAGCCTGGATGCCACCCGTCCCGAAGGCATTGCGCCCGAGTACGGCCTCTCCGCCCAGGGCTACCGCCTCACCGAAGCCCAGGCCCAGGCCATCCTGGAACTGCGTCTGCAGCGCCTGACCGGCCTGGAGCGGGACAAGATCGTCGCCGATTACAAGGAACTGCTGGAAAAGATCGCCGACCTGATGGACATCCTGGCCCGCCCCGAGCGCGTCACCGAGATCATCGGCGAGGAACTGACCGCCATCCGCGACCAGTTCGGCGACGACCGGCGCTCCGAGATCGTGGCCTACGCCCAGGACCTGGGCATCGAAGACCTGATCACGCCCCAGGACATGGTGGTGACCCTGTCCCACACCGGCTACATCAAGTCCCAGCCCCTGGCCGACTACCGGGCCCAGCGCCGCGGCGGCCGCGGCAAGCAGGCGGCTGCCATGAAGGATGACGACTTCGTCGATCACCTCTTCGTCGCCAACACCCACGACTACATCCTCTGCTTCTCCAACCGGGGCCGCTGCTACTGGCTCAAGGTCTATGAAGTGCCCCAGGGCAGCCGCATCAGCCGGGGCAAGCCCATCATCAACATGTTCCCCATGGAAGAGGGCGAGCAGATCAACGCCATCCTGCCGGTGAAGGAATTCTCCGACGACAAGTACGTCTTCATGTGCACCGTCCAGGGCACCGTGAAGAAGACTTCCCTGGCCAACTTCTCTAATCCCCGCAAGGCCGGCATCATCGCCGTCGATCTGGACGAGGGCGACTACCTGATCGGTGCCGACCTGACCACCGGCCAGAGCGACATCGTGCTGGTCTCCGACGGCGGCAAGGCTGTCTGGTTCGGCGAGGATCAGGTGCGCCCCATGGGTCGCCAGTCCCGCGGCGTGCGCGGCATGATGCTGCAGGAAGGTCAGAGCGTCATTTCCCTGCTGGTGGCCGAAAGCGAAGAGGAAACCGTGCTGGTGGCTACCGAGAACGGCTACGGCAAGCGCACCCGCCTGGGCGACTTCCGTCGTTCCAGCCGCGGCACCCAGGGCGTCATGGCCATTGCCGCCAGCGAGCGTAACGGCAAGATCGTCGCTGCCAAGCTGGTGACCGATGCGGACGAGGTCATGCTCATCACCACCGGCGGCGTGCTGATTCGCACCCGGGTGGCCGAGATCCGCGAACTGGGTCGTGCCACCCAGGGCGTCACCCTGATTTCCCTGGATGCGGGCGAGAAGTTGTCCGGCCTGGAAAAGGTGGCGGAAAGCGAAGGCGATACCGATGCCGAGGCCGGCGACGAACTGGCGGACGGCGAAATGCTTGAAGGCGGCGAGGACAGCGCTGCCAGCGAGGAAGCGTAATGCGTTTGTGGAATTTCAGTGCCGGCCCGGCGGCTCTGCCCGCCGAGGTGCTGGAGCAGGTTCAGGACGAAATGCTGGACTGGCAGGGCGCCGGTTGCGGCGTCATGGAAATGAGTCACCGGGGCAAGGAATTCACGTCCATCGCCCAGCGGGCCGAAGCCGATCTGCGGGAGCTGATGGGCATCCCCGCCAACTACAAGGTGCTGTTCCTGCAGGGCGGCGCCACCCAGCAGTTCGCCCAGGTTCCCCTCAACCTGCTGGCCGGCGTTAAGGACAAGCAGCCGGCCGACTACATCGTCACCGGCTCCTGGTCCAAGAAGGCCTTCAAGGAAACTTTGCGGGTCTGCGGTGAAACCGCCGCCCGCTGCATCGCCAGCACGGAAGACAAGGCTGCCGTGGCCGACGGTTTCACCCGTCTGCCGGCCGCGGCCGAATTGCAGGTCAATGCTGATGCGGCCTACCTGCACCTGTGCACCAACGAAACCATCCACGGCGTCGAGCTGCTGGACGAAGCGGCCTTCCTGGCCGGCGTTCCCGCCGGGGTGCCGGTAGTGGCGGACATGTCCTCCCACATCCTCTCCCGGCCCATGGACGTTTCCCGCTACGGCCTCATCTATGCCGGCGCCCAGAAGAATATCGGCCCTTCCGGCCTGACCCTGGTGATCGTGCGCGAGGACCTGCTGGGCAAGGCCCCGGCCAGTCTGCCGACGGTCCTGGACTACGCGGTCATGGCCGAGAACGACTCCATGCTCAACACCCCGCCCACCTTCGCCATCTACGTGGCCGGGCTGGTGTTCCAGTGGCTGAAGCGCATCGGCGGCATCAACGAGATGGCCCGCATCAACGCCGAGAAAGCCCGCCTGCTTTACGCCGCCATCGACGGCAGCGACGGTTTCTACCGCAATCCGGTGGACCCGGCCTGCCGTTCCCAGATGAACGTGCCCTTCACCCTGCGGGATGCCGCCCTCGATGCGGAGTTCCTGGCAGGCGCGAAGGAAGCCGGCCTGCTGGCCCTGAAGGGGCACAAGTCCGTCGGCGGCATGCGCGCCTCCATCTACAACGCCATGCCGCTGGACGGGGTTCGCGCCCTGGTGGCGTACATGGATGCTTTCGCCAAGTCCCGGGCCTGAACCATGAGCGACCGCCAGAATAGCGACAACGGCAAGGACTCCCTGCTGGCCGAACTGTCCGTGGTGCGCATGGACATCGACGCCATCGACGCCCAGCTGCTCGACCTGCTCAACCGCCGTGCCCGCTGCGCCCAGCAGGTGGGCGAGATCAAGGCCCGTCACGGCGACGCCGGCTTCATCTACCGCCCGGAGCGGGAAGCCCAGGTCCTGCGCCGCATCCAGGACATGAACCAGGGGCCCCTTTCCAGCGAAAGCGTCACCTGGTTCTTCCGCGAGGTCATGTCGGCCTGCCTGTCCCTGGAGCAGCCCCTCGGCATCGCCTTCCTCGGGCCCCTGGGCACCTTCTCGGAAAGCGCATCCACCAAGCATTTCGGCCATGCCGCCCGGCTCCTGCCCCAGGCCTCCATCGACGACGTTTTCCGCGAAGTGGAAGCCGGCCATGCCAACTACGGCGTGGCGCCGGTGGAAAATTCCACCGAAGGCGCCGTCGGCCGCACCCTGGACCTGCTGCTCGGCACTTCCCTGAAAATCTGCGGCGAGGTGGTGCTGCGCATTCACCAGCACCTGCTGACCAAGGCCCCGTCTCTGGACCGGGTGACCAAGGTTTACTCCCACGCCCAGTCCCTGGCCCAGTGCCATGAGTGGCTGAACCGCCACCTGCCCAACGTGCCCCGCATCTCCGTCGGCAGCAATGCCCAGGCGGCCCAGATGGCGGCCCAGGAAGAGGGCGCCGCGGCCATCGCCGGCGAGGCGGCGGCGGATCGCTACGACCTGCCCCGGCTGGCCGAGAGCATCGAGGACGAGCCCAACAACACCACCCGCTTCGTGGTGCTGGGCCGCCACGACGCCGGCCCCTCCACGGCGGGCAAGGACAAGACCTCCCTGATCATGTCTATTCCCAACAATACGGGGGCCCTGCATACCCTGCTGGTGCCCTTCGCCGACGCCGGTGTCTCCCTGACCCGCCTGGAATCCCGGCCGGCGCGCCACACCCTGTGGGAATACGTGTTCTTCGTCGATGTGGATGGCCACCGGGATGAACCCCGGGTCAAAGCGGCCCTGGACGAACTGGCCCGGCGTGCGGCCTACCTGAAGGTGCTCGGGTCCTACCCGGTCGCCGTCTATTGATTCCTTCCTCCCCGGCGTTCCGTGGATTCTTTCGTGCAAGCTCTCTAGGCGCGCGTCATGGCCGAGTTCAACAAGGTAGTCATTTTCGGTGTGGGCCTCATCGGCGGTTCTTTCGCCCTGGGCCTGCGGGCGGCCGGCGCGGTGGAGGAGGTGGTGGGCTTCGGGCGCAGCCCCAAGTCCCTGCAGCAGGCCCTGGACCTGGGCGTGATCGACCGGGCCGGCATCAATCCGGCCCATGAACTGTCCGACGCCGACCTGGTGCTGTTGGCCACGCCGGTGGGCCAGATGCCCGAGATCATGGCCCGCATCGTGCCCTATCTGGGGCCGGAGACGGTGGTCACCGACGGCGGCTCCACCAAGGGCGACGTGGTGGCTGCGGCCCGGGCCGCCTTTGGCGAGCGCATCGGCCAGTTCGTGCCGGCCCATCCCATCGCCGGGGCCGAAAATTCCGGTGCCGCGGCTGCCCGGGCCGATCTTTACCGGGAACGCAAGGTGGTGCTGACGCCCCTGCCGGAGAACTCCGTACTCAACGTGGCCAAGGTCCGTTCCGCCTGGGAGTGGTGTGGCGCCCAGATCTACGAACTGACGCCGGCCGAGCACGACCGGGTCTTCGCTGCCGTTTCCCATCTGCCCCATCTGCTCTCCTTCGCCCTGGTGCATGATCTGGCGGTACGGGAAAACAAGGAACTGTTCTTCACCTTTGCCGCCAGCGGCTTCCGCGATTTCACCCGCATCGCCGCCAGCCACCCGGAAATGTGGCGGGACATCTGCCTGGCCAACAAGGACGCCCTGCTGCTGGAACTGGACAGCTATCGGGCCCAGCTCGACGAGTTGCACCAAGCCCTGGCTGCTGGCGACGGCCGCCGTCTGGAAGAAATTTTCGATACCGCCCGCACGGCCCGTCGCGACTGGGCCGAAGGCAAGCGCTAACCCCCGGCTGGCGGGCTTCTCCGCCGGCCCCTCAAGGCTGTTGTGACCATGGAATTCCTCGACCTCGCTCCCTTCGTTTCCGCCGGCGGCACCGTGCGTCTGCCCGGCTCCAAGAGCATTTCCAACCGGGTGCTGCTGTTGGCCGCCCTGGCCGAAGGCGTTACCGAGGTGCGGGACCTGCTCCATTCCGACGATACGGAACGCATGCTGGAGGCGCTGCAGCAGCTGGGTGTGGGCGTGGAGTCCCTGGGTGGCGAGGCCTACCGGATCAGCGGCGTCGGCGGTCCCTTCCCGGTGAAGGAGGCCGAGCTGTTTCTCGGCAATGCCGGTACCGCCTTCCGTCCCCTCACCGCCGCCCTGGCCCTGGCCGGCGGCCACTATGTGCTGAAGGGCGTGGCCCGCATGCATGAGCGGCCCATCGGCGACCTGGTGGATGGCCTGCGCCAGCTGGGGGCCGAGGTGCGTTACCTGGGCAACGACGGCTTCCCGCCCCTGGAAATTTTCCCGGCAAGTATCCGCGCCGGCGGTGTGCTCCAGGTCCGCGGCGACGTATCCAGCCAGTTTTTGACTGCCCTGCTCATGGCTCTGCCCCTGACCGGCGTCGAAACCCGGGTGGAGGTGGTGGGCGAGCTCATTTCCAAGCCCTATATCGAAATCACCCTGGCCACCATGGCCCGCTTCGGTGTGGAGGTCCAACGTGAAGGCTGGCAGGCCTTTGTCGTGCCGGCCGGGGTGCGCTACGTCTCTCCCGGCACGGTCTATGTGGAAGGGGATGCCTCTTCCGCCTCCTATTTCCTGGCAGCCGGCGCCATCGGCGGCGGCCCCCTGCGGGTCGAAGGCGTGGGCAAGGACTCCATCCAGGGCGACGTGCGCTTCGCCGAAGCCCTGGCCCTCATGGGCGCCCGCATCGAGATGGGGCCTAACTGGATCGAAGCCCGGGCTCCTGCCAGCGGCAAGCTCCAGGCCATCGACCTAGACTGCAACCATATTCCCGATGCGGCCATGACCCTGGCCACCGCCGCCCTCTTTGCCGAAGGCACCACCGTGCTGCGCAATATTGCCAGCTGGCGGGTCAAGGAGACCGACCGCATCGCCGCCATGGCCACCGAACTGCAGAAGCTGGGGGCTGTGGTCGAAGAGGGGCCGGACTACCTCAAGGTGACGCCGGTGCCGGCCCTGAAACCGACCGCCATCGATACCTACGACGACCATCGCATGGCCATGTGCTTCTCCCTGGCCGCCTTTGCCACGCCCCTGCGCATCAACGATCCCAAGTGTGTGGCCAAGACCTTCCCCGATTATTTCGAGCGCCTGGCCACGGTTACCCGCAGCGTGCCGGTGATCGCCATCGACGGTCCCTCCGCCTCCGGCAAGGGTACGGTGGCGGCCCGGGTGGCGGCGGCCCTGGGCTTCGGCTATCTGGATTCGGGCGCCCTCTACCGCCTCACGGCCCTGGCCGCCCAGCGGGCCGGGGTGGACTGGGATGACGAAGCCGGGGTGGCGGCAGTGGCCGCCGGCCTGGAAGTGGTCTTCGGCGAAGGCTCCATCCGCTTGGCCGGCGAAGAGGTGGAGGGGGCCATCCGTACCGAGGAAATTTCCCAGGGTGCCTCCAAGGTGGCCGCCCTGCCTGCAGTGCGGGCCGCCCTGCTGTTCCGCCAGCGGGTCTTCCGCTGCGGCGCCGGCCTGGTGGGGGATGGCCGGGATATCGGTTCCGTGGTCTTCCCCGACTCCCGGCTCAAGGTCTTTCTCACCGCCTCTGCCGAGGTACGGGCGGAAAGGCGTTATAAGCAGTTGATCGGAAAAGGGTTCCCTGCTAACATGCAGGCCATTTTGCTGGATTTGCGTGAGCGCGACCGCCGCGATAGTGAGCGGAGCGTGGCGCCCTTGCAGCAGAATGAGGATGCCGTCCTGCTGGACACCTCGGGGCTTACCATCGACCAGGCGGTCGACCAGGTCCTCGACTGGTACGGTTCGGCATCCTGACTGGTGTCACCGTTCCACGCCTCTGCCTCGTCAGCCTGATCGGAAATTCCTTTCGCGTTCGGACTTCCTGGAAGAAGCGGGAACCTTTTTCCCGCATTTTTTCGCCCGCTGTCGGGCAGGGTGCCGGAAGGAAGGGGGAACGGTGGCGGTGTTCAACCTTTTCCCGCCAGCTTGTACAGGCGGTTAGGGTACCTTTTCCATGACTACTGCTTCCCCCATTTCCCAAGAATCCTTCGCTGCGCTATTCGAAGAGAGCCTGGCCCGCCAGGAGATGCGCTCCGGTGAAGTGATTACCGCCGAAGTCGTTCGCGTCGACCAGAACTTTGTCGTCGTCAACGCCGGCCTGAAGTCCGAATCCTATATCCCGGTCGAAGAATTCCTGAGCGACGCCGGCGAAGTCGAAGCCAAGATCGGCGACTTCGTGCAGGTCGCCATCGAACAGCTGGAAGACGGCTTCGGTGAAACCCGCCTCTCCCGCGACAAGGCCAAGCGCATCGCCGCCTGGAACGATCTGGAAAAGGCCCTGAACGAAGGTACCCTGGTGACCGGCGTCATCACCGGCAAGGTCAAGGGCGGTCTGACCGTCATGACCAACAGCGTCCGCTCCTTCCTGCCCGGCTCCCTGGTCGACATCCGCCCCGTCAAGGACACCACTCCTTACGAAGGCAAGACCATGGAATTCAAGGTCATCAAGCTGGATCGCAAGCGTAACAACGTGGTCGTTTCCCGCCGTGCCGTCCTGGAAGAAACCATGGGCGAAGAGCGCGAGAAGCTGCTGTCCACCCTGCAGGAAGGCGCTACCGTCAAGGGTATCGTCAAGAACATCACCGACTACGGCGCCTTCGTGGACCTGGGCGGCATCGACGGTCTGCTGCACATCACCGACCTGGCCTGGCGTCGTGTGCGTCACCCCAGCGAAGTGCTGGCCGTGGGCGACGAAGTCACCGCCAAGGTGCTGAAGTTCGACACCGAGAAGAACCGCGTGTCCCTGGGCCTGAAGCAGCTGGGCGAAGATCCGTGGGTGGGCATCTCCCGTCGTTACCCCTCCGGTACCCGCCTGTTCGGCAAGGTCACCAACCTGACCGACTACGGCGCCTTCGTTGAGATCGAACAGGGTATCGAAGGTCTGGTCCACGTCTCCGAAATGGACTGGACCAACAAGAACGTGCATCCCACCAAGGTTGTCCAACTGGGCGACGAAGTGGAAGTCATGATCCTGGAAATCGACGAAGACCGTCGTCGTATCTCCCTGGGCATGAAGCAGTGTCTGGCCAATCCGTGGGAAGAGTTCGCCCAGAACCACAAGAAGGGCGACAAGGTCTCCGGCCAGATCAAGTCCATCACCGACTTCGGCGTGTTCATCGGCCTGCCCGGCAACATCGACGGCCTGGTGCACCTGTCCGACCTGTCCTGGAGCACCACCGGCGAAGAAGCCATCCGCAACTTCAAGAAGGGCGACGAAGTGCAGGCCGTGGTGCTGGCCATCGATACCGACAAGGAGCGCATCTCCCTGGGTATCAAGCAGCTCGAAGGCGACCCCTACACCAACTACATCGCCACCCACGAGAAGAACACCATCGTGCGCGCCGTGGTGAAGAGCGTTGATGCCAAGGGTGCCGTGCTGCAGCTGGAAGGCGACGTTGAAGGCTACCTGCGTGCTTCCGAGTACTCCCGTGACCGCGTGGAAGATCTGTCCCAGCTGGTTAAGGTCGGCGACGAACTCGAAGCCATGATCATCAACGTGGATCGCAAGTCCCGCAACGTGAACCTGTCCATCAAGGCCAAGGATCAGGCCGAGCAACACGAAGCCATGCAGAAGTTCGCTTCCGAAAGCTCCGCTGCTTCCGGCACCACCAACCTGGGTGCGCTGCTGAAGGCCAAGCTGAACGGCTCCAACCAGGGCTAAGAAATCCCCTTCCATGCCCCTCCCGGCTTCCCGGTGCTGCGCCGACAGGATCGGTACCGGGGATGGGTGGGGCTGGAGGGCTTCCTTCCCTCAATGGCTTTTTAAGGCTCAAGCATGACCAAATCCGAGCTGATCGCCCGCCTGGCCATGCGGTTTCCGCAACTGGTGGCGAAAGACGCTGATTTCGCGGTCAAGGAAATTCTCGATGCCATGACCGAGGCTCTGGCCCACGGTGACCGTATCGAGATTCGGGGGTTCGGCAGCTTCGCGCTGAACTACCGGCCGCCGCGAATGGGGCGTAACCCCAAGTCCGGGGATAAAGTCAGCGTTCCGGAAAAATACGTACCCCATTTCAAGGCAGGCAAGGAACTGCGCGAACGGGTGGACCTGGGGCTGTTGGCCTCTCTCTCCGCCTGACGCTGACCTTACCCCCTGTCCTGTGGTAGATTGCGGGCGGCAACCCTAGGGTTGCCGCCTTTTTTATTGCTTGCGGATAAGGCTATGCGCGCCCTGATCTTGATCATCCGGCTCATCATCTTCTTCTTCTTGCTGGGTTTTGCGGCAATGAACAGCGATCCGGTGAGTCTGCGCTTCTTCTTCGATACCCAGTGGCAGGCGCCCCTGGTGATCATCCTGCTCGGTTTCTTCGCCGCCGGGACGGCCTTAGGTGCCCTGTCCCTGCTCGGCACCCTGTTCCAGTTGCGCCGCGAACTGTCGCGCACCCGCCGTGAACTGGCGCGGGAGCGGGAGCGCCAGGCCGTGCTCAAGCCGGTCGCCAGCGACGCTGCCGTGCAACCGCCTCCTGCCGGCGAGGCCGTGGCCCAATGATCGAATTCGAGTACTGGCAGTTACTGCTCTTTCCCCTGTTTTTCGTCCTTGGCTGGGCCGCCGCCCGCATCGACATCAAGCATCTGGTGCGGGAATCCCGGGCCCTGCCCCGGTCCTACTTCCAGGGCTTGAATTTCCTGCTCAACGAGCAGCCGGACAAGGCCATCGAAGCCTTCATCGAAGTGGTGAAGGTGGATCCCCAGACGGTGGAACTGCACTTCGCCCTGGGCAACCTGTTCCGCCGCCGCGGCGAGACCGAGCGGGCCATCCGCATGCACCAGAACCTCATCGAGCGGGTGGACCTGTCTCCGGAGCTGAAGCTGCAGGCCCTTTCCGAGCTTGGCCAGGACTTCCTCAAGGCCGGTCTGCTGGACCGGGCCGAAGAGGTGTTTTCCCGTTTGCGCGGCACCTCCCGGGACGAGGAGGCCAAGCGCAACCTGCTGGAAATCTACCAGCAGGAGAAGGACTGGCAGAAGGCCATCGCCATCGCCAAGGAAATGCCTGACTACGCCACCCAGAAGGAAATCGCCAACTATTACTGCGAGCTGGCAGCCGGGGAGATGATCAATTCCCGGCCCGATTCCGCCCGCCAGTACCTGGACTCGGCCCTTTCCCTGCACCGCAACTGCGTGCGCGCCAGCGTCCTGCAGGGCGACTTGTTGCAGCAGGCGGGTGATCTGGCAGCGGCCATCGAGGCCTGGAAGCGCATCGAGAGCCAGAATCCGGCCTACCTGGCCATCGTCGCCCGCAAGCTCCAGGATGCCTACCTGGCCCAGGGGCAGCGGGACGAAGGGCTGCAACTGCTGCGCGGCTATCTGGCCAGCTACCCCTCCCTCGATCTGCTGGAAACCGTATTCCAGCTGGTGATGGATGCGGAGGGGCCGGAGGCGGCCTATCGCCTGGTGCGGGACGAACTGCGGCGCAATCCGACCCTGCTGGGCCTGGACCGCCTGCTGGAAGCCCAGCTGCTCGGCGTGCCGCCGGAAAAGCGGGCGGACCTGGAGCTGGTGCGCAATCTGGTGCACAACCACACCCGCCGGCTGGCCCGCTATCGGTGCGATAATTGCGGCTTCAAGGCGCGCCACTTCTACTGGCGCTGTCCTGCCTGCGGCGGCTGGGAAACCTATCCGCCCCGGCGCACGGAAGAATTCGATCTGATCCCCTGAGCCCATGAATGCGTCGGTTTGGGCGGATCAATGACCCTTCAGGGAGAATAATTTGAAAGTTACAGTTGTCGGTACGGGCTATGTGGGCCTGGTGAGCGGTACCTGCCTGGCCGAGGTGGGCAACGATGTGCTGTGCCTGGATGTGGATCCGGAAAAGATCCGGATTCTCAACGAAGGCGGCATTCCCATTTTCGAACCGGGCCTGCTGGACATGGTGAAGCGCAACGTGGCCGCCGGCCGCCTGCGTTTCACCACCGATGTGGAACAGGCCGTGGCCCACGGCACCATCCAGTTCATTGCCGTCGGCACGCCGCCGGACGAGGACGGTTCCGCCGATCTGCAGTACGTGCTCGCCGCCGCCCGCAACATCGGCCGCCACATGGGCGACTACAAGGTGGTGGTGGACAAGTCCACCGTGCCCGTGGGCACCGGCGACAAGGTGCGCGCCGCCATCGCCGACGAGCTCAAGGCCCGGGGAGCGGATATCGCCTACAGCGTCGTCTCCAATCCGGAATTCCTCAAGGAAGGCGCCGCCGTGGAGGATTTCATGCGGCCGGACCGCATCGTCGTCGGCGCCGAGGACGAGCGCGCCATCGAGTTGATGCGCGCCCTCTATGCGCCCTTCCAGCGCAACCACGAGCGCCTCATCGTCATGGATGTGCGTTCCGCCGAACTGACCAAGTACGCCGCCAACGCCATGCTGGCCACCCGCATCAGCTTCATGAACGAACTGGCCAACCTGGCCGAGAAGCTGGGTGCCGACATCGAGCAGGTGCGCCAGGGCATCGGTTCCGACCCGCGCATCGGCTACCACTTCCTCTATCCAGGCTGCGGCTACGGCGGTTCCTGCTTCCCCAAGGATGTGCAGGCCCTGCAGCGCACCGCCCGCCTCGACGCCGGCATGGAGATGAAGGTCCTCAATGCGGTGGAAGACGCCAACGATGCCCAGAAGCACGTGCTCACCGCCAAGACCGTGAAGCGTTTCGGCAACGACCTCAGCGGCCGCAAGTTCGCCGTCTGGGGCCTGGCATTCAAGCCCAATACGGACGATATGCGCGAGGCCCCCAGCCGTTATCTGCTGGCCGATCTCTTCGCCGCTGGCGCCACCGTGGTGGCCTACGATCCGGTGGCTATGCATGAAGCCCGGCGCATTTTCGGCGATGAGCCGCGTCTGAGCTATGCGGAGAGCCCCATGGCCGCCTTGGATGGGGCGGATGCCCTGCTCATCGTCACCGAGTGGAAGGAATTCCGCAGTCCCGATTTCGAGGCCATCAAGGCCAAGCTGAAGCAGCCGGTGATCTTCGACGGCCGCAACCTGTACGAACCCAAGCAGGTGTGCCAGTTCGGCATCGACTACCAGGCCATCGGTCGTCAATAAGGAGTCCGCCATGATCCTGGTGACCGGCGGTGCAGGCTTCATCGGCAGCAATTTCGTCATCGACTGGCTGGCGGCGGGGGGTGAGCCTGTCATCAACCTGGACAAGCTGACCTACGCCGGCAATCTGGAGAACCTCCAGGGACTGGCCGGCGATCCGCGGCACCGTTTCGTGCGCGGCGACATCGCCGACTACGACCTGATTCTGGAACTGCTGCAGCAGAACCGGGTGCGGGCGGTGGTGAACTTCGCCGCCGAGAGCCATGTGGATCGTTCCATCCACGGGCCGGAGGACTTCATTCAGACCAACATCGTCGGCACCTTCCGCCTGCTGGAGGCCGTGCGGGCCTACTGGAACGGCCTGCCTGCCGACGACAAGGCGGCCTTCCGCTTTCTCCACGTGTCCACGGACGAGGTTTACGGTTCCCTGGAAAAGGAGGCCCCGGCCTTCACCGAGCAGCACCGCTACGAGCCCAACAGTCCCTATTCGGCCAGCAAGGCGGCCTCCGACCATCTGGTGCGGGCCTACCACCATACCTACGGCCTGCCGGTGCTGACCACCAACTGCTCCAACAATTACGGGCCCTACCATTTCCCGGAAAAGCTCATTCCCCTCATCATCCACAACGCCCTGGCCGGCAAGCCCCTGCCCATCTACGGCGACGGCCAGCAGATCCGCGACTGGCTCTATGTGAAGGACCATTGCAGTGCCATCCGCCGCGTCCTGGAAGCCGGCCGCCTGGGTGAGACCTATAACGTGGGCGGCTGGAACGAAAAGCCCAACCTGGAGGTGGTGCATACCCTGTGCACCATGCTCGACGAACTGTCGCCCCGGGCCGACGGCGCCTCCTACGCCAGCCAGATCACTTTCGTTGCCGACCGGCCCGGCCACGACCGGCGCTATGCCATCGACGCCAGCAAGCTGGAACGGGAGCTGGGCTGGAAGCCGGCGGAGACCTTCGAAACCGGCATCCGCAAGACCGTACGCTGGTACCTGGACAATCCCCAGTGGGTGCACAACGTCACCTCCGGCGCCTACCGGGAGTGGGTGGGCCGCCAGTATGGGGAAGCCTGAGGTGTCGGCTCCCATCCTGCTCCTGGGCAGCCAGGGCCAGCTGGGCTGGCAACTGCAGCGGGACCTGGCGCCCCTGGGGCCGGTGCTGGCCCTGGACCGGCGTACATGCGACCTGGCCGACCTGGACCGGCTGCGGGCCGTGGTGCGGGAACAGCGCCCCCGCCTGATCGTCAATGCCGCCGCCTATACGGCGGTGGATCAGGCGGAAATGGAGCCTGAACTGGCCCGGCGCATCAATGCCGAGGCCGTGGGCCTGCTGGCCGAGGAGGCCAAGGCCCTGGATGCCCTGCTGGTGCATTACTCCACCGACTACGTCTTCGACGGCAGCAAGGCGGCGCCCTATGTGGAGTCCGATGCCACGGCGCCCCTCGGCGTCTATGGCCGGACCAAGCGGGAAGGGGAGGAAGCCATGCTGGCCGTGGGCGGCCGCGGCCTCATCTTCCGCACCAGCTGGGTCTTCGGCGCCCGGGGCAAGAATTTCGTCAAGTCCATCCTGCGCCTGGCGAGCGAGCGGGACAGCCTCAAGGTGGTGGCCGACCAGGTCGGCAGCCCGACGCCGGCGGCCATGATCGCCACCGTCACCGGCATGGTCCTGGCCCAGCTCGACGGCGGGCGCGCCCAGCAGGGCTGCGAGCTGTATCACCTGGTGGCTGCCAATCCGGTGAGCTGGAACGGTTTTGCCCGGGCCATCGTCGCCACCGCCGAACAGACGCCCGGCTTCGCCCTCAAGCTGGGGCCCGAGGCCATCGCACCCATTCCCAGCAGCGAATATCCGCTGCCGGCGCCGCGCCCCCTCAATTCCCGTCTCGACTGCCGCAAGCTGGAGGACCGTTTCGGTCTGACCATGCCCGACTGGCAGCCCTATCTTTCCCGCATGATGCAGCTTCTCGCCCTGAAGGCCCAGAATGGCTACTAAACCCCGTAAAGGCATCATTCTCGCCGGCGGTTCCGGCACCCGGCTCTATCCGGCCACCCTGGCGGTGTCCAAGCAGCTGCTGCCGATCTACGACAAGCCGATGATCTACTACCCCCTGACCACCTTGATGCTGGCCGGTCTGCGGGACATCCTCATCATCTCCACGCCCCAGGACACGCCCCGTTTCGAGCAGCTGCTGGGAAACGGCTCCCAGTGGGGCATCAATCTGCAGTACGCGGTGCAGCCCTCGCCGGACGGCCTGGCCCAGGCCTTCCTCATCGGCGAGGCCTTCCTTGACGGTGCCCCGGCGGCCCTGGTGCTGGGGGACAACATCTTCCACGGCCACGACCTGGCCACCCTGGTGCAGCGGGCCAACGATCGGGACAGCGGTGCCTCGGTCTTCGCTTACCGGGTGAATGATCCGGAGCGCTACGGTGTGGTCGAGTTCGATGCCCAGCAGCGGGCCCTCTCCATCGAGGAAAAACCGCTGCAGCCCAAGTCCCACTATGCCGTCACCGGCCTTTACTTCTACGATACCGATATCGTGGCCGTGGCCAAGGGCATCAAGCCCTCGCCCCGGGGCGAACTGGAAATCACCGACGTGAACCGGCATTACCTGGAAGCGGGCAAGCTCAATGTGGAAATCATGGGCCGGGGCTATGCCTGGCTCGATACCGGTACCCACGAATCTCTATTGGAGGCGGGGCAGTTCATCGAGACCATCGAGAAGCGCCAGGGTCTCAAGGTGGCCTGTCCCGAAGAGGTGGCCTGGCGCCAACGCTGGATCGACGACGCCACTCTGGAAGCCCAGGCCCGGGTCCTGGCCAAGAACGGCTACGGCCAATACCTGCTGGCCCTGCTCAAGGAGCATGCAGCGTGAAGGCGATTCCCAGCGCCATTGCCGATGTGATCATGCTGGAACCCCTGGTTTTCGGCGATGCTCGCGGCTTTTTTATGGAAAGTTACAACCGGCGTCGCTTTACCGAGCTGACTGGGGCCGATGTGGATTTCGTCCAGGACAACCACTCCCGTTCCGCACGAGGCGTGCTGCGGGGCCTGCATTATCAGATTCGCCAGCCTCAAGGGAAGCTGGTTCGAGTGGCTCAAGGCGCCGTTTTCGACGTGGCGGTTGACTTGCGTTGCCAATCCCCCTATTTCGGCCGCTGGGTTGGTGCCGTACTTTCCGCGGATAATCAGCGCCAAATGTGGGTACCTCCCGGTTTTGCCCACGGTTTCCTGGTGCTCAGCGAGACCGCCGATTTTCTTTATAAAACCACCGACTATTACGCGCCGGAACATGAGCGCTGCATCGCTTGGAACGATCCGGCCTTGGCCGTGGCCTGGCCTTTGGAGGGGCTGGAGCCCCGTCTTTCGGCCCGGGATATGCAGGGCACGCCCTTCGCCCAGGCCGATCTTTTCGACTGAGTATCTTCACCATGCACCAACTTCCCGATTTTTCCGCCGCCCGCATTCTTGTGGTCGGCGATGTCATGCTGGACCGCTACTGGTTCGGCGATGTTTCCCGCATTTCCCCCGAAGCACCGGTGCCGGTAGTCAAGGTGGAACGCTCCGAAGAGCGTCCCGGCGGTGCTGCCAACGTGGCCCGCAACTGCGCTTCCCTGGGGGCGCGGGTCGGCCTGCTGTCCGTGGTCGGCAACGACGAGGCCGGCCGCATCCTGCAGCGGCAGATGGAAGAGGGCGGCATTGCCGCCTCCCTGCTGCCCGACGGAGCCATCGACACCACGGTCAAGCTGCGGGTCATCGGCCGCCAGCAGCAGCTGCTGCGCATCGATTTCGAGACCACCCCGTCCCACGAGGTGCTGCAGGCCAAGCTGGCCGAGTTCGAGCAGCGCCTGGCCGGGGTGGATGTGGTGATCCTTTCCGACTACGGCAAGGGCGGCCTGGCCCACATCGGCGACATGATCCGCCTGGCCCGGGCGGCCGGGAAAAAGGTGCTGGTGGATCCCAAGGGCGAGGATTATTCCAAGTACCGCGGCGCCACCGTCATCACCCCCAACCGCTCCGAGCTGCGCCAGGTGGTGGGGCGCTGGAGCGACGAGGCCCAGCTGGCGGCCAAGGCCCAGCAATTGCGCAGCGAACTGGAACTGGATGCCCTGCTGGTGACTCGTAGCGAAGAGGGCATGAGCCTCTATCGCGACGGCGAGGCGCTGCACCAGCCGGCCCGGGCCCAGGAAGTGTTCGACGTCTCCGGTGCCGGCGACACGGTCATTGCCACTCTGGCCGCCATGATGGCCTTGGGCGCCCCCTGGGGCGACGCCATCCACCTGGCCAACCTGGCCGGTGGCGTGGTGGTGGGCAAGCTCGGTACCGCTACCGTCAGTCGCGAGGAACTGTCGGCCGCCCTGGCGGCCGACGCCAATTAAGGAATTCACATGTACTACATCGTCACCGGTGCCGCCGGCTTCGTCGGCGCCAACCTGGTCAAGGCCCTCAACGAGCGGGGCATCACCCGCATCATCGCCGTGGATAACCTGACCAAGGCGGACAAGTTCAAGAATCTGGTGGACTGCGAGATCGCCGATTACCTGGACAAGGGCGAGTTTCTCGAGCGCCTGCTCTGCGGCCACTTCGACGGCGACGTGGAGGCCATCTTCCACGAAGGCGCCTGCTCCGACACCATGGAGACCGACGGCCGCTACATGATGGAGAACAACTACCGCTACTCCCTGGCCCTGCTGGACTGGTGCTTGGAGCAGGACGTGCAGCTGCTCTACGCCTCTTCCGCCGCCACCTATGGCGGCAGCAGCGTTTTCAAGGAAGAGCGGCAGTACGAGGCGCCTCTCAACGTGTACGGCTACTCCAAGTTCCTCTTCGACCAGATCGTCCGTCAGCGCTTGCCTGAAGTCCGTTCCCAGGTGGTGGGCTTCCGCTACTTCAACGTCTACGGCCCCCGCGAGAGCCACAAGGGGCGCATGGCCTCGGTCGCCTTCCACCACTTCAACCAGTATCGGGCCGAAGGCAAGGTCAAGCTGTTCGAGGGCTGCGACGGCTACGCCAACGGCGAGCAGCAGCGCGACTTCGTCTATGTGAAGGACGTGGCCAAGGTCAATCTGTACTTCCTCGACCATCCGGAAAAATCCGGCATCTTCAACCTGGGCACCGGCCGGGCCCAGAGCTTCAACGACGTGGCCGTGGCCACGGTGAACAGCTGCCGGGCCGCCGAGGGCAAGCCGGCTCTGTCCCTGGAGGCGATGGTGCAGCAGGGGCTGGTGGAGTACGTGGCCTTCCCCGAAGCCCTCAAAGGCAAGTACCAGAGCTTTACCCAGGCCGACCTCAGCAAGCTGCGCAGCGCCGGCTATGGTGACGAGTTCGCCACCGTGGCCGAAGGCGTCGCCGACTACGTGCAATTCCTCAACGGACGCTGAGCCATGTACAAGACTCTGGAAGATTTCGTCGGCAACACGCCCCTGGTGCAGTTGAAGCGCCTGCCCGGCGATGTTGTCGCCCAGCGCGGCAACGTCATCCTGGCCAAGCTGGAAGGCAACAATCCGGCCGGTTCGGTGAAGGATCGCCCGGCCCTCTCCATGATTTCCCACGCCGAGCAGCGGGGCGAAATCCGGCCCGGCGATACCCTGATCGAAGCCACCTCCGGCAACACCGGCATCGCCCTGGCCATGGCCGCCGCCATGCGCGGTTACCGCATGATCCTGGTCATGCCGGAAAACCAGAGCCTGGAGCGGCGCCAGACCATGCGTGCCTACGGCGCCGAACTGATCCTGACGCCCCGGGATGGCGGCATGGAACTGGCCCGGGACGTGGCCGAGAAAATGCGCGACGAAGGCAAGGGCATCATCCTCGACCAGTTCGCCAATCCGGATAACCCCCTGGCCCACTTCGAGGGCACCGGGCCGGAAATCTGGCGCGACACCAAGGGCCAGGTGACCCATTTCGTTTCCAGCATGGGCACCACCGGCACCATCATCGGTACTTCCCAGTTTCTCAAGAAAAAGAATCCGCGCATCCAGATCGTCGGCTGCCAGCCGGAAGAGGGCAGCCAGATTCCCGGCATCCGCAAATGGCCCGAAGCCTATCTGCCGAAAATCTACGAGCGCAGCCGGGTGGACCGCCTCGAATACGTGTCCCAGGCCGAGGCCGAGGACATGACCCGGCGCCTGGCCCGGGAAGAGGGCCTGTTCGCCGGCATCTCCTCCGGCGGCGCCCTGGCCGTGGCCCTGCGCCTGGCCCGGGAGCTGGAGAACGCCACCATCGTCACCATCGTTTGCGACCGGGGCGACCGTTATCTGTCCACCGGCGTTTTCCCCGCCTGAGTCCCATGGTTCCCGTCCTCGTTTTCGATATTGAAACCATCCCGGATGTACCCGGGCTGCGCCGCCTGCACGACCTTCCCGCCGACCTCTCCGACGACGAGGTGGCCGAACTGGCCTTCCAGCAGCGCCGGGCCCAGAACGGCAGCGACTTCCTGCCCCTGCACCTGCAGCGGGTGGTGACCATCTCCTGCGCCCTGCGGGCCCGGGATGCCTTCAAGGTGTGGTCCCTGGCGGCTCCCGAGATTGGCGAAGGGGAGATCATCCAGCGCTTCTTCGACGGCATCGAGAAATTCACGCCCCAGATTGTTTCCTGGAACGGCGGCGGCTTCGACCTGCCGGTGCTGCACTACCGGGGCCTGATCCACGGCGTCGTGGCTCCCCGCTACTGGGACCTGGGCGACGGCGACTATGCGGATTCCCGGGACTTCAAGTGGAACAACTACATCAGCCGCTACCACACCCGCCACCTGGACCTGATGGACCTGCTGGCCATGTATCAGCCCCGGGCCAGCGCTCCCCTGGACGACCTGGCCAAGCTCATGGGCTTCCCCGGCAAGCTGGGCATGGACGGCGGCAAGGTGTGGCAGGCCTGGCAGGAGGGCAAGGCCGACGAGATCCGCGATTACTGCGAGACCGATGTGGTCAATACCTACCTGGTGTCCACCCGCTTCCGCCTGATGCGGGGCGAGGTCAGCCGGGAGGAGCATCTGGCCGAACTGGCCTTCATCAAGGCCGAACTGGCCAAGCTGGACAAGCCCCACTGGCAGGAATTCCTGGCCGCCTGGCCGGAGGTAGCGGCGTGAAGCACACCTTCCTCTTCCTCCTGGCTCTGCTGGCGGCGTTCGCGGCCAGGGCCGAGGTGGTGAATGTGGACAGCGCCGAAGTGGCCCGGCTGGTGGCCAGTGGCGTGGTCCTGGTGGATATCCGTACCGAGCCCGAATGGCGGGAAACCGGCGTCATTCCCGGCAGCCGCCTGCTCACCTTCTTCGATGCCAACGGCCGCGCCAATCCGGCGGCCTGGCTGGAGCAGCTGAAGACGGTGGCAGGTCCGGAGCAGCCGGTGATCCTCATCTGCCGCAGCGGCAACCGCACCCGGGCCGTCAGCGACTTCCTCGAACAGCAGGCCGGCTACAGCAAGATCTACAACGTGCGCCAGGGCATCCGCGCCTGGATCCAGGAGTCGCGCCCCGTCACCGCAGTGGCGCCGGCCCTGGCCAAATGTTCGCCCGGACGGTTGTGCTGATTTTTTTTGTGGGGCGAAGCGAAAAAAGTCTCCTCAGCCCCTTGCGCGATTCTCTGGGATCGTTATAATTCGGCCTTCTTTGCAGGCGCGTAGCTCAGTTGGTTAGAGCACCACCTTGACATGGTGGGGGTCGTTGGTTCGAATCCAATCGCGCCTACCAACACCTTGAACGGAGCTGTACCGTGAATTTCCGAACTTGCACTATCCTGGTTCAGAAAGCCTAAGCGGTTCGCCTTCGTTCCTATGTCGAAAAAAAGTGCGGATCCGTCCGCACTTTTTTTTTGTCCAGAATTTAATGTGGCTGGAGAAATCATGCCCAATATCACGCTGCCCGACGGTTCCATCCGCTCCTTCGATGCTCCGGTGACCGTTGCCGAGGTTGCTGCCTCCATCGGTGCCGGCCTCGCCCGTGCCGCCCTGGCCGGCAAGGTGGACGGCAAGCTGGTGGATACGTCCCACCTGATGGAGCGTGATACCCAGCTGGCCATCGTCACCGACAAGGATGCGGACGGCCTGGAGATCATCCGCCACTCCACGGCCCACCTGCTGGCCTATGCGGTGAAGGAGCTGTTTCCCGAAGCCCAGGTGACCATCGGTCCGGTCATCGACAACGGCTTCTACTACGACTTCGCCTACAAGCGCCCCTTTACCCCTGAAGACCTGCTGGCCATCGAGAAGAAAATGGCCGAGCTGGCCAAGCGCGACATTCCGGTAAGCCGCGAAGTCTGGGCCAGGGACGATGCGGTCAAGTTTTTCCTGGAGCAGGGTGAGAAGTACAAGGCCGAGCTGATCGCTGCCATCCCGGCCGACCAGGATGTTTCCCTGTACCGGGAAGGCGAATTTGTGGACCTTTGTCGCGGCCCCCACGTCCCCTCCACCGGCAAGCTCAAGGTTTTCAAGCTGATGAAGGTGGCCGGTGCCTACTGGCGCGGCGATTCCAAGAACGAGATGCTGCAGCGCATCTACGGCACCGCCTGGGCCAAGAAGGAAGACCAGGAAGCCTACCTGCACATGCTGGAAGAGGCCGAGAAGCGGGATCACCGCCGCATCGGCAAGCATCTGGATCTGTTCCATATGCAGGACGAGGCGCCGGGCATGGTTTTCTGGCACCCCAAGGGCTGGGCCATCTGGCAGGAAATCGAGCAGTACATGCGCCAGGTCTATCGCGACAACGGCTACCAGGAAATCCGCTGCCCCCAGATTCTCGACCGCAGCATGTGGGAGAAGTCCGGTCACTGGGAGCACTACAAGAACAACATGTTCACCACGGAGTCGGAGAAGCGGGATTACGCCATCAAGCCGATGAATTGCCCGGGGCACGTGCAGGTGTTCAATTCCGATCTGCGCTCCTACCGCGACCTGCCCCTGCGCTATGGCGAGTTCGGCTCCTGTCATCGTAACGAGGCCTCCGGCGCCCTGCACGGCCTGATGCGCGTGCGCGGCTTCGTCCAGGACGACGGTCACATCTTCTGTACCGAAGACCAGATCGAAGCGGAAGTGACGGCTTTCAACGCTCTGGTGAAGAAGGTCTATGCCGACTTCGGTTTCGATCAGGTGGCGGTGAAGCTGGCCCTGCGCCCCGAAAGCCGTGTCGGTTCCGACGACATCTGGGACAAGGCGGAGAATGCCCTGCGGGCCGGCCTCAAGGCTTCCGGCCTGGAATGGGATGAATTGCCCGGCGAGGGTGCCTTCTATGGCCCCAAGATCGAGTTCCACATCAAGGATGCCATCGGGCGTTCCTGGCAGTGCGGCACCATGCAGGTAGATTTCTCCATGCCGGGTCGCCTGGGCGCCGAGTATGTGGGCGAGGACAACGCCCGCCATGTGCCGGTGATGCTGCATCGGGCCATCCTCGGTTCCCTGGAGCGTTTCATCGGCATCCTGGTGGAAAACTATGCGGGTGCCTTGCCCCTGTGGCTGGCGCCGGTACAGGCCGTGGTGCTGAATATTTCGGAAAAACAGGCCGATTTTTCCGCCGAAGTGGTGAAAACCCTGCGTCAGGCAGGTTTGCGTGCCGAAGCGGATTTGCGCAATGAAAAAATTACCTATAAAATACGCGAACATAGCTTGAACCGGTTGCCTTATCAGCTCGTCATCGGCGACAAGGAAAAGGAAGCCGGCTTGGTGGCCGTGCGTACCCGCGGTGGTCAGGACCTGGGGCAGATGCCCGTGGCAAGCCTGATCGAGCGGCTTCTGGAAGAAGTCGCCGCGCGTAAGAGCACGGCTTAGTTTTTGTCCGTCCCCGAATGGGGCGGCCTGTTTTCGTGGAGATTGAACCATCGCCGCACTGCAAAAGGCGCATCGCGTCAACGAAGAAATCACGGTGCCGGAAGTCCGGCTTATCGGGGAAGAAGGCGAGCAGATTGGTGTCGTAACCATCCGTGCGGCGCTGCAAATGGCCGAAGAGGCCGGTGTGGATCTGGTGGAGATCGCTCCCCTGGCCAAGCCGCCGGTATGCCGGGTGATGGATTACGGCAAGTTCAAGTACCACGAGGCCAAGAAGCAGCATGAGGCCAAGCTGAAACAGAAGCAGGTACAGGTGAAGGAGATCAAGCTCCGTCCCGGTACCGACGAAAACGACTACCAGATCAAGCTGCGGAACATGACCCGCTTCCTGGAAGACGAAGACAAGGTCAAGGTGACCCTGCGCTTCCGCGGCCGTGAAATGGCCCACCAGGAAATCGGTATGCGTCAGCTGGAACGCATCAAGGCCGATTTGCTCGAGCTGGCACAGGTCGAGCAGATGCCGAAGATGGAAGGTCGCCAGATGGTGATGATGCTGGCGCCGAAGAAGAAGGTGTAATTGCAGTACCCGCCTCCGGACTCGTTCGGGGGCGATATAAGTGGTGCCGGGTAGTCAAGCGTTTCCGTCGGAAGCCACCTGGGATCATGTTAAAACCAAGGAGCATTCAATGCCCAAGATGAAGAGCAAGAGCGGTGCCGCCAAGCGGTTCAAAATCCGCGCTGGCGGCAGCATCAAGCGCGGTCAGGCGTTCAAGCGTCACATCCTGACCTCCAAGACCACCAAGAACAAGCGCCAACTGCGCGGTACCGAAGCCATTCACGACAGTGACAAGGCCTCCATCCGTGCCATGTTGCCCTACGCCTAATCAAGGAGATTAAAGATGCCCCGAGTTAAGCGTGGTGTAACGGCTCGCGCCCGTCACAAGAAGATTCTGGTTCAGGCCAAGGGTTACCGCGGCCGTCGCAAGAACGTATATCGCATCGCCAAGCAGGCGGTGATGAAGGCTGGTCAGTACGCCTACCGCGACCGTCGTCAGCGCAAGCGTCAGTTCCGTGCCCTGTGGATTGCCCGTATCAATGCGGCAGCCCGTGAAGTCGGCCTGAAGTACAGCACCTTCATGAATGGCCTAAAGAAGGCCCAGATCGAAGTGGACCGCAAGGTTCTCGCCGACCTGGCCGTGTTCGACAAGGCTGCGTTTGCCGCTCTGGCAAACCAGGCCAAGGCGAGCCTCGGCGCCTAAGCGTTAAGCAAGCGGAAAAAAGGAGGCTTCTGCCTCCTTTTTTTCTTGGTGCCGGCAGTATCGGCATCTCTGGTGTCTTTTTCGCCCGGGCACCCTAAATCCGGGGCGATAACAGAATTCGAACGACGCGAGCCCATGCAGAATCTCGAACAGATCGTCAGCGAAGCCCTTGCGGCTTTTGCTGCCACCCAGGACCCGGATGCCCTGGAACAGATCAAGGCCCGTTATCTGGGCAAGAGTGGTCAGATCACCGAATTGCTGAAGGGGCTGGGCAAACTGGCTCCGGAAGAGCGCAAGGCGGCCGGTGCCACCATCAACCAGGCCAAGGAACAGGTTGAGGGTGCCCTCAACGCCCGCCGCGAAGCCATCCGCCGCGCGGCCCTGGAGGCCCGTCTGGCCGAGGAATCCCTGGACGTGACCCTGCCCGGCCGGGGTGAAACCCGGGGTGGCCTGCATCCCGTCACCCGTACCCTGGAGCGCATCGAGGCCCTGTTCCGCTCCATCGGCTTTGAAGTGGCCGACGGTCCCGAGATCGAAACCGACTTCCACAACTTCACCGCCCTCAACACGCCGGAAAACCATCCGGCCCGCTCCATGCACGATACGTTCTATCTGCAGGACGAGCAGGGCGGCGTTGCCGAGGGGGTGCTGCTGCGCACCCACACCAGTCCCATCCAGGCCCGCTACATGCAGGCCCACGTGGCCAAGTACGGCCACCTCGAGACCATGCCCGAGATTCGCATCATTGCGCCGGGTCGGGTCTATCGCGTCGACTCCGATGCTACCCACTCCCCCATGTTCCACCAGGTCGAAGGCCTGTGGATCGGCGAGAACGTTTCCTTCGCCGACCTCAAGGGCGTGGTTGCCGATTTTCTGCGCCGCTTCTTCGAGAGCGACGACCTGAAGGTGCGCTTCCGTCCTTCCTTTTTCCCCTTTACCGAGCCTTCTGCCGAGATCGACGTGGCCTTCATGAGCGGCGCCCTGGAAGGGCGCTGGCTGGAGATCGCCGGCTGCGGCATGGTGCACCCCAATGTGCTGCGCCATGCCGGCATCGATCCGGAAAAGTACACCGGCTTTGCCTTCGGCTTCGGTCCGGACCGTCTCACCATGCTGCGCTACGGGGTCAATGACCTGCGCCTGTTCTTCGACGGCGACCTGCGCTTCCTGAAGCAATTTGTCTAAGGATTGATCGTGAAATTCTCCGAATCCTGGCTCCGTACCTTCGTCAATCCTGATCTGTCCACCGACGCTCTGGCCCATCTGCTGACCATGGCGGGCCTGGAAGTGGAAGAGCAGGACCCCGTTGCGCCCGCCTTCACCCAGGTGGTGGTGGCCCATGTCCTGGAAGTGGTGAAGCACCCTGATGCCGACCGCCTCAACGTCTGCCAGGTGGATACCGGTAACGGTCCGGTGCAGATCGTCTGCGGCGCCCCCAATGTGGCAGCCGGGCTCAAGGTGCCCTGTGCCCTGCCCGGTGCCGTGCTGCCCGGCGACTTCAAGATCAAGGTGGCCAAGGTGCGCGGCGTCGAGTCTTCCGGCATGTTGTGTTCCGCCCGGGAACTGGGCATTGCCGAAGATGCTTCCGGTCTCCTGGTGCTGCCGGCCGATGCCCCCGTTGGGGAAAGCATCCGCCGCTACCTGGACCTGGACGACACCCTGTTCACCCTGAAGCTCACGCCCAACCGGGCCGATTGCCTCTCCCTCACCGGTGTGGCCCGCGAAGTGTCGGCCCTGACCGGCGTGGCGGCTGTCTATCCGGTGGTGGAGCCCGTGGTGCCTGCTTGCGATGCCCGCCGGGAAGTGGTGCTGGACGCTCCGGAGGCTTGCCCCCGTTACGCCGGCCGGGTGGTGCGCGGCATCAATGCCAAGGCGCCCACGCCTGAGTGGATGCAGAAGCGCCTGGAGCGCAGCGGCATCCGTTCCATCTCCGCCGTGGTGGATGTCACCAACTACGTCATGCTGGAACTGGGGCAGCCCCTCCATGCCTTCGACGACGCCAAGCTCCAGGGGGCCATCCACGCCCGCCTGCCCAAGGCCGGGGAAAAGCTGTTGCTGCTCAACGAGCAGACCATCGATATCGACGCCGACGTGCTGGTGATTGCCGACGATGCCAAGCCCCTGGCTCTGGCCGGCATCATGGGTGGCGAAGAGAGCGGCGTCACCCTGGAAACCACCGACCTGTTCCTGGAGTCGGCCTTTTTCACTCCTTTTGCCATTGCCGGGAAGGCCCGCCGTTACGGCTTCTCCAGCGATGCCTCCCACCGCTTCGAGCGGGGCGTCGATTTCGCCGGTGCCGTCCGTGCCCTGGAGCGGGCTACCCGCCTGATCCTCGATATTTGTGGTGGCCAGGCCGGTCCCGTGACGGAAGCGGTGGCCGCACTGCCCCAGCGTCAGCCGGTGCGTCTGCGCACGGCCCGGGTGAACAAGGTGCTGGGTGTGCCTTTCAGTGCCGAGGCCATTGCCTCCCTGCTGGGTCGTCTGGGTCTGCCCTTCGTCCAGGAAGGTGGCGACTTCGTGGTGACGCCTCCCAGCTTCCGTTTCGACATCGAGATCGAGGAAGATCTGATCGAGGAAGTGGTGCGGGTTCACGGCTACGACGAGATTCCGGCACCGCCGCCGGTGGCCCGGGCCGCCATGCTGCCCATGCCGGAAGGCAAGCGGCAGATCCAGCGCCTGCGCCAGGTCCTGGCCGATGCCGGTTACCAGGAAGTGGTCAATTTCGCTTTCGTCGAAGAAGGTTGGGAAAAGGATTTCGGCGGCAACGCCGATCCCATCCGCCTGGCCAATCCCATTGCCAGCCAGATGGGGGTCATGCGTTCCACCCTGATCGGTGGTCTGGTGGCCACCCTGGCCAACAACCTGAAGCGCAAGCAGAGCCGGGTACGGATTTTCGAAACCGGTCGCAGCTTCCACAAGGATGCCGCCGCCCAGCCCGTGGCCGGCTACCGTCAACCCTGGAAGCTGGCCGGCCTGGCCGCCGGCGATGCCCTGCCCGAACAATGGGGCAGCGCCGCCCGCAAGGTGGACTTCTTCGACGTCAAGGGTGACCTGGAGGCGCTGCTGCAGCCCTTTGCCGCGCGTTTCGAGAAGGCTACCCATCCGGCCCTGCATCCCGGCCGTGCTGCCCGCCTGCTCCTGGATGGCAAGGAAATCGGGGTGGTTGGCGAACTGCATCCCGAGTGGGTGCAGAAGTACGACCTGCCGTCGCCGCCGGTGGTCTTCGAACTGGATCTGGAGCCCCTGCTGGCCGGACGTCTGCCCCAGTATGCCGAGCTTTCCCGCTTCCCCGCCGTGGTGCGGGACCTGGCGGTGGTGGTGGACAAGGGCATGGCCCTGCAGTCCCTGCTGGACGGCCTGAAAGCCCAACGGCCGCCCCTGGTTCAGGACATCCAGCTGTTCGATGTCTACACCGGCAAGGGGGTCGATGAAGGGAAGAAAAGCCTTGCATTCCGCATAGTTATGCAAGATACTCAAAAAACTTTGCAAGATGCGGAAGTGGATGTTGCCCTGCAGCAGCTGGTGGCCCTCCTGGAGCATCAATTTGCCGCCAAACTCCGTGTCTGATCAGGGAAAACAATGACTCTCACCAAAGCAGAACTTGCCGACCTGCTTTTCGAAAAGGTCGGACTCAACAAGCGCGAAGCCAAGGACATGGTGGAAGCCTTTTTTGAGGAAATCCGCAATGCACTGGAACGGGGCGAAGGCGTCAAGCTTTCCGGCTTCGGTAATTTTCAGTTGCGCGACAAGCCCCAGCGTCCCGGGCGCAACCCCAAGACCGGCGAGGAGATTCCGATCACCGCCCGCCGCGTCGTTACCTTCCATGCCAGCCAGAAGCTGAAGGCCGAGGTGGAGCAGTCCTACGATGGAAAGCAGTCCTAAGGAAAGCGGCAAGGAAGAGTTGCCGCCCATCCCTGCCAAGCGTTACTTCACCATCGGTGAAGTGAGCGAGCTTTGCGGCGTCAAACCCCACGTGCTGCGTTACTGGGAGCAGGAGTTCACCCAGCTGCGGCCGGTGAAACGCCGGGGCAACCGCCGCTATTACCAGCATCACGAAGTGCTGCTGGTGCGCCGTATCCGAGAACTTCTTTATAATCAGGGTTTTACCATTAGCGGTGCGCGTAATCGCCTGGAAGAGGGGCATGGCGCCACGGAATCCGTGGAGAGCACCGTTCCCGCTGCCCAGGCCTTGCGTCAGGAGCTTTTGGGGATTATTGAATTACTTCGTGTTTGAAAGCTATTTACAAATTTAATTCGTTTCTGTATAGTTTCGTTTCTCGAGTCGGGGCGTAGCGCAGCCTGGTAGCGCACTTGCATGGGGTGCAAGGGGTCGCGAGTTCGAATCCCGCCGCCCCGACCAGTAGTTCCGAAAAAACCGGCCCCAGGCCGGTTTTTTCATTTCCAGCTTTCCTTTTTCTCCTTGTTTCTCCATTTTTCCGATTTCAGCGGAGAATTATTCCTGTTGTCGATTGCGGCAGGGAAAATAATCCATATAAAATCGGTTGCCCGACAATGAGCTGTCCGCATTGTCGCCATCGAATCGATTCCCTTATTCCGTAAAGGAAATAAACATGGATATTTCTTCCCTGTCCCTGGCCGAACTGAAGCTTCTGCAACAGCAAATTCCCCTGGAAATCAAAAAGCGCGAGGTTCAGGAAAAGGAAAAAGTCCTGAATGAATTGAAACTGATCGCCGAATCCCGGGGCTTTTCCCTGGATCAGCTGCTCAAGGGCGGCGAAAAGGGCAAGGCCAAGTCCGGCCGCAGCGTTCAGGTGAAATACCGCCATCCCCAGAATGCCGACCTGGCCTGGACCGGTCGCGGCCGCAAACCCCAGTGGGTGCAGGAATGGCTGAACGGCGGGCGCAAGATCGAGGAATTGGCTGTCTGATCAGCTCCGGTCCGGTAGTTTCTTTCTGCCAACAATAAAAAGCCCTGTTCCGTTCCATGCGCATTCTCCTCAGTAACGACGACGGTTATTTCGCCACCGGCATTGAAGTGCTGGCCCGTACCCTGGCCGATATCGCCGACATCACCGTGGTCGCCCCCGAAAGGGACCGGAGCGGGGCGAGCAATTCCCTGACCCTGGACCGGCCCCTGTCCCTGCGGCGAGCCCCCAACGGCTTTTATTTCGTCAATGGCACGCCGACGGATTGCGTCCATCTCGCCGTCACCGGCATGCTGGACGAACTGCCGGACATGGTGGTCTCGGGTATCAACCATGGGGCCAACATGGGGGACGACACCGTTTATTCCGGCACCGTGGCGGCAGCGACGGAGGGCCATCTGCTGGGCGTGCCGGCCATTGCCGTTTCCTTGGTGGGCAAGGAAGCGAGCCAGTTCGAGACGGCAGCCCGGGTGGCCCGGGATCTGGTGCTGCGCTTCCAGCAGGCGCCCCTTGGCCAGCCGGCCCTGCTCAACGTCAATGTGCCGGATGTGCCCTACGCCGAACTGAAGGGCGTGGCCGTGACCCGGCTGGGCAAGCGCCACAAGGCCGAGCCGGTGGTCAAGGCGCGCACGCCGCGCAATGAAACGGTTTACTGGGTTGGTGCTGCGGGTGCCGCCCAGGATGCCGGCGAAGGCACCGATTTCCATGCCGTGGCCCAGGGCTGGGCCTCTGTCACGCCGTTGCAGATCGACCTGACCCACAATCAGCAGCTGCCCGAGCTGCGGAACTGGTTGCGCTGATGGCAACGGGCGTTTCCGGTATCGGCATGACCTCCCTGCGCACCCGCATGCGCATGGTGGAGCGTCTGCGGGACAAGGGCATCGTGGACGAGACGGTGCTCGCCGCCATGGCTGCCGTGCCCCGCCACATCTTCGTCGAAGAGGCCATGGCCCACCGGGCCTATGAGGACACGGCCCTGCCTCTGGGGCATTCCCAGACCATTTCCCAGCCCTATATCGTGGCCCGCATGATCGAGCTGTTGCGGGCCGGGCGTGAACAGAGTCTGCCCGGCGGTCTCGGCAAGACCCTGGAGATCGGCGCCGGTTGCGGCTACCAGGCAGCGGTGCTGGCCCAGCTGGCGCCCGACGTCTATGCCGTGGAACGGATCGAGCCCCTGATCGAACGGGCCAAGCAGAACCTGCGGCAGATGCAGCAGTTCAACGTGCGCCTCAAGTATGCCGACGGCCAACTGGGGCTGCCCGAAGCGGCCCCCTATCACACCATCATCGTCGCCGCCGCAGCCAACCGGGTGCCGCCCGCGCTTTTGCAGCAGTTGGCGGTTGGTGGCAGAATGGTCCTGCCCGTGGGGGCCGGCGAGCAAGCCCTGCACCTGATCGAACGCACGCCCCAGGGGTTCCTTGAGACCAAGCTTGACGCGGTGCGTTTCGTGCCGCTGCTGTCAGGAGTCGAATGAAAACGCCAGGTTTTATCTTCCGTGCCGCCACCCTAAGCGGCATTGCGGCCCTGCTGTTCCTGGCCGGTTGTGCCAGCCATGCGCCGGCGCCGGTGGTCGAGCGCGGGGTGCCGAGCAAGCCGGCTGCCGCCTCCAAGGACTTCTACACGGTCAAGAAGGGCGACACCCTCTACAGCATCGCCCTGGATAACGGCCAGGACTACAAGGACGTGGCCGCCTGGAACAACCTGGAAAATCCCAACCGCATCCTGGTGGGGCAGCAGCTGCGCGTGACGCCGCCCGACGGTGGTGCTGCCGGCACGGCGGTGGCCAAGCCCATCGGTGGCGGCGTGGTGGAAAGCCGTTCCCTGGACGGCGGCCCGGCACCGGCTGCGGCCAGCGACACGCTCAAGCGGGAGCCCAAGGCCGGCAAGGAAGCTTATTCCGACCAGGCCTGGGCCAAGGCCCAGAACCAGAACAATGTCCAGGGCACTGCCGCCAAGCCGGCAGAACCCGTCCGCAGCGAGGCGCCGGCAGCTGCGGCGGCCCCCGCTGCTGCCGATGTGACCTGGGCCTGGCCCGCCGGCGGCAAGTCCATTGCAGGCTTCAACGAGGCCACCAACAAAGGCGTGGACATCGCCGGCAAGCTGGGCGAACCGGTGCTGGCGGCGGCCGACGGCAAGGTGGTGTACAGCGGCAGCGGCCTGCGGGGCTACGGCAAGCTGGTGATCATCAAGCATGACGCCATCTTCCTCTCCGCCTATGCCCACAACAACAACATCCTGGTCAAGGAAGGGCAGTCCGTCACCCGGGGGCAGAAGATCGCCGAGATGGGCAATTCGGACACGGACCAGGTGAAGCTGCACTTCGAAATCCGTCGGCAGGGCAAGCCGGTGGATCCCACCCAGTACCTGCCCAAGCGCTGACAGGTCTGCCGTGCGCGACGACGCCGACGCCGCTGATTTTCCCGACGGGGATGCGGAGGAGGCGTTCGCCGCGGACGAGGCCCAGGACGAGTCCCTGGCTGCCGCTGCGACGGCGGCAGAGGGCGACGACGGGGCGCCGCCAGCCTATGAACTGCTCAACGACGTCACCCAGCTCTATCTCAACGAGATCGGTGCCAAGCCCCTGCTGACGCCGGCGGAGGAGCTGGAATGGTCCCGCCGGGCCAAGGCCGGGGAATTCGCCGCCCGGCAGAAGATGATCGAGCACAACCTGCGCCTGGTGGTGAATATCGCCAAGCACTACCTGAACCGGGGCATTCCCCTGCTCGATCTGGTGGAAGAGGGCAACCTGGGCCTCATCCATGCCCTGGAGAAATTCGATCCGGAGCGGGGCTTCCGCTTTTCCACCTACGCCACCTGGTGGATCCGCCAGAGCATCGAGCGGGCCATCATGAACCAGTCACGCACCATTCGTCTGCCGGTGCACGTGGTCAAGGAAATCAACGTGGTGCTGCGGGCCATGCGTCATCTGGACGGGGCCCGCGGCCTGACGCCGTCCCGGGAGACCCGGGTGGAGGAAGTGGCCCATCTGCTGGGCAAGCCGGTGGATGACATCCGCCACATCCTCCATCTCAACGAGCACGTGGCCTCCCTCGATACGCCCCTGGACATCGATCCCAACCACACGGTGGGGGACTCAGTGGCCGACGATTCCGCCGGGGCCGACCCGGTGGGGGTGCTGCAGGAAAACGAACTCAACGACTTGGTGCTGCAGTGGGTGGAACAGCTGCCGGAAAAGCAGCGCCAGGTGGTGGAGCGCCGTTACGGCCTGAAGGGGGCGGAGATCGCCACCCTGGAAGCCATCGCCGCCGACCTGGGCCTGACCCGGGAACGGGTGCGGCAGATCCAGGGCGAGGCCCTGAGCCAGCTGCGACGCATCATCAAGCGCGGCGGCGTGGACCGGGACAGCATCCTCTAGCAGGCCCGCCCCTCCTGCCTCCCAGCCCGACCCTCAGTGGCCCCGGGCCTGCCTACTGGCCGGCCGCCAGCAGGGCCTGTTTTTCTTCCCGCAGTTTCTCTCCCAGCTGGAACACCGCCATGGCGTAGAAGCTGGAGCGGTTGTAGCGGCTGATCACCCAGAAATTCTGTTCCCCCAGCCAATATTCCGTCGGCGCATCCGGCGTCACCAGATCCACCATGGCATAGCGGGCCCCGTCCGGTCCCGGGACGGTCAGGCCGGCCCGGCGCAGGGCGCTGGCGCTTTGCCGCAGGGTGAGGTCGGTCTGGGTCAGTTCCGCCGGGGGCTCCGTGCCCAGGGGCAGGGCATGGGCCACCGGGGCGTCGGTCTGCCAGCCGTGCTGGGCGAGGAAGTTGGCGACGCTGCCGATGGCGTCCTCCGGGCTGTTGCGCAGGTCTATCTGGCCGTCGCCGTCGAAATCCACGGCGAAGCGGCGCTGGCTGCTGGGCATGAACTGGGGAATGCCGATGGCGCCGGCGTAGGAGCCCTTGATCTCCAGGGGCGACTGGCGGTTTTCCCGGGCCAGCAGGAGGAAGTTTTCCAGCTCGCCGCGGAAGAACTCGGCCCGGGGCGGATAGCGGAAAGCCAGGGTGGCCAGGGCCTGCAGCACGGAATAGCGGCCGGTGTTGCGGCCATATTCGGTTTCGACGCCGATGATGGCGACGATGATTTCCTCCGGTACGCCATAGACGGCGCTGGCCTTGGCGATGGTGGCGGCGTGGCGCTGCCAGAAAAGAAGGCCCTGCTGGCTGCGGCGGTCGTTCACGAAACGTTCCCGGTAGCGTTGCCAGGAGCGGCGCTCGGCGCTGGCGGCGGGCTGGATGGCGCTGAGCACGGAGGCGTTGGGGCCGGTGGCGGCGAACAGGGATTTCAGTTCCGCCTCGCTGAAGCCGTGGCGCTGGGCCATGTCGGCGGCGAAGGCGGCGGCCTGCTCGTCGTTGGCGAAGGTTTCCTGGGGGCGGGCGCCGGCGGCGAAAGCGGGGGCGGCCAGGAGCGGGATGAATAGGGCGATTCGGGCGGCACTACGCCGCAAGGCATGTTTCAAGAGGGTCTCCGGGATGGCAGCTCGCGGATGCAGGCGGCTAGCCGTTCTAGCAGTTGTTGTCGGTCACGGGGCGCCAATGGTGGCCCATAGCGCAGGGTGGCGTAAAGCCCCGCAATGGCTTCGGCCTGGGGCGCCAGGGTGGGCAGGCGCTCTCCCAGCCGGCGGCCGTAGGCCAGGGGGCCTTCCCACGGGGCCCGCGCCAGGTCCGGGGCGAGGCGGGCGCTGCGGCGGCAGAAGCGCTGCCACAGGCGTTCCTCCGGGGCCAGGCGGGGGCGCCGGCCCAGGCTCCACAGGGTCAGCAGAAGCAGAAGCAGGCCGCAGGCGGCGGCCAGGGCGGCGCTCATATTGCGCCAGTCCGGCTGCTGCAGGCCGAGGCGGGAGAGCAGCTGGCGCTGGCGTTCCGGGGTGTAGCCGAGGACCCACTGGTTCCAGGCGTTGTTGGCCGCTTCCCAGCGGTGACGCAGGCGCACCAGCCAGTCCAGGTCCACCCGGGCCAGCAGGGGCAGGGCTTCGTCGTCGGGCAGGGCGGCGGCGATGCCGGCCTCGATGCGCGCCGCGGAAATGGCCGCGGTGGGGTCCACCCGCCGCCAGCCCTGGTCTTCCAGCCAGACTTCGGCCCAGGCGTGGGCGTCGGACTGGCGCACCGTCAGGTAGCCGTCCACCGGGTTGATGTCGCCGCCCTGGTAGCCGGTCACCACCCGGGCCGGCACGCCGGCGGCCCGCATCAGGACGACGAAGGCCGAGGCGTAGTGTTCGCAGAAGCCGCGGCGGGTGGCGAAGAGGAATTCGTCCACCCCGTCCCGTCCCAGCAGGGGCGCCCGCAGGGTGTAGAAGAAGGGCTCCTGGCGGAAGTGGGCCAGGGCCCGCTGCACCAGGCTGGCCGGGCGGGGATCGGCGCGACGCCATTGTTCCGCCAGTTCCCGGGTGCGCGGATTGCGTTCTGCCGGCAGCTGCAGGGCCCGCTGCAACACCAGGGGCTGCTCCTGGCGGTTGTGGCGGTAGTCCAGCACCGAGCGGAAGGCCTGCCGGCTGCGGCTGGTCAGGGGCGCTGGCGCCAGCACCTGCAGGTCGTGGCCGATGCTGGCTTCGGCGGGGACGGCGGTGGGGCTGTCCAGGGCCAGCAGCCAGCGCTGGTTGTGGGGTTCCAGGGTGGTGACGTAGGCCACTTCCGGTCCCCGGGCTTCCACCTCGGGCTTGCGGTTGGGCAGGAAGCGGGCGCGCCAGACGCCGTCGGCGAAATGGTCCAGCACCGGGCCGCGCCAGTAGAGCTGGGCTCGGGGCGGCGTCTCGCCCTGGAACTGGACGCGGAAGGCGATGCTGCCGTTCTGGATGAGATTGGCCAGGCTGCCCGGGGCCATGGTCTCCGAGAGGCCGCTGAGCCCCGCATGGGCGTCCCGGGGCAGGCCCCAGAGGGGGCCGGAGATGCGCGGAAAGAGCAGGTACAGCACCAGCATGAAGGGCAGGGCCTGCAGGGTCATCACGCCGGCGTAGCGCAGGCTGGCCAGGGGCCGGGCCCGGTCGTCGCCGTGCAGGCGCAGCAGGGTTGCCGTGAGCAGCACCAGGGCCAGGAGCATCCACAGGCCGGTGGGAATGCTCTGGGAGTGGAAGTAGTGGGTGAGCAGGAGGAAATAGCCCAGCATCAGTACCACCACCCCGTCCCGGCGTTGCCTCAGTTCCATCAGCTTGAGGGCCAGGAACAGCACCAGCAGGCTGACACCCGCATCCCGGCCGAGCAGGGTGCGGTATTCGACGACGATGGCGGCCAGGCTGCCGAGGGACACCAGGGACAGCAGCCAGCGGGGCGGCAGGGGCAGCTGGCGCAGCCACAGCCAGGCGCGCCAGGCCAGGACCAGACCGGCAATGGCAGTGAGCCAGAGGGGCTGGTGCAGGGTGTGGGGCCCGGCCGTGGCGAGGGCGCACAGCAGCAGCCAGGGCAGCACGCTGTGGGGCAGGGGCGATAGCAGCGGACGGCGCTGCCGGCGCCAGGGCAGGCGCCAGTTCATGGCTGGCGGGTTCCCGCAGGCGACCACAGGGCCAGGGTTTCCAGGCAGCGCTGGCGGTGGGCCGGGCCGCTGCCCCGGGGGATGTCCACTCCGGGCAGCTGCAGGCCGTAACTCAGGCCCTCGGCTTCCGCCGCCAGGACCCAGCCGGTGAGGAGGGAGAGGCCCCGTTCCACGTCGCAGCCGGGGGGCAGGTCCTGCCAGTCGAGGCGGATTTCCTCGGCACCGCCGCCGGCAAAGTGCTTCACCGGCAGGGGCCGTTCCGCCGGCTCCCGGGCTGCCGCCTTCCAGGCGATGTGACGCAGGGGGTCGGCCGGCTGGCGCGGACGCAGCCCGGCGAAGTCCTCCTGGCCATTGCCGCCCCGGCTGTCGCCGGCCTGGGGGACGCTGCGGGCCCGGGGCAGGGGGCTGGACAGGGGGGCGGGATAGACCAGGTGCCGGGCCGCGGGCAGGAAATAGGCCCAGGCGCGGAAGAGGCCCAGGGGGTAGACACTGGCGACGGTCAGCCGCGGCAGGGGGCGGTAGCCCCGGGGCTGGGGCGGCAGGGGCAGGCTGACGCTGCTGCTGTCCGGGAGGTCCAGTTCCGCCAGGATGGGGCCGGCGCCGGCGTCCAGGGCCAGGGCCCGTCGCGGCCGGGTGTCGGGGCGGTCCAGGTGCAGGGTCAGGCGGGCCTGCTCGCCGGCGAAGACCGGAGCCACGGCGCCGGCCTGGAGCCCCAGGCCGAGCAGGTTGCGGAAGGTATGCACCATGGCCACCAGTCCCAGTCCCGCCAGCAGGAACACCAGGGCGTGGCCCAGGGCCAGGTCGTAATTGATGGCCCCCAGCAGCATCACCACCAGGGCCAGGGCGTAGAGGAGGCCGCTGCGGGTGGGCAGGATGTAGATGCGCCGCCGCTCCAGGCGGACTGCGCCGCCCTCGGGCTGGAGACGGAATAGCCAGCGTTGCCAGCGCTGGGCCTGGGCGCGCAGGTCCATGGTCTGCCGGTTCAGGGCAGGGCCACGCCCCGCAGCAGGGCCAGGGCTTCCTCGGGACTGGCATGGCCGCTGCCCTGGGCCAGGGGCAGGCGGTGGCAGGCGAGGGCGGGCCAGACGGCCTGGACGTCTTCCGGCAGCACCTGGCGGCGTCCGGCCAGGTAGGCCCAGGCCCGGGACACCGCCAGCAGGGCCAGGGCGGCCCGGGGGCTGAGGCCGTGGCGGAAGGCGGGGGCGCGCCGGCTGGCTTCCACCAGGGCCTGCACATAGTCGAGCAGGGGCGGCGCCGCATGGACCCGCGCCACCTCGTCCTGCAATCCGGCCAGGGCAGGGGGCGTCAGGCAGGGCGCCAGCGCAGCCACCTGGCTGCGGCGGCCGCCGGATTCGAGCAGGGCCCGTTCGGCCCGGCTGTCCGGGTAGCCCAGTTCCAGGCGCAGGAGGAAACGGTCCAGCTGGGACTCGGGCAGGGGAAAGGTGCCGACCTGGTGGGCCGGGTTCTGGGTGGCGATGACGAAAAAGGGTTCCGGCAGGGGCCGGGTGATGCCTTCGGCGGTCACCTGGTGTTCTTCCATGGCTTCGAGCAGGGCGCTCTGGGTCTTCGGCGTGGCCCGGTTGATTTCGTCGGCCAGCACCACCTGGGTGAAGATGGGCCCGGGGAGGAAGCGGAAGTCGGCGTGTTCCCGGTCGAAGATGGATACGCCCAGGATGTCCGCCGGCAGCATGTCGCTGGTGAACTGGATGCGCTGGAAGTCCAGGCCCAGCAGCCGGGCCAGGGTGTGGGCCAGGGTTGTCTTGCCGACGCCGGGCAGGTCCTCGATGAGCAGGTGGCCCCGGGCCAGCAGGCAGGCCAGGGCCAGCCGGACCTGGGTGTCCTTGCCGAGGATGACGCGGTTGGCGGCATCGAGGACGGCGGCGATGCCGTCGCCCGGAGAGGTCTGGGAGGCTGGAAGGGGCATGGCTTGTGGCTTCCCGATGTTGGGATAATAATCACAGATGAGAACGGTAGCAGCACGAACGATTATATCCATAACCAAAATCCGGACCGGGAGGAGACGTCTCCGTACAGGAGACAGCGCACCCAGGGCCGCTCAACGCTCGGACGACCTACGTGACCACCACCGCCTTCATTACCCATCGGGACTGCCAGTTGCATGACATGGGGTCCTACCACCCGGAATGTCCCGCCCGTCTCACGGCCATCAGCGACCAGATGATCGCCCAGGGGCTGGATCCCTATTTTTCCTACTACGATGCGCCCCTGGCCACCCTGGAGCAGATGCTGCGCGCCCACTCGCCGGCCTACCTGGAGCGGCTCAAGCGCACGGCCCCGGAAAACGGCATCGCCCACCTGGACCCGGATACGGCCATGAATCCCCACACCTGGACGGCGGCCCAACGCTCCGCCGGCGCCGGCGTCATGGCCGTGGATCTGGTGCTGAAGGGCGAGGCCACCGATGCCTTCTGTGCCATCCGCCCCCCCGGCCACCACGCCGAGCGGGAAAACTGCATGGGCTTCTGCTTCGTCAACAACATCGCCGTGGCGGCCCGCCATGCCCTGGAAGTCCATGGCCTGAAGCGGGTGGCCATCGTCGATTTCGACGTGCACCACGGCAACGGCACCGAAGACATTTTCAAGGACGATCCGCGGGTGCTCATGGTCAGCATGTTCCAGCACCCCTTCTTCCCCTACAGCGGGGCCGACGGGACTGCCGACAACATGTGCAACGTGCCCCTGCCGGCCGGCACCGGCGGCGAGGACTTCCGCATGGTCGTTTCCGACATCTGGCTGCCCCGCCTGCACGAGTTCCGGCCCGAGCTGCTGTTCATTTCCGCCGGCTTCGACGCCCACTACGAAGACGACATGGGCAGCATGAAGCTGGTGGAGTCCGACTTCGCCTGGGTCACCCAGCAACTGAAAACGGTGGCCCAGCGCCACTGCCAGGGGCGCATCGTCTCCATGCTGGAAGGCGGTTACGTCCTCTCCTCCCTGGCGCGCAGCGTTTGCGCCCACCTGCGGGCCCTGGCCGATCTCTGAGCCTTGCCCGGGACCCGGGCGCCTCAGGCCCGGGTCACATTCCTTTACACTTCTGCCCTGATCTTCGGGGTAGAATCCTGCGATCATTTTTCCCGAATTCGTGACCTCCATGATTACCGGTTCCATTGTTGCCATCGTCACCCCCATGTCCGACGATGGCCGTCTCGATTACGACAGCCTGAAGAAGCTCATCGATTTTCACGTACGGGAAGGGACGGATGGCATCGTCATCGTCGGCACCAGCGGCGAGTCCCCCACCGTCAATGTGGACGAGCATGCCGAGCTGATCCGTACCACGGTCAAGCATGCGGCCGGCCGGATTCCGGTGATCGCCGGTACCGGCGCCAATTCCACTTCCGAGGCCATCGAGCTGACCCGCTTCGCCAAGAGCGTCGGCGCCGATGCGGCCCTCTCCGTGGTGCCCTACTACAACAAGCCGACCCAGGAAGGCCTGTACCAGCATTTCCGTTCCATCGCCGAAGCGGTGGATATCCCGGTGATTCTCTACAACGTGCCCGGCCGCACCGTGGCGGACATGTCCAACGACACCGCCTTGCGCCTGGCCCAGATCGACAACGTGGTGGGCATCAAGGACGCCACCGGCAACCTGGAGCGCGGCGCCGACCTGATCGCCCGCGCCCCGGCCGACTTCGCCGTCTATAGCGGCGACGACGCTTCCGCCGTGGCCCTGATCCTGCTGGGCGGCAAGGGCGATATTTCCGTCACCGCCAACGTGGCGCCCCGTCTGATGCACGAGATGTGCGCCGCCGCCCTGGCCGGCGACGTGGCCAAGGCCCGGGAAATCCACTTCAAGCTGCTGGGACTGCACCGCCATCTGTTCTGCGAAGCCAATCCCATCCCGGTGAAGTGGGCCGTGCAGCAGCTGGGCCTCATCCCCGGCGGCATCCGCCTGCCCCTGACCACCCTCTCGCCCGAGTGCCATGAGCGGGTGCGTTCTGCCATGCGCCAGGCCGGCGTGCTTGCCTAAGTTACGGAATCCCATGAAGCGTATCGTTTGCACGCCCCTGGTGGCGTCCCTCCTGCTGGCAGGGTGCAGCGGCATCCTGCCGGAATCGAAGAAAATTGATTACAAGTCGGCCATCAAGGCCCCGACCCTGGAGATTCCTCCGGACCTGACCTCCCCCACCCGGGATGACCGCTATGCGGTGCCGGATACGGGCGGCCGCGGCAGCGCCACCTTCTCCGCCTATGCGGCCGAGCGGGATCCCCAGGCCCGGGGCTCCGCCAAGAGCAGCGAAGTGCTGCCCCAGGTGGACAAGACCCGCATCGAGCGTTCCGGCACCCAGCGCTGGCTGGTGGTGGCCGGCACCCCCGACCAGGTCTGGCCCATGATCAAGGACTTCTGGCAGGAGACCGGCTTCCTGGTCAACGTGGAAGTGCCCGAGGCCGGCGTGATGGAAACCGACTGGGCTGAAAACCGCGCCAAGATCGGCGAGGACATCATCCGCAGCACCCTGGGCAAGATGTTCGACTCCCTCTATTCCACCGCCGAGCGCGACAAGTTCCGCACCCGTATCGAACCGGGTGCCGAGCCGGGCACCGTGGATATTTTCATCAGCCATCGCGGCATGTATGAGGTGTATATCTCCGAGGGCAAGGACCAGACCCGCTGGCAGCCCCGGGAAGCGGATCCGGAACTGGAGGCGGAGATGCTGCGCCGCCTGATGGTCCGTTTCGGCACGGAAGAGAAGAAGGCCGAGGCCATGGTGGCTGCGGCCAAGGACCGTCAGGTCGAGCGGGCCAAACTGACCCGGGCCGATGACGGCCAGGGCGCCCTGGAGCTGCAGGAACGCTTCGACCGGGCCTGGCGCCGTGTCGGCCTGTCCCTGGATCGGGTCGGCTTCACCGTGGAAGACCGGGATCGCTCCAAGGGTCTGTTCTTCGTCCGTTATGTGGACCCGGAAGTGGACGACAAGAAGGCCGACAAGAGCTTCATGTCCAAGCTGGCCTTCTGGAAGGGTGACGACAAGTCCGATTCCAAGATCCAGTACCGCATCCTGGTGAAGGATCAGGGCAGCAGTTGTACCGTTCAGGTGCTTTCCCGCGAAGGCGGTGTGGACCGTTCCGATACCGCCAAGAAGATTCTGGGCCTGCTGTACGAGCAGTTGAAGTAAGCGACCGCCTGCCATGCGCTTCGCCTCCCTGGGAAGCGGCAGCCGGGGCAACGGTCTGTTGGTCGAGTCCGGTGGCACGCGCGTGTTGCTGGACTGCGGCTTCTCCCTGCGGGAAGCCACTTACCGGCTGCAGCGCCTGGGGGTGGAGCCGGAAACCCTGGCCGGCGTGCTGGTCACCCATGAGCATTCCGACCATCTGGCCGGTGTGGTGCGCCTGGCTGCCAGGTTCAATCTGCCGGTGTGGCTGACTCCGGGTACCGCGACCATGCTGCCGGAGTCCGAGTCCGCCTACGGGCAGCTACGGCGTATCGACAGCCAGCAGTCCCTGGCTGTCGGCGATCTGGAAATCCTGCCTTTCACCGTACCCCACGACGCTCGGGAGCCCGTCCAGTATGTCTTTGGCGACGGCAACCGGCGCCTGGGCGTGCTCACCGATTGCGGCAGCCTGACCTCCCACGTGCTGGAGGTATTGCAGGCCTGCGACGGCCTGTTCCTCGAATGCAACCACGATCCGGATCTGCTGGCTGCATCCGTCTACCCACCCTTCCTCAAGCGCCGTATCGGCGGCAGCCATGGCCATCTGGCCAACGACGTGGCGGCGGAGTTGCTGACCCGTTTGGATACTTCCGCCCTGCAGCATGTGGTGGCCGCCCATCTGAGCGAGAAGTGCAACCGGCCCGAACTGGCCGTGGCCGCCTTGAGCGGGGCCCTGGGCTGTGCAGCGGAGTGGATCGGGGTGGCGGATCAGGAAAACGGGGTGGGGTGGCGCAGCTTCTGCTGATGGGGCCTGGGGGAGTTGCTTCTCGCCCGGGGAAAAACAGGCAATAAAAAAGCCGACCCGGAGGTCGGCTTTTTTCTACTGCGCAACAGCGAGATTACTTCTTCTCGGCGGGAGCGGCAGCAGCTTCAGCGGGGGCAGCAGCGGCGGGAGCAGCAGCGCCTTCAGCGGGCTTGGCAGCGTCAGCAGCGGGAGCAGCAGCTTCAGCGGGGGCAGCAGCGGGAGCGGCCGGAGCAGCGGGAGCTTCAGCAGCGGGAGCCGGAGCGGCGACGACGGGTTCTTCTTTCTTGCCGCAAGCGGAAACGGCCAGGGCAACCAGAGCAGCAACGAGGAGAGAGTGCTTCATTGTTTATTCCCTATCAATTAGTGTGTGATCCAAACAATCCTGAGGCTGATCAGCCAGGGGGGGCTAATCAGGGCGGCATTATAGCAGTAAATTCAGCCGGGTATAGCCTGCAAGGCCCTTTTCTATACGCCTGGCATGTAACAGATTGTCACAGACCCAGGGGGGTATGGGCGACCGCGCTGCACCCTTCGGCCAGGATGGACTCGAAACGCTTGGCGTAGGGGTGGCAGGCCCGGGCATCGGCCTCGATGCATTTGCCCCGGGGCTGTTCCCGGTGGAAGCGCAGCAGGGCGTGCTCGGCATCGATCAGGACCATGGCGTCCTGCAGGTTGGCCAGGCTTTCCGGGGCCTGCAGCCAGGTGAAGGTGTGGCCGTGCTGGCGCGCCAGCTGTACCAGCCGGGGGCAGCCGGTCTGGCTGGGGCCGGGGTGCTGCAGCACCAGGGTCAGGCGGGTATTGGGGCGGCGCAGGAACTCCTGCAGCAGGGCGATCCGCTCCGGGCTTTCCAGCGGAAAACTGGACAGGTCGCCGTCGAAGATGCGGATGGACTGCTGCGCCAGGGGTAGCAGCTGGAGCAGGGCCGCATCCAGTTCGGTGCGGCTGGTGAGAAGGCGTTCAGGCATGGCGGGCTCCCGTGGAGTGCCTACCATAGCAACCGCCATGGGGCGGCGCAACCGCCGCCGCCGGCTGGCTTTGCCTTTGCCGGCGCGCTGGTAGAATGGCGCCTTTTTTCGGGGGATGGGCCCATGCCTGTCGGCAAGATCGAATCCTTGGACCACGACGCCCGGGGCGTGACGCGCCTGGAGGGCAAGACCGTGTTCGTGGAAGGCGCCCTCCCCGGGGAAACGGTGGAGTACGCCCTGTTCCGGGAGAAACCCAATTACGCCGTGGGGGAGGTCAGCGCCGTGCTGCGCCCCTCCTGCGCCCGGGTTCCTCCCCGCTGTCCCCATTTCGGCACCTGCGGCGGCTGCAGCATGCAGCACCTGGAGCCCACCGCCCAGGTGGCGGCCAAGCAGCGCCTGCTGGAAAACAACCTGTGGCATCTGGCCCGGCTCAAGCCGGAGCAGGTCTACAACCCCATCTACGGCCCTACCTGGGGCTATCGCCACCGAGCCCGGCTGACCGTGCGCATGGTGGAATCCAAGGGGATGCTGGTGGGCTTCCACGAGAAGCGCAGCAGCTATGTGGCCGACCTGCATACCTGTCCCATCCTGCCGGCCCACGTTTCCGACCTGCTGGTGCCCCTGCGCCGGCTCTTCGTGCGCCTCTCGATCCGGGATCGGCTGCCCCAGGTGGAAATCGCCGTGGGCGAGAAGTGCACGGTGATGGTGCTGCGCATCCTGGAGCCCCTCAGCGGGGCCGACGAGAAGCTGCTGCGGGCCTTTGCCGACGAGCACGGCATCGTTTTCTTCCTGCAGCCCAAGGGACCGGCTTCGGCCTACCGCTTCCATCCCGTGGATGGTCCTGACCTCTCCTACCTGCTGCCGGAGTTCGGGCTGGAAATGCGTTTTTCCCCCACCGAATTCACCCAGGTCAATCCGGGCATCAACCAGATGCTCATCCGCCGCGCCATGCGCCTGCTGGACCCCCGGCCCGGGGAGCGCATCGCCGACCTGTTCTGCGGCCTGGGCAACTTCACCCTGCCCATCGCCCGCAGCGGCGCCCGGGTGGTGGGGGTGGAAGGCCTCAAGGAGCTGACCCGGCGGGCCGAGGAAAATGCGGCGGCCAACGGCCTGGCTGCCAACGTTTCCTTCGGCGTCGCCAATCTCTTTGAATGCACGCCCAAGTCCCTCGGTGCCCTGGGCCATTTCGACAAGATGCTGATCGACCCGCCCCGGGAAGGGGCGGTGGAAGTGGTGAAGGCCCTGGGGGAGGATAGTCCCGGCCGCATCGTCTATGTCTCCTGCAACCCCTCCACCCTGGCCCGGGACGCGGCCATCCTGGTGCATCAGAAGGGCTACCGCTTCAGTGGCGCCGGCATCGTGAACATGTTCCCCCACACCTCCCACGTGGAATCCATCGCCCTGTTCGAGAAGGCATAGCCGCCAAAAATCAGGTGCCCCGGAAAGCTGAAGGGACGCCATTCTCCAGCTTGATGCTCTGGAGAATGGCGTCCCTCTTGTCTTTCAGGGCTCTGCCACTGCGGAACATCAGGCACTCGAATCTCGGTGCCCTCGGTGTCCTCTGTGGCTAAAAGCCCTTAACCCACTCAGCCGATCATCCCCGCGCCGATGGTGTTGTTGGTGCTTTCATCGATGACGATGAAGGCGCCGGTAGCCCGGTTCTGGCTGTAGGGGTCGATGAACAGGGGCTGGGCCAGCTTGAAGCTGACGCGGGCGATGTCGTTCATCTGCAGCTTGTCCGTGGCCTGCTGTTCCAGGGTGTTCACGTCCACCCGGTAATCGATGCTGGCCACCTTGGCCTTCACTTCCCGGGTGGTGTGGCGGATCAGGTAGGTGCGGGCCCGGTCCAGGGGCGTTTCCGCCAGCCAGCAGACGGTGGTGTCGATCTGCTTCACCACCTGGGGCTGGGCGGCGCTGCGCACGATCATGTCGCCCCGGGAGATGTCGATCTCGTCTTCCAGCAGCAGGGTCACGGATTGCTCGGAGACGGCCGCGGGAATGCTCTGGCCGCCGATCTGGATGTCCTTGACCCTGGTTTCCCGACCGGAAGGCAGCACGGTGACCGCTTCGCCGACAGCCAGCTCGCCGGATTCGACCCGGCCCATGAAGCCCCGGTAGTCGTGCAGTTCCGGATTGGCGGAGTCCTGGGGGCGGCAGACGAACTGCACCGGGAAGCGGAAGGCTTCGGCCTGCTCGCTGTGGGCGCCGGGAGCGGCTTCGAGGATTTCCAGCAGGGTCGGGCCCTTGTACCAGGAAAGGGCTTCGCCCCGATCCACCACCATGTCGCCGTTGAGGGCAGAGAGGGGGATGAAGCGCACGTCCTCGATGCCCAGCTGGGCGGCGAAGGCCAGGTAGTCGGCCTTGATCTTCTCGAACACGGCCTGGTCGTAATTGACCAGATCCATCTTGTTCACAGCGACCAAGAGGTGGGGAATGTTTACCAGGTGGGCCAGGTAGGAGTGGCGCCGGGTCTGGGTCAGCACGCCCTTGCGCGCATCCACCAGAATGATGGCCAGGTTGGCGGAGGAGGCGGCGGTCACCATGTTGCGGGTGTACTGCTCGTGGCCCGGGGCATCGGCGATGATGTACTTGCGGGTGCCGGTGCTGAAGTAGCGGTAGGCCACGTCGATGGTGATGCCCTGTTCCCGCTCGGCCTGCAGGCCGTCGGTGAGCAGGGAGAGGTCCACCGCTTCCATGCCGCGCTTCTGGGAAGTGCGCTCGATGGCGGAGAGGGTGTCGGCCAGGATGGTCTTTGTGTCGAACAGCAGGCGCCCGATCAGGGTGCTCTTGCCGTCGTCCACGCTGCCGCAGGTGAGGAAGCGCAGCAGACCATGATTTTCAATTTTTTCGGGGGCGGACATCAGAAATACCCTTCCTTCTTACGCTGTTCCATGGAGGCCTCGCTGGTCTGGTCGTCCAGACGGGTGGCGCCCCGTTCGGTGATGGTGGTGGTGGCGGTTTCCAGGACGATCTTCTCCACCGTGTCGGCGTCGGATTCCACCGGGGCGGTGCAGGAGATGTCGCCCACGGTGCGGAAGCGCACCTGCAGGTCGATGATTTCCTCGCCGGCCTTGGGCAGGTTGGTCAGCTCGCCGGAAACCAGGGGCACATTGACCGGGACGATGGCTCCCTGGCGCATCACCACCGGGCGGGTGTGAGCGAAGTAGATGGAGGGCAGCTCCAGGCCTTCCCGCTCGATGTACTGCCAGACGTCCATTTCCGTCCAGTTGGAGATGGGGAAGGCGCGGATGTTCTCGCCCTTGTGGGCCCGGGCGTTGTAGAGGTTCCACAGCTCGGGGCGCTGGTTCTTCGGGTCCCATTGGCCGAACTCGTCGCGGAAGCTCATGATGCGCTCCTTGGCCCGGGCCTTTTCCTCGTCCCGGCGGGCGCCGCCGATGCAGCAGTCGAAACCAAATTCCTCGATGGCTTCGAGCAGGGTCACGGACTGGTGCTTGTTGCGGGATTCGCCCTCATGCTTCAGCACCACGGTGCCGCGCTTCATGGAATCTTCCACGGAGCGCACGATGAGGCGCTCGCCCAGCTCGGCGGCCCGCTTGTCGCGGAATTCCACCACTTCCTTGTAGTTGTGGCCGGTGTCGATGTGCATCAGGGGGAAGGGGAAGCGGCCGGGGCGGAAGGCCTTTTCGGCGATGCGCAGCATGCAGATGGAGTCCTTGCCGCCGGAGAAGAGCAGCACCGGGTTGGCGCACTGGCCGGCCACTTCACGCATGATGTGAATGGCCTCCGCCTCGAGCCAGTCGAGGTGGGAGAGGGTTTGCTTGGTCAGAGTGGTCATTTTTCAGTACCGGGTCGCAACGTTTTCTAAGATCGGCGGAGCTTGCAGGCGAGGCCTACTTCTTGTGCAGCCCGCATTCCTTGGTCTCGGGATTGTGTCTTCGGCCGGTGCTAGCGCACCTTAACTTTTGCAAAGTTAGCCTACGACGAAATCCTTCAACTTACTTCTTGTGCAAGCCACACTCCTTCGTTTCAGGATTTTCCCACCACCAGCGGCCGGAGCGGATGTCCTCGCCGGGGGTGACGGAGCGGGTACAGGGGGCGCAGCCGATGCTGGGGTAGAACTGGTCGTGCAGCTTGTTGTAGGGCACGCCATTATCCAGCAGATAGGCCCACACTTCCTTCTCGCTCCAGTCGGCCAGGGGGTTGAACTTCTCCAGGCCGTTGGCTTCGTCGAACAGGCGCACCGCCAGGCCGTCCCGGGTGGCGGCCTGCTGGGCGCGCATGCCGGTGATCCAGGCCTGCTTGCCGGCCAGGGCCCGCTGCAGGGGCTCCACCTTGCGCACGTAGCAACAGCCCTTGCGTAGCTCGATGGATTCGTAAAAGGCGTTGATGCCGTTGGCCCGCACGTATTCCTCGGTGAGATCGTGGCGGGGGTAGAACACCTTCAGCTTCAAGCCGTAGTGCTTTTGCACGGCGGCCATCAGGTCGTAGGTTTCCAGGGGCAGGCGGCCCGTATCCAGGGAGAAGATTTCGATGGGCAGGCCCGCCTTGACGATGAGGTCGGTCAGCACCATGTCCTCGGCCCCCAGGCTGTTGGCGAAGGTGGCCGGGGAGAAGTCCTGGGCGATCTGGGCCAGCAGGGTCTTGGCGGCTTCCGCCTTGGCTGCGGTGGCGGCCCGCAGCTCGTCGGAGACGCGGAACTGGGCGGGAATGACGCTCATGCGGCCCTCCGGCGGAAGAGGGGCTGGGGCTGGTCCACCGCGGCCTGGTAGGGGGTCTTGAAGGTGTCGAAGAGGGCCAGGGCCTTGTCCGCGTCCTTGTCGGCGCGCAGGGCGAAGGCGTCGATGCCGCAGCGGGCCATGAGGAACAGCTGGTCCGGCAGCACGTCGCCGATGGCGCGGATTTCGCCCTGGTAGCCGTAGCGCTCCCGTAGCAGGCGGGCGGCGGAGTAGCCGCGGCCGTCGGTGAATTTGGGGAAATCCACGGCGATTACGGACAGCTGGGCCAGGTCGTCGGCCAGGCTTTCGGGACCTTCGCCGGCGGCCAGCCACACGCCCACCGGGGCGGCAGGGCTGGAAGCGGCCAGCAGCGCGGATTTCCGGGCATGCCAGACGGAGAGGGGCACCAGTACCGGGCCCTGGGGCAGGTCAATGGTGTCGGCCGTCTCGCCTTCGGCCAGACGCAGCACGCTCCAGCTGTCTTCGACGACGGCGCGGTTCTTGATGATGCGGGTCATGGTCGTTCCTTTATTCCGTGTCGATGGGTCAGGCGGCTTTCTTGCCCTTGAGGCGGTCGCCGTACACCTTGTCCTTGAAGGGCTCCACGCCCAGGCGGTCCAGGGTGTCGATGAACAGCTCGTCCTCGTGGCGGTTGTCCAGGTAGACCCGGATCAGCTTTTCCACCACGCCGGCCACTTCGTCGGCGGGGAAGGAGGGGCCGATGACCTTGCCCAGGTGGGCGTTGTTGCCCTGACGGCCGCCCAGGGTGATCTGGTACCACTCCTCGTTGCCCTTATCCACGCCCAGCACGCCGATGTGGCCTACGTGGTGGTGGCCGCAGGAGTTCATGCAGCCGGAGATGTTGAGCTCGATGTCGCCGATGTCGTAGAGGTAGTCCAGATCCTCGAACTTGGCCTGGATGGCATTGGCGATGGGGATGGACTTGGCGTTGGCCAGGTCGCAGAAATCGCCGCCGGGGCAGCAGATCATGTCCGTGATGAGGCCGATGTTGGGCGTGGCCAGGGCTGCGGCCTTGGCGTCCTGCCACAGGGCCTGCAGCTCGTCCTGGCGCACGTCGGCCAGCGCCAGGTTCTGCTCGTGGGTGACGCGCACCTCGCCGAAGCTGTAGCGGTCGGCCAGGTCGGCCACCCGGTCCATCTGCTGGTCGGTGACGTCGCCCGGGGCGGTGCCCGGCTTCTTCAGTGAAAGGGTAACGGCGGCATAGCCGGGAACCCGGTGGGGGCGCACATTGCGCTCCACCCAGCGGGCGAAGGCGGGCTGCTCGGCCTGGGCCTGGACGAAACCGTCGTCGATGGCCGGCAGCTGCGCGTAGGCGGGGGGATTGAAGAAGGCCGCCACCCGGTCGTATTCGGCCTGGGTGATGGTGGCCGGGCCGCCCTTGAGGTGGGCCCATTCGGCTTCCACCTGCTCGGCGAATTTTTCCACCCCCAGGGCCTGCACCAGGATCTTGATGCGGGCCTTGTAGGCGTTGTCGCGGCGGCCGTAGCGGTTGTAGACCCGCAGGATGGCTTCGTTATAGGTGAGGATGTCCTGCCAGGGCAGGAACTCGCGCACCACCTGGCCGCGGATGGGGGTGCGCCCCAGGCCGCCGCCGACGATGACGCGGAAGCCCACTTCGCCCGCCTCGTTCTTGCGGATGTGCAGGCCGATGTCGTGGAACCAGGTCAGAGCCCGGTCTTCCAGGGCGCCGTTCACCGCGATCTTGAATTTGCGCGGCAGGAAGGCGAATTCCGGGTGGAAGGTGCTCCACTGGCGCAGCAGTTCGCACAGGGGCCGGGGGTCCAGGATTTCATCGGCGGCGACGCCGGCGAACTGGTCCGTGGTGACGTTGCGGATGCAGTTGCCGGAAGTCTGGATGGCATGCATTTCCACTTCCGCCAGTTCCGCCAGGGCGTCGGGCACCCGCTCCAGGGGAATCCAGTTGAACTGCAGGTTGTGGCGGGTGGTGAAGTGGCCGTAGCCCTTGTCGTAGTCCCGGGCGATTTTTGCCAGGCGGCGCAGCTGGGCGCTCGACAGCATGCCGTAGGGCACGGCGACGCGGAACATGGGCGCATGGCGCTGGATGTAGAGGCCGTTCTGCAGGCGCAGGGGGCGGAACTCCTCGTCCGAGAGTTCACCGGCCTTCCAGCGGCGCACCTGGTCCCGGAATTGGGCTACCCGTTCCTGGACGAGGGCGTGGTCATAATTGTCGTAACGGTACATCGTAGGGCCTCGGGCGAAAGAGTCTTAGTGGGCAATGAGTTTGGCGCCGATCAGCACCAGCATGGTGGCCAGGATGGGGCGCAGGATTTTATCCGGTACTTTGGCCGAAATGTGGCTGCCGACCCAGATGCCGGGCAGGGAGCCGATCAGCAGGGCCGTCAGCAGCTGCCAGTCCACGCTGCCCATGAGCCAGTGGCCGGTGCCTGCCACCAGGGTTAGGGGCACGGCGTGGGCCACGTCGCTGCCGACGATACGCACGGCGGGCAGCTTGGGGTAGAGGAAGAACAGGGCGGCCACGCCCAGGGCGCCGGCGCCGACGGAGGAAATGGACACTAGCACCCCCAGGGTGGCGCCCACCGCGATGGTGATAGGCGTCTGATGCCGTTGCACGAAGGAAGTTTCGTGGCTCAAGGCGTAGGACTGCAGCTTCTTGCGGAAAATGATGGCACAGGCGGTGAGCAGCAGGGCGATGCCCAGGCAGAGGGAGATCAGGCCAGTGGTTTCCGGCCCCTGCTTGGGCAGGTGGGCCAGGATGTAGAGGGTGACGGCGGTGGCGGGCATGCTGCCGGCAGCCAGCAGGCCGACGATGCGCCATTCCACATGACCCTTGCGCGAATGCACTACGGTGCCGCCGGCCTTGGTCACGGCGGCGTAAAGCAGGTCGGTGCCGACGGCGGTGGCCGGGTGGATGCCGAACAGGAGCACCAGCAGGGGAGTCATGAGGGAACCGCCGCCGACGCCCGTCAAACCGACGATGGCGCCGACTACGAATCCAGAGAGGGTATACAGCCAGTCCATGGTGCGCCTTGTCGTGAAGTGGGGCGCATCGTAACAGCCGTTTATTGGCCTCAAAAGAATATCGTGCTACATTGATATAACCTAAAGTTATTAGCAGGCTATGTCATGAAGCTGCAGCAACTGCGCTATCTGGTCGAGGTTTCCCGCCGCGGACTGAATGTTTCCGAGGCGGCGGAAGCACTCTACACCTCCCAGCCCGGAGTCTCCAAACAGATCAAGATGCTGGAGGACGAACTGGGCATCATCGTCTTCGAGCGCAGCGGCAAGCGCCTCACCGGCATCACCGAGCCGGGCAAGGCGGTGCTGGAGATATCCAACCGCATCCTGCGGGAGGCGGAAAACCTCAAGCGGGTGGGCGAGGAATACGCCGGCGGCGATTCCGGCAGCCTGGTCATTGCCACCACCCACACCCAGGCCCGCTACGCCCTGCCGCAAGTGGTGAAGCGCTTCACCGAGCGCTATCCCCGGGTGCGCCTCAACCTGCACCAGGGCAGCCCGACCCAGATCGCCGAGTGGGCGGCCAACGGCGAGGCCGACATCGCCATCGCCACCGAGGCCCTGGACCATGTGCCCAACCTGGTGACCATGCCCTGCTACCAGTGGTCCCACTGCGTCATCGCCCCGGCCGGCCACCCCATCCTGGAGCAGGGTCCCCTGTCCCTCTCGGTACTGGCCCGCTTTCCCCTCATCACCTACGATCCGGCCTTCACCGGCGGCGGCCGCATCAGCAGCGCTTTCGAGCGCCACGGCCTGACGCCCAACGTGGTCCTCTCCGCCATCGACGCGGACGTGATCAAGACCTACGTCACCCTGGGTCTGGGCCTGGGCATCATCGCCCGCATCGCCTTCGACCCGGAGCGGGACGGCCGGCAGAACGGCCTGGTGGCCCTGGATGCGGGCCATCTGTTCGAATCCAACACCACCCGCCTAGCCCTGCGCCGGGGAACCTATCTGCGCCGCTATGAATATGATTTCATTGAGTTGTTTGCGCCGCACCTGACGCGCAAGGCGGTGGAAAAGTCCATGGAAGGCGCCCTTTCCGGCGGCGCCGGCCGGGGCGAGGACGAGTACCAGCTCTGAGCTGTCGCCGCCGATTCTCCCGGGTTCGCGGTCTTCCTTGATTTTCCTTGGAAAACCGCGTTATACTCGCCGGCTTTCCAACCTTGCCCTACCTGCGAACGCATGGCGGAGGGCTGTTAGCCAAAAGGAGAATACATGCGCCATTACGAAATCGTATTTATCGTCCATCCGGACCAGAGCGAGCAGGTTCCGGCCATGGTCGAACGTTACCGTTCGATCGTGACCACCCGCAGCGGCGTGATCCACCGTCTGGAAGACTGGGGCCGTCGTCAGCTGGCCTACCCGATCCAGAAGGTTCACAAGGCCCACTACGTGCTGATGAACATCGAGTGCGACGGCGAGACCCTGAACGAACTGGAGCACTCCTTCAAGTTCAACGACGCCGTGCTGCGTCACCTCACCGTCAAGACCAAGGCTGCCGTGACCACTCCTTCCCCCATGATGAAGGAAGAGAAGTCGAAGTCCCTGCTCGAAGGCAAGGCTGAAGCCGCTGCCGCCGAAGCGGCCCCGGCTGCCTAATTAATCGTTGGCTGCTGCGAAGCTGACTGAAAACCGCGTTGTCATCACCGGGACGCTGATCGAACACAAACCCTTGCGTTACACCCCCGCCGGCGTGCCGGTGAGCGAAGGGCGCCTGCGCCACGAATCAGAAATGATCGAAGCCGGCCACCCCCGCAAGGTCGAATGTGAAGTCAACGTCGTTGCCCTGGGAACCACAGCCAAATGGCTGCAGGATGCCGGGCCCGGCAAGGCGGTAAGACTCGAAGGGTTTCTCGCCCTGAAGAGCAAGAACAGCCGGCAGCCCATGTTGCACGTAGAACGAATCGAATTTTTGGAAGGAAATGAAAATGGCTCGACCGTTTTTCAAGAAGAAGGACGATGACAAGAAAAAGCGCCGCGGTGGCGGCATGTTCAAGCGCCGCAAGTTCTGCCGCTTCACTGCCGAGAAGATCGTCGAGATCGACTACAAGGACGTGGACCTGCTGAAGGACTTCATCGCTGAAAACGCCAAGATCATGCCGGCCCGCCTGACCGGCACCAAGGCCCACTACCAGCGCCAGCTGGGCGTCGCCGTCAAGCGCGCCCGCTACCTGGCCCTGCTGCCCTACACCGACAACCACGTTTAATCGGGAGAGAGAAACATGCAAATCATTCTTCTGGAAAAGGTTGTTAACCTGGGTAACCTGGGCGATGTGGTCAAGGTCAAGGACGGCTACGCCCGTAACTACCTGATCCCCCAGCGCAAGGCCAAGCGTGCCACCCCCGCCGCCCTGGCTGAGTTCGAAGTCAAGCGCGCCGAGCTGGAAAAGGCCCAGGCCGACAAGCTGGCCGCCGCCGAAGCCCAAGCCGGTCAACTGAACGGCCTGATGGTCCAGATCAGCCGCAAGGCCGGTATGGACGGCCGTCTGTTCGGTTCCGTGTCCAACTTCGACATCGCCGAAGCCCTGGAAGCCCAGGGTCAGAAGGTCGAGAAGGCTGCCATCCGCATGCCCAACGGCCACCTGAAGGCCATCGGTGACTACCCCATCGATATCGCCCTGCACACCGACGTGATCGCCCAGATCACCGTCTCCGTCCTCGGCGAGCACTAAGCCACAAGCGCCCTGCGGGGCGTCTTGCGCAAAGGCCTTGCAGGTTGATCCTGTAAGGCCTTTTTCTTTTCTGCTGTCGTTGCAACGGGCCCCAATGGGCGGCGGCAGAGTAGAATTGCCCTTCCTCGACATTGACCTCGCCATGAACAAGCCCCGTCGTTTCTCCCGCTCCGACCCTTCCGATTCCCCCATCGATCCGGCCCTGGCCCAGTTGCGGGTGCCGCCCAATTCCCTGGAGGCCGAACAGTCCCTGCTGGGCGGCCTGCTGCTGGACAACCAGGCCTGGGACAAGGTGGGCGACATGGTCGCCGAGGGCGACTTCTACCGGGACGAACACCGGCGCATTTTCCGCCAGATCCAGCGCCTGCTCTCCCTGGGCAAGCCGGCGGACGTGGTGACGGTGTCCGAGGCCCTGGATGCGGCCGGCGAGACCGAACATACCGGCGGCCTGGCCTATCTGGGCGAACTGGCGGCCAATACGCCGTCGGCCTCCAACATCCGCCGCTACGCCGAGATCGTGCGGGAGCGGGCCATCCTGCGCCAGCTGGTGACGGCCGGCGACGAGATCGCCTCCAGCGCCCTCAACCCCCTGGGGCGGGACGCCAAGACCCTGCTCGACGAAGCCGAGACCCGGGTTTTCGAAATCGCGGAAAAGGGCGCCCATTCCCAGCAGGGTTTCGTGCACATCAACCCCCTGCTCAACGAGGTGGTGCAGAAGATCGAGGAACTGCATGACCGGGACAATCCCTCTGATGTCACCGGCGTGCCCACCGGCTTCATCGACCTGGATTCCAAGACCTCCGGCCTGCAGCCCGGCGACCTCATCATCGTCGCCGGCCGCCCCTCCATGGGCAAGACCGCCTTCGCCCTCAACATCGCCGAATACGTGGCGGTGGAGCAGGGCCTGCCGGTGGGCGTGTTCTCCATGGAAATGGGCGGCGCCCAGCTGGCCATGCGGATGGTGGCGTCCCTCGGGCGCCTCGATTCCCACCGCCTGCGTACCGGCCGCCTCAACGACGAGGAGTGGTCCCGCCTCTCCATGGCCCTCGGCAAGATGCACGAGAAGCCCCTCTACATCGACGAGACCGGCGGCCTCAACCCCTTGGACCTGCGGGCCCGGGCCCGGCGCCTGGCGCGCCAGTACGGCGGCAAGCTGGGCCTGATCGTGATCGACTACCTGCAGCTGATGGTCTCCGCCAAGGCCGGCGGCGGCGAGAACCGGGCCACGGAAGTGTCGGAAATCTCCCGGGCCCTGAAGTCCCTGGCCAAGGAACTGTCGGTGCCGGTGATCGCCCTCTCCCAGCTGTCGCGGAAGGTGGAAGAGCGGACCGACAAGCGCCCCATGATGTCCGACTTGCGCGAATCCGGCGCCATCGAACAGGATGCGGACGTGATCATGATGATGTACCGGGACGACTACTACAACAAGGAAAAGAGCCAGTATCCGGGCCAGGCCGAAGTCATCATCGGCAAGCAGCGTAACGGCCCCACCGGCACGGTGCACCTTACCTTCCTCGGCGAATATACCCGCTTCGAGAACTGCGCCTTCCAGGGCAGCCGGGGTCCCGAGTACTGATCCTGGCGGGGCTCTCGGCGTGAAGACCCTGCTCGTCGTCTTCCACTCCCAGACCGGCGGCGCCGCCGCCATGGCCGAGGCCGCCGCCCGGGGTGCCGGCGACGAGCCGCTGGTGACGGTGCGCCTGTGCCATGCCGACAGCGTCGGCCCGGCGGACCTGCTGGCGGCCGATGCCTATCTCTTCGTCACGCCGGAATACCTGGGGGCCATGGCCGGCCGACTCAAGGATTTCTTCGACCGCAGCTACTACCCCGTCCTGGATCGTCTCAACGGCCGTCCCTACGCCGTCCTGGTGTGCGCCGGCAGCGACGGCCAGGGGGCGGCCCGGCAGGTGATGCGCATCGCCACCGGCTGGCGCCTCAAGGCGGTGGCCGAGCCCCTCATCGTGTGCACCCGGGCCCAGACGCCGGAGGCCATTCTGGCTCCCAAGATTCTGGCGGCGGACGATCTGGACCGCTGCGCCGAAGTGGGTGCCGCCCTGGCGGCAGGCCTGGCCCTCGGCATCTACTGAAGGCCGCACCGGGACGGCGGGCCGCTCCGCTGCCTTCCCGGGGGGCAATGGGGGCGGTGCTGTTCCGGCTATGTGCCCGTAAATAAAGGAAAGACGCCATTCTCCGCCGTATGTGCCTGGAGAATGGCGTCTTTATTGGCTTCCATGGCTTCCCCTGGTGGGAGGGAAGCGTCTGACGGGGCTAGCCCTCGCTGGGACGGGCTTCCAGGCTGATGCTGCCCTGGCGGCCCAGCAGGCGCACGCTGCCGTCCCGCTCCACCTGGGCCAGCAGGGGCCGGTCCACCACCGGCAGGGATTCGCCGGGGCCCTGGGGCAGATGCACCCCGTCGGCACTGCTGTAGGCGGCCCAGTTCATTTCCCAGAAGCCGAAGAGACGCTTGCGTAGGGCGCCGCTGTCCCCGTCCTGGCGCTGGGCCAGGGCCGCATCGGCCGGGTCCACTGGCACCCAGCCGTAGAAGGGGGCGTGGAATTCGGCGCGCCAGTGCTGGGCGGTGGAAACGTCGCCGCTGGCGCCCAGGCTGGGGGACTGGCGGGAAGGGCCGAGACGCTGGCCGCTGACCCGGCGGGCGGGAATGCCGCAGGCCCGGCACAGGGCGACGAAGATGCCGGCCAGGCCGGCGCCGCCGTCGTTGCGGGCGCAGAGGGCGGCCTGGATGGACTCGGGGGCGCCGCTGCAGCTGATGCCGTGATCCACCACCCAGTCGTAGATGGCCAGGGCCTGGGGCATGGGTTCCCGGATGCGGCCGGTAATGCGTTCGGCCAGCTCGGCCAGCACGTCCTGGGGCCAGGGGCCCAGGCTCTGCAGGTTCTGGTTGAGCACTTCCTCCGTCTCCGGCGTGGCGCCGCGGCGGGTGATGTCGAACAGGCGCTGGCGGGTGCCCAGGCGCAGCTTCAGTTCCAGGGTCGGAGCCCGGGTGCCGGCGGGCCATTCGGCGAAGAAGGTCAGCAGGCCGCTGTCCCCGTCCCGGCGCAGGCCGGCCTTGCCGTAGTTGCCCTGCCAGTCCAGGTCTTCCACCCGCTGCCAGTCGTTTTCCGAAGGTACGGGAATCCAGGCCCGCAGGGGCTGGCCGCTGTCCGGCGCGGCGACCTTGACCACCAGGTCGTAATGGCGCCAGGACTGCTGGCGCGGACGGGGCAGGGGGGCCGGGCGCATGCCGGTGACGTGGCCGGCGGGCGGCTGGTTGGGGGCGGAGGGACGCAGGTTGGCGGTATTGCCCCGGGCGTTGCTTTTGGCCGGAGCCGCCTTGGCGCCGGCCTTGCCGGCCGGCTTCTTGGCCGTCGCCTTGGCGGCGGGCTTGGAACTTGTATTGGTATTGGTTTTCTTGGCAGCGAGGACGCTACCGGGAGCGACGGCAAGGCCGCCGGCAAGCGCGAGAAAGGCACGGCGCTTCATGCTCAGTCCTCCGGAAAAACTAAAGCCGCACCAGGTGCGGCTTTAGGGGGATGAAAACGTGGAAAAATTATAGCACTTCGGCCGCGTGGTCAGCCAAGCGGGAACGCTCGCCCCGTTGCAGGGTGATGTGGCCGGAGTGGGTCCAGCCTTTGAAGCGGTCCACCACGTAGGTAAGACCGGAGGAACCCTCGGTCAGGTAGGGCGTGTCGATCTGGGCGATGTTGCCCAGGCAGACCACCTTGGTGCCCGGGCCGGCCCGGGTGATGAGGGTCTTCATCTGCTTCGGCGTCAGGTTCTGGGCCTCGTCGATGATCAGGTACTTGTTGATGAAGGTGCGGCCCCGCATGAAGTTGAGGGACTTGACCTTGATGCGGCTGCGGATCAGGTCCCGGGTGGCGGCCCGGCCCCAGTCCCCGGCCTCGTCGTCGGTCTTGTTGAGCACGTCCAGGTTGTCCTCCAGGGCGCCCATCCAGGGGGCCATCTTCTCCTCCTCGGTGCCGGGCAGGAAGCCGATGTCCTCGCCTACCGGCACCGTCACCCGGGTCATGATGATCTCCGAGTACTGCTTGGTCTCCAGCACCTGGGTCAGGCCCGCGGCCAGGGTCAGCAGGGTCTTGCCGGTGCCGGCCTGGCCCAGCAGGGTGATGAAATCCACCTCCGGGTCCATCAGCAGGTTGAGGGCGAAATTCTGTTCCCGGTTGCGGGCGGTGATGCCCCAGACGTTGTTCTTGGGGTGGGTGAAGTCGATCAGGGTTTCCAGCTCGGCGCTCTTGCCGGAAACGTTGCGCACCAGGGCGTAGAGGGGCTGGGGACCTTCCTGGTAGACGAATTCGTTGACCAGCAGGTGGGAGCAGAGGGGCCCCTTGATGCGGTAGTAGGTGCGGCCTTCCCGCTTGCCCGACTCCATGCCCTGGCCGTGCTTGTCCCAAAAGTCTGCCGGCAGTTCCCGCACGCCGGTGTACAGCAGGTCAGTGTCTTCCAGGACCTTGTCGTTGAAGTAGTCCTCGGCGGCCAGGCCCAGGGTGCGGGCCTTGATGCGCATGTTGATGTCTTTCGACACCAGGATCACCGAACGCTTGGGGTAGCGGCGCTGCAGGTGGAAGACGACGGCCAGGATCTGGTTGTCGTACTTGGAGGTGGGCAGGGCCTGGGGCAGTTCGGAACTGATGGCCTCGGTCTGCAGGAACAGGTGGCCGGTGGCCAGCTTGCTGGACGGGGTTTCCAGGGAAATGCCGCCCTCGATCTCGTCGCCGGCGTGGGCCAGGATGTCGTCCAGGGTACGGCTGGCCTGGCGGGCATTGCGGGAGATTTCCGACATGCCCTTCTTGTTGTTGTCCAGCTCCTCCAACACCATCATGGGCAGAAACACATCGTGTTCTTCGAAGCGGAAAAGGCTGGTGGGATCGTGCATCAGCACGTTGGTGTCGAGGACGAAAATCTTGCAGCGGGAAGAGGCGGTGGAGGAAGAGGAAGCTACCGTTTTGCTGCTCGCGGCGGGTTTGCGGGCCATGGGGCGTCCTGTCGGTCGAGGGTCAGAGGGATGTGACGAAATCGAGTACTTCCTGGGCGTGGCCGGGCACCTTCACCCCGCGCCATTCCTTGCGCAGCTTGCCTTTGCCGTCGATGACGAAGGTGCTGCGCTCGATGCCCCTTACCTGTTTCCCATACATGTTTTTCAATTTCATGACACCGAACAGGGAACACAGGGTTTCGTCCGGATCGGAGATCAGGTCGAAGGGCAGGTTCTGCTTGGTACGGAAATTTTCGTGGGACTTGAGGGAATCCCGGGACACCCCGAGGACCAGGGCGCCGGCGGCGACGAATTGCGGGTGCAGGTCGCGGAACTGCTGGGCTTCGGTGGTACAGCCGGGGGTGCTGTCCTTGGGGTAGAAGTAGAGGACGACGGTCTTGCCGGCGTGGGCGGAGAGGGTGAAGGGGCTGGTGCCGGTGGCCGGCAGGGAGAAGTCGGGAACGCTGCTGTCGGGGGAGAGGGGGGTATCGGCCATATTGGAGCTCCGTGGTTTTTTGTCCATTGTTGGAGCAAACCCGGGAGCGGGTCAAGGCCGCCAGGGGCCGACGGAGCTCAGACCCGGGCCAGCAGTTCCTCGCCACGGCAGCGTTCGGCCAGCCAGCCCAGGCCCAGTCCGGCCAGACTGGCGTGCAGCTGTTCCGGCCGGGCCGTGGCCTGCAACAGCAGCCGGCCCTGGCCCTGGGCCGAAGCGCCGGCCAGGCGCTGGGCCTGGCGGGCCACCGCCTCGGCCACGTCCACCAGCTGGGCGCGGCCAGCCACCAGGGGCGCCAGCAGGGGGGTGAGGAAGGAATAGTGGGTACAGCCCAGGACCAGCTGATCGGCGCCGGCATCCAGCAGCCGCTGCATCTTGAGGCGGACTTCGGCGACGAATTCGGGGGTCTGCAGGTCCCGGCTCTCGACCCGGGTGGCCCAGCCGGGGCAGGGCTCCACCAGCACGTCCACGCCGTCGGCATGGTCCCGGATGAGGCGGGCCAGGCGTTCGCTGCGGGCGGTGGATTCGGTGGCGAGGACGGCGATGCGGCGGCTGCGGCTGGCCTTGGCCGCCGGCTTGACCCCGGGCTCGACGCCGACCACCGGGATGTGGGGCAGGGCGGCGCGCAGCATCTGCACGGCAGCGGCGGTGGCGGTGTTGCAGGCGACGACGATGAGGCCGCAGTCCTGTTCCGCCAGATGGTGGCCGATGGCCAGCACCCGGCCCTGGATGAAGGCGTCGCTGCGCGGCCCGTAGGGCACGTGGGCGGTATCCGCCAGGTAGGTGAGGTCTGCCGTGGGCAGGCTGCGGGCGATGGCGGCCAGGACCGAGAGGCCGCCGATGCCGCTGTCGAAGATGCCGATCATGGCGGGGGATTTTACCGCGCCGCGACCACCACCAGTTCCACTTTATAGCCGGGCTTGGCCAGGCGGGCCTGGACGCAGGCCCGGGAAGGGGCGCTGCCGGCGGGCAGCCAGGCATCCCAGACCTCGTTCATGGCATCGTAGTCGGCCATGTCGGCCAGATAGATGGTGACCTGCAGCAGGAGGCTCTTGTCGCTGCCGGCCCTGGCCAGCAACTGCTCGATGCTGGCCAGGATTTCCCGGGTCTGGGTGGCGGCATCGGCCTCCAGGGTCTGGGCCACTTCCACCAGGTAGATGGTGTCGTTGTGGATCACCACGTCGGAGTAGCGGGGCGTGGTGCCGAAGCGTTCGATGGGCATGGGATGTTTCCGGAAAAGGGGAAGACTATCGGCGCCAGCCGATTTCCCGGGCGCTGGCAGGGCCGACCAGGGTTTCGTCCAGGGAGTCGGGAATGCGGGCCCGGTCGGGGCCGAGGGGGAGGCGGCCGGCCATCAGTTCGGCTTCGCTCTGGGGATAGCGCGGCTCCTGGAACGGCGCGGCATAGCCGTCGGGGTGCAGGGGCAGGCCGGTGGCCATGTCGTACTTGTCGCTGGCGCCCAGGGTATGCAGCAGCTCGTGGGCGGCGACGACGTGGTTCTGCGCCGTCTGGCGCGGGTCGGCGAAGAGATGCACGACACCCAGCATGCCCTTCTCCAGGCCGCTGGAATGGGGCACCCGGGGGTTCAGGGCCGGATCGTGATAGAGCAGGTAGAGGCGCACCTGGGGCTTGGGGCTGGTGGGCGGCGACTGTTTCCAGGCCCAGTAGCGCAGCTGCAGGCTCCACAGGATGCTGTCGAGCACGCTGCCGCTCTGGGGTCGGGGTGGCGGCAGCTGGCGGATTTCCCCGCCCAGGGTGATGTCTACCGGACGCAGGGTGGTGACGCCGTGGCGCGCCGCTTCGCTGTTCAGGTAATCGCTGATGGGCTGGAAACTGTCCTCACCGAGGCGCTGGAGATAGCGCCGGGTGGCGGCACTGTCGTCGGCCGCCAGGGGATAGACGGCGACGCGCAGGGTGCCTTTCCATGCCGTGGCATTGGCCTTGGCATGCCAGGCGGAAAAGGCCACCGACGCCAGTACCAGCAGCAGTACGGCGATGCGTAGACGACGCCACATGGCGGTCGGTGGTCTTGAGCGGAGAGCTTAGGCTTTGACCGGGATCTTGCCGATCTTGACCTGCCATTCCTTGGGGCCGGTCTCATGCACGCTGGTGCCGGAGGAATCCACGGCCACGGTGACGGGCATGTTCTGTACCTCGAACTCGTAGATGGCTTCCATGCCCAGGTCGGCAAAGCCCACCACCTTGGCGCTCTTGATGGCCTTGGCCACCAGGTAGGCGGCACCACCCACGGCCATCAGGTAGGCGGACTTGTTGTCCTTGATGGCCTCGATGGCAACGGGGCCGCGCTCGGACTTGCCGATCATGGAGATGAGGCCGGTCTTCTCCAGCATCATGCGGGTGAACTTGTCCATGCGGGTGGCGGTGGTGGGGCCGGCGGGGCCGACCACTTCATCGCGCACCGGGTCCACGGGGCCCACGTAGTAGATGACCCGGTTGGTGAAGTCCACCGGCAGCTTCTCGCCCTTGGCCAGCATGTCGGCGATGCGCTTGTGGGCGGCATCGCGGCCGGTCAGCATCTTGCCGTTGAGCAGCAGCTTCTGACCCGGCTTCCAGGAAGCGACTTCTTCCTTGGTCAGGGTATCCAGATTGACCTGGGTGGCAGCCTTCAGGTCCGGGGTCCAGGTCACGGCGGGCCAGTCTTCCAGCTTGGGCGGCTCGATCTTGGCGGGGCCGGAGCCATCCAGGTGGAAGTGGCAGTGGCGGGTGGCGGCGCAGTTGGGCACCAGGGCCACGGGCAGGTTGGCGGCGTGACAGGGGTAGTCCAGCACCTTGACGTCGAGCACGGTGGTGAGGCCGCCCAGGCCTTGGGCGCCCACGCCCAGGGCGTTTACCTTCTCGTACAGCTCCAGGCGCAGTTCTTCGGCCCGGGTCAGCTTGGCGCCGCTCTTGGCCTTGTCCTGCAGATCATGGATGTCCACCGGGGCCATGATGGATTCCTTGGCCAGCAGCATGGCCTTCTCGGGAGTGCCGCCGATGCCGATGCCGATGATGCCGGGAGGACACCAGCCGGCGCCCATCTCGGGGATCTTCTTGAGGACCCAGTCCACCAGGTCGTCGGAGGGGTTGAGCATGGCGAACTTGGACTTGGCTTCGGAGCCGCCGCCCTTGGCGGCGCAGATCACTTCCACGTGGTCGCCGGGAACGATCTCGAAGTGCACCACGGCCGGGGTGTTGTCCTTGGTGTTCTTGCGGGCGCCGGCCGGGTCGGCCAGCACGGAGGCGCGCAGGGGGTTGTCCGGGTTGGCGTAGGCGCGGCGTACGCCTTCATTGACCATTTCCTGCAGGCTCATGGTGGCGTCGTCCCAGCGGACGTTCATGCCGACCTTGAGGAAGACCATGCCGATACCGGTGTCCTGGCAGATGGGGCGGTGGCCTTCGGCGGCCATGCGGGAGTTGGTCAGGATCTGGGCAATGGCGTCCTTGGCGGCGGGGGATTCCTCGCGCTCGTAGGCTTCGCCCAGGGCCTTGATGTAGTCCAGGGGGTGGTAGTAGCTGATGTACTGGAAAGCGTCCGCGATGGACTGGATCAGGTCTTCCTGGCGAATGGAACTCATGCTGGGTTTCCTCAGTGCTTGGATTGGAGGTTGAGGGTCTGATTCATGACTTTGTCCGTAACGGCCATCATGAACGCGGAAACGACGAATACAGCGTGGATGCCCACCTGCCAGCCAAGGACCCGGTCGTCCAGCTGGGCGGCATTGATGAAGCTCTTCAGCAGGTGAATGGAGGAAATGCCGATGAGGGCCGTGGCCAGCTTTACCTTGAGGACGCCGGCATTGACGTGGGACAGCCATTCCGGCTGATCCGGGTGGCCCTCGATGTCCAGCTTGGAGACGAAAGTCTCGTAGCCGCCGATGATGACCATGATGAGCAGGTTGGCGATCATCACCACGTCGATCAGGCCGAGGACGATGAGCATGGTCTTGGCTTCGTCCAGGTGGGCGATGTCGGCCACCAGGTGGGACAGTTCCATCATGAACTGAACCACGTAGATGCCCTGGGCGACGATGAGTCCGAGGTAGAGGGGGGCCTGCAGCCAGCGGCTGGAGAAGATCAGGCGCTCCATATTGTTTTGGAATTTGGAATTCATCTTTGTGCGTTGCAAGGTTGTTGGAACCGTTGGGAGCGCGGATTTTAGCATGCCTAGGTGGCTGATTTTGGTGCTCTTTTATGCTGCGGCGCAGCGAGGAGGTGTAAGGGCACTGTAAGAAAGGGGGGGTTTAATCGCGGCCATTCACGGGGCTTTGCGGGCAGTTGATTTGCTCCAGGTCACGGAAAACCAGCGGGTCGCAAAATCCAGAAACAAAATGCGACTCACGCCCCCGAAAGGGAGGGCGTTTAGCTCTCGACGCAGCAATTTTTGCTATTGCAGACAATGCAGAGGAGATGAGTATGTCCCAGATCGAATCCGTTCTCGTTGAAAACCGTGTCTTCCCCCCTTCCGAAGAAGTGGTGAAGCGGGCGACGATTTCCGGCATGGCCGCTTACGAGGCCCTGTGCAAGGAAGCGGAAACCGACTACACCGGTTACTGGGGCCGTCTGGCCAAGGAACACGTGGTCTGGAAGCAGCCTTTCACCAGCGTGCTGGATGAATCCAACGCTCCCTTCTACAAGTGGTTCGCCGACGGCAAGCTGAACGTTTCCTACAACTGCCTGGACAAGAACGTCGAAGCCGGCCTGGGCGACAAGGTCGCCATCATCTTCGAAGCCGACGGCGGTGCCGTCTCCAAGGTCACCTACAAGGAACTGCTGTCCCGCGTCGCCAAGTTCGCCAATGCGCTGAAGGCCAAGGGCATCAAGAAGGGCGACCGCGTCATCATCTACCTGCCCATGTCCATCGAGGGCATCGTCGCCATGCAGGCCTGCGCCCGTATCGGCGCCATCCATTCCGTGGTCTTCGGCGGCTTCTCCGCCAAGTCCCTGGAAGAGCGCATCCTGGATGCCGGCGCCGTGGCCGTCATCACCGCCGACGAGCAGACCCGTGGCGGCAAGAACATCCCCCTGAAGCCCGCCGTCGATGAAGCCCTGACCCTGGTCGGCGCCAACTCCCCGGTGAAGACCGTGATCGTGGCCAAGCGCACCGGCGGCGCCTGCAACATGGTGGCCGGCCGCGACGTGTGGTGGACCGATGCCGAAGCCGGCCAGTCCGACATCTGCGAACCCGAGTGGGTCGAGGCCGAGCATCCCCTGTTCCTGCTCTACACCTCCGGTTCCACCGGCAAGCCCAAGGGCGTCCAGCACTCTTCCGGCGGCTACCTGCTGCACGCCGCCCTGACCATGAAGTGGACCTTCGACATCAAGCCTGACGATGTCTTCTGGTGCACCGCCGACATCGGTTGGGTCACCGGCCACACCTACATCACCTACGGCCCCCTGGCCTGCGGCGCCACCGAGATCGTCTTCGAAGGCGTGCCCACCTTCCCGGACGCCGGCCGCTTCTGGAAGATGATCCAGGACCACAAGGTCTCCATCTTCTACACCGCGCCCACCGCCATCCGCTCCCTGATCAAGGCCGGCGGCGACCTGCCGAAGAAGTACGACCTGACTTCCCTGCGCCTGCTGGGTTCCGTCGGCGAGCCCATCAACCCCGAAGCCTGGATGTGGTACTACAACGAGATCGGCGGCGGCCGCTGCCCCATCGTTGATACCTTCTGGCAGACCGAAACCGGCGGCCACATGATCACCCCGCTGCCCGGCGTCACCCCCCTGGTGCCCGGTTCCTGCACCCTGCCGTTCCCCGGCATCCAGGCCGCCATCGTCGATGAGACCGGCCACGAGCTGGAGTGGGGCAAGGGCGGCTTCCTGGTGGTGAAAAAGCCCTGGCCCTCCATGATCCGCACCATCTGGGGCGATCCGGAGCGTTTCAAGAAGTCCTACTACCCTGAAGACCTGGGCGGCCGCCTGTACCTGGCCGGCGACGGTGCCGTGCGTAACGCCAAGACCGGCAACTTCACCATCACCGGCCGTATCGACGACGTCCTGAACGTCTCCGGTCACCGCATGGGCACCATGGAAATCGAATCCGCCCTGGTGGCCAACCCCCTGGTGGCCGAGGCTGCCGTGGTGGGCCGTCCCGACGACCTGACCGGCGAAGCCATCTGCGCCTTCGTGGTGCTGAAGGGCTCCCGTCCCTCCGGCGAGGATGCCAAGCGCGTCATCAAGGAGCTGCAGGACTGGGTGGGCAAGGAAATTGGCCCCATCGCCAAGCCCAAGGACATCCGCTTCGGCGAGAACCTGCCGAAGACCCGCTCCGGCAAGATCATGCGTCGTCTGCTGCGTTCCCTGGCCAAGGGCGAGGAAGTCACCCAGGACGTTTCCACCCTGGAAAACCCGGCCATCCTGGAGCAACTGAAGCAAGCCGGCGCCTGAGCCTGCAACCAGCCGCCGGGGCGACCCGGCGGTAAAACAACTGAAATACAGAGGGGCGTGGAGGAGACCACCCAGTCGTGAAGCCGGCATGATCCACCGGCCATCGACACTCTGTACCAAGCGGCAGACTATAAAGACCGCTTTCGGGCCGGCGCGATATTGTTCGCGCCGGCCTCTTCATTTGCTACGTTGCGCAGGGAGAGAATAAAAAATGTCCACAAACGCAACCCAGATGCTGGTGTCCGCCACCATGGAGTTCCTGCGGCGCCATTCGCCCTTCGACCGCATGGAAGGGGATGCCCTGCGTTTCCTCGCCGAGCGCCTCAAGCTCGCCTATTACCACAAGGATGCGGCCATCCTGACCCCGGACATGGGGGCGGCCCGCACCTTCTACATCATCCAGCGGGGCAAGGTGGTGGCACGCCAGGCCGGCGAGGTCAATGTCACCGAATACAACGCCATGACCCTGGGCCCGGGGGAATGCTTCCCCATCGGCGCCGTCACCGCCCAGCGGGCCTCCACCAACGGCTATACCGCCATCGAGGATGTCTTCTGCTACCAGCTGGCGGCGGACGATTTCTTCGAGCTGATGCGCATGAGCTCGGTGTTCAACCTGTTCTGCACCCAGTACATCGCCAGCCTGCTCAACCAGTCCCGGCAGCAGCTGCAGGTCCAGTTCGCCCAGCGGGCGGCGGAGCAGCAGTCCCTCAACACGCCCCTGTCCCTGCTGGCCAAGCGGGAACCCGTCTCGGTGCAGCCGGAAACGCCCCTGCGCCAGGTGCTGGAGGCCATGGGCCAGCAGCGCCTGGGCTCCATGATCGTCACCGATGCGGAAGGCAAGCCGGTGGGCATCTTCACCCAGAGCGACGTGCTGCACCGGGTGGTGCTGGCCGGCGTGGCCCTGGAGGAGCCCATCGGCAAGGTCATGTCGAAGGACCCCCACACCCTGCAGGACACGGTCTATGCCTATGACGCGGCCCTGGCCATGGCCATGCACGGCATCCGCCACGTGCTGGTGGTGGATGGGGAAGGGCGGCTCAAGGGCGTCATTTCCGAGCGGGACCTGTTCACCCTGCAGCGGGTCGGCCTGCGCCAGATCCGCCAGTCGGTGGAGACGGCGCCGGACCTGGAAACCCTGTTGCAGACCAGTCACGACGTGCGTCAGCTGGCCCTCAACATGCTGGCCCAGGGGGTCGGCGCGGAGCAGGTGACCCAGTTCATCTCCGCCCTCAACGACACCATCACCCGCCGGGTGCTGGAGCTGAACCTGGACAAGCACGACCTCTACGGCGTGGACTGGGCCTGGCTCTCCTTCGGCTCCGAAGGCCGGGAGGAGCAGACCTTCAGCACCGACCAGGACAACGGCATCATCTACCTGTGCCCGGACTTCATGGACAAGGAGCAGCTGAAGATGCGGCTGCTGGACTTCGCCCGGGACGTGAACGACGACCTGGACAAGTGCGGCTTCCCCCTCTGCTCCGGCAACATCATGGCCGGCAACCCGGACCTGTGCCTGACCCTGGAGGAGTGGGAAGAAAAGTTCACCAACTGGGTGCGCCATCCCCATCCGGCGGCCCTGCTCAACGCCACCATCTTCTTCGATTTTCGCACCCTCTACGGCAACCCCAGCCTGGGGGAGCGGCTGCGCAAGTGGATGCTGAGCCTGACCACGAGCAACCCGGGCTTCCTCAAGATGATGGCCCACAACGCCCTGGACGTGGAGCCGCCCCTGGGCAAGATCCGGGACTTCGTCACCGATCTGGACCCGGAGCATCCGGGCACCATCGACCTGAAGAAGTACGGCGCCCGCCTGTTCGTGGACATCGCCCGCATCTACGCCCTGGCCGCCGGCATCCACAACAGCAACACGGTGCAGCGCCTGCGCCACAGCGCCAAGCGTCTGGGCATCAGCGGCGAGGAAATGGCCGCCATCATCGACTCCTTCAACTTCATCCAGCTGCTGCGCCTGCGGCATCAGCACCTGGAGACGGAGGCGGGCCAGGCCGGGGACAACCGCATCCATCCGGACAAGCTCAATGAGCTGGACCGGCGCATCCTCAAGGAATCCTTCCGCCAGGTGCGCAAGCTGCAGAGCCGCATCAAGATGGACTACCAGGTATGAGCTGGCTGGCCCGTTTCTTCCGCAGCAAGAAGCCGGAGGTGGTGCTCTCGCCCGAGCAGCGGGAGCGCCTGGAGCGCTGGCAGCAGCTGCCGGACCCGGACCTCAACCACTCCCATTTCCAGACCCGCTACGTGGTGGTGGACGTGGAATCCTCCGGCCTCAACATGGTCAAGGACCGGCTCATTTCCATCGGCGCCGTGGCCGTGGTCAATGGCCTCATCGACACCCAGGACGCCTTCGAGGTGATCCTCAAGCAGGAGGTGGTGAGCGACACCGCCAACATCCTGCTGCACGGCATCGGCGGTTCGGCCCAGCGGGAGGGCATGGAGCCGGCGGATGCCCTGCTGCTGTTCCTCGAATACATCGGCAAGTGCCCCCTGGTGGCCTACCACGCCATGTTCGACCACTCCATGATCGCCCGGGCCATGGAGAAGTACCTGGGCATCGAGTTCGAGCAGCAGTGGCTGGACCTGGCCTGGATCATGCCCGAGCTGTTCCAGGACCGCATCGACACCAACGTGGCCCTGGATGCCTGGCTCAACCTCTTCGGCATCGAGAACATCCAGCGCCACAACGCCGTCTCCGACTGCTACGCCACCGCCAAGCTGCTGCAGGTGGCCATGGCCCGGGCGGCGGAGCGGGGCGCCGAATGCCCGGAGCGGATGATGGAAATCGAGCGGGTCCGCCGCTGGCTGCGGCGCAGCAACTGAGGAGGCAGGCGCCATGCCGACCGCCAAGGGGTTCCGTCAGCAGCTGAAGCGCTACTACCTGCTTTATACGGTCGGCTTCCTGGCCTTCGTCGCGGTCCTCGCCTTCCTCGAGCACCTGGGGCTGCCGCCCCGCTGGATCGGCTACGCCTTCCTCCTGTTCACCATCCTCATCTACGCCACCATCGGCGTCATGAGCCGTACCGCCGATGTCTCCGAGTATTACGTGGCGGGGCGGCGGGTGCCGGCCCTGTTCAACGGCATGGCCACCGGGGCCGACTGGATGTCCGCCGCCTCCTTCATCGGCATGGCCGGCACCCTCTACCTGACGGGCTACCAGGGCCTGGCCTACATCATGGGCTGGACCGGCGGCTACGTGCTGGTGGCCCTGTTCCTGGCGCCCTATCTGCGCAAGTTCGGGCAATACACCATCCCCGACTTCCTCGCCGTGCGCTACGGCGGCAATGCGCCCCGCCTGGTGGGCGTGGCGGCGGCCATCATCGCCTCCTTCGTCTATGTGGTGGCCCAGATCTATGGCGTTGGGCTGATCACCAGTCGCTTCGTCAGCCTGCAGTTCGAGATCGGCGTCTTCGTCGGCCTCGCCGGCATCCTGGTGTGCTCCTTCCTCGGCGGCATGCGGGCCGTGACCTGGACCCAGGTGGCCCAGTACGTGATCCTCATCATTGCCTACGTGACGCCGGTGGCCCTGCTGTCCTTCCAGATCACCAGCGTGCCGGTGCCCCAGCTGGTGTACGGGGAAGTGCTGCAGGAAGTGGGCAAGCTGGAGGAAAAGCTGTTCGAGACCCCGGCCGAGCAGGAGGTGCGGGGCCTGTACCGGGAGCGGGCCGACGCCTACTACGAAAAGATCATGCGCCTGCCCGTTTCCCTGGCGGAAGAGCGGCAGCGCCTGACCATGCGCATCAACGCCCTCAAGGAAGAGAACGCCCCCATGCGCGAGGTGGTGGCCCTGGAGCGGCTGCGGCGGGACCTGCCAGCCAACGCGGAGGAGGCGCGGGAGCGCTGGGACGCGGCCATGCACGCCGCCGCCGACCGGGGCGCCATGCCCATCCGCCATGCCGAGGCCTTTCCCGGGCGCAGCGAGGCCGAATCCTCGGCCGCCCGGCTCAACTTCCTCACCCTCATGTTCTGCCTCATGGTGGGCACCGCCGCCTTGCCCCACGTCCTGATGCGCTACTACACCACGCCCACGGTGAAGGAGGCGCGGGAGTCGGTGACCTGGTCCCTCTTCTTCATCCTGCTGCTGTACTTCACCGCCCCGGCCTACGCCGTGTTCGCCAAGTACGAGGTCTATTCGACCCTGATCAACACTCCCATCGCCCACCTGCCGTCCTGGGTGGCGGCCTGGGGCAAGGTGGGGCTGGTGGCTATCGAGGACATCAACCACGACGGCCTGCTGCAACTGGCGGAACTGTCCCTCAACCCGGACGTGATCGTCCTGGCGACGCCGGAAATCGCCGGCCTGCCCTACGTCATCTCCGGCCTGGTGGCGGCCGGCGGCCTGGCGGCGGCCCTGTCCACGGCCGACGGCCTGCTGCTGACCATCGCCGGTTCCCTCTCCCACGACGTCTATTACAAGATCATCCAGCCCCGGGCCTCGACCCAATGGCGCCTGGTCATTTCCAAGTCCCTGCTGCTGGTGACGGCGGTGCTGGCGGCCACGGTGGCGGCCCAGCGGCCCGCCACCATCCTCTACATGGTGGCCTGGGCCTTTTCCATCGCCGCCGCCGCTTTTTTCCCGGCCCTGGTCATCGGCATCTTCTGGAAGCGGGCCAACCGGGCCGGCGCCGTCTCCGGCATGGTGGTGGGCCTGCTCATCACCGTCTATTACATGGTGCGGGTGCAGTTCGATTCCGTGCCCTGGCTCGGCCTGCGCGGCATCGGCATGGAGCCCTGGTTCGGCATCCAGTCCACCTCGGCCGGCGTCTGGGGCGTGCCGGCGGGCTTCCTCACCATCGTCGTCGTCAGTCTGCTGACCAAGCCGCCCTCCCGGGAGGTGCAGGACTTCGTCGAGCAGGTGCACTATCCGCAACTGCGCTAAGGCCCCGGGGCATTCCGGGGCGCCGCCGCCACAGGGTACAGCCATGCAACTTACAGATCGGCATCGGGAATACTGGCGCAAGAACCTGCGCATGACGGCGCTGCTGCTGGCCATCTGGTTCCTGGTCACCTACGTGGTCAGCTACTTCGCCCGGGAACTCAACGAGTTCACCGTGCTGGGCTTTCCCCTGGGCTTCTACATGGGGGCCCAGGGCTCCCTGGTGGTCTATGTGCTGATCATCTGGTTCTACGCCCGCTACATGAACCGGCTGGACCACCAGTACGGCGTCCATGAAGGAGGGCGCGACTAGCGTCCGCCCGGGCGGGGCGCTTCAGGCCTCCAGGTGGGCCACCAGGGGGAGCAGCTGCGGATGCTCCCCATCCAGCATCAGCTGCCGTGCCAGTCGGGGCTCGAAGGCCGCCAGGCGCCGGGCGATGCGTTCGCTCTCCTGGTGCCGGCCGGCATGGTGGTAGGCCATGCCCAGGTGGTAGTAAGCGATGCCGTTCATGGGCTGCAGCTCCACCGCTATTTCCAGGGCCGTGGCCGCTGCTTCGTGTTCGCCCAGGGCGGCATGGGCCAGCCCCTTGCCGTACCAGGCCCGGTCCAGTTGGAGATTTAGGTGCAGGGCTGCATCGAAGGCGGCGATGGCCTGCCGGGGCCGGCCCAGCCGGTCCCGCACGTAACCCAGGTTGAAGTGGTGCTCACCACGCTCCGGCGCCAGGGAGGCGGCGCTGGCGTACCAGGTCTCGGCTTCCTCAAGGCGTTCCAGACGGGCGGCAAGATACCCCAGGCAGGCCGCCGTGGCAGCCCCGGGGGTATGGCGGAAAGCCTCCTGGTAGGCGGCGTAGGCCGCCCCGTCGCGGCCGAGGAAGTGCAGCAGCCAGCCGTGCAGGCGATAGGACCAGGGGCCAAGCGGCATCGTTTTCATCTCCCGTGCCCGGTGCAGCGCTGCGGGCGCGCCTGGCATAAAATTCCGTCAGCCCACGGCATGGCGCCGTGGTCCCTTCAGTGTGAGGACCCATGGTATCCGCCGCTCTCCTGCTTGTCAGCGTTCTGCGCGCCCTGATCGAAGTGGCCGGGCTGTGCCTGCTTGGCCAGGGCGTGCTGGCGCTCCTCGCCGGCAGCCGCCGGGAGGGCAATCCCATCTACCAGATGTTCTGTATCGTCACCCGTCCCGCCCTGCTGCTGATGCGCCGTCTGGCACCCCGGGTGATCCTGGACCGGCACCTGCCCCTGCTGACTTTTTTCGTCCTCTTCTGGCTGTGGATCATCCTCGCCTATTTGCGCCAGCTCATCGCCCTGGAAGCAAATTGAGCGATCCGGCGAAAATGTTTTGCGTTATTCAAAAGCTTCGCTATAATGCGCGGCTTCCGCGGAGAGGTGGATGAGTGGTTTAAGTCGCACGCCTGGAAAGCGTGTTCAGGGTAATACCCTGACGGGGGTTCGAATCCCCCCCTCTCCGCCACGGATTACTGCAAAAAGGCCCTCGTTGATCGAGGGCCTTTTTCCCCATCCGGGATGGTCAGCCCGGCCCGCGTTCCGCTTTCTGCTGGCTTTCCCCGCTTTGGCGCTTGGTGTTCTTTCTTGGCATGGATCGCCGGCGCGGCCTGCCGGATTGGCGTCTGGTGCCTTCCCCACTCATAATGCGGGCCTTGTCCCAATGAGTGCGCCAATTCCCCATGCTGGACGACATCAAGAAAACCCTCTGGGCCACGGCTGACAAGCTGCGGGCCAATATGGACGCGGCCGAATACAAGCACCTGGTCCTCGGCCTGATCTTCCTCAAGTACGTTTCCGACACTTTCGCCGCCCGTCGGGCCGAGCTGACCCGCCGCTTCGCCGACGAAGCCGACGAGTACTTCCTCTACGACTGCGATGCCGAACTCCTGGCCGAAGAACTGGAAGACCGGGACTACTACAAGGAAGTGAACGTTTTCTGGGTGCCCGAATCCGCCCGCTGGGAAGTCCTGCGGGCCGCCGCCAAGCAGACCGACATCGGCAAGCGCATCGACGATGCCCTGGCCGCCATCGAAGGCGAAAACCCCAAGCTCAAGGGCATCCTGGATAAGCGCTATGCCCGGGCCCAGCTGCCCGACGGCAAGCTGGGGGAACTGGTGGATCTGGTGTCCACCATCGGCTTCGGCACCGACGCCGGCCAGGCCCGGGACGTGCTCGGCCAGGTCTATGAATACTTCCTCGGCCAGTTCGCCAGCGCCGAGGGCAAGAAGGGCGGGCAGTTCTACACCCCCGCCTCCATCGTCAAGACCCTGGTGGCCGTGCTGGCGCCCCACCACGGCAAGGTTTACGACCCCTGCTGCGGTTCCGGCGGCATGTTCGTGCAGTCGGAAAAATTCATCGAAGCCCACGGCGGCAGGATCGGCGACGTCTCCATCTACGGCCAGGAATCCAACCCCACCACCTGGCGCCTGGCCGCCATGAACCTGGCCATCCGCGGCATCGACTACAACCTGGGGCGGGAGCCGGGGGATACCTTCACCCGCAACCAGCACCCGGACCTGCGGGCCGACTTCATCCTGGCCAACCCGCCCTTCAACATCAGCGACTGGTGGCACGGCAGCCTGGAGGGCGACCCCCGCTGGGTCCATGGCACCCCGCCCCAGGGCAACGCCAACTACGCCTGGCTGCAGCACATGCTGTACCACCTCAAGGCCAACGGCCGGGCCGGCATCGTCCTGGCCAACGGTTCCATGAGTTCCAGCCAGAACAGCGAGGGCGACATCCGCCGCGCCATGGTGGAAGCCGACGTGGTGGAAGTGATGGTGGCCTTGCCGGGCCAGCTCTTCTTTAACACCCAGATTCCCGCCTGCCTGTGGTTCCTGGTCAAGCAGAAGCCGGTGCGCAAGGGCCAGGTGCTGTTCATCGACGCCCGGAAGCTGGGCACCATGATCAGCCGGGTCCAGGCCGAATTGAGCGACGCGGTCATCGAGCGCATCGCCGCCACCGTCGCCGCCTGGCGCGGCGAGGCCGGGGCCGCTGAGAGCGCTGGCAAATACGAGGACATCCCCGGCTACTGCCGCAGCGTGCCCCTGGCCGAAATCGCCCAGCACGGCCATGTGCTGACCCCGGGCCGCTATGTCGGCGCCGAGGCGGTGGAGGAGGATGACGAAGCCTTCGCCGAGAAGATGCAGCAGCTCACCGAAAAGCTGGGGGAGCAGATGGCCAAGGGGGCGGAACTGGATGCCCTGATTCGGCAGAAGCTGGGGGGGCTGGGGTATGAGTTCTGAGTGGTCAGAGACAACCCTTGGCGAGTTTGTTCGCCTTCAACGAGGTCATGATTTAACCGCAAGCGAGCAACAACCCGGTCCATACCCGGTTATGGGGTCAGCAGGACCAAACGGCTGCCACAACGTCGCAAAGGCTCCAGGGCCTGGTGTCGTGGTAGGCCGCAGCGGCGCATCAATGGGCAAAGTGCACTATTCGGAGGGTGACTATTGGCCGCACAACACCTGCCTTTATGTCACCGATTTTCAAGGTAACAGTCCGAGGTTTGCATATTACCTGCTCAGTTCGCTTGATTTGGCAGGATATAACTCGGGCAGCGCCCAGCCTTCGCTGAATCGGAACTACATCTATGGCATGCCACTCAGGGTTCCTTGTCGTGCAGAGCAAGATGCTGTAGTTGAAGCTCTAAGCGCCCTCGATGATCGCATCACCCTCCTGCGCGAAACCAATGCCACCCTGGAAGCCATCGTCCAGGCCCTGTTCAAGTCCTGGTTCGTCGATTTCGACCCGGTGCGCGCCAAGATGGAAGGCCGCGCCCCGGACGGCATGGACGAAGCCACCGCTGCCCTGTTTCCTGACAGCTTCGAGGAATCGGAATTGGGCCTGGTGCCGAAGGGATGGGGAACAGGAACTCTCGCTAGTCTCTTCAAACTGCATAAGGGAAGCGTAAATCCTGGGTCTCAACCAGATGTGACGTTCCAACATTTCAGCCTTCCGGCTTTCGATGTGGGACAGATGCCAGTATTGGAGCAAGGGTGTGCGATCAAGAGCAATAAAACGACGGTCCCAGAAAATGCGGTCCTTTTGTCCAAATTAAATCCACGCATTCCGCGGGTATGGTTGCCAAGTTCTGTAGGTGTAAATGCGGTTTGCTCGACCGAATTTTTGCCGTTTGTACCAGTAGGTTCATCGACAACGGCCTTTGTGTATTGCCTACTTGCAGCGCCTGTCTTTAGCGAATCACTTTGCCAGTTGGTCACTGGTACATCGAATAGCCACCAGCGTGTTAGACCGGATGGCGTGCTCTCCCTACCGGGCATTATTCCTTCGGGTGATGTTATCGCCGCCTTTGATTCCGTGGCGAATGGGTTACTTGCCAGATTGAAAGCTAATCGCCAGCAAGCCCAAACCCTCGCCACCCTCCGCGACACCCTGTTGCCCCGTCTGATCTCCGGCCAATTGCGCCTGCCGGAAGCAGCCTAGATTCGTGACTCGGTATTAAAGCGGACTTAACTGTCCGTCCGGAACATGCATAAAAAATGACGATTTTTATACACGTCCTCCGGGATGTGTATAAAAATACGGATTCTTTAAACATGTCCCGGCGAGGTGCATAGAGATGCCGTTTTCTCATGCACGAGACCGGGCCCCTGTCTGTGGCCATGACTGCCTTGTCTTCCCTGGAAACCCTGGATGTCGCCCGCTTCGACACGGCGCCCATCCTGAAACGCCTGGCCAGTGCCAGCCGCGCCCTGGCGGAGTTGAAGGGTGTGGCGGCATCCATTCCCAACCAGGGCATCCTGATCAACGCCCTGGGCTTGCAGGAGGCCAAGGACAGTTCGGAAATCGAGAACATCGTCACCACCCACGACGAGCTGTTCAAGGATGACGTGCTGCCGGAGGCCTTTGCCAATCCAGCCGCCAAGGAGGTGCTGCGCTATCGGCAGGCCCTGCATCTGGGCTACCGGCTGGTGCTCGACACGGGCCTGATGACCGCCAACCACATTGTGGCCATTCAGGCGGAGCTGGAGCGCAACAATGCCGGTTTCCGCAAGCTGCCGGGCACGGCCCTGAAGACCGGCTCGGGACAGACGGTGTATACGCCGCCCCAGGACCCGGCGGAAATCGTGGCCCTGATGGGGGACCTGGAACGCTTCATCAACGATGGCGAGCGTTTCCCGGTCGATCCCCTGATCCGTATGGCGCTGATCCACCACCAGTTCGAGAGCATCCACCCGTTCTACGACGGCAACGGCCGCACCGGGCGCATCCTCAATGTGCTCTATCTGGTCAAGGAAGGCCTGCTTGAGGTGCCGGTGCTTTATCTCTCGCGCCATATCGTGCGCACCAAGGCGGACTATTACCGCCTGTTGCAGGCGGTACGGGATGCCGACGCCTGGGAGGAGTGGGTGCTGTACATGCTCGAAGCGGTGGAACAGACCGCCGGACAGACCATCCGCACCATCCAGGCGATCAAGGCGGCGCTGTTCGACTACAAGCACCGCATCCGCGCCGACTACAAGTTTTACAGCCAGGACCTGATCAACAACCTGTTCATGCACCCCTATACCAAGATCGAGTTCATCGAGCGGGACCTGGGGGTGTCGCGCCTGACGGCCAGCAAGTACCTGGATGCCCTGGCGGCCGGCGGCTTCGTGGAGAAGCACAAGATGGGGCGCAGCAATTACTACGTCAATGTGGCTTTGAACCAGATTCTGCTGGGCAATTGAGATAGGCGTGAGATGAGCGAAGACCAACTGGAACAGGAAACCCTGGGCTGGCTTGCCGAGGTGGGCTACACGCCCCTGTTCGGCCCGGATCTGGCCGCCGACGGGGCCATGCCGGAGCGCAGCGACTACCGCCAGGTGGTGCTGGTCGAGCGGCTGCGCAGCGCCATCCAGCGCCTCAATCCCCATATCCCCCTGGCGGCCCGGGAGGATGCCCTGGGCCAGGTGCTGGACCTGGGCATTCCGGCTCTGTTGTCGGCCAACCGCCGCTTCCACCAGTTGCTGGTGGGTGGAGTGCCGGTGGAAGTGCGGCGGGATGGGGAGACCCGGGGCGACTTCGTGCGCCTGATCGACTGGGCAGAATCCGCCGACACCCCGGCGGCCAACGAGTGGCTGGCGGTGAATCAATACACCCTCAAGGGGCCGAAGCATACCCGCCGGCCGGATGTGATCCTCTTCGTCAATGGCCTGCCCCTGGTGCTGCTGGAGCTGAAGAACCCGGCGGACGAGAACGCGGATATCTGGAAGGCCTACGACCAGCTCCAGACCTACAAGGAGCAGATTCCCGATGTGTTCCAGTACAACGAGCTGCTGGTCATCTCCGACGGCAGCGAGGCCCGGCTGGGCGCCCTCTCCAGCGATGCCGAGCGTTTCATGCAGTGGCGCACCATCGACGGGGTGAACCTGGACCCCCTGGGCCAGTTCAACGAGCTGGAAACCCTGGTGCGGGGCCTGCTGGCGCCGGCCACCCTGCTCGATTACCTGCGCTTTTTCGTGCTCTTCGAGGACGATGGCGGGCTGGTGAAAAAGGTGGCCGGCTACCACCAGTTCCATGCCGTGCGGGCCGCCATTCAGCAGGTGGTGGCGGCCTCCCGGCCCACCACCGAGGCGGCGCGCAAGGGCAAGGGCGGCGTGGTCTGGCATACCCAGGGCAGCGGCAAGAGCATCACCATGACCTGCTTTGCGGCCCGGGTGATGCAGGAGGCGGCAATGGCGAATCCCACCATCGTCGTCATCACCGACCGCAACGACCTGGATGGCCAACTCTTCGGCGTCTTCTCCCTGTCCCAGGACCTGCTGCGGGAAACGGCCGTGCAGGCGGCCAGCCGCCAGGAACTGCGGGCCCTGCTGGCGAACCGGCCTTCCGGCGGCATCGTCTTCGCCACCATCCAGAAATTCATGCCCGGGGAGGATGAAGACAGCTTCCCCATGCTCTCTGACCGGCACAACATCGTGGTCATCGCCGACGAGGCCCATCGTACCCAGTACGGCTTCGAGGCCAAGCTGAAGACCGTGAAGGCGCCCCGGACCGGCGTCGCCGCCAATGACGGCAACGCGCTCCAGGCGGCCGAGCCGACGGTGGTATATGAGGTGGGCTACGCCCAGCACCTGCGGGACGCCCTGCCCAACGCCACCTTCGTCGCCTTTACCGGCACTCCCGTTGCCAGCGAGGACCGGGACACCCGGGCCGTTTTCGGCGATTACATCCACGTCTACGACATGCAGCAGGCCAAGGAAGACGGGGCGACGGTGGCCATCTACTTCGAGTCCCGCCTGGCCAAGCTGTCCCTCAGGGACGAGCAACTGCCTCAGATCGACGCGGAAGTGGATGAACTGGCGGAGGACGAGGAGGAAAGCCAGCAGGCCCAGTTGAAGAGCAAGTGGGCTGCCCTGGAGCGGGTGGTGGGCGCCGAGCCCCGCATCGCCAGCGTCGCCGCCGACCTGGTGGCCCACTTCGAGGAGCGCAATCAGGCCCAGCGGGGCAAGGCCATGGTGGTGGCCATGAGCCGGGAAATCTGCGTCCATCTCTACAACGAAATCGTCAGGCTGCGGCCCGACTGGCACGATGCGGACCCGGAGAAGGGGGCGGTCAAGATCGTCATGACCGGCTCGGCCAGCGACAAGGCCCTGCTGCGGCCCCACCTCTACAGCAAGAAGGTGAAGAAGCGCCTGGAGAAACGCTTCAAGGACCCGGAAGACCCGCTCCAGCTGGTCATTGTGCGGGATATGTGGCTCACCGGCTTCGATGCCCCCTGCGTCCATACCCTGTATGTGGACAAGCCCATGAAGGGGCACAACCTGATGCAGGCCATCGCCCGGGTAAATCGGGTGTTCAAGGACAAGCAGGGCGGTCTGGTGGTGGACTACATCGGCATCGCCAACGAGCTGAAGAGCGCCCTCAAGGAATACACGGCCAGCCGGGGCCGGGGCCGGCCCACGGTGGATGCGGCCGAGGCCTATGCGGTGCTGGAGGAAAAGCTCGACATCCTGCGCGCCATGCTGCATGGCTTCGATTACAGCGACTTCGCCAGGGCCGGCCACAAGCTCCTGGCGGGAGCCGCTGATTTTGTTCTCGGCCAGAAGGAGGGCAAGAAGCGTTTTGCCGATACGGCCCTGGCCATGAGCAAGGCCTTTTCCCTGTGCTGCACTCTGGACGAAGCCAAGGCGGTGCGGGAGGAGGTGGCTTTCTTGCAGGCGGTGAAGGTGATCCTGACCAAGAAGGACCTGAGCCGCAAGAAGCGCAGCGACGAGGAGAAAGAGCTGGCCATCCGTCAGATCATCGGCTCGGCCGTAGTGTCGGGGGAGGTGGTGGACGTGTTCGAGGCCGTGGGCCTGGACAAGCCCAATATCGGCATCCTGGATGACGAGTTCCTGGCCGAGGTGCGCAACCTGCCGGAGCGCAATCTGGCGGTGGAGCTGCTGGAGCGCCTGCTGGAGGGCGAGATCAAGAGCCGCTTTGCCACCAACGTGGTGCAGGAAAGGAAGTTCTCCGAGCTGCTTGCCAATGTGGTCAAACGCTACCAGAACCGGGCCATCGAAACGGCCCAGGTGATCGAAGAGCTGATCGACATGGCCAAGAAGTTCCGCGCCGCCGCCAACCGGGGCGAGGAGTTGGGGCTGAGCAACGATGAAGTGCGCTTCTACGATGCCCTGGCCAACAACGAATCGGCAGTGCGGGAACTCTCCGACGAGACCCTGAAGAAGATCGCCCATGAGCTGACGGAGAACCTGCGCCAGAACGTGACGGTGGACTGGTCGGCTCGGGAGAGCGTACGGGCCAAGCTGCGGCTGATGGTCAAACGCATCCTGCGCAAGTACAAATATCCGCCGGACCAGCAAGACGGGGCAGTGGAACTGGTGCTGCGGCAGGCGGAGGCCTTGGGCGAGGCCTGGGCCTGAGCTTTCCAGTTTCCTGGGGAGACAGGATGCGGGGTCATTGGGCCGGCCTTTTCCTCAGAGCGTGCATTCGGCCCGGTTCTGCTGTTCCAGCATGTCGCGCAGGGTCAGGGTGTCGGGGTGGGTGGGGAAGCTGCATGGGGGGCTGCTTTCCCGTTGGCCGCCGAGGAGGGGGCAGGTGCCGAAGAGGTCGGCGACCCAGTCCACGAAGGCGCGGACCTTGGGCGACAGGTGGCGGTTCTGCAGGTAGGCCACCGAGATGGGCATGGGGCTGGGGGTGAGGTGGGGCAGCACTTCCTTGAGGGCGCCGGATTCCAGGTGGGGCAGGGCCATCAGCAGGGGCAGCTGGATCAGGCCGAAGCCCTGCAGGGCGCAGTCCAGGTAGGCTTCGGCGTCATTGACCGAGACCTTGCCGGCCATTTTCACCGGGGTGAAGACCCCGTCCACGATGAAGTCCCAGTCGATGGTGCGGCCGGTGCGGGTGGAGAAGTAATGTACCGCCTGGTGCTGCTGCAGGTCGTCGATGCTGTGGGGCGTGCCGTAGCGTTCCAGGTAGTCGGGGGCGCCGCAGGTGATGGACTGGAAGGTGCCGATGCGCCGCGCCACCAGGCTCGAATCCTGCAATTCGCCGACCCGGATGACGCAATCCACCGCTTCCCGCACCAGGTCCACGGCCCGGTCCCCCATGCCGATCACCAGTTCCACGTCCGGATAGCGGCTGCTGAAGTCGCACAGGTGGGGAATGAGGATGAGGCGGCCGATGGGCGGCGGCACGTCGATGCGCAGGCGCCCTTTGGGGCCCCGGGCGGCGTCGCGGAAGGAGGCCTCGGTCTCCTCCACCTCCGCCAGGATGCGGGCGCAATGCTCGTAGTAGGCGGCCCCGTCCGGGGTCAGGCTGATGCGGCGGGTGGTGCGGTTGAGCAGGCGCACCTGCAGCAGGGCCTCCAGGTTCTGGATGATGGTGGTGACGGTGGCCCGGGGCAGGCCCAGGGTTTCCGCCGCCCGGGTGAAGCTGTTGGCGTCCACCACCCGGGTGAAGACCTGCATGGCTTGAAAGCGGTCCATGGTGCCGACTCCTCGATTGTTTGCCGATGATGAATAGTATTGTCGAAATATACATGTTTATCCGGTTGTAGATAACACAGAGAATCGCCCCATTGCCAATTCCGGCAGCCTTGGCTGCCCCCGTGCCATGGATGCGATACCCGGCGCTCCGGCGACCCTCACCGAAGACTTCACCATTCCCGGCCCTCAAGGGGCCATTCCCGCGCGCCTGTACCGCCCCCGGACAGGCGGCCGGCCCCTGCCCGTCGTGCTCTATTTCCACGGCGGCGGCTTTGTCGGCGGCTGCCTGGACGATGCGGACGTGCCGGCCCGCTTCCTCGCCGCCCGGGTGCCGGCCCTGGTGCTGGCGGTCGGTTATGCCCTGGCGCCCGCCCGGCCTTTCCCGGCGGCGCCGGAAGATGCCCATGCCGCGGCCCTGTGGCTGGCGCAACAGGCCGCGGCCCTGGGCGGCGATGCCTCGCGCCTGGCGGTGGCGGGGGACGATGCGGGGGGCAATCTGGCTGCCTGCCTCACTCTCATGGCCCGGGACCGCAACGCTCCGGCCATTGCCGCCCAGGTGCTGGTGGGGCCCATGCTGGACCCGAGCATGACCCGCCTGGGGGATGGCCAGCGCCTCAATTCCGACCTCAGCGCCGCCGACTGCGCCGCCTGCTACCGCCAGTACCTGCCCCAGCCGCGTCAGCGGCTCCATCCCTATGCCTCGCCCCTGGCCTCGGTGCGCCAGGCCGGCCTGCCGCCGGCCCTGGTGCTTACCGCCGAGTGCGACGTGCTGCACCAGGAGGCGGAGCAGTACGCCGCCGCCCTGATCGAGGCCGGCGTGCCTACCCAGGTAGCCCGTTTCCCCGGCGTCACCCATGCCGCCCTGGCCCGCCATCCGCCGGCCCTGGCCGAGATCGCCCACTTCCTCGGCCACCGCCTTGGTGCCGGGATGGCGGTCGCCCCCAACCAATAAAACCATCCCTTTTCGAGAGGAACTGTCATGCCCCAACTCAAGAAGCGTCTCATCATCGCCGCCGCCCTGGCCGGGCTGGCGGGCCTCGGCGGCACTGCCGCCGTCTTCTATGCCCATGCCGGCGGTACCCCGGCCATGGCGGCCCCGGCCGCCGCCAGCGTCGAGGTGGCGGAGGTGGCCAGCCGCCCCGTCACCGACTGGCAGTCCTACTCGGGCCGCCTGGAGGCGGTGGAAAGGGTGGAACTGCGGCCCCAGGTGTCCGGCGTGCTGACGGCGGTGCATTTCAAGGACGGCAGCCTGGTGAAGAAGGGCGACCTGCTCTTCAGCATCGACCCCCGGCCCTTCGCCGCCGAGGTGGCCCGGGCCCAGGCCCAGCTGGCCGGTGCCGAGGCGCGGGCCGCCTACACCGCCGCCGACCTTGCCCGGGGCGAACGCCTCCTGGCCGAGAACGCCGTCTCCCGCCGCGATTTCGAGGAAAAGCAGAATGCCGCCCGGGAAGCTGCGGCGGCCCTCAAGGCGGCCCAGGCGGCCCTCAAGGTGGCCGAGCTGAACCTGGAATACACCCGCATCACTGCTCCCATCAGCGGCCGCATGTCCCGGGCCGAGGTGACGGTGGGCAACCTGGTGGCGCCGGGCAATGCGGCGCCCCTCACCACCCTGGTCTCCGCCGACAGCATCTACGCCGCCTTCGACGTGGACGAGCAGAGCTATCTGAAATACGTCAGCGGCAGCCAGGGCAAGGGCCTGCCCATCCGCATGGGCCTGGCCGACGAGAGCGGCCATGGCCGGGAAGGGCGCCTGAGTTCCGTGGACAACCGCCTCGACAGCACCTCCGGCACCATCCGCCTGCGGGCCGTCTTCGACAATCCGGACGGGCGCCTGGTGCCCGGCCTCTACGCCCGAGTGCGCCTGGGCAGCGAGGCGCCGCGGGAAGCGGTGCTGGTGGACGAGAAGGCCGTCGGCACCGACCAGGACAAGCGCTTCGTGCTGGTGGTGGACGGCAAGAACCGCACCGCCTATCGGGAGGTGCGCCTGGGGGCGGTGCAGGAAGGCCTGCGGGTGGTGGAGAGCGGCCTCAAGGCCGGCGAGCGCATCGTCGTGAATGGCTTGCAGCGGGTCCGTCCGGGGGATGAAGTGGCGCCCCAGATGGTCTCCATGGGCGGTCGCGAGACGGCCGGCGTGGCCCGGGCGGCGAGCCCGGCGGACAAGGGTTGAGGCGGCGCCATGAATATTTCCAAGTTTTTCATCGACCGCCCCATCTTCGCCGGGGTGCTGTCCATCCTCATTCTCCTGGCCGGGGTGCTGTCCGTCTTCCAGCTGCCCATTTCCGAATACCCGGAAGTGGTGCCGCCCTCGGTGGTGGTGCGGGCCCAGTATCCGGGCGCCAACCCCAAGGTGATCGCCGAGACGGTGGCGGCGCCCCTGGAGGAATCCATCAACGGCGTCGAGAACATGCTGTACATGCAGTCCCAGGCCAATAGCGACGGCAACCTGGCGGTGACGGTGTATTTCAAGCTCGGCATCGATCCGGACAAGGCCCAGCAGCTGGTGCAGAACCGGGTCTCCCAGGCCCTGCCGCGGCTGCCGGAGGACGTGCAGCGCCTGGGCGTGACCACGGTGAAGAGTTCGCCGACCCTGACCCTGGTGGTGCACCTGCTCTCCCCGGACGACCGCTACGACGCCACCTACCTGCGCAACTACGCCGTGCTCAACGTCAAGGACCGGCTGGCCCGGCTCAACGGCGTCGGCGAGGTTTCCATCTGGGGCGCCGGCAACTACGCCATGCGGGTCTGGCTCGATCCCCAGAAGGTGGCCCAGCGCGGCCTCACCGCCGGCGACGTGGTGCGCGCCATCCGCGAGCAGAACGTGCAGGTGGCGGCCGGCGTCATCGGCGCCTCGCCCAATGCGGGGAACGTGCCCCTGCAGTTTTCCGTGAACGCCCAGGGTCGCCTGCAGACGGAGGAGGAATTCCGCGACATCGTGCTCAAGAGCAGCGGCGAGGGCGGCGTCACCCGCCTCGGCGACGTGGCCCGGGTTGAGCTGGACGCGGCCGAATACGGTCTGCGCTCCCTGCTCGACAACAAGCCGGCCATCGGCATGGGCATCATGCAGTCCCCCGGCGCCAACGCCCTGGAAGTCTCCTCCCAGGTGCGCGAGGCCATGGCCGAACTGGCCAAGGACTTCCCCGCCTCGGTGGAGTACCGCATCGAATACGACCCCACCCAGTTCGTCCGCGCCAGCATCAAGGCCGTGGTGCATACCCTGCTGGAGGCCATCGCCCTGGTGGTGCTGGTGGTCATCGTCTTCCTGCAGACCTGGCGTGCTTCCATCATCCCCTTGCTGGCGGTGCCGGTGTCCATCGTCGGCACCTTCTCCCTGATGCTGGGCTTCGGCTATTCCATCAACGCCCTGTCCCTGTTCGGCATGGTGCTGGCCATCGGCATCGTGGTGGACGACGCCATCGTCGTGGTGGAGAACGTGGAGCGCAACATCGAGGCCGGGCTGACGCCGCGGGAGGCCACCTACCGGGCCATGCGCGAGGTTAGCGGCCCCATCATCGCCATCGCCCTGACCCTGGTGGCGGTGTTCGTGCCCCTGGCCTTCATGACCGGTCTCACCGGCCAGTTCTACAAGCAGTTCGCCATGACCATCGCCATCTCCACGGTGATCTCGGCCTTCAACTCCCTGACCCTGTCCCCGGCTCTGGCGGCCATGCTGCTCAAGGGCCACGGCAGCGAACCGGACTGGCTGACGCGGCAGATGAACCGCTACCTGGGGGGCTTCTTCGCCGGCTTCAACCGCTTCTTCCGCCGCGCCTCGGACAACTACGGCCGCGGCGTCACCGGCGTGCTGGCGCGCAAGGCCTCTGCCATGGGCGTCTATGCGGTGCTGCTGGGCCTCACCGTGGGCCTCTCCTATCTGGTGCCCGGGGGCTTTGTGCCGGCCCAGGACAAGCAGTACCTGATCGGCTTCGCCCAGCTGCCCAACGGCGCCTCCCTCGACCGCACCGAGGCGGTGATCCGCCAGATGGGGGAGATCGCCCTGGCCCAGCCCGGGGTGCAGAGCGCCATCGCCTTCCCCGGTCTTTCCATCAACGGCTTCACCAACAGCTCCAGCGCCGGCATCGTCTTCGCCACCCTGAAGCCCTTCGACGAGCGGCGCGGCAAGGAGCTGTCGGCGGAAGCCATCGCCGGCGCCCTCAACCAGAAGTACGCCGCCATCCAGGAAGCCTTCATCGCCGTCTTCCCGCCGCCGCCGGTGATGGGCCTGGGCACCCTGGGCGGCTTCAAGCTGCAGATCGAGGACCGGGGCGCCCTCGGCTACGCCGAGCTGGACCGGGCGGCCAAGGCCTTCATGGCGGCCGCGTCCAAGGCGCCGGAGCTGGGCCCCATGTTCTCCAGCTACCAGATCAACGTGCCCCAGCTGGACGTGGACCTGGACCGCACCAAGGCCAAGCAGCAGGGCGTCTCCGTCACCGACGTCTTCGACACCATGCAGATCTACCTGGGCTCGCTGTACGTGAACGACTTCAACCGCTTCGGCCGCGTGTATCAGGTGCGGGCCCAGGCCGACGCGCCGTTCCGCTCCCGGCCGGAGGACATCCTGCAGCTGAAGACGCGCAACAACCAGGACGAGATGGTGCCCCTCTCTTCCCTGGTCAAGGTCAGCACCGGCTTCGGCCCGGAAATGGTGGTGCGCTATAACGGCTACACCGCGGCGGACATCAACGGCGGCCCGGCCCCCGGCTTCTCCTCGGCCCAGGCCGAGGCGGCGGTGGAACGGGTGGCCGCTGAGACCCTGCCCCGGGGCGTCAAGTTCGAATGGACCGACCTCACCTACCAGAAGATCCTGGCGGGCAACGCCGGCATCTGGGTCTTCCCCATCAGCCTCCTGCTGGTGTTCCTGGTGCTGGCGGCCCAGTACGAAAGCCTGACCCTGCCCCTGGCGGTGATCCTGATCGTGCCCATGAGCATCCTGGCGGCCCTCACCGGCGTCTGGCTCACCGGCGGCGACAACAACATCTTCACCCAGATCGGCCTGATGGTGCTGGTGGGGCTGGCCTGCAAGAACGCCATCCTCATCGTCGAGTTCGCCCGGGAGCTGGAGCTGCAGGGCAGCACGCCCCTGCGGGCGGCCATCGACGCCAGCCGGCTGCGGCTGAGGCCCATCCTCATGACCTCCATCGCCTTCGTCATGGGCGTGGTGCCCCTGGTGCTGTCCAGCGGCGCCGGTTCCGAGATGCGCCACGCCATGGGCATCGCCGTGTTCTTCGGCATGCTCGGCGTCACCTTCTTCGGCCTCTTCCTGACGCCGGCCTTCTACGTCCTGCTGCGCACCCTGGACAAGCGCCACAAGCTCCATTCCGCGGCCCACCACGAGGCCCCCATCACCGCCGTGCCGTCCCTGGAACAGCCCCATTGAGACGGCAGGAGAGAACCATGATCCCAAGCACAATCCGAATCCCCAGCTTCAAGCCGGCGTTGCCGCTCCTGCTGCTGGCCCTGGCCGGCTGCGCCGTGACGCCTCCCTATCAGCGCCCGGTGGTGGAAACGCCCGCCGCCTTCAAGGAAGCCCCGGCGGAGGGCCAGTGGAAAACCGCCGAGCCGGCGGAGGCCCAGCCCCGGGGCGAGTGGTGGAAGGTCTTCGCCGATCCGGTGCTGGACACCCTGGAAGCCCAGGCTGCCGTCGCCAACCAGGACCTAAAGGCCGGCCTGGCCCGCCTGGCCCAGGCCCGGGCCCTGCAGCAGAACGCCCGCTCGGCCCTCTTTCCCCAGGTCGGGGTCGGCTTCGGCCCCACCCGCCAGCGTCCCTCGCCGGCTTCCCAGAGCCTGCCGGCGGAGGCCGAGACCAGCCCGGCCACCCTGTGGCGGGCCCAGGCCAGCGTCTCCTACGAGGCCGACCTGTTCGGCCGGGTCAGCAGCGGGGTGGCGGCGGCCGGCGCCGATGCGGCCCAGCGCCAGGCCCTGTTCCATTCCCTGCAGCTGGCCATCCAGGCCGACGTGGCCCAGGCCTATTTCTCCCTGCGGGAGCTGGATGCCCTGGCTGCCCTCTACGCCGACACCGTGGCCCTGCGCCAGCAGACCCTGCAACTGTTCCAGCGCCGCTTCGATGCCGGCGACGTGGGCGAGCTGGAACTGGCCCGGGCCCGCACCGAACTGGCCGGGGCCGAGGCCGAAGCGGTGGGCGTGGAACGCCAGCGGGCCGTGGCCGAACACGCCCTGGCGGTGCTGCTGGGCCAGGCCCCGGCCGCCTTCACCCTGCCGCCGGCGCCCCTGGGGCGGATAACGGTGCGGGTGCCCGCCGGCCTGCCGTCGGCCCTGCTGGAACGGCGGCCCGACATCGCCGCCGCCGAGCAGGCCATGGTGGCCGCCAACGCCCGCATCGGCAGCGCCCGGGCCGCCTTCTTCCCGCGCCTCAGCCTGACCGGCGCCCTGGGCTACGAATCGTCGGAGCTGGGGGACCTCTTCAAGTGGTCCAGCCGCGCCTTCGTCCTCGGCCCCCTGGTGGGCACCATGCTGTCCCTGCCCATTTTCGACGGCGGCGCCCGCCAGGCCGGGGTGGACCAGGCCACGGCGGTGTTCGACGAGGAGGCGGCCAAGTACCGCCAGAGCGTGCTGCAGGCCTTCAAGGAGGTGGAGGACAACCTGGCCCACCTGCGCCTGCTGGACCGGCAGTCCGCCTCCCAGGACCAGGCGGTGCAGTCCGCCGCCCGGGCCGCCCGGCTGTCCCAGCTGCAATACCGGGAGGGGGCCCTGAGCTACCTCGGCGTCCTCGATGCGGACCGCAGCGTGCTGCAGCAGCGACGGGCGGCGGTGCAGCTGGACGGGGACCGGGCCCGGGCCACGGTGGCCCTGATCCGGGCCATCGGCGGCAGCTGGGGCGAGGCCGGGAAAGACGGCGTAGAGGATGCCGGGAAAGGGGGCGAGGCCGCGCCGGCCCCTGCATTTCCGGCGCCGGCGGAGGCGCCCCTGGCCCGTGTGGAAGGGATGGCGCCGGCGCGTTGAGGCATGGCCGGGAGGCCCGCCGGTGGCGGGTCTCCGGATGCCCATGCCTGGGAGTCAGATGGGGTGCGGCTCCTGGCAGAGGGACCGTGCTAATGCCCGTTCAGTCCCCCGTGGCGGGCAGGGCGGCGGCGTAGGCCCGTTTGGCGGTCGCCGTCAGGCGCTTGATGCGGTATTCGGCCTTGGAGGCCGCGGAGCGGTCCGGGTGGGCTTCCCAGCCCAGCAGCCGGGCCGGCGGATGGGCCCGGGTGTAGCGGGCGCCCTTGCCCTCGGCGTGGGCGGCGTAACGGGCCGCCACGTCGGTGGTGATGCCGGTGTAGATGCTGCCGTCGGCGCATTCGATGAGATAGAGGAACCAGGGCCGGCCGGCGGCCGGTGCCTCTGCGGGTTCTTCCGGCAACGCATCAGGCAAGGAATCAGGCAACGTGTCCGGCAACGCTGCCGGCGGCCGTTTCGCCCTTTCCTTGCCCGCTGCCTGCGCCGCCTTTTTACGCGGCTTTTTCACTGCTGCTGCCGCCGCTGCCTTGACCATTTTCACCACGGCTTTCCGGGCGGCGTTCACGGCTGAAGCGTCGCCCGGGCCGCGGCGGCGGCGATGGCGTCGGCGATGACGGGGGCCAGGGCGGCGGGGAAGTCGTGGCCCATGCCCGGCACCAGGCGCAGTTCGGCGCCGGGGATGTGGGCCGCCACGTCTTCGCCGCAGGCCGGCGGAATGAGGGGGTCGGCGGCGCCGTGCAGCACCACCGTGGGCGCCCGGATGCCGGCCAGCAGGGGGCGCCGGTCGCCGTGGGCGAGGATGGCGGCCATCTGCCGGGCCACGCCCCTGGGGTCGAAGCTGCGCTCGTATTCGGCGGCGAACATGGCCTGCAGCTGTTGCGGGTCTTCCGGGTAGGCCGGGCTGGCGATGGCCTGGTAGCGCTGCAGGGCGTCGGCGACGATGGCGTCCCGCTGCCGTTCCCGGGGCAGGGGGGCGAACAGGGCGGCGGCCGCGGCGGGCGTGGGCGGTGGCAGGGAAGGGTGGCCGCTGCTGGACATGATGCTGGTGAGGGACAGTACCCGCTGCGGGTAGCGGGCGGCGACGATCTGGGCGATGGCGCCGCCCATGGAGGCGCCGGCGATGTGGGCCCGGGGAATGGCCAGGGCGTCGAGCAGGCCGACGCAGTCGGCTGCCATGTCGTCCAGCGTATACGCGGGTTCCAGGGGCATGCCCCGGAGCGCCGCGCCCAGATTGGGCACCGGGGCATGGTCCAGGTGGGTGGACAGCCCCGCATCCCGGTTGTCGAAGCGGATCAGGCGGAAGCCCCGTTGCAGCAGGGCCTCGCACAGGGCCTGGGGCCAGCGGGTGAGGGGCACGCCCAGGCCCATGATGAGCAGCAGGGGCGGCGCCTCGGCCGGGCCTTCGAGCAGCACTTCCAGTTCGATTCCATTGACGGCGAGACGGGGCATGGCGGGCAGGGGCTGGGGATCGGGACGGGGCATACCTTAGCAGATATGCCCCGCCGCGGTCCGCTCCAGGTGCGGCTTCTGGCGTGTTTCCCGGCGAGCATGCTGCGCCGGGTCAGGCGGCGGCCGGCGTCAGCCAGTCGGCGTGGGCGCCGTCTTCGCCCCGGACGCAGGCGAAGTAGCGCTGCTGCAGCAGGCGCGTAACCGGGCCGGGCTTGCCTGTGCCGATGCTGCGGCGGTCCACCTCCACCACCGGTGTCACCTCGGCGGCAGTGCCGGTGAGGAAGACCTCGTCGGCGCAATAGACCTCGTCCCGGGTGATGCGCTTGGCCCGCAGGGTGAGGCCCGCCTCCCGGGCCAGGACGTGGATGCTGCGGCGGGTGATGCCGTCCAGGGCCGAGGTGGTTTCCGGCTCCAGCAGCTCCCCGTCCCGCACCAGGAACAGGTTTTCCCCCGAGCCTTCGGCCACGTAGCCTTCCGTGTCCAGCAGCAGGGCCTCGTCGTAGCCGTCGCGGCGGGCTTCCCGCACCGCCAGGATGGAGTTGCTGTAGGTGGAGATGGCCTTGGCCCGGCACATCTGCACATTGGGGTGGTGCCGGGCGTAGGAGGAGATGCGTACCCGGATGCCCTGCTCCAGGGCGTCGCCGCCCAGGTAGGCACCCCAGGGCCAGGCCGCCACCATGACGTGGGTGTGGGCCCCGGCCGGGTCCACCCCCACCTTCTCCGGCCCGAGGAAGACCAGGGGGCGGATGTAGGCGCTGTCGAGGCCGTTGCGGCTGACCGCCTCGCGGCAGACCCGGGCCAGCTCTGCCCGGGGCCAGGGCAGGTCTATGGCCAGGATGTGGGCCGAATCGGCAAGGCGGCGCAGGTGTTCTTCCAGGCGGAAGATGGCCGGCCCCCGGGGCGTGGCATAGGCCCGGATGCCTTCGAAGCAGCCGTAACCGTAGTGCAGGGTGTGGCTGAGGACGTGCACTTTGGCGTCGCGCCAGGGCAGCCAGTGGCCGTCGAGCCAGATGAAACCGTCGCGGTTTTCCATGGACATGGGAGTTCCTCCAATACGTCGTGTGGGCAGAGCGTGGGCAAAAACAGCCCCTGCCGGCGGCAGGGGCGGCAAAGCCCGCCCGGGGGTGGGGGCGGCGCGGGTGTCCGGACGTGGATGGAACGGCGGGGCGCTGGCCCGCCGCTGCCCGGTGGGGCAGCGGTGGCACAGCGGATACAGCGGTAGGGCAAGGATGGGGGAGGGCCGGACCCGGCTCAAACGAAACGAGGCGGGTTGGGATGAATTTATTTCACCTGGATTGAGCGCCGGGGGCGGCGACTTCCGCTGGCCGGGTGAGGGTGGTGCGGGCGGCATGGCGTGGCACCACGGCCGACCGTGGCGCCGGCGCTAGCCTGGCAGTAGCACTCGTCATGGCAATGCCGGGCGCGGAAGGTGGGCGCGAAAGGAGCGGCGGAGACGGCGGCGCCCGTGGCTACGCCCTGGGCCTCAGGCGGCGCCGACCCGCTCCAGGAAGACTTGGGGCACCCGGGTCACCTTGCGCGGGCCGTAGTCGAAGAAGACGATGCCGGTCTTGCCCCGGGCCACTTCCCGGCCGCTTTCCTTGTCGCTCATGCGCCACAGCAGGTCGCAGCCGTACTTGTTGAAATCCGCCGGCGCCATTTCCACCACCATGGTCTCGCCGTGGAAGGCTTCGGCCTTGTACTGCAGGGCCGCGTCCACCACCACGATGCCCACGCCTTCCACGTCTAGCTCGGTGTAGCCGAGGGACTTGAAAAAGCGCACCCGGGCCTCCGACACCAGGGTCAGCAGCAGGGCGTTGTCCAGGTGGCCGCCGTAATTGATGTGGCCGATGTAGAGGGGAATCTCGGTGGCAAAGGCAAAGCGTTCGGGCAGTTCGATCTGGATGCGGGCCATGGTCGGGGTCGGGAGTGAGTGGCTGACTGCCGGATGCTAACCCAAGGCGGCGGCGGGACAAATCGCCGCAGGTCCGGATGGCTGCCAAGCCCGCGCCATTTGTTTGCTAACATCCCGTACGTGATCATCTGCATGGCGTACGCATGTCAGCCAAACGGCCCAAGCTTTACCTCGTCTTCTTCATCCTGGCCGTCCTCGGCACGGTGGTGCCGGCTGCCTTCCTGCTCGGCTCGGCCTATTACAACGAACACCGCCAGGCCGCCCAGGATGCGCGCAACATCGCCGGCGTGCTGGAGGCCCGTCTCGAAGCCACCCTGCGCCGCATCGAATCCAACCTGGGGGAACTGGTGGCCGACCTGCCGCGTCAGGCCCTGCATCCCAGCGCCTTCCCCCGTTACGGCAAGCTCATGCAGCGGCAGTTGGCTCTGCGGGCCAGCCATTTCCCCGAGATCGTCGGCCTGCGTGTCCTCGATGCGCAAGCCAATGTGCTCTACGCTTCGGATGTGGCCCAGCCCAAGGTGAATCTGGAAGATCGCAGCTATTTCCAGGCCCTGCGCCAGAATCCCGGGACTCATCTGTACTTTTCCGAAGTGATGGAAGGCCGCATTTCCGGCCGTACCCAGGTGGTGGTGGCCATGCCCATCCGTCGGGATGACGGGGCCTTTGCCGGGGTAGCAGTGGCAGCCCTGGACATACGCTACTTCCAGCAACTGTTCGACGCCATCGACCTGGGACCCCAGGGGGTCATCACCTTCCGCCGCTCCGACGACGGCCGCCTGGTGCTGCGCCGGCCCGAGCGGCCGGGCACGGTGAACCAGACCCTGAGCAACAATCCCATGCACCTGCGGGTGGAGGCCGGCGAGCGGGAGGGCGTCATCAGCTACCGGGCCGCCCTCGACCAGATGGAGCGGGTATACGCCTTCAAGCGCATCGGCGACTTTCCCTTCTACGTGGCGGTGGGCATCGCCGCCAAGGATTTCCTGGCGCCCTGGTACCTGACCCTGGGCATTACCAGTGGCGTCGAGCTGATTTTCCTCGCCGGCCTGGGGCTGCTGCTGTGGCGCCTGGACCGGGCGGAGCGGCGCCGGGCCGCGGCCAGCCAGGCCCTGGCCAGCAGCGAGCGGCGTTTCCAGCAACTGCTCGATTCCGCCGGCGAGGGCATCTGCGGCCTGGACCGGCAAGGCCGGCTGACCTTCGCCAACCCGGCAGCCCGGCGCCTGCTGGGCTTCGGGGAGGAACTGCCCCGGGGCGATTTCCTGCAGCAGGTGTACGCCGACGATGCGGGTGCCGCCCTGCGCACCTGCCTGGAGGAGGACCGCTCGGTGCACAGCGACGACGCGCTGTTCGCCCGGGCCGACGGCAGCCGTTTCCCGGTGCAGTACGACCTCTATCCCCTGGCCCAGGAGGCGGGCGTGGCCCAGGGCGCGGTGCTGCTCTTTGCCGACATCGCCGAGCGCAAACGCCACGCCGACCAGATCGAATACCTGGCCCACCACGACGCCCTCACCGGCCTGCCCAACCGGCTCCTGGCCGAGGACCGCTTCAACCAGGCCCTCGCCGCCGCCAGCCGCCGCGGCGAACAGGTGGCTCTGCTCTTCCTCGACCTGGACGGCTTCAAGACCATCAACGACTCCCTCGGCCACGAGGTGGGGGACAAGGTGCTGCGGGCCGTGGCCGACCGCCTGCGCAGCCACCTGCGGGAGAGCGACACGGTGAGCCGCTTCGGCGGCGACGAGTTCCTGGTGATCATGCCCGGGCTGCAGCAGGTGGAAGTGATCTACCCGGTGATCGGCAAGCTGCTGGCCTGTCTGGAACAACCCCTGGCCCTGGAGCACTACCAGCTGTCCACTTCCGTTTCCATCGGCGTCGCCGTCTTCCCCCACGACGGACGGGACTTCACCACCCTGATGCAGAAGGCCGACACGGCCATGTACCACGCCAAGGACGCGGGCCGGAACACCTACCGCCTCTTCGACGAGGCCATGAACCTGCACGCCCAGGAGACCCTGCGCCTGCGCAACAACTTCCAGCGCGGCCTGGACGGCGACGAATTCGTGCTGCACCTGCTGCCCCAGGTGGACCTGGCCAGCGGCCAGGTGGTGGGAGCCGAGGCCCTGGTGCGCTGGCAGGACGGCAGCCGGCTGATTGCCCCGGCCCATTTCATCCCGGTGGCCGAGAGCAGCGGCTTCATCGTGCCTCTGGGCCAGTGGGTGCTGCGGGAATCCTGTCGCCTGGCGGCCCGCTGGCAGCGGGAGCTGGGACGGGAGGTGACCATCGCCGTGAACATCTCCGCCATCCAGTTCAAGCGCGGCGACCTGGAGCGCACCGTGGCCGAGGCCCTGGCCGAGAGCGGCCTGCCGCCCCATCTGCTGGAGCTGGAACTGACCGAAAGCACCCTGCTCAACCAGACCGAATCCGTGCTGTCCACCCTGCGCACCCTGCGGGACCAGGGGGTGCGCCTCTCCATCGACGACTTCGGCACCGGCTATTCCAGTCTGGCCTATCTGAAACGCCTGGCGGTGAACAAGCTGAAAATCGACCAGTCCTTCGTGCGCAACCTGGACGGCGATGCGGAGGATGCGGCCATCGTTCGCGCCATCATCGAAATGGCCCACCGCCTCAACCTGCGCACCGTGGCTGAAGGGGTGGAAACGGTGGAGGTGCTGCAGAGCCTCCGCCGCTTCGCCTGCGACGAGGCCCAGGGTTACTACTTCGCCCGGCCCCTGCCGGTGGATGAGTTCGAGCGCTTCCTGGCCAGCTGGTCGGGTCTGCTGCCGGGGCGCATGGCCTACTGAGACAGGCGTCAGGCTGGCAGCAGCTTGGGCTGGCATAGTGGGAGATGCCGATGTTCTCGCCGTAATGCCCGCCATGTTCCCGATCCCATTTTCACACCGCGCCCTCGGGCGGCTTTTGGCCTGCCTGGTGTGGCTGCTGCCCGCCCTGGCTTGCGCCGCCGCCTGTCCGCCTCATCAACAGACGCCGGCGGCCCAGGTGCGCCTGGGGCCCGAGTCCCTGCTGCTGGTGGTGCATCCCAGCTCCACCTACGATGCCCGCTTCTCCAGCAAGCGTGGGGTGGATGAGGCAGTGCGCTACGCCAAGGGGCGCCGTATTCCGGTGATCTACCTGGAAGACGACACTCCCCTGCAGTACTACTTTCCCGAAGACTGCGAGCCGGACCACTGGGTCCGTTCCGAAGGCGGCGAGGTGAATTTTTCCGCCGACGTGACCCGGCTCTACGTGGTGGGCGGCCATCTGGAACTGTGCCTGTCCACCGCCCTGCACGACATCCTGCTGCAATGGGCCCGGGGCGAGCCGCGCAACCGCACGGTGACCTTCTTCATGGACGGCATCTACTCCAACGGCAAGCTGGTGCAGCCTGAGGCTCCCTTCTTCGGCGATTTCGTGCGCTTCATCGACATCGTCACCTACGGCCGCCCCGGAGGCGAGCACTGGCCCAAGCTGAACCTCCTGGAAACCATGGGGGTGATCCTGCGGGAGGAGCATGAACTGGACTACCTGACCCAGGTGCTGCCCCGCTGGGACACCACCTTCCCGGAAAACTACCGGGTGGAACTGCAGCTCAACGATTCGGTGAAGAAGGTGCTGCGCTCGGCCCCAGGCTGGCATCCGCCCACCGTGCTGTTCCACTTCGTCGACTCGGCGGCGGATGGCCGCCTGCTGCCTTCCGGCGACATGCCCTAGGCGGCCTTGGCGGAGCGCACCAGCCAGCGGATGAAGTCCATGGCGCCCCGCTTCTCCTGCACTGCCGGCGGCGCCACCACGTAGAAGCTGCGGTCCGGGCAGTCTGCCGCGAAGGGGCGGCTGAGGCGGCCCTCGGCCAGGTAGGGGGCAGCCAGGGTCTCCGCCATGAGGGCCACGCCGTGGCCTGCCACCGCCGCTTCCAGCATCAGCAGGGCGTCCTCGTAGAGCGGGCCCTCCTTGGGCTCGGCATGCTTGACCCCGGCGGCGGCAAACCAGCGCTGCCAGGAGAGCAGGGGGTGACGCAGCAGGCGCACCCTGTCCAGATCCGATGGAGTCTGCAGCTGGGCCGCCAGGGCCGGGCTGCAGACGGGGAAGACCCGCTCCTCGAACAGCTTCCAGGCCAGCAGCCCGGGCCATTCCTCCTCGCCGTAGCGCAGGCCGATGTCGGCCTCGCCGGCCAGCAGGGGAGCCAGGCTGGTGGCGGTGCCCAGGCTGAATTCCGTTTCCGGGTGCTGCTGCTGCCAGGCCGCCACCCGGCTCACCAGCCACTTGCTGCCCAGGGCCGGGGCGGCGGAAATGCGCAGGCGGGTTTTCTCCGGTGCCCGCAGTTCGGCGCTGGCCTCGTCCAGGCGCAGCAGGGTGTCCCGCACCACGGCCAGGTAGCGGCGGCCGGCGGCGGTGAGGGCGATGGCCCGGTGCCGCCGCTCGAACAGACTCTGGCCCAGGTGTTCTTCCAGCAGGCGGATGCGGTGGCTTACCGCCGAGGGCGTCAGGTGCAGGGCTTCGGCGGCGGCGAGGAAACTGCCCAGGCGGGCGGCAGCCTCGAAGGCGGGCAGGGTGTGCAGGGGCGGCAGGTCGTGCATGGCGGCGGCGGGTCGGAATCCAGCCTGCATTGTGACCCGGCAGCCGGCGGTGAAGCCAGCTTGCCGGGATACATTGAGCAATTACGGTCAGGATTTGTTGCGCCCCTTCGCCCATAGTGCGTGCTGCGAACAGGAGAAACTGATGAACGACGACCGAATCAGCCGCTACGCGGCGCGCTTCGACAAGGTGCTGGCCTATATCGAGGCCCACCTGGACGAGCCGTTGACGGCGGAGCGCCTGAGCCGGGTCGCCCATTTCTCCCGTTTCCACTTCGATCGGCAATTCGCCGATTTTCTCGGCACCAGTGCGACCCGCTATCTCCTGCTGCTGCGGCTGCGACGGGCTTCCTTCAAGCTCGCCTTCCAGCCCCGGATCCGGATCATCGACATCGCCCTGGAGGCCGGCTTTGAAAACCCGGAATCCTTTTCCCGCGCCTTCCGCCACATCTTCGGCCAGTCGCCCAGCCAGTTCCGGCGGCAGCCCGACTGGCAAGGCTGGAGCGAGCGCTACCGGTTCCGGCTACCCGAAAGGAATGCCACCGTGCAGGTTGAAATTGTAGAAATTGAAAGCACCCTGATTGCCGCCCTGGAACACCTGGGCCCCGCCGAGAAGGTCAACGACTCGGTTGCCCGCTTCATCGACTGGCGCAAGTCCACCGGCCTCTCGCCCAAGGACAGCAGCCGCACCTTCGGCATCGCCTACGACAACCCGGACACCACCGAGCCGTCCCGTTTCCGCTTCGACATCGCCGGCGAAGTCCAGGCCCAGGTGCCGCCCAATGCCCAGGGCGTCGTCACCAAGGAAATCCCCTGCGGCCGCTGCGCCCGGGTGCGCCACCTGGGCTCCCACATGCGCATCGGCGAGAGCATCTATCCCCTCTACCGCAACTGGCTGCCGGGCAGCGGCGAGGAACTGCGGGACTTCCCCCTGTTCTTCCACTACCTCAACCTGCTGCCGGATACGCCGGAGAATGAGTTGGTGACGGATATCTATTTGCCGCTGAAGTAAGTCGTCCGGTCGGACAGGAACGGGCGGTCAGTTGCCGGAAGGCGACTGACTGCCCGTTTGCGCATTGGCAGTACCGTCGCCTTTGCCGAGTTCAATCAGCCACTCGGCAAAGGCATCCACCTCCGGGCGCTTGGACGAGGGGCTGCGCAGCAGGTAGTAGGCGCGTCGGCCCGGGGTGGGTTGGGGCGGGGCCAGGGGGATCAGGCGGCCGGCTTCCAGGTGGTCCCGGATCAGGGGCAGACGGCCCAGGGCTGCGCCCTGGCCGGCCAGGGCGGCGTAGATGCACTGGTCGTAGTGGTTGAACTGCAACAGGGCCTTGGCGGCGGGCGGGGGCGGGGCCAGTTGGCTGAGCCAGCCTTCCCAGCGCAGCCAGGGATAGTCCCGGCCGTCCTCGAAGGAGAGCAGGGTGAGGTGGGGCAGGTTGGCGGCGGAAAGCCGGGGGCCGTCCGGCAGGCTCGCAGCCAGGGGTGGCGCCACGACGGGGGCCAGGGTTTCGTCGAAGAGCTTGAGACTGCCGACGGGGGCCGCTTCCGGGGTGCCGTAGCGCAGGGCCACGTCCACTTCCTCCGCCTCCAGATCCACCGCCCGGTTGTCGGCGGAGACCCGGATGCCGATATCAGGATGGCGGGCCTGGAAGCCTGAAAGCCGGGGCACCAGCCACAGGGCGGCGACGCCGATGGAGGCGGAGACGGTGACCCGGGGTTGGCGTCGGGATGCGGTGATGTCCTCCACCGTGCTGCCCAGGCGGGCCAGCACTTCGCTGGCGGTGCGGAACAGGCGTTCGCCTTCCGGCGTCAGGTGCAGGGCCCGGGTGCTGCGCTGGAACAGGGCCACGCCCAGTTGTTCCTCCAGGGTCTGGACCTGGCGGCTGATGGCCGACTGGCTCAGGTGCAGTTCCTCCCCCGCCTTGGTGAAGGAGAGGTGGCGGGCGGCGGCGACGAAACCCTTGAGGGGGTCCAGGGACGGCAGGCGGTGCAGGGGCAGGCTCATGGCGGGGTTGAATAGTTATGCGCTTATTGCATTAATTGAATGCAGATTTCCCGTTTGTGTGTTGTGCATTGGCTTCCCATACTTAATTCATGGCGTGGCTGTACTGATATGGCCATATCAAAAGCGCATGAATGGAGGATAGGAAAATGGAAGCGATCCGGCAAGGCCAGGCAGCGGGCCAGACAACGCAGTGGCTGCATCTGGAACTGGAACGGCGGGAAATGCTGGTGCTGGCCGATGCCCGGGGCCAGACCCTGGAGTGCCGCAGTGGCGAGCTGTGGCTGACGGAGGCAGGGGGCGGCGATACCGTGCTCCGGCCCGGCGAAGCCCACGTGGTGGCCGGCAACGGCTGTCTGGTGGTTTCGGCCTGCCAGGATGCCCGCTTTGTCCTCGGCGGTGGGGGGCACGATCCGGCCACGGTTTCCCTGCAGCCGGTGCGGGGCTTTCTCGCCAGCCTGCTGCCCCACGAGCTGTCCGGCCTGGGCGGCCGCGGCCTGGCCTGAGGCCGGGAATCAAAAGACCCACCGTCTGTCCCATTCTCCAACCAGACCTACCGTCGAGTGTTCTTATGGATCGTTTCACGCCGCCGCCCCCGACCGTCAGCGCCAGCCCCTTGAGCCTCACCGCTGCCGACGGCTATCTCCTGGCCGCCCACCATTGGCAGCCTGAGGGCGTGCCCCGGGCGGTGGTGGTGATCAACCCGGCCACCGCAGTGAAGGCGGCCTACTACCACCGCTACGCCCGCTTCCTGGCGGAAAACGGCTATGCGGTGCTGACCTACGATTACCGGGGTATCGGCGATTCCCGCCAGGGCAGCCTGCGCCGCTGGCGTCACGTCTCCAAGCTGGACTGGGGCCGCTACGACTGCGAGGCGGCCCTGGCCTGGGCGCGGCAGACCTATCCCGATTTGCCCCTGCATCTGGTGGCCCACAGCATCGGCGGCCTGCTGCTGGGCCTGGCCCCCTCCGGAGCAGCGGTGCAGCGGGCCTTCACCGTGGGCAGCCAGTACGCCTACTGGCCCGACTACGGCCCGGGCAAGCCCCTCATGTGGCTGCGCTGGCATGTGCTGATGCTGCTGCTGACCGCCGTGCTCGGCTACTTCCCGGCCCGGCGCCTGGGCTGGCACGAGGACCTGCCCGCCGCAGCCGCCTACGAATGGGCCTTCCGCCCGGCCTCCCTGGAGAAGTCCTATCGACGCCATGTGCGGGGCGGGGCCGATCCCCTGGCCCATTTCGACGGCTTCCGCGGGGAGATGCTGGCGGTGAGCATTACGGACGACCCTTTCGGCACCCCGGCGGCCATCCGCCGCCTGCTGGGCTACTACCGGGGCGCCCGGCGCCATCATGTGCACCTGTCGCCGGCCGCGGCGGGGGTGGAAGCCATCGGCCACTTCGCCTGGTTCCACGAACGTTTCCGCCCCACCCTGTGGCAGGACTCCCTGGCCTGGCTTGAGGACGGCAGCCTGACCCGCCCACCCCGGGAGACCCTGGCGCCCGAAACTGGTGCCGGTGCTTAGGGAATCAGCCGATCTTGGGGCGCTCCTTGGCCGAGTAGTTGCTGAAGTGCCCCTCCTTGGCCGCCTGGGCCCGGCCGGCGGCCACCAGGCCGGCGGTCTTGCCCTGGGGGGCGGGCAGGGAGACCAGTTTTTCCAGCTGCCCGCTGCCGCATTTCGGGCAGGCCGGCACGGTGCTGGCCCGCACCAGCAGTTCAAAGGTGTGCTGGCAGGCCTGGCACTGGTAGTCGTAGAGGGGCATGGGGCACTCCTGTCGCAATGACGACAATCGAAGGGGAATGCCCGAGAAATGCAAGAAGGGTGCCGGGGAAAAGCATTGGCCACAGAGGGCACAGAGATCACAGAGGGAGAACGTCCCCCCAGTCAATGGCCTTCGGTCAGCGATACAAGCAACTTCTTCCCGGGGACGTTGCACCCCCGGGGTTCACAACTCTGTGCCCTCTGTGTCCTCTGTGGCCATGCAGTTTTTCAGGTTGTCGCCTTGGCCAACGCCTGGTCGATGTCCCAGAGGATGTCGTCCAGGGTCTCCAGGCCCACGGAGAGACGGATCAGGTCCGGCGGCACGCCGGCGGCGGTCTGCTGTTCCGGGGTCATCTGGCGGTGGGTGGTGGAGGCCGGGTGGATCACCAGGGTCTTGGCGTCGCCGATATTGGCCAGGTGGGAAAGGAATTCCACGCTGTCGATGAACTTCTGCCCGGCGGCCGCCCCGCCCTTGATGCCGAAAGTGAGCACGGCGCCGGCGCCCTTGGGCAGGTATTTTTGCGCCAGATCATGGTACTTGCTGGAGGGCAGGCCCGGGTAATTGACCCATTCCACCTGGGGGTGGGCTTCCAGATGCCGGGCGATGGCCAGGGCGTTGCTGCAATGGCGATCCATGCGCAGGGAGAGGGTTTCCACCCCTTGCAGCAGCAGGAAGGCATTGAAGGGTGAGAGGGCCGGGCCGAAGGTGCGCAGGCCTTCCATGCGGCACTTGGCGGTGAAACCGAAGTTGCCGAAAGTCTCGTAGAACTTGACGCCGTGGTAGCCCGGGCTGGGCTCGGTCATGGTGGCGAACTTGCCGTTGTCCCAGGGGAACTTGCCCGATTCGACGATGATGCCCCCCAGGGTGGTGCCGTGGCCGCCGATGAACTTGGTGGCCGAGTGCACCACGATGGCGGCGCCCCATTCGAAGGGCCGGCACAGGTAGGGGCTGGCGAAGGTGTTGTCCACGAAGAGGGGCAGGCCGGCGGCGTTGGCGATCCTGGCCACGGCCTCGATGTCCAGCACGTTGAGGCCCGGGTTGCCCATGGTCTCGGCGTAGATCACCTTGGTCCTGGGGGTGATGGCCTTGGCGAAATTCTCCGGATCGTCGCTGTCCACAAAAATGGTGTTGATGCCCAGCTTGCGGAAGTTCACGTCCAGCTGGGTGTGGGTGCCGCCGTAGAGGGTGCGGGCGGCGACGATCTCGTCCCCGGCCTCGCACAGGTTGAGCAGGGCCACCATCTGGGCGGCCATGCCGGAGGCTACTGCGACCGCGGCCTTGCCCCCTTCCAGGGCGGCGATGCGCTCTTCCAGCACGGCCACGGTGGGGTTGGAGAGGCGGGAATAGACGTTGCCGAAGGTCTGCAGGTTGAACAGGCTGGCGGCGTGCTCAGGCGAATCGAAGACGTAGGCGGCGGTCTGGTAGATGGGCGTGGCCCGGCTGCCGGTGGCGGCGTCGGGCACCTGCCCGGCGTGGAGGGAAAGGGTGTCGAACCCGAACTGGTGGTCGGCCATGGTGTGCTTTCGGGAAATCGGACGGATCAGGTGGGTCTACGGGAGGAGACGATGCCCGTATTCACGCCCATGAAATTGAGGCCGCCGAAGAGGCGGGCGTATTCGATCTTGACGCAGCGGTCCTCGACCACCGTGAGGCCGGCGGCTTCGGCGATGTGGCGGGCTTCCTCATTGATTACGCCCAACTGCATCCAGAAGACCTTGGCGCCGATGGCCACCGCTTCCCGGGCGATGGGCACGCAGTCTTCCGGCTTGCGGAAGACGTCCACGATATCCACCTTCTCGGGAATGGATTTCAAGTCCGGGTAGCACTTCTCCCCCAGGATCTCCGGGTACTTGGGATTCACCGGGATGATGCGGTAGCCCCGTTCCTGCATGTACTTGGCGGCGAAGTAGCTGGGGCGGTTCCAGTCGGCGGAGAGGCCGACCACGGCGATGGTGCGGTTTTCTTTCAGGACCTGGCGCAGGGTGGCAAGTTCGCTCATGCAAGTGTTCCGTGTGAGGGGTGGGGCGGGCGGCCCCGGGTTCCCCTCGGGTCTGCCGCGTTAGCCGTGGCACCAGGTGGGGTGGCGCTTGTCGATGAAGGCATCGATGCCTTCCCGGGCGTCCCTGGCCTGGAGATTGTGCACCATCACCCCCTTGGCGTAGGCGTAGGCCTCGTCCAGGGGCAGCTCGGCCTGGCGGTAGTAGGCGGCTTTGCCCACGGCCAGGGTGTGGCGCGACTTGCTGGCGATTTTAACCGCCAATGCTTCCACCGCGACATCCAGTTGTTCCCCGGACACGTGCTCGTTGATAAGGCCGAAACGCAGGGCCGTGGGGGCGTCGATGAGGTCGCCGGTGAGCAGCATCTGCAGGGCGTGCTTGTGGGAGATATTGCGCGACAAAGCCACCATGGGAGTGGAGCAGAAGAGGCCGATATTGACGCCGGGCGTGGCGAAGCGGGCGTCGTCCGTGGCGATGGCCAGGTCGGCGCTGGCCACCAGCTGGGCCCCGGCGGCGGTGGCGATGCCATGCACCCGGGCGATCACCGGCTGGGGCAGGCTGACGATGCGCTGCATGAGCCGGGCGCAGGCCTCGAAAAGGTCTTCGGCATAGCGTTCGCCGTAATCGGCCCCGCGCATTTCCTTCAGGTCGTGGCCGGCGCAGAAGGCCGGGCCGTTGCCGGCCAGGATCACCACGCCGATAGACGGGTCCGCGGCGATGCGGTCGAACTCGGCCTGCAGGGCGGCGATCATGGGCCGGGAAAGGGCGTTGCGGGCGGCGGGGCGGTTGAGGGTGAGGCGGGCGATGCCGTCCTTGTCCTGCCGCAGTACCAGGGCTTCTTCGCTCATGTGCTGTTCTCCTTTTGTTATTACTTGAGGGCCTGTTCCAGATCGGCCAGCAGGTCTTCCACGTCTTCCACGCCGACGGAAAGGCGTACCAGGCCGTCGTCGATGCCGATGCGGCGGCGCTGCTCAGGGGGGACCGAAGCGTGGGTCATCAGGGCCGGCAGTTCGATCAGGCTTTCCACCCCGCCCAGGCTTTCGGCCAGGACGAAGATTTTGGTGTTTTCCAGCAGCTTCTTCGCCGCCGGCAGGCCGCCCTTGACCACGGCGGAGACCATGCCGCCGAAGCCGCGCATCTGGCGCTTGGCCAGTTCATGCTGGGGGTGGCTTGCCAGGCCGGGGTAATGGACCTTCTCGATGGCCGGATGCTGTTCCAGCCAGCGGGCGATGGCCTCGGCGTTGGCGCAGTGGCGTTCCATGCGCAGGGCCAGGGTCTTCAAACCGCGCAGGGCGAGGAAAGCGTCGAAAGGCCCCAGCACTGCGCCGGCGGCGTTCTGCAGGAAGGCCAGGCGTTCCGCCAGATCCGCTCGGGCAGTGACGGCCACGCCGGCGATCACGTCGGAATGGCCGTTCAAGTACTTGGTGGCCGAATGCACCACGATGTCGAAGCCGTGTTCCAGGGGCCGCTGGATCCAGGGGCTGGCGAAGGTGTTGTCGGCCACGGTGAGGAGGCCCCGGTCCTTGCCGATGGCGGCCACCAGGTCCAGATCCACCAGCTTCAAGAGCGGATTGCTCGGGGTTTCCACCCACAGCAGCTTGGTTTCCGGGGTGATGGCAGCCTCGATGCTCTCCCTGGAGGAGAAGTCGGCATAGGTCACCTTGAGGTCGGCGGAATTGCTGCGCACCCGGTTGAAGAGGCGCACCGAGCCGCCGTAGAGGTCGTCGGAGGCCACCACATGGCTGCCGGCGGGCAGCAGTTCCAGCACCGTGGCGCTGGCGGCCAGGCCCGAGGCGAAGGCAAAGCCTGTGGCGGTGGCGAAGGCGCCCCCTTCCAGGTCGGCGATGCAGCGTTCCAGGGCCAGGCGGGTGGGGTTGGCGCTGCGGGCGTAGTCGAAGGTGGCCCCGGCGTACTGCTTCGGCTCGTTGAGGGCCGGCTGGACGTAGGTGGAGGTGGCGTAGATGGGGATGGAGACGGCGCCGGTGGTGGGGTCCGGCTCCTGGCCGGCATGGATGGCGCGGGTGGCAAAACCTTGTTTGTGGGTCATGGGGAGCTCGAAAAAAATCTAAAAACGGAGCCACAGAGGACACAGAGAGCACAGAGGGGAAAACCATCGGCGCCAGAAATGCCGGGGGCGCTTTTCCTGCACCCCGGCAAGCTAACGGTCCTTTGGGTTTTACTCTGTGTTCTCTGTGCCCTCTGTGGCAAAAGATTGAGGTCTTAGCTCTTCAGCTTGCGCCGCAGGTGGTTGAGCAGGTCGATGCGGGTCACCAGGCCGAGGAAGCGGTCGCCGTCCACCACGATGGGCACCAGGCCCTGGTCGAAGAGGGGCAGCAGGTCGCTGATGGGGGCCGTGGGGGGCAGGGTGGTGAGGCGGCTGGTCATGAATTTCTTCACCGGCTGGCGGAAGTTGGCCTCGTCCTTGGTGATGGCCAGCAGCAGGTCCGATTCGTCGATGAGGCCGACGATCCGGCCTTCGTCATTGGTCACCGGCAGCTGGGAGACGTCGTAGAGCTTGAAGCGGCCGTAGGCGGTGAGCACCGTATCCGTCGGCGCCACGGTGACCACGGCGCCCTCGTCGGCGCGGCGGCCGATGATGTCCCGCAGGTCGCCCCGCACGTCCTTGGGCAGGAAGCCCTGGTCCGCCATCCAGAAGTCGTTGTACATCTTGGAGAGATAGCGGTTGCCATGGTCGCAGACGAAGGTGACCACGTGCTCCGGCTTGGTGCGGGTGCGGCAGTAGCGCAGGGCCGCGGCCAGCAGGGTGCCGGTGGAGGAGCCGCCCATGATGCCTTCCTTGCGCAGCAGTTCCCGGGCGGCGGCGAAGCTCTCGGCGTCGGGCACGGTGTAGGCCTCGCGCACCCCGGTGAGGTCGCAGATGGGGGGGATGAAATCCTCGCCGATGCCTTCCACCAGCCAGGAGCCGGCCTCCTTGATGTAGCCGTGGGCCACGTAGTCGGCCAGCACGGAGCCGGCCGGATCGGCCAGCACCATCTTCACCCGGGGCGATTTCTGGCGGAAGAAGCGGGTCAGGCCGGTGAGGGTGCCGCCGCTGCCGACGCCGCAGACCACGGCGTCGATGCGGCCCTTCAGCTGGGACCACAGTTCCGGCCCGGTGCCGGTCTCGTGGGCCTTGGGATTGTTGGGGTTGCCGAACTGGTTCACATACCAGGCGCCGGGAATCTCGCTGGCCAGGCGCTGGGCCATGTCCTGGTAGTACTCGGGATGGCCGACGCCCACGTCGGAGCGGGTCATCACCACCCGGGCCCCCAGGGCCTTCAGGGCGAAGATCTTTTCCTGGCTCATCTTGTCCGGCACCACCAGCACCACCTTGTAACCGCGCTGGGCACCCACCAGGGTGAGGGCCAGACCGGTGTTGCCGGCGGTGGCCTCCACCAGGGTGGAGCCGGGCTTGATCAGGCCTTCCTTCTCGGCGGCGTCGATCATGGAACGGGCCACCCGGTCCTTGATGGAGCCGCCCGGATTCTGGCTTTCCAGCTTGAGGAAGAGACGGCAGGGGCCGGTGTCGAAGTGGGTCACTTCCACCAGGGGGGTGGCCCCGATCAGGTCCAGGCTGGAGCGGGGCAGGGTGGCGGAAGGAGCGAGGGTGGCGGCGGTATCGGTCATGGAATCTCGGTTCGGCTGGAAGACGAAGGGGGCCGGCGGGGACAGGTGGAGATTGGGGCCGGCCCGGGAAGGGGCGCCGTGGCCGGTTGCGGCAGTCATGGCGCTCCTGGGATGTCGCCCACTGTAATTCCAAGCCGATTTTTACAAAAAGAATAAAAGCGAATGATTTGATATCTGTTGGTTATATCGATTTTGCCCCTGGCGGCATCATCGGCCCCTTTTTCGGCTCTCCCGGGGATGGCGCCAGGGCCAGCATTGACAGGGTTTTCGCCCTTTCGGGAATAAGGGAATAAAAAAATGGAACTTCAGTGCATGAAGAGCCCTGGCTAGAGTGCAGCCATTCCCACGCCATGAGGTTGTCATGCCCCTGTATCTGGTCCAAGGCCATCCCGCCGCTGCGCGTTGCGTCGACCTGGGCGAGCGGCTGGCCCGCATCCACCGGGGCCGGCCCGGCGCCCTGCTCGATCTCCGGGCCGACATGGCCGTCCCCAGGCTGGAGGCGCTGATCGAGGCCCAGGACGGCATCGACGCCCGGGCCGTGCTGGCCCTGGGCAGCCTGGCCAGCTACGGCGTGCATGAACTGCCATCCGGCCCGGGAAGCGGGCCCGGTGCCCAGGTCTTGCCGGGGCCGCCCGCCGGGGCGGCGAACACGGTATCCATGCAAGGAGGGAAAAATGGAGAGGAAAGCACCATGGAAGACGAACTGATCCTGGCCCGGGCCCATGCCCGGGGAGTGGCGGAACGGCTGGCCTACGCCGGCGCTCTGACGCCGGAAGAGGCCTGGCTGCTGCTCAAGCTGCGTTCCGATGCCTGCCTGGTGGACGTGCGCAGCGAGGCCGAGCGGGAACTGGTGGGCGCCATTCCCGGGGCCCGGGAGGTGGAATTCATGCGCTATCCGGACTGGGAGGAGAACCCGGACTTCGTCGCCCAGGTGCGCCGGGAGGTGGCGACGCAGGCGCTGGTGCTGCTCATCTGCCGCTCCGGCCAGCGTTCCCACCGGGCGGCGGAACTGCTGCGGCAGGCGGGCTACCGGCAGGTGTACAACGTGCTGGAAGGCTTCGAAGGGGCGAAGGACGCCCAGGGGCGGCGCATCCTCAACGGCTGGCGGCAGCGGGGCCTGCCCTGGCAGCAGTGAGTTTTGTTATTCCGTAAAGAAATAAAAACATCAACAATAAGTATTGGATGGTCTATTTGCGAAAAGGCAATCTGCTTTTGCCGCAACGGCATTCTTAATGCCCAGGGGCCTTCCTTCTCGAGGGCCGGCGGATCAGGATAGGAGATCGCAATGTCACTGCTCATCGTCGGCGCCGACAACGTGCGCACCATCGAAAACGAAGTGGCCCGCCTGGCGCCGGCCCTGCTCGATGCCCCCACCGAGCACTGGAGCGGGCGCAAGGCCGGCGATTCGCGCCGGGTCATTCCCTCCCGCACCCGGCTGGTGGTGGTGGTCTGCGCCCGGGTGAACCACGAACTGCTGCGCCACGTGCGCCGCCAGGCGGAGAAGAGCGACGTGCCCCTGATCTACTGCCGCCATTCGGCCCTGGAGATGCGGGAGAAGCTGGCCGAGTTCATCGGTCGCCAGCCGGCTGCGGCGTGGCAGTGAGCCGCTCGTCTCCTTGCAGCTGTCGTCTGTCCCGAGGCTTTCAGCCTCCCGGCGCCAGGCCCTCGTCGTAGATGCGGTAGCCGTTGCGCCCGGCCTGCTTGGCGGCGTACATGGCCAGGTCCGCATGTTTCATCAGGGTCTGGCTGTCGCTGCCGTGGGCGGGGAAGAGGGCGATGCCGACGCTGGCGGTGATGACGTCCACCCGGATGCGGGCCTGGCCCAGCTCATAGGGTGCCGCCAGGCTGGCGATGATGGTTTCAGCCGCCCGGATGACCCCTGCCGGCGCTCCCACCTCGGCCAGCACCACGATGAATTCGTCGCCCCCCTGGCGCGCCACGGTGTCGCCCTGGCGCACGCAGCGGGTGAGGCGCCGGGCGGCGGCGCTGAGCAGCTCGTCGCCCACTTCGTGGCCATGCACGTCATTGACCTGCTTGAAATGGTCCAGGTCGAGGAACAGCACGCCCACCTGCTGCTGGTGGCGCCGGGCCCGCAGCAGGGCCTGTTCCAGCCGGTCCTGCAGCAGGCGCCGATTGGGCAGGCCGGTGAGGGCGTCGAAATAGGCCAGCTGGCGGATCTTCTCCTGGTCCCGGCGGCGTTCGCTGATGTCCTCCACCTGGACGTCGAAGCACTGGGCCACACCTTGGGTGCTGCGCAGCACGGCGGCCGTCAGCTCCACCCACACCGGGCTGCCGTCGCTGCGCAGGTAGCGCTTCTCCGCCTGCCACACCGGCATTTCGCCCTGGCGCAGGCGGCGCCACATGGCCAGGTCGGCGGCCAGGTCCTCGTCCGGGGTCAGGTCCTCGAAACTGAGGCGCTCCAGGGCTTCCCGGGAGTAGCCGAGAATCTGGCAGAGGGCCTGGTTCACCTTGCCCAGGCGGCCGTCCAGATTGACGATGGCCATGCCCACCGGGGCGAATTCCATGAAATCCCGAAAGCGCTTTTCGCTTTCGAGGAGGGCGATTTCCCTTCCCTTGCGTTCGGTGATGTCGGCGCACAGGCCCACCACCTGGACCAGCCGCCGGTTGCCGTCGCACACCGGCGACAGGGTCAGGGCGGCAGGGAAGACCTGGCCGTCCCGGCGCTGCAGCCACAGTTCGCCGCGCCAGTGGCCGCCATCGGCCAGCTCCTGCATGAATTCCGGCGTCGGCCGTCCCGGCTGGGGCAGCAGCAGGCAGTGGTGGTCCTGGCCGACGATCCCGGCCTCGCTGTAGCCGGTGATGGCGCAGAAGGCGCCATTGACCGTCTCGAAGCGACCTTCCCGGTCGAGGATGAAAATGCCCTCGCTGGTGTTCTCGAAAATCTGGGAAAACTGGGCGCCACGGCGCACCAGGGCGTGATGGGCGAAGGCCTGGGCGGTGACCGCCCGCAGTTCCTCCCCGTTCCAGGGCTTGTTGAGGAACTTGTAGATGTTGCCCTGGTTGATGGCGGCGATGACGGCGCCGATGTCCGCATAGCCGGAAAGGACCATGCGCACGGCGTCGGGGCGCAGGGCCCGGGCCTGGGCCAGGAATTCGACGCCGCTCATGCCGGGCATGCGGTAGTCGGAGAGGATGACCTGGACGTCGCGGTCGGCCAGTACTGCCAGGGCCTCCTCGCCGCTGGTGGCGGTCAGCACCTCATAGGGGGCGCTGCGGAATTCCCGCTTGAGGGCGTTGAGCAGGGCCGGTTCGTCGTCCACCAGCAGCAGGGTGCGGAATCCGGGGGGAGGGGCGAGGGTCATACCGACAGGGCTCCGAAGGGATGCCAATGGATTGTACGTCGCCAGCTTCCCGGCGGCCCATGCTGGCGTGGCTTCCCCCATGGGCTGCGGCTCCTGGGCCGGCACGCGGCAGCGGATTAAATAGTATCGTCACGGCAGCGCCGTAACCTTGACCCACGTTCCTTGCCCATGACCGAACCCATGTCCGCCCCACCCGAAGCCAGCCTCTCCTCCGAACCTGGGGGAGCCGCCGCTTCTCCTGCCGTCTCCCTGGGCCAGGCCTTCCGCTACTGGCTGAAGCTGGGCTGCATCAGCTTCGGTGGGCCGGCGGGGCAGATCGCCATCATGCATAGCGATCTGGTGGAGAAGAAGCGCTGGATTTCCGAGCGGCGCTTTCTCCACGCCCTCAACTACTGCATGGTGCTGCCCGGCCCCGAGGCCCAGCAGCTGGCCACCTACATCGGCTGGATGATGCATCGCACCCTGGGCGGCCTCATGGCCGGCGGCCTGTTCGTGCTGCCTTCCCTGTTGCTGCTGATCGGCCTGGCCTGGGTGTACCTGGCCTTCGGCCAGGTGCCGGCGGTGGCCGGGGTGCTCTACGGCATCAAGCCGGCGGTGACGGCCATCGTTGCCCTGGCCGCCTGGCGCATCGGTTCCCGGGTGCTGCGTAACAGGGCCCTGGTGGCCATCGCCGCCGCCGCCTTCCTCGCCATCTTCGCCCTGGGGCTGCCGTTCCCCGCCATCGTCCTGGGGGCCGGTCTGCTCGGGGCTCTGGGCGGGCGTTGGCGGCCGGCCTGGTTCCAGGCCGGGGGCGGCCACGGAGTGGCGAAGCAGCATTTCGGCCCGGCCCTCATCGACGACGAGACGCCGGCGCCGGCCCATGCCCGTTTCACCTGGGGCCGCTTTGCCCGGGTGCTGCTGCTGGGCCTGGGCCTGTGGGCCGGGGCCATGGCTGGGCTGGTGGGGCTGTTCGGCTGGGCCGGCGCCCTGAGCCAGATGGGCTGGTTCTTCACCAAGGCGGCCCTGCTCACTTTCGGCGGCGCCTATGCAGTGCTGCCCTATGTCTTCCAGGGCGCGGTGGAGCATTACCAGTGGCTGTCGCCGGCCCAGATGATCGACGCCCTGGCCCTGGGGGAAACCACGCCCGGGCCCCTGATCATGGTGGTGACCTTCGTCGGCTTCGTCGGCGGCTGGAACCAGGCCCTGTTCGGCGCCGACCATCTCTTCCTGGCCGGGGCGGCGGCGGCCCTGGCGGTGACCTTCTTCACCTTCCTGCCGTCTTTCGTCTTCATCCAGCTGGGCGGGCCCTTGGTGGAATCCACCCACGGCCAGTTGAAATTCACCGCCCCCCTCACCGGCATCACGGCGGCGGTGGTGGGGGTGATCCTCAACCTGGCGCTGTTCTTTGCCTGGCATGTGCTGTGGCCGGCGGGCTGGGGCGGGGCCTTCGAGTGGCCGGCCCTGGTGCTGGGCCTGGGGGCGGGGCTGGCCCTGTTCCGCTACCAGCTGGGGGTGATCCGGGTGATCCTGGGCTGCGGCGCCGCGGGCCTGCTGCTGGCCTGGATACCGCCGCTGCTGTAGCGGGGTGCTGAAACGAAAACGCCACCTTTGCGGTGGCGCTTTTGTCTGGGACCGGGGTGGTCTTCAGGCTTCGACCTGGCGGCGGGAGGCGCTGGCCGCTTCCCGGGCGCGGCGGGCTTCGTCCAGCAGGTAGCGCTGGTAGTCGTCCAGATCGCCGTCGTAGGGACCCACGGCGCCGTCGGCCACCAGCCAGAACTCGTCGCACACCGAGCGCAGCAGGGCCCGGTCGTGGCTGACCAGCATCACCGTGCCTTCGAACTCGTTCAGAGCCACGCTGAGGGCCTCCCGGGTGGAGAGGTCCAGGTGGTTGGTGGGTTCGTCCAGCAGCAAGAGGTTGGGGCGCTGCCAGACGATCATGCACAGCACCAGGCGGGCCTTCTCGCCGCCGCTCATGGTGCCCACCGGCTGCTTGACCATGTCGCCGCTGAAGTTGAAGGTGCCGAGGAAGTTGCGCAGGTCCTGTTCCTTGCCCGCCACGTAGCCGCTGCGGCCGGCGGCGATGACTTCCTTGGCCAGGCGGATCATGTGTTCCAGGGGCGTGTCCTGGGGCCGCAGCACGTCCAGTTCCTGCTGGGCGAAGTAGCCGATGTTGAGGCCCTTGCCCTCGGTCAGGTCGCCGGCGATGGGCGCCAGGTCCCGGGCGATGGTCTTGACCAGGGTGGACTTGCCCTGGCCGTTGGCCCCCAGGATGCCGATGCGCTGGCCCGCATGCACCGAGCGGTTGATGCCGCGCACGATGATCGTGGGCGGCGTGCCGGGCGCCGCATCCTCCGCCGGCGGGTAGCCGATGTCGGCGCCGAGCAGGGAGAGCATGGGGTTGGGCAGGTTGAGCGGCTCTTTGAATTCGAAGGTGAATTCGGCGTCGGCCAGCACCGGGGCGATCTTCTCCATGCGCTCCAGGGCCTTGACCCGGCTCTGGGCCTGCTTGGCCTTGCTGGCCTTGGCCTTGAAGCGGTCGATAAACTTCTGCAGGTGGGCGATCTTTTCCTGCTGCTTGGCCAGGGTGGCCTGTTGCAGCAGCATCTGCTCGGCCCGCATGTCCTCGAAGGTGCTGTAGTTGCCGCCGTAGCGCACCAGCTTGGCGTTGTCGATGTGCAGGGTGACGTTGGTGATGGCGTCGAGGAATTCCCGGTCGTGGCTGATCATCACCAGGGTGCCGGTGTAGCGCTTGAGCCAGGCTTCGAGCCAGACCAGGGCGTCCAGATCCAGGTGGTTGGTGGGCTCGTCCAGCAGCAGGAGGTCGGAAGGACACATCAGGGCCCGGGCCAGCTGCAGGCGCATGCGCCAGCCGCCGGAGAAGCTGTTCACCGGCTGGGACAGTTCATCGACGTGGAAGCCGAGGCCCAGGATCAGGGCCTGGGCCCGGGCCGGGGCATCGTGGGCGCCGGCGTCGTAGAGGGCGGTGTAGGCATGGGCCATGCGCATGCCGTCGTCGCTGGCCTCGGCGGCGGCCACCTCCTGCTGGGCGACCTGCAGCACGGTGTCGCCCTCGATGACGAAGTCGGTGGCGCTCTGCTCTGTCTCCGGCATGTCCTGGGCCACCTGGGCCATGCGCCACTGGCTGGGGATGGAAACGTCGCCGCCGTCTTCGTGCAGGTTGCCGTTGAGCAGGGCGAAGAGGGAGGACTTGCCGGCGCCGTTGCGCCCCACCAGGCCGACTTTTTCGCCGGGGTTGATGGTGACGGAAGCGCGGTCCAGCACCACCTTGGTACCGCGGCGCAGGACGATGTTCTTGAGGGTGATCATGGGGAAAGCCAGCCAGAGGGTCGGCCATGATAGCCACTTGGGACGCCCGCACCAAGGAAAATCGGGGCGGCGGGCTGTTCCCCGCGCCCGGCCTCACTGCATGAAGCGATAACTCTCGGCCCGGTGGCGTTGCCACTGGCCGTTGCCGGTCAGTTCCAGCACCTGGCGGTGGTATTTGAGGATGGTGGTGCGGTGGCCGACGCTGATCAGGGTGGTGTCGGTGGTGGCTAGGGTGCGGTAGAGGCTTTCCTCGTTGGCGATGTCCAGGGCGCTGGTGGCCTCGTCCAGCATGGCGTAGCGGGGCTTGCTCAGTAGCACCCGGGCGAAGGCCAGGCGCTGCTGTTCGCCGACGGAGAGGACCTTGCCCCAGTCCCGCTCCACATGCAGGCCGCCGACCCGGCCGGCCAGGTCGGGCAGGTTCACCCGATCCAGCAGGTGCAGCAGTTCGGCGTCGCTGATGTGCTGTTCCCGCTTGGGGTAGAGCAGCTGGCTGCGCAGGGTGCCGAGCAGCATGTAGGGCTGCTGGGGCAGGAACAGGATGTCCTCGCTGGGCGGGCAGGTGATGCTGCCGCTGCCGACCGACCACAGGCCGGCGATGGCCCGCAGCAGTGAGCTCTTGCCGCTGCCGCTTTCGCCGACGATGAGCAGCCCTTCCCCCGGGGTGATCTGGAGGGACAGGTCCCGCACCAGCACCCGTCCGTCGTCCGGGGTCTGCAGGGTGACCCGTTCCAGGGACAGGCGCGGCTCCTCCAGCAGTTCGATGTGGCCGGCGCTGCGGTGCTGTTCCGGCAGCTGGCCGGACATGATGCGGGCGAAGGCGTCCAGCCGGTCCACCCCGGCGGCGAAGCGGCTCAGGCCCTCGAAGTTCTCCACGATCACGGAAATGGCCCCGAGCACGGCGGCAAAGGCGCCGGCGGCCTGGATGGCGCGGCCCACCTCCAGTTCCCCCGACAGCACCCGGGAGGAAATGATGGCGGCGGGCAGCACCATGGTGAGCAGGGTGTAGGCGTACTGGAAGAGGTTGAGGCTGAGCTGCTTGCGGATCAGCTTGTTGAAGTTGTTGAAGGCCTTGGCGAAGCGCTGCTTCACCTGGTGGGCTTCCTGGGTCTCGCCCCGGTAGAAGGCGATGGATTCGGCGTTCTCCCGCACCCGCACCAGGCTGAAGCGGAAATCCGCCTCCTTGCGCAACTGGTGGAAATTGAGGCCGATGAGGGGCTTGCCGAAGACGAAGATGGTGATGAGGGTGCCGGCCAGCGCATAGACCACCAGGAAATACACCAGGTCCCGGGAGATGGACCACAGCACGTGGCTGAAGGCCGCCAGCTGCAGCACGGCGCCGATGAAGATGAGTAGGAAAAAGAGGGAGCGCTGGGTGAAGGTATTGATGTCTTCGGCGATGCGCTGGTCCGGGTTGTCGATGGCCGTCTCGGCGTTGAGCTCGTAGAAGTGCCGGTGGCTGAAATAGTTGTCGAGGAAGCGGTGGGTCAGCCAGCGCCGCCAGTGCAGGCCCAGCTTGTCGCGCACGTAGTAGTAGAAGCCGTAGATGGGCACGGCCACCGCCAGCAGGACCAGGCAGAGCTGGATGGCGTCCCAGAAGCGGGGCTCGTCCCGGGCCGCCAGGGCCGAGGTGAATTCCCCGGTCTGCTCGTTGAAGAGCACGGCGAAGCGGGTCTGGCCCAGGAGCAGCACCACCAGCAGCACCAGCAGTCCCCAGGCCTTCCATTTCTCCTCGCTGCGCCAGTAGGGCGCGGCAATGCCGGTGAAGCGTTGCCACAGGTGTCGGTCGACGGTTTTCATGGTTGTTCTTGTCGTTGCGGGCGAAGCGCCCGGGGGCAGGCCCCGGGCAGGGGGGCGGCTCAGGGCGCCGGTTCGCTGTCGAGCAGGCGCTCACATTCGGCCATGAGGGTCTGGGCCATGTCGGAATGATAGTTCGGATCGAGGGACTCGAGCATTTCGTGGGCCGTGTACAGGCCCGCCTCCCGGGACAGGGAGGCGGCGATGTCCCGGGCCAGGCGGTCGCTGAGGCCGGCCAGATGGCGGCGCTCGGCCAGGGCCATGGTCTGCTTGGAGCGGGCCAGCCAGTCGGCGGCCAGGGTGGCGCCCTGGGCGTCGGTGAGCCACTGGCCGTGTTCGTAATAGAGGGACAGGCGTTCGGCCGCCAGGGCGAAGATGAGGGCGGCCCGCAGGCCGCGTTCCGAGGTGAAGGTCTGCGGGGTGTTCTCCCAGGCCATGGGCGGGGCTCCGTGTTGAGTGCAGGGCGGAACATAGCACTCCCGGGCCCGGCGGCCCAGCGCCCTGTGGAGAAGGCCGTCCCTATTGGCTTCCGGGGCGGCTGCCGGGCCCGGCGGACGGCCCTTGCAGCGGCCTCGTTCCGGGCGCGGGGAAGCCGAATATCCGACTACTGTACATTTATACAGTAGTCGGATATTCTTGCATCCAAGGACGGCATTTCGAACCGTACCGAACCTTGCAATCCATCCGACATCGAGGAGCCAGTCGCCATGAACCGCCTTCAGAAATGGTTTGAACACATCGCCGGCGTCACCCAGGAAGAACGGGAGCGCCGGGCTTTCGCCCAGGCCCTGTTCGGCAGCAAGCCGGTGGATACGCTGGCCCTGCAGACGCCCGCCTGCTGGCGGCGCAAGGCCCGCCACAGCGGCATCCGCCGCTAGGCCCGGGGGCCGCTCTTGGCCAGGAAGTACTGGCACTCCAGGCCCGAGGCGTCCTGCACCTCCAGGATCGGCGGGCGCCGGCTCTTGAAGTCCAGGGCCCGGCAGCCGTAGGGAAAGCTCACGTCGTGGGTGATGTAGTAGTGGGCGCAGCGGGTGCACAGGGGCGCCTGGGGGCGTGCCGGTCGGGAATCCATGCAACGGGTGTCTGGCTGGTGAAGGAGGAGGGCCGGTCCCAGAGGCCGGCGGGATCAGGAAAGTCCTGGGGAAGAACGGGGCGGCCGGGCCGGTGCGGACCTGGGCCCCGGCTGTCACTGTTGATGCCGCAGCGGGCCTAGTCCGAACCTTCGTCCTTGCCCAGCAGGGCCTTCAGGTTGGCGAAGGGGGAATGGCTGGCGCCGCCGCCAAAGCCGTTGGTGGCCCGGTTGCCCTGGTCGAACTCGATCTGCTTCTGGTGTTCGTTGTCGTGGCAGTAGAGGCACAGCAACTCCCAGTTGCTGCCGTCCACGGGATTATTGTCGTGGTTGTGGTCCCGGTGGTGCACCGTCAGCTCCCGCAGGTTGCTGTGGGTGAATTCCCGGCCGCAGCGGCCGCAGATCCACGGATAAATCTTCAGGGCCCGTTCCCGGTAGCCCTTTTCCCGTTCGTCCCGGGCCTGGCGGGCTGCCAGCACCACCTGGTCCAGGCGCTGGTGGTCGATGCTCTTCTTGCTCATGGGCAGGCTCCGCCGTTTATTTGGTGAGGATCGCGTTGCGGCCGGAGAACTGGTCGGAAAGGCGCAGGATGGCGTCGCCAAAATCCCCCGTGGGCTTTTCGCTGCAATAGCGATTGACGTAGTTCTCGATGGTGCCGCTGGAAATGGCGGAAACCTGCTGGCTCTGCCGGGCGTAGTTGTGGCCGGTGAGGACGCCGCGCATCCAGGCCAGATAGAGGGCCCGCTGCTCCGCCTCGTCCCGGGAGCGGACCCAGGCCTGGCAGCTCATGTCGTCGAAGCCGAGCACCTTCAGCGGCGCCGCTGCCGCCGGCGCCACCGGGGCGGCGAGACAGGCGAGGGACAGCAGGACGGGGACTAGACGGGCGGGGTGTTTCCGGGGCGGCATGCCAGACTCCAGGTGAAGGTCGCAGTCGCCATTCTAGGGCTTTCCCCCCGGCGGCCACCATGCCCCGACCATAACCGCTGATGCGGCCCCTGGGCAAATCCCTGACGTGGCGGCCGCGACGCAGCGTGGCGCCGGTGGCCGACGTCTATGCCGTCACCGGCATCGACGCCTGCCAGGGCAGGGGTGCCCAGCGGTTAGAGACGCTCGGCGATGAGGCTGGTGTAGCCGATGTGGCCGAAGAACTGATGGGCCTCCGCCCGGCGCCGGGCTTCGGCCTTGAGGGCCTCCGCCAGGGGGCGGCCGATGCGGCCTTCATCCGCCAGGGCGTCGGCGCCCCGGTCCACCACCGTGTAGAGATAGCTGGGAGCGCTGCTCTCGGTGTAGCCGTGGCTGTGGAAGGCATCCACCCGGAAGCCGGCCTGACGCGCCAGCAGGGGCGTGCGGCGGGCGATCCAGCTGTCGTCGATGAAATGCTCGCGGAAGGCGTGGGCGCAGATTTCCAGGGGGTCCAGGTCGCCGGTGCCGAAGGTGGTGGAGGCGTAATCGCCGTCGAACACCGCCAGGCGGCCGCCAGGACGCAGCACCCGGTGGGCCTCCTGCAGCGCGTCCAGGGGCTGGGAGAGGTGGCACAGGGTGGTGTGGAAGATGACCACGTCGAAGTGGCCGTCGGCAAAGGGCAGGCCGTGGGCGCCGCCTTCGCGGAAGGAAAGGTGGGGCAGGTGGGCGCCCAGTTCCCGGGCCTTGGCGAGGAAGATGGGGGAAGGGTCCAGGCCCACCACTTCCACCACCCCGGGCCAGGCGGCCAGACGGCGGGCGACGGCGCCGGTGCCGCAGCCCACTTCCAGGACCCGGGCGTCGGCAGGGAAGGGAATCTCCGCCAGATAGGTTTCCAGCATGCGTCTCTGCTGGGGCTCGGCGGCACGGATTTCCAGCACCTCGGCGATGCGGGCGGTAACCTCGGCGGCAGCCTCGGTGATGGTGTTATAGATGTCGGGCATGGTCGGCTCACGGTGATCGTTGTGCCGGCCACGGTAGGGCCCGCCCGACCCGGGGCGGAAATAGCTGTTTTTTCTTTTCTTATGCGCCGGGCCGGGCATGCCCACTAATGCTGCTATTCCGGTGCATCGGGAGGCTGCTACCCAGTGAAATTCCACCTTGCCACCAGTGACTCGAGGACAGCCCGCGGACTCTCAGTCGGGTCATTGGTTGCCGTGGTGTACCCAATGAAAAATGGCCGGTTCTGCTTGCAGACCGGCCATTGCTTTACGGCGGCTTCCGACCCCAAGCAGCCCTTCGTTTTGATGGAGCGTCAGTCGGCTTTCGCCTCGTTGCTGACGCTCAGTCAACGCTACCGCACTGACTGACGGCCCCCAACCCAAAGCTGAACACGTTATTTGTGCAGTTACTGCACTGATTGCTAAAAACCGGAAGTACAAGCGTTCGAACAACCGCAACGGAAAGATTTTGAATTTTTTTTAAAAGTGCGCCTTATAAATTTTGTCGATAGCGACCCGGCACAGTGGCCTTAATCTTAAGCCATCATTTGATAAGTAATAATCGATATCCTTTGATACATCTAAAGCCAGAAAATTTTTTTTGCTATTCATGGAAAATTTCTCTAGAACCTGGTTTAATAATTTTTCATTTTCGATTTTTATCATTGTTAAAATAAATATTTCCGGCTGAAATAGATACTGGCTGTTGGCACAAATTCCGACAATTTTATGGGTGACTGATAAATTTTTTTCATGTTCGCTGATAAAAACCCCGGGATCCGATTTCATGAATTCATCAACAAACTCATTGTTTGCCAATTCTGCAAACGACAGACTGGGTGAGCCTTCAGTGAAATCGGGGTACGCATCAATCGTGCCTGCATAACTCAGGTGCCAAACCCCTCTTGCCGCAGATTCATGATAACCACGCTGCTGAAATAAGATTACTTTGTGGGTGGTACCAACAAGCTGAACACATCCAGTTACTCCAAGTGTATTTGGGGTGTAACTCAAGAAATCAAGTCTGCTTGCATTTCCACTGAAGAATGGTTCGTAGGCTCGTAAATAGATAGGTGAAAATAAATCACGCAGCGTTTCTTTTCTTCCAGAGTTCCTCGCGGAGGACCTTGAAAGAGTATAGTCAGGAAAATGATGAGTGAAGAAAAATTCTTTAAAAGAACCAAATCCAAGACTCAGCTTAAGTCCACCATTTTCCTCTAATGCTACTGATTTTATGGTTAATTTTGGTATATCTAACGACCCGGCGTGGGCGAGGAAATAATCCGACTGTTCGATAGGTAGCGCATCTAGAATAGCCGATACCGCTGGGTGTCGCTGGAAAAAGTCGTTATCATCAACCGCTAAATCAACCGAAGATGGGTTTAAGGGGATAAACAGATTTTCGTTGGGTTTGGAATTGGTGTCTATACGAGAGTTTTCCTCAATAAAATACCCGCGGGCAACCAAAAAAACAGAAGAAAGTATAAAGACAATCAGCAAATCAAAGAAGACAGGGGAGTAGCTCTTTATTATTTCTTTCCACCCGCCTTCCTCTCCGCTGTGAACGTAATTAACCATTGCAAAAACAAGAATTATATAAACGGCGAACATGAAAAATGCTACGCGACCATTCCTCATGATTGCATCAAACCACGGGTGTTTTCTTGCAAGATAGTCGATTGTTCTGGCAGAAATTTGCGATGTTGTTTTGTTAAACATAGGTTGTCGATTCTCTAGTTCTAATAATTTATGGGGTTTGTGACTTCAGGCGGATGAATGATTTTTACACGGCTGGCTTATGTTTGCACTAGGTTATTTTCTCTATTGAATTTAAAGAGCGCGAACTGCTGCTTATAGCCGCCTACGGGAGTTGCTGACACTGTGAGCCACTGACCGCTTGAAGTTCGAAGCCGACTTTGGCTGACAGAAGGCCAACTACCGCTTCTGGCCAGAAGCCGACGCGACCCAAGTGTTGAGAACTCTGGAGGAACAAGGTGGATATCTGGTACGTCGCCAGGTGGCAAGCGCAGCCACTAGGCGGCAGCTTTGATGGGAAGGTTCTGGGGCCCGTTACCGTACAGATAGGGCCGCTGGAAAGAAGAAGGGACGCCATTCCTGGCCCGGTGTGCCGGGAGAATGGCGTCCCTTCTTGTTTGTGGGGCAGTGGCCTGTCGGCCACTCCCGCTCGGGCGTGTCAGCCGCCCAGGTAGGCTTCTTCCACCTTGGGGTTGGCCAGCAGGTTGGCGCCGGAATCGGCCAGCACGATCTTGCCGGTCTCGATGACGTAGCCGTGCTTGGCGATCTTCAGGGCCTGGCGCACGTTCTGCTCCACCAGCAGGATGGTGAGGCCGCGGCGGTTGATCTCCACCAGGATGCGGAAGATTTCCTGCACCACGATGGGGGCCAGGCCCATGGAGGGCTCGTCCAGCAGCAGGAGCTTGGGCTTGGCCATGAGGGCCCGGCCGATGGCCAGCATCTGCTGCTCGCCGCCGGAGAGGTTGCCGGCGAACTGCTGGGAGCGTTCCTTGAGGCGGGGGAAGAGCTGGTACACCTCTTCCATGGAGGCGGGGATGCCCTCCTTGTCCTGCCGGGTGTAGGCGCCGAGCTGCAGGTTTTCCTCCACCGTCAGGGTGGTGAGGATGGCCCGGCCTTCAGCCACCTGCACCAGGCCCCACTCGACGATCTGGTGGGCGGGCAGGCGGGAGATGTCTTCGCCCTGGAATTCGATCTTGCCCCGGGTGGGCTTGATGAGGCCGGAGAGGGCCAGCAGGGTGGTGCTCTTGCCGGCGCCGTTGGCTCCCACCAGGGCGGTGATCTCGCCCTCGTTGAGGTGGAAGTCCAGGCCCTTGACGGCCTCGATGTGGCCGTAGGCCACGGCCAGGTCGTGTACGCGAAGGAGCACACTCATTACAGGCCCTCCTGCAGAGGGCTGTAGTTCAGATGGGCACTCCTACCCATCCTCCCTCGCCGGGCGAGGGAGGCGACTGCCAGGGCCTGCCCGGTGGGCCGGCCGAAATTACGGGGGAGACGTTTCATCAGTTGTCTTCCTTTCCCAGGTAGGCCTCGATCACATCCGGGTTGTTGCGCACTTCGTCCGGCGTGCCTTCGGCGATGATGCGGCCGAAGTTGAGCACGGCGATGCGGTCGCACAGGCCCATGACGAAGCGCATGTCGTGCTCGATCATGAAGACGCCGTAGCCCCGGTTGCGGATGTTGTTGATCTCTTCCATGAGGATGGTCTTTTCCGACGGGTTCATGCCGGCCACCGGCTCGTCCAGCAGCAGCAGCTTGGGTTCCGTCGCCAGGGCCCGGGCGAATTCCAGCTTGCGCTGGTCGCCGTAGGAAAGGTTGTCGGCCAGCATGTCGGCCTTGTGGTCCAGACCCACCCAGGAGAGCAGCTCCAGGGCCCGTTCCCGGGCCTTCTTCTCGGCCGCGCGGCAGGCCGGGCTGTTGAGGAAGATGCCGAAACCGCCGTAGTTGAGGTGGTCGTGCATGCCCACCATGACGTTTTCCAGCAGGTCCATTTCCTTGAAGATGCGGATGTTCTGGAAGGTGCGGGCGATGCCCTGGTGGGTGATGCGGTGGGGCTCCAGGCCGATCAGGGTCTGGCCCTGGAAGTCGATCTGGCCGGCGCTGGGGGTGAGCAGGCCGGTGATGAGGTTGAACACCGTGGTCTTGCCGGCGCCGTTGGGGCCGATGAGGCCGTAGATGCTGCCGGCGGGCACTTCGAAGCTGACGTCCTGCAGCACGTGCAGGCCGCCGAAATGCTTGCCGACGTTACGGATGGAGAGCAGATTGGGTTGCTGGGGGGCGTTCATGCCTGACCTCCCTTGAGACGCTTGAAGAAGGCACGGATGCGGCGGGATTCCCACAGGCCCTTGGGCAGGAACAGCACCACCAGCACCAGCACGGCGCCGTTCACCAGGGAACGGAAATCCTGCAGGGAGCGCAGCAGTTCCGGCAGCAGGGTCAGGATGGAGGAGCCGAGCATGGGGCCGATGAGGCTGGAGGTGCCGCCCAGCACCGCCATGGTGAGGATGTCCACGGCGTTCTCGAAGCCGTATTCCCGGGGGCTGATGAAGAAGGTGAAGTGGGCGTTGAGGGCCCCGGCCACGCCGGCGATGAAGGCGCCGAGGGAAAAGGCCAGCAGCTTGTAGCGGTCCACGTTGATGCCCATCAGGCGGGCGGCCACCTCGTCTTCCTTGATGGCCTCGAAGGCGCGGCCCACCTTGGAGCGGCGCAGCCGGGCCAGGCCATAGACGGTGACGGCCAGGATCAGGGCGATGTGCCAGCCTTCGGTGGCCAGGGGAATGCCGTTGAGGCCTTCGGGGCCGCCGGTGATCTCCAGGTTGAGCACGGTGATGCGCACCACCTCGCCGAAGGCCAGGGTGGCCATGGCCAGGTAGACGCCGGACAGCCGCAGCACCGGGGCGCCGATGATCAGGGCCACCAGGGTCGGGGCAATGCCGCCGGCCAGCAGCACGCTGCCGAAGGACCAGTCCAGATGCAGGGTGAGCAGGGCCGAGACGTAGGCGCCGACGCCCATGAAGGCGGCGTTGGCCAGGGACAGGAGGCCGCAGGAAAGGGTCAGCCAGATGGAGAGGGCCAACAGGGCGTGGACGCCCACCGAGAACACCAGGGTGCTGTAGGTGGACCAGAAGTCATTGAACCATTCCATCATGCTTTCCTTTCCAGCTTGCGCCCGAACAGCCCGGAAGGCCGCACCAGCAGGATCAGGAAGAGCAGGCCGAAGGCCACCGCGTCGCCCATCTGGCTCGACAGGTAGGCCTTGCTGATGACCTCGGCGAAGCCCAGGAAGAGGCCGCCGATGAGGGCGCCGCGGATGTCGCCCATGCCGCCGAGGATGATCACGGCGATGCCCTTGTGCAGCATGGGCTGGCCCATGAAGGGGGTGATGGCGTTGAAGTTGAGGCCGATCAGCACCCCGGCGATGCCGCCCAGGGCGGCGGCGACGAAGGAGGTGATGTGGAACAGACCTTCCACGTTGATGCCCAGCAGATAGGCGGCCTTGGGGGATTCGGCGATGGCCCGCAGGGCGCGGCCAAGCTGGGTGCGCTTCAAGATGGTGAACAGCACGGCCATGAGCAGGAAGGCGATGGCGACGATGGCGATTTCCAGGGCCCGCACATGGACGTCGCCGACCATGAATTCGCCGGCCGGCATGACGTCCTCGGGGAAGCGCAGCACCTCGGCGCCGAACAGGCCCTGGGCAGCGCTGGTGAGCATGATGCCGACACCGATGGTGGCGATCATGGGAATCAGGTGGGGGGCGTTGCGGGCGCGCAGGGGCTTCAGCACCAGCACGTCCACCAGCAGGCCGATGGTGCCGCTGACCACCATGGCGCCGAGCATGGCCACCCAGAGGGGGGCGTTGAGGTGGCTGACCATGGCCAGGGCGGCGTAGCTGCCGACCATGAACACCGCTCCGTGGGAGAGGTTGATCACCGCCAGCACGCCGAACACCAGGGTGAAACCCAGGGCGAACAGCGCGTAGACGCTGCCGAGCGTCAGGGCGTTGAGGAGTTGTTGTTCAAGCATGGGGAAATTCCAGTTGCAAATGCAATGCGGGGCAGACTTTCATCGGCCCCGCATTGGTGGGTAAGACAGGCTTACGCGGACAGTCGCTTACTTGCCGTCGAAGGCGGTGAACTTGCCACCCTTGACCACGTAGATGAAGGGCTTCTGATCCGCATCCCAGCCGCCCGGCTTGCCGGACTTGGTGACGGCGGGACGGAACTTGAAGGGGCCGGTGGCGCCGTTGATGGTGGCCTTGGGCAGGGCGTTCTTCAGGGCTTCCCGGTCGGCGGCGATGTCGCCGGAGAGCTTCACTTCCTGCAGGGCGGCGGCGGCCACGTGCAGGGCGTCGAAGGCCTGGGCGGCGAACTGGTTGGGCTCGGCGTTGTACTTCTTCACGTAGGCGGCGACGAAGGCCTTGTTGGCGGGCGCCGGGTTGGTGTTGGACCAGGGGCTGCCGACGAAGGTGCCTTCACCGGCCAGCTTGGAGATCTCGAACAGCTTGGGGGAATTGAAGCCGTTGCCGCCGATGAAGGGCACCTTGATGCCCAGGCCGCGGGCCTGCAGCATGATGTTGGCGGCTTCTTCGGCGAGACAGGAACAGATCACCGCATCCGGGTTGGAGGCCTTGATCTTGGTCAGCTGGGCCTTGAAGTCCACGTCGCCCTTGACGTAGGTCTCGGTGGTGGTGACGGGCAGCTTCTGGTCTTCCAGCACCTTCTTGAAGACGTCGTAGCCGCTCTTGGTGAAGGCGTCGTCGTTACCGTAGATGACGGCAACCTGCTTCAGCTTGTAGTGCTTGGTGGCGGTGGCCACGGTCACCGGCAGCACGTCCGATTCCATGACGGAGTTGCGGAAGACGTAGGGGCCGATGTCGGTGATGCCGTTGGCGGTGACGGAGGTGCCGAAGACCACGGTCTTGGCGCCGTTGGCCACGGGGCCGGCGGCGAACATGGAGTTGGACAGGGTGGGGCCGAAGACCATCAGCACCTTGTCCTGGAAAATCAGCTTCTTGAAGACGTTGATGCCTTCTTCCTTCTTGCCCTGCTCGTCCTCGACGACCAGCTGGATCTTGTTGCCGTTCACACCGCCCTTGGCGTTGATTTCATCGGCAGCCAGCTGGAAGCCGTTGCGGATGGCGACGCCGTACTGGGCGGCACCGCCGGTGAGGGCGGCGGCCACGCCGATCTTGATGTCGGCGGCCTGGGCCAGGCCGGCGGCGGCGAGGGCGCCAACCAGAACGAGGGATTTGGGCAGGAAGCGCATAGTTTCTCCAGTGAATTCTGTTTTTGATTCGTACCAATGCGTCGGGCCGGGCCGTCGGGCCCTGGCGGAACGCCTGTCGATATCGGCGCCGGTGCGGCAATGCCCGCCTTTTGGGCGCGGCGCTTGCCTGGCCGGCACAGGTTTCTCGTAACCTGCGCCCAGGCCCGGGCTGGGAAGCTTGTGGTTCCAGCCTGTCCTGGTTTGACCGGGTTCCCCGTTGGGCGGGCGGCGGCGGGATGAATCCCGGGCGGCCCATGCGAAATGGGGAGGAAACCGTCAATTATACCGGCTCCGGGCCCTCCGGCGTCAGTACGTGGAAACCCGCAGGGGCGAACGGTGCCGGAATCCGCAAGTGCCCGGCTCATGGCCGAGTGCTCCGGACTGGCGCCGCATGGCGGCTGGCGGCCTATAATCGGGCGCTGCATACCGTTTCCGGCCCCGCCCGAGTGCTGCTCGGCCGGCCCGGCATGCATTCGGCCTTTCGCTCAAACTGATGGAGAAATCATGCAACTGTGGCAAAAACTCATGCTGACCGCCGTGGCGGCCCTGGCTGCCGCCGGCGTCCAGGCGGGCGCCCCGGAAAAGACCCCTTCCGGCCTGGTCTATGAATCCCTCAAGGACGGCAGCGGCGAAAAGGCCGCCCCCGAACTGACGGTGCAGGTGCACTACCGGGGCACCCTGGCCAACGGCAGCGAGTTCGACAGCTCCTACAAGCGGGGCCAGCCCGCCACCTTCCCCCTCAACCGGGTCATTCCCTGCTGGACCGAGGGCGTCTCCAAGATGCGCGAAGGCGGCAAGGCCCGCCTCACCTGCCCGCCGGAAATTGCCTATGGTTCCCGCGGCGCCGGCGGCGCCGTGCCGCCCAACGCCACCCTGACCTTCGAGGTGGAACTGCTCAAGGTGATCCGCTAATCCTTGGCGGATGCGGGACCCGGGCGCCACATAGCGCGCCCCGGCCCGGGGCGTCCGCCCCGCGCGGACTTTCCCTGTTTTCCCCTTTTTCCTACTCGCTGACCCGGCCCCGCTGCAGCTTCACCAGGCCCCGCTTGACCTTGCTGTCCACCCGCTTGCGCTGGGAGCTGCGGCTGGGTTTGGTGGGACGGCGCTGGACGGGGACGAAGGCCGCGGCGGCGATCATTTCCCGCAGCCGCACCAGGGCGTCTTCCCGGTTGCGCTCCAGACTGCGGTGCTTCTGGGCCTTGATGACGATGATGCCGTCGCTGCTGAGGCGCTGGTCGCGCCGGGCCAGCAGCCTGGCCTTGATCTCTTCGGGCAGGGACGAGGCGCCCACGTCGAAGCGCAGGTGCACCGCGTTGGAGACCTTGTTCACATTCTGGCCGCCGGCGCCCTGGGCGCGGATGGCGACGATTTCCACTTCGCTTTCGTTGAGGGTGATGCTCACGGCTGAATCCTTGGGGCGGGGGCAGGTCGGCATTTTCCCCCATTCTGCGCCAATCCGCCGCCGGCCCTTTGCCGGGCCGCCATGAAAAAGGGCCACCCCGGGGTGGCCCTTTGCTTTGGCGCGGGGCGCCGGCCTCACTGCAGGTAGGCGGGGCGGGCGTAGCCCTGGAAGTGCTTGTCCAGCACGGCCTTGAATTCGGCGGACTTGAAGGCGGCGACGATGTCCTGGGCCCAGGCCTTGTTCTGGTCTTCGGTCTTCACCGCCACCACGTTGAGGTAGTGGTCCGGGGTCTTTTCCAGGGAGATGGCTTCGCTCAGCTTGAGGCCGGAGGCGATGGCGAAGTTGCCGGGCACCACCACCAGACCGGCGTCGTCCAGGGTGCGGGGCAGCTGGGCGGCTTCGATGGGGGTCAGCTGCAGCTTGCGCGGGTTCTCCGCCACGTCCTTCTCGGTGGCCTTGAGGGCGTCGATGCCGGCCTTGACCTTGATCAGGCCGTTCTGCTCCAGGAAGTGCAGGGCCCGGGCCAGGTTGGAGGGATCGTTGGGCAGGGTGACGCGGTCGCCGTCCTTGACGTCCTTGAGGCTCTTGGCCTTCTTGGAGTAGAGGCCCATGGGGGCCACCGGCACCTTGACCACGTCGGTCAGGTTGAGGCCCTTGTCGGCGGAAAACTTCTTCAGGTAGATGACGTGCTGGAAGACGTTGGCGTCCAGGGAACCCTGGGCCAGGGCCAGGTTGGGCTGCACGTAGTCGTTGAATTCCACCAGCTTCACGCTATAGCCCTTCTTTTCCAGGATGGGCTTGATGCCCAGCTTGACCTGGTCGAAGTTGGGGCCGGCGGTGGCGCCGATGGTCAGGTTCTTCTTCTCCTGCGCGAAGGCGGGAGCCGCCGCCAGGCCCAGGGCCAGACCGGCAACGAGGAGGGAACGGATCAGTTTCATGTGTTTGGACTCCGTAGTTGGGGGTGAATCAAAAAGCGTTGGCCACAGAGGGCACAGAGATCACAGAGGGGGGCATTCTCCGTTGGGTAGAACGGGTGGAACCTTGAAAGATCGGTGCCCTGGCAGCCAAGAGGGACGGGCATCTCAGCCATGCCATGCTGAACAATGGCGTGCCTATTGCCTCCCAGACCTATCGCCTTTTCGCTTTTCTCTGTGAACTCTGTGCCCTCTGTGGCTAAAAAGGTTTTCTATTCAGCTCAGCGCTTGTCCACACGCCGCGCCAGCCATTGGCCGAAGAACTGGATGCCCTGTACCAGCACCACCAGCAGGACGATGGTGATCAGCATCACATCGGTCTGGAAGCGGTAGTAGCCGTAGCGGATGGCCAGGTCGCCGATGCCGCCGCCGCCCACCACGCCGGCCACGGCGGAGTAGGAGAGGAAGCTGACGGCGGTGATGGTGACCGCCAGGATGAGGCCGGAACGGGCTTCCACCAGCAGCACCTGGGTGACGATCTGCAGGGGCGAGGCGCCCATGGCCTCGGCCGCCTCGATGACGCCCCGGGGCACGTCGCGCAGGGTCTGCTCGATGATGCGGGCGAAATAGAAAATGGCGGCCAGGGACAAGGGCACGCTGGCGGCCAGGGGGCCGATGGAGGTGCCGACGATGTGCCGGGTGAAGGGCGACACCGCCACCAGCAGGATGATGAAGGGGAAGGAGCGGAAGACGTTGATGAAGCCGTTGGCCACCAGGTTGAAGCGGCGGTAACGGCCCAGCACCTGGCCGGGGGAGGTGAGGAAGACCAGGATGCCGAGGGCGCCGCCGACGATGACGGCGGCGGTGAGGCAGATCAGCATCATCAGGCCGGTCTCGCCGGCGGCCTTGCCGATTTCCGGCAGCAGTTCGATGAAGGTGTCGAGGATGGTGGGCTCGGGGGCCAGGGTTTCATCAGCCATGGGCGGCCTCGCTCAGCAGGTGTTGGGGGGCGGGCTCGGCGGCGGCTTCCTCGGCGTCGCCTTCGGCATCGCCGTATTCGCGCAGCCACTGGGCCAGCTGGGAGTCGGGCGGGATGCGGCCGTTGGCGATGGTCAGGCGCTCCACGATCTGCCCCGCTTCCATGACGGAAACCCGGTGGCAGAGGCGGCGGATGACGCCCATCTCGTGGCTCACCAGCAGGATGGTGACGCCCAGGCGGCGGTTCACGTCGGCCAGCACTTCCAGCAGGGACTGGGTGGTACGGGGGTCCAGGGCCGAGGTGGGCTCGTCCGCCAGCAGCACGTGGGGCTCCGGGGCCAGGGCCCGGGCGATGGCGACGCGCTGCTTCTGGCCGCCGGAAAGCTGGGCCGGATAGACCCCGGCCTTCTCGGAAAGGCCGACGAATTCCAGGCAGGTCTTCACCCGCTCGTTGATGCGGGCCTCGTCGGCCCCGGCGATGCGCAGGGGGAAGGCCACGTTGTCGGCCACGGTGCGGTTATGCAGCAGGTTGAAGTGCTGGAAGATCATGCCGATGCGCTGGCGGGCGGTGCGCAGGTCGGCGGGGGAAAGGGTCATCAGGTCCTGGCCGTGCACCACCGCCTGGCCGGCGTCGGGGCGCTCCAGCAGGTTGGCCAGGCGCAGCAGGGTGGACTTGCCGGCGCCGGAGAAGCCGATGATGCCGTGGATTTCGCCCGGGGCCACGTCCAGGTCGGTGGGGTGCACGCCCACCTGCTGGCCGTCCGGGGTGCGGAAGCTTTTGCTGACTCCCCGCAGCGCCAGGGCGGGGGAATCGGTGTTTTGAGTTGTCATTATGGGAAAACGCTGTTCTGGATGGTTCGGGTCGTCGTCGGGCACCTTGGGACAGTCAGGCTCGCCGAAAGTGCCGCGGGCGCCGGCTGGCGGGGGCTTGCGCCGGGCCGGGGGCCGGGCGGGAAGCGCGGCGCCAGGGAGGGGAAAACCGCAAAGGCGGAACTTTAGCCCTCGAACCGGGGGCTGACAAGCCGCTGAATGCTATGGATTTCCCGTAGCTGCCGTGTTTTTTCCCCTTTTCCGGTGCCGGGTTCCGGGGGGGAAGGCGCCATGCCCACCCCCGCCGATCCCCACTTACCCCGCCTGACGCAGCAGGTGTTTCTGGATCTTGCCGCTGGTGGTCTTGGGCAGAGCCTCGATGAAGTGGTAGCGCCGGGGCCGCTTGTAGTGGGCCAGCCGGTCCCCCTCCAGGAGGAAGTGGTCCAGGGCCTCCTGGGTCAGGGTGGCGCCGGGCTTGGCCACCACGTGGGCGGCCACCACCTGGCCCCAGGTGTCGTCCGGCTCGCCCACCACCGCCACTTCCAGCACGCCGGGGTGTTCCACCAGGGCGTCTTCCACCTCCCGGGGATAGACGTTCTCGGCGCCGGAATTGATCATGTGGTCGATGCGGTCGCGAATCCACAGGTAGCCGTTGGCATCCAGGCTGCCCAGGTCGCCGGTGTGGTACCAGCCGAAGGCCAGGGCCCGGGCGTTGGCCTCCGGGCGGTTGAGGTAGCCGCCCATCATGCAGGGCCCCCGCACCAGGATTTCGCCGACCTCGTCCGGCGCCGCCAGGTCGGCGGGGTCCGAAGGACTGCCGTCGGCCTTGACCCGGGCCACCAGCAGATCGTGGTTGAGGGAGGGCAGGCCGGCGGAGCCGGCGTGGGAAAGCTGTTCGTGGGGATAGAGCACGGACATGCAGGGCCCCATTTCCGTGGTGCCGTAGATCTGCACCAGGCCGGCGCCCACCTTCTTGTCCCATTCCCGGATCAGGTGGGGCGCCATGGAGGCGCCGCCGTATTCCACCAGACGCAGGCTGGAAAGGTCCCGGCTGGCCACGTCCGGGTGGTGCAGCAGCAGGGTGACCATGGTGGGGGCGGCGAAGAAGTGGGTCACCTTCTCCACCTCGGTCAGGCGCCAGGCCTCGCCGGCGTCGAAGCGGCGCAGCAGCACCTGGGTGGCCCCCAGCTGCAGGCGGGGCAGGAAGCTGGTGTGCAGCTCGGCGGTGTGGTTCAGGGGCGCCACCGCCAGGCCCACGTCCTCCCGGGAGAGGGTCATGGCCTGGTGCATCATGGCGTTGTGGGCCAGCTTGCTGCGGTGGGTGTGCAGCACGCCCTTGGGCCGGCCGGTGGTGCCGCTGGTGTACATGAGGATGCAGTTGTCGTTTTCCTCCACGATCACCGGCGGCAGGGTGGCGGGCTGGTGCTGTACCAGTTCGTCCAGTTTGGCGGTGGCGAAGGCGGGGGCTGCGTCGGGGTCGGCGTAGATCCAGTGGGCCGTGGGTACGCCATGCTCTCGCGCCTTTTCCACCACCTCGCTGCCTTCCTTCTCGAACAGCAGCACCTTGGCCTGGCCGTCCTCCAGGATGAAGGCCAGCTCCTGGGCCGCCAGGCGGTAGTTGATGGGGTTGAAGACGGCTCCCACCCGGGCGGCGGCCAGCAGGGAAAAGACGAAGGCCGGGGTGTTGTAGAGGAAGGCGGCGACCACGTCGCCCTTTTGCACGCCCAGGGCGAGGAGGGCGTGGGCGTGGCGGTTCACCTCGGCGTTGAGCTGGGCGTAGGTCCACACCCGGCGCTGGGCCGGCGTGTCGTGATCGCCGCCCTCCCAGGCAATGAGGGCGGGCTTGTCGGGGAAGTAGCGGGCGGGCCAGGAAAGGGTGTCGCCCAGGGTCAGGCCGCGGCTCATGGGCGGACTCCGGCGGGGCGGTGGGACTTGGTGTGCATGGCGATGGGGCCCGGGAGGGGCGCGGCGGCATTGAACAGGCTGCCACTGTAGGTCCCGGCCCGCAGGGCTGTGAAATACCGCTTGTGTCTTTCTATATTCCGCCGCGGCCCGGGATCGGGTTATCCGGCACGTCCAGAGTCAGTCGCAGCATGTCGATGAAGGCGGCGGTGCGGGTGGGCAGCAGGCGCCGCCCCGGGGTGACGCACCAGACGGTGACGCAGGGCAGCTCCCATGCGGGCAGCAGGCGCTGCAGCTGGCCGCTTTCCACATAGGGGCGGGCGAAGCGGTGGGCCAGGCCGACGATGCCCATGCCGTGGGCCGCCAGGGTGCGCTGCATGCCCACCGAGTTGGCCGTCAGGGGGCCCGTGGGCAGGCCCTCCCAGCGCTCGTTGCCGCAGGAGAGGCGCCAGGGCTGGGCTTCGCCGTTGCTGGTGATGAGGCGCAGGCAGATGTGCTGCATCAGCTCGGCCGGGGCCCGGGGGGCGCCGTGGCGCTCCACGTAGGCCGGGCTGGCGTAGAGGCCGGAATGGAACCGGGTCAGGGGCCGGGCCACCAGGCTGGTGTCGTCCGGCAGCTGGCTGGCGACCCGCACCGCCAGGTCGAAGCGTTCCGCCAGCAGGTCCACCCGGCGCGGAGAGAGGTCCAGTTCCAGGCGCACCGCCGGGTAGTGGGCGGCGAAGTCGATGAGGGCCGGGGCCAGGTCCAGCTCGCCGAAGTCCGGCGGCATGGAGACCCGCAGCACGCCCTGGGGTGTGGCCTGGCGGTGCAGGGCCAGGGCGGCGGTGGCTTCGGTTTCCTCCAGCAGGCGGCGGGCGTGGTCCAGGATGCCTTCGCCGAATTCGGTGATGGCCAGGCGCCGGGTGCTGCGGGTCAGCAGCGGTTCCCCCAGGGTGCTCTCCAGGGCGGTGATGCGGCGGGAGAGGGTGGATTTGGGCAGGCCCACCCGCTCGGCGGCCTTGGAAAAACTGCCCGCTTCCATGATGCGGGCGAACAGCACCAGGTCGTTGGCGTCCAGCTTGAGGTCGGGGGTCATGGCGGGCTCCGGGCGTAAAGGGTCTGTCGTTGCATTGATGGAACAATGATATCCATTCGAAGGGCTTCCGGTGCGTTATTGCGGGTAATAAAGTGCACTCAACGGTTCGCCGGAGCAGCATCCGCCAGCCCGGTCCCGCACCCCAACCCCACGGAGAAGCCATCATGAAAATCCTGCAGATCAACGCCAGCGCCCGTTCCGCCGGTGCCAATTCCACCCGCGTCGCCGATTCCATCACCGCCCGCCTGCAGGCCGCCCATCCCGGTGCCCTGGTGGAAGTGCGGGACCTGGCCGCCAATCCCCATCCGGTGCTGGACGAGCCGGCCCTCTCCGCCCTGTTCACCCCCGCCGAGCAGCGCAGCCCCGAGCAGGCCGCCCGGGTGGCCCTGGACGATGCCCTCATCGCCCAGGTGCAGTCCGCCGACGCCATCGTGCTGGGCGTGCCCATGTACAACTTCGGCGTGCCGGTGCAGCTGAAGGCCTGGATCGACGCCATCGCCCGTGCCGGCGTCACCTTCCGCTACACCGAGAACGGTCCCCAGGGCCTGATCACCGGCAAGAAGGTGTACGTGGCCCTGGCCCGGGGCGGCCTCTACCGCAACACCCCAGCCGATTCCCAGGTGCCCTACCTGAAGAGCGTGCTGGCCTTCCTCGGCATGACCGACGTGGAATTCATCTACGCCGAGGGCCTGGCCATGGGGCCGGATGCCGCCGCCAAGGGCTTCGCCAAAGCCCAGGCCCAGATCGACGCCATCGCCGCCTGAGCCTGACGCCGCCGGTCCGCTCCCCTGCCTGCGGGCAACGGGTCTGGGCCGGAGCGGTCTGCTGTTTAACCTGGGAGGCCCGTCCTCCCCGCCGCCGTCCCGCCCGGGATGCGGCTTCATCAGGAGTCCATGCCATGACCACTCTCCACCGTACCGCGCCGCCGGCCGCACCGGCTGCCGCCAACGCTGCCAATGCCGCCTCCCGGGCCGTGGAACGCCTGGTGCGGGGCATGGCCACTTCCGACGGGGCCGGCGTGCGCCTGACCCGGGTGCTGACCCAGAACCTGCAGCGCCGCCTCGATCCCTTCCTCATGCTTGACGCCTTCCGCAACGAAAACGCGGAGGACTACATCGGCGGCTTTCCCGACCATCCCCACCGGGGCTTCGAGACCGTCACCTACATGATCGCCGGCCGCATGCGTCACCACGACAGCGTCGGCAACGAGGGCCTGCTGGGCCCCGGCGGCGCCCAGTGGATGACCGCCGGCAGCGGCCTCATCCACTCCGAACTGCCGGAGCAGGAGGAGGGCCTGATGGAAGGCTTCCAGCTATGGCTCAACCTGCCGGCCAGGAACAAGATGGTGGCGCCCTACTACCGGGACATTCCGCCCGCCGCCATTCCCGAATACACCACCGCCGCGGGCGTGCGGGTGCGCATCATCGCCGGCGCCAGCCAGGGCGTGGCCGGGGCCGTGCAGCGCCCGGACACGGAGCCCCTCTACCTGGACATCCACCTGCCTGCCGGCAGCGCCCTGTTCCACGAGATTCCCGCCGGCCACAACGCCTTCACCTACACCTACCGGGGCAGCGTGGAGGTGGGCGGCAATGTGGTGCCCGACCGGCACATGGCCATCCTGGCCAACGACGGCGCCCCCGGCGTGCACCTGGCGGCGGCGGAGGATTCCCGCCTGCTGCTGGTGGCGGGCCGGCCCCTGGGCGAGCCCATCGCCCAGTACGGCCCCTTCGTCATGAACACGGCGGAGGAAATCCAGCAGGCCATGCGCGACTACAGCGCCGGCCATTTCGCCGCCGCCCCGGTGCGGGCCCTGTAGCTTTTCTCCTTCTCCCCTGGCAACGCCGCCGGCCTTTCGCCGGCGGCGTTTTTCTTTGGCGCCGCCATCGCCGGCGGGGCAGGCAAAAGGCATCAAAGGGGCGCAAAATTAGGGGGTGCGGGGCCGCCCGGCCCCGGCGGAAGGGAGAACGACATGAAACGATGCGCCCTCTTGCTGCTGCCCCTGCTGCTGGCCGCCTGCGGCGGTCCCGGCAGCTATGCGGAACGGGAGGATTTCCAGTCCGACCCGCGCCATCGCCGGGATTTCCCCACGGCGGCGGCGCCCCTGTGCGATGCGGCCCGGCGGGTCCTGCTGGGGGACGGCTACGTGGTGCTGCCCGGGCGCGATGCCCTGACCTTCAGCGGTGCCAAGGAATTCCGGGTAGACGACAAGGGCCACGCCCAGCTGCGCCTGCACCTGGCCTGCAGCGAGGCGCGCAGCGGCGCCACCCTGTTCGTCACCGCCACGGAAGAGCATTTCGACGTCAAGACCACCCGCCAGAGCACCAGCGTCGGCGTGCCCCTGGTGGCCCCCATTTCCTTCAGCAGCAGCACCGAGGGCGACAACCAGGTTAAGACCCGGGGCGAGACCGTGGCCGCCCGGGATTTCTACGAGCGATTCTACCGGGCGGTGCAGCGGGAACTGGGCGGCCGCCAGTAAGGACGGGCAGGGAAGGGGGAGGGGGCAGGAGCGCCGGTCCCATTCCCGGTGCGGGGCAGGGCAGGGGCGGAGGCCGCAGCGGGTGTCGCGGCCCGGAGCGGGGGCGCCAAAACAAAAGGCCGAATCTCCAGGAGATCCGGCCGTCCTCATGGTCGAGCAAGCGCCGGACGAGGCCGGCGGGTCCCCCTATTTTTTATTATTTGATCGGCTTGCCCAGGCGGGTGACGGCGGCCACGGCATGTTCCACCGTGGCGGCGACCTGCTGGCCCATGTCGGTGACCTGCTGCTGCACCCGGGCCTTGTGTTCCTGCTGGCTCATGGTGACGATCTGCTGGGCGTTCTGCAGGTAGGCCAGGGTCTGGCCCAGGACCGGCTGGGTGGCCTTGGTCTGCAGTTCCAGCACTTCCTGGGCCGACTTGGCGCCCATGACGCAGCGGGTGTGCTCGATGCCGTGTTCCAGCAGGGCGCGGGCGGTGTTGAGGTTGAGGTTGGCGAGACGCTCGATGCTGGCGAAGCTGCCGTGGGCCAGGTCCAGGGTGTTTTCCATATTGGTCTTGGTGACGGCCAGCAGATGGTTGTGCAGATTGATCATGTTATTACCCCTAGCGTTGTCTTATAAGTATCGGTGTCGATGTATCGAGCGGCGCCATCATAGCCACGGCAACCCTGCCTGGGACCCGGGTCGAGTCCCGGGAATGACCCTGGGGTCTCGCCTAGGTCAGAAGCCGGCGGGGATGTGTTAGCCCGGTGCCGCCCGTGCCTGCGGACGGTCCCGGCGCCGGCCGTCGCCCTCTGCGGCAGAGGGCGGGCGGGCCTGGCGGCGGAACCCTTTACCCCCGATGACAAAAGGGGCAAATGCATCTTACGCCCACTCTGGAAGCCAATGAATACGCCACTCTCCAGAGGTCATATGCCAAGAGTCCTACCGTAAGTGGCTTTCCGGGGAGGGGGTCTGTTAATGCCCATGGAATAAGCGCTGCCCGGCAGATCCGATGAAATCAGGCATCTCCTTGGCGCTATTGGTGCGCTGCGACATGGGAAAGGTGGCAGAGGCCAGGTGACAGATGAAAGGCGACGTGGGACGGGCGGCGCGCCGGCAGGCCGGGGCGGCCTCTTAACGCCCCTGTTGATGTACTGTATATTTATACAGCCATGAAGGATGAGCCCTGCCCACTCCCTGACGATTCCCGTTCCCCGGTCCCGCCCGCCGACCTGCCCGCTGCCGCGGCCGGAACAGCGATGCCTGCCGCGGCGGCGCCCGAACGGCGCATCGCCCACCTGGACATGGACGCCTTCTTCGCCTCGGTGGAACTGCTGCACTACCCGGAGCTGCGGGGCCGACCGGTGGTGGTGGGCGGCCGCAGCGTGGACCGGCCCCGGCGCCAGGCCGACGGCAGCCTGCACTTCGCCCGCCTGCGGGACTACGTGGGGCGCGGCGTCATCACCACCTCCACCTACGAGGCCCGAGCCCTGGGCGTCTTTTCCGGCATGGGGCTGATGAAGGCGGCCCAGCTGGCGCCAGACGCCATCCTGCTGCCGGCCAACTTCGACGCCTACCGGGACTATTCGCGCCGCTTCAAGGCCGCCGTGGCCGCCATCGCGCCCTGTATCGAGGACCGGGGCATCGACGAAATCTACATCGACCTCAGCCACATCGAGGAGGCCACGCTGCCCCTGGCCCGGCGCCTGAAGGCGGCGGTGCTGGCCGCCACCGGCCTTACCTGCTCCATCGGCATCACGCCCAACAAGCTGCTGTCCAAGATCTGCTCCGACCTGGACAAGCCGGACGGCATCACCGTGCTCGGCATGGAGGAGGTGCCGACCCGCATCTGGCCCCTGGCGGCGAAGAAGATCAACGGCATCGGCCCCAAGGCCAACGAACGCCTGGGCCAGCTGGGCATCCACAGCATCGGCGACCTGGCGGCGGCGCCGCCGGAAATGCTGGTGCAGCACTTCGGCCGCAGCACCGGCGCCTGGCTGCACCGGGCCGCCCACGGCATCGACGAGCGGCCCTTGAGCACCTCCCGGGAGCCCAAGTCCATCAGCCGGGAAAGCACCTTCTCCCGGGACCTGCACGCCCGCCACGACCGGGCCGAGCTGTCGGAAATCTTCACCGGCATGTGCCTGCGGGTGGCCGACGACCTGGCGCGCCAGGGCTACGTGGCCCGCACCATCGGCATCAAGCTGCGCTATGCGGACTTCCAGTCGGTGACCCGGGACCTCACCCTGGCCGTGCCCACCGCCGACGGGGCGGCGATCCGCAAGGCCGCCGGCGAATGCCTGAAGCGGGTGCCCCTGCAGCAGCGCCTCCGCCTGCTCGGAGTGCGGGCCAGTTCCCTGCTGCCGGCGGCGGCAGCGGCGGCCCTGCCAGCGCCCCTGGTCCAGGCCGAACTGCCCCTCTAGGGCCGGGGCGGCGTCCCCGTTTTTCGGGGGGCGGCGATGGCCTTTTTTCGCGTCGCCGGGACCATGCCGGCGGGACAACCTTGACGCGCGTCAAGCCTGCATGGGGCGTGAAACCCAGCTGCCACCGTGACGCCCGATTCTATTGACCCTGATCAAAGTACGTTTTCTGCCGCTGAAGAAATTGGGGCCTCCTCACTCAATTTTTTCAGGAACAGGGAGCCATGAAAACGAAGCGTTTCAACCTACTCAGGCTGGCGGCCATTCCGGCCCTGGCCTTTGCCGTGCAGTTCGCCTTTGCCGGCACGCCGGAATCCCACGGCGACGCCACCATGCGGGACTACCAGGCCGGCGGCGGCTCGCCCCTGGCCAGCGTGCCCATGCACCAGGATATCAATCCCCTGGCGCCGAAGATGACCGAGGCCGAGTTCGAGAAGGCCAAGCGCATCTTCTTCGAGCGCTGCGCCGGCTGCCACGGCGTGCTGCGCAAGGGCGCCACCGGCAAGGCCCTGACGCCGGACCTGACCATCGCCAAGGGCCTGGAATACCTCAAGGTCTTCATCAAGTACGGCTCCGCCGGAGGCATGCCCAACTGGGGCACTTCCGGCGTTCTCAGCGACGACGAGGTGGACCTCATGGCCCGCTACATCCAGCAGACCCCGCCGGCCCCGCCCGAGTACGGCCTGAAGGAAATGGAAGCCAGCTGGAAGGTGATCGTGCCGGTGGAAAAGCGGCCGAAGAAGAAGCTCAACAACCTCAACCTGGACAACCTCTTCTCCGTCACCCTGCGCGATGCGGGCGAGATCGCCCTGATCGACGGCGACAGCAAGAAGATCGTCAGCATCCTCAACACCGGCTACGCGGTGCACATCTCCCGCATGTCCGCCTCCGGCCGCTACCTCTTCGTCATCGGCCGCGACGCCAAGATCAACCTGATCGACCTGTGGATGGAAAAGCCGGACACCGTGGCCGAGATCAAGGTGGGCATGGAAGCCCGCTCGGTGGAAAGCTCCAAGGCCAAGGGCTTCGAGGATAAGTACGCCATCGCCGGCACCTACTGGCCGCCCCAGTTCGTCATCATGGACGGCGATACCCTCAAGCCGCGCAAGATCGTCTCCACCCGGGGCATGACCGTGGGTACCCAGGACTACCATCCGGAACCCCGGGTGGCGGCCATCGTTTCCTCCCACTTCAATCCGGAATTCTTCGTGAACGTGAAGGAAACCGGGATGGTCTACTCGGTGGATTACCGCGATCTCAACAACCTGAAGATCAAGATGATCGAGGCGGCGCCCTTCCTCCATGACGGCGGTTTCGAATCCACCCACCGCTACTTCATGGATGCGGCCAACGCCTCCAACAAGATCGCCGTCATCGACACCAAGGACGGCAAGCTGGCCAAGCTGGTGGACGTGGGCAAGACGCCCCACCCGGGCCGGGGTGCCAACTTCGTCGATCCCAAGTTCGGTCCCGTGTGGGCCACCGGCCACCTGGGCGACGATTCCATCTCCCTCATCGGCACCGACCCGGTGAAGCACGGCGACAACGCCTGGAAGGTGGTGCGCACCCTGAAGGGCCTGGGCGGCGGTTCCCTGTTCCTGAAGACCCATCCCAAGTCCAAGAACCTGTGGGTGGACACCACCCTCAATCCGGAAGCCAACATCAGCCAGTCCGTGGCGGTGTGGGACGTGAACAACCTGGACAAGGGTTACGAGCTGCTGCCCATCGGCGACTGGTCCGGCATCAAGGAAGGCCCCAAGCGCATCGTCCAGCCCGAGTACAACAAGGCCGGCGACGAAGTGTGGTTCTCGGTGTGGAACGGCAAGGACCAGGAATCGGCCATCGTCGTGGTGGACGACAAGACCCGCAAGCTGAAGGCCGTCATCAAGGATCCCAAGCTGGTGACGCCGACGGGCAAGTTCAACGTTTACAACACCCAGCACGATGTGTACTAATGGGGTCTAGCCTCTCCTGAAGCGGCATCCCAGGGAGACGAGAGAAGGTGATCCTTCTCTCGTCTTTTTATTGGCCACCCATTGCCGGAATCGCCCCATGTTCAGTCCCAAGGAAAGTCGACGCTGCAGCCGGGAGCTGCTGTCGGACATCCCCCTCTTCAACGGCCTGGCCGACAGCGTGGCGGACCAGCTGCTGGCCGCCAGCCGGGTCGTTTCCATTCCCGCCCACACCCAGATTTTCTCCGTGCAGAGCCCGGTCAAGGAGGCCTTCGTCCTGGTGCGCGGCACCCTGCGTCGCAGCACCCGCCTGGCCGGCGAGGTGGAGAAGACCCTGGAACTGATCCAGAGCCCCCAGCTCCTGGCCCCCGGCGAAGTGTTCGGCGCCGAGCGCTACACCTCCCAGTGCGAGAGCCTGGGCAGCAGCCTGATCCTGGTCATCGACGCCTGGCGCCTGCGCGCCATCGTGCAGCAGGACCTGCCCCTCAGCGACCGTCTCATCCAGCTCCTGGCCCTGCGCCTGCGCAGCACGGAATGCGACGTCACCAGTTACCACTACGGCCTCTCCGCCACCCAGCGGGTCCTCGACTACCTGCTGGCCCAGGGCGGCGAAGCCCTCAAGTCCGCCGGCGAAACGCCGGTGACCCTGCGCCCGAGCAAGAAAATGATCGCCGCCCGCCTGGGCATCACCCCCGAGTCCTTCTCCCGCTGCCTGCGGGAGCTGATCGACCTGGGCCTGATTGTGGTGGACGGGCGCGTCCTCTACATCCAGAACGCCGCCCTGCGGGATTACGAGAACGGCAATCCGGAGCGGCGCATGAGCTTTTCCCGGCGCGAGCGGGCCGAGATCATCCGTCCGCGCAAGAAGCTGTCCGCCGGCGCCCTGGTCAATCTCTGCGGCCGCCTGCGGGTCCTTTCCCAGCGTCTGGCCACCTCCTGGGCCATGATCGCCACCGGCCTGCCGCCGGCCAAATACCAGGTGCGCCTGCGGGCCCTGGTGGGGGATTTCGAGCGGGTGGACAAGCGCCTCGACGGCCTGGCGCTGGCGCCCCAGGTGGGCGAGCGGCTGCAGGCGGTGCAGGCCATCTGGCCTGCCTACCGGGAAGCCCTGCTGGGCAGCGCCACCCCGGCCGAGGCCGCCGCCGTGTTGGGGCTCAGCGAAAAGATGCTGGAGGCCACCGACGCCATGACCAAGGCCGCCGAACTGTGCGGCGAAACCCCGGACGCCCACTACGTGAACACGGCCGGGCGCAACCGCATGATCTCCCAGCGGGTGTGCAAGCTCTTCCTCTTCTGGGACTGGCCCGGCTGCGAAGACCTGGGGGAGCCGGCCCTGACCGAATCGGTGCGGGAATTCGCGCGCAACCTGACCGAGCTGCAGCAGAACAGCCACGGCGTGGCCGAGCTGGCGCTGCAGCTGAAGGAGGTGGACGCCCAGTGGCAGGTCTTCATCGCCTCCCTGCTGCCCGACCTGTCCCGGGCCCGGCGCACCCACCACGCCCGGGTGGTGTTCACCGAAGGCGAGCGCCTGCTGCGCCTGATGGATACCACGGTGAAGCTCTACGAGCGGCTGGGCAAATGAGGCCCGCCCGCCGCTCTTGACCGGGATCAAGCCTGCACTTCGCCAACTGACTGGTAACAAAGGATTATTTCCGGGCCGCCGGCCGCAGCGCGAAAAACTTGCCCGGGCCGGCACAGTGCCGCTTTCCAACCACTACACCGAAGGAAGCGTGCCATGAAATCCGCCCACCTCTCCCTGCTGGCCCTCGGCGGCCTGTTCCTGCTGGGCAACGCCCAGGCCGACGAAGCCCTGGCCAAGGCCAAGAACTGCATGTCCTGCCACCAGGTGGCGGTGAAGGTGCTGGGCCCCGCCTACAAGGACGTGGCCGCCAAGTACAAGGGCGACGCCGGCGCCGTCGACAAGCTGGCCGCCAAGATCAAGGCCGGCGGCAAGGGCGTCTGGGGCGAAGTGCCCATGCCCCCCAACAATGTCACCCCCGACGAAGCCAAGAAGCTGGCGACCTGGGTCCTCTCCCTGAAGTAAGCCCTCGGCCTTGTCCGGCGGACCTCGGCGCCCTGCCGTCGCCCGGTCCGCCGTCCCGCCTGCCTGTCCGGCAGGCCGGGCCTCCGCCCGGCCCTGGACGCCCCTTCGGCGCCTGCCCCGGCTACAATCCGGGCCATGCCTGCCTCCTGCCGTACCCCTTTCTCCGCTTTCATTCCCGCCTCCCTCGCGCCGGCCCTGGGCCGCTGCGGCGCGCTCCTGCTGCTGGGCCTGTGGGCCGCGGCAGCCGGCGCTGCGGACATCCGCCTCGGGGTGCTGGCCTGGCTCGGCTCGGAAGAGGCCGAGGTGCAGTGGAAGCCCCTGGTGCAGGAACTGGAGCGGCGCCTGCCTAGCCACCGCATCCAGTTGCGCCAGTACGACCTGGACGAACTGTCCCAAGCCCTGCAGGGCGGGGAGGTGGAATTCGTCGTCACCAACCCGGGCCACTACGTCACCCTGGAGGCGGAGCACGGCATCAGCCGCATTGCCACCCAGGTTTCCGCCCCTTCCCAGGACCCGGCCCACGTGGTCGGCTCCGCCGTGGTGGTGCTGGAACGGCGGCGCGACCTGCGCCGCCTGGAAGACCTGCGCGGCGCCACCCTGGCGGCGGTGGCGGAGGATGCCTTCGGCGGCTACCAGCTGATCTGGGCCGAACTGCTCCGCCACGGCCTGGACCCGGAGCAGGGCCAGCCCCGGCCCCTGTTCACCGGCTTCCCCATGCCCCGGGTGGTGGAGGCGGTGCTGCGCGGCGAGGCCGACGCCGGCGTGCTGCGGGCCTGCCTGCTGGAGCGCCTGGAGCGGGAAGGGACGGTGCCGCCCGGCCGCCTGCGGGTGCTCTCGCCCCGGGCCGACGTGGGCCATTGCGGCGTCACCTCCGCCCTCTACCCGGGCTGGGCCTTTGCCGCCGCCCGGGGCACCGACCCGGCCCTGTCCCGGGCCGTGCTGCTGGCCCTGCTCTCCCTGCCGGCGGACGAGGGCGGCCAGACCTGGAGCGTGCCCGCCGACTACCACCCGGTGCACGAGCTGTTCCGCGAACTGAAAATCGGCCCCTACGCCTTCCTGCGGGAGACCGGCTGGGATGCCCTGTGGCGCCGCTACTGGCCCTGGGCGGCGGGGCTGGTGCTGCTCCTGCTGGGCGGCGGCCTGTACACCCTGCGGGTGGAGCATCTGGTGCAGCGGCGCACCCGGGAACTGAGCTCGGCCCTGGCCGAGCGGCACCGGCTGGAGGCCACCCTGCGCTCCGGCCAGGAGCAGATGGACCATCTCTCCCGCCTCTCCATCCTGGGGGAGCTGGCCGGCACCCTGGCCCACGAACTGAACCAGCCCCTGGCCGCCATCGGCAACTACGCCCGCAGCCTGCTGCGCCGCCAGCAGGCCGGCAACCTGACGCCCGAGGCTCTGCAGCAGGCGGCGGCGGAGATCGCCAGCGAATCGGAGCGGGCCGCCGGCATCCTGGGCGGCATCCGGGCCTTCGCCCGCAAGCGCAGCCGGGTGCGGCAGCTTTGCGATTTGGCCCAGCTGGTGCGGGAAAGCGCCGATCTGCTGCGGGGCATCCAGGCCAAGGCCCCGGCCATCGCCCTGGAAGACGCCCTGCCGCCCGGCGGACGCCAGGTGCTGGCGGACCCGCTGCAACTGCAGCAGGTGCTGCTCAATCTCTTCAAGAACGCCTGGGATGCCCAGGAGGCCGTCGGCAGCGACGCCCCCATCGCCGTCAGCCTCAGCGCCGGGGAAGGGCGCTGCCGCGTCGCCGTGCGGGACCACGGCGGCGGCCTCAGCCCCGAACTGCAGCAGCGCCTGTTCGAACCCTTCTTCACCACCAAGCCCGACGGCCTGGGCCTGGGGCTCTCCATCTGCAAGACCATCATCGAGGCCCACGGCGGCGAACTGGCGGCCGCCGCGCCCGCCGACGGCCCCGGCCTGGTCCTGCACTTTTCCCTGCCCTTGGCCGCTGCCGGCGAAAGCACGCCCCCATGAACACCACTGCCACGCCCCCGGTCATCCACGTGGTGGATGACGAAGCCCCCTTCCGCCGCTCCCTCCTGTTCCTGCTCGAATCCGTGGGCTGGCAGGCGGTGGGTCACGAATCGGCGGAAGCCTTCCTCGCCGCCGCCCCCGCCTTTCCCGCCGGCGGCGGCTGCCTGGTGCTGGACATCCGCATGCCCCGGGTCAGCGGCCTGGAGCTGCAGCGGCGCCTCAAGGCCGGCGATCCGGCCGCCAATCCCTTCCCTATCATTTTCATGACCGGCCACGGCGACGTGGAACTGGCGGTGCAGGCCATGAAGGAGGGGGCCGTGGATTTCCTGCAGAAGCCCTTCAAGGACCAGCAGTTCCTCGACACCGTGGAGCGGGCCGTGCAGCTGAGTCTGGAACGCCACGCCGCCAGCCGCCGCCACCAGGAGGCCCGGGAATGCCTGGAGCGCCTCTCGGCCCGGGAGCGGGAAGTGGCCCGGCTGCTGGCCCTGGGCCTGGCCAACAAGGAAGTGGCGCGGGCCCTGGGCATCAGCGAAAACACGGTGCATGTGCATCGTCAGCACGTCATGGAAAAGACCGGCACCGGCAGTGCCGCCGAACTGGCCCGGCTCATCCTGCGGGCCGACCCGGCCGGGCTGGACTGAGAGTCGTCAGACGCCGGCGGCTGCCTGGCCCCTGTTGCCGGCCGCCGCCGCGTTGAAGGATTCCAGCACCGGCGCCATGGTGGCCACGCCGCGCCGGATCGCCGCCTCGTTGCAGGCGGAGAAGCCCATCACCAGCCCCGGCGGCGCCGGCTGGCCCATGCCGTAGAAGGAGATGGGCCGGGCTTCCACGCCCCAGGCGCCGAGGGCCGCAGCCACCGCCCGGTCGTCGCTGCCCCGGGGCAGGAGCGCGGTGGCGTCGAGGCCGGTGGTGATGGGCAGCACCGTCAGCAGGCCGTCGAGCTGGGTGGCGCACTCGTGCTGGAAGCAGGCGGCCCGTTCGCCGTAGAGGCGGCGCATCTGGCGCAGGTGGCGGGCGAAATGGCCTTCGCCGATGAAGGCGGCCAGTACCGCCTGGGGCAGGATCGGGGCGTGGCGCACGGTGAGGGAAATGGCCGAGGCAAAGGGTTCCGCCAGCCATTCGGGCACCACCGCGTAGGCCAGGCGCAGGGCGGGAAAGAGCAGCTTGCTGAAGGTGCCCAGGTAGATCACCCGGTCGCGGCGATCCAGGCTTTTCAGGGCCGGCAGGGGCGCTCCGTCGAAGCGGTACTCGCCGTCGTAGTCGTCCTCGATGATGATCCGCCGGCCCGCCTCGGCCCAGGCCAGCAGGGCCAGGCGCCGCTCCAGGGGCAGGGTGCCGCCCAGGGGCGACTGGTGAGCGGCGGTGACGTAGGCCAGCCGGGCATCCGCCGCCGTCGGCAGGGCGTCGGTGCACAGGCCCAGCCGGTCCACCGGCACGCCCTGCACCCGGGCGCCGCCCAGCTCGAACAGGCGGGTCGCCCCGGGATAGCCCGGGTCTTCCACCAGGGCCGTATCTCCCGGGTCCAGCAGCAGGCGGGCGCACAGATCCAGGGCCTGCTGGGCGCTGGCCAGGATCATCACCTGGCCGGCATGGCAGTCGATCCGCTGGGAATAGCGCAGGTGCTCGGCGATGGCCCGGCGCAGGGGCAGATGGCCGGCCCCGTCGCCGTAGCCCATGTCGTCGGGCCGCAGGCCGCGCCCCTGCTGGTGCGTGAGGCGCTGCCAGAGGGCGTGGGGAAAGGCCCCCAGGTCCGGCTGGTTGGGGCTGAAGGGCCGCCCCAGAACCATGCCCTCCCGGGAGAGGAAAGGGCTGTTCGCCAGCAGTTGTCCCTGGCGCGACAGCCGGGGGCGGTTGGCGGCGGCATCATCCATCCCTGCCGTGTCGGCGGCGGCAGCGCGGGCAACGCCCGGGGCGGCGCTGGTCCGGGGCTGCATCGTGCCGGCCGCGGCGATGGGCAGGGCCGCAGCCACCGTGGTGCCGCTGCCGGTGGCGCCGCTGAGATAGCCTTCGGCGATCAGCTGGTCGTAGACGGCCACCACGGTGCCCCGGGAGATGGCCTGCTGGCGGGCGAAGTCCCGGGTGGAAGGCAGGCGGCACCCCGGCGCCAGGCGCCCGGCCAGGATCGCGGCCCGCAGCTCCCCGCACAGCCAGCGTTGCAGGGTCACGCCCTCGGCCCGGGGAGCCAGGGCCAGCTCCAGTTCTGCGGCACGTTTCATGGAAAGTGGACCAATCAAATGGTCGATAAATGGACGTATGAATCGTACCACTGGACCATTAGGATGGCCCCATCCTGCAGCGCGGGATTCCCCCAACTCTCCCAAGGATGGAAACCATGGAACAACGCTTCGATATCGGCAAACTGATCCCCGACGGCTACAAGGCCATGTTCGGCGTGCACACCTACGTCCAGGGCGCCGGCCTGGACCTGGGCCTGCTCGAACTGGTGCGCCTGCGCGTCTCCCAGATCAACGGCTGCGCCTTCTGCGTCGCCATGCACGTGCCCCTGGCCCGCAAGTACGGCCTCAGCGAAAACCAGATCAACCTCACCGCCACCTGGAAGGAAGCCCCGGTCTTCGACCCCCGCCAGCGCGCCGCCCTGGCCTGGGCCGAAGCCGTCACCGCCCTCAGCGGCCAGGAAGTGCCGGACGCCATCTACGAAGAGGTCAAAGCCCACTTCAGCCCGGTGGAAATCGCCAACCTGACCCTGTGCGTAGTCGAAATCAACGGCTGGAACCGCCTCATGGTCGCTTCGCGTACGCCGCCGTTGCTGTAGGCAAGGGCCGGAAAACAAAAAAGCCAACCTTGGGGTTGGCTTTTTTGTTGGGTTGATTGTTCCTAGGCGCTGGGTGGTTTTAGGGCTGCTATCGACCCGAAACAGAGGTTCAACCGGCTGAAGAATTCGGAGCCCTACTATTTTCGAATACTGGGGTAGAGGTCATAACATGCACCAACGGCATGCTTATGCTTCGTATTCAGAACACATTCTTCTGCACTGCTATACCCAAATAGCTTTGGATACAGCCAAGGCCCAATCAGGAATCCAAGTAAAAATGCGATCGCCACAACGACGGCAAATTTTTTGTCCCATAGGTTGCTCGTAGCATAGATTCTCGTCGCCATCTTAAGGTGAATAGCCAACTCTTTTTGATTAAGTTCTTCAAGACCTTCGTGGTATTCCTTAGTGGTTATATCGCCGTCGTCAAATTGGGTGAACAAAGCAGATTTCGCGACCTGAATTTCATCTATCGGAGATGAAGAGTGTTTTGTAGATATAGGGATGGTTATGTCCGATAGTGCAGGGGCGACAGATTGATTTGCAGTGCGTACCTCTCTATGAGCGATTTCCAAAACTTCGAACAAGTCCTCAACCTTTGCACGCAACTTAGCCTTCTGTATGACGCTCAGCTCAATCTGAGCCGAACTTTTTAAGAGCTTTGAAAGCAAGCTACATAAGGTAATGGCTACATTTTCCCGTTCACTAGTACTGGGCCATACGGGAACAGCTTCGTCATATGTTGAAAGAGACAGTCCTGCAACCACATCCAACATCTTAGTATCTGAGTCTTCGGCTTGGGCATAGAGCGACCTTAACGACTCCAAACCTACGGCGCCCGCATTCAAACTAGGATCGTTCGCCTCCTTGTAAGCAAGAGCGCTGAGGAAAACTCCAAAGTAGGTGAACTCAGGACCGACCATGGGTGAGTTTTCATCAAGCCCTGACAGCTTGAGAAGATCCTGTGCCGCATGGCTACCAAGGCCTAGTATTGCTTCGGATGCATCCATCATCATTCCTTGAGGTGGACCTGCGATTTATGAATTGCCCCGTCTATCTTGGACTGGCCTGAGCTTCTTTTTTACAAATTAAAGCTGCCGCATTGCGCCAGGTGTCTTAGCGACTGCTTTGGCTAAATTCAGCTAATCAGAGAAGTAGGGCTGACTGTCAGCAACTGGCTGAAAGCCTCCCTCGGCCTTATTCGATCCCAATTGCGGCCCGCCAACTCAGCCACCATCCCCCAGCGGCTTTTCCTCCCGCTTCAACTCATGGGGTCTGGCTCCCAGGTCGTTCCACGGGGTGCCGTGGCTGCGGGCCTGGGTGAACCAGCGGAGTTTGGCGGCCAGGCGGAACAGCCAGGCGGGGAGGAGGGGGCGGGCCATGGAGGCGCTGGCTTCGGGGGGGATGCCGCGGCCGGCGGCCAGGGCCGGGGCGGCTTGGCGGAGGGCGGCGATCTGGTTGCGGAACATGAAGCCCATGCCGGCCAGGGGTTTGCCGTGCAGCACTTCGCCGGCACCCATGGCCAGGCCGCCAGCCCAGCCGAGTCCGGCGTTGTGGGCGAAGCGGCGCAGCTGGGCTATGGCGGAGCGGTTGTGGGCCGCTTCCGGGTAGCCGCTGTTGAGCAGGCCGGCGACCCGCCGTAGGCGGCCGGGCTGGGCGGCGATCTGTTCCAGGGCCTTGAGGACCAGGCCCGGCAGGCCGTCCACGTAGAGGGGGGCGGACACCACCAGCAGCTCGGCTTCGCCCAGGGCGGCCAGGGCGGCGTCGGCGCGGCGGCCGGGCTTGATGAAGTCGATGACGTGTACCAGGGTGACGGCGACGCCCTGCCGTTCCAGGTTTTCCGCCAGGCTGCGGGCCAGGGATTCGGAGGTGCTTTCGCCCTTGGGCCGGGCACTGCCCACCAGCAGGGCGGCGCGCTGCACCGGCGCCGGCGGCAGGGCCGGGTCCGGCGCGCAGGCCCGGGCCAGGGCGTCCGCCGGCGGGTGGTGGGGGAAGGGCTCGCCGTCGTGGCCGGCCAGGGCCTGGGCGAAGCGGGCGGCCAGGGCTTCCTCCCAGGGGGCGGTGGCGGGGGCCAGCACCAGGGTGTGGAAACGGGGGGCCATGAGGTTGATGGCGTTGCCGCCGGCGAAGGCGGCGAACAGTTCCCGGGCCGCCGCATCGGGCGCGGCTTCCAGGCCGACGAAGAGCATGGCCGGGTAGCGCTCGTAGCGGGGCTGGTGGCGGGTGACGCCGACGGATTCGTGGAAGAAGGGGTGGATCACGCCCAGCAGCCGGTCCAGGGCGCCCTTGAGGGAGGGCCGGTAGCCGCCATGGAAGAGGGGCGTCACCATCACCGCCAGGTCGGCCTGCTGGAAGGCCTTGGCGATGGCGTTGGCGTCGTCCTGGGTGCGGCACAGGCCGGGGGTCTTGGTCCAGCATTCGAAGTCGCCCAGGCAGGGGGCCAGGCGCACCTCTTCCAGGCGGAAACGGCTGATCAGGGCGCCGCTGTCGGTGGCCAGGGCGGCCAGCCGGTCGGCCACCCGGCGGTCGGGGCCGTCGTCGTCGGGGGTGGCGTCGAGGATGAGGATGCGGCGGTCGGCGGCGGGTGTGGTGGGCGGCTGCATGGGCGGACGGGGAATGGAATTGGCATGATGTTGCCATGATCCCGGGGTCGGGGAAATGGCGATGTGCAGCGGGGAGGGCAGGTCGGGACGCCCAGGACGAGCGCTTTAGGCAGCCGCTGGCAATAGTCACTTTCGGTTATATCCCTAACCGGATCTCCGAATAGGCGCGGCGGGGCGCCCTCCCTAAACTTGACCCCAAACAAACCAAGTACAGGGAGTACAGCCATGACCCATGTCCCATCCGTGCCTGCAGGGGCGCCGGCCGGCGCCTTGACGCGCCTGTGGCGCAGCGCCGCCGCCACCTTCCTCCTCTCCGCCCTGGCCGCCGTCGGCCTGGGCCGGGCCGAAGCCGCCGATGCCGGCCAGATCGCCCGGGGCGAATACCTGGCCCGCCTGGGCGACTGCGTTGCCTGCCATACCGCCGAAGGCGGCAAGTCCATGGCCGGCGGCCGGGAACTGGCCACGCCCTTCGGCGTGCTCTTCTCCACCAACATCACGCCGGACAAGGAAACGGGCATCGGCAACTACACCTTCGCCCAGTTCGACCGGGCCATGCGCAAGGGCGTGGCGGCGGACGGCCACAATCTCTACCCGGCCATGCCCTATCCCTCCTACGCCAAAATGACTGGCGAGGACATGCAGGCCCTCTACGCCTACCTGATGCAGGGCCTGGCGCCGGTGAAGCAGGCCAACAAGCCCACCGCCATGCGCTGGCCCTTCAGCCAGCGCTGGGGCCTTTCCCTGTGGAACTGGGCGTTCCTCGACACCACGCCCTTCCAGCCCGACGCCGGCAAGGACGCCACCTGGAACCGGGGCGCCTACCTGGTCCAGGGCCTGGGCCACTGCGGCGCCTGCCACACGCCCCGGGGCATCGCCTTCCAGGAGAAGGCCATGAGCGACGCCGGCAGCAAGGGCAAGCACTTCCTCGCCGGGGAGACCGTGGAATCCTGGCGCGCCCTGAGCCTGCGCGGCCTGTGGACGGTGGAGGACACCGCCCTGTTCCTCAAGACCGGGCAGAACCGCTTCGCCACCGCCTCCGGCAACATGGCCGAGGTCATCCACCACAGCACCCAGCACGTGAAGGACGAGGACCTGGTGGCCATCGCCACCTATCTCAAGTCCCTGCCCCCGGGCGAGCATGAACTGCCGGCGCCGAGCACGCCGCGCGATGCAGTGGCCGGTAAGGTGCCGGGCAACCTCTTCAGCTCCCGCGGCGGCCTGGCCTACGTGCAGTTCTGCGGCGACTGCCACCGCCAGGACGGCAACGGCGTCAGCAAGATCTTCCCGCCCCTGGCCGGCAACCCGGCGGTGACGGCGAAGGACCCGGCCACCCTGCTGCACATCACCCTCACCGGCTGGAAGACCGCCTCTACGGCGGCCCATCCCCGGGTATTCACCATGCCCGGCTTTGCCCGCCTCAACGACCAGGAGCTGGCCGAGCTGATCACCTTCGTCCGCAGCAGCTGGGGCAACGGCGGCGAAGCCGTGACCGCCTCCCAGGTGAAGAAGATGCGGGCCGAAGTGGTGAAGCAGGACCCCAAGGCCATCGACAACAGCAAGTTCGAGACGCCGCGCCTGGCCGACATGCTGGCCAAGCCCAACGCCGAACAGCTGGTGCGCGGCATGCGTCTGCACCTGGAAACCAAGGACCTGCTGCCCAACCACGTGGGTGACCAGCTCAACTGCACCAGCTGCCACCTCAATGCCGGCACCGTGGCCGACGGCTCGCCCTTCGTCGGCGTCTCCGCCTTCTTCCCCAGTTACGCGCCCCGGGCCGGCCGCATCATCACCCTGGAGGACCGCATCAACGGCTGCTTCAAGCGCTCCATGAACGGCAAGCCCCTGCCCGTGGAGTCGGCGGACATGAAGGCCATGGTCGCCTACTTCGACTGGATGAAGGGCGCCACCAAGCCGGAAGACAAGGTGCCCGGCCGCGGCATCGGCAAGATCGACCGTTCCCTGAAGCCCAACAGCGACAACGGCAAGAAGATCTACGCCGAGCAGTGCGCCGTGTGCCACGGCGAGAACGGCGAAGGCCTCAAGTCCGCCGACGGCAAGATGGTCTATCCGCCGCTGTGGGGCGACGAGTCCTTCAACCTCGGCGCCGGCATGGCCCGCACCTATACCGCCGCCGCCTTCGTCAAACGCAACATGCCCATCGGCTTCCACGGCAAGTTCCCCCTGGGCCAGGGCGGCCTCTCCGACCAGGAGGCCCTGGACGTGGCCGAGTACTTCAGCCACCAGCCCCGCCCGGACTTCCCGGAGAAGGTGAAGGACTGGCCCAATGGCAAGAAACCGGAGGACGCCCGCTACTGAGGCCCCCCTTCATCCAGCTTTCCGACCCGCCTTGAGCCTGAGGCTGCCGCCCCCTCCCGGGGCGGCTTTTTTCCTGGGGCCGGATCGAGATTGACGTAACCGAGGAGAAACCCGACCCCCAGCCATCTGCATATGCATTCAGAATAGAGAGCGCCCACCGCTCCGTCACTCATTCCCGAACTTCGAGAGGAGATACCCCATGAGAAAACTGATTACCCCGCTGCTCTCCGGCCTCCTGTTGCTGCCGGCGCTGCTGCCCCTGTCGGCCCAGGCTGTCGACGGCAGCGACATCATGCAGAAGGGCGGCGCCAATCCGGCGGCCATGCCCTGCATCACCTGCCACGGCACCGACGGCAAGGGCATGGCCGCCGCCGGCTTTCCGCGCCTGGCGGGCCTGCCCGAGGCCTACATCGCCAAGCAGCTGGCCGACTTCAAGGCCGGCCGCCGGGAGAATGCGGTGATGCAGCCCATCGCCCAGTCCCTCACGCCTGAGGAAGTGGCCGCCGTGGCCAAGGCCTACGCCGAGCTGCCCAAGGTCAATATCAAGCCCGGCCCGGTGGAGCGGCCCCACCCCGGCAGCGGCGCCTGGATCGCCCTGCGCGGCGCCTGGGAGCGCAACATCCCCGAATGCACCCTGTGTCATGGTCCCGCCGGCGTCGGCGTGGGCGACACCTTCCCGCCCCTGGCAGGCCAGTCCGCCCTCTACATCGAGAACCAGCTGAAGGCCTGGCGCGGCACCAAGGCCGTGGCCGCGACCCGCAAAACCAAGGCGGTGGCCGCCGTGCCGCCCAGCCGTCGCAACGACCCCAACGGGCTCATGGCCCATATCGCCGTGGATTTGAGCGAAGCCGAGATCAAGGCCGTGGCCGACTATTTCGCCGGCCTGGGGGAATCCAAGGAAGCCTTCGACGAAAGCCAGCATCGCCTGCGCTGAGACGAACGTTCCCCCTACATCGAAAGGATTCCCGCCATGAAAAACGCCAAGATTCTTGCCGCCCTGCTGGGCAGCATCTGCCTGTTTGCCGGTGTCGCCCAGGCAGCCGACACCGCTAACACTCCCCGTAATTCCCGCTTGGACGACCAGACCCAGTTGCCCAAGGCTCCGGCCAAGCCGGTGAGCCAGCAGTACTTCCAGCCCCCGGCCGACACCGACATTCCCAACAACGCCTTCGGCGAGCTGGTGCGCCGGGGCCAGGACCTGTTCATGAACACCAAGGCCCTGGCGCCCGAGTACGTGGGCAACGAGATGAACTGCGTGAACTGCCACATCGACCGGGGCCGCAAGGCCAACTCGGCGCCCCTGTGGGCGGCCTATCCCATGTATCCGGCCTACCGCAAGAAAAACAACAAGGTGAATACCTATGTGGAGCGCATGCAGGGCTGCTTCCAGTTCAGTATGAACGGCAAGCCGCCGGCGGCCGACAGCGAAATCCTCACCGCCCTCACCACCTACGCCTACTGGCTGTCCACCGGCGCCCCAACGGGCAAGGCCCTGCCGGGACGGGGCTTCGACGAGCCGCCGCCGCCCAAGGGCGGCTACGACATCGCCCGGGGCAAGGCGGTCTATGAGAAGCAGTGCCAGCTGTGCCACGGCGAAAACGGCGAGGGCAAAAAGGTGGGCGTCACCTCCGTCTTCCCCGCCCTGTGGGGCAAGGACTCCTACAACTGGGGCGCCGGCATGCATCGCATCAACACCGCCGCCGGCTTCATCCAGCACAACATGCCCCTGGGCCGGGGCGAGACCCTCTCGGACCAGGAGGCCTGGGACGTGGCCGCCTACATCAACTCCCACGAGCGGCCCCAGGACCCGCGCCTGATCAACGGCAGCATCGACGAGACCCGCAAGCGCTACCACGCCGACGACGGCGTCAATCTCTACGGCGTGGTGGTGAACGGCAAGAAGCTGGGGCAGGGCGTGCAGTAGGCCCGGCTGTTTCCCTTATTCCCAACCCCCGGAAAGGGGCCATGACAGCCCCCTTTCCTTTTCGCAGCCGTACCGCTCCAGGGACGGCTGCTTTTTTTTTGCTCAGAGGAACATGCCGCCGGAAGCCTCGATGCGCTGGGCGGTGATCCAGCCCGTCTCTTCCGACAGCAGGGCGGCCACGGCATGGCCGATGTCGTCCGGCTGGCCGACCCGGCCCAAGGCGGTCTGGGCGGCGATGAAGGCGTTGAGCTGGGCGTTGTCGCGCACGGCGCCGTCGCCGAAGTCGGTCTCGATGGCGCCGGGGGCCAGCACATTGACGGCGATGCCCCGGGGCCCGAGTTCCTTGGCCAGGTAGCGGGTCAACACCTCGATGCCGCCTTTCATGCTGGCGTAGGCGGCATAGCCGGGCAGGGCGAAGCGGGCCAGGCCGGTGGAGACGTTGAGGATGCGCCCGCCGTCGTTGAGCAGGGGCAGCAGGGCCTGGGTGAGGAAGAAGGGCCCTTTCAGGTGGGTGTTCATGAGCAGGTCGAACTGGGCCTCCGTGGTCTCGGCGAAGGCGGCGTTGATGCCCATGCCGGCGTTGTTCACCAGGAAGTCGAAACGCTCCCGCTGCCAGGTCCCGGCCAGGGCCTGGCGCACCCGCTCGGCGAAGGCGGGGAAGCCGGCGGCTTCATCCACCACCAGGGGCAGGGCCACGGCGCGGCGGCCCAGGGCCTCGATCTGGGCGACGACGGCAGCCGCCTCGTCGGCCCGGCTGCGGTAGGTGAGGATGATGTCCACGCCGCGGGCGGCGAGCTTGAGGGCGGCGTTGCGGCCCAGGCCCCGGCTGCCGCCGGTGATGAGTGCGATCTTGGTCATGTCTGGCTCCTTGAAGGTGGGGGAGGGCCGGCCCTAGGGCCGACCGTGGAAGCCAGTCTATTGATCGAAAAGTGTCGGATAAATACGCGGTATTTGTTTAGACTGTTCGTCATTCATAGACAATGAGGGCGCCATGGACCAGCTCGACGCCATGCAAATCTTCCTGCGGGTGGCCGAACTGGCCAGCTTCACCCAGGCCGCCGACAGCCTGGGCCTGCCCAAGGCCAGCATTTCCGCTGCCGTGCAACGGCTGGAGAGCCAGCTCGGCGCCCGCCTCCTGCACCGCACCACCCGCCGGGTGCAGCTGACCCAGGACGGCCAGGCCTACTACGAGCGCAGCCGGGACCTGCTGGCGGACATGGAGGAACTGCAGACCATGTTCCGCCGCGACGCAGCCCAGCTCAGCGGCCGCCTGCGGGTGGACATGCCGGCCGGGACGGCGCGCCACGCGGTCATGCCCCGGCTGCCGGAGTTTCTCGAACGGCACCCGGGGCTGGAGGTGGAAGTGAGCAGCACCGACCGCCGCGTGGACCTGGTGCGGGAAGGCTTCGACTGCGTGCTGCGGGTCGGCGCCCTGGGGGATTCCTCCCTGGTGGCCCGGCCCCTGGGCCAGCTGCGCCAGCTCAACCTGGCCAGCCCGGCCTACCTGGAACGGCACGGCACGCCCCATTCCCTGGAAGACCTGGCCGCCCACCGGCTGATCCATTACGTCCCCATCCTGGGGGGCAAGTCCCCCGGCTTCGAATACGTGGACGGGGCCGGAGAGCTGCGCCGCATTCCCATGGCCGGGGCGGTGACGGTGAACAATTCGGACGCCTACACCGCCGCCTGCCTGGCCGGCCTGGGTCTCATCCAGGTGCCGCTGGCGGGCATGCAGGCCCTGCTAGAGGCCAGGTTGCTGCTGCCGGTGCTGCCCGGGTTCAATGCGCCGCCCATGCCGGTGCATCTGCTCTATGCCAACCGCCGCCACCTGCCGCGCCGGGTGCGGGTCTTCATGGACTGGCTGGTGGAGGTGGTCGCCGATTACGGCCGGGCCTAAATGCCGGCCTAGGCTGCGCCGGCTTCATTCCGTGGTGCTGGGACTCCAGAAGGCCTGGGAGATGAACGGCTGTTCTGCCAGTTGCCGGGTGAGCCGTTCCAGGTGCTCGCCGTCCACCGCATTGGCGGCGAGGACCGCCTCGATTTCCACCGCATCGTCGCCGAAGGCGTGCACCTTCAGGTCCCGGGTGGGCAAGTCGGCAGCCTCCAGTGCGTTTTCCAGCAGATGCAGGGCCTGTTTCTGGTGGCTTTGCCGGGCGATCACATAGACGGTATTGGTCACTTCCACCGCCAGGGTGTCCATGGGCTGGCGGTTGATGCGGTCCACCACCGGCCGCAGCAGGGTGTTGGAGGCCAGGACGAAGGTGGCGCCGAGCAGGGCTTCCAGCAGCATGTCGGCGCCGGCGCAGGCGCCCACGGCGGCCGAGCCCCACAGGGTGGCAGCGGTGTTGAGTCCGCGCACATTGCCTTCCTCCCGCATGATGACGCCGGCACCGAGAAAGCCGATGCCCGACACCACGTAGGAAATGACGCCGATGGCGCCGGCATGGCCGTTGAGGCGGTTGGCCAGATCCACGAAAATGGCCGCGCCCACGGCCACCAGCACGTTGGTGCGCAGGCCGGCGGTGCGTTGCCGGTACTGCCGTTCCAGGCCGATCAGGCTGCCCAGGATAAAGGCCGTGGTCAGGCTCAGGGTCGAGTCGGCCAGGGAGACCAGGTTGATGTTGTCGATGGCTTGCAGGGTCATGGCGTGCTCCAAAAATGGTGCCCCACGGCAACCCGCGAACGAGGACGGGACCGCCTGCCGCACTCATGGCCGCAGCCTTGTCCTGCCATGGGCCGGCAAGGGCAAGGGGGCGCACGGGCCAGAACCCGTCTGCACGGGCGCGGCTGGCGATAAGGTACGAAAAGGGAGGGGGCAAGCCTGGGAACCGTCAATCAGGCTTGGGTTGCCGCATCCCGCCGGGGCGGGATAAGGGCAGGGGAGGCTGCGCGTTATCCGGCCGAGGCTGCTCCGGTCACGGGGACCGGCGCTGTACTGTCACTCGAACATGGGCCCACAGGGGCGCTCCGCGAAAAAAGAAAACCGGCGGATTCTGGAACGTAACTGTATGAAAGTAAAGTGACAGAAATGTGTTCCGGCCGCGGCGCCCGGCATGCATCAGGGACTGCCGGATGGGCGGGGCTGGCGGGCTCGGCATCGGGCCTGGCTCCACCATGCCGTGGTCGGGGTGATGGCGTTCCGGTGGCAGAAAAAGGGCCGCCCGATGGGCGGCCTAGGGTAGTGCCATGGTCCTGGCCGCACCGCCTTTAGGGCCGGGCGAAGTCGATCCGTTCCACCGTGTAGCCCTTCTTCTGCATCAGGGCGGGCAGGCCGGTGGGGCCGAACAGGTGCAGGCTGCCGACGCCGGCGAAGACCCGGCTGCCCTGGCGGTGCAGCTGGTCGATGCGTTTGGCCATGTCCGGGTTGCGCTCGTTGAGCAGGCGCTGCATGGCCTTGCGCTCCACCGGCGTTTCCATGCACTCGCACCAGGCGGGATAGTCCGCCATGGTGGCGTAATCCCCTTCCTCCCAGGCCTTGGCCAGGCGCCTGAGGGCGCCCAGGGCCTTCTCCGACTCCAGGGAATTGAGGCTGGCCTCGACGAAGGCCTGGGTCTCCCGGGGCGTCTTCATGTGCAGGGCTTTCATCTGCAGTTCCGGCTCCTCCAGGGAAACCACCGGGCGCTTGGTGCCGTGGCCGAAGCCGGCCAGCATCACGTCCAGGGCGTAGGCCGGGTCCAGCCCTTCCTTCTTCGCCAGCATCACCGTCAGGGTCACCACCTGCAGTTCCGGCGACAGGGCGGCGATGGCGGCGTAGGGCAGGCAGGAGGCCTCTGCCTGGCGACGGATCCGCTCCTGCAATCCGGCCGGCAGCTTGGGCCCCTTGCGGAACAGCATCAGCTGCTGGATGCGGGCGGCGATGGCCGGGTCGAGCACATCCATCTCCAGGGCCACCGTGTCCGTCTCCGCCATGGCCCGGCGCATCAGGGGGCCCGGATAGAGCCATTCCTGCTTGCCCACGTGGACCGTGCCGTAGAGGTAGGAGGCCCGCCCGTCCTTCTCGATGCGCCAGAGAAAGCCATGGTCCCGGGCGTTCTTCAGGTATTCCCGGGTCTCCTCCGCCGAGGGGGGCGCGTGCTGGGTGGCGGGGCAGTCCGGCGGCGTCTGGGCCTGGCCCTGGAAGGAGAGGAGCAGGGCGACGGCGGCAAACAGCAGCCTCCGGCAGCGGGCGCGGGGTGACAGGCGTGAGATGTGGAACGTGGCGGGGAACATGGCGGGCGTGGCGGCGGTCGGTGGGGGCAAAGGGGAATTGGCATTGTCCCCCGACCGGGGGCGTTGGCAAGTGCGGTCGGGGCGGCAGGGGGGCTGAGGGCGGCGCTGGTGGCCGCTCTCAGGGCAGGGGCTTGCCGTTGCTCCTGGGGCCGAGGGGAAATTCCGGCGTCTGGCGCGGATCGGGCCAGCCCTGGCCGTGGCTGGCCTCGGGCACCAGCTTCAGATTTTCCTGCCGCAGCCCCAGCAGGGCCGCCGGCCAGCGGCGGGCCAGTTCCGCCGGCATCACCGTGTCCCGGCCGCCGATCCAGTGGATCTGGGAGATGGCGGCAAGCCGCTGCGCCTGGTCGGCCGGGTTGAGGGAAGCGTCGAGGGGCGTCAGCCGGTGGTAGGAGGTCCACGCCCGGTGATCCAGATTGCCGGCGATGGTCACCAGGCGGACCACGTCGCTGCGGCGGGCCGCCAGCAGGGCAGCCACGGCGCCTCCGCCCGAATAGCCCACCAGCACCAGGGTGCGGGCCTCCTGGCGTGCCTTCAGCTGGTCCAGGGCCCGGTCCATGGCATCGATCACCTCCGGCGCGAAGCGGCCGTCGGTCCAGTAGCGCTGCGCACAGTACGCCGCGCCGGGCTCGGCGTACTGGCAGGGGCGGGCCAGGTAGGCCGCCTTGCCTTCCCGCTGGGCCAGGGCCAGTTGCAGCAGCAGGGGCGAGACCGGGGTGGGGTCGGCCGAGGGCTGGCTGGGATTGAGCCAGGCCAGGCCGTCGCCCTCGATATACACCGCCAGGGTGTCCCCCTGGCGGGGCGTCACGGGTTCGTAGGTGCGCAGGGTGAAGGGCGCTGCCGTGAGCGTGCCTTTCTGCCATTGCCTGGCGGCCGCCAGGTTGTCGGCATGGTCCTGCCGTTCGCGGGGCGAGGGCAGGGCGGTGCAGGCGCCCAGGGCCAGGCTGAGGAGGACGAGCACGAATCGGTATTTCACGGACATGGGTATCGGCACGGAGTGGTCAGGCGAAAGCCCGATGATGGCATGAAAATGTCATTAATGCAGGGCATTGAGAGTGGAAGCGGTTAGATGGGCGGTACCTGTGATGGAAAATCGGATAGACGGCGAACACCGCCAGGGCTTCAACAACCGCAGCGCCTCCGTCAATCTGCGCTGGGCCTTCTGAGGCCGGCGCAGGGGACTGGCGCTTTTGCTTTCATCGTCAAAAGGCTGATGGGCGGTATGGGATAATTCACCCATGCAACCCACACCCCATGCTGCCTTTCAGACTCCCGACGCGGTAGACAAGTACGCCGAAGGGCCCCGGCGCAACGTTCCCGGTTATCTCAGCCTGCTGCCGATGACCCGCCTCCTCATTGAGGAGCGGGTGGCCGGGCAGGGGCGGATTCTTGTGGTGGGTGCCGGCGGCGGGCTGGAGCTGGAAGACTATGCCCGAGCCCATCCCGGCTGGCAGTTCGACGGGGTCGATCCCAGTGGGCCCATGCTGGAACTGGCGGCCCAACGGCTCAGCCCGTTTTCTTCCCGGATCGCACTACACCAGGGCTATGTTCAGGATGCGCCGCAAGGCCCCTTCGATGCCGCCACCTGCCTGCTGACCTGCCACTTCGTACCCCGAGAGCAGCGCCTGCCGATGCTGCGGGAGATTCGCTGCCGCTTGAAGCCCGGGGCCCCGTTTGTCGTTGCCCATCTCAGTGCCGAGGCCGAGCAGAAACGGCGGGATATCTGGATGTCCCGCTATGCTGCCTTTCTGACCGCATCTGGCAGCAGCCCGGAACAGGCCCAGGTCACCCGGGAAAAGGTGGAGCGGGAGCTGACCATTCTCAGTCCCGAGGAGGACGAAGGCATCCTGCGCGAGACCGGTTTCCACGATGTGCAGCTGTTTTACGTCGGCTTTGCCTTCCGCGGCTGGGTGGCCTATGCCTGAAGGTGAACACCGCCAGGGCCGCCACAACCGCAGCGCCGCCGTCAATCTGCGCTGGGCCTTATAGGTATTTCGGTTCGGGGACGCCTGTTGGTGCGGGGCGAGCCCAAAAAGAAAGGTTCGGAACCTTACGCCCGCACCAGCCGCAGCACGGTGATTTCAGAGGGAGCACCGAGACGCTTGGGCGGGCCCCAGTAGCCGGTGCCGCGGCTGGTGTAGACCGTCAGCCGGCCCAGCCGGTGCAGGCCGGCGGTGAAGGGCTGTTGCAGGGGCACGAAGAAATTCCAGGGCCAGAACTGGCCGCCGTGGGTGTGGCCGGAAAGCTGCAGGTCAAAGCCGGCGGCAGCGGCAGCCGGCGCCGAGCGGGGCTGGTGGGCCAGCAGGATGCGGGTTAGCCCCGGCGGGCTGCCGGCCAGGGCCGCCGCCGGGTCGCTCGTCTGGGCCGCATCGAAGGCGCCGGCCGAATAGTCCGTCACCCCGGCTAGCACCAGGCGGGAGCCGTGGTGGGCGATGACGGTGTGGCCGTTGTGCAGCCCTTTGAGGCCGATGCGCTCGAACTCCGCCATCCAGGCCCCAGCGCCCGAATAGTATTCATGGTTGCCGGTGACGAAATAGCTGCCGTGGCGGCTGCGCAGCTGGCCCAGGGGCGCGGTGTGCTCCCGTAGATGCTCCACGCTGCCATCCACCACGTCGCCGGTGATGGCCACCAGATCGGCCTCCAGCCCATTGACCCGGTCCACGATGGCCTGCACGTAATCCCGCTTGATGGTGGGCCCCACGTGGATGTCGCTGAGCTGGACGATGGTGAAGCCCTCCAGTGCCGGCGGCAGGTCGGCCAGGGGCACCTCCACCCGGACGATGCGGGCCACCCGCCGCGCATTGACGTAGCCGAACAGGGTGAACAGGCCGGCAACAGCCACCACCGCCAGGGCCGTGGGCTGCGCCAGGGAAGGTGCGCCGGCCAGCAGCAGGCCCGCATCCCGCAGCAGGGTCAGCACCAGCACCGAAGAGAAGAGGCCCATGGCCAGGCTGCCCAGCCAGCTGAGCCGGTCCGCCAGGGTCGGGTTGTCGGTGACGAAGCGGCCCAGCAGGCCCAGGGGCACCAGGCAGGCGGAAAGGGCCAGTCCGGCAATGGCCAGGGCCAGGGCGGCGGGATGCAGATCCAGCGACGGCAGCAGGCGCCAGCCGATGTAGGCATGGAGGCCGCCCATGAGCGGCAGCACGCGCCACAGGGCCCGGCGCAGGCGGCCGGGGAGGGCGGGCTGGGCCGCAGCAGCGGGAGGTGTGGCTGGGCGGGGGGAGGTCAGGGAGGCAGGGCGCATGGGGTTTTTCCAGGGAGGCCGGCGTGTGGCCGGCGGCCCCGGGCGGCACGAGGTGCGCCCGGGGCCCGGGGATGTTTCAGGCCATCAGGCCTGGTCGGCCGGTTTATCCGCGGCCTTGGCCTGGGGTTCGGCGCCTTCCGCCTGGGGCGTGCAGCAGCGGCTCCAGCGGCTGTGGAAGCGGCCCTTGAGCTGTTGCCGCTCTTCTTCCGTCAGGCTTTCCCAATGGGCCCGACGTTCGCGCCAGTGGTGGAAGCCGCCGCCGCGCATGCCGCCGAAGAGGATGCGGCTCAGCACCAGCACGCCCAGGGCCTGCCAGTAGCCGATGGGGGAGACCCCGGCAAAGAGGTCCGGCAGCAGGCAGTTCCACAACTGCATCACCACCCAGGTAAGGGCGCCGATGCCGACCACGACCATCAGGCCGATCTTGAGGCAGCGCGAGGCGCAGCCGGATTTTCCAGTTCTGCATTTCATATTGGTTTCCTGTTCAGGATTGGGGTTCGTAAAGGGGCCGCAGCCGCTGGCGCAGGTGCAGCACCGCCTGCCGCTTCCAGCCGAGCAAGGTGTTCATGGGCACGCCGCTCTCCGCCGCCATCTCCTTGAAGCTGCGGCCATCGATCTCGTGGGCGATGAAGGTTTCCCGCGGCCCCGGCGCCAGTTCCTCCAGGGCCGTGGCGATGGCGTCGAGCCACAGGCGGCGCAGATAGGCCGCCTCCGGCCCGCCGTCATCCGCCGGCAGGGCGGCTTCCAGCCAATGCTCCTCGTCGCCGTCTTCTTGCACGGCCACGGGCAGGGGTTCCTCCCGGCGCTTGCGAAAGCGGTCCACGATGCGGTGGCGGGCCACCCGGAACAGCCAGGCCCCCACCTGCTCGATGGGCTCCGGCAGGCGCCAGGCCTCCACCAGCTCGAAGAACACGTCCTGCAGAATGTCCTCCGCCTCGCCCGGGTCGGGCACGCGCCGGCGAATGAAACTGCCCAGCCGCCCGCTCTCCCGGGCAATGGCTTCAGTCAGGCGTCGGTTCTGCTCGGCCATCAGGCGGGTCTCGTCGCGGGGCAGGGAAAGGGAGAACGAAGTGTCCATGCCTGGGTAGACGGATGAAGGGCATGGATATTGTGGGTAGGTGAAAAAATAGTTGGCGGTAACAGGCAGCGGCTGCCGGGCTTTGTCCGGTGGAGCTGCCGGAGGTGTCGTCCCATTATCGGCCAGACTGCCTCCGGTTTGTCGGCGGCCCAGCCGCAAGCCTCAAGGCTACGCCAGTTCCAGCCGTGGCAAAAACAAAGCCGTCCGGTTTGCCGGACGGCTTTCTTGAGCGGCGACGATGATGGTCAGGGGGCAGGGCCAGGGGACACAATCCCGGCCCGCGCCCATGCCTTCAGGCGGCAGGATCGGCGGGCACTGCCGGCGGCTTGGCCGCCAGGGGCTGGAAATGACTGCAATGGCGCAGCCGGTGCATGCTTTGCAGGCTCAGATGCACGGCGCAACTGGCTTCATCGGCAAAGGTCAGGCTGGGCACGTGGTGGCGGCAGTCGGCGCATTTCACTTCCTTGTCACCGGCCAGGGGAACGCCGTTGAGTACGGCCAGGGCCACCTCCCGCATCCTTTGCAGTGTCGCCATGGCATCCAGCGATGCCACCTGGATCAGCCGCGCCCTTTCCCGCAGGGAAAGGCTGCAACCCTGGACGAAGCCGCCGTCGCCCATTGCGTGCAGACGGGATTGGGCCAGCAGTATCAGCCGGTTCAACTCCGCTTCATGGGGTGTGATGGTGCGCTTATCCATTGCCTCAGTCCTCCGCTGCCCCGCTCGGATTAGCTGTGTTGTGGCTTTCATCCAGGCACAGGTGATTGAGCTTGGCCAGATTGATGAAGCGGTGCTTGCCGAAACAGATGGAGGGAATATGGTCCCGGTCGCACAGGCCCCGCAGCACGCCCTCTTCGATGCCCACCACTTCCGCGAATTTCTTCCAGTGCATGATCGGCACCAGCACCGGCTGGTTGATTCTTTCTGCGACTGTCATAATCACTTTGCTCCACAATGAAGCACACATAACCACGATAAGAGTTATATGTGCGAATAAGCAAAATATTTACTAGTAAATATATGACAGAGAGTTACGTGGGTCAAGGGGAAACTTCGGCGATCAGGGCCAGGGTGGCGGCTGTGGTGACAGCCAAGACCGAGCCTCACCGCAAGTTCAAGCACATGGAAGAGCTGACGGGCGTCAAGGCCGCGTCATGGAAGGCGGTGTGTGAGGGGCGGCAGCGGGCGAATGAAGAGCACTTTGAGGCGATTGGAGTGGCTTGGCCCGAGTACTCGCTTTGGCTGCTGACGGGAAAGTCTCAGCCTGAGGCTGGGCAGACTAGTCCTGAACTGGAGCAGCTTAAAACCCTTCAGCAGAATCTGGCGAAGGGTTATTTGGACCAAAGCTAAAGTCCCGTGGTAGTAGCCGATATGGCTCCAGTCCATTGCCACCTCGGCAAAAACGTCCGTTGTTGAGACTCTGTCTATAGACTTGCAAGCCTACCGTGCCAGTTCGCACTAATTCTGTTTGCAGAGGGTGCGATGCGACTAAAGAACAACACAGGGAGTACCTAGAATGGCTGCTAAGGAAGCCAAGGCCCGTATCAAGATCAATAAACTGTTAGAAGAGTCTGGTTGGCGCTTCTTCGATGATCTAGCGGGTAAGGCCAACATCGTTCTTGAACCAAAAGTCAAACTGACCAAGGATGCTATAGATGCCCTTGGTGACAATTTCGAGCAATCAAGCAATGGATTCATTGACTTCCTCTTGCTCGACGATGCAGGTTTTCCTCTCCTTGTTCTTGAAGCCAAGTCGGAAGACAAGAATCCCCTGGTTGGCAAAGAACAGGCGCGCAAATACGCCAAGTCACAAAACTGCCGCTTCGTCATTCTCTCCAACGGCAACCTGCATTATTTCTGGGATCTGGAGCAGGGTAACCCCCACATCATTACCCGTTTCCCCTCACCTGATTCGATCAAGGGCTATCACCGCTTCCAGCCCAATCCGCAGCGCTTGATCACCGAGCCGGTTAGCAAGGACTACATCGCGCTGACGCAGATGCCGGGCTATGCCACCGAGGCGGGCTGGAACAATGCCGGTGAGCGCGATGCCTTCATCCAGAAGAATCGTCTGCGTTTCCTGCGCGACTATCAGAAGCGCGCCGTGCAGGCGATTCAGGATGCCGTTGCCGAAGGTCACAGCCGCTTTTTGTTCGAGATGGCCACCGGCACTGGCAAGACGTTGACCGCAGCCGCCGTCATCAAGCTCTTCCTGCGTACCGGCAACGCACGCCGCGTGCTCTTCCTTGTTGACCGGCTGGAACTTGAAGACCAGGCCAACAAGGCGTTCGTCGCCTATCTGAAAAACGATTACACCTCGGTGATCTACAAAGAACGCCGTGACGAATGGCGCAAGGCCGAGATTGTCGTCACCACCGTTCAATCCCTGCTTTTCAACGACAAATATCGCCGACTGTTCTCGCCCACTGATTTTGACTTGGTTATTTCTGACGAAGCGCATCGCTCAATCGGGGGCAACGCACGTGCCGTGTTCGAGTATTTCGTCGGTTACAAGTTGGGCCTGACTGCGACGCCGAGGGACTACCTGAAGAAATTCGACGCGTCCAAGCCCAGTACCCGTGACCCGCGGGAAGCCGAACGTCGGCTGCTACTCGACACTTACCGTACTTTCGGCTGCGAGTCCGGTCAGCCGACGTTCCGATATTCCCTGCTAGACGGCGTGCGCGAAGGTTTCTTGATCAACCCCGTGGTTGTTGATGCGCGGACCGACATCACTACGCAATTGCTGTCGGATAAAGGTTATGCCGTCGCCAATGGGGGGGAGAGCGGGGAAGAAGGCAGTGAAGACAGCTTTTTCCAGAAGGACTTCGAGAAGAAATTTTTCTCCGAATCTACCAACCGCATTTTCTGCCAGACCTTTCTCAATAATGGCTTGCGCGATCCGATCAGCCACGAGTTTGGCAAGTCCATCGTTTTCGCGGTCAGCCAGAACCACGCGGCCAAGCTGACTCAGCTCCTCAATGAGTTGGCCGATGTTATCTGGCCGGGAAAGTACCAATCTGATTTTGCGGTGCAGGTCACCTCGCTGATCCCCGATGCCCAGCAGTACACCATTAATTTCACCAACAACAACCTGCTCGGTTCGGCCAACTTTCTTGAGGCCTACAAAACCAGCAAGGCCCGGGTTTGCGTCACTGTCGGCATGATGACCACCGGCTATGATTGCCCGGATATTCTCAATCTCGCCCTAATGCGGCCGGTGTTCTCCCCGTCCGACTTCGTCCAGATCAAGGGCCGCGGCACGCGTAAGCATGACTTCCTCGAACAGCTGTTCGACAAACAGCTCAAGGCGCAGATTGGCAGGCAGGAAAAAGGCCAGTTCAAGTTCTTCGATTTTTTTGCCAACTGCGAGTACTTCGAGGAGAAGTTTGATTACGACCAGGTGCTCAAGCTGCCGAGGCTGGGCACTGGCGAAGGCAACGGGGAGGGGGGCGGCACGACCATTGGCCCGAACGGCGAGTACATCCATGGCGGCCCCGATAACATCCATCAGGTCCGAGAGGAGGCCGTTGGCCCACAGGGCATGAAGATCGACCGCATGTTCTTCGAGGGCTTCGAAAACGTGGTCAAGGCCGATCCGATCCTGCAGCGCCAGGTAGATAACGAACAGTGGGACCAGGCCATCGATTACGTCACCACCCACCTGCTCGACAAGCCAGCCGAGTACTACACCCTCGACAAACTGCGTCGCGCCGCCGGCGTGGATCGGCGGCTGACTCTGCGGGAGATTCTGGAAAAAATCTTCGGCCTCATCCCCTACTTCAAGGGCAAGGATGAACTGCTTGAGGACGAATTCCAGAAGTTCCTGCTCGACCAGCCCCCCGAAGCCCTGAGCCAACATGCCGAGGCCGTTGTTGCCATGAAGTACTTCTTCAAAGCCTACGCTACTGACGGGCACTTGCGGGACATCCTCGAAAAGAAGCGGCTAACCGAACTCAACGTCAATCCAGCCTTCAGCATGGCCGACTTCAAGGCCGTACCCCAGGAATGGCGTGAGCGCATTCCCGAGTACGTGAAGGATTACGTTTCCCTCAACCAGTTCATGTGAATCGCCAAAGCGAAGCAATATCGACTACAATCGAAGCTCTATTGGCTACATTGGCATTCCCGTGCTGCTTGATCTTCTATTTGGCACCTACCGGCAGCGGGCGCTGGCCCAGTTGCTCCTGCATCCCGAGAGCAGCTACCACGTCCGTGAACTGGCTCGCCTGACCGGAACCACGCCGGGAACCCTGCATAAGGAATTGGCCCGGCTGGCCGAAGTGGGCCTGTTGCAACGGGAAAAACAGGGCAATCAGGTGCGCTACCAGGCCAACCGGGAGTGCCCGGTTTTCGCCGAACTGGCGGGCCTGTTCCGCAAGACCAGCGGCCTGGTCGGTGTGCTGGCCGAGGCCCTGAACCCGCTCCAGCCCCCGCCGCAACTGGCCATGGTCTTCGGTTCCCTGGCCCGGGGCGATGAAAACGCCCGCAGCGACGTCGATCTGCTGCTCATCGCCGACTGCAGTTTTGGCGACGCCATCAAAGCCTTGCACCCAGCCCAGGCCATCCTGCAACGGGAGATTAACCCAGTGCTCTATACCGCCGCCGAGTTTGCCAAGCGCATTTCGGCCAAGGATGGTTTCCTTTGGAACATTCTCGCCAACCCCAAACTCTTCGTGATCGGCACCGCCCATGACCTTGGAAAATTTGCTGGCGATTCATCGCCTGCAGGAGTTTGAAGCGACACCGGACGGTGTCCTGCGCCTGCTGGCATCAGCCGAGCGCAACCTGGCCGATGCCCGCCTGCGCGAACTGAGTAACGACAACCGCTTTGATGCGGCCTACAAGACCATCATGCAATGCGCCATGGTCGGCCTGTGGGCCAATGGCTATCGCACCGCCACCAGCCAGCCCGGCCACCATCAGACCGCCCTGCAAGCCCTGCCCAAGACCCTGGGCACGGCTGCAGATACGGTCATCGTTCTCGATGCCCTGCGCAAGCAGCGCAACCTCAACGACTACGAAGGCGACCCCGTCACCGACGCCGCCGTCCGGGAATGCCTGGCCCAGGCCGAAGCGCTGCTCACCCACACCCGGCAATGGCTGCAATGCCATCGCGCCGACCTGCTTAGCGAAAACGAATAAACCCCATGCTCGACAGCGACACCAAACGCCGTATTGATTCCTGCCGCGACATCCTCGTCGGCAAAGTGCCGGACCCCAAATCCCAGGTCGAACAGATCACCATCGCGTTGATCTACAAGTTCATGGACGACATGGACGCCGAGGCCGAAGAACTGGGCGGCAAGCGCAGCTTTTTTGCCGGCGAATACGCCAAGTACGGCTGGGCCCGGCTGATGGCGCCCAATATGGGCGGCTTCGACGTGCTGGCCCTCTATTCCGAAGCCATCGGCAAGATGAACGAGAACCCCGGCATTCCGGCCCTGTTCCGCGACATCTTCAAGAACGCCTATCTCCCCTATCGGGACCCGGAAACCCTGCGCGCCTTCCTCAAGGAAATCGACGGCTTCACCTACGACCATTCCGAACGTCTGGGCGACGCCTTCGAATACCTGCTCTCTGTGCTTGGCAGCCAGGGCGACGCCGGCCAGTTCCGCACCCCGCGCCACATCATCGACTTCATGGTCGAGATCATCGACCCCAAGAAAAACGAAAGCGTGCTCGACCCCGCCTGCGGCACCGCCGGTTTCCTCATTTCGGCGTGGAAGCACATCCTCAAGCAGAACACCAAAACCCGTGCCGGCGACCTGCTGACGCCGGAAGAGCGGGCCACCCTGGTGGCCAACATCCACGGCTACGACATCTCCCCCGACATGGTGCGCCTGTCCCTGGTCAATCTGTACCTGCACGGCTTCACCGACCCCCACATCGTCGAATACGACACCCTGACCAGCGAAGAACGCTGGAACGAGACGGCCGACATCATCCTGGCCAACCCACCCTTCATGTCGCCCAAGGGCGGCATCAAGCCCCACAAGCGTTTCTCGGTACAGGCCACCCGCTCGGAAGTGCTGTTCGTGGACTACATCGCCGAGCACCTCAGCCCCCAGGGGCGGGCCGCCATCGTCGTGCCCGAGGGCATCATTTTCCAGAGCGGCACCGCCTACAAGAAGCTGCGCGAAATGCTGGTCAAGACCTCCCTGGTGGCCGTGGTATCGCTGCCGGCGGGCGTCTTCAACCCCTATTCGGGGGTCAAGACTTCGATCCTGATCCTCGACAAGCGCCTGGCCAAAAACTGCGATTCGGTGCTGTTCGTCAAGGTGGAGAACGATGGCTTCAACCTCGGGGCGCAGCGGCGGGCGGTCAGCGGCAGTGATTTGCCGAAGACCAAGCAGCGGTTATGCGAATTTTTTGCCAGCGCTGAGACATTTGAAAATTGTCTGATGGCGCATAAGGTGGCACGAACTACGATTGGCGAAACTGCTGATTGGAACTTGAGTGGCGATCGATTTCGCATCAAGGGAGATCTCCTGACCTCCTACGAAATGGTCACTCTTGGCGACACCGATGTCTTTCGTATTGAAAGTGGTGGTACACCAAAATCTACTGAGGAGGCCTACTGGAACGGTGGCATCCATTGGGCAACGCTTGTCGATCTTCCGCAAACCGATTTTGTCACGGAGATATTTGGGACGGAGCGTACTATCACCGAGGCTGGTCTTGCAGGCTCCTCGGCTAAAATTCTGCCGGTTGGTACTGTAGTCGTTTCAAGCCGAGCAACAATTGGGCGAGTTGGAATTGCCAGGGTGTCGCTGGCAACCAATCAGGGCTTCAAAAATATCGTCATTCAAAATCCTGAACGTGCCCTGCCAGAATTCGTAGCGTTCATGATCAAACGCTTAGCTCCACAGATGGAATTGCTGGCAACGGGAGGGACGTTTAAGGAAATCTCGAAGAGTTCAATTGCGACTCTTGCTATTCCTCTCCCGCCTCTTACGCTCCAGCAAGAAATCGTTGCGGAAATCGAGGGCTACCAGAAGATCATCGACGGCGCCCGGCAGGTAGTGGAGAACTACCGGCCCCGAATCAATGTGCAGCCGGATTGGCCATGTTATGAATTGGGGACTATCGCCAACTTAATCAATGGGCGGGCATATAAGCAGGAGGAGTTACTCAAATCAGGCCCAACGCCTGTGCTACGAGTAGGTAATTTCTTCTCAAATCGTAGTTGGTATTACTCTGATCTTGAATTGACACCCGAAAAATACTGTGAAGCAGGTGATCTCCTGTATGCCTGGTCTGCATCCTTTGGGCCCAGAATTTGGGATGGCCCTAGAGCTATTTTTCACTATCACATCTGGAAAATTATGGTTTCTGATCGTGTAGAGAAAAAGTGGCTATTTCATCTACTCGAAATGGACTCCAAAAACATAAAAGCTGAAGGAAGTGGTATTGCTATGTTGCATGCAACAAAAGGGGGGATGGAGAAAAGGCTATTTCCTGTTCCCGACCTCGAAACCCAACGGGCCATCGTTGCCGAAATTGAAGCAGAACAAGCCCTGGTCAATGCCAACAAGCAACTGATCGAGCGCTTCGAAGCCAGGATCAAGGCCACTATCAACCGGGTCTGGGGCTGCAGCGAGTAGCCACTGGTAGTACATCGGTCCGGCCTGTGTTCGACTGACTGTGCCGCAACTCGGTCATTGGTGCATGCTGCCTCCGATGTGTTTTGCCATATCCCCCATGAAAACGCCGTCCCGGGGAACCGGGGCGGCGTTTTCGTTTTCAGCAGCGTTGGAGCCTCACCCAAACACCGTCGTACTCCTCCCCCCCTTCAACCGCTTCAACGTCGCCACCAGGTGATCCACTTCCTGGCAGGTGTTGTAGAAGGCTAGCGACGGCCGCACCGTGGCTTCCAGGCCGAAGCGGCGCAGGATGGGCTGGGCGCAGTGGTGGCCGGAGCGCACGGCGATGCCTTCCTGGTTGAGGGCCTTGCCTACTTCTTCGGTCTTGAAACCTTCCAGCACGAAGGAGGCGACGCTGGCCTTGTCCCTTGCCGTGCCGATGATGCGCAGGCCGGGCACGGTTTTGAGGCCGTGGGTGGCGTATTCCAGCAGGGCGTGCTCGTAGCGGGCGATGTTTTCCAGGCCGATGCGTTCCACGTAGTCCAGGGCGGCGCCCAGGCCCACGGCGTCGGCGATGTTGCCGGTGCCGGCTTCGAACTTGTTGGGCGCCGGTTGGTATAGCGTCCGCTCGAAGGTGACGTCGGCAATCATGTTGCCGCCGCCCTGCCAGGGCTGGGTGGCTTCCAGGATGGCGGCCTTGCCATAGACCACGCCGATGCCCGTGGGGGCGAAGACCTTGTGGCCGGAGAAGACGAACCAGTCCGCATCCAGGGCCTGCACATTGACCCGCAGGTGGGAGACGGATTGGGCCCCGTCCACCAGCACCTTGGCGCCGGCCCGGTGGGCCAGGTCCACAATTTCCTTGACCGGAGTGATGGTACCCAGGGCGTTGGAAACCTGGGTGATGGCCACCAGCTTGGTCTTCTCGTTGAGCAGCTTCTGGTACTCGTCGAGGCGGATCTGGCCGTCGTCGTCCACCGGGATGACGCGAATCTTGGCTCCCTTCTCGGCGGCCAGCTGCTGCCAGGGGACGATGTTGGCGTGGTGCTCGAGGATCGAGACCACGATTTCATCGCCGGCGCCGATGTTCTGGCGCCCCCAGCTCTGGGCCACCAGGTTGATGGCCTCGGTGGCGCCCCGCACGAAAATGATTTCGTTGGCGGAGCCGGCGCCGATGAAGCGCGCCACCTTGTTCCGCGCCGACTCGTAGGCATCCGTGGCCCTTGCCGCCAGTTCGTGGGCGGCGCGGTGGATGTTGGAGTTTTCGTGGGCGTAGAACCAGGCCAGCCGGTCGATCACCGCCTGGGGTTTGTGGGTGGTGGCGGCGTTGTCGAACCACACCAGGGGCTTGCCGTTTACCCGTTCCGCCAGGATCGGGAAGTCGCGGCGGATGGCGTTGACGTCCAGGGGCGGGTGGGCCAGGGGCTGCACCGGGGGCTCGGCCTGGGCCGCATCGGCCCCCACCGGGTCGAGGAAGTAGAAGGAGGAACTGCGGCTGGGCACGGCGGCGGGAATGCTGCCTTTGCTTTCCCGGGGCGCCTTGTTGTCAGCCAGCAGGGCCTTCAGCTCTTCCGCACCGGGCAGGCCGAAGGACTGGGCCGTGACGCGGTCGTCCCGCGGTACCACGATCTCGTTCTCCTTGGGCAGGTGGGCAGGGTAAGCGCTGCCTTCGCCCAGGAAGTAATAGGGCGTGGCGGGCGCGAACACCGGCGCTGCGGACGAGGCGGACTGGGGCAGGGCGGGGGCATAGGCCTGGGGCACGCCCAGGACGGCGCTCCCAGGCTTGCCTGCCCCGGGAATGGCTTCCACAGCCGAGTCTGGCGCACCGTTCTGGCTGCTTGCCGCCGGCGCCAGGGAAGGCGCCCGCTGGCCCAGGGCGATCACCGGCTCATGGGACTGGGGAGCCACGTTGCCCACCGGCCCCGGATTGCCCGGCAGGGCGGCGAAGAACTCGCTCGCCAGCCGGGCCAGGGTGGCCTCGTTGGGCAGCCCCGCCGGCAGCAGCCCGGCCAGGCCTTCCGGCGGGTTACTTGTAGGTGTCGGGGTAGTCATGGTACTTGCCGATCTCCACGTCATCGAGCACGGCCAGGGCATCTTCGGTCAGCACGGCCAGGGAGCAATAGAGCGAAATCAGGTAGGAGGCGATGGCGTTGCGGTTGATGCCCATGAAGCGCACCGACAGCCCCGGGCTCTGTTCGCCGGCCAGGCCGGGCTGGAACAGGCCGACCACGCCCTGACGCTTTTCGCCGGTGCGCAGCAGGATGATCTTGGTCTTGCCGTCCTCGATGGGCACCTTGTCGGAGGGGATCAGGGGAATGCCGCGCCAGGTGAGGAACTGGGAGCCGAAGAGGGAAACGGTGGGGGGCGGAACGCCACGGCGGGTGCACTCGCGGCCGAAGGCGGCGATGGCCAGGGGGTGGGTGAGGAAGAAGGCCGGTTCCTTCCACACCTTGGTCAGCAGGTCGTCCAGGTCGTCCGGAGTGGGGGCGCCGGTGAGGGTGGAGATGCGCTGGGCGTCATCCACATTGGCCAGCAGGCCGTAGTCCGGGTTGTTGATGAGTTCGGATTCCTGACGTTCCTTGATGGTCTCGATGGTCAGGCGCAGCTGTTCCTTGATCTGGTCGTGGGGGCTGCTGTAGAGGTCGGAAACCCGGGTGTGCACGTCGAGGATGGTGGTGACGGCGTTGAGGAAGTATTCCCGGGGCTGGGCGTCGTAATCGACGAAGGTCTGGGGCAGTTCGGATTCATCGCGCTGGGAGCAGGCGACGCGCACGTCCCGGGGGTTGATGACCTTGTTGAGGCGGTAGATGCCGGCTTCCACGGGCAGCCATTGCAGCAGGTGCACCAGCCAGCGCGGGGTGATGGTGGATAGCTGGGGTACGGTCTTGGTGGCATTCGCCAGTTGCCGCGCGGCATTGTCGCCGAGGGCCTGGGCGCCTTCCGGATGGACGACTTCGGTCATGGATGACTCTCCTTGCTTGAGTTGTGATGGAGCGGTTGTTGAAAAGTGAAATCGGGATGAATCAGGCTGCGGCGGCCTTGAGCGGCGTCGGCGGCGGCAGGGAGTGCTGCGAATGTTGGGAATCGGCCTGGGTCACGTGGCTGCCCGGGGGCACGCTGTGGGTGAGCCAGACGTTGCCGCCGATGCTGCTGCCCTTGCCGATGGTGATGCGGCCCAGGATGGTGGCGCCGGCGTAGATCACCACGTCGTCCTCGACGATGGGGTGGCGTGGCTGGCCCTTCTCCAGGTTGCCCGCCTCGTCCGTGGCGAAGCGCTTGGCGCCCAGGGTGACGGCCTGGTACAGGCGCACCCGCTGGCCGATGACGGCGGTTTCGCCGATGACCACCCCGGTGCCGTGGTCGATGAAGAAGCCGGCGCCGATGGCGGCCCCCGGGTGGATGTCGATGCCCGTTTCGGCGTGGGCCAGCTCGGCGACGATGCGGGCCAGCAGGGGCACGCCCAGGCGATAGAGCTGGTGGGCCAGGCGGTGGTGGATCATGGCCACCACGCCCGGGTAGCAGAGCAGCACCTCATCGACGCTGCGAGCTGCCGGGTCGCCGCTGTAGGCCGCTTCCACGTCGGTGTCGAGCAGGGCGCGGACCTGGGGCAGGGCTTCGGCGAAGCTGCGCACGATATGCACGGCCCGCTCTTCCACGGCGCCGTCGGCGGCCGGCTGGTGGCGGGCGGCGTAGCAAAGCTCCAGCCGCACCTGGCCGAGCAGGGCTTCCAGGGCCGCGTCCAGGGTGTAGCCGATGTAGTAGTCCTCGGTTTCCTGGTGCAGCTGGGCCGGGCCCAGGCGCATGGGAAAGAGGGCGCCCTGCAGCTGGGTGACGATCTCCTGCAGCACCTCCCGGGAGGGCAGCTCCCGGCCGCCCACGTCCTTGTGGCGCTGCTGGCGTTCGCGCCAGCGCTCCCGCTCGGCCCGCAGTTCGGCGACGATGCGGCCCAGGTCCCACTTGGCGCCCGGGCGCTGGCCCTGGGGGCCCTGGGACTGGCCGCAGCCGTAGGTGGGGGCGGCCATGTTCAGTCCTGCACCCAGGGCAGGGCGGCGTGGCGCCAGCCGCCCAGGGCACCGCGTTGCTGCTGCTCGTCCAGGTCGCCCTCGAAGCCTTCGAGGATGTTGTAGACCTGGGTGAAGCCCGCCTTGGCGGCGGCCTCGGCGGCCAGGGCCGAGCGCTTGCCGCTGCGACAGAGCAGCAGCACCGGCTGGTCCTTTTTCACCTTGGCTTCCAGCTCCTTGACGAAGCGGGGGTTGCGGTTCAGCGCCGTGCCGGTGGCCCAGGCCACGTGCAGGGTTTCGGGCACATGGCCGACGAACTTGCGCTCTTCGGCGGTGCGCACATCCACCAGGGCCGCGGCGCCGTTGGAGAACAGCTCCCAGGCTTCCTTGGGCGTGACGCCGCCGGCGTAGGGCGTGCCCTGGGCCTGGGCGGTGGCCCGGGCACGTTCGAGAATGGGGTGGCTGGTGGTGGCGCTGGGGGCGGGGGCGGATGACGCCTGGGCGCCGGCGTGACGGGATGGGGCGGCACCGTTGGCGAAGGCGGTGCTGAGGGCTTGAACTGGCATGGCGCTTTTCCTCCTGGGTGGATGTCCGGCAGACGGCAGGGCGTCGTTGCGGGCGATGGAGGCAAGCCTAGTGGGGGAGTGTTTATTATGAAAAATACTATTTTGAAATGCCTATATTGCTAATTTGAATATATGCAATTGTGCTGACCGGCGGGCGGGCCGGGAATGTGTCGCTGATGACAGGTAAAGCTCCACAGGCGCCTGTTCAAGGGCGCAGAAAGGGCCGCCCCAGCCCAGTGAGGCGGCAGGGCTGATTACGCCTACTGTGCCGCTGCCGCCGCCCGGGCCAGTTCCTCCCGGCTCAGTACGAACTCCCGGCTGTTGGCCAGCCGTTCCACCGCCAGGTCGATGAAGCGCCGCACCCGGGCCGGCTGGGCCCGGCGGCTGCCGTAGTAGATGAACATCTGGTAGCTGTCGGTCATGTGTTCCGGCAGCAGGGGCACCAGGCGTCCGCTGCGGATCAGGGCGGCGCCGGTGGGCACGGCGATCTGGGCGATGATCTCGCCGGCCAGCACGGCGTGCAGTTCCAGTTGTTCGTCGTTGGTGCAGAAGGCCGGGCGCACCGGGTGGTCCTGCTCTCCATCGCCCACCTTGACCCGCCAGGGAATGATGCGGCCGTCTTCGGAGTGGCGGAAGACGCTGCAGCGGTGGGCCTCCAGATCGTTGAGGCTGCGCGGCACACCGTGCCGCCGCAGGTAGCTGGGGGCGGCGCAGATCACCATCTGCATGGGGAAGAGGGGCCGGGCGATGAGGCCTTCCTCCGGTGCCGCGCCCAGGCGAAAGCCCACGTCCACCCGTTCCTCCACCCAGTTGCTGCGCCGGTCGTCGAGCTGGATGTCCGGCTGCACCTCCGGGTAGAGGCGGCAGTATTCCTCGATCACCGGGCCGATGACCGATACGGAAACCGAGCGGGGGCCGACGATGCGCAGGGGCCCGGCCAGGTCTTCCCGGGTCTGCCGGGCGCCGCTCAGGGCCTGTTGCAGGCCCAGCAGGGAGGGCCGGGCCGCCTCGAAGAAGCGCTGCCCTTCTTCCGTCAGGGACATGCTGCGGGTGGTGCGGTGAAAGAGCCGCACCCCCAGGTGCTGCTCCAGCTGGCCCAGGGCCTTGCTGGCGGCCTGGGGGGATATCTGCTGGGCCGCCGCGGCCTTGCTCAGGCTGCCCAGTTCCACGGTGTGGATGAAGGTGGCGATGGAGCGCAGTTCGTTGATGGCCATGGGGCTTTCCGTGGTTATTTACATCGAATGGTTGTAAATAATACAAACCATTTGGCGGTAGTTGGATGTTTGTTGCCCCGCTACAGTTCGCCCATCGCGTTTTTCGATGCGTCCCCATTCCCTTCAGGAGGATTCTCAAATGGATAACTTCACTTTCTTCAACCCCACCCAAGTCGAATTCGGCAAGGACAAGGAACAGGCCATCGGTCGCCATCTGGCCGAGCACGGCATCAAGAAGGTGCTGCTCTGCTACGGCAGCGAGCGCATCAAGCGGGACGGCCTCTTCGCCGTGGTCAGCAAGAGCCTGGCGGAGCAGGGCATCGCCTTCGTCGAATGCGGCGGCATCGTCAGCAACCCGGTGATTTCCAAGGTGCGGGAGGCCATCGCCCTGGCCCGGGATCATCAGGTGGAGGCCATCCTCAGCGTCGGCGGCGGTTCCGTGCTGGACAGCTCCAAGGCCATCGCCGCCGGCGTGCCCTACGCCGGCGACGTGTGGGATCTCTTCATCGGCAAGGGCCGCATCGAATCCGCCCTGCCGGTGTTCGACATCCTCACCCTGGCCGCCACCGGCAGCGAGATGAACAACGGTGCCGTGGTCACCAACGAAGCCACCCAGGAAAAGTTCGCCATCACCTCCGTGCATACCTATCCCAAGGTCTCCATCGTCAATCCGGTGCTGATGAAGACCGTCTCCCGGGATTACCTGGTGTATTCGGCGGCGGACGTCATCGCCCACGCCATCGAGGGCTATTTCACCGCCAAGGACGAGCCCCGCTTCCAGTCCCGCCTGGTGGAGGCCATCATCAACACGGTGATCGAAACCACCGAAACCCTGCTGGCCGACCCGGAAAACTACGAAGCCCGGGCCGAGTTCGCCTGGGCCGCCACCCAGGCCCTCAACGGCCTGCTCTATGCAGGCATCTCCGGCTACAGCTACCCCAACCACATGATCGAGCACTCCCTCTCGGCCCTCTTCAACGTGCCCCACGGCGCCGGCCTCTCCGTGGTCATGCCGGCCTGGATGAAGTGGTACCACAGCCGCAACCCGGTCCAGTTCCAGCGCTTCGCCAAGTACGTGTTCGGCGTGGAAACCGCCGAGCAGGGCATTGCCGCCCTGGAGAAGTGGTTCGACAAGATCGGCACCCCCACCCGCCTTTCCCAGCTGGGCATCAGCGAGGCCGACCTGTCCAAGACCATCGACAACGTGCTGGGCAACGCGGTCCATTTCGGCGTGGCCGAGACCTATCCCCGGGAGGTGGTTGCCACCATTCTCAAGAGCGCTCTGTAAGCTGGAGGACGCGGTCATAAAAAAGCGGATTGCCGCAGTCTCCACCGCCGGCCTGCTGGCTGGCGGCGCCCTGGCCGATGAAGCAGGGAGCGGTGCAGGTGCCGAAGCGGGGGAGGTCCGGGTAACCCGGATCGGTGCCCAGGCCTCGGTAGCCGGCCCGGTACAGACCATCCGGGCCGGCGACACGGTGTGGATACCGCCCGGGGTCAAGCACTGGCACGGCGCCGCGCCTACTACTGCCATGAGTCACATCGCCATCGCGGAATCCCTGGACGGCAAGGTGGTGGACTGGCTGGAGCAGGTCAGCAAAGCCCAATATGAGGTACTGCCGGATGCCCTACTGGCGGTCCAATGAAGCAAGGAGTCAAGGATGGTGATGTTGCGAAAGTGCCACCAGGGCTGCTGCCGTGTCACAGTCGCCGTTGCCCTCCAGCGTGGGCGTTATCCCGAGTTCCTGGGTGACAGGTCGGGCTGTGCGCAGGGGCTCCAGGGACGGATCTGACTCCCCCCGAGGCTATGCTCCGCAGTGCGGAACGGGCATCCCTAGCCCGGCCCGTGTCCCACGCTGCGCCAGCGGTAGGCTGTTTGCTAAGGGGCTGACAACCGCCGTATTTTGAGGGCTCCTGATGCTGCCTACCAGCGCAACAGCCGGTGGCTGAGGAGGGCGCCGGCCAGGGCCGGAATCAGCATGCCCAGCAGGTACCAGAAGCCGATGAAGGGGGCTGCCATTTCCGGGCAGTGCAGGCAATACACCAGAGCCGCCGTGGTGCCGGAGAGCAGGCCGGCGGCGAAGCCGGCGAAGCGGGTGTGGGTGGGGGCCAGGCCTTTCATGGCCCACATGATGCCGGCGAAGAGGGGAATGGAGAGCATGGCGATCAGCAGGGGACAGCTTTTCCAGGTGGCACCGAAGAAAAGCTGTTGGCGCTGTTCTGGCGGGGAGTCGAACAGGATGAAGGCGGCCAGACCCCACATCAGCACGACCGGGGCGGCAATCAGGCCGGCCACCGGCTCCAGGCTGGCGCCGGGGCGCGACAGGCGCAGTACGGCGAAGAGGGCGGCCCCCAGCAGGGCGGCGACGAAGCCGACCTTGAGCCAGAAGGCCGGCAGCAGCAGGGCTTGGGCCAGATCGCTGCGTACCTGAAGCAGGACAGCCATCAACAGACCGGCAGCAGGCAGGCCCCAGAGCATGGCCTGGGCGTAGCGGCGCTCTACTGCATGGGGGGCAACGGCGCATTCACCGCTGGCGAGCAGGGCGACAAGTTGTTCGGTTTTCATTGCTTACCTCTGATTTTCTCCGCCAGTGCCTTGAGGCCCCGATGGACGGCGACCTTCACGGCCGATTCGCTCATTCCGGTCAGTTTTGCGGTTTCGCCAACCGACAGTCCTTCCAGCTTGGTGTGCACGATCGGTAGGCGCTGGCGCTCGGGCAGAGCGTCGAGCAGCTTGTTGAGGTCGCGTCGCGCCTCGGCAGCTTCGGTGTCGGCCATGCTGAATATTTCCATGCCCTCATCCAGCGAATCGGTCTGCTGTTCGTGGCTGGCCCGCCGCCGCCACAGGTCTACCAGCTTGTAGCGGGCAATCGCCTGGACCCAGGCCGAGAGAGGCTGGCCGGGGTCGTAGGTGTGGCGCTGGTTGTGGATGGCCAGCAAGGATTCCTGCACCAGATCCTCCACTTCGTCAGACAGGTTTATCAGGCGTTTGCGCAGGAAGGCCCGCAGATGGGCACTCAGCTCGGCGAGAAACGTCTGGTAGGCCTTGTTGTCGCCGGCCAGACCGCGCACGAACAAGTCCCTCAGGCGCTCTTCCCTGGCGCGAAAGACCTCTTGTCTGTTTGTTCGTTGCATGGATGCCTTCGGTTACAAGTCGCCCAAAAAAATAGATGGGAGGCTGCCGGAAAAATTTTTGTTCGGGACTGTAACCAATCGCCCACTGCCGACGAACTACTTCCCAACAAACGCGCATTGTCCGAATTTTCAACGGCCACTGCGCCGAGCAGTGTATAGCGCAAACCGAAGGAATTTAAAGGGTCGTCATGTCCGCCGAGTTCTCCATCATCCATCCCGTCTGGTTACGTCTGACCCATTGGCTGAATGTGGTCGCGGTGGTCATCCTGGTCATGAGCGGCTGGCGGATTTACGACGCCTCTCCCTTCTTTGCCTTCAGCATTCCCAAGGAAATGACCCTGGGGGGCTGGCTGGGCGGGGCCATTCAGTGGCACTTCGCGGCCATGTGGCTGCTGGTGGCCAATGGCCTCTTCTATCTCCTGCTCAACGTCTGCAGTGGGCGCCTGTGGCGAAAGTTCTTTCCCCTCTCGCCCCGGGCAATTCTCCGGGACCTGGCGGCGGCCTTCAAAGGACAACTCTCCCATGCCGACCTGAGCCATTACAACGCGGTGCAGCGGGCCGCCTATCTGTTCGTTATCGCCGACTTGGTCTTGCTGGTGCTGTCCGGGCTGGTGCTGTGGAAGTCGGTGCAGTTTCCCATCCTGCGGGAGCTGCTGGGGGGGTATGAAGCTGCCCGCCGCATTCACTTCATCGCCATGGCCGCCCTGGTGGCTTTTGTGGGAGTCCATGTGGCGATGGTCGCCCTGGTGCCCCGCACCCTGATTGCCATGATCCGTGGCCGTTGAGGAGTAACCCATGTCTGTCAAAAAGAACCGCCCCAAACTGACTCAGGGTGACCAGGTGCTCCGGGATGCTTTCAAGGATGTGGGCAAGTACATCGAAATGCCTGCCCGTCGTGCCTTCCTGCAACGATCCATGACCCTGGGCGGGCTCTCCCTGCTCACCGGCTGCGCCATCACCGACGACGAAAGCGTCGAGTCCGCCCTGCTCACCATGTCCCGTTTCAATGACCGGGTCCAGGGCTGGCTGTTCGATCCCAACCGGCTGGCGCCGACCTACCCGGAGTCCATGATTACCCGCCCTTTCCCCTTCAATGCCTTCTACGGGGAGGACGAGGTTCCGGAGGTCGATGCTGCTGCTTTCCGCCTGGAAGTGAGCGGCCTGGTGGCCGACCGGCATGCCTGGACCCTGGCGGAGCTGGGAGCCCTGCCCCAGGTGGTGCAGATCACCCGTCACATCTGCGTTGAGGGCTGGAGTGCCATCGGCCGCTGGGGCGGGGTGCCCTTTGCCACCTTCCTGCGTCGGGTCGGCGCCGACCTGGGGGCCAAGTACGTGGGCTTCAAATGCGCGGACGACTACTACACCAGCATCGACATGGCCACGGCCCTGCATCCCCAGACCCAGCTTGCCCTGAGCTACGACGGTCAGGTGTTGCCACCGCGTTACGGCTTTCCCATGAAGCTGCGCATGCCCACCAAGCTCGGCTACAAGAACCCCAAACATATCCAGGCACTTTTCGTCACCAACACCTACCCCGGGGGCTACTGGGAAGACCAGGGGTACAACTGGTTCGGCGGCAGCTGATCATTTCGGCTGCCCTGATCACCCGGCATTTTCGCCATGCAACATTTTTACTAAGGAAACCACCATGAAAAAGCTCACTGCAATCCTGATGTCCTCCTGCCTGATGTTCGCCGCCAGCGCCACCTTCGCCGACGAGATGATGAAGAAGGATGGGATGGCCAAGGACCACATGGCCAAGGATGAAATGAAGAAAGACGGCATGGCCAAGGACCACATGGCCAAGGACGAAATGAAGAAGGACGGCATGGCCAAGGATCACATGGCCAAAGATGGCATGAAAAAGGACGCCATGAAGAAGGATGGCATGGCCAAGGACGAAATGAAGAAGTAAGTCTGGCGGCGGGCGGGGAACGTAGAAGTTCCGCCGGCCCGCCCGCGTTTTCCAGGAGTTGCCCATGTCCAAATCAAATACCAGGCTTTCCGTGCTCGCCTCGTTGGCACTGCTTGCCGCCGGCCCATCTGGGGCGGCGGCCTCGGGCGAGCCGGTGGGCGGCAGCAGCCGGTTGCAGACTGCGGTTTTTGCCGGAGGCTGCTTCTGGGGAGTGGATGCGGTATTCCGGCACGTCAAAGGCGTGGTTACGGTGGAATCCGGCTATGCCGGCGGCAGCGGCGACAGCGCCAGCTATGAACAGGTCAGCTCCGGCACCACCGGCCATGCCGAAGCGGTACGGGTGAGTTTCGATCCGGTGCAGGTCTCCTACCGGCAATTGCTACAGGTGTTTTTCGGCGTGGCCCACGATCCAACCCAGCTCAACCGCCAGGGCCCGGATGTCGGCAGCCAGTATCGTTCCGCCATTTTCTATGGCGACGGAGCCCAGCAGCAGGCTGCGGCGGAGGCCATCCAGCGTCTGGATGCCGCCAGAGGGGGCGGTGCCCCCATCGTGACCCAGGTGGCGCCTCTCCGGCAGTTCTATCCGGCCGAGGCCTATCACCAGAATTACCTGGCCTTGCATCCGGCCCAGCCCTATATCGTCATCCACGATTTGCCCAAGCTGGGCAAGCTGCGGCAGCGCTTTCCCGATCTCTATCGCTAGCCGCAGCAGTTCCGCCGCAGTACCTACTTCTCCCGCCGCAGCATCCCCGTCACATCCACCCGCCGCAGGGCTTCCACTTCGGCCACGGTGGGCGGGGCGATCATGCTGGCGTGGCGGAAGACTTTCAGGTCCCAGCCGGTCTGGGCCCGCACTTCGTCCACGCTGGAGAAGGGGTAGTAGGCGTCGAGCCAGAACTCCTTGGTTTCCGGATGGGGCCGCAGGATGCCCAGGGTGGTGACGATGGCGGAAGGGCCGCCGCCGACGAAGCCGTAGCGGGCCCGGGCGTCGCCGCCTTCGAGATAGCCGGGGGAGGAGATGTAATCCACCTTGTCCACGAAGCGCTTGGCCTCGTGGGTAACCATGATCACCGTGCGCTTGGCGCCGCTGGCGATGTCGTTGGCGCCGCCGGCGCCGGTGAGGCGGGTCTTGGGCGGGGTGTAGGTGTCGCCCAGGCCCTGGCCCTTGCTGCGGTCCCAGATTCCCGTCGTATTGACGTTGCCGAACTTGTCCACCTGGGCGGCGCCGATGAGGCCCACGTCCACCCGGCCGGAGGCGACGAGGAAGCCCAGGGCGTCCAGGCCGCCGGTGAAGCTGGTGGCGTTGGCCGAGAGCCGGTTGCATTCGATGCCCCAGGGCAGGCCGCCGATGGGAGTGGCGCCGTAGATGCCGCCTTCGGTCATGGAGCGGATGTTGGGGCCGTGGTGTTCCTGGGCGAAGTAGCCGGCCAGTAGCGACAGGCCGACACCGAAGATGGCCAGTTCGCCATCCTTGATTTCCCGGCCGGCGGCGATGGCCATCATTTCCTGGCGGGAGTAGCGCAGGGGCCCCTTGCGTTCGGCGGCCTCCGGGGCGGAGTCGGTGCGGGTGGCGGTTGCGGTGCTCATCAGGCGGCCCTCTCAGTCAGGGGAGTGGTATGCAAAGGGAAGTGGCGTCGTGGGCTGGCCGCCCTCGCGTGGCTCGCAGCTACGCAGGCTCGGTGGCTCATGCGGCCCTCTTCAGAATGTGATTTTCAGCTTGCAGCTGTTCCACCTTGGCCCGGTCCAGGATCCACTGGCGATAGGGGTCCAGGAGGAAGCGGGTGGGGCTGTCTTCCAGTTTGGAGATGACGTCCTGGCCGATGAGGTTGAGATAGGCATCCACGGTCTGGTAGGAAAAGATGTAGCGGTCGATGTAGCGGAAGGTGCCTTCTTCCGTGGCCAGCCATTCGTTCATCAGCTTCATGTGGGCTTCGTCCACGTCATGCACGCCGGGGGAGGCGGCGGGCCAGGCGGAGAAGGGCCACCACACCACGGCGTCCACGATCAGGCCGGGGATGCGCACCAGGTTGGGGTACTGGCGCATGCAGTCTGTGTCCACGATGTGGTCGGCCACCAGCACCAGGCGCTTGGCGGCCCGGGAGAGTTCGAAGCGGCTCCACTCGGAGCCGATCATGATGGCGTTGCCCTCCGGGTCGGCCAGGGTGACGTGGATCACCGCCAGGTCGGGCTTCAGAGGCGAGTAGGCGCCTAGGGTGCGGCCGGAGAAGGGGTCGGCGATCTCGGGAATCTTGCCCGTGGCCGGGTATTCCTCGGGGGCGAAGGCGCTGCGCTGCTGGATGTCGGAGCCGATACAGGTGGTGGCGGGGACGAAGGGCCAGTTGAGGGCGCCGCCGAGAAAGCGCAGGGCCATGGCCAGGTTGGAGTAGTCCTCCAGGGCCAGCTTGCCTTCTTCGACGACGCGGCGCAGGCCGTTGGCAAAGCCGAAGCCCTCCAGGCCGGAGAAGCCCACCTCGGCCTTGTCCACCGTGCCGGCAGCGGCCAGCAGGTTGAGCTGCTGGGTGTTGCAGTGGAACAGGGCGTGCAGGTTGCGCCGGCCCTGGCGCACCAGTTCGCGGCCGAAGGCGATGGCGTCGGCGCCCACCGGCAGGCCGGCGCCGCTGGCGTACTGGATGCCGTCGCCGGCGTAGCGCTGGGCGGCTTCGGCCAGGGGCAGGAGTTTGTTAATGGACATGGCGGGGATTCCCTTGCGTGAGGTGCTGATCGGTGGCGACCTGAATGGTTTTGTCGCTGTGCTTGGGCTCGGCGGCAAGCAGGCCCAGGTCGGCGGCGAGGGCGCCGACCGGCTGGCCGTAGGGCGAGAGGCCGCGCAGGACGCCGGCCTTGTCGAAGAGGAAGACGCCGGCGGTGTGGTCCAGGGTGTAGCCCATGCTCTCGGAGGGCTGGCGTTCGGCCACCAGCTGCAGTTCCCGGATCAGGTCGGCGGTGGCGCTGTCGCCGCCCCACAGGCCGAGGAAAGGGCGGCCGCCCTGGGGAGCGAAGGCTGCCACGTATTCCCGGAGCAGGGCGGCGTGGTCCCGCTCCGGGTCCAGGGTGACGAAGAGCACCTGCACCTGGCGGCGCTGGGCGGCGGGCAGGGCTTCCACCGCGGCCTTCAGTTCGGCCAGGGTGGTGGGGCAGACGTCGGGGCACTGGCTGTAGCCCACCGCCAGGGCCACGGCCTGGCCGCGGAAATCGGCCAGGCGGCGCACCTTGCCGGTGGTGTCGGCGAGGCGGAATTCGGGGCGGCGGGGCAGGCCGGCAGCAGGCGCATCGGCTTGTAGCCGGGGCGCGTTGGCCGCCTGGGCGGCCCTGGCCCTGGCGCCGGCGAAGGGGTATTGCTCGTATTCGGCCTTGGCCACGTACTGGCCGAGGCGGCTGAAATCGGCGGCGGCCAGGGTGCCGGTATGGCGGTAGAGGAATTCGCCCCGGCCGTCGAAGAAGGCGAAGGAAGGGGTGGCGAAAGCGCCGAGCTGCCGTGCGAAGTCGCCCGCCGAGCCGCGCCGGCCGGCGAGATCGAGGATGGGTTCGCTGCGGGCTAGATCCACCTTGACGCTGCGGTAATGCCGGCTGAAGCGGGCCGTCACGCCTGGGTCCTGGAATACCGTGCGTTCCATCTCCCGACAGCCGGGGCAGTCGGGCAGGGTGAAGGCGACGGCCAGCTTCCTGCCCTCGGCCCGGGCGGCCCGGGCCTCGGCCTGCAGGTCCGTGGCTTCCCGGGTGAAGAGTGGGGAGAAGCGGGCTTCCCCGGCGCCCGCCGCAGCGGAGGCCAGGGCAGCAAGGAGGGCCAGCAGGCCCAGGATGCGTGACGGTGACGGCATGGCGGATTTTCTCAGCGCACCCAGAAGAGGGCCTTGTGGCGCAGCTTGTCCAGGCCGGTCATGGCGAGCCAGGTGACGAGGCCGGTGTAGAGGATGCCGGCCACCATGCGCGGGTAGTCGGCGAAGTCGGCGTAGTACTGCACGAAGCGGCCCAGGCCGGCGTTGGCGCCGAACAGCTCGGCCACGGTGAGCAGGATGAAGGAGAAGCCCAGGCCCACGGCGGCGCCGGAGAAGATGTGGGGCAGGCTGGCGGGGAACACCACCTTCACCAGGGTTTCCAGGCGGGAGAAGCCCAGTACCCGGGCGTTGTCCCGGTGCCGGCCTTCCACCGCCAGGGCGCCGGCGGCGGAGTTCTGGAAGACGGGCCAGAAGGCGCCGATGAAGACGACGAAGGTGGCGGAGAGGTGGAAGGTGGGCAGCACGGCGATGGCGTAGGGGATGTACACCGTGGGCGGGATGGGAGCCGCCACCTTGGCGAAGGGGAACAGGCCGCGGCCGACCCCCGGCACGATGCCGGCCACCAGGCCGAGGGCGACCCCGGCGGCGACGGCCAGCAGGTAGCCCGGAGCCAGGATGAAGAAGGAGGAAACGGTGCCCTTCCACAGTTCCGGCAGGGATTCCCACAGGGCCTCGGCGACGATGCGGGGGCCGGGCAACAGGGGGTTGGCGCTCTGGTCGATGAAATAGGTGGAACCCTGCCAGGCCAGGAACAGCACGGCCCACAGGGCCACGGCTTCCCAGGCGGGGAGGCGGGAGAGGAGGGCCGGGAAAAGGCCGGAGTGGGGGGCAGAGCGGCCCTGCCGGGGCGTCTTGTCCACCAGGGGCGAGGCCAGGGCCTCGCCTTCCAGGGCTAGGGATTCGGACATGGATTTCTCCTTCACATCAGTTCAGTACGTTGGCCTTACGCCGCCGCCAGGCCGGACAGCACGTCCGCGTCCAGGCGTTCGGCGATGTCCTCGCGCAGGGCGTGGAAGGCCGGGGAGGCGAAGAGGCGGGCCCGGTTGCGCGGCCGCTCGAAGGGCACCTCGATCTGGGCCAGGACCCGGCCGGGGGAAGCTCCCAGCACCGCCACCCGGTCGCCCAGGTAGAGAGCCTCGTCCACGTCGTGGGTGACGAAGACGATGGTGCGGCGCGGGCTGGTGCTCTGCCACACTTCCAGCAGCAGGTCCTGCAGCTTGCCCCGGTTGATCGGGTCGAGGGCGCCGAAGGGTTCGTCCATCAGCAGCACCGGCGCTTCCAGGGCCAAGGCCCGGGCGATGGCGGCGCGCTGCTGCATGCCGCCGGAAAGCTGGAAGGGGTACTTGCCGGCGGCGTCCGCTAGGCCCACCCGGCCCAGATAGTCCCGGGCCTTCTCCCGGCGTTCGGCGCGGGAGAGCTTGGGGTGGGCCTTGGCCACGGCCAGGGCCACGTTGTCTTCCACCTTCAGCCAGGGGAAGAGGGAGTAGTTCTGGAAGACCACGGCCCGGTCGATGCCGGGGCCGGTGATGGTGGCGCCCTGCCAGGCCAGACGCCCGTCGGTGGGAGCTTCCAGGCCGGCAATGAGGCGCAGCAGGGTGGATTTGCCGGAGCCGGAAGGCCCCAGCAGGGTGAGGAACTGCCCCTCGGGCACTTCCAGGGCGACCCGGCGGAGGATGGTGTCTCCCTCGCCGTAGGCGAAGGAGACGTTATCCACCGCCAGACCGGTGGCGCTGGTCTGGGCGGCGTTGCTCACAGGGTGTCCCTTTCCTTGAATTCCTTGAGGCGGGCCTGGTAGAAGGCGTCCTTGGGATTTTCCCTGGCCAGGGATTCCAGGGCCTTCTGGTAGATGGAGAGTTCGAAGATGGGGGCCAGGGGGCGCTTGCCCTCGATGAACTCGGAACCGATCATGGACAGCCAGAACTTCTCCACGCCCTTGACGTTGGGGTCGCTGCGCTGTTCCAGGTTGGGGGAGTAGTAGCCCTTCTCCAGGATGGCCCGATCCAGCTTGATGTACTTGGCGATGGCGTCGATGGTCTCCTTGCGGTGCTCGGCGGCGTACTTCTCGGCCTGCAGCACGGCGCGCAGGAAGCGTTCCAGGGTGGCGGCGTCCTTCAGCTTGTTGCCGGAGACGATGACGCGGCAGCAGGGGTGGCCGGGGGAGAGGTCGCCGGAGCGCACCACCACCTTGAGGCCCTGCTGTTCGGCGCGCAGGTCATGGGGACCCCACACCAGGCCCGCATCCACCTGGCCGGACTTGACGGCCTCGATCACGGCGGGCGGATTCTTCAGTTCGAAGATCTGCAGGTCGCTCTTCCAGTTGATCTTGGCGTCCTTCAGGGCGCCGCGCAGCACGGCGTCGCCGGAGGCCAGGCGCACCGTGGCGACCTTCTTGCCCTTGAGGTCGGCGAGGCTGCGGATGGTGCCGGCCAGTTCGGGCTTGACCACCAGGGCCGCGTCCTGGCCCATGATGCCGCCGATGATCTTGATGTCCGAGCCCTTGGAGTAGAACAGCAGGGGCGCGGTGGTGCCGAAGGTGCCCACGTCCAGCTTGCCGGCGATGACGGCATTGATGCCGTCGGCGGAGTTCTGGAATTCCACCAGTTCCACCTCCAGGCCTTCCTTCTTGAAGAAGCCCTGTTCCTGGGCGACGAAGTACTTGGCATGGCCGGTGACGGGCAGGTGGCCCACCTTGAGGGTCTCGGCCTGGGCGCCGGCTGCAGCGGCAGCCACCGCCAGGGCCGCCAGCAGACGCTGGGGCAGGCGCTTGAGGAAGCGGGAGGTACGGGTATTTTTCATGGAAGCTCCTGGCTCGATTCGTGAATGGACGGTGCCACTATAGGAAAGCTGGTTAATAACCGAAAAATAATGAATTAAGATTTAAATAGTTCGTTTGGTTATATATTGGGCAAGCCGACACTTGAGGGGCAGCGTTCAGGCGGCCTGCCGCTGATGTTCCGGCAACGGGTCGAAGCCTGCGTGGGGGGCGGGAGCTGCAGGGGGGCTGCCAGCGGCTGCCGGGAAGGGCGTGGCGATGCCGGTGTCGAGCAGGGCATGGCGAGCGGGCAGGCATTCCCGGGCCGGGCGGGCCAGGTAGTAGCCCTGCAGCTGGTCGGCGCCGGCGTCGATGGCGATGGCCAGCTGGTCCGCCGTCTCGATGCCCTCGAAGACCACCCGGGCCTCCAGGTCGTGCACGATTTCCACCAGGCGGGGCAGCACGCGCCGGGCCTTGGGATTGGTGCCGGCCTCGACGATGAGGCTGCGGTCCAGCTTGACCACGTCCGGCTCCAGTTGCCACAGGCGGTCGAAGTTGGAATGGTGGCGGCCGAAGTCGTCGATGGCGATGCGGTAGCCCCGGGAACGGTAATTGGCCACCGCCTCCTTGATGCGGCCGGAGTCGTCGATGGCGCTTTCCAGGATTTCCAGCACCACCCGCTCCGGGGTCAGGCCCAGGCGTTTGAGGATGGCTTCGAAGACCAGGCCGTGGTCGCCGGAAATGGCCAGCAGGTGCCGCGGATGGATGTTCAGGTAGAGGTCGCCGCCGCTGCTTTTGGTCTGCAGCAGGTAGTTGAGGGCGTGCACGGTGCGGGCCAGGCGGTCGAGGAAAACGATTTCCTCCCCGTCCGTGGGCAAAACGAAGACGGCTTCGGGGGCGAGGGGGCTGCCGTCGGCAGCGGTGGCGCGGAGCAGGGCTTCGTGGCCGGAAACCTGGCCGCTGCGGGCGTCGGTGATGGGCTGGAAGGCGCTGTCCAGGGTGAGGCCGGCAAAGCGGCCGGTGACCCGGTTGTGGGCGAGGCTGAGGGAGTCGCCGGGGCTCAGGTGGGGGCCGTACTGGCTGCGGTTACGGTCGTTCAGGTAATGGACGAGATCGGTCAGGGGCATGGTGTTCTCCGGAATCTGGTGATGTGCTTGATGAACTGCGCCATGGGCGGACGCTGGGTCTGGCGGATGGTGTTGGGCACATTCGACAAGGCGGGCAGGCGTTCCGGCGGGTCATGGTGTTCTCCTGGGTTGGGAGCGGATGGCCGAACTTTAGGCTATCTGCTTAAGCGTTAAAAAGACTTAATAGTCTTTTGTTTATTCGTTATAGGAATAATAAATGGGCGGAGCCGTTTTTAGCCTGGATCAAATGCACGGGGGTATAGCCGAGTAAAATGCTCAACTATTAAATCCCGACAAATTTTGTCGGATATTCTCAGGAGAGCATCATGTTGTGGGGCAAAAAGCAGCGGCGGCTGGCGCAATTGGAGCAGGAAGTGCGGCAGTGGGCGGCCCGGGACGAGCAGGCCCGGGCAGAAATCCAACGCCTTGAGGCCGAGGCCGGACAGTGGCGGCAGCAGGCGGAAAACCTGGAGCAGGAACGCCAGAGCCTGGGCCGGGTGTTCGGCAGCCTGGATGCCTTCGGCGCCTCCCTGGCCGGGGTCAGCCAGTCCTTCGTCGGCCTCGCCGGCCATCTCAACCAGGACAAGCTCTCCGCCGCCGAGGCTGCCGGCCAGGCCCTGCACAACCGGGAATCCTTCGCCCGCATCGCCAGCAACCTCACTTCCCTGGTGGAGCACCTGGGCCACTCCTCCCGGCGGGTGGAAGACCTGGCCCGGCGGGCCGGGGAGATCGGTGGCATCGTTCAGCTGATCAAGGAGATCGCCGACCAGACCAATCTGCTGGCCCTCAACGCTGCCATCGAGGCGGCCCGGGCCGGCGAGGCGGGCCGGGGCTTCGCCGTGGTGGCCGACGAGGTGCGCAAGCTGGCGGAGCGCACCACCCGGGCCACGGTGGACATCGGCACCCTGGTCACCACCATCCAGACGGAAACCGGCGCCGCCCACGACGCCATGCAGGCCGGTGCCGGCAATGCGGCCCGCTTCGCCGCCGACAGCGAGGCGGCCATGCGCAGCATGGAAGCCCTGCAGGGCCTTTCCGCCGCCATGGAGGCCAGCGTGGACGGGGCCGCCCTGCTGGCCAATGTGGAACTGGCCAACCTGGAGGAACTGAGCCTCAAGCTGGAGGTGTACAAGGTCTTTCTCGGCATCTCCGGCCTGCGCCCGGAGCAGGTGCCGGACGAGACCGAGTGCCGCCTGGGTCGCTGGTACTACGATGCGGAGGTGAAGGCCCGCTTTGCCCGCCTGCCCGGCTACAGCGCCCTGGAATCGCCCCACCGGGCGGTGCACCAGCGGGCCCGCCAGGCCCTGGAACTGCACTACGCCGGCCGCACCGAGGAATCCCTGCAGGCCCTGGCGGCCATGGAAGAGGCCAACCAGACCGTGATGGCGGGCATGGGCCCCATGCTGGGCCACGCCCTCTCCGGCCGCTGAGCCGCCGTGCCGGCGCCTTAGCCGGGGGCCGCTGGAGTCGACGGGGCTGGCGGGGCCGGTTCGTTTTCCGGCAGGGGCAGGGTGAAGCAGAAGCTGGCGCTGTGGCCGGCTTCGCCCCTGGCCTCGATGCTGCCGCCGTGGCGATGCACCACCCGCTGCACCGTGGCCAGGCCGATGCCGATGCCGGGGAATTCGTCCTGCCGGTGCAGCCGCTGGAAAGGCTGGAACAGCTTGCCCACCTGGGCCATGTCGAAGCCGGCGCCGTTGTCCGCGATACAGAACTGGATCTGCTTTTCCTGGCGCCGGGCATGCACCCGGATCAGGGGTGCCGCAGTGCGGGCCGTGTATTTCCAGGCGTTGCCCAGCAGGTTGCGCAGCACCACCTCGATCATGCGGATGTCGCCCCGGGCGACCAGGCCGTCTTCCACCTGCCAGGCCACCCGGTGCCCGGGCTCGCTGCGCGCCAGTTCCTCCAGGATGCGCCGGGCCAGGGCGGAGAGGTCGATGTCGTCCCGCCGCAGTTCTTCCCGGCTGCTGCGGGAGAGGGTCAGCAGACCCTCGATCAGGGCGCCCATCTGCTGGCCCGAGGCGATGATGTGGTCGAGGAATTCCCGGGCCTCCGCCGGCAGGGCGGTGCCGTAGTCCTCGATGATGGCCCGGCTGAAGCCGGTGATGGCCCGCAGGGGCGCCCGCAGGTCGTGGGAAACGGCGTGGGCAAAGCTGTCCAGTTCCCGGTTGGCGGCCCGCAGCTCGGCGGTGCGCTCTTCCACCCGCCGCTCCAGGTCGGCGTTGAGACGGTGGATTTCCCCTTCCGCCTCCTTGCGCCGCTGGATGTCCTCCACGGCGGCGATGAAGTACTCCGGGCTGCCGTCCGCCGCCCGCACCAGGGAGACGGTGAGGTTGATCCACACCAGGTGGCCGTCCCGGTGACGGTAGCGCTTTTCCATGGCGTAGCTGTCGATCTCGCCGGCCAGCAGCCGATGCATCTGCTCCAGGTCGCTGTAGAGGTCGTCCGGGTGGGTGATTTCCTGGAAGGTGCGGCCCAGCAGTTCTTCCCGGGCGTAGCCGATAATGTCGCAGAGGCGCTGGTTCACCAGCAGCCAGCGCCCGTCCGGCGCCACATGGGCCATGCCCACGGCGGCCTGGGAAAAGGTGGCGCGGAAGCGCTTTTCGCTCTGCCGCAGCAGGTCCGCCGCCTGCAGCCGTTCGGCGAGGAGGCTGCCCACCCGGGCCAGCAGTTCCTCCACCGAGAAGGGCTTGTTGAGGAAGTCCTGCACGCTGTCCTGCAACAGGCGGATGCGCAGGTCCTCGTCGGCCTTGGCGGTCAGGATCACCACCGGCACCCCGGCCAGGGCCGGCTCCTGGCGCAGGGCCTGGACCATGCGGTCGCCGCTGAGGCGGGGCATCATGACGTCGCTGACGATCAGGTCCGGCGTCTGGCGACAGGCCATTTCCAGGCCTTCCTGGCCGTCCCGGGCGGAGGCGACGCGGTAGTGCCGGCCCAGGGCCTCGCAGATGAAGGCGTTCATGTCCGGGTTGTCTTCCACCACCAGCACTAGGGGCAGGGCCGCATCTGCCCGGCCCTGGCGGTGTTCCGGTGATGCGGGGGGCGGCTGCAGTTCTTCCAGGGCCTGGCGGCTGAGGTCGCCGGGAAGGGCTTCGCCCTGGGCCTGCAACTGGGTGCCGGGGGGCGCCAGCAGGGGCAGTTCCAGGATGAACAGGGCGCCGCCGGAGGGGGCGGCATCAATACGGACGCTGCCGCCATGGAGCTGGGCCAGTTCCCGCACGATGGCTAGGCCCAGACCGGTGCCGCCGTGGTGGCGGCTGCTGCCGCCCTCCACCTGGCGGAAGGGCTCGAATACCTGCTCCCGCATGGCTTCGGGAATGCCCGGGCCGTTGTCCTCCACCTCGATCCGGGCCTGCCCGCCGGCCGCCGTCAGGCGCAGCTGGATGGCGCCGCCGTCGCCGGCGAACTTGAAGGCGTTGGAAAGAAGGTTGAGCAGGATGCGTTGGTACTTTTCCGCATCCACCTGGGCCGTCAGGTCCGGCGGCGTGGTCACGACGTAGCGGACGCGGCGGCCTTCGGCCAGGGAATCGAAGTGGGAGGCGATGACCCGTGTCAGGTGCGCCAGGTCGCCCTCCGTGTAGTGCATGACCATGCGCCCGGCTTCCAGCTTGGCCACGTCCAGCAGGTCGTTGACGTGCCGGTAGAGCATGCGGGCGTTGCGTTCCACCACCTCCAGGTCCCGCCGCAGGGCGGGCGCCAGGTCCGGGTCGGCCAGGTGCTTGCCGACGGGGCCCAGGATCAGGGTCAGGGGGGTGCGCAGTTCGTGGCTGATGTTGGCGAAGAACTGGGTCTTCAGTTCATCCAGTTCCCGGGTCTTCTCGTAGAGCCGGGCCAGCTCGGCGTTGGCCTGGTGCAGGCGCAGGTTGTTTTCGGCGATGGTCTTGGAGCGGGCGTAGATGTCCGCCTCCATCTTTTCCGCCTGCTGCCGGAGGGAGTCGGTGATGCGGCTCTGCTCCAGCTTCTGTTCCCGCAGCATGACGAACTCGGTGACGTCCTCGGCCTTGTGGATGATGTAGCGCAGCCGTCCCTCGGCATCGAGCACCGGGGTGTTGATGGGCGTCCAGTAACGCACCTCGAAGCCGCCGCCCTGTTCCGGCGGGCGCCGGATATCGTATTTCTGCACCGGCATCAGGTCGGGCTGCCCCGTCTGCAGCACCCGTTCCAGGGAGGCCCGCAGGTTGTGCACGCCGTCGGCGGCAGGATCGTCCGGGTTGTCCGGGAAGATGTCGAACATGTCCCGGCCCAGCATGTCCTCCCGCCGGGTCAAGGTGGCCTCGGTATAGGCGCTGCTGACGGCGATGACCCGCAGTTCCGGGTCCAGGGCCAGGCAGGGGGTGGGGATGCATTCGAAGAGGGCCTGGAAATCAGGGGGGGCAAAGGAGTGCTCCCGGGGCGTCCGGGATGTGGCGCTGCCTGCCTCGGTTGGACTGCTCATGCCGCTACCTCCAGGGGCCCGGTATGCGGGGCCGGGGGCGCCGCCGCACGCTACAGCTCGGGGAGTGATCCGCCGGTTCGGATGGCTTGCATCGCACCGGAGTTGATGGATTTGACTTTCTCCTTTTCGAGGGGGCGGATCAAGGGCTAGTTCCCCGGGGCTATGACCAGGGTCATAGCCCCTTGGTGAGGGCCGGGCTCAACCCGGATTGCCCTGCAGGGCGGCGGCCACCGCCCCGTGCACGATGCGGCCGGCGTTGACGTTGAGGCCGGCGGCCAGGTGGGGATCGTCTGTCGTGGCCTGCCGCCAGCCCTTGTCGGCCAGGGCCAGGACGAAGGGCCGGGTGGCGTTGTTGAGGGCCTGGGCCGAGGTACGGGGCACGGCGCCGGGCATGTTGGCGACGCCGTAGTGGATGACCCCGTCCACGACGTAGGTGGGGTCCGCATGGGTGGTGGGGCGGGAAGTCTCGACGCAGCCGCCCTGGTCGATGGCCACGTCCACGATGACGCTGCCGGCCTTCATCTTGCCGACCAGGTCCCGGTCCACCAGACGCGGCGCGGCGGCGCCGGGCACCAGCACGGCGCCCACCAGGAGGTCGGCGCGAACGGCGTAGGCTTCGATGGTCTCCCGGGTGGCGGCGACGGTGCGCACCCGGCCCGGGTACTCCCGGTCCAGGGCCTCCAGCTTGGACAGGGACAGGTCCAGCACCGTCACTTCGGCCCCCAGGCCCACGGCGACGCGGGTGGCGTGGCTGCCGACGACGCCGGCACCGAGCACCACCACGTGGGCCGCCGGTACCCCGGGCACGCCGCCGAGCAGCACGCCGCGGCCGCCCTGGGCCTTTTCCAGCCAGTGGGCGCCGACCTGTACCGCCATGCGCCCGGCTACCGCCGACATGGGCGCCAGCAGGGGCAGGCCGCCGACGGCGTCGGTGACCGTCTCGTAGGCCAGGGCGGTGCAGCCGGAATCCACCAGGGCCTGGGCCTGGCGCGGGTCCGGGGCCAGGTGCAGGTAGGTGAAGAGGGTCAGTTCCGGGCGCAGGTAGGGGAATTCGGCCGGCTGGGGCTCCTTCACCTTGACCACCAGATCGGCACGCCAGGCAGAAGCCGCATCGGGCACGATGGTGGCACCGGCGGCGGCATAGGCGCCGTCGTCGTAGCCGACACCCTGGCCGGCCCCCTGTTCCACCAGCACCTGATGGCCCCGGGCGGTGAGTTCGCGGACGGTGGCCGGCACCAGGCCGACCCGGTATTCGTGGACCTTGATTTCCTTGGGTACGCCGACCTGCATGGAAGTCTCCTTGGGCAAAGGGCTGCCGTTCAGTGTGCCATAGCCGCCGTGACGACGGCATGACCGCCTAGAAGGAATTTTCCAGGGCCACTTGACCCGGCTGGCCCCGCTTGGAGAGACGGCAGTCCTTGGCCTCCAGGGCCAGGCGGGTGTCCTCCACCATAGCCGGATTGCCGCACACCATGAGGCGGCTGTGGGCCGGGTCGATCTCCAGGCCGAGGGCCGCTTCCAGGCTGCCGTCGGCCAGCAGGGCCGGGATGCGCCGGCTCAGGGTGCCGGGCGGGGCAGTCCCATCCCGGGTTACCACCGGCTGGTAGCGCAGGCGGCCGGCCAGCTCTCCCACCAGGGGGTGGCCGGGCAGGGCGGCGAGCCAGTCCCGGTAGGTCAGTTCGGCGCCGTCGCGCACGCTGTGCACCAGGGCGATGTGCTGGTACTGCTGCCACACCGCCGGGTCGTTGAGGATGGAGAGGAAGGGCGCCAGGCCGGTGCCGGTGGCCAGCAGCCACAGGTCCCGGCCGCCCTGGAAACGGTCCGTGGTCAGGTGGCCCCAGGCCTGGCGGTCCACCGCCACCCGGTCGCCGACCCCGAGGCGGGCCAGGCGGGAGGTGAATTCGCCGTCGGGCACGGCGATGGAATAGAACTCCAGATGCTCGTCGTAGGCGGCGGAAACCATGGAGTAGGGGCGCCAGGCCAGGGAGCTGTCGGGGGCTGTGGTGAGGGGCAGGCCGAGGCGCACGAACTGGCCGGGGACGAAACGGAAGGACGGCTGGCGGGTCAGACGGAAGGAGAAGAGCTTGTCCGTCCAGCGTTTGAACCAGGTGATGCGTTCCACCGAATACTTGTCGCCGGCGTCCATGGACGGCCTCCCTTGAGCTGGTTTATTTCCTAGTAAATTAGTCGGGAATTTGGCCGGGCAGTTCCCGGACGTGACCAAGGTCGTACCGGATTTCCCATTCGTCGTAATAAACTGGCGTCACACCATAAGAAAAGAGCATTGCCATGACTGCCTCCGCACCCCGACAGAACAACGATCTCTCCACCCGGCTCCAGGCCGGCCTGCAACACCTGCAACCCCGCCTGCAAGCCTTCGCCCGCCACCGGCGGGTGCGCCAGGGCGCCTGGGGCCTGGGCATCTTCCTGGTGCTGTTCGGCCTCCTCGGCTATTTCTGGCTGCCGGGCTTCGCCAAGGTCAAGCTGGAATCCCTGCTGGCCGAGGAATTCGAGCGGCCGGTGCGCATCGAGCGCATCCAGGTTTCCCCCTACACCCTGTCGGCCACCATCAGCGGCTTTGCCGTGGGGCAGCGCGGCGCCGATGCCAGCGTGCCGGCGGAACAGCGTCTGCTGGGCTTCGACAGCCTGCACGTGAATATCTCCTCCATGAGCCTGGCCCGGGGCATCCCGGTGGTGAGCGAAGTCAAGCTGGTGGGGCCCTATGTGCACCTGGTGCGGGAGGAGGGCAACCGCTACAACATCTCGGACCTGATCGAGAAATGGACGGAAAAGCCCTCCGAGGGGCCGCCGCCGAAATTCTCCGTGGCCAACATCGCCGTCGAGGGCGGCCGCATCGACTTCGACGACCGGCCGGTGAAGGTCAGCCACCACATCACCGACCTGGCCCTGGGCATTCCTTTCCTGGCCAACACGCCGGGCACCGTGGAATCCTTCGTCGAACCCCATTTCGCCGCCAAACTCAACGGCGCGCCCCTGTCCCTCGGCGGCAAGCTGCGTCCCTTCGCCCCGGGCAAGGATGCGGTGGTGGATGTGGAAATCCGGGACTTCGACCTGGCCGGGGTGGATGCCTACATTCCCGCCAACATTCCCCTGACCGTCACGGCCGCCAAGCTGGAAGGCGATCTGGCGGTGACCTTCAGCCAGGCCGAGGGCCAGGCCCCCAGCGTCGGCGTCAGCGGCGACCTGGGCATCAAGGGTGTCGCTGCCAAGGGTAACAAGGTGGGGCTGCAGGTGGGAGCCATCCAGCTGGGCATCCAGCGGGCCACCCTGGACGATGCCAAGGGCGTGGACCTGAAGCTGGCCGTGCGGGATCTGGCCTTCTCCCGGGACGGCGAGAAGCAGCCCTTCCTCGGCTTTTCCGCCCTGACCCTGGATGGGGTGTCGGTCAATCTGGTCAGCCGTCAGGCCAAGGTGGCCGGCATCACCCTGGAAAATCCCCAGGCCGGGGTACATCGCCTCAAGGGCGGCGAGGTGGATCTGCTGCAGTCCCTGGCTGCCCTGGCGCCTACGCCGGCGGCCCCGGCCAAGGCGGCTCCCGCCAAAGTCCCGGCCAAGGCAGGTGGTACGGCCGGGGTCGCCAAGGCGCCGGCGCCCTGGGGCTGGCAGGTGGCCCAGCTGCGGGTCGGTGGCGGCAAGCTGCGCTATACGGACGACAATCTGGAGAAGGTGCCGCCCCTCAGCGTGGACGGCCTGGACCTCCATGTGGCCGGCCTTTCCTCCGCCGCCGGCAGTCGCAGCCAGATCGGCATCGAGGCCCGCATCAACGAACAGGGACGCTTCAAGGTGGAGGGGGCGGCCGCCCTCGCGCCCCTGGCCGCCGATCTGCAGCTGGATCTGGAACAGGTCAATCTGGTGGCCCTGCAGGGCCTGGCGGCGGAGCAGCTGAACGCCCTGCTGACCAAGGGCGACCTGACGGTGAAGGGCAAGCTTAAGGTGGCGGCTGGGGCCGCTGGAGCCGCTCCCGGCGTGGCCTTTGACGGCGACGTCAATCTCACCGACTTCAACGTGCTGGACAAGCTCAACGCCACCGACCTGTTGCGCTGGCGCAGCCTGCGCCTGACCGGGGTCGAGGCCGGCAGCGTGCCGCCCCGCTTTGCCGTGGGCGAGATCGCCATCACCAGCTTCTACGCCCGGGCCATCCTGTCGCCCGAAGGCCGCCTCAACCTGCAGGACATCGTGCGCCAGGACGAAGGCGCCAAGCCGGCCGCCGCTGCGCCTGCCGCTTCCGCCGCCGCCGTGCCGGCGACGCCGGCTGCAGCTCCTGCCCCCGTCGCTGCCCCGGCCAAGCCCGCCGGGCCGGCGCCCCAGATCCGCATCGGCAAGGTGGCGCTGGCCGGTGGCAACATCAACTTCACCGACCGTTTCATCAAGCCCAACTACAGCGCCAACCTGACCGACCTGTCGGGCCGCATCGGCACCCTGGCGGCGGGCAAGCCGGCGGAGCTGCTGATCCGGGGCAAGGTGGACCGCACCGCACCCCTGGATATCTCCGGCAAGATCGATCCCCTGGGCTCGCCCATCGCCCTGGATGTGCAGGCCAAGGCCCGGGGCATCGAGATGTCCTCCTTCACACCCTATTCGGGCCGTTACCTGGGCTACACCATCGAGAAGGGCAAGCTCTCGGTGGATGTGCAGTACAAGGTGGAGAAGGGCGAGCTGCAGGCCCAGAACAAGATCTTCATCGACCAGCTGACCTTCGGTGACAAGGTGGAAAGTCCCAACGCCCTGGGCATTCCCATCGGCCTGGTGGTGGCGCTGCTGAAAAACTCCCGGGGCGAGATCGACCTCAACCTGCCGGTGCAGGGCTCCCTCAACGATCCCCAGTTTTCCATCGGCGGCATCGTCGGCAAGATGATCCTCAACCTGGCGACCAAGGCGGTGACTTCGCCCTTCACCCTGCTGTCCTCCCTCTTCGGCGGCGGTGAGGAACTGTCCTACGTGGCTTTCGATGCCGGCCATGCCCGCATCACCCCGGAGGTGGAAAAGCGCCTGGAAACCATCGCCAAGGCCCTGCGCGAACGTCCGGCCCTGGAACTGGAAATCACCGGCACGGCCGATCCGGCGGCGGAGCAGGAAGGCCTCAAGCGCGCCATCCTGGAGCGCAAGGTGCGGGCCCAGAAGCTGGCCGAGCAGGCCAAGGGCGGCAAGGCCTCCGGCAGCATCGCCGCGGTTACGGTGAGCGCCGAGGAATATCCGCGCTACCTGGAAAAGGCCTACAAGGAGGAATCTTTCAAGAAGCCGCGCAATTTCATCGGCCTCACCAAGAGCCTGCCGGTGGCGGAGATGGAAGCCCTGATGATTGCCAACATCCCCGCCGAAGAAGAGGAGATGCGCCAGCTGGCCCAGCGTCGCGGCACGGCGGTGCAAACCTGGCTGGTGGAGAAGGGCGGCATTGCGGCCGAGCGCCTGTTCCTGCTGTCGCCCAAGGTGGGCGGCGAAGCACCCAAGGGGGCGCCGGTGGGCGGGCGCGTGGACTTCAGCCTGCAGTAGGGGCAGGCCAGAGGCCGTCGCTGCCGGCCTCGGCCAAACAAAAAGGCCGCCCTTGGGCGGCCTTTTCTTTCCGGAGAAGAAGGATTACTTCTTCTTGGGAGCGACGGCAGCCTTGAAGGCGGCGCCGGCGGAGAACTTGGGGCTGGTGGAAGCCGGGATCTGGATGGTGGCACCGGTCTTGGGGTTCTTGCCGGTACGGGCAGCGCGCTTGACGGCCTTGAAGGAACCGAAACCGACCAGGGTCACGCTGTCGCCGGTGGCGACGGCCTTGGTGATGGCTTCGATGGCTGCGTCCAGGGCACGGCCGGCAGCAGCTTTGCTCAGGTCGGCACCAGCCGCCATAGCGTCAATCAGATCGCTCTTGTTCATTCAGAAATCTCCTTGGTTTCGAAGGTGACGCGGGATTCCGCGCTCGGCAGGGATTCTGGCATAACGGGACGAAGCTGCCTAGCCTGATTTGCTGGAAATTCAGCAGGGATGGGGCTTTCCCCCGGATTGGGATGACTGCGGGATGGATTTTTCCTGCCCCGATCTGGTGCAAAAAAACGGGGGCGGAGGCACCGTGCCGGCGGCGGGAAGCGGACCCCGGCCCTTGCCGGCAGTCCCAAGGCTTCCCGCTTGGCCAATACGATCAATGACTTAGGTCGATCGCCGGGCTGCGGGCCGCGTCAGAACTTGATCTCCAGCCGCGCCGAGAAGATGCGGTAGGTGCGGGTGCTGCTCTGCACCGACTGCTCCGTGCTGCCGCTCAGGTAGGTGGCGCCGGTGTCGTAATCCGCCTGCAGCAGGTTGGCTGCGGAAAAGCGGATGCGGGTGTCCGGCTGCACCTGCCACAGGGCATAGACGTCGTAAACCCGCTTCAGCTGCTGGGTGTAGGTCTGGGTGTTGCTCTGCTGCACGGTGTAGGCGGGGGTCCAGTTGAGGTTGCCGCCGATGGTGAGGGGCAGGCTGCGCAGGCGGTAGTCGGCCCCCAGGTTGGCACTGTAGGTGGGTTGCTGGTCGAGCCGGTTGTTGGGGCCGACGATGCCCTCCACCTCGGACCAGAAGCGGCTGAGGTTGGCCCGGATGTCCACGGGCGGGGCCTCGGCCAGCAGTTCCGGCAGGCGGAACTTGGCTTCCAGCTCGATGCCCCGGGTGGTAGCGCTGCCGATGTTCTGGGGCGTGGTGACCCAGCGCTGCACCGGGGACCAGCTGACGCTCTGCAGAGAGGTGACGTTGCGGATGAGGTTGTCGATGTTGCGCTGGAACAGGCTGGCGCTGAGGATGCCGCCTTCCGCCAGATAATGCTCGAAGGCCAGGTCCAGGCCCCAGGCCAGTTCCGGCTTGAGGTTGGGGTTGCCGGCGCTGTCCGCCTTGTCCACCGTGTTGGCGCCGCTGGTGGGATAGGTGCTGGAGAGGCTGGGCCGGGGCACCAGCTGGTTCAGGGTCGGCGCCTTGTAGCTGCGGGTCAGGCCCAGGCGGATCTGGTCCTTGCTCTCCTCGGTGAAACGCCAGACGCTGTGGAAGAGGGGGCTGACCACACTGCTGTCGTTGCTGGCGGAGCCGGCGGCCCACTCGCTGCGGGTGCGGATGGTTTCCCAGCGCAGGCCGCCGTAGAGGGACCACAGGGGCGAGACTTCCCACTCGTCCTGGCCGAAGGCCGCCAGGCGGCTGGTGCTGGCCTGCAGATCACTGCCGAACTGGGCCAGTTGCAGGGCGCCGTCCTGCACGGTGGTGGCGCTCTCCTTGCGCTGGCCCCGTTCCAGTTCCCAGCCGAAGGCCAGGTTGTGCTCCCGGTTGAGGGGATGGGAGAGCTTGCCGGCGGTGCTGAAGCTGCTGTCGCGGATGCTGGTGCTGTTCCAGTGGGTGTGGGCCACGGCGCCGCCGGCATCGTATTCGCGCCGGTCGGTGGTGCTGTCGCTGTTGGCCAGGCCGCCGTTGAAGCGGATGTCGAGCTTGCTGCCGCCGTCCAGGCGATGCTTCCAGTTGCCCATGAGGCGCAGCATGGTGCTCTCGTTCTCGGTGCGCCAGCTGGCATTGGCATAGGGGGCCGCACCGACGCTCTGGGTGAGTTGGGTGTTGCCGGTGGTGGCGCTCTGGTTCTTGGCCAGGAAGGGATTGAGGCTCAGGCTGTCGCCGCCGTCCAGCTTCCAGTTGAGGCGGGAGGAGAGGTGCAGTCCGTCGGCCACGGTATGGCTGCGGCTTTCCTCCAGGCGCTGCAGGATGGGGATGCCGGTGACCAGGTTGCGGGCGCTGGTGGTGGTGGCCACTTCGCTGTCCTGGTCCCGGTGCATCAGGTTGGCATTGAGGTTGTAGCCGAAGTTGCCGATGGCGTCGCTGCGCTGCAGGGAGACGGAGGGTTGCAGGCGGCCGTTCTCCAGGTTGAGGCTGGGACGGAAGTCGTTCTGCTTGCGGGCGAAGTCCTCCCGCAGGACGATGTTGATGGTGCCGGCGATGGCCCGGGCGCTGTGCTCCGCCACCGGGGCCCGCATCACCTCGATGCGCTCCACCTGTTCGGGCGGGATGCTGTCCAGGGAAAAGCCCCGGGGCGCGGGCTCGCCGTTGAGCAGGATCATGGTGTAGCCGTTGCCCAGACCCCGCATGCGGATGTCGCCGCCCCGGCCCGGGGTGCCGGACATGGTGACGCCCGGCAGACGCTTCAGGACGTCGCCCACGGACGAGTCGCCGTAGCGGTCCAGTTCCTCCCGGCCGAAAACCATCTTGGCGGCCGTGGCGAAACGGCGTTGCTCGGTGTCGTCGAGGCGGGTGGAGGAAACCACGATTTCCCCCAGGGTGCGGCCATCCTTCTGGCTGCTGGCGGGTTTGGTTGTGGGGGGCTCTGCTTCCGCAGCTGCGGCGGCCAGCGGCAGGGCGGTGAGCAGGAGCGGCAGGAGGGGGCGCAGGCGGGGCAAGGGCAGGGCGTTAGGTGACAGCACCATGGCGGCAGGACTCTCGATGGGGAAAGTGAAGGCCGATGTATCGGCCGAGTCTTGTTATGGGCTGGGGGGCTGGGATGGCGGAAATCCTGGCTACCTGGCGGGGTGAAGTATACGGAGCCTGGCGCCGCCCTGCAGGAGCACTTTGTAAGGAAATATTTCGCCTGACGACGGTGGTGCGGGAGGGCCTGTGATCGCCGCCGTCGGCGGCTTGGCTGCGGCAGCGAAGCCCGCTCCGCCGGGCAGGGTGGTGAGGGCACCGCCGGTGGTGCAGAAGTGGCGCCGGGGGTACCCGGAAAAGCAAAAGGGCCCAGACGCGCTGACGTCTGAACCCTTGGCTTTCCTGCTTATCTGAATGGCGCGCCCGGAGCGATTCGAACGCCCGACCCCTTGGTTCGTAGCCAAGTACTCTATCCAGCTGAGCTACGGGCGCGCAACAGAAGGTGCGCATTATACGGATTCGGAACAAAAACGCCAGGGGTTCCGGGCGATTTTTTTCAGCTTCGGCGGGAAGGGGGGAGAAGGGGAAAACGGGGCCTGAAAAAGCAAAAGGCCAATCCTAAGATTGGCCTGAATGCTTGATGGCGCGCCCGGAGCGATTCGAACGCCCGACCCCTTGGTTCGTAGCCAAGTACTCTATCCAGCTGAGCTACGGGCGCGCTGTCTTGCAACTTTTTACTACTTTCTTTGCTGCTTTCCGCAAAGAAGCGAGATTGTATAAAAACACGCTTCGTTTGCCAAGCCTTTTTTACTGCAGGAAAGGCTGGCGGAGACGGAGGGATTCGAACCCTCGATACGAGTTTTAGCCCGTATGCTCCCTTAGCAGGGGAGTGCCTTCGACCTCTCGGCCACGTCTCCGGAAGGCCGGCATATTAACGGGTTAGCCGGCCCGGGTCAAACTACTTTGCAGCCGGGGCTGCAAATAACTGCGCGGCGCCGTTTACGCCTGGTCCAGACCGAAGGTCTTGTGCAGGATGCGCACGGCCAGTTCCAGATATTTTTCGTCGATGACGACGGAAATCTTGATCTCGGAGGTGGAGATCATCTGGATGTTGATGCCTTCCTCGGCCAGGGTGCGGAACATCTGGCTGGCCACGCCCGGGTGGGAGCGCATGCCGACGCCGACAGCGGAAACCTTGCAGGTCTTGTTGTCGCCGACGATCTCGCGGGCGCCGACGTGCTGCTTGACCTGCTCCAGCACGGCCATGGCCTTGGTGTATTCGCTGCGATTGACGGTGAAGGAGAAATCGGTGGTGCCGTCCACGCCGACGTTCTGGATGATCATGTCCACGTCGATGTTGGCGTCGGCGATGGGGCCGAGGATCTGGTAGGCGATGCCGGGACGGTCAGGCACGCCCAGCACGGTCAGCTTGGCTTCGTCGCGATTGAAGGCGATGCCGGAAATGATCGGTTGTTCCATGTTCTTGTCATCCTCAACAGTGATCAGCGTACCTTCCCCTTCATCCTGGAAGCTGGAGAGGACGCGCAGTTTTACCTTGTACTTGCCGGCGAACTCGACGGAGCGGATCTGCAGCACCTTGGAGCCGAGGCTGGCCATTTCCAGCATTTCCTCGAAGGTGATGGTGTCCAGCTTGCGGGCTTCCGGCACGACGCGGGGGTCGGTGGTGTACACGCCGTCCACGTCGGTATAGATCTGGCATTCGTCGGCCTTGAGGGCGGCGGCCAGGGCGACGGCGGAAGTATCGGAGCCGCCGCGGCCCAGGGTGGTGATGTTGCCGTTCTCATCGGCGCCCTGGAAACCGGCGACCACGACCACGTTGCCTTCGGCCAGGTCCTTGCGCATGCGCTCGTCGTCGATCTGCAGGATGCGGGCCTTGGTGAAGGTGCTGTCGGTCAGCACGCGCACCTGGGAGCCGGTGTAGCTCTTGGCCTTGAGGCCTTCTTCCTGGATGGCCATGGCCAGCAGGCCGATGGTCACCTGTTCGCCGGTGGAGGCGATCACATCCAGTTCCCGGGGGGATGGGGTGGCGGAGATTTCCTTGGCCAGGCCGATCAGGCGATTGGTTTCGCCGGACATGGCCGAGGGCACCACCACCACATCGTGGCCCATTGCCTTCCAGCGGGCCACGCGCTTGGCCACATTCTTGATGCGCTCCGTCGAGCCCACCGACGTGCCGCCGTACTTCTGAACTATCAGCGCCATTCGTTATCCAATTGAGCGGAGTAAGAAAACCCGTGATTCTATCTGAACCGCGTGCCTAACAGTAGGGTGTTCGGTTAGGCCAACTAAGTGAAATCCCTTAGTGATTTTTTGATTCATGCCACTTGCAAATATATGTGAATGGCCTATACTTACGTACTATGACTTTGGTGATATGTTTTGGGTGTCCCAGAACATGGCCTTCGGCAAGCGGTTTGGCGCCGAAACGGCTCTGCCAGAGCAGATTGACACCCCAATATTCGAGAGGAACACACCATGAGCAATGTCAAACTGGTTGAAAAGATCGACCCCCGCGAAATCCGCCGCAAGCTGGGCCTGAACCAGCAGCAATTCTGGTCCAAGATCGGCGTCACCCAGAGCGGCGGTTCCCGCTACGAGAGCGGCCGCAACATGCCCAAGCCCGTGCGCGAACTGCTGCGCCTGGTGCACGTGGAGCAGGTGGACATCCAGCGCATCAAGCGCGAGGACATCGAAGTGGTCGAGTACCTGAAGGCTTTCGAACCCGAAACCCTGAAGAACCTGAAGAAGGCCGCCAAGGCCAAGCAGAAGAAGGCCGCCTGATTCATATCGGTCCCCTGCTGTAAAAAAAGCCCCTGCTTGCAGGGGCTTTTTCTTTTGGGGTCTGCCGTGCCGTTTTTCAGGGGCTGACCGTGACCGGCAGGCCCAGGGCGCGGATACGCACGGCCACCGCCTCCAGTTCCGCCGGGCTGAGGCGCTCGAGACGCTTGGCCCCGGGTTGCAGGGACGGGCGGGCCAGACCGTAGAGATGGACCCCGCGCAGCCGTTCCCCGGCCTGGGCCAGCAGTTCCAGGTAGGCCGTCAGCTCGGCCTCCGCTGGTGCGGCGCCGTCGCGGCGGAAGAGGCAGGTCTGGACCCAGGTGGGGGCCAGTTCGCCGCAGCGGCGCAGATTGGCCAGGACCTTGCCCGGATCGCCCCGGGTACCGTTGACCTCCTCCATGCCCGGCACCGTGGCCCGGTCCACCTTGAACCAGACCTCGCCGCCGGCTTCGCCCAGGCGGCCGATGCCGGCCTGGACCTCGGGCCGGTGCAGCAGGCTGCCGTTGGTGATCAGGCGCAGGGCGATGCGGCCCTGCAGCTGGTGCCGTTCGACCTGGCGCCGCACTGCTTCCACCGCCGCCGGGAATTCGGGGGCGCTGGTGGGTTCGCCGTTGCCGGAAAAGGCGATGTCCATGAGCCGGCGCGCTTCCGGCGGCACGGCCCGCAGCATGAAATCGCCCCGCAGGAGGTCCGTCAGCATGGCGTCCAGTTCCCGCTCCAGCTGGGCCAGGTCGATGGGCGGTGGGCCGCCCCGGGTGAGATCCGGCACCTGGCAATAGACGCAGGCCCAGTTGCAGGCGTTGTTGGGATTGAGGTTGATGCCGACGGAAACGCCGCCCGCCCGGCGCGATACCACCGGATAGACGTAGGTCAGACCGGCGCTGTCGCGGCGATGGTCGGTGACGCTGAGGGGCTGGGCAGGGGATTCCATGGGCGGTCGGACAGTGGCTGAAGAATGGCCGGAGCGGGGCTGGGGCCGGGCCGGAGAGGCGCCCGGCAGCGGCGGCGGGGCGGGCTGGTGGCCAATGATATAATCAGCGGCTTACAAAAACACCTCCCCAGCATGCTAATCACCCGCCGCCTGGAATTCGATGCCGGCCATCGCATTCCCGATCACCGCAGCCAGTGCCGCCATCTGCACGGGCACCGCTACGTCCTGGAAATCACCCTGGCCGGCGACATCATCAGCAAGGACGGCGATCCGGCCAACGGCATGGTGATGGACTTCTCCGACGTCAAGGCCCTGGCCAAGGCCCATGTGGTGGACGTGTGGGACCACGCCTTCCTGGTCTATGCCGGGGACAAGGCGGTGGTGGAATTCCTGCAGACCCTGCCGGACCACAAGACCGTGGTGCTGGACTGCATTCCCACGGCGGAAAACCTGTCGGAAACGGCTTTCCGCATTCTCGATGCGGTCTATCAGGACAGCTACGGCAACCATCTGCGCCTGCAGCAGGTGCGCCTCTACGAAACGCCCAACTGCTGGGCCGACGCGGTGCGCCGGGACTGACCCGGCGTCCCCGTTTTCTTTCCCGCCGTGTGCCCGTGAACGACGCCCCGATCCAGATCGATACCGGTTCCGCGCCGACCTTCGCCCTCATCTGGCTGCACGGCCTGGGTGCCGACGGCAGCGATTTCGTGCCCGTCATCCCCGAACTGGGGCTGCCGCCCGAGCTGCCCGGCCGCTTCATCTTTCCCCACGCGCCCTACATGCCCGTCACCTGCAACGGCGGTTACGAGATGCGCGCCTGGTACGACATCCTGTCCCTGGCCCCGGGCAGCCGGGAGGTGGATGAGGCCAGCCTCCAGCGCTCCCGGGAAACGGTGCGGCAGCTGATCGACGAACAGGTGGCGGCAGGCATTCCCAGCCGGCGCATTTTCCTTGCCGGCTTTTCCCAGGGCGGCGCCGTGGCCTACTCCACGGCCCTGACCCAGGCCGAGCCCCTGGGCGGACTGATCGCCCTGTCCACCTACCTGCCGGCGCCGGAACTGGTGCGCCGGGAGCTGAGCCCGGCCAACCGGGAACTGCCGGTGTTCGCCGCCCACGGCAGCGACGACGGCGTGGTGGCGCCGGCCCTGGGCCTGCAGGCCCGGGACTGGCTGGAACAATGGGGTCTGGCGCCGGAATGGTGCCTCTATCCCATGGAACATTCCGTCTGCCTGGAAGAGGTGGCGGACATCGGCGCCTGGCTTGTCCGGCGCCTGGCGGCCTAGGGGCGCCGCCGGCAACTTGGTGGATCGAGGAAGGGCCGGGCCCCCGGCGGGCACCGCTTCCGGCAATCCGTTGGTACAACCCATCGCCGTAGTGAAGACGTATTTGTCGCGTACCAATTTCAACAGTTCACGGCTCGTGCGCCTGCTCGCCGATTTCAACGCCGGGGAGCGGGGCGATGCCAGGGCGGAGAGCCGTGGCAAGCCGTCCTTCGCCGAACGGCTGGGGCAGTGGCTGGACCTCAACCACGCCATCGCCCTTTCCGGCGCCCTCCATCCTTCCCTGCGCCAGGGACCGGGGGGGACGGCGGCGGGGGCGGCGGACCAGGTGGCTGCCCTGGTGGCCCGGGCCCAGGCGGCCCTGCGCGATGCCATCACCCAGGAGGGCGGCGGCAAGGCCCGCATCAAGCTGCCCGTGCCGGAAGCCGGTGCCACCCTGGAAAGCGGCGGCAAGTACCTGCCCTACCGGCGTTACTACCTGGCCCAGCAACGGGAGATGGAGGCGGCCCTGGTGCAGCTGCGGGCCCAGGTGCGGGAGGCGCTGAAGGGCGGCTCCCCATCCCTGCGCCAGCTGGCGGGCCTGGACGGGGTCCTGGAAAAGGCCCTGGCGGAACGGGAGCGCAACCTGTTCCTCAACGTGCCCCTGTTGCTGGAAAAACGCTTCGAACAATTGCGCGACGCCTACGCCTCGGCCCTGGAGGCTTCCTCCCAGGCCGACGGGGTGGCGCGCTGGATGCAGCCGGGAGGCTGGCTGGCGGTGTTCTGCAAGGATCTGCAGAGCGTGCTGCTGGCGGAACTGGAGATTCGCCTGCAACCGGTCCTGGGACTGGTGGAGGCTTTTGGCAATGAGGTAAGCAAGTCGCAATGAACCGAAATTTCTGCTTGGCCGCCTTTGCGGTGGGACTGATCGCCGTCTTCTGGGTGGGTGTGGGCTATATGGCCTCCCATCCCCTGGCATTCAGCATGACCCTGATCATTGGCGTGGTGTACTGCGCCGGCGCCCTGGAACTGCTGCGCTTCCACCAGGCCACGGAGAGCCTGGCCCGGGCCCTGGAGCGCATTCCGGAAAACCTGGAACACCTGGCGGACTGGCTGGTGCAGGTCCATCCCTCCCTGCAGAGCGCCGTGCGCCTGCGCATCGAGGGTGAGCGGCCCGGCCTGCCCGGCCCCACGGTGACGCCCTATCTGGTGGGCCTCCTGGTCATGCTCGGCATGCTCGGCACTTTCCTCGGCATGGTGGTGACCCTCAACGGCGCCGTCCTGGCCCTGGAGAGCACTACCGACCTGCAGACCATCCGCGCCTCCCTGGCGGCGCCGGTGAAGGGCCTGGGCCTGGCCTTCGGCACCTCCGTCGCCGGCGTTGCCGCCTCCGCCATGCTGGGCCTCATCTCCTCCCTGTGCCGGCGCCAGCGCCTGCTCACCGCCCAGGGGCTGGACAGTCGCATCGCCACCAGCCTGCGCGGTTTTTCCCTGGTGCATCAGCGCCAGGAAACCTTCAAGGCCCTGCAGGCCCAGTCCCAGTCCCTGCCCGAGGTGGCCGACAAGCTGCAGGCCATGATGGCCCAGATGGAGCGCCACAGTCTGGAACTGCACCAGCGTCTGGCCGCCAGCCAGGAAGCCTTCCACCGGGACGTGCGGGAGGTCTATGGCAATCTGGCCCAGTCCGTCGATGCCTCCCTCAAGGCCAGCCTCAGCGACAGCGCCCGGGCCGCCGGCGCCGCCATCCAGCCGGTGGTGGAAGCCACCATGGCCGGCATCGCCCGGGAAACCACCTCCCTGCACGAGCGGGTGGCCGCCGGCGTCACCTCCCAGGTGGCCGCCCTGGCAGCCGCCTTCGAGCAGGGAACGGCGACCCTGCTGTCCGGCGTCCATGCGGACAACGCCAGCCTACAGGCCGATCTGGCGGCCCGGGAAGCCCAGCGCCAGGCGGCGCTGCAGCAGTCCCTGGAAGGCATGGCCGCCAGCCTGCAGCAGGAATGGCGTCAGGCGGGCGAACGCAGCCTGGAACAGCAGCAGCAGATCTGCCGGACCCTGGAGGCCAGCGCCCAAAGCCTCAACGCCAATGCGGAAGAACACGCCCGCCGCACCATCGACGAAGTGGCCCGGCTAATGCAGGCCGCGGCGGAGACGCCCCGGGTGGTGACCCAGGTGATCGGCGAACTGCGCAGTTTGCAGGCCGATCTGGCGGCCCAGGATGCCCAGCGGCAGCAGGCCCTGGCCCAGTCCCTGCAGGCCATGGCCGCCTCCCTCCAGGGCGAGTGGCAGCAAGCCGGGGCCCGGACCCTGGCCCAGCAGCAGCAGATCTGCGCCACCCTGGAGCAGACCGCCCGGCAGATCGGCGAAAACGCCCAGGCCCACGCCAGCGACACCATCAACGAAATCGCCCGGCTCATGCAGACCGCCGCCGAGGCGCCCCGGGTGGCCGCCGAGGTCATCGGCGAACTGCGCCAGCAACTCTCCGGCAGCATGGTGCGGGACAACGAACTGCTGGAAGAGCGCCGCCGTCTCATGGAAACCCTCAACGGCCTGCTCGACGCCATCAACCATGCCTCGGTGGAACAGCGCAGCGCCATCGACGCCCTGGTTTCCTCCTCCGCCGCCATGCTGGAGCGGGTCGGCGCCGAATTCACCGACAAGGTGGGGGGCGAGTCGGCCCGGATGATCGACGTGGCCTCCCAGATGACCACCAGCGCCGTGGAAGTGGCCAGCCTCGGCGAGGCCTTCGGCCATGCCGTGCAGTGCTTCGCCGAATCCAACGACAAGCTGGTGGCCAACCTGCAGCGCCTCGAAGGCTCCCTCGACAAGAGCATGGCCCGCAGCGACGAGCAGCTGGCCTACTACGTGGCCCAGGCCCGGGAAATCATCGACCTCAGCATCATGTCCCAGAAGCGCATCGTCGATGACCTGCAGGGCCTCTCCGCCCGGCCGGCCGCCGTCGCCGGCGAGGTGGGCTGATGGAGGAGGTGGACGCCAGCGTCGAACAGACGGCCCCCGTGTGGGCCGTCTTCGGCGATCTCATGGCCGGTCTGCTGGGCGCCTTCGTGCTGATCCTGGTGGGGGTGCTGGGCGTCCAGCTGGAGCTGGTCAGCACCCTGGAGGCCGAGGTGAAAAAGCGCCAGGTCGAGGAACAGCGGCGCATGGCCCTGGAAAAGGCCCTGGCCATTCCCCTGGCCTCGGGCCGGGTGACCCTCAACAACGGGCGCATCGGCATCAGCGGCAGCGTGCTGTTCTCCCTCAATTCCGACCAGCTGCAGCCCGAGGGGCGGCAGGTGCTGAAGAGCCTGGCCGTGCCCCTGGCTGCCTACCTGGGGGCGAGGGAAGAGATGCTCATGGTCAGCGGCTTCACCGACGACATGCCGGTCAAGGGCAGCAACCGCCAGTTCGACGACAACTGGGAGCTGTCGGCCCAGCGCGCCCTGACCGTGACCCGGGCCCTGATCGACGAAGGTGTGCCCTCGTCCGCCGTTTTCGCCGCCGCCTTCGGCTCCGAGCAGCCGGTGGCGCCCAATGTGGACGCCAAGAACCGGGCCCGCAACCGGCGTGTCGAAATGGCGCCGGTGCCCAGGACCACCAATGGCGGCAGCAAGCCCCATGACTGAGGCTGCCCCGGGCGCGCCGGCCGGCACCGTGCCGTTGCCTTCCACGGCCGGCCACGTGGCCCTGGAAGACTTGCGGCAGCAGGGCGCTGCCGGCTTCGACCCGGTCGGCCTGCGCTACCTGGAAGCCCTGGCCCGCCGCAGCCGGACGTACCGGGGGGGCGTTGCCGAAGGGCTGGCCTCCCGGCTGCAGGCAGCCATGGACGCCTACGGCCGGCGTCTTGCCGCCGCCCGCCAGTCCGCCGCCGAGGCCCTGGCCCGGGCCGCGGCGCGGCATCCTCAGGCAGCCGACGAGTTGCAGGCCCTGTTCGCCGCCGGCGACCTGGCCGGCCTTGCCCGCCGCATCGCGGCCCTGGATGCCCCCGCCGGGCCGGGCCCCCTGGCCGGCCTGCTGGCGTACATGGCCGGCCTGGGCGATGGGGCAGGGCAGGGAGGGGCGGCGGAACCGCCGCCTGCGGCTCCCGAGGGGGCGCCGGCAACTCCTGTCGCCGCACCGGCCGTGGCGACCGGCACCGGCGAGGCCCCTTCGGGTACGGTCTCCCCGGCCCGGGAACTTAAGTCCCTGCGCTATTTCCGCAGCACCTGGTCCCGCCTCAGCGCCGAGCAGCAGCTGGCCCAGGCCCTGGCCCAGGCGCCGGAAAACGCCGGCCCCCTCAATTCCCACCTGCTGGTGCTGCGGGCCCTGCAACTGATGCAGGAGGTGTCACCGGACTATCTGCAGCGCTTCATGTCCTATGCGGACACCCTGCTCTGGCTGGAACAGATGGACGACCTCAGCGGCGCCGTCAAACGGCGCAACGAGACCGCCGCCCCCGCCGGCAGGAAGGGCGCCCGTTCCGGCAGCAGCGACTAGCCCGGACCCGCCGGACCGTCGCCCTGTGGCCGGGAGCGGATACGCGGCGACGGTTTTTTCGCTAGAACTGGCGCGCTCCGCATTGCACCGCTTGCCCCGGCGCAGGCGCGTACGGAGCGGCCTCTGGTTCCGAGTTGGTGTGAACGGGTAAGCTGGCAGCGGTGCGGATTTCTCTTGGGAGATGGGCAGTGACAGGCAGCGTGGCGAGCCGGCTGGTGCCGGCAATGATGATTCTCCTGGCCTCCCCCGGGGCCCTGGCCGGCGCCTCCGCCTATGCGGCCGGCAGCGGCGAGGCCAGCGGCTGGGCCACCCGCGACAGCCAACTGGAAGCCAATCTGGCGGCCCTGGAGTTGTGCAACCGCCAGGCCCCCCGTCGGGATTGCGTGCTGGATACCACCAAGGCTGTGGTGCGGGCGGAGAACCAGGTGCAGGCTGCCTTCTCCCGCAGCAGCGCCGGCCTGCCGGACGCCCGCAGGCGGGCCCTGGCCAACTGCGGCGCCGCCAACTGCCAGGTGACGCTGGCCGTGACCCAGGCCGGCTTCTATGTCCTGGCCCGCTCCGAGCCGGATCACGCCGGCGACCGGCGTTCCTTCCTCACCTTCGGTTTCGCCGACCTCAACGAGGCCCAGCGCCAGGCGGTTCGCCATTGCGAAGAGGCGGCGGAGCGGCGCTGCAGCGTCGTCTGGAGCGGCGCCATCGCCGGCCTGCAGGCAGTCCGTTCCGCGCCCTGAGTCAGGTCGTTCCCGCCTTCACGGTGTGCGGGGTGGCAGGGAAAATTTGGGGCGGATTCGGGGCAGATTTGGAGCCGGCTTGGGGCCGCCTTGGTCGGCAGAGCGTCTGGCGGGATACCGCGGCTTGATTGATGCAATGACGTCGTCCGAGCCCTTTTTGCGCGGGCTGCTGGATCGTGACGGCAGGGGGAGGAAAAAGTGGCGGAGGCTGTGAGATTCGAACTCACGGATGGTTGCCCATCGGCAGTTTTCAAGACTGCTGGTTTAAACCACTCACCCAAGCCTCCGCAGTCGCCGGGAGCCTGCAGGACAGCGGGCCGGAGGGCGATGTGGGGCGCCATCATAGCACAGGCCGGCGGCCCTTTTGGCGGCGCCGGCGTGACCGCCCGGAATGCCTTTCTGTAACGGTGTGTAAGGGGGGCTCCCAGGTTTGCAACTTTGCCGGGGCCCGGTTAGTCTTAGCCGTTAACAAAAACCAACTCGTTCTTTTGGAGGACTCCATGCTTCCCCAGTATCAAATGACCGGTGCCGGCACCCAGGCCGGCCTTGCCACCCAGAACAAGGTGCTGCGCAACACTTACCTGTTGCTGGCCCTCTCCATGATCCCCACCGTCATCGGGGCCATGGTCGGCGTGCAGATGGGCTTCTCCTTCTTCGCCGGCAGCCCGATGATTTCCTTCCTGCTGTTCCTCGGCATCGCCTTCGGCTTCATGTGGGGCATCGAGCGTACCAAGAACAGCGGCATGGGCGTGGTCCTGCTGCTGGGCTTTACCTTCTTCATGGGCCTGATGCTGTCCCGCATCCTGCAGGTGGCCCTGGGCTTCTCCAACGGCGGTTCCCTGATCGCCATGGCGGCCGGCGGCACCGGTGCCATCTTCTTCACCCTGGCCACCGTGGCCACCGTGACGAAGAAGGACTTTTCCTTCATGGGCAAGTTCCTCTTCATCGGCATGGTGGTGATCCTGCTGGCTGCCGTGGCCAACATCTTCTTCCAGATCCCGGCCCTGGCCCTGACCATCTCCGCTGCCGCGGTGATGCTCTTCTCCGCCTACATCCTCTACGACATCAGCCGCATCGTCACCGGCGGCGAGACCAACTACATCGTCGCCACCCTGTCGGTGTACCTGGACATCTACAACGTCTTCGTCAGCCTGCTGAACCTGCTGATGGCCTTCACCGGCGAGCGCGACTGAACGTTGCGCTAGCAGCATGCAAAAGGGGCGGCCCGTGGGCCGCCCCTTTTTTTATGGTCTGTCTCGAGTGTTATGGGTGTGTGGATCGGTGTGGCGGGGGGCTGCGGGTTCAGGCGGCCTGGCGCAGGCGCTGGTCCCGGGCGGCCGCTTCGGCGGCTTCCTGGACCCGTTCCCGCAGTTCCTTGCCGGCCTTGAAGTGGGGCACGTGCTTGGCCGGGACTTCCACCTGTTCACCGGTCTTGGGATTGCGGCCCTGGCGGGCCGGACGGTAGTTGAGGGAGAAACTGCCGAAACCGCGGATTTCCACCCGGTCGCCCCGGGTCAGCGCTTCGGCAATGGCGTCGAGCATCAGATTGACGGCAAAGTCCACATCCCGGGTGGTCAGATGGGGAAGCTTGCCCGTCAGATCGGCAACGAGTTCGGATTTGGTCATAGGGGGCGATTCTAACCCGACAGGCCCCCTCCTTTTCAAGGGGGCCGTTGAATTCAATGACTTATTGCAGGGGCTGCTCGCCGCCCAGGGCCTCCACGATGGCCGGCAGCAGGCGGGAGAATTCGCCGCTCATCAGGGCCAGGTCGGCCTCGAACTGCTCGGCGGCGTTCTCGGCCTGCTTTTCCGCCTCTTCCTTGACCACGTCGAGGAAGGCGACCCGCTTCACTTCCAGCTTCTCGGTGAGGATCAGGGAAATGCGGTCGTTCCAGGTCAGGGCCAGGCGGGTGGGCAGCTTGCCGGCGGCGATGTGCTGGCGCACGTCGTCCCCTTCCAGGGTGTGGCGCACGTAGCGCACGGCGGCCTTTTCCTCCACCGGGGATTTCAGTTCGCAGTCCCGGTCGATGGTGAAGGCGCCGGGGGCGTCGCCGCCGGCCAGCCAGTCGGTCATGGCCGCCACCGGGGACATGGCGGTGTTGAGGCGGGTGAGGGGGAATTCGTCGAGGGACTTGCCCAGCATCTCCAGCACTTCCTCGGCCTTGGAGGCGTTGCTAGCGTCCACCACCAGCCAGCCGCCGGCGGTGTCGATCCAGACGCTGGTGCGGCGGCGGCGGGTGAAGGCCCGGGGCATCAGTTCGTCGCGCACCCGTTCGCGCAGTTCCTTGAGCTGTTTGCGGCCCACCGGATAGCCCTGCTGCACGGCCAGTTCCTCGGCCCGTTCCTGGGCGGTCTGGTTGACCACGGAGGAGGGCAGAAGCTTGTGTTCAACGGCCAGGGAGAGCAGCAGATAGGGGCCCTGGGCGTGGGCCAGGGCGGGCTCGTCGGTGGGGGGCAGCCAGCCCTTGGTTTGCGGGTCCATGGGACCGCAGGGGTTGAAACGGTTGCGGCCCAGCTGGGTTTCCAGGGCTTCGGGGCTGGGTTTCCAGCCTGCGGGCAGACGGTAGATTTGCAGGTTCTTGAACCACATGGGCAATGGGATGGGTCTGAAAATGGACCCGCCATTCTACGCGCAATCCGCCCATAAACGCCCCGGCTTGGGGCTTTGATTTCGTCCATGGCGGGACGTCGCGGAAAGCGGCGCGCCACCAACGACCTGCCTGAAACCAAGAAGGGACGGGCGTTTCCGGCATGGGGCGGCGCCCAGGTCCGTCCTGCCTGCCTCCCGGGGCAGGTGCCGCTGCGGCGTCCTCAGCCGTTCGCGGGCGTGGCGCTGCCGTGGCGGCCCAGGAGGGCGGTGATCTCGTCCGCCGGCATGGGCCGGGCCCGGAGGAAACCCTGCATCTGGGCGCAGCCCCGCTCGGCGAGGAAGGACCATTGCTGTTCCGTCTCCACCCCTTCGGCCAGGGTTTCCAGGCCCAGGTCCCGGGCCATGCCGATGATGGCGGTGGTGATGGCGGCGTCGTCAGCGTCCTGGGGCAGGTCGCGGATGAAGGAGCGGTCGATCTTCAGCTTGTCCAGGGAGAAGCGCTTCAGGTAGGCCAGGCTGGAATAGCCGGTGCCGAAGTCGTCCAGGGCCAGGCGGATGCCCATGGCCTTGAGCTGGGCCAGGGTCTGGGTGTGGCGCTCGCCGTCTTCCATGAGCATGGATTCGGTCAGCTCCAGTTCCAGCCAACAGGGCGACAGGCCGCTGGCGGCCAGGGCTTCTTGCACCAGGGCAGCCAGGTTGGCCTGGCGGAACTGCACGGCGGAAATGTTCACCGCCACCACCAGGGGCGGCAGGCCCGCGTCCTGCCAGGCCTGGGCCTGGCGGCAGGCTTCCCGCAGCACCCACTGGCCGATGGGCAGGATCAGGCCCGTCTCCTCCGCCACCGGGATGAAGCGGTCCGGCGGGATCAGGCCCTGCTCCGGCTGCCGCCAGCGCAGCAGGGCCTCGCAGCCCACCAGGGTGCCGCTGTGCAGGTCGTACTGGGGTTGGTAGTGCAGGGCCAGCTCCTGGCGCGCCAGGGCCTGGCGCAGGTTGTTTTCCAGCAGCAGCCGCTGGGACACCCGGGCGTTCATGGCCGCGGTGAAGTACTGGTAGTTGTTGCGCCCGCTTTCCTTGGCCACGTACATGGCGGCGTCGGCGTTCTTCAGCAGGGTGTCGCCGTCCTCGCCATCCTCGGGGAAGACGGCGATACCGATGCTGGGCGTCACCGCCAGTTCGTAGTCGTCGATGGCCAGGGGCGTGGCCAGGGTGTGCAGCAGCTTTTCCGCCACGCTGGCGGCCTGGGCCGGGCTTTCCAGCTGGGGCAGCAGCAGCACGAATTCGTCGCCGCCCAGGCGGCTCACCGTGTCGCTGGCCCGCACCGCCGTCAGCAGCCGCTCGCCCACCTGGCACAGCACCTGGTCGCCGACGGTGTGGCCGAGGGAGTCGTTGATGTTCTTGAAGCGGTCCAGGTCGAGGAAGAGCAGGGCCAGGCAGCTGCCGGCCCGTCGCGCGGCGGCGATGGCCTGGCCCAGGCGGTCCTGCAGCAGCACCCGGTTGGGCAGGTTGGTGAGGGCGTCGTACTCCGCCAGGTGGCGCACCTGGGCCTCGGCCGCCTTGCGCTCGGTGATGTCGGAGAAGGCGGCGATGTAGTGGCTGGCCTGGCCGCCCTCGTCCCGCACGCTGCTGATGTTGAGCCACTCGGGGAAGAAGGAGCCGTCCTTGCGCCGGTTCCAGATCTCGCCGGCCCAGGCGCCGGTGTCCCGCAGCTGGTGCCACATCTGGCGGTAGAAGTCGGCATCGTGGCGGCCGGAGGAGAAGATGGCCGGGTTCTGCCCCACCACCTCTTCCGGCCGGTAGCCGGTGATGCGGGTGAAGGCCTGGTTCACGGTGATGATGCGGTTGTCGCCGTCGGTAATGACCATGCCCTCGTTGCCGCTCTCGAACACCTGGGCCGCCAGCTTCAGTTCCCGGGCGTTCTCCAGCAATTGGGCATTGCGGCTGTCCAGGTCCTCCCGGTACTGGCGGAAGAGGCGGGCCAGCCAGCCGGAGAAGAAGAAGGAGAAGAGCAGGGTGGCGCCGGCGGCGACGGCCAGCACCAGGGCCGTGGTGCTGATGTGCTGGCGCACCCCCGATTCCAGGGAGCTGCGGCGGCGCGCCAGGTCTTCCTGCAGGTCGTCCAGGTAGACCCCGGCGATCAGCACCCAGCCCCAGGATTCCACCGGCCGCACCACGGAGAGCTTGGGCGACAGCCTGCCGGTGGCCGGGTTGATCCAGTCGTAGCGGATGGGGCCGCCGCCCTGCCGCGCCAGGTCGAGAATGCGGCCGATGGTGCGCTGTTCGTCGCTGCCCCCCAGGCTGTCCAGGCGGCGCCCTTCGATGCCCGGGTTGGCGGGGGTGATGAGGATGTTGCCGTTCTCGTGCAGCACCGCCAGGTAGCCGTCGTGGGCGAAGCGCACCGAACGCAGGCGTTCCAGGGCCTCCCGCTGCAGGTCCGCCTCCATCTGGTAGAGGTAGTCGCCGGCGCCGATGAGCCAGCCGAAGGGCTCGAAGCGGCGCACGTAGGCGATCTTGTCGGCCATTTCCTTCTCGTTGCCGGGGGCGTACCAGCGGTAGCGGGAATAGCCGTCGCCCCGGGTACCCGCCTCGATCAGGCCGCGCATGATGTAGTGGCCGCTGTCGTCCCGGTTGTCGAGCAGGGAGCTGCCTTCCCGGCCCGGGGCCGTGGGCAGCAGGACGCAGTTGCCGGCCAGGTCGTCGATGAAGAAATAGCCCCGGCCGTCGAAGAAACGCAAGGGGCGCAGGGCCTCCACCACTAGGCGGCGGATTTCCTTTTCCGGGCGCTTGCCCTTTTCCTGGGCATAGATGGCCTCGGCTAGGCGCAGGGCCTGGTCCACCTGGACCTTGAGGCTGGTCTTGAGCACCGATTCGGTACGGGAGCGGACGAACTCCAGGTAGTTGCGCTTGGAATCCACCTCGGCCTCCAGCAGGGATTGCTGCTGGGCCAGGGTTTCCGCCTCCAGGGCCGCCAGGCTGGCCTCGAAATCCCGCTCGTGCTGCAGGGTGAAGTGGATGCCCAGGCCCAGGGTGAATACCAGGACCAGGGTCAGCATGCCGATGAGCTGCAGGCGGGGGAGGGATTTTTCGTTGATGACCAGAGACACGGGGAACGGCGGCGGAATTTCGAGCGCGAATATTACTATAGTTATATGCAGCAGTCGTGGGGAAACCCGGACGGCGCCGGCCTCCGGCGCTCCGCCCGGCAGCCCGGGGAGCAAGGCCGGCGCCGGGTGCGGCCCTGCGGCCGGCGCAGGCGGCGGGCCGGCTTTCTGGTAGCATTGGCACCCTGTTTCGGTCCCGCCTCCATGCTCGCCTCTCCCCATCTTGTCGCTGATACCGCCGCCGTTTTCGAGCCGGACGGCCCCCTGTCCGCCAACATCCCCGGCTACCGCACCCGCAGCCAGCAGGTGGAGATGGCCGAGAAGATCGCCGCCGCCATCGCCGACAACCGCATGCTGGTGGCCGAGGCCGGCACCGGCACCGGCAAGACCTACGCCTACCTGGTGCCGGCCCTGCTTTCCGGCGGCAAGGTGATCGTCTCCACCGGCACCAAGACCCTGCAGGATCAGCTCTTCAACAAGGACATCCCCACCGTCCGCGCCGCCCTCAAAGCCCCGGTCAAGGTGGCCCTGCTCAAGGGCCGGGCCAACTACGTCTGCCCCTACCATCTGGACCGCTCCCTGCTCGACGGCCGCTTCCAGAACCGGGAGGACGTGGCCTACATCCAGAAGATCGCCCGCTTCGCCAAGGAAACCCGCAGCGGCGACAAGGCCGAGTGCCTGGACGTGCCGGAAAACGCCACGGCCTGGATCATGGCCACCTCCACCCGGGAGAACTGCCTGGGCCAGGAGTGCCCCCACCACAAGGAATGCTTCGTCCTGCAGGCGCGCAAGGAAGCCCTCTCGGCGGACGTGGTGGTGGTGAACCACCACCTTTTCTTCGCCGACGTCATGCTCAAGGACGAAGGCATGGCCGAACTGCTGCCGGCCTGCAACGCGGTGATCTTCGACGAGGCCCACCAGCTGCCGGAAACCGCCAGCCTCTTCTTCGGCGACAGCTTCTCCACCTCCCAGGTCCTGGACCTGGCCCGGGACGCCCGCAGCGAGGGCCTGGCCAACGCCCGGGACTGCCTCGACCTGCAGGAGGCCACCCGCATCGTGGACAAGGCCGCCAAGGACCTGCGCCTCACCGTCGCCGTGGAGCCGGCCCGCTACGCGTGGAGCCAGCTCGAAGGCAACGCCCAGTTCCTCGACGGACTCAGCAATCTGGAAAAGGAACTGGAGCTGCTCAACGCCATCCTGGAAAACCAGGCCGAGCGCAGCGAGGGCCTGGAGAACTGCTGGCGGCGCAATGGCGAACTGCTGCAGCGCCTCGTCCAGTGGCGCCAGGAGCAGCCCGGGGTGGTGCGCTGGGGCGAGGCCTTCAACCATTCCCTGCAGCTCAACGCCACCCCCCTGGATGTGGCCCGCCTCTTCCGCAAGCAGCTGGACGGCCATCCCCGGGCCTGGATATTCACCTCCGCCACCCTGGCGGTGCAGGCCGACTTCTCCCACTACTGCAACGAGCTGGGCCTGTGGGACGCCGAATCGGCCCGCTGGGAAAGCCCCTTCGACTACGGCCAGCAGGCCGTGCTCTACGCCCCCCGGGACATTCCCGATCCCAACCTGCCCGGCTTCACCGAAGCCGTGGTGGAGGCCGCCTGGCCCGCCCTCAAGGCCTGCGGCGGCGGCGCCTTCTTCCTGTGCACCTCGCTCAGGGCCATGCGCCGCACCCACGAACTGCTGGCCGCCAAGCTGGAGGACGAGGGCCTGGAAATGCCCCTGCTGCTCCAGGGCGAAGGCAGCAAGACCGAGCTGCTGGAACGCTTCCGCCGCCTCGGCAACGCCGTCCTGGTGGGCAGTCAGAGCTTCTGGGAAGGCGTGGACGTGCGCGGCGAGGCCCTTTCCCTGGTGGTCATCGACAAGCTGCCCTTCGCCCCGCCGGACGACCCGGTGCTCAAAGCCCGGGTGGAACAGATGGAAAAGGAAGGCCGCAGCGCCTTCATGGAATACCAGCTGCCCCGGGCCGTGATCAACGTCAAGCAGGGCGCCGGCCGCCTCATCCGCGACGAGACGGACCGGGGCGTGCTGATGATCTGCGACCCCCGGCTCATCACCAAACCCTACGGCAAGCGCGTCTGGCGCAGCCTGCCGCCCATGAAGCGGACCCGGGATTTGATCGAAGTCCTGGATTTCTATGCCGCCCTCCAGCCCAATTGACCCTATGATGGCCGCCATCCTGCCTCCCGTTCCCCGCCTCGACGAGCTTTCCCCGGATTGCCGGGAGGCCGCCGCCCACCTTAACCGGGACTGCGCCTGCCTGGCCCTGGACCACGCCGCCCTGGAGGCCCAGCTGGAAGGGGAGGGGGGCAACGGCGATTTCTACCGGGCGCTGCGCGAGAGCCGGCCCCACCTCTTTTCCGACACCATGGTCTTCGTCGGCGAGGCCCACCTGGAAGCCATGGCCGAGCTGGCCGCGGCGGTGGACGAGGTGGCGCGCCTGCCGGCCTACCAGGCAGCGGTGCTGGCCTGGGCACCCCAGAGCGCCCGCTTCGCCCCGCCCAACGCCGGCGTCTTCCTCGGCTACGACTTCCACCTCACCGTGGACGGCCCCCGCCTCATCGAGATCAACACCAACGCCGGCGGCGGCCTGCTCAACGCCAAGCTGGCCCGGGCCCAGCGCGCCTGCTGCGCCACCGTCAGCCACTTCCTGCCGGAGGCCGGCGGGGTGGAAGCCGCCTTCCTCGCCATGTTCCGCGAGGAATGGCGCCTGGCCCGGGGCGACGCGCCCCTGTGCCGCATCGCCATCGTCGATACGGCGCCGGCGGAGCAGTACCTGGCCCCCGAATTCGAACTGTTCCGCCGTCTCTTCGAAGCCGCCGGCATCTCCGCCGTGGTGGCCGACCCCGGCGAATTCACCTATCGGGACGGTGTGCTGTGGCACGGCGGCCAGCCGGTGGACCTGGTCTATAACCGCCTCACCGACTTCGCCCTGGAAGAGCCGGCCAGCGCGCCGTTGCAAGAGGCCTACCTGGCCGGTGCCTCCGTGGTCACGCCCCATCCCCGGGCTCACGCCCTCTTTGCCGACAAGCGCAACCTGGTGCTGCTCTCCGACCCGCAGCGGCTGGCCGAGTTGGGCGTGCCCGAGACTTGCCGCCGCATCTTCGCCGCCACCATTCCCCCCACCCGCCTGGTGCGGGCGGCGGAGGGGGAACAGTGGTGGAGCCAGCGCAAGCAGTGGTTCTTCAAGCCCGCCGCCGGTTTTGGCAGCCGCGCCGCCTACCGGGGCGACAAGCTGACCAAGCGGGTGTTCGAGGAAATCCTCGCCGCCGGCCAGGACGACGGCACCGCCTACGTGGCCCAGGCCCTGGTGCCGCCCTCGGAGCGCCGCGTCTTCTCCGGCCCCGCCGCCGGTGACAGCCACGCCCACCTGAAGCTGGACATCCGCGCCTACGCCTACCAGGGCCAGGTGCAGCTGGCCGCAGCCCGCCTCTACCAGGGCCAGACCACCAATTTCCGCACCGCCGGCGGCGGTTTTGCCGCCGTCTTCGCCGTGCCCTGCCGGGAGGAAAAGTGATGGCGGAGGAAGTGCGTCCCCCTCGGGTTTTCGGCTTCACCGGCACCAGCGGCTCCGGCAAGACCACCCTGGTGGAGCAGGTCATTCCCCGGCTCATCGCCCGGGGCTGGAAAGTCTCCCTGATCAAGCACGCCCACCACGGTTTCGACCTGGACACCCCGGGCAAGGATTCCTACCGCCACCGGCAGGCCGGTTGCGGCGAGGTGATGGTCACCTGCGGCAGCCGCTGGGCCCTCATGCACGAACTGCGGGAAGAGGCGGAGCCGACCCTGGCCCAACACCTGGCCCGCTTCGCCCCCTGCGACCTGGTGCTGGTGGAAGGCTTCAAGCAGGAGGCGATACCGAAAATCGAGGTGTATCGGGCCGCCAACGGCAAGGCGCCCCTGTATCCTGAAAATCCCCACATCGTCGCCGTGGCCACCGACAGCCCGGTGCACACCGCATTGCCGGTGCTCGACGTGAACGATGCGGAAGCGGTGGCTGCTTTCGTCATGGACTATTTCAAGCACCCACAGCGATGATGCAAAGCCAATACACCAAGGATGACGCCCATGCTCAGTTTTGAAGACGCCCTGGCCCAGTTGCTGGCCGCTGCCAAGCCCGTCAGCGAAGTGCGCTGGCTGCCCACCCAGGCCGCCGCCGGCCGGGTGCTGGCCCAGGACCTGACCTCCACGGTCAATGTGCCGCCCCTGGATAACTCCGCCATGGACGGCTACGCCGTGCGCGCCGCCGACATTCCCGTGCCCGGCACCGTGCTGCCGGTCTCGCAACGCATTCCCGCCGGTTCCGTCGGCACCACCCTGGAACCGGGCACCGCCGCCCGCATCTTCACCGGCGCCCCGGTGCCTCCCGGCGCCGACGCCGTCATCATGCAGGAACGCTGCGAGCATGCCGGCGAAGGCCGGGTCAATTTCCAGCACGTACCCAAGGCCGGGGAGAACATCCGCCGGGCCGGGGAAGACGTGGCCAAGGACGCCCGCATCCTCGCCGCCGGCACCCGTCTGGGTCCGGCCCAGCTGGCCTTCGCCGCCTCCGTCGGCCTGGCCGAAGTACCCGTGTATCGCCGCCTGCGGGTGGCCACCTTCTTCACCGGCGACGAGCTGGTGATGCCGGGCCAGCCCCTGCCGGCAGGGGCCATCTACAACTCCAACCGCTACGCCATCGTCGCCCTGCTGGAACGCCTGGGTTGCGAAGTGAAAGACCTGGGCCAGGTGCCCGACAGCCTGGAAGCCACCCGGGCCGCCCTGCGCGAAGCCGCTGACGCCGCCGATCTGGTGGTGACCTGCGGCGGCGTCTCCGTGGGCGAGGAAGATCACGTCAAGCCCGCGGTGGAAGCCGAAGGCAGCCTCAACCTGTGGAGCATCGCCATCAAGCCGGGCAAGCCCCTGGCCTTCGGCGAAGTGCGCCGCAGCGAAGGCGAAAGCGCGGGGCAGGGCAGCGCCGCCTTCATCGGCCTGCCGGGCAATCCGGTCTCCGCCTTCGTCACCTTCCTCATGCTGGTGCGGCCCTTCATCCTGCGCAGCCAGGGCGCTACCGAGGTGGCCCCCCGGGCCTACTCCCTCCCGGCTGCCGGCGAGTGGAAGAAGGCCGACAAACGCCGGGAATTCCTCCGTGCCAGCCTCACCGCCGAAGGCAGCGTGGCCCTCTACCGCCACCAGGGCGCCGGGGTCATGGCCTCCCTGGTGGAAGCCACGGGCCTCATCGACAATCCTCCGGGGCAGGTGATCCAGGCCGGCGACACCGTGCGCTTCCTCTCCTTCTCCGAACTCCTGGGCTAAGGTTCCATCATGATCAAGGTGCTCTATTTCGCCGGCCTGCGGGAAGCCCTGGGCACGGCCGCCGAGGAAGTCTCGCCGCCCCTCGACCTGCTCGACGTGGGCGCCCTGCGGGCCCACCTGGCGGCCCGGGGCGGCGACTGGGAAAAACTGCTGACCACCAAGAACCTGCGCTTCGCGGTGAACCAGGACATGGCCCGGGCCGACACCCCGGTGCACGACGGCGACGAAGTGGCCTTCTTCCCGCCGGTCACCGGCGGCTGATGCGGCTGATTCCCTGAAGGAGCGAACATGAGCGTCCGCGTGCAGCAAGAGGATTTCGACCTGTCCGCCGAAGTGGCGGCCCTGCGCGCCGGCCAGCCCGGCGTCGGTGCCGTGGCCGCCTTCGTCGGCCTGGTGCGGGACATGAACGAGGGCAGCGGCGTTTCCGAGATGGCCCTGGAGCACTACCCGGGCATGACGGAAAAGGCCCTGGAGGCCATCGTCGCCGAAGCCAGGACGCGCTGGGACATCCTCGGCGCCCGCATCATCCACCGGGTCGGCACCCTGCAGCCCTGCGACCAGATCGTCCTGGTGGTGGTGAGCAGCGCCCACCGGGGCGAGGCCTTCGCTGCCTGCGAGTTCATCATGGACTACCTGAAGACCCGGGCCCCTTTCTGGAAGCGGGAAGTGACCCCCGCCGGCGCCCGCTGGGTGGACGCCCGGGAAACGGACGACTCCGCCGCCGCCCGCTGGGAGAAGGGCGGCAAATAAGCCACTCCAGGAGACAGGCAGGACGCCGCTCTCCGGCATGCCATGCCCAGGATGCCCGTCCCTTCTGCCTTTCCAGGTAAGAGACTTTTCAGATGCCGCCGTCAGGCGGCTTTTTCATGGGGGATTGCCGGCCGCCGGCCGACGCCGGACGACCATGGCGGGTACGGGGTGCGGTGGTGCTTCAGTCATTGGGAGTCTTTGGCCTGCCCCATGAAAAAGGCCGCCCGCAGGCGGCCTTGGCGTGGTCGGCGGTGACGCCTCAGTGGGTCTTGAAGCGGCTCACCGAGCCGTGCAGTTCCAGGGACAGTTCCTGCAGGTGGCGCGCCGCCTCGGCAGTGTGGGCGATGGCGTTGGCGCTGTCCTCGGACATGCGGGCGATGCGCTCGATGCTCTGGGCCATGTCGCTGGAAGTGGTGCTCTGTTCCTTGATGGAATTGGTGATGTCGTTCACCACCTGGGTCACCCGCTGGGCGCCGTCCCGGATGTTGTTGATGGATTCGCCGGCCTCGTTGGCCAGTTCCACCCCCTTGTCCACCTGATTCACGCCCAGTTCCATGCTGGCCACGGCGTTGCGGGTGCCCGCCTGGATCTTGCTGATGGTGTCGGCGATTTCCTGGGTGGACAGGCTGGTGCGTTCGGCCAGCTTGCGCACCTCGTCGGCCACCACGGCAAAGCCCCGGCCCTGTTCCCCGGCCCGGGCGGCCTCGATGGCGGCGTTCAAGGCCAGCAGGTTGGTCTGGTCGGCGATTTCCTTGATGGTGTTGACGATGGAGGTGATCTGGTCGGACTGGCGGCCCAGCTCTTCGATGATGGAGGAGGAGGCCTGCACCGCTTCGGCGATCTGGCGCATTTCCTGGGCGGCGTTGTGGATGACCACGGTGCCCTGCTGGGAATAGTCGCCGGACTGGGTGCTGATGGCGTGGGCTTCCCGGGCGTTTTCCGCCACCTGGTCGATGCTCACGGTCATCTCCTGCATGGCGGCGGCCATGGAGGCGGCGGATTCGCTCTGCTCCCGGGCCGAACCGGTGACTTCCTCGGAGGCCCGCATCAGCTGGGCGGCAGCGGTGGACAGCTGTTCGGCGCCGCCGACGATGCTGCCGATCATGCTGCGCAGGGTTTCCTGCATTTCCTTCATGCTGGCGATGAGGCTGGTGGAATCGCCGGCCTCGGTGCGGATGTCCACCGTCAGGTCGCCGGCGGCGATGCGCTTGGTGATGACCGTGGCCTCGTGGGGTTCGCCGCCCAGGATGCGCAGCAGACTGCGCCGCACCAGGAACAGGGAGACGCTGATGAGGCCGCCGATGGCCAGGCCCCAGACGAGGAACTTGATGGCTTCCTGCTTGAAGATGGCGTTCACGTCGTCGGTGTAGATGCCGCTGCCGATGACCCAGCCCCAGGGCTCATAGCCCTTGACGTAGGAAATCTTCGGCACCGGGTCCTCGAAGCCGGGCTTGGGCCACAGGTAATCGACGAAACCGGCGCCCTTGTTCTTCACCGTCTGGTTGAATTCCACGAACAGCAGCTTGCCGGCCTTGTCCTTCAGCTGGTCCAGCTTCTTGCCGTCCATTTCCGGCTTGATGGGGTGCATCACCATCAGGTCGTTGAGGTCGTTGATCCAGAAATACTCGATCTTGTCGTAGCGCAGGTCCTTGATGGCGGCGATGGCGGCCTGCTGGGCTTCTTCCTTGCTCAGCTTGCCCGCCTGGACCTGCTTGTCGTAGTGGGCCACCAGACCGTGGGCCACTTCCACCAGGTTGCGCACCTTTTCCTGGCGATCCTGCATGAGCAGGGATTTTTCCGTGGCCAGCACCACGGCGAACAGCACCACCAGGCTCAGGACCGTGATGCCGGTGAGCCAGAGGAACTTGGTACGAATGGAAACGGGTTTTCCGGTAGTCATGGTGTCTTCCTCCACAGGCGCCGGACGGCATGCCTGCTCGTTATTTTTTTAAGGCAGAGCAAATCTGCTGCGGAGATTCTAGCCGAAACTGGGCCCGTCCCGACAAACGCCGCTGTCCGGAAACGACGATTAGGCGCCTGTCCTACGCCGATGTTCTAAAAACAGGATGCCGTGGGAATAGGGGCGCGAAAGCTGGGGATGTAGTGAAAAGCGCCATATACAATAACGATTTTCGCTACACACAAATGAATCGGCTCCTGATAGGTGGGCCAGGTCCGGCGCCCTAAAATGGTGAGTTTGGTCGGTAGGTCCAGGGCCGATGCTGCCTCGACGTTCTGCCTCAATCCGGTCCGGATGGGTTGCAGTGTACGGATGGAAGCTCCTGTGGTCCCCAGCAAGGCGTGGGGGAGGGGAACAGGACGTAGCGCAATACATCGTTTGTTCACAACAAGAATACACCGGCCTTTTTCTGGGCTCAGTTCCATTGCCGCCGAATCTCAGCCTATCTCCGGGAGGAGCGGTCGGGGCGGTCGGCAAGGGGGGCGCCATTAGCGACTAGGACATGCTGGAGGAAGGAATCATGGGAGGAATCTGGCCGGACTTCCTGACTGCGCTGATTCTGGTCGGCATCGGGTGGTCCTGCAGCCTGCTGCTGCTCGACCGGGAAACCATTCCCCGCCTGCTGTCCTCCCTCAACCTGGGGCGGCTGCTACATCTCTCCCTCGAATCCTCGGACCTGGGCATCTGGTGCTACGAGCATCAGCAGGACCGCATCTTCCTCGACGGCCGCGCCAGTCTGCTGCTGGGCCTGCCGACCCGGGCGGCGCGCCTGGCCGAATTCCTCGAATGCGTGGTGCCGGAGGATCGGGAACGCATCCGCCGCATCTGGCTGCAGCCGCCGCCGACGGCGGCGCCGGGAACCGTGGAATTCCGTGTTGGCGACGCGCACCGGGGCCTGCGCCACCTCTCCCTCTCCTCGGGTCTGCCCGGCCGCGGCGGCAAGCGCCGGCGCCGGAGCGGGGCCATGGCCATGGGCACCCTGCAGGATGTGACCGAACGCAAGAAGGTGGAGATCGCCCTGCGTGAGAGCGAGGCCCGCTTCTCCACCATCTTCCGCACCTGCCCGGCGGGCATCGCCCTCTGCCGGGTGGCCGACGGTTCCCTGCTCGACGTCAATCCCGCCTTTCTCCACATCTATGGCCTGGAGCGGCAGGAAGTCATCGGCATGACTTCCTTCGCCCTGCATCTGTGGGGCTCCCCCCTGCAGCGGGAAGTGGCCCTGGCCTCCATCCTCATCGACGGACGGGGCTACCAGAGCGAACGTTCCATCCGCCGCCCGGACGGCCAGGTGCGCCACCTGATGATCTCGGTGGACCTGGTCTTTCTCGACAGCGAGCGCTACCTGCAGTGGACCCTGCTGGACGTGACGGAGAACCGGCGCAGCCAGGCTCTGGCCAGCCGCAACGAGATTCTCACCAACGCCATCATGAATTCCCTCGACGTGGCCGTGGCGGTGCTGGACCGGGAGGGCAACATCCTGCGCACCAACCGCAAATGGTCCGAGTTCGCCCTCGGCAACGGCGCCGGCGAGGAGTTGGCGGCAGGGGTGGGGCTCAACTATTTCGAGGTCTGCCGCCGCTCCTTTCCCGAGGCTTCGGCGACGGAAGCCCTGGCCAGCATGCAGGCGGTGCTGGAGGAAAGGCTGCCGGTGGCCAGCATCGAGTATCCCTGCCATGGTCCTGCCGGCGAGCGCTGGTATCTGCTGCAGGCGACGCCCCTGGGTTCGGGCCTGCAGGGCCTGGTCACCATCCACATGGACATCACCGCCCGGCGCCAGGCGGAAGAGGGCCTGCGGCAGCGCCTCATGCTGCAGGACAAGCTGGCCCGGGTGGCGGCCTCGGTGCCCGGAGTCATCTATTCGATCAAGCTGCGGCCCGACGGCACTTTCTGCATTCCCTACGCCATGCAGGGCTCGGTGGACATCTTCGGCCTGCGGCCGGAGGACCTGACGGAGGACCTGGGGCCGGTCCTCAGCCGCATCCACGGCGCCGACCAGGAACGGGTGCTGGCGGTGGTGCTGGAGTCGGCCCGGACCATGGCCCCCTGGCACTGCGAGTTCCGCGTGCATCATCCCCAGGGGGGCGTGCGCTGGGTGGAGAGCAAGGCGGTGCCGCGGCTGGAGGACGACGGTTGCGTCATCTGGCACGGCTACATCCACGACGTCAGCGCCCGCAAGCAGGCCGACGCCGAACTGATGCGCTCCCGGGACCAGCTGCGGGCCCTCAACGAAGGCCTGCAGCGGGTGCGGGAGGAGGAGCGTTCCCGCATCTCCCTGGAAATCCACGACCAGCTGGGGCAGAGCCTGACCGTGCTGAAGCTGGAGATGGCCTGGCTGCGGGCCCGCCTGCTGGGCGGACAGGCGGAGGAAAAGACCCGGCTGCAGGAGGTCGGCCGCCTCATCGACGACACCCTGCGCGCCGTGCGCACCATTTCCTGGGATTTGCGCCCCGGCATCCTCGACACCCTGGGCCTGGGAGCCGGCGTCGAGTGGCTGGTGGACGATTTCCGCCGCCGCCTGGGCATCCGCTGCAACGTGGTGGTGCCCCGGGAGCGCCTGGAGCTGCCGGATGTCCTGGCCACCCATCTGTTCCGCATCTGCCAGGAACTGCTGACCAATGTGGCGCGCCATGCCCAGGCCAACCGCATCGATGTGAGCCTGGGCCTGGCTGACGGCCGGGTCCTGCTGGAGGTGCGGGACAACGGCAGGGGGATGCCGATGCTGCCCGCCCACGGCCATTCCCTGGGCTTGCTGGGCATCAAGGAGCGGGCGGCCCAATGCGGTGGCGAGGTGCACATCGCCACCCGCCCGGAAATCGAGGGCACCCGGGTGCGGGTTCTCGTTCCACTCATAACAAGGGAGACGGATATTGGAAATATTGGTCATTGACGACCATCCCGTCGTCAGCCGGGGCATCAGCCAGATCCTCGACCAGGAACACGACATGCGAGTGGCGGCCCAGGCCGGCACCATCGACGAGGCCCTGCTGCTGCTGCGACAGCGCAGCTTCGACGTGCTGGTGCTGGATGTGAACCTGCCGGGCCGCAACGGCCTGGAGGCCCTGCCGGAAATCCACCGCATCGCGCCGGCCATGCCCATTCTCATTTTCAGCATCCACTCGGAGGAGCACCTGGCCATGCGCGCCCTGAAGAACGGTGCCAGCGGCTTTCTCAACAAGGAAAACGCACCGGAGGAACTGGTGCGGGCAGTGCGCAAGCTGGCCGCCGGCGGCACCTACGTCAGCGCCCGCCTGGCGGAGTGGCTGGCCCTGGAGGTGAGCGGCCGGCGCCAGTGCCTGCCCCACGAGAACCTCTCCGACCGGGAGTACCAGGTGATGTGCCTGCTGGCGGCGGGGCGCTCCGTCTCCCAGATCGCCGAAACCCTGCACCGCAGCCCCAATACCATCAGCACCTACCGGGCCCGCATCCTGGCCAAGATGGGCATCCGCAACAATGCCGAACTGACCCTCTACGCCATCAACAACCGCCTCATCGCCAGCCCGCCGGCCCCCTTCTAGGGCCATTCCGTACGGCTCGAGCTTTCCCCGGCAGGCTGTAGTTGCAACGACGACAGACCTCCGGCAGGAAGGTGATAGGGGAATCAGGTCCCGGGTGATACCGGGGCGAATCAAAGCGTCATAAATTTGTCCTGGTTGGAATCGGTGGCGGCCAGCAGGGCTGCCGGCCATGTCCGTGGCAGCCGCAAACCACCCCATCCCGGCGCGCAACTCCAGGAACCATCACCACGACCGTGGATGCGGGACAACAACAGCTCCCTGGAGGAATCATTGGAAGCATCACGCCTCTTCAAGCGCGGCATCCTGGCCTTTTTGTCCATCGCCGCCGCCACGGGGGCCGCCGTTTATGGCGGCCATGAAGCCTTTCACCGCTTTGCCGAAAATTCCCTGGGCCTGTCGGACCGGGTGGTGGATACCCTGGGTTCGATGTGCATCGTGGTCGTTGCCTTCTGCGTCCATTACGCCATCTCCCGCCTGTTCTACCGGGACTTCCTGCTCGGCTCCCGGGTAGCGGCCGAGCATCTGCAGCAGCGCTCCCGGGAGCGTCTGGCCTGCGCCGCCGAACTGGCCGGGCGGGTGCGGGAAGTGGGGCGGGTCGGTGAGCTGACGCGGGAGCAGCTGGGCCAGCTGGTGCAGATCACCGAAGGGGCGGCGCGGGACATCATCGTCCAGTGCGAGAACCTGGACGCCACCATGGGCGACCTCAAGCAGATGGTGTCCCAGGCCGACGAGCTGAGTGCCCGCCTGACGGAAGACACGGAGGCCCGCATGGCCCACAACCGTACCGTCATCTCCCGTCTCGAGCAGTACATCGAAGAGCGGGTCAGCGAATCGGCGGAGGACCAGCAGCGCACCAGCCGGGTCATCGGCGAAACCCGGGCCCTGGGCGGCCTGGTGGAGGTGATCCGGCACATTTCCGGCCAGACCAACCTGCTGGCCCTGAATGCCGCCATCGAGGCGGCCCGGGCCGGGGAGGCGGGGCGCGGCTTCGCCGTGGTGGCCACCGAGGTGCGCAAGCTGTCGGGCGAGGTGGACCAGGCCGCCACCCAAATCCATTCCGGCATCTCGGCCATGGCCCAGAGCATCCAGTCCCAGTTCGAGCACAAGCTGGCCGGCACCCACGTGGACGCGGAGCGTACTTCCCTGCAGGCCATCACCGCCCAGCTGGAAGGGCTGGCCGAGGGCATCCAGCAGGCCATCAGCGGCGAGGCCAATTCGGTGCGTCTCATCTGCGATGGCGCCGCCATGCTGGACCAGGCCATTCTCCAGGTGATGAGCAGCATCCAGTTTCAGGACATCACCCGGCAGCAGATCGAACGCATCCAGGAGGGCATGCTGCGCATGGAGGACTACGTCCAGTCCCTGGTGCTGCAGCTCGAATCCCTGGAGTCCCTGGAGGCCTGCCACCCCCGGGAGGAACCCCTGGACCAGCTGGTGCAGGGCCTCTATGCCAGCATCACCGGTAGCAGCAAGGCGCCGGCCGGCGGCCTGGTGGAGCTCTTTTGAGCCCGGCGCCGAAATCCTCGGCGCCGGCCTGCTGCGCCAATCCCCTGCTGCGCCCCGGGCACCGCCAGGCCTGGCCCCTGGTGCTGCTCTACCTGTGCGCCGGCGGCGCCTTGCTGGCCGTGCTGCAGGGCGCGGCCGGCCTCTCCGACGGCGGTGCCGCCGTGCTGGTGCTGGGGAGCAGCGCCGCCGTGCTCTACCTGCTGCTCTACCGCAGCGGCACTCCCCGGGAGCTGGCGGCCTGCCGGGATTACGTGCATCGCCTCAACCTGGCCTCCGCCGTCTTCTCCGCCGCCCGGGAGGGCATCGTGGTGACCGACCTGGAGGGCCGGGTGGAAGCGGTGAATCCGGCCTTCTGCCAGATCACCGGCTACGGCGAGGCGGAATTGCAGGGCTTCAACCTGCGCCTGCTCAAGTCGGGCCGCCAGGACGGCGCCTTCTATCGCCAGCTGTGGCGCGACCTGCTGGAGAGCGGCCACTGGCAGGGGGAAATCTGGAACCGGCGCAAGAACGGCGAAACCTATCCCCAATGGCTGACCATCAGCACGGTGCGCGACGAGGCGCACCAGCCGGTCAGCTATGTGGGCGTGTTTCTCGACCTGTCGCCGATCCGGCGCTCCGAGCAGAAGCTGCTGCACTTGGCCCACCACGATCCCCTGACCGACCTGCCCAACCGCACCCTGTTCCTGGCCCGCCTGGAGCATGCCCTCAGCCTCTCGGCCCGGGAAGGCGGCAGCGGTGCCGTGCTCTTCCTCGACCTGGACCGCTTCAAGGACGTCAATGACAGCCTCGGCCATCCGACCGGGGACCGCCTGCTCTGTGCCGTGGCCGAGCGCTTGCGGCCCTGCCTGCGGGAGAGCGACACCCTGGCCCGCCTGGGCGGCGACGAATTCCTGCTCCTGCTGGAAACCGCGGCCACCCCGGAACGGGCCGCCGTGGTGGCGGAAAAGCTTCTGGAGCAACTGGCGGCGCCGTTCCCTCTCGACGACAGGAGCGAGGTCTACGTCGGCGCCAGCATCGGCATCTGCCTTTATCCGGCGGACGGGGACAACGCCACCACCCTGATCCAGCATGCCGATTCCGCCCTCTACCAGGCCAAGGCGGCGGGGCGCCACACCTTCCGTTTCTACAGCGAAGTCCAGACCCGGCAGGCGGATGCCCGCCTGGCCCTGGAGGCGGCCCTGCGCCGGGGCCTGGAGAAGGAGGAGTTCCTGCTTTACTACCAGCCCCAGGTGGATCTTCGCACCGCCAGCCTGGAGGGGGTGGAGGCCCTGGTGCGCTGGCGCCTTCCCGGTGGCGAACTGGTGCCGCCGGCCCGCTTCATTCCCCTGGCGGAAGAAACCGGCCTGATCCTGCCCCTGGGGGAATGGGTGCTGCGCCAGGCCTGCCGCCAGATGCAGCAGTGGGTGGCGCGGGGGCTGCCGATCCGCCGGGTGGCGGTGAATCTCTCTTCCCGCCAGTTCCGCCAGGCCGACCTGCTGCAGCGCATCAACGCCATCCTGGCGGAGACGGGCCTGGCGCCCCGCTACCTGGAGCTGGAAATCACCGAAAGCCTGCTCATGGACAATTCGGCCCAGGTGGACGCCAAGCTGGAAGCCCTGGAGGCCATGGGCATCCGGCTTGCCATCGACGATTTCGGCACCGGCTATTCCTCCCTTTCCTACCTCAAGCGCTTCCCCCTGCACACCCTGAAGCTGGACCGCAGCTTCATCCGGGACATTGCCGACGACCCGGTCAGTTCCAACATCGTTGCCTCCATCATCGAGCTGGGGCAGCACCTCGATATGGACATCCTGGCAGAAGGGGTGGAGACCGACCAGCAGCGTGGCATCCTGCTGCAAAACGGCTGCCGCACCTGCCAGGGCTATCTGTTTTCCCATCCCCTGCCGGCCGAGGAACTGGAGGCCCGCTGGCTGCGGGCTGCCGCCGGCCATGAAGCGCGGCCCTGCAATTAGGGCGGCCAGGTAGTTGAAATCAAAGGGAGTGCCCCCATCTTCCGGTCAATCCATCGGAAAGGAGCTCCCATGCGCTTCGACAAATTCACCACCAAATTCCAGCAGGCCCTGGCCGACGCCCAGAGCCTGGCCATCGGCGCCGACAACCAGTTCATCGACCCGGCCCATCTGCTGCTGGCCCTGCTCAACCAGGACGACGGCGGCACTGCCTCCCTGCTGGCCCGGGCCGGCGTCAACGTGCCGCCCCTGCGCACCGCCCTGGAGCAGGCCATCGCCCGCCTGCCCAAGGTGGAAGGCCACGGCGGCGACGTCACCATCGGCCGCGACCTGACCAACCTGCTCAACCTTACCGACAAGGAAGCCCAGAAGCGGGGCGACCAGTTCATCGCCTCCGAGATGTTCCTGGTGGCCCTGACCGGCGACAAGGGTGAAACCTCCCGCATCGCCAAGCAATACGGCCTGGAGAAGAAACCCCTGGAAGCCGCCATCGACGCCGTGCGCGGCGGCCAGGGCGTGGATAGTCAGGAGGCCGAAGGCCAGCGCGAATCCCTGAAGAAATACTGCGTGGACCTCACCGAGCGGGCCGCCCAGGGCAAGCTGGACCCGGTCATCGGCCGGGACGACGAAATCCGTCGCGCCATTCAAATTTTGCAGCGCCGTACCAAGAACAACCCGGTGCTGATCGGCGAGCCCGGTGTCGGCAAGACCGCCATCGTCGAGGGCCTGGCCCAGCGCATCGTCAATGACGAGGTGCCGGAAACCCTGAAGGGCAAGAAGGTGCTGGTGCTGGACATGGCTGGCCTGCTGGCCGGCGCCAAATACCGGGGCGAGTTCGAGGAGCGCCTCAAGGCCGTGCTCAACGACATCGCCAAGGATGAAGGCCGCATCATTCTCTTCATCGACGAAATCCACACCATGGTCGGCGCCGGCAAGGCCGAGGGCGCCATCGACGCCGGCAACATGCTGAAGCCCGCCCTGGCCCGGGGCGAGCTACACTGCATCGGTGCCACCACCCTGGACGAATACCGCAAGTACATCGAGAAGGATGCCGCCCTGGAGCGCCGCTTCCAGAAGGTGCTAGTGGACGAGCCTTCCGTCGAAGCCACCATCGCCATCCTGCGCGGCCTGCAGGAGAAGTACGAGCTGCACCACGGCGTGGACATCACCGACCCGGCCATCGTCGCCGCGGCAGAACTCTCCCACCGCTACATCACCGACCGCTTCCTGCCGGACAAGGCCATCGACCTCATCGACGAGGCCGCCGCCCGCATCAAGATGGAAATCGACTCCAAGCCGGAAGTGATGGACAAGCTGGACCGTCGCATCATCCAGCTGAAGATCGAGCGGGAAGCGGTGAAAAAGGAGAAGGACGAAGCCTCGAAGAAGCGCTTCGGCCTGATCGAGGACGAAATCGCCAAGCTGCAGAAGGAATATTCCGACCTGGAGGAAGTGTGGAAGGCCGAGAAGGCCCAGGTCCACGGCGCCGCCCACGTCAAGGAAGAGATCGACAAGATCAAGGCCGAGATCGCCAAGCTGCAGCGCGAAGGCAAGCTGGAAAAGGTGGCCGAGCTGCAATACGGCAAGCTGCCCCAGCTCGAAGCCCAGCTCAAGGTGGCCGAGAAGGCCAGCGAAGGCGGACAGCAGCAGAACAAGCTGCTGCGCACCCAGGTGGGTGCCGAGGAAATCGCCGAAGTGGTGAGCCGGGCCACCGGCATTCCCGTCTCCAAGATGATGCAGGGTGAGCGGGACAAGCTCCTGAAAATGGAAGACCGCCTGCACCAGCGCGTGGTGGGCCAGGATGAGGCCGTGCGCCTGGTGTCCGACGCCATCCGCCGCTCCCGCGCCGGTTTGAGCGATCCCAACCGGCCCTACGGCTCCTTCCTCTTCCTCGGCCCCACCGGCGTCGGCAAGACCGAACTGTGCAAGGCCCTGGCCGAGTTCCTCTTCGATTCGGAAGAGCACCTGATCCGCATCGACATGAGCGAGTTCATGGAGAAGCACTCCGTGGCCCGCCTCATCGGCGCGCCTCCGGGCTATGTCGGCTACGAGGAGGGCGGCACCCTGACCGAAGCGGTGCGGCGCAAGCCCTATAGCGTGATCCTGCTGGACGAGGTGGAAAAGGCCCACCCGGACGTCTTCAACGTGCTGCTGCAGGTGCTGGACGACGGCCGCATGACCGACGGCCAGGGCCGCACGGTGGACTTCAAGAACACCGTGATCGTCATGACCTCCAACCTGGGCAGCCAGATGATCCAGCAGATGGCCGGCGACGATTACCAGCTGATCAAGCTGGCGGTGATGGGCGAGGTGAAGAGCTACTTCCGCCCCGAGTTCATCAACCGCATCGACGAGGCGGTGGTCTTCCACAGCCTGGACGAGAAGAACATCCGCAACATCGCCCGCATCCAGCTCGGCTATCTGGAAAAGCGGGTGGCCCAGCTGGAAATGCGCCTGGAGGTGGCCGATTCCGCCCTGGACGAACTGGCCAAGGCCGGCTTCGACCCCATCTTCGGCGCCCGCCCGCTGAAGCGGGCCATCCAGCAGCACATCGAGAACCCGCTGGCCAAGCAGATTCTCGAAGGCAACTTCGGTCCCAAGGACACCATCCTGGTCAGTTGCGACGAGGGCGGGGTGATGCGGTTTGCCAAGGGCTGAGTTGCAGAACTAACGGTGGCAATACGGCAAAACGGCGGGTCCTGAGTACATCAGGCCCGCCGCTTTTCTTTGAGGGTGTGATCCGAGCCCATCACCCGCTAGATGAGGGACGCTCCCGGTTCGCCGTATCGGATCAGTGCCGGTTGGTGACGACGAAGTAGGCGAATCCGTCTGGGGTGGCGACGCAGCCTTCGTTCTGCTCGATTTTGCTGCCGACGGCGGCAGTGATGCGTTTTTTTTCCAGGCGGCCAGTACTGCCTTTGTCCTGCCCCAGGCCGGCGTTGAGAGCGTCGCATACTTCGGGACGGATATTGGTCAGCAGGAGCAGGTCGTCGGCTGCTGCCGAACCCAGTTCTTCGCCCTGGGGACCGCCAATGACCACACTGAATTCGCTGCGCAGATACTGCCAGGGAGCGGGTGCGGTCTGGATGCCGGAGGGAACGGGGAGCGGGACGCCACCGCTAAAGTAAACTCCATCGACCAGGGGCTGGAGATCGGTGAGTCCGGTCTTGCCGTTGAAGACACCATCGGCCTCAGCCCGGAAGAGCGTCATGGAGAACTTGGCGACATGATCCTGGAAGGCCTTGATGGTTTTGGGGCTGGCCTGGGAAGAGGCACTGCCTCCTTCGCTGTCGGCGGCTTTCTGGCATGCCGAGGTTCCCAGACAGGCGGCAATGATGATGGCGGTGGCAAGGCGTTGGTAATGCATGGCTAGTCCTTCGGCGTGAAGTTTGGCTGCGTGTGCGGTTGATCGTCAGTATTGCGGCTGGCCGCCATTGTACTGACCCGTTGCCTGCGGGGCTGGGCATTGGTGATGTTCAACGGAGCGGATAGGGCGGGGGACTTATCAAGGGCGCCGAGTTTTTTTAAACTGCCCGTCCCCGGCCCTCTTGTCCGGTTGCCAACCCACGGTGGGCAACGGAGGTGGTGCGGCGGGGGCCATTTCCATCCATCTTTTGCTTGTGCCGGCCCGGGCGGGCCGGGAGAACGACATGCCCCAGATCAGCATTCGCACCGAGGACGACCGGGTTTTCTACGACATGGCGGGGAACGACCATCCCTGCGTCGGCTGCGGCTGTTGCTGCAAGTTCTTTCGCGTTTCCTTCTACCACGGGGAGCTGGATACCCAGCCCGGCGGCTATGTGCCGGAAGCCCTGACGTCGTCCCTGACGCCCTTCCGCGCCTGCATGAAGGGCACGGAGTCGGGGGAGGGGCGCTGCATCGCCCTGCAGGCGGATAATCGCTGCGGCATCTACGACAACCGGCCTTCGGTGTGCCGGGAGTTTCCGGCCCTGCTGGAGGACGGCAGCCTCAATCCGGAATGCGTGCGCCTGAAGCGCCTCTTCAGCCTGCCCATTCCCGGGGAAGCGCCGGGTCCGGCCGGGAACGACACACAGCGGCCTGCCTAGCCCGCTTTTTTTTGCGCCGGATTTTCCCCCGGGGCATGCCCGGGGAGGCAGATGGGGCGGCCATTGTGGCCGACCCATGCCGGAGATGGGCGTGCTTGCTTGATCCTGGGGCAGGGTGCCGGAGGGCAACCGGCCCGGCGGTATTTCAGTGGGCCGGGTCCCGCAGCTCGGGCACGGCGCGGCGGGCCTCCCGCAGGCAGCGCAGGGCGGTGTCGAAGTCGATGCTGTCGATGGCCTCGTCGCAGGCCCGGGCGCCGGGGCCGAGGGCGGCGTGGAGCAGGGGGGTGTAGCGCTTCCACAGGGTCTGGGCCTGGAAGTTGTCGGCGGCCAGGAGGGCTTCCAGTTCGGCCAGCACGTGGCGTACCCGCTGCCAGTCGCCGGCGCCGAGGACCCCCGGATTCTCGTCCACCGCCCCCAGGGGCAGGGTGAACCAGAAGGTGCTGCCGTCGCCCGGGGCGGAGGTGCAGCCGATCTCGCCCAGCATCAGGGCCACCAGGCGCTTGCACAGGGCCAGGCCGAGGCCGGCGCCGCCGTAGCGGCGGGTGCTGGAATTGTCGCCCTGGTTGAAGATCTGGAAGAGGTTGTCCCGCAGTTCGGGGGCGACGCCGATGCCCTGGTCGCTGACCTCGAAACGCACCCGCACGTTGCCGTCGTCGCTGGGCACCCGGTGGGCCCGCAGGATCACCGGCCCCTGTTCGGAGAACTTGATGGCGTTGTCGAGCAGGCCGTTGAGTACCTGGCGGATGCGCTCCGGGTCGCCGTGCAGGCGGGCTGGCAGGGCCGGGTCGCTCACCACCTGGACGCCGATGCCCTTGGCCGCCGCCGCTTCGGCCAGGCCCTGGCGGGCCTCCTCCAGCAGCTCGGCCAGGCCGAAGTCGCGCAGGGCCAGGGTGATCTTGCCGCTCTCGATGCTGGAGACGTCGAGGATGGAGTTGATCAGTTCCAGGAGGCGCTGGGAGGCCTGTTCCACCTTGTGCAGATGGTCCTGGCCCCGGGGGCCCTGGACTTCCCGCTGCAGGATGGTGGTGAAGCCCATGATGTGGTTGAGGGGAGTGCGCAGTTCGTGGCTCATCTTGGCCAGGAAGGTGCTCTTGGCCCGGTTCGCCGCCTCCGCCTCGTCGGCCCGCTCCGCCAGTTCCGTGGCCAGACGGGTGCGTTCCTCCAGCAGGGTCTCCAGCTCGGTGCCGATGCGTTTGCGCACCGCCAGGTCGGCCCGCAGGCGCTCGGCGGAGCGGTACATGAGCCAGGCGGCCAGGCCGATGGCCAGCACGGCCAGGGCCGCCAGGCCGCCCAGGATCAGGCTGTGCCCCTGCCAGCCGCCCAGGTAGTCCCGGCTGGCCATGCCGACGATGACGTAGAAGGGGTAGGACTCCAGGCGGCGGTAGGCATTGTTGCGTTCGACGCCGTCCAGGCTGGTGCGGGCCAGATACTGGCCGTCCGTCGGGTGCCGGCGCAGCATGTCCAGCAGTTCCTGGGAAACCTCCCGGCTGCCGACGGCGTTGCGGGTGCTCGGATAGCGGTGCACCAGAGCCAGGTCGGCGGTGCGGATGGAAGCCGCGCCCTGGGGACCGAGGCTGACGGAGGCGAGGATGCGCTCGAAATGCACGGTGGGGATGGCGGCATAGACCACGCCGGCGAAGGTGCCGTCCGGGGCCTCGATGCGGCGGGAGAGGGTGACCACCCATTGCTTGGCAATGCGCCCCATGAGGGGACCGGCAATGATCAGTTCGCTGGCGCTGCCGTCCCGGGCCCGCAGGAAGTACTCCCGGTCCCCCAGGTTGACCGGGCCGCCGCCGGGAATGCCGGCACCGTAGCGCACCACGCCGTCCCGGTCGATGATGCGCAGGCTGATGATCTCGGGCACCAGGGCCTGCTGCCGTTCCAGATAGAGCTTCAGTTCCAGGGGCCGCACCTTGCCCCCGGCTAGCTGCTCCTGGTACTGGGCCACCGTCGATTGCAGCACCACGTCGATCTTGTCGAAGACGCTGCTCAGGTGCAGGTCCAGCATGTGGGAGACGTTCTGGGTCGCCACCTCGGCCCGCTCCCGATAGCGGATGCGCTCCTCCCAGATGGCCATGGCGGCCAGGGAGACCACCAGGGTGGCGATGATCAGGGCCACCAGGGCATGGGGCAGCCAGCGCGGCATGTCGGCGCCCGGGGCCTCGACGGCGGGAATCTTGGCTGGAGCATTCATGGCTGGCGGGGTCCCGGTGAGTAACGCGGTGGCTGATGACGTCGGTTTATTCTGGGGCCTGGATGCCTTCCGAACAAGAGGCGGGGAGGGACGGTGCCAGGTGCCGCCGATGCCCCGGCCCCGATGGCGGCGGGAGTCGGCCCCCCGGGCGGCGCTTGCATCTTGCGATATATTTGAGAATAATTCGCATCTAGCCAGCAGTGAGTGCCTTACTCCGCGCCAGCCACGTTTTCCGTCCACCTGGCTTTCCCGCGGAGTTCCTGCATGCACGTCGCTTCTTCGACCGAATCTGTCGACCATCTCTATCGGTCCCATCACGGCTGGCTGTTCGGCTGGCTGAGAAAGAAGACGGGCTGCCGCGACCATGCCGCCGACCTGGCCCAGGACACCTTCCTCAAGCTGCTGGCCCTGCCGGAAATGCCGGCCCTGCGGGAGCCCCGCGCCTACCTGCTGGTGACGGCCAACCGCCTGCTGATCAACCTGCACCAGCGCTCCCGGGTGGAGCGGGAAACCCTGCAGGCCCTGGTCCTGCTCCTGGAGCCGGACAGCGAGCCCAGCCCCGAACACATCGTCGCCATGCGCCAGCTGCTACGCCAGGTGCTGCTCATGCTCTCCGAGGAACTGGAGGAAAAGCCGCGCCGCGCCTTCCTCCTGGCCCGGCTGGAAGGCCTTTCCTACGCCGATATCGCCGCCGAGCTGCAGGTCTCCGAAAGCAGCGTCAAACAGTATCTGGCCAAGGCCCTGGCCCATTGCCACGGGAGGCTCTATGGCCACCTGTGAGCGGGAGGAACTGGCCGCCATCCGGGAGGCCGCGGCTGCCTGGGTGGTACGCCTGGCCGACGAACTGGAGGAGACGGGGGAGGGTGATGCCGGCGGCGAGGCACAGCGGGACTTCCAGGTTTGGCTGCGGGCCGACCCCCGCCACCAGGAGACCTTCCGCCAGATCCGCCTGATGTGGGACGCCCTGGAACAGCCCCTGCCCCGGGCCGCCCCGGCCCGCCGGCCGCTGCTGCTGGGGGCAGCGTCCCTGCTCGGCCTCTGTCTGCTGTTCCTGGGTCACGGCCAGCACTGGCTGGCGGACGAGCGCAGCGGCATCGGCGAGGTGCGGCAGCTGACCCTGACGGACGGCTCCCGCCTGACCCTGGACAGCGGTTCCGCCGTGGATGTGGATTTTTCCGGCACGGAGCGCCGGGTGCGCCTCCTGGCCGGTCGGGTCCTGGCCCAGGTGGCCCACGACCCGGCGGGCCGCCCCTTCCGGGTGGTGAGCGAGGAGGGCACGGCCCAGGCCCTGGGCACCCGCTATGTGGTGGATCGCAGCGGCGACGGCACCCTGGTCAGCGTCATCGAATCCTCCGTCGCCGTGCGGGCCGCCCGGGGCGGCGCCAGCTTCACCCTCGGCCCGGGTCAGGCCCTGCGCCTGGGGCCGGGCGGCACGGCCGAGCCCCTGGCGGCGGCACCGGCGGCCGACAGCTGGGAACAGCATCGCCTGATCTTCGACAACGCTCCCCTGGACGAGGTCCTGGCCCAGCTCAACCGCTATTTCCCCGGCCACCTGCACGCCAGTGGCGACGATCTGGCCCGCCTGCGCTTTACCGGCGCCCTGCCGGCGGACGATGTGGACAAGGCCCTGCGCCTGCTGGCCGAGGTGCTGCCCCTGCGGGTGGAGCGCCACTCCCGCTGGCTGATCCGGGTCCGCACCTGAAAATTTTTCAAAATATTTTGCCCAGGGGCTGCCCGATTCCGTTTCTCGTCGGTCATGGAAAGTGAAAGCCACTTTTTTTCGACCGTCTTTTCAGGAGTCTGCATGTCCCAACCAGCCCAGCGTCCCGGCCGCCGACAGGCCCGGCCCGCCTTCCGTCTCACCGCCCTGGCCCTCGCCCTCTGCTGTGCCGGGCCCCTGTGGGCCGATCCGGCCGCCGGCAAGGCCGGCATCCACCTGCAACAGCCGGCCCAGCCCCTGGGCCAGGCCCTGTCCCAGCTGGCGGCCAAGACCGGCCTGCTGCTGGGGGTGGATGCCAGCCTGGTGGCCGGCAAGACCGCCCCGGCCCTGGACGGCTGGTTTGCCCCCGATGCGGCCCTGGTCAAACTCCTCGCCGGCAGCGGCCTGGAAGCCGTGCCCGGCAGCGACGGCACCTACACCCTGCGCCGCCTGCCGGCCCGCAGCGAGGCTGCCCTGCCGGAAGTGAAGGTCACCGCCAGCGGCGATTATCTCTCCCTGCCGGCCCCCTACGCCGGCGGCCAGGTGGCCCGGGGCGCCCGCCTGGGCATGCTGGGCAACCGGGACGTGATGGACACGCCCTTCAACATCACCGCCTATACCGCCGACGTGGTGGAAAACCAGCAGGCCCGCACCGTGGCCGACGTGCTGGCCAACGAGCCCTCCGCCCGTTACACCGTTTCCGCCGGCCACCTCTACGAGAACTTCCGCCTGCGGGGCTTCGACGTCTTCGCTGGCGACCTGTCGGTGAACGGCCTCTTCGGCATGACGCCCCAGGGCCACGTGCCGGTGGAGTTCCTGGAGCGGGTGGAAGTGCTGAAGGGCCCCGGCGCCATGTTCACCGGCATGCCTCCCGGCGGCGGTGTCGGCGGCGTGGTGAACCTGGTGACCAAGCGGGCGGCGGACGATCCCCTGACCCGGGTGACCGTGGACTACACCTCCGATTCCCAGATCGGCACCCATCTGGACCTGGGCCGCCGCTTCGGCCCCACCAAGCAGATTGGCCTGCGGGTCAATGCAGCCCACCGGGAAGGGGACACCACCACCGACGGCCAGCAAAAGAAGCGGGACTTCCTCTCCGTTGGCGCCGATTACCGGGGCGAGGCCCTGGTGCTGTCCGGCGACTTCTACTACAGCAAGGAGGAAATGAAGGGCGGCACGCCGGCCTCCGCCTACTGGTTCGCCGATTCCCTGCCGTCCCCCCTCAGCGCGCCCGATGCCAAGCAGAACCTGTTCCCCGGCGCCTACGGCACCCTGGAGAACATGGGCCTGATGCTGCGGGCCGACTACGAGATCAACGACAAGCTTTCCGTCTACGGCTCCCTGGGCACCCAGCATTACGACTACTGGGGCTTCATCAACGGCACCCATGCCCGCAACATCCAGGCCAACGGCAATTTCACCGGGGTGCTCACCGGCCAGTACGGCTTCAGCGATTCCGTCGCCTCCGAGATCGGCCTCAAGGGCCGCTTCAAGACCGGCGACGTGGGCCACGACGTGGTGGTGAGCACCTCCGGCCTGCTGCAGGAAAGCGGTTCCCTGACCAAGTCCGGCACCAGCTTCGCCTCCAACATCTACAACCCGACGGCGGCCAACGTCGGCACCTTGCCCCGTAGCGCGCGCAAGACCGGCGAAACCACCCTGACCAGCCTGGCCATTGCCGACACCCTCTCCTTTCTCGACGAGAAGGTGCTGCTGACCCTGGGCCTGCGGGACCAGCGGGTGCGCACCCGCAACTTCAACGGCACCACCGGGGTGCAGACCTCCAGCTACGACAAGAGCGCCGTGACGCCCTCCGTCGGCCTGGTGGTGAAGCCCTGGGCGGCGCCGGTGTCCCTCTACGGCAACTACATCGAAGGCCTGAGCAAGGGCGACACGGTCACCGACGTCACCGCCACCAACTACGGCCATACCTTCGCTCCCTACAAGACCGAGCAGAAGGAAGTGGGGGTGAAGTGGGAAGCGGGCAAGTTCGCCAACACCGTCTCCCTTTTCGAGCTGACCAAGCCGGGCATGATGAAGGTGGGCAATGCCTACACCGACGGCCAGGAACGTCGCCACCGCGGCATCGAGTGGAACACCTTCGGCGAGGTGAGCCGCAATGTGCGCCTGCTGGGCGGAGCCACCTACACCAAGGCGGAGCTGACCCGCACCCAGAACGGCACCTATGACGGCAACACCGCCATCGGGGTGCCCGAGTGGCAGGCCACCCTGGGCTCCGAATGGGATACGCCCTGGGTGAACGGCCTGACCCTGACCGGCCGCCTGACCTACAACGGCAAGTTCTACCTGAACGCAGCCAACACCCACCAGCTGCCGGCCTGGACCATCCTGGACCTGGGCGCCCGCTACACGACCCGGGTGGCCGAGCAGAAGGTGGTGTTCCGCGCCAACGTGAACAACGTCTTCGACAAGAACTACTTCTCCGGCAGCTTCTCCGACAGCTATTCCATGGCCACCATCGGCGCGCCCCGCAGCGTCAGCCTGTCGGCCTCGGTGGACTTCTGAGTCCGTTCCTCCCGCCCCCGGGCCGTGGCAATGCCCGGGGGCTCTTTTTTTCGAGGCATCCATGCAATCTATGAGCTTGTTGTCCCTGCGCCTGGGCCGCGGCCTTCTCCTGGGCCTGCTGCTGGCGCCCCTGCTGCCCCTGGGCGGCAGTCCGGCCCTGGCTCGCGACGAGACCGCCTGGCGTCCGGTGGAACTGCCCCAGTCCCTGCAGCGGGACGTGACCTCCCGCCATACCGGCCGTACCTACCGGATTTTCGTCGCCAAGCCGGCCGGGGCCGCCCCTGCCGCCGGCTTCCCGGTGCTCTACGCCCTGGACGGCAATACGGCCTTTCCCACCCTGTCGGTGGTGGCCCGGCGCATGGCCGAGCGTGCCGCCGTCACCGGCGTGCCGCCCACCCTGGTGGTGGCCATCGGCTATCCGGGTTCCGCCGACGAGGCGGTGACGGCCCGGGCCGACGACTACACGCCGCCCCTGCCGCCCGGCCGGCCCAAATCCGAGCGGGGCGGCGAGCGTCAGGGTGGCGCCGACCGCTTCCTGGCCTTCATCGAGGAGGAGCTGAAGCCCCTCATCGCCGCCGAGTTCCCGGTGGATCCGGCGCGCCAGGGCCTGTTCGGCCATTCCTACGGCGGCCTGTTCGCCCTGCACGTGCTGTTCACCCGGCCCCAGGCCTTCCACACCTACGTCGCCGCCAGTCCCTCGGTCTGGTACGGCGACCGCTACTTGCGCCTGGAGCGGGAGCAACTGGCCGCCGGCGCCCGCCGCCAGGCCCAGGTGCTGATCACCGTCGGCGCCCGGGAGGACGATCCGCCCAGCGACAACCCGGATTCGCCCCGGGCCCGCCTCCTGGCCAGCCGGCCCATGGTCACCGACGCCCGGGAGATGGGCCTGTGGCTGGCCGGCGGCGCCCGCCTGGCCGGGCCGGTGCGCTACGAGGTGCTGGCCGGGGAGAACCACGGCTCGGTGATCCTGCCCTCCCTGACCCGGGCCCTGGCCTTCCTCGGCGATCCCGAGGCCATGGCGCCCTGAGGCCGCCCATTGCCGTGTTCGTCCTTTCCTTCGCCAACCGGGGCCCCTGGCCCCTTTTCGGATGCATTGCCATGCGTATCTACCAATCCTGGACCCAGGTCCTGAGCCGCGTCCTGGCGGCCGGCCTGGGGGGCTACGCGGCCGCCTGGGCCCTGGTCTTCGCCCTGGGGGTGTGGCTGCCCCTGGCCCGGGTCAGCCTGTGGTTCCTCATGGGCCAGATCCTGCCCGTCCCCCTGCTGCTGGCCCTGCTGTGGGCCTTTGCCGCCTCCAGCGCCGCCCGGGCCTGGGGCTGGCTGCTGGCCCTGGCGACCCTGCTGGCCGGCCTCGGCTACCTGGGAAAGGTGCTGTCATGAAGGCCCCCACGTTCACCCAGTCCATGTCCTGGCTGCACACCTGGAGCGGTCTCCTCTTCGGCTGGCTGCTGGTGCCCATTTTCTTCACCGGCACCCTGGCCGTGTTCGAGCCGGAGATCAGCCACTGGATGCGCCCGGAAATCCGCCATGCCCCGGCCGAGCCGGCCCGGGCCCTGGCGGTGGCCGAGGCGCGCCTGCGTCAGGTGGGGGAGGGAGCGCCCATCTGGCGCGTGCAGATGCCCTCGTCCCGCCAGCCGGCGGTGGGCATCGTCTGGGGCAACCGGGAGCAGACCCGGGAGGAAGTCCTGCATCCGCTAAGCGGCGAGGTGCTGCCGGTGCGGGCCACGGAAGGGGGCCATTTCTTCACCCACTTCCACGCCGAACTGGATGCGGGCAAGGTGGGGCGGGCCATCGTCTGCCTGGTGGGGCTGGTGATGCTGGCGGCCCTGATCAACGGCATCGTGGTGCACAAGAAAATCTTCCAGGATTTCTTCACCTTCCGCCCCCAGTCCTCGGCCCAGCGCAGCTGGCTGGACGCCCACAACGTCCTCGGCGTCCTCGGCCTGCCCTTTCTCCTGCTCATCACCTATACCGGCGTGGTGATCCTGGTGGACAGCTACCTGCCCGCCGCCACCTACCATTTCTACGACGGCAAGGCCGGCGGCCCCCGGGGCGACGTGGTGCGCAGCTTCGAGCGCCGGCCGGCCGGCGTGGCGGCGCCCCTGCCGTCCCTGGCGCCCCTGCTGCAGGAGGCGGAGACGGTCCTGGGCGCCGGCCATGTGGGCTGGATCGGCATCCGCGCCCCCGGCGACCGGGAAGCCACGGTGCAGTTCATGCGCCATCTGGACGACCGCCTCGGCGCCGTCGCCGACCACATCACCTTCGCCGCGGTGAGCGGCTGGGAACTGGGGCGGCAGACCGAGTGGAACCCGGTGGCCTACGCCTTCCGCACCCAGGTGGGGCTGCACCTGGTCCATTTCGGCGGCTATCCGGCCCAGTGGCTGTATTTCCTCTCCGGCGTTGCCGGCACCGCCATGATGGCGGTGGGGCTGGTGCTGTTCACCATCAAGCGGCGCAAGCGTCCCGGCCATGAATTCGGGGCCGCCACGGCCCGGGTCTATGGCGCCATTGAAAGCCTCAACGTGGCCACCGTGGCCGGAGTGATGCTGGCCAGCGCCGCCTTCCTCTGGGCCAACCGGCTGCTGCCGGCGGACCTGGCGGAGCGGGCGGCCTGGGAGGTCGGCGCCTTCTTCGCCGTGTGGGCCCTGACCCTGGTCCATGCCGGCCTGCGTGCCCCCGGCGCGGCCTGGCGCGGGCAGCTCTACGCCGCCGGCCTGGCCTGGGCCCTGCTGCCTCTGTGCGACGTGGCCGGCGCCCCGGGGCTGCTGGATGCCATGCGCCTGGGGGTGGATTTGACCGCCCTCGTCGGCGGCCTGGCCCTGGTCTATCTGGGATGGCGGGTGAGCCGCCGTTTTGCCGCCGCAGCGGCCAAGGAGGCAGCATGAACATTTCCTGGTTGCACGCCGCCGCCAGTCTCGGCCTGGCCTATCTGGGCATGCTGGGCCTGTGCCTGGGCATGGCCCGCCACTACCGGCAGCGCTACCACCATCCCCTGACACCGGGACGGGGCCGGGGCCTGCGCCTGGCCGGCTGGAGCGGCTGCCTGCTGGCCCTGGTGCCCTGTCTTGCGGGCTGGGGCGCGGCCCAGGGCGTGGTGCTGTGGATCGGCCTGCTCTCCGCTGCGGCCACCGGCCTGGTGTTCCTGCTGGCCTGGCGGCCGCCCTGGTGCACCCGGGGCGGCGCCCTGGCCGCGCTGGCGGTGCTGGCCTGGCTGGGAAGCCTGGCGTCCGGAGGTTAATAAAAGTGCTTGCAATTAAATAGCGCGCTATTTAATATGGGCGCCATGGATGACAAGCCCAACAACGCCACCCCGCCAAGCCCGGCCTCCCTGCTGCTGCAGAACCAGTTCTGCTTCAGCCTGTATGCCACCACCCTGGCCATGCAGAAGGTCTATCGCAAGGTGCTGGGCCCCCTGGGCCTGACCTATCCCCAGTACCTGGTGATGCTGGTGCTGTGGGAGCGGGATGGCCTCACCGTGTCCGAGATCGGCGAGCCCCTGGGCCTGGATTCGGCCACCCTGACGCCCCTCTTGAAGCGCCTGGAGACGGCGGGCCTGCTCAGCCGCAGCCGGGCCGCCAGCGACGAGCGCCAGGTGGTGGTGAGCCTGAGCCTGGCGGGGCAGGAGCTGCGCCGCCAGGCCGAGGCCGTGCCCGCCGCCATGCTCTGCGCCGCCGCCTGCTCCACCGACGAGCTGGGCCGGCTCAAGGGCGAACTGGACGACCTGCGCCGGCGGCTGCAGGCCTACGGCTGAAGGCTGGCCATGGCGTGAAGGGCCGGCACAAGAGGGCCTCCCGGCCCTTTTCTTCCGGCAAATATATAGCACGCTATTAAATAGTGATTCTTGATGATTTTCATGGGCGGCGATGCGCCCGGACCGTTCCGAAGTCGTCGCAGGCAGTTCCCACTTTTCTAGGAGAAAGACCATGTCGATCGAAAAAGTGCTGTACCGGGCCCAGGCCCAAGTCACCGGCGGCCGTGACGGCCGTGCTGTCGGCGCCGACGGCCATCTGGAGGTGACCCTGAGCACGCCCAAGGAACTGGGCGGGGCCGGCGGTGCCGGCACCAATCCGGAGCAGCTTTTCGCCGCCGGCTATTCGGCCTGCTTCATGGGTGCCATGAAGTTCGTTGCCGCCCGGGACAAGATCGCCTTCCCGGCCCAGGCCAGCATCGAGGGCCTGGTGGGCATCGGCGTCATCCCCGCCGGTTTCGGCATCGAGGTGGAACTGCGCATCGCCCTGCCGGGCCTGGAGCGGCAGGCGGCCGAGGAACTGGTGGCCAAGGCCCACCAGGTGTGCCCCTATTCCAACGCCACCCGGGGCAATATCGACGTCACCCTGACCCTGGTCTGAGGGTCTCGCGGGGCGGCGTTGCCGCCGCAGCAAAGCAGCCGCCGCGGCCTGGCCGTCGGCGGCTTTTTCATGGCCGCTTGGATGGGGTGGCCGGAGAGGCGCGCGGATAGGCGATCTCCGGCATGGCATGGCTGGGAAGTCCGCCGGATGAGGCTTCCAGGGGATGGGGTGCCGCCATGTTGCCGGCGGCTGGAAAGGCGTCAGAACTGCAGGGCGCCGGTGAGGGAGCCCACTTCTTCCGCCGCTTCGGCCAGGATGCCGCTCAGTGTTTCCTCCCCCAGCACCATGTCCAGATTGGCGCCGGCGCCCATGTCGGCACCGCCCGGGGCTGCGCCGCCCGGGGCTGCGCCGCGGCTGTTGAAGCGGTGCAGGGGCGAGGGTACGGGGCACAGTTCCTCGGCCAGCAGCAGGGTGTCGCCGAGGGAGTGGGGCGGGATGGCGAGGAAGCCATCCCAATAGGCTTCGATGGCTTCCAGTACCGGCGCCGGCACTTCCAGCACCTGCAGCACGGCCCGGCCCAGGATCATTTCGCCGCCTTCCATCCAGGCGTCGAAATCCCCGTCCAGCAGGCCGGGCTGGCGCTTGGCCTGGGACAGCAGGTAGAAGCCGCCGACCTCGTGCACGATGCCGGCGAACATGGCCGTTTCCCCATCCACCTTGGTCACCCGGCGGGCGATGACGTGGGCCAGGGCGGCCACATGGGCCGTGTGTTGCCACAGTTGGGCGGCCATGGTCTGCAAGGCCGGATCGCTGGGGCTGCCGGACAGCTGGCGGGTGATGAGGGCCATGGCCAGGGCGCGCACGGTGCGAAAGCCCAGGCGGGCGACGGCGGTGCGCACGTCGGTGACGGGATTGCCGGCACGGTTGTAGGTGACCGAGTTGGCCATGGCCACCACCCGGGCCGCCAGCAGGGGCTCGGCCTGCACCAGATGGGCGGCGGCTTCGATGTGGCACTCCGGATCGTCCAGGGCCTGCCGCACCTTGATGGCCACCTGGGCGCTGGTGGGAAAGGCGAGTTCGCCGTGGCCGACCCCGGCCGCCAGGGTGTTGAAGACTTCGAGCTTGTCCATGGCCCAGCATCATACCCCTGTGCCACGGGGCGTCCAGCCGCTGCGTCAAGAAGGGCCAATGCAAAACGGCGGCCCTGGGGCCGCCGTTTCCTTGTTGCGCCGATGCCGTGGGATCAGCGGATTTGCAGCAGGCTCTCGTCCCACTTGGCGTGCTTGTCGTAGCCCAGCAGGTTGGCCACGGTGGCGGCGATGTTGGAGAGACCGGCGCTTTCCGTCTGCTTCAGGGCCAGCTTGCCGCCGCTGACGTTGTCGTAAAGGATCAGCGGCACCGGGTTGAGGGTGTGGGCGGTCTTGGCCTTGAAGGAGCCGTCCGCATTGAGCTGGGGCTGCTTGGTCTTCTTGTCCAGCTCGAACATCTCGTCGGCGTTGCCGTGGTCGGCGGTTATCAGGGCCACCCCGCCCATGGCGTCGATCACCGGCAGGATGCGCTCCAGGGCCAGGTCCACCGCCTCGACGGAGAGGGTGGCGGCGCGGAAGTTGCCGGTGTGGCCCACCATGTCGCCGTTGGCGAAGTTGCAGCGCAGGGTCTTGTACTGGCCGCTCTTCAGGGCGGCGATCATGGCGTCGGCGATCTCGGCGGATTTCATCCAGGGCCGCTGCTCGAAGGGCACCACGTCGCTGGGCACTTCCTGGTAGGTCTCGCCCTCGAACTTGCCGGAGCGGTTGCCGTTCCAGAAGTAGGTGACGTGGCCGAATTTCTGGGTTTCGGAGCAGGCGAACTGGGTCACGCCGCTCTTGGCGAACCACTCGCCCATGGTGTCCTTGATGGCCGGCGGGGCCACCAGAAAGCGCTTGGGCAGCTGCAGGTCGCCGTCGTACTGCAGCATGCCGGCGTAGATGACCTTGGGCATGCGGATGCGGTCGAACTTGTCGAAATCCGCTTCCTCGAAGGCCCGGGTGATTTCGATGGCCCGGTCGCCGCGGAAGTTGTAGAAGACCACGGCGTCGCCGTCCTCGATGGTGCCGACGGGCTGGCCATTGGCGCCGATGACGAAAGGCGGCAGGTCCTGGTCAATGGTGCCGGGATGGCGCTGGCGCAGGGCCTTGACCGCTTCCGCGGTGCTGGCGAACTGCTCGCCCTGGCCCAGCACGTGGGTCTTCCAGCCGGCTTCCACCAGGGCCCAGTTGGCCTCGTAGCGGTCCATGGTGATGACCTGGCGGCCGCCGCCGGAGGCGATGCGGGCGTCGAAGGATGGGTCGGAAATCTCCGCCAGGAAAGCCTCGAAGGGCTCCACGTATTCCAGGGCGCTGGTCTCGGGTACGTCGCGGCCGTCCAGCAGGGCGTGGATGCGCACCGTCTTGACGCCTTCGGCCTTGGCCTGGACCACCATGGCCTTGAGGTGGTCGATGTGGCTGTGCACGTTGCCGTCGGAGAAGAGGCCGATGAAGTGCAGCACACCACGACCGGCCTTGGCCCCGGCGACGATCTCCTGCCAGGCCTGGCCCTGCCAGATGCTGCCGTCGGCGATGGCGCCCGCCACCAGGGCGGCGCCCTGGGCGTACACCTGGCCGGCGCCGATGGCGTTGTGGCCCACTTCGGAATTGCCCATGTCGTCGTCCGACGGCATGCCGACGGCGGTGCCGTGGGCCTTCAGGCGGATGTTCGGGCAAGTGGCGAAGAGCTTGTCCAGGGTGGGCTTCCTGGCGGCGGCGATGGCGCTGCCGACGTCGGTCTTGGGCAGGCCGTAGCCGTCCATGACGATGATGACCACGGGACCGGACACGCCGGGGAAGGAGGAGAGCTTTTGCAGCATGGGGAAATCCTGGCAGAGCGATTCGGGAAAGGTCGGCAAGGCTGCGGCCCCGCCGAGGGCGCCCGTCAAAAAGCGGCAAGATGCGCCGCCGCGGCGCCGGGCGAAGTATCCTAGCCGGGAACCCATCAGTCAATCCGAGGAGCAGTCATGGCAGTTCAGCAGACGGCAGCAGGCAGCACGGGTTTGGCCCTCAATCTGGCGCTCCAGGGCGGCGGCGCCCACGGCGCCTACAGCTGGGGTGTGCTCGACTGCCTGCTGGCGGACGGGCGCTACGGCTTCGACGGCATCAGCGGCACCAGCGCCGGCGCCATGAACGCCCTGGTGCTGGCCGACGGCCTGATGAAGGGCGGTCCCCAGTGGGCCCGCCTGGCCCTGGAAGAGTTCTGGCAGGCCATCGCCGACAGCGTGCCCCTGGATCTCTCCATGCCGGTGCAGGGCGGCGAAGGCCTGGCCCTGATGCCGGCCACCCGCATGATGCTCAACTGGACCCAGTACCTTTCGCCCTACCAGTTGAATCCCCTCAACTTCAATCCCCTGCGCCAGCTGCTCAAGGAGCGGGTGGATTTCGAGGGCCTGCGCCGGCACAGCCCGGTGCGCCTGTTCCTCGCCGCCACCAACGCCAATACCGGCAAGCTGCGCCTCTTCCGCAACGCCGAACTGAGCGTGGAGGCGGCCCTGGCCTCGGCCTGCCTGCCCATGATCCACCACGCCGTGGAAATCGACGGCGAGCCCTACTGGGACGGTGGCTATTCTGCCAACCCGGCGGTGTTCCCCCTGTTCTACGAATGCGACAGTCCGGAAATCCTGCTGGTGCTGCTGGCGCCGCCCTCCTACGGCGAGGTGCCGACCACGGTGGAGGAAATCCGCGCCCGGGCCATGGAACTGGCCTTCAACACCAGCGTGCTGCGGGAAATGCTGCTCTTCGCCAACGTCATCGACTTCTCCGAGCGCCTGGGCCTGGAGGCGGGGGGGCTGGAAAAACGCATCCTGCAGACCCATTTCCATCTCATCGAGGCGGCCGACCTGCTGCACCAGTTCGGCTCCGAAACCAAGGTGGCGGCCGACTGGCCCTTCCTGCTAAAGCTCCACGACCTGGGCTACGCCGCCGCCGAAGACTGGCTCCGGGCCCACAGCGGCGACATCGGGGTACGCAACTCCTTCGATTTGGCCCGGCGCTTTCGCCTCTAACCCTTTTTGCGAGAATTCCATGAGCGATATCGATGCTTCTCCGGCGGCCCGGCACCGGCGCTGGTTCCAGCGCCGCCTGGCCGAACTGGATGCGCTGCAAGGCTGGCCCGGCCTGATCGGCCTCATCTGGCTGGAGCCCGGCGACAACGCCGTGGGTGCGGGCGCCGACTGCCTGGTGCGCTTGCCCGACGGTCCGGAGCGCCTGGGCTTGTTGTGCTAGCAGGGCACTAGCATCACCTGGGAGCCCGCCGGCGGCGGGGTCCAAGCTCTGCAGACCGACGCCCAGGGGGAGCCGACGCCGGTGCGCAGCGGTGCCTACCAGTTTTTCGTCATCGAGCGGGAAGGCCGTCTGGCGGTGCGCCTGCGGGATCTGGAGTGGCAGGCGAAGCGGCCCTTTGCCGGGCTGGAGTGCCTGCCTTATGCGCCGGCCTGGTCCATCGAGGCCGCCTGGGAAACCCTGGCCGAGCCCGTCACCATGGAAGTGCCGACGGTGACCGGCGAACTGAAAGCGGTGACGGTGCGGCACCGGGCGGTGTTCGACCACGCCGGACAGACGGTGGCCCTGCTGCCCATGGAAACGGGAGAGGAGGGCGTCTTCTTCGTTTTCCGCGATGCCGGCAGCGGCCGCCTGACCTACGGCGCCGGCCGTTTCCTGCGCTGCCCGCCGCCCCGGGACGGCAAGGTGCTGCTGGACTTCAACCGGGCCTACAACCCGCCCTGCGCCTTCACCCCCTTCGCCACCTGCCCCCTGCCGCCGCCGGAGAACTGGCTGGGCTTTGCCGTCGAGGCCGGCGAACTGAAATACCGGGGCGGCCACTGAGGCTCCCGTACCCATCCTGCTTGGAGAGAAAAAGATGCGTGTCGCCGTTCCCCTGTCCCAGGCCTACAAGCTGTTCAACCACGGCCCCGTGACCCTGGTCAGCAGCGCCCACCAGGGGCGCCGCAACGTCATGGCGGCCTCCTGGGCCATGCCCCTGGATTTTTCGCCGCCCAAGGTGGCGGTGGTGATCGACAAGGGCGCCCATACCCGGGGCCTGGTGGAAGGCGCCGGCGAATTCGTGCTGGGCATTCCCGGCAAGGCTCTGGCCGAGGCGGTGGTGGCCGTGGGTTCTTGCAGCGGCCGCGACGGGGACAAGTTTGCGCGCCTGGGGCTGGCCACGGCGCCGGCGGAAAAGGTGGGGGCGCCCCTGGTGGAGGGCTGTGCCGCCTGGCTGGAATGCCGGGTGCTGCCGGAAGAGCACAACCAGCACAACCAGCAGGCCTACGACCTGTTCCTGGCCGAGGTGGTGGCGGCCTGGGCCGACGACCGGGCCTTCCGGGACGGCCGCTGGCTGTTCGCGGCGGAGGAACTGCGCACCCTGCATTACGTGGCGGGCGGGCAGTTCTTCCTTACCGGCGACAGCCTGGAAGTGCCGGCCTAAGGCCCGCTGCGGCCCCTGGGCGGGGCCGGGAGAAGGGAAGCGAAGGGGCGAAGAGCCGCCGCCGGGGGCGGCTCCGGCTCAGTGCTGGTGGGGGATGCCGGCGGCTTCGAAGGCGTAGCTGCCTTCGGGCGGGGCGCAGTGGAAGCAGGGGGCGTGGGCGGTGTTGCCCAGGCCCAGGACCTGTTGGGCCAGGAGGCGGGCCACCTCGGGCTGGCCGGCGCAGGCCTCGCGGATGACGGATTCGATTTCCACCTCGGTTTGCTGCGACTGCACATGACTCAGTCGCTGCAGGAGGGAGGTCAGTTGTTGGCGTTCAATGGCGTTCATGGCTGGCTCCTCAGGCGATACGGCTTCGGGATGAGGTCGATTCTGCGCCTGTTGAATGTTGCAATGCAACAAGTTTAGGCCGGGCATTTGATCCAGGTTGATACAGTGTGTAACAGGAGCCGCAGCTACTGGCGGAAAAACTGCCGCGGCGACTGGCCGAAAGCCCGCTTGAACATGGCGGAGAAGGCGCTGGGGCTGGCGTAGCCCAGTTCCGCCGCCACCGCCCCCAGGCTGCGGCCCTGGGCCACCAGGGCGGCGGCCCGGGACAGGCGCAGCTGCTGGCGCCAGGCGCCGAAGGGCATGGCCAGCTCCTTCTGGAAGAGGCGGGCCAGGGTGCGGCTGCTGGCGCCGACCCGGGCGGCCCAGGCCTCCAGGCTGAGGTCCGCCGCGGGCTGGTCGAGCAGGGCCTGGCAGAGGGCCATCAGGCGCCGGTCCCGGGGCAGGGGCAGGCCCAGGGAGAGGGGCTTGGCCTGGCGCATCTCCTCCACCAGCAGGGCCGTCATCAGGCCGCGCCGGGGTTCGGCGGGGGCCGGGCTGGCAGCCAAGGCCTCGCTCAGGGCCCGCATGACGTCGGAGATCTCCACCACCCGGCAGGAATCCAGGGGCAGGGGGGCCGCCGCCGCATCCACGTAGAGGGTGCGCAGTTCCACCTGGCCCAGCATGACCACGGTGTGGGCCACCTGGGGCGGAATCCAGATGGCCCGCAGGGGCGGCACGATCCAGGCCATGTCGGCGGTGGCCAGGCGGATGGTGCCGGCGATGGGGTAGGCCAGCTGGGCCCAGTCGTGGCTGTCCCAGGGGATTTCCACGTCGGCCGGTGCCTTGCGCAGGTTCACCGTGACCGGCTCGGCGGCGCTGGGGGGCCGGCGGGGCCAGGGATCGTAGGGCAGGCGCGGCTGGGCGGCAGGCATGGGCGTCTTCCGGAGGGAGCGGGTTGGGGGCGGCATCTGCCGGCTGGAACCGGGGCGGAGCGGGTTGGCGCTGGGGCCGGGCCAGCGCCGGCCCGGGGCGGTACGGTCAGCGGTACGGTCAGCGGTACGGTCAGCGGTACGGTCAGCGGTACGGTATGGCTGGCCGGATTGCGACAATTATTGTCCGTCTGCCGTGTTTCTGCCAGGGGGCGGGAGGGTTAGGATGCCTGCCTGTTTTCCATCATCAGGAGCCGGGCCCATGGGTACCGATAGCAACGCCGCCGTGGCATCCCCCGAACCTGTGGCGCTCGCTGCCGCCGTCACCGACACGACTGCCGCCCCTGCCGGCGCTGAAGCAGGCGAGACCGCCAGACTGCAGCGCCGGCGCGAATACGCCACCATCAGCGTGGTGGGCTTCGCTCACGGCGTCTCCCATTTCTTCCATCTCCTGCTGGCGCCCCTCTTTCCCTGGCTGATGCAGGAGTTCGGCCTCAGCTTCACCCAGGTGGGGGCCACCATGACCCTCTTCTTCGTCGTTTCCGGCATCGGCCAGGCCCTGGCCGGCTTCGCCGTGGACCGGCTGGGAGCGCGGCGGGTGCTGTTCTTCGGCGTCTCCTGCCTGGCGGCCGCCGGCGTGGCTTTGGCCCTGGCCCACAGCTATGCCGGCCTGTTTCTGGCCGCCGGCCTGGCGGGGCTGGGCAATGCGGTGTTCCATCCGGCGGACTTCACCCTGCTCAACCGCCACGTTTCCGCGGCCCGCCTGGGCCATGCCTTCTCCATCCACGGCCTCTCGGGCAACCTGGGCTGGGCGGCGGCACCGGCCTTCCTTACCGGCATCGCGGCCCTGGCCGGCTGGCGCGGCGCCGCCCTGGGCGCCAGCGTGGTGGCCCTGCTGGCCCTCGGTTTGCTGTTCTGCTTCCGCCATCTGCTGGCCGATCCGCCCCATGGGGCAAGCCGGCACGACGGGGCCGCCGGCTCCCCCTTCGCCTTCCTCGGCTGCGGCCCGGTGTGGCTGTGCTTCGGCTTCTTCCTGTTCACCACCACCGCCTTCGGCGCCTTCCAGAATTTCGGCTCGCCGGTGCTGCAGCAGGTCTATGGTCTCTCCGTGGGCCTGGCGGCCAGCGCCATCACCGCCTTCCTCCTGGGCGGGGCCGGCGGCATGGCCCTGGGCGGCTTTCTCGCCGGCAAGGCCATGGCCCATGACCGGCGTATCGCCCTGATCCTGTCCACGGCGGCCCTGCTGGCCCTGCTGCTGGCCAGCGGCGTCGTGCCGGCCACCCTGGTGCCGCTGCTGATGGCCTGCATCGGCTTCTGCAACGGCCTGGCCGGTCCTTCCCGGGACCTGCTGGTGCGCCGGGCGGCGGCGGTCCGTTTCGGCCAGCAGGCTTTCGGCCGGGTCTACGGTTTCGTCTATTCGGGGCTGGATACGGGGCTGGCCCTGTCGCCCCTGCTGTTCGGGCCCATGCTCGATGCGGGCCATTTCGCCAGCGTGCTGGTGGGGGTGGCCATCCTTCAGTCCATCGCCGTGCTGACGGCCCTGGGGGTGGGGCAGCGCCAGGTTTGAGAAGACCGAAAAATCCGGGCCACAGAGAGCACAGAGATCAGCGGGAGGTGGCGGGAGGTGCGGGCTGTCGGGTGGCTGGCCAGGTCCGGTTCAGGGACCTGGCCGGAAAGGCAGGAGGGACGGCTATTTCAGGGTAGTGCAGGCGGAGAGGCTCGTGGATATTGCCTCTCCGCCCTGCCTGCTTTTCGGGATCAGGCGTCCAGGGTCACCAGGGTCTGGCGGCCCCACCAGGAGGCGCCGGGGGCCACCACCACCGGCTTGCCCACGGCCACGGCCTCGACGCACAGCATGTGGCGGAAACCGTTGGCCGGCATGTCCTTGAGGCTGGCGCAGCGGTGTTCCCAGGGGTTCCACACCACCACGTCGGGAAAGCCCTCGCTGGCGATGGCCAGGGCCTGGCGTCCGTCCTTCAGCAGCAGGGGGCGGGGCACGTCCAGATAGACCTGGTCCACCTCGTCATCCACCATCAGTTCCGGGCCGGTCTCGACCTTGGTCTCCTGGCTGCCGGGAAGCTGGCGGCGGCTACCGTGGAGGCCGGTGAGGGTGACGTTCTCCACTTCCTTGACGCGCAGGTAGGTGTGCAGGCCGCCGGTGAATTCCAGGGGCTCGTTGCCCGGATTTTCCACTTCCAGTTCGATGTCCAGGCGGTCGCGGGTCAGGGCCACGGTCAGTTCGGCGCGGAAGTCGTGGGGCCACAGGGTCCGGCTGGCGTCGTCGGCCGTGAGGCTGTAGACGGCGCAGGCGAAGCCGCCTTCTTCCGCTTCCGGCTGTTCACGCCACTCTTCCAGGGTCCAGGTGGCGGTGCGGGCGAAGCCGTGCTTGGGCAGGGGGCCGCGCTCGGCGAACTGGGGAAAGACCACCGGCACGCCGCCACGGATGGGGACGCTGCCGCCGAAGTCGGCCTGGGGGCTGAGATAGAGGCGCTCGCCGCCGCCGGCGGGGACCCAGGACAGGGCCTGGGCGCCGAAGGCGCTGATGACGGCGGTGCTGCCGTCGGGCAGGGTGAGGCGGACGGCGTCGAGGCCGTGGAAGGTGGTGTTGCCGAGTTTCTGGGATGCCGACATGGGGAGCGCTGGGAGGAAGGGCGGGGCGCTATTGTAGCCGGGCGGCGGCGGCTCCGCCCGGCGGCCTGAAACGGGGGCCCGGGCGCGGCTGCCGCCGGCGCCCGGTGCGGTGTTTCAGGCGCCCTTGCGGCGGGCGGCGCTGCGGGGCTTGCTGCCGTTTTCTTCGTTCGCGGCACTTTCCTCGGCCAGGCTGGCCTCGATCTGGGTGGCCGCCTCGGCGGCGGTGTGGGAGGCATTGGCGGCCAGGTGGCCCAGGGTGTGGTCCAGCTGGGTGACGCTCTGCTGGAACAGGTTCATCGCCGGCAGGATTTCCGCCGGCAGGCCCTTGCCGGCCTTTTCGATGCTGTTGGCGACGAAGGCGCTGAGGCCGTGGCTGTGGCCTTCGAAGAAGCGGATGGCCTCTTCCTGCAGGGCCATCAGGGCGCCCAGGCCTTCCTGGGTCAGGGCCAGGGAGTGGCGGTGCAGGGTGTCGCCGGTCTTGCCGGCGTCCAGGCGGGGCAGGGCGCCATCATCCGCCTGCAGGGATTCGAGCAGGTCCTGGCGGGCGGCGCTGCAGATGTCCAGGGTGCGGTGGCCGGAATCGAGCAGCAGGCCTGCGATGCTGGAGAAGGCGTTGAGGGAGCCCTGGTGCAGGGCGGCGGTAGCGGGTTGCAGGTCGTACATGGCGGCTGTCTCCTGGGTGGGGGGGCTTCCATTTTTAGCACCCCCACATGACAGCGGCGTGACCGCCGGGCCTAGGTCGTGGCCGCCACTTCGGCGTGGCGGAAACAGTCGGTGGTGTGGTCGTTCACCATGCCCGTGGCCTGCATGAAGGCATAGCAGATGGTGGAGCCGACGAACTTGAAACCGCGCTTGGCCAGGGCCTTGCTCATGGCGTCCGATTCGGCGGTGCGGGTCGGCGCCTCGGCGATGCTGGCCCAGCGGTTCTGCCGCGGCTTACCGCCGACGAACTGCCACAGGTAGGCGGCGGCATCGCCTTCTTCCTCGCACAGCTGCAGCCAGGCCCGGGCGTTCTGGATGAAGGCGGCCACCTTGAGCCGGTTGCGCACGATGCCCGGGTCCGCCAGCAGGCTGGCCACCTTGGCCTCGTCGTAGGCCGCCATGCGGTGGGGATCGAACTGGTCGAAGGCGAGGCGGTAGGTTTCCCGCTTTTTCAGAACGGTGATCCAGGAGAGACCGGCCTGGGCCCCTTCCAGCAGGAGGAATTCGAAGAGCCGGGCGGGGTCCCGCAGGGGCACGCCCCACTCGGTGTCGTGGTAATGCTGGTAGAGCGGGTCATCGCTGACCCAGGCGCAACGGCAGGGCATGGTCGGTTCCTCTGAATGAGCCGGCAGTGTAACCCTCCGACCTGGGGAAAACACCGGGGCGGGGCACTTTTTCCCCCGGGGAAGGTTCATACTCTTGAAAACGGCGGGTGGCACTCCCATGTGGGAGATGAAGACGCGGAAAGGATGAATGGCCGCCCTTCGTTTTAACACGAGAGGACCCGATCATGGACACGTTCTACAGCAGCGACGAGTATTCGGTTCTGGCCTACCCGGCCCAGTACGGTTTCGAGTTGGTAGACAAGACCGGGAACCGCTCCCTGTTCATTCAGGGCGTGCGGGCGGAGCAGTTCCACCGGGCCATCCGGGAAGTGGTGGGCGAAGGGACGGACACGGAAACCGTGGACGACTTTCTCGCCGACTATTGCGCCGGTGCCGCCCAGCCCATCGTGTTCCAGTAGACCGGAACAGTCCTGAATGAAAAACGGCGGACCCGCGGGTCCGCCGTTTTTTTTTTGCCCTAGCCCGGGGGCTCAGCCCTTCAGGTCGGGGAAGTCTTCCTCGAAGAATTCCCACTCGCCCTTTTCGTTGGCATTGCGGCGCTTGGCCTCGTTGGCCCGCAGCTCGACGCGCCGGATCTTGCCGGAGATGGTCTTGGGCAGGTCGGAGAACTCCAGGCGGCGGATGCGCTTGTAGGGAGCCAGGTTGGCGCGCAGGAAGGCGAAGATGTCCTTGGCCAGTTCCTTGGACGGCTTCTCGCCGTTGCGCAGGATGACGTAGGCCTTGGGCACGGCCAGGCGCACCGGATCGGGGGAGGGCACCACCGCCGCCTCGGCCACGGCCGGGTGCTCGATCAGCACGGATTCCAGCTCGAAGGGGGAGATGCGGTAGTCGGAGGCCTTGAACACGTCGTCCGCCCGGCCCACGTAGGTGATGTAGCCGTCCTCGTCCTTGGTGGCCACGTCGCCGGTGTGATAGACCCCGTCGCGCATCACTTCGGCGGTCTTCTCGGCGTCGCCGGAGTAGCCCACCATCAGGCCCAGGGGGCGCGGGTTGAGCTTGAGGGAAATCTCGCCCTCGGCGGCCTCGTTGCCTTCGCTATCCACCAGCACCACCTGGTAGCCCGGCAGGGGGCGGCCCATGGAACCGGGCTTGAGGGGCTGGCCCGGGGTGTTGCCGATCTCGGCGGTGGTTTCGGTCTGACCGAAGCCGTCGCGGATGGTGATGTTCCAGGCGTTCTGCAGCTGTTCGATGATTTCCGGGTTGAGGGGTTCGCCGGCACCGATCAGTTCGCGGATCTTCAGGCGGCCCTTATAGGCGGCCAGGTCTTCCTGGATCATCATGCGCCACACGGTGGGGGGCGCGCACATGGTGGTGACCTGGTACTTCTCCAGCACATTGAGCATGGACTTGGCGGAGAAGCGGCTGTAGTTGTAGAGGAAGATGCAGGCGCCGGCATTCCAGGGGGCGAAGAAGCAGCTCCAGGCATGCTTGGCCCAACCCGGCGAGGAAATGTTGAGGTGGATGTCGCCGGGCTGCAGGCCGATCCAGTACATGGTGGACAGGTGGCCCACCGGGTAGCTCTGGTGGGTGTGCAGCACCAGCTTGGGCTTGGAGGTGGTGCCGGAGGTGAAATACAGCAGCAGGGGGTCGGAAACCTTGGTGGCGGCATCCGGGGTGTACTCGGCGGAGGTGGTGTGGCTGTCCTTGAAGGACTTCCAGCCGGCGGGTTCGCCGCCGACGCAGATGCGGGTGTAGTCGCCGGCCAGGTCGGTGAACTTGTCGGTGTGGGCCGCGCCGATGATGACGTGCTTGACCTGGCCCCGGTCCAGGCGGTCGCGCAGGTCTTCGGGGGTGAGCAGGGTGGTGGCGGGAATCAGCACGGCGCCCAGCTTGATACAGCCGAGCATGGTTTCCCACAGGGGCACTTCGTTGCCCAGCATCATTAGGATGCGGTCGCCCCGCTTGACGCCCTGGGCCTTGAGCAAGTTGGCCACCTGGTTGGAACGGGCGGACATCTGGGCGAAGGAAATTTTGTGCTCGGTGCCGTCTTCCTCGACGATCCACAGGGCGGGCTTGTCGTTACCCTTGGCCATGACGTCGAAGTGGTCCAGGGCCCAGTTGAACTCGGTCAGCTGGGGCCACTGGAAGCCGTTGTAGGCGGTGGTGTAGTCGGTGCGGTGGGCCAGCAGGAAGTCGCGGGCCTTGAGAAAGGCTTCAGTAGCAGACAACTTGTTCTCCTCTGTTTTGTCGTTCAGTGTGAAAAGGCAACGCCGGATTGCTCCGGTACAACCCGCGACAGAACAGGGAGAACGGACCGGCCTGTGTGGTCAGGTGGTCCTGAGATCGAGAAGCGGCCGACGACGGCCCGACTCCCCCCTGCCCGGATCGCGTAACGCGTTTTATATTGTTTATTGACGTTGACGTTAACGTAATAAAATCGCCAGTGTCAAGGCGGGGCGGGCCCACGGGGGCGGCAGCAGAATTTCCGGGGAGTTGGGCTATAATCCGGGCCTTGCGTTCAACCCTCCAATCATTGGGAGTCCCTGGCATGGCCCTGTACGAATCCGATCACACCAAATTCATGCGCGAAATGCTGGCTAAGAACCCGGAGTGGGTGGAAGACCAGCGCAAGGGCCGGGCCATCTGGTGGGACAAGGAACTGCCCCAGGAAGAGCAGGAAGGCTTCAAGGCTGCCAAGGTGGCCCAGAAGTCCTACCCCTACGATGTGAACAGCAAGTAAGCCGGTTACGGCAACCATACAAAGCAAAAGGGCCAGGCATCATGCCTGGCCCTTTTGCTTTGTTGGCGAGGGCAGGGATTTCCGGGGCCGTCCCTGGTGGCGGTCCGGCCCGGACCCCGCCCCCTTTTGAGGGGCGCCGCGCGGATCAGTCGGTGAGGGGCTTGATGACGCGCTTCACAGCCGGATCTTCGGGGTGGGGGTGGATGGTGAAGCCCAGGCTGGTCATCAGCTTGAACATCTTGGAGTTGAGGGCCAGCACGTCGCCCACCACGGCCCGGTAGCCCTTGGCCCGGGCGCACTCGATGATGGCGCTCATCAGCTTGCGGCCGACGCCGCGCTTCTGCCAGCCGTCGGCCACCGCCAGAGCGAATTCCACCGTCTCGCCGTCCGGGTTGGAGACGAAGCGGGAGACGCCCACCTGGACTTCCTTGCCGTCCTCCTCGGTGACGGCGACAAAGGCCATTTCCCGGTCGTAGTCGATCTGGGTGAAGCGCACCAGCATGGACTGGGTCAGCTCCCGCAGGGTGTCCATGAAACGGAAGTACTTGGATTCGTCGGACAGGTGGGCGACGAATTCCTTCTCCATTTCCGCATCTTCCGGACGGATGGGGCGGATTACCACCACCTGGCCGTCGGGCAGGACCCAGTCCTCCACCAGGTGGGCCGGGTAGGGGTGGATGGCCATGTGGGAATAGCGGTCACCGGATGAGGGGGCGAAGTCGATGACGATGCGGGCATCGGCGGCGATGGCGCCGTTTTCATCGACGATCAGGGGGTTGAGGTCCAGCTCCTGCAGCCAGGGCAGTTCGCACACCATCTGGGAGATGCGCAGCAGCACGTCCTCCAGAGCTTCCATGTTGGCGGCGGGCATGTTGCGGTAGTCGCCCAGAATCTTGGCGGCCCGGGTGGAACGGATCAGGTCTTCCACCAGGTAGCTGTTCATGGGCGGCAGGGCCACGGCGGTGTCGTTGAAGACCTCGCACTCGGCACCGCCGACGCCGAAGGTGATGACGGGGCCGAAGACCCGGTCCCGGATCACGCCCACCTTCAGTTCCCGGCCGTTGGGACGGGCCACGAAGGGCTCGATGGAAACGCCGTTGATGCGGGCGCTGGGGGCGTTGCGGCCCACGGTGTCGAGAATGTCGTGGTAGGCATTGCGCACGGCAGCGGCGGAGATGATGTTGAGACGCACGCCGCCCACTTCGGACTTGCGCGGCAGGTCGGGGGAATCCACCTTCATCACCACCGGGAAGCCGATCTGCTCGGCCAGCAGCAGGGCCTCGGTGGGAGTGCGGGCCACCATGGTCTGGGCCACCGGAATCTTGAAGGCCCGCAGCACGGACTTGGATTCCATTTCGGAGAGCACCTTGCGCCGTTCCGACAGCACCGCCTCGATCAGCATCTTGGCGCCTTCGGTGGCGGTCTTGGCCTGGCGGGAGATGGGCTCCGGCGTCTGCAGCAGCAGCTTCTGGTTGCGGTAGTAGGTGGACAGATGGGAGAACAGGTCCACCGCCGTTTCCGGCATGCGGAAGGCGGGAATGCCGGCCTCGGTCAGCATCTTGCGCGCCGGGTAGGTCTGCTGTTCGCCCATCCAGCAGCCGACGATGGGCTTGGTACAGGTCTCGCTGGCGGTGATCACGGCCTTGGCCACTTCCTCGGGCTGGGTCATGGCCTGGGGCGTCAGCATCACCAGGATGCCGTCCACCTCCGGGTCCTGGGTGCCGGCCAGGATGGCGTCCCGGTAGCGTTCCGGGGTGGCATCGCCGACGATGTCGATGGGGTTGGCGTGGGACCAGGTGGGCGGCAGCACCGCATTGAGGGAGGCGATGGTGGACTGGGACAGGTCGGCCAGGGGAATGCCCAGCTCGGCGGCCCGGTCGGCGGCCATGGCGCCGGGGCCGCCGCCGTTGGTGATGATCAGCAGCTTGTTGCCGTCGGGGCGGAACTTGGAGGCCAGGCCCTTGGCGGCGTAGAACAGCTGGCCGATGTTGCGCACCCGCACCACGCCGGCCCGCTTCAGGGCGGCGTCGAACACCGCGTCGGAGCCCAGGGCCATGCCCGAGTGCACCTGGGCGGCGACGGAACCGGATTCGTAACGGCCGGCCTTGAGCAGCAGGATGGGCTTGATGCGGGCGGCCGAACGCATGGCGCTCATGAAGCGGCGGGCGTTGCGGATGCCTTCCACGTACATGAGGATGTAGTGGGTGCGGTTGTCGTAAACCAGATAGTCGAGAATCTCGCCGAAATCGATGTCGGCGGAGCCGCCGGTGGAAATGACGGAGGAGAAGCCCACGTCATTGACCTTGGCCCAGTCGAGAATGGCGGTGCACAGGGCGCCGGACTGGGAGACTAGGGCCAGGTTGCCCGGGTTGGCGGAGATGTTGGCGAAGGTGGCGTTGAGGCCCTGCACCGGGCGGATCAGGCCGAGACAGTTGGGGCCCAGGATGCGCACGCCGTAGCTGCGGGCAATTTCCACCATCTTGCGTTCGAGGGCGGCACCGGAGTGGCCGGCCTCGGCGAAGCCGGCGGTGATGACCACCACGTTCTTGACGCCGCTGCGGCCGCATTGCTCGATGATGGCCGGCACGGTGCGGGCCTGGGTGGCGATCACGGCCAGGTCCACGCGGGCGCCGATCTCCTCGATGGACTTGTAGGCCTGCACGCCCTGCACGGTGTCGTGCTTGGGGTTGATCGGGTAGAGGCGGCCCTTGTAGCCGGCCGCCACGATGTTGCGGTAGATGATGTTGCCGACGGAGTTTTCCCGGTCCGAGGCACCGATGACGGCGACGGACTTGGGTTCGAACAGGCTGGTAAGGTAGTGTTCTTCTTCGTGCATGACTTGTCCCCGAGCTTTGGACCAGCCCGGCTTGGCCGGTGCTGATTCGAGTTCCAGTTTGATATTGTGCGACGCAAAAATCTAGCACAAAAGTCAGAAGGTGTCTCATGGGGAAAACCGCAGCCCCCGGTTGCCGTTTGATCCAGGTCAGGAAAGTGACAATTAAACCTATAGTCTGCCTGTCGGGCCGATTCCCGGCCGCTTGCCGGGGTTGATTCGGCAGCGCCCTGTTTCACCCGTACGCCATGTTGCATCGCACCATATTTGGCCGGAGCCCTTGCTTCCGGCTTTCGCCCAGCCTTCGTCCGGAGCTCCCATGTCCGCCCCTGTTTCCATCCTGCCGCCATCCTCCTGGATCACCCGCTTTGCCCACCTCCTGCCCGACGGCGGCAGTGTGCTGGACCTGGCCTGCGGCAGCGGTCGCCATGCCCGCTGGCTGGCGGCCCGGGGCCTGGCGGTGACGGCCGTGGATCGGGATGCCGGAGCCATTGCCGCCCTGGCGGGGCTGCCGGGCATCGAAGCCCTGGCGGCGGACCTGGAAGGTGGTCCCTGGCCCCTGGCCGGACGCCGCTTTGACGGCATCGTCGTCACCAACTATCTGCACCGGCCCCTGTGGCCCCTGCTGGCGGCAGCCCTGGCGCCCCGGGGGGTGCTGCTCTACGAGACCTTCATGGCGGGCAACGAGCGTTTCGGCAAGCCGAGCCGGCCGGATTTCCTGCTGCAGCCGGGGGAGTTGCTGGAGGTCTGCCGGCAGCAGGGGCTGCAGGTGGTTGCCTACGAGGCGGGAGAGGTGGAGGCGCCGAAAGCGGCCATGGTGCAGCGCCTGTGTGCGGTGCGGGGCGATTTGCCCCGGCTTCCCGGCCGGCCCTGAGGCGGGGCGCTTAAGCCAGGTTGGCGGCGATCAGGCGGGCGGCCGTATGGCCGCTGCGCACGGCCCCTTCCAGGGTGGCCGGATAGTCGCCGGCGGTGTAGTCGCCGGCCAGCCACAGGCCGGGCAGGGGCGTGGCGTTGGCGGGGCGCTCCAGATCGGGCCGGCAGGCGAAGGTGGCCCGGGCCTCCCGGATGGTGCGCTGCCAGCGGGGTGGCGCCAGGGGGCGGCCGAGGGCGCTTTCCAGCTCCCGGTGCAGGGACTGGGCCAGGGCCTCGGGGGCCAGCGCTTCCCAGGGACCGTGGGCGCTGAGGACGCAGGCCAGCAGGCCCCGGTGGCCGTCGAGAGGGCCCCGGTCGAAGACCCATTGGCCGATGGGCCCGGCCAGGCCCAGCAGGGGGAAGGGCAGGGTTACGTCTGCGTCGTACTGCAGATACACCGTAGCGATGGGCTCGTAGGCGAAGGCGGCCAGTTGCCGGCGCAGGGCGTCCAGGGCCGGTGCCGGCGGCAGCAGGGCGGCGCCGTGCTGGGGGGCGGTGGCCAGCACCACCTGGCTGAATTCGGCGCTGCCCGTCTGTCCTTCGTTTTCCCACTCCAGTCGCCAACCCTCGCCGCTGGCCGAAATGCGGCGTACCCGGCTGGAGAGGCGCACCGGCTGGCCATTTTCAGCCAGCCAGGCCGTAGCGGGTTCAGGGACGAGGCCCCCCAGGTGGGTGGTCGGCAAAAGCATGTCCGTCGCGCCTCCCGGGCCACCCAGGCTGTCGCGCAGGACGTTGGCGAAAACCTGGGCCGAGGCGGCGGCAGCCGGGGTGTTGAGGGCAGCCAGGCACAGGGGTTCCCACAGGAAACGGGTCAGCCGGGGGGCCTGGCGGTGCCGTTGCAGCAGTTCGCTGACGCTGCAGTCGGCGGGCAGCCGGTAGCCGCCGGCCTTGAGGGCTTGCATGAAGCGGGCGGCGGCGACCTTCTCGCCCGGGCCGGCGCCTTTGGCCGTGAGCAGGCCCCAGACCAGGTGCAGGGGGGCGGGCAGGCGCGGCAGGCGCAGGCTGAAGTGGGGCGGCGTCAGCAGGGCCAGGGGCGCCCGGCGCAGGTGCCCGGCGCTGCCGATCTGGCCCATCAGTTCCAGGGTGGCGCCGTAGGCACCGATGAGCAGGTGGGGGCCGTTGTCCAGGGCCAGGCCTTCGACCTGGACCAGGCGGGCGCGACCGCCCGGCTGGCGCGCCGATTCGAAGACGCTGACGGGGATGCCCTGGCGGACCAGGGCCACGGCGCAGGCCAGGCCGGCCCAGCCGGCGCCGACAATGGCGACCCGGGCCGGTGCCCCGGTGCCGGACGGCGTCAGCCCTTGATCCACGCCTTGAGCGCCAGCCAGGCCTTGCGTCCGGGCGGGATGGAAATGCGGTGGGTGAGGACCAGCCCGGGCTCGGCGGCGATTTCTTCCAGCAGGCTGCGGTAGATGGCGGCCATCACCAGCCCCGGCTTCTGCTGGCGGCGGTCCGCCGCCGGCAGGGCGGCGAAGGCCTGCTCGTAGAAGCCGCGGGCCCGTTCGATCTGGAACTGCATGAGGGCGGCGAAGGCTTCCGTCGGGCGGCTGTTGAGGATGTCCGCCGCCGGCACGTTGAAGCGCTGCAGTTCGTCCATGGGCAGGTAGATGCGGCCGCGGCGGGCATCCTCGCCCACGTCGCGGATGATGTTGGTGAGCTGGAAGGCCATGCCCAGGTCGTGGGCGTACTTGCGCGTGGCCCTTTGCGTCATGCCGAAGATTTCGGCGGAGAGCAGGCCTACCACGCTGGCGACGCGGTAGCAGTAGAGCTGCAGGGATTTGAAGTCGGCGTAGCGAGCCTGGGTCAGGTCCATTTCCATGCCGTCGATGATTTCCAGCAGCAGTTCCTTATCCAGGGGAATGGTCTTGATCACCTCGGCCAGGGCCTGGGCCACCGGGTGCTGGGGCGTGCCGTCGTAGAGCCGTTCCACCTCCTGGCGCCACCAGGCCAGCTTGATGGCCGCCACCTGGAGGTCCTCGACTTCGTCCACCACGTCGTCCACCTCCCGGCAGAAAGCGTAGAGGGCGGTCATGGCCTGCTTCTTCTCCCGGGGCAGGAGGGTGAAGCTGATGGTGAAGGAGGAGCCGCTGGCGGCTGCCTTCTGCTGGCAGTAGTCGTGGGGATTCATGGGCGGGATTCTAGCGGCATCCGTGGCGGAAGAGGGCGGCACGGCAGGCCAGGAGCAACCAGTCGCCGCCGCCGAGACGGGGGCGCCGGCGGAAAACGTCGCCCCCTACCTGCCCGATTTTTTCCAGGATGCGTAGGCCCCCTTCCACCGTCAGGCGGATTTCCCAGCCGAAACGGCCGGGCAGGTCCAGGGCCAGGGGGGCGCCGTCCAGCATCAGCTGGCGGGCCCGCTGCACCTGGAAATCCATGAGGGCGCACCAGGCCTCGTCGACCTGTCCGGCGGCGATGGCTTTTTCGTCGAGGTCGAAGCGCAGCAGGTCCTCCTGGGGCAGGTAGACCCGCTGCTTCTCCCAGTCCACGGCCACGTCCTGCCAGAAATTGATCAGCTGCAGGGCGGTGCAGATGGCGTCCGAGCGGGCCAGGTTTTCCGGCGTGGCGGCTTCGAACAGGTGCAGCATGATGCGTCCCACCGGGTTGGCGGAGCGGCGGCAGTAGTCGAGCAGGGCGGGGTAATCGGCGTAGCGCTTGACCGTGACGTCCTGGGCGAAGGCCGAGAGCAGGTCGTGGAACGGCTGCAGGGGCAGGTCGTGGGCCACCAGGATGGGGGCCAGGTCCTGGAATAGGGGCGTTTCCGGGGTGATGCCGGCCTCGATGCGCTCCAGTTCGGCGTCGTAGGTTGCCAGGGCCTGCAGGCGCTCGGCATCGCCGGCTTCGCCCTCGTCGGCGATGTCGTCGGCGCTGCGGGCGAAACGGTAGATGACTTCCACCGGGCGGCGCAGGTGCCGGGGCAGGAGGATGGAGGCGACAGGGAAATTTTCGTAGTGATCGACGGGCATGGGCATGCGGTCGTGGCGGACGCTTGCCGGGCCAGGCCGGCGTCGTCTCTGGCGGTTGCGGCCCCCGCGGATTCGCGGCGTGGGGCAAGGCTTACAGTATAGAGGCAACTCGGGTAAAATAGCTCGTTTACGCGAGAGTGGCGGAATTGGTAGACGCACTGGATTTAGGTTCCAGCGCCGCAAGGCGTGGGGGTTCGAGTCCCTTCTCTCGCACCACGGATCGGGCGGCCTAGGCTGCCCTTGTTGTCACTAAGGAAAACGCATGCAAGAGAATTCCCAAGTCTCCAGCGCCCTGGAACGTCGCCTGGATATCGCCGTTGCCATCGCCGATCTGGATAAGGACGTGGACGAGCGTCTGAAGCGCATGGGCAAGAGCGTCAAGCTGCCCGGCTTCCGTCCCGGCAAGGTGCCGTTCAACATGGTCAAGCAGCAGTACGGTGCCCAGGCCCGCCACGAAGCCCTGGCCGACGCTGTGGACAAGGCCTTCGGCGAAGCCGTGACCGCCCAGAAGCTGCGTGTGGCCGGCTATCCCCGCATCGAGGCCAAGAAGACCGAGAGCGACACCCAGCTGGAATTCTCCGCCATTTTCGAGGTTTATCCCGAAATCACCCTGGGCGACGTTTCCACCACCGACGTGGAGCGTCTGTCCTTCGAAGTCGGCGCTGCCGAAGTGGACAAGACCCTGGACATCCTGCGCAAGCAGCGCGTCACCTTCGACAAGGCCGATCGCGCCGCCGCCAAGGGCGACCGCGTGGTCATCGATTTCCTTGGCAAGAAGGACGGCGTTGCCTTCCAGGGCGGCCAGGCCACCGATTACCCCTTCGTCCTGGGCGAAGGCATGATGCTGGCCGATTTCGAGAACAACGTGGAAGGCCTCAAGGCTGGCGAGTCCAAGACCTTCGACATGACCTTCCCCGCTGACTACTTCTCCAAGGACCTGGCCGGCCAGTCCGTGCAGTTCGAGATCACCGTCAAGGAAGTCCAGGGTGCCAAGCTGCCCGAGGTCGATGCCGAATTCGCCAAGCTGATGGGCATCGCCGACGGCGACGTGGAAAAGATGCGCGCCGAGATCCAGACCAATCTGGGTCGCGAAGTGAAGAAGCGCATCCAGGCCCAGACCAAGGACCAGGTCATGGAGGCCCTGCTCAAGGCTAACCCCATCGACGTGCCCAACGCTCTCATCGAAGGCGAAGTGGAGCGTCTGATGCAGGCCGCCAAGGCTGACATGGAAGCCCGCGGCTTCAAGGGCAAGGACCTGCCGGTCAAGCCCGAGTGGTTCGGCGAGCAGGCCAAGCGCCGCGTCACCCTGGGTCTGGTGCTGGCCGAGCTGGTGAAGGTGGAAAACCTGTACGCCAAGCCCGAGCAGATCAAAGCCATGGTGGAAGAGGCTGCCCAGTCCTACGAGAACCCGGACGAAGTGGTGAAGTGGTACTACGCCCAGCCCCAGCGTCTGGCCGAGGTCGAGGCCGTCGTGGTCGAAGATAACGTGGTAAGCTGGGTCCTGGAACGGGCCAAGGTTACCGACAAGACCGCCGACTTCGACGAACTGATGGGTCGCCGCGCCTAAGACGCGCTTCGCATCCGCAGAAGAAGTAACGTGGGGGCTGCAAGTTTTTGCGGCCCCTGCGTCATAATAAGTCACCGCAACGTCCCAAACCTTCGACTCCCCCAACCAAAAAACAGAGGATGCGCATGAAGATCGATAACGGCAGCCAGTGGGATCCCCAAGCCCTGGGGCTGGTCCCCATGGTGGTTGAGCAAAGCGGCCGCGGTGAACGGGCTTTTGACATTTATTCCCGCCTGCTCAAGGAACGCATCGTGTTCCTGGTCGGGCCGGTGAACGACGCCTCCGCCAACCTGGTGGTGGCCCAGTTGCTGTTCCTGGAAGCAGACAATCCCGACAAGGACATCTTCTTCTACATCAATTCCCCGGGTGGTTCCGTGACCGCTGGCCTGTCCATCTACGACACCATGCAGTTCATCAAGCCCGACGTCTCCACCCTGTGCATGGGCCAGGCCGCCTCCATGGGCGCTTTCCTGCTCAACGCCGGGGCCAAGGGCAAGCGTTTTGCGCTGCCTAATTCCCGTGTCATGATTCACCAGCCCATGGGCGGTTTCCAGGGCCAGGCCTCCGACATCGAAATCCACGCCAAGGAAATTCTCTCCCTGCGTGCCAAGTTGAACGAGATCATGGCCAAGCACAGCGGTCAGCCCGTGGATCGTATCGAGAAGGATACGGATCGCGACAACTTCCTTTCTGCAGCCGAAGCCATGGAATACGGCCTGATCGACAAGGTTCTGAGCAGCCGTGCCGACGCCCAGGAAGCAAAATAAGGCAGGGGACGACATATGACGGAAAAGAAAAGCGGCAGCGCCGAAAAGCTGCTTTATTGCTCCTTCTGCGGCAAGAGCCAGCATGAGGTGAAGAAGCTCATCGCCGGACCGTCCGTGTTCATTTGCGACGAGTGCATCGAGCTGTGCAACGACATCATCCGCGACGAGATCGCCGGTGACGTCGGCGGCAAGGGCGGCAAGGACGACCTGCCGACGCCGAAGGAAATCTGCAGCATCCTGGACCAGTACGTGATCGGCCAGGAAGTGGCGAAGAAGATCCTCTCCGTGGCCGTGTACAACCACTACAAGCGCCTGCGCCATCAGGGCAAGAGCGCCGATGACGTGGAACTGGCCAAGAGCAACATCCTGCTGATCGGTCCCACCGGCTCCGGCAAGACCCTGCTGGCCCAGACCCTGGCCCGCCTGCTCAACGTGCCCTTCGTCATGGCTGATGCCACCACCCTGACCGAGGCCGGCTACGTCGGCGAGGACGTGGAAAACATCATCCAGAAGCTGCTGCAGAAGTGCGACTACGAAGTCGAGAAGGCGCAGCAGGGCATCGTCTACATCGACGAAATCGACAAGATTTCCCGCAAGTCCGACAACCCCTCCATCACCCGGGATGTTTCCGGTGAGGGTGTGCAGCAGGCCCTGCTCAAGCTGATCGAAGGTACCGTGGCCAGCGTGCCGCCCCAGGGTGGGCGCAAGCATCCCAACCAGGACTTCGTCCAAGTGGATACGGCCAACATCCTCTTCATCTGCGGCGGCGCTTTCGATGGCCTGGAAAAGGTCATCCGCAACCGCTCCACCCGTGGCGGCATCGGTTTCGGCGCCGAAGTGAAGAGCAAGGAAGACAAGAAGGCCGTCGGCGAAGTGCTGCGCACCGTGGAGCCCGAGGACCTGATCAAGTTCGGCCTGATCCCCGAGTTCGTCGGCCGCCTGCCGGTGATCGCCACCCTGGACGAACTGTCCGAAGCTGCCCTGGTGGAAATCCTGATCGAGCCGAAGAACGCCCTGATCAAGCAGTACCAGAAGCTCTTCGCCATGGAAGGCGCCGAACTGGAAGTGCGTCCCGCGGCCCTCACTGCCATCGCCCGCCGCGCGCTGGAGCGCAAGACCGGCGCCCGGGGCCTGCGTTCCATCCTGGAAGGCGTGCTCCTGGAAACCATGTATGAACTTCCGGGCATGGACAATGTCTCCAAAGTGGTGATCGACGAAGGCATGATCTCCGGCGAAGCCAAGCCCATCCTCATCTACGCCGAGCAGCCCAAGGTTTCCGGCTCCAACTGATCCCGCGCATTGCCTGCAAGTCGGGGAGTCGCCGAATTTGGTGACTCCCCGGGCTTGAAGAATCCTTCCATCGCCCCTATCTTCAGGGGTGATTGCTTTTCATAAGGACTCACCATGTCCAGCATTACCCTATTACCTTCCGAGCCCGTGGATCTGCCCTTGCTGCCCCTGCGGGACGTGGTGGTCTTCCCCCACATGGTCATTCCCCTGTTCGTGGGGCGCCCGAAGTCCATCAAGGCCCTGGAAACCGCCATGGAGGCCGGCAAGAGCATCCTGCTGGTGGCCCAGAAGTCCGCTGCCAAGGATGATCCCGCTCCCGAGGACCTCTACGAGATCGGTTGCGTTGCCAACATCCTGCAGATGCTGAAGCTGCCCGACGGTACCGTGAAGGTGCTGGTGGAAGGTACCCAGCGCGCCCGCATCACTGCGGTGGACAACCAGCAGACCATGTTCTTCGCCACCGCCACGCCCATCGCCGGCGAAGACGGCCCCAACCATGAAGTGGAGGCCATGCGCCGGGCCGTGATTGCCCAGTTCGACCAGTACGTCAAACTGAACAAGAAGATTCCGCCGGAAATCCTCACCTCCATTGCCGGCATCGAAGAGGCCGGCCGACTGGCCGACACCATCGCTGCCCATCTGCCGCTCAAGCTCGAACAGAAGCAGGAAATCCTCGAGCTGTTCGACATCAAGGGGCGCATCGAGCGTCTGCTGACCCAGCTCGAGTCCGAGATCGACATCCTGCAGGTGGAGAAGCGCATCCGCGGCCGCGTCAAGCGCCAGATGGAAAAGAGCCAGCGCGAGTACTACCTGAACGAACAGGTCAAGGCCATTCAGAAGGAACTGGGCGAAGGCGAAGAGTGGGCCGACCTGGAAGAGATGGAAAAGAAGGTCAAGGCCGCCGGCATGACCAAGGAAGCCGTCGCCAAGGCCCAGTCCGAACTGAAGAAGCTCAAGCTGATGTCGCCCATGTCGGCCGAAGCCACCGTGGTGCGCAACTACATCGAGACCCTGGTGGGTCTGCCCTGGAAGAAGAAGACCCGGGTTTCCAAGGACCTGGCCGAAGCCCAGAAGATTCTGGACAAGGACCACTGGGGCCTGGAGAAGGTCAAGGAACGCATTCTCGAGTATCTCGCCGTGCAGCAGCGCGTGGACAAGCTCAAAGCGCCGATCCTGTGCCTGGTCGGACCTCCCGGGGTGGGCAAGACCTCCCTCGGCCAGTCCATCGCCCAGGCCACCAACCGCAAGTTCGTGCGCATGAGTCTTGGCGGCGTGCGGGACGAGGCTGAGATTCGCGGCCACCGCCGTACCTACATCGGTTCCATGCCGGGCAAGATCCTGCAGAACATGACCAAGGTGGCGGTGAAGAACCCCCTGTTCCTCCTCGACGAGGTGGACAAGATGGGCATGGACTTCCGCGGCGATCCTTCCTCCGCCCTGCTGGAGGTGCTGGATCCGGAGCAGAACTCCACCTTCGTGGATCACTATGTCGAAGTGGAATATGACCTGTCCGAGGTCATGTTCGTGGCGACGGCCAACACCCTCAACATCCCCGGCCCGCTGCTGGACCGGATGGAGCTGATCCGCCTCTCCGGCTACACGGAAGACGAGAAGGTCAGCATCGCCCTGCGCTACCTGTTGCCCAAGCAGATGAAGAACAACGGTCTGAAGAAGACCGAGATCGCCGTGGCCGAAAGCGCCCTGCGCGACATCATCCGCTACTACACCCGGGAAGCCGGCGTGCGCAGCCTGGAGCGTGAAATCTCCAAGATCTGCCGCAAGGTGGTGAAGACCCTGCTGCTGAAGAAGAGCCAGACCAAGGTGGCCGTCACGGCACGCAATCTGGACAAGTTCCTCGGCGTGCGCCGTTACACCTTCGGCATGGCGGAAAAGGAAAACCAGGTGGGTCAGGTGACCGGTCTGGCCTGGACCGAAGTGGGTGGCGAACTGCTCACCATCGAAACCGCCGCCCTGCCAGGCAAGGGCAATACCATCAAGACCGGCAAGCTGGGCGAGGTAATGCAGGAGTCCATCCAGGCGGCCGTTTCCGTGGTGCGCCAGCGGGCCCAGTCCCTCGGCATCAAGGACGACTTCTACCAGAAGACCGACATCCACATCCACCTGCCCGAAGGCGCCATTCCCAAGGACGGTCCTTCCGCCGGCATCGGCATCTGCACGGCGATGGTGTCCGTGTTGACCGGAATTCCGGTGCGTTGCGACGTGGCCATGACCGGCGAAATCACCCTGCGGGGTGAGGTGCTGGCCATCGGCGGTCTCAAGGAAAAGCTGCTGGCCGCGGTGCGCGGCGGCCTGCAGAAGGCTTTGATCCCGGAAGAGAACGTCAAGGATCTGGCCGAGATTCCCGACAGCATCAAGGGCAAGATCGAGATCGTTCCCGTGCGCTGGATCGACCAGGTGCTGCAGCACGCCCTGGAGCGCATGCCCGAGCCCCTGCCGGCTGTAGATCAAGCAGCGGCGCCGGTCGCCGCCCAGGCGGATGATTCCGCCAATTCCGGCGTCATCACCCACTGATGCCATTTTTTCCATGCCGGATGCAATTCTTCCGGCATGGCAACACCCCCTCAGAATATCCCCCGAATCGGCTAGAAACCGCTTGACACAAGGTTTTCCGGCTTGTTATAAAAGTGCGTGCAGGACTTTCCTGTTAACAACCTTTATGTAAGGGGGCTTACGTGAACAAATCTGAACTGATCGATCAAATCGCCAAGTCTGCAGATATCTCCAAGGCTGCAGCCGGCCGTGCGCTTGATGCCACCATCGGTGCCGTCAAGACTTCCCTGAAGAAGGGCGGCATGGTGACCCTGGTGGGTTTTGGCACCTTCTATGTTGGCAAGCGTGCTGCCCGTTCCGGCCGCAACCCGCGCACCGGCGCCACCATCAAGATCAAGGCAGCCAAGGTGCCAAAGTTCCGCGCTGGTAAAGCGCTCAAGGATGCGGTAAACTAACGGTCTTTCGCGCTTAGCCAAACGGCACGGGTGCTTAGCTCAGTTGGTAGAGCGCTAGCCTTACAAGCTGGATGTCGGCGGTTCGATCCCGTCAGCACCCACCAGAAAAAGAGCGTACAGAGTTAGTCAGGAGTGGTAGTTCAGTCGGTTAGAATACCGGCCTGTCACGCCGGGGGTCGCGGGTTCGAGTCCCGTCCACTCCGCCAGTAAGCAAAAAGGCGAACGAAAGTTCGCCTTTTTTTATTTCAGTGAGCCAAACAACGGAAGCCTTCTTATGTTTGACGCCGTCCGCAACAACAAACGCATCGTTCAGGTATTTCTCGGATTGATCACCCTGCCGTTCGCTTTCTGGGGGGTTGAATCCTACATCCGCAATGCGGGCGACAGTCGCGATGTGGCGACTGTCGGTGGCACGCCCATCACCCTGCAGCAGTATCAGCAGGCCTGGCGCAACCAGCAGGAGCGGCTCCGGGGTGCCCTGGGACCCAACTACAATCCGGCGCTGATGGAGTCTCCCGAGGCTCGCCTGGCGGTGGTCAATTCCCTGGTGGATCAGCGGGTGCTGCTGCTGGAGGCGAACAAGCGCCGCCTCATGGCCAGCGACGACCTGCTGCGCGATGTGATCAGCAAGATTCCCGCCCTGCAGGAAGACGGCAAGTTTTCCGCCGCACGTTACGAAACCGCCCTCAAGGCCCAGGGTCTGACCCAGACCGGTTTCGAAGCCCAGTTGCGTCAGGATCTGACGCTGCAGCAGCTGGTCGGCTCCGTCAGCGATACGGGCATGGTGGCGGCTGCAGCCGCGGAAGCCATGCTGCGCATTCAGGCGGAAGAGCGGCAAGTGGCAGAGCTGCGTATCGTGCCCGAGCAGTTTGCGGCCCAGGCCAAGCCCAGTGCCGAGGCCATGCAGAAGTTCTATGAGGAAAACCGGGCCAGCTTCGAAATTCCGGAGCAGGTGCGGGCCGAGTTCGTGCAGCTGTCGGTCGATGCCCTGCTGGCCCAGCTGGTCGTGACGCCGGAAGAGATCAAGTCCTGGTACGAAGGCCACAAGGACCGCTACCAGCAGTCCGAAGAGCGCCGTGCCAGCCACATCCTCATTCCCAGCGGCAGCGACGTGGCCCAGGCCAAGAGCAAGGCCGAAGCCGTGCTCAAGGAAGTGCAGCAGAATCCTTCCAAGTTCGCCGATATCGCCAAGCGCGAATCCAAGGATCCCGGTTCTGCCAGCAAGGGCGGCGATCTGGGCTTCTTCGGCAAGGGCAGCATGGTCAAGCCTTTCGAGGATGCGGTCTTCAGCCAGAAGGAAGGCGAGCTGTCCGGCCTGGTTCAATCCGATTTCGGTTTCCACATCATCAAGGTCACCGGCATCAAGGGCGGCAAGCTGAAGACCCTGGATGAGGTGAAGCCGGAGATCGAAGCGGAACTGAAGCGTCAGGCAGCCTCCCGCAAGTTTGCCGAAGCGGCTGAGGCCTTCAGCAACACGGTTTATGAACAGTCCGACAGCCTCAAGCCGGCGGCGGACCGTTTCAAGCTGCCGCTGCAGCAGACCGGTTGGTTCTCCCGTCGCGGCGGTCAGAACGCCGGAGTCCTGGGCAACGAGAAGGCGCTGGCCGCCCTCTTCGGCGAAGATGTGCTGAAGAACAAGCGCAATACCGAAGCCGTTGAAATCGCCCCCAACACCCTGGTGGCTGCCCGTATCGTCGAGCACAAGCCGGCCAGCCTGAAACCGTTCGATACGGTCAAGGGCCAGATCGAGGAGATTCTCAAGATTCAGGAGAGCAACGCCCTGGCCAAGAAGGCCGGCGAGGAGAAGCTGGCCCAGTTGAAGGCCGGCGAGGACAAGCTGGGCTGGGCCCTGGTGAAGAATGTGTCGCGCATGGAAGGCAGCCGCCAGGTGCCGCCCGCCGCCCTGCAGGCCATCTTCAAGACCGACGCCGGCAAGCTGCCTGCCTATACCGGGGTGGAGTTCCCCAACAACGGGGGCTATGTGCTGTACAAGATCATGAAGGTCAGCCAGCCCTCGTCCCTCGATGAAGGCAAGCGCAAGGTGCTGCAGAAGGAATACACCTCCCTGGTGGCCCAGGAAGATTTCGCTGCCTACCTGGCTGGCCTGCGTGCCCGCTACAAGGTCGAAGTGAACAAGGCAGCCCTGGAGGACAACAAGGATCGTTGATCCGCATTATCCGAGGCACAAAAAAGCCGACCGTGAAAACGGTCGGCTTTTTTATTTCACCATGACTCCAGCCCGGCACTTCGCTGGACTACGCCAAGACTAGATACAGCAGGTTTATCAATAACTTAGGCGAGTTCATCATATGCCGGTGCTTTCTGAAACTTGACCCGACTTCCTCTCTGCTGGCCCCTAGAAGGCTCCTGGGAACCGGGTCTTTCCAAGGAGTCATCGTGGCAAAAATCAAGCTCACCAAGTCCGCTGTCGATGCAGCACAACCACAGGCGCAGGCCGTCGAACTCCGGGACACGCTGGTGCCCGGCTTCTTGTGCAAGATTACCCCGTCGGGCCGCAAGGTTTTCATGCTCCAATATCGGACGAACGCCGGCGAGCGCCGCAAGCCCGCCTTGGGCCAGTACGGGGAACTGACCGTCGAACAGGCCCGCTCGCTCGCGCAGGAATGGTTGGCCCAGGTACGCCGGGGTGATGATCCCGGCGCAGCCAAGGCGGAAGCCCGCAAAGCGCCCACCGTCGAGGAGTTGTGCAAGAAGTTCATGGAGGATCACTCCAAAAAGCGCAACAAGCCCAGCACCCGAGTCGGCTATCAAGGAGTCATCGACCGCTGCATCATCCCGTTGCTGGGCCGCAAGAAGGTCCACGACGTGAAGCGCCCTGACATTGCCGGACTGATGGAAAAACTATCGTATAAGCAGACCGAGGCAAACAAGGCGTTCAGCATCCTGCGCAAGATGTTCAACTTGGCCGAGGTGTGGGGCTATCGGCCTGACGGCACCAATCCTTGCCGCCATGTCCCGATGTTCCCTGCCGGCAAGTCCACCCACCTTATCAGCGACGAGGATATGGGCAAGCTGTTCCGGCAGCTCGACAAGATCGAGGCCGAGGGGCTGGAGAACTACGTCATCCCGTTAGCGATCCGCCTGCAATTCGAGTTTGCCGGCCGCCGTGGCGAAATCGTCTCGCTCGAATGGGAATGGATCGATCTGGAAAACCGCCGCGTCGTCTGGCCCGACAGCAAGACCGGCGGCATGTCCAAGCCCATAAGCGAGGAAGCCTACCGGCTGCTTTCGACGGCGCCGAGGCCGGAAGGCAATCCCTACGTACTGCCGTCGCCGCGCCATCCAGGGCAACCCTTGACCACGGGCGAGTATTACGGCGGCTGGAGCCGTGCGCTCAAAGCGGCGGGTGCAACGCATGTGGGGACGCACGGCATCCGCCATCGCTCGGCGACCGACATTGCCAATTCAGGTATCCCGGTCAAGGTCGGCATGGCCCTGACGGCTCACAAGACTGTGGTGATGTTCATGCGCTACGTCCACACCGAGGACAAGCCGGTGCGGGAAGCCGCCGAGCTGGTGGCCAATCGGCGCAAGACAATCACGGGGGCGCGCCGTACCGAAGAGGTGAAGGCATAATCCGGTGAAAGGTATCCGTTCCGTCGCTAGTGGTCTGCTTTGCAAATGATGAAACCATCTGATTCGCCCAAGACCCGTCAGAACAAAGGCTATTGGTAACAAGACGGTTCCACTATTTCGCAAGCACTACACTAGCAGCACCTTCGGCGCTGCTAGCGACTGCAAGGCGACCAAGTTGGTAGCGAACCAATGCAAGTCGGTCGTCAGCGCGCAAAGAGTCAAAAAATCAGGCCGTCAAGTCAAGCGTTCGCTTTGCGCGCTGCCAGTTTTGCCTCAAGCAGACGATAGGCTCTCTTCTCATCAAGCTTCAGCAGGTTCTGTTCGTTCTGTAAAAGGTCAGCCAGCACCGGTGTCACAACATCGAACAGTGCCGGCAGCAGCGCCTCGCCGATTGCTCGCGGCTCTGCAAGGTCCTCCAGTAGTCCCGACATTTCGCCGTGAGCGAGCTTGTTGCGGCCTTCTCGATAGACCTTGTGGACTGCGACATCCACCGTGAGCACGCCCTCGGGCACGGCCTCACCCTCAGGCTTGAGCGCAGTCTCGGCGAAGCTTGTCATATCGCTCGCCTTGCCACCTGCGCCCGACAGCCCGTCGGCGGCACAGCCATAGTTGACCACTGCCATGAAGTCGGAAGCCTCACGACGAGCTTCACCGACCCAGTACAGTGCATTCGCCCAGCGTTCGACGAGATGCAGCGCATGTCCGCTTCGTCGTCCATCGACGTAGTGCTGCAAGACGCACCCGGCGGCATCCAGGAAGGATTGTTCGCCTGCCATCTTGGCGGCCAGTGCACCGGGGCGTCCACCAATGCCAGGCATCTGTACGCTCGATCCACGCAATATCCGTCCGTCTAGCGTGGTCGCGAACCGGTCCTCTGCAAAAAGATGCTGCCTGCCAGCTTTGGTAAAGCGTCGCGCATCCTCGACCTGGAACCTCAGTCCGATTGCGTCAATCGCAAGTCCCACCACCACCGACGCTTTGAAATGGGACCGCGCATGCTCATGCCCTTCCATCCGGATGGTCGCTACCCAGCTGTAATGGCGTAGCGTACGCAGAACATCCAACGCATGCGATGCACGGCGGCCACTCTCGGCGACAGTTGATCGAGCGGTCAACTCCTCCATGTCCAGTTCACGGGCCTCGACCTGGTGGATGAGCTCGCGGACCTCCGAGTCCTTGACAAAGGAATCGAGCCATTCCGCTCTTGGCAGGAATCGCACTGGTCCCACGGCAAATGCCGGCACGGCCTGATCCGAGTGAAACAGATGGCAAGGGATATGCCGGTCGACATCGGGACTTGCGCTGGCGGCAAGCTGCTGCAGGCGCGCTTGGTAGTCGTCGACGAGCGCAGCGTAAAAATCGTCACCGAGCACCATGTCCTGCTCATTCTGACCGCCCGGTACTTCTGGAAGGCGCGATTGGCAGTCGCGAAGCGTGTCCCCGATCGCCTGGAACGAGAGCTTCATGAAGGCCTCCCGGTCAATTGTCTGGCGCAAGGCTTCGAGTGATTTCCAGCTTTGCTGTGACAGCATGTGAGCTGCGTCCACGCCGACTTGTGTGACCGGATACTGACCGCCTTGGGACACCGAAATGGCAAGCGGAACCAAGGGGTTTGCGCTGAGGGCTTGCCACTGAGCAAAGGGCATCGCCTTCGCCTTGATCACGTCCTCGACAATCGTCTCCATGAGCTTTCCAGCGGGCGTCTCTTTTGCACCGCCCGAGCTTCCAAATTTGTTCTCTCTTGCCACTTCCCCTCCTACTTAGCCCAATATGGGGCTGGCGCTACACACAACCAGCTTCATTGATCCGCGGGTCATGGCCACATATAAGTGCTGTGCGCTCATGCCCTCCGTATTCAGCACGACCGCCACTTCCGCCTCCAGCCCCTTGAGCAGCAGCGTGCTGCCGACTGCACGCTTGGGTAACGGGCGGCCCAACAACCGGTTCTCTTCCCGCACGCACCTGGCAGCCTCCGCAAGCGGGACGTTTCCTGCCGAAGCTCCACGGAGCGCCTTGAGCACGCCGTAAAGAATGGCGGGCCGATGCACACGCACATTCGGCATTTCGCGCAGCTCCGACAACAGTGTTGCGGCTGCGGCGATGGACGGGGCGCGCTGGAACGCCAAGGCACAGCTCTCCGCTGCGGACGGCGGATTCCTCGCGGTTCCTCGGGTCAATGACTCCAGACGCCGTGTCAGCTCTGCGACACCCACATTGGTCATGACGCTTTGCGCCAGCGCCAGCAACTGTCCCAATGCCCCTGCAGATGCAACGTCGAAGCTGTTTCCGAAGGCAATGAGGTCTTGTAAGTCGACTGCCTCAACGGTCGAGGCCCCTGGCGTCTGGCTTGCGAAGTTCTGCTGGCTCAAACGGTTACGGCTGTCCGCAATAAGCAGTACATGTCCGTCGGCGGTGGGCGGCAGTGTCCGTGCGGCAGCTAGTCGCTGCGGGTGGTCGTTGGGCGGGACGGTCTGAACCCACGTCACATGTGCTAGTGGTCCGGTGCGAACATCCACCGACTGACCAGCCACCAACAGGCGCCGGGCCTCCAGAAGCCACTGTCCGAGTGCTTCCGCACCGGCATTGCGCCACCGCCACGGCGTGGCCAGTTCCGCCACGACCGGGAAATGCGCACACACTTGCTGCTCCCAGTTGGCCAAGGCGTTACCACCGAAGCCGAAGATGCCTTGCATCGGATCGCCAAGCACGCAGGCCGGCAGAATCAGAGAGAGAAAGTAGACGAGATAGTGCTGAGGCACCGAACAGTCCTGATACTCGTCAACGATAAGGTGCGCATAGGACGCTTTCAGGACCTCGCTGACGTGTCCGGCCTGCAACAGCTTCCAGGCGAATTCGCGGATCGCCGGGTAGTCTCGCGCTGGCGTGGCAAGCCGCAGGATGTCCGGGTCGTGACCGCTGCGACCCGGAAAGCTCGCAATCAACCGAATGGCCCAGCCGTCGATGGTGCTCAATCGATAGGCACTGTGCGGCACACCGGCACGATCCAGCCGGCCACGAAGTGCTGCCACGCCAGCATTCGTGTGCGTGAGCACGAGGATAGGTTTGCTACCTCGGTGAGCAGCCAGAGCGTGAGCGATCAACTGCGTCTTGCCGCACCCGGCCGGTGCTGTAACGGTACCGCGGGCAATCGCGCGCAGGTCGATTTCAGCGGGGGCCATGGGCTGCCCACGCAGATACCTGGTCCACCAGTGCTTTGAAGCCTGGATCGCATAGCGGCAAGTCCGGCGCCACGATGGTCCTTGCTACGTCCTCCATCCAAGAGATGGACTTGAACCAACCGGCCTTGCGGATGCGCGCTGCCTGCCCGAGCATGGCTCGGCTTGGTACTGACAGCGCTTGCGTGTTCTGGATTTCGTCCCAGACGGCCTGAACGGTCAGCGTGTTGTTCGAGACCGTGCGTAGGTGTTCATGAATCAGGTCGCCATGCAGGTCGTGGGCATATTTGATCAAGTGCTGACACGCCACCGGCGTGAGGCTGCCAAATAGTTCGTCCTCCAATGCGCGGCCTGCGCGGTAGGCAACGACTGCGCCACCGGCCTGCAGAAATGCCTGTTCGATGGCGGGTGTGGGCTTCTTGTCGTCATCACGTACCACCATCACCCTGTAGCCTAACGACTGGAAGGCCGCCGCGCGAGCATAGGGGCGGTCCGGCTCGCCACCGCCACAGTCGACCATAGCAATGCCCTGTGCTGCCAGGGACACGCCGCCGTGTTCAACCCGGTGCAAATCCAGGCCACGCAGAAGTCCGATCTCGCTGGCTCCTTCGCACACGATCACGGAGCCAGCCAGAAAGGCCTCGGGATAAAGGCGGATGGTGCTTTGGGTGTCGTTGTCAGTACCCACCATGCGGGCTTCGTGACGGTGGAGACTACGGCGCAGCACGAAGAGCTGGCCGCCCGACAACTCCCTAAGCGCTACCGGCGAATGCGTAGTGAGAAACGCCTGCAGCGGGGCCGCTTCCTTCGCTCCGAGAGAGCCGAGAAACCGAGCAATGCGGTGTGGCTCAAGGCCGTACTCCAGTTCGTCCGAAAGGACGATCGACGCTTGGCTGGCAGCTCTACGCTGCAGACCAGCCACCAACAGGCGAGTGGACCCGACGCCGAGACTGCGAAGCGGGATGCCGCCCTCGTTGTGCAGGGAGATGGTCCCGCCTCCGAACGACACGGAATGCGAGTCGAGCAGTGCTCTCGCCTTCGCGCCGATGTGGACGCCGAGTTCCTGAGCGGTCGCAGCGACGATCCCCAGCGCTTCTCTCAATTGCTGCTCGGCCTGATCGCCAAAGGTGCCGCGCGCATCTCGCGCAGCCTTCACAAGTGCCGCCGAGGCATCAGCGCGCTCCTCCGAGATGCGGTTCAGGACCGAGCCTCGTTGCCAGCCCAAGTTGTAGTCAGCGAGCGCACCGATGCGTGTCGGCGCCAGGGCCAGACGGTCCTTCCACGCGAGTGCCTTCACCAGACCTTGCTGGGAGGCTCGGTCGGAGATGAGAGTCCAGGATGGCTCCAGGTCGCTGGCGACTGTCAGATTCAGGCAGAGAACCACTTCTGCACCAGCGGACGGCTCGTCTTCGACAACGCCCGTGGCGGCGTGATAGCCGCGCAGAAACGCACCGAAGCTCTCCAGGGCACTCATGCTGTCATCTAACGCACCCAGCGTCAGCGTGATGCTGATGGGAGCGGTGATGTCCAGGCCGAAAAAGTCAGCGTCGGAAATCTGAACATTGCGCCTAGCGCCCAAGCACAGGTCGATCGCATCCAACACCGTGGATTTTCCGCTGTCGCCCGTGCCGATTAGACAATTGATGCCAGGCGATGGACACCACACCAGTTGCTGGATGCCACGAAAGTTGGAGATCTCGATCTTTCTTATTCTTGCCATTGGGTGCCCCTGTGATGATGTGCGGCCTGTTCTGCTTAGAAAGCCCTGGTGCAGAAGCACATTGAGAATGTGTTCGATTCTTTGCGCTGCCTGCGGTCTTCCGCAGGACATCGCCTGAGTTCCAATAGCCGGCGGTCATATCGAGAACCACCGATGCAACTGGCTCAACTCATGTCTTCGGCGCGTCTTTCGCTTCGTAGATCCGTCGGGCTAGAAGGCTGGCGAAGATCAGATACTGAGCGGCCTTCTCCGGGTCGAGATCATGATTTAGCGAATGAGCCTTGGGATTGCGTATGCCAAGGTAAGCACCGACTAAAATTTGCATGAAACCCTTCTGATCATTTCTGCCCGACTCCGTGTCAAGTTCGCTGAGGATCAGGTGCGGCTTCTCCAAACTCAATGCTTGCGTCGCAAGAGCCGCACCGTCGAGGTCCAAGCCGGTGCGCTCTCGTATCAGATCAAAGATTGCAACGATTGAGTTCAGAACGGCATCGCGGTAGTGTCCGTTCACATAGTGCTGAAAGGCATGAGCGAAGATGACCGGATGTAGCAGTTCTTCGAAACCAATGCTTGGTTGCGTACCTGCTCCGCTGCGCGCATGCGTTTCTGCCCTGGACTCTACCTGTGGTAGATCACGTGCAAGGATGTCGTCATAATCGTTGACGTCTCCAAACCCAATATGCCTTCCGAGGTTTCCCATGTCTTGCTCCGGGAAACCCGCATCCGTCCAAAGTTTGCGAAGCGATTGGTAGTCTGTTTTCAAATAACCATTCACCAATTTTGCACCGGCTTTATCGTCATCCGCGAGCAAACCCTGAGCGTCGATTGCTTTCTGGCGCATCGCACGAAACACAGCATTTACTTTTAAATACCATTCAAGCATCGAGGCTCCCCATATTCAATTTTCATCCGAACCAGCTGAGGCATCGGCGATACCAGGAAGGGCGCTGGCCGCAGATGCTGCCTGTATTGCCAAGTCGGGCACCTTCTTTCGCTTTGGCTGCTTCTTCGGTGATTTTGCAGTAGTACCTGAAAGGTGCGCATTTTTACTGATGTCGCTTGGCAAGTACCGGCGACCCGGTACTTTGACAATAACGACGTGTCTCGGCTCACTTTCACCTGATCGCCGTATGGTGCGACATTCCATCAAAGATCGGATGTGTGGTGTACCTTCAAGTTTCGGCGCGGTTAGATCAAGGACAAGCAGGAACCCCAATCGAATACTCACATTCTGGTAGTCAGTAGTTTGTCCCGCGTAATGACTCGCCAGCGAATCAAATGACCCATCGTCCATTTCACGCTTGATTTCGATCACCATGCGTTCTCCCGTGGCCTTCAGGGCCACGTCGGCGCGGCCCCCGCCAAGGTTTGTGGGCTCCATTTCACCTGATGCTGATTGAGTGCTTATCCAGCGGAAATAATCGTCTTGAAGTGCGCTCTCTGGTGGCAGGGTGCCATCAGACTTCTCAAACAGATAGGCGACCGATGGATCATCCTTCTTTGTAATTTCCAGACGATTTTTAAGAAATCTGGTCGTCCACAGTAAAACGGTGCCGAACAATTTGGCACCTCGAACACTATCCCTGTAGTCCGGGTGATGCTCCACCGAGGCCAAGCAATGGTCAAAGATATCGATCTCCGCCGTGCTCAATCCTTCGAGACTGAACGCATAGGCGTTCGAGACTACTTCGATTACGCGCCGCTCGGTTTCTTTACTGCAACGGGCTTGTGACAGTACGGCAGCGACCGGCGCCCAAACGGTGGCTGCCTCAGTGGGGTTTCGCTGAGCCCCTGCATCAGCGGCCATAAACCGATCAATGCCGCTCAGGATCGCATCGGCCTCGGGGACCTGCTCGTGCTCGCGGTTTTGTTTGAGCCAGCATTTCAAAAGATATGCTTGCCCTTCGCGCTGCGCGATCGAAGACACGATCCTGGGACGCAGCAAAGTCTCCAAATATCCATCTCGGCTGCGTTTCAAGATCGTTCGCCCCGCGCTGTAAGCAGCCAGCACCTGACATTCGATCACAACCCTAGGTTCCCACCAGCTAATCTGCTGCAAACTGTCGGCAAGCGACGCAAGCGTTCCTGCAAGATCGTTCCAGCATGCAGCCTGTATATGCCGTGCGCCCAACCATGTTGGCGAATTTTCGTCGGCATGCCAGGCAAGGAGTTCGAAGGCTGATTTCTGAATCGTCGCGCTGCGCGCTCTCAACTCAATGTTGGTCTTGTGGGCATCGAAGTCCGTCAATAATGTGAGACATTCCCCATACAGCGCTGCCTCCGGTGCCGCTTCCTTCAATGATTCAGCTTTCTTGAACCACTGCAGGGAATCCAGAAAGATGGCATTTGCCATCTCTCTCTTCGGTTCGTCGAGCGCAGCTGCGAGACCTGCCATCCCCAACTCAAAGCTAGCTTCATAGGCTGCGTCTTCGCACTCGGAAAAGATGCGTAGCTTTTCCACCAACTCCGTTTCGCGCCAATGCGAGTGGGCGATTCCCATAATCTTGGCGGCATGACGAAGAAAATGCGGTTCGTCGGAAATTTGAATGCCCAACAAGGCATCCAGCAGGCGAAGCTGCATCCGACGATCAGACGCAGCCAGCCGGAAAGCTCCCTCAAGTGCTACAGCTCGGGCATAGCCTGTGATCGCACCGGAAACATCAACCGCTTTCTGCAAGAAAGCCATGAATACGTCATTTGCAGTACCGTCCGGCAATTGGCAAGAATTCAGCGCGTCGACCATTTCGATCAGCACAACATCACTTATGGCGGCTCGTACCAAACAATCGATCAGGTCTTTCCATGGATGTACATCCTTGACCAATGCGTCGCTCGCATCTCGGAGAACCGCAGACAAAATTTCGCCAGCAAAAGGGGATGTCCCCAGCGCTGGCGTAGCCTCAACAATTACTTCGAATCCGCCCAGATTGTCGACGCTCGGCAGTTCCCCTTGGCTCAACAACGTATGCAGCGTAACTTCCACTGGATGCAGTTGAGCCCCCTGTGCGGTCATTACCACAGGTAGCCTCCATTTGTGGCTTCTCTGCGATGGCTTTCAGGAACGTGATCGATCATCGCTTTCGAGGTTACGCCTGCAACGAAAATCTGGAGATGGGGAAGTTCGTCACGAATGTCTTTCAACCCCGAGAGCAATTCACGAAGATCTTCTGGCGCGATTTCCTGCGCAGCGGGCGAATCGATCATGATCAAGCCAGGGTGTCGTCCGACGCCCTTTCGTTCACCGACCTGAATCATGGCGAGAACTGTGGCGACCTTCAGCCTCAGGCGCTCACCTTTCGTCACTTTGCTGAACGATGTCTCGGCGCCACCCTTCGTCAAGATCAGATTCGCATTTCCACGCAGTTGGGCCTTCGACAAGCTGTGCATGCCAAAGCGCTGGGCGAAGTGAAGAAGACTGGCGGAAACCTCGCCTAGGAACTCGTCTCGGACGGCTTTGGACCGTGTTTCCGTCTCGCTGACAATGGCTTTGAGCACGGCAGCTTCGTCATCCGTAACATCATCGCTACCAGGATCAAAGCCTGCTTCTTCAAGGCGACCTTCAAGTACAGCGATCTCGTTGGCAAGTAGCTTTCGAGCCTCGAACGACCCAAGCTGAAGTGTCAACGCTTCACTCTTGGTCTGGATGTTCTCTAGATCCGTTTGCAAGGCCTGGAGACTTTCATCGGCCAAATTGCGATTCTTTTGGGCTTTGTCGAATGCCGCTTTTGACGCTTTGACGCTCGCCTCAAGTTCTTTTCTCAGAACATCCGCGTCCTCGCTGCTCGAAATATTCTCTCCGCACACAGAGCATGAATGGCTAGTCGCCTCATTTTTCTTCCGCGCCTGATCGATTTCATGATCACAACGCGGGCAGCAACTCGGGTCGAGCAAACGAAAGACTGAACCCGCCGCCATCGAATCTTGGTGGGCCTGTAATTCACGGCGATCTTGCAGATAGGCAGCGCTGGCCTGCTGCTCAGCGAGCGTCTCTCGATCAAACCGTTCTTGCATTGCCTTCTCTCGACGTTTGGTTTCTGAGTACCTGCTGCTAAGAACAGATAGCTCAGCCTGGATTGCCTCATCCGACGGTTGCGAATTCAATGCTTCTCGTTTCTCTGCAAGCGTTGCTTCGATTTCCTTGACGCGGGCTTGCTTGGCACGTGCACCCTGATTGCGACGGCGGGCCTCCAGCTCATTTCCAGACTCGACGAGTTTCAGTGCCGCTGCTGCTGTGGCCAGCGTCGAAACCCATGGAACGCCGAGGTACATTTGCATTAAACGCGCTTGAGTTCCTGTCGTGGCGGGCAGATCACCGAGCACTACGTCATAGTTTGTGCCGATGAACATCGCGCCTGACAATGCAGGCCAGCCATGAACGACTGCATGGCCGGTCTTTTCTTCGGAGTCACTTTCACGCCATGTCGCAAGTCCCTCCATGGAGAACGCACGCAGAAAGAAGTCCGACATGACCATCTCGAACTGCTTATCACTATTGAAGGACGCGAGTACCGTAGGGTTTGCTGTTGCCGATGACCGTCGGCTTAGCGTGCCAGAAGCTCCGCTTTGACAATCGAGTTGCACCTCATGCTCAAGTCCATCAAGATCGAATCGCAGGCAAGCGTTGTGTATCCAGCTCTTGACGTCATCTTGAAGATTCGGAGATGGCTTGCCGCGCATCAGCCATCGCACGACTTCGATGATCGACGACTTCCCGCGCAGGTTGCGATCCGTCATCATTCCCCATAGTCCTTCATTCAGCTCTGGCCATTCAAAGGTGTAGAGTCCGTCGTCCTCAACGCCTTGCTTAGTTCCACCGAAAGCTATACTCAAGAGCTTCATCCTGCGTGGAGCGGGTAGCACCGGGGTTGGCACGATATGCCGTGCGGTCAAAACTGACTCCACGCGACTCGTATCGACCTTGGCTCGGCTTGCGATGGCGTCCAGCCATTCCATGCTCTCTTTTGCCATATCTTCCCCTTCAGACGGTTTGTTTGAGTTGATTTAGTCTTCGTTGTACATCCGTACCAATCGGAGGAATGATCCCGCCAAGTTGGGTTTGAGCATACGTCGCCTGCTCGTACTGCTTATCCTTCAGAGCACCGCCGCCTCGTGTGCCAGCGATTTCCGCAACCAAGGCCGCCCGTTGGGCATACCATTCAAGAATTGGCTCCTGTACGACAGCGTTCGAGCAGACCTCTACTCCGCGAACCGTCAAGATGAAATCGGTTTCGTGGACCTTCACCTTTCCTTTGATGCCCGTAATACGGACTAAGTCACGTGATCTAAGCAAGGAAAGCGCATCGTCGAGTCGTTCATAGGCACCAAACAGATAGCGAATCATTGGAATACGTCGCAAGTCAGGTTCATCGCTTTCGAAGATTGCTTCCGCAGCTTGACGATAGTCCGCGTTGCCCGTTGCTTCGTAGCCGTCCAACAGTTCGCTAGCCAGATAGTCTGGGTTGCGCATCCAGAAGTCGAAGGCATGCAATCGTGCCTCGCCTTTGAAAATCTTGGCGACTGTCTGATCGTTTGGGTCTACCAAGGGCATGCCACCGGCGTTCAGAATGAAAAGTATTCGGATTGCATCACGGTGAGGCGTCCGAGCATTCATGCGTTCCCCTTTCTTCTGAGCATCAGTTGAATCATCGCGAACAGGCGATGAAACAGATAATCAACATGATCCACGTCGATGACAGCGACTTGGTTGACTTCCGAGTGTCGGATGAGATGGCTATTGCCGATCGCCGTCAGTTCGACCGCTTCCGTTTCCAACCGTGACCGCAAAGATGGTTCTGCTGCCGTGGCATCAAGGATAATCTTGATCGACTGCTTCTTATCACGAGGGTCCGCCAACGACTTGAGTCGTTCCCATGCATCCCACAAGCGTTCCAGTGCTTCACGGCGTACAAGCGGATTGCGATCGGAAAATTTGTTCCGGCATTCCTCCAGCATGTTGTCCAGCGTGCGATCTCCGCTACGAAACGTTGTTCGCTTGAGATCGTCGCCAAGCACAGGAGGAAGAACACGCACGATGCGGCCTGTCGATAGCATCTCGAACGCCACACCATTGCGCGCGAAAATTCGGTTGACGGTCTTTCGGAATTCTTCCTGCCCGGCCGCTTGATCGAATGTCAAATGATGGTGGTTGAAATAATCGTGGTGCTTGCCTGGGATCGGTTGCGCCACAGCGGCATAAACGAATTCCAAAAAGTCCAAAACCAGTAATGTGTCAGGCGCATACGACTGTCGCTGTGAGAAAAATCCGTCTTCCTCAACGCGCGTCGTTTCTAACGGCCAAGTCAAGCCTGGCATTTCTGCAATCACGGATGCGGCAAGTGCATCCGAGTCGCAACCGCAGATCACTTGGCCATCCGAGCATCGCTCCGGAAATCGCAGGCCAAAAGCTCCGCTGTTCACCAATGCCTGCACTGTCCCCACCAAGCCTGCCCACACAACAGGCGAGATCACCTGATGGGTGCGGGCGCGCGGGCCATTTTCTCGATCGCTGAAGTAGTCGCTCATGGTCGCTACGTTCCTTTTGTGGTGAGTGCGGCCATTGCAGAGCCATTGACGATCTGCTCGAAGTGTTCTGCGCTGCGCAGCACCGCGTCGAGTGGAGGAACGTCGCCGAAGACCATGCCAGCCATTGCTTCATAGTCTTTTTCAAGTGCTTCTCGCATCGCCGGACTTGGCGTTAGCGTAAACGTACCGGGTACTGCAATATCAAGCCCCAGATCGGCGCTACCGAAGAACAACCTCGCATGGTGGGCACAGTCGATCGCCAACTCGTGATCGACTTGCCACGCGGCTGCAGATGGCGCCTGCATCAGTTGATGCACGTCATAGTAGTGGCGTGAGACGCGTTGCCCGCCGTGTCGCAGCTCCCCGCGATGATCATGCCATTGGCGTAGTCCATGCAAGATCATGACCTTGTCCCAGAAGGTGCGCTCGGGCTTCACAGTGATCACATTCGTCACGGTCAAGTCCAGGTCAGGGAGGTCCTGTGTAACGTAGGGGGTGACGGAGGCCGTGACATGCGGATCGAGTGCCGACTTGGCTCCTGCCTCTATCTTGACTGCTGAGCGGATGTAGTCGCCAGTGGTGGCCGTGACTGCGGGATACCAGAACAGCAGGCTCTGACCATCCTTGTCGTCGGGATCGGGCTCCAGCCGGAAGCGGTTCTCAGGAATGACGGATGCCGCGAGATGCGTGAACTGTGCGGTCAATGGCCCTGCGATATAGGCCCGGCATGCATTGCGGATGGCTTCGAGACGTGCACGGCGCTTCTTGCCACTCAGCGCATCCAGGTCGGCAATCTCGGCGCTTTGTCCCAAGTCATCACGGAATACAGTGATGTCTATGTCTTCGGAAAAGCGGGAGATCAGGCCGAAGGCCTTGGAGAGCGAAGTGCCGCCTTTGAACAACAAGCGGGGGTCGCCTGCCTCCAGACCGTTGAATAGCGCATCCAATGTCCAGCAGACCCAGAAATCTTTCTCGATGTTCTGAACCGCTGTGCCGAGGCGTGCTGAGGCACCAAGAAACAGGTCCCGTCGTTCGGCATCGCTGGCGGTGATGACGGTATGGAATGCTGGATTCAAGGGACCTCCACATCTTTGACCGAGCGGCGTCGCGCAGACGGAGGCTTTTCATTACTGGGTGATTGAGGTGTTGCGGTTGACGCAGTCTGCGGGTCACATCCGGGGAGTTCACGGACCAAACTTTGCATCCATGCCGGCAACACGTTGAAACCTTCAAGCAGATCCTGGCGGAGCGCAGAGCCATGAATAGGGTCGGCCAGCACTTTGGTCAGCTTGTTCAGAATAAGAGAACGTTCAGAAGTCAGCGTGTCTTTTAACCAGTGCAGCGCCTGTACGATGCGCATGGCCGGCCGCCCTGCCCAGTAGAGGCGACTGGGTGCCGTTTGCTTGAACTCAATGGTGAGCTTGTCGAGTTGAATTGCTCGGCGGCGGGTATCGGTATGGATGGTGACGCGAGCAGGTACCGCATCAGTCAGGCCGAGGTCATTGGCGGCAGTCATGCCATCTACCAGCATGCGCAGGTGATCCCGGCGCGCAATGGCCTCAGTTACAGCGCGATAGTCCGGGGTAGTAGGACGCTTGGTCAGGTTGTTGAGCGAGGGCCTGTCATAGAGGCCCCTGTCGATGCGACGCAACTCTCCCGCCTGCACCATGCGCTGCAGAGTTTTGTCGATGGCATCACGACTACCTAACTGCGCAAAGTCAGTCGGTACCCAAACTTGTCCGGGTTCGGCCGCTTCGATCAGGGCTGAGATGTGGGATTTGAGTGCGGACATTACTCCTCCTGTCCGATATTTATATACGTTTTTCGGACGTATGACAAGAGGCTGTCCGAAATTTGTAGGTTTATTTCGGACGCAATGAACACCGATCCCGTCTCGGTACTGGTTCACCACTATGGTTTTAACCGTCTGTTTAGCAAAACCCAATAGTGGGGCATCCCGGCGTTCCGCCGTCGGGCTCGCGGGCGACGCCCCGCGCCACGTGCCGAGTCGCGGCCATCCGGCTTTGATCCCTGACGCCTCCGGCCCTACGGGCCTGCGCGCTGCGCTTGCCCATCCGTGGTGTCATCGGGGTGGGGGTGGGCGGTCTTGCTGTTCCCTTCACCGTATCACGGCGTTCTCGCCGTCAAGGGCTGCGCGCGCCTTGCGCGCTTGCGTCCTGGCGGCCGTCGCTGACCCCTGACTGCTTGCGCTGCGCCGTGCTGAAGCCGGTTCCGGGCAATTCCGCCCGAGCAACCGGAGCACGATCATGTCGCAACTTTCTCTGTCTCTCGATTCCTCGCTGCTGGTGCGTGACGACCAGGGGCGTTATATCCCGGCCACTGCCGGCCAAATTCTGGAAGCTGCGCGGTATGTCATCGACCAGAAGATTCCGCGCGGGACGCTGTTTACTTCGCCGGCGTTGGTCAAGGACTATCTGCGCACCAAGCTGGCCAGCTTCGAGCACGAGGTTTTCGCTGCGCTGTTCCTCGACAGCCAGAACCGTCTGATCGAATACGTAGAGATGTTTCGCGGCACCATCGACCAGGCATCGGTGTATCCGCGCGAAGTCGTGAAAACGGCACTGCAACACAACGCAGCGGCCGTGATCTTTTCGCACAATCATCCGAGCGGAAATTCCGAGCCGAGCCAGGCGGACAAGCTGCTGACCCAGCGCCTCAAGGAAGCCCTGGCGCTGGTAGACGTGCGCACGCTGGATCACATCGTCGTCGGCGGCGAGGCCACAACGTCATTCGCAGAGCGTGGCCTGCTCTAAACCCAGGGGCTTCGGCCCCTTTTTGCTGCGTCCGACGGCGCAGCTCCGGCCTTCGTGGGCCTGCGCGTGCTGCGCACTTGCCGAAGGCAGGTGTGGTCGGTGGCGGTGTGGGGCGATCTTGCTGTTCCCTTCACCGTATCACGGCGTTCTCGCCGTCAAGGGCTGCGTGCGCCTTGCGTGCTTGCGTCCTGGCAGCCGTCGCTGACACCTGACTGCTTGCGTTGTGCGGTGCTATCTAGCAGCTTTTTGAAAAACAAAGCCCTCACATTTTCTTTCAAGATAGATTTGAAGGTACTTCGAGATCAATTCCCTAGTCTGATCCAATGGTAAGTCCTTTATTTCTCCTTCCATTGTATGGAAGAACTTATCTCTAATTTCTTTTATGCTCTTGAGTACTGCTATGTCCTCATCAGCATCTGCATCTTCATAATAGCTTGATAAAGCTGCAAACTTATCTACCAAGCGATATTTGTCCTTCATGACGGCAAGCATGCGGCTTGAAAAATCATTATGTGCAGCAGTTCCGTTGATATTTATGGCTACGCTTGATTGAATTTCTTTAAATTGTGTTGCAACAAACATTTCAAGAGCAGTCCACGCGGCAATAAAGGCATGAAGATGACCGCTCTTGTATGGCGTAAGAGACTCTGAGTAGATATCAATTATCTTATTTATTTCTTTGTCATTATGGAGAATGGATGCTAATTTCTCTGTAACCTGCACCTCTTCCATACTCAGTTTCGTCTTTAAATCCCCATCTGAGATAGTGGCAGGGTGCAGCTTTTGAATTACCGTAGATTGATCGTCGGTAACGTAGTATTGCTCATGGATGAAATCATAATTTTTCGAGAGAAAATTCCCTCTGGCAAATGTCATTGCTGCTGAAACAGATTTAAAAGCACGTTCTGCATTTTTCTTTAGCGGGGCTTTAACATAAGCTGGTAGCTCGGAGTTTTCCTCCTGATAAATGCGGACAATATCTAGAGGAAGACATGATTCGACATGGATTACAGCATGATGCAGAGCTTGAAGGATTAAGCTGTTTCGGCGAAGTTCAAGTTTTTCTCTGGCCTTGTCATCAAGATCTTCAATCCCTTTTTTGCCTGCCGGCGAAACAATTCGCCAAACCAGGTTTTCATAAGCATCAGATCCTAGAAGTCGAACCACAACATTCTCGTCTTTCAGTAATGCCGAATCCAGCTTCTTATTCGGGTCGATAATGCCTTTGGCAGCATAAATGCAGCAATAGTGAAATGTCGCATTATTTGGGTTTTGCATAGTATTTCTGCTGAGTGAATGGACAATATTTATCCGTTCAATCTATCAGAAAAACAATACTACTCACATCTCACCGTCACGCGTCTCCGCTTCGCGGACCGCGCTGCTCCAGGTTCGCTATTCGCTCATCCCTGATGGGACTGGCATTCGCCAGCCTTCCACATCCCTGACGCCTCCGGCCCGGCTTCCAAATCCGGGCCTGCGCGCTTCGCTTGCCGTGCGGTCAGCTCACAGGGAAGGCCGTTGTCTGTCCAGCCATCTCCCCTGACTCCATCACCTTGCTCGCGACTGTAGCCCGCGTCCGTGTGCCGTCAAGGCGCGCAGGGCCGTGTCCTCGGCTGCGCCTGCGGGCCGCACCAACCCTGCGCTTGTCTCCTTGACGGCCCCCGTCCGCGCGCTCCTGACCGTCGCGGGCGATGAACTCAGGAAAGACGGTGGCAACGAGGCCAACCGGGTTCCTCGTGCCGACCGCACCGAACAGCCGAAAGGCTGGGCTCCGAATCTTGGAATCCGGTGTGCGGTGTGAACAGCCAACCCTTTTTGTCAGGAGAAAGACCATGCAACTCGCATCCCGCTTCGCTTCCCGTTCCCCGTCGCTGCGCAGCGATTCCCCGCTATCCGATGACCAAATCCGCCGCGTGGCCCCGTCCATCTTCGCGGACGCCCCGCATGAGAGCCGTTCCGAGCGGTACAGCTACATCCCCACCGCCGCCGTGCTGGCCGAACTTCGGAAAGAAGGCTTTCAGCCCTTCATGGTGACGCAGACCCGCGTGCGCGATGAAGGCAAGCGGGAACACACCAAACACATGCTGCGCTTGCGTCACGCCAGCCAGATCAACGGCGCAGAAGCCAATGAAATCGTGCTGCTGAACTCGCACGACGGCACGAGCAGCTATCAGATGCTGGCCGGGATGTTCCGCTTTGTTTGCAGCAATGGCCTTGTCTGCGGCGACACCGTGGCAGATGTGCGCGTGCCCCACAAGGGTGACGTGGCCGGGCTCGTCATCGAAGGCGCTTATCAAGTGTTGAGCGGCTTCGAGCACGTGAAGGAATCCCGCGACCTGATGCGCGGCATCACGCTGGACGATGGCGAGGCCGAAGTGTTCGCCCGCGCTGCGCTGTCCCTCAAGTACGACGACCCGGACAAGCCCGCACCCATCAAGGAATCGCAAATCCTGATGCCGCGCCGGTTCGACGACCGCCGCCCCGACCTGTGGAGCGTATTCAACCGCACGCAGGAGAACTTGACCAAGGGCGGATTGCATGGCCGCGCCGCGAATGGCCGCAGGCAGAGCACACGCCCGGTACAGGGCATTGATCAAAACATCCGTCTGAACCGCGCCCTGTGGCTGCTGGCCGATGGCATGCGCGCCCTCAAAGCCTGAATCGTCCCTCCCGCCGGAGGGGCGGTTTCCCCTCCATTCCTTGTTTCAATTGATTGGAGATACACCATGAACGCGATTACCAAAACCGAAGCCCGCGCCATCAACACCGCCGCCCCAATCCCGCTGGAAGCCGCCGATCCGAGCAAGAACCTTATTCTGGTTCCCCTGTCGCGGCTGATGCTGCGCCCCACGGGCCGCAACGTGCGCAAGACCCCGCGCATGTCCATCCCTGAACTGGCCGCATCCATCCAGCGCGTGGGCCTGCTGCAAAACCTCATCGTGATTACCGCCGCCGATGGCGAGCATTACGAAGTTGTGGCCGGTGGCCGTCGCCTTGCTGCCCTCAAGCTGCTGGCGAAGAAACACCGCATCCCGAAGGAATGGGAGGTGCCTTGCCTGCTGGTGGCCGATGGCACTGCCCGTACCGCCAGCCTCACCGAGAACGTACAGCGCGAAGCCATGCACCCGGCAGACCAATTCGAGGCGTTCGCCGCGCTGGTGGCCGAAGGGAGGCCCATCGAGGACATTGCGGCGGATTTCAGCGTGACGCCGCTGGTGGTGCAGCGTCGCTTGAAGCTGGCGAACGTCTCGCCGCGCCTGATGACCGACTATCGCGCCGATGCCGTCACGCTCGATCAGTTGATGGCCCTTTCCATCACCGACGACCACGCCGCGCAGGAAGGCGCGTTTTACGATGCGCCGACGTGGCAGCGCCAACCGTCCGCGCTGCGCGAACGTCTCACCGAGCGCGAAATCGACGCCTACCGGCATCCGCAGGTGCGCTTTGTCGGGCTGGATGCCTACGAGTCCGCTGGCGGTGGCGTGCGTCGCGACCTGTTCGCGGAAGGCGATGCGGGCGTGTATCTGACCGATGCCGCGCTGCTGGAACGGCTGGCGCAAGACAAGCTAGCAGGCATCGCCGCCGAGGTGAAGGCCGAAGGCTGGGCATGGGTGGATGCCACGCCCGGCGTGACCCATGCCGACCTGCGCGCCTTCCAGCGCGCCCCGAGGGAGCGGCGCGAACCGAGCAAGCGCGAGGCACAGCGCATCGAGAAGCTGCAAACCAAGATGCAGGAGGTAGGCGAAGCGCTCGACGCCGCACTGGATGCCGAGGACGAGGACAAGGCCGATTCGCTGCAAGAGGAAGGCGAAGCCTTGGGCGAGCAATTGCAGGCCCTGGAAGATGGCTTGCAGGACTACGGCCCGAACGTGAAAGCCACAGCCGGGGCCATCGTCACCATCGACCGCAACGGCGAGGCCGTCATTCATCGCGGGCTGCTGCGCGAGGCCGAGGCCAAGGCGCTGCGCACGCTGGAACGGCTGCGGCAGGGCTTCGGCGGCGAGGACGCCGAGAACGACGACGAAGGCGAAACGACGGACGAAGCAAAAGCCCCCGCCATGTCCGACCGGTTGGCGCAGCGCTTGAGCGCGCACCGCACCGCCGCGCTGCAAATCGAAGTCGCCCGGCATCCGCAAGCGGCGCTGGCCGCGCTGGTGCATGGCATGGTGCAGACCGTCTTGCAGGAAAGCCGCTACGGCCTCAACCGTGATTCTCTGCCGCTGGGCGTGCGCCTCACGCAGCAAGACCGGTTGGAAAGCATGGCCCCGGACTGGCCGGAATCGTCCGCCGCCGTGGCACTGCGCGAACTGCAACAGGCATGGGCTGGCAAGCTGCCCGAGGACAGCGCCGAACTGTTCGCCGCGCTGCTGGCAATGGAGCAAGGCGAGCTGGTCAAGCTGCTGGCCGTGTGCGTGGCTTCCACGGTGGACGTGGTGACGCCTCGCACCACGCAGCGTCAGCCCGGCGAAGAACTGGCGCAGGCCGTGGGCCTCGACATGGCGGCGTGGTGGATGCCGACCGCAGAGGGATATTTCAAGCACGTTCCGAAGGCCGTGATTCTGCAAGCCGTGGCCGAGTACGCGCCGGAGCACGTCTCGCGGCTGGCGAAGCTCAAGAAGGCCGACATTGCCAGCGAAGCCGAGCGGCTGGCCGACGGCACGGGCTGGATGCCCGCCATCTTCAAGGCCGAAGGGCCGCAGGAGGCGGTACAGGTGGAAGGTCCGGAGCAGGACGCCCCGGAGGACGCCGAGGCCGTGGCTGATGAACCGGCCGAGGCGCTGGCCGCTTGACCCGCGCCGAAGGCGAGCGCCCCGGCTTCGACCGGGGTGCTTCGCTGGAAGGAGAAGCCCCCATGACACGCACCAGCACCAGCCGCCCGCACATGGCGGTGATCTACGTGCCCGGCACGGTACGCGCCCGCCGCTGGCACGGCGATGGCGATGTGCGCGGCTACCGACCGGCCTCGGGCTGGACGGCCCGCGCCGACCTCACGGATATTCACCCCATCACGGGCCAGGCCTTGCCGCGCGCCGTGTGGTGGATCATCGAGACGAAGGAATAACCGCGATCAGCACCGCGCCCAGGCCGTTCCGCCCTGGGCGCGGTGGACGCAAAAATCCGGGCGCGGCAGTGGCAGCGCCCGGTTTCATCAACATCCACAGCAAAATGCCATGCCTGTACTGGTGGCCTTGCGGTATGATGAAAACTGCAGCCGCGTCACGCTGAACCTGCTGCCGGGTTAAACGACGTTTCCACGCTTCTCCTTCGCTGACCGTGCCTATTCCCCGGTCGATGCGTAATCGGCAGACATCGGCCAGTCACTGAGGAATTTGGCATGACTGTCTCAACGTTTTTCGTTTCTGAAGCTGCCTTGCGCACCCTCAAGCAGAGGGCACAGCGGGGCGTGAAAGGTGTTTCTTCGTCCCACCTGAGCGAAGCGGTTGCCGCAGCCTTGGGATTCAATACCCATGCGGCGCTGCGTGCTGCGCTTGCTGGCCGCGCGACCGCAGAGGCGCAGAAGCCGAGCAATGCCCGGCTGGTGCAACGCCTGCAGCAATTCGGTTACGCAGCACCCGACGATCTGCGGCTGCTGCCGGAGTTCGAGCACTCCTATTCGCCGTTCAAGACCTTCCCGCTGCGAACGCAGCGCAGCGCGCGCTGGTGGGTCTGGCGAAATCTGATGGTGGCGGCTGTCAACGCTGGCCTCGAACAGCGCCTGTTCGGGCTGTCGGAAGGCGAGAACTGGTGGCCCGGTGGTGCCGAAGACAGTCATCACTGCAAGCGCAGCACCTATCGCTTCGTGTTCGATGGAGATCTGCCGGCGGTCGCCAGTGTGGATGCGATCAGCGGCGGCGAGCTTTCCATCAATGTTGTTCTCAAGCCTCGGAAAGCTGACATCCAGCCGGAGTGGTATTGCGATTTGAGCAGTGGGGACGCGGTGGCTTCTGGTTGGGTGGAGCGGCGCTTGGGGGCTTGGCTTCAGGACGGTGGCGAGGATGTCCACTGCAAGCGTGCTTTGCAGTCGCGCATTGCGGATGTTGGGATCGAGCCTGCGGGTTACTCCGATCAGGGCAGCTTCTTCATGTAGCTGGCCTGCGGCGTAATAGCAGGCTCGGAGCCGGGGCGTGTCGGCGCGATGCGCCGCCGGGCTTTCGGGCTGCGCCCCGTGCCGTCCTCGCCGTCACGGCCATTCGGCTTCAATCCCTCACGCCTTCGCGCCTACGGCGCTGCGCGCTTCGCTTGCCTCCAGTGGATCGATGCAAGACCCGCACGCGTATCGATCCCAGCCCGGCACGATTACTGAGGTCAGGTCGCCACTATCGCTTCGCACTCGGGAAGGCGCTGGAGCGGCAAGAGATCCATGACATCGCAAAACAACGACCGGTTCTGCCAATCGTTCCGGTCACCGATCACGTAGAAGCGCCGCTTGGCCCGTGTTGCTGCCACGTTCAACAGATTAGGCTCCGAGACTGCCCAATCGCGTGCGCCGGGACCTTCGGTATTGCCGCCCAGCACCATGATGACGACTGGAGCCTCCTTGCCCTGCATGGTGTGGATGGTTCCGGAAACCATCGAGTCACCGAGCAGGCGTTTGAGGTTTTCCTGAACAGCCTTGAAGGGCGTGATCACCGAAATTTCGGCCGCATCCACGCCGTCCTCGCGCAGCAGAGTCAGCAGTGCCCGCAGGGCCTCTCCTTCTGCTGGCACCCAGTTCCCGTCGGATGCTCCGCTGGCGTGGATCCATCCCGTCGGCAGGCGGGCGCGCGTCTCCTTGTCGGCGCGCGGTGCGATGGTGCCGTACACCATGGCGCCGTCGTAGGCGATGCGGTTGGCCAGCCCGTGCATCGGCTTGTCGCAGCGCCGATGCACGACCAAGGGCAGCCCCACCCACGTCTTGCTGCCGGTCGGCCCCGCCAGACGGCCCCATGTCGTGGCCTGATCCGCCAAGGTCTGCGCGGACTGTCTGTTGGGGAGCCAATGCGCATCGACGCGATAGCGCGTGCGCATGTGTTCCAGCACAGCGTCGGACACGGTGACGATGGGCTTGAGTTGCAGGGGATCGCCCACCAGCAGCGCGCGTCGGGAGCGCCACAACGCGCCCACCGCCGCTTGCGGGGGGGCCTGTCCGGCTTCATCCACCAGCAGCCAGCCGATCTCCCCCGGCCCCAATGAGCGGAAAGAGCGTGCGAACGAGGCAAAGGTGCTACTGAGTACCGGCACGACCATAAACAACGAGGCCCAAGCCGAGCGAATCGCCTCGCGCGAGAATCCCTGCAGGTGCGCGCCGGTCAACATCGCGTTGATCAGAAACAGGTTGGAGCGCATCCGTGCCGCCTCCAGCTCGAAGAACGTCCGATGCAGCTTCAGTGCCTGAATGAAGACGCGCGCTCGGGCCTGTCGCCAGCCCTCGATGTGCCAGGGTTCGGCCAGTTCGATGGCGTCGCCACGGCCGATCACGCCGCCGCGCAGCCATGCCAGCAGATGGTCGGCCCGACAAGCGCTGGCCAAATCGCTGGCCTGTTGCGTCAGGGATTGATCTTCCGCCCGCATTTTTTTCAACGCCTGCTGCGCATTGGCGATCTGCCGATCCAGTTGCAGCCTGGAGTCCTCGAATTGCTTGGCGAGCCGTGTGATGCGGTCGAACTCGGCCTTGGCGAGGCCATGCCGGTCTTGCAGCAGTTTCAGTGCAGTGTTCCAGGTGCGTGACGCTCCCCACAGACTGCATAGGTTCGCCCAGAACCCTGGTTTGCTGGCCTGGTGCTGTGCAAGCGCCTCCAGTGCATGTTTGAACGCCGCATTGGCGGGACGACCTTCCTCGGCATCCAGGCGCGCCTGTTGTTCCGCCGTGTGCGCCAAGCGCTTTTCAAGCGCTTGCACGGTGGCGGTCGTTTCGGTGATCTTCTTCCTGATCGTTTCCAGCGTCTGGATCAGAGCGCGGATGCGGGAGGCATCGGCGCATGCCAAGCGAACCTGCGCCTTGGCCGTCTCGTACTCGGCTACCGCCTGCTGCCACAGGGCTTGGCGTTCTTCCGGCCTGCGCTCCTTGTTGCGCTGGCTGTGCTCGCCCAGCCATGCCATCAGGCCTTGCGGCGCTTTCTTCAGCGGTTGCTGAGATGCTTGCTGGTCATTGGTCTCGGCAGCGGTGGCCGGGCCGGCAAACAGGGTCTTGGCGACATTCTCATCGTCGATTTCGTCGCTGGCTTCCTCGTTGTTGTCCACCTTGTCTTGGCTGGCCGATGGACTCTGCCCGTAGAAGTAGCGGTCCACGAACGCCTTGCGTCGCGCCTTGCTGCCCAGCGCACCAGAGATCAATCCCCAGGCCGGCTTGCCGGTGATCAGCTCTCCCAAGTCGGCGAAGTGCTCGGCTTCGGGCAGCCAACTCTCGTCGATCTTGTCGCGCTGGGGCAGTTCAAGGGTGACGTTCTCCACGGCACCGTTGTTGGACGAAGCGACCACGATCTCGAAGCCGTACAGCGAAGGATTGAGCTTGAAGGCGGCCTGCTCCTTGCCGCCATCGTTGCTGGCTTCGCGCGCGTTGCTGGCGAAACCGTCGGATGCGCGGCGCAGCGTGGCAAGCACGTCCGCCCGGCTGGTGATGATGGCGGCTATCAAATCGCGCAGCAGGGTCGTTTTTCCCGTGCCCGGCGGGCCGTTGACTCCTAGAAGTCCCTGTCCGTCAGCGAGCTTGGACAGAACTGTGTTCACGGCCAGTTGCTGGGAATGCACAAGCCCCAGGTGCCGTTCGGAGGGCCAGCAGCTATCGGCATGGGCCTGCGGCATAAGCCGCTCGATCAGCGATGGGGAGGCGTCGTCGCTGTCGATGTGCAGCCGCGGTTGCGGATCGTGGCGGCGCAGGTATTGGTTCAACGCTTCGCTCGCCACGCCCTTGCTGAGGCTGTCAGCAACGGTGGCCAGATCGTCGAGCAGGAAGCTGTTGAGCGGATCGTCCTCCGATGCGGGCTTGTCGGGTTTGACTGGTTGGGAACGGAATCGCAGCTGCGGGCGCTCTACGGTCGCAAAGAAGTCCGCCACGTCGAGGAATTGCAGCACCCACAGGGTGAAGTCCCGCAGGGCATCGCCGGACACCTTGCTCTGAAGTTGCGTTTTTGCCTGCTCGGCGGCGGCCCGTTGATCGTCCTCGAATCCGCGTGTCCAGTCCTTTCTCGCCAGCGCCCGCCCGAGGAACCAGGCCTCGCTGGAGAGCACGAAACTGTCCTCCACCAGTTGCCCATTCATGGTGAATTTTGCGGCGAACAGCGCTGATTCTCTGTGCTGCGGCTCGCGGTAGCCCTGGTCGGCGCCGTACAGTTCCTGGAGCGCGGCGGCGACGAGCCGGCTGTCGTACAGGTGGGCATAGAGCGTATGGCTCCATTCGCGCTTGTCGGGAAGCGCCTGCTTGCTGACAATGCTCTCGGGTGCCCAAGGAGGGATAGGGCGCGTGCAGGGCGTGTCGTGAAGGAATGCACCATAGGCGCTGCTGCGTTTTTTGATCTTGGGGGCCGATTGCGGCTGCAGCAACTCGACTGCATGCCAGTACCGGACGATGTTCTCGGGCTCCTTCAAAATGCCTTCCCTTTCTTGTTCTTGGTTTGCTTCACGGTCCACTCTGCGTGGTATTTGCTGTCCATCGACTTGAATTGTCATGGATGCTGTGCGCATGCGGGACACCTCGGTGATGCGCTGAGTTTTCCATGATGCCACGCTAGGCCTCTCCCACGAACGCTGTGCTTCGCCGTCGTGGGTGCTGACGAAGAGGAAAGCGGGAACCGTGCAGCGTGTCGGCGAGATGCGCCGCCGGGCTTTCGGGCTGCGCCCCGTGCCATCTTTGCCGTCACGACCATTCGGCTTCAATCCCTCACGCCTTCGCGCCTGTGGCGCTGCGCGCTTCGCTTGCCTCCAGGGGAAAACCCAGCGGGCTATCCCCGCCGCGCGCAGCTTGGCGCCCCTGTGAGAGCGCCGAACCGGTCTTGCCGGATCGGCCAGCCAATGCGCCGCCGCGATGGGTGGGGGCGCTGGCGAACACGCTGTGGCTTGCTGCGGCAGGTTGTGCGAATGCGTGCCGTCCTCAATGCTGGCGGTTCTTGCCTATCACGTCCAGGAAGGATGGCTCACGGACACCGCCCGGCATCGCAATGAAGCTTCCATACCACGCCTCAACACCGGCACCGCTGAGTGAAGCGGGGACGTTGTCGCCTGTCGCCGGGAGATTGACCTGGCCCGCGTCTGGAAGCGCACCGCTGGAGCCTCCATGCGGAGATGCCGATCTGTGCATGTCTCCTTTCGGAGGGAGGTTCGGCCCAAGGCGTCCTTGGCTTGTCGTGAATCCTGGCGGGGGCATGGCTGCGCCCTGGGCTTCAAGGCTGCAACCGTCCGGCGCAAACAATTTCCCCGCCGCTGCGCGGCTTCCTCGCGGGACAAATTCTTTGCGCCTTCCGGTTCTCCACTGCGTTGCGACCGCAAGCGGTGCAGCCCGCCCGTCCCCCGCCGGCCGGATCACAACAAGGACGCGATGGGCGCGAACCTTGTTCAACCGAAAGGAAAAAACATCATGGCCAACATCGGCACCTTCACCGCAGACAAAGATGGCTTCACCGGCACGCTGCGCACCCTGACGCTCAACGTCAAGGTCAAGCTGGTTCCCAACGACAAGGGCAGCAGCGAGAACGCTCCCGACTTCCGCCTGCAGGCGGCCAGTCACGATATCGGCGCGGCATGGAAGAAGACCAGCGAGGCCGGGCGGGAATACCTGTCCGTGACCCTCGACGATCCTTCGTTTCCTGCTACGGTCTATGCCCGCCTGATCGAAGGCGAGGACGGCACGCACGACCTGATCTGGTCGCGCAGCAAGCCCCCGGCGGCGTGACCGCCGTAGCGCCCCGCCCTTCGCGGCGGGGCGACTGCTACCATGACATCTTGCCCACGTAGCGCTTGAAACTCTCAATGGAGAGTTCCAAGAAGCGGCGGCTGTTCCGCGCAAAGCCTGCGTCCAGCAAAGCTGTGATGGTCGCTTCCGATTGAAGCTCCAGAATCAGTGAATTGGCTGACGAGTCATGCCATCCAACGCGCCCTACGGGCATACGGGCGAACAGCCCGTGAGGTGTATTGGTAAAGGCTTGTTCCAAACTCGCTTCGCTGTCTTCCTCCAGATAGACAAGAGCAGCAAGCAGTTCGAATCGTTCAAACACCAGCTCAAATTCAGCCGATACACCTGCAAAGCTGGACCGCCAGTTCGTCATCACATCAAGCAGATGATCACTGAGAGGGGTCTTGCGACGATCAAGGCCTTCCAATTCTTTCCAGACTTCATTTTTCGCCCCTTTCCACTCATCCAGGAACAGCGTGGAAACCACTCGTTTCGGGTCACGATATTCCCGAGGCCAGGGCGCAACCAGCAGTTCGTGAAGTGTCTTCCATCGCTGCGAGCGCGTCAGGCCGACTCCGTAGGCAGTAAATATCAAGACGGCCGGATAAGATCGCAGACCGAGCCAAACCAACAGGCCGTTTCCAACCTTCTCGGCCTGCATATACAGTCCTCTGATGATGTCGAGGATCGTGGTCAATTCAGAACCATCCCCCCATCTGCCGAGGACGCCAGCCATGCGCGTCAAGGGTTCGGCCAGCGCCTCGTATCGTCGTACCCGCGATCGGAACTCTTCCTGATTCCACTGGCCATGGGGCGCGAATTGACTCCCATCGAGTTGCACCATCAATCGCTCCGCCTCCTGCGAAAGCAACTCGTCCAGTTGAATACGATGTTCCGGCTTCGCCAGGTAGCGCTTCGTACTATTGACCAACAATTCGACGCTCAGCGGATTCTGACGCTGGCTCTGCTCAAGCGTTTCGACTCGCTGTTGAAGTGTTTGGAAAAACTCGTCCGCGCCTGAGATCGGTATCGTCTTGGCGCTTCGATGGATGGCCAGTTCGCTGGCTCCCGAGCCCAACGCACCCCGGGCCGCCCAATACACGGGATAGCGCCTGTTCGGTGCACGGAGGAAGGCTGCCCGCAGGGCATGATCCCATTCACCCGACCAGCCGCAGATGATCAGACCATGCTCATCAAAGATGCGGTCCAGCAGTTTGTCGTAGCTTTCCGGGTAAGCGCTCAGTTCCTGATCGGTGTTCAGGATGCGGGCATCCTTGTAATCGCCATGCAGCTTGAGCAGGTAACAGCGACTGTGCGTCAATGGCTCGGCACCCGCCAAAACGTCTGCGGAGGAAACCACGGTGGGCTCGACTCCTTGCTCCCGAAGGGCGTTTTCCATGAGCCGGTCAAAGTTGGTCGTGACGATGACCCGGACGTGACCAGAACGAACCAACTGCGCTATCGCGTGATGCGCCTTGGTCGGGATTTTCCGGCCTTCTTCGCGATCCTGCTCATCTGGCTCGATGTACCGATGCAATATCGCCCTACGCTCATCGGGTGAACTGGCGATCTCCTCCAGCAGCGCGGAATAGTTCGGCTCTTGCCCGGTCTTTTCCCGGTACCACTTTGCCCAATCGGACTGCTCCTCGACGCCTTGGGCGGTCGCCACACGGCGCACCAGGTCCAACGTAATTTCCCACCCGGTCGGAATCTCTGCGGAGCGCGACAGGCCCGACCCCAGAAGAACAGCGAAGACCCCTTTGTTCTCGTAGACGGAAAATCCAAGTTGGGTGATAGGGTCGTTCTGGAGAAGTGTCATTCGTCGCCTGTCTGTGCCAGCAGTTCAAGCTCATGCCGAACCTGCGAGAGTAGTTGATCCGCCTTCTTGGGGTTGTTCCCCGAATACGCCAATGCCAGAAGCGTCACCGGATGGATCTCCATCACCTTGCACAACTCGGCCAGCTTGTTGAGCGTCGGGCTTTTCAGATCACGCTCCAGCGAACTCAGGTAGGTCCGGCTGGAGACGTCGGAGAACGCTTCCTGGCTCAGGCCGCGCGCCTTCCTGACTGTCTTCAGTGCCATCGCCAATGAATTTTTCGCTGTCATCCGGTGGTTTCCTCAAAAACCAAGATGACAGTCGATTGCGCTCTATAGGGCTACAATCTATAGTGTTCATTTGGCGATGAGCCTTACGGCTTTGCGCCTTTACTGAAATCCGCATCTGTGGATTCCGACCGAATCTGAGAGCCGTATCTGTGCTTTTCCTGACTTCCATAATTCCGCTTTTCCGTTTCCGTGCATGTACGGATTCGATGGCTTCCGCATCCGTGTTTGCGCACGAAAGCGCACATCCGGTTCGGTGGTTCCACGCTTTCGCGGAAAGGCGGATTCGTGCATCCTCGGTTTCGTGGGATTCCTGACCATGACCCAGCCTCTCGCCACCGTAGACGAGCGAGCGCAACTGCTCGCCAACGGAGCGGCACGCGCGGCTGAACAGAGCATTGACCTAATACCCGTGGTGCGGCTGTTCACGCCGGATGCGCACGCGACCTGGTTGCTGGCTGCGCTCGACCCCGCCGATGGCGACACGGCCTGGGGCCTCATCGACCTCGGCATCGGCATGCCGGAGTTGGGGACGGTCAAGCTATCCGACTTGGCAGTCATCGTCGGGCCGCGTCGGCGGCCCATCCAACGCGACCTGTATTTCCGAGCGTCGCGGCCGTTATCGGAGTACATCCGGCTGGCGCAGGCCGACGGCTCGATCCCAGACTGATCGAGCCTCATGGCCCCCGCTGCGGAAGGTCATCCAGACACAGGCCGTTGCGGCGCATTGTGTCTTTTTCAGTCTGGTTTATGACGCCGGCAATCTGAATCGCCACTCTTGCGCCAAGTCGGTACCGCCCTGATCCAAAGGGGCATGATGCACTGCGCAGCTTGCGGCAGGGTGTCCGGTGCCGTGCCCTCAATTCCGGGTTGCACAGCCGTCGCATTCGGACAATCCACGTAAGACTTCGGAGCCAATCAGTCTTGACACCGCTCGTTACGGTTCAAGAGTATCACTTTGGTGGTAGGACGGTGATGTTTTGATGGCGTAGCTCCAGCGTGCCGACGTGGCGACGATCCCTGCCCAACAGGAGGTTGCGTCATGACTGATCGAAGCGTCGAACCTTGGTATCCCACAGCCGCATATCTCTACGTGCTGCACCTGGACGACTTGGCACTGGCTTGGGAGTATTTGCGCCGGCATCCCGATTGCCGAGGCGACTGGCTACACCGCCATCGCCAGCCGGAAACCGCTCACGGTTGGGGGCTGCGTATGCTGGAAGACCCGGCCCTGGATGCGCGCGACGCGCATCCAGCCTGGCTTCCCGGCCACCCTTGCACGGCGCAACTTCACCCGGACATCGACCCGCCCCCGGATGCCGTCGCGTTCGAGCTGTGGCGCATTCCCGGCCACAAGCACCTGATCCACGATGGCCGACGCCTGATGCTCGCCACGCGCTGGCCCGGCTGCTGCTTGCGCCTGGCGTTGGCGCCAGACCTGGAGGATGGCATGGCCTACGTCTACGCCATCCGCGCGTGCGACATGCCTTGCGCACGCCATTGCACGCTCCGGGCCGAACTGGACAAGCTGGCTGTGGCCGCCGAAGGCACGCCTACGGCGGCGGCTCGGCCCCGGCCCGCGCCGACAGCGCTGCAGGAGCTGCACACCTTGCAGGCGCTTGATGCCACCTTGGCAGGCGCGTCATTGCGTGAAGTCGCCGAGGGACTGTTCGGCACCGATGCCGTGGTCAAAGGCTGGTATGCCGACGGCGGCCTGCGGTCGCGCGTGCGCCGTTTGGTGCGACGCGGCCAGGGTCTGATGCGCGCTGGCTATCGCCGCCTGGCGCAACTCCAATGAATTGAACAGGGTCGTTTTGCGTCCCCAGCAAAACGACCCTCAACGGGACGCATCCCTTTCTTGAGACTGCCTCCATCTGGCCGCGCGTCGCGGCTGGACTGTCCTGAACGATGGAGGCTTACCCGATGCGACCTGCTCCCTTGCGGCCTGCTGCCGCACACGCCACGCAGCAGCAACCCGCTGCTGCTACACAACCTCAACGCTACCTGACCAACGACGAGGCCGCCGAATATTTGCGCTTGTCGCCGCGCACGCTGGAGAAACAGCGCGTGATCGGCGGCGGCCCGCGTTTCCGCAAGTTTGGCCGCCGCGTCATGTACGCGGTGGCCGACCTCGACGTTTGGGCCGACCAGCGCAGCTTCGAGGCCACGTCCGATCCCGAATACGCCGAGCACCACTCGGCCGACAGCCGTGCGCGCTGAACGGTGCTTCGCCGGTGGCCATCTCCATGTCCAACCCGTCGCTGTCGTCCCGATCATCGGGGCAGCGATCAATGCAGGAGCGGGAACAGCTCGATCTGTTCCGCGCGCTGCCGGGCGACATGGCGCCGCGCGACAGCCAGGATTTGATGGCCTTTCCGTTCTTCTCGCTGGCGAAGTCGAAGCGCGTCCAGCCGATCGACTTCCGCGCCGGCGGCGTGACGATCCGGGTGGAGGGAACGCAGGAGCATGGCATCGCCACAATCTGGGATGCCGACATCCTGATCTGGGCTGCCAGCCAGATCGTGGAAGCGCGCGATGCGGGCATTCGCCCATCGCGGCTCATGCGCGCCACGCCCTACGAGATCCTGCGCTTCATCGGGCGCGGTACGTCGCTGCGCGATTACCAGCGCCTCAAAGCGGCCTTGGATCGCCTGCAATCGACCACGGTGGCCACTTCCATCCGCGAGACGACCGGGCGGCGCCTGCATCGCTTCTCGTGGATCAACGAATGGAAGGAGTTGGCCGACGCCCGCGGCACACCGCTGGGCATCGAGCTGATCCTGCCGGACTGGTTCTACGCGGGCGTGCTGGACGCGGCGCTGGTGCTAACCATCGACCCGGCCTATTTCAAGCTCACGGGTGGCATCGAGCGCTGGCTGTACCGCCTGGTGCGCAAGCACGGCGGCAAGCAGCCGGGCGGCTGGCAGTTCGACTTCAAACACCTGCACCGCAAATCGGGCAGCACGGCGAAGCCCTACGACTTCGCCTGCGACCTGCGCGCGCTGGTGGCGCGGCAGTCGATGCCGGGATACGTCCTGGGCATCGAGCGGATGCCGGACGACGGGGCCGAACTGCTGACTTTCAGGCCCGTGCTGCGGACGGCACGGGGATAACTCGGGGAAAACCTGTGAATGGCCTCGTGCTATCAGGCGTGGTGGGTATCGTGCTATCGGGCGTGTCCCTATCGTGCTATCAGGCGTGCGAAACCGCCGAAATCCTAATAGCGGCGCGGGTTTTCGGTCTCTCTAACTTCCCTAACTTAAATTCTTTAACTAATAAAAACAGCGCGCCGTTTCGGTGGATAAACGACAAACGGCACGGCACACGGCGATTCGCGCGGTACAGAAAACCCAGCTTTCCAGCCAGGAGGGCCGGGCCATGATCATCGCCTTGCTCAATCAGAAAGGCGGCGTTGGCAAGACCACGCTCGCCACGCATATCGCAGGCGAGCTGGCCATGCGCGGCCAGCAAGTCGTTCTGCTGGACGCCGATCCGCAAGGCTCGGCGCTGGACTGGACGCAGCGGCGCGCCCAACAGGGCTCGCCACGTTTGTTCAGTGCAGTAGGTCTCGCACGCGAGACGCTGCACCAGGAAGCGCCGGAGCTAGCACGCCAGGCCGATCACGTCGTCATCGACGGCCCGCCGCGTATCGCCGCGCTGGCGCGCTCGGCGCTGCTGGCGGCCGAGCACGTGCTGATCCCGGTGCAGCCCAGTCCCTACGACTTGTGGGCGTCTACCGAGATGGTGGCGCTGATCCGCGAGGCGCAGGTGTTCCGGCCAGCGCTACGCGCAGCCTTCGCCATCAATCGGCGCGTCAGTACGACCATCATCGGCCGTGAAGCGCGCCAGGCATTGGCCGACCAGCCGCTGCCAGCATTGCGCTCGGAGGTGCATCAGCGCATCGTGTTCGCCGACAGCGTGGCCGCCGGCCGCCTCGCACGCGAGACGGCGCCCGACAGCGCCGCCGCACGCGAGATCACGGCGCTGGTGGATGAACTGCTGCGGTGGCCGACATGAGCCAGCACAGCGGCAAACGCATCGCCATCGGTGCGCGTCCGCCGGCGAACCCTCACGCCGAGGCGTGGGTTCGCCAAGGGGACGCCGATGGCATCCAGAAAGGCGACCTCTACACCGCGCGCCTGACCCTCGACATCACCCCCGCGATGCGCGCCCGCGTCAAGGTCTCTGCGTTCACGCAAGGCGTGACCGTCGCCGAACTGCTGCGTGCACTGCTGGAACGCGAATTCCCAGAGAGCACCCAATGAACCCGCAACCTTCGGCGGCTCCAGCTACGCCGCCCACGTTTGCAGCGCTCGCCCACCAAGCGGGCGCCGCATCGCTGACTCGCGTTTCGCTGGCCTACATCGAGCAACGCATCGACCTTTACCTGCGGTTCGGCGAGCCGGCGCGCATCGTCCGGCTCGACCGCTGGCGGCGCGTCGCGGTGTTCCTGCCCGGCGCGATGTTCTGCCGCATCCGCTGGCACGCCAACGACTACGGCACGATCCGCTGGCAGCTCATGACGATGCAGGCTTGTACGCCGCAGGACGCGGCGCAGCGCATCCCCGGCGTGCTGCCCGGCGCGCGCCTGCTACTGCACGCCGAGGGCGAACCCGCCGTGCGCGCTGTGCTGGCGCAGCTCGACGCCATCGAGGCTCTGGGCATCGCGCCTGCCGACGTGTCGCCCGCGTACTGGCGCACGCTCGGCAACCGGCTCGCGGCCCGCGTGCCGCTGCCGGCGTACACCGCCGAGCGGCACGCCGCCTGGCTGGCCGGGAGGGCGCTGCCATGACGACGCTTTCCACATCCGGCACCGCGCCGCATTCTCGCTCGCTCGGGCGCGCTCGCATCGTGCTGGCGAGCCTGTCGGCCTGCGGCCTCGCTGCGCTGGCCTGGGCCTCGTTCGTGTCGCCGCTGCCGCGCTTCACCTACAACCCGTCCGACAGTGTGGCGGTCGGCTGGTATCGCATCGAGCCGTTCGACCACCGAGCCGACTCGCTGCCACGTCTGTTGTCCGTGGACAGCATCGTGCTCGTCCCGCTGCCGGCCGAGGCCGTTGCACTGGCCGCGCAGCGCGGCTACCTGCCGACGCGCGTGCCGCTGCTCAAGCGGATCGGTGCGATTGCGCCGCAGGAGGTGTGCATCATCGGTCGCAGTGTGCGCATCGACGGCGTGCCGGTGGCTGCCGTCTTGCCCGCCGACCGCTTCGGCCGCCCGCTGCCATCCTGGCAGCAATGCCGCCGTCTCGAACCGGACGAGCTGTTCCTGTTGAGCGTGACCAACCCGGCCTCGTTCGACAGCCGCTACTTCGGCCCGGTGCGCGCATCCGCTGTGCTCGGCGTCGCGCATCCGGTCTGGTTGGAGACTCGCCGATGATGGCCGCCGATTCGCTGCGCTTCACCGTGCCATCCAGCGTGTCGTTCCGCTGGCCGTCGCCGTGTCGTCGCGCGTGTCGTGCGAGCGTTGACTTTGCGTATTCGGCGCCGCACGTCGCGCAACATCCGGCGCCGCTTTCCCACGTGCAGGCGTCTTGCCTCGAACGCGCCCGGCCGAGGGCCGTCGCCGCGTTCGCCGGCGCGCTGGCTGCAAGCAGCGCAGCGTCGCCGGGCCGCCGACGTCCGGAGCGCCAGCGAGGGGCAAAGGCGGAAGGCAAGATAAAAGGTCGCGGCACTCAGCCGCTTGAAAACCCTGTCTGCACGTGGGGGTGGCGCGGCACGAGCCAAGAGGCGGCATCGTGCCTCGAGAGTGCGCAATGCCGCATCGGCATTGGAGAAGGCGCGTGCTTCACACGCCCGGCTGCGCTGGTCTTGGATGGAAGCGCAGCATGAGCAAGCATGACGATGAGCGTTTCAGGATACGTCCCGGCGCGCCGAAACAGCGCGACGACGCCTTCATCAACAAGGTGCTGCGCCAGACCAACAAGGCCGGCACCAAGCTCGGTAAGACGGTCGGTAAAGTCGGCCATCTACCCGGTTCCCGGCTGGGGCGTGGCCACGTCGCCGCTCGCTTCGCTGGAGCCGCGCTAATGTCCAACGCCCGTCGTGTGACGATCAAGACGCGACTGGTCAATCTGGCCAAGGCCGGGCCGCGTTCGACTGCCGCGCACCTGCGCTACATCGAGCGTGAAGGCGTCGATCGTCAGGGCGGGCCGGGCCACGCCTACGGCCCCATGACCGACTCGCCGGACACTGCCGCTTTCGAGGAATGCGGGCGCGAGGATCGGCACCAGTTCCGCTTCATCGTCTCGCCGGAGGACGCCGACCAGCTCGACGATCTGCGCACCTATACCCGGCACCTGATGGCACGCATGGAGGCCGACCTGGGCACGCGGCTGGACTGGGTGGCGGTGGATCACTGGAACACCGACAACCCGCACACGCACGTCATCCTGCGCGGCAAGGACGACACCGGCAAAGACCTCATCATCTCCCGCGACTACATCGCCGAGGGGATGCGCCACCGGGCCACCGAATTGGCAACCGAATGGCTGGGGCCGCGCACCGAGTTGGAAATCCAGCGCGCCATGCAGCGCGAAGTCGACCAGGAGCGGTGGACGGGGTTGGACCGCACCTTGCAACGCTTGGCCGTGGACGGTCTCGTGAGTCCGGAGACGATGGCCGAGCCCCGGCTGCAACGCCAGCGGCAGATGCTGATTGGCCGGCTGCAGCGCTTGCAGCGCATGGGTCTGGCGACCGAGCAGCAACCTGGCACATGGGTCATTCATGCCGAGGCCGAACTCACGCTACGGGCCATGGGCGAGCGTGGCGACATCATCCGCACCATGCAGCGCGCCATGAGCGGCAGGCAGCGTGAACTGGCCGTATTCCAGCCCGTTGAGGACGGCCGCGCAATCGTCGGTAGCGTCATCGGCAAGGGACTGACCGACGAGCTGCATGACAAAGGCTATCTGATCGTCGATGGCACGGACGGCAAGGCGCACTACGTTGTGTTGCCACCGCGATCGGAATTGGAGCAGTACCCGACCGGCGCCGTGGTGGAGGTGAAAGGCTCGACTGAGGTGCGCGCGGCCGACCAGAACATCACCGCGCTTTCAGTGAATGGCATCTACCGCACCGACCATCACCTTGCGCTCGCCCAAGGCCAGGCCACGCCCGACAGTGACCCACGCGCAGTGGTGGCGGCGCACGTGCGTCGGCTGGAAGCTCTGCGCCGTGCCGGCATCGTGGAGCGTATGGCCGAAGGCGTCTGGCGTGTGCCCGATGACTTGGCCGAGCGCGGCCGCCAGTACGATGCGCAGCGCCTCGGCGGTGGCGTGGCAGTAGATTTGAAATCACACCTGTCCATCGCGCGGCAGACCCGCGTGATCGGTGCGACCTGGCTGGATCAGCAGTTGATCGGCGGCAGCAAAGGGCTGGGCGACATAGGCTTTGGCAGCGAGGTCAAGGACGAACTGCAGCGGCGTTCCGACTTCCTCGTTGAGCAGGGGCTTGCCGAGCGGCGCGGCCAGCGAGTGGTCCTGGCACGCAACCTCTTGGCGACGCTGCGTGGGCGCGAGCTGGCGAAGGCCGCGCACGACATAGCGTCGGAGACTGACTTGGAATATCGGCCAGTCTCCGACGGCCTACGCGTGGCGGGCGTCTATCGCCGCAGCGTCATGCTCGCCAGCGGGCGCTACGCGATGCTTGATGACGGTATGAGTTTCAGTCTGGTGCCGTGGAAGCCGGTGGTCGAACAGCAACTGGGGCAGCAGATAGCCGCGACGGTTCGTGGCGGAGGGGTGTCATGGGAGGTTGGCCGTAGGAGAGGAATTTCGATCTGAATGGCTTGATCAAGATTTGCCATTGCATTTTGTTTAGCTAGCGATATAATCGCTACCGTCCATATGGGCTTAATCCACTCTTAGGAGAAAACATCATGAGTGCGCTGTATTCGACCAAGGTCACCGCCGTCGGGGGCCGCAACGGCACTGTGCTTAGCGACGATGGTCTGCTGAACCTGCAACTGGCCTTGCCTTCGGGGCTCGGGGGCAAAGGCGGTGCAACCAATCCCGAGCAACTGTTCGCGGCGGGTTACGCGGCCTGCTTCGGCAATGCCGTCATCCACGGCACACGCAACAAAGAGACGAAAGTCCGGGACAACGACATTGAAGTTGTCGCCACAGCAGGCATTGCCCCGAATGGTAGTGGCGGCTTCGGCCTGACGGTTGCGCTGGATGTAACCATCGCTGGCGTCGACCAGGCCAAGGCAGAGGAAATCGTCGCCGAGGCGCACAAGATCTGCCCGTACTCGAACGCCACGAAGGGAAACATCGATGTTGTGCTGTCAGTGCATACACGCTGATTAACAAATCAGTAGTGCCACAGGCCTGATGAACTTCTGGTGCTGGGTCATCGGTGGCGTCGACGCGTGTGCATCGCCCCTGCGACCTTCGGATGCTGTTCGCCAAGAACGACGTGAATGGCGCCACTGCTTACCCATCTATGCAAAGGAAACCATGATGGTCAACCACACAAAGCTTTTGTTGGGTCTTGCCCTTTCGACCGTGCTTGTTGTCCCAGCATTTGCCGACAAGTCCAAGAATGAATCCATTCCTGTAAGCGATAGCTCTTTCCAGTGCATCACAAAAATGACACCGGTGCGCGGATTCTACGTCGCCAGCCTGACCGGAAAACTGAACGAAACCGTTGCTGTCGCCAAATCCAATAAAGGTGGCGCATATCCACCGGGTTCGGTGGTTCAGTTAATTCCTGGCGAAGTCATGGTCAAACAGCCTAAGGGTACAAACCCACAGACACATGACTGGGAATTTTTTGAACTAGACGTAGATGCCAAGGGCACCAAGATCCGAAAACGTGGCTATACCGATGTGGTCAACCGCTTTGGTGGAAATTGTTTTGCGTGCCATGTTCAAGCCAAACCGCAGTGGGATCTCGTTTGCGAAAAGAACCACGGCTGCCAACCCATCCCATTGACAGATGCAATGATTAAAGCACTCCAGCTCAGCGACCCTCGGTGTTCTCCAGCAAATAAACTGAGTGAAGCCGACAAAAAGGCACTGCAAGAAGTCAGCGAAGTATTTAAAAAGATATCGACCAGCGGAGTCGAAGGCCCTAAATAAGTGTTTATTGAAAACAGTCAGATTCGGTAAGCACTACACACGCGCTGCCGAATCGATTTGTCTTATCCAAGAAGGATGCCGCTGACGAAAGGGAACCCATATGTATATAGCCATAAAGCATAGTCATCTATTGACCGCTACCTTGTCGATATTCCTGACAGGTGTCTGGACAGTTCTGGCCTGGAATGGGAGTCGTAGTACCTCTGGCGGCTTGGGCGGCCACGCGAAGATGATGTACATCGCTCACCGAATAGTTTCCGGACTGGCAGGACTGACCGGTTTGGTGGTGACAGTCGTGGGGCCGTGGCAAGCCATGCTATTTCCATATATTGGACTTGCGGCATTTGCGGTTCACGGAATCGCTGCCAACATTTCGAAGAAAACTTTCGACGTCGCACATGAGGCTAGGAAGCGAAGAGTCGCACTATTGATCCAGATTTCAGCCCTCGCGCTTTCCGCCTATGTGATGGTCATCAAAACCATCTGATCACTGCCATGCCATCTTGCGCATATACAGGTGCTGCGTGCCTCCCCCGCAGGGGCACACGCAGCAGTTATGCTCGGCATTCTTCCGAGTGCTACGAGAACGGGAGGTCTTATGGAGTATTCATGGCCGATCGCACACATATCATACCTGATAAGACAAGACTCAGAGGTGGCGGCTGGCTATAGTGTTTCCGAAGGGTGATTCGTGGATTTTCCGTTAGGAACATTCTTTCAAAATCAAAGTTTTTTAAGGAAGAATTATGCTATTGCTATCTCTGGGGGCCTTTACTGTCGTAGCACTGATCGGATTGATCATGGCCAGTGACGTATTTCGCAAGAAGCCTACATCCCCCATTTTCAAAGTGCTCCACGTTGTTTTTGTGCTAATCGGTGCGCTGGCAGCGATCGTGGCGGCATTCTCCGGGGATACTCGGGTTTGGATCAACATTGTCATTGCCTTGGTTATCATCGGCCTGGGGGCCTTGCTTTTTGCAAAACGATCCAAAGGCGAACATCCGAAGGGAGTGGTGATCGTGCACGGGGGGCTTGCCGTTACGTGCTACCTTCTTCTGGCCTACTTCACTCTTTTCAACCACGCTTGAGCACCATAAGGCCGTAGCCGTAGTGACCATGTTGACATACTAAGTTGCTGTTAATCCGATGCTCTGGAGCTTGACTACCGAAGTCCGGGAAACATCCGAACTCCTGCAGCAGGATGCGGTTGAATTCATCGTGTGTTGTCAGGAGGGCGGGCGTCTTATCGCCGATACGGGGGATGCCCGCGAAATCGCATTTTTGCCGGGACGCTTGGTCCTGATCCCGCCCAACACTGCTTACAGAATCGTCATCCACATGGGGGATGTGGCCCGTCTGAAGATCGCCTGCTGCCCCCCAAGCGACTTACCTCGTTTCTTATCACCCAAACAGGTGGCTTTGGTCAGCGACGTGAGTAAGGAGGGGATCACGGTTTCCGATTTTCCAGATCATTTGTCCTGGTTGGAAGCCACTATTAATATGATTTCTGACGGCTTCAGCAACGAAAATTTGCTGGCTGAACAGGTGAGTTGGAGTGCCGTGGGTCTGCTGCTATCGCTGCACGTCAAAGGCCGAACCAGTAGCGCAGATAATCTCATCCATCGCTATCGCGGCAGAATGCAGGAAGTGGTTTCCTGGATCGAGGACAACCTGCATGAGGAAATAACTCTGGATCAGGCGGCCAGACTTTTTGGCATGTCCCGCAGTCTGCTAACCCGGGAGTTTCGCCAGCATACTGGCAAAAGCATCGTCGACTTCAGAAATACTTTGCGGTTGCAAAAAGCGGCATCTCGGCTCTCGAATCTGACGGAGACAGTCACCGGTGCAGCCATCGACAGCGGGTTTTCAAGTGTTAGTCAGTTTCATCGGAAATTCAAGGAACATTTCGGCCTCACTCCTACAGCTTTTCGCAAAAAGCGCCTGAACGCCGATAGCCTCGATCAGGCCTAGGGCGAACCACGGCATCTCCATAATTTGAAAGGGCCTTTGCTCAGTTGGGGCCTCCTTGCTTTTCGGCAATACTCACCGCGCGTAGTAATGCCAATGTGGATTTATAAATGGTGCACGCTGCATTTTTCGCTCTCCCCAGCGAATCATCAGCAGCGAGCGCGCAACGTCACAATTCGCCTTGAAAATAAAGATTTAGGCTGGTGCGTTAGATTTCCTCTTGCCGAATTGATCCGGAGGTCGACACTGTGGCCTTTCAGCATCTTCCAGCCGCCACATCGGGTGAGGCTGTTACCAATCGTCGCTTTTCCTGGCTCGTGCAGGTCTTCCCTGGACGGAATTTTGTCATTACACTTAAAGTTGGTAGCGATACAATCGCTAGATTGTCTTTTAGACAAGGTATCACACTCAACCATGAAATCCGTCCGGCGTACACCAGAAGACAACCCCCTGCGACTCGATCGCCAGCTTTGCTTCCCTCTCTATGCTGCAACCAACTTGTTGACCCGGGTCTATCGACCTGTGCTGGAACCGCTTGGCCTAACCTATTCGCAGTATCTGGTCATGTTGGTGCTGTGGGAACGGTCGCCGGTCAGCGTTGGCGACCTTGGTGAATGCCTATATCTGGAAAATGGCACCTTGACGCCATTGCTTAAGCGCATGGAACAAGGCGGATTCATCAGTCGTCGTCGCGATACCGAGGACGAGCGGCGGGTGCTCGTCACACTGACGCCCCATGGACATGATTTGCGCGATGTCGCGAAGACCGTCCCGGAAACACTCTCTCGTCAATTGGGGCTCGATGAGGCATCCGTCGCGGAGCTGCGCAACTCAGTAAGGTCTCTGGTGTGCATCCTAGCCGATCACAAGTATCCGACATCATCTGAGGCGCCCAGTCGCCCACCTAGATCGAGCCCGCCTTTGGCAAAGGCATAGGAGAGCAAATCCATATGTCCCTTGCTCTCAAACACGCACCCTGCCCCTACCTTCCGGACCATGAAGTCGTTGGCCGCTTAACCACCGGCGGTGCCGAGGTAGCCCTATTGCGGACTGGCCATAGGGAGATTGAAGCGATGGTCAATCTGCTGAGCACACCTCACCTTGCTATCAAAAAGGGATGACCTATGGAGTTTCGGCACCTCCGCTGCTTCCTGGCAGTCGCCGAAGAACTCCACTTCGCCCGCGCAGCCGAGCGACTGCACATTGAGCAATCGCCGCTGTCGCGCACCATCAAGGAACTTGAAGAAGACCTAGGAGAGCAATTGTTCGTCCGGACCAGCCGCAGCACACGTCTGACACCGGCAGGCAAGTTGTTCCTGGAGCACGTACCGCGTGTCTTCACCGCCTTGCAGCAGGCGCGCGACAGTGTGAAGGCCGCTGCCAAAGGCTTCCACAGCCAATTGCGCATTGCGCTGTCCGACGGCATTGCGCCCGCGCGTCTGCCAGCTTTGCTGGCGTTGTGCCGACAGGAGGAGCCGGATGTCGAGATTCGGTTGTTCGAGGTACCGCTGTCTCAGCAGATCAAGGGACTGCATAGCGATCTGTACGACGTAGGGTTTGGCCAAGCCGATGAGGTTGGCGATGGTCTAGTTGCCGAAGCGGCTTGGACCGATCCACTGATGGTCGCAGTGCCAGCGCGGCATCCACTGTTGACGCACAAGCGCATCCCACTCAATGAAGTGCTGCGTTATCCGCTGGTGTTGTGCGATCCACAGGTATGCGAAGGCCACGCACGCCAGATCGATCGTGTACTGCGACGAGCAGAACAAGAACCCGTGATCGCCGAGCGCGTGACCTCCAGTGATTTGATGATGGCGCTGGTGTCGGCTGGTTTTGCCCTGGGTTTGACTGGCGCAGCGCAAATCGCTTCCAGCCGAGAGGCAGGCGTGGTGGCGCGTCCGCTGGCGGGCCGCTCACCGATTCTGACGACCTATCTGCTGCGCAGAGAAGGAGAAATTTCGGAAGTCTTGGCCCGCTTCATCGAACGGGTGCAGGCCATCGAGTCACCTGAAGGTTTAAGGCACGCGCCATCCTCACAATCCTACAACCCACAGGACATCAAGCAATGAGGAATATCGTACCGTTCTTGCTGGTCGCAGCATTGGTCGCGTGCGGTCCATCGGGAACATCCACCGAGGTCAACGTACCAACCGTGGAAGAACTGGCCGCCGATCCTGCGCGACTAAAGGAGCTGCGTCAGCAGTGCAAGACGGATCGTCCAAAACTCGGCAATGAACTTTGCAACCGAGTAGCCGGAGCGACGAACCTACGCTTTCTCGGCGACGGCAAGACGCCCTACACCCCACCGAAGGAACAAGCCAAGTTTTGATTCATTCGTCTTTGTCCTCCCACGAAATTCATCTATTTGCTCGACACGTCGCAACGCGCCCTGGCTTGCGGCTTTTTTACCGGACTCGCTCCTTTATGGATTGATGCTGTTTTAGGAATTTTTGTCCTGATAACAGTCTTTGACCGACCTTGATCCAGCCCCGAATCTCGCACATGCGGCATGTTTTTGTGCCACTTGTCGCGCAGGAGAAATTGGGAGGGCAGGATGCAAGGTCAGGGTGTGCTGTTCGGACAGATCGCCGTTGTTTTCGGCATTGTGATCGCCGGTGTGTGGGGTGCCACACAATGGGCAGCCGCCGCCCTGGGCTACCAGCTACGCCTCGGCTCGCCCTGGTTCGATTTTTTCGGCACACCGGTCTATCACCCTTGGCGGCTGTTCGAGTGGTGGTTCTTCTTCGATGCCTATGCGCCACATGTCTTCGACATCGGCGGCGCGATCGCGGGCGGCAGCGGCCTAGCTGCCGTACTGGTTGCCATCGGCATGTCGGTATGGCGTTCGCGGCAATCGAAGCTTGTCACGACCTATGGTTCCGCTCGTTGGGCCGATGCCGCCGACATCAGCAAAGCTGGCCTGAACCAGCCTGCTGGTGTTTTTCTCGGCCTGCATGACGGCCAATACCTGCGGCACGAAGGACCGGAACACGTCCTGACCTTCGCGCCGACTCGCTCGGGCAAGGGCGTGGGCCTGGTGGTGCCAACGCTTCTTTCCTGGCCCGCGTCCGCCGTCATCCACGACATCAAGGGTGAGAACTGGCAGATCACCGCCGGCTGGCGTTCGCGCTTCTCCCACTGTCTGCTGTTCAACCCCACCGATGCCAAATCTGCCGCCTACAACCCGCTGCTGGAGGTTCGGCGCGGTGCGCATGAAGTGCGCGACGTGCAGAACATCGCCGACATTCTGGTGGACCCGGAAGGCGCGCTGGAGCGGCGCAACCATTGGGAAAAGACCTCGCACGCCTTATTGGTCGGCGCCATCCTGCATGTGCTCTATGCCGGTGAAGACAAGACGCTGCGCGGCGTCGCCAACTTCCTGTCCGACCCGGCATGCCCGTTCGAGCTGACGCTGCATCGGATGATGACGACACGGCACCTCGGCGATGCACCGCATCCCGTCGTCGCTTCGGCTGCGCGTGAAGTGTTGAATAAGTCGGACAACGAGCGTTCTGGCGTGCTGTCCACGGCCATGTCGTTCCTCGGCTTGTACCGCGACCCCACGGTGGCCGAAGTCACCTCGCGCTGCGACTGGCGCATCGCCGACCTGATTTCGGCAGAGCATCCGGTATCGCTATACCTGGTTGTGCCGCCGTCCGACATCAGCCGCACCAAACCGCTGGTGCGCCTGATTCTCAACCAGATCGGCCGGCGCCTGACCGAATCGCTTGACGGCAGCGACGGCATCGCGCGCCGCCACAAGCTGCTATTGATGCTCGACGAGTTCCCGGCGCTGGGCCGACTCGACTTCTTTGAGACGGCGCTGGCGTTCATGGCCGGTTACGGCATTCGCAGCTTCCTGATCGCGCAGTCGCTCAACCAGATCGACAAAGCCTACGGCCAGAACCATTCCATCCTCGACAACTGCCATGTCCGGGTGACGTTCGCCACCAACGACGAACGCACTGCCAAGCGCATTTCGGAGACGCTGGGCACGGCCACCGAGCTGCGCGCGCAGCGCAACTATGCCGGTCATCGGCTTGCACCGTGGCTAGGGCACCTGATGGTGTCGCGGCAGGAAACGGCGCGGCCGCTGCTGACGCCCGGCGAAGTGATGCAGCTTCCGCCCGACGAGGCCGTGGTGATGGTGTCCAGCGTGGCACCGATCAAGGCCAAGAAACTGCGCTACTACGCCGACGTGAACTTCAAGCGGCGCGTACTACCGCCGCCCGCGCTTGCAGCCAGTCGCTACGCCGACGCGCCGCCTCGGCAGCCTGACGACTGGAGTGGTCTGGCAATCCCCACCGTACCAACCGCACACGCAGCAGCCTTGGCCGACAGCGAAGCCAGCACCGCCGATGACGGCGGGCCACGCCGTCAGCCGGAGCTGTCCGAAGTCGCCGAGTACCACCCCGAGCAGGAGCCTGCCAGCAACGACCTTGCGCTGCTCGATGACGACGACTTGCCGCTGCCTGCCTTTGCCTCATTCCCCCGCCAGCTCGACCCGGCCATGCAACGCACGGCCCGGCTGGCATCACTCGACCCTGACGACGGAATCCAGCTATGAGCCAATACCGCCTCAACCTGTTCATTCCGCCCGAGCACGCGAAGCGCCTGGACGAGCTGGCCGCCAAGAAAGGCGTGTCCAAGTCGTCCATCGTCGCGGCGGCACTGGCATCTTGGTTGTCGCCGGACGCGGGCGATCAGCGCGAGGCGGCCATTGCCAAGCGGCTTGATCGGCTGTCACGCCAGTTCGAGCGGCTGGAGCGCGACCAGAACATCGAGATCGAGACGCTGGCGCTATTCGTTCGCTACTTCCTGACCGTCAGCACGCCAGTGCCCGAAGCACACCAGGAAGCGGCCCGTGCCCAGGGCAAGGCGCGCTTCGAGCAGTTCGTCGAACAGCTTGGCCGTCACCTGTTGCGTGGGCGCAGCCTGGTACGCGACGTGATGGAAGAACTTCACCCCGACTCTGCACGGCTGGACGAAGCGGCGGCGTTGGCCGAAGCCCAGGAGCGTGCATCATGAGCGCGCAGCCCGAGTCGTTCACCGCCACGTCGCTCGACCGGCGCATTCGCATGCTGCGCACGGCCATGGGGCCGGTGATCGCCGCCGCGCTGGAAGACCCGGACGTGGTGGAAATCATGCTCAACCCCGATCGGTCACTGTGGGTCGATCGTCTGTCCTCCGGCCGCGCACCGCTGGGCGTGGAACTGTCTGAAGAAGACGGCGAACGCATCATTCGGCTGGTCGCCGCACACGTCGGCGCGGAGGTCCATCGCGGCCAGCCGCTGCTGACCGCCGAGCTACCCGAGACGGGCGAACGCTTCGAGGGCATTATGCCGCCCGCCGCGCCGGGGCCAGCCTTCGCGCTGCGCAAGCGGGCCGTGAACATCATCGGCCTGGAGCGCTACGTCGCCGACGGCATTCTGTCCGCCCCACAGGCCGAATTCCTGCGCCACGCGGTGCGCGAGCGGCAGAACATCCTGATCGCTGGCGGCACCAGCACTGGCAAGACGACGCTGGCGAACGCCTTGCTCGCCGAGATCACCGTCACCGGCGACCGCGTATTGGTGCTCGAAGACACCATCGAGCTGCAATGCGCCGCGCGCGACCACGTGCCGCTGCGTACGCGTGTGGGCGTCGTGTCGATGACCGAACTGGTGCGCGCCACGATGCGGTTGCGCCCAGACCGCGTGGTGGTCGGCGAGGTGCGCGGCGGCGAGGCCCTGGATCTCATCAAGGTATGGGGAACCGGCCATCCCGGCGGCATCGCCACCATTCATGCCGGCTCCGCACTGGGCGCGTTGCTGCGTCTGGAGCAGTTGGTTCTCGAAGTCGCCGTGAATCCGCCGCGCGCATTGATCGCCGAGGCGGTGAACGTGGTCGTGTTCATCGTCGGCCGTGGCCGCAAGCGCCGCATCGAAACCATCGCCCGTGTCGCCGGCTTCGATGGCGTGGGTTATCGCCTGACGGAAGCCTTGGAAACGCCATTTCCAGAGTTGCTGCCGCTGTCTTCCATCGTTCCTTCGTCCCTTCCTTCTCTTTCCCTCAACCACTCTGGAGAACTGCCATGACGCACGCCCATGCTTTCCGTATTTCCGTAAATCCGGCTTCGATCCTTGCACGCTTGCGCCGTCTGTCTGAGCCTGCCCATCACGGTCTATTGTTGGCCGCCGCGATGCTGCTGACGGCGGGCACCGCGAAGGCAGCCGGTTCCTCGATGCCCTGGGAAGGGCCGCTGCAATCCATCCTCGACTCGATCCAGGGGCCGGTGGCTCGGATCATCGCGGTCATCATCATCATTTCGACGGGCCTGGCGCTGGCCTTCGGCGATACGTCAGGAGGCTTTCGCAAGCTGATCCAGATCGTGTTTGGTCTGTCCATCGCCTTCGCCGCGTCCTCGTTCTTCCTGTCGTTCTTCAGCTTCTCCGGCGGGGCGGTCGTATGAGCGCGACTCACGACCTGCCGGGCTTCGAGATTCCGCTGCATCGCTCGCTGACCGAGCCGATCCTGCTGGGTGGCGCGCCGCGCACCGTGGCAATTGCCAATGGCACGCTGGCCGCCGCTGTTGGGCTGGGCCTGCAACTGTGGATTCCGGGCCTGGTGCTCTGGATCGTCGGCCACTCCCTGGCGATGTGGGGGGCACGAGTCGATCCGCAATTCATGCAGGTGTTTGCCACGCACCTGAAACACAAACCGCTGCTGGACGTGTGAGGACCATGCCATGCTGAACCTCGCCGAATACCGCCAGCGCCCGGCTTTGCTTGCCGACTGGTTGCCCTGGGCCGGTCTGGTCGCACCGGGTGTCGTGCTCAACAAGGACGGCAGTTTCCAGCGCACGGCGCGCTTTCGCGGGCCGGACCTGGACAGCGCGACGCAGGGCGAGCTGATCGCCACCACGGCGCGGCTGAACAACGCGCTGCGCCGGCTCGGCTCCGGTTGGGCGCTGTTCATCGAAGCTGAACGCCTGCCTGCAGCGGACTATCCGCACTCGGATTTTCCGGAGCCGCTGTCCTGGCTGGTGGACGAGGAACGGCGCGCGACCTTCGAAGAGTCTGGCCACCATTTCGAGAGCGGCTATCACCTCACGCTGCAATACCTGCCGCCCGAGGAGTCCCGCGCACGCGCGGCCAAGATGCTCTACGAGAACACGCCCACGCAAGGCGTGGACTGGCGCGAACGCCTGTTGGCCTTTGTCGCCGAAACCGACCGTATCTATGACCTGCTGGACGGCGTGATGCCGGAGATCGACTGGCTCGACGACAGCCAGACGCTGACTTACCTGCATGCGACCGTTTCGACGCATCGCTATCGCATCGGCGTGCCGGAAGTGCCGTTCCATCTCGATGCACTACTGGCCGATGCACCGCTGGTCGGCGGCCTCGCGCCCATGCTGGGCGACCAGCACCTGCGCGTCGTGACGATACGCGGCTTTCCGACCTCGACCTGGCCGGGGATTCTGGATGACCTCAACCGCCTGGGCTTCGCCTACCGCTGGAGCACGCGCTTCCTGTGCATGGACAAGGCCGAGGCTGAGAAGGAGTTGGGCCGCCTGCGCCGGCAGTGGTTCGCCAAGCGCAAGAACGTCCTCGCGCTACTGCGTGAGACGATCTTCCAGCAGGAGTCGCCGCTGGTCGATACCGACGCCAGCAACAAGTCTGCCGACGCGGACGCAGCTTTGCAGGAGCTGGGCAGCGATCAGGTCGCCTTCGGCTACGTCACTGCGACCGTCACCGTGCTGGATGCCGACGCCAACGCGGCCGACGAGAAGCTGCGTAGGGTGGAGCGCGTCATCCAGGGCCGTGGCTTCGTGACGATGCCGGAGACGCTGAATGCCGTGGAGGCCTGGCTGTCGTCGGTGCCGGGTAATGCTCACGCCAATGTCCGCCAGCCCATCGTCTCGACTCTGAACCTCGCGCACCTGATGCCGGTATCGGCGGTGTGGGCCGGCCCGGAGAAAAACGACCACCTCGACGGCCCGCCGCTGATCGTTACCCGCACCGAGGGCGCGACGCCGTTCCGACTGGTGACGCACATTGGCGACGTGGGGCATACGCTGGTGGCCGGCCCGACCGGCATGGGCAAGTCGGTTCTGCTCGCCATGCTGGCGATGCAGTTCCGCCGCTATCCCGGCTCACGCATCTTCGCTTTCGACATGGGGCGTTCGATGCGCGCCACCATTCTCGGCCTGGGCGGTGAGCACTACTACCTCGGCGCCGACGGCGCGATCGCATTTCAGCCGCTCGCACGCATCGACCGGGAAGGCTATCGCACCTGGGCGGCCGAATGGGTCGAAGGTCGCCTGCGGCAAGAAGGCATTACGGTTGGTCCGAACGAGAAGGCGGCCATCTGGTCGGCGCTCGTCAGTCTTGCGGGTGCGCCTGTAGAGCAGCGCACGCTCACCGGCTTGTCGGTGCTGCTGCAATCCAACGTGCTGCGGCAGGCACTCGCTCCCTACGTGCTCGGCGGCGCTCACGGCAAGCTGCTCGATGCCGACAGCGACCGGCTGGGCGTGGGCGACGTTCAGGGCTTCGAGATGGAGGAGCTGATGCACAGCAAGGCCGCGGTATTGGCCGTGCTGGGCTATCTGTTCGCGCGCTTCGATGAGCGTTTCGACGGCGCGCCGACGCTGCTGATCCTCGATGAAGCGTGGCTGTTCCTTGACGACCCGGTGTTCGCGGCGCGCATTCGCCAGTGGCTCAAGACGCTGCGCAAGAAGAACGTCAGCGTCATCTTCGCCACGCAGTCGCTAGCCGACATCAAGGATTCGACCATCGCGCCCGCGATCATCGAGAGCTGCGCGAGCCGCATCTTCCTGCCCAACCCGCAGGCCACCGAGCCGCAGATCCGCACGATCTACGAGGGCTTTGGGCTGAACAGCAGGCAAATCGAGATCGTCGCCACCGCCCAGCCCAAGCGCGACTACTACTACCAGTCGCGTCTGGGCAATCGCCTGTTCGATCTGGACCTTGGGCCGGTCACGCTCGCCTTTGCGGGCGCTTCGACGCCCCAGGACCAACGCGCTATCGACAACGTACTGCGCGATGCCGGAACACCCGGCTTCGCAGGTGCGTGGCTGCGCCATCGCGGCCTTGATTGGGCGGCCGACCTGTTGCCGTCCGCTCCCTCGGCCGCGTCCTTCCTTGCTTCCCAACCTCTGGAGGTTTCACCATGAAAAAACGTCTTCTTGCCGTCGCTGTCGCTGCCCTGATCGGCGCCGTGCCGGTCGCTCAAGCGCAATGGGTCGTCATCGACCCCACGAATCTGGCCCAGAACATCCTGACTGCCGCGCACACGCTGGAGCAGATCAACAACCAGATCAAGCAGCTTCAGAACGAAGCGCAATCCTTGATGAACGAGGCCCGCAACCTCGCAAGCCTGCCGTTCAACGTGGTCAATCGCCTGCGGAGCAACCTGGACACGACGCGGCAACTGATCGGCCAAGCGCGCGGGCTGGCCTTCGACATCCAGAACATGGACCAGCAGGTCGGGCAACTGTACCCGGAGCAGTACGCCGCCACCGTGAGCGGCAATCGGATGTTCCAGGACGCACACCAGCGCTGGCAAAACACGCTCCAGGGCTTGCGCACCGCCATGCGCATGCAAGCGCAGGTGTCGCAGAACCTGAACCAGGATGAGGGCGTGTTGGCCGATCTAGTTGACCAGAGCCAGTCGGCCACTGGCGCCTTGCAGGCCATGCAGGCCACTAATCAGCTCCTGGCCCTGCAAGCCAAGCAGTCCATCCAGACCCAGCAGCTCCAGCTCACGCAGGGGCGTGCAGCTTCGCTGGAACTGGCGCGTCAAGCCGCTGCCGTCGAGCGTGGACGCGAGGTGACGCGCCGCTTCCTCGGTAGCGGCACGGCGTACACGCCGCAGTCCGTGAACTTCTACGGCAACTGACGGATGCGGCCATGAACGACGTCTCCGTCATCGACCGTTTCCTCAATGTCTTCTCCACGTACATCGATTCGGGGTTCGGCCTGCTGCACGGTGAAGTCGCGTTCTTGACCGCGACGCTGGTGGCGATCGACATGACCCTGGCCGGCCTCTATTGGGCGCTGGGCCATGCCACCGGCCAGGGCGAGGACGTGATGGCCAAGCTCCTGCGCAAGGTGCTCTACGTCGGTGCCTTCGCCTACATCATCGGCAATTTCAACTGGCTGGCGAGCATCGTGTTCCGGTCCTTCGCGGGTCTCGGCCTGACGGCTTCCGGTTCGACCATGACCATGGCGACCTTCCTGCAGCCGGGGCGCCTCGCCAAAACCGGCATCGACGCGGCTGCGCCCATCCTGCAACAGATCAGTGAGATGGCCGGCTTCCCAGAGGTGTTCATCAACATCGCGCCGATCGTGGTGATGTTCCTCGCCTGGCTGATCGTCATCATCAGCTTCTTCGTGCTGGCTGTGCAGCTCTTCGTCACGCTGATCGAATTCAAGCTGACCACGCTCGCCGGCTTCGTGCTGGTACCGTTCGCGCTCTGGAACAAGACCGCGTTCCTTGCCGAAAAGGTGCTCGGCAACGTGGTGTCCTCGGGCATCAAGGTGCTGGTGCTGGCCGTGATCGTGGGCATTGGTACGGGGCTGTTCGCCGAGTTCCAGGTCACGCCCAGTGAGCCATCCATTGATCATGCACTGGTGGTGATGCTGGCCTCGCTCGCCATGCTCGCACTCGGCATCTTCGGCCCAGGCATCGCCACCGGCCTGGTGTCCGGCGCGCCGCAGCTTGGCGCGGGTGCGATGGCCGGTGCAGCGATGGGCGCAGCCGGTACGGCCGTCGCTGTCGGTGCTGCCGCGACCGGCGTGGGCAGCGCGGTGGCGGCCGGCGCGCGCATGGCACCCGCCGCAGCAAAGATGGCCGCCAGCGGCGGGCGTGCTGCGGCCTCGACCGCAGGCAGTGCCCGGTCGGCCTATCAAGCGGGTTCCGCAGCAGCCGGTGGTGGTTTCAAGGGGGCCGCTGCCGGTGTGGGCAACGTCGCCAAGACCGGTGCGCAGGCTGTCGGTCAAAAGGCCGCCGCCGGGATGCGCTCGCTCAAGGAGCGTGCGGCATCTGCTTTCCGTTCCGACGAAGCGGCATCTGCATCCGGTGGCGCTTCCGCAACCAGCCAATCCACCGCCAACGAAGCCAATTCCGGCACGGCCGACCAGCAACAGGCGCAGCCTGCCTGGGCCAAGCGCCTGCATCGCCGCCAGCAGATCGGCCATGCCGCCACGACCGCTGCCCACACGCTGCGCGGGGGCGACGGCGGCGGTTCGAGCAGCGGCCCGAGTTTGCACAGTTCCGACGATTGAAGCGATTCATAAGGAGAACAAACCATGCGATTCAAACGACCGCAGGTGCGCTATGCCGATACGCCGCAGCCTGCCACGCCCTACCAATCCGCCGCTCAGGTGTGGGACGAGCGCATCGGCTCGGCCCGCGTGCAGGCAAAGAACTGGCGGCTGATGGCTTTCGGCTGCCTGGTGCTTGCGCTGTTGATGGCCGGCGGCCTGGTCTGGCGCTCGGCGCAGTCCATCGTTACGCCCTACGTGGTGGAGGTGGATCAGGCTGGCCAGGTTCGGGCCATCGGCGAGGCCGCCACGCCGTACCGGCCGAACGATGCTCAGATCGCCTATCACCTCGCGCACTTCGTCGTGCTGGTTCGTTCATTGTCCATCGATCCCATCGTCGTGCGGCAGAACTGGCTCGATGCCTACGACTACACCACCGATCGCGGCGCGGGCGTGCTCAACGAGTATGCGCGCACCCATGACCCGTTCGCCCGCGTCGGCAAGGAGTCGGTCACGGTGCAGATCACCAGCGTCGTGCGCGCCAGCGATGCGTCTTTCAACGTGCGTTGGACCGAGCAGCGCTTCGTCAATGGTGCGCCGGCTGGCACCGAGCGCTGGAACGCCGTGATTTCCACCATCCTGCAAACCCCGCGCACCGAGCAGCGGCTGCGCAAAAACCCATTGGGCATCTACGTCAACGGACTGTCGTGGAGCCGCGAACTCGATGCCGCCGAAGGAGCCAAGCCATGAACCCGTCTTTCCGCTTTTACGCATTTGTGTTGACGCTTGCAGCGTCAGTGCTGTCGCTGCAGGGCTGCGCCACGAGAGGCACGCCGCCGCCAATCATCTCGCTCGATGAGCCAGTGCAGACCCAGCCGCTACCCGAACTGCCCAAGCCGGTGGAAGTGGTCGAGATGCCGAAGGTGCTGCCGATGCCGGCGCAGATGAAACCTCTGCCCGAGAGCATCGAGACCAAGACGGCACCTGAACCCGCTGATGAAAAGCTGCGGGTCTCGCGTGCCAACGCCGAGGCGCGCATTGCGCCCACGCGCGAGGGCTACGTCAACGCCATTCAGGTCTGGCCCTTCACCGATGGCGCGCTGTACCAGGTCTATGCGGCACCGGGACGGGTGACGGTGATCTCTCTCCAACCCGGCGAGGAGCTGGTCACGGTTGCCGCCGGCGACACGGTGCGCTGGATCGTTGGCGACACCTCCAGCGGCGCCGGTGATGCGCTGCACGTCAGCGTGCTGGTCAAGCCGATCCGCTCGGGTCTCAAGACCAATCTGGTCGTCACCACCAGTCGGCGCACCTACCTGATAGAGCTGACCTCGACCGAACGCGCCTGGATGGCATCGGTGTCGTGGGAATACCCGAGGGATCGGATGCTGGCCCTGCAACGCCAGGCACAGGCCGCGCAGGCGACCGCCCCAGTTGATACCGGCCTGTCGTTGGAGAAGATTCGCTTCCGCTATGCCATCAGCGGCAGCACGCCGCCGTGGAAACCGCTACGCGCCTTCGATGACGGTGAGAAGGTGTATATCCAGTTCCCACCGGGCATCGCCCAAGGCGAGCTGCCGCCGCTGTTCGTGATCGGCGCGCAGGGCGACGGGCAACTGGTGAACTACCGTTTCCGCACACCGTACTACATCGTTGATCGGCTGTTCGGCGCGGCCGAGCTGCGCCTGGGCGGTGGAAAGGGAAGCGAGGGGGGCGAAGTGGTGCGCATCGAGCGCACGGATGGCGTGGCGCGGGGGAACTGAACATGAGCCAGGACGACACTCCCGACCTTGCCACGCCACAGGCGGGCAAGGTAGCCCCTGAGGCGGTGGCGCTACGCGCCCAGCCGCGCCCGGTGACGCGCTTGAATAGGCGCACGTTGGCGGTCTTGGCCGGCGGCCTCGCCGTCGCGGTGTTGGGCGCAACCATGTGGTCGCTGCAACCGCGCAAGCGCAGTGCAAGCGAACAGGCTGAGCTTTACAACGTGGATCGCGTGTCGCGCTCGGAAGGTCTGGACCAGCTTCCGACCGATTACTCCAAGCTGCCGCGGGTCTTGCCTCCCCAAGTACCCGCGCTGGGGCCGCCGTTGCCGGGCGACTTGGGGCCAGCCATCGTGAAGTCGCAGCAGCCTGTAGCACCCACCTACACGCCGCCCGGCCACGTTCCAGCAAATGCCGAGCACGACGCACAGCGCAAGGAAGCGGAGGCCGCAGCGGGCGCATCGGTGTTCTTCCGTTCGAGCAACCAGCGCGCCGCTGCCGCGCCGACGCAGGTGGCCACAGCCAGTCCGGCGCCCGGCCTTGCGGGCTTCGATCCCATGGCTGTCGGGCCAACTTCAACAGCAGCGCAGCCGGCCGATCCGACCGCCGTGCAGAACCGGCAGGACCAGAAAGAGGCGTTCCTGAAAGCCGGTTCCACGGAAACCCGTAATTCCGGGAATCTGAAAATGCCAGCTTCGCCGTACCAGGTCATGGCCGGCACGGTAATCGCGGGCGCGCTGGTTACGGGCATCAAATCCGATCTGCCCGGCGACGTGATCGCCACCGTGACAGAGCCGGTCTATGACACGGCCACCGGCAAGTTTGTACTGATTCCGCAGGGTTCGCGCATCCTCGGCCGCTACAACAGCCAGGTGAGCTATGGGCAGAGCCGGGTACAGGTGGTATGGAACCGGATCATCCTGCCCGACACGTCTTCGCTGATGCTGGACAACCTGGCGGGTGCCGACCCGGCTGGCAACTCTGGTCTGGAGGATGGTGTCGATTGGCATTGGGATCGCATCTTCGCGGGTGCTGCGCTGACGACGCTGCTTGGTGTCGGTGCAGAGCTGGCTGCACCGGAGAACCGCCAGAACGGCGACCGCGTCATCAATGCCGGGCGCAACAGCTTGCAAGACAGCGTGAACCAGGTCGGCCAAGAGATGACCCGACGCAACCTCAACATCCAGCCCACATTGACGGAGCGGCCTGGCCTGCCGGTCCGCATCATCGTCAATCGGGATCTGGTGCTTCGGCCCTATCAGCCGCTGTTTTTCAACCGGGGGACTTCACGATGAGCACTACGCGCAAGCTGCGGCTGGGGCCGCTGCCCAAGACCGAGAGCATCAAGCTGACCTTCACGTGCCCGACCAGCCTCAAGGCAGACCTTGACCGCTACGCCGCGTTGCATGCGCAGGCCTACGGGGAAGCTGTTGATCCGATGGCACTAATCCCGTACATGCTGGATGCCTTCATGGCAGGGGATCGGGGCTTCAGGAAAGGGGGGCGTGCAAGTAGTCAAGCAACTGGTGCAGCCTCACGGTAAACTGTGCATACCAGTCACAAAGAGGAAGCATTGGAGCGAGAAGACCGATAGTTCAATCAGCCTGACGTATCAACAGATTCAGAAGACAGAGCGAACCGTCCGATTGCTGGGTGAGATTCCCACTAACAACAAGCACCGTACCCTAACCAACGCACAACAAACCAAGGAGGTAACTATGAAGAAAACAACCTTCAAACTTAATTTCGTGGCAAGTTGGGCTGTGGCACTGTCGGTCTTCGTTGGCGCTGGAGGTGCACAGTACATCTGTGCTCGATCCAATGCTTCTTCGAGTTGATGCCAAGGGGCCAAGGCCGCGTACAAGGCATTTCGCCCGGCCAAGAACGCGCAGCCCACGAGCTGCACGTTCTTGTTTGGGGTGGGAACTTTGCATAGATGGTGATCGGCGAGCGAAGTCTTGCCGTGCACAATCTATTCGCTGTGGCGCTCCTGGGTTTGCTACCGCGATGCTCCTATGTGGCTCCCAGCCCGCAAATCAGTAGTGGGCCGAAGTCACCGGAAAATCCCCTAAACTGTTGCTGTATACAGACTTTTAACACTATGTCCGCCATCAAGAAATGCTTGACAGCGGACATTTTTTATTGCGGCGGCTGACGGACCGCCGGAGAAGGATTTTCTCGTCAGGCGCCCATCGGTTCGGCGTTGCCCAGGGCGGTGGTGTTGAAACCGCCGTCCACGTACAGCACTTCGCCGGTGATGCCGCTGGCCAGGTCGGACAGCAGGAAAGCGGCGGCGTTACCCACTTCCTCGATGGTCACGTTGCGGCGCAGGGGGGCGTGGTGGGAGTTGTAGGAGAGCAGCTTGCCGAAGCTGCCGATGCCGGAGGCGGCCAGGGTCTTGATCGGGCCGGCAGAGATGATGTTGGCGCGCATGCCTTCGGGGCCCAGGCTGGTGGCCATGTAGCGCACGGCCGCTTCCAGGCTGGCCTTGGCCAGGCCCATCACGTTGTAGTTGGGCATGGTGCGTTCGGCGCCCAGGTAGGAGAGGGCCAGCACGGAGCCGTTGGCCTTCTTCAGCATGGGGCGGGCGGCCTTGGTCAGGGCCGGGAAGCTGTAGGAGGAAATGTCATGGGCGATGCGGAAGGCATCGCGGGAAATGGCATCGAGAAAGTCGCCTTCCAGGGATTCGGACGGCGCGTAGGCAACGGAGTGGACCAGGCCGTCGAGGCTGTCCCAGTGCTTGCCAAGTTCGACGAACAGGTTGGTGATTTCCTCGTCGCTGGCGACGTCGCAGGGCAGCACCAGGGTGCTGTCGAACTCGGCGGCAAATTTGGCGACCCGCTCCTGGAAGCGTTCGTTCTGGTAGGTGAAAGCCAGCTGGGCGCCTTCACGATGGCAAGCCTTGGCGATGCCATAGGCGATGGAATGCTTGGAGAGCAGCCCGGTGATCAGGATGCGTTTTTCGGCAAGAAAGCCCATACATGCCCCTAAGTTGAAAGTCCGCGGGATTATAGCGGAAACGGGGCGCATTTTACCGCAGTGCGTCACGGGAGGTTAAGGGCCGGGGGTGCCTTAATGACGCTCGCAGGCGCTTCCGCTAAACTCCGGGCCATGCGCAAAGGCTCTCTTTCCGGGATCGTCTCCCTCGTTGTTTCCCTGCTCCCCCTGCTTCTGGCCGGATGCGGTGAAGGTCCCTGGAACGACCCCTATCCTGTGGCGGAAGCCGGTCGCAACGTGCTCTATTCGGCCTTTACCGAGCGCCCCAAACACCTGGACCCGGTCCAGTCCTACGCCGAGGACGAAAGCGTCTTTACCGGCCAGATTTACGAGCCACCGCTCCAGTACCACTATCTGAAGCGTCCCTACACCCTCATTCCCGCCACGGCCGAGAGCGTGCCGGTGCCCCGCTATTACGATGCCGCCGGCCGTCAATTGCCGGCCACTGCCGACGAGAGCCTGATCGCCAGCAGCGTGTACGAAATCCGCATCAAACCCGGCATCCGCTACCAGCCCCATCCGGCCTTTGCCCTGAAGGCCGACGGCACCCCCGTTTATGGCGATCTCGATCCCCTCAAGCTGCAGGATGTGCGGCGCCTGGCCGACTTTGCCGAGACCGGCAGCCGCGAGCTGACGGCCGACGATTACATCTACCAGATTAAGCGCCTGGCCCATCCCCGTCTCCATTCCCCCATCTTCGGCATGATGGCCGAACGCATCGAAGGCTTGGCCGCGCTGGGCAAGATCCTGCAGGCCGAAGCGGCCAAGGCGCCGGCAGGCGGCTGGCTGGACCTGGATCGCTATCCCCTTGCCGGGGTGGAGAAGGTGGATCGCTATACCTGGCGGGTTCGCCTCAAGGGCAAGTATCCCCAGTTCCTCTACTGGCTGGCCATGCCCTTCTTCGCCCCGGTGCCGCGGGAGGCGGACCGCTTTTACAGCCAGCCCGGTATGGCGGAAAAGAACCTGAGCCTGGACTGGTATCCGGTCGGCACCGGCCCCTACATGCTGACGGAGAACAATCCCAACAGCCGCATGGTGCTGGAGCGCAATCCTAATTTCCACGGGGAAACCTATCCTTGTGAAGGCGATCCGGGTGACCGGGAGAAGGGCTTGCTGGCGGATTGCGGCAAGGCGCTGCCTTTCATCGACAAGGTGGTGTTCACCCGGGAAAAGGAAAGCATTCCCTACTGGAACAAGTTCCTCCAGGGCTATTACGACGCTTCGGGGATTTCCTCCGACAGTTTCGACCAGGCGGTGCGCCTCAATGTGGGGGGCGATGTGCAACTCACCGAGGAAATGCAGGAAAAGGGCATCCGCCTCCTCACCAGCGTCCGGGCTTCCATTTTCTACATGGGCTTCAACATGCAGGACAGCCTGGTCGGCGGCCTGGGCGATGGGGGGCGCAAGCTGCGCCAGGCCATTTCCATCGGCATTGACCAGGAAGAGTTCATTTCCATTTTCATGAATGGCCGCGGCATTCCCGCCATGAGCCCCCTGGCGCCCGGCATCTTCGGCTTCGAGGAAGGGCAGGGGGGTATCAATCCGGTGGTCTACGACTGGCGGGACGGCGCTCCCAGGCGCAAGTCTATCGAGAGCGCCCGCCGCCTCATGGCCGAGGCCGGCTGGCCCAACGGGCGCAACGCCCGCACTGGTGAGCCCCTGGTGCTGAATCTGGACACCACCGGCGGCGGCATGGGCGACAAGTCGCGGCTGGACTGGCTGACCCGCCAGTTCGCCAAGCTGGATATCCAGCTGGTGGTCCGTTCCACCGACTGGAACCGTTTTCAGGAGAAGCTGCGCAAGGGCGCGGTGCAGATGTTCTATCTGGGCTGGAATGCGGACTATCCGGATCCGGAGAACTTTTTCTTCCTGCTGCACGGCAGCGAAACCCGGGTCAAGCACGGGGGGGAGAACTCCGCCAATTACATGAACCCGGAGTTCGACCGCCTCTTCGAGCGCATGAAGAACATGGAGAACGGGCCTGAGCGGCAACAGATCATCCGCCAGATGGTGCATCTGGTGCAGCAGGATGCCCCCTGGGTCTTCGGCTTCCACCCCAAGAACTACACCCTCGGCCACCGCTGGCTCTACAACCGCAAGCCCACGGATGTGGGCAACAACACCCTCAAGTACCAGCGCGTCGATGGCGCCGACCGGGCGGCCCGGCAGCGGGAATGGAACCAGCCCGTGCGCTGGCCCCTGGCCCTCCTGCTCCTGGCGCTGGCAGGCCTGCTGGTGCCGGCGGTGCGGGCCCATCGTCGCCGGGAGCGGCAGTCCGCCCGCTGATCGGCGCCCCTGTTCCTTTGTCCCGTATTGCGCTATTTTTTTGCGTTCTGGCGTCGCACAAATCCGCTGTGATGTCTGATATCATATATAAGACTTAAGGAGCTTCCGGCGGCTGCGAATGCAGTTGCGTATTTCGGGCAGCTCCCCTGTCCCCAGATCACTGAATTCCACCTGTCGAGAGGAACCAGCCGTGCTTGAAGCCTACCGCCAACACGTCGCCGAGCGTGCCGCACTCGGTATCCCCCCCCTGCCTCTGTCCGCCGCCCAGACCAAGGACCTGGTCGCCCTGCTGCAAAACCCGCCCAAGGGCGAGGAGCAGGCCCTGGTGGAGCTGATTACCTACCGTGTTCCCGCCGGTGTTGATGATGCCGCCAAGGTCAAGGCCGAGTTCCTGGCCAAGGTGGCCAAGGGCGAGCTTTCCTGTGTCCTGATTTCCCGCGCCAAGGCCACCGAGCTGCTGGGCACCATGCTCGGCGGCTACAACGTCAAGCCCATGATCGACCTGCTGGGCGACGCCGAAGTCGGCGCCGTGGCCGCCGAAGGTCTGAAGAAGACCCTGCTGGTGTTCGACTTCTTCCACGACGTGGCCGAGCTGGCCAAGGGCGGCAACGCCAACGCCAAGGCCGTGATGCAGTCCTGGGCCGATGCGGAGTGGTTCACCTCCCGTCCCGAAGTCCCCGCTTCCCAGAAGCTGACCGTGTTCAAGGTCACCGGCGAAACCAACACCGACGACCTGTCTCCCGCTCCGGATGCCTGGTCCCGTCCCGACATCCCCCTGCATGCCCTGGCCATGCTGAAGAACCCCCGTCCGGGTATCGAAGCCGACAAGGCTGGCGAGCGCGGCCCCGTCAAGCAACTGGAAGCCCTGGCCAAGAAGGGCAACCTGATCGCCTACGTGGGCGACGTGGTGGGTACCGGTTCTTCCCGCAAGTCCGCCACCAACTCCGTGCTGTGGTTCACCGGCGAAGACATCCCCTTCGTGCCGAACAAGCGCTTCGGCGGCGTCTGCCTGGGCTCCAAGATTGCTCCCATCTTCTTCAACACCATGGAAGATGCCGGCGCTCTGCCCATCGAGCTGGACGTTGGCCAGATGGACATGGGCGACGAGATCGAGCTGAAGATCGACCAGGCCACCGCCAAGGTCACCGCCCTGAAGAACGGTGCCGTCATCGCTGAAGCCCAGCTGAAGACCCCCGTGATCCTGGACGAAGTGCGCGCCGGCGGCCGCATTCCCCTGATCATCGGCCGCGGCCTGACCACCAAGGCCCGCGAAGCTCTGGGGCTGGCTCCTTCCACCCTGTTCCGCCTGCCCCAGCAGCCCAACGATCCGGGCAAGGGCTACTCCCTGGCCCAGAAGATGGTGGGTCGTGCCTGCGGTCTGCCGGAAGGCAAGGGCATCCTGCCCGGCACCTACTGCGAACCGAAGATGACCACCGTGGGCTCCCAGGACACCACCGGCCCCATGACCCGCGACGAGCTGAAGGACTTGGCTTGCCTGGGCTTCTCCGCCGACCTGGTGATGCAGTCCTTCTGCCACACCGCCGCTTATCCCAAGCTGGTGGACGTGCGCATGCACCGCGAGCTGCCTTCCTTCATCAGCACCCGTGGCGGCGTTGCCCTGCGTCCTGGTGACGGCGTCATCCACTCCTGGCTGAACCGTCTGCTGCTGCCCGATACCGTGGGTACCGGCGGTGACTCCCACACCCGTTTCCCCATCGGCATTTCCTTCCCGGCCGGTTCCGGTCTGGTGGCCTTCGCTGCCGCCACCGGCGTGATGCCCCTGGACATGCCCGAATCCGTGCTGGTGCGCTTCAAGGGCAAGATGCAGCCCGGCATCACCCTACGCGATCTGGTCAACGCCATCCCCCTGTACGCCATCAAGCAGGGCCTGCTGACCGTGGAGAAGAAGGGCAAGAAGAACGTCTTCTCCGGCCGCATCCTGGAAATCGAAGGCCTGCCCGATCTGAAGGTGGAACAAGCCTTTGAGCTCTCCGACGCCGCTGCCGAGCGTTCCGCCGCCGCTTGCGCCATCGCCCTGAACAAGGAGCCGATCGTCGAGTACCTGCGCTCCAACATCACCCTGATGAAGTGGATGATCGCCGAAGGCTACCAGGACGCCCGTACCCTGAAGCGCCGCATCAAGGCCATGGAAGAGTGGATCGCCAACGGCACCCTGCTCAAGGCCGACGCCGATGCCCAGTACGCCGCCGTGATCGAGATCGATCTGGCCGACGTCAAGGAACCCATCGTCGCCTGCCCCAACGACCCGGATGACGTGAAGGTCCTCTCCGAAGTCGCCGGCGACAAGATCGACGAAGTGTTCATCGGCTCCTGCATGACCAACATCGGTCACTTCCGCGCTGCCGGCAAGGTGCTGGATGGCAAGTCCGACATTCCGACCCGCCTGTGGATCGCTCCGCCCACCAAGATGGACGCCCTGATCCTGACCGAAGAAGGCTATTACAGCGTTCTCGGCAAGGCCGGTGCCCGCATGGAAATGCCGGGCTGCTCCCTGTGCATGGGCAACCAGGCCCAGATCCGCAAGGGTTCCACCGCCATGTCCACTTCCACCCGGAACTTCCCCAACCGTCTGGGCATCGACACCCGGGTATACCTGGGCTCCGCCGAACTGGCCGCCATGTGCTCCCTGCTGGGCAAGATCCCGACTGTGGCCGAGTACATGGAATACATCCAGGTGGTTAACGCCAAGGCTGCCGACATCTACCGCTACATGAACTTCGACCAGATCCCCGAGTTCGTGGAAGTGGCGGAAACCGTTACCGTCTGAGCGGTACGGCGCAAGACAAAACCAAAGGAAGCAACACGAGGAGATGCGGCCCCGCTTCGGTGGGGCCGTTTTTTTTGCAGCGACACCTTTCCTTTGGCGTGCCGATCCCGCTGTTGGCAGCCCCGGTGGCACGGCTGACTGCTATGGAATGCCGGCCGGGATCGGTTATGCTCCGGCTCCGGGCAACGGCGCCATGACCAGTCGCCGGCTTTGCCGTGTTAAGGGAAACAATGGAAATCATCACCAAAAAGCAGGCCATCAAAACCTGCAGCGGCTATTCCTGCATCGGCCTGTACAACCCCAAAAGCCCGGGCAACGTGGGCTCCATCATGCGGGCTGCCGGCTGCTATGGGGTCAATACGGTTTTCTACACCGGCAAGCGCTATGACACGGCCAAGGAATTCTGCACCGACACCAAGCAGGTGCATCAGCAGCTGCCCCTGATCGGCGTGGACGATCTGCAGCAGGTGATCCCCCTGGGCTGTGTGCCGGTGGCCATCGAACTGGTGCCGGAGGCCAAGCCCCTGACCGAGTACCGCCACCCGGAGCGGGCCTTCTACATCTTTGGCCCGGAGGATGGCAGCCTGAGGAAGAACGTCACCTCCTGGTGCCAGGATATCGTCTACATCCCGACCCACGGCTGCATGAACCTGGCAGCGACGGTCAATGTGGTGCTGTACGACCGGATGCTGAAGGCCGGCGGCTACCGCGGCTAGTGGGCCGCCGCGGCCTGGAAGGGCGCCATGGCGCCCTTCCAGGCTAATGCACCTTGCCGTCCACCCGGGGAGCGAGCAGGAAGGGGATCAGGCGCCAGCCGAGCAGGCCGAAACAGCCCAGCCAGCAGGCGGCAGCCAGATAGATCCAATGCACATAGGCTGCCGGGAAAAACTGGGGCATGACGATGCGCAGGACAAAACCCAGCAGCATCAGCCCCAGGGCCAGCTTGTCCAGGGTCTCGAAGACCACCTTGCGGCCGGTATGTCCCTTGGCGATGCGGATCAGCATGGCCGGAATCACCAGGCCCATGGCGCCGAAGGTGAATACGTGGAGCGACAGGGAGCCGATCCAGGGCACCGGGCTGAAGTAATGCAGGCTCTCCAGCAGCAGTTGGGCGGTGATGGCCAGATAGCCCAGGTACATGACGCCGATGTCGATGCGGCTGAGACCCAGCAGGGGCTTCCAGAATGCCAGGCGCAGCAGGAGCAGGGCGGCCAGCAGCAGGGCCAGGACGGCGCCGGCCGGCGCCGGCAGCAGGGGTTGCAGCACCAGCAGCAGACCTAGCCCCTTGATGGCGCCATCCAGGCGCGAATGGCGGAGGATGGCGACCTGGAACACGCCTTTCATGAACTGGGTCAGGGTCCGTTCGAACATCACCAGGAAGGCCATGCGGAACAGGCCCAGGGTGATGCCGACGCCGATGGCGAAGGTCTCCGGCTGCAGCAGCAATTGCTTGGCCACGAGAAAGGCCGGCAGCACCAGCAGGAAATAGTAGTTGTCCCGGTAGCTGTCCTGGGCCCGGTAGCGGATCAGCGTATGCAGCAGCATGACGATGATGCTGCCGATGAAGAGGTTGCTGCCCAGGTGGAACAGCCAGCCGGGCCATGACCCGGCGGTGGCCATGACCACCCGTTCCAGCAGCCAGGCGGCAGCCAGGTAGGCCAGGGAAGCGCCGTGATGGCCTCGCACCGAGACCCAGTTTTTCGTGGCCGTGAGCAGGAAGCCGCCAAGGACGGCCCAGCCGAAGCCGAAGAACATTTCGTGGGCGTGCCATTGCAGCGGGGTAATGGAGGCGGCAGGCAGGGCGAGGGCGCCGGAAAAGACGGCGGCCCACAGCAAGGGCAGGCTCAGGCCAGCCAGGCAGGCGAGGGCGAAGAAGGGGCGAAAGCCCACCAGCCACAGCGGGTGTTCGGCAAATTTCACGATGGTGTGTCCGCTTGGGCCGGGCGGCGGCAATTGGCCGGCCCGACATGAAAAGGGGCTCCAGAATAGGAGCCCCGATGGTCGATGCGCTTTGATGCCTGTCAGCTTTGGCTGAAAAACCGCCGGACGGTACCGGCGGGGATGTCCATGCCCGTGGCCTGGGCCCGCTGCAGCAGTTCCCAGTAGTAGCGGTAGGAAGCCCGGTCGTGCAGTCGGCCGGCGTGCTGGATGGGGCCCCAGTCCTTGTCCTGGGCAGCTTCCAGGATTTCCGTGGCTTCCTGCACTTCGGAAAAGTCGGGGCGCATGGCTTCGACGATGGGCATGATCTGGTTGGGGTGAATGCTCCACATGCGCAGATAGCCGAACTCCCGGCGGGCACGGCGGGCGTCGTCGGCCGCCACGGTCGTGTCCTTGATTTCGGTGGTGACATTGTGGGAAGGCACCACGCCGTTGGCCAGGGCGGCGGCGGCGATGTCGGCCTTGGCCCGGGCCACCAGGGGGTGGTCGAACTGGCCGGGGCTCTTCATGGCGCTGCCGGGAATGGCGCCGTGGTGGCCGGAGACGAAGTCCATGAGGCCGAAGTCCAGGCTTTCGACGCCGGGCAGGGCGGCAATTTTCCAGGCGTCCTTGAGGGCGCCGTGGGTTTCGATCAGCACGTGGACCGGAATGGGGCGGCTGATCCGGCACTGGGCCTCGATGCTGCGCAGGGCATCGATCTGGGTCCGCGCATCGTCGACGGAGCGAACCTTGGGAATGGTCAGGAAAGCGAGGCGCTGGCCGGCGTGGTAGACCAGGATTTCCAGATCCTGGCGCCAGTGGGGGTGGGTGATGTCGTGGATGCGCGCACCGACCCGGCCGAAGCGGTTGTCGCTGCCGCTGATGAGGCCGGCGGCCATTTCCGCATGTTCGGCTTCGGCACCGGCGTGGGCACCGTCTTCGCAGTCGCAGGTGATGTCGAAAACGGGCTGGTTGTTATGGGCCAGTTCCTGCTGCAGCTGCAGGGCCTTCTTCATGAGCTTTTCCGATCCGGCGTAGTGGTCCACCACGGGCAGGACGGGGAAGGGCTTTTCACCGGCGAAGAGAACGTCGTTGGGATGACGCAGGGTCATGGGCAAAGCTCCAAAGAAAAAGGCCGCGGCATTTTACCGCGGCCTTTGCAGCAAGTGGCTTGCTGTTGCTTACAGCATGGAAGCCACGGCAGCGCGCTCTTCTTCGAGCTCGGCCAGGGTGGCGTTCATCTTGCCGCGGCTGTACTCGTCGATCTCCAGGCCCTGGATGATCTTGTAGTCGCCGTTCTTGCACTCGCAGGGGAAGCCGTACACGACGCCTTCGGGGATGCCGTAGGAACCGTCGGAGGGCACGCCCATGGTGACCCATTCGGACGAGCCCAGAACCCAGTCACGCACGTGGTCGATGGCGGCATTGGCAGCGGAAGCGGCGGAGGAGAGGCCCCGGGCTTCGATGATGGCGGCGCCGCGCTTGCCCACGGTGGGCAGGAAGACGTCGTTGTTCCACACGGCATCGTTCACCAGGCCCTTGACGTTGTCGCCGTTGGAGGTGGCGAAACGGTAGTCGGCGTACATGGTGGGGGAGTGGTTGCCCCAGACGACCATCTGCTTGAAGGAGGAAACGGCGCGGCCGGTCTTGGCAGCCAGTTGGGACAGGGCGCGGTTGTGGTCCAGGCGCAGCATGCCGTGGTAGTTGCGGGGGTTGGTGCGGCCAACCTTCTTGGCGGCGGAAGCGGCGATGTAGGCGTTGGTGTTGCAGGGGTTGCCCACCACCAGGACCTTCACGTCTTCCTTGGCGTTTTCAGCGATGGCCTTGCCCTGAACGGTGAAGATGGCACCGTTGGCGGTCAGCAGGTCGGCACGCTCCATGCCTTTGCTGCGGGGACGGGCGCCTACCAGCAGACAGACGTCGGCATCCTTGAAGGCGACGTTGGGGTCGTCGGTGGCAACCATGCCGGCCAGCAGCGGGAAAGCACAGTCTTCCAGTTCCATCATCACGCCCTTGACGGCCTGCTGGGCTTGCGGCAGATCGAGCAGCTGCAGAATGACGGGCTGGTCTTTGCCGAGCATTTCGCCGGAGGCGATGCGGAAGAGCAGGCTGTAGCCGATCTGGCCGGCGGCGCCGGTAACGGCTACGCGCATGGGGGCTTTGGACATGGTGCGACTCCTGTGAGTACAGTCGTTGAACAAAATTCGTGAATTCGTCACCGGCGCAGGCTTTCCGCGCCAAGCTTTGAAATAGTATGCCCTCGTTTCCGGGGTGTCAATGTTGCAACTTATGTCTTATATAAGATGTAAGTATTAGAATAGACTATTGACGTTTTTTGTGCTGAAATAACCAGATTATGACCCGCCAAGTTACGTCACTGTCGCCCACCTTCAGCCCTTTGTATCGTCAGATCAAGGAGTTGATGATGAGTAGCCTGGAAGCGGGGGAATGGGGTCCCGGCGATGCCATTCCCAGCGAATCCGAGCTGGCGTTGCGCTTTGGTGTGAGTCAGGGAACGGTGCGCAAGGCCATCGACGAGATGGCTGCCGAAAATCTCCTGGTGCGCCGTCAGGGCAAGGGCACTTTCGTAGCCACCCACAACGACCCCCGTTCCTTCTTCCGTTTTTTGCGCCTCGTTCCCAACGAAGGCGGTCTGCAGCAATCCCACAGCGAACCCATCGAATGCTGGCGTGCCAAGGCCGGTCAGGATGTGGCGCGGGTTCTCGGTCTCGAAGTCGGCAAGCCCATCACCATCGTGCGCCGGTTGTTGAGCTTTGATGCCGAGCCGGTGGTGCTGGACGAAATCTATGTGCCCAGCGATCTCTTTCCCGATCTCTCCCTGGAAATCCTCAAGGGCAGCGATCAATCCCTCTACAGCATGTACGAGTCCCGTTACGGCGTGCGCATGATCCGCGCCGAAGAGCGCATTCGTGCCGTGGCTGCGGACAAGAGCAATGCGGATTTGCTGCGGGTGCCGGAAGGTAGTCCCCTGCTGCTGGTGGAGCGGGTGGCATTTACCTACGGCAACAAGCCGGTCGAGTGGCGCCGCGGCTTTTACTCGACCCAGAAACACCATTATCTGAATGAACTAGGCTGAGGCAAGGAGGTCGGCGGCAACGGAAATTCGGAAACAAAGGGAAGTCGAAAAACACTATAATTTATAACTTTCATAAGGGTGCGGTGGCAGTTCAGTCGCCGTTTCGCAACAAGCAAGAGGGATGACGTTCATGGCAGAACTCAGTATCAAAAAGAAGCGTCCGAAAAATCTGGACCTGACAACGATCCGCCTGCCCCTACCGGGTATTCTTTCCATTCTCCACCGCGTCAGCGGCGCCGGCCTGTTCCTGTGTCTGCCCCTGCTGCTGTGGCTGTTCCAAAGCAGCCTGGCGACGCCCGAGTCGTTTGCTACCTTCAAAGCCGTCGCAGCCCATCCCCTGGTCAAGATCATCCTGCTGGGCCTGCTGTGGGCCTTCTGTCACCACTTCTGTGCCGGTATCCGCTACCTGTTCCTGGATGTGCACATGGGCGTTGATCTCGAATCCGCCCGTCTGACCAGCAAGATCGTCTTCGCCGTCAGCATCGCGCTGACCGTCATCCTGGGAGTTGCCCTGCTATGGTAAATCGCATTGTTGTTGGCGCCCATTACGGCCTGAAGGACTGGATTGCCCAGCGCGCCACGGCCGTCATCATGGCCGTCTATTCCGTCATCCTGTTGGCCGCCGTCGGTGCTATCGGCCCCAACACCTACGAAGCCTGGCGCGGCCTGTTCGCCAACGGCTTCATGAAGTTCATTACCTTCCTGTTTTTCCTCTCCCTGTTCTACCACGCCTGGATCGGCGTGCGTGACATCTGGATGGACTACGTCAAGCCCACCGGCATCCGCCTGGTGCTGCATGTCCTGACCATTTTCGCCCTGCTCGGCTACGCCGGCTGGGCCACTCAGATTCTGTGGAGACTGTAAGTAATGACTATCCCCGTGCATAAGTATGATGTGGTGATCGTGGGTGCCGGCGGTGCCGGTCTGCGCGCCGCACTGCAAGTTTCCGAAGCCGGTCTCAAGACCGCCGTGCTGTCCAAGGTGTTCCCCACCCGTTCCCATACGGTTGCCGCCCAGGGCGGCGTGGCCGCCTCCCTCGGCAATGTGACCGAGGACAACTGGCACTGGCACATGTACGACACCGTCAAGGGTTCCGACTGGCTCGGTGACCAGGACGCCATCGAGTTCATGGTGAAGAAGGCCAACGAAGTGGTCGTGGAACTGGAACACTTCGGCATGCCCTTCGACCGTCTGGACAGCGGCAAGATCTACCAGCGCCCCTTCGGCGGCCACTCCCAGAACTATGGCGAGAAGCCGGTGAACCGCTCCTGTGCCGCTGCCGACCGTACCGGTCATGCCATGCTGCACGCCATGTACCAGCGCAACGTCAAGGCCAACACCCAGTTCTTCGTGGAATGGATGGCCCTGGACCTGATCCGTGACGAAGACGGCGACGTGCTGGGCGTGACCGCCATGGAAATGGAAACTGGCGAGGTTCACATCTTCCACGCCAAGGCCACCATTTTCGCCACCGGCGGTGCCGGTCGTATCTACTACTCTTCCACCAATGCCTTCATCAACACCGGTGACGGCGTCGGTATGGCTGCCCGTGCCGGCATCCCCCTGGAAGACATGGAATTCTGGCAGTTCCACCCCACCGGCGTGGCCGGTGCCGGTGTGCTGATCACCGAAGGCGTGCGCGGCGAAGGCGGCATTCTGCGCAACGCTTCCGGCGAGCGCTTCATGGAACGCTATGCCCCCAACCTGAAGGATCTGGCCTCCCGCGACGTGGTGTCCCGTTCCATGGTGACCGAGATCAACGAAGGCCGCGGCTGCGGTCCCGACAAGGATCACGTGCTGCTGGACATTACCCACCTGTCCCCCGAGACCATCATGAAGCGCCTGCCCGGCATTCGTGAAATCTCCATCCAGTTTGCCGGTGTGGATCCCATCAAGGCCCCGATCCCCGTGGTGCCGACCTGCCACTACCAGATGGGCGGTATTCCGACCAACTACAAGGGCCAGGTCATTGTGCCGAAGGGCGACGAGAAGTCCGTTCCCGTGGGCGGTTTCTACGCCGCCGGCGAATGTGCCTGCGCTTCCGTGCATGGCGCCAACCGCCTGGGCACCAACTCCCTGCTGGACCTGCTGGTCTTCGGCAAGTCCTCCGGCGAGTCCGTGGTGGAAGACCTGAAGGGCAATCCCCGCGCCCACAAGCCCCTGCCGGCCAACGCCGCCGACGTTTCCCTGGCCCGTATCGCCCGTCTGGACAACCAGAAGAACGGCGAGAGCGTGCATGAAGTCCGTCTGGCCATGCAGCGCACCATGCAAAAGCATGCCGGCGTGTTCCGCTTCAACGACCTGCTCAAGGCTGGCGTCGAGGAAATCAAGAAGGTCGCCGAACGGGCCAAGACCACCGAGATCAAGGACAAGTCCAAGGTCTGGAACACCGCCCGTACCGAAGCCCTTGAACTGGACAACCTGATCGAAGTGGCGAAGGCCACCATGATCTCCGCCGAAGCCCGCAAGGAATCCCGCGGCGCCCACGTGCGCGACGATGCCCTGGATACCGCCGAGACCCCGGCCGGCCGCGACGACAAGAACTGGCTCAAGCACACCCTGTGGTACTCCGAAGGCAACCGCCTCGACTACAAGCCGGTGAACCTGCAGCCGATGTCTGCCGACGTCGAGTCCATCGCTCTCGCCAAGCGGACCTACTAAGGCCAGGAAGGAATTACGCAAATGAGCGCCAATACCAAACGTACCGTTCAATTCAAGATCTATCGCTACGATCCGGATAAGGACAACGCACCTTACATGCAGGACATCACCGTCGAACTGGAACAGTCCGACAAGAAGTTGCTGGATGCCCTGGTGCGCCTGAAGGTCAAGGACGATTCCCTGGCTTTCCGCCGCTCCTGCCGCGAAGGCGTGTGCGGTTCCGACGCCATGAACGTCAATGGCAAGAACCGTCTGGCCTGCCTCACCGACGTGGACGAGCTGCCCCAGCCCATCGTGCTGCGGCCCCTGCCCGGTCTGCCCGTGGTGCGCGACCTGATCGTGGACATGACCCAGTTCTTCAAGCAGTACCACTCCATCAAGCCGTACCTGATCAACAACGATCCTCCTCCCGAGCGCGAGCGTCTCCAGTCTCCGGAAGAGCGTGAAGAGCTGAACGGCCTGTACGAGTGCATCCTCTGCGCCTGCTGCTCCACCTCCTGCCCGTCCTTCTGGTGGAACCCCGACAAGTTCGTCGGTCCGGCCGGCCTGCTGGCTGCTTACCGCTTCATCGCCGATACCCGCGACCAGGCCACCAACGAACGTCTGGACAACCTGGAAGATCCGTATCGCCTGTTCCGTTGCCACACCATCATGAATTGCGTTGATGTCTGTCCGAAGGGCCTGAACCCCACCAAGGCCATCGGCAAGATCAAGGAAATGATGGTTCGGCGTGCTGTTTAATGGATCGTGCTGAATACGAGCGCCTTCGCTGGCGCTGCATCCGCCGCGGCCTCCTGGAGCTGGACCTGACGCTGACCAAATTCCTCGACCAGGAATTCGACAAGCTGACGGAACCGGAGGTCGAAGCCTTCAAAAAGCTGGCGGAATTAGAAGATTGGGATTTCCTTGGCCTGATTGTTGGGGGCAAGGAACTTTCCGACCCGCATGAGGCTGCCGTACTGGCCAAATTGCGTAAGTGCTGAGTAAGGAAGGGGCGCCACCATGGCGCCTCGTCCTTCGCTAAAAAAGTAGTGATGACAACCACCACCACAGGGGCTGCAAAATGAGCGAACGCAAGGCTACTCTCAATATCGAAGGCCAAGGGCCGGTCGATTTCCCGATCATGTCTCCCACCCACGGCAACGACTGTATCGACATTCGTACCCTGGGCGGCAAAACCGGTCTCTTCACCTACGATTCCGGCTTCCTGTCCACTGCCAGCTGCAAATCCAAGATTACCTTCATCGATGGCGACAAGGGCGAGCTGCTGTACCGCGGCTATCCCATCGAGCAACTGGCCGAAAACTGCAACTTCCTGGAAGTCGCCTACCTGCTGAAGAACGGCGAACTGCCGAACGCTTCCCAGAAGACCGCTTTCGAAGACACCATCAAGAACCACACCATGGTGCACGAACAGCTGGCCAAGTTCTTCAGCGGCTTCCGCCGCGACGCCCACCCCATGGCCGTGATGGTCGGTGTGGTCGGTGCTCTGTCCGCCTTCTACCATGAAGCCATGGACTTCTCCGATGCCGAGCATCGCAGCATCAGCTTCAACCGCATCATCGCCAAGATGCCCACCATCGTTGCCATGGCCTACAAGTACACGACCGGTCAGCCGTTCATGTACCCGCGCAACGACCTGGACTACACCGCCAACTTCATGCACATGATGTTCGGCACCCCCTGCGAGACCTACAAGCCGAACCCCGTGCTGGTCCGCGCCCTGGACATCATCTTCACCCTGCACGCCGACCACGAGCAGAACGCCTCCACCTCCACCGTGCGTCTGGCCGGCTCCTCCGGTGCCAACCCCTTCGCCTGCATCTCCGCCGGTATCGCCTGCCTGTGGGGCCCTGCCCACGGCGGCGCCAATGAAGCCTGCCTGCAGATGCTGGAAGAGATCGGCGACGTCTCCCGCGTCGGCGAATACATCGCCCGCGCCAAGGACAAGAACGACTCCTTCAAGCTGATGGGCTTCGGTCACCGCGTCTACAAGAACTTCGACCCCCGCGCCAAGCTGATGCGCCAGGTGTGCAACGACGTTCTGAAGGAACTGGGCCTGGAAAACGATCGCCTGTTCAAGCTGGCCATGGAACTGGAAAAGATCGCCCTGGAAGATCCGTACTTCGTCGAGAAGAAGCTCTACCCGAACGTGGACTTCTACTCCGGCATCGTGCAGAAGGCCCTGGGCATCCCCACCTCCATGTTCACCTGCATCTTCGCCCTGGCTCGTACCGTGGGCTGGATGACCCAGTGGGAAGAGATGATCACCGATCCGGAATACAAGATCGGTCGTCCGCGTCAGCTGTACATCGGCGCCGCCAAGCGCGACGTCGCGCCGCTGGCCAGCCGTAAGTAAGACGAGAAAAGGGGCGGCGTGGCCGCCCTTTTTTTCAATGGTCGGCGGAAAATTCGCCGATTGCAGTGAGAGACAGACGTTCCAACAATAAAACCACACCACAGGTGATTGCCATGATGATGCAAAACTTCGGCACCTCCTACCTCTTCGGCGGCAATGCCCCGTTCGTGGAGGAGCTGTACGAGAACTACCTCGACAATCCCGCGTCCGTTCCCGACGAATGGCGCGAATACTTCGACAAGCTGGCCCAGCAGCCGGGTGCCGCTGCCCGCGATGTTCCCCACTTCCCCGTGATCGCCGCCTTTGCCGAACAGGGCAAGCGGGGTCCGGTGCGTACCGTGGTGGCCGCCGGTGACGACAAGAAGCAGGTTGCCGTCCTGCAGCTGATCAATGCCTACCGCTTCCTGGGCAACCGCTGGGCCAATCTGGACCCGCTCAAGCGCCAGGAACGCCCCGAAATCCAGGAACTGGAGCCGTCCTTCTACGGCTTCACGCCCGCCGACCTGAACGAGCCCTTCAATACCGGCTCCTTCCAGTTCGGCGCCGATCGCGCTCCCCTGGGCCAGATCATCGAGGCGCTGAAGGAAACCTACTGCGGTTCCATCGGCGTCGAATACATGTACATGAGCGACATTGCCCAGAAGCGCTGGCTGCAGGAACGCCTGGAACCCAGCCGCGGCAATGGCAACTACACGCCCGAGCGCAAGAAGCGCCTGCTCGACCGCCTGACCGTGGCCGAGACCCTGGAACGCTACCTGCACACCCGCTACGTGGGTCAGAAGCGCTTCTCCCTGGAAGGCGGCGAGTCCCTCATCGTCGCCATGGACGAAGTGATCCGCACCGGCGCCGCCACCGGCGTCCAGGAAATCGTCATCGGCATGGCCCACCGCGGCCGCCTCAACGTGCTGGTGAACACCCTGGGCAAGGCGCCCAAGATGCTGTTCGACGAGTTCGAAGGCAAGAAGGCCCAGGATCTGTCCTCCGGCGACGTGAAGTACCACATGGGCTTCTCCTCCGACGTGTCCACCGACCATGGTCCGGTGCACCTGACCCTGGCCTTCAACCCCTCCCACCTGGAAATCGTGAACCCGGTGGTGGAAGGTTCCGTCTATGCCCGCCAGCGTCGTCGCGGCGGTGACGATGCGGCCAAGGCCCAGATCCTGCCCGTCCTGATCCACGGCGATGCCGCCGTTGCCGGCCAGGGCGTGAACCAGGAAATGCTGAACTTTTCCCAGACCCGCGGCTATGGCACCGGCGGTACGGTGCACGTCGTGGTGAACAACCAGATCGGCTTCACCACCTCCGATCCCCGGGACTACCGTTCCTCCCTGTACTGCTCCGACATCTTCAAGATGGTCGAAGCCCCGATCTTCCACGTCAATGGCGATGATCCGGAAGCCGTGGCCCTGGTCACCCAGCTGGCCCTGGAATTCCGTCAGACCTTCAAGAAGGACGTGGTCATCGACATCATCTGTTTCCGCAAGCTCGGCCACAACGAGCAGGACGAGCCGATGGTGACCCAGCCCCTGATGTACAAGAAGATCCAGGCCCACCCCGGCACCCGCAAGCTGTACGCGGACAAGCTGGTGGCCCAGGGCGTGCTCTCTGCCGACGGTCCCGACCAGATCATCAAGGACTTCCGCGCCGCCCTGGACCAGGGCAAGCTGCTGTCCGACCCCGTGCTGTCCAACTACAAGCGTCAGCACGCCAACGACTGGGCGCCCTACACCAACAAGAAGTACACCGAGCTCGGCAACACCAAGGTGCCGAAGAAGGAACTGCAGCGTCTGGCCAAGCGCCTGACCGCCATTCCCGAAAACTTCACCATGCACTCCCGCGTCAAGAAGATCATCGAAGACCGGGCCCAGATGGGTGAGGGCAAGCTGCCGGTGGACTGGGGCATGGCCGAGAACCTGGCCTACGCCACTCTGCTGGCCCAGGGCTATGGCGTGCGCATCTCCGGCGAGGACGTGGGTCGCGGCACCTTCTTCCACCGTCACGGCGTGCTGCACGACCAGAACCGGGAAAAGTGGGACGCCGGTTCCTACATCCCCCTGGCCAACCTGCAGGAAGACCAGGGCAATTTCCAGAGCTTCGACTCCGTGCTGTCCGAAGAGGCCGTGCTGGCCTTCGAATACGGCTACGCCACCGCCGAGCCCAATGAGCTGGTGGTGTGGGAAGGCCAGTTCGGCGACTTCGCCAACGGCGCCCAGGTGGTGATCGACCAGTTCCTCTGCTCCGGCGAGGCCAAGTGGGGTCGTGCCTGCGGTCTGACCCTGCTGCTGCCCCACGGCTACGAAGGCCAGGGTCCGGAGCACTCCTCCGCCCGCCTGGAACGCTACATGCAGCTCTCCGCCGAGTTCAACTGGGAAGTCTGCTACCCCTCCAACGCTGCCCAGATCTTCCACCTGCTGCGTCGCCAGATGGTGCGCAAGCAGCGCAAGCCCCTGGTGGTGATGACGCCCAAGTCCCTGCTGCGCAACCCCAGCGCTTCCTGCTCCCTGGACGAGTTGGCCAACGGCACCTTCCAGACCATCATCGGCGAAACCGAGAAGCTAGAAGCGAAAAAGGTCACCCGTGTCATCGCCTGCGCCGGCAAGGTCTATTACGACCTGGTGGCCGCCCGCAAGGAACGCAAGCTGGAGAACATCGCCATCCTGCGCGTCGAGCAGCTGTATCCGTTCGACGACAAGCGCTTCGATGAGGAACTGTCCAAGTTCCCCAACGCCAAGGAACTGGTGTGGTGCCAGGAAGAGCCCCTGAACCAGGGTGCCTGGTACGCCAAGGCTCACCGCCTGCAAGTCGCCCTGAAGAAGGGTCAGACCCTGCACGTGGTAGCCCGTCCCGCTGCTGCTGCGCCGGCCGTGGGTTACCTGGCCAAGCACGTGGAGCAACAAAAAGCCCTGCTGGAAGAAGCACTGGGCAAACTGAACTAAAACCGAGAGACAAAGGAAACGTAGATCATGATTATCGACGTCAAAGTCCCGCAACTGTCCGAATCCGTTGCCGAAGCCACCCTGGTGTCCTGGCACAAGAAGGCAGGCGAAGCTGTCAGCCGCGATGAGAACCTCATCGATATCGAAACCGACAAGGTGGTCCTGGAACTGCCCGCTCCCGATGCCGGCGTGATCGTCAAGATCATCAAGGGCGACGGCGACACCGTGGTTTCCGGCGAAGTCATCGCCCAGATCGACACCGAAGCCAAGGCTGCCGCTGGCGCCGCTCCGGCTGCCGCCGCTGCTCCCGCCGCTGCCGCTCCGGCCCCGGTGGCTGCTGCCGCTGCTCCGGCTGCTGCTGCCGGCACCGCCAGCCCCGCCGCCCGCAAGATCCTGGACGAGAAGGGCATCGCTGCCGCCGACGTCTCCGGCACCGGCCGTGGTGGCCGTGTCACCAAGGAAGATGCCGTGGGCGCCCAGGCCAAGGCCGCCGCGCCCGCCGTGGCTGCCCCTGCCGTGTCCATCCCCCTGGGTGACCGTCCGGAACAGCGCGTTCCCATGACCCGCCTGCGCGCCCGCATCGCCGAGCGCCTGCTGCAGTCCAAGAACGAAAACGCCATCCTCACCACCTTCAACGAAGTGAACATGGCCCCGGTTATGGCCCTGCGCAAGCAGTACGGCGACAAGTTCGAGAAGGAACATGGCGTACGCCTGGGCTTCATGGGCTTCTTCGTCAAGGCCGCCGTGGCTGCCCTGAAGAAGTACCCGATCCTGAACGCCTCCGTCGATGGCAACGACATCGTCTATCACGGTTACATCGACATCGGTATCGCCGTGGGCTCCCCCCGCGGTCTGGTGGTGCCCATCCTGCGTGATGCCGACCAGATGTCCATCGCCGACATCGAGAAGAAGATTGCCGAATACGGCCAGAAGGCCAAGGACGGCAAGATCTCCATCGAAGAACTGACCGGTGGCACCTTCTCCATCTCCAACGGCGGCGTGTTCGGCTCCATGCTCTCCACCCCCATCATCAACCCGCCCCAGTCCGCGATCCTCGGCATCCATGCCACCAAGGACCGCGCCGTGGTCGAGAACGGTCAAGTGGTGGTGCGCCCCATCAACTACCTGGCCATGTCCTACGACCACCGCATCATCGACGGCCGCGAAGCCGTGCTGGGTCTGGTGACCATGAAGGAAGCCCTGGAAGATCCCGCCCGCCTGCTGCTCGGCGTTTAATGCGCATTGACTGACTGATCCAAGGAACGCAGAGCCGCGGGGCCACCAGCCTTCGCCCTCTGCGTTCTTTTCATGAACGAAAGGTTCTGACCATGTCCAAACAATTCGACGTTCTCGTCATCGGCGGCGGCCCCGGCGGCTATGTGGCTGCCATCCGCGCCGCCCAGCTGGGCTTCTCCGTCGCCTGCTGCGAATCCAATCCCTACGCCGATCCCAAGGGCGAACCCCGCCTTGGCGGCACCTGCCTGAACGTGGGTTGCATTCCCTCCAAGGCCCTGCTGCACACCTCCCACCTGTTCGAGGAAGCCGGCCACGCCTTCGCCGCCCAGGGCATCCAGGTGAGCGCGCCCAAGATCGACGTGCCCACCATGATCGGCCGCAAGACCGCCGTGGTGACCCAGCTCACCTCCGGCATCAAGGGCCTGTTCAAGAAGAACAAGGTCACCCAGCTCAACGGCCACGGTTCCTTCGTCGGTCAGGGCGGCGCCGGTTGGCAGGTCAAGGTCGGCGACGAAGTCGTCGAGGCCAAGCAGGTCATCGTCGCCACCGGTTCCAAGGCCCGTCATCTGCCCGGCATCGCCGTGGACCAGAAAATCGTGCTGGATAACGAAGGCGCCCTGGAACAACAGTCCGTGCCCAAGAAGCTGGCCATCATCGGCGCCGGCGTCATCGGCCTGGAAATGGGCTCCGTGTGGCGTCGTCTGGGTTCCGAAGTGACCATCCTGGAAGCCTCTCCCGATTTCCTCGCCGCCGCCGACCAGGACGTGGCCAAGGAAGCCCTCAAGCTGTTCACCAAGCAGGGCCTCAACATCCAGATGGGCGTCAAGCTGGGCGAGACCAAGGTCAGCAAGAAGGGCGTTTCCATCGCCTACACCGACAAGGACGGCAAGGAACAGAAGCTGGATGCGGAGCGCCTGATCGTCTCCGTCGGCCGCGTGCCCAACACCGACGGCCTCAACGCCGAAAAGATCGGCCTCAAGCTCAACGAGCGCGGCCAGATCGAAGTGGACGGCCACTGCCGCACCAACCTGCCCGGCGTCTGGGCTGTGGGCGACGTGGTGTCCGGCCCCATGCTGGCCCACAAGGCCATGGAAGAGGCCGTCATGGTTGCCGAACTGATGGCCGGCCAGGCCGGTCACTGCAACTTCGACACCATCCCCTGGGTCATCTACACCAGCCCCGAGATCGCCTGGGTCGGCAAGACCGAACAGCAGCTCAAGACTGACGGCGTGGCCTACAAGGTCGGCAAGATCCCCTTCCTGGCCAACGGCCGGGCCCTGGGCATGGGCGACCCCACCGGCTTCGTCAAGATGCTGGCCTGCGCCAAGACCGACCGCATCCTGGGCGTGCACATCATCGGCCCCAATGCCTCCGAATTGATCGCCGAAGCCGTGGTGACCATGGAGTTTGGCGGCGCCTCCGAAGACCTGGCCCGCATCTGCCACGCCCACCCGACCCTGTCGGAAGCAGTGCACGAAGCCGCCCTGGCCTGCGACAAGCGCCCGCTGCACTTCTAAGCGGAAAGCATTCGGGCTGCGGCCCGGTGCAGACAAAAAGGCGAGGATTACTCCTCGCCTTTTTCTTTTTCTGGGGACTGCTAACGATCTGAAGGGATGGTTTATTCGGCAGCTGCTGTAAGGCAGCTTTTCAGCTGAAGCGGACCGTTAGCAAGTGGTGTTAATCATGGTCAACTGCTGCTCTCCATTAATTGATTAGGTTTTAGTCCATGGTGGGCTTAACAATATCGTGATCCCTTCATGCCTGTCTCCCCACTGCAGCTTCCCAGATGCAAAAATCCCAGTTACATGGCTTTGATTGGTGTAGTTGTAGAGTCCGAATGCCAAGTGCTTCGCACGTCCCACCTTAACGGAAACGATGCCCCACTGCTCCCATAGGTGATCACCGCGAATTGCAAAATTAACTGCACCTGACTGCTGACTGCTGGGAAATCCAACAACCGAAACTTCCGGAAGCTTTGTAAAAATTGCCTTTGCTGCGTAGGACGAAACGTAGTAATCATCAGCCCCATCTGTCAGGCAGTGATGCAGGAATGCGTCTGCGATAACAATGGACTTAGCATTTGCATCACCCTCGTTATTCAGAATTTGACTGATTTTTTTAGCGCAATCGCCCTTTAGGAGGTTCCCGCGACCACATCGTTGGACATGGAATATTTCTCCAATTGGGGCGATTCGTGCTTTGAGTCCATCCCTGATCGAAAACTCGGTCAGTACAACATCCGAGTCTTCCACATGCACTTCTTTAAAGGCGGTTTCTTGTTTGTCAGCCACATAGAGAACCTGAAATCCCTCTGGATTGGCTCGCTGCATTACCGGAGTTTTGTTTTTTCGCCAGATCAAGTCGTCCACTGATTCTGGAAGGGTATCTCCGTCCTCAAGTTTTCTGGCTCGCCGAAAATGCCACCCCGGCCCCCAATCAACAGATAGCATTGGATGCGCTGCAACGACACGATCAATGAAGCTTTGCTTTGCATGGAGGCTCGCTGTTTTGAAGTTGGCGATGCCTTCAAGCAATTCTGCGAGAGGTACTGGGGGGAACCTTTTTGTTAAAGGTATTGGTTGCATTGAATACACTCTAATTTCTGGACGATTTAGAACTCTCATTCTGGAGCATAAACCGACCGAGCAGTTCGAGAACACTGGGCGTCCGCTTCGGCGCGAAATGCGCGCTTCTGCTCCCAAATCAACGGCTGCTTCTGACGGTTAGATGATCTTTCTCGCCAACGCTGGGCCGTCCCCGGCTGATGTTTTAAAATAGCCTCCTTTCTGCGCCGCTCCTTTCAGGCTGCCAGGCGCCACAACAACATCGCACCCCCCGAGGTGCTCCCGACGGATTCCCCATGCCCCACCGTACTCTCAATGTTCCCGAGCGCGGCATGCTCGATGCCTATGAGGCCCTGCTGGCCTCCCGTGGATTCACTGCCGATGCGGCCCAGAAGGCGGCAGCCGAGCGGCTGCAGAAGCTCTATTACGAGCTGGTGGCCTTCAAGGCGGCGCGGCGCAACAAGCTCTACAAGATGTTCAATTCCCGCCTGGAAGTGCCCCGGGGCGTCTATTTCTGGGGTGGGGTGGGGCGGGGCAAGAGCTTCCTCATGGACTGCTTCTACGATTCCGTGCCCTACAAGCGCAAGAAGCGCATTCACTTCCACGGCTTCATGCAGCAGGTGCACAAGGACCTGGAAAGCCTCAAGGGTGAGACCGATCCCCTGGCCATCCTGGCCGGGCGCATTGCTGCCGAGACCCGGGTGCTGTGCTTCGACGAGTTCCACGTTTCCGACATCGCCGATGCCATGATCCTGGGGCGGCTGCTGGAGAAGCTCTTTGCCAAGGGGGTGGTGCTGGTGATGACCTCCAACTACCCGCCGGAGAACCTCTACCCCAACGGCCTGCAGCGGCAGAACTTCCTGCCCACCATCGCCTTGCTCAAGCAGCAGTTGGACGTGGTGCAGGTGGAGGCGGGCATCGACTACCGCCTGCGTACCCTGGAGCAGGTGGAGATCTACCACTATCCGGCCGACGACGCGGCGGAAGCCAAGATGGCCGACTACTTCCGGGAGCTGGCCGGCGGGGAAGGGCAGGCCGGCGGCAGCATCGAGGTGCTGGGCCGGGAGATTCCGGTGCTGCGCCGTTCCGCCGGGGTGGTGTGGTTCGACTTCCAGGCCCTGTGCGACGGTCCCCGTTCCCAGAACGATTACCTGGAGCTGGCCCGGGCCTATCACACGGTGCTGGTCTCCCGTCTGCCCCGCATGAATTCCACCCAGCGCGACATGGCCCGGCGCTTCACCTGGCTGGTGGATATCTTCTACGACGCCAAGGTCAAATTCATTGCCACCGCCGAGTGCGAGCCGGAAGGGCTGTACACCGAGGGCACCCACGCCGGCGAGTTTTTCCGCACCGTCAGCCGCCTAGTGGAAATGCGTTCCCGGGACTACCTGGCCTTGCCCCATCTGGCTTGAGTTTTCGGAAGGGCGGGGCGACACTGGTGCCGCCCCTTTCCTGCCGTGCCGATCATTGGAGGTCTGCCGTGAAGCGTCTGCTGCTGGTTCCGTTGCTCGCCCTGGGCCTGTTCCTGGGGATGTTTTCCATGGCCTGGGCCCAGCAGGAAGTGGAGATCGTGCCCCTCAAGAGCCGCACCGTGGACCAGGTGCTGCCGGTACTGCAGCCCCTGGTGGAACCGGGCGGCGCGGTGTCGGGCATGAACAACCAGCTCATCATCAAGGGCAGCCGGCGCAACCGGGAGCAGCTGAAGCAGGTGCTGGCCTCCATCGACACGCCGCCGCGCATGCTGCGCATCCGGGTCACCCAGAACCGGGACCTGGATAGCCGGGGTCGGGACGTGGGCGTCTCCGGCAACGTGGGCCTGGGCGGCAATGTACGCATCATCCAGTCCCCCGGTGCCGCCGGCACCCTCAACGGCAGCGGCAGCCTCGGCCGTAGCGGCGGCAGCGTGCAGATCCAGCGGGGCGGCTCTAGCGTGACCACGGAGATCGTGGACACCCGCAGCACCCGCAGCAGTTCCGCCGGGCAGATGGTGCAGGTGATGGAAGGGGGCCGGGCCTTCATCCAGATGGGCCAGTCCGTGCCCGTGCCCCTGCGCCAGGCCGTGCTCGGTCCCAACGGCGTGGTGGTGACCGAGAGCACGGTGTACCGGGACCTGGGCCAGGGATTCTATGCCGAGCCCCACCTGGCGGGGGATCGGGTGACCCTGGAAATCAGCCCCCAGAACGACACCCCGGGCAGCTACGGCCCCGGCAGCGCCAATATCCAGCGCCTCAGCACCACCGTCTCCGGCCGCCTGGGCGAGTGGATCGCCCTCGGCGGCATGGGCCAGGAATCGAGCGGACGCGATCGGGCCAACAGCACCCTGTCCACCCAGGACGTGCGCGACAACCGGACCGTCTGGCTGCTGGTGGAAGAGATCAAGTAGTCCCGGTTTTCCTTTTTTCCGCAGCCCCGGCGGCGGAACACAACAACCAAGAAGAACATGACCGATTTTCGCCAACATCCCTGCCGCCTGCCTCCGGAGCGCCTGTTCACGCCCTGTCCCGAGAGCCTGCTGGAATTCGCCACCACCGCCGAACTGGACGATCTGGCCGAGGAATTCGCCCACCCCCGGGCGGTGGAGGCCTTGAGCTTCGGTCTCGACATTCCCCGCCACGGCTACAACCTGTTCGTCCTCGGCGAGCCGGGCAGCGGCCGCCACGCCCTGGTGCATCGGGTGCTGGACACCCAGTTCCGCCATCGCGGCAACGGCGATGCCGCCTGGGACTGGTGCTATGTGCACAACTTCCAGGAGCCGACCCGGCCGCGCCTGCTGAGGCTGCCCGCTGGCCGCGGCAGCAAGCTGCGGGAGGACATGCAGAACTTCGTCTCGGGCCTGGCCCCGGCCCTCACCGCAGCCTTCGAGAGCGACGACTACCGGCGCCGCCTCAATGCCCTGGAAAGCGAGGCCAAGAAGCGGGAGGACACGGCCCTGCGTACTCTTGGCCGGGAGGCCATGAGCAAGGGCGTGGCCCTGCTGTCCACCGAGGAAGGCTTCACTTTCGTTCCCGCCAAGAGCGAGGACGAGACCATGAGCGAGGAGGAGTACGACGCCCTGCCCAAGGAGCGCCAGGAGGAGCTGGACGCCATCATCGAATCCTACGAGCCGCGCCTGCAGGACCTGGTCAGCCAGTTCCCCCGCTGGCAGCGGGAGCTGCAGGCCAAGGTCAAGGACATCTCCCGGGAGGCCCTGCGCCTGGCTGTGGGCCACGAGATCGAAGAACTCAAGCCCGCCTATGCCGACCTCGCGGAGGTGAGCGCCTTCCTCGACGCGGTGCTGCACGACGTGGTGGAAACCGGCGACAACCTGCGGGAATCCCAGAAGGGCGAGGGGGAGATGGAAACCCTGCTCTTCTCCGGCAGCATTTCCCTGCAGCGCTACCTGGTCAATCTGCTGGTGGACAACAGCGGCACCAGCGGCCGGCCGGTGGTGTGCGAGAGCCTGCCCACCTTCCAGAACCTGCTGGGCCGGGTGGAACACACCGCCCACATGGGCATGTGGGTTTCCAACTTCACCCTGATCCGGGCCGGCGCCCTGCACCGGGCCAATGGCGGCGCCCTGGTGCTGGATGCGGGCAAGCTGCTGACCCAGCCCTACGCCTGGGAAGGACTCAAGCGGGCCCTGCAGGCCGAGCGCCTGCGCCTGGAATCGCCGGAGGACCTCTTCGGCCTGCAGAGCACCCAGCAGCTCGAGCCGGAGCCCATGCCCCTGGACGTGAAGGTGGTGCTGGTGGGCGATCGCAACACCTACTACCTGCTCTCGGAAATGGACCCGGAATTTGGCGCCCTGTTCAAGGTGGCGGCGGACCTGGAAAACGACGTGGTGCGGGGTCCGGAGAATGCGCTGCTCTACGCCCGCCTGCTGGCCACCCTGGCCCGCCGCGACCAGTTGCGGGCCCTGACCCGGGCTGCCACGGCCTGGACCATCGAACGGGCGGCCCGCCTGGCCGAGGATTCGCGCAAGCTCACCACCCGCACCCGGGTGCTGGCCGACCTGCTGCGGGAGGCGGACTGGATGGCGGAGAAGGACGGCGCCCCCGACATCGACCGCCAGCATCTGGAGCGGGCCCTGGCGGCCCAGGTGCGGCGCGCCGACCGGGTACGGGAGCGGCAGCAGGAGGCCATCCTCAACGGCGAATTCATGATCGCCACCGAGGGTATGGAAATCGGGCAGATCAACGGCCTTGCCGCCATCGACATGGGCGAGCTGACCTTTGCCCACCCCATGCGGGTCACTGCCGCGGTGCGCATGGGCGACGGCGACGTCATGGACATTGAACGGGAGACGGAACTGGGCGGCCCCCTGCACAGCAAGGGCATGCTCATCCTCTCCGGCTTCCTCTCCAACCGCTTCGGCCGCCTGGTGCCCCTCTCGGTCAATGCCAGCCTGGTCTTCGAGCAGTCCTACGGCGAGGTGGACGGGGACAGCGCCTCCCTGGCCGAGCTGTGCGCCCTGCTGTCGGCCATCGGCATGCTGCCCCTGCACCAGTCCCTGGCCATGACCGGCTCCCTCAACCAGCTGGGCCAGGTCCAGCCCATCGGCGCCGTCAATGAAAAGATCGAAGGCTTCTTCGACATCTGCCAGGCCCGGGGCCTGACCGGCAAGCAGGGGGTGATCATTCCCGCCGCCAACGTCTCCCACCTCATGCTGCGGGCCGACGTGGTGGCGGCGGTGCGCCGCGGCGACTTCCACGTCTTCGCCGTGCGCCATGTGGATGAGGCCATGGCCCTGCTCACCGGCCTGCCGGCGGGAACTCCCGATGCCAAGGGTGAGGTGGCCCCGGGCAGCGTCAGCGGCAAGGTGGCCACCCAGCTCATGGAACTGGCCCAGCAGCGCCACGGGCCGCCGGAAAAGCCCAAGGCCCCGCGCAGGAGCAAGGCCAAGGAAAGCCCGGCCAAGCCCAAGCCGGGCAAGGAACCGGTGGAAGACGTGGCCGGCCACGGGGAGCGCGGGGCAGGGGAGGCCTGAGCCCATGGGCGATCCGGGGCAGGGGATGGAGCCCCTGGCGGCAGAGGGTGCGGTTACCCCGGCGGAACTGCAGGCCGCCGCCGAGGTGGTGGAACATGCCTCGCCCCTGGTGCGGGGCCTGCTCATCGCCGCCGGCAGCCTGTGCGTCGTGCTGGGGGTGGTGGGCCTGTTCCTGCCCCTGCTGCCGACCACGCCCTTCATGCTGCTGGCCGCCGCCTGCTACGCCCGGGCGTCCCTGCGTTTCTACCGCTGGCTCACCGGCCATCGCCTGTTCGGCCCGCCCATCCTGGAATGGCGGCGGCACCGGGCCATTCCCTACCGGGCCAAGCGGGCCGGAGTGCTGCTGATGGCCCTGACCTTTTCCACCTCCATCCTGCTGGTGGTGAAAAATCCCTGGGCCCAGGCCGGCCTGGCCGCGTTCGGCCTTTTCATGTGCCTGTGGCTGTGGCGCCTTCCCTCCCGGGACCGGCCGGGGGCCTGAGCGCCGTGGGCCGCCAGGGCCGGTGGATCGTGCTTTCCCTCCTTCAGGGGGCGTGGGCAGGCCCACAGGCCGGCGATGCAGGCCGGCTATAAGGACTATTTCCCGATTCAATTGGCTTGCGCCGCCGCCCCTTGCTAAGGTGGATTCACGTTTGATGCCACCACCGTGAAGGAGCCAGCCATGACCCGGATGATCGAAGAAGCCCGTTGCATCTTCACCCGGCTGTGGGCCGATGCGGTGTGGGGGAACCGGCCGGCCGCCCTCTCGTTCCGCCCCGCCAGACCGCGCCACGCCGTGCGGCCCATGCCCCACCCCCAGCCGGCCCCCTGAGGCCGTCCCCGCGGCCCTACGGCCCATTGCACCGCCAGAAGCCGCGCCAGATAAGCCTCTCCAGGTGGTGCCGTGGGGTGGCCGGCAAGGTGGCCATGCCTGGAGGCGGTGCCGCTGACAGGCACGGCCGGGGCCGGTCCCGGCCGGCTATTCCCGGTGCCACTTTTTTCATCGGCCGGCGGCTGCGCTAGACTGGCGGGCAATTCTCTTTGCATGAAGGTTCGGCCCATGGTTATGCCCCTGGTGGTGGCGCCCCATCCGGAACTGGCTCCCTGGATCTACCACATCCTGGTGATGCCCCTGGACGGCTGTCTCTCCCGTCTGCCCTCGGCCCTCAGCCCCGGCCTGCTGCTGTTCGCCCGGGGCGGTGCGGCGCAGCCCCTGGCCGACGGCAGCTGCCGGGCCGTGCCCCGTGCCAGCCTGACGGGGCCCTATCTGGGCCCCCGGGAGTCCCGGGCGGCGCCGGGCAGCGTCTTCCTTTCCGTCATGTTCCGCCCCGGCGTCATGGCCGAAGCCCTGGGGCCCGGCGTCGGCGAGCTGCGGGACCGCATCGTGCCCCTGGATGAAGTGCTGCCGCCCCTGCTGGTGCGACAGATGCTGGAAACGGTGGATGCCAGCGACTCCCCGGCCGACTGGGTCGCGGCGGTGCAGGGCCTGCTGCGCCGCTGCCTGCGTCCGCGGCGCGACCCGGCGCGGCTGGCCGACCTGCTGGGCGCCTCCACCCACCTGTTTTCCCCCGCCGGCCAGATCGCCGCCAATCTGGGCATCGGCCTGCGCCAGCTGGAACGGCGAGTGGCCCACGGTTACGGCGCCAATCTGCGGGAGCTGCGGCGGGTGGCCCGCTTCGGCTTCTCTCTGGCCCGTCTCCAGGCCCAGCCGCCACGGCGGGGCGAATTGACCCGCATCGCCCAGGACTTCGGCTACTACGACCAGGCCCATATGGACCGGGATTACCGGGACATGGTCGGCGCCTCCCCCGGGGAGCTGCTGCGCGCCGTCGCCGATGGGGCTCCCGGATACTGGTGGTATCGCCTCGGGCAGCGGGACTTCCGCGACCTCTTCCTGCCCGACGATGTCGACTCCGTACAAGCCGGACTCTTTTCTCCCGCCTAGACTGGCCACCGTTTCCCTTGTCTGGAGAAGACGGTGCAACACGCTCCCACCCTGTACGGCGACGGCTATCTGCTGACCCAGGTCGACACCCTGACCGAAGCGGTGCGCAGCAACAGCCTCTGGTATCTCAGTTTCGGCCTGGCCTGCTGCGCCGTGGAAATGATCCACGCCGCCACCTCCCGCTACGACATGGACCGCTTCGGCATGATGCCCCGGGCCAGCCCGCGCCAGGCGGACCTGATGATCGTCGCCGGCACCGTCACCAACAAGATGGCCCCGGCTCTGCGCAAGCTCTATGACCAGATGGCCGAGCCCCGCTACGTCATCTCCATGGGCTCCTGCGCCAACGGCGGCGGCTTCTACCACTACTCCTACTCCGTGGTGCGGGGCTGCGACCGCATCATCCCGGTGGACATCTACATCCCCGGCTGCCCGCCCACCGCCGAGGCCCTGCTCTACGGCCTGACCCAGCTGCAGAACCTGGTGCAGCGGCGCAAGCGCCTCATCCACCGGGCCGAGGAGGCGCGGGCGGCGGAGGCAACGAAAGGCGCCTAGGGCGGCCCGGGCGGTCATGAAAAAGGCCGGCTCCGGGGAGCCGGCCTGGCAGCCGTTGCCCTGGTACTGGCGCGGCTAGATGTTGAGCACGATGCGGCCGTCGATGTGGCCGGCCTTCATGCGGCCGAAGATGTCGTTGATGTTCTCGATCCGGTCGGTGCTGTAGTGGGTCTTCACCTTGCCCTCGCCGGCAAAGGCCAGGGCTTCTTCCAGGTCCTTGCGGGTGCCGACGATGGAGCCGCGCACGGTCTTGGCGTTGAGCACCACGTCGAAAATGGGCAGGCCGAAGTCGCCGGGGGGCAGGCCCACCAGGGACATTGTGCCGCGCTTGTGCAGCATGCCCAGGGCCTGGCTGAAGGCACTGCGGGAGACGGCGGTGACCAGGATGCCGTGGGCGCCCTTGATCTGCTTCTGGATTTCCGCCACCGGGTCCACCTGGGCGGCGTTGAGGGTGACGTCGGCGCCCAGGGTCTTGGCCAGGGCCAGCTTTTCGTCCGCCACATCGACGGCGATGACGTGGAAGCCCATGGCCTTGGCGTACTGCACCGCCATGTGGCCGAGGCCGCCGATGCCGGAGATGGCGACCCAATCGCCGGGCTTGCATTCGAGCACCTTGAGCCCCTTGTACACCGTGACGCCGGCGCACAGCACCGGGGCGGCGGGGGCGAATTCCAGGGTGTCGGGCAGCTTGCCGACATAGCCCGGATCGGCCAGCACGTATTCGGCATAGCCGCCGTTCACCGTGTAGCCGGTCATCTGCTGGGAATCGCAGAGGGTTTCCCAGCCGGTGATGCAGTGTTCGCAATGGCCGCAGGCAGTGTGCAGCCAGGGGACGCCGACCCGGTCCCCTTCCTTGACGTGGGTGACGCCGGTGCCGACGGCGGCCACGTAGCCGACGCCCTCATGGCCGGGAATGAAGGGCAGGGAAGGCTTCACCGGCCAGTCGCCGTCGGCGGCGTGGAGGTCGGTGTGGCAGACCCCGGAGGCCACCACCTTGACCAGCACCTGCCCGGGCGGCACCTCGGGCACGGGCACTTCCTCGATTACCAGGGGCTTGCCGAATTCGTGGACGACGGCGGCTTTCATCATCTGGGCCATGACGCTTCTCCTCAATGGATGGACGATGTCTCCATCATAGGCCTTGGCGCCGCCGGTTTTCTGATGCGGGTCAAATCTCGATGCCGCACAGGGCCAGCACCGCCAGGAGCCCGGGACTCAGGTGCCGCTCGGCATGGACCAGCACCTGCAGGTCCCGCTCCAGGTTGAGGAAAGGGGCCGCCACCGGGGCCAGCCAGCCGGCCTGGAAGGCATCCTCCAGCTCCAGGCGGGAAAGGCAGCCCAGGCCCAGGCCGGCCCGCACGCACTGGCGGATGGCCTCCGGCTGTTCCAGTTCCAGGGCCACCCGGGGCGTCAGGGTGGCGTTGGCCAGGGCCCGGTCGAACACCTCCCGGGTGCCCGAGCCCCGCTCCCGCAGCACCCAGCCGGCCCCGGCCAGGTCCGCCGGCGTGGCGGTGCCGCCGGCCAGGGGATGGCCCGCCGGGGCAAAGACCTGGAGCCGGTCCGGGCGCCAGGAAAAGCGCCGCAGGCGGGGCTCCTGCACCGGCCCTTCGACGAAGCCCAGGTCGATGCGGAAGGCCAGCAGGTCGGCCCGTACCTGTTCCGTGTTGTGCAGGGAGAGGCGCACCCGGCCCTGGGGATGGCGCCGCTGCAGTTCCGCCACCAGGGGCGGCAGCAGGTGGTTGCCGATGGTCAGGCTGGCCCCCAGGTGCAGGTCGAAGGCGGCGGACCCGGCGGCACCGGCCTCGATCTCCCGCACCTGATCCAGCACCTGCTGGGCCCGGGGCAGCAGCTGCCGGCCCGCCTCGTTGAGCAGCAGCTGGCGTCCCACCCGGTCGAAGAGCTGCACCGAGAGCTGCCGCTCCAGGTCCGCCAGGGCCATGCTGGCGGCGGACTGGGTCAGGGCCACCGCCTCGGCGGCCCGGGTGACGTGACCGTGGCTGGCCACGGCGGCGAAGACTTCCAGTTGGCGCAGGGTGATTTTCATCGGCTTGGCTGATGTGTTGAATAAGAATTATCGGTTTTACCTATTGTATGAGCGGAGGCTAATGTTCGCCAGGTTCGTTTTCGTGAAAGAAACCCATGGCAAACCTGCGGCAGTGGAGACAGTGGATTCCCGGCCTGGCCCTGGCGGCCGCCATCAGCGTGGCGGCCCTGGGACTGGCCCAGGGCGCCGGCCTGGTGCGCTACGGCGCCAGTTCCCTGACCCTGGCCATCCTCATCGGTGCCGTGCTTGGCAACGGCTGGCCGGCCCTGGCCCAGGGTGCCCGCCGCGCCGGCCTGGGGCTGGCCCAGCGCAACCTGCTGCGGGCCGGGGTGGCCCTCTACGGCTTCAACCTTTCCTGGCAGCAGATCGTCGCCGTGGGCAGTGCCGGCCTGCTGGCGGACGTGTTGCTGGTGGCTTCCACTCTGGCCCTGGGCTGTTTCATCGGCATCCGCCTGCTCGGCCTGGACCGGGAGACGGCCCTGCTCACCGCCGCCGGCAGCGCCATCTGCGGCGCCGCGGCGGTGGTGGCGACGGTGCCCGTGCTGCGCCTGGACGAAGCCCGCACGGCGGAAAAGACGGCGGTGGCGGTGGGCACGGTGGTGCTCTTCGGCACCCTGGCCATGGGCCTCTATCCCCTGCTGTATGCCTGGATCGGCCCCCAGCATCTGGACTTCGGCCGCTACGTCGGCTCCACCGTGCATGAAGTGGCCCAAGTGGTGGCCATCGGCGATGCCCTGGGGCCGGAGGTGGCCCGTGGCGCGGTGGTGGTGAAGATGATCCGGGTGCTGTTGCTGGTGCCCTTCCTGCTCCTGCTCGGCGCCTATCTGGCGCGGCGGGGCGGGGCCGAGGCGGAGGGTGCTTCCTGTCGCAGCCCGGTGGCGGTGCCCTGGTTTGCCGTGGCCTTCATTCTGCTGGCCGGGGTCAATTCCCTGCAACTGCTGCCCGAAGGGGGGGTGGCGGCCCTGCGCCAGTGCGGCATGGTGCTGCTGACGGCTGCCATGGCTGCCCTGGGCCTGGAGACCACCCTGGCCCGCATGGGCCGGGCCGGCCTACGGCCGCTGCTGCTGGGCGCCGCCCTCTTTGTCCATCTGGTGCTCGGCGGCGGCCTGCTCAACTGGCTCCTGGGCTGAGGCGGCCCGGGTCAGGCGGCGGTATACCAGCCCCGCCGCCAGGGTCAGCAGGCCGCAGGCCGCCAGGGTGGGGCGGATGCCCACCTGATGGGCGACGCTGCCGACGATGAAGCTGCCCAGGGGCGCGATGCCGAGGAAGGCCATGGAGAAGATGGCCATGACCCGGCCCCGGTAGGCGTTGTTCACCCGGGTCTGGATCAGGGTGTTGCTGCCGGCGATGGTGATGATGACGCAAAAGCCGATGCTCATGATGATGGGGTAGGCCACCTGCTGGGAGGGGCTGAGAGCGAAGCAGGTGAGGGCGGCTCCCACTGCCGGGGCGGCCAGGGCCACCTTGCCCTCCAGGCCGCCCGTATCGCGGCGGCTGGCGAGGAAGAAGCTGGCCACCAGGGAACCGGCGCCGGCGCAGCCCATGAGCAGGCCGAAGGTGCCCGCATCGCCGCCGAAAATCTCCCTGGCGAAGAGGGGCATCATCACCGCATAGGGCGTGGCCAGGAAGCTGATGCAGGAGACCAGCAGCAGGGAGCGCCGGATCGGGCCATGCCCGCGCACATAGCGGATGCCTTCCTTCAGCGCATCCAGGGCCGGCGCCGGCCGACTGGGGCCCTGGGCCGGCAGGCGGATGGCCGAGAGAGCCAGCAGCACCGCCAGGTAGGAAAGGGCATTGAGCAGGAAGCACACCGCCTCCCCCATCAGCACCACCAGATACCCCGCCAGGGCCGGGCCGACGAAGCGGGCTGCGTTCATGAGGAAGGAATTGAGGGCGATGGCGTTGGGCAGATCCTCCTTGTCGTCCACCAGCTGCACCGCGATGGCCTGCCGCGCCGGCACGTCCAGGGCATTGATGCAGCCCAGGCAGAGGGCCATGAAAATCAGCAGCCCCGGCGTGATCCACTCCATCCAGGCCAGCACCGCCAGCACCAGGGCCTGCACCATGGAAAGGCTCTGGCTCAGCAGAAGCAGGCGCCGCCGGTCCACCCGGTCGCTCCACACCCCGGCGAAGGCGGAGAAAAAGAGGATGGGAATCTGGCTGGCAAAGCCCACGCTGCCCAGCACGAAAGCCGAATTGGAAAGCCGGTAGGCCAGCCAGGCCATGGCGATCTGCTGCATCCAGGTTCCCGCCAGGGAGATCAGCTGGCCGACGAAATAGAGCCGGTAATTGCGGGAATTGAGGGCGCGGAGAAAGGCAGGCATGGCGGGGCGTCAGGAGAGCGTGCCCGACATGCTAACGAAAATCTATGGACTCCCCCGATTTGCAAGTAAGAAACAAGTGGTTGGTTCTTTGGTAACAGCCTGCAGGAATCTATCCGGCCTACTTTGATACCCGTCGGTATCGGCCCTGATGACATTCGCTCCGTGGAAGCCTCATTAGTAGAGCGGCCTGGATGCGGCCAAACACGTTATCAGGCTGGTTCCACGTCGGTCTGCACCGTTGTCCCATCAACTCATTTCGCTCGCAATCTTCAGGCGGGAATCGTTCTGATCAATCGGTGGATCAAAGCAAGCCTTAGCTTGCCACCTGGTATTCAGTACCACGGGATAGCATTGCCCAAATGATACGTGCATTTTTGGCAGCCAGTGCAACCGCGGCCACGTTCGTACAACTGCGCTCTTTGAGGGCTTCTGCCCAGACGCTCTTTCGATCCGTTCTGCCTGTCGTCAGTCGCAATACCGAGCGGGTACCGTGTATCAGCAAGGTGCGCAGGGTGACATCGCCCCGTTTGCTGATGGAACCGAGTTTCGTCTTGCCGCCGCTGGAATTTTGCCGGGGCGTCAGCCCCAGCCAGGCGGCAAACTGTCGGCCACTCTTGAAGGTGCTGGCATTGCCGACGCTGGCGACCAGCGCGGTCGCAGTCACCGGGCCCACGCCCTCAATGGCCATCAGCCGACGCGCCGGTTCGCAAGCCTTGGCCAAGGCCGATATCTTGCGATCGTAAGCCAGAATTCTTTCGTCGAGTGTGCGTAGGCGGTCGTGCAGGTCGCCAATGGTTTCCCGGGCCAGGGGTGGCAGTTGACGACCACCGGCGCCAATCTCGCCCAGCAGTCGCCGTGCCTGGGCGATACCTTGTCCGATCACAATCCCGAATTCACCCAATAGCCCACGCACTTGATTGACCAGCGCGGTTCGCTCAGAGACAGTCAGGGCTCGAACCCGATGGACGGCGAGCACCGCTTGGGCCTCTTCCGACTTGACCGGTACAAAGCGCATGTTCGGCCGACCTACGGCTTCACAGATTGCTTCGGCATCGTTGGCGTCGTTCTTGCCACTCTTGCGGTAGGGAGATACGAACTGGGCGGCCATCAGACGGGCATCGTGGCCCTGTTTGATCAATTCACGCGCCCAGTAATGGGCCCCCGCACAGGCCTCGATGCCAATCAGGCTGGCCGGCGTATTGGCAAAAAAGGCGAGAACTTCTCCGCGGGAAAGCGTCTTCTTGAGCACTGTCTTGCCCTGCATATCCACGCCATGGACCTGGAAAACTGTCTTGGCGATATCCAGACCAACGCGAGCAACCTTCATGGCACACCTCCTTCACGAGCTCACAGCACTTTGGCTGCAATGCCTTCAGTGTCCCGCTGGGCGGGTGGGGGAGTCCATTTCATTAGGGGAGATGGAGGTTGTGACGAATGGTAAAGCGGGGGCTAACTGCCTTAGGCAGAACTGGTAAGTTTGGATCGGCGGGGAGCTTGAAATGTAGAGCTAACGTTTGACATGAGGGGCGGCCGACAGCAGGCAAAGCCTGATGTTGGACGTCCCCTCGATGGAAGGGTTAGGCGTCGCCTTGTTCACAGCTCGAACGGCGGCAAATTGGGGTTGAGCTGCCGATCCATGGCATGCACCATTTGGCGAAAACCCCGTGAGTCAGCTAGAAACGTGGACAAGAAACCTGCGGAGTGCGCACACGCGTTGAACAGCACCACCGTATCAGACTCCTTCTTGACCTCTTCAACTCTTTCAAAGCCCGCCGCCTCGCGGAAGTAGACATCTTTGACCTTTGCTAGCCTCTTGCTGCGCTCAGGCGAATTCAATTTGTGCGCCAGGTTGTTGCGGAGGGCGTTGATTGCAAAAACCAGCTCCCACTCCCCAAGAGTGTTCTTACGAAGGCAAAGTGCCCGAGCGATGTGGGCCTTTTGAGCGAAGGTGAGGCGTGCCTCCTCGAGATGCTCTCGATGGAAGACGTACTGATCCAGTACAGCCGACAGACCCTCCTCGATAAGCAGGTGGCCTTTGAGCAGGACATGGGCCATCTCGTCGACGGTCTCCATCTCTGTTCGGAAACGCTCAATGGAAGCAAGAAGGTCGGGGTGCATCGCGTAGAGAGTATTTTGTGACGCCTAACGTTTGAATTCACCGGACTGCGCGGCTTTTCGCGCAGGTCCGGTGGAGTGATGGGTTGGGCCGCGCGCGTCAATCACCCAAGACGCTCCTGATGAACTCAACTTCCTTCAAGCGGAATGTTGAATAGATGAAGCCTTTAGTGTGCTCGTCGTAGACGCGCGAGAAATTGCCGGCCTCAGTGTAGGGTGCGCTGTACTGAACGAGCTTCTCAATGCAGTCGGCGGCACAGTTGCAATCTAGGCCACCAAAAGGAGACATGGCGTCTGGGCTGAACGCAAAGGAAACTTGTCCGGCCGGTGCAGAAAGCTCGCATTGCCGAATGAGCGGATCGTTGAGCGGCAAAGACGATAGCACCGGCGCGTGAATGCTTCCGCATCTTCGAACACCAACGAAATGGCCCGGAATGGGGTTCGATGTCATTCGATCGAGCAATGACCGAAGCTCACCGGCGGACACAGTCTTTTCACCCCGCTTAAGCGCCAAGGCTCCAGCTAGAAAGGGCAAGGTAATGCCGGTGTTTCCCATTCGTTGTTCCAGCCACTGACGCATAAGCATCAGCCAATCAGGCAGGGAGGCGGTTGTGGTCATTGCGAGGCCCAACGTGAATCTATGGACTCCCCCGATTTGCAAGTAAGAAACAAGTGGTTGGTTCTTTGGTAACAGCCTGCAGGAATCTATCCGGCCTACTTTGATACCCGTCGGTATCGGCCCTGATGACATTCGCTCCGTGGAAGCCTCATTAGTAGAGCGGCCTGGATGCGGCCAAACACGTTATCAGGCTGGTTCCACGTCGGTCTGCACCGTTGTCCCATCAACTCATTTCGCTCGCAATCTTCAGGCGGGAATCGTTCTGATCAATCGGTGGATCAAAGCAAGCCTTAGCTTGCCACCTGGTATTCAGTACCACGGGATAGCATTGCCCAAATGATACGTGCATTTTTGGCAGCCAGTGCAACCGCGGCCACGTTCGTACAACTGCGCTCTTTGAGGGCTTCTGCCCAGACGCTCTTTCGATCCGTTCTGCCTGTCGTCAGTCGCAATACCGAGCGGGTACCGTGTATCAGCAAGGTGCGCAGGGTGACATCGCCCCGTTTGCTGATGGAACCGAGTTTCGTCTTGCCGCCGCTGGAATTTTGCCGGGGCGTCAGCCCCAGCCAGGCGGCAAACTGTCGGCCACTCTTGAAGGTGCTGGCATTGCCGACGCTGGCGACCAGCGCGGTCGCAGTCACCGGGCCCACGCCCTCAATGGCCATCAGCCGACGCGCCGGTTCGCAAGCCTTGGCCAAGGCCGATATCTTGCGATCGTAAGCCAGAATTCTTTCGTCGAGTGTGCGTAGGCGGTCGTGCAGGTCGCCAATGGTTTCCCGGGCCAGGGGTGGCAGTTGACGACCACCGGCGCCAATCTCGCCCAGCAGTCGCCGTGCCTGGGCGATACCTTGTCCGATCACAATCCCGAATTCACCCAATAGCCCACGCACTTGATTGACCAGCGCGGTTCGCTCAGAGACAGTCAGGGCTCGAACCCGATGGACGGCGAGCACCGCTTGGGCCTCTTCCGACTTGACCGGTACAAAGCGCATGTTCGGCCGACCTACGGCTTCACAGATTGCTTCGGCATCGTTGGCGTCGTTCTTGCCACTCTTGCGGTAGGGAGATACGAACTGGGCGGCCATCAGACGGGCATCGTGGCCCTGTTTGATCAATTCACGCGCCCAGTAATGGGCCCCCGCACAGGCCTCGATGCCAATCAGGCTGGCCGGCGTATTGGCAAAAAAGGCGAGAACTTCTCCGCGGGAAAGCGTCTTCTTGAGCACTGTCTTGCCCTGCATATCCACGCCATGGACCTGGAAAACTGTCTTGGCGATATCCAGACCAACGCGAGCAACCTTCATGGCACACCTCCTTCACGAGCTCACAGCACTTTGGCTGCAATGCCTTCAGTGTCCCGCTGGGCGGGTGGGGGAGTCCATTTCATTAGTGGACGGCAAAACTGCCATATAAGCCGGTGGAACGCCGTATAAGCCGAAAAACACGGCAACCTGGGATGCTGACCGATGGAGGCTTCCGTTAACTCGTCGGCAATATTCGAGGGGATAGATGGCGGCCATACGCAACACTGATTCAATGTCGCGTTGATTTTGCCAGTCGTTCAGCTAAATGTCATGCGGGCAATTCTTGCAACCGCTTGCACATGAAAAAGGCCCGGGGCGATGCCGCCGGGCCTTGGGGTAGATGACCCACCGGCCACCCAGGCGGGCGGCGGCGGGGTTGGTGCCTTAGTTCAGATCGAAGCGGTCGGCGTTCATCACCTTGGTCCAGGCGGCGATGAAGTCGCGCACGAACTTTTCCTGGTTGTCGTCCTGGGCGTAGACCTCGGCGTAGGCGCGCAGGACCGAGTTGGAGCCGAAGACCAGGTCGGCCCGGGTGGCGGTGAACTTGGTGGCACCGCTGTGGCGATCGACGATGGCGTAGCTGTTGCGGCCCGTGGGTTTCCAGGTGTAGGCCATGTCGGTCAGATTGACGAAGAAGTCGTTGGAGAGCACGCCGACCCGCTCGGTGAACACGCCGTGCCGGCTGCCACCGTGGTTGGCGCCGAGGACGCGCAGGCCGCCCACCAACACGGTCATCTCGCTGGCGGTGAGGCGCAGCAGCTGAGCCTTGTCGAGCATCATTTCTTCCGGCGTCACCACGTAGTGGGTCTTCTGCCAGTTGCGGAAGCCGTCGGCCAGGGGTTCGAGCACTTCGAAGGATTCCACGTCGGTCATGCCCTGGGTGGCGTCGCCACGGCCCGGGGCGAAGGGCACTTCGACCGGGAAGCCGGCGGCCTTGGCGGCCTGCTCCACACCCACATTGCCGGCCAGGACGATGACGTCGGCGACGCTGGCGCCGGTCTCAGTGGCGATCTTTTCATAGACCGCCAGCACCTTGGCCAGGCGGGCCGGTTCGTTGCCTTCCCAGTCCTTCTGCGGCGCCAGGCGGATGCGGGCGCCGTTGGCGCCGCCCCGCTTGTCGGAGCCCCGGTAGGTGCGGGCGCTGTCCCAGGCGGTGGCCACCATTTCGCCGATGGAGAGGCCGGCGGCGGCGATCTTGGCCTTCACCGCGGCCACGTCGTAGTCCCGGCGGCCGGCGGGGATGGGGTCCTGCCAGATCAGGTCTTCCTGGGGCACGTCGGGGCCGAAGTAGCGGGCCTTGGGGCCCATGTCCCGGTGGGTCAGCTTGAACCAGGCCCGGGCGAAGGTCTCGGAGAAATAGGCCTGGTCGTCGCGGAAGCGCTCGGCGATCTTGCGGTATTCCGGGTCGAACTTGAGGGCCATGTCGGCGTCGGTCATCATCGGCTTGCAGCGGATGCTGGGATCTTCCACATCCACCGGCATGTCCTCTTCCTTGATGTTGATGGGCTCCCACTGGTGGGCGCCGGCGGGGGACTTCTGCAGCCACCAGTCGTAGCCGAGCAGCAGCTTGAAGTAGCCGTTGTCCCACTGGGTGGGGTTGGTGGTCCAGGCGCCTTCGATGCCGCTGGTCACGGTGTCGCGGCCAATGCCGCGGCTGGTGTGGTTGTTCCAGCCCAGGCCCTGTTCTTCCAGCTCGGCGCCTTCCGGGGCGGGGCCCAGGTTGGCGGCGCTGCCGTTGCCGTGGGCCTTGCCGACGGTGTGGCCGCCGGCGGTGAGGGCCACGGTTTCTTCATCGTTCATGGCCATGCGGGCAAAGGTGGTGCGCATGTCCCGGGCGGTCTTCAAGGGATCGGGCTTGCCGTCCACGCCTTCGGGATTCACATAGATGAGGCCCATCATCACGGCGGCCAGGGGGTTTTCCAGGTCCCGCTCGCCGGAATAGCGGCTGCCTTCGGCGCCGGTGGGGGCCAGCCATTCCTTCTCGGAACCCCAGTAGATGTCCTTTTCCGGATGCCAGATGTCTTCCCGGCCGAAGGCGAAACCGAAGGTCTTGAGACCCATGGATTCATAGGCCATGTTGCCGGCCAGGATCATCAGGTCGGCCCAGCTGATCTTGTTGCCGTACTTTTTCTTGATCGGCCACAGCAGGCGCCGGGCCTTGTCCAGGTTGGCGTTGTCGGGCCAGGAATTGAGGGGGGCGAAGCGCTGGTTGCCGGTGCCGGCGCCGCCCCGGCCGTCGGCGATGCGGTAGGTGCCGGCGGAGTGCCAGGCCATGCGGATCATGAGGCCGCCGTAGTGGCCCCAGTCGGCCGGCCACCAGGGCTGGCTGTCGGTCATGAGGGCCTTGAGGTCGTTCTTCAGGGCGGCCACGTCCAGTTTTTTCAGTTCTTCACGGTAGTTGAAGCCGGCACCCATGGGATTGGTCTTGGCATCGTGCTGGTGCAGGATGTCCAGGTTCAGGGCCTTGGGCCACCATTGCATGGTCTGGCTGCCGGCGGTGGTCTGGGCACCGTGCATGACCGGGCATTGGCCGGCGGGCTTGGTTTGATTCGTGTCGTTTGCCATTTTTTCCTCCTTGGGTGAACCGTTGATGATCGGATATGAGGCAGTCTAGTGAATCGGCTGTAATTATTAAAATTGATTAATCGAATATTCGAAATAGCCAATGGCTATGGTGAAGGAGGGCGGAAAAAAGCGACTGCCCGGGCCGACCTGTCCGGGCAGTATAGTCCGCCGCCCAAAAAGAAAACGGCCGCATCGCTGCGGCCGTTTTGGCGTCTGCAACCGGCGGCATCACGGCCGCCACGGGATTGCCGGGAGTCGGCCTTACACCTTGACGAACAGGGTCACCAGGGGCTCGTCGCCCACCTGGCAGCTCCAGTGGCCGTGCACCTTGGGATCGAAGGTGGCGCCGGCGGGCAGGGTGTCGGCGGAGTAGAAGTGCTGGCCGGCCTTGAAGTTGCGGCTGCTGCCGTCCTGCAGGCCGATCTTCATTTCGCCGCCGAGCACGAACAGCCATTGTTCTTCGGTGGTGCAGTGGAACTGGCTGCGGAAACCCACCGGGCTCTGGCGGAACTGGCATGCCTTGGCCGGGGTGAGGGCGGAGAGCATGGCCTGGGGCGTGCCTTCGCTGAGGGGCACTTCTTCCTCGCGGAAGCGGGCGTAGCCGTCGTGATCGGTATACAGGGTGACTTTGGTGAAGGTGCTCATGGCTGGCTCCGGCGGAGTGGAGGGTATGGAAAGTGGTTGGGGGAGTAGTGGGAGAGTGGTGGTAGAAGCGAGCGCCGTCCGGCGCGGCGGCTCCGTTCAGCGCTTGGGTCCGTGGAAATAGGGGAGCAGGGCCTTGGCCGCCTCGATGCGCTGCTCGGTGCTGGCGCCGGCGTCGTTCATCACCGCCAGGAGAAAGTCCCGGGGATCGCTGAACTGGCTGCCCAGGCTGGGAGCGGCCAGGGATGCGGCTGTCGCGGCAGGTGCCGTGGAGAATGGCTTGGCTATTGGCTGTGCGGGCGGTTCGGCCAGCGGCTCGTTAGCCACGGCCGCGGCGGACTCCGCCTGCAGTTGCGCCAGGGCCCGCTGGAAATCCGTGGTGCTGATGCTTTTCAGGGCGGCCAGCATGTCCGCCTGCTTGTCGGCGTTGGGGGCCATGGGCAGCCAGGTCTCGTCGGCGAACATGGCGCCCATGGTGGGGTCGATGAAGGCGCTCCAGCCCTCGTTGGCCAGCCGGGCCGGAGGCAGGTGGGGGCAGTCGTTGCCCTCGCCACCGTCGCCCGGGTAGCAGCGCCGGGCGGCGGTGGGCACGTCGGCCAGATACTTGTGTACCAGGGCCTGGAGGAAGGCTTGCAGCGCGGCGACGGGCTGGGGCTCGGCCAGGGACAGCCACAGCTGGTAGCCCGCCGGGCCGCCGACGGCCACGGCCGGGGCCGGTAGTTCCAGTTCCTCGGTGAGGGCCTGGTAGAGGGCGGCGGCCTGGGGCCAGTGGGTGCTGCGGGCAAATTCGATGACCAGGGCCCGGGCGTAGCCTTCCGGGCTGGTCAGGTGCAGGGCGATGGCGGCCTCGCCGGCCGGGCCCCGTTCCAGGTCGGCGGCGTTAAGGCGGCGGGCCGGGGCGGTGACGGCCGCGCCCGGAGGCAGGACGTGGCCGCGCTGTTGGGGCAGGCAGTAGAGGCGTTGCAGTTGGTCGATCAGTCGCATGGCGGATATCGGTTGGAAGGCGGTTGGTGTGCGGGGCCTGGGGCAGGGGGCGATTGTCAGCCCTCCTGCCGGCGCGGGTCCAGCACCGCAGCCAGCCGGTCGGCGGCCAGGGTGATGGCGGTGACCGCCAGGGTCAGTAGCAGCCCCGGATAGAGGCTGATCCAGTACTGGCCCGAGAGCAGGTAGGCAAAGCCGTTGGCGATGAGGCGGCCGAGGGAGGGCTCGGTGGCCGGGGCGCCGAGGCCGAGGAAGGAGAGGGTGGCTTCCAGGGAAATGGCGGCGGCCAGCTGCAGGGGCAGGATCACCAAGAGGGGCGGCAGGCAGTTGGGCAGCAGATGGCGCCACAGCAGGCGGGCGTGGGAGAGGCCCTGCAGGCGGGCGGCGGCCATGTAGTCCTTGCCCGATTCCACCAGGGCGGCGGCCCGGGCGCTGCGGGCGAAATAGGCCCACTGGGAGGCGGCCAGGGCCAGGGCCACCTTGGCCAGGCCCGGGCCGGAGAGGGCCAGCAGGGCCAGGGCGATGAGCAGGGCGGGGAAGGACAGCTGCAGGTCGGCCAGGGCCAGCACCAGCCGCTCCCAGCGGCCGCCGAAGTAGCCGGCAGTGAGGCCCAGGGCGGCCCCCAGGAGGCAGGCCAGGCCGGTGCCGGCGCCCGCCACCAGGAGGCTCAGGCGCAGGCCGTAGACCATGGCTGAGAGCAGATCCCGACCCTGTTCGTCGCTGCCCAGGAGATAGGTGCCGCCGGCTGCGGCGGCGCTGCCCGGGGGCAGGCGGGCGTCCAGGATGTCCAGGGCCGCCGGGTCGTAGGGGTCCTGGGGCGCCAGGAAGGGGCCGGCGAAGGCAGCCAGCAGGGTCAGGGCGAGCAGGAGCAGGGCCAGCTTGCCGGCGGGGTTGGCGGCGAAGCGGGCGATGAAAGTGCTTGAGCGGCACCCCGCGAGGCGGGCCAGAATGCGGGCCGCAATGCCGCCGCCAGCGGAAGTGCAAGCAGGACGGGACTCGCTCATTGCCGCCCCTCCCGCACCCGGGGGTCGAGCCAGCCGTAGAGCAGTTCCACCAGCAGGTTGAGGATCACGAAAAGGGCGGCGGCGAAGAGCAGGTAGGCCACCACCACGGGGCGGTCCAGGGCGTTGATGGCGTCCATCAGCAGCTTGCCCATGCCGGGCCAGCCGAACACCGTCTCGGTGACCACGGCGAAGGCGATCAGGGCCCCCAGTTCCATGCCCAGCACGGTGACCACGGGAATGAGGGTGTTGGGCAGCACATGGCCCGTCACCACCCGGCTTTCCGTCAGGCCCTTGGCCCGGGCGAAGCGCACGTAGTCCTGGGCCAGGGCTTCCTTGCTGCCGGCCCGCACTAGGCGCACCACCAGGGCGGCTTTGTAGAGGGCCAGGTTGAGGGCTGGCAGCAGCAGGTGCTGCCAGCCGTCCAGGGTGAAAATCGACAGGGACAGGCCCAGCACTTCCCGGGTTTCGCCCCGGCCCCCCGGCGGCAGCCATTGCAGTTGCACGGCGAAGACCAGGATCAGCATCAGCCCGACCCAGAAGGCGGGCAGGGCGAAGCCCAGAGTGGAGGCGGCACCGATGAGGCGGCCGGCGAGGGAGGTCGGCCGGAGGCCGGCCCACAGGCCCAGGGGTATGCCGAGCAGCAGGGCCAGGAAGAGGGCGCTGAGGGCCAGTTCCAGGGTGGCCGGCAGGCGTTCCAGAATCAGGGAGAGGGCCGGCACGCCGTGGATGAAGGAGGTGCCCAGGTCGCCCCGGGCGGCGTTGCCGAGGAAGGTCAGGTACTGGCGCCAGAGGGGCTGGTCCAGGCCCAGGGCGGCGATGGTGCGGGCCGTGTCCGCCGGGTCGGCCTGGGGATCCACCAGCAGTTCCACCGGGTTGCCCACCACGTAGAGGGCGGCGAAGACCAGGGCGGAGACCGCCAGCAGGACCCAGGCCCCGTGCAGCAGACGGCGGAGGATGAAGGTCACGGTGCGGGTCTCGTCCGGGGTTGGGGCAGCTCGGTGTGCCTGCCGGCCTAGCGGGGCCGCACCTGGGCGGCGAAGGTGAATTCGTCGATGCGGGCCGGGTAGGTGAGGCCGGCGCGCAGGGCCCAGGTGGCGACCTGATGGTGCAGGGGGATCACCGGCAATTGCTGCATGGCCTGATCCATGGCCGTCTCGGCGGCACGGCTGCGGCGGGCCGGGTCGGTGCTGGCCAGGGCGCTGCGGATGTCCGCATCCATCCTGGCGTCGCTGAAGCGGCCCCAGTTCCAGGCGCCCCAGCCGCTCTTCTCGTCCGGGGTGCCGAGCAGGGTGCGCAGGGCGAAGTCGCCGGAGAGGGAGCCCCAGCCAAGCAGGGCGGCGCTGAAATCGGCATGGCGCAGACGGCCGAAATAGGCGGCCAGGGGCAGGGTTTCCACCTTGGTCTTGACCCCGATGCGGCCGAAGAACTGGGCCAGGGTCTGCAGGATCTGCTCGTCGTTGAGGTAGCGGTTGTTGGGGCCGTGCAGGGTCAGGGCAAAGCCCTGGGGGTAGCCCGCTTCGGCCAGCAGGCGTTTGGCCCCTTCGGGATCGTAGGGCTCCGCCGCCGGCTGCTGGCCGTGGCCGGGAATGCCCGGCGCCACCAGGCGGCTGGCGGGCACGCCGAGGCCGTCCAGGGTGCGGGCGGCGAGGGCCTCCCGGTTGATGGCCCGGGAGAGGGCCTGGCGCACCTTGAGGTCTTTCAGGGGATTCTTTGCCAGGGGCTTGCCGGCCAGGTCGGTGACGAAAGGCGAGGCATCGCGGAAGAGATCCAGTTGCAGGAACAGGGTGCGCCAGGAGACGCGCTGTTCGAGACGGAAGCGTGCGTCCTTTTTCAGCCTGGCCACGTCGGCGCCGGGCACGCCTTCGATCATGTCCACCTGGCCCGCCAGCAGGGCGGCGAGGCGGGCGGCATCCGCCGGCAGGATGCGCAGGGTGAGCGTATCCCACGCGGGCTTCTCGCCCCAGTAGCCGTCGAAGCGGGCCAGCTCCACCGCCTCGCCGCGGCGGAACTTGACCAGGCGGAAGGGGCCGGTGCCCACCAGGGCCTTGCCGCTGTTGAAGTCTTCCGTCGTTGCCTTGGCCGCGGCTTTTTTTGAGACGATGAAAATGGAGGCCAGGTCCAGGGGCAGCGGGCCGTAGGGCTGGGCCGTGGTCAGGCGCAGGGTGTGGGCGTCCACCACCTTCTTGCCGCTGATGGCCCTGGTGAAGCCGGTGAAGGGGCCCGGGCTCTGGGTGAGGCTGGCGGGGCGGTCCAGGGAGAAGACCACGTCCTCCGCCGTGAGGGGGCTGCCGTCGTGGAATTTCACCCCGGGGCGCAGCTTGAATTCCCAGGTGGTGGGATTGATGGCCTGCCAGGACTGGGCCAGGCCGGGCACCAGCTGGCCGTCCTTGTCCACCGCCACCAAGGTCTCGAAGAAGTGGCTGGCCACGGCGATGTTGGGGGCGGCGTTGAGATAGTGGGGGTCCAGGGAGGAAACGTCGGCGGCCAGGCCCACGCTGAGTCCGGCCGCCCGCAGGGCCGGGCTGGCGAGAAGCAGCAGGGGAAGCAGGAGGGACAGCAGCAGACGACGGGCCATGGGGTTTCTTCGCGGAGTGGAGGCGCCAGTCTACCGAGGCCGGCGGCCGGGGGAAAGGATGGCGGCCGGCGGGAGGCTGGCGTGGCGGAAGACGCGCACGGCACTCGCCGGCGCCCAACCCGGGGGCGGATTGCCCCAGGCCGTCGCCCTGGGGCCCAGGCAGGACGGACCTCCTGGCCTGCCGTGCCTGGAGAATGGCGTCCTGCCTGCCTCCCGGGCTACCGATGCTACCGGCGCCAGGGCCCGGGTATCAGCGGCGGCTCAGCAGCAGGCCGCACTCCAGGTGGTCGGTGTAGGGGAACTGGTCGAAGGCGGCAGCGGCGGCGATGCGGTGGGTGTCGTGCAGGGCCGCCACGTTGGCGCGCAGGGTCTCCGGGTTGCAGGAGATGTAGAGGATGTGCTCGAAGCCCCGCACCAGTGCCAGGGTGCCGTCGTCCAGGCCGGCCCGGGGCGGGTCCACGAAGACGGTGGAGAAGCGGTAGCCCTTCAGGTCGATGCCGGCCAGGCGGGTGAATTCCTTGGTGCCGCTGTAGGCTTCGCTGAATTCCTCGGCGGAAATGCGCACCACCTTGACGTTGTCCACCCGGTTGGCTTCCAGGTTGTACTGGGCGGCATGGACCGAGGTCTTGCTCATTTCCGTGGCCAGCACCCGCTCGTAGTGGGGCGCCAGGGCGATGGTGAAATTGCCGTTGCCGCAATACAGCTCCAGCAGGTCGCCGCCCAGGGTGGCGGCCCGGGCACAGGCCCAGGCCAGCATCTGCCGGTTCACCTCGCCGTTGGGCTGGGAGAAGGCGCCCTCGATCTGCTGGTAGCGCAGCTGGCGGCCTTCCAGCTCGAAGCTTTCCTCGACCCAGTCCCGCCCCAGGACCAGCTTCTGTCCCCGGCTGCGGCCGATGAGCTGGATGTCGAGCCGTTGCGCCAGGTCCCGGGCGGCCGCTTCCCACAGGGGGCGCAGGGGCCGCTTGTACACCAGGGTCACCAGCAGCTCGCCGCTCAGGGTGGAGAGGAAGTCCACGCGGAACAGGTAGTCCTTGAGCAGTTCGCTGGCCTGCAGTTCCTCCCGCAGCCGCGGCATCATCTCGCAGATGGTGGCGGAGGCCACGGGGAAGGTTTCCAGGGGCACCGCTTCCCGGGGATTGTCCGGGTTGAACATGGCGTAGGCCACCTGGCCCTCGCGGCGGACGATCTGGAACTCGGCCCGCAGCCGGTAGTGCAGGGGGGCGGAGCGGGCGATGTGGGGTTCGGGCAGGTCGAAGGGGGCGAAGTCGGCCCGGTAGCGGGCGACCTTTTCGGCCAGCAGGGCGTCGTAGGCGGCGGGGTTGATTTTGCGTAGCGGCATGGTCTTGGCAGGGCGGCAGTCACGGCGGGCCGGCGGCATGACAGGGGGCGTGACGGGTGGAGGTTCGGGTCGGGCGGGCCGGCGCAGCCGCAATATACACAACTCGCCGGGCCCTTTCAGGATTTTGTGCCGGGGCGGCGGAAGCGGCCCCGGGAGCGGGCTTGGCGTCGCCCTAGAGCTTCAGTCGGTGGCTTGTCGCCAGGGCCTGCAGCCGGGCCTGGGCCTGGGTGAAGTCGAAGTCGCGCACGGCCCGGGCCAGGGGCGGGAAGTCCTCGCCCAGGGCTGCGTGGAGCAGGGCCTCGTGTTCGTCCAGGAGCTTTTCGCAGGCGAAATCGTCGTTTGCCAGCTGCTGGGCCAGGCGGGCGCAGACTTCCTCCACCTGCATCCAGTTCACCGTGGCCTTGGCCGCCGGCACTTCCTGGGTGGCCAGGACGGCGGCGATGGCGTCCACCAGCGGGGGCAGGCTGTCGGCGATCTTGCCCAGCAGGTCCTGCAGCAGGTCCGGGGGGTCCCGCTGGCGGATGGCGTGCTCCAGCCCTTCGGCCAGGTCGCGCAGGGGCATGGCGCCGATCTGGGCGCTGACGCCCTTGAGGGTGTGGGCCTCCCGTTCGGCCCCGACCCAGTCCCCGGCATCGATGGCCCGGGCCAGCCGTTGCGGGGCGTCGCGCTGGCCGCTGACGAACTTGTCCATGAGGCGCAGGTAGAGGCCTTCCCGGTCCAGGGCCTGGTGCAGGCCCAGGGTCGCATCCAGCCCGGGGATGCCGGCGAAGGGCTGGCGGTCGGCCTTGGCTGGGGCCGCGACCGGCGGCGCCGGCGTGACGGTGCCGGGCAGCGGCGCGGCGGCCTGCGGGGCCACGAGGGGCGCGCCGGGGGCCAGCCACTTGAGCAGCTTGCCCAGCAGGTCCCTCGGGTCCACCGGCTTGGCGATGTGGTCGTTCATGCCCGCCGCCAGGCAGCGTTCCCGGTCCTGCTCCATGGCGTTGGCGGTCATGGCCAGGATGGGCAGGACGGCGGCGGGGAACTGCTTGCGGATTTCCCGGGTGGCGGCGATGCCGTCCATGACCGGCATCTGCATGTCCATCAGGATCACGTCGTAACGCTGCTGGCGCACCTTTTCCAGGGCGCTGGCGCCGTCGTCAGCCACATCCACCACCATGTTGGCGCCGGCCAGGAATTCGCTGGCCACTTCCTGGTTCAGCTGGTTGTCCTCCACCAGCAGCACCCGCAGGCCGGCCAGGGGCGCCAGGTCGGGCAGGGCCTCCGGGTCGGCCGCGCTGTGGGGGCCGTCCTCATGGTCGAGGATGCGCATCACGGTGTTGAACAGCTGGGAAGGACTGACCGGCTTGATGAGGATTTCCTCGATGCCCTGGAGGCCGCTCTCGCCGGCGCTGCGGGCCAGCTCATCGCGGCCGTAGGCGGTGATCATCAGCACCAGGGGCGGCTGGGGCAGCTCCAGGCGGCGGATTTCCCGGGCCGTGGCGAGGCCGTCCATTTCCGGCATCTGCCAGTCGAGGAAGACGATGTCGTAGGGCTCCCCGGCGGCGCTGGCCCGCTGCAGTTCGGCCAGGCAGCGGTTGCCCGAATCGGTGTCCCTGACCTGGAAGCTCATGCTGCGCAGCATGTCGCAGACCACGTCCCGGGCATGGTCGTGGTCGTCCACCACCAGCAGGCGGCGGGTCCGCAGGTCGGGCCGGGGCTGGGCCCGGTGGCGGGCGGTGCTGCTCCGGCCCAGGCGGGCGGTGAACCAGAAGGTGGAGCCCCGGCCCGGCTCGCTCTCGGCCCCCACCTGGCCGCCCATCAGTTCGGCCAGGCGCTTGGCGATGACCAGGCCGAGGCCGGTGCCGCCGTACTTGCGGGTGGTGGAACTGTCGGCCTGCTGGAAACTGTTGAAGAGGGTGGGCAGTTCCCCGGCCTTGATGCCGATGCCCGTGTCGTGCACGGCAAAGCGCAGCAGCACCTCCTGGCCCTGGTCTTCCTCCAGGCCGACGTGGATGGCCACCTCGCCCCGTTCGGTGAATTTCACCGCATTGCTGGCGTAGTTGATCAGCACCTGGCCGATGCGCAGGGGGTCGCCCACCAGGTGGCGCGGCACCTCGTCGGCCATTTCGATGACGAACTCCAGGCCCTTGCTGGTGGCCCGCTCCGACATCAGGCTGGAGACGTCCTCCAGCACTTTCTCCAGGTCGAAGTCGATCTGCTCGATGTGCAGCTTGCCGGCCTCGCTCTTGGAGAAGTCCAGGATGTCGTTGATGATGCCCAGCAGGTGCTGGCTGGAATGCTGGATCTTGCGCAGGTATTCGCGCTGGCGTTCGTCCAGGTCGGTCTTCAGGGCCAGGTGGGTCATGCCGATGACGGCATTCATGGGGGTGCGGATTTCGTGGCTCATGTTGGCCAGGAAGTCGGCCTTGGCCTGGGCCGCCGCTTCGGCCAGGGCTTTGGCCTGGGCCATTTCGGCCAGGATGCGGCGCTCCTCGCCGATGTCTTCCACGGTGCCGGCCATGCCCTTTTCCGGGGCGTTGCGGTCGATCACCTGGGCCATGATGCGGCCCCAGAAGCGGCTGCCGTCCTTGCGTACCAGCTCCAGTTCCTCGCGGAAGTAGCCGTGGCGGGCCAGGCCCTCCCGCACCCGCTCGCCCACGGCGAGGAAGGTGGCCTCGTCCGGGTACCAGATGCGGGTGCTCTGCTCCAGGATTTCCCCCGGCTCGTAGCCGAGGATTTCCTCGATGGTGCGGTTGCAGCGGCGGATGATGCGGTCCCGGGTGAGCACGATACCGATGCGAGTGCCGTCGAAGACCGCCTGCTGCTCCTGGTTGGCGTCCCGCAGGGATTTGGCCAGCTCCACCAGCTCGGCGGTGCGCTCCTCCACCAGCACCTCCAGGTGGTCCCGCTCCCGGCGGATGGTCTCGTTCTGGGCGGCGATGTGCTGCTGCAGCAGGTTGAAGTTCTGCAGCAGCATGCGGATCTCGCCGCTGCCCTGGACCTCCACCGGCTCCAGGGGAATGTGGCCGGCCCCGGTTTCGCCGATCTGGCGGGCGGCCCGTTCCAGGGGGGCCAGGGAGCGGCGCACTCCCAGCCACACCAGCAGGGCCACCAGCAGGGTGATGAGGGCGGCGCCGCTGTAGATGCGCTTAGTGGCCCGTTCCAGGGGGGCGAAGGCTTCCCGGGTGGGCAGGTAGGACACCACCATCCAGTTGGCGGTGGGCACCATGGCGGCGGCGCTGATGATTTCCAAGCCCTTGGAATCCACGGTCTGGCCCGGGCCGGTATAGCCCTTGAGGCGGCGATCCAGCAGGGGATTAATGCCGGGAGCCGGCAGCTTTTCCAAGACCCGGGTGGGGTCGGTGCTGGCGGCGAAGATGCCCTGGTCCAGGGCGTATACGTGGAAGCCGCCGCTCTGGCCGTTATGCACTTCGTCGGTGAGGTGCAGGGGGCTGCCCGGGGCGATCACGTCGGCACCGCAGAGGGCGCCGAGGAAGGTGCCGTCGGCGGCGATGACGGGTACCGCCACCAGCAGCACCGGCTTCTTGGCGAAGCGGCCGAACCAGACCCGGATGGCCGGCTTGCGGGTGTCCCGGATGCTGATGAAATAGCTGCTGTCGTTGTAGGGCGTGCCGACGTGGCCCCGTTGCGGATACTCGGCGGTGCGGATGCCGTTGGCCGCGATGAAGTAGATGTCCCGGGAAAAGATGCGGCTGGCCACCGTCTGCTCATTGAGGAAGGTTTGGATCTGCCGGGGCGAGTTGAGGGACTGGGCAACCAGGTGGCGGGCTAGGCCGTCGATGACGTCCAGGCGCAGCCGCAGCTCCGCTTCCAGGGTGCGGGCGAGGAAGTCGGCGCCGGTCTTCTGCTCCTGGCCGATGAGGACCACCGAATCCCGGCGCAGGGCGTCGGCCACGTAGTAGGCGAGGGAACCCATGCCCAGGGCGAAAATGAGGGCGCAGAAGAGGGCTGCCTTTATCTTCAGGGGCAGGCTTTCGATTTTTCGGCGCATCCGCGTTGCTAAATTGCCCATCCGCACTCCCGCTCAGGCTCGATCCCCGCGTCCCTCCTCTGCTGGGACAGCGGCGGAGGGGTTTGATTCACCCGGCATGGCCGGGCGGGCTTGCCGCCCATGGTTCCAGTGTCAAAAATTCGGGGGCGTCTTGTCAATCGGCATATGCCGAATGCGAGGCGGCGGTTGTCCCGGGGGGCGCCGGGAGCAAAAAAAAAAAGGGGCCTGGGGCCCCGTTTCGTGGTTGCGGCAGGTTTGGCTCAGACGGCGGCCAGGGCCTGTTCCAGGTCGGCGATGAGGTCGTCGATGTGCTCGATGCCGATGGACAGGCGCACCGTATCCACCGTGACGCCGGCCTTGGCCAGTTCTTCCGGGTTGAGCTGGCGGTGGGTGGTGGAGGCCGGGTGGCAGGCGAGGGACTTGGCGTCGCCGATGTTCACCAGGCGGGTGAACAGTTGCAGCGCGTCCTGGAAGCGGGTGCCGCCCTCGATGCCGCCCTCGACGCCGAAGGTGAGGATGCCGGAGGGCTTGCCGCCCAGATACTTCTTGGCCAGGGCGTGGTCCGGGTGGTTTTCCAGGCCGGCGTAGTTCACCCACTTCACCTTCTTGTGGCTCTGCAGGTACTTGGCCACGGCGATGGTGTTGTCGGTGATGCGCTCCATGCGCAGGGCGGCGGTTTCGATGCCCTGCAGGATGAGGAAGGCGTTGAAGGGGCTGATGGCGGCGCCGGTGTTGCGCAGGGGCACGACCCGGGCGCGGCCGATGTAGGCGGCGGGGCCCAGGGCTTCGGTGTACACCACGCCGTGGTAGGAAACGTCGGGCTCGTTGAGGCGCTTGAAGCGGGTCTTGTGCTCGGCCCAGGGGAATTTGCCGCTATCGACGATGATGCCGCCGATGGAGTTGCCGTGACCGCCCAGGTACTTGGTCAGGGAATGCACCACGATATCGGCGCCGAACTCGATGGGGCGCAGCAGGAAGGGGCTGGCCACGGTGTTGTCCACGATCAGCGGAATGCCGTTGCGGTGGGCGATCTCGGCCAGCTTCTCGATGTCGGTGATGTTGCCCAGGGGGTTGCCGATGGTTTCGGCGTAAATGGCCTTGGTCTTGCCGTCGATCAGCTTTTCGAAGGAGGCCGGGTCCCGGTAGTCGGCGAAGCGCACCTGGATGCCCAGCTGGGGGAAGGTGTGGGCGAACAGGTTGTAGGTGCCGCCGTAGAGGGTGGCGGTGGAGACGATGTTGTCGCCGGCTTCGGCGATGGTCTGGATGGCGTAGGTGATGGCAGCCTGGCCGGAAGCCAGGGCCAGGCCGGCGATGCCGCCTTCCAGGGCGGCGACGCGCTTTTCCAGGACGTCCTGGGTGGGGTTCATGATGCGGGTGTAGATGTTGCCCGCCACCTTCAGGTCGAACAGGTCAGCCCCGTGCTGGGTGTTGTCGAAGGCGTAGGAGGTGGTCTGGTAGATCGGTACCGCCGCCGCCTTGGTGGTGGGATCGGGGGAATAACCGGCATGTACGGCCAGGGTTTCGAGCTTCGGCATCAGGAGTCTCCCTTGTTTGGATGATCGGTGGGGCGGCCCCTCGGTGGCCGCCATGACAGTGGATGAGAGTCTAGCACTAAAAAAGCGGTTTTCTAGATCGATTGGGTATATGCAAACTACGAGTTGGTTCCTAGGGACTTTCCCGGGAAGTACCTAGGACGAACCCTGGGGGCGCCGAATATTACTTTCGTTTTATGCGCAAAGGCATAAAATTAAATCAAGCCAACCACTATAAGAAAAGAGGTGTGCCATGCGTCCCCTCGACCTTATCCGAGCCTTCTTCAGCGGTAGTCCCTTCTCCCGGCGGGAACGGGAGGAAGTGCGCAGCCAGATCAACTTCTGCCGCGTGGCGGCCGAATGGACGGCGGTGCGCCGCGAAGTCACCGCCTGGGTGGTGGACGGGCGTACGCCCGGGCCCATGTGGTGCGAGCGCCTGCCCCGGCTGGAAGAACGGCCCCTGGGCCGCTGGATCGCCAGCGGCGCCCGGCGCAACTTCGGCGATCTGGGTTCCTTCTCCGATTTCGCCCGCATCCACCGCCAGGTGTGCGAGGACGTGCGGACCATCGCCCGGGCCCAGGCCCAGGGTGACGAGCAGGAGGCCAGTCGCAGCTTCCACCACGACTTCGAGCCCCACTACCGGGAGTTGCGCAGCTGGCTGGTGCATCTGGCCGACCTGTTCGACGCCGGCTGCGCCCAGGGCATGGAGGAAGAGTTTCAGTTCACCCAGCCGGCGATGATGCGGTAGAGGGCGGCGGGCAGGCCGACGCAGAGCAGGGCGAAGACGGTCAGTTTCAGTTCGGCCCACTGGCCGTCCCAATAGCGACCCTGGAACCAGGCCCACCAGTCGGGGAGGGCGGCCAGCCTCAGGTCTTCGGCAAAGTCGGCAGCGTCGCCGAACATCATGCGCCAGATGTCCCGCAGGGGCGGCACCGACAGGGCCAGGCAGGCCAGCAGCAGCCAGGGATGGTCCACCCAGGGGATGAGGCTCTGCAACACCCGCGCCTAGCTCCGCTGCAAGGTCTTCAGTTCGTACAGCAGGTCCAGGGCCTCTCGCGGCGAGAGGCTGTCCGGATCGATCTCCCCCAGCCGCTCCAGGGCCGGGTGGGCCGGAGCTTCCGGCCCCTCGTCGGGCGCCGGGACGGCGGCGAAGAGATCCGGCTGCAGCGGGTCCACCGCGGCCCGGGTTTCCAGCTGCCGCAGTTCCTTCTTGGCGGCCCGCACCACCGCACTGGGAATGCCGGCCAGGGCCGCCACCTGAATCCCGTAGCTCTGGTTGGCCGGGCCTTCCTCCACGGCGTGGAGGAAGACGATGCGGTCGCCGTGCTCCACCGCGTCCAGATGCACATTGACCAGGGCCGGGTATTCGTGGGCCAGGCGGGTCAGCTCGAAATAGTGGGTGGCGAAGAGGGTCAGGCTGCGGTTCTTCTCCAGCAGGTGGCGCAGGATGGCCATGGCCAGGGCCATGCCGTCGAAGGTGGAGGTGCCCCGGCCCACCTCGTCCATCAAGACAAGACTTTGTTCCGTGGCGTTGTGCAGGATGGCGGCGGACTCGGTCATTTCCACCATGAAGGTGGAGCGGCCCGAAGCCAGATCGTCGGAGGCGCCGATGCGGGTGAAGATCTGGTCCATGGGGCCCAGCCGGGCCGCCTTGGCCGGCACGTAGCAGCCGACGTGGGCGAGCAGGGCGATCAGCGCCGTCTGCCGCATGTAGGTGGATTTACCGCCCATGTTGGGGCCGGTGATGAGCAGCAGGCGGCGTTCAGCTTCTTCGCTTTCTCCCAGGTCCAGGTCGTTGGGGATGAAGGTGTCGCCCTGGGCCTGCAGTTCGTTTTCCACCACCGGGTGGCGGCCCGCTTCCAGCCACAGGCCGGGCCGGTCGGTGAATTCGGGGCGGCACCAGTTGCGGGCCACGGCGGTGTCGGCGAAGGAGGCCAGCATGTCCAGCTGGGCCAGGGCCCGGGCTACCGCCTGCAGCTGCGGCACCACCGGCTGCAACTGATCCAGCACCTGCTCGTAGAGCCACTTCTCCCGCGCCAGGGCCCGGTCCTGGGCGGAGAGGGCCTTGTCCTCGAAGGCCTTCAGTTCCGGGGTGATGTAGCGTTCGGCGTTCTTCAGGGTCTGGCGCCGGCGGTAGTCGTCCGGCACCTTGTCGGCGTTGGCGTGGGTGACTTCGATGTAGAAGCCGTGCACCCGGTTGTATTCCACCTTGAGGGTGGCGATGCCGGTGCGTTCCTTCTCCCGGGCTTCCAGGTCCACCAGGAAGGCGCCGCAGTTGTCGTTGAGGGCCCGCAGCTCGTCCAGCTCGGCATCGAAGCCGGTGGCCATGACGCCGCCGTCCCGAACCATGGCCGCCGGTTCCTGGGCGATGGCGCGCATGAGCAGGTCGATGGCCTCCACCGGTGCTTCCAGCTGGCCCCACAGCTCACCCAGCAAGGGCGAGGGATGGCCTGCCAGGGGGCGGCGCAGTTCCTCCAGGCAGGCGAGGGAGTCGCGCAGGCTGGAGAGGTCCCGGGGGCGGGCGTTGCGCAGGGCGATGCGGCCGGCGATGCGTTCCACGTCGGCAAAGCCCTTCAGGCCAGAACGCAGATAGCCGGCCAGGGCCAGATGGTCTGCCATGAGGGCGCCGATGGCATCGATGCGGGCCGCCGGCACCGCCCGGTCGCGCCGGGGGTGGTGCAGGGCGTGGCGCAGGTAACGGGCGCCCATGGCGGTGATGCAGGAATCCAGCAGGGAGAAGAGGGTGGGGGAGGCTTCGCCCCGCAGGGTCTCGGTCAGCTCCAGATTGCGGCGGGTGGCGGCATCCAGCCCCAGGTAGGCGGACTCCCGCTCCACCATAAGGCCCTGGACGTGGGGCAGGGCCTGGGTCTGGGTGGCCTGGGCGTACTGCAGCAGGGCCCCGGCGGCCCCCAGGGCCGGGCGCAGGTCTTCGGCGGCGAAGGCGGTGAGGCTCTGCACCTTGAAGTGCTCCAGCAGCAGGCGCTTGGCCGCTTCGGCGTCGAAATGCCAGTCGGGGCGGCGGGTGGTGGCGGCGCTGATGTTCACTTCCGGCACCAGGGAGTCGGGCAGCAGCACTTCGGCCGGGCGGATGCGTTCCAGGGTGGCGGCCAGCTTTTCCGTGGCCACTTCGCTGACGCGGAATTCGCCGCTGGCCAGGTTGAGCCAGGCCAGGCCCCAGACGCCGCGGCCGCCGGTCAGGGCCATGAGCAGGGTGTCCCGCTTCTCGTCCAGCAGGGCGGCGTCGGTCAGGGTGCCGGGGGTGACGATGCGGGAGACGGCCCGCTCCACCGGGCCCTTGCTGGTGGCCGGGTCCCCCACCTGTTCGCAGATGACCACGGATTCGCCCATCTTCACCAGCTTGGCCAGGTACTGCTCCACGGCGTGGTAGGGCACCCCGGCCATCTTGATGGGCAGGCCGGCGGACTGGCCCCGGGTGGTGAGGGTGATGTCCAGCAGGCGGGCGGCCTTTTCCGCATCCTCGAAGAACAGCTCGTAGAAGTCCCCCATGCGGTAGAAGAGCAGGGTGCCCGGATGCTGCTGCTTAAGTGCTAAGTACTGCACCATCATCGGGGTGTGGCCGGAGGGATCGCTGTTCTTCTTGGTTGCCATGGGCTTCGAAAAAATGGATGGGCGCGGCAGGGGCCGCCGAAGGGGCGGATTATCCCGTGTCTGGCGGCGGGGGGGAAGGTCGGGGGGAGAAGTCTGGCCGAATTTCCCTCGGGGCGTGAGGGGGACTTAAGGTTGGCTTAATCCTGGCTGCCAATACTGGCTCCCGTATTCACTTTGGGAGACCCAAATGTATTTCCCCAGACCCCTGGCCATGGGCGTCGCCCTGGCGCTCCTGGCCGGCAGCACCCTGGCCGCATCGCCCACCTCTCCTGCCGAACTGCAGGCCGCCTGGCTGGCGGAGGCCCGGCAGTCCAATCCCGCCTTGCGCGCCTTTTCCGCCGAGCGGGGCCGCAGCTTCTTCAGCACTACCCATGGCAGCGACTGGAGTTGCGCTTCCTGCCATACCAACAACCCGGGCCAGGGCGGCGCCCATGCGGTGACCCGCAAGCTGATCGAGCCCCTGGCCCCGGCCGCCAATCCCCGTCGTTTCAGCGATGCCGCCAAGGTGGACAAATGGTTCGGCCGCAACTGCAAGGATGTACTGGGCCGGGCCTGCACGCCCGAAGAGAAGGGCGACCTGCTGGCCTATCTGCTGACCGTGAAGCCCTGGGGAGCCATGCCATGAAAACACTACAGAGCCTGTCCCTGGCAACGCTGTTGCTGGCCGGCGGCGCCTGGGCCGGCGACCATCGTTATGCCCTGTCCCCTACCTACGCGGCGGAGTGCGGCAGTTGCCACGTCGCCTATCCGCCGGCATTGATGGACGCTGCCGGCTGGAAGGTGACCCTGCAGCAGCTGGAGCGCCATTTCGGCAGCGACGCCAGCCTGGAGCCCCAGGCCCAGCGGGAGATCGCCAGCCTGCTGCAAGCCCAGGCCAGCACCCGCAGCGCCCATGAGGGCAAGGGGGCGGCGCCGCGCCTGACCACCACCGCCTGGTTCCAGCGCAAGCATCGGCCCGAGGAGCTGCGCGGCTACCCGCTGCCCAAGGTGCCGGCCGGCGCCAGGGCCACGCCCATGGCCCAGTGCCAGCAATGCCATCGCCGGGCCGAACAGGGCGATTTCGGCGAAGGCTCCCTGCAGCCGGCCGATGGCCGTCGATGAGGAACCGCCATGACTTCCCATGAGCAACAACGCTTTATCGCTGCCAACGCGTCGGATTCCTCCCCCCGAAAAATCCTGGTGTGGGATATGCCGGTGCGCCTGTTCCACTGGAGCCTGGCCCTGGCCTTCACCACGGCCTTCATCACCAGCGAGTCGGAACGCTGGCAGCTGATTCACATCGCCAGCGGCTACGTGGTGGCGGCCCTGATTGTCTTCCGCCTTCTGTGGGGGCTGGTGGGCAGCCGTTACGCCCGCTTCAGCCAGTTCGTCCGGGGCCAGGCGGCGATCCGCGAGTATTTGCTCGGCATGCTGCGCTTGCGCCCGCCGCACTACACCGGCCACAATCCCGCCGGCGCCCTGGCCGTGCTGGCGCTCCTGGGTCTGGGCCTGCTGACGGCCGCCACCGGCTGGATGACTTTCAACGAGGTGGCCGGGGACTGGCTGGAAGATATCCATGAAGGCGTGGCCTCCGCCATGCTGGGGCTGGTCTTCGTTCATGTGGCAGCCGTGCTGTGGAGCAGTCTGCTGCACCGGGAAAACCTGGTGGCCGCCATGTGGCACGGTTACAAGCAGGGCCGGCCGGAAGACGGCATTGCCCGCCGTCACCTGCCGGTGGCCGTGGGGCTGCTGGCCCTGATCGGCGGCGCCATTGCCCTGGCGCTGGCGTGATTGGATAGGGCGCACACCATAAAGAGGTCCGGCAGCAATCATGCGAATTCTCATCGTGGAAGACGACCAGGCCCTGGGGGAAGGCATCCAGATGGGCCTGCGCCAGGGCGGCTGGCAGGCCGACTGGGTACAGGATGGCGAGGCTGCCGGCCACGCCCTGGCCAGCGAGCCCTTTGCCGCCCTGGTGCTCGACCTGGGGCTGCCCAAAGTGTCCGGCCTGGAGGTGCTGCGCCAGCTGCGGGCCCGGGGCGATGCCATGCCGGTGCTGATCCTCACCGCCCGGGATGCGCCGGATGACGTGGTGGCCGGCCTCGATGCCGGGGCCGACGACTACATGATCAAGCCCTTCAACCTGCAGGAACTGGGCGCCCGCCTGCGGGCCCTGACCCGCCGCCGCGGCGGCCGCGCCGTGCCGGAAATCGTCCATGGCAATCTGCGCCTGGACCCGGCCGGGCGGCGGGTGACCCTGGCGGGACAGGAGGTGGAACTGTCGGCCCGGGAATTCGACCTGCTGCACGAACTGCTGGCCCAGGCCGGCCGGGTGCTGACCAAGGCCCAGATCGAATCCCATCTCTATGCCTGGGGCAGCGAGCTGGAATCCAATGCCATCGAGGTGCACATCCATCACCTGCGGCGCAAGCTGGGGGCCGACCTGATCCGCACCGTGCGCGGCGTCGGCTACCTGATCCCCGAAGCAGGCCGGAGCCCGGCGCCATGATGCGCACCTATTCCCTGCGCCTGCGCATTCTCTTCGGCATCCTGGCCGCCGTCGCCCTGGTGTGGAGCGTGGTCGGCATCATCGCCTACCGGGAGGCCCGGCACGAGGCCGAAGAACTGCTCGATGCCCACCTGGCCCAATCGGCCACCCTGCTGTTCGCCTTTCTCGGCGACGAGGCCGACGACATCGGCGAGCGCCTGCCCCGGCATCGCTACGACAAGAAGGTGGCCTTCCAGGTGTGGGATGGCGAGCGTCTGCTGACCCGCTCCTCCAGGGCGCCCGACAGCCGTCTGTCGCCGCGGGAGGAGGGCTTTTCCGATGTGCATATCGACGGCAAGGCGTGGCGCGTCTTCAGCGTGCGCGATGCCCGCCGCCACTACCTGATCCAGGTCGCCGACGCGGCCGAAAGCCGGGCGGAGATCAGCAACGAGGTGGCCAGCCATCTGCTACAGACCATGGGCGTCGGCCTGCCGGTGCTGGGCCTGGTGCTCGGCATTTTCGTCCTGCTGGCATTCCGCCCCCTGTCCCGTCTCGCCGATTCCATCGGCGCCCAGGCGCCCCAGCGCCTCCAGCCCATATCCCTGGCCGAGGCCCCGCGGGAAGTGGTGCCGATTCTGGAACGTCTCAACCGTTTGTTCGAACAGGTCCGGCGTGCCCAGGACGATGAGCGCCGTTTCACCGCCGATGCGGCCCACGAATTGCGCACGCCCCTGGCCGTTTTGCAGACCCATGCGGAAGTGGCCCAGGCCGCCGGCGACGACGCAACCCGGCAGCGGGCCCTGGCCCATCTGGTCAGCGGCAGTCGCCGGGCGGCGCGGCTGGTGGATCAGCTGCTGACCCTGGCGCGGCTGGACGCCCAGGCCGAATTGCCGGACCAGGAAGCCTGCCCCCTGCGCCGCCTGGCGGTGGAAACCGTGGCCTCCCTGGCCCCGGCCGGCTTCGACAAGGGGGTGGAGCTGGAGGTGGAAGAGGGGCCGGAAATCAGCGTCACCGGTTCGCCCCTGCTGCTGCAGGTGCTGCTGCGCAACCTGCTGGACAACGCCATCCGCCATACGCCCGCCGGTGGCCGGGTGCTGGTCTGCTGCCAGGCCCAGGGAGACGGCGGCGCTGATGCCGTCCTGCATGTGCGCGACAGCGGCCCGGGCATTCCCGCGGAGCAGCGCCAGGAGGCCCTGGCCCGCTTCCGCCGGCTTGATCCGGGCGCCGGTGACGGCCACGGCCTGGGCCTCTCCATTGTCACGCGGATCGCCGAACTGCATGGCGCCCGCCTCAGCCTGGGAGCTGCCGCCGATCTGGGGGGACTGGACGTGGCGATTGCTTTCCCGGGCCGTGCCCGGCAGCCGTCTCCTCCCCTGGGTGATTGACTAGCTGACTTGAAGCAGTGCGTCGTGCACACTGAGTGGTCCCATCCCATTCCCGCAAGGATGACTGTGAATACCTCGCCCATTGCTGCCTCCTACATCGATGTGGACCTGCGCCAGGTCATCTACGCCCTTTCCGACGCCCTCGACCTGGTGGGCATCGACGACGTGGCCCACGGCAAGCGGGTGGGCATCATGGCGGCGGCCTGCGCCCGGGTCATGGGGCTGGACCGGGGCGACACCACCTTTCTCTTCGACCTGGGGCTGCTGCACGACATCGGCGTTTCCTCCACCCGCACCCACAACCATCTGGTCAGCGAATTCGACTGGCAGATGTCCCAGGAACACTGCAACGTGGGCTGCGAGCTGCTGCGGGACTTCGGGCCCCTGGCCGCCATGGCCGAGCCGGTGCATTACCACCACACCCACTGGCAGGACCTGCAGGGGCGGGCCGACGTCTCCCGCCAGGTGGCCGAACAGGCCAACCTGATCTTCCTGGTGGACCGGGTGGATGCCCTGACCGCGCCCTACTACAGCAGCGGCAACGTGCTCATGCAGGCGCCGGCCATCCGCCAGAAAATCCGCGACAGCGCTGGCACCTTCTTCGCCCCCGAACTGGTGGAAGCCTTTCTCCAGGCCTCTGCCGCCGAGGCCTTCTGGCTGCGCCTGGAGCCCCGGGGCATCCAGTCCGCCCTGGAGGACATGCTGGCCCAGGGCCAGCCCTGCCGCGCCTCCCTGGCCCAGCTGAAGCAGCTGGCCGGCATCTTCTCCCGCATCGTCGATGCCAAGAGCCCCTTCACTGCCGAACATTCCCTCGGCGTCGCCCGTCTGGCCCGGCATCTGGCCGAGGCCATGGGGGTGCCCCAGGCCAACTGCGAGCGCCTGGAAATCGCCGGCCTGCTGCACGACCTGGGCAAGCTGCGGGTGCCCGACGAGGTGCTGGACAAGCCGGGCCAGCTCGACGAGCGGGAACGCAAGATGATCAACGCCCACAGCTTCGAGACCTATCAGATCCTGCACCGCATCCGGGGCTTCGAGGAAATCGCCGCCTGGGCCTCCTATCACCACGAGGAGCCGGACGGCAGCGGCTACCCCTTCCACCTGACCGTGGACGCCATGTCCCGGGAGGCCCGCATCCTGCGGGTGGCGGACATTTTCCAGGCCATGGCCCAGGACCGTCCCTACCGGGCCGGACTCTCGGCCGATGCCGTGCTGCAGTTCCTCCAGGAACTGGCGCACCAGGGTCGCATCGATGCCGAGGTGGTGGCGGTGGCGGCCCGGGACATGGCGGCCGCCATGCGGGCGGCCCGGCCTGCCGCCGCCTGATGCCGTCGGAGAGCGGCTCCGGTGCTTGGCCCGAAGGGGCCGGGAATGCGACCATGGCGCCATTGCGGCGTCGTTAGAAAAGGTGAATGACGATGGATGTGGTCTATCTGGTCTACGGCCTGGCCTTCCTCCTCATGGGCGTGGTCATCGTCGTCCGCTACGACCACCGCAGCCATCTGCAGCTGTCCCGCATCCTGTGGATGCTGGCGGCCTTCGCTTTCGTTCACGGCTTCCTCGAATGGACCGACCTGTGGCGCGAAGTGCGGGGCGACGTGCCCTGGCTGGCCGCGACGCGCCCCTTCCTGCTGCTGCTTTCCTACCTTTTCCTGTTCGAGTTCGGCCGCAACCTGGTACTGGCCTCCCTCGCCCCATCGCCCTGGCAGGCCCGCGTACGCTGGCTCCTGGGACCCTGGCTGTATTTCCCCATGCTCCTGGGCGTCGCTCTCGGCGCCGGCCTCAGCGCCGCGCCGCTCCTGGGCATGACCATCTGGTCCCGCTACCTGGGCGGCTTTCCCGCCAGCCTGCTGACCGGCATCGGCTTCTACCTCTACTGCCGGCAGGTCCTGCTGGAGACCATGCCGGCAGCGGAGCAGCGCTCCATCCGCCTGGCCAGCAATGTGGCGGCCGGGGCCTTCATCCTCCATGCCGTGCTGGGGGGCATCGTGGTGCCCCGGGCCGACTGGTTCCCGCCGTCCCTCATCAACCAGCAGACCTTCCTCGAACTGTTCCACGTCCCGGTGCAACTGCTGCGGGCGGCCTGCGCCGTGCTGGTGGCCCTGGCGGTGATGGGCCTGCTGAAGATATTCCAGCTGGAGAGCCTGCAGCGGCTGCAGGATGCCCTGGCGTCGGCGGAGCAGGCGAGCCGGGCCAAATCCGAGTTCGTCGCCAACATGAGCCACGAGCTGCGCACCCCCATGAACGGCGTCCTCGGCATGGCCCAGGTGCTGCGGGAAACGCCCCTGGACGAGGAGCAACGGGAATACGTGGAGGTCATCAACAGCAGCGGCGAATCCCTGCTGGCCATCATCAACGACATCCTGGACCTGTCGAAGATCGAAGCCGGCCGGCTCGACCTGGAGAGCCGGGACTTCGACCTGGGGCAGCAGCTGGCCCAGGTGATGGAACTGTTCGCGCCCCAGGTGCGGAGCAAGCGCCTGGAGATGCACCTGCATGTGGAGCCGGACGTGCCCCTCAAGCTGCGCGGCGATCCGGGGCGGTTGCGCCAGATCCTGGTCAATCTGGCGGCCAATGCGCTCAAGTTCACCGCCCGGGGCGAGATCACCCTCTCGGTGTGGCGGGAAGGGGAGAGCGGCGGCAACGTCATCCTGCGCTTCGCCGTCAGCGACACGGGCATCGGCATCCCGGCGGAAAAGATTCCCCAGCTGTTCGCCCCCTTCACCCAGGTGGACGGTTCCATCGCCCGCAAGTTCGGCGGCACCGGCCTGGGGCTTTCCATCAGCAAGCACCTGGTGGAAATGATGGGCGGCTGCATCGGCATCAACAGCCAGGCCGGCCAGGGCGCCACCTTCTGGTTCACCGTGGTGCTGGCCCGGGGCGAGGCCTAGGCCTGCACCGCCACCGTTTCAGCCGGCGTCCGGATAGAGCCCGCGCAGGGTGCGTACGGCGGCCCGGATCGCTTCCGACCGGGTGTTGCCGAAGCCCATCAGCAATCCCCGTGAGGCGCCGGCCCCGGGCCCGACCCGGTAGGCCGACAGGGGCGTGACGCCGATGCGGTGGGCGCGGGCGGCGGCGGCCAGGGCCAGGTCGTCCACCCGCCCGGGCAGATGGGCCAGCAGGTGCAGCCCGGTGGCCGCATGGGTGACGGAAAACCGCGCTTCTCCGGCTTCCCTGAGGGCATCGAGCAGGGCGGCCCGCCGCTCTCCGTAAAGGGCCCGGGTGCGGCGGATGTGGGCGCCCAGATGGCCGTTGCCGATGAATTCGGCCGCCGTGGCCTGGATCGAGGCGGGTACCCGGTGGTCGGTGCCGTTGCGCACCGTCTGCAGCACCTCCACCAGTTCGTCGGGCACCACCAGATAGCCCAGCCGCAGGCCCGGGGCGAGCAGCTTGCTCAGGGTGCCGATGTAGATGACCCGGCCGTTGCGCGCATCCAGGGCCTTCAGCGCCGGGGTCGGCGCCCCTTCGTGGCGGAACTCGCTGTCGTAATCGTCTTCCAGGATGAAGGCGTTGGCCTCCTCGGCCCATTGCAGCAGGGCCAGACGGCGCTCCAGGCTCATGGTGACGCCCAGGGGATACTGGTGGGAGGGCGAGACCAGGGCCAGCCGCGCCTCCGGCGCCCGCCGGCGGCCGTCCTCCACGTCCAGGCCCGCATCATCCACCCGGATGCCCACCGCGGTGACGCCGGAGAGGACCAGGCTGCGGTAGGCGGCGTCGTAGCCGGGGTTTTCCACCCACACCGAATCCCCCGCATCGGTCAGGGCCAGGGCGGCGATGGCGATGGCTGCCTGGGCGCCGGGGGCGATGATGATGTTGTGCGGGCGGCAGACCACGCCCCGGGCGGCGCCCAGGTATTCGGCCAGGGCCACCCGCAGGGCCAGCAGCCCCTGGGGCTCGCCGTAGGACAGGTCGGGGGCCGGATGGCGGCGCCAGAAGCGGCCGTCGAGGCGGCCCCAGAGGGCGTAGGGAAAGGCATCCAGGGCCGGCAGGCCCGGCGTCAGGGGCCAGGCGGCCTGGGCCATGGACATGGAGTCGGGGCCGCGCAGACAGCGGGCGCGCTGGGAACCCGGCGTGCTTGCGGGGGCTGCCGCCGGCCGCCGTGGGACAGTGTTCCTGGCGGAAGCGGCAGACGCGATCGAAGCGCTGCCCCCAGGAGCCGGTGCCCGGACCGGGCCGGTGGCGTGGGCGGCCACATAGGTCCCCGATCCCTGGCGCGCCTCGAGAAAGCCTTCGGCGATCAGCTGCTCGTAGGCGCCGGAGACGGTGATCCGGGACAGCTTCAGTTCCGCCGCCAGCACCCGGGAGGCGGGCAGGCGGATGCCGGCCTGCAGGGTGCCGTCCGCCACCCCCTGGCGGAAAAAGCGAACCAGCTGCTCGCGCATGGACAGCCGGCTGCCCGCTTCCGGGGCGAAGCGGTTCCAGATCGGGTAGGCGGTGGCGCGGGTTCTCATGGGCGGCTTTACGGATCGGGTTGAGGGAAGGGGTGGCTCGGTCAAGCGAACCGGCGGAAATGGTGCCAATCGAGGTCGGAACGGCATCACCAGATGTTTTCGGCGCCGCCGGAACCTGGACGCTCAATGGCAAAGTGGTCTTATTAATTATCAAAAGTGGCAATTTATACAAGGCCATTTTGCCGCCACACTGGCGGGGCTGACAAGGCCAACCGACGCCCCAGGAGACCGCCCGTGAACACTCAATCCCTCAAGCCTGCCGACCTGCTGCATCCCACCGTGGCGGCCCTGATCTCGGTCATCGTCAATTACGGCGGCACCTTCATCCTGGTTTTCCAGGGCGCCAAGGCGGCCGGCCTGAGCCCGGAGCAGACCGCCTCCTGGATCTGGTCCATTTCCGTGGGCGTCGGCCTGACCGGCGCCTGGCTGAGCTACCGCTACCGGGAGCCCATCATCACCGCCTGGTCCACCCCCGGCGCCGCCTTTCTCATCGCCGTGCTGCCGACCACGCCCTATGCGGAAATGATCGGCGCCTACATGCTCTCCGCCGTCGGCTTCATGGTGCTGGGCGTCTCCGGCTATTTCGAGCGGGTGGTGAAGATGATTCCCCCCGGCATCGCCGCCGGGCTGCTGGCCGGCATCCTGCTGCGCTTCGGCATCGGCGCCTTCGGCGGCGCCGGCATGGACCCGCTGCTGGTGGGGGTGCTGGTGCTGACCTATGCCCTGCTGCGCCGCTTCACCGCCCGCTACGCCATCGTCGGCGTGCTGGTGGCCGGCATCCTGCTGCTGCTCGGGCTCGGCCAGGCCAGCTTCGCCGGGGTCTCGCTGAAGCTGGCCCTGCCGGTGTTCACCACGCCCGCCTTCTCGGTGAATGCCCTGCTCAGCGTGGCCCTGCCGCTCTTCGTCATCACCCTCACCGGCCAGTACATGCCGGGCATGCTGGTGCTGCGCAACGACGGCTTCAAGACCAGCGCCAGCCCCATCCTGGCGGTGACCGGGCTGGGCTCCCTGCTGATGGCGCCCTTCGGCTCCCATGCCTTCAACGTCGCCGCCATCACCGCCGCCATCTGCACCGGCAGGGAATCTCACGAGGAGCCGGGCAAACGCTACATCGCCGGCCTGGCCTGCGGCGTGTTCTACACCCTGGTGGGCATTTTCGGCACCACCCTGGCGGCCCTCTTCGTGGTGCTGCCGCCCACCTTCATCACCACCCTGGCCGGCCTGGCCCTGCTCGGCGCCATCGGCGGCAGCCTGGCCACTGCCCTGGTGGATCTGCGGGGCCGGGAAACAGCCCTGATCACCTTTCTCGCCACCGCCGCCAACGTCACCCTGTTCGGCCTGGGGGGCGCCTTCTGGGGCCTGCTCGCCGGTCTGGCGGCCCACGCCCTGATCCACGGCGACCTGCGCCTCCTGCGCGGCATGCCCCGCCTGGGCCAGTCCGCGGCCGGGGAAGGGCGCTAGGCACGGGCCCGGGCGGGAACCAGCAATGGGCGCCGGGGCTGCCGGCGCCTCGTCCATCAGCAACAGAGAAAGGCAACGCGAGATGAACAACCCAAATGATCTGCCCCGGCCGCCATGCGATCAGGTCGCCGGAGCGCTGGGCCGCATCGACCCCGAAGCGGCCCGCCACGTGGCCGCCGAATATGCGCGGCAGCGGGATTCGATCGAGCTGATCGCCTCGGAGAACATCGTCAGCCGCGCCGTCCTGCAAATGCAGGGCTCGGTGCTCACCAACAAGTACGCGGAAGGCTACCCGGGCCGGCGCTATTACGGCGGCTGCGGCCCGGTGGATGGGGTGGAAGCCCTGGCCATCGCCCGGGCCCGGAGCCTCTTCGGCTGCGCCTACGCCAACGTGCAGCCCCATTCCGGCAGCCAGGCCAACCAGGCCGTTTATCTGGCCCTGCTGCAACCGGGGGACACCATCCTCGGCCTGGGCCTGGCCGCCGGCGGCCACCTGACCCACGGGGCGCCGATGAACCAGTCGGGCAAGTGGTTCCGCGGCGTCGCCTACGGCGTGCGGGCGGACGACCACCGCATCGACATGGCGGAAGTGGAACACCTGGCCTATGAACACCGGCCCAAGCTGATCATCGCCGGCGGTTCCGCCTATTCCCGCATTCTCGATTTCGCCGAGTTCCGCCGCATCGCCGACCGGGTCGGGGCGCGGCTGCTGGTGGACATGGCCCATTTTGCCGGCCTCGTCGCCGGCGGCGCCCATCCGTCGCCCCTGCCTTACGCCGACGTGGTGACCTCCACCACCCACAAGACCCTGCGCGGGCCCCGGGGCGGCCTCATCCTGAGTAACGACGCGGCCCTCGGCAAGGCCATCGATTCCGCCGTTTTCCCCGGCCTGCAGGGCGGGCCCCTGATGCACGTGATCGGCGCCAAGGCGGTGGCCTTCGGCGAGGCCCTGCAACCGGAGTTCCGCAGCTATGCGGCCCGGGTGGTGGAAAACGCCCAGGCCCTGGCCCAGACCCTGGCGGCCGGCGGCCTGCGCATCGTCTCCGGCGGCACCGACACCCATCTGGCGGTGGCCGACCTGCGGCCCCTGAATCTGACCGGCAATGTGGCGGAGAAGGCCCTGGAGCGGGTCGGCATCACCCTCAACAAGAACGCCATTCCCCACGATCCGCGAAAGCCCATGGTCACTTCCGGCATCCGCGTCGGCAGCCCGGCCGGCACCAGCCGGGGCTTTCGCACCGCCGAGTTCCGCCTGATCGGCGGTCTCATCGTGCATCTGCTCGAAGCCCTGGCCGCCAATCCGGAAGCGCCGGACCCGGCAGTCGCCGCTGCGGTCCGGGCCCAGGTGGCGGAACTGTGCCGCCGCTTCCCCTTGCCTTACTGAGTCTGACTCACGTACCCGGGCCTTCCTGCCGTGACGGTGAGCTGGCCTGGCGCCTAGGCGCAGCCTTCGCAGAAGGCGTAGGGCCGTTCGCCGTCGCCCTGCAATTGCAGGCGCCCGTCCTGGCGCAGCAGCATGCCCTGGCGCACCATGGTGCTGACCGAGCGGGAGAGGTGGCCGGCGCTGCAACCGATGCGCCGGGCCAGCAGGTGCATGGGCAGGGTGGCTTTGCCGCTAGGCTTCTGCCCGCTCCGGATGCCGTTTTCGCCGCAGCGCAGATAGCACAGCAGACGGTTGTTGGTGGGCATGGAGCGGCCGTGTTCCCGCTCCCGTTCCAGGGCCCAGATGTGGTTGGCGATGCTGCTGGTGAGGGCCTTGCGGAAGAGGGGCAGCTGGGCGATCAGCTGGTCCACGATGTCCAGGGGAAGCTGCAGCACTTCGGAATAGGTAATGGCGCGGATGCCGTAATCCTGCCGGGCTGCTTCGCCCTCGGCGGCGGGGCCGGCGGCCAGGGCCTCGGTGCCGAACAGCTCCGATTCGGCCAGCAGGCGCAGGGAGCGTTCCCGGCCTTCCGCATCCGTCACCGCCAGTTCCAGGCGGCCGTGGCGGACCACGAACAGACTTTGCCTGCGGTTGTGGCAGGACTGCCACAGGGTGCCCGGGGCCCAGCGTTCCCAGCTGACCCGGTGGGCGATCTTGGAGTCCTGCAGCACTTCCTGCAGGACTTCCATGAGCGTTGGCGAGGCGATGCTCTCACCTGTCGTGATTTCCATGTCCAACCCCCGTTGATGTCGTCTTGGTTTTTTTGTGCAACGGGCGAAAGATGGCGTCTGGCAAGCGATGGCGCGGGGGTGGTGTGGGGGGCGGATTTTCTCCTTGCAATCCAGTACCTTGGAAAGTCGAAAACTTGATGTGAATCAAGTTTCACAAATTCATGCCGGCAGGATGCCGCCGCGGTGTCGAGAGCCGACTGCCGGCATGGCGGACTGAGATTGCCGCCGGCGAAAAAAAACCGGACGCCGGGCCCGGTTTTTGGCAGCGCGCGAAGCGCCTTATTTTTCCACGAAGGCCCGCTCGATGACGTAGTCGCCGGGGGTGCCGATGTGGGGGGAAACCTGGAAGCCGAGGCGGTCCAGCATGGCGCTGGTGTCGGCCAGCATGGCCGGGCTGCCGCAGAGCATGGCCCGGTCGGTTTCCGGGTTGAGCTGGGGCAGGCCGATCTGGGCGCACAGCTTGCCGCTTTCCAGCAGGTCGGTGAGGCGGCCCTGGTTGCGGAAGGGTTCCCGGGTCACGGTGGGGTAGTAGATCAGCTTTTCCCGCACCAGCTCGCCGAAGAACTCATTGTTGGGCAGCTCGTTCTCGATGAAGTCGGAGTAGGCCAGTTCGCTCACCGTGCGCACGCCGTGGATCAGCACGATCTTGTCGAACTGCTCGTAGGCCTCCGGGTCCCGGATCACGCTCATGAAGGGGGCCAGGCCGGTGCCGGTGCCCAGCAGGTAGAGGTGCTTGCCGGGCTTCAGGTCGTCCAGCACCAGGGTGCCGGTGGGCTTGCGGCTGACCAGCATCTTGTCGCCCGGGTTGAGGTGCTGCAGGCGGGAGGTGAGGGGGCCGTCCGGCACCTTGATGCTGAAGAATTCCAGATGGTCCTCGTAGTGGGCGCTGGCGATGCTGTAGGCGCGCATCAGGGGGCGGCCCTCCACTTCCAGGCCGATCATGACGAACTGGCCGGTGCGAAAGCGCAGGCCCGGGTCCCGGGTGGTCTTGAAGCTGAACAGGCTGTCGTTCCAGTGATGCACGCTGGTGACTTCTTCGTGGATGAACGAGGACATGGCAGGACTTTCGCGGATCGTGGGGACAAAGGTGACGGGAAGTTGGAACGGATTCTAGGGGCCGGGTTCATATAGATGAACCGAATTAAATTTATATAATCCGTCAGATAAATTGATAAGCAAGGCCCCTCGCCATGAAATTCACCCTGCGCCAGTTGGAATCCTTCGTCGCCGTGGCCCGCCAGGAGAGCGTCTCCCGGGCGGCGGAGAGCCTGTCCCTGTCCCAGTCGGCGGTGAGCATGAGCCTCAACGAGCTGGAAAAGCAGTTCGACACCCGCCTCTTCGACCGCCACGGCAAGCGCCTGCAGCTCAACGAACTGGGGCGCCAGCTGCTGCCCCGGGTGCAGGCCCTGCTGGACCAGGGGTGGGACGTGGAGGCCCTGCTGCAGGGCGAGGGTGAGGGCGGCCCCCTGCGCCTGGGGGCGACCCTGACCATCGGCAACTACCTGGCGCCCCTGCTGCTGGGGGAGTTCATGGGCGGGCGGCCGGAGGAATCCCGGGGCCGGGTCCATCTGGAGGTGCACAACACCGCCACGGTGATCCGCCAGGTGGCCAATTTCGAGCTGGATTTCGGCCTCATCGAGGGCGTCTGCCAGCACCCGGATCTGGAAGTGTCGCCCTGGATCGAGGACGAACTGGCGGTCTTCGCCGCCCCGGACCATGCCCTGGCGGGCAGGCAGGACGCCACGCTCGAAGACCTCCTGGCCGAGCCCTGGATTCTGCGGGAGCCCGGCTCGGGTACCCGCCAGACTCTTGAAGGGGCGCTGGGTTCACGGCTGCCCCGGCTGAAAGTGGCGCTGGAACTGGAACACACGGAGGCCATCAAGCGGGCAGTGGAGGCGGGCCTGGGCATCGGCTGCATTTCCCGCCTGGCCCTGAAGGAAGCCTTCCGCCGCGGCAGCCTGGCGGAGCTGCCGGCCCCCGGGCTCAACCTGCGGCGCCAGTTCCACTTCATCATCCACCGCCAGAAATTCCGCACCCGGGGCATCCAGCATTTCCTCGACCTCTGCCGCCGGGCCGTGGACGGCATCCAGCGCAGCGATCAGATCGTGCTGCGCCGGGCCGACGGCTCGGTCATCGACTACCGCTAGGGCAGGGCGGCACGGTCCCGGGCGCAGCAGCGGCGGGGCTTGGCGCAAGACGGGGTGTGAAGCAAGGCTGGGAAGGGCGCCGGCAGTCGCCGCTGCGGGCATGCGGGCCGCCCGGCGGGCAGCCGGCAGGAGCGGCTAACGGTAGTGGATGGCCAGCCAGACGGTGGTCTGGTCCTGGGCGGTCCAGTGCACCCGGTGGCGGCGGTGGGGGGCGATGTGCAGCCAGTCGCCGGGGGCCAGGCGGCGCGGCTCGGCCTCGTCCTCGAACTGCAGTTCGGCGGCGCCGCTGAGCAGGGCCACCCATTCGCCGTCCTCCTGGTCGTACCAGAAACCGGGCGGGCTGGACTGGCCGGTGGAAACGATGCGCTCGAGGCGAAAGGCGCCACCCGCCAGCAGCGCGTCGAAGCGCTCTCCGTCGAGGGGGCCGTCGGGAACGGCCAGCAGATTGCCCCAGGGGGCGGGTGCGTCCATGGCGCCTGTGCTTTCTGCCCCTTGGCTGCCCCCGGCCTGGAGTGGCCGGCCGGGGCGGGTCGGGGCGGAGGGGCTGGGAAGCCCCTTAGCCGTCGATGCGGACCACGTCTTCCGGTTCGAATTCGTCGGGGATGGTGCCGTCGCCGATGCCGGTGACCATGGCGGCGGTGGTGTCGGTCAGCTTGACGAAGTATTCGGCGCTGATGGGGTCGAAAAACTTCTGGCCGATCTCGATCTTGTCGAAGGTGCTGCGGCGCTGCGTGCCTTGGGTGCTCATGGTGTGCCTATGGATTTGCAGGTGGGGAAAGCGCCGGCGGGCGCCCCGATTGGTTTCTGGGCCCGGATTCTCTCACAACGGCGCCATCTTTGCCGCTGCCGGACCGCCGTCGCCGTCTTCATTCTAGGCGAGGCGGCAGCGTCGTTTAAGGACGATTTTCCGCCCCGGCCCGGGCGGCAGGCCTTGGCTGCGGCAGGTTCTGGCTTCATGCCGACGGGATGAGCGGTGGGCGGCGCCGGGCCCGTTCCCGGCTGGGGTCGGTCCTGCCCGCCCGGACCTGTTCCGGGCGTTCGCGAAAAAGCGGCCGTGCCCCGCTTCCCCGTGCCCGCCCCTGTCTCAGCCCGGCAGCGGTTCCCCGAGGGCCAGGGCCAGTTTCAGCCGTTGCACCGCATCGCCCACCATGCCCGTTTCCAGATTGCCGTAGCCCAGCACCAGGCCGTTGCAGCGCACCGGGGGCCGGGCGTAGTGGCTGAGGGGGCGCGGGCCCAGGCCCAGGGCGGCGGCGCGGGCGGCCACGGCCCGGTCGTCCTGCTGGGGCGGCAGTTCCAGCACCAGATGCAGGCCGGCCTCGCCGCCGCCGAGTCGCAGGCCCGGCCCCAGGGCGGCGCTGAGGGCCTGGCGCAGGGCCGTCTGGCGGGCCGCGTAGCGGGCGCGCATGCGGCGCAGGTGGGCGGTGTAGTGGCCGCGCCGGATGAAGTCCGCCAGGGCCCGCTGCTCGATGCCCTGGCCGGCCCGGGTGGTCTGGGCCGCGGCCAGGGCGAAGTCGGCGGCGATGCCCCGGGGCAGCACCAGATAGCCCAGGCGCAGGCCCGGGTAGAGGGTCTTGCTGAAGGTGCCCACATAGACCACCGGCGCCTCCTCCTGCAGGCCGAAGAGGGCCGGGGGCGCCGGGCCGGCGCGGCGGAATTCGCTTTCGTAGTCGTCCTCGACGATCCAGGCGCCGGCCTGCCGGGCCTGCTCGATGAGGTCCAGCCGGCGCCCCAGGGGCATGACCCGGCCCGTGGGGTACTGGTGGGAGGGGGTGAGGAGGATCAGCCGGGGCGGCCGTTCCGCCCAGTCCGCCGCCGTCGGCGCCATGCCGCCCTCGTCCACCGCCACGTCGTGCAGGGCCAGGCCGGCCAGGCTCCAGGCGATGCGGGCCGCCTGGTAGCCCGGGTTTTCCAGCCAGGCGGTGTGGCCGGCGTCGGCCAGGAAGCGGGCGCACAGGTCCAGGCCGCTCTGGGTGCCGCTGGTGATGACGATCTGTTCCGCCGCCACCGGCAGGCCTCGCACCGTGGTCAGGTGGCCCGCCAGCTCCCGGCGTAGGGCCGGGTCGCCGCCGTGGGCGGTGTAGCCCAGTTCCCGCCAGCTCACCTCCTGCCAGGCCCGCTCCAGGCAGCCCCGCCAGGCGCGGAAGGGAAAGGGGCCGTAATCCGGAATGCCCGGGCTGAAGGGCAGGGGCGGCGCATGGGGCACGACGGCGGGCTGGCGGGCGATCTCGGCCCGGGCCGACAGCCCCGGCGAAGGCGGGGCCGGGCCGCGTTGGGCATGGGCATCGGCGGCGGCGCCCAGGGCGGCCAGGGGCGCCACCCGGGTGCCCTGGCGGTCCGCCACCAGGCAGCCTTCGGCCGTCAGCTGCTCGTAGGCGAAGAGCACCGTGTTGCGGGCGATACCCAGGGAATCGGCCAGGGCGCGGCTGGCCGGCAGGCGCGTGGCCGGGGCTAGGCGGCCGCAGAGAATGGCATCCCGCAGGCGGTGGTAGAGCAGGCGCTGCCGGGGCATGGCCTCGGGCAGGGGCGGGGCCAGCAGCCAGTCCAGTTCCATCGTGGCTCCATGAATGAGGTGTTTGGTGGCGCTACAGAAGGTACCACGCAAGCCTTAGGCTGGCTCTGTTTCCATTCACCGGAGCTTGCCGCCATGAGCGAATCCCAGCCTTCCCCAAACCCTTCCGGCCCTTCCGCCTCTTCTAGCCCTTCCGCCCGCACCCGGGTCCTGCGCCGGCCCCAGCGGGCCGCCTACGACCTGGCCAGCGTCGCCGCCATCGTGGATGCGGGCCTGCTGTGCACCGTGGCCTTTCAGTGGGAGGGCAGCGTACACGCCATTCCCACCCTGCACTGGCGCGAGGGCGACCACCTCTACCTGCACGCCGCCAAGGCCTCGCGCCTGGGCCAGGCCCTGCTGGCCGGGGAGGTCTGCGTCAGCATCGCCCTGGCCGACGGCCTGGTGCTGGCCCGCTCCGCCATGCACCACTCCCTCAACTACCGCTCCGTGGTGATCTACGGCCGCTTCGAGGCGGTGACCGAGCCGGAGGAAAAGCACCGGGCCCTGCGGGCCTTCATCGAAGGCCTCTACCCGGGGCGCTGGGAGGAGCTGCGGCCGATGACGGCCAAGGAGGTGAACGCCACCGCCGTGCTGCGCCTGTCCCTGGCCGAAGCCTCGGCCAAGGTGCGCCAGGGCGGCCCCAAGGACGATGCGGAGGATCTGGCCTGGCCCGCCTGGGCCGGCGTCATTCCCCTGCAACGCCGCCAGGGCGAGCCGGAGATGGAGGCCGACAGCCCCCTGGCGGAAGCGCCCCCGACCCGCTTCGGCAGGCCGGGGCAGGATGGGGCGAGCGTGGCGGGTGTGGATTAGGCGGCAAGCCCGCCCCCGGGCGGGGCCCTGCGGGCAGAAGGAGGATTTACCGAGGCCCGGAACCGGGCCTCAGGCGGCCTGGTCCGGCGTCTCGCTACCGGCCGGGCCCAGGTGGGCCTCGGCCATCTGCTCGGCCACGGCCCACAGGGCGGGGGAGCCCTTCTCGATGGGCGGGCGGCAGCGCTGCTTCACCTGCTCCAGGGTGACGGCGCATTCCACCCAGGTGCCGCCCTCGGTGGCGGCGTTGTGCAGCATGGGCTGGAAGCGGTCCAGGGCCTTGGCGAACTTGGCGTCGTCGCTCTCGGCCGCCTCGAACTCGAACCACAGCTCCCGGAACTCCACCGCCTGGGCTTCCGGCAGCAGGCCGAAGAGGCGCTCCGCCGCCAGCCGCTCCCGCTCCGCCTGCCCCGCATGGGTCTCCGGCACGTGGAAGGGCACGTCCCCCGCGTCGATCTCCACGATGTCGTGGATCAGCAGCATCTTCACCACCCGCAGCACATCCACCTCCCCCGCCGCATGTTCCGCCAGTACCAGGGCATAGAGGGCCAGATGCCAGGAATGCTCCGCACTGTTCTCCCGCCGCGAGCGGTCGATCAGGGGCGTCAGCCGGACGACGCTTTTCAGCCGGTCAATTTCGCGGAGGAAGGTGAGTTGTTGGGGGAGGGTGGGGGGCATGGGGCAAGTAGGAAATATGGTTCGGACGGAGGGAGTGAATTGAATGTTGACTCGAAATTCTGGTGCCTTATCGGTAACGAGCATTGATGATGTTAGGTAGTCATTTCAATATCGATGGGTAGCACAATATCAATCTGAAATTTTCCATAAGGTACCTGATTAAAATCATACACGTGTTGCCCAACTCTAAATGCAACACTTCCTTTTAGCAGATTTGCCAAGCGTTTAACATTGTAAAGGCCATATCCTGATCCGGTAACTTTTGTATTTAATGCGCTCTTGGCGCGAAACCCTTTTTCGCCTAGTCGTGCTCTTTCCTCCAATTCAATAAATGGGCCTGTTGAAATGATGCTAATTTTTAGTCGGTTTGATCCGGTTATTCTCTCCCAGTCGATATCGATTCCATATGATGGGGGAGAGTATTTGATTGCATTATTGACCACAAGGTCAAGAATCTGCTCAAAATATTGTATATAGGTTTGAATTTTTAAATCACCATATGATTTGTAATTGTGATTGTCACGGATAGACATTTTTTTTGGGTTGCAGGCTCGAAAATTCTTTTTTATCAAACGATTTATTTTTGATTGAAGTGATAAAAATCCCGGGGCGCAGTTTTCTAATAAATCTTCATCGCTATCAAGTGTCGATAGTGTTACCCATGAAGAGAAATCCTGCCAGCTTTCCTCCAGTATGGAGAGTAGTTCAGTGAGTTGATCGTGTGGGGCTTTTTCATCGATCTTGGACTTTAATTTTTGAGTATTAAATTGAATGTCTCGTGATAAATTTCGAAATCTCTCAAAAAATTGTTCATTATCCATTTATGTTCCTTTGATTGCAGCAACAATGCCAAATACATCACTAATTAAACCAAGGCCAGAGAGCCCGCTGCGCAAAGCATCAGACATGGAGCCTTGTTGAAGGAATTTTAATGTTGATTGCGTCAAATTTTCGAGCTCTGCATCTGCTCTTAAGAGAAATTTTGGGTTGCCTTTGAGAAGACATGAGTATACAAATGCTTCCCGGATTTTATCAATTTCCTTCTCTTTTGCATCTAGGTATGTCAGTCTATTTCTAATAAATTGCCAGCGAGCTTCAGGATTGGAGAATGATTTGGAACTCTCTTTAAAAGTCTCCATAAAATCTTCTGGTGCCCACTGTTTGTCATATATTTTGTCTACCAAATTTGAACTTTTTTCTTTTTTAATTCTTCTGGATAATGCTGCTGGATTTCCGGTGTAAGCAATTATCATTTTAAATGGAAAATTATATCTAAGTGCCTCAATTGCACCCACGCCTTGTAACTCGCCAAAGCCATCATTTCCGGATGCGACGTCATTTATATCGCAGAGTATAATATCGTACTGGCTGAAAGGGTATGGTTTTCTTTTTTCTTGCCGTTGGCTTACTGGTTTGAAGTAATCGTAAAATACTGTTACTGAAACGCCGATGGATTCAAGATTTGTCTTTAAATTGAATCCGTCGTTATCTATGACTGCTACCTTTAATCCAGTGGATTGAGACCAGAGGGTTAAATTCGAAAGGTCTTCAGGAAATGTTTTTTTTGCTTTTTTCCGTAGTAAAAATAGTTCAATTTTTAATTTTAAATAATCTAAGTCTAGTGACATCGTTGAAATTTCCTTAAATTAATTGTTTTTTGTTGTTGAGTCTGGGTGTTTAAAAGCAAGACTTGCAAAAAAATCTTGGCAGCTCGAACTAAATTACTAATATATATCCGATGTGCATAATAATACGGTCTTTGTATTGTTGTCTCAAGGTCAGGGGCATGATGATCGGTGATTAGGGGCCACATGTGAGGGGTGATCATACGAGTCCCCCCTGTTTGAGATGTTCGAACGGTAGCAGGCTGGATGGTTACGGACGGTCAGAAGGTTGAAGTCCCAACCATATGAACGACAGGAATGGGCAGACAGTCGCTCCTTAATGAAAATCCTGACTCCTCGTCGCCAGCCGGCCCAGTAGCGGCGTCAGATTCACCAGCCCTTTGGCCACCAGATGGATTACCCCGTGGCGGGATTCGAGTTGGCCGTAGACGCCCAGGAGGCGGGCGGCCAGGGTTTCGCGGCGCTGTTTTTCCACCAGTTCGGGGCGCTGGTGTTGATGGGCGTCTTCCATGGTGACGAAGACGATGCCGCTGGCGGTGCCGGGGCGCTGGCGGTGGGTGACGATGCCGGCGGCTCGGGCCAGTTTCTTGTCCGGCGCGGCCCGCAGTTCGGCGGCGGTGATGAAGCGGTCCGCTGTCGAGCGATGCCACCGCAGGACTTGAGGGCTCTTTTCCTCTGCCGCCGTGCGCCGGTGGAAATTGCTGTGACGGGAGCTTGTCGGGCGGCTAGAATAGTTATTCATATATCTATTCATTTAGCCATTCATCGCCATGACTCGCCATTCCGATTCCCTTCGTCTTCTGCTTGGGCAGGGGCCGCTGTCGTCTCGCCAACTTGTTGAAAAGACGGGGATTAGCCAGCCGACCATGTCCCGTGCGCTGGCGGCGCTGGGGGATGAGGTGATTCGTATCGGCGCCGGCGCCGCTATTCGTTATGCCCTGCGGGATGCTGCGCGCGGCTTTACGGCGGCGCCGATCTATCGTGTCAGCGAGGCGGGGCAGATTCGGGAGTTAGGCCAGCTCGTGCCGGTTCGCCCGGCGGGGTTTGTCATGGTGCAGGCCGACGGGATGACGCTGCATAGCGATGGATTGCCGTGGTGGTTGTTGGATATGCGGCCCCAGGGCTATCTCGGTCGGGCCTATGCCTCCGCCTATGCGGGAGCCCTGGGGTTGCCGGGCAACCCGGAGCATTGGGGCGATGGGGAGGTAATCCGGGCGCTCCTGGCTCATGGGCATGACGCCATTGGCAACCTGCTGATCGGGGATTTGTCCCGCGACCGTTTCATTGGCATGGCGGAACCGTCCCCGGTTGATCGGGAGGCCGAATACCCTGCCCTGGCCCGGGCCGTTGGCGCCGGGGAGGTTCCCGGCTCTTCTGCCGGTGGGGAGCAGCCGAAGTTCTGTGCCTATTCTGCCCGTGGTCATGTGCTGGTGAAGTTTTCGGCAGCGGACGACAACCCGGTCAGTGAGCGGTGGCGTGATCTCCTGCTGGCCGAGCATCTGGCCCTGGCGGTGCTGGGGGTGGAAACCGAGGTGTTTGATTTCGGCGGCCAGCGCTTTTTGGAGGTGCCGCGCTTTGACCGCGTCGGCAAGCTGGGCCGCGTGGGCGTCTTCTCCCTGCGCGCCCTGGAGGCGGAGTTCGTGGGCGATGCGGCGGCGCCTTGGCCCGCCCTGGTGCGCCGCCTGGTGGCGGATGGCCATGTTCACCCCGACGCCGTCGCCGGTTCGGCGCGGCTGTGGGCCTTTGGTACCTTGATCGGCAATACGGACATGCACGGGGGGAACTTGTCGTTTCTCAGTGGCGAAGGCCGCCCGTATCGGCTGGCACCGGCCTACGACATGTTGCCCATGGGGTTTGCGCCGAGAAGTAGCGGCGTGGTGGTGGATACGCTGCCGCCGCTTTCTCCGCTCTCGCTGTCGGCTTCGGTTGATGGCGCCATTTGGCGCGAGGCTTTGGCATTGGCTGAAACCTTCCTGGCCCGGCTGCGGGATTGCGATGGCTTCTCCGGCCGCTTTGCTCCCTGCATCGAGGCGATCAGCCAGCGGATGGATGAAGCCGCCTCCCGTATTGCCCGGTTGGGCTGATGACGTTGATGCCCTAGTGGAAATCCCGACTCCGCGTCGCCAGCCGGCCCAGTAGGGGCGTCAGATCCACCAGCCGCTTGGCCACCAGATGGGTGACGCCGTGGCGGGATTCGAGTTGACCGTAGACACCCAGGAGGCGGGCGGCCAGGGTTTCGCGGCGCTGTTTTTCCACCAGTTCGGGGCGGAGGATGACGTTGATGGGGCCGGTTTCGTCTTCCATGGTGACGAAGACGATGCCGCTGGCGGTGCCGGGGCGCTGACGGTGGGTGACGATGCCGGCGGCCCGGGCCAGTTTCTTGTCCGGCGCGGCCCGCAGTTCGGCGGCGGTGATGAAGCGGCCCGCCGTGAGGCGCTCCCGCAGCAAGGCCAGGGGGTGGCGGCCCAGGGTGAGGCCCAGGGTGGCGTAGTCGGCCACCAGGTCTTCCCCTTCCGTGGGAGTCGGCAGGGGCGGCGGCGCTTCTGTGGGCGGGGGCAGGGCGGCGAAGAGGTCGCCCTGGATGGGGAGGGCGTGGCCCCTCTCGTCTCTTTCGTCCATCCCGTTTTTGCTGCGGCCTGTTGCGTTGGCGGCGTCGCTGGCGCTGCTGTGTCTGCCCGGGGCTTTGGCGTTTCCTCTTCCTTTTTCCTTTCTCTGTTCCGCCTCCTGGCCATGGCCGCTGCGGCTGCCATGGTGGCGGGGCTGGCCGGTGTTTTCCACGGCGGCACTTTCCCAGGCGGCGGCGCGGCGGTGGCCGGCCAGGGCTTGCAGGGCGTTGGCGGAGGCGAGGCGTTCCAGCTCCGGACGCTGCAGTCCGGCCCGGGCGGCCAGGTCGGCCACGGATTGGAAGGGTCCTTCCTGCCGGGCGGCGACGATACGCTCGGCGGCGGCCTGGTTGAAACCGGCGATTTCCCGCAGGCCCAGGCGCACGGTGCGGGGGCGGGCGGGGGGATGGCCGGGCAGCAGTTCCACCAGCAGGGATTCCCAGGCGCTGTGGGTGACGTCCGGGGGCAGCACGGTGACGCCGTGGCGCTGGGCGTCCTGCACCAGTTGGGCGGGGGCGTAGAAGCCCATGGGGTGGGCGTTGAGCAGGCCGCAGAGGAAGGCTGCGGGCTCGAAGCGTTTCAGCCAGGCGGAGAAATAGACCAGGATGGCGAAGCTGGCGGCGTGGGATTCGGGGAAGCCGTAGTCGCCGAAGCCCTTGATCTGCTCGAAGATGCGCCGGGCGAAGGATTCGGGCAGGCCCCGCTCCTGCATGCCGCGGATGAGCTTCTGCTCGAAGGGTTCCAGGCCGCCCTTGCGCTTCCAGGCGGCCATGGCCCGGCGCAGCTGGTCCGCCTCGCCGGGGGTGAAGCCGGCGGCCACCACGGCCAGCTGCATCACCTGTTCCTGGAAGATGGGCACGCCGTAGGTGCGCTCCAGCACCTTGTCCACCGCCGGGGAGATTTTCTCGATTTTCTCTTCGCCGTGGCGCCGCTTCAGGTAGGGATGGACCATGTCGCCCTGGATGGGGCCGGGCCGCACGATGGCCACCTGCACCACCAGGTCGTAGAACTGGCGCGGCTTGAGGCGCGGCAGCATGGCCATCTGGGCCCGGGATTCGACCTGGAAGATGCCCAGGCTGTCGCCCCGGCAGAGCATGTCGTACACCGCTTTCGATTCCCGGGGGATGTCTTGCAGGCGCACCGGCTTGCCGTCCCGGGCGCCGAGCATGTCGAGGGCGCGGCGGATGGCGGAGAGCATGCCCAAGGCCAGCACATCCACCTTCATCAGACCCAGGGCGTCGATGTCGTCCTTGTCCCACTGGATGACGCTGCGCTCGGCCATGGCGGCGTTCTCAATGGGCACCAGGCGCGACAGGGGCCCGCGGGAGATGACGAAGCCGCCTACGTGCTGCGACAGGTGCCGGGGAAAACCCCGCAGGGCGCGGCTCACCGCCAGCCACTTGGCCACCCGGGGGCTTTCCGGGTCCAGGCCCACGGCCCGCAGACGCTCGGGCAGTTCGTCCTGCTTGTCCCACCAGGCCAGGGTGTTGGCCAGGGCGTCGATCTGCTCCCGGCCGAAGCCCAAGGCCCGGCCTGCGTCCCGTAGCGCCCCCCGGGTGCGGTAGGTGATGAGGGCGCCGGTGAGGGCGGCCCGCTCCCGGCCATATTTGGTGTAGAGGTACTGGATTACTTCCTCCCGCCGCTGGTGCTCGAAATCCACGTCGATATCCGGCGGCTCGCCCCGTTCGGCGGAGATGAAGCGCTCGAAAAGCAGTTCGGATTTGGCCGGGTCCACCTCGGTGATGCCCAGGGCGTAGCACACCGCCGAGTTGGCGGCGGAACCCCGGCCCTGGCAGAGGATTTCCCGGCTGCGGGCAAAGCGCACGATGTCGTACACGGTGAGGAAGTAGGCCTCGTATTGCAGCCGGGCGATGAGGCCCAGCTCGTATTCCACCTGGGCCCGGGCCTTCTCCGGCACGCCTTGCGGGTAGCGCACCGTGAGGCCCGCTTCCACCTCCTGGCGCAGGTAGGCGGCGGGGGTGAGGCCGTGGGGCACCACTTCTTCCGGGTATTCATAGCGCAGCTCGTCCAGGGAGAAGGTGCATCGGGCCGCCACGGCCAGGGTTTCGGCCAGCAGTTCGGGCGGGTAGAGCCGGGCCAGGCGCAGGCGGGGGCGCAGGTGGCGTTCGCCGTTGGGGTGGAGGGCGTGGCCGGCGGCGAACACCGTGGTGTTGAGGCGCAGGGCGGTGAGCACGTCCTGCAGGGGGCGGCGGGCGCGGCTGTGCATGTGCACGTCGCCCGCCGCAAGCAGCGGCAGGCCGCAGTCGGCGGCCAGTTGCTGCAGTTGTTCCAGGCGGCCCCGGTCGTCCGGCCCGGCGTGGAGTTCCACCGCCAGCCAGGCTCGGCCTGGAAAGCGCTGGGCCAGCCAGCGGCCGTCGGCGGGGTCGGGTGGCGAGTCGAACTGCGGCCCTGGAACCCACAGGGCCAGGCAGTCGGGCAGGGCGCCGCTGGGGCCGAAGCCTTCCAGGTCGCCCCGGGTGAGGCGGTAGGCGCCCTTCTCGGCCCGGCGCCGGGCCAGGGTGATAAGGGCCGAGAGGTTGCCGTAGCCCTCCCGGTTCTGCGCCAGCAGCACCAGCTTGAGGCCGTCGGCGAGGACGATCTCGGTGCCGTGGATGAGCTTGAGGCCCACCGCCTTGGCCGCCACATGGGCCCGCACCGAACCGGCGAAGGAGCATTCGTCGGTGACGGCCAGGGCGCCGTAGCCCAGTTCCACGGCCCGCTGTACCAATTCCTCCGGGTGGGAGGCGCCCCGCAGGAAGGAGAAGTTGGAGAGGCAGTGCAGCTCGGCGTAGTCGGGCAGGGCCGGCGGCGGGGTGGTTTCCGGGAGCGGCATGGTTCAGCGGCTTCTGCTGGCGGGAGCGGTGGTGCAATGCCTTGACCGGCGTGCGGCAAGGCAGGCCGGGCGAGGAAGTGCCCGGTTGGAAAGAGGCCAGCTGGAAGGCGGCAGGCGGCCGGGGCGCCGGGGGCTGTCGTTCCCTCGGGCGGTTGCCGGAGACAGGCTGGCCGGGAGGCTGGCTGGAAGGCCGCCGGCGGTACGGCTTGCGTCGTCCTGGGCCGGGAGCCGCCCGTGATGGTGCCGGCTCATGCGAACCTGCCGTGGAGGAACCAGCCGCTTTCGTCCCGGAACACCCACAGCCATTCGCCGGCCGGGTTGCGGGCGACGAAGTAGTCGCGGCGCAGGTCGCCGGGGGCGGGAAGGCCGTCGGCACTTTCCCCTTCATCCCACCAGCCGCTTTCGATGCGTTCCGGCCCGGCCAGGAGTTGCAGGGGGCCGCCGTGCCGGGGGCGGCCCTGGGTCTCGCCCAGGGCCTGGGGGTGGGCCAGGAGCCAGAGGGGGCGCGGCCCCTGGCCTGCCATGGCCTGAGAGTGGCTCGGGTCCTGGGCCCTGGCCATGATGCCCTGGAGATCGAGGTTCGGGGCGCAGCGCCGGGTGGCTTGCTCGGGGCGGTGGTCCGGCACGGCGGCCAGGCTGTAGACCTTGTCCTCCCCCAGGCGGGCCTTGATGCGTTCCAGGGCCACGGCGGTGCGGGCCGGGTCGCTGCCTTCTTCTTCCGGCGGTGCCTGGCCGGGGAGCTGGCGGTCGCTGCCCGGCAGTTCCTCCACCTGGTCGGCGATCAGGGTAAGGGCGTCCACCGGCGCCGCCAGGGCGAGGCGGCCCAGGCGTTCGCTCAGGACCCGCTGCAGCCGCTCCCCGTCCCGGGTGAGGCCGGCGAAGCCCAGCACCAGCCGGGTCGGCGGCAGGCCGCGGCGGGTGCTGCCGGCGTATTTCTCGTGCTGCAGTTCCAGGGTGCAGCGGCCGACGCCGGCGCCCCGGCTGGCGAGCCAGCCCTGCAACTGTTGCAGCAGGCGGCGGGCGGCGAAGTTGAGGGCGGGGGCGTCGTCCACCCGGGCCGGCAGTTCCAGGCCCTGGCGGAAGGTGTCGGGAAAGGGAAAGCGGGGCCGGGGGTCGGGCACTTCGCCCAGGGCCCGGGCCAGGTCGGCGGCCAGTTGCAGGCCCAGGCGCCGGTTGAGGCCGGCCCGGGGCAGGGCCAGCAGGTCGCCGAGGCGGCGGGCGCCGAAGTTTTCCAGGCGCTGCCGCTGCTGTCGGGGCAGTTCCAGGCAGTCCAGGGACAGGGGCGCCAGGGCGGCCCCCAGGCGGGCCGGGTCGGTGCACACCGGCAGGGGGCCGCCGTTTTCGGCCAGGAGGGGTGCGGTTGCCGGCCGGGGGCCGTCGGCGGCGGGCTCCAGCCAGGGGGCGCCGTTGGCCAGCCAGCGGGCGGCCAGGGGCGTCGGAGCGCAGGCGGCGGCGAGGCTGTAACCCTGGGCCAGGGCGCCGTCCACGGCCTGTTGCAGCAGGGCCGGGAGGCCGCCGAAGAGGCGCAGGCAGCCGCCGATTTCCAGCAGCAGGCCGGCGGGCTGGTCCAGGCTGACCTGGGGGGTGAAGTTGCCGCCCCAGCAGGCCAGACCGGCCAGGGCCCGGGTTTCGGCGGCGCCGTCCCGCTCCGTCACCTTGAGCTCGGGCGCCAGGCCCCAGGCCGAGGCCAGGCCCATGCCCGGCGCCACCCCCAGTTGCCGGGCGGCACCGTTGGCGGCTACCACCCGTCCCTGGCTGGCGGCGGCCCTAGGCGTGGACGGGGCGTCGGGCGGGGGCGCCAGGGCGTCCAGGGGCAGCAGGGGAAAGCGCAGGGCGAGCCAGAGCACGGTCGCGTTCCTGAAGGCGGGCCACGGCCAGGCGCGGCACCAGGGTGAGGGGCGGGGGCAGGCCGCCGCCCCGGCGTTTGACGATCTGCACCAGCAGGCCCTGGGGCCGGCATTCCACGGTCAGGCGCAGGGGGGCGGGGGAGGATTCCCGCAGCCGGGCCGGGGGACGCACCAGGCAGGCGGGGCCGCTGAAGCTTTCGGCGGCCAGCTGCAGGCGGCGCAGGCCCCGGGCGTCGATGTCCGGCAGCCAGGCCAGGACGGCGGCAAAGCCGCCTTCTTCCAGGGCCGTTTCGCAGGCCCAGGCGGCATCCTGGCCCCGGGCCTCCACCACCAGCAGGCGCTGGCCGGGCAGGCCGGCGGCGGCCCAGCCGGCGGCGTGCAGGGGCCAGGGCGGCGCCACCAGCAGCAGGGGTCCGGCGAGAGCGGCCAGGGACGGGGCCAGCAGGCCGGCGACGCCGGCCTCCGGCGGCGCCAGGAATTCGCTCAGGGCCTGGCGCGGCCAGCCGCCGCCGGGCAGTTCCCGGTCCAGCTCCGGGTAGCCCGTGGCCAGACCGGGGGCCTTCACCCGGGCCAGGGCGTCACCGCGCCAGACGTCGGGCCGGGCCAGGAGATCGGCCAGGGTGACGGGGGCGGGGGAAGAAGGCAGGGCGGACATGGTCGGCGCAGGAGGTGGATTGGTAGGGGTTGGTAGGGGTTGGTTGCGGGTTGGTTGCGGGTTGGTTGCGGGTGTAGTCGTGGGCGTGGTGGCGGGCTTGAGCGATCGGCGGCTGGGGTGCGGCGAGGTTGTCGTTGGCTGGTGTCTGCTGTTGTCGGGCGGCTTGGTCGGGTGGCTGGGGCGTTTGCCGGATCGGGGGTAACGGCTTTGTCGGTGCTGCGGGTCAGGGCGGCAAAAGGGTTTGTGACGGGCCTTCGTCTCTGGCGGCGGCCGGCTTGTCGGCAAAAAACGGCGACAGCCGGGGCGGGGCCGTGCCCGGCAGGGCGGCCTGTGCTTGCCTGGAAAAAAGGCGGGTTAGGGCGTCAGGGTGGAGCGGATGGCATCGCGGGCGGCGCAGCGGCAGGCGGGGGAAGACCGGGCGGGAGCGCCGCGGATCTGCCGGCAGACTCGGCTGCGCTTCCGCAGTGGCGGATTGCCCGGCTCAACCCTCCCGGAACAGCAGGCTGCCGTCGGGGGCGTGGTCGAACATGGGGCCCCACACCACTTCCCAGTAGTAGCCGTCCGGGTCCTGAAAATAGCCGCTGTAGCCGCCCCAGAAGGTTTCCTGGGGCATCTTGGCGATGCGGGCGCCGGCGACCTTGGCCTGGGCGAATACGGTATCCACTTCGTCCCGGCTGCGGGCGTTGTAGCCCAGGGTGATGCCGTTGAAGCCAGGGCCGGCCAGGGCCGTGTCGGGACCGATGTCTTCGGCCAGCTTGTCCTTGGGATAGACGATGAGCCAGGTGCCGGGCAGCTGGAAGAAGGCGATGCCTTCGTAGTCGTCCCGGGGCAGCAGGCCGAAGACGTGGCGGTAGAAGGCGGTGGCCCGGGAGAGGTCGTCCACGCCCAGGGTCAGGGTGGTGAGGCGGGGAATGGTCATGGACGGCTCCTTCGCAAGTGGCTGGTCAGCGGGGATCAGTCGGGGTCAACTGAGACTGCCGGAAAAACCGCCGCGGATGAGGCCCACGGCCACGCCTTCGATGGCGAAATCGTCCCGGTTCGGGTCCACCAGAATTGGGCCGTAATCCGGGTTTTCCGCCAGCAGTTCGATGCGCCCCAGGTTGCGCTTGAAGCGCTTGACCGTGACTTCGTCGGCGATGCGGGCGACCACGATCTGGCCGTCCCGCACCTGGGTGGTCCGGTGCACCGCCAGCAGGTCGCCGTCGAGAATGCCGGCGCCGAGCATGGAGAGGCCCCGCACCTTGAGCAGGAAGTCGGCCCGGGGATTGAACATGTCCGGCGCCACGGAGTAGCGGCCCTGGACGTTTTCCACGGCCAGGATGGGGGAGCCGGCGGCGACGCTGCCTACCAGGGGCAGGCCCAGCTGCTCCACCAGGCGGATGCCCCGGGCCGAGCCCGGTTCCAGGACGATGGAGCCCTTCTTGGCCAGGGCCTTGAGGTGGTCTTCGGCGGCGTTGGCGGAGGCGAAGTCGAAGGCCCGGGCGATTTCGGCCCGGGTCGGCGGGGCGCCCAGGGTTTCCACATGGTTGCGGATGAAGTCGAGGATTTCCTGCTGGCGCGGGGTGAGCTTGACCATGGTGGCGGTCTCCTAATCGGTTGACTGTATTTTTATACAGTAACCGGGCAAATGGCAAGGTTTCATTTGCAACGGTCCGCCGGGGCGGGGAGGGATGGCACCGATGTGGGGCGAAGGGCGGGGGAAAACGGGGTGGCCGGGAAGGTCCAGGGACCGGGCCGGACGGCGGTGCCTGCCCGGTGATGCCCGTGGATAGGGCGTCTCGGGGTGGCAGGGCGGGGTTGTGGCCTGTTTTGTGCTCTGCAGCAATCAGGGAGTGACATTTGTCGGGAGTAGCACCATGGACACCTCACGCTGGAGCAATTTCTTTGGGACCGGGGCCCTGGTCATGCCGCCCCTGCTGGGCCTGGGCACGGATTCGATGGTGAGTTTTGCCGTCACCGAGCTGGTGATGCTGCTGGTGCTGCTGATGGCCGTGGCCTGGGAGCAGATCATGCGCGAGGCCGAAGAGGGCCCCGGTTCCGACGGGGACGGCGAGCCCTGAGGGCGGACCCGGCCCCGGGGCGGCGGGCCGCTAGGCCGGCGGCGCCTGCCCGGATCAGGCGGGATCAGGCGGGATCAGGCGGGTAGCGGCACCGGGGCGAAGGGCACGCTGCCGATGGCCAGGTAGGTCTGGCAGCGCTCGATGTATTCCCGGGTGCTTTTGGGCATGGGGGTGCGGGCCCGGGTGATGTAGAACACCAGGTCCCGCCCAGCCCGCAGCAGGTGCAGGCCGTCGGAGACGCTGTGCACCGGGGAGCCGGCAGGGGGCGGACAGCGGCTGGGGGTGCCGGTGGGCGGCCCCGGGGTGAAGTTGGCCAGGCGCTCGCCGGCGGTGACCAGGGAGGACCAGATGTCGAAGATTTCCGGATCGGTGCGCAGGGTCTCGGTCTTCACCTTGGCGGCGGCGGCCAGGTCCCGGATGGGGCCGGCGACACCGGCGAAGAGGGGCACCTGGCCGATGGTGTCGATCATGGCCGCGGCGATGCGGTCGATGTCGCGCAGGGTCTGGCCGATCTTGATGTAGCGGCCTTCGTAGAAGTCTTCCACGGGAATGGAGAAGGCGCGGAAGGGCTCGCCCCACAGCTCGTCGATGCCTTCCTCGCCGCTGCGGTGCAGGACGAAGCGGCCCAGCTCCATGGCTTCCATCAGGTACTGGCCGCATTCCCGCATCAGGGCGTCGTCGCAGCCCACCTCGATGCCCTCGGCCTGCAGCTCCACCAGCTTGCGGAAAATGTCCGTGGCCCGGTTGAAGAGGGCGCCGGCCAGCATGGCGGCCTTGACCCGGCTCTTGCCCGGGTCCTGCTCGGCGGCGTAGGCGGCCCGGGCTTCGGCCAGGCGGTGGCCGGGAATGTTGAGGCCGTATTCGGTGTGGTTGAAGAGGCGCCGGGTGAGGGCCTCGATCAGGCGCTTCTTGGCGTCCAGGGAGTCGGCGGGGACCGGGTAGGTCTTGATCCAGTAGCCGTCGTAGTACACCCGCTCCTGGCCGTCGATGAGGCGGCGCGTGCCTTCAGCCGGCGGCTCGGCGGCTGCGGCGATTTCCAGATGACGGACGGTGGTCATGGTCCCAGACTCCCTAGGGGGCGATGATGGGGATGGAAGCAAGAGCCGTGCTTTCCATCCGGGGGAGCGGATTGTCGCTGATTTATGGGAATTTTTCCCGGAAAAGGAGGGGCGCCCCGGCGGGGCCGGGCACATTTCCGGTGCAGGAATACAACACCGGGCCGGAGACGCCCATTTCTGGGGCATTCCCGGCCCGGGGAGAGGATGCCGGCGGCTCAGCCCCGGGGCCGGGCCAGGCGACGCAGGCCGATCACCAGGCCGCTGAGGCTGACCAGGAAGCCTCCCAGGCTGGCGACGATGAGCAGGATGTCCCACAGGGGCCGGTGCTGCAGCAGGGGCAGCCAGTCCCAGCTGTGGAAGAGGGCGAAAAGCCAGCGCTTGAGGCGCAGGCGGTCGTCCAGGCGCTGCACCAGGGCGCCGTTGCGCGGGTCCAGGTAGAGCCAGGTATGGGCCGGGTCGTCGAATTCCAGGCGCAGTACCGGCAGGGCCTTTTCCATATGGCCGGTCATGGAGTGGTAGGTGCGCTGGTAGTAGTGCCAGTCGTATTCCGTCTGCAGGTGGGTCGCCGCCAGCCCGGCCTGGGGCAGCAGCTGGCGCCCGCCTGCCTCGAGGACGCCCGGCTCCAGGGCGGCCTGCACCACGCCCTGCCGCTGCCAGGGCAGTAGCCGGCTGTGGCCCTGGCCGTCCCGGGCCTGGACGTAGGTGGTGCCGGCGAAGGTCAGCCATTCCAGCTCCCGGGCCTCCAGCCCGTCGGCGCGGAAGCGTTGCAGCACCTCGCCGATGCCGGGAGCGTCCGTGCCGGCGGCCAGTTCCAGGCGGGCCGGGGCCGGCTTGGGGGTGCCGGCGTCGAAGACCTTCCACGGATTGACCGAGAGCAGGCCGCTGAGGATCCAGGTGAAGGTGAGCAGGCCGAAGATGAGGCCCAGCCAGTGGTGCCAGCGCAGCATGGCCTTGCGGTAGGGGCTGCGGCTGCCGTTGGCGTAGGGCCGCCGCCGCCAGCGCAGGAGGCCCACCACGAGGCCGCTCAGGGCCAGCAGGGTGGCGGCGAGGGAGGTGTAGATGATGATCTCGGTCCACCAGCCGTCCAGCGCGCCGCCGCGCAGGGGATAGAGCCAGTGCAGCCAGGCGCCGAGCCAGTTCCAGGTGCGCTCGGTGGCGCTGGCGTCACGCACCACCTCGCCGGTGCTGGCGGAGACGTAGAGCAGGGTGCGGCCCCGGCCGTCGTCGCTGCCGTCCATTTCCACCACGTGCAGGGGGCGGTGGCCGTCCAGGGCCCGGGAGTGGGTCCAGGCATCTTCCTGCAGGGCTTCCAGGTAGCGGGCCGGCTGGCCGGGCAGGAAAGCCCGGGCCGCCGCCAGGGCGGCCTCGGCGCCGATGTTGCCGACCGCCTTGCCGTCATGGCCGGCGATGGCGGCAAAGCGGTTTTTCTCCAGCCCGGCGATGAACACGGGGCGGCCGCCGATGCTGGTCAGGCGCAGGCTGCGGGGCCGGGCCCCGGCGGGGAGGGCGGCCAGGGCCTGCTCCAGATTGACGCAGCAGCCGGCGGAGGCCAGGGGCGGCAGGGTCTGCAGGCGTTCGGCGGTGCCCAGTTTGGGGTAGCCGACGTACATCATGACCACGCCGGAGAGGAACCACAGGGCCATGAACAGGCAGAGGACGATGCCGAGCCAGCGGTGGCCGAGGAAGAGCAGACGTTTCATGGAGGGCAGGCGGCTGGGTGGAAGGGCCGGCCCCCGGGCGGGGGCCGGTGGGGCCTCAGAAGCTGGTCTGGACCGACAGGTCCAGGGTGCGCGGGGCGCCCAGATAGACCATGTTGGTGCCGGAGATGTTTTCGGCGTAGACCTTGTCGGTGAGGTTCTTGATGCGGGCCGTCAGGGTGGTCTTGCGGTCCAGCTTGTACTGTACGAAGGCCCCCAGCAGGCCGTAGCTCTCGGCCTTCAGGGTGTTGGCGGCGTCGGCGTAGCGGTCCGAGACGTAGCGCAGGTCGCCGCCGACGCGCCAGTCGGCGCTGGGGCTGTAGCTCAGCCAGAGATTGGTGACCCGGGCCGGGATGCCGCTGGGCCGGTTGCCCTGGCGGGAGACGGCGACGCTGCCCACCTTTTCGGTGAAGTCATCGTACTGGGCATCCACCACCGAGAAATTGCCGGAGGCCTGGAGCCGGGGCGTGAGCTGGTAGGCGGCGTTGACCTCGATGCCCCGGGAGGACTGCTGGCCCACGGGGATGGTGGTGCCCGGGTTGTTGGGGTCGGCCACGGCGATGTTCCTGCGGGTGATCTCGTAGTAGGCGACGCTGCCGTGGCCCCGGCCTTCGGCGAAGGCGAACTTGCTGCCGATCTCGTGCTGCTTGCCGGTGGTCAGGTCGAAGTTGCGCACCTGGGCGAAGCTGGCCGTGGCCAGGATGCCGGCGGGGGGATCGGCGGCGGTGCTGTACTGCACATAGACGTTGGCGTTGGGCGTCAGGTCGTAGGTGAGGGCGGCGCGGCCGGTGAGGGGCGTGTAGGTGCGCTTGAAATAGGCCGGGTCGGTGGCGGTGACGGTGCGGTAGTTGGTCACTTCCAGGTCGATGTGGTCCTGGCGCAGGCCAGTCAGCAGGGACAGGTCCTTGCTCAGGAAGGTGCGGTTTTCCAGGAACAGGGCCAGGGTGGTGACCCGGTTGGAGCGGTCCGGCCGGTAGACGTCGCTGGCCAGGCCGGTGACGCCGTTGAAGGTGCCCGGATCGTAGGTGAGGGGATCGACGTTGCCCAGGGCGGCGTTGCCGGTGGAGGCCGGGTAGCGGGTCTGCTTGTTGAGGCTGTAGTCCAGGCCGCCGGCCCAGGCCGTGGGCAGGCTGCCCAGGGTGCTGTCCCAGTTGAACTCGAAGCGGTTGCCGTTCACATCCTGGTCGTGGCGCTGCAGCAGGCCGCCGCTGCGGTTGACCCGGGTGTTGCTGGCGTTGAAGGCGTAGGTCTCCACGTTGCGGTAGTCCCGCAGGGCGTCGTAGTGGTAGAGGGTGTTGCGCAGCTTGAGCTGGTCATTGACCTTGTAGTCGAGGATGGAGCGGAACCATTTGACGGTCTGCTCATAGAGGCCGTCACTGACGTTGTAGTTCTTGAAGCGGGTGCCATCGTCGATGTGGACCTTGCCGTCAAAAGGTTTCGTCAGGGGCGTGCCCCAGTAGGGCCGGTCCACCGTTTCCTTCTGGTATTCCACGGCCAGGGTGTGGCTCAGGTTGGAGGTCAGGTCGGTGAGCAGGGAGGCGGCCATCTGCCAGGCTTCCCGCTTGGTGCCCGTGCTCCAGCCCCGGGCCGAATCCCGGTTCACGTCCAGGCGGATGACGTTGTGGTCGTTGAGGCGGCGGTTGGTGCCGATGGCCACCTGGGTGGCGTCGTAGCTGCCGTAGCGGGCCTTGGCCTCGGTGAAGTCGCCGTCCCGGTTGGCCAGCTTGGTGACGTAATTGATGGAGCCGCCGATGGCGCCGGCACCGTAGAGGAAGCTGGAGGGGCCGCCGATGGCTTCCACCCGGTCATAGATCCAGCTATCCACCGGGCGGGCGGCGATGGCGTCGTACTGCACCGTGATGCCGTTGAACAGCTGGGTCACGCTGCCGCCGGAAAAGCCCCGATAGAACACGGCGCCGGGGGAGCCGGGGGCCGAGGAGGCGGTCATGCCGGCCACGCCCTTGAGGATTTCCTGGGTGTTGTCGGCGCCGCGGCGCTCGATCGCTTCCCGGTCGATGACGGTGACGGCGGCCGGCGTTTCCTTGACGCTGAGGCCGAGGCGGCTGCCGGTGACCACCTTCTTGTCGAAGGCCAGGTCGTCCTGCAGGCCCTGGTCCCGCACCACCACCTCGTCCAGTACCCGGGGAGTGTCGGCGCTCTGGGCCCGGGCCAGGGGTGAAAAGATCATCAGCACGGCGAGGGAAACGGGCGCGAGGCGGTGGGGCAAGGGACGGCCGCAGCAGGCGACGGGGGCAGGGAGCATGGAACACCTATCCGGGAAAGTGCCCATCGGGCCGGGATGGCCGGACGCCGTTTCCCCGGGGCGCGGAGCGGCGTTGATGGGTCAGTCAGCGGAGGCGGATGCTAGGGGAGGACTATCACTAAAGGAATGTGACACAGTGTCACAGGTGCTTTCCCCCTTCCCGCCGAGGCAGGCGGGGCGGCCATTGCCAGAGGGCATGCCTCAAGGCGGGCAATTGGTGGGCACGGCCAGCTGGCCGCCCCCGGGAGTGGCGTAAACATTGGCCAGGATGGGATTATCCCGGTAGCTGGTGAGGCAGTAGCGGCCGCCGGCACTGCGCACCTCGACCCGGGATTCGCCGCCGGGATGGCCGTAGGTGGTTTCCGTCTGGCGGGGACGGGCCTCGATGCGCACCGGCTCCCCATCCTCCAGCAGCACCTGGCGCGGCGGCCCGTCCCCGGCCCGGCTGGAGCCCGGCCACAGGGCGCCCAGCAGCAGGCCCAGGCAGAGGCCGGCCCCGAGGCGGCGGCAGGACTCAGCCGAGGCTCTCATCACCCTCGTCCGCCCGGTATTCCAGCAGGTCACCCGGCTGGCACGCCAGGTGGCGGCAGATGGCCTCCAGGGTGGAAAAGCGCACCCCCTTGACCTTGCCGCTCTTGAGCAGGGACAGGTTCTGCTCGGTCATGCCGATGGCCTCGGCCAGCTCCCGGGAGCGCATCTTGCGCCGGGCCAACATCACGTCCAGATTGAGAATGATCGCCATGGCTGCTCACAGGATCAGGGCGTTGTCTTCCTGCAGGCGGCGACCTTCCTCCATCACCTGCCCCAGGAGATGCACCGCCAGCCCCACCAGGACCATGGCCAGGCTGTCGCTGCCGATGCCGATGGCAAGCAGGCGCTGGCCGGGCGGATGGTCCAGGGTCAGGGCCAGCACCAGCAGGGTCTGGGACAGCACCTTGAGGCCGGCCCAGGCCAGCATGCCCAGGGCGAAGCGACGATAGGCGCGGGCCACGGCGGTGGAAAACAGCTCGCCGTTGCCGTAGCGCCGGCAGATACCGGCCAGGGTGAAAAAGACGTAGCTGCCCGCCGCCAGGGCCGGCAGATCGGTGAGATAGCCCAGCAACCGCTGCGACATGCTGAGATCGGCAGCCGCCACCCCGGCGATGCGGAAGGCGTCGGACCAGGTCACGCCCCAGTCGGCCCAGCGTTCCACATGGGCCCAGAGATAGGCCACCAGCACCGGCAGAAGCAGGGCGGCAGCCAGGGAAACCACCCGCAGCAGACGGGAGGCGCGGCGAATGCGATGTTGTGGAGTGTCCATGAGCTATCCTGTTATGCAGTAAAAAATTAATGTTTTATATTAAGTAATTTCGACTTTAGTAGAAAATCAGCGAACGTGCAAGACGAGTGGAGCATATTCCCTTGTACCTATGACCTTGGGGGTGGATCGGCTTTTTATAGCCCTTTGTAATATTTCTTTGTCATTGATCGCGGCGTAACATCCCCCACTTTTCCAAGTGAGGGCTGCGCCATGAGCGCCCGGGACAATCTCTCCGACCTTCTTTCCAGCTACGCCAGCGCCTTTGTACAAGAGTCGAGGCTGCTGGAGCTCCGGGTACTGGGAGTTGGTTCGGAGGAGCTGCTGCCGGTGGAAGCGAGGGGAGAAGAATCCGTCTCCGGCGACTACCGGGTGGAAGTGGGGTGCCTCTCCCCCGACACCCATCTGGAACTCAAGCAACTGATCGGCCGCATCGCCGAACTCAACCTGCTGCTGGCCGACGGCGGCCACAAGACCATCTCCGGCCTCATCGCCGAAGCCCGCCATGAAGGCGCCGACGGCGGCTTCTCCCGCTTCGCCCTGGTCATCGTCCCCGGCCTTGCCCTGCTCACCCACCGCACCAACAGCCGGGTCTTCCAGGACAAGAGCGTTCCCGAGATCGTGCACACCCTCCTGTCCGAACACCGGGACGCCGGCGGCCCCTGGGCTGCCGCCTGCCGCTGGCAGAACCGCCTGGCCAAGGACTACCCCCAGCGCTCCTACTGCCTGCAATACCGGGAATCCGACCGCGACTTCATCCGCCGCCTCCTGGCCGAAGAAGGCATCGCCACCCGCTACGAATTCCAGGAAGAGGACAGCAGCGGCCAGCACCACGACGACGCCACCCCCCTGCACACCCTGGTCCTCTTCGACGACCCCTACGAGCCCACCCCGGTCCAGCAGGAGAAGATCCGCTTCCACCGGGCCGACGCCAGCGAAGAGGCCGACAGCCTCACCGCCTGGGACACCGCCCGGCGCCTGCGCTCAGGCAAGAGCCAGCTCCTCGCCTGGGACTACAAACCCGTCACCCCCCTGCAGGCCGACGCCCCCGGCACCACCGACCAGGGCGAACAAGGGGGCCAGGTCGAAAGCCGGCTCGAAGCCTACGATCCCCAGGCCCACTACTACGGCGCCGACAACGACGACCTCTCCCGCTACACCCAGCTGCGGCAGGACAGCCGGGACCGGGCCGCCAAGGACTACCAGGGCCAGAGCAGCGTCCGGGGCCTCACCGCCGGGCAATGGTTCCAGCTCGAAGACCACCCCCGCCACGAAGGCGAAGACGACGACAGCCGCCGCTTCCTCGTCCGCCACCTGAACTGGCACGCCAGGAACAACCTGCCCGGCGACCTGACGGACGGCCTGCCCGGCCTCCTGGCCAGCGCCGCCGGCCAGCGCGGCACAGCCAGCGATGCCGCCGGCGCCACCGGTGAGCAGCCCTACCGCAACACCTTCACCGCCGTCCGCCGGGACACCCCCATCGCCCCCGACTACGCCCCCTATCAGAAGCCCACCGCCAAAGGACCCCAGACCGCCACCGTGGTCGGCCCCCAGGGCGAAGAGATCCATACCGACGACCTGGGGCGCATCAAGATCCAGTTCCACTGGGCCCGGGAACAGGACCACCCCGACGGCGGTGCCGCCCTGGACGACCGCTCCTCCTGCTGGATCCGGGTCGCCGTGCCCTGGGGCGGCGCCAACTGGGGCCACCAGTACCTGCCCCGGATCGGCCAGGAAGTCCTGGTGGAATTCCTCGAAGGCGACATCGACCGGCCCGTGGTCATGGCCGGGCTCTACAACGGTAGCCACCGCCCCCCCACCTACTCCGGGGCCGGCAGCCTGCCCGCCAACCGGACGCTGGCCGGGATCAAGAGCAAGGAATACAAGGGCAACGGCTACAACGAACTGCTCTTTGACGACAGCACCGGCGAACTGAGAGCCAAGCTCTCCAGCGAACACGGCAAGACCCAGCACAACCAGGGCTACCTGATCCACCCCCGGAGCGAAGGCAAAGGCCAGCCCCGGGGCGAAGGCTTCGAACAGCGCACCGACAAGGCCGGGGCCATCCGGGCCGCCCAGGGGCTGCTCCTCAGTACCGAAGCCAAGGCCGGGGCCAGCGGCAAACAGCTGGACCGGGAAGGGGCCCAGGGCCAGCTCGATGCCGCCTTCGCCCTGGCCCAGAGCCTGGCCGACAGCGCCGCCCAGCAGAACGCCGACAAGACCGAGACCGGAAAAGAGCGCCAGGATGCCGAAGGCAAGGCCAAGGCCAAGGGCACCCAATGGCACCTGAAGCAGGCCCTGGCGGCCTGGGAGAAGGGCAGCAACACCGATCCGGAGCACAAGGGCGGCGCCAAGGAACAGCCGGACGAAGCCGGGCAACAGCCCATCCTCGTCGCCAGCGCCGTGGCCGGGATCGGCATCACCACGCCCCAGTCCGCCACCTTTGCCACGGGGCAGAACTTCGACCAGGTCTCCGCCCGGGACACCAACCAGAGCACAGCCCGACGCTGGATCCACAACGTCGGCCAGTCCATCTCCCTCTTCGTCCAGGGCGTCAAGGACAAGACCGCCATCAAGCTCTATGCCGCCAGGGGGAAGGTGGAGATGCAGGCCCAGAGCGACAGCATCGAGATCACCGGCGACGACAGCCTGACGGTCATCTCCAGCGACGACCGCATCTTCGCCAACGCCAAGGAACACATCACCTTCGCCTGCGGCGGCGCCTACATCAAGATCGCCGGCGGCAACATCGACATCCACTGCCCGGCCACGGCCAGTTTCAAAGCGGGGGATTACAAGATCGAGGGGCCGACGAGCCTGTCCCGAGCCATGAATACTTGGCCACAGGGGAATTTTGATGAGGAGTTGGTTCTGCGTTGGCCCTTCGATAACCAACCCGTCAAGAACCGTCGCTTTGAGATTCTGCGTGACGATGGCTCAAAAATTCGTGGAAAGACCGATGGCGAAGGAAAAGCCGGCTTACAAAAGAGTCTTTTTATTGAAGGCATCAATCTCAAACTACTTCCTGAGGACTGAGCAATGGGGGCAGTAACTGCGCGTCGTATTCCCGTTTATTACGACAATCGTGGTAATCCAAACTGGAAGTCTATCCTGACCCGTCCCGATGATTCCATCGGGGTTTGCCTCATGGTGCCGGACCGGATCATTCCGGTGATTTTTGTGCCTGGCGTGATGGGCAGTAATCTGATCGAGAAAGGGGGTAAGAAGGATAAAGCCGTGAAATGGCGTATGGATAGCGCCAAATCTGCCCTTCCTTGGGCATCCCCGACGCGGGATGCTGCCTTTCGTAAGCGTTACCTGAATCCAGCCGTGATGGACGTCGATAACGACGGAGAGGTTCCCGCCGATCTGCCCCTGCCTGCTGAGGAATTGCGGCGGCGCGGCTGGGGAGAAGTCGGTGCCATGAGCTACAGCACTTTCCTGGTCTGGCTGGAAACTGCCCTCAACGACTTCGATAACCACGAGGACGGCGAGCGCCTGCGGCTGCTGAACCTAGACTTGGGGGCCATGGTCGGCGAGGCCAAACCGAGTAAGGATGAAATCGGCCTCAGCTACCGCTACCGCTTCCCCGTTTACGCCTGCGGCTATAACTGGCTGGACAGTAATGCCAACAGCGCCAAGCGGCTGTCCGGGAGGATCGATGAAATCGTCAAGCGCTACCGGGCCGAAGGCAAGAAATGCGAAAAGGTCATCGTCGTCACCCATTCCATGGGTGGGCTGGTGGCACGGCATTGCTCCGAAGTGCTCGGTCGCAACAAGGATATCTTCGGCATCGTTCACGGGGTCATGCCCGCCATCGGCGCCGCAGCCGTCTATCGGCGCTTCAAGGCAGGTACCGAGGATTCGACGGCCTGGTACAACGCCGCCGGGGCCGTGGCAGCATCGGTACTGGGTAATGACGCTGCCGAAATGACGGCGGTCCTGTCCAGCGCTCCCGGCCCCATGCAATTGCTGCCGACAGCGGAATACGGCAACGGCTGGCTCAAGATCAAGGATGGCGCGAAGGAGTACAACCTGCCGCAGCAAGGCAATCCCTACGGCGAGATTTATACCGTGCGGGGCAAGTGGTGGAGCATGTGCGAAGAGCACTTAATTAACCCGCTCAATACGGAAAGAGAACTGAAGAAGCGGCAGGTGCAGATCGATAAGGATTGGACAACTTTTACTAATCTCATCAATTATGAGGTCGCACCGTTCCACAAAAAAATTCAAGGCAAATACCACCCTAATACCCATGCTTTCTTTGGCAGTAGCGAGGCCCACCGAGCCTATGGCACGGTGACATGGAAAGGGGATGGGGGGAGTTGGCTGCGCGGGGAGCGGGAGGCCGATGTGCCGAACGCCCGAGCACTGGATGAACGCGAAATCAATGAGTCCCGCACCGTGGCAGCTCCCCTCAAGGATCAGGGGTGGCTAAAGGCCGAGCATCAGACCTACACGATCAGCAAGCCCGACGAGGTTGGGGACGGTACGGTGCCACACCGTTCGGGCATTGCTCCGCGCGCCCATTGCACAAGCCTGCTCCAGGTCAACGTGGAACATGAACCGGCCTACCGGCACGGGGAAGGCGCCGACAACCTACGGGCCTGTCGCTTCACCCTGCGGGCCATCGTCAAAATTTCCCAAGCGGTACAACAGACCAGCCTGCGTTACGACCAATGAAACCCTTTCTACCCCTCTTGCTCCTGCTCGGCGTAACGACCGCCTGCGCTCCCGAGATGACCCCCATGACGCTCGAAGAAACCCAACGCATGAACCAACTGACCGCAACGATGACGACACGCTGCATCGGACGTTACCTGATCGATTTGCCAGAGACGTTTGTGCTCAATGAAATTTCTACGACGAAGCTGGAAGACGTGGAGATACTCAAGATCAAGCCGATGCATAAAGTGGATTTTCAGCTTCTTCTGGAGCGGCGGGATCATGAGTTGAAAGCCACACATATGGATGGTGAGCCGTCCAATCCCTTCCTGAAAAAATACGAAATGCTTCCACCGGGGGACATTGGGAAAATTTTTAATCGTGCATATCAATCAGGTGCCGCTGATGTTGCGCGGGTGCTGGAACTAATGGCTTGGAAAGATGGTTACTTACTGTCAGCCACAATCCGGGCGAAAGATAGTACCGGGACTGCTTATGAAAATGAGCCTTGGGCTAAAAGCTCACCTAATGATGTCCCCCAAAAACTTGCTCATCTGCTGGACGTCTACAACCGCCTTCAAGGCCGCAAAGATACGGAAGTTCCCAGCGGTCCGGGCGTTTGTTTCCCCAATGGCTTCCTGCGTGGCCCTGCGACGGATCATGAACAAATCGATCTGCATTACCACCTGAGCCAGTCCAAGGATGCTTACTTCTCATTCCATTCATTGAGTGACCTCGTGCAAGAAACTGAACTCTTGGACAGAGGCCCCGCCATTGAAAAGGCGCTGAAACAAGCCTCAGGCCGAACGCTGCGAAAGGGCAAGGTCACCGGCCCCATTCCCTCTGCCCAGGAATGGTTGCTGACACGTAAATCGGAAGAATCCGATCTGATGCTTTTGGATTTCACCCTGGAAGCGAACGCCAAAGCTGGTTCTGCTCAAACCCCCGTGTTGGTCCTTGATTTTGTCTCGGGAGTAGAGGCTCCTGGGCCCGCGCTGACTCTGGAAGAGGTGGCCGTCCGCAAACCGCTATCCAGCAAACCATTCAACGAGGCGGAATCCATCACTCTCTGGGACACGGTGGCGCCTACCCTGCGCCCCCGCCCCGGGGCGTTTTGAGCAGCAGCAAGCGCCATGATGACCATTCTAAGATTTTTCCCAAAGTCAGCGTGGAATTTACGGGCTTATGGCCTGTATGTGTGCCAAGCGCAATGCAGTCATCTCCACGGACCTGATGCGAGGTGGCTGCGAAATTCGCGATCCCCAGAGTGCCGGCAGTGTCTGGGTCAATCGGGGAGGTGTGGGCGTGACGGCCCAATCCCAGGGCAGCTTTTACCGTGCCTGGTTGAGCGACAAGGATGATGCCGGGGATGCCACGGTGCCCGCCCATTCTGGCCTGGCGCCCCGCACCCATGTGCCTTTCTTTGCCCAGATGCGGGGGTTCGAGCATCAAGGAAGCTACAAGGATGGGCCTGTGCAGGCGGTGACCCTCTATTCCCTGATCTCCCTGGCCTGCAAAGCGGAGAAGCCTGCATGACCCCCTCTTTGCGCCGTGTAGCCTGGGCAGGCCTGTTCCTCTTCATCGCCTGGGCCATTTTCAAGTCCTATGCCCTTTTTCGCATTCATTTCCCGATTCGAGACCACGCCATGATTCCCCCCTTGCAAGAAATGCAGACCTTTTGTGTGGGCCGTTATCTCATTGACCTGCCCAAAGGCAGCGTGCTGTTCCGGGCGGAAAGTTCGGCAGGCGGAAAGGCTGCCGTCAATTTCTTTTCTGACACTCCTGTCACTTACTCCCAATTTCTGGAAAAAATCCGTATTCGTTGGGAAGAGCTCAAAGAGTTGAAAAAAGATGGCAACGAAGTGTTTGAGAAACCCTCTGAACGCATCGAGTTTTTACAGGATGGAGTGATTTTTACTTTTCGCCATCGCTCCGATTATGAGGATGAATGGCCCGGGGGAGACAAGGGGCTACAGCATTTTTATGACACAGAAGGTTACCTATGGCGTAGCAGTGTGCTCTACCGCTTCTATGGGGGAATCGTAAGAAATGAAACAGAGACGGCCATGCAGCACATGATTCTACGCCAAGACGACGAATTACCTTCGCGCCAGGGATTCTGTGGGGGGCGAAGCTTTTTCCCCGGACCGCCTCAAGAAAGGGAGTCGGTTAATTTCGCCTTCCGCTTACCGACAAATCCACCCATAGAACTTCGCATTAACATGCCATCCGGGCGCCCTCCTAAACAGAATTTAGCTCTTTTCAATTCCAATGATTTCAAGGCCAGCATGGTCCGAGACGCAAAACTTTCCATTGGTAGCATGGGGGGGGAGGAATGGATTACAACCTCAACCGAAAGTAAATTTGAAAATCGATATAACTCGTCAATGGATGCCCATTGGTACTACGTGAAGGAAACGATCCAGGCTCCTCTGCCAGGGGAGCTTGGTATCCATGTACGCATGGAATTCGATGTGGACACCGAAACGCCCCCTCCCACCTTCGGCGAACTTCCTCCCGCCAAGGCAGAAGGCGAGGTTGGTAAGGAGGAATTCCTTGCTCTGTGGGACGGCATTCTCAAAACCCTGCGTCCCCGTCCCGGAGCTTTTTAGGTGGAGTGCTCCATTATTTTGAGCGGCCATAAAGCTTGACTAGATTTCATAGCGAAGCGGATTTGAAAGTACTCAGCCTTCTGCTGCGGCGGGTCTTCCGGGTCGGCGTGATCGTCTTCATCGTCTGGGGATTAGTTAAGTTCTCCTTGGTCATTCGTCTTTATGCTCCGGGTCAGGATTGGGCCATGATTTTTTCCTCACCAGCGATGCAGGCCTCTTGCGTGGATAGGGGCTGTCCCCGAAGTCAAACGTTGGATGGATGGTTGCATCATGGGTAAGTCGATTTCAATTCCGCTGAACGATGCTGCTCACCTGCGGGCCTGGCTGTCGGCTGAGGGGCAGATGATTTCGGCTCAACTGGAAATGCCGCGGCTGTATGTACTGCTGGACGATGACCCAGCCGATCCGCAGAGCCTGGCCTGGTTGCAGGGCCTGGTGCAGCATGAAGCGCCAGTTATCCGCTTGAGCCGCGATGACGGTGGTGGCGCGGATGCGGCGGGACCTTTGTTTGCCGAAGTGGAGAACGGGGCGTCCGTTTTGTCGCAACTGGCCGAGCGGGCGCTGACCCGGGGTGGCCTGCATTTTCTATTGAGTTTTGCCGGGGCGGATGAGGTGGTTCGGCATCTCAGGTTCCTACGGAACCTGGCTCTGACGGAAGGTGCTGCGGTAGTCTTTCCCTACGAAAAAGTGCAGGCGGTGGCGGCTCTGATGCCGTCGTTGGAGCCCATGCAGCGGTCGGCGTTCATGGGGCCGGTGGAGAAATGGGCTGTCGTCGATGCCTGCAGTGTCCTGCACAGCCTGGTTGCCGCTCCCAAGCGGGTGACGGCCTGGGCCCTGCGCTTGAACGGCGTACAGATGGCGGTGCTTGAGGAGAGTCTTTTCCCGGGCGTGGTCATGGTCCAGTCCCATGCTGCCGATCCCGATCTGTTGGCCGGCTTTACGCCCTGCGCGGCTTTTTCCCTGATACGGCAGCGTATTGCCCAGGCCAGGGCCTGGGGCCTGGTACGGAGAAAGGACATCGCCCTCTACTGCATTCTCAGCTTGCAGCAGCCGGAAGGCTTCGAATCCACGGCCCCTTACAAGCAGGCCCTGGAGGCCGCCAGGGACTGGGGCCAGCCCCTGGCCGACCTGCTGCCCTCGTTGGCGCCCCAGTGCTGAGATTTTGACGGTGGAGGAGGGCGACCTTAGCGCGTCTCCAGCCACTGCAAAATTTCCGCCGCGGCCTTGGGCCAGGGATGGTCGAGCATGAGCATGTGGCCGCAGTGGGGGATGATCTTGAAGTCGCCGTTCCAGCGCAGGGCGGTGAAGCCGATGCTGGAGGGCGGGAAGACGGCGTCGAACTGGCCGCCCATGACCAGTACCGGCAGTTCGGGCCGGGAGCGGTAGCTGCGGTAGCCGAGGCCGGCCATGTCGGCGGCGGCTTCGGCGGATTCGGGCTGGATCAGGTGGGCAAACTGCAGCAGGCCTTCGGGCGGCATGTCGGGGGAAAAGTAGATGTCCCGCATCAGGAGCAGGCTGGCTTCGTCCATCTCGCCCTGGCTGATGGCGGGAATCTTGGCGAAGAAATCCGGATGTTTGAGGGCCAGGCTCATGATGGAACCCTGGGTGCCGGAAGTGGGTACCGGGGCCAGCAGCACGGCGACCGGGGCACCCTGGCATTCGAGCACCCGCTCGATGACGGCGCAGCCCATGGAATGGCCGATGAGGATGGGAGGTCGGGGCAGCTTGGCCATCACCTGCAGCACGTCGTCAGCGTAGTCATCCAGGCCGAAGCGGTCGAGCCGTTCCCGGCCTTCGCTCTGGCCGTGGCCGGAAAGATCGAGGGCGACGCAGTCGTAGCCGGCGGCGTTGAAGCGGGGCAGGAAATTGACGTCCCAGCAGCGGCTGTCCATGTAGCCGCCGTGGACGAAGAGGCAGGGGGGCTGGCCGTTGGGTTTGGCGGCCGGACGGTGCAGGGTGTGGATCTGGCGGGGTTTCATGGTGAGGAGCCGGGACGGCGAGTGGGAAATGGTTTATGCCGGAACGATAACACCTTTGTTTTTAATCTGTGTGACGCTCCGGGGGCGGCGGAGGGCTGGCGTATCATTGCCGCCTGTTCCCCATTTTCGCGGCTGCGCTCGCGGCCCCCGCCGACCATGAAAACCGAAACGCCCCAGACCATTTACCTGAAGGACTACACCCCGCCCGCCTATCTGGTGGACACGGTGGGCCTGGATGTGGACATCCGCCCCGGCAGCACCACCGTCACCGCCACCCTGGCCTGTCGCCGCAATCCGGCGGGCGCCGGGGCCCAGGCCCTGGTGCTGGATGGCGAAGAGCTGGAAACCGTATCGGTCGCCATCGACGGCCGGACGCTGGCAGCCGGCGAATACACGGTGGCAGCCGAAACCCTGACCATCCCTACGGTGCCCGAGCAGTTCACCCTGCAGACCGTGGTGCGCATCGTGCCGGAAAAGAACACCCAGCTCTCCGGCCTCTACCGCTCCGCCGACGGCTACTTCACCCAGTGCGAAGCCCAGGGCTTCCGCCGCATCACCTGGTTCCCGGACCGGCCCGACGTCATGGCCACCTTCACCGTCACCCTGCACACCGACAAGTCGGCCCTGCCGGTGCTGCTGGCCAACGGCAATCCCGTCGCCAGCGGCGACGAGGCCGATGGGCGTCACTGGGCCCGCTGGCAGGACCCCTTCAAGAAACCCTGCTACCTCTTCGCCGTCGTCGCCGGCAAGCTGGACGTGCTGCGCGACACCTTCACCACCGCCAGCGGCCGCACGGTGCAGCTGGCCATCTACGTGGAGCCGGGCAAGCTGGACCAGTGCCCCCACGCCATGCTGGCCCTGAAGAAGTCCATGGTCTGGGACGAGCAGCGCTTCGGCCTGGAATGCGACCTGGACCACTACATGATCGTCGCCGTGGGCGACTTCAACATGGGGGCCATGGAGAACAAGGGCCTCAACATCTTCAACACCAAATACGTGCTGGCCAGGGCCGACGTGGCCACCGACGTGGATTTCGAGAACATCGACCGGGTCGTGGCCCACGAGTACTTCCACAACTGGACCGGCAACCGGGTCACCTGCCGGGACTGGTTCCAGCTCTCCCTGAAGGAAGGCCTCACCGTTTTCCGCGACCAGGAATTCGGCGCCGATCTGCACAACCCCACCACCGCCCGCATCCGCGAGGTGCGCGGCCTGCGCGCCGCCCAGTTCCCCGAGGACGCCGGCCCCATGGCCCACCCGGTGCGCCCCGCCTCCTACATGGAGATCAACAACTTCTACACCGCCACGGTCTATGAAAAGGGTGCCGAGGTGGTGCGCATGATCCAGACCCTGATCGGCCGCGAAGCCTTCCGCGCCGGCATGGACGAATACTTCCGCCGCCACGACGGTCAGGCCGTCACCTGCGACGATTTCGTCGCCGCCATGGCGGCAGCCTCGGGCTTCGACTTCACCCAGTTCATGCGCTGGTACAGCCAGCCCGGCACGCCCCAGGTCAAGGCCGAGGCTGCCTACGATGCCGCGGCCAAGCGCTACAGTCTGAGCTTCACCCAGAGCAATCCCAAGGCTTCGGACAATGCACCCTACCTGATCCCCATCCGCGTCGCCCTGTTTGATCGCCAGGGCCAGGAACTGGCCGGCCACAGCCGCACCCTGCTGCTCACCGAGAGCACCCAGCGCTTCGATTTCGAGGAAGTGGCGGAGGCTCCGGTGCCTTCCCTGCTGCGGGACTTCTCCGCCCCGGTGGTGCTGGATTTCGCCTACAGCGATGCCGACCTGACCCTGCTGCTGGCCCACGACAGCGACCCCTTCAACGCCTGGGAAGCGGGCCAGCGCCTGGCCTCCCGCCTGATCCTGGAAGCCACCGCGGCCATCGCCGCCGGTAAGGCGCCGGTGGTGCCGGAAGGCTTCATCGCCGCCGCCCGCCGCCTGCTCAGTAGCCATGAAGAGGCCGGCGCCGCCTTCGTCGCCGAAGCCCTGACCCTGCCCGGCGAGGCCACCCTGGCCGAGATGCTGGAGGAGGTGAATCCGGATGCCCTGCACGCCGCCCGCAACCATCTGCGCCTCTCCCTGGCCGAGGGCCTGCGGGCCGAGCTGGCTGCTGTCTATGCGGAACTAGCCCCCAGCGGCCCCTACCAGCCCAGTGCCGAGGATGCGGGCCGCCGCGCCCTGCGCAACCTGTGCCTCTCCTACCTGCTGGAATTCAACACCGCCGGCATGCGCCAGCTGGCCGTGCGCCAGTTCGAGGACGCGGACAACATGACCGACCAGTTTGCCGCCCTGGCCGCCCTGGCCAACGTGCTGGGCGACTGTCCCGAGCGGGAGACGGCCCTGGCCGCCTTCTACCAGCGCTGGCAGTCTGAGGCCCTGGTGGTCGATAAATGGCTGGCGGTGCAGTCCTCCAGCCGCCAGCCCGACACCCTGGCTACGGTGCAGCGTCTCACCGGCCACGCGGCCTTCGACTTGGGCAATCCCAACAAGGTTTATGCCCTGCTGCGCACCTTCGGCGCCAACCTGGTGCGCTTCCACGCCGCCGACGGCGCCGGCTATCGTTTCTTCGCCGAGCAGATCAAGGCCCTGGACGCCCGCAATCCCCAGGTGGCTTCCCGCCTGGCTCGCTGCTTCGATCGCTGGAAGAAGTTCGACGCCGGCCGCCAGGCCCACAGCCGGGCGGCCCTGGAAAGTCTGCGGGACCATCCCGGTCTGTCCCGGGACGTGTTCGAGATCGTCACCCGGGCCCTGGGTTAAGGCGGGGATAGTCGGGGCCGCCGCCCAGCAAGGTGGCGGCTTGAAAAAGAGGGTGGCCGGGAAGGCGCATGGCGCCTTGTTCCCGGCCTGCCGTGCCTGAAGGTGGCCGTCCCTATTGGGCTGCAGCCGGCAGGGGCTGGCTCCGGATGGCCGCGGCTATCTCGGCGGCGGCCTGACTGAGAGCCCGGCGCTGGGCCGCTACCAGGGCGGCGGCGCCACCGTCGCCCGTCATGGTTTCGTTCCCCGCCGCCAGCGGCTCATGCACCTGGCTGCGGCCGAGCAGCTCCTTGCCTTGCCGCGGCTGCAGGGTCCACAGCAGATCCAGATCGACGCCCCGGCCCACCTGGGCCTCCAGGCGCTGCACGTGCAGGGTGAGGCGGAAGTCGGCGTCGAAATGGGGGGCGCCGTTGGGCAGGGCCGCCACCCGGGAGGAGGCCAGCAGGCGTCCCAGGTCGGCGGCGATGCTGCGGGCGATGCCGCTGCGCAGGGGCTCGGCCCAGCGCTGCTGTTCGCTGAGCGAGATGCGCTGGTTCGGGCCCCGCAGCACCAGCTGGGGCCGGTCCAGCAATTCGGGCAGGCTGGCGCTGAGCAGCAGCACGCTGGGGCCGTTGCCCTGGCCGCCGGGGCGGCCGTCGTCCAGGGTGTAGAGGCTGGCCTTGGGCGTGGTGCCGCAGGCCGCCAGGAGCAGGGCGGTGCCCAGGATGGCGAGGGCGCCGCGCCGGGCGGCGGCGAAGGCGGAAAGGGTAGAAGGGGCGGCGATGGGGCGGCGCGTGGGCATGGTCGGCATTTCTCTCAATCCTCTCAATCGTCCTTCTTGCCCTTGAGCAGGGCTTCGGGCTGGCGTTCCAGCAGCTCCGCCAGGTTGCGCACGGCGCTGGCGGCCCGGCCCACTTCCCGCAGGGTGTCGCGCAGTTCCTGCTGCATCGGGGCGTCGCTGGCCAGGACCTTGTTGGCCTGGTCCAGGGCCTTGCGGGCATCGCGCAGGGTGTCGGCCAGTTCCGGCACCACTTCCCGGTCCAGGCGGGTGATCAGCTTGTCCGTGTGCTGCAGGGTGTGCTGCAGAGTCGTGGCGATGGTTTCCAGCTGGTCCTGCAGGGAGTCCAGGCTGCCGGGCTGGGTCGGCAGTTCGGCAATGCCCTTGCCCCAGCGCATGGCGGCGGGCTTGGCGTTGGGGAAGTAGTCCAGGGCCACGTAGCGCTGGCCGCTGACGATGTTGCCGGTGCGCAGCTGGGCGCGGAAGCCCCGGGCCACCATGGCGTTGAGCACTTCCCGGATGTCCTTGCGGCTGGGTTCCGCGTTGCCCATGCCGCGGCTGCGGCGACTGAGGCGTTCCGGGTAGAGCTTGATCTCCACCGCCATGGAAAAGTTCTTGGTGGTCTGGTCGAAATCCAGGTCGATGCGGGACACCTCGCCGGCGGTGATGCCGCGGAAATCCACCGGGGCGCCCACCGTCAGGCCCCGCACCGATTCGCGGAAGATGAGCACGTACTTCTGGTAGCTGCTGTCGGGAATGCGCTGGGCCGTGGCCTGGTCCGGATGGAGGACGAAGGTGCTGGCGGCGGGGGCCGCTGCCGGCGTCTCGCCGGGCTCCCCTTCCGGGCTGGAGAAGGCGACGCCGCCCAGCATCAGGCTGAGCACGGACTGCATGTTGAGCTTGACCCCGTCCGCGTCCATGGCCACATCGACGCCGCTGGCGTGCCAGAAGCGGGAATTGGGGCTGACGAAGCGGTCGTAGGGGGCATCCACGAAAATCTGCACATCGACGCCGCGGCCATCGGGCTGCATGGCGTAGCCGATGACCCGGCCCACCGGCATGCGTCGGTAATAGACCGGGGCGCCGATGTCGAGGGAACCCAGGGTGTCGCTGCTGAGCTTGAACTGGCTGCCCCGGGTGTCGCTGGTGATGGCCGGCGGCTCCTCCAGGCCGACGAATTCCCGGGCGTCGCTGCCGGATTGGCCCGGGTCGATGGCGATATGTACCCCGGAGAGCAGGGTGGCGAGGCCGGAAACGCCGCCCACGGTGACCCGGGGCCGCACCACCCAGAAGCGGCTGTCCTCCACCAGCAGGCCCTTGGCGCTGTTATTCACCTGGACCTTGACCTGGACCGAGCTGCGGTCCGGGCTCAGGGTGATGTCCGTCACCGTGCCGATATCCACGTCCTTGTACTTGAGGCGGGTCTTGTTGGCCTCCAGACCTTCGGCCCGGGCGAACTGCAGGGTGATCTGGGGCCCCCGCTCGAGCAGGGCCTTGATGCCCAGGCCCAGGCTGAGGGCCACCGCCAGCAGGGGGATGATCCACACCAGGGTGGGGCGGCGGCGGGGCGGGGTGACGCGGACCGTCTCGGCGGCGGGCAGGGGCGTGTCGTCAGGCATGGCGGTGTTCCTCGGCGGAGGCGGCAGAAGTGTCAGGGGGTACGGTCTGGGGAACGGCCCGGTCCCAGATGAGGCGCGGGTCGAAGGCCATGGTGGCGAGCATGCTCAGCACCACCACGGCGCCGAAGGCCACCACCCCGGGGCCGGGGGAAATGATGGCGAGGGACTGGACCTGGACCAGGGCCACCAGCAGGGTGACCACGTAGACGTCCAGCATGGACCAGCGGCCGATCAGTTCCAGCAGCCGGTAGAGCCGGGCCCGCTGCCGGGTGTTGCGGTGGGAGCCGCGATGCACGCTGAGCAGCAGGTAAGTGAGGGAAAAGAGCTTGAGCATGGGCAGCACGATGCTGGCACAGAAGACCACCAGGGCCAGTTCCCAGGAGCCCGTATCCCACAGCACCACCACCCCGCTCATGATGGTGTCGTGCTGGGTGCCGAAGGGGGAGCGGGTCTCCATGATGGGCAGCAGGTTGGCCGGCAGGTAGAGCACGTAGGCGGCCAGCATTAGGGCCCAGGTGCGGGCCAGGCTGTCCGGCTTGCGCAGGTGCAGGGGCGCCTGGCAGCGGGGGCAGTGTTCGTGCTGTTCCAGGGAAGCCAGCTGGCCGCATACCTCGCAGACGGCGAGCCCTTGGCTGGCGGCGGTATGGCGGCGGCTCATGCCGGCTTGGCCCCGTCGTCCGGATGCGCCTCGTCCCAGGCCTGCCACAGGGTATGGCCGTCGAGCAGGCCGGCCAGGGCGGCCAGCAGCAGCATGAGGCCGCCGAAGCACCAGATGGCAGGCCCCGGCAGCACGTCGGCCAGATGGGCCAGCTTCACCAGGGAAACCAGGACGCCGAGGATGAACACTTCCACCATGGCCCAGGGATGGGCCAGGCGGAAGGCGCGAAAGACCGGGGCGAAGGCCGGCGAGCGGCGGCCCTGCCACAGGGGCAGCACCAGCCACAGCACCGCGCCCAGCTCGATGGCCGGCATCAGCACCGTGGTCAGCAGCACCAGGCCGCCCAGGGCCTCCCGGCCATCCTGCCAGAGGTGCCGGACGGCACCGATGACGGTGGTTTCGGTGTAGTTGCCCTGGATGTTGAGGCCGACGATGGGGTACAGGTTGGCAGTGAGCAGCAGCACCAGGGCCGCCAGGGTCAGGGCCAGGATTTTCTCCAGCCGGTCCCGGTGGAAGCTGTAGAGGCGGGCGCCGCAGCGGGGGCAGTGGGCCCGGCTGCGGGGCAGCGTCAGGGCCACCGGCTGCAGCAGCATGTCGCACTCGTGGCAGGCGGTGAGGGGGGCGGCGGGCATGGCGGCCTCGCTCGGCGGTGCAGGCATGGGGCGCGTTTCAGTGCAGCAACACCCAGGCGTTGATGCGCCGGCCGTCGTGCCAGATGTCGGTGATGCGGGTGGTGAGGTCGAAGGCGGCCTGGTCGGTGATGCGCATCTCGACGATGGCGATGGGCTGTTGCGGGTCGCCGTCGCGGACGATGGCGATCTCGCCGACGGGGCCGAAGCGCGCCAGGGCCTGACGCAGTCCGCTTTCGCTGACGTCGGCGGGGAGGCCGGAGAACATGATCTTTTTCATCGGAAGTCCAGGGGCTGGTGGAAGGGTGGCGCTTGTCAGGGGCGCCCGGCGGCGCTCCGGGGCGGGCCGCCAGGCCGGGCGGTCGTCCGGGGGCCTGATGGCATATTACCCGCAGCGCGGCGGGGGCGGCGGGAGCGCAGCCCCGGAGCCGGCTGCCTACTTCAGCAGGACGTAGCTGCCGGGCGCGTCTTCCAGGGGCGGATAGCGCTTGGAGCCGGTCTTGGCCGGCGCTGCGGGGGCGGCGGAACGGGCCGCCAGCCATTCCTGCCAGGCGGTCCACCAGGAGCCTTCCCGGGTGGGCGTTTCCGCCAGCCATTGCTCGGGGGCCACGTACACCTCGCCGGCGGGCCGGGTGTGGAGGCGGTAGTGGCGGCGCGGGTGGCCGGGTTCGCTGACGATGCCGGCGTTGTGGCCGCCGCTGGTGAGGACGAAGGTGACTTCGGCCGGGCTCAGGTAGTGGATCTTGTGCACCGAGCGCCAGGGTGCCACGTGGTCGCTTTCCGTGCCTACGGCAAAGATGGGGATGGTGATGTCGCCCAGGGACACGGGCCGGCCGCCGACCTGGTAGCGGCCTTCGCTGAGGTCGTCGTTGAGGAACAGCTGGCGCAGGTACTGGCTGTGCATGCGGGCCGGCATGCGGGTGGTGTCCGCATTCCAGGCCATGAGGTCGTTCATGGCGCTCCGTTCGCCCAGCAGGTACTGGCTCACCATGCGCGACCACAGCAGGTCGTAGGAGCGCAGCAGCTGGAAGGCGCCCGCCATCTGGCCGGCGGAGAGGTAGCCCTTTTCCGCCATCTGGGCCTCGAGCAGGCTGATCTGGCTGTCGTCGATGAAGAGGGCCAGCTCCCCCGGCTCGGTGAAGTCGGTCTGGGCGGCCAGGAGCGTGATGGAGGCCAGGCGCTCGTCCCCGTCCCGGGCCATGGCGGCGGCGGCAATCGCCAGCAGGGTGCCCCCCAGGCAGTAGCCGGTGGCGTGCACCCGGCGCTTGGGTACGATGTCGTTGATGGCCTGCAGGGCGGCGAAGAAGCCGTTTTCCAGGTAATCGTCCATGCCCTGGTCCCGGTCTTCCTCGTCCGGATTGCGCCAGGAAATGCAGAAGACGGTATGGCCCTGGTCCACCAGGAACTTGATCAGGGAGTTGTGGGGCGAGAGGTCCAGGATGTAGTACTTCATGATCCAGGCCGGCACGATGAGGATGGGCTCGGGATGGACCTTGGCGGTGGTGGGGGAGTACTGGATCAGTTCCATCAGCCGGGTGCGGGCCACCACCTTGCCCGGGGTGATCGCCACGTCCCGGCCTACCACGTAATCCTCGCTGCCGGCGGGGGGCTCGTTGTTCATGGCCCGTTGCAGGTCCTCCTGCAGATGGGCCATGCCGCGCCACAGGTTCTGGCCGCCTTCGCGGATGGTGTGTTCGAGCACCACCGGATTGGTGAGGGGGCTGTTGCCGGGGGAGAGCAGGTCAAGAATCTGCCGGGCGGCGAAGGAGACGATGCGTTCGTGGTGGGCGGAGACCCCCCAGATGCCGTGGGTCGCCGCCTTCCACCAGCGCTCGGTGAGGAGGAAGGACTGCTGCATGACATTGAAGGGCCAGCGGTGCCAGGCATCTTCCTTGAAGCGGCGGTCGGTACTCCAGGGGGCGACGAAGTCCGGCCCCTCGTTGAGCATGGAAAGCTGGGCCGCCTGCAGGGCGGCAGCTTCCGTCGCCGCCAGCTTGAGCAGTTCCAGCTGTTTGCCGGGGGAGACGGCCAGATGCCCGGCCCAGTCGATCATGGCCATGGCCAGGGTGAGGGGCGAGAGGGAGTTGGTGAGCTGGGCGATGGTGGCGTGCACGTGCTGATCCAGGCGCTGGGTGGCGCTGTCGGCCTGCAGGGGCGTCAGCACCTGGGCGGCCGGGGAGATCAGGGGCAGGAGGGAAGAGGTGGCGACGGCGGGGGGCATGGGGTCTCCTTTCTATCGGGCGGGGGCCGCTGGCGGCCCCCGGGAAGAACATCATTTTTTGCTTTTTGCGGCCGCTTTCGGCATGGCGGCGGCGAACTGCTGCAGCGATTGGGTCAGGGCGCCACCCTGCTTGATGGCGGCCAGGGCCAGGTCCTTGCCGAAGGGCAGGGTGGCGGCGGTCTGGCGGGCGCCATCCTCCACGGCTGCCTGCCATTCTACATATTGACTTTGCATGACGGGGGCCAGTTCTCCGGCGGCGGTCGTGGTCAGCTCGTAGGCGGCCTGGGCATAGGCGGTGCCGTTTTTCAGCAGGGTATGGGCCAGGCCGGTCTGGATATCCACCGCCTGTTGGACGCTGGTGCTGCCGAGCAGTTGCTTGTAGCCCGCCGCCTCGTCTTCCAGCATTTGCCGCACGGCGCCGAAATTGAGTTCGGCCAGGTTCTGGATGGTGTCGAAATAGACCTGGGTGGCCCCCAGGAAGGAGGTGGCCAAGGCGTTGTTGGCCTGGGAAAGCGAGGCCAAGGAGGCGAAGTTCAGCTTTTCTGACATGGGTGACTCCTGTTCTTTGATTGGATGGAAAACCGTCCCGGAGCCTGATGGTCGGCCATTTGCAGGCCGGCCCCGGGTCCATCCATTATTCAGCGATCGTTTAATAATGACAAGGGGCTCTTTGTAACCGTCTGTGCCTGGCCGAACGTGATATCTTTGCGCTCCGAATATGAGCCCGCCACCTTCATCCCCGCGCCGTCCCGGGCGCCCCCGCAGCACCGATGTGGACAGCCGCGAAAAGCTGCTGGCCGCCGCCTTGCTGGCTTTCTCCGAACTCGGTTTCGCCGGCGCCAGCCTGCGGGCCATTGCCGTCTCGGCGGGCTTCGACGTGGCCATGATCTTCCACCACTTCGGCTCCAAGGAGGGGCTGTGGCAGGCGGTGGTGGAATCCATGGCGGCCGATTTCCAGCAGTCCCTGAGCCATGAGCTGGTGCCGCTGATGGAAGGGGATTGGCCCATCGCCGAGCGGGTCACCCGGGTGCTGGACGTGTTCGTGCAAAAGCTCATCGAGCGGCCTGCCGTGACCATGCTGATCATGCGCGAGATGCCGCTGCCGGGAGAGCGCCGCGACTTCCTGGTGGCCCGCCTGCTACGTCCTTCCTGCGATGGTTTGCTGCCCTTCTGGCTGGAGGCCATGGAGGCAGGGGTGCTGCGTCCTTCCGACCCGGTGCTGTTCCACGTCGGCATTTTCGGGGCCATGGCGATGATCCTGGCCTTCCGCGACGTCCTGCCCCGGCTGGGTTCGGCGGAGATGGACCTGGCGGAGATCAAGGCCCATCTCTACCGCGGCCTGCTGGCCGACCCGGCCTGAGGCACGGGCAAAAAAATACCGGACGATGGAATCCGTCCGGTCAAGGGGGAGCCTACGTGCAGGCTCTGTTCGGAGCGCCCGGGGGAGTCGGTACTGCAGCGCCCATTTCTATTAATAGATGGCATTGGAATATTTGTCGATGCTTTTTTAGGCCGGCGACGATTCCTTTTTCCCGGGTGGCATACGGGGCGGCAGACGGGCCGACGGTGGTGGAAGGCCGCCCCATGCGGAATTTCTGCCTATGCTGGCGGTCATATCTGATATACCTTCTGGCCCTGTTTTCTTTTTTCAGCGTGCAGGCCCCGTGACTCCCACCCCCGACTATTCCAAGATGACCGGCAAGGAACTGGATCGCATTGCCCATGTGATCCGTCCCGGCGGCTGGTCCGTGGCCGGGGGGCGGCCCATTTCCACCCTGCTGGGGTCCTGTGTGGCGGTGTGCCTGTTCGATCCCCAGCTGAAGATCGGCGGCATGAACCACTTCCTCCTGCCCAGCCGGGGCAAGGACCGGGAGTTGGACCCGGACACCATCCTCTCCGGCGACTATTCCATGGAAGTGCTGGTCAATGCCCTGCTGGCCCAGGGCGGCCAGAAGCGGCGGCTGGTGGCCAAGATGTTCGGCGGCGGCAACATCGTTTCCGCCATCCTCACCTCCATCGGCGAACGCAATGTGGAATTCGCCACCGAGTGGCTGCAGCGGGAAAACATTCCGGTGCTGGCTTCCGACGTGCTGGGCCCCTGGTCGCGCAAGGTGGTGTTCGTGCCGGGCACGGGCGACGCCTTCTGCATGCGCATGCCGGTGACCCAGAGCATCGTCGCCCAGGTCAGCCGGGAGGAAGAGGCCTACGCGAACAGCCTCTCCAAGCCGGCACCGCCGGCAGGCAGGAAAATCGAGCTGTTCTGAAGCCCATGCCCTGGGAGGCCCGGGGGACGGCCATCTTGCGGCATCATCCTCCGTTTGCCGCGTCCCTGCTGCTTTCCAGACCAGGTGCCATGAGGGGAGCCCTCCGGGGCCGGTCCGGGGGCTGGCGCCGCGTTGCCGCTGCCCCCGGGTGGCTTTCTCTCAGCTGGCCAGTTCCGGCCGTTCCCGGAACTCTTCCAGGGCTTCCGGATTGGCCAGGGCCTCGACGTTCTTCACCGACCGCTGGTGCACCACGTTGCGCACCGCCAGTTCCACGATCTTGCCGCTCTTGGTGCGGGGAATGTCCCGCACCTGCACCACCTTGGCCGGCACGTGGCGCGGCGTGGTGTTGCGGCGGATCTGCTCCTTGATGCGCACGCTCAGGGCGTCGTCCAGGGTGAGGCCGTCGCGCAATTTCACGAAGAGCACCACCCGCACGTCGTCGTACTTGCCCGGGGGCCAGTCCTGGCCGATGACCAGGGATTCCACCACTTCCTCCAGCTGTTCCACCTGCCGGTAGATTTCCGCCGTGCCGATGCGTACGCCTCCCGGGTTGAGGGTGGCATCGGAGCGGCCGTAGATGACCATGCCGTTGTGCTCGGTCAGCTCGGCGAAGTCGCCGTGGCACCAGACGTTGGGGAAGCGCTCGAAGTAGGCGGCGTGGTACTTGGCCCCGTCGGGGTCGTTCCAGAAGCCCACGGGCATCACCGGGAAGGGCTTGGTGCATACCAGTTCGCCCTTTTGCCGGCGCACCGGGTTGCCGTCGTCGTCGAACACCTCCACCGCCATGCCCAGTCCCCGGCACTGGATTTCGCCACGGTAGACGGGCAGGGTGGGGGCGCCTAAGACGAAGCAGGAAATGATGTCGGTGCCGCCGGAAATGGAGGCCAGCTGCAGTTCCGGCTTGATGTCCCGGTACACGTAGTCGAAGCCTTCCGGGCTCAGGGGGCTGCCGGTGGAGAAGAGGGCGCGCAGGGCTTGCAGCTGGTGAGTCTCCCGGGGCTTGAGGCCCATCTTGGCGGCAGCATCAATGAACTTCGCCGAGGTGCCGAAGTGGGTCATGGCTTCGGCGTCGGCGTAGTCAAAGAGAGCCTTGCCCTGATCAGCAAAGGGGCTGCCGTCGTAGAGCAGTAGGGTGGCGCCGGAAGCCAGGCCCGAGACCAGCCAGTTCCACATCATCCAGCCGCAGGTGGTGAAGTAGAAGACCCGGTCGCCGGGCTTCACGTCGCCCTGCAGCTGATGTTCCTTCAAATGCTGCAGCACGGCGCCGCCGTGGCAATGGACGATGCACTTGGGCACGCCGGTGGTGCCCGAGGAATACATGATGAAGAGGGGATGGCTGAAAGGCAGGCGGGCAAAGGCCGGCGCCGTGGCGGAGAAGGGCGCCAGGGCCTGATCCCAGGTCACGGCCTTGGGGATGGCGCCGATATCGGGTGTGGCGGCCAGGTAGGGCACCACCACCACCTTCTCCAGGGTCGGCAGCTGGGCGGCGGCCTCGGCGTTCTTGGCCAGGCAATCCACGGCCTTGCCGTTGTACCAGTAGCCGTCCACGCAGACCAGGACCTTGGGGCCGATCTGGCCGAAGCGGTCCAGCACGCCCTGAACGCCGAAGTCCGGCGAGGCGGAGGACCAGATGGCGCCGAGCGAGGCGGCGGCCAGCATGGCGATCAGGGTCTCCGGCAGGTTGGGCAGGTAGCCCGACACCCGGTCCCCGGGCTGCACGCCGGCGTCCTCAAGGAACTGCTGGAAGCGGGAGACCTGGGCTCGCAGTTCATCCCGGGAGAGGTGGCGCTTGACCTTGTCCTCGCCCCAGAAGACCAGGGCGTCTTCCGGGCCGCTGAAACGCAGCAGGTTTTCCGCGTAGTTGAGACGGCCTTGCGGGAACCAGCGGGCGCCGGGCATTTTGTCGCCGTCTTCGAGGACGGTGCCGCCCTTGTCACCCACCACGCCGCAGAAGTCCCACAGCAGGGACCAGAAGGCGGCGGGCTGGTCCACGGACCATTGCCAGAGGGCGTCGTAATCGTTGAGGGGAGCGGCGGCCGCCTGGCTGGCGGCGCCCATGAAGCGGGTGAGGTTGGCGGCGGCTACCCGTTCGGGGCCGGGCCGCCACAGCAGATCGTGGGCGGTGTTCATCTTGTCTCCATCGTTTTTATGGGAGACGGAGGTACGTTGCCCCCGTCTCCGGGTGCTGCCGGGATCTAGAGGTCTTGCAGGCTGGCCCGCAGGCTTTCCGGAATGGGGGCCGACTTGCCGCTGCCGGTGTCGATCCACACCACCTTGGATTCGCCGGTGGCGTAGAGGGTGTCGTCCCCCACCAGGCGCAGTTCGTAATGGGTGGGAATGGAGGAGCGCCCGGGATGGCCGGCGAAGAGCTTGACCTCCACCGTGCCCGGGTAGGTCAGGGGCAGCAGGAAGGTACAGGAGGCATTGACAATGACCGGGCCTTCGCCCACCGGGCCGACGGTATAGCCCAACTGTTCCAGCCATTCGCAGCGGGCTTGTTCCATGTAGCGGAAGTACACCGTGTTGTTCACATGCCCGTAGGCATCCATGTCGCCCCAGCGGATGGGGATATGGCTGGTGAGGATGAGTTTACGTTTTGTCTCCATGGTATTTTCTTGTGTGGTTTGGGGTGATTGAAACGCTACCATACGTTAGCGTATAGTATTCGCAAATTTTGGCTTGTAACAATCCCATAACAACAATCTGAACGGAGCGAGGACATGCAACGCGAATCCATGGAATACGATGTGCTGATCGTCGGCGGCGGCCCGGCCGGTCTGGCGGCGGCGATCCGCCTGAAGCAGCTGGCGGCCGCCAACGGGCAGGAATGCGGTGTCTGCCTGATCGAAAAGGGCTCCGAAATCGGGGCCCACATTCTGTCCGGCGCGGTGATGGACCCCAAGGCCCTGACCGAGCTGATCCCCGACTGGAAGGAGCAGGGCGCTCCCCTCAATGCCCCGGTCTCCGAAGACCGCTTCTTCATCCTCTCCGAGGACGGCGGCTGGCAGGTGCCCAACGGCCTCCTGCCCGGCTGTTTCCACAACGAAGGCAACTACGTCATCTCCCTCGGCAACGTCTGTCGCTGGCTGGGCCAGCAGGCCGAAAACCTGGGCGTGGAAATCTACCCGGGCTTTGCCGGCGCCGAAGTGCTCTATAACGAGGACGGCTCCGTCAAGGGTGTGGCCACCGGCGACATGGGCCGCCTGAAGGACGGCAGCGAAGGCCCCGCCTTCCAGCTGGGCATGGAGCTGCATGCCAAGTACACCCTTTTCGCCGAAGGCTGTCGCGGCCACCTGGGCAAGCAGGTCCAGGCCAAGTTCAACCTGGCTTCCGACGCCGATCCCCAGGTGTACGGCATCGGCATCAAGGAACTGTGGGAGATCAAGCCCGAGAAGCACCAGACCGGCCTGGTGGTGCACACCGGCGGCTGGCCCATGGACAACGACACCTACGGCGGCGGCTTCCTCTACCATATGGAAGACAATCTGGTTTCCGTCGGCTTCGTCGTCGGCCTGGGTTACGACAATCCCCACCTGTCTCCCTACGAGGAGATGCAGCGCTTCAAGACCCATCCGAAGATCCGCGAATTCCTCGAAGGCGGCAAGCGCGTCTCCTACGGCGCCCGGGCCATCACCGCCGGCGGCCTGCAGTCCCTGCCCAAGCTGACCTTCCCCGGCGGCGTGCTGATCGGCGACGATGCCGGCTTCCTCAACGCCTCCCGCATCAAGGGTTCCCACTGCGCCATCAAGAGCGGTTCCCTGGCCGCCGAAGCCTGTTTCGAGGCCCTGGCCGCCGAGCGCAGCTTTGATGAACTGACCGCCTATCCGGAGAAGTTCAAGGCCTCCTGGCTCTACGAGGAACTGTACAAGGCCCGCAACTTCAAGCCCTGGATGAGCAAGGGCCTGCACTGGGGCGGCTTCATGTTCGGCGTGGATCAGAAGCTCTTCGGCGGCAAGGCGCCGTGGACCCTGCACCACAGCGGTCCGGACCACCTCAAGCTGAAGAAGGCCAAGGACTGTACCCCCATCGCCTATCCCAAGCCCGACGGCGTGCTCACCTTCGACCGGCTGTCCTCCGTCTTCCTCTCCAACACCAATCACGAGGAAGACGAGCCCTGTCACCTGCAGCTGAAGGACGCTGCCGTGCCGATCCAGGTCAACCTGGCCCAGTACGACGCGCCCGAGCAACGCTACTGTCCGGCCGGGGTGTACGAAATCCTGCGGGAGGCCGACGGCTCCAATCCCCGCCTGCAGATCAACGCCCAGAACTGCGTGCACTGCAAGACCTGCGACATCAAGGACCCGACCCAGAACATCACCTGGGTGGTGCCCCAGGGCGGCGAAGGGCCGAACTACCCCAATATGTAACCGTAAGGTCACCTTCTTGTCCTAAAATGCGCCGTCCCCGAGACGGCGCTTTTTTTTATGTTCATCCGTTGCCTTGCCCTGTTCCTGCTGTTGCCTTCCCTGGCCTTTGCCGCCCGACCCTTCGTCACCGACGATGCCCGGCTGACCACGGCCGGCAGCTGCCAGCTGGAAAGCTGGGCCCGCATCTATCCCCAGAGCCGGGAACTGTGGATGCTGCCGGCCTGCAATCCGGGCGGCAATTTCGAGATCACCGCCGGGGCCGGCATGGCCCACAACGACCACGCTCCCCGCAGCGACGACTATGTGCTGCAGGCCAAGACCCTCTTCAAGCCCCTGGAAAGCAACGGCTGGGGCTGGGGTCTGGCGGTGGGAAAGATCGCCCATCCGGGCGTCAATGCGGGGCCCAACCTGCTGGGCAATACCTACGCCTACCTGCCGGCTTCCTTCTCCTTCCTCGACGACCGGGTGGTGCTGCACAGCAATGTGGGCTGGCTCAAGGATCGGGCCAGCCAGCGTCACAACCTGACCTGGGGCCTGGGGGGCGAATGGTGGGTGCATGAGCGGGCCAGCCTCATCGCCGAGTCCTTCGGCGACAACCGGGTCAAGCCCTACTGGCAGACCGGCCTACGCTTTTTCGTGGTGCCCGAGCGGGTCCAGGTGGATGCCACGGTGGGCCGCCAGGTGGACGGGGGCCGGGACAGCCAGTGGTTTTCCGTGGGCCTGCGGCTGACGCCGGATCGCTTCTTCTGAGTCAAACGCACCATCCCGGTGCCCGCCGGGGAAGTCGGCGAAGGACTGCTCCATCCTGGTGCATTGATGGCGGTTGCGGTGCGGGGTGGATGTCCGGCACAGCCCGTAATCCGGTCAAAAGCCGGGGGTGGCCCGGGGGTTGCTAAGCAAAGGTGTCATCTCTCCTGGCCCTGCATCCCCATGTGTCTCTTTCTCAAGTACGACGGACCCTACGTTCCCTCCCTCTGGCCGATCCTCGGCGGCCGCCAGGTCGATCGCCACGTGTGGCGCTTCGATGCGGCGGACAACGCCGCCCTGGACCAGCTCATGGAAAACCTGGCGGCGGAAACCAACCGGGAAACCCTGAAGGAAACCCTGGCCGTCCACTGCGACCAGAGCGAGGCCAGCCTGGGTCTGGTGCCCACCCTGCAACTGGCCCTGCCTTTCAACACCCTCTACGCCCGCCGGCTCCACGCCTGGATGCTGGGGGACCTGCGGCCCCATGTGCGCATGCACTTCCAGCCCCTGGTGGACATGACCCAGGACGGCCAGGTGTTCGCCCTGGAAGCCCTGTGCCGTCTGGAGCATCCCCAGGGACGCCTGCTCAGCGGCGCCGAGGCCTTCCATCTGGCCGGGCAGCTGGGGCGGGAGGCGGACCTGGACCTGGAGTGCCAGTTCATGGCCCTGGAGGCCAAGGCCAACCGCATTCCGGCGGGTACGCCCCTGTTCCTCAACGTGCTGCCCCAGAACATGCTGCACAGCCAGTGGACCCAGCGCATGGTGGAGCACCTCAACCGCCTCGGCATCGACCGGCGCGAGGTGGTGATCGAAGTGGTGGAGTCGGAGCGGGTGGATCCCAATGTCCTCGCCGACAGCTGCGAAGCCCTGCGCACCCTGGGCTTTCGCATCGCCCTGGACGACATGGGGGCCGGCTTCAACGGCCTGTCCACCCTGGCGGCGGTACGGGCCGACTTCATCAAGGTGGACCGCAGCATCGTGCACGGTGCCCAGGGCAGCCGGGTGCGCTCGGTGCTGCTGGAGGCCATCGTCTCCATGGCCCAGCGCCTCGGCGCCACGGTCATTGCCGAAGGCCTGGAACGGCCGGAGGACGTCAATTTCGTGCGCGACATGGGCATCAGCTATGCCCAGGGCTTCTATTTCGCCCAGCCCCAGCTGCTCACCGAGCCGGAGGTGGCGCCCCTGCCGCGCCAGGACGATTCCTGCCGCTCCCGGCCCCGGGACCGTTTCCAGCTGACGGACCTGATGGACCCCTGGCAGTCCATCGACCTGCGCGCCTCGGTGCCGGAGGCGCGGCAGATCTTCCAGGAAGCCCCGTCCCTGCCCCTGGCCATCGTCACCGACCAGGGCCAGCCCATCGGCCTGGTGCGGCGGGGCAAGGTGCTGTCGGCGGCGGCCCGCACCCTGGGCAAACTGTGCGAACCGGTGGCGCGCAATCTGCCGCACCGCCTGACGACGCCGGCCCTGGCCCGCATCCTCTACCACGACCGCAAGGATTCGGATCCCTGGGTGGTCACCTCCAACGAGGGGCAGTATCTGGGGGTGATCCATCCCATGACCCTGATCGCCCAGATGCTGGCGCGGCGGGAAAACGGCAGCAACCTGCATCCGCTCTCCCACCTGCCCACCGGCCCCAGCCTGCGCCATACCCTGGAATCCCGCTTGGCGGAGAACCAGACCGTGTGCCTGGTGTATATCGACCTGGACCACTTCAAGGCCTACAACGACCGCTACGGCTTCATCCGCGGCGATGCCATGATCCGCACCCTGGCCGAACTGCTGCGCCATACCTTCGTCGGCCGTCCCGAATGTCTGCTCGGCCACATCGGTGGCGACGACTTCATCCTGGTCATGGAAAGCATGGGGCCGGGGCTCACCGACGAGCTGCTTTCCATCATGGAACAGTTCCAGGCCCTGGCCTCCCACCTCTACGACCACGAGGACATCGCCCGGGGTCATTTCCTTACTGACGACGGCTTGGCCCATCCCATCGCCAGCATTTCGGTGGCCGTGGTCAATGCCAGCACCGGCCGTCTGGCCAATGCGGTGGCGGCGGCGGAACGGGCGGCGGCCCTGAAGAAGGTGGGCAAGGTGGAGCAGGGCAGCGTCATCGTGGTGGAAGGCGTGCCGCCGGCCATGATCAAGCAGCAGCACAACCACGGCCTGGGCCTGTGGAAAGAAAACGCCATTGCCGCCCTGGCCGACTTCATCGGCGCGCCCCGCAGCCGGGACCCCCACGCCCTGGATGCCTGGTTCCGCAGCTATCCCTTCTTCGAGATGGTGTTCGAACTGGACGGTGCCGGGGTGCAGCGCTACCCCAACTGGATCAACCCGGACATGTACGGCCGCATCAAGGCCGGCGGTGTCGGCGTGGACCGCAGCGAACAGCCCTATTTCGCCCACGTGGCCGAAGGGGGCCAGCCCTACGTGTCGGAAATCTACCTCTCTTCGGCCACCGAGGATTTCTGTATCACCCTGGCCGTGCCCCTGCGGGAAGGCAGTGTCATCGACGGGGTGCTGGTGGCGGACATCAACATCAGTTCCATGGCCAGCCTGACCCGGCGCTTCCATCTGGACCACGAGGCCCAGGCCGCCTGATTGGTTCCGGTGGCAGAAAAGACAACGGGCCCCGCAGGGCCCGTTGTGAGGTGCAGCGACTGCCGCTAGGGGATCAGAACAGCTCTTCCGCCAGGGCCAGGGTGCCGGTGGCGCCATCGACGATGGAGTCGGTCAGGCCCTGGGCCTTGGTCAGCTGGTGATCGGCGAAGAAGCGGGCGGTGACGATCTTGGCAGCGTAGAACGGGTCGCTGTCGCCGCCGGCGATCTTCTCCTGGGCCACCAGGGCGGCCCGGGCCATCTGCCAGCCGCCGGCAACGATGCCCAGCAGACGCAGGAAGGGCACGGAACCGGCGTGGGCTGCCTTGATGTCGTCCTTGAAGATGGCGACGATCCAGTTGGCGGCCTGTTCCAGGGCATCCACGGCAGCGGCGAAGCGCTTGCGGATGGCGACGAAGTCGGCGCCGTTCTGGGCTGCCAGCTTGGCGTCCAGCTTGCGCATCTCGGCGATCACGGCCTTGATGGTGGCGCCGCCTTCGCGGGCCATCTTGCGGCCGATCAGGTCGTTGGCCTGGATGGCGGTGGTGCCTTCGTAGATGGCGGTGATGCGGGCATCGCGCAGGTGCTGGGCGGCGCCGGTTTCCTCGATGAAGCCCATGCCGCCGTGCACCTGCACGCCTTCGGAGGCCACCTCGATGGACATCTCGGTGCTGTGGCCCTTGACCACGGGGATCATCAGGTCGGCGAAGGCCTGGTTGGCAGCGCGGACGGCTTCGTCCGGATGGTGCTTGGCGGCGTCCATGGCGGCGGCCACCACGTAGGCCAGGGCCCGGGCGGCTTCAGTCTGGGAACGCATGCTCATGAGCAGGCGGCGCACGTCCGGGTGCTTGAGGATGGAGACCTTGGGGCCGCCGCGCACGCCCAGTTCGGTACCCTGGATGCGGTCCTTGGCGTACCACACGGCCTGCTGGTAGGCACGCTCGGCCAGGGCCACGCCTTCCATGCCGACGGCGAAGCGGGCAGCGTTCATCATGATGAACATGTATTCCAGGCCGCGGTTTTCCTCGCCCACCAGGTAGCCGACGGCACCGCCGTGGTCACCGAAGGCCATGACGGCGGTGGGGCTGGCGTGGATGCCCAGCTTGTGTTCGATGGAGACGCAGTAGGCGTCGTTGCGTTCGCCCAGGGAGCCGTCGTCCTTGACCATGAACTTGGGCACGACGAAGAGGGAGATACCCTTCACGCCTTCCGGTGCATTGGGCAGGCGGGCCAGCACCAGATGCACGATGTTCTCGGTCATGTTGTGGTCGCCGTAGGTGATGAAAATCTTCTGGCCGAAGATCTTGTAGCTGCCATCACCCTGGGGTTCGGCGCGGGTGCGCACGGCGGCCAGGTCGGAACCGGCGCTGGGCTCGGTCAGGTTCATGGTGCCGGTCCACTCGCCGCTGACCATCTTCGGCAGGAACTTCTGCTTCAGGGCGTCGGAGCCGGCGGTCATCAGGGCCTCGATGGCACCGGTGGTGAGCATGGGGCACAGGGAGAAGGCCATGTTGGCCGACTTCCACATTTCATTGACGGCGGTGGAGATCAGCTTGGGCAGGCCCTGGCCGCCGAACTCGGGGGAACAGGCCAGCGCGGTCCAGCCGTTCTCGGCGAACTGGGTATAGGCTTCCTTGAAGCCGGCGGGCACGGTGACGGCCTTGTCGTGCCACTTGGAGCCTTCCTGGTCGCCGCTGAAATTGATGGGGGAGAGGACGTTGCCGGCAAACTTGGAGGCTTCCTCCAGAATGGCGTCGGACAGGTCCGTGTCCACTTCCTCGTAGCCCGGCAGTTGCACGACCTGTTCCAGGCCGGCCAGCTCTTTCATGACGAAGTGCATGTCACGCAGGGGGGCATTGTATTGACTCATTCGCGCTTTCTCCTTTGATTAATGGTTGTTGCTTTTGGGTTACTTCTTGGCGAGATAGATGGAATCGTCGAAGGTGCTGATCCACTGGGGGCGGTACACCACCAGGATGGTGACGACCATTCCCGTCAGCCAGGCTTCGGAAAAGCCCAGCAGCAGGAAATAGGGCAGGTAGTCGTCGAGCAGCTTCTCCAGCGGGTAGGCTCCGCCCAGGTAGAGCAGGGCGCTGGCGGCGACGCCGGTGGCCAGGATGGTCAGGGCCGAACCGAAGAAGCCGTTGGCGAAGATGAAGACGAAGGGGTTCTTGCTCAGCCGGCGCTGGTTGAAGCGGTAGATGCCGTAAGCCAGCAGCACCGGTAGGCCGGCCATGACCAGGGCGTTGAGGCCGAAACTCTCCCAACCGGCAGCACCGTTGACCGTGATCCCGGCCAATACCAAGGAAAGGCCGACGAAGGCCAGCCAGGGGCCGAACTCCAGGGTGAAGGTCATGGCGCCGAGGAGGTGCAGGTCGAGCCCGGGCAGGACGCCGGCCTTGATGCTCCACAGCAGGGTGAGGATGACGATGGTGCCCAGCCAGACATTGGACTGGGCACTGTCGCCGAGCCGGCCCCAGGGGGCGCGGCGCAGGGCCAGCAGGAAGACTGTGGCGAACAGCCCCCAGCCCAGCCAGTGCAGGGCCGGGGCGAGGAGGTTGTCCGGCAGGTTCATGCCCGGCGCCTGCGGTGCTTGCGACTGCCTTAGACGGCGGCGGCCAGTTGGGGCACGACCTCGAACAGGTCGGCCACCAGACCGTAATCGGCCACCTGGAAGATGGGGGCTTCCGGGTCCTTGTTGATGGCGACGATGACCTTGGAGTCCTTCATGCCGGCCAGGTGCTGGATGGCGCCGGAGATGCCGATGGCGATATACAGCTGGGGCGCGACGATCTTGCCGGTCTGGCCCACCTGGTAGTCGTTGGGCACGAAGCCGGCATCCACGGCGGCGCGGGAAGCGCCCAGGGCGGCACCCAGCTTGTCGGCCAGGGGCTCCAGCAGGGTCTTGTAGTTCTCCCCGTTACCCAGGCCGCGACCACCGGAAACGATGATCTTGGCGGCGGTCAGCTCGGGGCGCTCGCTCTTGGTCAGTTCCCGGGAGACCAGCTTGGACTTGCCCAGGTCGGGGCCGGCGGCGATGGCCTCGACTGCGGCGGAACCGCCTTCGGCCACGGCTTCAAAGCCGGTGGTACGCACGGTGATGACCTTCACGGCATCGGCGGACTGCACCGTGGCCAGGGCATTGCCGGCGTAGATGGGCCGCACGAAGGTGTCGGCGGACTCGACCCCGACGATGTCGGAGATCTGGGCCACGTCCAGCAGGGCGGCGACGCGGGGCGCGAAGTTCTTGCCGTTGGTGGTGGCGGGGGCAACGATGTGGCTGTAGCCGGCCGCGTTGGCCACCACCAGGGCAGCAACGTTTTCGGCGGTCTGGTCGGCGTAGTGGGCGGCATCGGCCACCTTCACCTTGGCCACACCGGCCAGCTTGGCGGCTTCGGCAGCGGCGTTGGCACAGCCGGAACCGGCCACCAGCACATGGATTTCACCACCGATCTTGGCGGCTGCGGTGACGGCGTTCTTGGTCGCCGCCTTCAGGGATTGGTTGTCGTGTTCGGCAATGACGAGGATAGCCATTAGATCACCTTCGCTTCGTTCTTCAGCTTGCTCACCAGATCGGCCACGTCGGCCACCTTGACGCCGGCCTGGCGCTTGGCGGGCTCGGCCACCTTCAGGGTCTTCAGACGGGGGGCCACGTCCACGCCCAGGTCTTCCGGCTTGATGGTTTCCAGGGGCTTCTTCTTGGCCTTCATGATGTTGGGCAGGGTGGCGTAGCGCGGCTCGTTGAGGCGCAGGTCGGTCGTCACCACGGCCGGCAGGGCCATTTCCAGGGTTTCCAGGCCGCCGTCCACTTCACGGGTCACGGTGGCCTTGCCGTCGGCGATCACCACCTTGGAGGCAAAGGTGGCCTGGGGCCAGCCTTGCAGGGCGGCGAACATCTGGCCGGTCTGGTTGGAGTCGTCGTCGATGGCCTGCTTGCCGAAGATCACCACCTGGGGCTGTTCCTTGTCGGCCACGGCCTTGATCAGCTTGGCCACGGCCAGGGGCTGCAGGTCGGCGTCGGATTCGATCAGGATGCCGCGGTCCGCACCGATGGCCATGGCGGTGCGCAGGGTTTCCTGGCAACCGGCGACACCGGCGGAGACCACGATCACTTCGCTGGCGATGCCGGCTTCCTTGAGGCGAACGGCCTCTTCGACGGCGATTTCGTCGAAGGGGTTCATGGACATTTTGACGTTGGCAATATCAACGCCGGTACCGTCGCTCTTGACGCGCACCTTGACGTTGTAATCCACCACCCGCTTTACTGGTACCAGGACTTTCAATGTATCCTCCTTGGGACTACGCGAATTTGTCTGATGAATCTATCTGAGTATCCTACTCCGTCGGCCACCTTTGTGGGGCGTCTCCCGGCCTGCTCCGGGGAGTTTGACAGCCCCCGGCCCGAACCGCAGAATAGGCCCATACTCGCTGGTATGGATCAGCATACGGTAGCGTACGGAAAAACCCTTGTCAACGGCTTGAGATGAAACAGGAAAAAACAACAAAAGTCCGCACCCAGCTTGACCGCAGCGACTGGATCGAAGCGGCCATCAACGTCCTCGCCGACGAGGGAACCGACGGCCTGCGGGTGGAGGTCCTGGCCAAGAATTTCGGGGTGACCAAGGGCAGTTTCTACTGGCACTTCAAGGACCGTCAGGACCTGCTCATGGCCGTCCTGGAAACCTGGAAGGAAGGCCGCATCAAGGACATCATCAAGCAGACCACGGCCCAGCCCGGCAAGGAACGGGAACAGATCTACCACGTGATCCAGGTGTACAGCCTGGCGCGCAACCGCAAGGGCATCCCCATCGAGCTGGCGGTGCGCGACTGGGCCCGGCGCGATCCCCAGGCGGCGGCCATCGTCGAGGAGGTGGATACGTCGCGGCTGGAGTGCACGCGCAAGCTGTTCGTCGCCTGCGGTCTCTCCGAGAAGGAGGCGAAGAGCCGCAGTCTCATGCTCTACGCCTACGTCTTCGGCCAGAGCCTGATGATCTACGACCATTTCGACGACAACCTGGGCGCCCTGCGCGACTGGATCGCCGACCGCATCGTCCTGCCGACTCCCTGAGCTTTGCCGGACCGCCTTCCTGGCGGTCCTTTCACTCCCGCATCAGTTTCCCTTCCTGCATGCGCAGGCGCCGGCCGCAGCGGGCGGCAATTTCCTCGTCGTGGGTGACCAACACCAGAGTGGTGCCCTGGTCCGCATTGAGCTTGAACATCAGGTCCACGATCTGGTGGCCGGTATGGCCGTCCAGGTTGCCGGTCGGCTCATCGGCCAGCACCAGCTTGGGCTCCAGGGCGAAGGCCCGGGCCAGGGCGACCCGCTGCTGCTCGCCGCCGGAAAGGTGCTTCGGGTAGTGGCGCAGGCGCTGGCTGAGGCCCACCCGTTCCAGCCATTGCCGGGCCTTGGCCGCGGCCTCCCTGATGCCGGCCAGTTCCATGGGCAGCATGACGTTCTCCTCCGCAGTGAGGGAGGGCAGCAGCTGGAAGGACTGGAAGACGAAGCCCAGCATGCGGCCCCGCAGGCGGGCCCGGGCATCTTCGTCGAGGTCGTTGAGATTCTCGCCGTCGAGGCGGACGGAGCCGCTGCTGGGCGAATCCAGGCCGGCCAGGAGGCCGAGCAGGGTGGATTTGCCGGAGCCGGAGGCGCCGACGATGGCCACGGTTTCCCCCGCACTCACGCTGAATTCGATATCGTGCAAAATGGTCAGGGGCGTATCGCCGTTGCTGACGGTCTTGCCCAGACCCACCACTTCCACCAATGAATGTTCGGACATGCGGGAAAAAATCCTTGTCGTTTTGAAGTTGCTGCCCTGGCTGATGCTGCTGGCGGCGCCTGAAGTCATGGCCAGGACCATCCTGGTCTTCGGCGATTCCCTTTCCGCCGGCTACGGCATCCGCCAGGAGGCGGCCTGGCCGGCCCTGCTGCAGAACCGGCTGCAGGAAAGGCGTTTCGATTATAGCGTCGTCAATGCCAGCATCTCCGGCGAAACCACTGCCGGCGGCCGTTCCCGCCTGGAGGCCGCCTTGAGCAAGCACCGGCCTTCGGTGCTGGTGCTGGCCCTGGGGGCCAACGACGGCCTGCGGGGCCTGCCCCTGGCGGTGATGCGGGACAACCTGGCGGCCATGATCAAGGCGGCCCGCCGGCAACAGATCAAGGTGCTGCTGGTGGGCATGCGCCTGCCGCCCAATTTCGGCGCCTATGCCGACGACTTCCACCGCAGCTTCGCCGAACTGGCCCGGCAGGAGAAGCTGGCCTACGTGGATTTCCTGCTGGACGGCGTGGCGGACAAACCCCAGCTGTTCCAGGCGGACAACCTGCATCCCCTGGCCGAGGCCCAGCCGCGCCTGCTCGACAATGTGTGGACGGGGCTGGCGCCCCTGCTCAGCGGGCGCTGACTGCAAGCCCCGGGGTGCCCGGGGATAGCTCGCCGATTACGGCCGCTTCGCCGAAACCGGCGTCGCGGAAGGCTGCCAGCACTTCCGCCGCCGCTTCCGGGGCGCAACTCACCAGGAGGCCGCCGGAGGTCTGGGGGTCGGTGATGAGCTTCTGCTGCCATTCCTCCAGCCCCGCCTCCAGGGCCACTTCATGGCCGTAGCCGGCCCAGTTGCGGTTGGAGGCGCCGGTGGCGATGCCGGCCTGCACGTGTTCCACCGCCTCGGCGATGAGGGGCAGGGCGGCGAAGCGCACATGGGCCGCCAGCCCGGAGCCGCGGCAGATTTCCAGCAGATGGCCGGCCAGGCCGAAGCCGGTGACGTCGGTCATGGCGTGCACCGCCGGCAGTTCGGCCAGCCGGGTGCCGACCCGGTTGAGCTGGGTGGTGTAGGCGATCATGCGGCCATAGCCCTCGGCGGAAAGCTTGCCCTTCTTCAGGGCGGCGGAGAGGATGCCCACGCCCAGGGGCTTGCCCAGGATCAGCACGTCGCCCGCCTTGGCGCCGCTGTTCTTCTTCACCTTGTCCGGATGCACCAGGCCCAGGGCCACCAGGCCGTAGATGGGTTCCAGCACGTCGATGGAATGGCCGCCGGCGATGGGGATGCCCGCCTCGGCACAGACCGAGGCGCCGCCGGAGAGGATGCGCTCGATCACCGGCAGGGGCAGCTTGTCCAGGGGCATGCCCACCAGGGCCAGGGCCAGGATCGGCGTGCCGCCCATGGCGTAGATGTCGGAAATGGCGTTGGTGGCGGCGATGCGGCCGAAGTCGTGGGGATCGTCCACGATCGGGGTGAAGAAATCGGTGGTGGCCACCAGGGCCTGGCTGTCGTTGAGCTTGTAGACCGCCGCATCGTCGGAGGACTCGGTGCCCACCAGCAGCTGGGGCGGAATGAGGGCCGCCGGGGTGGCGGCGAGGATCTGGGAGAGCACGGCCGGGGCAATCTTGCAGCCGCAGCCGCCGCCATGGGAAAAGGAGGTGAGCTTGATGTCGTCCATGGGGTTTGCCGTGGGAAGGTCGGGGAGGGGCGTTAGAATGGCGCCTCTTCCGGAAAAACGCCACCCCGACATGAAACATCCCGCCCTCGCCAGCGTCGCCCAACTGGGTGACTACGATGCCATAATCGACGTCCGCACGCCGGCCGAATTCGCCGAGGACCACGTGCCCGGGGCCATCAACTGTCCGGTGCTGTCCAACGAGGAGCGCGTCACCGTGGGCACCCTGTACAAGCAGGTGTCGCCCTTTGAGGCGAAGAAGGTGGGGGCGGCCCTGATCTCCATAAACATCGCCCGCCACCTGCAGGAGCGCTTCCGCGACATGCCCAAGGAGTGGCGGCCCCTCATCTATTGCTGGCGCGGCGGCCAGCGCAGTGGGGCGATGCAGATCATCTTCCGCCAGATCGGCTGGCGGGCGGACAAGCTGGACGGCGGCTACAAGGCCTTCCGCCAGCACGTCATGGAGCAGATCGACGCCCTGGCGCCGCGCTTTGCCTACCGGGTGGTTTGCGGCGCCACCGGCAGCGGCAAGACCCGCATCCTCCAGGCCCTGGCCCGGCAGGGCGCCCAGGTGCTCGATCTGGAAACCCTGGCGGCCCACAAGGGCTCGGTGCTGGGGGTGCTGCCGGGCGAGCCCCAGCCGGCCCAGAAGGGCTTCGAGACCGCCCTGTGGCAGGCCCTGGCCGGCTTCGACAGCTCCCGGCCGGTGTTCGTCGAGGCCGAGAGCCGCAAGATCGGCCGCCTGCATCTGCCCGACGCCCTGCTCGAGGCGGTGCGGGGCGGCGAGTGTCTGGAGGTGGCGGCCAGCCTGCCGGCCCGGGTGGAATTCCTGCTGCGGGATTACGACTACTTCCTGCAAGACCCGGAATGGCTGGTGCGCCGCCTGGACAACCTGAAGGAGCTGCAGGGCAAGGAAACCGTGGCCCGCTGGCAGGCCCTGGCCCGGGAGGGCGGCTGGTCCCAGCTGGTGCAGGAACTGCTCGACCTGCATTACGACCCCCACTATCGCCGCTCCCAGGGCCAGAACTACCAGGGTCGCCGGCGTCACGATCCTTTCGTCAGCGACGACCTGAGCGACGCCGGCATCGAGGCCCTGGCCGCCAGCATGCTCGCCGCCGCCGGCGCGTGATAGTCTGGCAGGCCCGTCCCCTGGACTTTCCGGAGGTGCCATGCTGATCAAGGCCGACCAGTCCCTGTTGCTGATCATCGACATCCAGGAGCGCCTTGCCCCGGCGATCCACGAGGGCGAGGCCGTCATCGCCCACAATCTGTGGCTGACCCAGGTGGCCCGCCGCCTGGCGGTGCCGGTGCTGGCCACGGTCCAGTATCCCCGGGGCCTGGGCGCCACGGTGCCGGCTCTGGCGGAAATGCTGGCGCCGGAGGAGGTGGTGGAGAAAATCCATTTTTCCGCCGTGGCCGACGGCTGCCTCGACGAGCTGCCCGCCCTGGCCCGCCGCCAGGTGGTCATCACCGGCACCGAAACCCATGTCTGCGTGCTGCAGACGGCCCTGGACCTGCTGGGTCGGGGCAAGGAAGTGTTCGTGGTGGCCGAGGCGGTCGGCTCCCGACGGCCCGAGGACAAGGCCCTGGCCCTGGAGCGCCTGCGCCAGGCCGGCTGCGTCATCGTCTCCCGGGAGATGGTGGCCTTCGAATGGCTGCACCGGGCCGGTACCGACCTGTTCCGCGCGGTGAGCCGGGAATTCATCCGCTAGCCTCCGCCAAGGGCAGGGCCGGAAGGCGCTTCCGGTGGCGTTCTCCGGGATGTCTTACCGGAAATTAAGCAAGGGCGCCATGTTCCAGGTAGGTGCCTTCAAGATCGTTATCCGGTGCGCTTCCTGGCCCGGTGGTGGCCTGGGTGTGCCGGCTCCGGTTTTCATCCCTTATCCTTCATTCCGATTCCATCCCCACAGGAGATGTCCATGCTCAGCGGAAAAGTCGCTCTCGTCACCGGTTCCACCTCCGGCATCGGCCTGGCCGTGGCCCGGGCCCTGGCCCGCAACGGCGCCGCGGTGATGCTCAACGGTTCCCGTCCGGCGGCCGAGGCGGAAGGTCTGCGGGTGGCCATGGCCGCCGAGTTCGGTGTCAAGGTGGCCTACACCTCGGCCGACCTGGCCGATGCTGCCTCGGTGCGGGCCCTGGCGGCGGCTGCCGAGAAACAGCTGGGAGCCGTGGACATCCTGGTGAACAACGCCGGCATCCAGCACGTGGCGGCGGTGGATGAATTCCCCGAAGAGAAGTGGGACCAGCTCATCGCCATCAACCTGTCCTCCGTCTTCCATGCCACCAAGGCCGTGCTGCCGGGCATGAAGGCGCGCAACTGGGGCCGCATCGTCAATATCGCCTCGGCCCACGGCCTGGTGGCCTCGCCCTTCAAGGCGCCCTATACCGCCAGCAAGCACGCGGTGGTGGGCTTTTCCAAGGCGGTGGCCCTGGAGGTGGCGGAGACCGGCATCACCTGCAACGCGGTGTGCCCCGGCTACGTGCGCACGCCCCTGGTGGAAAAGCAGGTGGCGGCCCAGGCCAAGGTGCACAACCTGCCGGAGGATCAGGTGATCCGCGACGTGATCCTGGCGGCCCAGCCCAACAAGCGCTTCCTCGAGGCCGACGACCTGGCCGAGTTCGTGCTGTTCCTCTGTTCCCCCGCCGGCGCCGGCATGACCGGCGCCGCCCTGCCCATGGACGGGGCCTGGACCGCCCGCTGAGGCACGCCGGGGCAGGGCAGGGCGCCCGGTCCCGATTTTCCGGCGTTGGCGGTGCGTTCGCCGGTGTTGGCCGCCCGTTGCCGGCAGGTTTGGAAGGCGGCCGGGTTATCGGCTACAATTCGGCTTTCCCGCAGCTATATCGTCATGACCAAATACGTCTTCGTCACTGGCGGCGTGGTTTCTTCCCTGGGTAAGGGAATTGCCGCTGCCTCTCTGGGTGCGATTCTCGAATCCCGCGGAATCACCGTCACCCACCTCAAGCTTGATCCCTACATCAACGTCGACCCGGGCACCATGAGCCCCTTCCAGCACGGCGAGGTGTTCGTCACCGAAGACGGCGCCGAGACCGACCTGGACCTGGGCCACTACGAGCGCTTCACCAGCGCCAAGATGGGCAAGCGCAACAACTTCACCACCGGCCAGATCTACGACACGGTGCTCAAGAAAGAGCGCCGCGGCGAGTACCTGGGCAAGACCGTGCAGGTCATCCCCCACATCACCGACGAGATCAAGGCCCACATCAAGCGTGGCGCCGAAGGGGCCGACGTGGCCATCGTCGAGGTGGGCGGCACCGTGGGTGACATCGAGTCCCTGCCGTTCCTGGAAGCCATCCGCCAGATGGGCTTCGAGGAAGGCCGCAACAACACCTGTTTCCTGCACCTGACCCTGCTGCCCTACATTCCCACCGCCGGCGAGCTGAAGACCAAGCCGACCCAGCATTCCGTCAAGGAACTGCGGGAAATCGGCATCCAGCCCGACGTGCTGCTGTGCCGCGCCGACCGGGAAATCCCGGAAGACGAAAAGGGCAAGATCGCCCTGTTCTGCAACGTCCAGCGCGAAGCCGTGATCGAGGTGCTGGACGCCGATTCCATCTACAAGATCCCGGCCATGCTGCACGACCAGATGCTGGACGAGATCGTCTGCCACAAGCTGGACATCCTGGCCAAGGCCGCCGACCTCTCCGTGTGGAACGGCCTGGTGGACGCCCTGGAGCACCCCCAGCACAGCGTGGAAATCGCCTTTGTCGGCAAGTACGTGGACCTTACCGAGTCCTACAAGTCCCTCATCGAGGCCCTGAAGCACGCCGGCATCCACACCCGTTCCAAGGTCAACATCCACTACCTGGATTCCGAGGACATCGAGAAGAACGGCTGCGGCGCCCTGAAGGGCATGGATGCCATCCTGGTGCCCGGCGGCTTCGGCAAGCGCGGCACCGAAGGCAAGATCGCCGCCATCCGCTACGCCCGTGAAAACAAGGTGCCCTACCTGGGCATCTGCCTGGGCATGCAGCTGGCCGTGGTGGAGTTCGCCCGGGACGTGGCCGGCATGGCCGGTGCCCACTCCACCGAATTCGAGCAGAACAGCCCCTTCCCGGTGATCGGTCTGATCACCGAATGGCAGGACGCCTCCGGCAAGGTGGAAAAGCGCGACGAAAATTCCGACCTGGGCGGCACCATGCGCCTGGGCGGCCAGCTGTGCCAGCTGGCCGACGGCACCCGGGCCCGCCAGATCTACGGCGCCCCCGAGATCGTCGAACGCCACCGCCACCGCTACGAAGTGAACAACACCCTGCTGGCCCAGCTGGAAGCCAAGGGCCTGGTCGTCGCCGGCCGCGCCCCCGGCACCGACCTGTGCGAAATGGTGGAACTGCCCGCCGACGTGCATCCCTGGTTCGTCGGTTGCCAGTTCCATCCGGAATTCACTTCCACCCCGCGCAACGGCCACCCCCTGTTCACCTCCTTCGTCCAGGCTGCCCTGAAGCAGCAACAGGCGACCGCCAAATGAAACTGTGCGACTTCGAGGTTGGCCTCGACCAGCCGATTTTCCTCATCGCCGGCCCCTGCGTCGCCGAGTCCGAGCAGCTGTGCGTGGACGTGGCCGGCCAGATGAAGGAAATCTGTGGCCGCCTGGGCATCCCCTACATCTTCAAGGCGTCCTACGACAAGGCCAACCGCAGCTCCGGCAAGAGCTTCCGCGGCCTGGGCATGGATGCCGGCCTGAAGATCCTGGAGAACGTGCGCCGCCAGATCGGCGTGCCGGTGCTCACCGATGTGCACACCGAAGCCGAGGTGCCCGCCGTGGCCGCCGTGGTGGACGTGCTACAGACCCCGGCCTTCCTCTGCCGCCAGACCGATTTCATCCACGCCGTGGCCGCTTCCGGCAAGCCGGTGAATATCAAGAAGGGCCAGTTCCTGGCCCCCGGCGACATGAAGAACGTGGTGGACAAGGCCCGGGAAGCCAACGGCGGCGCCGACACCATCATGGTCTGCGAGCGCGGCGCCTCCTTCGGCTACAACAACCTGGTCTCGGACATGCGCTCCCTGGCCATCATGCGCGACACCGCCTGCCCGGTGGTGTTCGACGCCACCCATAGCGTGCAGCTGCCCGGCGGGCAGGGCACCGCTTCCGGCGGCCAGCGCGAGTTCGTGCCGGTGCTGGCCCGGGCCGCCGTGGCCAGCGGCGTGGCCGGCCTGTTCATGGAAACCCATCCAAACCCGGCCTGCGCTATGTCCGACGGCCCCAACGCCTGGCCCCTGGACCGCATGGAATCCCTGCTCCGGGTGCTGGTGGGCATCGACCGTCTGGTCAAGTCCGGCCCCCTGGAAGAGCTGGGCCTCTGATGATCGCCCACGTCGTCCTGTTCAAGACCAAGCCCGGCATCGCCACCAACGATCCCCGGGTGGTGGCCCTGCTGGGCGAGCTGGACCAGTTGCCCAAGGCGGTGCCGGGCATCGTCACCTGGAAGCACGGCCCCAACGTGACCCTGGACCCCCAGGCCTGGGATTACGCCGTCTATGCCGAGTTCGAGACGGAAGGGGCGCTGCAGCGCTACTACGACAACGAGGTTCACGCCGACATCGTGCGGCGCTGGGACGAGATCGGCATGCTGCTCTTCTCCGACGTGAAGCTCTGAGATTTCCGCCATGGCCGCTTACCTCCTCGCCGAAGCCAGCGTCACCGATCCGGTGGCCTACGAGACCTACAAGCAGCTGGCCCAGACCGCCATCGCCCAGTACGGCGGCCGCTACCTGGTGCGGGGCGGCGCCAGCGAGGTGCTGGAAGGGGGCTGGAGCAAGCCGCCGCGGCTGGTGGTGGTGGAGTTCGAGAGCGTGGAGCAGGCCAAGAAATTCTACGATTCCCCGGAATACCGGGCGGCTCGTGCAGCAAGAAAAGAGGCGGCGGACATGAACATGCTCGTCGTCCAGGGTGTTTGAAGTTTTTAGTTTGCAACTTTTAAGAGCAAAGGGAGAAACATGAGCTCTGTCGTTGATGTCGTCGCCCGCGAAATCCTGGATTCCCGCGGCAATCCCACCGTTGAAGTCGATGTGCTGCTGGAATCCGGCGTCATGGGCCGTGCCGCCGTGCCGTCCGGCGCCTCCACCGGTTCCCGGGAAGCCATCGAACTGCGCGACGGCGAAGCCGGCCGCTATCTGGGCAAGGGCGTGCTCAAGGCCGTCGAGAACGTGAACACCGAAATCTCCGAGGCCATCATCGGCCTGGACGCCCAGGAACAGGCCTTCATCGACAAGACCCTGATCGACCTGGACGGCACCGAAAACAAGTCCCGCCTTGGCGCCAACGCCATGCTGGCCGTCTCCATGGCCGTGGCCAAGGCTGCTGCTGAAGAAGCCGGCCTGCCCCTGTACCGCTACTTCGGCGGCATGGGCCCGATGCAGATGCCGGTGCCGATGATGAACATCATCAACGGCGGTGCCCACGCCAACAACAGCCTGGACATCCAGGAATTCATGGTCATGCCCGTGGGCGCTTCCACCTTCCGCGAAGCCCTGCGCTGCGGCGCCGAAATCTTCCACGCCCTGAAGAAGCTGCTGGACAAGAAGGGCTTCTCCACCGCCGTGGGCGACGAAGGCGGTTTCGCTCCCAACCTGGGCAGCCACGCCGAAGCCATCCAGCTGTGCATGCAGGCCATCGAGAACGCCGGCTACACCCCGGGCCAGGATGTGCTGATCGCCCTGGACTGCGCCGCTTCCGAGTTCTACAAGGACGGCAAGTACCACCTGGCCGGTGAAGGTCTGCAGCTGACCTCCGCCCAGTTCGTGGACTACCTGGCCAACCTGGCCGACCAGTTCCCCATCGTTTCCATCGAGGACGGCATGGCCGAAGGCGACTGGGACGGCTGGAAGCTGCTGACCGAGCGTCTGGGCCAGAAGGTGCAGATCGTCGGCGACGACCTCTTCGTCACCAACACCAAGATCCTCAAGGAAGGCATCGACAAGGGCATCGCCAATTCCATCCTGATCAAGATCAACCAGATCGGCACCCTGTCCGAAACCTTCGCCGCCGTGGAAATGGCCAAGCGCGCCGGCTACACCGCCGTCATCTCCCACCGCTCCGGTGAGACCGAAGACAGCACCATCGCCGACATCGCCGTGGGCCTCAACGCCGGCCAGATCAAGACCGGCTCCCTGTCCCGCTCCGACCGCATCGCCAAGTACAACCAGCTGCTGCGCATCGAAGAGGACCTGGGCGATACCGCCTCCTACCCCGGCCGCGAAACCTTCTATAACCTGAAGTAAGGCCGACAGGGCCGGGAAGTTCCAATCCCGGCCCTTTTCGCATCCAACTATCGCCCGACCTCACCAATCACCCCATTCCATGCGCTGGCTCACCATCGGACTCATCGCCCTCATCACCCTGCTCCAGTATCCCCTGTGGCTGGGCAAGGGCGGCTGGCTGAAAGTCTGGGACGTGGACCGGCAACTGCAGCAGCAGAAGGACGCCAACCGCAAGCTGGAAGTGCGCAATGGCGGCCTCGATGCGGAAGTGCGGGATTTGAAGCAGGGTTACGACGCCATCGAGGAACGGGCCCGTTTCGAGCTGGGCATGATCAAGGGCGACGAGGTCTTCGTGCAGTTGCCGGAGAAGGCGCCGGAACGCCCCGCCGAGCCGGCACCGGAAGTGCCGCCGGCGAAGAAGGCCCGGGCCTCCCGCTAGTCGCGGTGCAGCACAAGGGAAAGGCAGACATCTGGCTGCCTTTTTTCTTTGCTCGGCGCTGCTGTTGCAGTCAGCCGGCGGCGGCCTGGCCATTGCCGTCCTCTCCGGCAGCAATGGGCTTGGCGCCGCAATGGTTGTATAGCGCAACCATATTTCAGCCCGTCGGGAGGCGACATGGCAGATCCGGAACAGGCCCTGGTGGATGGCATCCGCGCCGCCTCGCGCCAGATGGTGCGGGAACTGGGATTCATACAGGCGACCCTGGCTGCCACCGACTACCCGGCCTCCGCCGTGCATGCCCTCATCGAGCTGGGCAAGCACGGCAGCATGAGCGCCGCGGCCATCGCCGCCTGTCTCGGCCTGGACAAGTCCAGCGTCAGCCGCATGCTGCGCAAGCTGGTGGATGCCGGCGAACTGACGGAGACGGTGAGCGATCACGATGGCCGCATCAAGAATCTGTCTTTGACGGCCCGGGGCCGCCGCACCCTGGCGGCGGTGGAGGCCTATGGCCGGCGGCAGGTGGAGGAGGCGCTGCAGCACATGGCGCCGGAGTCCCGCGGACTGGTTCACGCCGGGCTCGAAGCCTATGCCCGGGCCCTCGCCCAGGCGCGCAGCGGCGCCGCCGGAGCGGTCATTTCCCCGGTGCGGATCTGTCCGGGCTATCGGGTTGGGGTGATCGGCAGGGTGACCGAGATGCACGGGCTCTTCTACGCCCGCCACGCGGGCTTCGGCCAGTATTTCGAAAGCCAGGTGGCGACCGGCCTGGCGGAGTTCTGCGGGCGGCTGCAGCGCCCGGGCAACGGCCTGTGGGTCGCCTTGCAGGGGGAGCGTATCGTCGGCTCGGTGGCCATCGACGGCGAGGATCTGGGTCCCGGCCTCGCCCATCTGCGCTGGTTCATCGTCGACGGGGCGGTGCGCGGCGGCGGTGTCGGCCAGCGTCTGCTGCAGGCGGCGCTGGCCCATTGCGACGGCTACGGCTTTGCCGAGACCCGGCTGTGGACCTTTGCCGGTCTCGAGGCGGCCCGCCATCTCTACGAAGCCAGGGGCTTCGTGCTGGGGGAGGAGCGCCAGGGCCGGCAGTGGGGCGAGACGGTGACGGAGCAGCTGTTCGTCCGCCCGGGCGTCGCGGGGTAAGTCCCAGGAGCGCCATCGGCTGGCGAAATGGGTTGAGAAGCGGGGTTGAGAAGCGGGCTGAGGAGCGGGGCTGAGGAGCGCCTCTGCCCCCTTTTGGAAGGGGGCAGCCGTTCAGCTATCCGGAGGTCTAGCCGGGGGGGCTCAGTGCAGCAGGCGCGGCGGCTGTTCCGCCTGTTCTTCCGGCATTTCCGTGTGCATCAGTTCGCCCTCGCCGTTGGGATAGAGGGGCGCGCCGCAGTCGTCGCAGAATTCGAAGGGGAAACGGTGGTCGTGCACCACGATGTCGGTGACGCCGCATTCCCGCAGCACGGCTTCCATTTCCGCCACGGATTCGCTGTTTTCGTCCTCGGTGCCGATGAGGGCCCAGACGACGCCGTGGATGACCTTGTCCGCCTGGGAGTGGAGGGAGAAGCCGAGGCGGTATTCCTCCAGGCGCTGGTCGTGGAAGGGGCCGATGGCCACCCGCAGGGAGGCCGGCTCGACCCCCATGACGGTCTGCAGGAAGGCGACGGAGGCGCGCAGGGAATAGGGCCGGGAATCCTTGTCCGCTTGGCGGCAGGCGGCATGGTAGGCGTCGGGCAGCAGGGCCTCGTAGGCGCAGCCGGTGAGCAGGGGCTCCAGAGCGGCGCCGCCCTGCTGGCGCCACTGCTGGCGTGCCACTTCCCGGTTGCCTTCCACCTCGTGCCAGTAGAAGAGGGGGCTGTGGCGGGGCACGGCGATGGCGGCCAGGAGGTAGCGGGTGTCGGAGAGGAAACGGTTGGTCTCCGGCATTTCCCGGGTGTCCAGGGCCATGTCCTGGCCGGCCAGGGCGCAGCGGCCCAGCTCGTTGGTGAGGCGGTAGGTGTCGCTGTAGCTGCGGGGCAGCTGGTCCGGGCTGAAGAGGAAATCCACCACGGCGACGCGGGCCTCGGCTGCCAGGACGTGGCCGCACAGCTGGGCCTTGAGGGCGGCCAGGGTACCGGCGGGGATGTTGGCGGTGGGAATGCCGAAGCGGGACCAGGCCAGCACCGGCGCCGCCACCAGCAGCACGTCGTAGTCCTGGCCCTGGTGGCTGATGAGGCACGACTCGGCCCGGGATTCCACCATGTCCGCCAGCTCGTCGTGGGCCTGGGCGTTGGTTTCGTAGAGGCGGTCCAGGGCCGCCGTCAGTTCCTCCTCGTTGCCGTCGGCCAGCAGCTGCTCCACCAGGGCCCCCAGGCGTGCTTCCCAGAAGGCATCCTCCAGTTTGCCGCCGGATTCGGCGAGGCCGGTGGCCAGCCAGGAGAGTTGGGAGACATCGCGGGAGACGCGGGAGCGGGAGCCGAAGCGGGGTCGTTTCATGGTGATGAACTGCTCGAGGTGCCGGAACAAAGCGGGCGAAGCCGTAATTCTATCAACCTGCGGCCTGGTCCCGGGATTCTTCTGTGTCCTGGGGACGAGGCGGCATGAGGAATTCCCGGGGGGCCTGCCGGAAACGGGCGAACAGACTGGCGATCAGGCGACGTCCCTGGGCAAAGGAGACCTGGCGCGCCTTGAGGGCCACATACAGCGCCAGGGCAAAGCTGACGCCGAGATTGGCCATGCCCACCAGGGCCACTCCCAGGCCTGCCAGGGCCAGTTCCTGCCAGGGGGCGGCGAAGTCCAGGGCGACGGCGGCGTAGCCCAGGTAGGCGGAGGAGAAGGCGATGTGGCGGATGTCCACCGGCAGGCCGAAGAGCACGCCGATGGCGGTCATGCCGCCGAGGAGGAAGCCGAAGAAGAAATTGCCGGCCAGGGCGCCCAGGTTGTTTTCCACGTAGGCGGCGACCCGTCGCATGCGGGCTTCGCCGAACAGGCGCTGGGGCCATTCCAGCTGCAGCAGGCGCTGGGGGATGCGGTTGTAGGCGGCCAGGTTGTCGTAATAGCCGGCGATGAGGCCGGCGAGGAACAGGCAGACCCCGGCCACGCCGGCGTAGAGGATGGCACCGCTGTGCCAGGGATGCACGTCGGCCAGCAGGTGGTGGGCCTTTTCCGGTCCGATGAAGGGCGTGCCGCCCATGCTGCCGAGGACGAAGGCGATGAGCATGGCCATGGGAATGGCCAGGCCCACGTTGCCGATGATGGCGGCGATCTGGCTGCGGCAGGTGCGGGCCACCAGGCCGGCCAGGTTGTCCAGGTTCCGCGGTGTGGCGTTGCCGCCGGGGCCGGTGGCCTCGTCGATGCTGGCGGCGATGGCGTTGGCGGTCATGGCCGGCTGCTTGGTGGCGACGGTGCCATGGAGGATGTGGATGAGGACGAAGCCCAGGCCGTAGTTGAGGCAGAAGGCCAGGGCCTCGGTCAGGGGCGGCAGGTGCAGCTTGGCCAGTTCCAGCTTGATGAGGGCCATGAAGGCGATGACGAAGCCGCCGAGCAGGGCCGAGCGCAAGAGGGCGAAGTATTCGCTGCGGCTCTCGGTGATGTAGTGCTCGCCGGTGCGGCCCGCATTCTCGGTGACGCGGCGGGCCAGCAGTTCCATGTTCTGGCGCCAGTAGGTGCCCAGGTCGTTCTTGCGGCACTCGGCCCGCACCAGCTGCTTGAACAGGGTCACCAGGGCCGGCAGGGCATCCTGCAGGCAGCGTTCCTGACGCAACTGGCGCAGGACGGCGAGGAGGGCCTCGGCCCGCTCCAGATGCTGGCGCAGCCGCTGCAGGTGGAAGGTGAGGGAGAGGCTGGTGCCTTCCCGGGCGGCCCGGTTGCGGATGCGGTCGCCGATGCCCCGGCACTGGTCGAACAGCACCAGCAGCTGGCGGTCGTCCTCCGCCGCAAATTCCGGCTCCCGCCACCACTGCTCGAACTGCTTGAGGAAGCGCAGCATCTCGGCGTTCTGGGCCAGGAAGGGGGACTCGAAGTTCTCGATGCTCGGTTCCACCCGCAGCAGTTCCGGCTCCAGGCCGATGGCGCTGATGCGGTAGGAAATGACCAGCAGGCCTTCCAGCAGCTGGGCCAGGGCCGGCGCCATGGGGGCGCCGCGAACGCTGCTGCGGCCCAGGTCGAGCAGGGTGAACAGGGCCAGCCATTCGGCGTCGGCGATGCCGTCCACCCACACCTCGTCGTCCGGCTCGGGGAACAGCAGGCCGAGCACGTCCTTCAGGTATTCGGGCGCCACCACGTCGGGCAGCAGGGTGCGAGAGAGGCGGCGGGCGGTCTCGGAAAAGAAGCCGGTGTTGGGAAAGACGCCGGCATCCACATAGAGGGAGACCTGTTTTTTCTCGGCGAAGAGGCGCAGCAGGGCCAGGCGCAGGCCGTCCCGCAGCTCGGGGCGGGTCTGCAGCAGGTAGCAGAGGGCGTGCAGGGCCTGGGTGGCGGCCGCCGTGTCGTCGCTGTCGGCGGGACGCAGGGCGTCCACCAGTTCGATGAGGGGGGGCAGGAGGTCGCCGTCGGGGTTGGCGGCCAGGTCGCAGAGGCGCTGCAGCAGGGTTTCCAGGGGCTGGGGGGAAAGGGAGCGTGTCATAATGTTCTAATTCGTCCTTTTGACTTTCCGGTAGAAGATTTTGCCATGATTTTCGTCATCTCCCCGGCCAAGAGCCTGGATTTCGACACTCCGCCGGTGACGGCGGAATATACCCAGCCCGACTTCCTGGAGCGTTCCGCCGTCCTCGTGCAGCGCCTGCGGGAACTGTCGCCGGCGGAGCTGTCCCGGCTGATGGACATCTCCGACGCCCTGGCCGTGCTCAATGTCACCCGCTACGCCGAATGGGCGCCGCCCTTCACCCCGACCAATGCCAAGCAGGCCCTGCTGGCCTTCAACGGCGACGTGTATGAGGGCCTGGATGCCGCCTCCCTGCCGCCCGCTGGCCTGGCCTGGTGTCAGCAGCATCTGCGCATTCTCTCCGGCCTCTACGGCCTGCTGCGGCCCCTGGACCTGATCCAGCCCTACCGCCTGGAAATGGGCACCAAGCTGAGCAACATCGCGGGCAAGGACCTCTATGCCTTCTGGGGCGAGGACATCACGCAGGCCCTCAATGCCGCCATGCCCCAGTCGGGGCCGGCGGTGCTGGTGAACCTGGCTTCCGAGGAATACTTCAAGGCGGTCAGGCCCAAGGCCCTCAAGGCCCGCATCGTCAATTGCGTCTTCGAGGACTGGAAGGGCGGCCGCTACAAGATCATCAGCTTCTACGCCAAGCGGGCGCGGGGCCTCATGGTGCGCTATGCCGCCAGCCACGGCCTGACCCAGCCGGAAGGGCTGCAGGGTTTCAATGTGGACGGCTACGCCTTCGTCCCCGAGATTTCCGACGCGGACACCTATATTTTCCGGCGTCGGGTGGAGGCTTAAGGCATGCGTTTCGAACATCTGGTGGAAGTGAACGATCCGGACAATCCCCTGGCCTTCACCCTGGAACGGGAGCACCTGTGGGCCGGCCTCATGGCCCGGGTGGAGGATTCGGTGCCCTTCCTGCCCGGCATGGTGGAGTGCCGCATCCTCTCCCGGGAAGCGGGGGCGGTGGAGCGGCTGCTGGTCTTCGGTGCCGCCGAGGTGCGGGACCGGGCCAGCTATGTGGAGGCCGAGTGGGTCTGCTTCGAGACCCGGCGCACGGCCCAGCATGCCGGCGGCAGCCTCTCCATCCGCATCGAGGAGCCGGAGGCGGGGCGCCTCTTCCTGCGCTTCACCTACGAGACTTCCTTCGCCGAGCCGGGGGATGACCCGGAGGCCGTCGCCTACGTGGATTACATCCGGGCGGCCTACCATGCGGCAGACCTGGACACCCTGGCGGTGATCCGGGAACTGGCCATGGCCCGTGCCACCCACTAGACTGAAGGCATGAACTTCATCCATCCCGCAAGCCTATTTCGACGGAGGCGCGCCATGAACACACGCATCTGCACCGCCCTGGTCCTGGGGCTGCTGGCCACGGCCGCCCAGGCCCAGAACAGCACCCAGATCTACCAGATGCCCAAGGAGCAATCCATCGAACTGGGGGACGGCCAGACCCTTTACCCCTACAAGAAGGCGCCGCCGATGGGCACGGTGATCGAGCAGGGCAACGCCACGCCCGGCATTCCCACCACCGGGGTACAGCCGTTGCCCACGGTTCCCGGCGCCCGCACGGCGCCGCGCAGCCCCAGCTACCGCTACTACCAGCCCCACAAGGACGGCAAGGGCACTTCCGTCATCGGTCCCGACGGCGTCACCTACTGTCGCAGCCCCAACGGCAAGCTGGTGGTCTGCTACTGAGGCGGCAGCCTCCCGCGGCAACGAAATCGCACCAGGCCCGGGGAAGTTTCCCGGGCCTTTTTGTTCCGCCCTAGAGCGTCACTTCCCCATCCACGTAGAACCAGCGGCCCTCCCGGCGCTGGAAGCGGCTCGTTTCGCCCATGCGGAAGGCACGGCCGTTGTCCTTGCCCCGGGCGGTGAAGCGGACCCGGCCCCAGCAGCCGTCCTGGTCCCCTTCCTGGCTGGCCTCATGCACCGTCAGCTCCAGCCACTTGGGCTGGGGCGGGGTGTGGGCGTCCAGGTCCGGCGGGCAGGTTTCCGCCGCCCAGGTTGCCACCAGGTAATCGCTCAGGCCCAGGACGTAGGCGCTGTAGCGGGAGCGCATCAGGGCTTCCGGCGTCCCTGCCGGCTGGCCGCCGTGATAGACGCCGCAACAGCGGGCGTAGGGCTGGCCGGAGCCGCAGGGACAGGTGCGAACGGGAGCGGGCTTGGACATGGGGAGCAGGCGGGGAAAGGCGGAGTGGGCGGAATGAAAAAGCGGCAGGGCAAGTGCTGCCGCGTCAGGCGCAAGGTTGATGGTGCCAACTGCAAAAGGCAGAAACAACACTGCCGCCCATGGGCGGCAGCGCTGGCGGCGGCGTAAAGCCTTACATCATGCCGGCGACGGAGGCGTACATCTGGGTCGGCGACCGGCTGGGAGCGACGCTGCCGGACGGGCCTTGCTGCCCCAGGCTAACCTTGGTGGATTCTTCCACCGGCTCCCGGCGATCCTCGGCCTTGCTTTCCTGCTCCTTGCGCTCGACCTGGCGGGTCTCGGCCGTTTGCTGGGTCTGCTGCAACTGCTGGGTCTGGAGGGAGCTGCTTTGACTGCTGACTGCCTGAACCATGGGATGACTCCTGCGAGATAACACTTAAATCATAGGCCTATTTGCGACGGCGGCCAGGAGAATTTTCGCCGGCGGGCGGCAGGCCAGTCCCTAGGCGGCTTCCGGCGGGGCCGCCAGGCGCGCCAGGGCGGCCTGGGGGGTGAGTATCTGCAACTGGCCCAGGGCGCTGCGGCGGCGGGCCAGCTTGAGCACCAGCTTGTCCTTGGAGAGCAACCAGTGGGCGCCGGCGGTGACCGCCAGTTCGATGAACTTCTGGTCGTCCCGGTCCCGGCATTTGGGCAGGGGCGGCGCTGTCACGTCGTCCGGCTGGCGCTGTGCCAGGGCGGAGTAGGCGGCGTAGATGGCGGCCTGCCGTGCCGGCTCCACCTTGAACTGGGGATAGGCCAGCACCCGGGCCAGTTCGTCCAGGGTGGCGCCGTTGGCCAGGGCCACGGCCCGGCCGGCGGCCAGTTCCCGGGCCAGAGCCTGCACCGAGGGCTCCTCGAACATGTAGAGGTCGAGGACCACGTTGGTGTCTAGCACCCAGATGTGTTGGTGGGAGGTAGGCAATTGAGGACCTAGGTGAAAAACGGGGAGGAATTATCCCACTGCTTCCAATGTGAAGTAAGTCTTAAGTCATATTCATTAGGCATTAATGGCTATTGAATAAATTTATTGTAAGGAATAAGTTCCCCAGAAATATTACAAATAAATGTTACTTGCAGCGATTCAGTCGCTGGTTAGGGAGCAGTTTTGAGCAGCCAATACAAGTGGTTTCGCGTCGTTTTTCCTTTGTTTTTCCTTGCATCAACCCAGTCCTGGGGACAGCTTCCTCCTTCCGTGGCGGATATTAATTCCCAGGAAACCATACGGCAGCAAGAGCGGGAACGCTTGTTGCGCCAGCAGCAGGAAAAAGCCCCTGATGTAATGTTGGAACGGCAGTCCGCTCTTGGGGAGCGGATACCGCTGGATGAGCAGCCATGCTTTCCGATTCGCGACATTGTGTTGATCGGAGAGGGGGTAGAACGTTTCCGCTGGGCCTTGAATGATGCGAGTGTTCCTGGCGATCCCAATGTTGGACGATGTCTGGGAACCCAGGGCATCAACCTAGTGATGAAGCGCATTCAGAACGCAATCGTTGCCAAAGGGTATGTGACGACCCGCGTTCTGGCTGCTCCCCAGGATTTGCAGAGCGGCCGCCTGGAGCTGACCATCGTTCCCGGAAAAATACGGGATATCCGTTTCAGCGAGAACAGGGATGGCCGGGGAACCCTCATCAATGCATTACCCGAAAACCCAGAAGGGTTGCTTAATCTACGAGACATTGAACAGGCCCTGGAGAATTTGAAGCGGGTGCCTACGGCTGATGCAGATATCCAGATTTCGCCTTCTTCCGCTGAGGGAGCCGGGCCGGGCGACAGCGACTTACTGGTGAGCTATCGGCAGAACTTCCCCTTTCGGTTGAGCATGTCCGTGGATGACGGGGGATCCAAGGCAACAGGAAAGTTGCAGGGTAGTACCACTTTTTCCTACGACAATTGGCTAACGCTGAATGATCTTTTTTATTTAAGTGTCAATGAAAATCTGGACAAAGGGGACTCGGGGAATCGTGGCACTAGTGGGTATACAGCGCACTATTCCTTGCCCCTGGGGTATTGGCTGCTTGGGGTTACCGGAAGCAAGAACCGCTATTTTCAGCGCGTTAGTGGCATCAACCAGTCCTATGTCTACAGCGGTACCAGCCATAACGCAGAGGTGAAATTGTCGCGGAATCTCTATCGCGACGGTACGCGCAAGACCACAGGTTGGGTCAAAGGGTGGCTTAAGGAGTCCAACAACTATATCGACGATACCGAAGTGGAAGTGCAGAGGCGTCGGACTGCCGGGTGGGAACTTGGCATTTCCCATCGAGAATATCTTGCCGAAACGGTCCTCGATTTGAGCTTGGCCTATCGTCGTGGAACTGGCGCCCTCCGCTCCCTGCATGCCCCCGAGGAAAACTTCGGCGAAGGGACTTCCCGTCTGGGACTGGTGACAGCAGACGCTCTCCTGAATGTCCCTTTTCGGGTGCTGGGGCAAAACCTTCGTTACAGCGGGCAATGGCGTGGGCAGTGGAATGAAACTCCCCTGGTTCCCCAGGATAGGTTCTCCATTGGTGGGCGTTACACCGTGCGAGGCTACAGCGGTGAATCCGTACTGTCAGCCGATCGAGGGTGGCTGATTCGCAACGATCTATCTACTCCACTGGGCGGAAGCGGCCAGGAACTATATCTCGGTTTGGATTATGGAGAAGTCGGTGGCCCGTCATCGGCTTTTCTTGTCGGGCATTACCTGGCGGGTGCCGTCCTCGGTTTTAGAGGTGGCTGGGGAGCCGTCAGTTACGACGTTTTCGTCGGTCAGCCGGTGAAGCATCCGAGCGATTTCAAGGCAGACCATTCGGTTACCGGGTTTTCCATTTATTTCCAGCTTTAGTTTGCAGAAACAGGGAGCACTCTTTCATGAACAAGAATATTTTCCGCATCATTTTCAATGAAGTCCGTGGGGTATTCATGGTGGTGGCTGAAACCGTCTCTATCCGGGGTGGTTCCGGCAGCAAGAGTGCGTGTAGCGGGACGCACCGTTATTGGGCGAAACTGCGCCCCCTGTCGTTCTCCTTGATGGCAGCCTTTGGCACGGGTATCTGGCTGGCCCCGGCCCAGGCTCAGGTGATTGCTGACCCCAATGCACCGCGGGGCCAGCAACCAAACGTCTTGAGTGCTGGTAACGGAGTGCCGCTGGTCAATATTCGGACCCCTAGTGCCGGAGGCGTCTCCCGTAACACCTATAGCCAGTTTGACGTCAATGCCCAAGGGGTCATTCTCAACAATGCCCATAACAATGCCAAAACCGAGCTGGGGGGATGGGTTCAGGGAAACCCATGGCTGGCTGCTGGTACCGCCCGGGTGATCTTGAATGAAGTGAATTCCTCCAATCCCAGTCAGCTGCGAGGCTATGTAGAAGTAGCTGGGGATCGAGCCCAGGTGGTGATCGCCAATCCGGCAGGCGTTACCTGTGATGGTTGCGGTTTCGTCAATGCCACACGTGCCACCCTGACGACAGGAACCGCCATCCTTGGCAGTGGTGGCTTGGAGGGCTACAGGGTTCAAAGTGGAAGTGTGGTAATCGAAGGAAATGGGCTGGATGGAACCCGTTCTGACTACACTGAAATCATTGCCCGATCGGTACAAATCAATGCCGGTATTTGGGCCCAGGGGTTGACCGTTGCTACCGGCAACGGCCAGTTCGATAACAGCAACGCCATGGTGGCCCCGGTCACCGCCGGTACATCTGCTCCCTCTTTTGCCATTGATGTTTCCCATCTGGGCGGGATGTATGCCGGGAAAATTGCTCTGATTGGAACGGAAGCCGGTGTGGGGGTACGCAATGCCGGCCATATTGGGGGGAGTGCCGGAGCTGTTACGGTCAGTGCCAACGGGCGCTTGGAAAATGCGCAAGGGGCAACAATTTATGCCAGTGCCGGCATCAACCTGAATGCTGCCGATGTCATCGAGAACAACGGTTCCATTTCTTCCCAGGGAAACATGCTGGCCAGCAGCCAAGCTAAGTTTCTGAATCGCGGAGTTGTTGCGGCGGCGGACGAATTGAGTATTCGCGCTTCCCAGATTGACAACGCTAAGCATGTCATTGGATCGGTCAATGGCAGTGTGAATCTCAACGCAACTGCAGGAGAAGTTCAGAACACGGAAGGCCGGATTGAAGCCAAGCAGGATGTCAGCATCCAAGGAGCTGGGATCAATAACCAGAGCGGAGCCATTATCGGCGGCAATCTACGGTTGGATAGCTCTAAAGAACTCAATAACGAAAAGGGATTTCTGGTTGCCCAGGGCAATCTGGCGATGACCGCAGATTCCCTATCCAACAAAACAGGCCTTGTCGGGGCCAAAGGGCTGCTTTCTCTGGAAGGCAACAACGTACTCAATGAAGATGGTCTGTTCGTCAGTGAAGGGCGTATCGCAATGGCGGTATCCCAGAAGTTGGACAACCAAGGAGGGCAAATTCGCTCCCAGGGAGATGTCGAGCTTGACGCCAGCAATGGCGAGATCCTCAACGATGGCAAGAATGCTTCCAGCCTGATCCGCTCGGGCGGCGCAGTGACGATCAAAGCGAGCAGTTTTTCCAACACGGAAACCAAAGGGAGCGGCCAGGGCCTTAATGATCAGGGGATTGACGGCCAGTCCCTTGTTTTTCTCGTCTCCAGCTTAAACAACAGCAAAGGGTCGATTCGTGCAGACGACAGTGCTTCTCTGATCGTCGGCCAGAAATTTGACAATACGGGAGGTCTGGTTTCGGCCGGGAAGTCCTTGTTGGTTCAGGACAATGCAGTCGCCTTCTCGCCAAGCGCCTGGGCCAATGCCCTGCAGGGCAAAAATACCGATGGCCGTCTGATTGCCGGGGAGCAACTGAGCCTGAGTCTGAAAGGGCTCGAAGGAGCTGGCCAGATACTCAGCTTGGGCACGCTAACAGCCCGTATTGCTGGGGACTACAGCAACACCGGAACTATTCAAGCCAATGGCTCCTTGAGCGTTTCTGTGCAGGGAACGCTGAATAATCAGAGCAAAATTCAGGGCGCCGATTCCCTCCAGGTCGAAGCGGAAGTATTTGACAATACTTCTGGCGGTGAGGTGATGAGTGGCCGAGAGACCGCCGTTATCGCCGGAAATGCCGTCACCAATCGAGGATTGATCGATGGTGCCACTACGTATGTCAATGCCAAACTGATCGACAATCTCGGCACTGGCCGGATTTACGGCAACGATGTGGCGCTGGCGGCCGAGACCCTGCGTAACGATTCGGAGTCAGGAAAGTCCGCCTCCATCATGGCGCGTAACCGCTTGGATATCGGTGTCAGCAAGCTGGTCAACGCCGAGCTTTCAAATATCTACAGTGCCGGAAACATCGCCATTGGCGGTTCCTTGACCGAGGAGCGCAAAGCCGTAGGTCGCGCCCAGGCGGTAGATAACATCAGCGCCACCATTGAATCTCTGGGCGACATGGCGATTGCTACCAATAGCCTCAGCAATCGTAACACCCACTTCTCCACCAAGGATGTGGTGCTGTCCACGGAGTCATTTGTCCAATACCAGGGGGCCGGGTCGTCTAACATCTATAGCAGCGGTGCCTACTACGAGCATGTACGGGACAGCTTTTATCGGCTTCGTACTCCGGATGGGGGCTGGGACAACTCCTATCGCTACCAATATACCCGTACTACCAGCGAAACCCAGGTAGCCACTTCCATCCCCGGCCAGATTCTGGCCGGCGGGAATTTGATCATTGAGGCCGACTCCATCCTCAACGACAAGAGCCGAATCATTGCCGGTGGCAATTTACAGGTTGCAGCCCTGGATTTGGTGAATACGGAGCTTACAGGTAGTCGTACTGTCCGTGATTACGGGACGTTTTTTGCCCTGCTCGGCCATCAACCCAGCGGCAAACATAACGACTGGACCGAGGTCAGAGCTTCCACTTACTCTCCCGCTCCTACGGTTACCGAGATTCGCCTCAGCCCCACAGATTATGGTGGGAATAAAGCCAATGTGGGGACAGGTACCCAGATAGGTTCTCTGGCGGTTAATAGCGTTACCCAATCCGCCCAGAATGGTGGTTCCAAAGTGGTTAGTCTGGCCAACAGTGGCGACTTTTCCTCCACCATTAATTCAGGGAGTCTCTTTCGCCCCAGCACTACCCCTGGCGCTACCTATGTGATGGAAAGCGATCCCCAGTTCGCCAACTATCGGGCCTGGCTAAGTTCCGACTACATGCTGCAGCAGCTGAGCATCGACCCCGCCACGACCCAGAAGCGCTTGGGAGACGGCTTTTACGAGCAGAAACTGATTCGGGAGCAGGTTGCCCAGCTGACGGGGCGGCGTTTCCTGGATGGCTATGCCGACGATGAAGCCCAATACCGTTCCTTGCTTGAGCAAGGGGCCGTTTTTGCCAAGGCCCACCAGCTCGTCCCCGGAGTGGCGCTGACAGATGCCCAGATGGCACAACTGACCAGCGATATTGTCTGGCTGGTGGAAAAGACCGTGACGCTGCCGGATGGCAGCAAGGTTCAGGCTCTGGTGCCCCAGGTTTACGTTCGTCTGCAGCCTGGCGATCTGGATGGTAGCGGCGCCCTGCTGGCGGGACGCAATGTCGATATCAATCTCTCCCAAAACCTCGCCAATAGCGGCACCATTGCAGGCCGCAACGTGGTCAGTCTTCAGGGACAGAACCTTGCCAATCTGGGCGGCAGCATCATTGGCCGGGATGTCAGCCTCAAAGCCGTGGCCGACATCAACAACCTGGGCGGGGTCATCGCCGCCCAGGACCGCCTGGCCCTGGATGCTGGCCGCAATCTCACTGTTGCCTCCACCACCCACAGCGAAAGCACCGGCAACTCCAGTCGCACCAACATCGACCGGGTGGCGGGCCTCTACGTCAGCAACCCCAAGGGCCTGCTCCTGGCCAGCGCCAAGAACGACATCACCCTGGCGGCCGCGGACATCCGCAACGATGGCGTCAGCGGTACCACCGTCATCGAAGCCGGCGGCAACCTGAACCTGGGCACAGTCCAGGAAACCTACAATCGCAGCGCCGTTTTCGACAACCGCAATACCTACAAGGAAAGCAAGAGTGCCGAAGTCGGTACCAGCATCCAGGTCCAGGGCGACATTGCCCTTTTGGCTGGCAGCAATTTCAACGCCCGGGCCGCCCAGGTTCTCAGCGATGCCGGCACCATCGGCGTTCAGGCCCAGGGCAGCATCAACATCAGCGAAGGGCGGGCCACCGCCTCCATGGCCTCCGACACCTACACCAAGAGCAAAGGCAGCTGGGGCTCCAAGAAAGAAGTGACGACACGGGACCGCAGCGACAGCGATCGCGCCATCTCCAGCTCATTCAGCGGCGAGCGGGTCGCTATGGTGGCGGGCAAAGACCTGGTCGTCCAAGGCAGCAATATCACCTCCACCCAGGGCACGACCCTGGCGGCAGGGAACGATCTGACCATCAAGGCGGCGACAGAAACCACCACCGAGAGCCATTTCCGGGACGAAAAAAACAAGGGCCTATTCGTCGGCGGCGGCAGCATCACCCTGGGCAAGAAGCAGCACACCGTGGATAGCCAGGGCGACGGCAGCAGCGCCCTGGGCAGCCTCATCGGCGCCACCGACGGCGATGTCACCCTGACGGCAGGAAATGCCTATCGGCAGATCGGCAGCGACATCATTACCCCCAAGGGCAACATCGACATCAGCGCCAAGCGGGTGGATATCGAAGAAGCCCGGGAAACCAGCCGTCACACCCAGACCGAGACCTTCAAACAAAGCGGTCTCACTATCGGAGTTTCTGGCGGAGCCTTTGCCTCCGCCAAGGAAACTGCGGCTCGGGAATTCAAGACTGCTCGAGAGAGCGGTGGTATTCGGCGTGTCACAAATTTAGTGATGGCTCTGGACGATGCAACATCGGCAAAGAACGCAGTAACAGGCGTGATGAAGGGGTATGACAAGGAGGGATTGCTCGGCGCCGCCAAGAAGACCGGTGTCCAGGTTACCGTCAGTCTCGGCAGCAGCAAGAGTGAAAGCAAAATGCAGAGCACATCGGATACAGCCAGGGGTTCCCAGGTCGTCGCCGGCGGCGATGTTTCAATCCGTGCGACAGGCGAAAACGAGAAATTGCTAATACAGGGAAGCTCGATTCAGGCCGGGGGCAATGCCACTCTGGAGTCCAGCGGCGATATTGAACTTCGGGCTGCTGCGAACTCGAGTAGCCAGAGCAGCACCAATAAAAGCAGCTCAGCCAGTATCGGAGCCAGCTACGGTTTTGCAGGCTTGACCGTCAATGCCAGCGCAAGCAAAGGCAAAGGCAACAGCAACGGCAATGAAACCAATTGGACGGAAACCGTCGTCAAGGCTGGCGACCAACTCAACCTGAAGTCCGGCGGCAACACCACCCTGCAAGGCGCCATTGCCGAAGCCAAGACCATTGTGGCCAGTGTTGCCGGCGATCTTCGCGTCGAAAGCCTTCAAGACAGCAGCAGCTATCACAGCCAGCAAAGCAATACGGGGTTCAGCATCAGCGTTCCCGTCTCCGGCACGGCCATTGACCCCAAACTGGTTTCTGGAAGCGGGCTGACCAATGGCAGTCTTAACTCCAACAAGCAAACCACCGACGGCGACTATCGTAGCGTTGTGGAACAGAGCGGTTTCAAGGCGGGTGAAGGAGGCTTCCGTATCGATGTCGAGGGCAATACCGACCTCAAAGGCGGGGTGATTGCCAGTGCCGCGGATGCAGATAAGAACCGCCTCAGCACCGGCTCCCTCAGCAGCAGCGATATTCAGAACAGCAGCTCAGCCAGCAGCACCAGCAAGGGTATGAATCTGAACCAGGATTTGTTGAGCGGCTACGGCGCCGCTCGTACCCTGCTGACCAGCCATCATCTGGGAACGGATGAAAACGCCAATGCCAGCGGCACCACCAGTTCCGCCGTTGCTCCCGCCACGATTCAGATAAATACCCAGGACGGCGCAACCAAGGCCGCCAGCGATCAGGCCGTTGCGGCGCTGAGCCGGGATACCGAAGGCGCCAATCAGAGCGTCGCCCGCATCGACGCAGAGGCCATGGAAAAGCGCGTGGCCAAGGATGCAGCCCAGCGGGCCCAGGATGTGCAACTGGTTACCCGCCTCACCGACGACGCCTACCGGGTGATGTTCCGGGAGCCCCCCAAGTTCTACAAGGTGGAATGCACCAGCGAAAAACAATGCCAGACGAAGGAAGTGGATCCCCAGGAAGTGAAGGCCGCCCTGGCTGCGGGTACTTTAGGGAACAGACCAGTGCTGGCGGTGAACGGCATCCAGAACGACCTGGAGCGGGCCGCCGAACTGGCTTATCAGAACGCTATCACCCAATCCAAAAATGAGACCGGGACGACTGTAACAACGAAGCCGGAAGCCATTTATCTGATGCACTACCTGCCGGCCAGCACTACGGTAGGCGAGTTGCTGGTGGCCGGCTATGAAAAGAACTTGGCCTCTACCCTCGGCTATACCAATGCAGACCGGGCTTACGCGGATGCGGTGGGCGGTGCCGACAAGGGCTTCTTCACCAGCCTGGGACACAGCCGTGGCACCCTGGTGCAGACCAATGCCAACGATATTCTGTCAGGTCGGGGATATTCCAACCAAAATATCGAGTATCGAGGTGTAGGGGGGGCTTTGTCGAAAGATGACTATACAAAGTCGGCAGCAGCGGTTATCGGTAATTCTGCTAATAATGACAATATTCAATTCAGCTATTTTGCTAATGATCTGGTCTCGGTGCTTATCGGAGGAAATCCAGGCACATTGAGTGTTCCGGAGATACTCCGGTTGATGACAACGGATAACAGTGCTCACAGTTGTTATGGAACCGGAGCCACAGGCTGTCAGCAGGTTGAGTTTCCCGGTGTTAATCCCGGAACGCCGGAAAAAAATAAGCTGCTTATTGAGTATGTTGGCGGGAAATTGAGAAAATAGGATTGGCGAAAGGTGTTGGTGATGAATAATGATTATAGGTGTAATTTTATTTTTGTATTATGTATTTCGGCACTGGTTTCCGGCTGTGTTGGTGATTTGATATGGAATAACGATGAACGCTATATGTATCGTGGTGCATTGGATTCAGGTTTGCCAGAGATTTACAACACATATCAGTTCAATTTTTTGCGAACCTACCGTGTGACGCATCAATGGCCAAGAGAGGCGGATTTCTGCGGTGCTTACAGAAAGCATCCTACGTTGGGTGTTCAGGATGGAAAGAGTGGGGAGTTTTTCAATGTTTCAGAAATTTATGAAGATGGTGGAAAAACATGGCAAGGAAGTTCGATTGGAAAACCTCCGGCAGATTTTGATTATGCAGTTCGCAGCATCAAGCGAATGTACCCTGAGTACGCAGTAGAGACAGATCGGGCCGGAAATCGTTATAAGACCGATAAGGTCATTGGGATGAAAGAGAAAGAGGTCGGGCGAGGTTCAATATGTAACTACGTATGGTCCGGATTGGATCAAGCCTTGATGTTGGAGATATTTAAGCAATCACAGGAAGATTATATTAGGAGCTTTGAAACTAGGCCAGGAATTGTTGTGAAAGAGAAAGTTGGCCAAAATGAATGGTGGTCAAAGCGTACCCCATACAATCCTGCGACTAAGGCGTTAGGGAGTGAGCTTTGGGTTACGAAGTTGGGGAATAGCGATTATATTTTAATTATCACCTGGGCGCATGGGGAGCGTTCAGAAAACAGGCCGGAAATCAATGCCAAGTTCCAGGCTGCATTACGCCATCTGCTCGAATCAGTGCGCATTGAGTCGTTGAAATGAGCGCAATAAAGATAGGGTAGTGGTCCAATGAATCGAATCTTTGGATGGCGAAATAGTATCGTAGTGCTGTTGTCGTTGTTTCTTGCGGGCTGTATTGGCAATCTGATACAGAATAACGACGAGCGCTATATGTATCGTGGCGCATTGGATTCAGGTTTGCCAGAGATTTACAACACATATCAGTTCAACTTTTTGCGAACCTATCGTGTGACGCATCAATGGCCAAGAGAGGCAGATTTTTGCGGTGCTTATAGAAAGCATCCTACGTTGGGTGTTCAGGATGGAAAGAGTGGGGAGTTTTTCAATGTTTCAGAAATTTATGAAGAAGGAGGAAAGACATGGCAAGGAAGCTCGGTTGGTAAGCCTCCTGCAGATTTTGATTATGTAGTTCGCAGTATCAAGCGAATGTACCCTGAGTATGCAGTAGAGACAGATCGGACTGGAAACCGCTATACGACTAATAAGATAGTGGCGATGAGAGAAAGGGAGGATGGAATGGTTCCAGTTTGCTATAACACATGGGCTGGTACATTCCATTCATTATCCTTTAGCTTGCTCAAGCGTACGGTAAATGAATGGCGAGAATATATAAATCAGTCTCTGCCTGGTGGTACTTGGTCTTCCGTCCAAATACAGGGTCGGAATTGGTTTTTATATACGTTACCACTACGTCCCCGGGCCTCCGGGAATATATATTCCGGACCTTATCAGTTGTGGATAACACCTGTCGGAAATTCTGACTATAGTATTGGCATTAAACTGGGTGCTACGATGGAATCGCTTCAATTTCCTCATGCGCATGCAAAATTTAAAGAAGCGGCCCAGCATTTGCTTGAATCAGTGCGCATTGAGCCGTTGAAATCAGTGCAATAAAGACAGGTACAGCCTAATGGATCAACTTACTGGATGGCGAAGCAGTATCGTAATTCTGCTGCCATTTTTTCTTGCGGGCTGTATTGGCAATCTGATACAGAATAACGATGAACGCTATATGTATCGTGGCGCATTGGATGCGGGGTTGCCGAGGGTTTATGATACTTATCAGTTCAATTTTTTACGGACCTATCGGGTAACACATCAGTGGCCGCGAGACTCCGATCATTGTACTGCTTATAGCAAACTTCCAACGTTGGGGGTGAAGGATGGTAATAGCGGAGAGTTTTACAATGTTTTAGAAATCTATGAGGATGGTGGAAAAACGTGGCAGGGAGGATTGGCTAAACAGCCGCCAGATGATTTTGATTATGCAGTTCGCAGCATTAAGCGAATGTACCCTGAGTATGCAGTAGAGACAGATCGGGCCGGAAATCGGTATAAAACCGATAAAGTGATTGGGGCGAAAGAAAAAGAAATTGGTAGAAATTCTGTTTGTAATAACGTATGGGCAGGTCTAGATCAAGTCTTTATGTTGGAGTTATTCAAGCAGCCGCTAGAAGAAAAGCTAAAGGAGTTTGAAGCCAGACCCGGGGTGATTTCGAAAGAGAAAATTGGTCAGAATGAATGGTGGTCTAGACGTACGCCATACAACCCGGTGAGCAAGGCCCTAGGGAGTGAATATTGGGTAACAAGGGTGGGGAGTAGCGACTACATATTGATTATTATCTGGGCTCACGGAGAGCGGTCGGAAAATAGGCCGGAAATCAATACCAAGTTCCAGGCGGCATTACGCCATCTGCTTGAGTCGGTGCGTGTCGAGCCGCTTAATCCCGGAGCCTGAGCGGGGTTTTTCGTATTTTCTTTTTCCGATGTTTCATTGATTATTTTTTGCGGAATAATTTTATTTTCGTCATTTACTGCAATGGTGGGGCGTCGTTCTGGTATCAAGCAGTTAGGGCGGTTATTTAGTCATTGGTTTTTTTGCGGCATTTGAAATCGTGTTGAGGAAATTTAAACCCTGTGGAGGTGGAATAATGGTGCGTTGGCATTGTCGTGTTTTGTTGGTGTGGGCGGTCGTGCTTTTGGCCGGGTGTCTGACAATGAGCGGGAATTATGTGGTGACGGCGGTCGATGGCCAAGGCTCGCCGCTGAATGTCGTTTCCCATGCCCAGGGCAGCGGAATCTACTCTGTACGAAATGCCATTTGTGCAGCCCAGCCCAAAGCGGTGGTGACGATCCGGGAGCGGGAAGGCGGCAAGGAAGTGGCGGGTGAGAGCCCCTATCGATGCAATTGAGCATCAGCATTGGAAGGTTCCCGTTGAAAAAATATGAAGCGGGGCAATGGCTGCAGCGCGGGCGTACGCTGGGGCGTTGGATGCTGCTATGGGGCACAGCCGGGCTTGTCGGAGGGTGTGCCGGCCCGGTTTCGCTGCGGGGGGATGGGGAAGCGCCTTCAGCCTGGATACGGGTATGGGCCGGGGAGCCGATTGCGATGCATCCGGGTCTCTCCTGCTATGACTCGCGTAACCCGCAGCGGGTCAAGGGCAAGGATGTTCTCGGGGGATTGTTACCCAATCGCCGTCTCGGTATGCCTGTGGCGGAGGATACTCCGTGGGGTTTTGACGAGTATGAGGTCAGGGCCGGGGAGGTGATTACCTTCGAGATGGGGGATCGTTCGTACCATTGGCAGGATCGGGTGAGTTGCCATCTTTCCGGCGTCTATTTCGTGCCGGAGCCCGGTAAGAAATACGAGGTCTTCAAAGACCGGAAACTGTGCAACATTCGTATCCGTGAATTGGTCGAGACGGCTTCGGGCAAGGTGGCGGTGGCGGCCATTACCAGCCGCACGGCGGGGGAGTGCGCTGCCAAGAAGTGAGTTGCCGTCGATACGTCGGCATGGCCTCAGTCTTGGGGTGACGCGATTTTCGCCAGGGGTATCGGCTCCGCCGTCCAGCTTTCCTCGGGCAAGGGGATGGCCAGTGCTTGCTGTGTCGGCACGCTACGGGGCTGGCCCCATTCCACCAGCTCCATGGTGCCGTCCAGGTGTTCGACGATGGCGGTGCAGGAATCCACCCAGTCGCCGCAGTTGATGTAGGTGACACCATCCATGGGGCGCAGGGCGGCCCAGTGGATGTGGCCGCAGATGACGCCGTCCAGGCCCCGCTCCCGCACTGCCCGGATCACCGAGTCCTCGAAGTCGAAGATGAAGTTGATGGCGGTCTTGACCTTGCGCTTGGCGTAGCCGGCGAGGGACCAGTAGCCGCTCATGCCGAGCCGGCGCCGGATCCAGGAGAGGCTGGTGTTGATGCGCACCAGGGTGTTGTAGGCCATGTCGCCGAGGACGGCGACCCAGCGGTGGTAGCGGGTCACCTGGTCGAACTCGTCGCCGTGGATGAGCAGGAAGCGCTGGCCGGCGGCGGTGGTGTGGATGTGCTCGTTGCGTACCTGGATGCCGCCGAAGTCGGTGCCGTCGTGTTCCCGCAGGGCCTCGTCGTGGTTGCCGGGGATCAGCACCACCTTGTCGCCGTGGCGGGCCCGGCGCAGCACCTTCTGCACCACCGTGTTCTGGGCCGTGGTCCAGTACACGCCGCGGCTCATGGACCAGAAGTCGATGATGTCGCCCACCATGTACAGGTATTCGGAGGGGTGTTCGCGCAGGAAATCGAGGAGGCGGTCCGCCTGGCACGCCCGGGTGCCCAGGTGGATGTCGGAGATGAAGATGGCTCGTACTTGCGGCATGGTTGGACGCAAGTGTGCCGGCCGAAAATGACGGTCTTGTGACGTTTCGACGGCGTTTCAGTGAAGTCCGGGCAGTTCGGCGGCGACGGCTTCGGCGATGGCCAGGGAGGCGGTGAGGCCCGGGGATTCGATGCCGAACAGGTTGATCAGGCCGGCCAGCCCGTGCTGCTCCGGCCCCTGCAGGCAGAAGTCCGCCGCCGCCGCACCGGGGCCGCTGATTTTCGGGCGCACGCCGCTGTAGGCCGGCTGCAGGGCGTTGTCGGCCAGCTGCGGCCAGTAGCGCCGTACTTCGGCGTAGAAGGCATCGGCACGGCGGGGATCGACCCGGTAGTCCAGGGCTTGCGGGTCCCGGGTCGCCAGCCATTCCACATCCGGGCCGAAGCGGGCCTGGCCGCCCAGGTCCAGGGTCAGGTGCACGCCCAGGCCGCCGGGCTCGGGCAGGGGATAGACCAGGCGGGAAAAGGGGGCGCGGCCGGCCAGGGAGTAGTAGTTGCCCTTGGCGTAATGGGCCGGGGGGATGGCCGTCGGGGCCAGCCCTTCGATGCCGGCCGCCACCTGGGTGGCGTGCAGGCCGGCGGCGTTGATCAGGATGGCCGCGTCCAGTTCCAGGGGCGCTTCGCCGCCGATGCTGATCCGCCAGAGGCCGCCGTGGCGCCGGGCTCCCCGAAAGGGGCTGCGCAGGGCCAGGGCGGCGCCGGCGCTTTCGGCTTCGCCCAGCAGGGCCAGCATGAAGCCGTGGCTGTCCACGATGCCGGTGGCAGGGGAGAGCAGGGCGGCGCTGCAGCTCAGGGCCGGTTCCAGGGCCCGGGCCTGGGCGGCGTCGAGACGGCGCAGGTCCGTTACGCCGTTGGCCTCGCCCTGGCGCTGCAGGGCGTCGAGGCCGGCTTCCTGGGCCGTCGAGGTGGCGACGATGAGCTTGCCGCAGGCCCGGTGGGCCACCTGGTGGGTGCGGCAGAAAGCGTAGAGCAGTTCCCGCCCTCGCAGGCACAGGGCCGCCTTATGGGAGCCGCTCGGGTAGTAGAGGCCGGCGTGGATGACTTCGCTGTTGCGGGCGCTGGTCTCCTGGCCGAAAGCGGCGTTCTTTTCCACCATCACCGTGTCGATGCCGCGCCGCGCCAGTTCCCGGGCGCAGGCCAGGCCCACCACCCCGGCGCCGATCACCACCGCTCCCGTCCGTTCCGTCATTGCCCGCTTTCTGTCATTGGATGGGCGGATTCTAGCCGAGGGCTGGATTGCTGCGGTGCACTGCGGTAGAGTAGCGGTTCGCCATACGTCACGGTATGGAAATTACCCACAACGCTTGCAGAGGGACATACATGGAACTGAAGACTATCGGTATCGTTGGCGCCGGCACCATGGGCAACGGCATCGCCCAGGCTTTCGCCGTCTCCGGCTTTGACGTCATCCTGACCGACATTTCCGAGGCCGCCGTGCAGAAGGGCGTGGCCACCATTTCCGGCAGCCTGGACCGCCTGATCAAGAAGGAAAAGATGACGGCCGGGCAGAAGGCCGCCGCCCTGGCCAAGATCCAGACCGCCACCGACGTGGCCGCCCTGAAGGGTGTGGACCTGATCATCGAGGCCGCCACCGAGAACTTCGAGCTGAAGACCAAGATCTTCAAGCAGCTGGACGAGCTGGCCAAGCCCGAGGCCATCATCGCCTCCAACACCTCCTCCATCTCCATCACCAAGCTGGCCGCCACCACCAAGCGTCCCGCCCAGGTCATCGGCATGCACTTCTTCAACCCGGTGCCGATGATGGCCCTGGTGGAAGTGATCCGCGGCCTGCAGACCTCCGATGCCACCTACGCCGCCGTGGAAACCCTGTCCAAGGCCGTCGGCAAGACTCCGGTGGAAGTGAAGAACAGCCCGGGCTTCGTGGTGAACCGCCTGCTCTGCCCCATGATCAACGAAGCCATCTTCGCCCTGGGCGAAGGCCTGGCCGATGCGGCCGCCATCGACGACGCCATGAAGCTGGGCTGCAACCACCCCATCGGCCCCCTGGCCCTGTGCGACATGATCGGTCTGGATGTGGAGCTGGCCGTGATGCAGGTGCTGTTCGAAGGCACTAAGGATCCCAAGTACCGCCCCGCCCCCCTGTTGGTGGAAATGGTGGAAGCCGGTTACCTGGGGCGCAAGACCGGCAAGGGCTTCTACACCTACTGAGCCGCGGTCGCCATGGCCTGAGCGCAGCCGGGCTGCGGTCGTAAAAAAGGCGGCGGGGAGTCTGACTCCCCGCCGCCTTTTCTTTTGCCTGCCGCTTTTACTTGCCGACGCTGCCGGCCTGGAACACGGCAATGGCCTTGCCGTCGCCGTCCCGCAGCAGCAGGTGGCGGTCGCTGATCTGCCAGCTTTGCGCCCAGCCCAGGGCGTTGAGGAAGGCCTGCTCCTCGTCCATGTGGTGCATGCAGGCCATCAGGGAACCGCCCATCTGGGAAAAGCCGATGCGCTGGCCCTTCAGTTCATAGCTGCCGAGAATCCTGTTGCAGCCGCCGGCGCCGCTGACCCGGCCGTCGGCCTGGAGCAGCAGGTGGGGCGCCAGGTTGCCCCGGTGGCGGCTGAGGGGCTTGCCGTCCAGCTGTACCAGGCGCCAGGTGGTGCCGACCAGGGGTAGGGGCGCCGACGCTGCCGCCGGGCTGACGGTGCCGCCGGCACCTGCCTTGACCGTCGCCGGGGAGGCGGCCGGCCGGGCTGCTGCCACGGCGTCGCTGCCGGGGCAGCCGGCCTGGGGCCAGACGCCGTAGAAACGGTCCACCACCACCTTGACCTGGCCGTCGCGACGGCTTGCCAGGTGGCCGGCGAAGCGCACCAGCTGGGCTTCTCCCACCTCCCGGCCGAGCTTGCCGGCCGCCGACTCCAGGACCCCGTAGGCCGCTTCGGCGGCGACGGGGAACTGGGGCGAGCCCGGAGCGCAGAGGCGGATGCTGCCCTCCTTGCCCTGGCGGCTGTAGAGGCCGGTGAGGGTGCCCGAGACCCGGGCCGGCAGGGCCTGGGGCAGACGCACCAGTTCGTAGTTGTGACGGCTGGCGATGGAGCGGCTCTCGCCGTCAAGCAGACGCAGACGTTCCGGGTTTTGCATGGAAAGGCGGGTGCTGTCGCTACCGGGGGCTTCCAGGGTCAGGACGTCGCCCTTGGCATCCAGGCTCCAGCGGCCGTTGCGGCGCACCGCGGCGGTGACGCCCTTGCCCCGGTAGGCCTGGCTCAGCTGGAAGCTGTGGTCCGCCTCCAGGTCCAGCTGCCAATCCACGCCGACACAATTGGCGCAGGGCATTTCCCCGATGTAGGTGGCGGGCAGGGCCGGCGGCGCCGCCTGGGCGGCGAGGCCCCAACCCAGGCCCAGCCCCAGGAGGACGAGGCGGAGAGGCTGAAAGGGGTGGCAGGAGGTCGGGACGGCAGGTTTTGACGGATGACCCATGGCTTTCCTTGTGCGGATGGCAGGACGGTTGTAAGGGTTCAGATGGCCGGATCGGTGCCTTCCGGCGCCTGGGGCAGGATCAGGTTGAGCAGCACCGCCAGCACGCCGCACAGGCTGATGCCCTGCAGGCTGAAACTGCCGATGGTGACGCTCAGGCCGCCGATGCCGGTGACCAGGGTGACGGAGACGATGCACAGGTTGCGCGGATTCATCAGGTCGGTGCGGGCATCCATCAGGGTCTTCAGGCCGATGCCGGCGATGGAGCCGAACAGCAGCACCATGATGCCGCCCATGACCGGCATGGGAATGGTCTGCAGCAGGGCGCCGAACTTGCCGACGAAGGCCATGAGGATGGCGAAGCCGGCGGCCCAGGTCATGATCACCGGGTTGTAGTTGCGGGTCAGCATGACGGCGCCCGTGACCTCGCCGTAGGTGGTCACCGGAGGGCCGCCGAAGAGGCCCACCACATTGACCGCCAGGCCGTCCCCCAGCAGGGTGCGATGCAGGCCGGGGGATTGGGTGTAGTCCTTGCCCACCACCGAGCCCACCGCCAGGATGCCGCCCACGTGCTCGACGATGGGGGCGATGGCCACGGGAATCATGAAGAGGATGGCGGCCAGGTTGAACTCGGGGCTGCCGAACTGGGGCACGGCCAGCCAGGCGGCCTCATGCACCTTGGTGAAATCGACGATGCCGAAGAAGAAGGCGGCCACATAGCCCACGGCCACGCCCACCAGGATGGGCACCAGCTTGAGCAGGCCCCTGGCGCGGATGGCGGTGAGCATGGTGGCCACCAGGGCGATGGCGGCTACCGCCAGGGCCGTGTCGTAGGGCACCACCTGCTGCTCGCCGGCCTTGCCGGTAGCCATGTTCACCGCCACTTGGGCCAGGCCCAGGCCGATCACCATGACCACGGGACCGATCACCACCGGCGGCAGCAGGCGGTGGATGAGGCCGACGCCGCGCCACTTCACCAGGGCCGCGGCGACGTAGTAGAAGAAGGAGGCGGAGGCCAGGGCACCCAGGGTGGCGGGCATGCCCCAGGTCTGCACCGAATAGATCACCGGGGCGATGAAGGCGAAGGAGGAGCCCAGGTAGATGGGCACCTGGCGCCTGGTGCAGATCTGGAAGATGAGGGTGCCGACGCCGGCGCCGAGCAGGGCCAGGCTGGGGTTGAGGCCGGTGAGCAGGGGCACCAGCACCGTGGCGCCGAAGGCGACGAAGAGGATCTGGGCGCCGGAAAGGGCGGTGCGCCAGGTCGGATCGGGTTTCTGGGTCATGGTCGCCGCCTTACTTGGTGCCGAAAATCTTGTCGCCCGCATCCCCCAGGCCCGGGATGATGTAGCCGTGCTCGTTGAGGTGGCTGTCGATGGCCGCCACATAGACGTCCACATCGGGGTGGGCGGCCTGCAGCTTGGCGATGCCTTCCGGCGCCGCCACCAGGCAGATGGCGCGGACGTGGCCGCAGCCCTTGCGCTTCAACATGTCGATGGTGGCGATGAGGGAGCCGCCGGTGGCCAGCATGGGGTCGATGATGAGGGCCAGGCGTTCGTCCAGGGAGCCGACGAAGCGCTCGAAATAAGGTTCCGGCATGAGGGTTTCCTCATTGCGGGCGATGCCCACCACGCTCACCTTGGCGCTGGGAATGAGGTCCAGGACCCCGTCCAGCATGCCCAGGCCGGCCCGCAGGATGGGCACCACGGTGACCTTCTTGCCCTTCAGGCGCTGCACTTCCACCGGTCCGGCCCAGCCGTCGATGGTGACGCTTTCCACTTCGAAGTCGCGACAGGTTTCGTAGGTGAGGAGGCGGGCCAGTTCGGCGGTGAGTTCGCGGAATTTCTTGGTGCTCATGTCGGCGGCGCGCATGAGACCGATTTTGTGCTGGACCAGGGGATGCTGGACTTCGATGACGGCCATGGTGATCTCGTAAAAACGGGGGCAAACCGCGCAAGGATAATCCATTGGCGTGTCCCTGGCGCGTGGCGCCGCGGAGATTCCGGACATTTCCTGCGCCGGGCGGCTGCGCCTTGGGTAGAATACGCCCTCTTTTTTCCGGTAAATCAGCGACATGGCAAGACTGGCGCTGGCCCCCATGCAGGGCCTGGCAGACGACGTGATGCGGGAGGTGCTGACGGCCATCGGCGGTTACGACTGGTGCGTCACCGAGTTCATCCGCGTCACCGACGCGCTCCTGCCCGCCCGCGCCTTCCGCCGCATGGCGCCGGAACTGGACAACGCCGGCCGCACCGGCGCCGGCACGCCGGTGGCGATCCAGCTGCTCGGTTCCGATCCCGTCTGCCTGGCCGAGAACGCCGCCCGGGCGGCAGAGTTCGGCCCCCTGGCGGTAGACCTCAACTTCGGCTGCCCGGCGCCCATGGTTAATCGCCACGGCGGCGGCGCCATCCTGCTCAACGATCCGGAACTGCTGCATACCATCGTCGCCACGGTGCGCCGGGCCATGCCGCCGCAAGTGCCGCTGACGGCGAAGATGCGCCTGGGGGTGAAGGACACGGCCCGCACCCTGGACTGCGCCCGGGCCCTGGCCACGGGCGGCGCCGCCGAACTGGTGGTGCATGCCCGGACCAAGGAGGAGGGCTACACGCCGCCGGCCCATTGGCACTGGATCGCCCGCATCGCCGAAGCGGTGGCGGTGCCGGTGGTGGCCAATGGCGAGGTGTGGAACGTGGCCGACTGGGAGGGAATCCGGGAGGTTTCGGGCTGTGCCGACGTCATGCTCGGTCGCGGCGCGGTGGCCGATCCGCTGCTGGCGCGGCGCATCAAGGGGGAGGCGATTGCCGGGGCCGAGGCCTGGGCGGTGGTGGAGCCGGCCCTGGCCGACTTCTGGCGGCGGGTCACCGCCAAACTGGAACCCCGGCATTGCCCGGGGCGCATCAAACTGTGGCTGGGATTGCTGCGGCGGACCTGGCCCGAAGCCGAAGCCCTGTATCAGCGCATCCGCCCCGCCCGGGACTGCGCCGCGGTGGAGGCCGGCCTGGCTGCCGCCGGAATCCTGCCCGCGCCGGTGGCCTGAGGCCGAGGTCCGGCGCCAGCCATGGGCGCTCAGCCCGTGGAGCGCACCTTGGTGACGCGGCGGGGAGCCGCTTCGTCCTGCTCGACCTGGACCTCGGCCACCTTGTTGCATACCAGGTGGCCGGTGAGGGTGGCGCCCTCGCTGATGGTCAGCTCGCCGTAGCGCACGTGGCCGCCCTTGACCTTGGCGGTGGGGCCGAGGAAGAGGGTTTCCCGGGCCTCGATATTGCCGCTGACGGTGCCATAGACCACCACGTGGTCGGCCAGCAGGTGGCCTTTGACGAAGGCCTGCTGGTTCACCACGATGACCGGGGTTTCGCCTTCCTTGCCGCGCAGGTCGCCGCGCACGTTGCCGTCCACCCACAGGCCGCCGCAGAAATCGACTTCGCCGTGGACCGTGGTACCGGTGGGGATGACGCCCTTCATGGCGACGTCGGGCAGACCGTTGGCGCCGAAGCGCAGGGGTTTGGAATTTTTCATGATGTACGTCCCATCCTTGTCTGTTGGCTCAAGCGAACCCCGCTGGGTTCGAGAAGATCTACCGTAACGTTGCGCGGCGTGAAGCCGTCCGGTAGGGGGATGACACCTGCAGTTCTGAGGAAACGGCTGACTTCCACTTTCAACTTCGGGTCCGGGGCATCGCCGGCGGCGGGATAGCGCCAGGTGGCCGGTTTGCCCTCTTGTTCTCCGGCCACTGCGAATTGCAGGGTGCCGTTGAATTTGCGGCCGCTATTGGCCAGGGTCAGGCGGTAACGCAGCTGGCCCGGCAGTGTCGGGTCCTGGGCCACGCTAAAGGCCTTCAGTTCCAGTCCGTCCTGCTCGGCCGGGGCGGCATCCGGAGTTGCCGGGGGCAGGGGTGCGGGAGCTGCCGCCACGGCGGGCTCCGGCGGTACCGGCACGGCCATGGCCACCGGAACCGGCTCCACTGCCGGAGGCAGGGGGAAATGCTGGCCGGCGCGGAAGGCGAGGGCCAGGGCCAGCAGTACGCCGCCAGCCATGGCCAGCTTCTGCAGCACGCGGTGCCACAGGGGTTTGGGGACTTCGATCCGGACGGTGGGGGTCGGCAGCATCGGTCGCGAACGGTCGTAAAAGTTCTATCAGTCAGTTAACCGCGGCCCGGATGGCTTGGCGGTTCAGCAGGGTGCGGCTTCCTGGCTGGGCACGAATTTCGGCTTGGCTGAGAAGACTTTGGGGGGCGGATTGTTTCCCAATTGACCCCATGCTTCAAGCTGTTTCTCAAGATATCGGCAGCATAGCCATGAAATTAAATGTTTTTTTCAAAAAAAACTACCTAGGGTGATTCCTAGGGGGAGAGGACGACCGCTGCCGGCGGTGTTTTTTGCCCCAATACTCCTGCTTTCAAGCGGCCCGGGCTTGGGTATGATGGGCGCCCGCAAGCCCTTGCGGCGCGTTCCCCGGGCCCGGTTGCGGCCCTTCTGATCCGAGTCATGTCATGGTCTGTCAGTCCTGCGGCGCCTGCTGCGCCGCCTACCGCGTCGATTTCCATCCGGCCGAGCTGGAGGGTGGGAATTTCGCCTGGGAGGGCGGCATTCCCCTGGCCCTGACGGTGCCCGTGACGTCCCATCTGGTGCGCATGGCCGGTACCGATGCCAGCCCGCCCCGCTGCGTTGCCCTCAGCGGTGAAGTAGGGGTGTCCGTCTCCTGCAGCCGTTATGCCCAACGGCCCTCGCCCTGCCGCGAATTCAATCCCCTGGCGGAACTGGGTATCACCGACGAGGCCTGCGCCCGGGCCCGGCAGAAGCACGGTTTGCCGCCCCTGGCGGAGCCGGCCTGAGGCCCTTCCAGCGTTGCTGGCGGGCCGCTCCCGATTGACCCCCCGCCGGCCCCGGTGCTAATGTTGGCGCCATTGATAAAGGCAAACCCGTACGAAAGGCGGGGGCGCAAAGTCACCGGTCTACCGGGCGTCGGCAACGGCGCTCCATGACAGCGGGACTGCCATAAGCAACGTGCCATCCCAGGCCGGTTGCGAGGAGACTTCGGCGCAAGCCACGTGGTTTTCCCTCTAACCATTGAGTTTGGGAGGTTGGTCATGTTTGCTGAAGTTCCGGAGCTTTCCCCGGGGGCGTCCGCTCCCCTTGCCATGGCGGCCAGCATCGAGCTGGAGACTGTCAACGGCATCCTCAGTACCGTCACCATTCCGCCGTGCCCCAGCGTGGTCCTTTCCTTGATGGAAGAGGCGCGCCAGGACGACGTGGATTTCCAGCGCATCAACCGTCTCATCAGCGGCGACGTCAGCCTGGCGGCGTCCATGATGAAGACCGCCAATTCCCCCTTCTTCGCCCTGCGCTCCAAGGTGCAGTCGGTGCAGCAGGCGGTGGCCGTGCTGGGCCTGAAGAACATCCTCAAGGTGGTCACCGGCCTGGAGCTGCAGCGCAGCCTGGGCAAGGGCGGCGGGGTCAGCATGGAGCGCTTCTGGGAACGCTCCAACCTGCACGCCGCCATCTGCGGCTGCCTGGCCCGGCGCCTGCCCGGCACCTCGGTGGAGGATGCCTACACCTTCGGCCTCTTCCACGACTGCGGCATTCCCATCCTCATGCAGCGTTTCCCCGACTACAAGGAAACCCTCATGGCCGCCAACCATTCCAGCCTGCCGGTACCCGAGGTGGAGTTCGAGCGCCATGCCACCAGCCATGTCATGGTGGGCGCCATGCTGGCCCACAATTGGCAGCTGCCGGAGAAGATCGTTCGTGCCATCCGCGGCCACCACGACCTGACCCTGCTGGAGGACGAGCGGGAGCCGGCCGAGGTGCGCACCCTGATCGCCCTGTCCCTGCTGGCCGAGCACCTGGCCGCCCGCTACCTGGGCGTGGCGGAGGAGTCCGAGTGGCAGCTGTGGGGCGAGCAGGCTTTTGCCTACCTGGGTTTCGATGACGGCGAACTGGAGGAACTGTACCCGGAACTGCTGGAGGAACTGGGCGACGTCATCGCCGCCCGGGGCTAGGTTCTCAGTCCAGGGTGCGGCGGAAGGTGCGCAGGCCGATACCCAGCACCACGGCGATGAAGGCCAGGATCGGCCAGACGCTGCTCCACACCATGTCGATGCCGTTGCCCTTGAGCAGGATGCCCCGCACCAGCACCAGGAAATGGGTGAGGGGCAGGACATTGCCCACCACCTGGGCCCACTCCGGCATGCCGCGGAAGGGGAACATGAAGCCCGAGAGCAGCATGGAGGGCAGGAAGAAAAAGAAGGTCATCTGCATGGCCTGCAGCTGGTTGCGGGCGATGGAGCTGAAGGTGATGCCCAGGGTCAGGTTGGCGCAGATGAAGAGCAGTACCACGGCGTAGAGCAGCAGCAGGTTGCCGTGCATGGGCACGTCGAAAATGAAGCGGGCGGCGAGCAGGATCAGGGTCACCTGGATCAGGCCGATGAGGATGTAGGGCACGATCTTGCCGGTCATCACCTCCACCGGGGTGGCCGGCGTCGCCAGCAGGTTCTCGAAGGTGCCCCGCTCCCGTTCCCGGGTCATGGCCAGGCCGGTCATCAGCACCATGGTCATGGTCAGGATCACCCCCAGGAGGCCCGGCACCACGTTGTAGGAGGTGAGCCCTTCCGGGTTGTAGCGGCGGTGCACCCGCAGGTCCAGGGGCGGCGTCGCGGTCTTTTCCAGCCCCGGCAGGTCGGGGGCGAAAACCTCCAGTCCCAGTCTGTTGAGCACCGAAATGGCGCCGCCGGCGGCCATGGGATCGGTGGCGTCCGCCTCCACCAGCAGGGTCGGCGCCTTGCCCCGTACCAGGTCCCGGTGGAAGCCGGGTGGGAAGGTGACGACGAACTGCACCTGGCTGCGGTCCAGCAGGGCGTTGGCCTCTTTTTCGTCCACGCTGCCGACGATCTTGAAGTAGTCGCTGTTCTGCATCGCTGCCACATAGGAACGGGCGAAAGGGCCCGGGTCGGCCATGACGATGGCGGTGGGCAGGTGCTTGGGGTCGGAGTTGATGGCGAAGCCGAACAGCAGCAGCTGGATGATGGGAATGCCGACGATCATGCCGAAGGTGAGCCGGTCCCGCTTCAGCTGGATGAACTCCTTGAGCAGGATGCCGAACCAGCGGGAAAAGGAGAAGGTGAAGGAGAAGGCTTGGGAGAAATTCTGCAGACGCTGTTTCATGGCATCACCCCTGGAACGGATCCGGACTGCCCTGCATGAGGTGGATGAAGGCATCCTCCAGAGAGGCAGGAACGACGGCCATCTCCAGGGGCTTGCCCTGGAGGAAGGCTTCCAGACTGGCTTGCAGCCTGGCCTCGTCGCGGCCGCTGACGTGGAGCACGTTGCCGAAGCTGGCCACCAGATCCACCCCGGGCAGGCCGCGCAGTGCCTCCCCCAGGCCGTGCAGGCTGGCGCCGCTGATTTCCCGGGTGTGCAGGCCCTGGGCCGCCACCACCTGCTCCGCCGTGCCCGAGGCCAGCAGGGTGCCGTAGGCGATGTAGGCGAGACGGTGGCAGCGCTCGGCCTCGTCCATGTAATGGGTGGATACGAGCACCGTGATGCCGGCGGCGGAGAGGCGGTGGATTTCCTCCCAGAAGTCGCGCCGGGCCTTGGGGTCCACCCCGGCGGTGGGCTCGTCCAGGAGCAAGAGCCGGGGCCGGTGCAGCAGGCAGGAGGCCAGGGCCAGGCGCTGCTTCCAGCCGCCGGAAAGGGTGCCGGCCAGCTGGCTGCGGCGGCCGGCCAGGCCCAGTTCCTCCAGGGCCCGGTCCACCGCCTCCCGGCGCCGCTCCATGCCGAACATGCGGGCGACGAAATCCAGGTTCTCGCCGATGGTGAGGTCGTCCCACAGGGAGAACTTCTGGGTCATGTAGCCCACCTGGCGCTTGATGGCGGCGCTCTCCCGCAACACGTCCAGACCCAGGCAGGTGCCCTGGCCGCTGTCCGGCGTCAGCAGGCCGCACAGCATGCGGATGGAGGTGGTCTTGCCGCTGCCGTTGGGGCCGAGGAAGCCGAAGATTTCCCCCTGCCGCACCTGCAGCGCCAGGTCCTTCACCACGTGCTTGTCGCCGAAGTGCTTGTTGATGCCGGTGACGTCGATGACCAGCGGGGAGTCGTTCATCCCGGCTTCCATTTCAGCGCTCCAGCAGGCGCACATCCACCGGCAGGCCGGGACGCAGGCTGGCGGCCTGCTCCGGGGCCGGTGCCGCCTCGATGCGGAACACCAGTTTTTCCCGGCTGCCCCGGCTGTAGATCACCGGCGGCGTGTATTCGGCCTGGGGCGCGATGAAGTCGATGCTGGCGCGGATGGGCTGGGCGCAGCCGTCGCAGGCCGCTTCCACCGCCTGTCCTGGCTTGAGCCCGGCCAGGGCCGTTTCCGGCACGTAGAAGCGCAGCTTGCGGCGGTTGTCCGGCAGCAGGCTGGCCACGGCGGCGCCGGCGGGCACCCATTCGCCGGGACGGTAGTAGGTCTCCGTCACCTCGCCGGCGGCAGGCGCGCTGACGGCCTTCCGCTCCACCACCCAGCGCTTCTGGGCCGCCAGGGCGGCGGCGGCCTGCAGGTCGGCCTCGGCGCCTTTGACCTCGGCCTGGCGGCCCAGGGTGCTGCGGTAGGTGGCCAGCTGCTGGCGGGCCGCCTCCTCCTGGGCCAGGGCCTGGTCGAAGGCGCTCTGGGCTTCGTCCAGCTTGGCCTGGGCGACGAAGTTCTGCCGCGCCAGGGCCTGCTGCTGGTCGAGGCGGGTGCGGGCCAGGCGGCGGCCGGCTTCGGCCGCCCGCAGATTGGCTTCCAGCCCGGCGATCTCCGGCGCCCGGCGCGGCTCCTTGAGGTTTTCCGCCTTTTCCCGGGCGGCGGCGATACGGGCCTCGGCCTCGGCCAGGGCCTGGGCATCCGGGTCCGCCGCCACGGCGAAAAGGGCCTGGCCCTCGCTCACCCGGCTGCCCCGGGGCGTGTCCAGGGACTTCAGGTAGCCGGCCTGGGGCGCTGCCAGGTAGAGATATTCGCCTTCCACGTAACCCGGGTAGACGGGGGCGGCATCGCGGCCGCAGGCAGCCAGCAGGGGCAGGGCGGCGGCGAGCAGCAGGGGCAGGGTGGCGGTTTTCATGGTGCGGGACTCCCCGGGGCGGTGGGATGGGGCAGGAGGGCCAGAAGCTGGCGCAGGCCCACGGCCAGCTCCGCTTCGGATTGGGGGCTCTGGCGGCCCAGGTTCATCACCGCCAGGCCGACGATGGCGGCGTGGAAGACCAGTACCTGGGGCGCCTCCGGCGCGTAGCCCAGGTGGCTCAGCAATTGGGCGATGGATTGGCGCACATGGTCCACCAGGCGGCTCACCGCTTCCCGCAGGGACGGTTCCTGATCGGCGGCGGCCACCAGGCCCAGCAGCATGCGCACCCGAGGCAGGAAGCGCATGGCGGCGGCCAGGGCCTGGGCCGGGTCGGCCTCCGGGCTGCCCAGCTGGCGTGTCAGGGCGTCATTCACCGACTGTTCGGCGATGGCCAGCAGCAGTTCGTTGCGGGTGGGGAAGTAATAGGTGAGATGGCTCTGGCTGACCCCGGCCGCCTTGGCGATGCGGGGCTGGGTGAGGGCCGCCAGGCCCTGTTCGTGGAGCAGGGTGACGCCGGCGGCGAGGAGCCGTTGCTTGACGCTCATGGTCGGTGGATGCCGTGGGTGAATGCTGTTTGGTAACTCTACCAAGATTTGGTGGGCTTACCAAAAATATTTCGCCCGGGCCGGTGGTGGCTGCCGGTTGAGTCTGGGACAATGCGGCCCTTGGCTTTAGCGGCCGTTATTTTCTGAAGGATTTTTCATGGCCATCGTTTTTCCCGTGCGCGGCGAATACATCCAGCTCGATCAACTGCTCAAGGCGGCCAGCCTGGTGTCTTCCGGCGGCGAGGCCCACATCATGGTGGACGAGGGCCAGGTGAAGGTGGACGGCAAGGTGGAAACGCGCAAGCGGGCCAAGCTGCGCCCCGGGCAGAAGGTGCAGTTCGGCGGCGAGACCATCCAGCTGGTGGCCGAGGAGGCCTAAGCGCCCAGGAGGCAGTGGCCGGGCGGGACCGCTCCCGCGTTGGCTGAGTGCGGCGACACACAAGACAAAGGGCCGGCAACGCAAGTTGCCGGCCCTTTGCTTTGTCTTGCGGCCTGCCGGATTGGCAGTTGATCCGTCGCCCGGGCTAGAGGTCGGGGGCGCTGATGCCCAGGGCTTCTTCGGCCCAGGCCAGGGCCAGCTGGCTGGTGTTGCCGAGGCCCGCCGGATCGATGCCCAGTTCGCCGGCGATGTCCGCCGCCTGGGCGCTGCGGCCGTGCTCCACGGCCAGGGCCAGCTGCAGGAAGCGGGCGTAGGGCCCCTCGCTGCGCAACAGTACGTCCGTCACCTCGTCCGCCAGATTGATCAGCTGCAGCACCTTGGTCAGGGGCATGGCCAGCAGCACGTCGAAGAGGGAGAGCAGGCCCACCAGGAACAGCTCGTCGCAATCCTTCTTGGCCAGCACGCCGTCGGCCACGGTTTCAAGGAAGCGGGCCCGGGTCATGGCCACTTCCAGCAGGGCTTCGTCCCGGTCCCGGGGCGTGCCGACGCGGAACATGGCGACGGTGAGCCAGCGGTACAGGCGCTGCCGGCCCAGGACCATGATGGCCTGTTCCAGGCTGGCCACCGGCGCCGACAGGCCGGCTGCCGGGGAGTTGGCCAGGGCCAGCACCTTGAGGGCGATGCCCGGGTCCTTCTTGGCCACGGCCCCCAGGTCCGCCAGGTCGGCCTCGGCCCGGATCAGGTTGAGCATTTCCATGAGCACGACCCGGGAGTTGTCCAGCTTGCCTTCGGGTTCCTCGCAATCGGCCAGCACGGTGAACGGGCCGAGGCAGTAGTCGAAGCCCCAGGCCGCGCACATGCGGCGTTCCGGCCAGCCGGGCACGCCGTCGGCGGCCAGCTCCAGCTGGGGCGCAGCCGCCTTCAGGCCCCGGGCCAGGCGCTGGAAATCGGTGAGGTCGTAGTCGTCCAGGCGGAGCAGGGCCAGGTCCGCCAGGGCCAGCAGGGGCGCGTGTTCCGGCAGCAGGGTGAGGCCGCGCAGGGCGAGGCGGCAGCCATCCGCCTTGGCCTGCTGCAACAGGGGCAGCCAGGCTTCCACGTCCGAACCTTCCACATCCAGCAGCAAGGTGCTGCGGGCGGCCCGCAGGGGCAGGTGGCCGCCAGCGGCCAGGGCGGCGCGGGAGATCGGCACCAGGGCCAGGCGGCGGGCGGCGAAGGCGGGCAGGTCGATCTCTGCCAGGGCGGCGAGGAAAGCGCTTTCCGCCGGCGCGTCGGCCTGGGGTGACGTTTGTCCGGCGGCGCTGCCGGCGGTGGAAAAGCGGTAGCCGCAGAGACGGTTGCGGCTGTCGATGATTTCTTCACGCCGCAGCATGGCTTCGGCGGCGGCCCGTTGCCGTTGTTGGGCCGCCACGGCCGGATCGACGACGGGCGTCGTCACCAGGGCGGAAAGGGGCAGGGGCTGGAGCGGGGTGTCGTCCTGGCCGGTGAGACGGCCGATGAGTTTGCCAAAAACCATGGGTCGGGGATTTTATTGTGGGTTGTTGTAACCCGTTATTTTACGTCCCTCGCCGGGGTGGAAAGCTGTCAAAAGTTGGCAGTCGGGGCGCTAAATCTTATCCCCGATTCACCGGAGCAAGTCTGTGGATAGGCCGGGGATAAGCGCGCCAGCCCCCTGATTCATCGCTGTTTTTGCTCTTCGCCTAAAAAAACGGCAATCGGGGCAAAACTGGGGGATAGGCCGCAGATCGAGCATTGGCGCGGGGTTCCGCCGGTGGATAAAACGCCTTTATCCACCTTTTAGGGGAACAAGCCTGTGGAAAAGCAGTGGGCAAATCACCTAAGTGCGTCACCCGCCAGGGTTTTTGGCCTCCGCCTAAAAAACAGGCGGAGGCCTTGTTATCCTGCTTGCCGCCTAGCTCAGCAACTGGCGCAGTACGTAGGGCAGGATGCCGCCGTGGCGGAAGTATTCCACCTCGATGGGGGTGTCGATGCGGCACAGCAGGGGCACTTGCTCCACCCGTCCGTCGCTGCGGGTGATGCGCAGCATCAGGTCCTGCTGGGCTTGCAGGGGACCGTCGGCGCCGGGCAGGTCGAAGCGCTCGCTGCCGTCCAGGCCCAGGCTGGCGGCGCTGGTGCCGGCCTTGAATTGCAGGGGCAGCACCCCCATGCCCACCAGGTTGGCCCGGTGGATGCGCTCGAAGCTGCGGGCCACCACGGCCCGCACGCCGAGGAGCCGGGTGCCTTTGGCGGCCCAGTCCCGGGAGGAGCCGGTGCCGTATTCCTCGCCGGCGAAGACCAGGGTGGGGATGCCCCGCTGCTGGTAGGCGCTGGCGGCCTCGAACACCGTCACCTGCTGCCCGTCGAGCAGGGTGTAGCCGCCTTCCACCGGGCTGCCGTCTGCCTTGGGCGGCAGCATCAGGTTCTTCACCCGCACGTTGGCGAAGGTGCCGCGCACCATGACCTCGTGGTGGCCGCGGCGGGAGCCGTAGGAATTGAAGTCCAGGGACTTCACGCCCTGGGCGGTGAGCCACTGGCCCGCCGGGGTGGCCGCCTTGAAGGAACCGGCGGGAGAAATGTGGTCGGTGGTGACCGAGTCTCCCAGCACCAGCAGGGCCCGGGCACCGTTGATGGGCGCCAGGGGCGGCGGCTCGACAGTGAAACCGTCGAAGAAGGGCGGCCGGGCGATGTAGGTGGAGGGCGGCCAGTCGTAGATTTGTCCCTCCGGCGCCGGCACCGCGTTCCACAGGTCATGGTCGCGGGTGAAGTCGGCGTAGAGGCGGCGGTAGGTGGCCGGGTCCTGGGCGAAGGGCAGCACGGCGGCGATTTCTTCCGAGCTGGGCCAGATCTCCCGCAGGTACACCGGCTGGCCGTCGCGGCCCGTGCCCAGGGGCGTGGTGGTGAGATCCACATTGACCCGGCCGGCGATGGCGAAGGCCACCACCAGGGGCGGCGAGGCCAGGTAGTTGGCGCGGATGGCGGGATGGATGCGGGCCTCGAAATTGCGGTTGCCGGAGAGCACGGCGGCCACCACCAGGTCCCGCTCGGCGATGGCCTGGTTGAATTCGGGCGCCAGGTCCCCCGCATTGCCGATGCAGGTGGTGCAGCCGTAGCCTGCTAGGGCGAAGCCCAGTTGGGCCAGGGGCGCCAGCAGGCCGGCCTTTTCCAGATAGTCGGTGACCACCCGGGAACCGGGGGCGAGGGAGGTCTTGATGTGGGGCTGCACCGAGAGACCTTTGTCCACCGCCTTTTTCGCCAGCAGGCCGGCGGCGATCAGCACCGCCGGATTGGAGGTGTTGGTGCAGGAGGTGATGGCGGCGATGAGCACGTCGCCGTGGCCCAGGTCCACGCCCGCCCGGGCCGTGGGCTGGCGCTGCGGCAGTTGTTCGGCCGGCTTGCCGAAGCCGTTGGCGCTGGTGGGCTGGCTGAACAGGGTGTCGAAACTGCGGCCCATGTCGGACAGATTGATGCGGTCCTGGGGCCGCTTGGGGCCGGCCAGGGAGGGCACGATGGTGGCCAGGTCCAGGCTTAGCTGGGTGCTGTAGTCGATGTCGCCGGCCCGGGGGGCGCCGAACAGGCCCTGGGCGCGGAAGTAGGCCTCGAAGGCTTCCACCTCGGCCTCGTTGCGGCCGGTCTGGCGCAGGTAGTCCACGGTCTTCTCGTCCACCGGGAAAAAGCCCATGGTGGCGCCGTACTCGGGCGCCATGTTGGCGATGGTGGCCCGGTCGGTGAGGGACAGGCTGGTGGTGCCGGGGCCGAAGAATTCGACGAACTTGCCCACCACCTTTTCCCGGCGCAGCAGTTCGGTGACGGTGAGCACCAGGTCGGTGGCGGTGACGCCCTCGTTGAGGCGGCCGCGCAGTTCCACGCCGACCACGTCGGGAGTGAGGAAATACACCGGCTGGCCGAGCATGGCCGCCTCCGCCTCGATGCCGCCGACGCCCCAGCCGACGACGCCGACGCCGTTGATCATGGTGGTGTGGGAGTCGGTGCCCACCAGGGTGTCCGGGAACAGCAGTTCGCCCTGGCGGCGCACGCCGCGGAACAGGTATTCCAGGTTCACCTGGTGCACGATGCCGATGCCCGGCGGCACCACCTTGAAGGTGTCGAAGGCCTGCATGCCCCATTTCATGAACTGGTAGCGCTCGGCGTTGCGCTGGAACTCCAGCTCCATGTTGCGGCGCAGGGCCGTGGGGGTGCCGTACTCGTCCACCTGTACCGAGTGGTCCACCACCAGGTCCACCGGCACCAAGGGCTCGATGCGCTTGGGGTCCGTGCCCTGGGCCGCCGCCGCATCGCGCATGGCGGCCAGATCGCAGAGCAGGGGCACGCCGGTGAAGTCCTGCAGCACCACCCGGGCGACGACGAAGGGAATTTCCTCGGTGCGTTCCGCCCGGGGCTGCCAGTTGGCCAGCTGGTGCACGTGCCGGGGCGTCACCCGGCGGCCGTCGCAGTGGCGCAGCAGGGCTTCGAGGACGATGCGCAGGGACACCGGCAGGCGGGACACGGGGCCGATGCCGGTGGCCTCCAGGGCAGGCAGGGAGTGGAAGAGGCCGATGGGCCCCCGGGCGGTGGCCAGGGGCTGCAGGGTGGAAAAGGAATCAGTGGTCATGACGGCTCCGGAAAAGGGGAGGGACATGGGTACTGAGTCCGCCGCCGGCCGAACGTTCCGGAAATGTGGCCACCCATGTCACGGCCCCCCCGGGCGGGCGTGGCGTGTCTGTCGGCCGTTGCCCAGCCTCGGGGCGGGCGGGCCGCCGCCGGAGCAAAACGCCGGGCAAGAAAAAGGGCGGCCCGCGGGCCGCCCTGGGGTGTGGGGCGTTCGTTCTCAGCCGGCGTTGGCGCGGCCGATGGCGGCGGCGAGGCGCTCGGTCTGCACCATGGCGCTGATGCCGATCAGCAGGTGGGCGGCCTGGACCAGCCAATGGTAGTCGCCGGGCAGCAGGGCGGTCTGGAATACGCCCAGGGCCAGCACCACGACGCCCCAGGTGGCGCCGAGGATGGCCAGGGCCGGGGCGGCCTTGAGGCCGAGCAGGGACAGCAGCCACAGGGACAACACCAGCAGGGCGCCGGTGCCCATGTGGGCGTGGAGCAGGGCGCCGCCCTGGCCGAGCCAGAGCAGGATGCCGAGAATGAGGGCGGCGGTGCCGGCTAGGCGGGCCGTGACGATGGCGATGCGGGTAAGGGTTTGCTGCATGTTGCGTTCTCCTTTGATGTTTATGGTTTGTTGTGGCGCCGTCCCCGGCCGGGGACGGAGACGCGGCCTTTTCGCCTTTGCCGGCGTTACGGGCCGTGCTGATTCTATGCTGCAATGCCGGAAATGCCGAAGCGCTTTAACACAGTGCCCGGCACCTCGGCTGCAAGCCGCGCCCCTGGCCGACCCTGGCGATGGCATGCTGGAAATCGAGGACCGGCGCCGCTGCCGGGGCAGGTGCCATGAAAAACGGGAATGGATCGCTCCATTCCCGTTGTCGTGGGGGCGGGCCGGAAGTTAGGGGCGGGCCGGCAGGGGCGCGAACTCCACCGGCACCCAGGCGTAGCTGCCCTTGCCTTCGGCGCGGACGTGGCCGAGGCCGGGGAAGGGCAGGTGCATGCCGCCCACCAGGACCTTGCTGGCGGCGGCTTCCTTCATGATGGCCTTGCGCGTGGCGATGGCCTGCTTCTGGTCCACGTCGAACTCGATGGAGACGCCGGGCTTGGCGAACTGCACGGCGTGGGCATGGACCAGATCGCCCCAGATGAGCAGCTTCTGGCCTTTGGACTCCACGGCGAAGGCGGTGTGGCCGGGGGTGTGGCCGTTGGCCTTGACCGCCCGGATGCCCGGCACCAGCTCGCTGCCGGCGGCGAAGGTGGCCCACTGGCCCTTGGCCAGGTAGGGCGCGGCGCTGTCCCGGGACAGCTTGAAGAAGGGCTGCATGCCTTCCGGCGCGGCGGCGGCCACCTTTTCCGAGAGCCAGAAATCATTGTCTTCCTGGGCCGCCAGGATGCGGGCCTTGGGGAATATGGGCTGGCCGCCGGCGTCGTTGAGGCCGCCCATGTGGTCGGCGTGGAGGTGGGTCAGCACCACCGTGTCCACCTGCTCCAGGCTGTAGCCGGCCGCCTTCAGGTTGGCGGCGATGTTGCCGAGGGAGGGGCCGAACAGCTTGGCGGCGCCCGTATCCACCAGCACCAGGTTCTTGCCGGTGTTGATCAGGTAGGCGTTCACCGCCGTCTGCATCTTCGGGTTGCCGACGAACATGCGGGCCAGCAGGGAGTTCAGGTCCTGGGGCCGGGCGTTCTTCAGCAGCTTGGTCTCCAGCTCGATGGCGCCGTCGTAGAGGGCGGTCACCTCGAAGTCGCCCAGCTGGGTGCGGTAGTAGCCGGGCACCTGGGTCTGCACCTGGGGCGCTTCGGCCCGGGCCAGGGGCGCGAGGAAAAGGAGGGCGGCGGAAAGGGCGAGCAGTGAGCGGCGCAGTTGCATGGGGAAATCTCCTGTTATGGGTTTGGGATGATGGGAGAAGGAGGGGAGTGTAGCCTATGACGCGGGGCTCGCCGCAAGGACTGTTTCCCCGCCTTTTTGTCCCTTGACCTGGAGTGCGCTCCAGCTTTTAGGATGCCTGCCATGAAGCCCTATCTCTCCATCCAGGAAGCGGCCGCCAGCACCGGCCTGAGTCCCGACACCCTGCGCTACTACGAGCGCATCGGCCTCATCGGCACGGTGCCCCGGGGGCCGGGAGGACAGCGCCGCTACGTGCCTGACGACATGGCCTGGCTGGCCTTCCTGTTGCGCCTGCGCAGTACCGGCATGCCGGTGCGGCAGATGCAGCAATTCGCCGAGCTGCGTCGGCAAGGCGAAGCCACCGCCGGGGCGCGCCGGGAAATGCTGGAGCGGCACCTGGAGGGCGTGCGGCGGAACATCCGCCAGCTGGAGGAAACGGCGGCGGTACTGGCCGGCAAGGTCGAGCATTACCGGCAGCTGGAGGCTTCATCCATCCAACCCAAGGCAAAAGGAGCCTCCCATGGAAAAGTCCGAAGCGATGCAAAACGAGCGTTACGTCAGAGGCCTGGCAAAGCTGCAGGAGATTGACGGCCAGGCCGGGGAAAAGGTGGTGGCCAGCCTGGCCGGCATTGCCCCGGATTTTGCCCGCTACCTGATCGAATTTCCCTTCGGCGACATCTACAGCCGCCCGGGCCTGGACCTGCGCGCCCGGGAAATCGCCGTGGTGGCGGCCCTGACGGCCCTGGGCAATGCGGCGCCCCAGCTCAAGGTGCACATCCAGGGCGCCCTCAACGTGGGTGTGAGCCGTCAAGAGGTGGTGGAGACCATCATGCAGATGGCCGTCTATGCCGGTTTTCCGGCGGCCCTCAACGGCCTGTTTGCGGCGCAGGAGGTGTTTGCCGAAGCCGGGTGAACGGGACGGCGGCGATGTTCCCCGGGGCGGGCGTCCCGGATGCCCCTTGTCGTTGTAAGGGGCGGCAGGTTATGGTCCTGGTCTTGCACATGTCATGGTCCGGAAAATGTCGCGCCACCCCATGTATCCTTCCGCCCGCCTCGCCTTGTTGTTGCTCAATACCTGGTCCTTCTTCACCGGCCTGGCAGCCTTTTATCTCTACTGGTTTCTTTCCATGGCTGGCACCGGGGCGATTACCGAGGGCCTGGCGGCCGATATCGGCCAATTGAACGATGTCGGCATCCTGCGGCAACTGGCCCTCAGTTTGCTGCATGCGGCGGTCGATTTCCGTCAAAGCGGAATCACCCTGGCGGTATGGGGCCTGTCCCTGCTTATGCTCTCGAGCGGCCTGTCCTTGCTGCTGCTGTTCCGGGAAATGCGCCGTCCAGCGCAGCCCAGGGAACCGGAGCCGACGGATACAGGAAGCGGCTTCGTGGCCGACCTGCTGCAGGGGCGCCTGCCGTTGTGGAAGGCCTTCTGGCTTGTCTATGTTCCGGAGCCCTTCCTCGCCAGCCTTGTCGTCAATGTCCTCATCGGGAACCTGGACGGAAAGACCCAGGTGCTGCTGTCCATGTTCGTGTTTCCATTGACCGTCGGTTTAGTGTGGACGCTGCTTTTGAGCGTGACGGTCCTGGTCTGGCGTTGCAGCGACAATACCGCCCGGCCGGTTTGGGGCAAGGTGGCGCGGGTGCTGCTGGTACTGGTCATTGCCGTACCGCTGCTGCAGTTCCTGATCCTCATGGTGCCTTTCCTGGGGCTGCTTTCCCGCAGCTGACGGGGGCTAGTTCTCCCAGGGCGCCTGCTCGAAGGCCGTCGCCAGGAAATTGACCAGGGCCCGCACCTTGCCCGAGAGGTGCTTGCGTGAGGGATAGACGGCGTAGATGCCCAGTTCCCGCTGCTTGTACTGGGGCAGGATGGGCACCAGGCGGCCGCTGGCCAGGTCCTGGTGGCAGAGGAAGGTGGGCTGGAAAACGATGCCCTGGTGGTCCAGGGCGGCGGCGCGGCAGGTGTCGCCGTTGTTGGCGTGGAAGCGGGGGCGGAGATTGACGCTTTCCATGCCGTGGGGGCCTTCCAGTTCCAGGGTGTCGCCGCTGGGGGAATAGCTGTAGCCGATGAACTGGTGCCGGGCCAGGTCGGCCAGGGTCTGGGGTGTGCCGTGGGCCGCCAGGTACTGGGGCGAGGCGCAGAGCAGGATGCGGGTGCTGGCCAGGCGCCGGGAAACCAGGGAGGAGTCGGGCAGGCGGGTGATGCGCACCGCCAGGTCGTAGCCTTCCTCTACCAGATCCACCACCCGGTCGTTGAGGCTCACGTCCAGGCTCACTTCCGGATGGGTGGCGAGAAAGGCGCCCCACAGTGGCGCCAGGTGCAGCACGCCGAAGGAGAGGGGGGCGTTGACCTTGAGCTGGCCCACGGCCCGGTTGGTGGTGAGGCCCACGGCGCTGTCCGCGTCCTCCAGTTCTTCCAGGATCTGCTTGCTGCGTTCCAGGTAGAGGCGGCCGGCCTCGGTGAGGGACAGGCGGCGGGTGGTGCGATGCAGGAGGCGGGCGCCCAGGCGGCTTTCCAGGTCCTGCACCAGGCGCGATACGGCGGCCTTGGAGCTGCGCAGCTGGTCCGCCGCCTTGACGAAGCTGCCGCTGTCCACCACGGCAACGAAGGCTTCCATTTCCCGGAATCTGTCCATTTTGTTCCGAATATCAAAACAGTTAGTCACTGGATTGTATATTTATCTTCAATCGTCGGTTCAATAAAGTACGTTCCATCGCGGCCACACCTGTTGCCGCCCACTTTCGAGGGACCGCACCATGACCCTGCCCACCCTGTTCATTTCCCACGGCGCGCCGACCTTCGCCCTGGAGCCCGGCATCATCGGCCCCCGGCTGACGGCCCTGGGGCGGCAACTGCCCAAGCCCCGGGCGGTGGTGGTGGTGTCCCCCCACTGGATCACCGCCGGCCTGGAAGTGGCCACCAGCGCCCGGCCCGAGACCATCCACGACTTCGGCGGCTTCCCGGAGGCCCTGTACCAGTTGCGCTACCCGGCCGCTGGCGCCCCCGAGGTGGCGGCCGAGGTCCTGGAGGCCTTGGCCCGGGCCGGCTTCCCCGGCCGCAGCAATCCCCACCGGGGCCTGGACCACGGCGCCTGGGTGCCTCTCATGCACCTCTACCCGCAAGCCGACGTGCCGGTGGTGCAGCTGTCCCTGCCCATGACCGGTTCGCCCCAGGTGCTGCTGGCCCTGGGTCGGGCCCTGGCGCCCCTGCGGCAGCAGGGCGTGCTGCTGCTGGCCTCCGGCAGCATCACCCACAACCTGATGGACTTCCGCCTGGGCGGCGGCGAAGCGGCCTACGCCCGGGAGTTCATGGAGTGGATGGCTGACACCATCGCCGCTGGCGACCTGGACGCCCTGCTGGACCTGCGCCGCCGGGCACCCCACGCGGTGCGCGCCCATCCCACCGACGAACACCTGCAGCCCCTGCTGGTGGCCATCGGTGCCGCCGGCGAGGACTGGGTCGCCGCCCGCCGCCTGGAAGGGGGCCTGGTCTATGGCGTGATCGGCATGGACAGCTATGCCTTCGGCGTCACCGCCAGGGACGCAAACCAAATCGACCATTCCGCGTCTACCCCGGTGTCCGCCGCGGTAGCTGCCCACTGAAGCGAGGAATCACCATGAACCACAGCACCGACCGTTACAGCAGCACCGCCAAGGCCCTGCACTGGCTGATGGCCCTGGGCCTCTTCGGCGCCCTGGGTGTCGGCTTCTACATGACCGGTCTGCCCCTGTCGCCGCAGAAGCTGCAGATCTACTCCTGGCACAAGTGGGCCGGCGTCAGCCTGTTCCTGCTGGTGCTGCTGCGTTTTGCCTGGCGCCTCGGCCACCGGCCGCCGGCCCCCGTGCCCATGCCGACCTGGCAGCGCCTCGCCGCCGAGGGCGTGCATCACCTGCTGTACCTGCTGATGTTCGCCATCCCCCTCACGGGCTGGCTGATGAGTTCGGCGAAGGGCTTCCAGACCGTCTATTTCGGCGTGCTGCCCATCCCCGACCTGATCGGCAAGGACCCGGACCTGGGCAACCTGCTGAAGACCGTGCATGTGAGCCTCAACTTCCTGCTGCTGGCCCTGGTGGCCGCCCATGCCGGCGCCGCCCTGAAGCACCACTTCCTGGACCGGGACGCCACCCTGCGCCGCATGCTGCCGGGCCGCTCCTGAGTCGCACCAAGAAAAACGCACGCCAACCCCAACGTCACGGAGATAACACCATGATCAAACAAATCCTCGGCGCCGCCGCCGTCCTCGCCCTGCCGGCCCAGGCCGTCGAGTTCAACGCCGTGCAGGCCGACAAGACCCAGATCGCCTTCACCTACAAGCAGATGAACGTGCCCGTGGATGGCAAGTTCAGGAAGAGCGCCGCCAGCATCGCCTTCGATCCGGCCAAGCCCCAGGCCGCCAGGGCCAGCCTGGAGATCGACCTGGCCAGCATCGATGCCGGCTCCCAGGAGGCCAATGACGAAGTGGCAAGCAAGCTGTGGTTCAACACCAAGGCCTTCCCCAAGGCCACCTTCGTCTCCAGCAGTGTCAAGGCCCTCGGCAACAACCGCTTCGAGGTCACCGGCAAGCTGAGTATGAAGGGCAAGACCCTGGACGCCACCGCGCCCTTCACCTTCAAGCAGGAGGGTGCCAACGGCGTCTTCGACGGCGCCTTCGTGCTGAAGCGGGCCGACTACGCCATCGGCGAAGGCATGTGGGCCGATTTCGGCACCGTGGCCAACGAAATCCAGATCAAGTTCCACGTCGTGGCGGCGGCTGCCGCTGCGGCCAAGAAGTAAGCCGTTCTGCTGTATCGCCCCAACCCCAAGCCGTACTCAGAGAAATCTTAGAAAACCCCTTACAGGAGATTCACCATGATCAAGCAACTCGTCGCCGTCGCCATCGCCGCTTCCTCCTTCGCCGCCGTGGCCGCTCCCGAAACCTATGTGATGGACGGCAGCCACACCTTCCCCCGCTTCTCCTACAGCCACTTCGGCTATTCCACCCAGCTCTCCCATTTCGACAAGACCAGCGGCAAGATCGTCATCGACAAGGCCGCCAAGAGCGGCAGCGTGGACGTGACCATCGACATGAAGTCCGTCAATACCGGCTCCGCCCTGTTCAACGGCCACATCCAGGGCGAGGATTTCCTCGACACCGCCAAGTTCCCCACCGCCACCTACAAGTCCACCAAGGTGAACTTTGACGGCGACAAGGTGGTGTCAGTGGACGGCAACCTGACCATCAAGGGCATCACCAAGCCGGTCACCCTCAGCGTCACCTCCTTCCAGTGCATGCCCCATCCCATGCTGAAGAAGGACGCCTGCGGCGCCAACGCCACCGCCGTCATCAAGCGCAGCGAATTCAACGCCGGCAAGTACGCTCCCTATGTGGGCGACGACGTCACCCTGACCATCGCCGTCGAAGCCATCAAGGAATAAGCCTCCCCGAGGCTGCCTCCGGGCCCGCCGATGCAAGGCGCATCGGCGGGCCTTTTTGCCTTTAGAATGGGCCTCCCCAGATATCGCGCCGGCCCGTCGTGTCTCCCCGCTTCTATCCCAAGTCCTTTCTCAAGCTGCTCTCCCTGGCCTTTCTCGCCGCGGCCCTGCCTCTGGTGGTGGCCCTGGTGCAGACGGCCATGGAGGTGAACCTGCTGGTGCAGCAGAGCCGCCAGGCCGTGGGCCAGACCGCCCAGGCGGCCCGGGCCAGCCGCCAGCTGCTGGAACAGACCGTGGCCCTGGAACGCTCCGCCCGCCAGTACCTGGTGCTGGGAGAGCCGTCCCTGCTGGCGGACTACGACACCCTGCGGGCGGGCTTTCGCACCACCTTCAGCGAGCTGTCCCTGCTGCCCCTGGATGAAGCCCAGCTGCTGGAGCTGAACCGTACCATCGACACCGAGGCCGCCCTGCGCGAGCGCCTGGAGAAGATCCAGGGCGGCAAGGCCCGCCTGGCCGAAGACTATGCCGCCCTTTCCGACCTGGCCCGGGGCGTGCAGCGCATCAGCGACGCCCTCACCGACCGGGAAATGAGCCGCCTCGGCGAACTGGCCGGGGAGGCGGAACAGCGCCTGTGGAAGCAGCTGCTGGCCATGCTGGTGCTGGGCCTGGTGGTCTCGGCCTTGGCCGCCGCCCTCATCGCCCGGCCGGTGCGGGAACTGGAGGCCGCCGTCTCCCGCCTCGGCGGCGGCGACCTGCAGGCGCCGGTGGCGGTGCACGGCCCGGCCGACCTGGAGCGCCTGGGCCAGCGCCTGGAATGGCTGCGCCAGCAGCTGAACGAGCTGGAGGCCCAGAAGGTGCGCTTCCTGCGCCATGTCTCCCATGAACTGAAGACGCCCCTGACCGCCCTGCGCGAAGGGGCGGAGCTGCTGGCCGACGGCGCCGCCGGTTCCCTCTCCGAAGGCCAGCGGGAGATCGTCGCCATCCTCCAGGGCAAGAGCCGTCAGCTGCAGACCATGATCGAGCGCCTGCTCAATGCCCAGCGGGCCCTGGATGAACTGGGGCGCCTCGAATTCGTGCCGGTGGACCTGGCCCGGCTGGTGGGCCGGGGGCTGGACGACCACCGTCTGGCAGCCCAGGCCCGGGGCCTGCGTTTCCAGGCCGAATGCGAGCCCCTGACGGTGTGGGGCGACCGGGACAAGCTGGCCACGGTCCTCGACAACCTGCTCTCCAACGCGGTCAAGTACTCTCCCGAGGGTGGTATGATCGCCGTCGCCCTGAAGTCCGAAGACGGCCTTGCCTGCCTGGACGTGCGTGACCAGGGCCCCGGCGTCGCCCCCAACGACCGGGAACGCATTTTCGACTGGTTCTACCTGGGCGGCAGCCGCCCCGCCGCCGCCAGCGTCCCCGGCAGCGGCCTCGGCCTCGCCATCGCCCGGGAACTGGCCCAGGCCCACCGGGGCCGGCTCGAAATGCTGCCCGAAGGCCCTCCCGGGGCCTGTTTCCGTCTCAGCCTGCCCCTCGCTGCCGCCGGGCGCTGAACCCTCCCTTGCCGAACTGCCTTGTCTTACCGCATACCCATGAAATTCCCATCCCTGTTGCTGAGCCTCTGCCTCATCCTGGGGGCCTGCAGCCATGTGCCGCCGGCGCCGGTGGACGAAAACCGCCTGGTGCTCGATACCCTGGCCCTGGCCCAGAAGACTGCCGCCGCCAACGCCGAGGAACAGAAGCGGGAGCTGGCGTCCGCCCAGCAGGCCTACAACCGGGAACGCAGCCTGGGCAGCCGCCTGCGCCTGGGGGTACTGCTGGCCTTGCCTCAGCCGGCCCTGGAGGACAAGTCCCGGGCCCTGGCCCTGCTCGAACCCCTGGCCGGCCATGCCGGTCCCGCCGGCCAGTTGGCGACCCTGGTCCAGGGCCAGCTCAACGAGCGCCTGAAGGAAGGGCGCCGGGCCCAGCAGCTGAAGGAACAGCTGGACGAACTCAAGTCCATCGAGCGCCAGCTTATCGAGCGCAGCCGCAAGGGGAGGCAATAGCCATGGCCGAACTGCTGCTGGTGGATGACGACGCCGACATCCTCAAACTGCTGGCCCTGCGCCTGGCCACCGCCGGCCACCGGGTGCGCACCGCCGACAGCGGCGAGCAGGCCCTGGTCATGTTCCAGGCCCAGCGGCCCCAACTGGTCATCACCGACCTGAAGATGGGCGGCATGGACGGCCTCGCCCTGTTCGACGAGATCCAGCGCCGGGCCCCGACCCTGCCGGTGATCGTGCTCACCGCCCACGGCACCATTCCCGAGGCGGTGGATGCCACCCGCCGCGGCGTCTTCGGCTTCCTCACCAAACCCTTCGACGGCAAGGCCCTGCTGGAGCAGGTGGAGCAGGCCCTGCGCCTGGCGTCCCCCGCCGGCCAGGGCGGCGGCGAGAACGAGCCCTGGCGCGCCGATCTGGTGGGCGGCAGCCCGGCCATGCAGGAATTGCTGGAGCGGGCCCGCCTGGTGGCGGCCTCCGATGCCAGCGTCTTCATCGCCGGCGCCAGCGGCACCGGCAAGGAACTGCTGGCCCGGGCCATCCACCTGGCCAGCCCCCGGGCGGATAAGCCTTTCGTCGCCATCAACTGCGCCGCCATTCCGGAAAACCTGCTGGAGTCCGAACTCTTCGGCCACCGCAAGGGTGCCTTCACCGGCGCCACCTACAACCACAAGGGCCTGTTCCTGGAGGCGGACGGCGGCACGGTCTTCCTCGACGAGATCGGCGACATGCCCCTGTCCCTCCAGGCCAAGCTGCTGCGGGTGCTGCAGGAGCGCCAGGTGCGCCCCGTGGGCGCCACCCAGGCGGTGCCGGTTGATGTGCGGGTGGTTTCGGCCACCCACCGGGACCTGGACGAACTCCTGAAAAGCGGCCAGTTCCGCGAAGACCTCTACTACCGCCTCAACGTGGTCTCCCTGGCTCTGCCCCTATTGGCGGAGCGGCGGGAGGACATTCCCCTGCTGGCCAACCATTTCCTGCAGCGCACGGCCAGCCGCTATGGCAAACCCGTCACCGCCTTCGCCCCGGATGCCATGGAAGCCCTGGTGACGGCGCCCTGGCCGGGCAATGTGCGGCAGTTGCAGAATGTGGTGGAGCAGGCGGTGGCCCTCTCCCCGGTGAGCGGCGGCCTGGTGCCGGCGGCCCTGATCCAGGGGGCGCTGCGCTCCGGTGATAGCGCCTTCACTTCCCTGGACGAGGCGAAGAAGGTGTTCGAGCGGGATTACCTGGTGCGCCTGCTGCGCCTCACCGAAGGCAGCGTCACCCAGGCGGCCCGCCTGGCCCAGCGCAACCGCACCGAGTTCTACAAGCTGCTGGAACGGCATCAGCTGGATGCCAAGCAATTCAAGCCCGGGGCCGGTGACAGCGCCTGAGGGGCGTCGGGCTGGCCCGACAAAATAAATTCGTTTTAAATCAATTGGCTGCGATCAAGGCTGGCAGCCCCTGTCGGGCCGCCCCGAAATTCCGGGGCCGGCCCGTTCTTTTTGTTTTCTCCTAACCAACTGATCTTCAAGGAAGTTTTTTTCCTGGCACGGCCGTTGCAATAACGGTTGCAAGCCGCACTCCCAAGGCGGCGCTTTTTGCCCAGGAGAATAAAAATGAAGTTCAGGAAAGTTGTCATGCTGGCCCTGCTGATCGGTAGCACCGGTCTGTTCAATGCGGCCCATGCCCACGGTGGCATCGACGGCGATGCCGTGGTTGGCGGCGCCCTTGGCGGTGCGGCCGGCGCCGCCGTCGGTTCGGCCATCGGCGGCCGCGACATGGCCATGGTCGGCGGCGCCCTCGGCGCGGCTGCCGGCGTTTCCCTGAATACCCGTTCCCGTTACGACGATGGCCGCCGCCGCGGCTATTACGACGACCGCCACGACCGGGGTTACCACCGCGGCCACTACAAGCATCGTCACCGTCACCACCACGACCGCCACGACTGGTAAGCCAGTTCCCCCTGCCAAGGAGCGACCATGGATTCCACTTTCGAAATCGGCCATTCCCCGACCCCGGCCCCGGTGCGGGCCCGTCGCCTGCATCCCCTGCTGACGGCCGCCGCCGTCTCTCTCACCGTCTTCAGTCTGCTGGGTATCGGCGCCATCACCGGCCTTATTCCCACCGCGTCTTCCCAATTGCAGGAGCAGGGGGCCGATAAGGCCGCCGCCAAGGCAGAGGAGGGCGGCAAGCCCGCCGCCAAGGGTGCCGCCAGCGCCAAGTCCACTTGCGCCAACTGCGGCGTGGTGGAAACGGTGCGCATGGTGCAGCTGGAAGGCAATGCCAGCGGCCTGGGGGCCGTGGCCGGCGGCGTCACCGGCGCCCTGGTGGGCAACCAGTTCGGCCGGGGCGGCGGTAATACGGCCATGACCCTGATCGGCGCTGCCGGCGGGGCCTATGCCGGCAACAGCATCGAAAAGAACATGAACCGCCAGACCGCCTACCGCATCACCGTGCGCATGGATGACGGCGCCTACCGCACCATTTCCCAGTCCCACGTGCCCGCCGTGGCCGCCGGCGACAAGGTGAAGGTGGTGAACGGCAACGTCAGCGCCATTCCCTGAACCCATCCCAACCCCGTGGAGAACAACATGAAAACCGCAAAATCCTTCGCCCTCGTCGCCGCTGCCGTCCTGGCCATGACCCTGTCCGCCTGTAGCGGTAATCCCACCCGGCAGCAGGTCGGGGTGGCCACCGGCGCCGTCGTCGGCGGTGTGGTCGGCTCCGCCCTGACTGGCGGCAGCACGGCGGGTACCGTGGCCGGCGCCGCTGCCGGTGGCCTAGTGGGCAACGAGCTGTCCAAGCGTCGCTGACGCCGAGCCGAATCCCTTTGAGCCGCGCCCGGTTTCCGGGTGCTTGTGTAAGCCGATGGTAGGCGGGGGCGCCTACCATCGGCTCTTTTTTTGGTGCACCGCCGCAGCCGGCCCCGGGTCATGCTAGTATTTTTGTCATAGAAAAAATACCATCGGCAATGCCCGTCGGCAGGGAGCGAGTGGGATGTTTCCGAATCACAAAATAAGGGCCTGGTTGTTCCCGGCCCTGCTGCTTTGGTGCCTGGCTGCCGCAGGGGGAGCCCAGGGGGGCGAGCGCCCCCGCCTGGTGGCCTTCGCCCAGGACACCCTGGCCAACGACTACCGCCTGGCCCAGGTACGGGCCCTGGTGGAGGCATTCAATCGCCAGCCCGGCGTCAATTTCGTCTTTTCCGATGCCCAGGGCGAGACGGCCCGGCAGGTGGCCGACGTGGAGGACTTCGTCGCCCGCGGCGTCGATGTGCTGATCGTCAGTCCCCGGGATTCCCGGGCCCTGGCGCCCGTGCTGGCCAAGGCTTACCGCCAGGGTATCCCGGTGGTGCTGCTGATGCGCCGGGTGGAGGGGGACGCCTATACCACCTGGGTGGGGCCCGACGACGGGCAGATCGGTGCCGCTGCCGCCGCCTTCATCGCCGCCGAATTGCAGGGCCGGGGCACGGTGCTGGTGCTGCAGGGCATTCCCGGCGCCAGCACCTCCCAGATGCGCACCGCCGCCTTTGTCGAAGCCTTGCGCCGCCACCCCGGCCTGCGCCTGCACAGCATCCGCCCGGCCAATTACCTGCGGGCCGACGCGGTCAAGGCCGTGGAGGAAGCGCTGGAGGAAGGGCGCCCCTTCGATGCCATCTACGCCCAGTCCGACAGCATGGCCAGCGGCGCCCGTCTGGCCTTGCGCAAGCACGGCATCGATCCGGGCCGGCTGGTCATCGTCGGCATCGACTACATCCGGGAGGCGCGCCAGGCCATCGCTGACGGCGAGCAGCGGGCCTCTTTCACCTATCCCCTGAGTACCGAAGCGACAGCCCGGGTGGTGCGGGACATCCTCGCCGGACGCCCGGTGCCGCGGCGGGTGGTGGTGCCCAGCCAGCTGGTGACGCGGCAGGGCAGTGCCCGCCAGGAGCCGGTTTTCTAGATGCCCCCCCCCAACTGGCTCCCCAGCATCAAGGCCAAGCTGCTGGCCCTGCTCCTGCTCAGCATCTTTCTGGTGCTGACGGTGGTGGGCACCCTGCTTTCCGTCGGGGTGGAGCGCTTCCACCGGGAGGAAACCCGGGAGGTCTTTGCTACCGCCCAGCGGGCCCTCAGTGCCGAAATCCGGGCCCGCCAGACCTTTCTGCTGCAGATGGCCGGGCGCCTGGCGGCGGACGAGGCCCTGGTGGCCAGCCTCAACCTGGTGTCCCGCTATTCCGATCCCCTGCACTACGATCCCCTGGTGTTCGACGGGGAGAAGAAGCGCCTGGCCGGGGACCTGGCCCGTCTTTCCAGCGCCACCGACCACCTGTCCCTGGTGGTGGTGGACAGCCGGGGCCAGTGGGTGGCTTTCGGCCGGGTGGAGAAAAACGGCCAGGAGGCGGGCTTCCTGGCCTTCGACAATGTGGGTGCTCCCCTGGCCTGGCAACAGGACTCCCTCTCGCCCAACCAGTGGCACGTCGGACGCACGCCGGTGGAGGTGGAGTTCCTCGCCGGCCTGGCCCGCAATGCGCCGCCGACCCAGGCCATGGTCCGCTCGCCCGACGGGCTGATGCTGCTGGCCAGCGCCCCGGTGATCCGCCACTTTCCCCGGGGCGAGCCCCTCACGGTCGGGCGGGTGGTGGTGGCCCAGACCCTGGGCCAGGGCTTTCTGGAACAGGTGACCCGCTACACGCCGCTGCACTTTGGCCTGCTCTTCGCCCAGGGGCAGGTGGTGGGGGACATCCAGGCCCTGGCTTCCGAGGTCGATCTGAGCCGGGCGGCGCCGCTCCTGAAAAATGCCGGCAATCCCCTGAGCGGCTGGCAGGAGACGCCCCGGCACTTCCTCATGCTGTTTTCCCTGCCCCTGCTGGGCAACGAACAGGCCTATCCGCTCCTGGTCCTGGAAAAGGAGGGCGTAAACAAGCAGGTGCGGGAAACCCTGGGGGTGTTGCTGCTGGTGCTGCTGCTGGCCGGGGCCCTGGTGGTGCCCCTCAGCCAGGCCCTGGCCAACCGGGGCATCTCCCGGCCGGTGCTGAACCTGCTGGCCAGCGTGGAACGGGTCAAGGCCGGCCAGTACGACGGTATCGCCGGGCAGGCGCCGGGCAGCGTCGAGTTCGCCAGCCTTTTCGATTCCCTGCAGGACATGGCCCATACCATCCGCAGCCGGGAGGACCAGCTGCGCCTGTGGGCCAGCGTGCTGGAACAGAGCCGGGAAGCGGTCTTCGTCACCGATGCGGAAAATCGCATCCTGCTGGTGAACCGGGCCTTCGTCGCCGTCACCGGCTACACCCTGGAAGAGGCGCGGGGGCGGACGCCCCGTTTCCTCCAGTCCGGTCGCCACGACCAGGCGTTCTACGCGAACTTGTGGCGCAGCCTGAAAGAGACTGGCCACTGGCAGGGGGAAATCTGGGACCGGGCCAAGGATGGCCGCATCCATCCCCAGTGGGCCGCCATCAGCGCCGTGGCCGATGCCGCCGGGACGGTCAGCAACTACATCGCCATCTACTCCGACCTTACGGAGCACAAGGCGGCCCAGGACCGCATCCAGTTCCTGGCCCAGCACGATCCTCTCACCGGCCTGCCCAACCGCATGCTGCTGCAGGACCGGCTCACCGTGGCTATTGCAGCCGCCGCCCGGGAGGGGCATGAGGTGGGGGTGCTGTTCATCGACCTGGACCGCTTCAAGACCATCAACGATTCCCTCGGCCATTCCGTCGGCGACGAGCTGATCAAGGGCGTCACCAAGCGTCTGCAGGATGCGGTGCGGGAATCGGATACGGTGTCCCGCCTGGGGGGCGACGAATTCATCGTCGTCCTGCACCGCATCCGCCGCTCCGAGGACGCGGCCCATGTGGCCGACGCCGTCCTGGCCCAGCTGACGGCGCCCTTCAACATCGCCGGCAAGGAGCTGCGGGTGACGGCCTCCATCGGCATCAGCGTCTTCCCTGCCGACGGCGAGGACGAGGAGGGACTGATCAAGAATGCGGACACGGCCATGTTCCATGCCAAGGAACGGGGGCGCAACAACTACCAGTTCTTCCGCCCGGAAATGAACGCCCGGGCCGGGGAGCGCCTGGCCCTGGAGAACTCCCTGCGGGGGGCGGTGCAGCGCAAGGAATTCGTGCTTTTCTACCAGCCCCAGGTGGAGATCCGCAGCGGCCGCCTGGTGGGGGCCGAGGCCCTGATCCGCTGGCGGCGGGGCGACTCGGGCTTCGTTTCACCGGCCGACTTCATTCCCCTGGCCGAGGAGACCGGCACCATCCTGGAAATCGGCGACTGGGTCCTGGCCGAAGCCTGCCGCCAGCAGGTGCAGTGGGACCAGCAGTGGCCGGCCATGGGCCTGAAACCGGTGCCGGTGGCGGTGAATCTGTCGTCCCTGCAGTTCCGCCAGAAGCACTTCAAGGAAAACCTGCTCGACATCGTCGGCGACTATCCTCTGCCCGCCGGGCGCATCGAACTGGAACTGACGGAAAGCATCGTCATGGAGGAGCCGGAGCAGGTGGGCGCCGTCCTGGCCGAACTGAAGCAGGCCGGCCTGCGCCTTTCCATCGATGATTTCGGCACCGGCTATTCCAGCCTGTCCTACCTGAAGCGCTTCCCCCTGGACAAGCTGAAGATCGATGCCTCCTTCGTCCGGGACATCGTCAACGATTCGGCCGACCTGGCCATCGTGCACGCCGTCGTCTCCCTGGGCCACAGCCTGGGGCTGAAGGTGGTGGCCGAAGGGGTGGAGCACGAGGCCGAACTGCTGATCCTCAACGCCATGGGCTGCGACATCGCCCAGGGTTACCATTTCTGCCGGCCGGTGCCGGCGGAGGAATTCCAGGCCTGGGTTGCCGCCTATGTGCCGGTGCCGCTACGGGGTGGCGTCCCCATGCCGGAAAGCTGAGGCAAAACGATCGCGGAAAAGAAGAACGGCGCCCGCAGGCGCCGTTTTTTTATACCCGTAGCGGGCGAGGCGTGCCTTGGCGCTTCAGCGCGGCAGATTGCTGCCCCGGTTGGACTGCACGGTCTGCAGCAGCTGGGCGAAGATTTTCGGGCTGCCCGCCACCACGTTGCCGCTCTCCAGATACTCGGGTTCGCCGGCCAGGTCGGTGACCAAACCACCAGCTTCGCTGATGAGCAGGGAACCGGCGGCCATGTCCCAGGGGGAAAGGCCGAATTCCCAGAAACCGTCCAGACGGCCGCAGGCCACCCAGGCCAGGTCCAGGGCGGCAGCACCCGGGCGGCGGATGCCGGCGCAGGTCTGGGTCAGTTCCTTGAAGATGTTGAGGTAGGCATCCACGTGGTCGAAGCTGCGGTAGGGGAAACCGGTGCCGATCAGGGCGTCCTGCAGCTTGGCCCGCTTGCCGACGCGGATGCGGCGATCGTCGAGGAAGGCGCCGGCACCTTTGGTGGCGGTGAACATCTCGTTGCGGATGGGGTCGTAGACCACGGCCTGGGTCACCTGGCCGCGGTGGGCCAGGGCGATGGAAATGGCGTACTGGGGAAAGCCATGGATGAAGTTGGTGGTGCCGTCCAGGGGATCGATGATCCACTGGTATTCCTCATCCCGTCCGACGGAGGCGCCGCTCTCCTCTGCTAGAATCCCGTGATTCGGGTAAGCCTCGCGCAGGGTTTCGATAATGGCGGCTTCGGCAGCCCGATCCACTTCGGTGACAAAGTCGCTCTGCTGCTTGGCAACGACCTTGAGCAGGTCGATGTCGTTGGAGGCGCGGTTGATGATCTGGCCGGCGCGACGGGCGGCCTTGACGGCGATGTTCAGGGTTGGATGCATGGCTTTTGTAAAGAACTCGAAGGGGCAGTTTCCGGGCTTCCGGTCTTGTAGACCCGGCCGGCGACTGCCCTAAGCATTTGGATAAACCGGCATTTTACACCATGAACCCCATTAGCCCCATTGAGATGCTCGGACGCATCCGCGTCGTGCTATGCAACACCAGCCATCCCGGCAACATCGGCGCCGCCGCCCGGGCCATGAAAACCATGGGCCTGTCCCGCCTGACCCTGGTCAATCCGAAACAGTTTCCCGATGACGAAGCTACCGCCCGGGCCTCCGGTGCTGCCGACGTGCTGGAGCACGCCCGCATCTGCACCAGTCTGGAAGAGGCCTTGCAGGGCACCGTCCTGGCAGCGGCCCTGTCGGCCCGGCAGCGGGACCTGGGGCCCATTCCCCGGCCGGCGCGCCAGGCCGTGCCCGAGCTGCTGCAGTGGACGGCCCAGGGCGACATTGCCCTGGTCTTCGGCGGCGAGACTTCCGGCCTCACCAATGCGGAGGTGGAACAGTGCCAGCGGCTGGTGACGGTGCCGGTGAACCCGGATTACGGCTCCCTCAACCTGGGGGCCGCCGTCCAGGTGCTGTGCTACGAGGTGCGCCAGGCGGCCTTCGACGGGGCGCCCCCGGTCAGTTCCCTGGCCACGCCCTTTGCCACGCCGCCGGCCAGCCATGAGGAGGTGGAAGGTTTCTACGCCCACCTGGAGCGCCTGATGACGGCCACCGGCTTCCTCAATCCCAACAGTCCGCGCCGCCTCATGCCCAAGCTGCGCCGCCTGTTCGGACGGGCGGCCCTGGAGAAGGACGAGATCAACATCCTGCGCGGCATCCTGGCAGCGGCGGAGAAGCCCTTGCCCGGGGCCAAGATTAATCGGGACAATAGTTGATGAAAATAGTGGGATATTTTAAGATAACCCCACAAATCCAAGGAGTATTGATCCATGTTTGCCCGCCTGCGTGAAGACATCCACTCGGTTTTCGACCGCGATCCCGCGGCCCGGTCCGTGCTGGAGGTGCTCACCTGTTATCCGGGCATCCATGCCATCACCCTGCACCGGCTGGCCCACTGGCTGTGGGGGCATCGCCTGCGCTGGCTGGCCCGTTTCGTCGCCCACATCTCCCGCTTCCTGACCGGCATCGAGATTCATCCTGGGGCCACCATCGGCCGCCGTTTCTTCATCGACCACGGCATGGGCGTGGTGATCGGCGAGACGGCCGTCATCGGCGACGACGTCACCCTCTATCACGGTGTCACCCTGGGCGGCACTTCCTGGAACAAGGGCAAGCGCCATCCCACCCTGGAGAACGGCGTTGTCATTGGCGCCGGGGCCAAGGTGCTGGGGCCCATCACCATGGGTGCTGGGGCCAAGGTGGGTTCCAACGCCGTGGTGGTGCGGGATGTACCCGGCGGCGCCACCGCCGTCGGCAATCCGGCCCGCATCATCCAGGGCGAGCAGGAGCAGAAGCGGGAGGAGAAGGCCGTGAAAATGGGCTTTTCCGCCTACGCCGTGGCCCAGCAGAACCAGGACGACCCCCTGGCCAAGGCCATCCACGGCCTGCTCGACCACGCGGTGGAAACCGACCGGCGCATCGAAACCCTGCTGCACAAGCTGGAACAGGCCGGCGTGCGGGTGGAGGACGAACTGGCGGTGGCCGACCGTTTCGATCCCAAATACCTGAGCAAAATAGTTGACTAATAAATCCGGGTATCAGTATAGTTGACTTAAATTCTCAGGTATTTCCTGGAGGGCCTAAAAATGCGCTTGACCACCAAAGGACGTTTCGCCGTTACCGCCATGATCGACCTCGCCATCCGTGGCGGTGAGGGTCCGGTGACCCTGGCCGGCATCAGCGAACGGCAGAAGATTTCCCTGTCTTACCTGGAACAGCTGTTCGGCAAGCTGCGCCGCCACAACCTGGTGGAAAGCGTGCGCGGCCCCGGCGGCGGCTACTGTATCGCCCGGCCCCTGGAGCAGGTGACGGTGGCCGACATCATCCGCGCCGTGGATGAGCCCCTGGACGCCACCCAGTGCGGCGGCAAGGAAAACTGCCACGAAGAACACCGCTGCATGACCCACGACCTGTGGTCCACCCTCAATGCCAAGATGTATGAATACCTGGCCTCGGTGAGCCTGCACGACCTGGTGAGCAAGCAGCAGGACAAGGTGGCCCTGCTCACGGGGCAGCGCCTTGGTCCCCGGCCCCGGGTCAAGGAAGTCCTGGTCCGCGCCTGAAAGCTGGATCGCCGCCATGTTCGCCCCGGTCTATCTGGACCATAACGCCACCACCCCGCTGCATCCCGAGGTGCTGGAGGCCATGCTGCCCTATCTGCGCGAGCAGTACGGCAATGCCTCGAGCCGCCACGAGTACGGCCGGGCGGCGCGGCGGGCGGTGGACGAGGCCCGGCAGCAGGTGGCGGCGGCCACCGGCGCCCATGCCACCGAGGTGGTGTTCACCAGCGGCGGTTCCGAAAGCAACAACCTGTTCCTCAAGGGCGCGGCGGCCAGCCTGCGGCCCGGCCTGCTGGCGGTCTCCGCCGTGGAGCATCCCTGCATCGCCCGTCCGGCGGAGCAGCTGGCCCGCCAGGGCTGGGAAGTGGCTACCCTGGCCGTTGATGGCGAGGGCAGGGTGGAGCAGGGCGCCTATGCTGAACTTCTGGCCCGGCGTCCGGCCCTGGTGTCGGTGATGCTGGCCAACAACGAAACCGGCGTGCTGCAGGATGTGGCCGCCCTGGCCCAGGCGGCCCGGCCCACCGGCGCCTGGTTCCACAGCGATGCGGTGCAGGTGCTGGGCAAGCTGGAGCTGGATTTTCGCGCCCTCAACGGGGCCGGCGTCCACGCCCTCAGCGTTTCCAGCCACAAGATCGGCGGCCCCAAGGGTGCCGCGGCCCTGGTCCTGGACAAGCGGGTCGAGCTGCAGCCCCTGATCGCCGGCGGCGGACAGGAACGGAACTTGCGTTCCGGTACGGAAAACGTCCCCGCCATTGTCGGGTTCGGTGCAGCCTGTGCCCTGGCGGCCCGTAACGTGAAGGAAAACCGACGCCGGCTGGCGGATTTGCGACAGCAACTGGAAGCCGGTCTGCATCACCAGGGTGCCAGGATTTTCGGTGCCGGCGCCGAGCGCCTGCCCAACACCAGCTACTTCGCCTTTCCCGGTGTGGATGGCGAAACCCTGGTGGGCTACCTGGACCGGGCCGGTTTTGCGGTGGCCAGCGGTGCGGCCTGTTCCTCGGCCAATCCGGAGCCTTCTCGGGTCCTCATGGCCATGGGCGTGGCGCCGGAACTGGCCCGGGGCGCAGTGCGGGTGAGCCTGGGGGCCACCAGTACGGCGGCCCAGATTGAAGAATTTCTCGGGGTGCTGAAGGGCACCCTGGAACGCCTGACCAGCCTCACGGCCATGGCGTCGTAACGGACAACAAGAACGTGCAAAACCTTTTTGGAGCGACGAGAACATGAAACTGCCCATCTACCTCGACTACTCGGCCACCACGCCCGTGGATCCGCGCGTGGCGGAAAAGATGATCCCCTTCCTGGTGGAGAAGTTCGGCAACCCCGCCTCCCGCTCCCACAGCTACGGCTGGGAAGCCGAGGCCGCCGTGGAAGAGGCCCGGGAGCAGGTCGCCGCCCTGGTGAATGCGGACCCCAAGGAAATCGTGTGGACCTCCGGCGCCACCGAATCCAACAACCTGGCCATCAAGGGCGCCGCCAATTTCTACGCCGGCAAGGGCAAGCACATCATCACCGTCAAGACCGAGCACAAGGCCGTGCTCGACACCGTGCGCGAAATGGAGCGCCAGGGCTTCTCCGCCACCTACCTGGACGTGCAGGAGAACGGCCTGATCGATCTGGAAGTGCTGAAGGCCGCCATCCGTCCCGACACCGTGCTGGTATCCGTGATGTTCGTGAATAACGAAATCGGCGTGGTTCAGCCCATCGCCGAGATCGGCGAGATCTGTCGCGAGAAGGGCATCATCTTCCACGTCGATGCGGCCCAGGCCACCGGCAAGGTGGATATCGACCTGGACAAGCTCAAGGTGGACCTGATGAGCTTCTCCGCCCACAAGACCTACGGCCCCAAGGGCATCGGCGCCCTCTACATCCGCCGCAAGCCCCGCGTTCGCCTGGAAGCCCAGATGCACGGCGGCGGCCACGAGCGCGGTTTCCGCTCCGGCACCCTGGCCACCCACCAGATCGTCGGCATGGGCGAAGCCTTCCGTCTGGCCAAGGAAGAGATGGTCGAGGAAAATAAGCGCATCGCCGCCCTGCGCGACAAGCTGCTGAAGGGACTTTCCGACATGGAAGCGGTCTACGTGAACGGGGACCTGGAGCACCGCGTCGCCCACAACCTGAACATGAGCTTTGCCTACGTGGAAGGCGAGTCCCTGCTGATGGCGATCAAGGACGTGGCTGTTTCCTCCGGTTCCGCCTGCACCTCCGCCAGCCTGGAACCTTCCTACGTTCTGCGTGCCTTAGGGCGGGAAGACGAACTGGCCCACAGTTCCATCCGCTTCTCCATCGGCCGCTTCACCACCGAGGAAGAGGTGGATTTCGTGGTCAAGCTGCTGCACAGCAAGGTGGGCAAGCTGCGCGAACTGTCCCCCCTGTGGGACATGTTCAAGGAAGGCATCGATCTGAATACCGTCCAGTGGGCTGCCCACTGAACCTGAATTAAGGAGCAATCATCATGGCATACAGCGTCAAGGTCCTGGACCATTACGAAAATCCCCGCAACGTCGGTTCCTTCACCAAGGAGGAAGAGGGCGGCGTCGGCACCGGCATGGTGGGCGCCCCCGCCTGCGGCGACGTCATGAAGCTGCAGATCAAGGTCAACAAGGAAGGCGTCATCGAGGACGCCAAGTTCAAGACCTACGGCTGCGGTTCCGCCATTGCCTCCTCCAGCCTGGTGACCGAGTGGGTCAAGGGCAAGAGCCTGGACCAGGCCCTGGAGATCAAGAACACGGACATCGCCGAAGAACTGGCCCTGCCGCCGGTGAAGATTCACTGCTCCATCCTGGCGGAAGATGCCATCAAGGCGGCGGTGGCCGACTATAAGAAGAAGCACGGAGACAACTGAGCTTTATTGTCCAGTTTTCCAAGGGGAACACATCATGGCGGTTACACTGACCGAGCAGGCGGCCAAGCACGTGGCCAACTACATCACCAAACGCGGCAAGGGCATCGGCCTGCGCCTGGGTGTCCGCACCAGCGGCTGCTCCGGCATGGCCTACAAGCTCGAGTTCGCTGACGAACTGGCCGAAGACGATCAGATTTTCGAGTGCCACGGCGTCAAGGTGCTGGTGGATCCGAAGAGCCTGCCCTACCTGGACGGCACCGAGCTGGACTATGCCCGTGAAGGCCTGAACGAGGGGTTCAAGTTCAACAACCCCAATGTCAAGGATCAGTGCGGCTGCGGCGAAAGCTTCAAGGTCTGAGGCGGCTTGCCTTGGCGTCATTGCCCGGGCTTGCCGTGCTGCTTGCACTGTCCCGCAGGGATTCCCTGGGGACATCTTCTTGGGGCGCGCCTAGCCCTGGCTGCGCTTTGCCCGCGGGTGGAGCCTGATCCGCCCAAAAAACAATACAATCGGGGCCGCCATGGATTTCAACGCTGATCATTTCACCCTTTTCGGGCTGCCCCGGGTCTTCAATGTGGACCTGGGCGTGCTTGATGCCCGCTTCCGCGAGGCCCAGGCCCAGGTGCATCCGGACAAGTTCGCCGACGCTTCCGAAGCGGACCGGCGCCTGTCCATGCAATGGGCGACCCGGGTCAACGAGGCCTACCAGGCCCTGAAGAAACCCCTGCCGCGGGCCCAGTACCTGCTGCATCTGGCGGGCCAGGACGTGGGCGCCGAAAACAACACCGCCATGCCCGTGGATTTCCTCATGGAGCAGATGGAATGGCGCGAAGCCGTGCAAGAGGCGCGGCAGGCCGGCCAGGTGGATGAACTGGAAGACCTGCATTTCCGCCTGCGGGACCAGATCGCCGAACGCTATGCGGAACTGGGCGCCCTGTTCGACCAGCAGGCCGACTACCCGGCGGCGGCCGACCTGACCCGCCGCCTGATGTTCCTGGAAAAGCTGCAACACGATATTGACGAGGCCCTGGTGGCCCTGGAAGACCAATAATGGCCCTACTGCAAATCGCCGAACCCGGCCAGTCCGAACTGCCCCACGAACACAAGCTGGCGGTGGGCATCGACCTGGGTACCACCAATTCCCTGGTCGCCACCGTGCGCAGCGGCATGGCCGTGGTCCTCAACGACGAGGACGGACGCGCCCTGCTGCCTTCCGTGGTGCGCTACACCCCGGAAGGGGAGGTGGTGGTGGGCATCGAGGCCCAGGCCGAGCAGGCCCGGGACCCGAAGAACACCATCGTCTCCGTCAAGCGTTTCATGGGCCGGGGCCTGGAAGACATCGGCCACGTGGAATCCGCCCCCTACGATTTCCAGGTGGCGCCGGGCATGGTGCGGCTGAAGACCCGGGCCGGGGTGAAGAGCCCGGTGGAGGTCTCCGCCGACATCCTCAAGGTGCTGCGCACCCGGGCCGAAGCCGCCCTGGGCGGCGAACTGGTGGGCGCCGTCATCACCGTGCCCGCCTACTTCGACGACGCCCAGCGCCAGGCCACCAAGGATGCGGCCCGCCTGGCCGGCCTCAACGTCCTGCGCCTGCTCAACGAACCCACCGCCGCCGCCATCGCCTACGGCCTGGACAACGGCTCCGAGGGCATCTACGCCGTCTACGACCTGGGCGGCGGCACCTTCGACATTTCCATCCTGCGCCTCTCCAAGGGCGTTTTCGAAGTCATGTCCACCGGCGGCGACTCCGCCCTGGGCGGCGACGATTTCGACCAGCGCATCCTCTGCTGGATCAGCGAGACCGCCAAGCTGGCGCCCCTGGCCGCCATGGACGCCCGCCTGCTGCTGACCAAGGCCCGGGAAGCCAAGGAATACCTGACCGGACACAACGAGGCGCCGATCACCGCCAAGCTCACCAGCGGCGAACTGGTGAACCTCAAGCTTTCCGCCGAAGTCTTCAACGACATCACCCAGACCCTGGTGGCCAAGACCCTGCAGCCCTGCAAGAAGGCCCTGCGGGATGCGGGCCTGCGTCCCACCGACGTCAAGGGCGTGGTCATGGTGGGTGGCGCCACCCGCATTCCCGCCATCCAGAAGGCCGTGGGCGAGTTCTTCCGCCAGGAGCCCCTGACCAACCTGGACCCGGACAAGGTGGTGGCCATCGGCGCCGCCACCCAGGCCAACCTGCTGGCCGGCAACCGCAATCCCGGCGACGACTGGCTGCTGCTGGACGTGATTCCCCTGTCCCTCGGCCTGGAGACCATGGGCGGCCTGACCGAGAAGGTCATCCCCCGCAATTCCACCATCCCCGTGGCCCGGGCCCAGGAATTCACCACCTTCAAGGACGGCCAGACCGCCATGGCCATCCACGTGGTTCAGGGCGAGCGGGAGCTGGTGTCCGACTGCCGTTCCCTGGCCCGCTTCGAACTGCGGGGCATTCCCCCCATGGTGGCCGGGGCGCCGCGCATCCGCGTCACCTTCCAGGTGGATGCGGATGGCCTGCTCTCCGTCACCGCCCGGGAACAGACCTCCGGCGTGGAGGCCTCCGTGGCGGTGAAGCCGTCCTACGGCCTCACCGACGACGAAATCACCGGCATGCTGCAATCCTCCCTGGAGCACGCCAAGGACGACGCCTTCCGCCGCGCCCTGCAGGAAGCCCGGGTCGAGGCCGACCGCCTGCTCGAAGCCACCGAAGCGGCTCTCAAGGAAGACCCCCACCTGCTGGATGCGGGCGAGCGGGCCCGGGTCGATGTGGCCCTGGAAAAGCTGCGCACCGTCATTCAGGGCGAGGACCGCCATGCCATCAACCACGGCATGGACCTGCTGGCCCTGGAAACCAATGAATTTGCCGCCCGCCGCATGGACCAGAGCATCAAGCGAGCCCTGGCCGGGAAGCGGGTGGACGACGTGAAAATCGGAGAAGAAGAATGACCCAGATCATCGTCCTGCCCCATGAGGAGCTGTGCCCCGAGGGCGCCGTGATCGAGGCCGAACCGGGCACCAGCGTCTGCGATGCCCTGTTGCAGCACGATATCGAAATCGAGCATGCCTGCGAGAAGTCCTGTGCCTGCACCACCTGCCACGTGGTGATCCGGGAAGGCTTCAATTCCCTGGAACCTGCCGAGGATCTGGAAGAGGACATGCTGGACAAGGCCTGGGGCCTGGAGCCCAATTCCCGCCTGTCCTGCCAGGCCATCGTCAAGGCCACGCCCCTGGTGGTGGAAATCCCCAAGTACACCATCAACATGGCCAAGGAAGGCAAGCACTGAGGAGAGCGCCATGAAATGGACCGACATCAACGATATTGTCATCGAACTCGCCGACGCCCATCCGGACGTGGACCCCACCAAGATCAATTTCGTGGACCTGATGAACTGGGTCATGGCCCTGCCCGGATTCAACGACGATCCCAAGCACTGCGGCGAGAAAATCCTGGAAGCCATCCAGGGCGCCTGGATCGAAGAGGCCGAGTAATTCGGGTGATGCGGGCGAATTGACCCCGCCCGCCGCCGAGGTGGAACGAAGCAATCAGGACAGGGAAGGCACGACCATGGAACAGCGCTTCAGCGACCAGCAACTGGAACGGATCATCGACGAGGCAACCATCTACATGTGTGCCTGTCCGGCCCAGGTGGCGGCGGCCATCCGCGACCTGCGCGGGCTCTATCGCTACCAGCAGGACTGTCTGGAGGCGCCGAGCAGCGAGCGGCCGGTGCATCAGCTCATCGCCGCCTCCACCAACACCGCCCATGCGGAACTGGAAGAGTGCCTGGACCGGGTGCTCGACCTGGAGGGCTGGGACCGCCAGACCCTGCGCATGCCCGAAGGCCTGCGCCGTAAGCGGGAGGAATCCCTGGCCGGCTTGTAGCCCCGGGAAAGCATTTGCCGCCCAAACAAAAGCCCCGCACTGCGGGGCTTTTGTTTTGCTGTCGGAGCCGGGGCGCTTCAGGCTTCGAACAGGTTGAGCAGGCTGTCCAGGCCGCCGTGGCTGATGGCCACCGAGGCCTTGGCCCGGGTTGCCGGCTTGGCGTGGAAGGCCACGGAAAGGCCGGCTTCGGCCATCATCAAGAGGTCGTTGGCGCCGTCGCCGACGGCGATCACCTGCTCCCGTTCCAGGCCCAGTTCGTCCCGCAGCCGGTTGAGGTGGTGGGCCTTGGCCTGGGCGTCCACGATGTCGCCCACCACCTTGCCGGTGAGCTTGCCGCCGGAGATTTCCAGTTCGTTGGAGGTGGCGAAGTCGAAGCCCAGTTCGATGCGCAGACGTTCGGTGAAATAGGTGAAGCCTCCGGAGAGGATGGCGGTGCGCAGGCCGGCCGTCTGGGCCGCTTCCAGCAGTTCCCGGGCGCCCTCCGAGAGCAGCAGGCGTTCGCCATAGACCCGGGCCAGGACCCGGGCGTCCAGCCCGGCCAGCAAGGCCAGGCGGCGGCGCAGGCTTTCCCGGTAGTCGATTTCGCCGCGCATGGCCGATTCGGTGACGGCGGAGACTTCCGCCTTCTTGCCGGCGAAGTCGGCCAGTTCGTCGATGCACTCGATGGTGATGAGGGTCGAGTCCATGTCGAAGCAGATGAGGCCGTAGTCGGCCAGCTTGCGGCCGGCGGGGACGAAGGCCCAGTCCAGCTTTTCGGCTTCGATCAGGGGCAGCAGGGCGTCGAATTCGGCCGTGCGGCTGGCGTTGCGGAAGCACACCACCCGGGGCGGCCGGGGTTCCACGGCAGCGGCCTGGGTGGCGGCGGCAATGCGGTCGAGGAGAAAGGTCGGCAGGGCGCCGTTCTGTATGATGAGGTTCATGGTGGTGAGCGGTGATCGGGGTGGAACTCAGGTCGTCTGGGGCGACGACAGGTAATTGTTTTTCACCCGCACGTAGTGTTCGGCGGAATAGCGCAGGTAGGCGATTTCGTCAGGCGTGAGGGGGCGCACCCGGACGGCGGGGCGGCCCACGTAGAGGTAGCCGCTCTCCAGGGTCTTGCCCGGGGACACCAGGCTGCCGGCGCCGAGCATGACCCGGGGCTGGATCACCGCATCGTCCATGACCATGGAACCCATGCCGATCAGGCATTCGTCGCCGATGCGGCAGCCGTGCAGGATGGCGCCATGGCCCACGGTGACGTAGTCGCCGATCAGCAGGGGCGAGCCCTCCGGCTTGGCGGCATTCTTGTGGGAGACGTGGCCCATGGAAAAATCCTGGATGTTGCTGCAGGCGCCGATCTCGATGCGGTTCACGTCGCCCCGCAGGACGGCGTTGCACCACACCGACGAATCCCGCCCCAGCCGCACGTCGCCGATGAGCTGGGCCGAGGGGTGAAGGTAGCAGGACTCGCCGACGGACGGATAAGTGTCCAGGTAGGGACTGAGGAGCATAGGCAGGGCCGGGAAAGGCTTAACCGGCCTGCCGTTCCGGCAGCACGTCGCGCAGCAGGGTGGCGGCGTCGCGGATCATCTTTTCCGTGGTGGCCCAGTCCACGCAGCCGTCGGTGACGGAGCAGCCGTACTTGAGCTGGGACAGGTCGGCGGGGATGGACTGGTTGCCGGCCTCGATGTTGGATTCGATCATCACCCCCACCATGGACTTGTTGCCCAGACGGATCTGGTTCACCACGTCGGACATCACCAGGGGCTGCAGTTCGGGCTTCTTCAGGCTGTTGGCGTGGGAACAGTCCACCACCACGTTGGGGATCAGCTTGGCCTTGACCATGGCCTGCTCGGCCACGGAGACGGAGACCGTGTCGTAGTTGGGCCGGCCGCCGCCGCCGCGCAGCACGATGTGGCCGTAGGCGTTGCCGGTGGTGCGCACGATGGCCACCTGGCCCTGGTCGTTGAGACCGAGGAAGCTGTGGGGCTTGGAGGCGGAGAGAATGGCGTTGATGGCGATTTCGGTGTTGCCGTCGGTGCCGTTCTTGAAGCCCACCGGGGTGGACAGGCCGGAAGACATTTCCCGGTGGGTCTGGGATTCGGTGGTGCGGGCGCCGATGGCGGTCCAGGAAATGAGGTCGCCGTAGTACTGGGGAGAATTCGGGTCCAGGGCCTCGGTGCCGGCGGGCAGGCCGATTTCATTGATCTGCAGGAGGAACTCCCGGGCCTTGGCCATGCCCACGTCCACGCGGAAGGAGTCGTCCATGAAGGGGTCGTTGATGTAGCCCTTCCAGCCCACGGTGGTGCGGGGCTTCTCGAAGTAGACGCGCATCACCAGCAGCAGGGTGTCGGAGACCTCGTCGGCCAGGGCCTTGAGGCGGCGGGCGTAGTCCAGGCCGGCGACGGGGTCGTGGATGGAGCAGGGGCCCACCACCACGAAGAGGCGGTGGTCCTTGCGGTCCAGGATGTTCTTCAGGTCCTGCCGGCCCTGGCGCACCACGGCGGCGGCCTTCTCGGAGAGGGGCTGGCTGGCCAGCATTGCCGCCGGGGTCGGCATGGGGTCGAAGGCGGCGATATTGATGTTGTCGATGTCGGGGGTGGTCATGGTCGTTATGGGCAGCACTGGTTCCGGTTGCAATCGGGAGGAGCCGGCGCCCACCGGAACGGACGCCGCCAAGCCGAGGATGGGAGTTTAACCCTTCCGCCGTCCCTTGCGCACCCTAATGCCGCGATAGCCGGTACTTATTGCGGAGCCAGCCAGCGGCGCAGCAGGGTGACCAGTTCCTGCTCCGAGAAGGGCTTGGCGAGGAAGTCGTTCATGCCCGCCTCCCGGCACTGGGCCCGGCTCTCGTCCGGGTCGCCGGCGGTGAGGGCGATGATGGCCGTCGGCGTGCCCCGTTCCCGGGCCCGCCAGGCCCGGGTGGTGGCGCAGCCGTCGAGCCCGGGCATGCGGCAGTCCATCAGCACCAGGTCGAAGTCGGCCTCGGGGCCCAGTTGCAGGGCCTCTTCGCCGGAAGACGCGCTCTGTACCTGGCAGCCCAGGGCTTCCAGCAGGCAGGTGCTGGCCTCCCGGATTTCCGGGTTGTCGTCCACCAGCAGGATGCGGCCGCTGAAGCGGGGCGTCCGGGCCGGATTGGTCTCGCGGCCTTCCAGCCATTTGCCGATGGTGGCGATGAGGGTCTGGGCGTCCACCGGCTTGGGCAGGTAGTCGTCCATGCCGGCGGCCAGGCATTTTCCCCGGTCACCGCGCATGACGAAGGCGGTCAGGGCGATGATCGGCGTGCGCCGCCGCTGGCCTTCCTGGATGCGGATCTGGCGGGTGGCCTCGTAGCCGTCCATGCCGGCCATCTGGCAGTCCATGAGGATGGCGTCCGGCTGCCAGCTTTCCGCCAGGGTCACCGCCTCCAGGCCGTTGGCCGCCTGGCGCACCTGGCAGTGGGCCTGGGCCAGGTATTCGGCCAGCACTTCCCGGTTGGCCTCGGTGTCGTCCACCAGCAGGATGCGGGTGTCCCGGGGCAGGGCGGTGATGGGGCTGCCCGCCGGCAGCACGGGCACCGGGCTCACCGTGGGGTCGCTTTCCGGCAGTTCGATGTCGAACCAGAAGCAGCTGCCTTCGCCGCTGTTGCTGCTGACGCCGATGCTGCCGTGCATCAGTTCCACCAGCTGCTTGCAGATGGTCAGGCCCAGGCCGGTGCCGCCGAAGAGGCGGGTGGTGGAGGAATCGGCCTGGGTGAACTTGTCGAAGATGGTTTCCTGCAGTTCCGGCGGCACGCCGATGCCCGAGTCCCGCACCTCGACCCGCAGGTGCTGGCGGCCGGGGGCGATGCGGGTGCATTCGATGTCCAGTTCGACCCAGCCGCTGTTGGTGAACTTGATGGCGTTGTTGAGCAGGTTGGCCATGATCTGGCGCAGGCGCACCGGATCGCCATGGATCTTGGGCGGGATGATGCCCTTGATGTGGTAGCGGAACTCCAGCCCCTTCTGGGCCGCGGCGGCGGCCTGGACCTCGGTCAGTTCGCCCAGCAGCAGCACCAGGTCCACCTCCTCCGGATGGATCACCAGCTTGCCGGCCTCGATCTTGGAAATATCCAGGATGTCGTTGAGGATGGCGAGCAGCTGCTTGGTGCTGCCGTAGGCCAGGCGGATGTAGCGCTCCTGCTTTTCATTGAGGGGCGTGTGCAGGAGCAGGTCCAGCACCCCCAGGATGCCGGTGAAGGGGGTGCGGATTTCGTGGCTCATGTTGGCCAGGAATTCGCTCTTGGCCCGGTTCGCCGCCTCCGCCTTTTCCCGGGCGTGGCGCAGTTCGCTTTCCGCCGCCTTGCGTTCGGTGACGTCCTCGAAGGTCCATACCACGCCGCGGCTGAGGTCGTCCGGATTGATGGCCTTGCCCGACACGGCGCACCAGAAGCACTCGCCGTTGCGCCGCCGCATGATCAGCTCCTGGCGCATCACCTGGCCCTGTTCCAGTATGGGCATGATGTCCTGGGTGGCGCTGACGAAGCTTTCCCGGCTCGGGTACAGCTCCTCGGCCCGCAGGCCGATCACCTCCTGGGAGCCGTAGCCGAACATGGCAGCCATCTGCCGGTTGGCCAGGACCACGTGCCGGTCTTCGTGGTTGCTGGTGTCCAGGTAGGCGATGCCGATGGCCGAGGCGTCCAGGGTGGTCTGCTGGATCGCCTCCACTTCCTCCTTGGCCCGCAACAGGGCGCTCTCGGCCCGGCTGGCCCGGGTCAGGGCCCAGCCCAGCATGGACATGAGGGCGATGAAACCGACCACGATGGCGGCGATGAACAGGCGCATCTGCTCCATGCGCTCGGCCAGGGCCGCGTTCATGGAAGAGAGCATGCCCCAGCGGTCCAGTTCCGCCGCTTCCAGGTCGTCGGCCAGGAGGCGGGACTCCTGCACCAGATGGGGCAGGTCGGCGGCGGGCGTGCCGCTGCCTTCCAGGTACTGGTTGGTCTTCAGCTTCAGGTTGCGGATGCGCTCGGAGAGCCGGGCGCGCATTTCCGGATTGCTGTCCCGGCCTTCGGCGCTGTAGTTCTCGGCCAGGGCCAGGGCTTCCCAGGCGGCGGCCACGTGCTTGCGCCGCGCGTCGGGGGAATCGGCGGCCCGCTCCAGCAACTCCTGGCTCTGGCCGATGAAGTAGCGTGCCTTGAGCAGGGTGCGGGCGCCGTGGACGCTGTCGAAATTGGCGTCGAGGAAGACTTCGTGCAGGGTGTTGAAACGGGCGAAGCCGAGCACCAGGATGAGTCCCGCCAGGATGGCAAAGCCGTAGATGACGAAGGGGAGTCGCTGGGAGGCTCTGGGTCGTGGCGGCACGGATTGGGTCCCCGAATGGAAATCAGCGGTTGTGACCGCCGCTTGTCGCTTTTATGATGTTTGGCATTTTCCACTGAGAAGCCGCCAATGGACAAGCTGTTCCCCGCTCCCCGGTCTTTGCAGATTGCCGCCGACCGCTCCGCCGGTCTCCGGTCGTGGGCCGGAAAGTCAATGCTGGCCTTGTCTCTGGCGATTTTCAGCCTGGCCGCCCGGGCCGATTTTTCCGACGGGGAAATCCGCGTCGGCCTGCTCGTGGATATGCAATCGACCTATGCCCACATCACCGGCAGCGGTTCCGTGGCGGCGGCGCGCATGGCCATCGAGGACGTGGGCGGCAAGATCAACGGCAAACCCATCCGCCTCTTCTTCGCCGACCACGGCAACAGCGTCGCCCAGGGCTCGGCAGTGGCCAAGCGCTGGCTGTTCGAGGAGGGGGTGGACGTCATCGCCGACGTGGCCAGTTCCCCCATCGCCCTGGCGGTGCAGGAAATCAACCGGCCAAAGGGGGCTGTGGTCTTCTACAACGGCGTCATGAGCACGGAAATCACCGGCAGCCGCTGTGCCGCCACCGGGGTGCACTGGATGTACGACAGCCAGGCCTACACCACCGCCCTGGGCCGGGAACTGACCCGGAGTGGCGCCAGGACCTGGTATTTCATCACCCTGGACAATGCCTTCGGCCGCAATACGGAAAAGGAGCTGGCGGCGGTGATCGAGGCCAACGGCGGCCAGGTGCTGGGGCGCACCTACCATGGCCTGGGGGAGCGGCAGCTGTTCGTCAAGCTGCGCCAGGCGGCCGAGTCCGGCGCCCAGGTGATCGCCCTAGTGGATGCGGGCCAGGACATGATCCGGGCGGTGCGGCAGAGTTTCGACCTGCTGCGGGTGAGCAAGGGCAAGACGGTGCTGGCGGCGGTGGCCACCGCCCTCAACGACGTCCATGTGATGAAGCCCCAGCTGGCCCAGGGCCTCAAGCTTTCCCATTCCTTCTACTGGAACCAGGACCCGGAGGCCCGGGCCTGGTCCCAGCGCTTCTTCGAGCGCACCGGCGCCATGCCCAGCGACCTGCAGGCCGGCGTCTATTCCTCCCTCATCCACTACTTCAAGGCGGTGGCCGCCAGCGACAGCGACAAGGGCACTACCGTGGTGGCCAGGATGCGGGAAATCCCCATCCGCGACCCCATCGTGCGCAACGCCCGCCTGCGGGAAGACGGGCGCATGGTGCACGACATCTACCTGCTGGAAGTGAAGAAGCCCGGGGATATCCGGGAACCCTGGGACTACCTGCGGGTGTTGCGCACCATCCCCGGGGAGCAGGCCTTCAGCCCCCTTTCGGCGAGCGCTTGCCCTTTGCTGGCGCGCTAGGCTTGGCGGCCTGGCCGCGGCGGGGCAGGTGGCTGCCGGCCCCGGCGAGGAACTGGCGACCGGAGTCGTAGCCCACCTGGAACAGGGTCTCCAGGTTGGAACGGGACCAGTCCAGGGAGGTTTCCCATTTGTCCGCCGGGATGTCGAAGGGCACCTTGAGCAGGTTCCACTTGCCGTCCCGGTTGTACTTGGCTTCGAAGATCTTGGTGTCGTCCCGGGCGATTTCCACCAGGGGCACGATGATGGAGAGCAGCCAGGCGTCGTAGAGGTCCCGCGGCGTGCGCATCAGCTTCTCGGCACCCAGCACGTCGAAGACCACGATGTCCTTCACCTCCGGTTCGTGGCTGACCAGGGCCTCGTAGTTGAGGCAGTCGTGGGCGGCGCCTTCGTAGTAGTACTTGGGCTGGCCGTCCTCCGGATCCACCATCTGGTGCGGTGGGTAGAGGAAGGGGAAGGCCAGGGCGGCGCGCAGGGCATCGCCGCTGATCTGGCCCTTGGCGCTGCTGAAATTCTGCATGCGCCGGTCGTTGATGTTGTAGGCGTTCACGTAGAAACGCTCGTGGCGCTGCTGCAGGGCGGAAAAATCCACCACCTGCTCGAGGAAGGGCACCGGCGCGCAGAGACCCAGGCTGTCGGCATTGAGGTCGGTGGGGCAGGCCACGGCGAACATCAGCTTGATCAGGTCGGCCTGCAGCCGCGTCGCCTCATGGCCGCCCAGCTGCTGCTCCATGGCCTGGACCAGGGGATTGGCCTGCAGCAGGGCCCGGTAGGCCTCGGCGATGGAGCCGGATTTCTGGAATACCTTGAAATTGACCGGATAGCGCTGGTAGAGGGCGTCGGCGATGCCCATGTCCACGGTGCTGCGCAGGGCCTTCAGGGAATCGCCGCCCTGGGGCGCCAGGTAGAGCAGGCCGATGAGGGCGCCGGCCCCGGCGGTGGAAACCACGTCGAATTCGACGCCGGCCTCCTCGAAGGCCACCAGGGCCCCGGCCATGAGGGTGGCGTTGGGGGCGCCGCCCCCGATGATCAGTGCAGTCTTTGCCATTGCGTTGTCCTCCGGAATTGGGTTTTCCGGCAACGCAGGCCCGGGGTGGTCAGGCGCCCAGTTGCCGGAACAGATCCTTCACTGCATCGACCCGTTCCTTGAGGGTCGGCATATGACGAACGACTGCCAGTTTATCCTGCCCGGCCAGCTTGAAGTGACGGTTTTTCTGAATCAGTTCGATGATGCGGATGGGCTCGATGGGCGGATTGGGGCAGAACTGCACGGTCAGCTGGCTGGCAGTGGCGTCCAGCTTGACGATGCCCAGAGGCCTGGCCAGCAGGCGCAGGCGGTGGGTGGCCAGCAGGCACTGGCCCTGGGGCGGCAGTTCGCCGAAGCGGTCGATCAGCTCTTCCTGCAGGGCGTTGATGTCCTCCTCCGTTTCGCAGTTGGAGAGGCGCTTGTAGAGGGTCAGGCGCTCGTGCACGTCGGGGGCGTAGGCGTCGGGCAACAGGGCCGGGGCGTGCAGATTGATTTCCGTGGTGACGCCCAGGGGCTGGGTCAGGTCCGGCTCCCGGCCCTGCTTGAGGGCGGCCACCGCCCGGTTGAGCATCTCGGTGTACAGATTGAAGCCCACCTCCTGCATTTCGCCGGACTGGTTTTCCCCCAGTACCTCGCCGGCGCCGCGGATTTCCAGGTCGTGCATGGCCAGGTAGAAGCCGGCCCCTAGCTCTTCCATGTGCTGGATGGCCTCCAGGCGCTGCTTGGCCTGCTTGGTCAGGGCCTTTTCATCCTGCACCAGGAGGTAGGAGTAGGCCTGGTGGTGGGAGCGGCCGACCCGTCCCCGCAGCTGGTGCAGCTGGGCCAGGCCGAATTTTTCGGCCCGGTTGATGAGGATGGTGTTGGCGTGGGGATTGTCGATGCCGGTCTCGATGATGGTGGTGCATAGCAGCAGGTTGGCCCGCTGCTGGGTGAAGTCCCGCATCACCCGTTCCAGCTCCCGCTCGTTCATCTGGCCGTGGCCGACCACGATGCGGGCCTCGGGTACCAGGGACTGGAGCTTCTCCCGCATGTTGTCGATGGTGTCCACCTCGTTGTGCAGGAAGTACACCTGGCCGCCACGCTTCAGTTCCCGCAGCACCGCCTCGCGAATGATGCCGTCGGAGAACTTGGCGACGAAGGTCTTGATGGCCAGCCGCTTCTGGGGCGCCGTGGCGATCACCGAGAAGTCCCGCAGGCCTTCCAGGCTCATGGCCAGGGTGCGGGGGATGGGGGTGGCGGTCAGGGTCAGCACGTCCACCTCGGCCCGCAGGGCCTTCAGGGCCTCCTTCTGGCGCACGCCGAAGCGGTGTTCCTCGTCGATCATGACCAGGCCCAGGCGGTCGAACTTCATCTCCTTGGAGAGCAGCTTGTGGGTGCCGATGACGATGTCGATCTTGCCCGCCTCCAGGTCCTTCATGGCCTGGGCGGTTTCCTTGGCGGTCTTGAAGCGGGACAGTTCGGCGATCTGCACCGGCCAGTCGGCGAAGCGGTCCTTGAAGGTCTGGTAGTGCTGTTCGCAGAGCAGGGTGGTGGGGCACAGCACCGCCACCTGCTTGCCGCCGGCTACGGCGACGAAGGCGGCGCGCAGGGCCACCTCGGTCTTGCCGAAGCCCACGTCGCCGCACACCAGGCGGTCCATGGGCTTGCCCGACTTCATGTCCTCGATCACCGCGGCGATGGCGGTGGCCTGGTCATCCGTCTCCTCGAAGCCGAAGCCGTCGGCGAAGGCCTCGTAGTCGTTTTCGGTGAAGGCGAAGGCATGGCCCTGGCGCGCCGCCCGGGCCGCGTAGAGGGCCAGCAGTTCGGCGGCGGTGTCCCGGGCCTGTTCGGCGGCCTTCTTCTTGGCCTTTTCCCACTGGCCCGAGCCCAGGCTGTGCAGGGGCGCCGCATCGGGCTCGTTGCCGGAGTAGCGGGAGATGACGTGGAGCTGGGAGACGGGCACGTACAGCTTGGCCTCGTTGGCGTAGTGCAGCTCCAGGAATTCGGTGTCGCCTTCGCCCAGGTCCAGGTGCAGCAGGCCCATGTAGCGGCCGATGCCGTGGGATTCGTGCACCACCGGGTCGCCCACCTTGAGCTCGGTCAGGTCCCGCAGCCAGTTGTCCATGGAGGCCCGGCGCTGGGCGTTCTGGCGGCTGCGGCGGTTGGGGCTGCCGGCGTACAGCTCGGTCTCGGTGATGATGGCCAGGCCGTCGAGGCAGAAGCCGCTTTGCAGGGGGGCCACGCCCAGGGCCAGGGGCGCGTCGCCGCCGAGGAAGGCGGCAAAGTCGGCGCTGGCGGCGGGCTTGAGGCCGTGTTCCAGCAGCAGTTGCTGCAGGGTTTCGCGGCGGCCGGCGGATTCGGCCAGGAGCAGGGTGCGGCGGCCCTGGCGGCCGGCGATGAACTGCTTGAGGGCGGTCAGCGGGTCCTCGGCCCGCCGTTCCACCGCCACGGCGGGGACGGCGGTGGCCAGGGGCGGCGTGCCTTCCGCCGGGGTGCCCAGGATCAGCTTGGCGTAGTCCTTGGCGGCAACGAAGAACTGCTCCTCGGAGAGGAACAGCTCGGCCGGGGGCAGCAGGGGCCGGGCCTTGTCGCCGGCCAGCATGTTGTAGCGGGACTGGGTGTCGCGCCAGAAGTCCTGCAGGGCAAGCGCCACGTCCCGGTGCTGGCAGAGCACGGCGTCCTTGGGCAGGTAGTCGAAGAGGGTGGCGGTTTCCTCGAAGAAGAGGGGCAGCCAGTATTCGATGCCGGCGGAAGGGACGCCGTTGGAGATGTCCTTGTAGATGCCGGACTTGGCCGGATCGCCTTCGAAGACTTCGCGGAAGCGCTGGCGGAAGCGGGTGCGGCCGCCGTCGTCCAGGGGGAATTCCCGGGCCGGCAGCAGGCGGATTTCCGGTACCGGGTAGAGGCTGCGCTGGGTGTCGGCGTCGAAGGTGCGCAGGGTCTCGATCTCTTCGTCGAAGAGGTCAATGCGGTAGGGCAGGGCCGAGCCCATGGGGAACAGGTCCACCAGGCCGCCGCGGATGGAGTATTCCCCCGGCGACACCACCTGGGTGACGTGGGTGTAGCCGGCCAGGGTGAGCTGGCTGCGGAACTGCTCGGCGTCCAGCTTCTCGCCCTTTTTCAGGAAGAAGGTGTAGGCCGCCAGGTAGCTGGGCGGGGTCAGGCGGTAGACGGCGGTGGTGGCCGGCACCAGCAGCACTTCGCACTCGCCCCGGCTGACGGCGTAGAGGGTGGCCAGGCGTTCGGAGACCAGGTCGTGGTGGGGCGAGAAATTGTCGTAGGGCAGGGTTTCCCAGTCCGGCAGCAGGCGCACCTTCAGGTCCGGCGCGAACCAGGGGATTTCCTCCAGCAGGCGCTGGGCGTCCGCCGGGCTGGCGGTGAGCACGGCCAGCAGGCGCTTCTGGCTGCGGGCCTGGCTGCCCAGCCGGGCCAGGGCCAGGGCGTCGGCGGAACCGGCCAGGGGCGGCAGGTGCAGGCGTTCGCCGCTGCGCGGCAGCTGGGCCAGGGCGCGGGAAATTTCGGGAGGCAGTTCGGGCAGGGCGGGCGAGGTGGAGGTGGACACGAGGAGGTAAATCAGGCAGGCGGGGGAGGCAGGATTATAGCCCAGGGGCGATGGCCCGGCCGGGGCGCTGCCGTTTGCCGACGCCGGGGCCGGGCTGGCGCCGCAGCGCCGCCGGGGAGGATTGCCTCAGGTGCATGGCCGCAGCGCCTTGCGGGGTGCGGCTTGTGGCCGGGCCATGCCGAAGATGCCCGTCCCTCCTGGCCTGCAGGCCATGCCGCTTTTCGATGTTCCCGCTCGTCAGCTGCCGAGCCGCACCGGCTGGCGGCGGGCGCCGAAGTCGCCGGGCCCCGGGCCGAAGCGGCCGGCCAGCTGGTGGCCGCAGTCGGGGCAGGCGCCGCTGGCGGTGAGGCGATATTGCTTGAGGGTGTACCAGTCGCGCACGATCAGGGGCGCGTGGCAGCGGGGGCAGTCGGTGGTGCCGCCCTCGGTGTCGTGCACGTTGCCGGTGTAGACGAAGTGCAGGCCGGCGTCCCGGGCGATGCGGCGGGCCCGGCTGAGGATGGCCGGCGGCGTCTCCGGCGCCTCGAGGAATTTCCAGTCCGGGTGGTAGGCGCTGAAGTGAAGGGGCACTTCGGGCCCCAGTTCCCGTTCGATCCAGCCGGCCAGCTGGGCGATTTCCCGGTCGCTGTCGTTGTGGCCGGGAATGAGCAGGGTGGTGATTTCCAGCCAGCAGTCGGTGAGGTGGTGGATGTGGGCCAGGGTGTCGAGCACCGGCTGTAGGTGGCCGCCGCACAGCTTGACGTAGAAGTCCTCGGTGAAGGCCTTGAGGTCCACGTTGGCGGCGTCCATCAGGGCGAAGAACTCCTTCCGCGGTTCGGCGTGGATGTAGCCGGCGGTGACGGCGACGCTGCGGATGCCGGCCTCGCGGCAGGCCAGGGCCGTGTCCATGGCGTACTCGGCGAAGATCACCGGGTCGTTGTAGGTAAAGGCCACGGCCGGGGCCTCCAGGCGGCGGGCAGCGGCGGCGATGGTGGCCGGGCTGGCGGCGTCCATCAGCCGGTCCATGTCCCGGGACTTGGAGATGTCCCAGTTCTGGCAGAACTTGCAGGCCAGATTGCAGCCGGCGGTGCCGAAGGAAAGGATGGGGGTGCCCGGGTGGAAGTGGTTGAGGGGCTTCTTTTCCACCGGGTCCAGGCAGAAGCCGGAGGAGCGGCCGTAGGTGGTGAGGATCATGGCCCCGTCCCGGGCCTGGCGCACGAAGCAGGCGCCGCGCTGGCCTTCGTGCAGGCGACAGTCCCGGGGACAGAGGTCGCACTGCAGGCGGCCGTCTTCCAGGGCATGCCACCAGCGGCCCGGGTGGGCGCTCTCGGCCACGGCGGGGGTGTGGTCGGGATTCATGGCCGTTCTCCTCTGTTCTGGTGCCACTTGTGCACCCGGTAGGTGGCCAGTTCCACCTGGGGCGACCAGAAATCCCGGGGCAGGCCGGCCTTGGCCTTGAGCTCGGCGAGAAAGCGTGACGGCTCGGGCAGGGCTTCCCAGACCTGGGGCAGGAAGGTGGCGCAGTGGGCGCCGTGGCGCAGGATCAGGCCGTCCTTGCCGGGCACCAGGGCCGCCAGGGCGTCCGCCTCGCTGGCGGCGGCCAGGGGCCGGGGCGTCTGCAGCAGGGACACTTCCAGGTCCAGCAGGGGCCATTCCTCGACGCTCACCGGGGCGAAGCGGGGATCGCGGAAGGCGGCGGCCCGGGCATTGGCGGCCACGTCCTCACCCAGGGGGCGGCGGGCTTCCAGGGTGCCGATGCAGCCCCGCAGGCGGCCGTCCCGGGTCAGGGTGACGAAGGTGGCGGCGGGCTTTTCCAGGGCTCGGGGCGGCGGCGTCCCCAGATTGGGCGGGGGGTCGGCCAGGCCCAGTTCCCGGGCGATGGCGTGGCGGGCCAGGGCCAGCAGCAGGCGGCCCAGGGCGGCGTCGGGCGGCGCGCTGGCGATGGGCTCAGTGGGGACCATGGTCCGGCTCCAGGGCGAAGGCGGCGTAGCCCACCACCCGCTCCCGGTCGCCGGCGGTATCGCCGGAATTGCGCCGGTCCAGGAGGCGGGGCCGCAGGCCGTGGCGGGCTGCCGCCAGCAGCAGGCCGTTGATGGGAATGGCGCCGCAGGCTTCCCGGGGCGCCAGGTCGGCCCGGGCGGCGGCGATGCGGGCGCAGGTGGCCTGGTCCAGGCGTTCGGCCTCGGCGTAGGGCTGGTAGTGGGAAAGGTCGGAACTGACCAGGATCAGGGTTTCCTCGCCGCCCCACAGGCGCTCCAGCACCTGGGCCACGGCCTCGCCGGAGGCGGCGCCCACGGCCAGGGGCAGCAGGGTGAAGGGCCCCAGCAGGCGTTGCAGGAAAGGCAGTTGCACTTCCAGGGAATGCTCCAGGGCGTGGGCCCCGTCGTCGGCCTCCACCTGGGGCAGGTCGGCGATGCGCTGCCGGGCCTCGGCGTCGATGGGCAGCGGGCCCAGGGGCGTGGCGAAACTGTCCACGGTGGGCACGGCCAGTCCCCGGACCGCCACCCGGTGGGTGGGACCGAGCAGGATGACGCGGCGGATGCGCCCGGCCTGGGGCGCCAGGGCGGCATAGGCGGTCGCCGCGATGGGGGCGGAATAGACGTAGCCGGCGTGGGGCACGATGAGGGCCTTGATCGGCCCTGCGGCAGCGGGCGGCCGGGCCTGGGCCAGGTAGGCGTCGATGTCGGCGCCCAACTGGGCGGGATCGGCCGGGTAGAAGAGGCCGGCGACGGCGGCGGGACGAAGGCTGGGCATGGCTCGCTCCCCGGAAGGTGACGCTACAGGTGCATGAATATCCAGCCGCCGATGGTGCCCGCGGCCAGGGCCAGGAAGCCCAGGCCGATGCGGCGTCCCAGGCTGGGGCCGGCGACGGAGAAGACGATGCCCAGCTTGAACACCAGGTTGGCGAGGAAGGCGATGACGATGGAGTTCACCGCCTCATGCATGGGCAGCTTGCCCATGCCGAACAGGCGCAGGGAGGACAGGGCTATGGCATCCACGTCGGTGAAGCCGGAAATCAGGGAAATGGCGTAGAGGCCCTCGGAACCGGCCACGTCGGAGAGCCAGGCGGCCAGCAGCAGCACCACGGCGTAGATGCAGCCGAAGGTGAGGGCGGTGCGGATTTCTGCCGGGTTGTGCAGGTTGAGGGGTGTTTCCGGCTGGCCGCTCTGGTCGCCGAGGATGCGCCACAGCCAGCCGATCACCACCAGGCCCAGCAGCAGGCCGCCACCCAGGGCCGGCAGCAGTTGCGGCAGCAGCTCGGGTTGCAGCATGGCGGCCAGGAGGGAGAGACGCACCAGCACCACCACGTTGGCGGTGAGGATCACCACCATGGACAGGCGCAGCAGGTTGGGCGTGGCCTTGACGTGGCGGGAATACACCAGGGTGATGGCGGTGGAGGAGGCGAGGCCGCCCATGAGGCCGATCAGGGGGGCGCCGTGCTGCTGGCCGAAGAGGCGCAGGGCGGCATAGCCGGCCAGGCTCATGCCGGAGATGAGCACCACCATCCACCACACCTGGTAGGGGTTGAGGGCCAGGTAGGGGCCGAAGCCCTGGTCCGGCAGGATGGGCAGGATGACCAGGGAGAGGACGCCGAACTGCAGCATGGAGATGAGGTCCTTGCGCGTCAGCTTCTCGCTCAGCAGGTGCAGCTCGGTCTTGAAGTAGAGCAGCACGGTGGTGAGGATGGCCAGCATCACCGCCAGGGTCTGTTCCTGGTACCAGATCATGGCGCCGAAGGTGTAGGCCAGGAGCAGGGCCACCACCGAGGTGGTGCCCGGGTCCTGGGCGTCGGGGCGGGAATGGTAGGCGGCCACCATCATCAGGCCCACCATCAGGAGGCCGGCGGCCAGCACCCACTCGGAACCGCTCTTTTCCCCCAACAGGCCGGCGATGGTGCCGAGCAGGGCGGTCAGGGCGAAGGTGCGCAGGCCGGCCCGGGAGGAGGAATGCCGTTCCCGCTCCAGGCCCATGAGCAGGCCCACCCCCAGACTGAGGAGAAAGGCTTGGGCGAATTCCAGCCCGGTTTCGGTGAGGAAGTTGTTTTCCATAGTTTTTCTTATTTCGCCTGGTTTTTGATGGGGGGCAAAAATGGCGGAAAAGTCCCCCGGCCGGCCGGTTATGACGAGGCCCCTCCTGTTAAAATTAATGCATGGCCCGACACTACGCAATCGTTCCCGCTGCCGGCAGCGGTTCCCGCTTCGGCAGCAACACTCCCAAACAGTATCTTCCCCTGGCGGGACAACCCCTCATCCACCACACCCTGGCGGCCCTGTGCCGCCATCCGGCCATCGACCGGGTATGGGTGGTGCTGTCGCCGGGGGACGAGTGGTGGCGGGAATACGACTGGAGCGCCCTTGGGCCCAAGCTGGAAACCGTCTTCCACGGCGGCGCCACCCGGGCCCAGAGCGTGGCCAGCGGCCTCAGGGCAGCCCAGATGGCGGCCGCCGAGGACGACTGGGTGCTGGTGCACGATGCGGCCCGGCCCTGCCTGGCCGCCGCCATGATCGATGCCCTGGTGGCAGAACTGGCGGACGATCCGGTGGGCGGCATCCTGGCGGTGCCCGTGGCCGACACCCTGAAGCGGGCCGATGTGCAGCAGCGGGCCGCGGCCACCGTGCCCCGGGACGGCCTGTGGCAGGCCCAGACGCCCCAGATGTTCCGCTACGGCACCCTGTGCCGGGCCCTGGCGGCCAACCCGGACGTCACCGACGAGGCCGGCGCCATCGAGGCCCTGGGCCTCAAGCCCCGGCTGGTGAAGGGCGACGCCAGCAATCTCAAGGTTACCTATCCGGCGGACCTGTCCCTGGCGGAGGCCATCCTGCGCAGCCGCCTCGGCCCCCGGGCCGCCCTCGGAGCATTGGCATGAGTCACAAGGAAATTCGCGTCGGCCAGGGCTGGGATGTGCACGCCCTGGTGCCGGGACGGGCCCTGATCCTGGGCGGCGTCACCATTCCCCACGAACTGGGGCTGCTCGGCCATTCCGATGCCGACGCCCTGCTGCACGCCATTACCGACGCCCTGCTCGGCGCGGCGGCCCTGGGCGACATCGGCCGCCATTTCCCCGATTCCGATCCGCGCTGGAAGGGGGCCGACAGCCGGGTGCTGCTGCGCCACACCCTCAGCCTGCTGCAGCAGGCGGGCTGGCGCGTGGTCAATGTGGACACCACGGTGGTGGCCCAGCGGCCCAAGCTGGCGGCCCACATTCCGGCCATGGTGGCCAATATCGCCGCCGATCTCGGCCTGGCCGCCGAGCGGGTCAACGTCAAGGCCAAGACCTGCGAACGGCTCGGTTTTGCCGGCCGGGAGGAGGGCATGGAAGCCCAGGCCGCCGTCCTCATTGAACGGGAGTGACTTTGTCCGGTCAGACAGCGTCCCCAGAACGGGCCCGGGTGTTTTTCGCCCTCTGGCCCGAGGCGGCCCTGGCTGAGCGCCTGGCGGCCCTGGCCGAAGCCCAGGCGGCGGCCGTGGGCGGCCGCGCCATGGCCCGGGAGACCCTGCACCTGACCCTGGCCTTTCTCGGTGACGTTCCCCTCGAAACCCTGCCGGCCCTGCAGGAAGCCGGCCGCCTGGTGGCCCGGCAACAAGTCATGCACCACGTATTCCCCCTGGAGTTTTCCCTGGATCATTTTGGCTACTGGCAGCACAACCACCTCGCCTGGATCGGCTGCCGCACTCCTGTCGCTGCCCTGCACGGCCTCGCTGGCGCCCTGGCGGCGGCCGTGGGCGAGCGGGGCTTTGCCCTGGAATCCCGTCCCTTCGTGCCCCACGTGACCCTGGTGCGCCGTGCCCCCGTGGCGCCGCCCTGCCGGGAGGAGGCCTTGCCCCTGTACTGGCGCGCCACGGATTTCGCCCTGCTGCGCTCCCGCCGCCATGCCGGCGGTGCCGCCTACGAGACCCTGGCCCGCTGGCCGGTGGAGGGCTCGGCATGATCAAGAAGATTCCCGTGGCCCAGATCCGGGTCGGCATGTATGTCAGCGACGTCAATGCGGGCTGGATGGATCATCCCTTCCTGCGCAACAGCCTGCTGCTGGAAGACCAGGAGCAGGTGCTGAAGATCCGCCGTGCCGGCATCCGGGAGGTGTTCATCGACACCGCCAAGGGGCTGGATGTGGACGACGTGCCCACGGCCCAGGAGGCGGCCCGGAGCAGCCAGCAGGATCTGGAAAGGATGGCCGAGGCGCCGGAAAACAAGGCGCCGCCGCCCCGCACCAGCCTGGCGGAGGAGCTGGCCAAGGCCAAGGGGGCCTTCAACGAGGGGGCCCGCCTGGTGCGCAGCGTCATGGACAACGCCCGCCTGGGGCGCCAGATCGAGATGGAATCGGTGAAGCTGGCGGTGGAGAAGATCACCAACTCCGTCATCCGCAACAGCAACGCCATGTTCACCCTGCGCCGCCTGCAGCAGCGGGACGACTACACCTACCAGCACTCGGTGGGCGTCTGCGCCATGCTGGCGGCCTTCGCCAAGGCCATGGACATGGACCTGGCGACCATCCACCAGGTGGCTCTGGGCGGCCTGCTGCACGACATCGGCTATGTGCGCATCCATGCCGAGATTCTGGCCAAGCCGGGCAAGCTGACCGACGAGGAATACCTGCACGTGAAATCCCACGTGGTCCAGGGTTCCGACATCCTGCACCAGACGGCGGGCATTCCCCAGCTGGCCTTCGACATCATGGAGCACCACCACGAGCGTTTCGACGGCAGCGGCTATCCCCGGGGCCTCAAGGGCGAGGAGATTTCCCAGGTGGGACGCATGGCGGCCATCGTCGATGTGTATGACGCCATCACCACCGACCGGGTTTATCATCGGGGCGTCAATCCGGGGGAAGCCATGCGCAAGCTTTTCGACTGGAGCAAGTACCACTTTGATCCGGCCCTGTTCCAGATCTTCGTCAAGAGCATCGGCATCTACCCGGTGGGCACCCTGGTGCGCCTGGAGAGCGAGCGCCTTGGCGTGGTGGTGGAACAGCGGGAAAAGAACCTGCTGCAGCCCCTGGTGCGGGTCATCTACGACGCCAAGCGCCAGTACTACCTGCCGCCCCAGGATGTGGACCTCTCCCGGCCCTTTGGCCATGGCGGCGGCGACCGCATCGTCACCCATGAATCCCCCCTGAAGTGGGGCATCGACGTCAATCGTTTCCTTTCCTGAAGCATGCCCAAGCCACCGCCCGCTCCCCGCGAAACCCGCGGCATCGAGAATGTGCTGACCCGCCTGCGGCAGGGCGAGAACCGCTTCGTCCAGCTGGCGGACAACATCCCGGAAAGCTTCTGGCTGATCGACATCGCCGCCCGCCGCGTGGTCTATGCCAATCCGGCCTACGCCACCCACTGGGGCGGCTCGGTGGAGGACCTCTACCGCAACCGCTTCGACTGGCTGCGCTTCATCCACCCGGACGACCTGGACCGCATGCGCGAGGCGGTGCGGCGCAATCCCCGGGGCGGGGTCAACGAGGTGGTGCGCATCGTCCATCCCAACGGCGGCGAGCGCTGGCTGCACATCCGCAGCTTCGACATGAAGGACGAGCAGGGCAATGCCCACAGCGTCGGCGGCGTCGGCACCGACATCACCGACCTGGTGCTGCAGCGGGAAGCCCTGCGGGCCAGCGAGGCGGTGCAGAAGGGCGTGCTGGACGCCCTGCCGGCCCATATCGCGATCCTCGACGCCGAGGGCGTCATCGTCGCGGTGAACGAGCCCTGGAGCCGCTTTGCCGCCGAGAACAGCCATGATCCGAGCAGCGCCGGCGTGGGCTGCAACTACATCCGGGTCTGCGAGAGGTCCTGGGGCGAATCGGCGGAAGAGGCCCAGGACATCGCCGTCGGCATCCGTGCCGTGATCGACGGTCTGCAGCACGAATTTTCCCTGGTCTATGCCTGTCATTCGCCCACCGAGAAGCGCTGGTTCCGCGTTCTGGTGACGCCCCTGGAAGCCCGGGGCAACCGGGGCGCGGTGGTGATGCACCTCAACGTCACCGAGACGGTGGAAGCCCAGCAGCGCCTGACCCATCTGGCCCACTTCGACAGCCTCACCGGCCTGCCCAACCGCCTGCTCTTCCGCGAGCGCCTGAAGGCGGCCCTGGCCATGGTGCAGCGCCAGGGCGGCCGGCTGGCGGTGATGTTCATCGACCTGGACCGTTTCAAGGTGGTCAACGACACCCTGGGCCACCTGGCCGGCGACGCCCTGTTGCAGCAGGTGGCCGCCCGCATCGGTGGCTGCCTGCGGGCCAGCGACACGGTGGGGCGCCTGGGCGGCGACGAATTCGCCGTGCTGGTGCCGGACCCGGAGCGGGAGTACGACGTCACCGTGGTGGCCCGCCGCCTGGTGGACACCCTGGCCCAGCCCATCACCCTGGAAGGGCAGGAGCTGTTCGTCTCCGCCTCCATCGGCATCACCCTCTACCCGGACGATTGCGACGATCTGGAAAAGCTCATCCGCAACGCCGACACGGCCATGTACCGGGCCAAGGAGCTGGGCCGCAACAACTTCCAGTTCTTCACCGCCGCCATGAACGCCCGGGTCAAGGAACAGCTGCAACTGGAGACGGACCTGCGGCGGGCGGTGCAGCGCCAGGAATTCATCCTCAATTTCCAGCCCAAGGTCAGTTGCAGCCACGGCGGCATCACCGGCTTCGAGGCCCTGCTGCGCTGGCAGCATCCGGTGCGGGGCCTGGTCTCGCCCATGGAATTCATTCCCCTGCTGGAAGAAACCGGGCTCATCGTGCCCGTCGGCACCTGGGTGCTGCAGCAGGCCTGTCAGCAGGCGGCGGCATGGCACCTGGCCGGTCACGGGCAGCTGACGGTGGCGGTGAACCTGTCGGCCCGCCAGCTGCAGTCCGAGGCCCTGGTGCAGGACGTGCGCCAGGCCCTGGAGGATTCCGGCCTGCCGCCCCAGGCCCTGGAGCTGGAACTGACCGAAAGCCTGCTGATGAGCCACGTCGAGGACAACATTGCGTTGCTCAACCGGCTCAAGGCCATGGGTGTGCAGCTGTCGGTGGACGATTTCGGCACCGGCTATTCCAGCCTGGCCTATCTGAAGCGCCTGCCCCTGGACACGGTCAAGGTGGACCGGGCCTTCGTCCAGGACATCACCGCCGATCCGGGGGATGCCTCCATCACCCGGGCCGTCATCACCATGGCCCACAACCTGCGCCTCAAGGTGGTGGCCGAAGGGGTGGAGACCGAGGGCCAGATCGCCCTGCTGGTGGTCAACCACTGCGACGAGATGCAGGGCTACTACTTCAGCCGTCCGGTGCCGGCGCCGGAGGCCCTGGCCCTGCTCGACAAGGGGCGGGTGCTGCCGGGCCGCCTGCGGGCCCGGGGGGCGCAGGTGCCGACGGTCCTGCTGGTGCTGACGGCGCCGGCCCTGCGCCTGACCCTCGGCCGGGCCCTGGAGGAGGCCAACCTGCGGGTGCTGCTGGCCGGCGGCGGCGAAGAGGGGCTGGCGGCCCTGGCCTGCCAGCGGGTGGACGCCATCGTCGCCGATGCCGGGCTCACCGACAGTGCCGGCCAGGCCTTCCTCGAACGGGCGGGCCAGTTGCAGCCGGAGGCCGGCTTCCTGCTGCTGTCCTCCGCCGACAACATGGCGGCGGCCGCCGCCGAACTGCCGCCCCATCTGGCGGGCCATCTCTTGTCCCGGGACGTGGGCACGGAAGTGCTGGTCGCCGGCGTCCTCGAAGCCCTGCGTCAGCACAGTCTGCTGCTGGAGAACCAGCGCCTGACCCAGGAGGTCCACAGCGCCGGCCTGGAGCTGTCCCGCCTCGGCCAGGAGCTGGAGTCCCTCCTGGCCAGCCACGCCCGTCAGGAAATACGGCCCCAGCAGGCCACCGGTATCGCCCACGAGGTGCTCCAGGAGCTGCCGGCGGCGGTGCTGGGGGTGGACGCCAGCGGCATGGTGGCCTACGCCAATGCGGCGGCGGAACGGTTATGGCCGGCCTGCGGTCTGATCGGCAACGAGAGCGCCGACCTGCTGCCGCCGGAGCTGCTGGCGCTGCTGCAGGCGGGTGGCGGCAGCCGGGAAATCACCTTGAACCTGGGCGGCCGTTGCCGCGCCCTGTGCCAGCCTTTCGGCAACGATGCCAAGACCCGGGGACACCTGCTGTTGCTGTTGCCCCTGTAGCACCCATGGAAAAGAAACAATGAGCACCATCAAACAAATACCCCTGGAGGAAGCCCTGCCGGGCATGCTGCTGGGGGACGACCTGCGGGATGCCGCCGGTCAGGTCCTGCTGCCCAGGGGCTCCGAACTGGCCGAGTCCAGCCTGCGCTCCCTGGCCCGGCGCGGCATCGAAACCCTGACCATCCGCATCGAGGCACCGGTGGACGAGGGCGCCCTCATGGCCCGCCGGGAGGCTTCCCGGCTGCGCCTGCAGCACCTGTTCCGCCAGGCCGGCGACCCGGCCTCCCAGGAGTTGCTGCGCCTGATGCTGGAATACCGCCAGGAGCGCCCCCAATGAAGACCCTGCAAGCGCAACAGGTGGTGGAGGCGGTGCGTCAGCTGCCGTCCCTGCCGGCGGTGGTGATCGAACTGCTGCAGTCGGCCGACAAGGACGACGTCAATGCGGACGAGCTGGCCAACAAGATCGCCCTGGACCAGGCCCTGGCGGCCAAGGCCCTGAAGGTGGCCAATTCCCCCTTCTACGGCCTGCAGAGCAAGGTGGCCAGCATCCAGGACGCCACCGTGATCCTGGGCCTGCGCCAGATCCGCTCCCTGGTGGCCGCCGCCGCCGTCACCGGCGCCTTTGCCCAGTCCCGCCACAGCTGGTTCGACCAGCGCCTGTTCTGGCAGCACTGCGTCGGTGTGGCCCTGTGCGCCCGCACCCTGGCGGCGGAGGCCGGCGTCTCCGAGGACGGTGCCTTCACCGCCGGCCTGCTGCACGATATCGGCCGCCTGGTGCTGGTCACCTGTTTCCCCGACGAGTACCGGGAGGCCCTGGCCTACCAGAAGAAGCACGACTGCTTCCTCCTCACCGCCGAACGGGACGTGCTGGGCCTGGACCATGCCCAGGTGGGCCAGGCCCTGGCCGAACGCTGGCACTTCGCCCCTTCCATCCAGGCGGCGGTGGCCCATCACCACGCTCCGGAGGAGGCCACCGCCGATTCCCTCGCCGGTGTCGTCCATGTGGCCGACGTCATGGCCCATGCCCTGGACCTGTGCCCCCGGGAGGATGAACTGGTGCCGCCCCTCTCCGCCGTGGCCTGGAACCGGCTCGGCATCGACTGGGGCCGTTTCAAGCAGATGCTGGCGACGGTGGAAGACCAGTTCGAGGATGTGTGCACCGCCCTCAACATCTGAAGGGCTGCCGCACCCGGGGCGCTTATGCCCCCGGGTTTAGCCAAAATCAAGGATTCGCCGCCGGGGGCGGCGTAGCTTAGGGGAGTCACCCACCGTCGGTCTGGACTCCCCTGTGTCCTTCACTCCCCATGAAATCGCCCTGCTCAAGTCCTCCCGCCTCTTTGCCGGACTGGAGGAGAGCGAGCGCTTCAACGATATCCTGAACCGTCCCGAGAACCGGCTGCAGGTGCCGGAGGACTGCTGCTTCCTGGAGCGGGGCACCCGCTCCCCGGGGCTCTACATCCTGGTGCACGGCTCCGTCGAAATCTTCTTCTGCAACGCCGAAGGGGAAGAGAAGGTGCTGCACTTCATCAAGTCGGGGGAAACCCTGGCGGAAGAGACCGTCAGCGACCAGAAAGCCATCAACTACTGGGCCCGCAGCCTGACGCCGACGGTGATGCTGCGCATTCCCCCGGCCGAGGTGCTGGCCTGGATGGACGAATCCTGGCCTTTCGCCCAGCGCTTCCTGGAACTGGTGTCCGAGCGCATCTGCCTGCTCTACGCCGACGTGGTCACCTTCTATTCCAAGACCGCCGTGCAGCGCCTGGCCTGCTACCTGATCTGCGGCTTCGAGACCTCCCGCCTGACCCTCAAGGATTCCCTCAGCCTGGCCATCCCGGTGCCGAAAAAGAATCTGGCCTCCCGCCTCAGCATAAGCCAGACCCATCTCTCCCGGGCCCTGCGGGACCTGACCGAACGGGGCCTCATCACCCAGGAGGGCAACCGCCTGCAGGTGAAGGACGTGGAGCAGCTGGCGGGCTACGTCTGCCCCCACGGCTGCGATCTGTAGGCCGCAGCCGCCACTCAGGCCGCCCTCAGTGCAGCGGCGGCAGACGCTCTTGCCAGGGGGCTGGCAGGACGCTGACGACGCGGCTGCGGCAGGTATGCCAGAAGGCCGAGAGCAGGAGCAGGGCGGCGCCGATGCAGAGGGCGGTGAAGGCGAAGCTGAGGCTGACCATGCCCAGGTTCTTCAGCAGGGCGGTGAAGGCGTAGAGCAGATAGGCCAGGGCCGACACCATCAGGGCGCGCCGGTCGATGGCCAGGGACAGCAGTCCCAGCAGGGCGTAGATGAGAAGCGCCGCGGCGGCCTGAACCAGGGTGGCCTCCCGGGAGAACATCTGCAGCGACGTGAAAATGGGATGAACCAGCAGGGGCGCCGCCAGCAGGTGCAGCCAGAAGGCCACGTCGGCGCGGCGGGTCTTGCGCTGCGGATCGGCCGTGTCCCAGGCCATGGCCAGGGCGAACACCGCCGTGCCGGCGACGAAGGTGATGGGGGCATACCATTCCCGGGCCAGCGTTGATTTGAGGAAGAGCATGGCCAGCAGGGTGCCGGCCACCGCGGCGGCGCCGGCGGCGACGGTGATGGGCACGCGGAAACGCCGCCAGTGCAGCCAGGCGCCGAGGCCGCCGAGGAGCCCCGCCAGGGGCAGGGAAACGCTGTCCAGGGGCCGCAGCACGGCCACGGTCATGCCCACCAGGCCGCCGACGAAAGCCAGCAGAAGCACGATGGAGGGCAGGGCCAGGCGCCGCTGGCGGGTGAAGAACTCGGCCAGGCCCCAGGCCGTGGCGGCCACCAGCAGGGGGCCGGCGCCGTCATGGACGCGGCTGCCGAGCCAGCCGAGGGCGGCCAGGAGCAGCAGGCAGGCGATGACCACGAAAATGTCGTTGAAGCCGCTGACCAGGCGGAAGTGCTCCTCATCCACCACCGGCAGGGGCCGGCCCTGCACCATATAGGCCTGGAAGGCATCCACCGCCTCCTGGCTGAGCACGCCGTCGCGCACGGCGGCCGCCAGATCCTCGTCGTTGTACATCGGGGCAAGCTCCTGCAAAAACTTGATCGGTGAGGGAACGGGCGTTCCCGCAGGCCTGCAGGCTACCGGATTTGTATGCCGTCGTCTTGTCCGGTGCGGGTCGTCTGCGCCGCCGCCGGATGCCACAGCCGGTCCAGGACCAGGGCGGTGAGGCCGCCGAGGAGGGCGCCGGCCAGCACGTCGCTGGGGAAATGCACCTGCAGGTAGAGGCGGGAGACGCCCACTGCCAGCCCCAGCACGGCTGCCGCCGCCAGGACCCAGGAGCGTTGCAGCAGGAGGCCGAGGGCGATGCCGAAGGCCAGGGCCTGGGCGCTGTGCAGGCTGGGGAAGGAGGCGTGGGTGGCGAGGCCGTCCAGGGCCGGGTAGAGGTCGGGTCGGGGGCGCTGGATGAAGCTCTTGGCCAGGTAGCCGATGCCGATGGCAAGGCCCAGGGCGGCGGCCGGCAGCCAGGCCCGGGGCCGACGGCGGTGCGCCAGGAGGCCCAGCAACAGGCTGGCCGGCAGCAGCAGCCAGAGGGAACCGAGCCAGGTGAGGCTGCCCATGGCCCGGTCCAGCAGGGGGCTGCGGATCTGGGCGAAAAGGTCGAGCAGGGCCCGGTCCCAGGCCGGGATGCCCTGGGGAGCCAGCAACCACAAGGCTGTCAGGCAGGCCATGCCGAAGAGGGCCGTGCCCAGGGCGCGCCCGGCCAGGGGGCGTGGAGAAAGGCGTCCCATGGACTCAGGCGGGGGGCAGGGGCAGCAGCAGGCGGGCGGCCAGGCCGCCGCCCTCCCGGGGCGACAACTCCAGGCGGCCGCCGTGCAGGCGGGCGATGCGTTCGACGATGGCCAGGCCCAGGCCGGTGCCGGTGGTGTCGCTGCGGGCGGCCTCGAGGCGGGTGAAGGGGCGCTTCAGCCGTTCCACTTCGGCGGGGGGAATGCCCGGTCCCCGGTCCAGCACGGCGAGGAAGGCCTGGCCGTCGGCGATGCCGGAGGTCAGGGTGATGTCGCCGCCGCCGTATTTGCGGGCGTTGCCGATGAGATTGGTCAGGGCCCGTTCCAGGGCCCGGGGGCGTAGCCGCAGGGGCGGCAGGGGCGATGTCTGCAGTTGCACCGGTTCCTGCCGCTCCTGGCAGCGGCGGGCCAGGGTGGCCAGCAACTGGTTGGGATCGGCGCTTTCTTCCGGCTCCTGCTCCTCGCCCCGGGCGTAGTCGAGGAACTGGCCGATGATGCCGTCCATCTGGGTGATGTCGTCGTTCATGCCGGCCCGCAGGCTTTCGTCCTCCACCCCCATTTCCGCCGCCAGGCGCATGCGCGCCAGGGGGGTGCGCAGATCGTGGGAGATGCCGGCCAGCACCAGGGCCCGTTCGCTTTCCAGGCGGGCCAGGTCGGCGGACATCTGGTTCATGGCCCGGGCCAGCAGGCGCACTTCCTCGGCCCCTTCTTCGGCCAGGGCTGCCGGCCGTTCGCCGCGGCCCACGGCCCGGGCGGCCCGGGCCATGATCTTCAGGGGGCGGGCGATGCGGGCGACGATGAGCCAGGCCACCACCAGAGACAGCACCAGAGAGACGGCGCCCCAGCCCAGCCACTGCCAGGTCGGATTGCGCTCGGTGCGCTCCCGCGGCAGCACCAGCCAGTAATCGTCCCCTTCCTCCATGGAAAAGCGGATCCAGAAGCCGGGCTGGTCGTTTACGGCGATGGCGAAGCTGGCCTGGGGGCCCATCAGCTGGAAGGCTTCGCGCTGGAAAATGGTGAAGAACTCCCGGTCGGGCAGGGGCGTGACCCGGTCCTGCTCTTCCGCCGGGTAGAGGCGCAGGCCTTCCCGTTCCGACAGTTCCCGCAGCAGGTCGCGGCGCAGCACCGGGTCGGCGCTGAGCAGGGCGGCCCGGGTGATGTTGGCGACGCTGGCGGTGAGCTGGGCCAGCTGGCGGGCCCGGGGTTCCCGCTCGGCGGCCCGGAACAGGGCGACCCAGACCGAGACGGAGACCAGCAGCAGCACCGCCACCAGGATGAAGGCCCGCACCAGCAGGGTGCGGGGCAGCAGGCGCTGCAGGGGGCGCGGCAGTTTCATGGCCGGCGGGGGCTCAGGCAGCGGTGCCCTGGCCGTCCGGCACGAACACGTAGCCGAAGCCCCAGACGGTCTGGATGTAGCGCGGGGTCTGGGGATCCGGCTCGATCAGCTTGCGCAGGCGGGAAATCTGCACGTCGATGGCCCGGTCGAAGGGGCCCTGTTCCCGGCCCCGGGCCAGGCTCATCAGGCGGTCCCGGGAAAGGGGCTGGCGCGGGTGCTGCAGCAGCACCTTGAGCACGGCGAATTCCCCGGTGGTGAGCATCACCGCCTCGCCCTCGGCGCCCCGGGTGAGGCGGCGGGTGGCCAGGTCGATGCTGATCTCGCCCACCTGCACCGTGCCTTCGGCCTCCACCGGGGAGCCCGGCGGCGGCAGGGCGCGGCGGCGCAGCACCGCATGGATGCGGGCCACCAGCTCGCGGGGGTTGAAGGGCTTGGGCAGGTAGTCGTCGGCGCCCATTTCCAGACCGACGATGCGGTCGATCTCGTCGCCCTTGGCGGTGAGCATGAGCACCGCCTGGTGCGGGTCGGCGGCCCGCAGGCGGCGGCAGATGGAGAGGCCGTCCTCGCCGGGCAGCATCAGGTCCAGCACCAGCAGGTCGAAGGTCTCCCGGGCCAGCAGCTTGTCCATGGCCGGGGCGTTTTCCGCCGTCTTGACGACGAAGCCCTGTTCGCCCAGGTAGCGCAGCAGCAGGTCCCGCAGGCGCTGGTCGTCGTCCACGACGAGAATGCGTTGTTTGTTTTCGCTCATGGCTGGCAATGCTAACCGGTTCCGTGCCCCGGCAACAGAGCTCCGCCGGGCCCGACGGGGGCCAAGTCGTTACGCCGCGTTGCTGACCGGGGCTGGGGAAACAATTATTTACAAAGCCGTGGGCCGGCCTTACATCCAGACGGGGCCGGGCTTGCATCCAGGCGTTAGGATGGCGTCGTGGCTGCCGCTCTGGAAGCGGCCCGGCAATTTGGGCACACTGTGCGCCGTCGCCGGCCCGGGCTCCGGGGTTGCGCGGGCTTTCCCGCCGTGACGGCGACGTTGCCGGTTGTAGTGATTCCATGGTGCATATGAAACGACTGTTCCTCTCCGCTCTCCTGCTGCTCTCTGCCGCCTCCCTCTGGGCCCGGCCGGAGGAGCCGCGCCTGCTGGCCCAGGCCGAAGGCGGCCTGCGCATGGAGCGGGCGGAGGACCCCCACGCCCGCCTGAGCAAGGAAGAGCGGCGGGAAGCCCGGCGCCAGTGGCTCAATTCCCGCCAGGCCGAGCGGGAGGAGGGGCCTCCCGGTTTTGCGCCGGGTGAGGAGCGGCGGCGCCTGTCGCCGGAAGAGCGGCAGCGCCTGCGGCGGGACGTGCACGAGGCCGGACGGGAGTTCTACCCCCGGGAAGAGCGCCGTCCCCTGTACCCGGAAGGGCTGCCGCCGGCACCCCGCTCTCCCCGTCATCCCTGAGCGGCCATCCGGCCACGGGACGGGTTGTGAGCCCGTCGTCGATAAAAAATCCTGATCCACCCGGTACTTGCGGACTTGTTCACACAAGCTGTGGATAACTTTGTGGGTTATTGCCGGACAGATGGCCTAAGTAGCCCGGGGATAAGGATTTTTCTTACTCTGCCCAAAAAAACGGCTTTGCCGGTAATTTCAATAAAAACAAATAGATACAACGTCGGTACTGGCTCCCGCCTGTCATCGTGGCCGGAAAGCGGCTCCCCGGGCCAAGGGGCGGGCTGTTTGTGCATAAGTCAAGTCTTGACACGCTTTTTTTCGCCTTTTTTTTGCCGACCCCAATGCCGGGGCGGGGAAGGGCCGGGCCTGGGTTAAAATCGCTCCCCATGAATCTGCTGGCCCTCGAAACCGCCACCGACCAGGGGTCCGTCGCCCTCTGGCGCGACGGCGTCCTCCTCTCCCGGGAATGTCCCGCCGGTGAGCAAAGCTCCCTGACCCTCTTGCCCCTGGTGCGCGCCATGATGGCCGAAGCTGGCCTGGCCATGGCGGACCTGGACGGCATCGCCTTCGGCGCCGGCCCGGGCGCCTTCACCGGCCTGCGGGTGGCCTGCGGCGTGGCCCAGGGCCTGGCGGTGGCCATCGACCGGCCGGTGCTGCCGGTGGTGACCCTGGAGGCCATGGCCTATGCCGACGGCAGCCCCCAGGTAGCGGTCTATCTGGATGCCCGCATGAACGAAGTCTATTGCGGCGCCTACCGCCGGGTGGGTGAGGTTTTGGAACTGCAGGGCGCCATCACCGTCTGCCTGCCGGCAGAGGCGCCCCTGCCTGCTGCCGGAGACTGGGCGGTATGCGGCAACGGCGTACCGGCCTACCCGGCCCTGAGCCAACGCCTGGCTGCCTGGCCCCTGGGCGGGCAACGGGTGCCGACGGCAGCGGCGGTGGCCCGGCTGGCGGCGCCCCGGCTGGCCCGGGGCGAAGGCCTGGACCCGGCCCTGGCGGCTCCCCTCTACATCCGCGACAAGGTCGCCCTGACCGTGGCCGAGCGCCTGGCCCAGGGTGGCAAGGCCTGACCCATGCGCTCCCTTTCCGCCCTGGCCGCCGAACTGGCTCCCCTGGAGTTCCTGCCCATGAACGGCAAGGACCTGGCCCATGTCATGGAAATCGAAAACCGGGTCTATTCCCATCCCTGGACCCAGGGCAATTTCGCCGACTCCATGAAGGCCGGCTACAGCTGCTGGGTGGCCCGGGAGGGCGGCGCCCTGGTGGGCTACATGGTGCTCATGCCCTCCCTGGACGAGACCCACCTGCTCAACATCAGCGTCGCCTCCGAGCGCCAGGGCCGGGGCTACGGCGCTCGGCTGCTGCGCTTCGCCATGGAGGTGTCGCGCCACGGCGGCGCCGTCACCATGCTGCTGGAGGTGCGTCCCTCCAACGCCAAGGCCCTGGCCCTCTATGAAAATTACGGTTTCCAGGTGATCGGCCGGCGCAAGGGTTATTACCCGGCCGTCGAGGGGCGGGAGGATGCCCTGGTGCTGCGCCGGGAGCTGGGGGAGATCGCGGCATGAACCATAACGGCGAGGGGCCCATGGGCAATCTGGAAATCCTGCATGAAATGGGGCTGACCCCCCTGTGGGTCCTGCGCGGCCAGGCGGAGGAGGGGGCCGAGGCGATGGATGCCGTCGCCCCGCCCGAGTCCGCCGCGGCCGCAGCACCTGTGGCCGAAGCTCCCCGTTCGCCGCGGCCGTCCCTGATTTTGCCGCCGGCCGCTGCCGCGGCCTTCTCCGGTGCGGCGCCGGCGCCCCGGACGCCCCTGCCGGCCGGCAGCCTGGGCAATATGGGCTGGGACGAGTTGCAGGACGCGGTCGCCGCCTGTCAGGCCTGCGCCCTGTGCCAGCAGCGCAAGCAGGCGGTGCTCGGCGTCGGTGATCGGCAGCAGCCGGACTGGATGTTCATCGGCGAAGGCCCCGGTGCGGACGAGGATGAGCAGGGCGAGCCCTTCGTCGGCCAGGCCGGCAAGCTGCTCGATGCCATGCTGGCCGCCATCGACCTGCAGCGGGGCCGGGGCGTCTACATCGGCAATGCGGTGAAATGCCGGCCGCCGGGCAACCGCACACCGGAGGCGGCGGAGATGGATACCTGCCGCCCCTATCTGCAGCGCCAGATCGAGCTGCTGCAACCCAAGCTGATCGTCCTCCTCGGCCGCGCCGCGGTGCACAGCGTGCTGGCCCAGGAGCGGCCCCTGGCCTCCCTGCGGGGCCGGCCCCACGAATACCTGCTCAACGGCCGGCCGATCCCGGTGGTGGTGACCTACCATCCGGCCTATCTGCTGCGCAATCTCACGGACAAGGCCCGGGCCTGGGAAGACCTGTGCTTCGCCCGGCGCCTGCTGGCCGACGCCCGGCGCCAGGCCGGGGGCTGATCCCGCCCATCTGGCGGCCTGGAAGCCAATAGGGGCGCCATTCTCCGCCATGGCATGCTGGAGATGTGCGTCCCTTCTGCCTTCCAGGGCATGCCCGTTGCGCCTCGCCGTTACGTCGGCTGCGGCGGCCATGCCCTTGTTCTTTGCGTTACCATGCCCCATCTTCATGCGCTGATCCCGCCAAATCGAGGAGAGTCCCCATGTCCCTGCGCCTGCTAGCCCTCATTTCCCTGGTCGCCGCCCTGCTCAGCGGTTGCGGCTACAACACCTTCCAGTCCCTGGACGAGCAGTCCAAGGCCGCCTGGTCCGAAGTGCTCAACCAGTACCAGCGCCGCGCCGACCTGGTGCCCAATCTGGTGAATACGGTGAAGGGCTACGCCGCCCACGAGGAAAAGGTGCTGACCGAAGTCACCGCCGCCCGGGCCAAGGTGGGCAGCATCCAGGCGACGCCGGAGCTGGCCAACGATCCCCAGGCCCTGGCCCGCTTCCAGCAGGCCCAGGGGGAACTGTCCTCGGCCCTGTCGCGCCTGCTGGTGGTCAGCGAGAACTATCCCCAGCTGAAGGCCGACGCCGGCTTCCGCGACCTCCAGGCCCAGCTGGAAGGCACCGAGAACCGCATCGCCGTGGCCCGCAACCGCTACATCAAGGCCATCCAGGAATACAACGTGGCGGTGCGCAGCTTCCCCAACAACCTCACCGCCATGGCCTTCGGTTACCAGCCCAAGGCCAATTTCTCGGTGGAAAACGAACAGGCCATCTCCACCGCGCCCAAGGTGGATTTCGGCGCCACTCCGGCCAAGTAAGCCGCGTCGGTCATGGCCTTCCTGCGCTGCTTCTGCCGGTTGCTGCTGCTCTTTTGCCTGGGCGGCCTGACGGCGGCCTGGGCCCAGGTGCCGGTGCCGGCCCTGAAGGCCCGGGTGACGGACCTCACCGGCACCCTTAGCGAAGCCCAGCGCCAGTCCCTGGAAAGCCGTCTGGCCGCCTTCGAGCGGGAAAAGGGCGCCCAGGTCGGCGTCTTGCTGGTGCCCACGGTGCGGCCGGAGAGCATCGAGCAGTACGGCATCCGCGTCGCCGAAGCCTGGAAACTGGGGCGCAAGGGTGTGGACGACGGCCTCATCCTGCTGGTGGCCAAGAACGATCGGGAAGTGCGCATCGAGGTGGGTTACGGCCTGGAAGGTGCGGTGCCGGACGTGGTGGCCAAGCGCATCATCGAAGAGAGCATCGTGCCCCGCTTCCGGGCCGGCGACATGGCCGGCGGCATCGGGGCCGGGGTGGAGCGGCTGCTGGCGGTGATCGGCGGCGAGCCCCTGCCGGCGCCGGCGGCCGACCATGGCGGCGGCGACCTCAACGTGGACCTGCTCTTCCCTATTTTCATGGTCGCCGTGGTGGCCGGCAATGTGCTGCGGGCCCTCTTCGGGCGTCTGCTGGCGGCCGGCGCCTGCGGCGGCGTGGCGGCCGTGGTGGCCGGCTTCATGGGCGCCAGCCTGTTCGGCGTGGCCGGCATCGGCATCGTGGTGTTCCTCTTCATCCTCGTCGGCGGCAGCGGCTTTGTCGGCGGCGGCGGAGGTGGGGGCTGGAGCGGCGGCGGGGGATTCTCCGGCGGTGGCGGCGGTTTTGGAGGCGGCGGCGCCTCCGGGAGATGGTGATGCAAGCATCCGATCTGGGGCGCTTCCTGCGCTATCTGCTGGTGCCCGAATGGCTGGCCCGGCGTCCTTTCCCGCGGGAGTCCCTGACCCGTATCGAGGCCGCCATTGCTGCCTCCGAACAGCGCCACGAAGGTGAGCTGCGCTTCGTCCTGGAAGGCTGCCTGCCCCTGGGCTATGCCCTGCGGCCCGAGGGCTGCCGGGCCCGCGCCCTGGCCCTCTTTTCCGACCTGCGGGTGTGGGACACGGTGCATAACAGCGGCGTGCTGATCTATCTGGACCTGCTCGACCGGCAGGTGGAAATCGTCGCCGACCGGGGCATTAACGCCCGGGTGGAGGCCCATTTCTGGGAGGAGGTGTGCCACAGGATGGAGGCGGCTTTCGCCCGGGGAGAATTCGAGGCCGGCTGTCTGGCGGCCATCGACGACATCACGGCGGTGCTGCAACGGCACTTCCCGGCCCTGCAGGCCAATCCCAACGAACTGCCCGACGCGCCCCTGATGCTCTGAGGCCCGCGCCCGGGCTCAGTGGGCGTTGCAGTCGTCCAGGTGGATGACGTCGTCCCGTTCCCGCTGGTTGGCCTGGTGGCGCCGGCGCACCAGCCACATGGCGGCGGCGACGAAGAGGCCGAACAGGGTGATGACGGTGTAGATGGAGAAGTCGGCCTTGATCATGGCGGCGTAGAGGCCGGTCATGATGAGGATGGAGAGGTTCTCGTTGAAGTTCTGCACGGCGATGGAATGGCCGGCCCCCATGAGGATGTGGCCCCGGTGCTGCAGCAGGGCGTTCATGGGCACCACGAAGAAGCCGGAGAGGGCGCCGATGAGGATCAGCAGAGGCACGGCGACCCAGAAGTCCCGCACGAAATTCATGCCGATGACGATGATGCCCATGGCGATGCCCAGGGGAATGACCCGGATCGACTTGCGCAGGGTGATGAACTTGGCGGCCACGGCGGCGCCCACGGCGACGCCCAGGGCCACCACGCCCTGCAGCATGGAGGACTTGGACAGGTCCAGGTGCAGGGCCGCCTCGGCCCACTTGATGACGATGAATTGCAGGGTGGCGCCGGCGCCCCAGAAGAGGGTGGTGACGGCCAGGGAAATCTGCCCCAGGCGGTCCCGCCACAAGAGGGCCAGACAGTGGCCGAACTCGTGCAGCAGGTACCAGGGATTCTTTTTCAGGGGCTTGTGATCGACCCCGGTGTCCGGGATGTAGAGATTGAAGACGGCGGCGATCAGGTAGAGCAGGCCCACCACGCAGAGGGCCATTTCCACCACCGTGTCGATGGGGGTATCGACGAAGGGCAGGTCGAAGCCGAGCAGCATGGCCGATATCTTGGGCTGGATCAGGGCGCCGCCGAGGACCGTGCCGAGGATGATGGCGCCCACGGTGAGGCCTTCGATCCAGCCGTTGGCCAGGACCAGCAGGCGGTGGGGCAGGTACTCGGTGAGGATGCCGTACTTGGCCGGCGAGTAGGCGGCGGCGCCCAGGCCCACCACGGCGTAGGCCGCCAGGGGATGGACGTGGAAGAACATGAGGGCGCAGCCGAAGATCTTGATGCCGTTGCTGATGAACATCACCCGCCACTTGGGCATGGAGTCGGCGAAGGCGCCGACGAAGGCCGCCAGGAGGACGTAGGAGACGGTGAAGAAGAGCTTCAGCAGCGGTGCATAGGCATCAGGCGCCTGCATCTCGCGCAGGGCGTAGATGGCGGCGATGAGCAGGGCATTGTCGGCCAGCGCAGAGAAAAACTGCGCCGCCATGATGATGTAAAAGCCGATCTGCATCAGGTAGGTCGCCCCGGGCAGCGGGCGATGGAGTGTCTCGCGTCGAATAGGTCTTGTTGGGCGAAGGTTTATACCACGAAAGGCTTAACTTTGTGATGAAAGTGGGGTGAATGCCCGTGGGACGGGCCTTTGGCGGCTTCCGCCGGAACGGGCTTTATGTTTGAATAACCCCCATAAATTCAGGGAGGTTCCCCACTTATGGCCGATCGCCGCCTGCAGGTGTTCCATGCCGTTGCCAAGCAACTGAGCTTTACCAAGGCGGCGGAGACCCTTTACATGACCCAGCCCGCGGTCACCTTCCAGATCAAGCAGCTGGAAGAGCACTTCAACACCCGCCTCTTCGACCGGGGCCACGGCCGCATTTCCCTCACCCCAGCCGGTGAGCTGGCCCTGGAGTACGCCGACCGCATCCTCGGCGAATACGCCGACCTGGAGGCCCGCCTGGCGGAAATGACCGGCCAGATGCGGGGCCCACTGCTGGTGGGGGCCAGCATCACCATCGCCGAATTCATGTTGCCCCGGGTGCTGGGGGAGTTCAATGCCCTCTATCCCAACGTACGGGCCCGGCTGGTGGTGGGCAATTCGGAAACCATCGAGAACCGGGTGGCCGAGCATTCCCTGGACCTGGGCATCACCGAGGCCATCGAGCACCTGCCCCAACTGCAGGCCGAAACCTGTTGCGACGACGAGTTGCAGGTGATCTGCTCCCCCAGCCATCCCCTGGCCCGGGAGTCGGCCATCACCCCGGCCATGCTCCGGGACCACGCCTTCATCGCCCGGGAACCGGGTTCGGGCACCCGGGAGGTGACCGACAACTACTTCCGCCAGGCCGGGGTGGACCCGGCCAGCCTCAAGGTGCTGATGGAACTGGGCAGCCCCGAGGCCCTCAAGGGCGTGGTCAGCACCGGCCTGGGCGTGGCCATCGTCTCCCGGGCCAGTTTCCACAAGGAACTGCAGCTGCAGCATCTGGTGGCCATTCCCCTCTCGCCCCGGCTGACCCGGCCCCTGTCCCTGGTGACGCCGAAGGAGAAGTTCCGCTCCAAGCTGGTCACTTCCTTCGTCGATTTCGCCCGCCGCAAGCTGCAGGAATACGCCGCCTGAGGCGGTGCCGGCAGGGGGGGGCGCCTGGTGGCGTCTTTTCCCTCCGGCGCCGCCTTGGCGTAATATGGCCGCCTGCGCCCGCCCGCGGCGCGCCATCTTCTTCATCCATCACCGTTCCCGCCCATGCCCCGTCCCATCCGCGCCACCATCGATCTGGGGGCGCTCAAGCACAATCTCGCCGTGGCCCGCCAACATGCCGATCAGGGTGTTGCCGGTCCCGCCCGCCTGTTCGCCGTGATCAAGGCCAATGCCTACGGCCATGGCATGCTGCCGGTGGCCCAGGCCCTGGCCGGTCTCACCGACGGCTTTGCCCTGCTGGACCTGAGCGAGGCGGCGAAATTGCGGGAAGCCGGCATTCGGGAGCCGATCCTGCTGCTGGAAGGCTTCTTCCAGCCGGAAGACCTGGAGGCGGTGGCCGAGCTGGGCATCATTCCCGCAGTGCACCGCCTGGAACAGCTGGAAGCCTTCGAGGCCGCCGGCCTGCCGGTGAAGCTGCCGGTGTTCATCAAGTTCAATACCGGCATGCACCGCCTCGGCTTCACCGCGCAGACCTGGCCGGCTGCCCAGGCCTTTCTCGCCCGCAGCCGGGCCATCGGCCCGGTGACCTACATGACCCACTTCGCCGAGGCCGACGGGGCCCGGGGCGTGGATTGGCAGCTGGAGCGCTTCCGCGCCTGGACCGCCGGCTGGCAGGGCGAGGTGTCCCTGGCCAATTCGGCGGCCCTGCTGCGGCACAAGGAGGCGGTGCAGGGCTGGGCCCGCCCCGGCATCCTGCTCTACGGCGGCAGTCCCTTTGCCGAGGTCAGCGCCGAGGAACTGGGCCTGAAGCCGGTGATGACCCTGGAAAGCGAAATCCTGGCGGTGCAGGAGGTGGCCCCCGGGGAGCGGGTGGGCTACGGCGGCATCTTCGAGGCGACCCGGCCCAGCCGCATCGGCATCGTCGCCTGCGGCTATGCCGACGGCTACCCGCGCCATGCGCCGCCCGGCACGCCGATCCTGGTGGATGGCCGGCCCACGGTGACGGCAGGGCGCGTTTCCATGGACATGCTGTTCTGCGATCTCACCGATCTGCCCCAGGCCGGTGTCGGCTCCCCCGTCACCCTGTGGGGCAAGGGCCTGCCGGCCGATGCGGTGGCCGCCGCCGCCGGCACCATCAGCTACGAGCTTTTCTGCGCCCTGGCGCCCCGGGTGCCGGTGCGCTGGATCGGCAACTAGGCCAGGCAAGCGCCGGCGGCTTTTTTGCCCCGGTGCGACCTGTGTCACGCTCATTTTTCCGCTCCCAGCCTAGAATTTGGGGTTGATCCGGGCCATTTTTTCCGGCCCGCCCCTGGGGAGCCGTCTTGCGCCATTCGCCGTCCAGCCGTCCGCTCTTGCCGCTATGCCGGCATCTTTCCGCCTGTCTGGCGTTTCTGCTCCTCATCCTGCCGGCCGCGCCGGCCCAGGCCCTAGAAAATGTGACGCTGCAACTGCGCTGGCGCCACCAGTTCCAGTTCGCCGGCTACTACGCCGCCCAGATGCAGGGTTACTACCGGGAGGCGGGCCTAGCGGTGGATATCCGGGAAGCGGAGCCGGGCCAGGATGCGGTGCAGGCGGTGCTGGAGGGCAAGGCCCAGTACGGCGTCGGCACCAGCGACCTGCTGGTGCATTACCACCGGGGCGCCCCGGTGCTGGTGCTGGCGGTGATCTTCCAGCATTCGCCCCTGGCCATCGCCGCCCGCCGGGCCGCCGGCATCCGCAACATCCACGACCTCAACGGCAAGAAGGTGATGATCGAGCCGGGGGCCAACGAACTGCTCGGCTACCTGGGCCGGGAGCGGGTGGATACGGACAGCCTGGCCCTGGAGCCCCACAGCCAGACCGTGCAGGACCTGCTGGACGGCCGGGTGGACGCCCTTTCCATCTACCGCACCGACGAACTCTACGAACTGCGCAAGCAGGGCGAGCGGGTGGTGGTGTTCACGCCAGAATCGAGCGGCCTGGATTTCTACGGCGACAACCTGTTCTCCACCCAGGCTGAACTGCGCCAGCATCCGGAGCGGCTCAAGGCCTTCCGCGCCGCCAGCCTCAAGGGCTGGAGCTATGCCATGGCCCATCCCCAGGAGGTCATCGACTACATCCTCAAGCATTACGGCCGGCGCCACAGCCGGGACCACCTGGCCTTCGAGGCGGAGCAGATGGTGCCTTTGGTCCAGGCCCAGCTGGTGGAGCCGGGCTATTTCCATGTTGGCCGCTGGCGCCACATGGCCGACACCTACGCCGACCTGGGATTGCTGCCCCGGGACCTGTCCCTGGATGACCTGCTCTACGCGGGCGAGGGTGGCAACGCTGGCAGCGGTAGCCAGTCCAGCCTGTGGTTCGCCGCCGGCATGGGGGCCCTGGTCGCCGTCGCCCTGGTGGTGGTGCTGGTGCGCCGCTACATGCGCCGCCTGCGCCGCAGCGCCAGGAACTGCCTGGGACTGATGGAGGAGGCGCCTTTCCCGGTGGCGGTGACCCGTCCCGAAGCCGACGGCGAACTGCTCTACATCAACCGCTGCGCCGAGGAGTACTACGGCGTCTCCCGTCACGACGTCGTCGGCCGGCCGGCCCAGGGCTTCTGGCGCAACCCGGAACAGCGCCAGCAGATGGTGGACGAGCTGCACCGCCGCGGCGGCCGCTGGCTGGGCTTCGAGGTGCAACTGCAGGGACTGGAGGGCAAGCCGGTGTGGGTGCTGATGTCGGCTGCCTGCATCGACTTCGAGGGGCGGGAGGCCATCGTCCTCTCCTTCCACGACATCACCCAGCGCAAGCGCACGGAGATGGCCCTGGGCCAGAGCGAGCAGCGTTTCCGCACACTGGCCGAGTCAGCTTACGACGTCATCTGGACCATGGACCTCAACGGCCGCTTCACCTACATCAGCCCGTCGGTGGAACGGCTGCGGGGCTACACCCCGGAGGAGGTGCTGCAACAGTCCATGGCCGAGGCCCTGACGCCGGATTCCATGTCCCAGGCGGCGGAGGGCTTCGCTTACCTGCTGCGCACCGGCCAGGTGCTGAAGCACCACTGGGAGTTGGAACAGCCCTGCAAGGACGGCTCCACCGTGTGGACCGACGCCATCGTCAATGTGCTGCGGGACGACGAGGGGCACCTCACCGGCCTGCTCGGCATCACCCGGGACATCACCGCCGAGCGCAAACTGCGCCAGGAACTGCAGTCCCGCAGCGTGGCCGTGGATGCGGCGGCGGAGGGGGTCATCATCACCGACGCCAACGGCGTGGTGGAATACGCCAACCCGGCCTTCTGCGACATGACCGGCTACAGCCTGGAGGAGGTCCTCGGCCAGCGCACTTCCCGCTTCAAGAGCGGGGTGCATGATGCGGATTTCTACCGCCAGCTGTGGGGCACCATCACCTCCGGCAACCCCTGGCGCGGCGAGGTGGTGAACCGGCGCAAGGACGGCATGCTCTACCACGAGCTGCTCACCATCGCCCCGGTGAAGAACGAGCAGGGCGCCGTGGTGCGCTACGTCGCCATCAAGCACGACATTTCCGAACGCAAGCGCATCGAGCAGCGCCTGGAACACCTGGCCCACTTCGACCTGCTCACCGACCTGCCCAACCGCACCCTGTTCTTCGACCGCCTGCAGCAGGCCTTCTTCCGCGCCCAGCGCTACCAGGAAGGCCTGGCGGTGCTGGTGCTGGACCTGGACGGCTTCAAGGCGGTGAACGACAGCCAGGGCCACCAGGCCGGCGACCTGCTGCTGGCGGCCTTCGCCTACCGCCTTAAACAGACCCTGCGCCAGTCCGACACGGCGGCGCGCATGGGCGGCGACGAATTCACCGTGCTGCTGCACGGGGTGCGCCAGGACGAGGATGCGGTGACTGCCGCCAACAAGGTGCTGGAGGCCCTGGTGCAGCCCTTCGATATCCTGGGCCAGCGCTGCCAGGTCAGCGCCAGCATCGGCGTGGCCCTGTTCCACCAGGCCTACGCCAGCCCCGACATGCTGGTGCAGGCCGCCGACGGCGCCATGTACGAGGCCAAGCGGGCCGGCAAGAACCGCTGGGTGCTGGCCCGGCCGCCCCAGCCGGCCCCGGAATCCTGATCGCCGCCGCCCTGGTGTATCCTCCCGCCCATCATGGCGAAGACGAAAAGCATCTATACCTGCACCGAATGCGGTGCCCAGTCCCCCAAATGGCAGGGCCAGTGTTCCGCCTGCAATGCCTGGAATACCCTGGTGGAAACCGTGGCCGAGGCCGGCGGCAAGGGCAGCGGCCACCGTTTCGAATCCCTGGCCCCCGGCACGCCCAAGCTGCAGGCCCTCTCCGAGATCGAGACCCGGGAGGCGGCGCGCCTGCCCACGGGCCTGTCCGAATTCGACCGGGCCCTGGGCGGCGGCCTGGTGGCCGGTGGCGTGGTGCTCATCGGCGGCGACCCGGGTATCGGCAAGAGCACCCTGCTGCTGCAGGCCCTGGCCGCCCTGGCGCCCCAGCACAAGGTGCTCTACGTCAGCGGCGAAGAGTCGGGGCAGCAGGTGGCCCTGCGGGCCCGGCGCCTGCAGTTGGACGTGGAGCGCCTGCCCTTGCTGGCGGAAATCAACCTGGAACGCATCCTCGGCGTGGTGCAGACGGAAAAGCCCCAGGTGGCGGTGATCGACTCCATCCAGACCCTGTGGTCCGACCAGCTCACCTCGGCTCCCGGCTCCGTGGCCCAGGTGCGCGAATGCGCCGCCCAGCTGACCCGGCTGGCCAAGCAGACCGGCGTCACCGTGATCCTGGTGGGCCACGTGACCAAGGAAGGGGCCCTGGCCGGGCCCCGGGTGCTGGAACACATCGTGGACACGGTGCTGTACTTCGAGGGCGACACCCATTCCTCCTTCCGCCTCATCCGGGCGGTGAAGAACCGCTACGGCGCGGTCAATGAACTGGGCGTCTTCGGCATGACCGACAAGGGGCTCAAGGGCGTCTCCAACCCTTCGGCCCTGTTCCTTTCCCAGCACGGGCAGGAGGTGGCCGGCTCCTGCGTCCTGGTGACCCAGGAAGGCACCCGGCCCCTACTGGTGGAAATCCAGGCCCTGGTGGATACCACCATGGGCGGCAGCCCGCGGCGCCTTTCCGTCGGCCTGGAGCAGAACCGGCTGGCCATGCTGCTGGCGGTGCTGCACCGCCACGCCGGCATCGGCTGTTTCGACCAGGACGTCTTCGTCAATGCGGTGGGCGGGGTCAAGATCAGCGAACCGGCGGCGGATCTGCCGGTGCTGCTGGCCATCATTTCCTCCCTGAAGAACCGGCCCCTGCCGGAAAAACTGGTGGTCTTCGGCGAAGTGGGCCTGGCCGGCGAGATCCGCCCGGCGCCCCGGGGCCAGGAACGGCTCAAGGAAGCGGCCAAGCTGGGCTTCACCCGGGCTCTGGTTCCCGAGGCCAACAAGCCGCGCCAGCCCATTCCCGGGCTGGAAGTGGTGGCGGTGAGCCGCATCGAACAGGCGGTGGAGCGGCTGCGGGACTGGGAGTAGGGCGGGCCCAGGGTGCTGCGGTACTGCGCCCGCTGACGCTACAAAGAAAACGGCGGCCAGGGGCCGCCGTTTTGCGTGGGGAGGGCGGCGTGGCCGCCGGGTTCAGGCTGTGGCGCTGGGCGTGGTTGCCGTCGCTGCCGGGGTTTCTTCCTTCGGCTTGCGCAACTGGGCGAGGAAGTCGTCCATGCCCTTCTGCACCAGCTGGTAGGTCTTGTTGATACCGGCTTCCACCTCGCCGTTGAGAACGTTGAGGCCCTTGAGGATGTCCTTGGCCTCGTTGAAACCCTTCTCAAAGCCGCTGCGGATCACGTCCACGAAGTCGGATGCCACCTGTTCCGGATCGTCGTCGGGCCGCTTGGCGGCATAGGCGGCGTAAAGACCGGTGGTGAAGGAGAGGATGCGGGCGGCGGTGGCTTCCGGCGAGTTGTCCTGGCTGGCGGCCTTCTGCAGCGCGTCGGGGCCCTCGGAAATGCCCAGCACCTCGTTGATGCGGTCGATGGCGGTGCGGAAGAGCAGGGCCTGGGAGTCGTTGCCGGCCTGGATCGAAACCTGCAGGGCGGATTCCAGAATGCCGACCTTGAACTGCTTGGTGGCCGTATCGACCTTCAACGCCCGATGCTCTTCCTGGGGATAAACACGGGAATTGCCGCTGTTGGCGCTGGCAGTCTGCTGGCTGGGCCCCTGGGGGGCGGCGATGTCGTTGGGCATGATAGTCTCCGAAATATATTGGCGGTCGCATTTCTCGCTCTATCTGCCATTACGTCATTTTTTTCAATGACTTGAACGTTTCTTTACCTTTTTTTGTAGATTCAAGCCTGGCGCGGCTCTCCGTGGGGTTGTCCGGTGCCGTTGCGGCTCGTTTCGCCGGAGTTGTCCATGTTTTCACTCGCATTCCGCCTCCTGCGCAGGGATTTCTCGGCCGGTGAATTGCGCCTGCTGGCCCTGGCTCTGGTGGTGGCGGTGGCCAGTATCAGTTCCGTCGGATTTTTCACCGACCGGGTGCGCCAGGCCCTGGAGCGGGAGTCCCGCCAGTTGCTGGGGGCGGACCTGCTGCTGACCTCCGACCATCCCCTGGCCCCGGAATTTGCCGCCGAGGCGGCGCGGCGGGGCCTGCAGATGGCCCAGACCCAGGTTTTCCCGAGCATGGTGACGGGGGAGGAGGGGGCCCAGCTGGCAGATATCAAGGCCGTCTCCAGCGACTATCCCCTGCGGGGCAAGCTGCGCCTGGCTCCTGGCCTGGGGGCGCCCGACAGCGAGATCCAGGGCGGGCCCCAGGCCGGCACGGTATGGCTGGACGAGCGTCTGGCCACCCAGTTCGGCAGCGGGCCGGAGCAGAGCCTCAACCTGGGCCAGGCCCGCTTCACCGTGGCCGGGGTGCTGACCCTGGAGCCGGACCGGGGCGTCAATTTCTTCAGCGTCGCCCCCCGCCTGATGATGAACCTGGCGGATCTGCCCGCCACCCGGCTGATCCAGCCTGGCAGCCGGGTCGCCTACCGCCTGCTGCTGGCCGGCCCGGACCGGGCGGTGGCCGACTACCGCCGCTGGGCCGAGCCCCGCCTGACCCGGGGCGAGCGGGTGGAGGACGCCAGCAATGCCCGCCCGGAAATCCGCACCGCAGTGGACCGGGCCCAGCAGTTTCTCGGCCTTTCCGCCCTGCTGGCCGTGGTGCTGGCCGCCGCCGGGGTGGCCCTGGCCATCCGCCGCTACCTGCAGCGCCATCTCGATCCCTGCGCCGTCATGCGCTGCCTGGGGGCACCCCAGGGCCAGGTGCTGGGGCTCTACCTGGGCCAGTTCCTCATTCTCGGCCTGGCCGCTTCGGCAGTGGGGCTGGCCATCGGCTTCGGCGCCCATTTCGTTCTCCACGCCTGGCTGGCCAACCTGCTGGCCGCGCCCCTGCCGGCACCCAGCCTGTGGCCCGCCCTGCAGGGGCTGGTGGCCGGGCTGGTGCTGCTCTTCGGCTTCGCCCTGCCGCCCCTCCTGCAACTGCGTAAGGTGCCCACCCTGCGGGTGCTGCGGCGGGAACTGGGGGAGCCGGACGCCTCCATCCTCGCCACCTACGGCATTGGCCTGGCGGCCCTGGCCGGCCTGCTTTTCTGGGCCGCCGGCGAGCCCAAGCTGGGGGCCTACGCCGCCGGCGGCTTCACCGCCGCCCTGGGCCTCACCGCCCTGATCGCCCGTCTGGCCCTGGCCCTGCTCAAGCCCCTGCGCCGGGTCGGGCCGGCGGTGGGCTTCGGCTGGCGCTACGGCCTGGCCGGCCTGGAGCGGCGTTCCCTGTCCAGCGTGGCCCAGATCGTCGCCCTGTCCCTGGGCCTGATGGCCCTGCTGCTGCTCACCGTTACCCGGGGCGACCTGATGCAGGCCTGGCGCCAGGCTTCGCCGCCGGACGCGCCCAACCGCTTCGTCATCAACATCCAGCCCGAGCAGCGCCAGGAAGTGGGGGAAGCCCTGGACCGCATGGGCATCCGCGCCGAACTCCTGCCCATGGTGCGGGGCCGCCTCACCGGCATCGACGGCCGCCCCGTGACCCCGGCGGACTATGAGGACGACCGGGCCAAACGCCTGGTGGAGCGGGAATTCAACCTTTCCTGGGCCGCCGACCTGCCTCCCGGCAACACGGTGACCCAAGGCCGCTGGTTCGCCCCCGGTGAGCAGGGGAAGGATGGCAAAGGCAGCGCCTCGGTGGAAAAGGGCCTGGCCGAAACCCTGGGCGTGAAGGTGGGGGACGAGCTGACCTTCACCGTGGCCGGCGAGCCGGTGCAACTCACCGTCACCAGCCTGCGCAAGCTCAACTGGGATTCCATGCGGGTCAATTTCTTCGTCCTGGCTCCGCCCGGCGTGCTGGAACCGTATCCGGCCAGCTACATCACCAGCTTCCACCTGCCTGACGATGCCGCCAACCGGGTGGGTGAGCTGGTCAAGCGCTTCCCCAACCTGACGGTGGTGGACGTGGCCGCCATCGTGCGTCAGCTGCAATCGGTGCTGGATCAGGTCTCCCGGGCCGTGCAGTTCGTCTTCCTGTTCACCCTGGCCGCCGGGATCATCGTCCTCTACGGCGCCCTGGCCGCCTCCCACGACGAGCGGCGCTACGAACTCTCGGTGCTGCGCGCCCTGGGCGCCGGCCGCCAGCAACTGCGGGGCGCCCTCCTGGCCGAATTCGCCGCCGTCGGCGCTCTGTCGGGCCTGATCGCCGCCGCTGGCAGCCAGGGCGTCGGCTGGCTCCTGGCCGCCAAGGTCTTCAATCTGGAGTATCAGTTTGCGCCGTGGGTCTTCCCGGCGGCCATCGTCGGCGCTGCTTTGGCCGTGACCCTGGCCGGCTGGCTGGCCGCCTCCCGCCTGCTGCGGGCGCCGCCGATGGAGGCGTTGCGGGCGGGGGGGTGAGGTGGTTTGGGGAGTGCGCCGGGTATGACGTATGATTGTTTGTCAGGAATGTCCGGTTTGTAGGCGGGGAGAATTATGCAAATAAGTAATAAGGAAGTGGAATGCCGCATGGTTGCTGGCTTGTGGCCTGTCCGGTATTCCAGCTTATTGGACACGTCCCCGTTTTATTGGACGTTTTTGTCCTCTACTAATGAAATGGACTCCCCCACCCGCCCAGCGGGACACTGAAGGCATTGCAGCCAAAGTGCTGTGAGCTCGTGAAGGAGGTGTGCCATGAAGGTTGCTCGCGTTGGTCTGGATATCGCCAAGACAGTTTTCCAGGTCCATGGCGTGGATATGCAGGGCAAGACAGTGCTCAAGAAGACGCTTTCCCGCGGAGAAGTTCTCGCCTTTTTTGCCAATACGCCGGCCAGCCTGATTGGCATCGAGGCCTGTGCGGGGGCCCATTACTGGGCGCGTGAATTGATCAAACAGGGCCACGATGCCCGTCTGATGGCCGCCCAGTTCGTATCTCCCTACCGCAAGAGTGGCAAGAACGACGCCAACGATGCCGAAGCAATCTGTGAAGCCGTAGGTCGGCCGAACATGCGCTTTGTACCGGTCAAGTCGGAAGAGGCCCAAGCGGTGCTCGCCGTCCATCGGGTTCGAGCCCTGACTGTCTCTGAGCGAACCGCGCTGGTCAATCAAGTGCGTGGGCTATTGGGTGAATTCGGGATTGTGATCGGACAAGGTATCGCCCAGGCACGGCGACTGCTGGGCGAGATTGGCGCCGGTGGTCGTCAACTGCCACCCCTGGCCCGGGAAACCATTGGCGACCTGCACGACCGCCTACGCACACTCGACGAAAGAATTCTGGCTTACGATCGCAAGATATCGGCCTTGGCCAAGGCTTGCGAACCGGCGCGTCGGCTGATGGCCATTGAGGGCGTGGGCCCGGTGACTGCGACCGCGCTGGTCGCCAGCGTCGGCAATGCCAGCACCTTCAAGAGTGGCCGACAGTTTGCCGCCTGGCTGGGGCTGACGCCCCGGCAAAATTCCAGCGGCGGCAAGACGAAACTCGGTTCCATCAGCAAACGGGGCGATGTCACCCTGCGCACCTTGCTGATACACGGTACCCGCTCGGTATTGCGACTGACGACAGGCAGAACGGATCGAAAGAGCGTCTGGGCAGAAGCCCTCAAAGAGCGCAGTTGTACGAACGTGGCCGCGGTTGCACTGGCTGCCAAAAATGCACGTATCATTTGGGCAATGCTATCCCGTGGTACTGAATACCAGGTGGCAAGCTAAGGCTTGCTTTGATCCACCGATTGATCAGAACGATTCCCGCCTGAAGATTGCGAGCGAAATGAGTTGATGGGACAACGGTGCAGACCGACGTGGAACCAGCCTGATAACGTGTTTGGCCGCATCCAGGCCGCTCTACTAATGAGGCTTCCACGGAGCGAATGTCATCAGGGCCGATACCGACGGGTATCAAAGTAGGCCGGATAGATTCCTGCAGGCTGTTACCAAAGAACCAACCACTTGTTTCTTACTTGCAAATCGGGGGAGTCCATAGATACTAGTTAGGCATCACGAATGCATTGCGCGCTTGACCAATCGAAGCTAAATCCAATACCCATTGGCACGCACGTTGTTCACCGATGTGAAACGTGCTCTGGTAATTTTGTGCCCGGCGATTTCTTCCGTGAAATCCGCGCCAAAGCCGCTCTCGAAATACACAACGCAAAATCCAAAGACTCCAAGGCGTCCGCAGAACAACAGAGCAAAGTCGCTTGCCCGAACGATGAAAGCCCAATGATGTCGTTTCTGTTCAAAGGCATTGAGATCGATGTTTGCTCCAAGTGCTTTGGTGTTTGGCTTGATCGCGGTGAGTATGAGAAGCTTATCGCGTATCTTGGTCTCCCTCAGAAACCAGACCTGTTAAAGACAAGTGCGCACTTGGGCACGCTATCTGCATCGAACACCGCGCAAATCTCAGACATTTCAGGCCTCGGTGATATCGTTAATTTGGTTGCCGATATTTGTAGTTTAATTCCAGATGTCTAGTGACTTACCACCTGCGATGCCTAACACTGCGGTCAAGGCCGCTCCCTTTGGTCGCTGGACGCTGCGCGATAAAGCGCCGCGCAGCGCCCCTTACCTTGAACGTTAGGCCCTTTCTCCAGTCTCCCACCCCCTCAGTGGTACAATCCCGCCCCTTGACCAGCCGGTCGGGGGCGTTTTCGCTTGCCGCCGGCCTTGCGCAGCTACCTTCGCCGTTACCTTGATTCCCCTGAAAGTTTTTCCATGAGCGCAGAACTCCAGGCCATTGCCGCGGAAGCCCAGCGGCGGCGGACCTTTGCCATCATTTCGCACCCGGATGCGGGTAAGACGACCCTGACCGAAAAGCTGCTGCTGTTCGGCGGCGCCATTCAGGCGGCCGGTACGGTGAAGGCCCGCAAGAGCGGCCGCCATGCCACCTCGGACTGGATGGAGATCGAGAAGCAGCGGGGCATTTCCGTGGCCAGCTCGGTGATGCAGTTCGACTATCGGGACTGTGTCATCAACCTGCTTGATACCCCGGGCCACCAGGACTTTTCGGAAGATACGTATCGCGTGCTTTCCGCCGTGGACTCGGCCCTCATGGTGATCGACGGGGCCAAGGGCGTGGAGCCCCAGACCATCAAGCTGCTGGACGTGTGCCGCATGCGCGACACGCCCATTCTCACCTTCATCAACAAGCTGGACCGGGAAGTGCGCGACCCCTTCGAGCTGCTGGACGAGGTGGAATCGGTGCTGAAGATCCAGTGCGCGCCGGTGACCTGGCCCATCGGCATGGGCAAGACCTTCCGTGGTGTGTATCACCTGGCCAGCGATTCCGTGGCCCTGTTCACTCCCGGCGAAGGCAAGGATGCGGAAGTGGTGAAGGGCCTGGATCATCCGTCCCTGGCCGGCTTCTCCATGGAAATCGCCAAGCTCAAGGAAGACCTGGAGCTGCTGGCTGCCGCCCACCAGTTCGAGGCCGAGCCTTTCCTCTCCGGCAAGCTGACGCCGGTGTTCTTCGGCTCCGCCATCAACAACTTCGGCGTGCGGGAAATCCTCGACGCCCTGGTGGCCAACGCGCCGCCGCCCAAGGCCCGGGAATCGGCCGAGCGGGCCGTGGCGCCGGAAGAGGGCAAGTTCTCCGGCTTCATCTTCAAGATCCAGGCCAATATGGACCCGGCTCACCGGGACCGGGTGGCCTTCCTGCGCGTTTGCTCGGGCCGTTTCGAGCGGGGCATGAAGCTGTGGCAGGTGCGTACCGGCAAGGAAATCCGGGCGACTCAAGTCGTTGCGTTCCTCTCCCAGCGCCGCGCCACCATTGACGATGCCTATCCGGGCGACATCATCGGCATGTTCAACCACGGCAGCATCGAAATCGGCGATTCCTTCACCGAGGGCGAGAACCTGCACTTCACCGGCATTCCGTACTTTGCGCCGGAAATGTTCCGCGCCGCCCGGCCCAAGAACCCTTCCAAGATCAAGCAGTTCCAGAAGGGCCTGGAGCAGTTGGGGGAGGAGGGCGCCATCCAGGTGTTCAAGCCCCTTTCCGGCTACGAAGTGGTGCTGGGGGCCGTGGGCGTGCTGCAGTTCGAGGTGGTGGCCCACCGCCTGGCCGCCGAGTACGGGGTGGAAATCCTGCTGGAGAACAAATCCCTCTTCGGCGCCCGCTGGGTGACCTGCGACAAGGCCGAGGACTTCAACCGCTTCGAGCGGGAGAACATGGGCAACCTGGCCACGGATGCCTCCGGCAGCCTGGCCTATCTGGCGCCGACCCGGGTCAATCTGGACCTGACCCAGGAGCGCTACCCCAGCGTGCAGTTCCACGCCACCCGGGAACACACGGTGACCCTGGGCAACCGGGGCTAAACGGGGGCGGGCGGAACGCCAATCCCCGCGGGGGCTTCGGGTCGGCCCGAAGCCCCGTCCTGCTTGGTTCGCCGCGGCCTGCGGCGTACAATCCCCGCTTCAAACTCCCTATTTTTCAAGGAACTCCGGATGCCCTTGCGGCGCTCCACCTATCTGCTGGCGACGCTGGTCGGGCTGCTCTGGTTGGGGCTGGTCGTATGGATTTCCATGGACGTGCTGCAATCCCGGGAGATGGCCATGGATGCGGCCCGGCGCCAGGGCGAGGCCCTCGCCCGGGTGCTGGAGAGCAGCCTGCAGGGCTCCATCCAGAAGGTGGACCTGCGCCTGCAGGAGTTCGTCCGCCGCCATCAATATGCGGTGGCGGCAGGACGCCCCCGGGAGGAACTGGAGCCGGAACTGAACCGCTCCCTCGGCATGTTCCCCGAGGCCCTCAGTTTCCGCGTCGCCGACACCCAGGGGCGCTACATTTACGATGCTTCCGGCGTCCTGGCCAGCAACGTCAATATCGCCGACCGGGATTATTTCCGCCTGCTCCAGGACCAGCCCGGTGCCGGCCTGGTGGTGTCGGGGCCGATGCAGTCCCGGGTCACCGGCGACTGGGTGCTGGTGGCGGCCCGCCGCCTGCAGGATGAAGGGGGCACCTTCCAGGGCGTGGTGCTGGCCTCCCTGCAGGTGAAGTATTTCGAATCCCTGTTCGGCACCCTCAACCTGGGCCCCCGGGACACCATTGCCCTGTGGACCCGGGACATGCGCCTGATGGCCCGCTGGCCCCACCTGGAAGCGCGCATGGGGCAGCCGGTGGCGAACAGCCCGACCCAGGACTTCCTGCAACGGGGTGAGACCAGCGGCTCCTTCATCCGCACCGGCGAGCTGGACGGCATGGACCGCCTGTTCGTCTTCCGCGCCCTGCCGGAGCACGATTTCCTCGTCACCGTCGGCTATGCCATCGACGACGTCCTCGCTTCCTGGCGGCATCGGGCCCTGATCTATGCCTGCCTCGGCCTGGTGCTGACCGTGGCCCTGGCCTTCACCGTGCTGGTCTGGCACCGCCGCTTCTCGGCGGCCACGGCCCTGGCCCAGCGCATGAGCCGGGCGGCGGAGGAGAAGAACCGGGAAAGCCTGGCCCTGCTCGACGCCATTCCCGATCCGGCCTGGCTGCTGGATACGCAAGGCACCTATCTGTCGGTGAACGAGGCCTTCTGCCGCTATGCCGGCCGCCCCATGGAAGAGGTCATCGGCCACAGGGTGGAAGACCTGTTCTCGGAGGAGGAAACCCGCCGCATGACGGAAGGCCGCCTGCGGGTGATCGAAGCCCGCAGCCCCCTGCGGGAAGAGGTGTGGCTGGACCTGCCCCGGGGCCGGGTGCCCTTCGAGTTCCTGCGGGCGCCGGTGTTCGACGCCGCCGGCCAGGTGCGGGCCCTGGCGGGTGTCGCCTGGGACATTTCCTCCCGCTACGAGGCGGAGGAGCGGCGCCGCCTCATCACCCACGTTTTCGACCACAGCATCGAGGCCATCCTGATCCTGGATGCCACGGGCCATATCGTCACCTTCAACAACGCCTTTGCCGAGCTGTCCGGCTATACGGTGGAGGAGAGCGCCGGCCAGCAGCCGGATTTCCTCGCCTCGCCCTGCAACGAACCCGACTTCCGCGCCCAGATCCGCGCCACCCTGGACCGGGGCGAGAACTGGCTGGGCGAGGCCATCGCCCGGCGCAAGGACGGCAGCGACTGCCCGGTGTGGTGCAACATCGGCGCCATCGTCAATGAGCAGGGCGCCATCGTGAACAAGGTGGCCTTCGTCACCGACCTGTCGGAAAAGAAGGCGGCCCAGGCCCAGATCGAAACCCTCTCCAACGTAGACCAGCTGACCACCCTGCCCAACCGCCAGTGGTTCTCCCGCATTCTCGGCGAGTGGCTGCAGGAGGGCTGCCAGGGCGCCCTGGTGCTGTTGGACCTGGACCAGCTGAGCCGGGTGAACGACGCCTTCGGCCACGCCGCCGGCGACGAGCTGCTGCGCCGGGTGGGCGAGCGGCTGCGCAAGGGCCTGCGGCCCCACGACATCCTGGGGCGCCTGGGGGGCGACCAGTTCGGCATCCTCATCGACGGCCGCGACGACAGCCGTTCCGTGGCCACCGTGGTGCGCCATCTGCTGGACATCCTGGCCCATCCGATCCAGATGCAGGGCAGCGACGTGGTGACCACCGCCTGCGCCGGCATCACCCTGTTCCCCCAGGACGGCAACGATGTGGCCCTGCTGCTGCGCAACGTGGATACGGCCATGCACCACGCCAAGAACAGCAACCTCAATTCCTACCACTTCTTCGCGCCGGAAATGAACCAGCGGGTGGTGGAGCGCCTGCGCCTGGAAAGCGAACTGCGCCTGGCCCTGCAGCTGGACCAGCTGGAACTGCACTACCAGCCCCAGGTGGAGATCGGCAGCGGCCAGATCAACGGCTTCGAGGCCCTGCTGCGCTGGAATCATCCGGAACTGGGCATGGTCTCGCCGGCGGACTTCATTCCCCTGGCGGAGGAAACCCGGCTGATCCTGCCCATCGGCGCCTGGGTCCTGAAGGAGGCCTGCCGGCAGAACCGCCAGTGGCAGGACCAGGGCCTGCCGCCCATGGTGGTGGCGGTCAACCTTTCCGCCCTGCAGTTCCAGGAAAACGACCTGGTGGCCATGGTTTCCGCCGCCCTCATGACCTCCGGCCTGGCACCCCGCTGGCTGGAGCTGGAAATCACCGAAAGCGTCATCATGCAGGAGCTGGAACGCATGGTGGGCATCCTGGAAGAGCTGAAGTGCCTGGGCGTGCGGCTTTCCATCGACGACTTCGGCACCGGCTATTCCAGCCTGTCCTATCTCAAGCGTTTCCCCATCGACAAGATCAAGATCGACCGCTCCTTCATCCGCGATGTGGTGAGCAGCCAGGGCGACGCGGCCATCGTGCGCATGGTCATCGCCATGGCCGGGGAACTTGAACGCAAGGTCATTGCCGAAGGCGTGGAAACCAACGAGCAGCTCGACTTCCTGCGGCTGCACCAGTGTCACGAATTCCAGGGCTTCCTCTGCAGCCGGCCGGTGCCGGCGCTCCAGGTGCCCGAGTTGCTGGCTGCCGGAGCCGAAGCAATCTGATGTTCCGGGGAGCCCTGGCGGCGCCCCGGCCCCTTTCATTTGCCGTTGCCCGCGGGCGGCGGCGGGCCTTGGCCCTCATTAGCCCCTCTCGTCGCCACCATGGAATCGCCTAAGCCTCTTACCTCCTACCGCAAATACTGGGCCCAGCGCTTCGGCACCGCCCCCTTCCTGCCCATGAGCCGGGAGGAGATGGACAAGCTGGGCTGGGATTCCTGCGACGTGATCCTGGTCACCGGCGATGCCTATATCGACCACCCCAGCTTCGGCATGGCCCTGGTCGGCCGCCTGCTGGAGGCCCAGGGCTTCCGCGTCGGCATCATCAGCCAGCCGGACTGGCATTCGGCGCAAGACTTCAAGCGCCTGGGCAAACCCAACCTGTTCTTCGGCATCACCGCCGGCAACATGGATTCCATGGTGAACCGCTACACCTCGGACCGGAAAATCCGCTCCGACGACGCCTACACCCCCAATGCCGAGCCCAACAAGCGCCCCGACCGGGCCGTCACCGTCTATGCCCAGCGGGCCAAGGAAGCCTATCCGGGGACGCCGGTGGTGCTCGGCTCCATCGAGGCCTCCCTGCGCCGCATCGCCCATTACGACTACTGGAGCGACAAGGTGCGGCGTTCCGTGCTGCCCGACTCCAAGGCCGACCTGCTGATTTTCGGCAATGCGGAACGGGCCCTGGTGGAACTGACCCACCGCCTGGCCCGGGGCGAGAAAATCGGCGACATCCGCGACCTGCGCGGCACCGCCTTCATGGTGCCCAAGGGCTGGCTGCCCGGCGAGGATTGGGGCGCGGTGGATTCCACCAGCGTGGACATTCCCGGCAAGGTGGATGCCCATCCCGATCCTTATTCAATGGGTGACAGCGGCCCCCGCAGCGCCCCGCCCTTTGCCGCCCAGGCCCAGGCGGCGGAGCAGGGCGGCGAGGTGGCGGTGCTGCCCCTCAAGTTCGTCCCTGCCGCCGAACGGGTGGCGGCGCGCAAGGAGCAGCGGGCCAAGACCGTGGTGCGCCTGCCTTCCTACGAGCAGGTGGTGGAGGACCCGGTGCTGTACGCCCACGCCTCCCGCACCTTCCACCTGGAATCCAACCCCGGCAACGCCCGGGCCCTGGTCCAGGCCCACGGCGAGCGGGATGTGTGGCTCAACCCGCCGCCCATTCCCCTGAGCACGCCGGAGATGGACCACGTCTACGGCCTGCCCTACGCCCGGGCGCCGCACCCGTCCTACGGCGATGCGAAAATCCCGGCCTGGGAGATGATCCGCTTCTCCATCAACATCATGCGCGGCTGCTTCGGCGGCTGCACCTTCTGCTCCATCACCGAGCACGAGGGGCGCATCATCCAGAGCCGTTCGGAAGATTCCATCCTGCACGAAATCGAGGAAATCCGGGACAAGACCCCGGGCTTCACCGGCACCATCTCGGACCTGGGCGGCCCCACCGCCAACATGTACCGCCTGGCCTGCAAGGACAAGAAGATCGAGTCCTCCTGCCGCCGCCTCTCCTGCGTCTTCCCCGGCATCTGCGAGAACCTGGGCACCGACCATTCCCACCTGATCAGCCTGTACCGCAAGGCCCGGGCCATTCCCGGGGTCAAAAGGGTGCTCATCGGTTCCGGCCTGCGCTACGACCTGGCGGTGCAGTCGCCGGAGTACGTCAAGGAACTGGTGACCCACCACGTCGGCGGCTACCTGAAGATCGCGCCGGAGCACACGGAGGAGGGGCCCCTCAACAAGATGATGAAGCCGGGCATCGGCACCTACGAACGCTTCAAGCAGATGTTCGAGAAGTTCTCGAAGGAGGCGGGCAAGGAGCAGTACCTGATTCCCTACTTCATCGCCGCCCACCCGGGCACCACCGACGAGGACATGCTCAACCTGGCCCTGTGGCTGAAGCACAACAACTTCCGCCTGGACCAGGTGCAGACCTTCCTGCCCACGCCCATGGCCCTGGCGACGACCATGTGGCACAGCCGCAGGAATCCGCTGAAGAAGGTGGGGCGCGGCTCGGAAGTGGTGGAGACGGCCCGGGCCGGACGCCAGCGCAAGCTGCACAAGGCTTTTCTGCGCTACCACGACCCGGAGAACTGGCCCCTGCTGCGGGAGGCCCTGAAGGAGATGGGTCGCTCCGACCTCATCGGCAACGGCAAGCGGCACCTGATTCCCATCTTCCAGCCCCCGGGCACCGGCATGAAGGCCGAGGCCATGGTGCGGCGGGACGCCCGGGAGGCGCGGGACGGCGCCGCGGGCCGGCCTCAGGGCGGCAATCGGAAGCCGGCAGCAGGCAAGGCTGGGGGCCAGACAGGACGCGGCTCTTCATGCCAGGCACGGCGTCAGGCAGAAGGGGCGGGCCCTCGCGGCACGCCCCGTCCGGGAGCCAAGCCTAGCGCTGCTCCCAGCGGACGTCGCCGCAAATAACCTGCAGTTCCCCGTTCACCTTGAAGCTGCAGGAGAGGGTGACGCACAGGCTGGCGCTGGAGATGGAGAGGTAGGGCCGGGTCACCTGGACCTTGCCGAAATTCTCCACGGCCCGGCGGAAGTAGGGTCGGCGGGCCCAGCGGGCGCCCTTGGTCTTGGCCAGGGGGGCGAAGCGGGCGTCCTGGTTGGGCGAGGCGTCGCTGCTCCACAGGTTGGTGCCGATCTGCTGGCCCTGGGCGTCGAGCAGGTAGCAGAAGGCGGCATTTTCCAGTTCCAGGAAGGAGGCGCAGGCCTCCTCCAGGGAGCGGCCGGCGGAGAGCAGCACCGAGGCGTAGCCCAGGGCGTTGAAATAGGGCGCGATGTTCTCGTGGTAGCTGCGCTTGTCCCGCAGCCAGCGGGCGTCGAAGGTCTGCCACAGGTCGTTCACCGCAAGGCCGGCGCTGGCGTCGGTGCTGACCCGGGGGGCAGGGCGGCCGAAATAGTAGCCCTGGACGAAATCCACGTCGGACTCCAGGGCGATGTAGGCCTCGTCGGCGGTTTCCACCCCCTCCATCAGCACCATGGCCCCGGCTTCGTGCAAGAGGGAGACGATCTGGGGCAGGGTGCGGCGGATCTTGGGGTCGGCGGCGGCCTGGACGATGATGGAACGGTCCAGCTTGACGATTTCGGGGCGGATGCTCCATACCCGGTCGAAGTTGGAATGGCCGGCGCCGAAGTCGTCCAGGGCGATGAGGAAGCCCAGGCTGCGGAAGAATTCCACGGCGGCCTGGAAGCGGCTGTTGTCCTGCACCGCCTCCTCCAGCACCTCGATCACCAGGCGCTGGGGCGCCAGGCCCGTGTCCCGCAGCAGGGCGCTGACCAGTTCGTCGGCCTTGAGGTTGGGGCCGTTGAGGAAGACCTCCGGCGACATGTTGATGAACAGCCAGCCGTCGGCTTCCGGCTGGGCCGCGAAATTGTGCAGGTGGGTGGCCCGGGCCAGACGGTCCAGGTGCAACAACGTGGGATAATCCCGGTTCGCCCGCCCCAGCAGGTCCAGGGGGGAGATGGGCGTCTGCCCCGGGCCGTGGCCCCGCATCAGGGCCTCGTGGCCGACGATGCGCCGGTGGGAAAGGCTGAAAATGGGCTGAAAATGGCTGGAAATGGCCACATCGCCGAAACGGCCGATGCGGCTGCCGGCAGGCTCCCCGTTTTGCGCCGGCTCCAGGGCGGCGATTATTTCGGCATATCCCGACTCGCCAATGATGGTCGGGATGCAATAACTGTTCAAAATGAAGTTCCTGGACAAAGTTCTCAATATTCTAGACCAAAAGTCATATGCAAGAGCGTACCCCCTATGAAATGCTGGGCGGCCCCCAATCCCTGCGGGAACTGGTGGACCGGTTTTATGACCTGATGGACCTGGAGCCCGAGTTCGCCGAACTGCGGGCCATGCATCCGCCCACCCTGGACGGCTCCCGGGACAAGCTGTTCATGTTCCTCTCCGGCTGGCTCGGCGGCCCCGACCTGTTCGTGCAGCAGTTCGGCCATCCGCGGCTGCGGGCCCGGCACATGCCCTTTTCCATCGGCACCGAGTCCCGGGACCAGTGGGTCAAGTGCATGGTGCGGGCCATGGAGGAGGTGGGGGTGGAGGAAGCCCTGCGCCTCAAGCTGGGCGTCAATTTCTACAACACCGCCGATTTCATGCGCAACCGGGAAGGCTAGGGGTCCCCGCCGGCAGCGCCGCCGGGGTGTCGGGGCCTCCCGGCGCCCGGTGTCTGCCCGCCGGGGCAGGCGGGACGGGCCTTCCGGCATGGCCTGGGCGGAGGGGCAGTACTGGCGCCCCTGTCCGTGATGGCCCGTAAAAAACCATATTGCGCTGCAAAAACAAGGGGCTGATTGTGCTATCATCACGGCCTTCCAAAAAAGGGTTGGCCGCTGTCGACCGCCAACGCCCCATCTTCCCCACCGAATTCTTTTTTTAGCGAATCTTCATGTCTCGTCCGATCCGTAACATCGCCATCATTGCCCACGTGGACCACGGCAAGACCACCCTCGTGGACCAGCTCCTCCGCCAATCCGGCACCTTCCGCGAAAACCAGCAGGTGGACGAGCGGGTGATGGACTCCAACGACCTGGAAAAGGAACGGGGCATCACCATTCTGGCCAAGAACACCGCCATCGAATACGAAGGCACCCACATCAACATCGTGGACACCCCGGGGCACGCCGACTTCGGCGGCGAAGTGGAACGGGTGCTGGGCATGGTGGATGGCGTGGTGCTGCTGGTGGATGCCGTCGAAGGCCCCATGCCGCAAACCCGCTTCGTCACCAAGAAGGCCCTGGGCCTGGGTCTGCGTCCCATCGTCGTGATCAACAAGGTGGACCGTCCCGGTGCCCGTCCTGACTGGGTGGTGGACCAGACCTTCGACCTGTTCGACAAGCTGGGCGCCACCGACGAGCAGCTGGACTTCCCCATCATCTACGCCTCCGGCCTCAACGGCTTCGCCAAGCTGTCCCTGGAAGAAGAGTCCAGCGACATGCGCCCCCTGTTCGAGACCGTGCTGTCCCACGTGCCCACCCCCGCCGGCGATCCCGAGGCTCCTCTGCAGCTGCAGATTGCCGCCCTTGACTACTCCACCTATACCGGCCGTCTCGGCGTCGGTCGCGTGCTCAACGGCCGCATCAAGCCCGGCCAGGCCGTGGCCGTGATGAACCACGGCGACCAGGTGGCTTCCGGCCGCATCAACCAGGTGCTGGGCTTCCAGGGCCTGGACCGGGTGCCGGTGGAACTGGCCGAGGCCGGCGACATCGTCATCATCTCCGGCATCGAGGAAATCGGTATCGGCCTGACCATCGCCGACAAGGACAACCCCGTCGGTCTGCCCATGCTGACCGTGGATGAGCCCACCCTGACCATGGACTTCATGGTGAACTCCTCCCCCCTGGCCGGCACCGAAGGCAAGTTCGTCACCAGCCGCCAGATCCGCGACCGCCTGACCAAGGAACTGCTGACCAACGTGGCCCTGCGTGTCGAAGACACCGCCGACTCCGACGTCTTCCGCGTCTCCGGCCGGGGCGAGCTGCACCTGACCATCCTGCTGGAAAACATGCGCCGCGAAGGTTTTGAAATCGCCGTGGCCAAGCCCCGCGTCGTCTTCAAGGACATCGACGGCGAGAAGTGCGAACCCTACGAAAACCTGACCATCGACCTGGAAGATTCCCACCAGGGCGCCGTCATGGAAGAACTGGGCCGTCGCCGCGGCGAGCTGACCAATATGGAATCCGACGGCCAGGGCCGCACCCGCCTGGAATACCACATTCCCGCCCGGGGTCTGATCGGCTTCCAGTCCGACTTCATGACCATGACCCGCGGCACCGGTCTGATGAGCCACATCTTCGACGACTACAAGCCCGTCAAGCCGGACCTGCCCGGCCGCCACAACGGCGTGCTGATCTCCCAGGAAAACGGCGAGGCCGTGGCCTACGCCCTGTGGAACCTGGAAGATCGGGGCCGCATGTTCGTCAGCCCCGGCGACAAGCTGTACGAAGGCATGATCATCGGCATCCACAGCCGGGAAAACGATCTGGTGGTGAACCCCATCAAGGGCAAGAAGCTGACCAACGTGCGTGCCTCCGGCACCGACGAGGCCGTGCGTCTGACCACCCCGATCAAGCTGACCCTGGAATCCGCCGTCGAATTCATCGACGACGACGAACTGGTGGAAATCACGCCCAAGTCCATCCGCATCCGCAAGCGTCACCTCTCCGAGAACGACCGCAAGCGCGCGGCCCGTTCCGACGCCTGAGCCTCATGCTGAACCGCTGCCTGCCCTGTCGCGCATTCCTTGCCCGGCACCGGCGGGCGGTGCGCTGGGCGGTCTTCGTGGCCGCCCTTTGTCTTTTCTTCTTCTGGCTCGGCACCGTCGCCAAGCCTGTCACCGCCAGCGGCTTCTGCCGCGTCTATTACTGACTTCCGTCCGGAAGTCTGATCAATTCGCCCGCACCGGCCCCTCAGGGGCAATAGCGCTGGAGAAAGGCCTCCGGCGGCAGGGGGCGGCTTTCCAGGTAGCCCTGGAAACTGTCGCAGCCCATGGTCCGCAGCAATTCCAGCTGGGTCTGCCGCTCCACGCCTTCGGCCACCACCTTGTGCCCCAGGGTGTGGGCCATGGCCAGGATGGCGCGCACGATGGCGGCCGCCTCCCCGTCCTGATCCTCGTCCAGGGGGAAGATGAAGGACTTGTCGATCTTCAGGGTGTCGATGGGCAGCAGGCGCAGGTAGGAGAGGGAGGAATAGCCGGTGCCGAAGTCGTCCAGGGCCAGGCCGACGCCGGCCTCCCGCAGGCGCCGCAGTTCCTCCAGGCAGTCGGCCTCCTGCCGCAGCAGCACGGATTCAGTCACTTCCAGTTCGATGGTGGAGGGCGGCAGGCCCTCCCGTTCCAGGCGCAGCAGCACGTGCTCGGCGATGCCGCCGCCCCAGAACTGGCGCGCCGAGAGGTTGATGGCGATGCGCGGCGGCGTGGCCCCCATGCCTTGCCGCAGTTGCCAGTGGCGGCGCCAGGCGGCGGCCCGGGCGATGGCCGTGTCCAGCACCCAGAGGCCGATGGGGACGATGAGGCCGGTTTCCTCGGCCACCGGGATGAACTGGTCCGGCGGGATCAGGCGGCCGCCGTCGTTCCAGCGCAGCAGGGCTTCGGCCCCCAGCAGGCGACCGCTGGCCAGGTCGATCTGGGGCTGGTAGTGGAGCTGCAGCTCGTCGCGCTCCAGGGCCCGGCGCAGGCCGTTCTCCAGGCTGACCCGGGACTGCAGGCGCTCGTTCATGCGGCCGGTGTAGAAGCGCACGGTGTTGCCGCCGCTGGACTTGCCCTCGTACATGGCGGTGTCGGCATTGCGCAGCAGGGTGTCGGCGTCGTCGCCGTCGTCGGGATAGAGGGCGATGCCGATGCTGGCGGTAAGGAAGAAGTCGTAGCCATCCTCCCGGTAGGGGCTGGCCAGGGTTTCCAGCAGCTTGGCGCCGATCTGGCCGGCCTGTTCCGGCAGCTGCAGGTCTTCCAGGATGACGATGAATTCGTCGCCGCCCTGGCGCACGATGGTGTCGGACTGGCGCAGGCATTCCTGCAGGCGGCGGGCCACGCTCTGTAGCAGCCGGTCGCCCTGGTTGTGGCCGAGGGAGTCGTTGATGTTCTTGAAACGGTCCAGGTCCACGAACAGCACGGCGGCCCGGCTCTGCTGGCGCTTGGCCCGGGTCAGGGCCTGGGGCAGGCGGTCCGCCAGCAGCAGCCGGTTGGGCAGGCCCGTCAGCTGGTCGTGGTGGGCCAGGTAGCGCATGCGCTCCTCGTGCAGCTTGCGCTCGGTGATGTCGGTGACGGAGCCGGCCATCAGGGTGGCAACGCCCCGGGCGTCCCGCACGGCGATGCCGCGGGAGGCGATCCAGCGGTACTCGCCGCTCTTGGCCCGCACCCGGTACTCGCAATAGAAGTGGGGGGTCAGCCCCTTGAGGTGCTCGGACACTGCCCGGTTGTAGCGGGCCGTGTCTTCCGGATGCACCAGGGTCAGCCAGGCGTGGGTATCCATCAGGAAGTTTTCGCCGTAGCCGAGAATGGCGTGGAGGCGCTGGCCGGCCGTCAGCTCCTTGCTCAGGGGGTTCCAGGTCCACATGCCGTCGTGGGCCCCTTCCATGGCCAGTTCGTAGGCCCGGGCGGCACGGCGCAGGATGACGATTTCCCGCACGCTGCAGACGGCGGCAACGCCGCAGGCGAGGAAGGTGAGCCAGGACAGCCAGGGCTGCTCCACATACACCGCCGCCAGGCCGGCGCTGATGCAGGCGGCCAGCAACAGCAGGGGCGGCCAGGAGTGCCAGCTGCGGTGCAGCCCGACGCCCTGGGGCGGGGTGCTGTCGGCGGTGCCGAGGATGAGGGGCAGGATCTGGGGCATGGACTCAGTCTGGTCTACGGTCTGGGCCGGGTTGGGCGGAGCGCCCCGCCGGCCGGAACGGTTTTCCGGCGGCGGACGGCCGCAGTATCGTCAAGGTTAGAGCGTCTGGCGCCATCTTGCCATCCCTATCTACTACTTTTGGCTTATTCTGCATCCGGACAAGGCAAGTTAAAGGAGCAACCCCATGGCCGATGAGCAGTCGCTGGTCATATTCCAGGTCGGCAGGAAAACCCTGGCCCTGCCATTGCAGGAGGTGGAACACATCCTTTCCCTCGGCGGCGAGGAGGGACGGCAGGGCATTTCCGCCGAGGGCAGCATGATCCTGTTCCAGGGCCAGGCCATTCCCTGGCGGCCGCTGTGGGACCCCCTGGGGGAACCCAGCGTGTTCCGCGAATTCGACGAGCTGGCCCAGACCCTGCCCCGGCGGCGGCAGGACCATCTGGACTGGATGGCCGCCTTGGAGCAGTCGCTGCGCCACGACATTCCTTTCACCAAGGCCCACAGTCCCCGGGAGTGCGCCTTCGGCCAGTGGTTCTACGCCTTCCGCACCGAGGACCGGCGGCTGGCCCTGCTGCTGTCCCAGTTCGAGCATCCCCACGCCCTGGTCCATGGCCTGGCCGAAGTGCTGCTCGGCCAGGTGGCGGCCGGTCGGCGGGAGGAGGCCCTGGCAGCCCTGGAGGCGGCCCGGCAGGGCGTGCTGGCGGAACTGCTGGCGCTGTTCGATACGGTCATCGCCCTGGTGCCTACTTTGAAGCGGCCCCTGGCCCTGATCCTCAATGACTCGGGCCAGCGCACCGCCCTGGGCGTGGACCGGGTGCTGGACATCCGCTCCGTCACCGCGGCCGAGGTGCATCCGGCCCGGGGCCGTCTGGGCAGCCTGGTGCCCCAGGCCTTCATCGGCGACAGCGCTTCCGGCGGCGCCCTCATTCCCCTTCTGGCGGCTTCCCAGCTGGCCAGCCTGGGCTGAAGCGGACGGCGCTGCCTAGCCGCCGGTGGCGGACATGAAGCGCACCACCTGGGGCGCATCCAGCTGGCGGGTGAAATCGTGGCCCAGGGCCTTCATGCCCAGGGTGCGCAGAATGGCCTGACGCGCCGGTTCGTCGTCTTCCGGGTGGCGGCGCAGCAGGGGCAACAGGGGGGTGGCGTCGTTCTGCCCGAGGCAGGGATAAAGCTCGCCGGTGGCGGTGACCCGTACCCGGTTGCAGGTGTCGCAGAAATTGTGGGAGTGGGGCGAGATGAAGCCGACCCGGGTCTCGCTGCCGGCAATGCGCCAGTAGCGGGCCGGGCCGCCGCTGCTCTCGTCGCTGGCCTGCAGGGGAAAGCGTTCCTGCAGGCGCAACAGGGCTTCGTCGGAGGAAAAGTAGGTGCCGCTGCGACCGTGGCCCAGGTCTCCCAGAGGCATTTCCTCGATGAAGGCGATGTCCAGCCCTTCGGCCATGCAGTAGGCCACCAGGTCCGCCAGTTCATCGTCGTTGGTACCGCGCATCATCACCGTGTTCAGCTTGATGCGTCGGAAGCCGGCAGCCTGGGCGGCGGCGATGCCCCGCAGCACCTGGTGCAGGTCGCCGATGCGGGTGATGGCGCGGAAACGCTCGGGGCGCAGGCTGTCCAGGCTGATGTTGAGGCGTTGCACGCCGGCCCGGGCCAGGGGCGCGGCAAAGCGTTCCAGCTGAGAGCCGTTGGTGGTCAGCACCAGTTCCTTCAGGCCCTCCAGGGCGGCCAGCCGCTCCAGCAGCCACAGGGCGTCCCGCCGGACCAGGGGTTCGCCGCCGGTGATGCGCAGCTTGCTGACGCCCAGGCCGACGAAAAGGCGGGACAGGCGCAGGGACTCTTCCAGGCTCATCACCTGGTGCCGGGGCAGGAAGGTCATGTCCTCGGCCATGCAGTAGGTACAGCGGAAGTCGCAGCGGTCGGTGAGGGACAGGCGCAGATAGCTGATGCGGCGCCCGTGGCCGTCCTGCAGCGGGCCGGCGCCCGGCGGCAGGGCAATGGCTGCGGCATTGTCCGGGGGGAAGGCGAGGAGGCCGGAGCGGGGCGGCAGGCTGTCGTTCTGCATGATTACTTGGCTGTCGGGGATGGCGGTTGGACCAGATCGAGCTTCATTGGTTTTATCCGGGGCGCCCATGATATGGGTCAAATCCGTTTTTCGTCGCCAAGGCCGTCGGTGGTTTTACCTCCGGGGTGTGCCATACGTCATACATGGCTTATGATGCCCTATCTCCACAGCCCGGTCCGTCTGCCATGTTCCGCTTCGCCACCAAGGAATCGCCCCGGCTCAAGCGCCTTCGCTCCATTTCCCTGTTCCAGGACCTCAGCGTCCGGGAGCTGGTGATTGTGGACCTGTTGCTGCATGAACGCCGCTATCTGGCCGGCGAGGTGGTCTTCGATGCGGGGGAGGACGGGCAGGGCATCTATTTCACCCTGGACGGCCGCATCGGCATCTTCCATCCGGGTCACAGCAATACGCCCCTGGCCGAATTGGGGGGTGGCAGCTTTTTCGGCGAACTGGCCCTGCTCGACGACAGCCCCCGCATGGCCCAGGCCCGGGCCCTGGACGACAGCACCCTGGCGGTGATGTTCCGCGGCGAGTTCGTCGGCCTGTTGCAGACCCATGCCCTCATCGCCTCCAAGATTTCCCTGCAGCTGGCCCGCCATCTGGGGCAGCGGTTGCGCAGCATCAGCCTGCCCCAGCCTCAGCCCCAGGAGGTGGTGGCGTGAGCCCTGTGGTCCGCCCCTTCCCCCGCCAGCCCCGTGCGGCGGGCCCCCTGGTGTGGGCCTGCATCCTCGGCACGACCTGCCTGCTGCTGTTCCTCTTCCAGAAAATCCTGTGGCTGGTGGTGCCCTTCATTCTGGCCCTGATCATCTATTACGCCCTCCTGCCCGCTGTCTTGCGACTGGTGCTGGCGGGCTATTCCGTCACTGCCGGTGCCTCGTTGGTTTGCTTTGGTGCCTTCCTTCTCCTGGGCGGCGCCCTGGGCCTGGCGGCGCCCTGGATTGCCGCCCATGCGGTGAGCTGGAACGAGTGGGGCGGGCGCTATCTTGCCGGCGGCGTGGGCTTCGTCCTGGGGAGTCTGTCCTCCCTGGAAAACAGTTTTGAGTTCCTGGCCCAGGCCCATCTCACGGATAGCGTGCGCAAGGGCATCTCCGATTTTTCCGCCAATTTCGTCTCCCGCAACCTGGCCGGCGCGGTGATGCTGGCGGCGGCCTGGCTGCCCTCCCTGCTGCTGGCGCCTTTCCTGGCCTTCTTTTTCCTGCGGGACGGGCGGCGTTTCAAGAAATTCATCATCCATGCCGTGCCCAATGCCTTTCTCGAGCGCACCCTGTACCTGCTGGACGAAGTGGATCGCACCGCCCGCATGTACTTCACCGGCCTGCTCAAGCTGACCCTGCTCGACACCCTGACCCTGGCCCTGGGGCTGTGGGCCCTGGGGATTTCGGCCCCCTTCCTGCTGGGGCTGGTGACCGCCGTCCTGGCCTGGGTTCCCTATGTGGGCTCCATCCTCGGCTGCGCGGTGGTGGTGCTGGTGGCAGCCACGGATTTTCCCGGCAATCCGGGTATGGCCTACGGTGCCATCGGCCTCTTCATCCTGGTGCGCCTGCTCGACGATTTCTTCTTCATGCCCATGACGGTGGGGCGCAGTCTGCACCTGCATCCGCTGCTGACGGTGATCATGATTTTCGTCGGCGGTGCCGTGGCGGGCATCTCCGGCCTCATGCTGGTGTTGCCCCTGCTCGGCGTGGTGATGGTTCTGGGGGAAACCGTGGGGCAGGTGGTGAACGATCCCCGCCTGCAGGCCCGCCATGCCCATGCCCGCCGCCTGCGGCACGCGGCGGTGACCGGGGACCTGCTGTGATATTGGCCCCTTGGCGGGCGCCGTCGCTTGCGCGTAGAGTGGGGGTGCGGCCTGTCCGGGCCAGCCGGGAAGGCGGTGTCGCTGCGGTAAACGGAAACGGCCCGCACGAATGCGGGCCGCTTGAATTTGGCTCCCCGACCTGGGCTCGAACCAGGGACCTACGGATTAACAGTCCGGCGCTCTACCGACTGAGCTATCGAGGAACTACTACAACTAACCTTGCTGCAAAACAGCCCTGCGGCTGCCTTCTGAATTCTTGGCTCCCCGACCTGGGCTCGAACCAGGGACCTACGGATTAACAGTCCGGCGCTCTACCAACTGAGCTATCGGGGAACAGAAGAGGCGCGAATTATAGTTTTCAAAATTAACGTCGTCAATCGGATCATTAAAAAAATATGGATACGAATCTGATCTACGAAAAGACCGCCGCGGGTGAGGAGGCAATGCGTCAACGCACCCGCCTCGTGCAGCGTCATTTGCGCATGGTGTTGATCCTGGTGGACGGACGAACCAGCGTTGCCGACCTGGGGGAAAGGGTGGGCAACGAGCAGCTGGTGGAGAGCGCCCTCAGCGAACTGGAAAAGGACGGCTTTATCGCCCCCGTGCTGGAGCAGCCGTCGGTCTGGGACAAGGGCACGGCGGTGGTGCAGAAGGTCAAGGAAGTGGCCCTGGGCCAGCTTTCCGCCTTCGGCGGCAATTCCCGCCAGGAAGAGGTCCAGGTCGTACCGGCAGCGCAGGAGGCTGTGGCACCGGTGGCGTCCCCGGCCGAGACGGCGCCACAGGCTGGCTCGGCGCCTGCTGACAAGCCGCCCACGGTCGCCTGGCTGGCCGGCTGGTCCACCCAGACGGAAGCGTCGGCCGAGGGCGGCAAGGCGTCGCGGCCGAAGAAGGTGCCGGCAGGCGAAGAGACGGGCATCCGTCCCATCCGTCGCGGGGGACGTGCTCCCCTGGGGCCGTTGGGCAAGGCGCTGTGGGGTGTGTGCGCAGCCCTGGGGCTGGCTCTTGCGGCGCTGCTGCTGTATCCCTATGACAACCATCGGCCGGAGGTGGAGGCGGTACTGACCCGCATGCTGCAGCAGCCGGTGAAGGCGGCCCGGCTGCACGCCACCTTCCTGCCCCATCCCGGGCTGGTGCTGGAAGGCGTGCACGTGGGCCAGGGCGAGGGGATTGCCATCGGCAGCGTGCGTTTCCTGCCCCAATTGGGACAGTGGCGGACCCTGAAGCAGGTGGAGGTGCGTGGCGTGAGCCTTCCTCTGCCGGTCCTGGCCAGCGTCTCTGAATGGGTCCAGGGGGCGCGGGCGGCGGCGGTGGTTTTCCCCGCCATCGAACTGGGGGAGATCACGCTCCAGTTGGGCGGCCAGTCCCTTGGTCCCCTCGCTGGTACCCTGGTGCCGGAAGGGGCTGCCATGCCCCTGCGCCTGTCCTTGCATGACGAGGCCCGCACCTTGTCCCTGGACCTGACCCAGGCCCCGGGGGGGATGCAGTTGAGCCTGGAAGGACTGGGCTGGGAGCCGGTGAAGGACAGTCATCTCCGTTTTGATTCCCTCAATGCCCAGGGGCTTCTGACCCGGGACGGGCTGCGCCTGTCCAGTATCGATAGCCGAACCCTGGAGGGGCAGGTGAGCGGCTCCCTTTCCCTCAACTGGAACGGCGGAGTGCGCCTGGAAACGGATCTGGTGCTCAAGCATCTTTCCCTGGCCCGGCTTAATCAACTGCTGCTGGGAGGGGCGAAGGGCGAGGGGCAGGTCGATGCCTCCCTGCGCCTGAGCGGCCGGGCGGCCGAATGGTCGCGTCCCCTGAGCCTGGCCCAGGGAGAGGGCAGTTTTGTGGTGAACCGGGGGCTGCTGCCGGTGGATCTGGCAGAGGCCGTGCGGCGGGCATCGAGCGAGCCGCTGCGCGGCGGTGAGACCCGCTTTGAACAACTGGGCGGCAAGGTCCGGGTGGACCTGCTGGGCAAGCGCTTCTACGACCTGCAGCTGACTGCCGGCCTGTTGCGTGCTTCCGGTGTCGCTGCGGTGAATGTCGATGGCAGCCTGGGAGGCAGCCTAGATGTCCAGGTGGGTGGCAAGGGTAACGTGCTGCGCATGCCCCTGACCCTGGGCGGTACTCTGGAGGCTCCGGTGTTGCGCGGCGGGCGCCGCTGAATCGAGAGATAGGGCGAAAAAAAGGGCGAGGTGGAAACCTCGCCCTTTTTCATGCAGTTGCAGCTGGCTGTCAGGCCTTCAGCACGGCGGCAATGGCATCGACCACGGCGTCGATGTTCTTGCTATTGAGGGCGGCCAGACAGATGCGGCCGGTACCCACGGCGTAGATGCCGAACTCGTTGCGCAGTACATCCACCTGGGCGGAGGTGAGGCCGGTGTAGGAGAACATGCCGCGCTGCTTCACCACGAAGGAGAAATCCTGGGCCACGCCCTTGGCCTTCAGCTTGTCCACCAGGGCCACGCGCATGGCGCGGATGCGGTCGCGCATGCCGGCCAGTTCGTCTTCCCACATCTGGCGCAGTTCGGGAGTGGACAGCACTGCGGCCACCACGGCGCCGCCATGGGTGGGCGGGTTGGAGTAGTTGGTGCGGATGACGCGCTTCACCTGGGACAGGACGCGGGCGGACTCTTCCTTGCTGGCGGTGACGACGGACAGGGCGCCGACGCGCTCGCCATAGAGGGAGAAGCTCTTGGAGAAGGAGCTGGAAACGAAGAACTGCAGGCCGGAGGCGGAGAAGGCGCGCACGGCCACGGCATCGGCGTCGATGCCGTCGGCGAAGCCCTGGTAGGCCATGTCCAGGAAGGGCACCAGACCCTTGGCCTTGCACACGTCCACCACTTCCTGCCACTGGGCGTCGGAGAGGTCGGCACCGGTGGGGTTGTGGCAACAGGCGTGCAGGATGATGATGGAACCGGCAGCCAGGCCTTCCAGGAAGGACTTCATGCCGGCGAAGTTCACACCGCGGGTGGCGGCGTCGTAGTAGGGATAGTTTTCCACCACGAAACCGGCGGACTCGAACAGGGCCCGGTGGTTTTCCCAGGAGGGATCGCTGATGTAAACCTTGGCGTTGGGGGAGATGCGCTTGAGGAAATCGGCGCCGATCTTCAGGGCGCCGGTGCCACCCAGGGCTTCGGCGGTGATGACGCGGCCGGCGGCCAGCAGCTCGGAACCGGCACCGAAGAGCAGGTTCTGCACAGCCTGGTTGTAGGCGTTGAGGCCCTCGATGGGCTGGTAGCCGCGGGGCGGCATGGTTTCCAGGCGGGCCTTCTCGGCGGCCTTGACGGCAGCGAGGAGGGGAATCTTGCCGTTGTCGTCGTAATAGACGCCAACGCCCAGGTTAACCTTGGTAGCGCGGGTGTCGGCGTTGAACGCCTCGGTCAGACCAAGAATCGGGTCCCGCGGAGCCATCTCCACGGAAGCAAAGATCGACGAACTCATGCGTTGCTCCTGTTGTGCCAGTCATGCGGCGCTGCGCCATGCGCCATGCCGCGAGTTGGTGAATAATGTGCGCTTACAAGTTGTTCTGCCGATGATTCACTGCAGCGAAAGCAGAAGCAACAGGCGCAACGGATAATTCTAACATGAGCACATCCCCCAGCAGCCCGCAAACCGCGGAAGTCGTCACCTTTCCCAGCAGCCCCTATCGCCTGCACCAGCCGTTCCCTCCCGCGGGGGATCAGCCGGAGGCCATCCGCCTGCTGGTGGAGGGCCTGGAAGACGGTCTGTCCTATCAGACCCTGCTCGGCGTGACCGGGTCCGGCAAGACGTACACCATGGCCAACGTCATTGCCCGCACCGGCCGGCCGGCCCTCATCCTGGCGCCCAACAAGACCCTGGCGGCCCAACTCTACGCCGAGTTCCGGGAATTCCTGCCGGAGAACGCGGTGGAGTATTTCGTCTCCTACTACGATTACTACCAGCCAGAAGCCTACGTGCCCTCCCGGGACCTGTTCATCGAGAAGGATTCGTCCATCAACGACCACATCGAGCAGATGCGGCTGTCCGCCACCAAGAGCCTGCTGGAGCGGCGCGATGTGGTGATCGTGGCCACCGTCTCCTGCATCTACGGCATCGGCGACAAGGACGACTACCACAACATGATCCTGCATCTGCGCCAGGGCGACAAAGCCGGCCAGCGGGACATCATCAAGCGCCTCTCGGAAATGCAGTACGAGCGCAACGAGGTGGATTTCCAGCGCGGCACCTTCCGCGTCCGCGGCGACGTCATCGATATCTTCCCCGCGGAGCACGCGGAACACGCCATCCGGGTCTGCCTTTTCGACGACGAGATCGAGACCCTGCAACTGTTCGATCCCCTGACCGGCCACCTGCTGCACAAGCTGCCCCGTTTCACCATCTATCCCTCCAGTCATTACGTCACACCCCGGGCCACGGTGCTGCGGGCCGTGGAGGGCATCAAGGAGGAGTTGCGCAAGCGGCTGGAGTTCTTCCACAAGGAGCAGCGGCTGGTGGAAGCCCAGCGCATTGAGCAGCGCACCCGCTTCGATCTGGAGATGCTCAACGAACTGGGCTTTTGCAAAGGCATCGAAAACTACTCGCGCCACCTGTCCGGACGCAAGCCGGGTGAAGCACCGCCAACCCTGCTGGATTACCTGCCGCCCGATGCCCTGATGTTCATCGACGAATCCCACGTGGCCATCGGCCAGGTGGGCGCCATGTACAAGGGTGACCGTTCGCGTAAGGAAAACCTGGTGGATTACGGTTTCCGCCTGCCGTCGGCCCTGGACAACCGCCCCCTCAAGTTCGAGGAATTCGAGCGCCTGATGCGCCAGACCATCTTCGTTTCGGCCACGCCTTCCGATTATGAAAAGCAGCACCAGGGCCAGGTGGTGGAGCAGGTGGTGCGCCCCACTGGCCTGATCGACCCGGTGGTGCTGGTGCGTCCGGCCATGACCCAGGTGGACGATCTGCTCTCCGAGATCCGCAAACGCATCGCCGTTTCCGAGCGGGTGCTGGTAACCACCCTGACCAAGCGCATGGCCGAGGACCTGACCGATTACTTAAGGGAAAACGGAATCAAGGTGCGCTATGTGCACTCGGATATCGACACCGTGGAGCGGGTGGAGATCATCCGCGACCTGCGCCTGGGGGAATTCGACGTGCTGGTGGGCATCAACCTGCTGCGGGAAGGTTTGGACATCCCCGAGGTATCCCTGGTGGCCATTCTCGATGCGGACAAGGAGGGCTTCCTGCGTTCGGAGCGTTCCCTGATCCAGACCATCGGCCGGGCCGCCCGCCACCTCAACGGGACAGCCATTCTCTATGCCGACCGGGTGACGGACTCCATGCGGCGTGCCATGGACGAGACCGAGCGGCGCCGGGCCAAGCAGATGGCCCATAACGAGGCCCACGGCATCACGCCCAAGGGGGTCTCCAAGCGCATCAAGGACATCATCGACGGCGTCTACGACCCCGAGGCGGCGCAGAAGGAACTCAAGGCTGCCCAGCAACAGGCGGTTTATGAAACAATGTCCGAAAAGAATCTGGCCAAGGAAATCAAGCGGCTGGAAAAACAGATGCTCGAGTCAGCCAAGAACCTGGAGTTCGAAAAGGCAGCGGCGGCCCGGGATGAATTGTTCCGCCTCAAGCAGCAGGCCTTCGGGGCGGCAGTGCATGACAGGGATGAGACATGATCAAGGTTCTTTTCGTCTGCATGGGCAATATCTGCCGCTCCCCCACGGCAGAAGGCGTTTTCCGCAAGCACCTGCAGCTGCACAATCTGGAGTCCCGGGTCCAGGTGGATTCGGCCGGCACCCACGGCTACCACGTCGGCGAATCGCCGGATCCCCGTACCCAGCGGGCAGCTGCCGAGCGGGGTTACGACCTGTCCGAACTGCGGGCGCGCAAAGTGGCGCCCGACGACATGGAATATTTCGACCTGATCCTGGCCATGGACCGGCGCAATCTGGAAGGCCTGCGGGCTATCTGCCCGCCGGAGCGTCAGCACCGTCTCAAGCTGTTCATGCACTACGCCCGCAATTTCGACGAGGACGAGGTGCCGGATCCCTACTATGGACTCGGCTACGGTTTCGATGTGGTGCTGGACATGGTGGAGGATGCCTCCCTCGGCCTTATCGAATCCCTCAAGCGTGAACTGGGCTGCGAAGAACCGCTTGGCACCGGCAGGGGCGGTATCCGGAGCGTTGAGCGGGCCTGACTTCCCCTGGGATCGTGCCTGCCCGAATTCAGGGCGAAAAAAAGCCAGCTCCACGGAGCTGGCTTTTTCCTGGCGCTGACGCCTTACCTTACTTGTTGCGGGTTTCCACCAGCACCAGAGGCTCGTCGCTGATCACCACCGGTGCCGGCCGGGTACGCCGGGGGCGGGGAGCTTCGTTCTCCACCACTGCAGCCTGGACCTGACGGGCCTTGTCCGCGCTGGTTTCCACCATCACCAGGCCGCTGGCTTCCAGGGCCTGGTCGATGTTGGCGACCACGGGCTTGATTTCGGCCGGGGGCACGGCAATGGGTTCGACGGCGCGGGGCGGGGTCGGAATAACCTGTTCCTCCACCGGTACAACGACCTCTTCGACGACCACGACCGGGGCGGCTTCGGGGATTGCTGCTTCAACCTGCGGGGCTGCTTCAACTGCAGCTGCCGGGGCTTCCTCTACTGCCGGCGCGACTTCCGCTCCAGACTCAACCACGGCAACGGTCGGCGCCACAGTTTCCACTGCGGCGGCTGCCACGGGCTCGACCGGGTTTGCCACTTCCACAACGGCGGCGGCAATGACCGGCGCCTGTTCTTGGCTTACCTCGGTGGCAGCATTTTGCTGCACTTCGCCTTCAGCGCCATTTTCCTGGCGGCGCTCGCCCCGGTCGCGACGGTTGTTGCGACGACCGCGACGGCCCCGACCGCCCTCTTCATCGCCCTGGGGCGCAGCTTGCTCTGGAGCAGTGCCGGCAGCCTGGGTGTTGAGTGCATCGGCCTGGGCGGCTACTGCCTGCTGAGCCTTGTCCTCGCTGTTGCGTTCGCGGCGGGGTTGGCGTTCGCGCCGTTCCTTGCGCTGCTCGTTCTGCTGTTCGCCGCGCTCGTTGTCGGCCTGGACGGCATTGCTGCGCTCGCCGTTGCGGTCACCCCGTTCGCCCCGTTGGCGACGGCCTTCGCGAGGCTGCTGCTCGCGGGCATTGTCACCCTGGGTTTCGCCGCGGGCGGGGCGTTCGCTCCGCTCGCCGCCGTTGCGGCCTTCGGCGCCTTCACCGCGGCCACGGCCACGCTGCTCGCCACGACCACGACCGCGCTGCTCGCCGCGGCCCTGGCCTTCACTGCGCTGGCCACGGCCCTTGCGCGGGGTGGCTGCCGGTTCGGGAGTGGGCTCGACGGTCTTGTTGCCGCGGAACCAGGAGAAAATCTTGCCGATGATGCCTTCGCTCTTGGCGGCAGGGGCGGCAGCCGGCTTCTCGGCCACCACGGGAGCGGGCTGCTCCGGCGTGATGTGCTTGATGGCGGCTTCCTGGCGCGGCTGGCGGGCTTCGCTCTGGGCATTGGCCAGTTGCTTCACTTCTTCCGCCGGCATTTCCATCATGCGGTAGGACGGCTGTTGCACGTCCTCGTTGTTGAGGTCGTCGTGGCGCAGGCGCTGAATGGTGTGGGCCGGAGTTTCCAGGTGCACATTGGGGATCAGCAGGATGGTGACCTTGTGGCGCAACTCGATGGCCTGGATGTCGGGGCGCTTCTCGTTGAGCAGGAAGGTGGCTACGTCCACCGGCACCTGGGTATGCACGGCGGCGGTGTTGTCCTTCATCGCTTCCTCTTCGAGGATGCGCAGGATGTGCAGGGCGGCCGATTCGGTGGAGCGGATGTGGCCGGTGCCGGTACATCGGGGGCAGGGGATGTAGCTGGTCTCGGCCAGGGCGGGGCGCAGGCGCTGGCGGGACAGTTCCATCAGGCCGAAGCGGCTGATCTTGCCCATCTGCACCCGGGCCCGGTCATGGCGGAGGGCGTCGCGCAGGCGGTTTTCCACCTCGCGCTGGTTTTTCTGGCTCTCCATGTCGATGAAGTCGATGACAATGAGGCCGCCCAGGTCGCGCAGGCGCAGTTGGCGGGCGATTTCGTCGGCCGCTTCCTGGTTGGTCTTGAGCGCGGTTTCCTCGATGTCCTGGCCGCGGGTGGAGCGGCCGGAGTTCACGTCCACCGACACCAGGGCTTCCGTGTGGTCGATGACGATGGCGCCGCCGGACGGCAGGTTCACCTGACGGGAGTAGGCCGATTCGATCTGGTGTTCGATCTGGAAGCGGGAGAAGAGGGGGACGTCGTCCCGGTACAGCTTGACCCGGTTCTCGTTGGCCGGCATGACCGTGCCCATGAAGGAACGGGCCTGCTCGAAAATCTCGTCCGTATCGATGAGGATTTCACCGATGTCGGGCTGGAAATAGTCGCGGATGGCGCGGATGACCAGGCTGCCTTCCAGGTAGATCAGGAAGGGGCCGGACTGGCTGGTGGCGGCGCCTTCGATGGCTTCCCACAGCTTCAGCAGGTAGTTGAGGTCCCACTGCAGTTCTTCGGCGTTGCGGCCGATGGCGGCGGTACGGGCGATGAGGCTCATGCCGCCGGGGACCTGCAACTGGTCCATAACGTCGCGCAGTTCGGCCCGTTCGTCACCTTCGACACGGCGGGAGACGCCGCCGCCGCGGGGATTGTTGGGCATCAGGACCAGGTAGCGGCCGGCCAGGGACACGAAGGTGGTAAGGGCGGCGCCCTTGTTACCGCGCTCGTCCTTCTCGACCTGGACGATGACTTCCTGGCCTTCCTTGAGGGCTTCCTTGATGCTGGCGCGATTGTCTACGCCGGGCTGGAAATAGGAGCGGGAAACTTCCTTGAACGGGAGAAAGCCGTGACGCTCTTCGCCGTAATTGACGAAACAGGCCTCGAGGCTGGGTTCGATGCGGGTGATGACACCCTTGTAGATGTTGCTCTTGCGTTGTTCCTTGGCGGCTGACTCAATGTCGAGGTCAATCAGTTTCTGGCCATCGACAATGGCGACACGGAGTTCTTCAGCCTGTGTCGCATTGAAAAGCATGCGTTTCATTTATTGGGCTCCCGCACTTTTCGCACGAACGGAGTCCCGGCGCAGGCAGCGACACGATTAGTTGGGTTGTACTTTTTGAGTCCGCATTGTGGGCGTGCAACTAATGGTGAAAGGAAAATGTGTTCCTGAATTCGCTGAAAAATCTTTCGGCGGGCCCGGAAATAACCGGGGCCGGGAAATCTGCTCGGGGGTACCGATGCGTGCTTAGGGCGCGCAAATCAAGTAGTATCGCTACTTTTGGTGAGCGAACTTAACCAGTTCCGATTTGCGTTGGCTTGATCCCATACAGGTTGGTACGGGTTGAGGCCGCTTAAGGCCTGCCGGATTTCATGGTTTCCCATTTTGCATGCCGCGCAATCATGTTGCGGCTGGGAAAAACCTTCTGGTCTCACGGCGCAGCGCCTCTTTCAGGCCGAGACGAAAATCCGTTTCAGTATATTCAAAATGCCCGACGTTAGCAAAAATTCCGTAACACGGGCCACCATCGGCGAAGACGAGCAGGGCCAGCGCCTGGACAACTACCTCCTGCGGGTATGCAAGGGGGTTCCCAAGAGCCACATCTACCGCATTCTCCGCAGTGGCGAGGTCCGCGTTAACAGCAAGCGTGCCGATGCGGCCTATCGCATCCAGGCTGGCGACATCCTGCGCATTCCGCCGATCCGGGTTGCTGCCCGGCCGGATGAGGTGGCGGCCGCCGAAGTGGCCGGCCAGGCGGTGAAGGCCGATTTGCCCCTTTTGTATGAGGATGATGCCCTGTTGGCTGTAAACAAGCCGGCCGGCATCGCGGTCCATGGGGGGAGCGGTGTGTCCTTCGGCGTCATCGAGGCCCTGCGCCATCAGCGGCCCCTGGCCAAGTTGCTGGAGCTGGCCCACCGTCTCGACCGGGAAACCTCCGGGATACTCCTGGTGGCGAAGAAGCGCTCGGCCCTGACGGCCCTGCACGACATGTTCCGTGAAGGCGGGGCAGGGCGGGGCGCCGACAAGCGCTATCTGGTGGCGGTGCAGGGGCGCTGGATGGACCCGTTGCGCCATTGCCGGCAGGCGCTTCACAAATATCTGTTGGACAACGGCGAGCGCCGGGTGCGGGTCGATCCGGAGGGCAAGCCGTCCCATACGGTTTTCCGCCTGGTGGCCCGATGGCAGCGTTTCAGTCTGCTGGAAGCGGAACTGAAGAGCGGTCGCACCCATCAGATACGGGTGCATCTGGCGCACCTGGGATATCCCATCCTGGGTGATGACAAATATGGGGATTTCGCCCTGAACCGGGAATTGCAGCGGGAAGGGTTGAAACGCATGTTCCTTCACGCCTGGAGAATGCGCTTTCCCCATCCCCTGACCAAGGAAGCCATGAGCCTGGAGGCGCCCTTGCCGCCGGCCCTGGCCAGTTTCCTGCATCATCTGTCCGAAAGTGAAGTTCAGGATTATGGCGAAGCGTTTTGATCTAGTTGTCTTCGACTGGGATGGCACCCTGCTCGACTCCGCCGCAGCCATCGTCAGCGCCATCCAGGCGGCCTGTGTCGATCTGGGGCTGCCGGTGCCCAGCGATGCCCAGGCGCGCCATGTGATCGGCCTGGGCCTGTCGGACGCCTTGCGCAGCGCCGTGCCGGACCTGGAACCGGCCCAGTATCCGCTGATGGTGGAGCGCTACCGCCATCATTATCTGTCCCGGGACCACGAACTGGCCCTGTTTGCCGGTGCCGTGGAACTGGTGCGGGAACTGGAGGCGGCCGGGCATCTGCTGGCCGTGGCGACCGGCAAGAGCCGGCTGGGGCTGGATCGTGCCCTCAGGGTCAGTGGCCTGGGTCCCCATTTTCACTCCAGCCGTTGTGCCGACGAGTGCTTCTCCAAGCCCCATCCCCAGATGCTGGAAGAATTGATGGCGGAACTGGCCGTCGCCCCGGAGCGCACGGTCATGATCGGCGACACCACCCATGACTTGCAGATGGCGCGCAATGCGGGAGTGGATGCCCTGGCGGTCAGCTATGGTGCCCATGAGCCCGCAGTGCTGCTGGCCCATGGCCCTCTGGAAACCTTCTCCCGGCTGGAAGACCTGGCGGCATGGCTGCGTCACCACGCCTGATTTGCGCCTCCGGCGACCTGCTCGAAGGTGGCGCCGGCGTGCGTTTCAGCGTGCCGCACGCGGGCGGTGATGTTCCTGCATTTGCGGTGCGCTTTGACGGTGTGGTGCGGGCCTATCTCAACCGCTGCGCCCATGTGCCCATCGAGCTGGATTGGCAGCCGGGCGAATTTTTCGATCACTCGAAGCTATACTTGGTTTGCGCCACCCATGGCGCTCTTTACGCGCCGGAATCCGGCGCCTGCCTTGGCGGCCGATGCAATGGCCGGGGGCTGACGCCGGTGGCCGTGACTGAGCAGGATGGCCTTGTTTATTTTCTTGAATCGGATTGACCCAACGTGGATACCCCGACCTTGCCCCCTCCCGATTTTGGCCCCAAGCGCGGCAATGATGCAGCCTGGGAGCGGAAGACCCTGGAAAAGCTGGCGTTTGCCTCCCTGGCCGAGCAGAAGACCCGGCGTCGCTGGGGCATCTTCTTCAAGCTGCTGGGTTTTGCTTATCTGACGGTCGTCCTGGCGCTGGCGTTTGACTGGGGTGACACGGAAAAACTGGCTGATGGCCGCCATACCGCTCTGGTGCAACTGAAGGGGGTCATTGATTCCAGTGGCGAGGCCAGCGCGGACAAGATCAATTCCGCCTTGCGTTCTGCTTTCGAGGACAAGGGTACGGCCGGCGTCATCCTGCGCATCAACAGCCCCGGCGGCAGTCCGGTCCAGTCCGGCATCATCAACGATGAAATCCGCCGCCTGCGCGGCAAGTACCCTGATATTCCCCTGTACGTCGTGGTTGAGGATGTTTGTGCTTCCGGCGGCTATTACGTGGCTGCCGCGGCCGACAAGATTTTCGTGGACAAGGCCAGTCTTGTGGGTTCCATCGGTGTGTTGATGGACGGTTTCGGTTTTACCGGGACCATGGACAAGCTTGGCGTGGAGCGGCGCCTGCTGACTGCCGGCGAAAACAAGGGCTTTCTCGATCCCTTCTCGCCCCAGGATCCGAAGCAGAAGCTGATGGCCCAGACCATGCTCGGCGAAATCCACAAGCAGTTCATCGATGTGGTCAAGAAGGGGCGCGGCCAGCGCCTCAAGGAAACCCCGGACATGTTCTCCGGCCTGGTGTGGACCGGTGCCCGCAGCATCGAGCTGGGTTTGGCCGATGACTTCGGCACGGTGAGCAGTGTGGCCAGGGATGTAATCAAGGCCGAAAAGGTGATGGACTACACCCAGAAGGAAAACATCGCCGAGCGCTTTGCCAAACGTTTTGGTGCCGACATGGTGCAAGGGGCGGTCAAGGCCCTGGGGCAGGCCAGCCAGCCCCAGGCCCGTTAAGTCCCGATCCTAGGCGGAAAGGAAGAGGAAAACCGTCGGCTCCTTGGCGACAGGGTCCTCCTCCTTGCGCCACTGGGCCACGCTCAGGGTGCGTAGGCGCTGTTGGGGCAGGGTCAGGCTGCTGGCCAGGCAGAGCAGGGTGGAGGGCGCCAGGTGTTGCAGCAGGCTGTTGAGCATCTGGGTGTTGCGATAGGGCGTCTCGATAAACATCTGGGTCTGATTCTGGCGCCGTGATTCCTGCTCCAGCGCCTTGAGGCGCTTGCCGCGCTCATCTTCCTTGGCCGGCAGGTAGCCGTGAAAGGCGAAGCGCTGGCCGCACAGGCCGGACCCCATCAGGGCCAACAGCAGGGAAGAGGGGCCGATCAGCGGCACGACGGTGATGCCTTCCTGCTGGGCCAGGCGAATCAGGTCGGCGCCCGGGTCGGCAACGCCCGGGCACCCTGCTTCCGATACCAGGCCCACGTCAAATCCCTGGCGTAATGGTTGCAGCAGCCCTTCCAGGGCATTGGCCCGGGTGTGCTCGTTCAATTCCTGAATCTGGATTTCCTGCAGGGGGACCGAAATCTCCAGGCTTTTGAGAAATGCCCGGGCACTTTTGGCGTTCTCGGCAATGAAATGCCGCAACTGCCTGGCCTGTTCGCAGACGGGGACGGGCAGAACCGCAGCGGGAGGGGTGGGGCCCAGAGGAACCGGAATCAGGAAGAGGGTGCCGCGAGGGAGGGGCTGGGGGGCGCTCATGGCGATGCGTCCTTAAAGAATGGGGAAGGCTTCAGCTCTCAGCATGTCGCAGAGGGCGATCAGGGGTAGTCCGATAAGGGCGTTGGGATCGTCCCCCTCCATTTTGGCGATGAGGCTGATGCCCAGCCCTTCGGCCTTGGCGCTGCCGGCGCAGTTGTAGGGAGTCTCGGCGCGCAGGTAGCGCTCGATCTCGCCGTCGCCCAGCTGGCGGAAGGTGACCAGGGTCGGGATGCCTCGGATCTGGGTGCGACCGGTACTGCTGTTGTAGAGGCACAGGCCGGTATAGAAGTTAACCGTGCGCCCCCGCATCTGCTGCAGTTGTGCCACGGCGCGCTCATGGTTGCCCGGTTTTCCGAAAACCTGCCCATCCAGGCAGGCCACCTGGTCGCTGCCGATGATCAGTGCAGCGGGGTGTTGGGCAGCCACGGCCCTGGCCTTGGCTTCGGAAAGGCGCAGTGCGGTCTGCTCCGGGCTCTCGCCTGCGAGCGGGGTTTCGTCTACTGCTGGGTTTTCCGTGGCAAAGGGCAGGCGCAGGCGGGCCAGGAGTTCCCGGCGAAAAGGGGAGGTGGAAGCCAGAATCAGGGCGGGCTGGGGCAGTGTGGGCATTAGAAATGGAGAGGTGAATTCGGGCAGAAAAGCGCTGCCCATGAGGAGGAATGAGGCGGTGCGGTAAAAAACGCGGATAAGTCTTTGCCTTTGTTGTTGAAACCCTAATTTCGGCCCGCGTTTTTCTTTGACATGCAAAGCCGAAAATAATATCATCCGCGCCTTATGTCGCAACAGGTTGTGATCGATAGTCTGGCTTTTGCGCGTGACGCCCGTCGTTTGGAAGGTGATCTCGCCATGGCCGACATGCCCCGGGTGCATGATCTGCTGACGGAAGTCAGCGGTAGTGTGCACTACCGGCTTACCGGCCGGATCGGCGCGCTGGGCAAGTCCCAGTTGCTGCTGCAGTTGGATGGCTTCGTGCCGCTGCGTTGTCAGCGCTGCATGGAGCGCCTGGATTTTCCGCTTCACGTCGAGTCCGTACTCGAGTTGGTGGAAAGTGAGGCCGATCTGACCCAGGAGGATCTGGAAGATGATTCCAGGGACTTTCTCCCGGCGGAAAAGAAACTCGATGTACTGGCGCTGATCGAGGACGAGGTCATTCTCGCCCTGCCGGTGGTGCCGCGTCACGATAGTTGCAGCCTCCCCGGAGGCGGCGAGAAATCGGTGAAGGAATCTCCCTTTGCCGTGCTTGCCGGCCTCAAGGGTAAGGCTTAATGATTTTTTAGGAGCTAGTTATGGCCGTTCAACAGAACAAAAAGTCCCCGTCCAAGCGTGGCATGCATCGTTCCCACGACTTCCTGACCACCCCCGCTACCGCCGTTGAACCCACCACCGGCGAAGTGCACCTGCGTCACCACATCAGCCCCAACGGTTTCTACCGCGGCAAGAAGGTCACCAAGGCTAAGGGCGAGTAATCCCCTTAGACGAGGCAGGCAGTTCCCCGCGAGGGGAGGACTGCCTGCCTTTTCTTTTACCCAATTCGAGTCCTCGGATGGGAATCACCATTGCTATCGATTGCATGGGCGGGGACCACGGTCCCAACGTCACCGTGCCGGCTGCGCTCGACTTCTTGAGCCGCAACGCGGACGCCCGTGTCATTTTGGTCGGCCTGGAGGAAAAGCTCCGGGCGATCCTGCCTGCTCCCGTGTCGGAACGGGTCGCCATCCGCCATGCATCCGAAGTGGTGGCCATGGACGAGCCGCCAGCCCTGGCCCTGCGCAATAAAAAAGACTCTTCCATGCGGGTTGCCATCAACCTGGTCAAGGAGGGGGAGGCGGACGCCTGTATTTCCGCCGGCAATACGGGGGCCCTGATGGCCATTTCCCGTTTCGTCCTGAAAATGTTGCCCGGTATCGACCGGCCGGCCATCTGCGCCGTGCTGCCCACGGTCAAGGGCCATGTCCATGTGTTGGACATGGGGGCCAACGTGGACTGCTCGCCGGAGCACCTGCTGCAGTTCGGGATCATGGGGGCCATGCTGGTGGCCGCCGTGGATCACCGCGAGCAGCCGACGGTGGGCATTCTCAACATCGGGGAAGAAGACATCAAGGGCAATGAGGTGGTCAAGCAGGCCGCCGAGTTGCTGCGCAATTCGGGTCTCAACTTCATCGGTAACGTCGAAGGTGACGGCGTGTACAAGGGTGAGGCCGAAGTCGTGGTTTGTGACGGCTTTGTCGGCAACGTGGCCCTCAAGACGTCCGAAGGCCTGGCCCAGATGTTGTCCACCTTCCTGCGTCAGGAGTTTGGACGCAACCTCTTTACCAAGCTGGTTGCCCTTCTGGCGCTACCGGTGCTCAAGGGCTTCAAGCGCCGCGTTGATCATCGTCGCTACAACGGTGCCAGCCTGCTCGGGCTCAAGGGCATCGTCGTCAAGAGCCATGGCTCGGCCGATGCCTACGGTTTCCGCCACGCCATCGAACGGGCTGCCGAGGAAGCAAGGGGGCAGGTGTTGAGCCGCATTGCCGACCAGGTTGCCCGTCACGTTTCCAGTTCCTCTCAAGCGGCTGCCGTAGCGGCCCAGGAGTCTGCCTAATATGTATGCCAAGATTACCGGGGTCGGCAGCTATCTGCCGGCCCAGGCCGTGAGCAACGACGATCTGGTGGCCCGCGGGGTCGATACCAGCGACGAATGGATTGCCACCCGTACCGGTATTCGTAATCGGCACCTGGCGGAACCCGGCCAGACCTCCAGCGATCTCGGTTTCGAAGCGGCTCGCCGGGCTCTGGAGATGGCCGGCGTGGATGCGGCCGAACTGGACCTGATCATCGTCGCCACCTCCACTCCCGATTTCATCTTCCCCAGCACCGCCTGTCTGCTGCAGAGCAAACTGGGCAACAAGGGGGCAACCTGCTTCGACGTGCAGGCCGTCTGCGCCGGCTTTGTCTATGCGCTGAGTATTGCGGAGAAGTTCGTCCGCTCCGGCTCCCACAAGAAGGCACTGGTGGTTGGCGCCGAAGTTTTCTCCCGCATCCTGGACTGGAGCGACCGGGGTACCTGCGTGCTCTTCGGCGACGGCGCCGGTGCCGTGGTGCTGGAAGCCTCCGATGCGCCCGGCATCCTTGCCACCGCCCTGCATGCGGACGGCAGCCATCATGGCATTCTTTCGGTACCCGGCAATGTGGCCGGCGGTGCGGTGATCGGCGATCCCTTCCTGCGTATGGACGGCCAGGCGGTGTTCAAGTTCGCCGTGCGCGTCCTTGCCGACGTGGCGGCCGAGACCTGTGCGGCCGCCGGGGTGGCAACTTCCGATGTGGATTGGCTGGTGCCGCACCAGGCCAATCTGCGCATCATCGATTCCACCGGCAAGAAGCTGGGCATCCCCAGCGACAAGGTGGTGGTGACCGTGGACCGCCACGGCAATACCTCCGCCGCGTCCGTGCCCCTGGCGCTGGATACGGCTGTGCGCGACGGACGCATCCAGCGCAGACAGAAGGTGCTGCTGGAAGGCGTCGGCGGCGGCTTCACCTGGGGCGCCGTGCTGTTCCAGTTCTAACTGCATTCAAGCTCTCAGAGGTTAATTCCCATGGCTTTTGCGTTCGTATTTCCCGGTCAAGGTTCCCAGGCAGTCGGCATGATGGCGGCCTACGGCGACTCCGCCGTGGTCCGTGCCACGTTCGATGAAGCATCCGCCGCCTTGGGCGAAGACCTGTGGCAGATGGTGGCCGAAGGTCCGGCCGAAGTGCTGTCCCAGACGGTGAATACCCAGCCTGTCATGCTGACCGCCGGCATCGCCGCCTGGCGCCTGTGGCTGGACAAGGGTGGCAAGGTGCCGGCCGTTGTCGCCGGCCACAGTCTGGGTGAGTATTCCGCCCTGGTGGCCGCCGGCGTCCTGCAGTTCAAGGACGCCGTGCCCCTGGTGCGGCTGCGGGCCGCCGCCATGCAGGAGGCCGTGCCTCTTGGCACTGGCGCCATGGCCGCCATTCTCGGCCTGGACGACGACGGCATCCGCGCCGCCTGTGCCGAAGCGGCCCAGGGCGAGGTGGTGGAGCCGGTGAATTTCAATGCCGCCGGCCAGACCGTCATCGCCGGCCACAAGGCCGCCGTGGAACGGGCCATGGAAGTGTGCAAGACCAAGGGCGCCAAGCGCGCCGTGGCCCTGCCGGTGTCCGCCCCGTTCCATTCCTCCCTGATCCGCCCGGCCGCCGACAAGCTGGCTGCGCGCCTGGCGGAACTGGAATTGCAGGTGCCCCGTATTCCCGTGGTCAATAACGTGGATGTGGCCGTGGAAAACGATCCTGCCCGCATTCGCGATGCCCTGGTGCGTCAGGCCTATAATCCGGTGCGCTGGGTCGAGACGATCCAGAAAATGGCTGCCATGGGCGTCACCGTGGTGGCAGAATGCGGTCCCGGCAAGGTGCTGGCCGGCCTGACCAAGCGCTGTGCCGATGGCGTCAATGGCGTGGCCCTGGCCGACCTGGCTGCCATCGAAGCCAATATCAACCTGGAGTAATACCATGCTGCAAGGACAAATTGCCCTCGTTACCGGCGCTTCCCGGGGTATCGGCAAGGCAGTGGCTCTGGAACTGGCCCGCCTGGGCGCCACCGTGGTTGGCACCGCCACCAGCGAAGACGGTGCCGGCAAGATTTCCGCCTACCTCGCCGAGGCCGGCGCCAAGGGGCGCGGTGCGCTCCTCGAAGTGCGTGACCAAGCCCAGGTGGATGCCCTGATCGCCGCTCTGGAAAAGGAGTTCGGCGCAGTCTCCATTCTCGTCAACAATGCCGGCATCACCCGGGACAACCTGGCCATGCGCATGAAGGACGATGAGTGGGATGCGGTCATCGACACCAACCTGAAGGCCGTCTTCCGCCTTTCCAAGGCCGTCATGCGCGGCATGATGAAGGCCCGTACCGGCCGCATCATTAATATCACTTCCGTGGTCGGCCATGCCGGCAATCCGGGGCAGGCCAATTACTGCGCGGCCAAGGCCGGCGTTTCCGGCATGACCCGTTCCCTGGCCCGGGAGCTGGGCAGCCGCAACATCACGGTCAACTGCGTCGCCCCTGGCTTCATCGATACCGACATGACCAAGGCTCTGGACGACAAGCAGAAAGAAGGTTTGCTGGGTAACATTCCCCTGGGCCGCCTCGGCAGCCCGGAGGACATCGCCGCCGCCGTAGCCTTCCTGGCCTCCCCGGCCGCAGGCTACGTGACCGGCAGCACCATCCATGTCAACGGCGGTATGTATATGGATTAATGGCGGTTTTCCGCCTGAGGATCCCGCGTTTTGTAAGCGCGGGGCGTTTTGGTAAAATAAGCAAGTTTGTCTGATACCCGATAACAGGGAAGGAGTCCTGAATGGAAAACCTGGAACAGCGCGTTAAGAAGATCGTTGCCGAGCAACTGGGCGTCAACGAAGCCGACATCAAGACCGAGTCCTCCTTTGTGGATGACCTGGGTGCCGACTCTCTGGATACCGTCGAGCTGGTGATGGCCCTCGAAGAAGAATTCGAGACCGAGATCCCCGACGAAGACGCCGAGAAGATCACCACCGTGCAACAAGCCATCGATTACGTTCTGTCCCACAAGAAGTAATCACCCGGGTACGGGACTTCCCTGCCAACCGGCGCCTTCGTGGCGCCGGTCCAGCATTGATGCAGGGAGCCCGCCCTTCTGCAGTATTCTGTATCACCTCTCCCCTCATTCTTTCCGGAGCTAAAGTTGGCACGTCGTCGCGTCGTCATCACCGGGCTGGGGCTTGTTTCCCCGGTCGGTAACAGCGTTGAAGAAGCTTGGCAAAACCTCCTGGCCGGTCGCTCCGGTATTACTGCCATCACCAAGTTCGATGCATCCACTTTCCCCACCCGCATTGCCGGGGAAGTGAAGAACTTCGATATCGGCACCTACATTTCCGCCAAGGACGCCCGCCGCATGGATACCTTCATCCATTACGGCATGGCGGCCGGCATCCAGGCCATCAAGGATGCCGGGCTTGAAGCCAATCCGGTCGATGCGGAGCGCATCGGCGTGGCGATCGGTTCCGGCATCGGTGGCCTGCCCCTGATCGAGAACACCAAGGACGATTACATCGCCGGCGGTGTGCGCAAGATTTCCCCCTTCTTCGTTCCCGGTTCGATCATCAACATGATCTCCGGCAACCTGTCCATCCTGTATGGCTACAAGGGTCCCAATATCGCCGTGGTGACCGCCTGCACCACCGGCACCCACAACATCGGCGAAGCTGCCCGCCTCATCGAGTACGGCGATGCCGACGTGATGATTGCCGGCGGTGCCGAGTCCACCGTGACCCCCCTGGGCATGGGCGGCTTCTGCGCTGCCCGGGCCCTGTCCACCCGCAATGACGATCCCACCACCGCCAGCCGGCCCTGGGACAAGGATCGTGACGGCTTCGTGCTGGGCGAGGGTGGCGGCGCCATGGTGCTGGAAGAGTATGAGCACGCCAAGGCCCGGGGCGCCCGCATTTATGCGGAGCTGGCAGGCTACGGCATGAGCGGCGATGCTTACCACATGACCGCTCCCAGCACTGATGGTCCGAAGCGTTCCATGCTCAATGCCCTGCGCAATGCCGGCGTGAACCCTGACCAGGTGCAGTACCTGAATGCCCATGGTACTTCCACGCCCCTGGGCGACAAGAACGAAACCGATGCCATCAAGCTGGCCTTCGGCGATGCCGCCAAGGGCCTGGTGGTGAATTCCACCAAGTCCATGACCGGCCACCTGCTGGGCGGCGCCGGCGGCATCGAGTCCATCTTCAGCGTCCTGGCGGTCCATCACCAGGTTTCCCCGCCCACCATCAACATTTTCGAGCAGGATCCGGAATGTGATCTGGACTACTGTGCCAACACGGCTCGGGAAATGAAGATCGACGTGGCCCTGAAGAACAACTTCGGCTTCGGCGGCACCAACGGTTCCCTGGTGTTCAAGCGCATCTGACCGAGACCAACGGGATGAGGTTGCCGCTGCTTCTGCAACTGCACCCCTCCCGCCGCCTGGCAATGCTGTTCGTTGCCTTGCACGCCGCCGCTTCTGGCGGCGTTTTCATTTTGGGCTGGAATATCTGGGCGACGCTTGGCCTGCTGGCCTTGCTGCTCGTTTCCCTGGCCTTCACCCTGCGGCGCCACTATGGGCGGCATCCGGCCTGGGTACGCCTGGGGCAGAAGGGGGAGCTGGCCTGGGGCCAGGGGGGGAAGGAAAGTCCCCGGCTGCGGTTGCTGCCGGGGACTTGCTGGCGTCATCTGGTGGTGCTGCGCTATCGCCTGGAGCAGGAGGACGGGACCTGGTCCCGTCCCCATGCCGTGTGCCTGCTGGCGGACAGCCTGGCCGATGAGGCGTCGTTCCGCCAGCTGCGGGTGTGGCTGGGCTGGCGGGCCAAATTCAGGGACGACGGGATTTTCTGAGGATGGTGTTGCGCGGCTTGGGCAGCAGGCCGGGGTAGTCGCGGCTGAAGTGCAGGCCGCGGCTTTCCTTGCGTTTGAGGGCGCAGCGGACGATCAGGTCGGCCGTCACCACCAGATTGCGCAGTTCAATGAGGTCGTGGCTGACCCGGAAGTGGGTGTAGAACTCGTTGATTTCCCGCATCAGCAGGCGGATGCGGTGCTGGGCCCGCTGCAGGCGTTTGGTGGTGCGCACGATGCCGACGTAGTCCCACATGAAGCGGCGCAGTTCGTCCCAGTTGTGGGAAATGACGATTTCCTCGTCCGGGTCGGAAACCCGGCTTTCATCCCACTGGGGCAGGGCAGGGATGGCGACCTTGGGCTGGGCCTTGATGTCGGCCACGGCCGCTTCGGAGAAGACCACGCATTCCAGCAGGGAGTTGGAGGCGAGACGGTTGGCGCCGTGCAGGCCGGAGCAGGAGGCTTCACCGGCAGCGTAGAGGCCGGCGATGTCGGTGCGGGCCTTGAGGTCGGTGATGATGCCGCCGCAGGTGTAGTGGGCGGCCGGCACCACCGGGATCGGGTCCTTGCTGATGTCGATGCCCAGTTCCAGGCAACGGGCGTGGATGTTGGGGAAGTGCTCCAGCAGGAATTCCTTGGGCTTGTGGGAAATGTCCAGGAAGACGCAATCCAGGCCCCGCTTTTTCATCTCGAAGTCGATGGCCCGGGCCACCACGTCCCGCGGCGCCAGTTCCGCCCGCGGGTCATGGTCAGGCATGAAGCGGGTGCCGTCCGGCAGGCGCAGAATGCCGCCTTCGCCCCGCACTGCCTCGGAAATGAGGAAGGATTTGGCCTGGGGGTGGTAAAGGCAGGTGGGATGGAACTGGATGAATTCCATGTTGGCCACCCGGCATCCGGCCCGCCAGGCCATGGCAATGCCGTCACCGGTGGAGGTGTCCGGATTGGTGGTGTAGAGATAGACCTTGCCGGCACCGCCGGTGGCAATCATGGTGGCCTGGGCGCCGATGGTGCTGACTTCGCCGCTGCGGGTGTCCAGGGCATAGGCGCCGTAGCAGCGCTGCTCAGGCAGGCCCAGCTTGGCGCCGGTGATGAGGTCGATGGCGATGTGCTGTTCCAGCACCGTGATGTTGGGATGCTGGCGCACCTTGCGCGTCAGGGTGTCCTGTACCGCCAGGCCGGTGGCATCGGCCACGTGGATGACCCGGCGGGTGCTGTGGCCGCCTTCCCGGGTCAGGTGGTAGCCCTTATCGTCCTTGGTGAAGGGGACGCCCTGCTCGATCAGCCAGTCGATGGCCCGCCGCCCGTTTTCGACGACGTAGCGGGTGGCCTTGGCGCCGTTGAGGTGGCCGCCGGCTTCGAAGGTGTCGCGGATGTGGGCTTCGATGGAATCCTGGCTGTCCAGCACGGCGGCAATGCCGCCCTGGGCCCAGGCGCTGGCACTGTCTTCCAGGCTGCGCTTGCTGATGAGGCCGACCTTGTGGGTGTCCGCCAGGCGAAGGGCGGCGGACTGTCCTGCCAGACCGCTGCCGATGATGAGTACGTCAAAATGCTGGACCACGATGCGCTTTCTTGGTGTGCGGCTTGCATCCGCGACCGAACTGGACCGCGGGGACCGTAGGGCTGACAACTATAGCACGAGAGGGGCGCCGGGGCTTGTAGGCTGGCCGTTGCCGCATCCGGGCTGGTGGCTCGCGGCGGCTTACGGGATTTCCCCACGGGGCGGGTGGGTCGTGGCCCGGCGTGGCTTGCGTTATACTTCGGCTGCCTGTGGTGTGCGATGGAGCGCGATGAGGCGCTTTTCCGCCATCACCCCTAATCCTTACAAAGGTATTCATACAGCATGAGCGAACGCGAGATTGACCAAAAGCTGGTCGAGCGGGCGCAATCCGGCGACAAAAAGGCCTTCGAGCTGCTGGTGGCCAAGTACCAGCGCAAGCTGGGCCGCCTCCTGTCCCGATTCATCCGTGACCCGGCCGAGGTGGAAGACGTGGCCCAGGAAGCCTTCATCAAGGCTTACCGGGCATTGCCTTCCTTCCGCGGCGACAGCGCGTTCTACACCTGGCTGTACCGTATCGGCATCAATACGGCCAAGAACTATCTGGTGGCCCAGGGCCGCCGGGCGCCCACTTCCACCGAGTTCGACTCCGAAGAGGCGGAAACCTTCGATGACGGCGAGCAGCTGCGGGACATCAACACGCCGGAGAATCTGCTGCTCTCCAAGCAGATCGGCGAGACGGTGAATGCGGCCATGGATGCCCTGCCGGAAGAATTGCGTACCGCCATCATGCTGCGGGAGCTTGAAGGCCTGAGCTACGAAGAAATCGCCAAGATCATGGATTGTCCCATCGGCACCATCCGTTCCCGCATCTTCCGGGCCCGGGAGGCGGTGGCGACCAAGCTGCGTCCCCTGCTCGACACCACTCCCGACCGGCGCTGGTAGGCTGTAGCGCTTTCGCCGCCGGATTCCTTCTCCGGTCCGGGGCTCCGTCAGCCGTGATGGCCTGGTGCAAAGGCGGGCAAAATTCCTTTTCCCACATGTTTGAGCTTTCCCCATGATTGAAACCCAAGCAACCGTGACGGCGCTGGAAGGCGACTATGCCCTGGTGGAGGCCAGTCAGGGCGGTTGCGGGCGCTGCCATGAGCAGGGTGGTTGCGGCGGCAACAATGCCTCCCAGCTTTTCTGTCACGGGCCGCGCCACTTTCGCGTACTCAATCCGCTGGGTGTGAAGGTGGGCGAGAAGGTCGTGGTGGGGGTCCCGGACGGCGCCGTATCCCACAGCGTCCTGGTGCTCTACCTGCTGCCCCTGGCCTTGCTGGTGCTCGGTGCCGTGGCCGGTGCTGCCCTCATGCCCGGGGCCCGGGATGCGGCCGCTGCGGCCGGCGCCCTGTTGGGCGGGCTCCTGGCCTGGTTCCTGGCGCGTCGCCTGCAGGCCCGGGACGCCCAGTCACCCCGCTTTCAGCCCGTCATCCGCCAACGTCTCTGAGGTATCCCCATGTCTAGGAGTCGCTCTGCCATGAAACGTCTTGTCGTCCTCCTGTATCTCTGCTGCCTCGCAGCAGTTGCCCAGGCCGCCGATAGCCGGGGCCTGCCCGACTTTGCCGACCTGGTGGATAAATACGGCAATACGGTGGTCAACATCAGCACCACCCAGGTGATGCGGCAGAAGCGGGGAGTTATGCCATTCCCCTTCGACGAGGATGACCCCCTGTTCGATTTCTTCCGCCGCTTCGGGCCTTCCGGTCCCTTCGGCCAGGGGCAGCCCGGCGGCGCCGTGCCCCGGGAGTTCGAGAGCAAGTCCCTGGGGTCCGGCTTCATCATCAGCAGTGACGGCTACGTGCTGACCAATGCCCACGTGGTGGACCAGGCCGACGAAATCACCGTGCGCCTGACCGACAAGCGGGAATTCCGGGCCAAGGTGATCGGCGCCGACAAGCGTACCGACGTGGCTCTGATCAAGATCGAGGCCAGCAACCTGCCCGCGGTCCGCTTCGGCGACCCGGCCGGGCTGAGGGTAGGGGAGTGGGTGGTGGCCATCGGTTCCCCTTTCGGCTTTGACAATTCGGTGACGGCCGGCATCGTCAGCGCCAAGGGGCGCTCCCTGCCCCAGGAGAACTACGTTCCCTTTATCCAGACCGACGTGGCCATCAATCCCGGCAATTCGGGCGGCCCCCTGTTCAACATGAAGGGCGAGGTGGTGGGCATCAATTCCCAGATCTACAGCCGCTCCGGCGGTTACCAGGGGATCGCCTTCGCCATTCCCATCGATGTGGCCATGGACATCCAGGGCCAGCTGCGGGCTTCGGGCAAGGTCAGCCGGGGGCGTATCGGTGTGGTGATCCAGGAAGTGACCAAGGAACTGGCCGATTCCTTCGGCCTGGCCAAGCCCGCCGGCGCCATCGTCAATGCGGTGGAGCCGGGTGGTCCGGCAGAAAAGGCCGGGGTCGAGGCGGGCGATGTGATCCTCCGTTTCGACGGCAAGGCTGTGGGCGCTTCCAGCGACCTGCCGCGATTGGTGGGCGCCACCCGACCCGGTTCCCGGGTGTCCCTGCAGGTCTGGCGCAAGGGCGCAGCCCGGGACCTGACCCTCACCGTGGCCGAAATGCCGGCGGACGACAAAGCCGATGGCAAGGCGGCCAAGAAAGGCAAGGCTGTCGAGCCCCAGGTGAATCGCCTGGGCCTGGTGGTGTCCGAGCTATCGGCCGAGCAGCGGCGTGAGCTGAAGGTGGCCGGCGGCCTGCTGGTCGAGGACGTGCGGGGTGCTGCGGCCCGCTCCGAGCTGCGGCCCGGGGACGTCATCCTGGCCCTCATCAGCAAGGGCGTTACCAGCGAACTGCGTTCGACGGAGCAGTTCAACCGGCTGTTGGCCCAGTTCGACAAGGGGGCCAACGTGACCTTGCTCATCCGCCGGGGCGACATGCAGACCTTCGTCACGGTCAAGGGGCTCAATGGTGGCAACTGAGCCGATGCTGCAGACCAGGCCTGTCCTGCAGCTCCTGGGGCGGGTCTATTGCCATCTGTGCCATGACATGGAGGCGGCCCTGACACCGATTGCCGATGAATACGGCGCCGCCGTCGAGGTGATTGATGTGGACGAGGACGAGTCCCTGGAGCAGCGCTGGGGCGAACTGGTGCCCGTGTTGCTGCATGGCGGCGAAGAGATTTGCCACTACTTCCTGGACGAGGCAGCAGTCCGTGAAGTTTTGGCCAAAATCCGCTAGAATCCGCGCTTTCCGGCCAAATTCAAAAGGGTGCTGCACAGCACCCTTTTTACCATATGCAACACATCCGCAATTTTTCCATCATCGCCCACATCGACCACGGCAAATCCACCCTGGCCGACCGCATCATCCACCTCTGTGGCGGTCTTTCCGACCGGGAAATGGAAGCCCAGGTGCTCGACTCCATGGACTTGGAGCGGGAGCGCGGCATCACCATCAAGGCCCAGACGGCCGCCCTCAGCTACAAGGCCCGGGACGGCCAGGTCTATAACCTGAACCTGATCGACACCCCGGGGCACGTGGACTTCTCCTATGAAGTCTCCCGCTCCCTCTCCGCCTGCGAAGGCGCCCTGCTGGTGGTGGATGCCTCCCAGGGCGTAGAAGCCCAGACCGTGGCCAACTGCTATACGGCCCTGGACCTGGGGGTGGAGGTGGTGCCGGTGCTGAACAAGATCGACCTGCCGTCGGCCAACCCGGATGGTGCCCGCCAGGAAATCGAGGACGTCATCGGCATCGACGCCACGGACGCCGTCCTGGCTTCGGCCAAGACCGGCCTGGGGGTGGAGGACATCCTGGAAGCGGTGATCGCCAAGATCCCGCCTCCCGTCGGCGATCCCGAGGCACCGCTGAAGGCCCTGCTGATCGACTCCTGGTTCGACAACTACGTCGGCGTGGTGATGCTGGTCCGTGTCGTGGACGGGGTGCTCAAGCCCAAGGACAAGATTCGCCTGATGTCTACCGGCGCCGTGCATCTGTGCGAACAGGTCGGCGTGTTCACCCCCAAGTCCCTGGCGCGCAACGAACTGCGGGCCGGGCAGGTGGGTTTCATCATTTCCGGCATCAAGGAACTGCATGCCGCCAAGGTGGGCGACACCGTCACCCTGGTGGAGCGTCCCGCCGCCGAGGCGCTGCCCGGCTTCAAGGAAATCAAACCCCAGGTGTTTGCCGGCCTCTACCCGGTGGAATCCAACCAGTACGACCAGTTGCGCGACTCCCTGGAGAAGCTGCGCCTCAACGATGCTTCCCTGCAGTTCGAGCCGGAAGTCTCCCAGGCCCTGGGCTTCGGCTTCCGCTGCGGCTTCCTCGGCCTGCTGCACATGGAAATCGTGCAGGAGCGCCTGGAGCGGGAATTCGACCAGGACCTGATCACCACCGCGCCCACCGTGGTTTATGAAGTGGTGATGCGGGACGGTTCCGTGGTCCAGGTGGAGAACCCCTCCAAGCTGCCGGAAGTTGGCAAGTTCGATGAAATCCGCGAACCCATCATCACGGCCACCATTTTTGTGCCCCAGGACTATCTGGGCAGCGTCATCACCCTGTGCAACGCCAAGCGCGGCAACCAGGTGGACATGCACTACCACGGCCGCCAGGTGAAGCTGGTCTATGAGATGCCCATGGCCGAAGTGGTGATGGATTTCTTCGACAAGCTGAAGTCCGTCTCCCGGGGTTATGCCTCCCTGGACTACGAGTTCAAGGAATACCGGGCTGCCGACGTGGTCAAGGTGGACATCCTCATCAACAGCGAAAAGGTGGATGCCCTGTCCATCATCGTGCACCGGGCCAACGCCCCCTACCGGGGCCGGGAACTGGCGGCCAAGATGCGCGAGCTGATTCCGCGCCAGATGTACGAAGTGGCCATCCAGGCCGCCATCGGCTCCAACATCATTGCCCGGGAAAACGTCAAGGCCATGCGCAAGGACGTGCTGGCCAAGTGTTACGGCGGCGACATCACCCGGAAGAAGAAGCTGCTGGAGAAGCAGAAGGCCGGCAAGAAGCGCATGAAGCAGGTGGGCAGCGTGGAGATTCCCCAGGAAGCCTTCCTCGCCGTGCTGCGCGTCGATAGCAAGTAAAGGACATCGTCTTGAATTTCGCTCTGATCCTCTTCCTGCTGCTGCTGGCCAGCGGCGCCATCTGGGCCGTGGATTCCCTGTGGCTGGCCAAGCGGCGCCCGGCCGGAGCCAAGGACCCCTGGTGGGTGGAATACGGTGCCGGCTTTTTCCCGGTGATCCTGGTGGTGTTCGGCCTGCGCTCCTTCGTGGTCGAGCCCTTCAAGATTCCCTCGGGCTCCATGATTCCGACCCTGCTGGTGGGCGATTTCATCCTGGTGAACAAATACACCTACGGCATCCGCCTGCCGGTGATCAACAAGAAGATCATCGAGGTGAGCCAGCCCCAGCGCGGCGAAGTCATGGTGTTCCGTTTCCCTGAGGATCCGTCCCTGGATTACATCAAGCGGGTGGTCGGGGTGCCGGGCGACAAGGTGGCTTATCAGAACAAGCGCCTGTCCATCAACGGCAAGCCCCTGGACATCCAGCCCCAGGACGATTTCCTGCATTCGGAGCGGCTGTACTACTCCAAGCAGTACAGCGAAGTCCTGGGGGCGGTGGACCACCGCTTCCTCAACGACGACGATGCGCCGGCCTTCATTCGCGACGCCTCCCAGTTTCCGGGCCGGGAGAATTGTATTTACAATAACGCGGGCGTCATCTGTACGGTGCCGCCGGGACACTACTTCGTCATGGGCGACAACCGGGACAACAGCCGGGATAGCCGGGCCTGGGGTTTCGTCCCCGACGAGAACATCGTCGGCAAGGCTTTTTTCATCTGGTTCAATTTCAACGACCTGAGCCGCATCGGCCGTTTCAACTGAGTTACGGGAGAGCGCAATGCTGAGTAAGCATCAACGGGGGGTGAGTCTTTCCGGGTTGCTGATGTGGAGTGTGATCATCGTTCTCGTCCTGATCACCGGCATGAAGGTGGTGCCGCCGGTGATCGAGTATGTGTCGATCGTCAAGAACATCAAGGCGATGACCGCCGACAGCCAGCTGGCCGGCGCCACGGTGAGCGATATCCGCAAGGCTTTCGACAAGCGGGCCGAGGTCGGCTACATCGACGTCATCAAAGGTTCCGATCTCGACATCAGCAAGGACGGCAGCGATCTCGTCATTTCCTTCGCCTATGCCAAAAAAATCCCCCTGGCAGGTCCGGTGAGCTTGTATATCGATTTTCAGGGCAGCAGCAAGGGCAAGGGTGGCTGAAAAAATCCGTTTGACGGCTCCCCAGGCCGCGTTTTCCCGTCGCCTGGGCCATGAATTTGCCGATCCCTCCCTGCTGCGCACGGCGCTGACCCACCGCAGCCACAGTTCGCCCCATAACGAGCGCCTGGAATTCCTCGGCGACAGCATCCTCAACTGCGTCGTCGCCCACCTCCTGTTCGAGCGTTTCCCCCAGCTGCCCGAGGGCAATCTGTCCCGGCTGCGGGCCAATCTGGTGAAGAAGGATACCCTCCACGAACTGGCCCTGGGGCTGGAGCTGGGGGAACAGTTGCGGCTCGGAGAAGGGGAGTTGAAGAGCGGCGGCCATACCCGCCCGTCAATCCTGGCCGATGCCCTGGAAGCCCTGTTTGGCGCCGTTTACCTGGATGCGGGCTTCGACCGTGCCAAGGTCGTGGTGGGCAACCTGTTTACGGCCAAGCTGGACGCCATCGCTCCCGATCAGCCGATCAAGGACCCCAAGACCCGCCTGCAGGAATACCTGCAAGCGCGGCGCCAGCCCTTGCCGGTCTATACCCTGGCGGCCACCGACGGCCAGGCCCACCTGCAGCAGTTCAGGGTGCTGTGCGAGGTTGCCTCTGCCGCCCTGCAAACCGAAGGTCAGGGCAGCAGTCGCCGCGCTGCCGAACAGGAGGCCGCCTCGCGGGCTCTGGAGAAACTCAAAGCATGAATACCGAAAAGCAAATCCGTTCCGGCTACGTGGCCATTGTCGGCCGCCCCAACGTGGGCAAGTCCACCCTGCTCAACCGCCTGGTGGGGGAGAAGATTTCCATCGTCTCCCGCAAGGCCCAGACCACCCGCCACCGCATCACCGGCATCCTCACCAACGACGATGCCCAGTTCGTCTTCGTCGACACCCCGGGCTTCCAGACCGAACACACCAACGCCCTCAACCGGGCCATGAACCGGGGCGTGACCCAGACCCTGGCGGATGTGGACGTGGTGCTGTTCGTGGTCGAGGCCGGCCGTTTCGACGCCAAGGACAAGGCCGTGCTCAAGCTGCTGCCGGAAGACCGGCCGGTGATCCTGGTGGTGAACAAGGTGGACAAGATCGCCGAGAAGGAAAAGCTGCTGCCTTTCCTGGCCGCAGTCACCGCCGAGCGCAGTTTCACCGCCGTGGTGCCGGTTTCCGCCACCAAGGGCAAGCAGCTGGAGCAACTGCTGGCCGAAGCCCGCCAGTATCTGCCCCATGAAGAACTGCTGTTTGCCGAGGACGAACTGACCGACCGCAGCGAGCGGTTCCTGGCTTCCGAATACATCCGGGAAAAGCTGTTCCGCCTGCTGGGCGACGAACTGCCGTATTCCACCACGGTGGAAATCGAGAAGTTCGAGGTGGAGGGCAACCTGCGCCGCATCTACGCCGCCATCGTGGTGGACCGGGACGGCCACAAGGCCATCGTCATCGGCAAAGGCGGCGAGACCATCAAGCGCATCGCCACCGAGGCCCGCCAGGACATGGAAAAGCTGTTCGACGGCAAGGTCTACCTCGAAGTGTGGGTCAAGGTGAAGTCCGGCTGGAACGACGACGAGCGCCTGCTGCGCAGCCTGGGCTACGAGTAAGCGTCTTTTCCTCCCCTCCGGGCTTTCGCCATGCAACGGCAAAAGGTAGACGGCCAGCCCGCCTACGTCCTCCACACCTATCCCTTTCGGGAAACCAGTCTCATCGTCGAGGCCTTCACCCGGGATTTCGGCCGGGTGGCCCTGCTGGCCCGGGGCGCCCGACGGCCTCGTTCCGCCATCCGCGGCCTGCTGCTGGGTTTCCAGCCCCTGGAGGTCTCCTGGGCAGGCAAGGGCGAAGTGCTGACCCTGATGAAGGCCGAATGGCAGGGCGGCCAGCCGCTGCTGGCCGGCCACGCCCTTTTTTGCGGCTATTATCTGAACGAGCTGCTGCTGCACCTGCTGCCCCGGGAAGACGCCCACGAAGCCCTCTACGCCGCCTATGCCGAAACCCTGCGCTGCTTTGCCGACGGCGTGCAGGAGGCGGACCTGCGCCGCTTCGAAAAATCCCTGTTGCAGGAACTGGGCTATGGCCTGACCCTGGCCACGGACGCGGAGGGCAGGGCGGTGGAAAGCGCCGGCCACTATGCTTACCAGATCGAGCGGGGGCCGGTACGGTTGTCCCGGCCCGGAGATTCGGCCCTCTCGGTGTCGGGCAAGACCCTGCTCGACCTGGCTCACGAGGATTTTTCTGATACCCGTTCCCTGGCCGAGGCCAAGCAGCTGATGCGGGCTTTGATGGCCCATTACCTGGACGGCAAGCAGTTGGAGACCCGGAAGATTTTCCGGGAGTTGCAGGAACTCTGAGGCAGACGCTTCTCGGCGGCTCCCCTGAAGTCGACACTTTGCAGCAGGAACATTGAGGTTTAACACCATGAGCATCGAACTCGGCGTCAATATCGACCACGTGGCCACCATCCGCCAGGCCCGCCGCACCTACGAACCGGACCCGGTGTGGGCCGCCGTGGAGGCCCAGCTGGGCGGGGCCGACGGCATCACCGTGCACCTGCGGGAAGATCGCCGCCACATCTGCGACCAGGACGTGGAGCGCCTCAAGCTCACCACCCAGATCAAGCTCAACCTGGAAATGGCGGCCACCGACGAAATGGTGGGCATCGCCTGCCGCCTCAAGCCCGAAATGGCCATGCTGGTGCCCGAAGGCCGCCACGAGGTGACCACCGAGGGCGGTCTCGATGTGGCCGGCCAGGAAGCCCGCCTGAAAGACGTGGTGGCCCGCCTGGCCGATGCCGGCATCGTCACCAGCGTCTTCATCGATGCCGAACTGCCCCAGGTGGAAGCGGCCGCCCGCATCGGCGCCAAGGTCTGCGAAATCCACACCGGCCCCTACGCCCACGCCTTCTACAACCAGGGGCGGGATGAGGAAAGCCCGGCCGTGCTGGCCGAGCTGGCCAAGGTGCGGGATGCCGGCGAAGCCATCCGGGGCCTCGGCATGCGCTTCAACGCCGGCCATGCCCTCAACTACTACAACGTCCAGCCCATCGCCGCCCTGCCGGGCATCAAGGAACTGCACATCGGCCACGCCATCGTCAGCCGCGCCGTCTTCGTCGGCCTGCGGGAAGCGGTGCGGGAGATGAAGCAGCTGCTGCTCGGTGCGGCAGGACGATAAAAAGCCTGGCCACAGAGGGCACAGAGAACACAGAGGGTGAAACGTCCCCGGCGAAATCCCGGAAGGACAACTCATCGCTCAGGTCTCAGCATTCAGGTCAATAAACTATGTGCTTTCGTTTTTTCTCGGTGATCTCTGTGTCCTCTGTGGCTAAAATGCACTCCTCAGTGGCTAAGAAAACATGATCCACGGCATCGGCACCGACATCGTCGCCGTCTCCCGTCTCGGCGAGTTCTACACCCGCCACGGGGAGCGCAGCCTGGACAAGCTGCTGACTCCGGCGGAGCGGGAGGAATTCGCCCGTCTGCCCGAGGCCGGCCAGACCCGTTTCCTGGCCAAGCGTTTCGCCGCCAAGGAAGCCTTCGGCAAGGCCCTGGGTACCGGCATCCGGGCCCCGGTGCTGCTGCCGGCCATCGGCGTCGGCCACGATGCCCTGGGCAAGCCGGTCCTGGAACTGGCCCCGGCCGTTGCCGCCCTGCTGGCCGAGCGCCGGCTGGTGGCCCATCTTTCCCTCAGCGACGAGCAGGACTACGCCGTCGCCTTCGTCATTCTGGAACAGACCCAGCCATGAACGCTCCCCGACAACTGCCCCCGGGCCCGGTGATGATCGACATCCAGGGCCTGGCCCTGACCGATCTGGACCGGGAACGCCTGACCCACCCCCTGGTGGGCGGCCTCATCCTGTTCAGCCGCAATTACGAAAGCCCGGAGCAGCTCAGTGCCCTCTGCGCCGAGGTCAAGGCCCTGCGCAGTCCCCAGTTGTTGATTGCCATCGACCACGAAGGCGGCCGGGTGCAGCGCTGTCGGCCAGGATTCACGGCCATTCCCGCCATGGGCAAGCTGGGCGCCTTGTGGGATGCGGCGCCTGGCGATGCCATCGCTGCGGCCCAGGACCTGGGCTATGTGCTGGCCGCCGAGCTGCGGGCCCGGGGCGTGGATTTCTCCTTCACCCCGGTGCTGGACCTGGATTACGGCCGCAGCACGGTGATCGGCAGCCGTTCCTTCCACCGCCAGCCCGAAGCCGTGGTGCAACTGGCCGGCGCCCTGATCCAGGGCCTCAGGCAGGCCGGCATGGGCTGCTGCGGCAAGCACTTTCCCGGCCACGGCTGGGTCCAGGCCGACTCCCACGTGGCCATTCCGGTGGATGAGCGGGACTGGGACAAGCTCCTGGCCGACATGGAGCCCTTCCGTCGCCTGGCCCTGGATGCGGTCATGCCGGCCCACGTGATTTACCCGGTAGTTGATAAAAAATCTGCTGGATTTTCAAATTACTGGATTAATTATCTGAGAAATAACTTGAAGTTTGATGGTGTCGTTTTCAGCGACGACCTGTCCATGGAAGGGGCCTCCGTCGCCGGTGATGTGGTGGCCCGGGCCCAGGCCGCCTGGAGCGCCGGCTGCGACATGCTGCTGGTGTGCAATGCGCCGGAAGCGGTGGGCCAGTTGCTGGAGCGCTGGCAGCCGGCCCTGGACCCGGTTCGGGCCGCCCGGGTGCAGCGCCTGCTGCCTCAAAAGCCTGCTTCGGATTGGGCCGACCTCCAGGCCGATCCGGTCTACCAGCGCGGCGTAGCCGCCGCCGGGCGCCTCGCCTGAAACCGGGCAGCCAGGCGGGAGCATTCACCATGATCCGCCGCCTGCTGCTCCTGCTTCTCTCCCTTGGCTGGAGCCCTCTGTGGGCCCAGTCATCCACCGTTCCGCTGCCGCCCCTGCTCCTGGCCGAAACCTACACGGGCCAGGAGGACGTGGCCGCCTACTGGGTTAGTGAAAAGCTGGACGGGGTAAGGGCGGTCTGGGACGGCCAGATGCTGCGCTTTCGCAGCGGCCGCCCGGTGGCGGCGCCGGCCTGGTTTGTCGCGGCGCTGCCGGCCACGCCCCTGGATGGGGAATTGTGGGCCGGGCGCGGCCATTTCGAGCGGCTCTCGGCCACGGTGCGGCGGGAGCTGCCGGACGACGCCGAATGGCGGCAGGTGCGTTACATGGTGTTCGAACTGCCGGGTGGGGAGGGCGCTTTCAGCGAGCGGCTGCAGCGCCTGCAAGCGCTGGTGGCCGGCGCCCGGGTGCCCTGGCTGCAAGCGGTGGAGCAGTTCCGCCTGGCGAACAGGGCCCAGTTGCTGGCTCGGCTGGAGGAAGTGCGGCGGGGCGGCGGCGAAGGCCTGATGCTGCATCGGGCCGATGCGCCCTATGTTACCGGCCGCAGCGAGGTGCTGCTCAAGGTGAAACCCTGGCTCGATGCGGAGGCCCGGGTGGTGGCCCATCTGCCGGGCAAGGGCCGCTACGCCGGCATGCTGGGGGCGCTGCGGGTGGAGATGCCCGATGGCCGCCGGTTCAGCCTGGGCACCGGCTTTTCCGCCGCAGAGCGGCGTCAGCCGCCGCCCGTGGGGGCCCTGGTCACCTACCGCTACCGGGAGCTGACGGCCACCGGCCTGCCCCGTTTTGCCAGCTACTGGCGCCTGCGGCAGGACTTCTGAAGGCCGGGGGGCTGACAGGCAGGTGGGGCGGGGGCTGCGGCGATGCCATGCCGGAGAATGGCTTGGAATAAGCGCCCCAGGCCTGCATCAGGAAATGGCCGCAACCAGAGGGCAAAGAAAAAGGGCTGCCGCGGCAGCCCTTTTTGCTGGAACCCGGGGAAGGATTACTTCACGCGGTTCTTGTACTCGTCGGTGCGGGTGTCGATTTCGATCTTGTCGCCGATTTCCACAAAGGCGGGAACCATCAGCTCGAAGCCGGTGCCGATCTTGGCGGGCTTCAGCACCTTGCCGGAGGTGTCGCCCTTGACGGCGGGTTCGGTGTAGGTCACTTCGCGCACCACGGAGTTGGGCAGTTCGACGGAGATGGCCTTCTCGTTGTAGAACACCACTTCACAGGCCAGGCCGTCTTCCAGGTACTTCAGGGCGTCGGTCATGTTGTCGGCTTCGATGTCGAACTGGTTGTAGTCGGCATCCATGAAGACGTACATGGGATCGGCGAAGTAGGAGTAGGTCACTTCCTTGCGATCCAGTTGGACCACTTCGAACTTTTCGTCGGCCTTGTACACTGCTTCGCTGGCGGCGCCGGTCAGCAGGTTCTTCATCTTCATCTTGACCACGGCAGCGTTGCGGCCGGACTTGTTGTATTCGGTCTTCTGGATCACCAGGGCTTCGGGGCCCACCATGATCACGTTGCCGGAGCGGAGTTCTTGGGCGGTCTTCATCGTCAATCCTGCGGAAAATAATTTGAGGGTCTGGCCAAGGAAGCGAGGGGGCGCAATAAGTTAAAACGCGACCCGAAAGCCCAAGCCAAAAATAAAGCGCGTGATTATAGCTTGTTTCGGCAAAAACGCGCCAAGGATTCCGCCAGGTCCGGGCGATTTTCCTGCAAATCGCTCCATTGGCGGCCGTGGGCCAGCAAGGCCGGCAGCTGCCGCTCGAATGCGGGCCAGCAGGCCCCGGGGAGGACCGGGTCGAGACCGTTCCAGGCGCGCCAGAAGGTGCGCAAGGCCTGGGCTGCGGCCGTCTCCAGGCCCTCGCTGTAGGCTTCGAGGAAGGCCTCCAGCTTGGGCTCGTGGGCGTTTTCCTCCTGGGGATAGATCTGCCATACCAGGGGCCGGGCGGCCCATTGGGCGCGGACGAAGGAATCCTCGCCGCGGACGAAGTTGAGGTCGCAGGCCCACAGCAGCCGGTCGTAGTCGGCCTGGGGCAGGAAGTCCATCAGCACCAGGCGCAGGGTGCCGACCTGCAGCCGGTCTCCGGCCCGGGTCAGCCGGCCGCCGCTCCAGGCGGTCACTTCCGGCAGGGCCGGCCCCAGGGGCATGAAGCACAGGGTCGGGGAGGGGGCCTGGGCCCAGGCGTCCAGCAGGCTTGCCACGGGGAGGTGGCCGTAGCAGAAGAGGGACACCACCCGTTCCGCCGCCGTGGGGGTGGCGCCGAGGCGCTGCCAGAGCGCCTTTCGGGCCAGGGGATCGGCCTGGAAGTCCTGCCGCTGGCCGATCAGCGCCCGTTCCCGCAGCAGGCCGCCGGTACGGACGTCGAAACCGGGGAAGAAGAAGTACTTGAGCAGGGGCAGGCGCGGGTGGGGCGAGGCCAGGCCGTGGCAGTGGCTGGCCCAGTCCTCCGCCGTCAGGTATTCCAGGTTGATCCACACCGGCGGCCGGGGCGCCCGGGCCATGGCAGCCAGGTAGTTTTCCGGCAGTTCGCAGGCGAAGGCTTCCACCACCACCTGGGCTGCCTCCACCTGGGCGAAATCGCCGGCCCAGCGCTGCACGGTGACGCCGGCCACCGTCTGGCAATCCCGTTCCACCTGCAACTCGGGGCAGAGGCGGGCGAAACTGGCCAGGTCGTCCACCCACAGGCGCACGGCAAAGCCGTGCTCCGCCGCCAGTTGCCGGGCCAGGCGCCAGCAGACGCCGATGTCGCCGTAGTTGTCCACGACGGTGCAGAAAATATCCCAGGACAGGCTGGGACGGGCGGGCGCCAGGGGCGCCGGGGCGGGGGCTTCCATGGGGCCGCATGGTACCATTTCAGCCTTTCCGCCTCGTTGTCACGGACCTTTTTCCCCATGCTTGCCCCGACCCAGACCTTTTCCACCGACTGTACCGATTGTCCCCGCCTGGCCGCCCATCTGGCCGCCATCCGCCAGCGGGACCCGGACTGGCATGCCCGCCCGGTGCCGTCCTTCGGCAGCCTGGAATCCCGCCTGCTGGTGGTGGGCCTGGGCCCCGGGGAGCGGGGTGCCAACCGCACCGGCCGGCCGTTTACCGGCGACATCGCCGGGGAGCTGCTCTATCCCTCCCTGCACAAGTTCGGCTTCGCCACCGAGGCCTGGCCCCTCAATGCGGACGGCTGGGCCAATGCGGGCCTGGAGCTGAAGGACTGCCGCATCACCAACGCGGTGCGCTGCCTGCCGCCCCAGAACAAGCCCCTGCCGGTGGAAATCCGCCAGTGCAACGACTACCTGGGCCAGGAAATCGCCAGCATGCCGAACCTCAAGGCCATCCTCATCCTGGGCGCCGTGGCCCACCAGGCGGTGCTGCGCACCTTCGGCCTGAAGGTGAAGGACTACCCCTTCGGCCATGCCGTGCGCCATGTGCTGCCCGGCGGCGTGGAGACGTTCACCAGCTACCACTGCAGCGGCTACAACACCCGCACCGGGCGCCTCACCACCGAGGGCTTCGAGGCCGTGGTGGGCGCCATCCGCGACAAGCTGGACCGGCTCGGCTGAGGACGCCATGAGCGAGTCTCCGGAAGCAACGGCCCCGGCGGCCGGGCCGGCAGCGCCGGCCTTCGACGCCAAGACCTTCCTGGCGACCCTGACGGACCTGCCGGGGGTCTATCGCATGCTCGACGCCGAGGGCAAGGTGCTCTATGTCGGCAAGGCGAAGAACCTGAAGAAGCGCGTTTCGTCCTATTTCCAGCGCACCGTTTCCAGCCCCCGCATCGCCCTCATGGTGAGCCGCATCTGCGGCATCGACACCACCGTGACCCGCTCCGAGGCCGAGGCCCTGCTGCTGGAAAACAACCTCATCAAGAGCCTGGACCCGCCCTTCAACATCCTCTTCCGGGACGACAAGTCCTACCCCTATGTGCAGCTGACCCGGGATCAATTCCCGCGCCTGGCCTTCTTCCGCGGCGCCCCGGACCGCAAGGCCGACTACTACGGCCCCTTTCCGGCGGCCTCGGTGGTGCGGGACTCCATCCACCTGCTGCAGAAGACCTTCCACCTGCGCACCTGCGAGGATTCGGTCTTCGCCAACCGCTCCCGGCCCTGTCTGCTGTACCAGATCCACCGCTGCAGCGGTCCCTGCGTCGGCCTTATCTCCGCCGAGGATTACGCCAAGGACGTGCAGCTGGCCGCCATGTTCCTCAAGGGCAAGCAGCACGAGGTGATCCAGCGCCTGACCGAAGCCATGGAACAGGCCTCCATGGCCCTGGCCTTCGAACAGGCCGCCGTGCTGCGGGACCGCATCCAGGGCCTGCGCCGCATCCAGGAAAAACAGTACGTGGACAGCGGCCGCGACGAGGATGCGGACGTGGTGGTGGCGGTGCAGGAGTCGGGCATGCTCTGCCTCAACCTGGCCATGATCCGCGGCGGCCAGCACCTGGGCGACAAGCCCCTGTTTCCCAAGAATGCGGCGGATTGCGAGCCGGCCGAGGCCATCGCCGCCTTCCTCGACCAGCATTACCGGGAACATCCCATTCCCGCCCGCATCCTGGTCAATGTGCCGCCGGCGGACGAAGAGGCGGCCGAGAGTCTGGCGGCCCTGGCCGAGCGGCCGGTGCCGATCCAGGAGCCGCGCCAGACGGCCCACCGCATGTGGGTGGAAATGGCGGTGCAGAATGCCCGCATCGCCATCGCCTCGCGCCGGGCCACCCTGTCCATGCAGGGACAGCGCCTGGAAGCCCTGCAGGAGGCCCTGGGCCTGGCGGAGCTGCCGCAGCGCATCGAGTGCTTCGACATCAGCCACACCCAGGGCGAAGCCACCGTGGCCTCCTGCGTGGTGTACCAGGGCAACGGCATGCGCAAGTCCGAATACCGCCGCTACAACATCCGCGACATCCAGAAGGGTGACGACTACGCCGCCATGCGCCAGGCCGTCTCCCGGCGCTACGACAAGGCGGCGGTGGGGGAGGGCGTCTGTCCGGACCTGATCCTCATCGACGGCGGCAAGGGTCAGGTCGGCGTCGCCTACAGCGCCCTGGAGGAACTGGGGCTGGCCCATGTGCCCATGATCGGCGTCGCCAAAGGCGTGGAGCGCAAGGTCGGGCTGGAACAACTGATCTTTCCCGACGGGCGAAAGCCGTTACAATTGCCCTCGACACACCCGGCCTTGCACCTGATCCAGGAAATCCGCGACGAGTCCCACCGTTTCGCCGTTTCCGGACACCGCGCCCAGCGCGGCAAGGCCCGCAGGACTTCGACCCTGGAGGAAATCCCCGGGGTCGGCCCGACCCGGCGCAAGGCCCTGATCGCCCATTTCGGCGGACTCCAGGGCATCGCCGGCGCAAGCGTGGACCGGCTGGCCGAAGTGCCTGGCATCAGTCGGGATCTGGCGGAACGAATCTATTCGGCGTTGCACTGAATGCCCTTCAACATACCTATCCTTCTCACCTGGCTGCGCATCGTCCTGATCCCCCTGCTGATCGGCATCTACTACGTGCCCGAATCCTGGGCCAGCCTGCAGGAGCGCAACCTGATCGCCACCCTGGTCTTCGTCGTGGCCGGCCTCACCGACTGGTTCGACGGCTATCTGGCCCGGGCCCTCAACCAGACTTCGGCTTTCGGCGCCTTCCTCGATCCGGTGGCGGACAAGCTGATGGTGGCCACGGCCCTCATCATGCTGGTGCAGCTGGATCGCACCAACGCGGTCATCGCCGCCGTCATCATCGGCCGGGAAATCACCATTTCCGCCCTGCGCGAGTGGATGGCCCAGATCGGCGCCTCGAAAAGCGTGGCCGTGTCCATGATCGGCAAGATCAAGACCACCGCCCAGATGGCCGCCATTCCCCTGCTGTTGCTGCAGGAGCCGGTGGCCGGCATTGACGTCATGGCCGCCGGTACGTGGTTGATTTATATCGCCGCCGTGCTGACCCTGTGGTCCATGGGCTACTACATGCGCATGGCCTGGCCGCAAATCGTCCAGCACGCAGAAAAATAATTGCCGTCGCAGAACTGTTGACAGGCCCGCGAAAGGCCTTATAATGCGGACCTCGTTGATTGCAGCACTGATCAACACGACGCGGGAATAGCTCAGTTGGTAGAGCGCAACCTTGCCAAGGTTGAGGTCGAGAGTTCGAGACTCTTTTCCCGCTCCAGAATTCCAGGAGAGAGCTGACCGCTTTCTTCAGCAGCAGTAAGAATGTTTCTGGCGCGATAGCAAAGCGGTTATGCACCGGATTGCAAATCCGTGTAGGTCGGTTCGACTCCGGCTCGCGCCTCCAGGTTGAAAAGTAATACGCGGGAGTAGCTCAGTTGGTAGAGCGCAACCTTGCCAAGGTTGAGGTCGAGAGTTCGAGACTCTTCTCCCGCTCCAGTTTCACCAAGGCCGGATCGATGTCCGGCCGGCAGTAAAAAGCTTCATGCGGGAATAGCTCAGTTGGTAGAGCGCAACCTTGCCAAGGTTGAGGTCGAGAGTTCGAGACTCTTTTCCCGCTCCAAATTGAAAAGGGCAGTGCGCAAGCACTGCCCTTTTTGCATTCAGGCTTCCGCCGCAGCTTCTCCCCGTGCCGATTCTCTTCCCGCACTTTCCCGTTGCATCATCTACAGTTAGGTAGACGCGTCGGCGGGAGTCTCCCATGGGCATCAAACCGATCAGCAACGGCAATATGTTCGCCATCGTGGCGCGCACCAATCTGGCCGCCAGATTGGGATTGCAGTCCCAGCCCGCGGCACCGGTCGCCGGCGACAAGGGCGGCAGTCAGAACCCGGCCCAAGCGCCGTCCCCCGTCGTCAATGGGCAAGGGCAGGTGACCGGCAGGATCATCGATACCCAGGCCTGAAAGCCTCGCCGTTTGGCGTTCTGGCTGCCCTGCCCGGCGGGAAGCCGCTATAATCCTGCCTTTCGCATCCGCCCGGGTGGTGAAATTGGTATACACAGCGGACTTAAAATCCGCCGCCGCAAGGCTTACGGGTTCAAGTCCCGTCCCGGGCACCACGACGCCTGGCACCCAATTGATCATCTTTGAACTCTCCTGCGAGCAGGAGCACCGCTTTGAAGGCTGGTTCCGATCCGCCGAGGACTATCAGTCCCAGCAGGAACGGGGCCTGGTCACCTGTCCCCACTGCAATTCCCACCAGATCCGCAAGATCCCGGCCGGCATCCACCTGGCCCAGGGCGGTGAAGGGGCGGCGCCGGCGGCTGATGCTCCGCCTGCGACCGTGGAGACCTCCCTTTCGCCTCTGACTGCCTATCGCCAGGTGGTGGATTTCCTCATGAGCGTCAGCGACGACGTGGGCTCGGCCTTCGCCGAGGAGGCCCGCAAGATGCACAACGAGGAAGTGCCCCGGCGCTCCATCCGGGGCCAGGCTTCGGACGAGGAATTCGCCGAACTGGAGGAGGAGGGGATCGGCGTCTTCCGCCTGCCCCTGCCGAAAAAGGAAGACCTCAATTGATCGTCACCAATCAGGCCCTGACCATGGCCGTGGTGATTCGCCACGACGGCCAGCAGGTGACCCTGGTGCCCATGCGCAGCGGCAAGCTGACGGCCCAGCGGCTCCTGGCCAGCCAGTTCAACCATGACTGGCAGACTTCCGATTACCCCCTGGAAAAGGCGGTGCAGAGCTTTCTCGCCCACGCCCGGGACCATGGCGCCTCGAAGGAAGTCCTGAACGGCCTGGAGCGCCTGGCCAAGCGGGACCAGGACGTGGTGGCGAGTCTGTTCTAGGGAGCCTCAGCTCTTGCCGCGCAGGATGCGCGGTTTCGGGTCCTGCAGGATCAGGGTGGGGTGGGAGAAGGGCGCCAGCCTTTCCAGGAAGTCCAGCATCTCCAGTACCGGCGAATTGCGGAAGAAGCGGGCCGCCGGCGTGTCCATCCAGATACGGTCGGCGTAGGCGTAAATCTCGTGGGGCGTGTCGCCCCAGCCGTCGCCGTTGCGGTCGAAACCCTGGTAGTCGTCCCAGTAGTTGCCCAGCCAGAAGTCGTTCTGCTGGTCCCCCGCATTGCTGGCCATGACCTGCCACAGATTGTTCTCGAAGCGGTTGGCGATGGCGATATGGCCGCCCCGTTCGCCGTAGAAATTGACCCCGGTGACGTTGTGGGCCAGGCGGTTGCGGTGCAGGACGATGCGGTTGAGGGGATGGGAAGGGGAGTCGGCCATGATGCCGACGGCGCAATGGATGATGTCGTTGTCTTCCACCAGGATGGCCGCCGTCTCCTTCAGGGCGATGCCGGCGCCGGAGGCGTCCATGGCGTGCAGGACCCGGTTGCGGCGCAGGATGGCGCCTTCCGAATTCATGATGACGATGCCGGTGGAGTTGCGCTCCAGCACGTTGTCCTCGATGCGGCTGCGGTTGGCAAAGAGGAAGTTCATGCCGCGCCGGCTGTCCCGTATGGTGTTGCGGCGGAAGTGGTTGCGCGGGGCGTTGGTGATGGTCAGGTCCCGGGTCTGGGCAATGTCGTTATCCTCGATCAGGTTGCCGGCGCTGTACCACAGGCGCAGGGCATCGCCCCGGTCGGCCGAATCCACGTTGAAGGAGCGGATGCGGTTGCGGCGCAGGATGTTGTGGTCCGACTGCTTGAGGGAAATGCCGAAGAGGCTGGCCTCGATCACGTTGCCTTCGATCAGGTTGCCGTGGCCTTCGATGCTGATGGCTGCATCCAGCTGGTCGTGGGAATCGCCGCTGCCCACCAGGCGCAGCCCCTTGAGGCTGGCGCCGCTGGCCCTGAGACTGAGGATGGTGCCGTGGCCACCGTTGTCGATGGTCACCTTGCCCTTACCGTCCACATGCAGGGGCTTGTCGATGCGTACCGGCCCGGCATAGACGCCCGGTGGCGGCACCAGGACGCCACCGGCGGGAGTGGCGTCGATCCAGGGTTGCAGGGGAGGGAGCGGAGCCGCCGTCGCGGTCGTGGCGGCCAGCAGCAGCGCGGCCAGCCACAGGCAGGGGCAACGGCGGAGAAATCTCATGCGGCGGGAGGCTCGGCCGGGGGCGGCGCCCACAGGCACTTGCCCTTGCTTTCCTTGTTGATGCCGGCCAGCACCTGCTCGTGGGCGGCCAGCTCTTCGATGCTGGCCCGCAGGACCCGGGTGGGGCGGCGCTGGCCCGTGCTCATGGCGATTTCCGCGGCGGCGGCCGGTGCCTGGCCCAGGTCGATCATCAGGCTTTCCTGACCCCGGGTCATGGCCACATACACTTCGGCCAGAATCTCCGCATCGAGCAAGGCGCCGTGCAGGGTGCGGTGGGAGTTGTCCACCTCGTAGCGGTCGCACAGGGCGTTGAGGTTGTTCTTCTTGCCCGGGTGCATCTCCTTGGCCATCTTCAGGGTGTCCACCACCCCGGAGCAGACCTCTCCGACGGGCGGCAGCTTGAGGCGGGCCAGCTCGGCATTGAGGAAGCCCACGTCGAAGGCCGCGTTGTGGATCACCAGTTCGGCGCCGCGGATGAAGTCGAGGAACTCGGCGGCGATGGCGGCGAACTTGGGCTTGTCCGCCAGGAATTCCAGGCTGATGCCGTGCACCGCCTGGGCGCCTTCGTCAATGGCCCTTTCCGGGTTGATGTACTTGTGGAAATGGCGGTTGGTGAGACGGCGGTTGACCATCTCCACACCGGCCACTTCGATGATGCGGTGCCCCTGCTTGTGCTCCAGGCCCGTGGTTTCCGTATCTAGAAATATCTGACGCATGACGTTTCCGATGTTAGGCAAGGGCGGCTCTTTTATCTGCCGCCTAGATCAAATCCGTTGAATATGGGGCTTCAGGCGCTCTGGCGCAGGTCCTCGATGCCCCGGTTGGCCAGCTCGTCGGCCCGTTCGTTGCCCGGATTGCCGGCATGGCCCTTGACCCAGGTCCACTCCACCTGGAACTGTCTGGCCAGCACGTCCAGCTCCTGCCACAGGTCCGCGTTCTTCACCGGCTTTTTGTCGGCGGTGCGCCAGCCGTTGCGCTTCCAGTTGTGGATCCAGGCGCTGATGCCCTGCTGCACGTACTTGGAGTCGGTGTACAGCTTCACCGGCACCGGCCGCTTCAGGGCTTCCAGGGCGCGGATGACGGCAGTCAGCTCCATGCGGTTGTTGGTGGTGTCCTGTTCGCCGCCCCACAGCTCCTTCTCGTGGGCGCCGGCGCGCATGAAGACGCCCCAGCCGCCCGGCCCCGGATTGCCCTTGCAGGCGCCGTCGGCATAGATTTCCACAGTTGCCTCATTGGCCATTGTCGTTCGCTTCCTTCTGAGTGATGGGCGCCAGGGCCTTGGCCCGCGCCTTGCGTTCTTTCCAGGCCGGCAGCACCAGGCGCATGCCCGGCACCCGCTTCACCGCCCGCAGCAGGTAGGTGCCGCCAGCAAAGCCCCACCAGCGGTCGCCGGCCGGCTCCATGAAGTGGCAGCGCTGCAGCCATTTGCTTTGTTCGAAGGGCGGGGCGTAGCAGCCGAAATTGCCCCGGTCCACCTCGAAGCCCAGCAGGGCCAGCCAGTCCTTCAGGCGCAGCACCGAGAGATAGTTGCCGTTCCAGGGGAAGAGTCCCTCCCGCTGGCCCGGCAGGTAGCGGCGCAGGCCCCACAGGGAAAGGGGGTTGAAACCGGCGATGACCACCTGGCCTTCGGGAATCAGCACCCGCTCCACCTCCCGCAGCATCTGGTGCGGGTCCGGCAGGAATTCCAGGACATGGGGCAAAACCACCAGATCGAGGGAGGCGCTGGCGAAGGGCAGCTGGCGCAGGTCGCAGCGCACATCCACCAGGCCGGACTCGCCAGCCTTCAGGCGCAGGGGAATGCGGTTGTCCCGCAGGTAGTCCACCTGGGGCAGGCCCAGCTGCAGGGCGTGGAAGCCGAAGATGTCCGCCACCAGGGCGTCGATCTTGGCCTGCTCCCATTCGAGTACGTAGCTCCCCTGGGGGGATTGCAGCCAGGCATCGAGTCCGGGAATTGACATGGGAACGCGGTCCGCCAATAGTGCGTGTATGGAAACTAGTCTACCTGCTTGCGCGCCCCTGCGGGGCATCTCGGCCATTCCGGCCTTCAAGGACAACTACATCTGGCTGCTGCAGCGCGGCGACCGGGCCCTGGTGGTGGACCCGGGCGATGCCGCACCGGTGCAGGCAATCCTGGCCCGGGAAGGACTCCGGCTGGAGGCCATCCTGCTCACCCACCACCATGCCGACCACAGCGGCGGCGTTGCCGCCCTGGCGGGCGACGGGGTGCGGGTACTGGGATCGGCGGCGGAGTCTATCACAGGCGTCGGCGAGCCGCTGCGGGGTGGGGAGCGCCTGGAGTTCGCCGACCTGGGCCTGCAGTTGCAGGTGCTCGCCGTGCCGGGTCATACCCGGGGTCACCTGGCCTATTACGGCCAGTGGGAAGGGGCGCCAGCACTCTTTTGTGGCGACACCCTCTTCGGCGCCGGCTGCGGGCGGCTGTTCGAGGGCACCCCGGCCCAGATGGCCCATTCACTGGGCCTCCTGGCGGCGTTGCCGCCCCAGACCGCGGTCTACTGCGCCCATGAATACACAGCGGCCAACCTGGACTTCGCCCTGGCGGTGGAACCGGGCAACCGGGCCCTGGCCGAGCGGGTGCGGAAGGTGGCCGCCATGCGCCAGGCCGGGCAGGCCACCGTGCCCCTCTGTCTGGCGGAGGAGCTGGCGACCAATCCCTTCCTGCGCTGCGGCGAGGCGGAAGTGCGGGCCAGCGCCGAAAGGCAGGCGGGCCAAGCGCTGACGGATGAAGTGGCGGTGTTTGCCGCCCTGCGGGAGTGGAAGAACCACTTCTGACCCGGCGCCGGGCGGCGGCAGGACAGGGGGAGGTCAGGCCCGGCTGAGGGCCTCGAGCACCTTGGCGGCGTTGAAGGGCTTGACCACGAAGCCGTTGGCGCCCAGTTCCAGGGCTTCCTGGACGTTTTCCTTGCTGGCGTTGCCGGTGATCATGATCACCGACACCTGGGGGAAGTCCCGCTTGATTGTCTTCAGGGTTTCCAGGCCATTCATTTCCGGCATGATGACGTCGAGGCAGACCACGTCGGGCGTCATGCGCTCCACCATTTCCAGGGCCTGGATGCCGTTGCGGGCCTCGCCCACCACCTGGTAGTCCTCGTTGCGCAGGATGCCGCGCAGCAGGGCGCGCATGACATCGTTGTCATCAACGATGAGAATTTTCGGGTGACGCTGACTCATGGAGCTGGGCAGGGAGCAGGGGCGGTGGACATGCGGCAGACCTGGTTGCGGCCGGCCTGCTTGGCTTGGTAGAGGGCCTGGTCGGCAGCCAGGAGCAGGGCTTCCGGGCTGGTTTCGGGGCTGGCGACGAAGGCCGAGACGCCGCAGCTGATGGTCACCTGGCCGTGATGGGAACCGGCATGGGGCATCTTCAGCTGGGCCACGCTGTGGCGCATGCGCTCGGCGACGAAGGCGGCGCCGCCCAGTTTGGTGTCCGGCAGGATGATGGAAAATTCCTCGCCGCCGTAACGGGCCAGGAGGTCGCCGCCCCGCTCCATGGCCTTGGCCATGGCCGAAGCCACCTTCTTCAGGCATTCGTCACCGGCCTGGTGGCCGTAGGTGTCGTTGAATTTCTTGAAGAAATCCACGTCGCACATGACGATGGCCAGCTCCGTGCCCTGGCGCATGGAGCGGCGCCATTCCCGTTCCAGGGCCTCGTCGAACATGCGGCGGTTGGCCACACCGGTGAGGCCGTCCACGGCGGAGAGGCGCTTCAGCTCCTGGTTGGCCGCATCCAGCTTGCGCGTCAGCACCAGCAGGGAGTGGCGCATCTGCACGATGCGCTGCATGGCGCGGATCTTGGCCCGCAGCACCACGTCGCTGACCGGCTTCTGCAGGTAGTCGTCACCGCCGGCGGCGATGCCCTTTTCCAGGTCGGCGTCGCCGCTCATGGCGGTGAGGAAGATGATGGGGGTCCATTCGCCCGGCTTTTCCAGGTCCCGGATGCGCCGGGCCACGGTGTAGCCGTCCATGTCCGGCAGGACCACGTCGAGCAGCACCAGGTCGGGGCGCTCGGACTGGAACAGTTCGATGGCCTGGGCGCCGCAGGACGCCGGAACCGGAATGTTGCCGAGTCTTTCCAGATGGTGGCAAACCACAGCCAGTGAGGTTTTGGCGTCCTCGACGACAAGGGTTTTCATATTGTTTTTGTACGGCCCGGGCGGGTGAGTGGAATCAGTGGTGCATTTTATCCCTTTGGCCTGCTTCCGGGGGGCGCATTCCGTCACGTTCGTCCCGAACCTGGTCCCGGGCCGAGTAAAATGGCGGTTCTCGCCTGTCTGCATTTTTTCGGAACCTTCATGACCGACACCCTGTTGCTGATTCTTACCGTCCTCGCCCTGCTGATTCTCGGCGGCCTGGTGCTTCTTCTCCTGCGCAGCCGCGAGCGGCAGGATGCCGCCCTGGCCCTGGCGCCCCAGTTCGCCGCCGTGGACGGCGCCCTGGCCCGGCAGGAGCGGGCCCTGCGCGAGGAACTGGCGGCCATCCGCCAGGAATCTGCCCTGGAAGCCCGGCGTGGCCGGGAGGAACAGAGCGAGGCCCTGGTGCGCCTGACCCAGGCCCTGGGCAGCCAGGTCGGCCAGCTGGGCCAGTTGCAGGCCCAGCAGCTGGAAGTGTTCGCCCAGCAGCTGGCCCGCAGCCGCCAGGAGGCCGCCGCCGAATCCCACCAGGGGCGGGAGGCCCAGGCCCAGGGCCTGGCCCGCCTGGCCGAATCCCTCAACGCCCAGGTGGGCCAGTTCGGCCAGACCCAGGGCCAGCACCTAGAAGCCTTCGCCCAGCAGCTGGCCCAGGTTTCCCAGGCCCTGGACCAGCGCTTCGAGCAACTGCGCCAGGTGGTGGAAGCGCGGCTGGTGGCCCTGCAGGCGGACAACGCCGGCAAGCTGGAGGAGATGCGCAAGACCGTGGACGAAAAGCTCCACGCCACCCTGGAACAGCGCCTGGGCGAATCCTTCAAGCTGGTTTCGGACCGGCTGGAGCAGGTGCATCGGGGCCTGGGGGAAATGCAGACCCTGGCCGCCGGCGTCGGCGACCTGAAAAAGGTGCTGACCAACGTCAAGACCCGGGGCTCCTGGGGCGAAGTGCAGCTGTCCAACCTGCTGGAGCAGATCCTGACGCCGGAGCAGTACGCCACCAACGTCATCACCCGGCCCCGCAGCAACGACCGGGTGGAGTTCGCCATCCGCCTGCCGGGCAAGGGCGACGGTCTGGCCGATGCGCCGGTGTGGCTGCCCATCGACGCCAAGTTCCCCATCGAGGATTACCAGAAGCTGCAGGACGCCCAGGAGCGGGCCGACGCGGCCGGGGTGGAGGAGGCCGCCAAGGCCCTGGAAAACCGCCTCAAGCTGGAGGCCAAGAGCATCCGCGAGAAATACGTGGAGCCGCCCCACACCACGGATTTCGCTCTGCTCTACCTGCCTATCGAAGGCCTCTACGCCGAGGCCCTGCGCCGGCCGGGCCTGGCGGAGATGCTGCAGCGGGAATACCGGGTTTCCCTCTCCGGCCCCACCACCCTGACGGCCATGCTCAACAGCCTGCAGATGGGCTTCCGCACCCTGGCCATCGAAAAGCGCTCCTCCGAGGTGTGGTCGGTGCTGGGGGCGGTGAAGACCGAGTTCGGCAAGTTCGGCGAGGCCCTGGCGGCCACCAAGAAAAAGCTGGAGCAGGCCACCAACAGCATCGGCGCCGCCGAAGTGCGTACCCGCCAGATCGAGCGCAAATTGAAGAGCGTGGAGGCCCTGCCTTCGGGAGAAGCGTCCGGCCTGCTTTCCGGGCTGGAGAGCCTGGAAGTGCCCGAGGATAGCCAGGAGTAGGGCAGGCATGGCCGAAAGCCCCGTCCCTGCTGCCTTGCAGGCCGCCTATCGGGCCACCACCTACCGGGTTTGGCTGCCCGAGGGGGCCGTGGATCTGCGGGTGGGCGAGGCGTGCCCCGCCCTGGCGGCCTATGTGGCGGCCCGGGGCGGACGGGCCTGGATGGTGGTGACTGCCAGCAATCCGGCCTCCGAGCCTCTCGGCGAGGCTGCCAATCTGGCCCGGCAGCGGGCCCTGGCCGGGCTGCTGCACAGCCTGGGCCTGCCGGCCCTGGCGGCGGAAAACCTGGCCGACGATGGCCAATGGCCGGCGGAAGCCGGCTTTTTCGTCACGGCGCCGGTCTTGGACCGGGAACTGGCCCTGGCCCTGGGGCGCCACATGGGTCAGAACGCTGTCCTGTTCGGCGTTGCCCAAGGCGATGCCGGCACCCCGGACACCACGCCGGAACTGCTGTGGTGCCGGGAGGTGGCCCCGCCCGGAGCGGCGGGCTAGGCTGGCTCAGCCCTGGTGGCGGCGGATGAAGTCGCGCACCTGGGGATAGATCACTTCGCGCCAGCGGCGGCCGCTGAAAATGCCGTAGTGGCCGACGCCGGGGCAGAGGAAGTGGGCCCGCTGGGCCGCCTCCAGGGAAGCGCACAGGTCGTGGGCGGCATGGGTCTGGCCGGGGGCGGAAATGTCGTCCAGTTCCCCCTCCACGGTCATCAGGGCGGTACGGCGGATGGCCGCCGGGTCCACCGTCCGGCCGTGCACCACCAGGCGGCCTTCCGGCAGGTAGTGGTTGAGGAAGACCCGTTCCAGGGTTTCCAGGTAGTACTCGGCCGGCAGGTCCATCACCGCGTTGTATTCGTCGTAGAACTTGCGGTGGGCCTCGGCCGAATCGCCGTCGCCCTCGATCAGGTGGTTGTAGAAGTCCAGGTGGGCGTCCACGTGCCGGTCCTGGTTCATGGAAACGAAGCCGGCGTGCTGCAGGAAGCCCGGATAGACCCGGCGCAGGGCGCCCGGGTACTTGGTCGGCACCCGGGTGATGACCTTGGTCTCGAACCACAGCCGGGTGTGCTTCTTGGCGTAGTCGTTCACCGCCGTGGGATTGATGCTGGTGTCGATGGGGCCGCCCATCATGGTCATGGAGCGGGGCTGGCAGGGATCGTCGTCGGCCGCCAGCAGGGAAATGGCGGCCAGCACCGGCACGGTGGGCTGGCAGACGGAGATGACATGGACCTCCGGCCCCAGGTGGCGGATGAAGTCCTGGATATAGCTGACGTAGTCGTCGAAGCGGAAGGGGCCGTGGGCCAGGGAGACCTGGCGGGCGTCGATCCAGTCGGTGACATAGACGTCGTGGTCCGGCAGCAGGGCCCGCACCGTGTCCCGCAGCAGGGTGGCGTAATGGCCGGAGAGGGGCGCGCAGAGCAGCACCTTGGGCGCCGCCTGGCCGCTCTGGCGGACGAAATGGAGCAGATTGCAGAAGGGCTTGTGCACGGCCACCGCTTCGCTGACGGCCACCTCCCGGCCCTCCACCGTGGTGCGGTCGAGGCCGAAGGCGGGTTTGTCGTAGCGACGGATGAGGCGCGCCATCAGCTCGGAACCGGCGGCGATGCGGGAGCTTTCCGGCAGGTAGGAGAGGGCGGAGAAGGGGTTGGCGAAGAGCTGCTGGGTGGTTTCGGCCCACAGGCGCAGGGGGGTCAGCAGGGAGTGCTGGAATTCGTGCAGGTCGTAGAGCATGGGGGGCGTAACCTATGATTATTGTCGTACCGGGAATTCCCGGACATGGCCGGATTCTAATGAAAAATCCGTCAGTTGGATGACCGGGCTGGGCGCCGCAGTGAATTAGTCCATGTCCGGGAGGCAACGGAGCGGCTAGAATGGCCGACAAATATCAAGGGGGCCGACATGGCACTGCAAAAGATCGGACGTTTCGAAATCCGGCGCGAACTGGGTAGGGGAGCCCAAAGTGTGGTTTACCTGGCGTATGACCCGCAGCTGGAGCGCGAGATCGCCATCAAAACCTTGCACTTTTCCCGCCCCGACGCGGCCCAGAATGCCGCCCTGCTGGCGGAGGCGCGTACCGTCAGCCAGCTGCGACATGCCAATATCGTACCGATCTTCGAGGCGGGCGAAGAAGACGGCGATCTTTACCTGGTTTTCCAGTATGTACCCGGCAAGAACCTGGCCCAGTACCTGAAGGATGCGGGGGCCCTCTCTCCGGTCAAGGCCGTCACCCTGATGCGCTCCATCCTGGAGGCGGTGGCCTGTGCCCACGAACAGGGCATCATCCACCGGGACCTGAAGCCTTCCAACATCCTCCTGGACGAGGACGGCATTCCCCAGGTCATGGACTTCGGCATTGCCGCCCGCATCGAGGACCTGGACAGCAAGCAGGGCGACTTCACCGGCACCCCGGCCTACATGGCGCCCGAGTACATCGAATCGCGTACGGTGGGAGTGCGGGGCGACATCTTCGCCGCCGGCCTGGTGCTCTACGAGCTGCTGACCGGCCGCCGCGCCATCCAGGGCAGCGATCCCTTCCAGGTGATGCGGCGCATCACCCAGGAGGATCTGCGCCTGCCAAGCGAGGTCAGCCTGGATGAGCGCATCGTGGACGTGCTGTACAAGGCCACGGCGCGCAATCCCCTCAACCGCTACGAATCCGTCGCCCAGTTCCTGCAGGCCCTGGATAGCTACCTGGACCCGGTGGAGGAGGAGGGCGCCGCCACTGGCGGCAAGCAGAGCACCCTGGATTTCCTGCTGCGGCGCATGCGGCACAAGAGCGATTTCCCCGCCCTCTCCGAATCGGTCAGCGCCATCAACAAGATCGCCACTTCCGAGACGGAGAGCATCGCCCGGCTGTCCATGACCATCCTCAAGGACTTCGCCCTCACCAACAAGATCCTGCGCCTGGTCAATTCGGCCTATTACCGGCAGGCCGGCGGCGGCAACATCAGCACCGTGTCCCGGGCGGTGATCGTGCTCGGCTTCGATGCGGTGCGCAATATTGCCATCACCGTGCTCCTCTTCGAGCACCTGCAGAACAAGTCCAATGCGGCCCAGCTCAAGGACGAGTTCCTGCGGGCCAATCTGGCCGGCATCCTGGCCAAGGACATCGGCACCCTGACCAGCACCCGGGATGTGGAGCAGGCCTTCATCTGCGCCATGTTCCACAACCTGGGCCGCCTGCTGTGCCAGTACTACTTCCCCGAGGAAAGCGAGGAAGTGAAGAAGCTCATGGGGCAGAAGGAGATCGGCGAGGAGGCCGCCTCCCTGCAGGTGCTGGGCATGTCCTACGAGGAACTGGGCATCGGCGTCGCCCGTACCTGGGGCTTCCCGCCCCTGATCGTCAACAGCATGCGCAAGCTGCCCGGCGGCAATGTGCGCCTGCCCAGCACCCCGGAGGACAAGCTGCGGGTGCTGGCGGCCTATGCCAACGAGCTGTGCCTGATCATCGCCCAGGCCGGCCCCGATGAGCGGGCCCGGGAACTGAAGAAGCTGGCGGCCCGCTTCGGCGACAGCGTCAAGGTGGAAGAGCGGGACCTGCGCAGCACCATCGAGAAGTCCATCGAACAGGTCAAGGAATTCGCCAGCATCATCCGCCTCAACCTGCAGCAGACCGCCTTCGGCCGGCAATTGCGGGAATGGATGGGGGAGAGGCCGGCCGCCTCGGCCGCCGGCGAGGACGATTCCAGCATGGCCGGCACCATCCTCAGCGAACAGCTGGGTGGCGAGCTGCTGCCCGCCGCGGTGGTGGGCGAGGGGCAGGCGCCGGATTCGGCGACGGCCCAGGCCATCCTCACCGCCGGTATCCAGGACATTTCCAACACCCTGGTGGAGGAATACAAGCTCAACGACATCCTGCGCATCATCCTGGAGACCATGTACCGGGCCATGGGCTTCAAGCGGGTCATCCTGTGCATCAAGGATGCCCGCCACAATACCATGCAGGGCCGTTTCGGCTTCGGTCCGGACGCCACGGAGATCGCCCGGCAGTTCCGCTTTCCCCTGAGCTTTTCGCCGGACATCTTCCACGCCGCCATTTCCAAGGGTGTGGACATCCTCATCAGCGACACCAACGACCCCAAGATCAAGCCCCGCATCCCGGACTGGTTCCGCAAGGTGCTGACCTCGGAAACCTTTGTCCTCTTCCCCCTGACCATCAAGGGCAATCCGGTGGCCATGATCTATGCCGACAAGGACGGCGCCGGGGACATCGTCATCCCGGAAAAGGAGCTGTCCCTGCTGCGCACCCTGCGCAACCAGGCCCTGCTGGCGATCAAGCAGTCCATTTAAGGGGGCGCCCCCCGGATGGCAATAAAAAAGGCCGGGAATTCCCGGCCTTTTCGTTTTCAGCGATGGCTTACCAGAGCTTCCACCAGGGTTCGACCCGGTTCAGGCCCCGGGTGTAATAGACGCTGTTGGGGTAGTTCTTGCGCATCACCCGCTCCGCATCGTCGCGCAGGTCGATCATGCCCATTTCGTCGTAAGCCTTGACCATGATGAAAAGGGCTTCCTCGATGGCCGGGGCGTCCGGGTAGTTCTTGATGGCGCTCTGGGCCCGGTTGGCCGCGGCCACATAGGCCTTGCGCTTCATGTAGTAGCGGGCCACATGCACCTCGTTGGCGGCCATGGCGCTGACCAGGTACTTCATGCGCTGCACCGCATCGGGGGTGTATTTGCTGTCGGGGAAGCGGCTGGAGAGGGTCTTGAAGGCGTCGAAGGACTCGCGCATGCCCTTGGGGTCGCGCTCCGTCTGGTCCTGCATGCTGACGTGGCCCATCATGCCCAGGTCCTCGTTGAAGGTGACCAGGCCTTTCAGGTAGTAGATGTAATCCACATTGGGGTGGTCCGGATGCAGCTTGACGAAGCGGTCGCAGGCGGCGATGGCGGAGGCCGTTTCGCCGGACTTGAAGTAGGCGTAGGCCACTTCGATCTGGGCCTGCTGGGCGTAGCGGCCGTAGGGATAGCGGGATTCCAGCTTCTCGAAATACTTCACGGCCTTGTCCCACGACCCCTCGCTCATGGCCTCCTTGGCCTGGGTGTAGAGCTTGTTGGCGGACCAGCCGGCGGTCTCGTCCTTTTGTTCCGGCAGCAGGCCGCAACCGGAAAGGGAGAGCAAAGCGGCGAAAATCAGAGCTAAAGCCGGTAAACTACGCATGATGAACAGTCCAAAAACGAAAGCCAAGGCGCGCCGAAGTGAGGCGCCCGCCGAAATGAGTGCGGCCGATTATAGCGCAAAGCCCATGTCATCTCCGTCTCCATCCCCCGCTTGCGGCGCCGGGTCGCCCATATTCGTGCCCCTCGATGCCGGCGGCCGCCGCCTGGATCAGGTGCTGGCCGAGCTGCTGCCCCAGTATTCGCGCAATCGCCTGCAAACCTGGATCCGGGAAGGCCGGGTCTCCCTCAACGGGCGGCCGGTGCAGGAGCCCAAGCACAAACTGCTGGGCGGCGAGTTCCTCAACCTGGAGGAAGTCCAGGACGAGAAGCTGGCGGCCGAGACGCCGGAAGACATTCCTTTTCCTGTGGTGTACGAGGATGAAGCCATCCTCATCATCAACAAGCCGGCCGGCCTGGTGGTGCATCCGGGCAGCGGCAACTGGAGCGGTACCCTGCTCAACGCCTTGCTGCACCACACGCCGCAGCTGGCCCAGGTGCCCCGGGCCGGCATCGTGCACCGCCTGGACAAGGACACCTCCGGCCTCATGGTGGTGGCCAAGACCCTGGAGGCCCAGACCGATCTGGTGCGCCAGCTCCAGGCCCGCACCGTGAAGCGGGAATACCGGGCCCTGCTGGTCGGCTATCTCAACCGCAACGGCACGGTGGATGCGCCCATCGGCCGCCATCCCACCCAGCGCACCAAGATGGCCGTGGTCCAGCACAATGGCCGGGAGGCCCGCACCCATTACACGGTGCTGGAGCATTTCGAGCGTTGCACCCTGGTGCAGTGCCGCCTGGAGACGGGCCGCACCCACCAGATCCGGGTGCACATGGCGGCCCTGGGTTTCCCCCTGGTGGGCGATGCGGTTTACAACAAGGGCAAGACCGCCGGGGTCCGTTTCCCCCGCCAGGCGCTCCATGCCTACCGCCTCGGCCTGATCCACCCCCTGACCCGGGAACCCATGCAGTGGGACGCCCCGGTGCCCGACGACATGGCAGCCCTGCTCAAGACGCTGCGCAGCGAATGGGACGAGATCAAGACCCTGCGCCGCCAGCGCCAGGAAGAAGCCTGGGCGGAGGAGTGGGGTGACGACTGGGAGGACGAGGAGGAGGTCGAGGTGCTGGAAGCAGAGGGCGCCGAACTCCTGGAAGACGAAGACTTCGATGACGAAGCCGACGAATAGCCTGCCCGGCTTCGTTCCCGACTGGCCCGCCCCGTCCCGGGTGCGCAGCCTGCAGACCACCCGCAGCGGCGGCGTCAGTCCGGCCCCCTATGCCAGCCTCAACCTGGGGGATCACGTGGGCGATGCGCCGGCCCATGTGGCGGCCAACCGGGCCCGGCTGCGGGCCGGCCTGCCGGGCGAGCCCCTGTGGCTGCAGCAGGTGCACGGCAACCGGGTGGCCGACGCCGATAGCGCCACCACCGGGCGGGAGGCCGACGGGGTGGTGGCCCGGCGTCCCGGCAGCGTCTGCGCCATCATGACTGCCGACTGCCTGCCGGTATTGCTCTGCGACCGGGACGGCACCGTGGTGGGCGCCGCCCATGCCGGCTGGCGCGGCCTGGCGGCCGGTGTCCTGGAAAACACGGTGGCTGCCATGGGGGTGGCCCCGGAGCGGCTCCTGGCCTGGCTCGGGCCGGCCATCGGGCCCCAAGCCTTTGAAGTCGGGCCTGAGGTGAGGGACGCCTTCGAGAAGGCCGATCCACGGGCGTCCCAGGCCTTCGTCCCCGGCGCCTCCGCCGGCAAGTATCTGGCCGACATCTACACCCTGGCCCGCCTGCGCCTGCAGGCAGCCGGCGTCCGTGAGATCCACGGCGGCGGCCTGTGCACGGTGGGCGACACCGCCAGCTATTTTTCCTACCGTCGCGACCGGGTCTGCGGCCGCATGGCCTCCCTCATCTGGCTGGAGCCCTGAGCCGGGGGCCTTGGTGCGTTGCACCTTGACCGTGGCGAACAACGCTCCCTACACTGCCTCCGCTGCATCATCATAAAAACTACCGGAGGAACAATGAAAAAACTCGTCGCCGCCGCATCCCTGGCCCTGGCCCTGCTGCCCCTGGGGCACAGCGTCGCCCACGCCGCCGATTACAAGTCCGAATACCGCCTGTCCACCGTCCTCGGCCCCGCCTTTCCCTGGGGCAAGGCCGGCGAACGCTGGGCCGAACTGGTCAAGCAGAAGACCGAAGGCCGCATCAACATCAAGCTCTACCCGGGCACCAGCCTGGTGGGCGGCGACCAGACCCGGGAGTTTTCCGCCATCCGCCAGGGGGTCATCGACCTGGCCATCGGCTCCTCCATCAACTGGTCGCCCCAGGTGAAGCAGCTCAACCTGTTCTCCCTGCCGTTCCTCACGCCCGATGAAAAGAGCCTGGATGCCCTGATCAAGGGGCCGGTGGGCAAGGACCTCTTCGCCGTGCTGGAAAAGCAGGGCGTGGTGCCCCTGGCCTACGGCGAGAACGGCTTCCGCGAGCTTTCCAATTCCCGGCATCCCATCCGCACCCCGGCGGACCTGAAGGGCATGAAGATCCGCGTCGTCGGTTCCCCCATTTTCATCGATGCCTTCTCCGCCCTCGGCGCCAATCCCACCCAGATGAGCTGGGCCGATGCCCAGCCGGCCCTGGCCACCAAGGCCGTGGACGGCCAGGAAAATCCCCTCTCCGTGTTCAATGCGGCCAAGCTGCACACCCTGGGCCAGCAGCACCTGACCCTGTGGGGCTACATGACGGACCCCCTGATTTTCGTGGTGAACCGCAACGTCTGGAACAACTGGAGCGAAGCGGACCGCAAGGCGGTGCGCGAGGCGGCGGAACAGGCGGCGGCGGAGAACCTGGTGGCAGCGCGCAAGGGCGTCAGCCCCGGCGACGATGCCCTGCTCAAGGACATCGAGAAGAACGGCGTCACCATCACCCGGCTGACGGCCGAGCAGCGCAAGGCCTTCAAGGACCTGACCCGTCCGGTGTACGACAAGTGGGCCGAAACCGTGGGCAAGGATCTGGTGAAAAAGGCCGAGGCCGCCATCGCTGCCGGCAAGTAGGCCCTTTTCCCCTGCGACTGCAAGATCGCCGGCCCGGGCCGGCGATCTTGTTTTTGACGAGAACAACAGGATGGATGACCAACAGAATCCCCCCTCCCGCCCCACTGCCCGCATTGAACGGGCCCTGGCGGCGGGCTGCATGGCCCTGCTGTGCCTGATCACCTTCGCCAATGTGCTGGTGCGCTACCTGACCAACGCCTCCTTCGCCTTCACCGAGGAGTTTTCCGTATTCCTGCTGCTGGCCCTGACCCTGCTCGGTTCGGCCGGCGCCTTTGCCGACGGCCGCCATATCCGCATCACCCTGCTGGTGGACAGGCTTTCCGCCAACGGCCGCCGGCTTTGTTCGGCCCTGGAGTGGCTGGCCAATGTGGCCATGTTCGGCCTCCTGGCCTGGCTGGGTTACGGCATGGCCTACGACGATTTCGAATTCGAGGTCACCTCTCCCGGCCTGGGCCTGCCCCAGTGGTGGTACAGCGCCTGGCTGCCCCTGCTGTCGGCCCTGATCGTGCTGCGCCTGTTCCTCTTGCTGTGGCGCCGGCGGGGAGGGCGGGCATGAGCTGGCTGCTCTTTCTTTCCTTCTTCGCCCTGATGCTCCTGGGCGTGCCCCTGGGCACGGCCATGGGCCTGGCGGGTCTGGCGGTGGTGTTCTTCGGCGACCTGGGCCTGATGTCCCTGCCCACCAGCGTCTATACCGGCATCGCCAAATATCCCCTGCTGGCCATTCCCGTCTTCGTGCTGGCCGGGATGATTTTCGAGCGCTCCGGCGTGGCCCTGCGCCTGGTGCGTTTTGCCGTGGCCCTGGTGGGCCAGCGGCGCGGCGGCCTGGCCCTGGCCGCCATCCTGGTGTGCATGGTGCTGGGCGGCATTTCCGGCTCAGGCCCGGCGGATGCGGCGGCGGTGGCCACGGTGATGATTCCCAGCATGGCCCGGGCCGGCTATCCGGCCGCCTTTTCCGCCAGCGTCATTGCTGCGGCCGGCTCCACGGCCATTCTCATCCCGCCTTCCATCGTCTTCATCCTCTACAGCGTCCTGGTGCCCCAGGCCTCGGTGCCGGCCCTCTTCGCCGCCGGCCTGATCCCGGGCCTCCTGGCCGGCCTGGCCCTGATGCTGCCGGCCTGGTGGCTGTCGGTGCGCCACGGCTTCGGCGTCGCCGGCCTGCAGGACGGAGAGGAGCGCCAGTCCTTCTGGTCGGCCCTGAAGGAGGCCAGCTGGGGCCTGCTGGCCCCGGTGATCATTCTCGGCGGCATGCGTTCCGGCGCCTTCACGCCGACGGAAGCGGCGGTGGTGGCGGTGTTCTACGGCCTGTTCGTCGGCCTGGTGATCTACCGCACCCTCAACTGGAAGAACATCTACGAAGTGCTGGTGGAGTCGGCGGAGGTTTCTGCCGTGGTCATGCTCATCATCGCCCTGGCCAGCGTCTTCGCCTGGGCCGGCAGCACCCTGGGCACCTTCGAGGCCCTGGGCGGCTGGCTGGTGGGGCTTTCCGGCAACGAGACGGCCATCCTGCTGGCGGTGACCCTGTTGTTGCTGATCGCAGGCATGTTCCTCGACGCCGTTTCCATCCTCTTCATTTTCGTGCCCTTCCTGCTGCCGGTGATCCTGCACTTTGGCTGGGATCCGGTGTGGTTCGGCGTCATCCTCACCATGAACGTGGCCATCGGCCAGTTCACGCCGCCCATGGCCATCAACCTGATGGTCACCAGCCGCATTGCCGGCATCCGCATCGAGGATACGGTGCCCTGGGTGCTGTGGATGGTGGGCGCCATGCTCTCGGCCCTGCTGCTGGTGACCTTTGTTCCCGAACTGGCCACCGGCATTCCCCGATATCTGGGGTATCAATAAGATTCGGCGGAGGGGAGGGCGTATAATCCGCCCCTCCCCGAATTTTCCCCACCTTCTTCCCTTGCCTGGAAAACCATGAGTACCCTTGGCTGGATCATCACCGCCAGCTTCCTCGGCGGCGCCCTCAGCGTCATTGCCGCCGGTCTGGTGACCTTCACCCTGGGGGCAGGCAGCGTCTCCCACCTGATTTCCTACGCCATCGGCGCCCTGCTGGGGGCGGTGTTCCTGGAAATCCTGCCCCATGCCCTGGAACATGGCGATCCCCACACCATGGCGGCCACCATCCTGGGCGGCATCCTGATTTTCTTCGTCCTGGAAAAACTGGTGCTGTGGCGCCACTGCCACGACCATCACTGCGAAGCCCACGACGCCCATCCGCCGGCCCACGACCACGGCCGTTCCGGCCTGCTGATCCTGATCGGCGACACCTTCCACAATTTCGTGGACGGCATCCTCATCGCCGCCGCCTTCCTGGAAGACACCCAACTGGGCATCGTCACCGCCCTGGCCATCATCGCCCACGAAATTCCCCAGGAGCTGGGTGATTTCCTGGTGCTGCTGCATTCCGGCTATTCCCGGGCCAAGGCCCTGGCCTTCAACCTGCTGTCCAGTCTGGCCACCCTGGTGGGGGCCCTGCTGGCCTACTTCGCCCTGTCGTCCCTGCAGGAGTGGGTGCCGTCCCTGCTCGGCCTGGCTGCCGCCAGCATGCTCTATGTGGCCGTGGCCGACCTCATTCCCGGCCTGCACAAGCGGCCCGAACTCAAGGCCACCCTGCAGCAGGTGTCACTGATCGGCCTGGGTATCCTTTCCATCTGGCTGGCCCGGGAGCTGATCGCCGGCCACGCCTGAGGCGGACGGCTGCCCGGCCAGGGCCTCCTGGCGCCTTGCCTCCTGCAACTCCTGCCAGGCCCGGCGCTGCCGCCTGACCTTGGAGCCGCCCAGATAGAGGATGAGGGCGGTGGGCAGCAGCCCGTAGAAAAAGAAGGTTGCGACTCCCGCCACGATGCTGGCCTCGGTGAGGGCCATCATGAAAATGACGTAGAGCCAGCCAATGGCGATGATGTACATGGGCGCCATTATAGCGGGCCCGGCCATCGCTTCCCGGCCCGCTGCAACCAATCCTTCATCTGTCTGTAAGTCGCCTGTCAGCGCGGGGGCTTAACTTCTCCCGGAAGCCCTCCCGCGATCCTCGCTATCCCCTGGTCATTGACAGGGATCAGGCAGCCAAGCAGAATCAAACGCTCCTTCCCCGTCCTCCGCGCGCCGAGCCATTCCGCGCCCCTCAGGAGTTTCATACAAGATGGTCAGCCAGCCGGAAAACCTCCTTCCTGCGATGCAAAATTTCGTTTCTGCCGGACAGACCCTGGCCCAGAATTTCTTCGCCTTCCTGGCGAAACAACCCGGCATGACGCCGCCGCCCGCCGGCACCCTGCCGCCCCTCAAGCTGCCCAGCCCCGAGGAAATGCAGGCCCTGCACCAGGAATACCTGAAGCAGCATGCCGCCCTGTGGGCCGCCATGCTGGCCAAACGCCAGGGCCAGGAACCCGGCTTCGCCGTCCAGCCGGAGCCGGGCGACCGCCGCTTCAATGCCCCCGAGTGGTCGGAAACGCCGATGTTCGATTACATCCGCCAGGCCTATCTGCTCAATTCCAGCTTCCTGCGCCAGGTGGTCGAAGCGGTGCCGGAGGAGGACGACAAGGCCAAGAACCGCCTGCGCTTCATGGCCCGCCAGTACATCGACGCCCTCTCTCCCGCCAATTTCGCCGCCACCAATCCGGAATTCATCAAGCAGGCCGTGGAAAGCAAGGGCCAGAGCATCACCGCCGGCATCCAGAACCTGATCGCCGACATGGAGAAGGGCCGTATCTCCATGACCGACGAAAGCGTCTTCGAAGTCGGCAAGAACATTGCCACCAGCGCCGGCCAGGTGATCTTTGAAAACGAGCTGATGCAGCTGATCCAGTACGAGCCCCTGACGCCCAAGGTGGCCAAGCGGCCCCTGCTGATCGTGCCGCCCTGCATCAACAAGTTCTACATCCTCGACCTGCAGCCGGAAAATTCCCTGGTCCGCTATGCGGTGGAGCAGGGCAATACGGTGTTCCTCGTTTCCTGGCGCAACCCCAAGGCCGACCTGGAGAAATACACCTGGGAGGACTACCTGGAGAAGGCCGCCATCACCGCCATCGAGGTCGTGCGCAGCGTCTGCAAGGTGGATCAGATCAACGCCCTGGGCTTCTGCGTCGGCGGCACCATCCTCTCCAGCGCCCTGGCGGTGCTGGCCGCCCGCGGCGAGGACCCGGTGGCCAGCCTGACCCTGCTCACCACCCTGCTGGATTTTTCCGACACGGGCGAGATCGGCCTGCTCATCGACGACAACTTCCTCGCCCTGAAGGAAAGCCAGATCGGCCAGGGCGGCCTGCTGTCGGCCAAGGAGCTGTCCTCCACCTTCTCCGCCCTGCGCGCCAACGACCTGGTGTGGAACTACGTCGCCAACAACTACCTGAAGGGCAAGAAGCCGGACGCCTTCGACCTGCTGTACTGGAACTGCGACAGCACCAATCTGCCGGGCCCCTTCGCCTGCTGGTACATGCGCAACCTGTACCAGAACAACAGCCTGCGCATCCCGGGCAAGCTGGAAATGTGCGGCGTGCGCGTGGACCTGGGCCGGGTGGCCATGCCCAGCTACATCCTGGCAGCCCGGGAAGACCACATCGTGCCCTGGCAGACCGCCTACCAATCCACCCGCCTGCTGGGCGGCCCGTCCCGCTTCGTTCTCGGGGCCTCCGGCCATATCGCCGGCGTCGTCAATCCGGCCGCCAAGAACAAGCGCAGTTTCTGGAGCGGCAGCGACCAGAAGCTGGATGCGGATTCCTGGCTGGCCGCCGCCACCGAACACAAGGGCAGCTGGTGGTCCGACTGGAGCGCCTGGCTGCAGCAGTTCGCCGGCGGCGAGGTGGCGGCCCGCAGCAAGCTGGGCAATGCCCGCTACAAGCCGCTGGAAGCGGCCCCCGGCCGTTACGTCAAGGAAAAGGCCGTCTGAGGCGGCCTGACACCTACATCTGATACAACCGCAGGAAATGCAGCGGGGCGGGGGAGGGGGCTCCCGTCCTGACAACTTTTACCCCATGACTACAAGGAAGGATGAGCTATGAGCAAAGTTGCACTCGTCACCGGCGCCCTGGGCGGCCTGGGTACCGCCATCAGCCAGGCCCTGGCCAAGGAAGGCTACAAGGTCGTTGCCGCCTACCACCCCGAATTCGACAAAAAGGAAGAGTGGCTGGCCGAGCAGGAAGCAGCCGGTTTCAAGGACTTCGTCCTGGTGCCGGGCGACGTTTCCGATTATGAGTCCGCCAAGGCCATGATCGCCGAAGCCGAAGCCAAGGCCGGCCCCATCGACATCCTGGTGAACAACGCCGGCATCACCCGCGACAAGTTCTTCGTCAAGATGGACAAGGGTCAGTGGGATGCGGTCATCAACACCAACCTGAACAGCCTGTTCAACGTCACCCACCACGTCGCCGCCAAGATGGGCGAGCGGGGCTGGGGCCGCATCGTGAACATTTCCTCGGTGAACGGCGTCAAGGGTCAGGCTGGCCAGACCAACTATTCCGCCGCCAAGGCCGGCGTCATCGGCTTCACCAAGGCCCTGGCCCAGGAATTCGCCGCCAAGGGCGTCACCGTGAACGCCATCGCCCCGGGCTACGTGGCCACCAAGATGGTGACCGCCATCCGCGAGGACATCCTCAAGGGCATCATCGACTCCGTGCCCATGAAGCGCCTGGCCAAGCCCGAGGAAATCGGCGCCGCCGTGGTGTACCTGACCTCCGAACTGGCCGGCTTCGTCACCGGTGCCACCCTCAACATCAACGGCGGCCTGTACTACCAGTAATCGGCTGGCCGCAAGGCTGCACCTGGAGCCCCGCCCCGGCGGGGCTTGTTTTTTCTGTATAATCCGCCAGATAGCCGATCCGGGACGCCCGGGTTGAATATAAAAATATCGGCCAGACCTCTTTTTGGCACTCAACGCACCGGAGCCCGCCCCATGACGGAACCAGCCCGCCTCATCAAGAAGTATCCCAACCGCCGACTCTACGACACCAAAACCAGTGCCTACATCACCCTGGCGGATGTGAAGGAACTGGTGCTGCGCTTCGAAGACTTCAAGGTGGTGGATGCCAAGAGCGGCGAGGACCTGACCCGCAGCATCCTGCTGCAGATCATCCTGGAAGAGGAATCCGGCGGCATGCCCCTGTTCTCCTCCGAACTGCTGGCCCAGATCATTCGTTACTACGGCAATGCCATGCAGGGCATGCTGGGCAAGTACCTGGAAACCAACATCAAGGCCTTCGCCGACGTGCAGGCCAAGCTGCAGGAGCAGTCCCGCTCCCTCTACGGCGAAGCCAACCAAGTTCAGGCCCAGACGGACCTGTGGGCCCAGTTCCTGAATTTCCAGGGGCCGGCCATGCAAAGCATGATGTCCGCCTATGTGGACCAGAGCAAAAAGATGTTCCAGCAGATGCAGGACCAACTGCAGAGCCAGACCCGCAACATGTTCACCGGCTTCCAGTTCCCCGGCGCCCAGCCGGACGACCGGAAGGGCGAGTGAATCGATCAAGGAAAGCAAGCTTAAGTGTCATCCGGCAATACTCCCACCCGTAGCCTCCTGCAAACCCCGACTGTCGGCTTCGTCAGTCTGGGTTGCCCCAAAGCCTCTTCCGATGCGGAGCGCATCCTGACCCAGCTGCGGGCAGAAGGCTATGAAATCTCCTCCTCCTACGACGGCGCCGACCTGGTCATCGTCAATACCTGCGGCTTCATCGACGCCGCGGTGGAGGAATCCCTGGACGCCATCGGCGAGGCCCTTACCGAAAACGGCAAGGTCATCGTCACCGGCTGCCTGGGTGCCAAGGGCGACATCGTCCAGAGCACCCACCCGTCCGTGCTGGCCGTCACCGGCCCCCACGCGGCGACCGAGGTCATGGGCCACGTCCACGCCCACCTGCCCAAGCCCCACGATCCTTTCATGGACCTGGTGCCCGAGGCCGGCATCCGCCTGACGCCCCAGCACTTCGCCTACCTGAAGATTTCCGAGGGCTGCAACCACAGTTGCACCTTCTGCATCATCCCCAGCCTGCGCGGCCCCCTGGTTTCCCGCCCCATCGGCGACGTGCTGCAGGAAGCCAAGGCCCTGGCCGAGGCCGGGGTGAAGGAACTGCTGGTCATTTCCCAGGACACCAGCGCCTACGGCGTGGATCTGAAATACCGCACCGGCTTCGTCGGCGGCCGCCCAGTCAAGACCCGGCTCAAGGAGCTGTGCGAGGCCCTGGCCGAGTTCGGCATCTGGGTACGCCTGCACTACGTCTATCCCTATCCCAGCGTGGACGACCTGATCCCCCTGATGGCCGAGGGCAAGATCCTGCCTTATCTGGACGTGCCCTTTCAGCACGCCAGCCCGCGCATCCTCAAGGCCATGAAGCGTCCCGCCAGCGCCGAGAACAACTTGGAGCGCATCCGCGCCTGGCGTTCCATCTGCCCGGACATCACCATCCGTTCCACCTTCATCGCCGGCTTCCCCGGCGAGACCGAAGCCGAATTCGAGGAGCTGCTGCAGTTCCTGGAAGAGGCCCGTCTGGACCGGGTCGGCTGCTTCGCCTATTCCCCGGTGGACGGTGCCACTGCCAACGACCTGCCCGGCGCCCTGCCGGACGAGGTGCGGGAGGAACGCCGCCGCTACGTCATGGAGCTGCAGGAAGACATTTCCGCCGACCTCCTGGCCGCCAAGATCGACAAGGAAATCACGGTCCTGGTGGACGCGGTGGACGAAGAGGGCGCCATCGCCCGCTCCAGCGCCGATGCGCCGGAAATCGACGGCGTCGTCTACCTGGACGGCGTCTTCGACGTGGAGCCGGGCGACTTCGTCAAGGTCCGGGTGGTGGACAGCGACGCCCACGACCTTTACGCCGAGCGGGTGTGAAACCTAGGATCGGGCTCGCTCTCGGCAGCGGCTCCGCCCGGGGCTGGGCCCACATCGGCGTCATCCGCGCCCTGCGGGATGCCGGCATCGAGCCCGACATCATCTGCGGTTCCTCCATCGGCGCCTTCGTCGGCGCCGCCACTGCCTGTGGCGACCTGGACAAGCTGGAGCACTGGGTGCGCAGCCTGTCCTGGAAGGAAGTCCTGGGCTTCTTCGACGTGGGCCTCAACGGCGGCCTGATCAAGGGCGAAAAGCTCCTCGATTTCTTCACCCGGCACTTCACCGACCGGGATTTCCACGATCTGCCCCTGCCTTTCGCCTGCGTCGCCACCGACCTGGGCAGCGGCCGGGAAATCTGGCTCAAGGAAGGCAGCGTGGCCCATGCGGTGCGGGCCTCCATCGCACTGCCTGGCCTGTTCGCCCCAATCCCCCGGGATGGCGGCTTTCTGGTGGATGGAGGACTGGTCAATCCGGTGCCGGTGTCCCTGTGCCGGGCCATGGGGGCCGACATTGTCATCGCCGTGGACCTGGGCTCCGACATGCTGGGCCGACGCCTGCGCAACCGGGGCGAGACGCCGCCTTCCGTGGACGGCTGGCGCGGCACCCTGAAGCGCTGGCTGGGGGTGGAGGAGGGCGGCAACAGCCCGTCCATGCTCGACGTCATGGCCAGCAGCATCAACATCATGCAGGTGCGCATCGCCCGCAGCCGGCTTGCCGGCGAACCCGCCGACACCCTGATTTCCCCGCGGGTGGCCGATCTGGGCCTGCTGGATTTTCACCGCGCCGACGAGGCCATCGCCGAAGGCCGGGTGGCCACCGAACTGATGCTGCCCATGTTGCGCAGCGTCCTAGAAATGCCGGCATGAACGACCTGCAGCAGCAACTGGCCGTCATCGTCGGCCCGGCCCACGTGCTGACCGGAGAGGCCGAGCTGGCGCCCTATCTGACCGACTGGCGCGGCCGCTACCGGGGCCGTGCCCTGGCCCTGGTCAAGCCCGGCTCGACGGACGAGGTCGCCGCCGTGGTGCGGGCCTGCGCCGCCGCCGGCGTGCCCATGGTGCCCCAGGGCGGCAACACCAGCCTGTGCGGGGCCGCCACGCCGGACCAGGGCGGGCGCTCGGTGCTGGTCAATCTCTCCCGCCTCAACCGCATCCGCCAGATCGATGCCGCCAACAACGCCATCACGGTGGAAGCCGGCTGCCTCCTGTCCCAGGTGCAGGAAGCGGCGGCCGCCGCCGGGCGCCTCTTTCCCCTGGCCCTGGCTTCGGAAGGCTCGTGCCAGATCGGCGGCAATCTCTCCACCAATGCGGGCGGGGTCCAGGTGCTGCGCTACGGCAACACCCGGGAACTGACCCTGGGGCTGGAAGTGGTGCTGCCCGACGGGCGTCTGTGGAACGGTCTCACCGCCCTGCGCAAGGACAACACGGGTTACGACCTGAAGGACCTTTTCATCGGTGCCGAAGGCACCCTGGGCATCATCACCGCCGCCGTGCTCAAGCTTTTTCCCCGTCCCCGGGCCGTGGTCACGGCCTGGCTGGCGGTGGCCGACGGGGCCGCCGCCATTGCCCTGCTGGAGCGGGCCCAGGCCCGCTTCGATGCCCGTTTGACGGCCTTCGAGCTGATTTCACGGCAGTCCCTCGATCTGGTGCTGCAGCATATTCCCGGCAGTCGCCAGCCCCTGGCGGCTCCGGCCCCCTGGCAGGTCTTGCTGGAGCTTGCCGACGGCGGCGCATGGGCGGACCTGCAGGCCGACCTGGAAGATTTCATCGGCGGGGAAATGGCGGATGGACGGGTCCAGGACGGAGTGCTGGCCCAGAACGAAACCCAGGCGCGGCAGTTGTGGGCCCTGCGGGAAAATATCTCCGAGGCCCAGAAAATCGAGGGCCTCAGCATCAAGCACGACATCTCGGTGCCCGTCTCCCGCATCCCGGAATTTCTCGACCTGGCTGGCACGGCGCTGGCCGCCGCCTTTCCCGGCGTGCGGGTGGTGGCCTTCGGCCATGCCGGGGACGGCAACCTGCATTACAACCTGTCCAAGGCGCAACGCCAGGACAACGACGCCTTCATCGCCGCCACGCCCCAGGCCAACCGCATCGTGCACGACCTGGTGGCCCACCTGGGCGGTTCCATCTCGGCGGAGCACGGCATCGGCCAGTTGAAGCGGGAGGAGTTGGTGCGTTACAAGGACTCGGTGGGGCTGGATTTGATGCGCTGCATCAAGTCCAGTCTGGACCCCCGGGGCCTGATGAATCCGGGAAAAATACTCTGATTCAGCTACGGTAACCGGCCGCTGGCCGCACCCGCTGCATTTCCACGATAAGCAACCGCACCCTGCTGCGGATGCGCTCCAGGCATAGGCTTATTTCCCGTTGGTCGTGCTGCACCCGGGCAATCTTGTGCCGCAGGTGATGGATGTTGGCCAGGTATTGACGGTCGATGTCGCCGACAACGGCAGAGAGGGGATGGGGTTGCATGGGAGTCCTCCCGGGCTTGGGTGAATCCCATTATGCTGCACCGCACCAGCCACTGGAATCGGCCAAAGGTGCTAAATCCGCCCGGCCTATGCCCAAGATCATATGACCGAGGCACGGGGCAAGACGGGGGACATTGCGTCCCCCGCCAAAGACTCAGTGCAGCGTCGGCGGATTGGCGGAGAACAGCTCGGCCACGGCGGCCGCATCGAAGCGGTATTCCCGGTTGCAGATGTCGTCCCGGATGAGGATTTCGCCGTGCTCCTGCAGGATGGATTCGGCCTCTTCCCGTCCGACGGCCCGCAGCATGCTGCGCACCTTTTCCCAGTCCTCGGGGCAGGAGTAGGTCACGCTCCGGGGCGGATAGAGGCGCAGGGTTTCCTCGGCAAAGACCCGGGACAGCAGCACTTCCGTTTCCAGGCCCAGCAGTTCTTCCGGGCGCAGGGTGGCGGCCAGCTGCTGCAGGCGGTTCCAGCCGTCAGCGTCCTTGTCGTGGGCGCCCGGCAGGGTTTGCAGGAAGAGGCCGGTGACGCCCTGCTCGGAAGCCGCCAGATAGAGGCGGGAGGGCTGCTGTTCGGACTGCTGCAGGTAATGCTCGAAGACCTCGGCGATGGTATTGCCTTCCAGGGGCACGAAGCTCTGGTACGGGTCCTTGGCCTGGGGCAGGTCCAGGGTCAGCATTAGCTGGCCATGGCCCCACAGGCGCTCCAGGGGCAGGTCGCCGTCGGCCAGGCCGTCGGCCCGGGCCATGCCACGGAATTCCAGGTTTTCGTTGCAGTCGATCACCAGCAGGGAAAGGGGGCCGTCGCCCCGCAGCTGGAAGGTCAGCCGGCCCGGCTGCTTCAGCTGGGCCGCAATGATGGTGGTGACGGCGGTCATCTCGCCCAGCAGGCGGGCCACCGCCTCCGGATAGCCACGGCTGGCCTGCATGGCCTGCCAGGAGGGACCGAGGCGGACGATGGCGCCGCGGATGTCCAGGTCTTCGAAAAGCAGGCGTTGTACGGAATCTTGCATGGGACGGGGAGGCCTTATGACTTGAAGGTTTGGGCGAAGCGTTCCGCATCGAAACCCACGCTGACCTGGTCGCCGTGTTCGATGAGGGGGCGCTTGATCAGGCTCGGATACTCACCCATGAGGGCGATGGCCTTGGTCTCATCCACGTCGGCCCGCTGCGCCTCGCTGAGTTTCTTCCACATCAGGCCCCGGGTGTTGAGCAGGACCTGCCAGCCGGCCTTGCGGCACCACTCGGGCAGCTTGCCCGCCGCCACGCCGGCCTTCTTGTAGTCGATGAATTCGTAGGCAACACCGTTGGCTTCCAGCCAGACGAAGGCCTTCTTCATGGTGTCGCAGTTCTTGATGCCGTATACCTTGAGCATGGCAACTTCCTAATTCAAAACGCCATTTTACCGCTTCAGCTTGGCGAAGGCGGCGGCCATGGCGTTCTGGCCGGCGGGCTGGGCATCTTCCCGCTGGCGGGCCTTGGCGGTCATGGGGGCGCCGGCCGGCTTGCCGCCGCCGGTGCCCTTGCCGAAGGCATCGTCCAGCCGCATGGTGAGGGCGATGCGCTTGCGGGCCATGTCCACTTCCAGCACCTTGACCTTGACGATGTCGCCGGCCTTCACCACCTCGTGGGGGTCCTTGACGAACTTGGTGGACAGGGCAGAAACGTGCACCAGGCCGTCCTGGTGCACGCCGATGTCCACGAAGGCGCCGAAGGCGGCCACGTTGGTGACCACGCCTTCCAGGATCATGCCGGGCTGCAGGTCGCGCATTTCCTCGACGCCGTCCTTGAAGACGGCGGTCTTGAACTCGGGGCGGGGGTCCCGGCCCGGCTTTTCCAGTTCCTTGAGGATGTCCTGCACCGTCGGCAGGCCGAACTTCTCGTCGGTGTATTTGACGGGCTGCAGGCTCTTCACCAGGCGGGCGTCGCCGATCACTTCCTTGATGCCCTTCTTGATGTCGGCCAGGATGCGCTCCACCACCGGATAGGCTTCCGGGTGCACGGCGGAGGCGTCCAGGGGGTTGTCGCTGCTGGGCACCCGCAGAAAGCCGGCGGCCTGCTCGAAGGTCTTGTCGCCCAGGCGGGGTACGTTCTTCAGGGCCAGACGGTTGGGGAAGGGGCCGTGCTGGTCCCGGTAGGCGACGATGTTGGCCGCCAGGGTCTGGTTGAGGCCGGAAATGCGGGCGAGGAGGGGAATGGAGGCGGTGTTCACATCGACGCCGACGGCGTTCACGCAGTCTTCAACCACCCCGTCCAGGGCCCGGGCCAGCTTGGTCTGGGAGACGTCATGCTGGTACTGGCCGACACCGATGGACTTGGGCTCGATTTTCACCAGTTCGGCCAGGGGGTCCTGCAGGCGGCGGGCGATGGAGACGGCGCCGCGCAGGGAGACGTCCAGTTCCGGGAATTCCCGGGCTGCGAATTCGGAGGCGGAATAGACCGAGGCGCCGGCTTCGGACACCACCACTTTGGCCAGGGCCATGTGGGGCGAGGCGATGCGGATCAGGTCGGCGGCCAGCTTGTCCGTTTCCCGGGAAGCGGTGCCGTTGCCGATGGCGATCAGGTTCACATTGTGTTTCTGGGCCAGCACGGCCAGGGTGTGCAGGGAGCCTTCCCAGTCGCGTCGGGGCTCGTGGGGATAGATGGTGGCGGTGTCCAGCAGCTTGCCGGTCTGGTCCACCACGGCCACCTTGACCCCGGTGCGCAGGCCCGGGTCCAGGCCCATGGTGGCTTTCTGGCCGGCCGGGGCCGCCAGCAGGAGGTCCTTTAGGTTGCGGCCGAAGACGCGGATGGCTTCTTCCTCGGCCTTTTCCCGCAACACGGTCATCAGTTCGGTTTCCAGGTGCAGGGCCATCTTCACCCGCCAGGCCCAGCGCACCGTGTCGGCCAGCCACTTGTCGGCGGGACGGCCCTGGTCCTTGATGCCGAAACGCTTGGCGATGCGCAGTTCGCAGGGATTGGGGCCGAGGGGCTTGTTCTCCTCGTCCAGTTCGGAATCGAGCACCAAGGCCAGGGAAATGGCGCCCTCGTTGCGGCCGCGGAAGAGGGCCAGGGCCCGGTGGGAGGGAATGTCGCTGATGGCTTCCGAATATTCGAAATAGTCGCGGAACTTGGCGCCGGCCTCTTCCTGGCCGGCGATCAGGGTGGACTTGAGGATGCCGTGTTCGTCCAGGTAGGTGCGCAGGCTGCCCAGCAGCTCCGCGTCCTCGGCGAACTGCTCCATGAGGATCTGGCGGGCGCCGTCCAGCACGGCCTTGGTGTCGGCAAAGCCGGCTTCGGCATTGAAGTATTTTTCCGCCTCGCTTTCCGGCACCAGGGTCGGATCGGCCAGCAGGGCGTCGGCCAGGGGCTGCAGGCCGGCTTCCCGGGCGATCTGGGCTTTGGTGCGGCGCTTCTGCTTGTAGGGCAGGTAGAGGTCTTCCAGGCGCTGCTTGGTGTCCGCCATGTCCACGGCGGCCTTCAGCTCGGGGGTCAGCTTGCCCTGTTCGTCGATGCTGGCGAGGACGGCGGCGCGGCGGTCTTCCAGTTCCCGCAGATAGGTCAGGCGCTCTTCCAGGTTGCGCAGCTGGGTGTCGTCCAGGCCGCCGGTGACTTCCTTCCGGTAGCGGGCGATGAAGGGCACGGTGGCGCCTTCGTCCAGCAGGGCCACGGCGGCCATGACCTGTTGCGGGCGGGCGCCCAGTTCCTCGGCGATGCGATGTTCAATGGGAGGCAGCATGAGACTCGGGGGAAAGGGGAAAAAGAGGGCGAACTATGCACCAAAGCCGCCGCATAAGACAAGGCAGCGGGGCCCGCTTGGGGATATGGCATATAAGTGCCGGCGCAACTGAGGTAAGATGACACCTTTCCCGTTCTGTCGGGCTGAGAATGAATGCTGGCGCGGTTTTTCAGCGACAGCCCCGATTCATCCTTGCCTGGCGGGACTTGGCGGCTGCCATGCCCCGGAAACCAACGCCGAGACACCTTTTTTGACCAAGCAAAACGGCATTTCCTCGCGACAGTTCGTCTATGTCGTCATCGCCTTGCTGGCCTTGGCGGGCTTTTGCGCCTTGCTGGGTCTGGAACTGAACCATTCCTACGACACGGAAATGGCCTTCGCCCGGCGCAATGTGGAAAACCTGGCGGACAGCCTGGAAGGCCGCACCCGGGGCGCTGTGGAGAAGATCGACCTGGTGCTGCTGGAAGTCCAGTATTCCATGCAGCAGCGCCTGGCCAAGGGCCCCGTTTCGCCCCAGGCCGTCAATGCGGAACTGGCCCGACTACTCTCCCGCATTCCCGAGTCCCAGAGCCTGCGGGTGGCCGACGCCACCGGCACCTTCCGCTACGACGCCAGCGGCAAGATCTCCAGCCAGAGCATCGGCGACCGGGCCTATTTCCAGCGCAACAAGAACGATCCCAAGGCGGGCCTGGTCTTTTCCGAGCCGATTTTCGCCCGCATCACCCAGAACTGGGTCATCACCCTCAGCCGCAGCCTGCGGGACAAGGACGGGCGCTTCCTCGGCCTGGTCCAGGCCGCCGTCAATGCGGACAGCCTGCAGCAGCACTTCCAGACCCTGAACGTGGGGGAGGGTGGCGTGGTGGCCCTGTACGACGCCGAACTGCGCCTCATCGCCCGCACCCCGCCCCTGCCCAACCGGCTGGGCAAGAGCATCCTCAACACGGAAATCAGCGACAACATCCGCAGCCGGGAGAAGGGGGCCTTCGAGGCCCTCTCGCATCAGGACGGCATTCGCCGCGTGTTCGGCTTCCGGCGCCTGGAAAACCTGCCCTTCGTGGTTTTCGTCGGCCTCTCCCGGGACGAGGTGCTGTCCGAGTGGTATCGCAAGCTCACCTATTACGGCGCCACTGCCGTGGTGCTGGCCCTGGCCCTGCTGGGCCTGATCCTGGTGTGGCAGCGCAGCTACGTGCGGGCGGTGTCCATGGCCCACACCATGACCAATGCCTACGACGAAAGCTCCTCCCGCATCCGGGCCCTGCTGGACAGCATTCCCGACCTGGCCTGGATCAAGGACAACGCCTTCCGCTTCCACGCCGTCAACGAGGCCTACGCCCGCATGTGCGGCAAGCCAGCTGAGGAAATCGTCGGCAAGACCGTGTTCCAGGTCTGGCCCGAAGCCCTGGCGCGGACCTTCCAGAATCACGACGAAGCCGTGCTGGCCAGCGGCAAGCCGGGCCACTTCGAAGTCCTGGTGACCAATGGGGAAGGGCAGCCGCGGACCCTGGACTACATCCGGGTGCCGGTGCACAACGAGGAGGGCGAGGTCGTCGGCATGGCCGGCATCGCCCGGGACATCACGGAGCGCAAGGAAGCCGAAGCCCGCATCCGCCATCTGGCGGAGCACGACGCCCTGACCGACCTGCCCAACCGCAGCCTGCTCAGTTCCCGCATGGCCGATGCCATCAACCGCTCGGTCGGCAGCCAGGCGCCCATGGCCCTGCTGCTCCTGGATCTGGACCATTTCAAGAACATCAACGATTCCCTCGGCCATGAGGTCGGCGACAAGCTGCTCCAACTGGCGGCGGAGCGCCTGCGCCACACCCTGGACGCGGCGGACACCCTGAGCCGTTCCGGCGGCGACGAATTCGCCATCCTCCTCACCGAATGCAGCGGCGCCCCCATGATCGGGCGCATCGCCCAGCGCCTGCTGGAAACCATGGCCCAGCCCTTCAATGTGGACGGGCACGAGCTGGTGCTGTCAGCCTCCGTCGGCATCAGCATGTATCCCCACGATGGCACCGATCTCGGCGCCCTGCTGAAGAACGCCGATGCCGCCATGTATTCGGCCAAGGCTGCCGGTCGCAATACCTACCAGTTCTTCACGCCGGAAATGAACGCCCGGGTATTCGAACGCCTGTCCCTGGAAAACAGCCTGCGCAAGGCCCTGCCGCGCCAGGAACTGATGCTCTACTACCAGCCCCAATACCGGGTAGGCGGCGGCGATCCCATCGGTTTCGAGGCCCTCTTGCGCTGGCGCCATCCCGAACTGGGCCTGGTGCCGCCGGCCCGCTTCATTCCCATCGCCGAGGAAACCAACCTGATCCTGCCCATCGGCGAATGGGTCCTGGCCGAGGCCTGCCGGCAGCAGATGGCCTGGCAGAGGGCAGGGCAGCCGGCCACCACGGTGGCAGTGAATCTTTCCCCGGTGCAGTTCCGGCAGCGCAATCTGGTCTCCCTGGTGCAGCGGGTGCTGGCCGAAACGGGCCTGCCGGCCTCCCAGCTGGAGCTGGAAATCACCGAAAGCCTGCTCATGGACGACACCGAACGGGCCGTCGAGGTGCTGCACGAGCTGAAGTCCCTGGGCATCCGCCTGTCCCTGGATGATTTCGGCACCGGCTATTCCAGCCTCAGCTACCTGAAGCGCTTCCCCCTGGACAAGATCAAGATCGACCAGTCCTTCGTGCGCGACATGATCAAGGATTCGGGCGACGCCGCCATCATCCAGGCCATCATCGCCATTGCCGCCAAGCTGGAGCTGGGCGTCATTGCCGAAGGGGTGGAAAACCAGTCCCAGCTGGACTACCTGGCCCTGCACCAGTGCGGCGAAGTCCAGGGTTATCTGTTCAGCCCGCCGGTACCGGCCGCCGAGGTTTGCCGCTTCTTCAATTCGGCCACCCGGGCCCCGGCGCCAATGGCATAATCGGCCAAGCCTATCGCTAATCCCGCCAACCAAAACGATTCTGAGAGGAGCTCGCCATGCAAGTAAAAACCCATCTGTTCGGCACTATTGAAGTTGACCCTAATACCGTTATTTCTTTCCCCGCAGGACTGACCGGTTTTGCTGGGGATACCAGATTCAAGCTAATTCATGAGAGTACCGAAGGGGAGCCAGTCAGTTTCACTCTGCAATCGTTAGATAATCCTGCTGTTGCATTCCAAATCATTGATCCTAGTGCCATCGGTTTTCAGTATGAACTGGAACTAAGCGATGACGAGTGTCGCACGTTGCAGGCAGATAAGCCTGAAGATGTGGCAGTAATGCTGCTCCTGTTTAAGCAAGAGGGCGAGAACCAGATCAACGCCAATGTGCGAGCTCCGTTGCTGATCAATGTTAAAACTCGTCTGGGATTGCAGAAGTCCATTGGCAGCAACGCACGGCCGCGCATCACCATGAGCAATCTGAGTTCTGTCATCAGCAAGTAAGAACATGGGGGGACTTGAGTGCGTCCCCCATTTTTCAAAGCGCGCACCATATTTAACATAATACAAATTATGCGATTTAAAGGTTAAGCGGAATGAAGTGAAATCGGCGTTCCAAAACTTCCCGGTACCGCCACCGATCTGCTGACACAGCCCCCAACGGCAGCATCAGCCTCTCCTCAGACTGCAACCTGACTTTCGCAGCCGATCAATGCTTCCAGAGCCTGGGGTTGCTGCAGCAAATCGGCCAGGGTGTAGCTGTCCAGGACCAGGAACATCCCTGCCAGGGCTTCGGCCAGCACGGCCTTGAGGCGGCAGGCCGGCTGGATGCGGCAGTCCGAGTCGCTGCCGAAGCATTCCACCAGGCTGATGTCGCCTTCCGTATGGCGGATCACCCGTCCCAGGACGATCTGCTCGGGAGCCAGGCCCAGCCGCATGCCGCCGCCTTTGCCCCGTACCGTTTCCAGATAGCCGGCCTTGCCCAGTTGGTGCACCACCTTCATCAGGTGCCCGCGGGAGATGCCGAAGGCGGCCGTGATTTCGGCCACGGTGGCCAGACGTTCGGGGTGCAGGCCCAGGTAGATGAGCACCCGCAGGCTGTAATCGGAGAAGGTACTGAGCTTCATGACTGTTCACACCGTAAAGATATATTTGTTGTATTGATTTAGGTTGATGCGCCTGTTACATTAAAGATATACGAAATTTCAATCTTTTGGGTGACGGACGCTTTTCTCCAACCGCCCATGTCCATGCGTTTTCCCCATGTCCCAGCCTCCCAAAGCGCCTAAAGTCATCCCGATTCAACCGATGTTCCAGTCCGACGCGAAGGTGTATCCGCGCTCCATCTCGGGCTGGTTCGCCAACTGGCGCTGGGCCCTGGTGTGGCTGACCCAGGCGGTCTATTTCGGCCTCTGCTGGCTGCCCTGGAACGGCCGTCCGGCGGTGCAGTTCGATCTGGACGCCCGCCGTTTCTACATTTTCGACCTGGTGTTGTGGCCCCAGGACACCATCTACCTGGCCATCCTGCTGGTCCTCTCCGCCCTCGCCCTGTTCCTCTTTACCACCCTGGCCGGCCGCCTGTGGTGCGGCTACAGCTGTCCCCAGACCGTCTATACGGAAATTTTCCTGTGGATCGAAAAGGTGATCGAGGGTGACCGGCCCAAGCGCATGAAGCTGGACGCAGCGCCCTGGGATGCCCGCAAGGTGGGCATCAAGACGGCCAAGCATGGCGCCTGGCTAGCGTTTTCCTTCTGGACCGGCATTACCTTCGTCGGCTACTTCGTGCCCATCCGGGAACTGGTGGCGGACCTGTGGCAGCTGCGGCCGACCCTCAACGAGGCTTTCTGGGTCGCCTTCTATGGCTTTGCCACCTACGGCAATGCCGGCTTCCTGCGGGAGCAGATGTGCAAGTACATCTGCCCCTACGCCCGCTTCCAGTTCGTCATGTTCGATCCGGACACCCTGATCATCACCTACGACGCCGAGCGGGGCGATCCCCGGGGCACCCGCAAGAAAGGCGCCGATGCCAAGGAAAAGGGCCTGGGCGATTGCGTCGATTGCGGCATCTGCGTCCAGGTGTGCCCCACCGGCATCGACATCCGGGACGGCCTGCAGAACGAATGCATCGGCTGCGCCGCCTGCATCGATGCCTGCGACCAGGTGATGGACAAGATGGAATACCCCCGGGGCCTGATCCGCTATTCCACGGAAAACGCCGTCAAGCAGCACTTCGGCCGCAGCGAGATCATCCGTCGCGCCCTGCGTCCGCGCACCATCGTCTATGCCTCGGTGTTCTTCCTCCTGACCGGGGCCACGGCCTGGTCCCTGGCCACCCGGGTGCCCCTCAAGGTGGACGTGCTGCGGGACCGCAGCACCCTGGCCCGGGAGGCGGACGACGGCAGCATCGAAAACAACTACCAGCTGCAGCTGGTCAATGCCAGCGAGCAGCCCCGGCGCTACACCGTGCAGGTGGCCGGCCTCGAGGGCATCCGCCTCAGCCAGCCGGCCCAGGTGTCCCTGGCAGCGGCGTCCACCGGCACTTTGACGCTGCAAATCCGGGTGGATGCGGGCAGCGCCGACAAGGGCGCCCATCCCATCACCCTGACGGTGCAGGACGAGGCTGACGCCACCATCCGGGTGACGGAAAAAACCAAATTCTGGATGCCCTGAAGATCGGCCAGGGGCGGGCTTCTCCGCCCTGCTCCGGCCAGGATGGCCTAACGGAGGGTCGGCCGGGATTCATACGAAATCCTCGAAAATCGCTTTTAACCGACGGATTTGATTTAGAAATTTTTGGCGTCAACTACTTCAACTGGTGGCGCCAGCCAGGCCTGTGGCTCAACAGCGGCGGATCAAATAACGTACCGCACACTACGTTGAACAATTGATTTGAGTTCATTAACCCACCACAGAATTCAGGCTCAGTCGCAATAGTCATTCCCGTCATTCGCGGGAAAATCCACGACATGAACGGACTTGTTGGATCAAGGCATGCCTGGATTTCATCTTGGCCGACCAGTTGAAGCTGGTCGCCTCCTCCGCATGAGTCCGGACTTTCGGTGAAGTAATCCAGATCGATATCGAGGATAGCCGAATCATATTTCAGCCCTGAAACCGCCTCTGTTAATTGCTCCACGGAGTCATAGCAGCAGACCAGGTGCTTCCGTCCGTCGACATCCACGAAGTCCTCCGGGCATTCATCACGCTGCTTCTGCACAACGTGAATGTCACCAATCAAGTTGAGGTAAGCCGCGGCCAGGATGTGACCATCGTTTAAGACATGTAGCTTATCCCAGCAAAAGTAACCGACAGCCTTATAATCATCTGCATCAAGTGCGCTGAGCCACTCGCATTCGAGGTCACAGGGCGGAACAAGATCTTGATGCCAATCCAAAGAAATCAAGGCTGGCGGATTGGGCTGATCAGCTTGTTTGTTTCGCCATTTGAGCCAATAGAAGAAAGCGAAGCGATGGTCCTGAACGATCGCCACCTCGATGGCACGCTTCCGATCGACCGGATGAGCGATGATGTCGTAGTAGGTTCCCGGCGGTCGAATGCACTCGTTCGAATCCATGCCACCCTCTGTAGTCCGCTTTGCTTATGAGCATAGTATCGTTGAAAGCATGTGACGAGGTGCCAAACTGCTGCGCGACAACTGATCCTCCTATTACTTTTTCGGTTCAAAGAGCGATTCTTGGTTCTCTGCACTTCCCTTGCGCTGTCCGCTGCCTTTCGTTGCGGGGGGCTGGCTGATAGTGATCCTTTGCAGGATTTGTTCTTGGCTGGCTAACACAGCTTTTGCTGCAGTCAGTTCAGCCTCCAGGCGGAGTCCGGCTTGATGTGTATCCTGCAATTTCTCTGTGTAGCTTTGGTTGTCCGCTTTCAGTTGATCAAGGTGGGTAGTGCTCTGGGCCAGGCGCTCTTCCAGCTGTTGATTCTTCAGTTCGAAGACCGCCAATTGTTCCCGGGCGGTACGTAGCGGTCGAATTTCGGTTTCCAGGCGATGCAACTCGCTACGAAGATGGGCCTGCTCGCTGGAAAGACGGGCATTGTCCTCGTGGCTGCGGATGAGCTCCTGCTGTTTCGCATTCACCGTTTCCTTGGCTCCACGCAGTTCCCCCTGCAAGAACTGAATCTGCTGTTCGAACTGCCGCTGATCCTGCTCACGTTGCTCCTTCGCCGCTGTGCGGAAATGCTCCAGCGCCTCCCGGGCATGCTGATGCTTTTCTTCCAGCGATATGCGGTGCATTTCTTCCTTTGCCAGTTGCCCCTCCATATCCTCGATACGCTGCGTCATTTGCGCCCGAACGATTCTCTCTTCCTGAAGCGTGCTCAGGGTTTCGCTGTGGGTGGTCTTCTCTGCCGACAACTCCAATACCTGACGCTCAGACTGGCTGCGGAAGGAATCGACTTCATTACGTAACGCGATGATGGTGTCGTTCAGCGCTGAAATTTCCGCCTTGTGCTTATCGGTCAGCGCCGCCATGCGCTGATCGGCTTCCAAATGCAGACGTTCGGCCAGCCTGGCTGACAGGTCTTGAATGGCATCACTGACCGCAACCTGGGTACCGGTATTCCCGCCTTCCTCTTCCTCGATCTCCTTGAGGTAGCGGTGAATCGTACCTTTGGAGCCCGTGTTGCCCAGTTCGCCACGGATGGCGTCAATCGATGGATAGCGCCCCATCGCCAGCAGGTTGTTACGCGCTCTGACAACTTCTGATTTGTAGATTCCGGCTCTGGCCATGGCATCCTCGAATTTCGTACCGTATTACGTAATACGATAGTACATACTGAATTGCGATAGCACAAGGTGAGAAATTGACAAAATATAAGAAGTGATAATGGTTTGTTATTTGGTGTGATCGTGTTTTTTAGGAAACCATGACTCGGAAACCGTACGAAGCAGAGGAAACAGTTGCTATTCAGCCCCCCTCGCTCTCGAGTGGCTTAGCTCAGGCTGTGCCTGCGTGAGTATTCTCACCAAACCTACCACCCAGTGACGCAACAAGGCAGCCACCCTGCCTACTCAGTGCTTTCCAGAGATATTTGGCACCTATCCAACAAGTACTTTCCAGGCCCCAATACCACTAAGTAACATGCCCGAGATAGACAGATGATGTCTTTCATTCTAGTATCGCCCCCGTCATTGGGGAGTAGCCTCCCTCCATCTATTGGAGGGGCCCGTATCAACAGACTCGGTCTTCTGGCCGTGGTGCGGGCGGTTCCTGAACTTGGCAAGACCTTTGACCACATCGACTCGGAATGGCCGGGAGCGGTGTGGTCATTGGTATTTGTCCGGCCAGGGAGTCATTTTGGAAGCATTCCTCGTCTCAACGGGCATCGTAGCCCTGGCCGAAATCGGCGACAAAACCCAACTTCTCGCATTTCTCCTGGCAGCCAAGTTCCGGCGGCCAATCCCTATCGTCCTGGGCATTCTGGCGGCAACCCTCGCCAATCATGCGTTTGCCGGCGCGGTTGGTACCTGGATTACCACTTTGATGCCCCCCCAAGCACTTCGCTGGGTGCTGGGAGTCTCGTTTATCGCTATGGCAATCTGGACCCTCATTCCGGACAAGCTGGATGAGGAAGAAACCCAACTGGCCAAGATGAGTGTCTTTGGCACTACCCTTGTCGCTTTCTTCTTAGCCGAAATGGGCGATAAAACCCAGATCGCTACGGTCGCTTTGGCTGCCCAGTTCCAGAGTCTCGCTCTCGTTGTGGCTGGAACGACCCTTGGGATGATGATAGCGAATGTGCCTGCAGTACTCCTGGGAGACCGTGTAGCTCATCGAATCCCTGTACGCCTGGTTCATGGCATTGCAGCAGTCATTTTTGCCATCTTGGGAGTGGCTACGTTGTTGGGTGCAGGAAACGCATTTGGGATTTAGTACATAGATGGTTTAGGGCAAGGCCTGGATTCATGGTCCGGACTTTTTCGCGATGTTCGAGATGGATATGTCGCACCTATCCTTAGTTTGTAATGCTCATTCTCTAGCTCGCTGGCAGTCTGATACGCCATTCAATGGCAATGTTGGGATGCGCCTTCTGGCGCCACTAGGAGGCAAGATTTATGCGAATACTCACTTGCGACTGCTTAAGGAGGTCAATAAGTCCTCGGGGCTGAACACAAAAAACCATCATAAGTACAGGAACCGCAAGTTTGTGGAGCGAGGTGCTCCACATGTACTCCGGCTCAGTGACGGTGTTCGTGGTGCATGTCAGGAAAATGCGGGTGGCTGTGCTGCAGTGTCCTGTGGACATGGCTGTGACGATGGCGGGTACCGGCCGCCACAGGCGGGTCATGGGGATGGTCGTGATGGGGATCGTCGCCATGGTAGTGGGTGTGCTCGTGGCTGCCAGACTTGTGCACATGGGGGTGCTCATGGCGCTCGGTCAGGTGCAGCCATACCCCCAGCAGCATCAGGGCACCGGCCAGGGCGAGTTGGGGAGTGACAGGCTCCTGCAGCAGGGCGATGGCCAGCAGCGTGCCGAGAAAGGGGGCTACCGAGAAGTAGGCACCAGTACGTGCCGTCCCCAGGTGGCGTAGGGCCACCACGAACAAGATGAGGCTGGCGCCGTAGCTGGCCAGTCCCAGGAACAGGGCTCCCGTAACAATGCCAGGAGCCGGCCACGGAGCATGGAGCGCCAGGGCTAGCGCTAGGTTGGTGGCACCTGCTGCCAGCCCCTTGGTCATGGCGATAAAGGAAGCATCGGCTAGGGACACCTTGCGCGTCAGGTTGTTGTCCACCGCCCAGGCCAGGCAGGCACTCAAGACCAGCAAGGCGGCCTGGCTGCCGGCGAAGCTGGCCTCCCCTGGCCAGGACAGGACCAGGGCGCCGGCAACGATGGTCACCATACCAAGGGCAACCCGACGGTCAAAGTTCTCATGGAAGACAAACCAGGCCAGGAAGGCGGTGAATACTCCCTCGGCATTGAGCAACAGGGAAGCACCGGAGGCCGGCATCCGCGCTAGGCCGAGTAGCAGCAAGACCGGGGCCACCACGCCGCCGGCCAGGATGGCTCCGGCTAGCCAGCCCCACTCGAGTCCTGGCAGGGACACCGCCGGCACCCGCCAGAGGCGGCGAAGCAGAAGGAGACCAAGACCTGAGCCTAGGTACAGCAGGGCCGCGAGTAGCCAGGGGTTGGTATGGACCAACAGCAGCTTGGCCAATGGGGGGCTGGCACCGAAAAGGAGCGCCGCGATCAGAGCTGTGGCGATACCCCCCATGTCGACCTGCTTCATCAGGATTGCTCCCGATCAGTGGTCTTCAGATGGCAGGTGCAGGTCCCTGATGAGTAGCCTATATCCGCCATCATTAACTGCGCCCCCAAAAAAAGTTCACCCGCTACTCTAAAATAGATTTTAAAACTAAAAAACGCATTTATTAATTTCAATTTTTATAACCGAAATAGCGAGTTAAAAAATTTGACAATGCGAATCCATCGCTCTTCCCGCCAAGTAGCAAAAATCAATAACAACAAAAATATGAGCAGTGCTAGAACCCCTACGACAATCAGCAAAAAACCATCATCCTGCCGCATATGGTTGAGCATGTGACAAATACTTCGATGCAATCGATTTACTCTCTTTCGCCAGAAATAAACTCACTAAATTACTATTTCAGATTCCTAAGCAACTCAGCCATATCCTTGAACTCACCTCCGACACGATCCAAAGTGAATTGGTACATAACAGCATTTTCAGCAAAGTGTTGTCGTTCAATATCCATTTCAACAGTATTGCCATCAGCACTGCTTTGATATGGAACGCGATATTTTAAATTAAAAGTATTAACCTTACTTAAGGTGACTCCTGACATGTGGCTAGCGCTTGATTTTGCTAACGCCATTGAATCGCGATTCATTACACCAATTGACTCATTAATTTCAATATCTTGAGCCTTATACCCAGGGGTATCGGAATTAGCAATGTTTGAAGCAATTAATTGTTGCCGATAGGCTCGTATACTCAGCATATTCTCCTGAAAGTCAGATTTTCCGCCACGTGCGTTATTATTGCTTAAAAGGCGCGTAGAATCAGGAGTGTTGTTTTTCAATTTTTGTGTATCACTAGGGAAACTCTGCATAAGTAACCATCATGCAGCGCAATTTGAGAAAATAGCGCCATTGTCATGGTGCTGATGAAGAAGATGAAACGGATGAAGCAACTGAGCCTGGCCGAGACGGGATTTCTGCCGAAAGCAGGTAAGCAAACCCGGAAGGCGGTGTTTCTGGCAGAGATGGAGGCGGTTGTTCCGTGGTCGCGTCTCAAAAGCTTGATCGAGCCGTTCTACCCGAAGAAGGGAAACGGTCGCCCGCCGATGCCGTTGGGTACGATGTTGCGCATTCACTTCATGCAGCAATGGTTTGGCTACTCTGATCCGGCAATGGAAGAGGCTTTGCACGATGTGCCTTTGCTTCGCCAGTTTGCCGGGCTGGATGCGTTCGAGGACGTGATGCCAGACGAAAGCACCATTCTTCGCTTCCGTCACCTGCTGGAGAAGCATGATTTGGCAGTGGCGGTGTTTGCTGAAGTCAGTGCTGTTCTGTCTGAGAAAGGCTTGTCGATGAAGCGCGGCACGGTGGTCGATGCCACGCTGATTGCGGCACCGAGTTCGACCAAGAACGAAGACAAGAAACGCGATCCCGAGATGACGCAAACCAAGAAAGGCAATCAGTGGTACTTCGGGATGAAGGCGCACATCGGTGTTGATGCCGAGAGCGGTCTGATTCATACCGTGGAATGCACAACGACCAAAGTAGCGGACATCACGATGATGGAGGCGTGCTTGCACGGGGAAGAGAAAATTGCCTTGGGTGATCGCGGCTATCACAAGACGAACCGGACGATTGAGACCTTTGAGAAAGAAGGTAGTCTGTCTGTGCTGACGCCGACCAAGAAACCCAAGGGTGGCGAATTGACCGACGAACAAAAGGGATTCAACCGGATGCTGTCGGCGGTACGAGCGATAGTTGAACACCCGTTCCGGGTGGTAAAGCGCCAGTTTGGTTTTGTGAAAGTTCGCTATCGCGGACTGGCCAAGAACACCGGGCAGATTGTGACGCTGTTTGCACTGGCCAATCTGTGGCTGGCACGCAAGCGATTGCTGCCCTTGTTGGGCGAGGTGCGCCCGTGAAACGGGAAATGCGGGTGAGAGCCCCGGAATTTCACGGTCAACGGTCGAAAATCGCCAATTTTTCATTTTTTTATGACAGCCCACGCTGAAATGGCGGGTTGTTCAGAGAATCCCTAGGATTATTTATTAAGTGATAATGCTCTAATATTTTTGAAAAGCTTTGTTGAGTATTGTATTTCTCATTACTCCCCTCTTTGGTAGTTGTACCTCTAAGAGGGAGTGCAATAGAATTTAAATTTGGAATATCCGCCATATGCAATTATTTCTCCTAAATGTGGAATGTTCATAACAAGCCATCTTTGTTATGCCTCATTTTTACTGTTAGGATTTCTATGCTTCCTTGGATGCCTTTTCAATCGGTTAGGGAGGCTTTTTGCATATGACTTTCTTTTGTTTCTTTTCTCTAGATGCCTCTCTATTAAAAAACGACTGACAAAAAATAAAAGCACCAACGCCACAAAAATTAAAGGGCCGTCGTGGAATAATTCAGAATGGGAATTATGAAGCATCTTATGACTAGCCTAGCCCTATTCAGAAAAATGCCAAACGCTTTTTATAGTCATGCTTTAGCACTACGTCTTTGCAGATAAAGGTTGATTAGATGGAATAGTGTCCAGCTAGCCACATGACGAACTGGACACAGATTCCACTAAAATGAGTAGTTAATTTTTCGAACTGTCAGGAACAGATGCGAAGTCAATTTCTTCGGCATCTTTTCCATGGACAAGGCGATAGAGGAGAGGCAACACAAGAAGCGTCAAAGCAGTCGACGATAGAATTCCACCAATCACTACAGTCGCAAGCGGACGCTGGACCTCTGCACCAGTTCCTGTGGCAATTGCCATTGGAACAAAGCCAAGAGAGGCAACCAGGGCTGTCATCAACACAGGACGCAAGCGGGTCAATGCGCCTTCATGAATTGCTTCATCTAGAGTTCGCCCCTCCTCTCGCAGGTTTCGAATAAAGGAAATCATCACTAGGCCGTTCAATACCGCCACACCGGACAGCGCAATGAAGCCGATTCCTGCAGAGATTGAAAGCGGGATATCCCTCAACCACAGCGCCACAACCCCGCCAGTTAGCGCGAATGGAATGCCGGTAAACACCAGTAGTCCATCCTTCACATTGCCAAACATGGCGAACAACAGTGTGAAAACCAGCAGCAATGCGACAGGGACCACAATTTTTAGGCGTTGGGAGGCCGATTCCAGTTGCTCGAAGGTTCCACCCCAAACGGTCCAATAGCCAGCCGGTATTTTTACCTCGGACAAACGGCTTTGTGCCTCGGAAACAAATGAGCCGATATCTCGCCCGCGAACGTTGGCGCTGACGACCACACGGCGCTTGCCATTCTCGCGACTAACCTGATTGGGGCCCGGTGCTAAATCTAAGCTAGCCACCTCCCCCAAGGGGATGTACGTCGTACGCCCTTCCATTCCACTTACACCGGCACTCACTCTCGGTAGGGCAATTGGAAGACGTTTCAACGACTCGAGGTCTGATCGCAGCGTGTCAGGCAAACGAACAACAATGTCGAAGCGACGATCTCCTTCAAACATCGTTCCGGCTTCTCGACCACCTATGGCAGTAGAAATCGCATCTTGGACATCACCGATGTTGAGTCCATAGCGAGCGGTCTTGTCCCGATCAATATTCACCGTCAGCATGGGCAAACCCGTGGTCTGCTCAACCTTGACTTCGGAGGCACCGGGAAGCTTTTCGAGGATGGCGGCAATTTTTCCTGCCGTATCGTTCATGACCTCCATATCGTCACCAAAGACCTTGATGGCAACGTCACTGCGGACCCCTGAGATTAATTCGTTAAAACGCAACTGGATGGGTTGAGAAAACTCATAGGTATTGCCTGGTAACTGGCCTACGCTCTTTTGAATGGCGGCCAGCAGTTCATCTCTGGTTTTTTTAGGTTCTGGCCACTGAGCTTCAGGCTTTAACATGATGTAGCCATCTGAGATATTAGGTGGCATTGGGTCAGAGGCAATTTCAGCCGTCCCGGATCGAGCAAATACACGCTCGATTTCCGGGAAGTCTGTCTTTAGCTGCTTTTCCAGTTGCTGCTGCATTGCAACTGATTGAGATAGGCTGGTTCCCGGGATGCGTAGTGCCTGGATTGCGAAGTCGCCTTCATTAAGGCTGGGAACAAATTCACTCCCCATGCGGGTTGCAAGCAGACTGGAGAGAATCACCATTACGGTGGTAAAGACCAAAACGACCGGCTTGTTTTCCATGACATAGGCCAGAGCAGGCTCATACCAACGCTTGGCCATCCGCATCAGGATGTTCTCCTTCTCCGCGACCTTCGTGCCGATGAACAATGCAACCGCTGCCGGAATGAATGTGACGGATAGGATCATGGCGCCAACCAGAGCAGTCACTACGGTGAACGCCATAGGATGGAACATCTTTCCTTCGACACCGGTGAGGGCAAATATCGGCAGATATACGATCATGATGATGAGCTGGCCAAATAACAGCGCTCGGCGTGCTTCCTGAGATGCGGCAAAGACCTCATGGAAGCGCTCCGTCCGAGTTAGCGGCCGCCCGTGACGTTCCTGTGCATGAGCTAGGCGACGAACGCAGTTTTCCACGATCACAACTGCGCCATCGATGATGATCCCGAAGTCGAGAGCCCCTAGGCTCATCAGATTGGCACTGACGTGGTAGGACACCATGCCTGAAAAGGTGAACAGCATGGAGAGCGGAATCACCATTGCTGTGATCACTGCCGCCCTAATGTTCCCCAAGAACAGGAACAGGATGGCGATAACCAGGATTGCTCCCTCCAGAAGGTTCTTCTTGACGGTATTAATCGCTTTGTCTACCAGAACAGTCCGGTCATAGACGGTTACTGCATGGACACCTTCAGGCAAGCTGCGGTTGATTTCAGCCATCTTCTGATCGACAGCTCGTGATACCGTCCGGCTGTTCTCACCAATCAGCATGAATACGGTGCCAAGTACAATTTCCCGGCCGTTATCCGTTGCAGCACCTGTACGGAGCTCTCGGCCGATACCGACTTCCGCTACATCACGAATGCGGATCGGGACTCCCTGAACATTGCCGAGAATGACGTTCCGGATATCCTCAATGGTTCGTACTTGTCCTGGTGCTCGAATCAAGTATTGCTCACCACGCTTCTCTATATAGCCAGCCCCGACGTTGCCGTTGTTGCGGTCAAGAGCTGTAACTACGTCTTGAAACGTCAGCCCATAGGAAGCCAGCTTCTCTGGGCTGGGGGCAACCTGGTATTCCTTGGCAAAACCGCCAATCGAGTTGATTTCGGTAACCCCTGGAACATTGCGCAATTGCGGCTTGATGATCCAGTCTTGGATTTCGCGCAAATCAGTCGGCGTATAAGGCGTGCCATCTGCTTTCTTTGCAGCATCTTCGGCTTCAACAGTCCAAAGATAGATTTCCCCAAGGCCAGTTGAGATGGGCCCCATGGCTGGAGCAATTCCAGCCGGCAACTTCTCCTTGGCCTCTTGAATGCGCTGATTGACCAGTTGGCGGGCAAAATAGATATCCGTCCCATCTTTAAAGATCACGGTTACTTGAGACAATCCATAACGTGACATGGAACGGGTCTGCTCCAGATGAGGCAACCCGGCCATGACGGTCTCGACCGGGTAGGTCACCCGTTGTTCCACCTCTAGCGGCGAATAGCCGGGAGCAGAAGTGTTGATCTGAACCTGGACGTTGGTGATGTCCGGTACCGCATCGATTGGGAGACGCTGATAGTTGTAGATTCCAAGTCCAGCTATCCCAAGCACGGCTAAGAGGACCAGCCACCGGTTCTCAATGGCAAGTCGAATGATGCGTTCAAACATGTTGTCTTCTCCCGGCTCAGTGGCTATGTTCGGCACTGCCCTTGCCGAGTTCAGACTTCAATACAAAGCTACCGGATCCTGCATATGGGGTCCCCGCCTTTAGGCCACTAAGCACCTCCACCAACTTGCCGTCAGAGCGTCCCAAGGTGACAGGTTGTGCAATAAAGCCATCCGCAACTCTGGTGAAGATGATGGATTTGTCTCCGATCATCTGAACTGCATCAGCCAGAACACTCACCGGAACATCCGCCTCACCTGAAACGACTTCCACATTGACAAATAGGCCTGGGCGCCACGCCATATTTGGATTGGACAGGGTCACACGCGCCTTGGCTGTACGGGTATCCTGCCCAAGTAGAGCTCCCACATAGGAGATGCTGCCTTCGGCTTTTGAGTCGAAGGCAGTGGCCTTGACTATGACCTTTTCACCAACACGAACTATGTTCAGATCCTTGGCCGGAACCACGATTTCTGCCCAGACGGAAGATAGGTCAGAGACCGTAAAAATACTGGCATCTTCCTTGACGGCCTCGCCGAGTGCGATGTGCTTCTCGACGACCATGCCATCAAAAGGAGCCCGGATTTCATAGCGATTGAGGCTCCCCGATACGCTTGAGCCGGCTCCCAGGGCAACCAGCTTCTGCTGGCTGTTCGCTACGGAAATTTCAGCTTCCCGCAGTACTTGCTGTGCTTGAAGGTAGTCTTGCTCCGCCGAAATCTTTTCCTCCCAGAGCTTCTTTTCCCGCTCATAGGTGGACTTAGCCAGAGTTAGGCGTTTCTGAGCAGCTAACAACTCGCTACGTTGCTCGGAGAGTCCCGTGCTCGCGATTACGGCTAGCACTTGTCCACGCTTGACTGGTTGCCCAAGATTGGCAGGAACGCTCTCTACAACACCGGCTAACCGCGGTACGACGTGCGCAGTCCTATCTTCATTGAAGCGAATCTCTCCCGGCAATTTCGCAGAGGTTCTAATTTTTGCAGGGGCTGCCTTCTGAATAGAAATACCGGCAGATCTAACCTGCTCTTCCGTCAGTTCGATTTTTCCTTCTTCCTGTGTATACATAAACCGGAACGGAGCATTTCCTAGCCTAGCAACAATTGCTGCCTCAAATACATGAGGTTCTGCGATCGGGCTTGTGCTTTTCAGGTAGTCCTTTTCTGACTGGAAAGTGATCTCCTGCTTTTCCCCATCTGGCCGTGTCAGAGTCACTGAAACGTTAGTGGCAGTTGGTACCAACGGCTTGTCTTGTTTGAACAGCCAAACCCGGAAATGCGGCTCTCCCCCCTCTTCAGCCAATAGCAATTCCAAACCGAATCCATCCTCGGTAAACAACTTACCCCCATGGACTCCAGTTTTTGGGCTGCCTTCATGATGTTCTGCATCGCCGTGCTCCTTGGCGTGGTCATGGCTATCGCCAGCCTTTTCACCATGGTGCTCGGCATCGGCATGCCCCTTGGATTCCTCATGGTTGTTATGCTCATGCTGTTTTCCGGCCGGCTTGGACGGACCGGATACCAGGATCCATCCACCGGTAATCAAGCCCAGGGCCACAATCACAGCAATGGTGACACCCTGCTTTTTAGGGATATTCAACGCGTTCTTTTTAAAATTGATCTTCACAACTGGCTCCTACGGACGGCTAGGTACGACGGGCGATATTGAATTGGTGGAACCAAGGACACGCTCCAGCTCTGCGGCAGTCCGGTGGGCCTCGGATAAGCTTCTCAGGTACTGAGCTCTCGCCTGGAAAAAGGTCCGTTGAGCATCCAGGACTTCCAGAAAGCTAAATTTCCCAAGCTCGAAACCCTTGCTGGCAGCCTCATAAGCACTGCGAGCACCAGGTAGGATTTCGCTTTGCAGGGTTTGCGCTTCGACGACGAGTGCCTTTAGACGCTCCTGGTTTTGCGCAATCGCGGTGCTTAAGCGGATTTCTGTAGCACTGAGGTCGTCTCGTGCCTTGTCGGCTCGTCGAAGCGCTTCGAGCAGGTTGCCCTGATTGCGATCAAATATCGGGAATGGGATTGAAACGCCAACAATAGTCTGATCACGCCCAAGATCTTCAGCTCGCTTTGAGCCCACGCTAATAGTGACATTGGGTATCTGGCGGGATCGCTCAACGTCGGCAAGTGCCGCGAAGCGATCAGCCTCATGGCGGGCTCTGACAAGTACGGGAGAATTATTCAGACGCTGCCCGATCTCTTCGGCTGGAAATACTTCCGGCAAGATGTCAGTTTTCCCTTCAGCCTGCTCAAAGCGCGGTGCTGTGCTTCCCCATGTTGCTGCTAAGCGGTTGCGCGCAGTGATCAGGTCACCTTTGGCTTGATTCATCTCAACCCGAGCGGCTGCCTCTGCAACACGGGCCTTGGTTTCTTCTACCGGAGAGATTTTCCCAGCGATAACCCGCCGTGAGGCAGCCTGAGTAGCTCGCTGAGCGAGATTGAGCAAATCCTCAACTTGTCGGACTCGCTCTTGTGCGACCAAAACGTCAAAGAATGATCCAACCACGGTCGCTCTGACATCCAAGCGCTTGGCAGCTAAGTCAGCTGTCGCCACATCCCTTCCCCGTTCAGCAGAGGCAATTCGAGCTGCACGCTTGCCACCTAATTCAATCAATTGATTGATCTGAACAGTAGTGGTACGGGTTGTCTTGTTTTGGGTATCTTCAACTAAGGTTGAAATATCTGGGTTTGGCAGTATGCCGGCTTGAACCACAGTCCCTTCTACGGCACGCAATTCGTTGGCCGCGGCAGATAATTCGGGATTGAATGCCAGGGCAAGATTAATTGCAGCAGCGAGATTCAAGGTACCTGTTGGTTCCTTGAGAGGAGTTGGCGCGGCGGCACTCAATGACGGTGATTTCTCCGTCTGCGCCCAGAGATGGGTGCTAGTAAGCACCATAACTCCGAACAGGCCTCGGACCAGTAATGCGGTAATTGTGACTCTTGGGTACATCCGATTCTCCAGTGACGAAAGACACATAGGGAATCGGCGGGGCGCCATCCGGTAAGCGGCATGGCGAAAGTAGCAGCTGATGCTGCTACAGACAGGTGGGCAACAACAACCCAGCCCCGCCGATTAGGCGGGGAAGAACCAGTTGGGACGTTCAGGTTGGTCGCCGTATAGCGACACCTGGTAATGAAGGTGCTGCAGGTGTTCTGTCACAATCTCAGCTATCGGTACGACCGTGGTCGTACTTGTCATAGCCGCAAGACAACCTGCATGGCACACCGCACAATCATTGTCGGCGTTGACAAGCGATCCCTTGGCATCTTTGGCAACATCATTGGCCTGATGCTTGTGCTCATGGTGACCAAAATGCTGAGCGGTCTGATCGGTTTCATGCAGACAATAGGAAGCCGCCATCGTCCAACTGAATTGGAGCGGTAGGAACACCAGGAGAAAGATGGAGAACCAGCGGCGCATGGAAGAAATCTTAACAGAACCGGGAGTACCCCAGAAGCGAAGTATCGAAGAGAGTTTGATGGCCAGCCCGAGCGCAGAGGGCGCTATTAAAAAAGTTGATGGCCAAGATAAGATTGCCTCTTGGCCATCACTTGAGCACAGCCCTGAATCTTAAGAGCGATACAATTCGTCACGCTGCTTCCGCTCTTCCGGGCTCATCTCCAGAGAGGGTTTCGGCGTCTTGTGGTCGAATTTATCAACATCTTGCCATTTACCATCACGATAGGCATATTCGTGCTGAATAAGCACCCACCCCAGTTCACCACCCACATAGCGATATTGACCATCAGCACTGACAGGATTGCGTTTGAACTCATCCAGTTCCTTCTGGACTTGTTGAGTCGCTTGGCCACCAGCACTGTGCGACGGGTAGAACGCAGTAGAACCACCAGCACCACTGTGGATCACGGACTCCGCAGATGCCATTCCCGATGCGCCAAAGCCGGCGCAAAGAATGGTGATGGAAAGTACTTGTTTGGTTTTCATGTCAGGTCTCCTTTTACCAAATGTCGTTTCAATAGATTTTTGCCATGCCAGTCAGTTAGCTGGCATGGCTCAACTATATGAAATGACCTCTGACAGAAGCCCAACAGGAAGTTTACAAAATTGACATCATTCGATTCGTGAAGAAATGAAACTACTGGTTATCGAAGATGAGAAAAAGCTTGCCCAGTATCTGCAGAAGGGATTGAGTACCGCCGGCTTCGTCGTGGACCTTGCTCACGATGGCATTACTGGGCTTCACATGAGTCTAGAGTTCGATTACGCGGCCATCATCCTCGACTCCATGCTACCCGGCATGGATGGGCTTTCAATATTGGCCGCTTTACGCACCAAGAAACAAACACCGGTCTTGATGCTGACCGCGCTGGGTAAAGTGGAAGACCGGGTTACCGGTTTGCAGGCCGGTGCCGATGATTATCTGGTTAAGCCATTTGCCTTTTCTGAGCTGATTGCCCGAATCCAGGGGCTGCTACGCCGGTCTGCGCCGCAGCAGCCGGACGCCCAGTCGAACCGTCTGATATTGCACGATCTTGAAATGGACCTGGTTCGTCGTAAGGTTCTCAGGAACGGTCAGCGTATCGACCTGAGCGCCAAGGAGTTTCTGCTGCTTTCTCTATTTCTCAGGAAACAAGGCGAGGTGCTGTCGCGAACCGAGATTGCCGAGCAGGTTTGGGATATGAATTTTGACAGCAACACCAACGTAGTCGAAGTTTCAATCAAGCGACTTCGCGCCAAAATGGATACACCTTTCGAGACGCCGTTGCTGCACACCGTACGCGGCATGGGTTACATCCTCGAACTACGCGAATGAGACTAAAAGGATGAGCAACCCAACGCTGAGTGGTCGCCTCATACGCTGGCTCGCTTCGCTGAGTTTGGGGGTCCTGGGATGTTTGTGCCTCGGCGTTTATTTCTCGGTCAAAGCCAACCTTGAAGCACAACAGGATCTGCGTCTTGAAAAGCTAAGTACGGCGATTCATCACCTGTTTGAAGAAACACCGGCACACCGGCAACCAGGGGCGCTTGAGCACGGCCTAGAAGACCTTCTGAAAATCAATCGGGACTCCCATCTCAAGTTAATCGATCGGCAGGGTGGGGCCCGCTTCATTTCGATGCCGAGTGCATGGCCATCAAAAGCTCGTTTTTATTCGCTTGCGCTCCCCGACAAAGCCCAGAGGACAAATTTCTCTGTTGCCGAGTTGGCGCTCGATATCGCACCCGATGAGGCGATTCTGGATCGCCTCGCAGCCATCCTCTGGGGTGCTGCATTAATCGGAAGTACCGCAATCACACTAGGTGGCTACCTGATCGTTTATTTGGGACTGGCCCCCATTCGGACGCTGGCTGAGCAAACGCACAGCCTCGCGGTCCTTTCCCTCGACAAGCGGCTAGAGACAGAAGGGATTCCTGCCGAGCTACAAATCCTCGTCGATCAATTCAACGATTTGCTGAACCGATTGGAAAAAGCTTATCAACAGCTTGAAGGGTTCAATGCCGATGTGGCGCACGAATTGAGAACCCCATTGGCGAACATCATCGCCAGTAGCGAGTTGGCCTTGCGTGGCAACGACAAGGACGAGCACCTGCGCGATTGCATCGGTTCGAATCTCGAAGAAATGCACAGGCTGTCGGGCATCGTAAATGACATGCTATTCCTGTCACATGCCGACCGGGGTGCCAAAGCCCGGCGGGTTCCTGTTCCAAGCCTTGCCCAACTCTGCACCGAAGTAGCTGACTACTACGAAGCCGTACTGCTCGATTCCGACCTCAAATGGTCTATCGAAGGTGATGCATCAGGACAGTACGACACGGCACTGCTGCGGCGAGTTGTATCCAATCTTCTGAATAATGCGGCCCGGCATGCCGATCACGGAAGTTCAATCGTGATTCGTATTGCTATGGAAAATAACGGACAGGTCAAGCTCTCGGTGATCAACCGAGGTGAGCCAATTCCAGCTATGAGCCTGGCTCATATCTTTGATCGTTTTTTCCGCGTAGATGCATCGCGTAGCCAAGGCCATCAGAATCATGGACTGGGCCTCTCCATCGTTAGCGCAATTGCCCGGATGCATGATGGGAAGGCTTTTGCAGAATCCTCCCACGGCAAGACTGAAATAGGCGTACGGCTGGCCTGCTAATGGGATCCCGCTGTCGACCACCAAAGGGGCTTTAGTCTTTGGTTTGCGGCACTGAGGTTCGTAACATACGTAAACCGTTCGCAACGACCAGTAGGCTGGCTCCCATGTCGGCAAACACAGCCATCCACATGGTTGCACTTCCAAAGAGTGCCAATCCCAGAAATACAACCTTGATTCCTAACGCCAAGGAGATGTTCTGCCAGAGTACGGCATGCGTACGTCGCGACAACCGAATCGTTTCCGGAATCCGCCGCAAATCGTCATTCATGATCACCACGTCGGCAGCTTCCATGGCCGTATCCGTTCCGGCGGCCCCCATGGCAACACCGATATCGGCTCGAGCCAAGGCGGGCGCATCGTTGATACCGTCGCCGGTCATCGCAGTCGGCCCAAGGCGGACCTGCAGTTCCTCAATCGCGGCCAGCTTGTCTTCCGGAAGCAGATTTCCTCGTGCATCATCGATGCCAGCCTGGCGGGCAATACTGGCCGCAGTCGCCACGTTGTCGCCGGTGAGCATGACCGATGTGACACCAAGGCGATGCAGATCAGTGATCGCTTCCCGAGAACTCTCCTTGATGGTGTCGGCTACCGCAAAGATGGCCAGGACCCGATCCTCGGTAGCCAGCAGGGTAGCCGTTCGCCCTTGGTTTTCATGAACGGCTAGACGCGCCTCAATCTCCGGGCTGCACAACCCGCGATCCTCGATAAGACGGTGGTTGCCCAGTATCAAGGTATATCCATCCAGGCGGGCTTCTATGCCGCGCCCGGGAAGAGCTGTGAAGTCAGTAAGGCCATTTTCGGGCAGCTTTAGGCCGGCAGCGATAGCCTTTGACACAGGATGATCCGAATGACCAGCCAAGCTGGCGGCCCAGGAAAGAACCTTCATCTCCGGTTCAGAGGAGGTCAGCACCTCCTTAGCCACTAGCCGAGGCTTGCCTTCAGTGATAGTGCCTGTCTTGTCGAGAGCGATTGCACGCAGTTTGCGGGCCTCTTCCAGATAGACGCCACCTTTGATCAGGATACCGCGCTGAGCGGCTGCGGCTAGTCCGCCGACAACTGTAACCGGCGTAGCGATGACCAGCGCACAGGGACAGGCAATCACCAGGAGAACCAGCGCTTTGTAGAGCGCCTGTGTCCACGTCCAGTCGAGCAGCCAGGGACCTCCGGTGGCCACTGCTACGGCTATCACAAAGATTGTCGGCGTATAGATGGCGGCAAAGCGATCAACAAATCTCTGGGTGGGGGCCCGCGTGCCCTGAGCTGCCTCCACGGCATGGATGATGCGTGCCAATGTTGTGTTATTGGCGGCAGCCGTCACCTCAAATTCCAGCGTGCCGGTCTCGTTGATGGTGCCGGCAAAAACAGGATCGCCGGTGGACTTGTCCACCGGAATGCTCTCGCCGGTAACCGGTGCCTGATTGACTGCGCTACTGCCTCCTGTTACCCGTCCATCCAGCGGGATGCGGGCACCAGGCTTTACCCGTGCCAGCGCTCCGATGACAACCTTGTCGGCCGGAGCTTCCAGCCAGGAGCCGTCGCTCTGGCGAATCTCAGCGGTTTCCGGAGTCAAGGCGAGCAGCCCTTTGATGGCGTTGCGTGCCCGATCAACGGAACGGGCCTCGATCAATTCGGCGATGGCGTAGAGCGCCATGACCATGGCAGCCTCCGGCCATTGGCCGATCAGGAAAGCACCGGTCACAGCGACGCCCATCAGGGCGTTCATGTTCAACTGGCCCCGACGTAATGCGGCCAGTCCTTTGCGATAGGTGGAAAATCCGGAGAAAGTGATGGCAGCCGCGGCCAACGCCATACCCAGCCCCTTGAACGGCAGGGTATCGGGTGCGAAGAAATCCAACGCCTCGGCTCCGATGGCCAATGCCAAGGCGATCAGCGCCTTGCTGATCTCGCCGAGACCCGTTGGTGTTTCAGCCTTCTGTTCCATTCCGATGGGCTGCACTTCAAAACCAAGCTGGCGAATGGCCTGTAGGGCGCTTTCCAGGGGAGGCTGCTCTCCGTCGATGGTCAGGGTCCGGGCCGCCAGTTCGAAGCGTAGTGACCGAATCCCCTCGATTCCTGCTAATACCTTACGGATATCGTTTTCTTCGTTCGGGCAGTCCATGGCGGGAATCCGAAAAGCTCGCGTATTCCCCAAGGAGGTGGATATGGCGACATCCGACATATCCTGAATGGAGGTTGTGCCGGCCGCACAGTTACCTGAACATGTGCAACGTTCAGATTCATTGGATCGGTGTTTTTCAGCATGGGTGAGCATGACAATCTCCTGGTTGTTGATGCCATTAAAAACCCTTGAGTCACTTCAAGGTCAAGCGGCTACAATAGAAAGGGCCAAGGAGAAGGGCATGTTGGAGTTCCTGAAGATATTGAGTCTTTTCATCGTCACCGCGCTGGCTGAAATCGTCGGTTGCTACTTGCCCTGGTTGGTGCTGACGCAGGGGCGACAGCGTTGGCTTCTGATCCCGGCTGCCGTGTCACTGGCTTTATTTGCTTGGCTCCTTACATTGCATCCAGGCGCCGCTGGTCGCATCTACGCTGCTTATGGCGGCGTCTATGTTGCGATCGCCTTGCTGTGGCTATGGCGGGTTGATGGAATCCCCCTGACACGTTGGGACCTGCTGGGCAGTGCCATATGCCTCGGCGGCATGGCTATCATCGCGCTACAGCCGAGCAGGGCTTGATAGGCGAACTAGGGAGGCTGCAATGAAAATTGGCGAACTGGCGCGTTTGGCGAGAAGTAATGTGGACACAATCCGCTACTATGAGCGCGAAGGATTGTTGCCGGAGCCTGGGCGGAGCGAGGGGAATTACCGTATCTATGGGTCAATGCACCTGGAGCGACTGACGTTCATTCGGCATTGTCGTGGCTTGGACATGACACTTGATGAGATTCGAACACTGCTGCACTTCAAGGAATCGCCAGAAGAAAACTGTGGTGAGGTAAACCGCTTACTGGATGAGCATATCGGGCATGTCGTCCGTCGAATTGGTGAACTCCAAGTGCTGGAAAAGCAGCTTCTTGAGCTACGCAGCCGTTGTCCCGACGACCGTCGCCCCTCAACTTGCGGGATTCTTGAAGGACTGTCTCAATCAGGAATCGGCGTGGAGCCGACGGGAAATCACATTTCCGGCGTACACGGCACCGCATTAAAGTCCCCCAAGGTATAGAGGGATGAGTCAGGTCGATCTCTACCTTGGCGCGGCCGAACGGGCCAATACCCGGCGCAGCTATGCATCAGCCATCCAGCACTTCGAGATTGAGTGGGGAGGCTTGTTACCGGCAACTATCGACTCGATTGCCCGCTACCTGGCTGCGTATGCCGAATCACTGTCACTGAACACACTGAAGCACCGCCTTGCGGCGCTGTCCCGCTGGCACCAGGATCATGGCTTTCCAGACCCGACCAAGGCTCCGAAGATTCGGCAACTCTTGAAGGGCATTCGGACCCTGCATCCGGCCCAGGAAAAGCGGGCCAAGCCGCTGGAACTGGAAATCCTCCACGGTGTTACCGACTGGCTGACGACGGCCACGGCTGCAGCTGTCCGCCAAGGAGATACTGCCGGCACCCTGCGACTTAAGCGGGATCGGGCCCTGGTTCTCCTCGGGTTCTGGCGCGGCTTCCGCTCCGATGAACTGGCCAACCTTCGCATTGAATTCATCGAAATCAAACCCGGTGAGGGGCTGACCTGCTTTTTGCCCCGCAGCAAGGGGGATCGCAACCTGGAAGGCCGGAGCTACTCTTGCCCAGCCTTGTCCCGGCTGTGTCCAGTCGAGGCGGTCGAAGACTGGCTGGCCTTGTCCCAACTGACAGCAGGGCCGCTATTCCGCAAGATTGATCGCTGGGGGCACCTATCCGAGGCCGAACTGACCCCGAGCAGCATCATTCCTATACTTCGAAGGTTATTGAGCCAGGCAGGTGTGGCCGATGCCGACGCCTTCAGCAGCCACTCGCTGCGCCGTGGCTTCGCCCAGTGGGCGGGCATGAGCGGCTGGGACCTCCGGGAGCTGATGAATTACGTGGGCTGGCGTGATGTGAAGGCTGCCATGCGCTATCTGGATGGGGTCAGCACCGATCAGAAGGTGCGTTTCGAGCAGGGCTTGGATCGGGTGCTCCCAGAAAAGCAGCCTGTTTTGCCCCCGCAACTGCCAAGCCTGCCCAAGGTCGCCCTCACAACGATCGAGGTTTCCATCGATCTGTCCGCCTTCAACGGCGGTCGACGCGGTGTCGCCAATGCCTTACGGGACATGGCGAGTACCTGCCTTGCCCGATTTCAGGCGCAACCGCTGGACCAGGATGGTCGTCGATATCAAATCTCCGTCCCGACCCCATCGACAGATGTCCTGGACGATCATCTCTACGCATTGCTCGATGAACTCCATCGTATTGCCGACACCCGTGAGTGCTTTCTGGAGGTAGTCTGCCGCGATCCGGCCACTGGCAGGCACTGGGATTGATGCTACATGACCCAGCTTCACGAGACCGCATATCCCCGCTTGAAAGCTGATCCATCGGCACAGGATCTCGCCGAGATTTATACCCTGACGCCCGATGAAATCGCTTTCATCGACAAGACCGTAAAGCGGCCCGTTGCCCGCGCAGCAGTCTTCATCTACCTGAAACTGTTTCAGCGCCTTGGGTACTTTGTCCATATCAAGGATGTGCCGGCGGCGATTCGCCAGCATATTGTGGCCCAAACGGGGCACCGACCAGCAAGGTTTGACGAACTCCGACAGTTCGACCGTACGACAACGCGCACGGCATTGATCGCAGCACTTCGACGCTACCTGAATGTTCGTCCTCTGGACGACCAAGGGCGTGCCTGGTTGCGGCATATCGCTGAAACAGCAGCAGACAGCCGGCATGTTGTAGCAGACATCGTCAACGTAATGCTTGAAGAACTGGTTCATCATCGCTACGAATTACCTGGTTTCTCCACGCTTGATCGGCTAGCCATCCAGGCCCGGGAGAAAATCCACGATGTCCATTTTGCGAGTATTACCGATCAACTTGATGCCAAGGTAAAAGCCTTGATCGACAGCCTGTTCAAGGTCAAGTCGGGCGATACCAGCAGCACCTGGAATCTACTCAAGCGAGAACCGAAGAAACCGACCAATAAGGAAACCCGCTCCTACCTTCAGCATATCCGTCGGCTCCAGCTACTGGTCGACCAACTGCCAAAACCGGATATCCCCGTCCCAAAGCTCAAGCAGTATCGCTATATCGCCCGCTCGTTGGATGCGACGGAAATGGCGGAACTGAGGCCACAGAAACGCTACGCACTGGCCGTCATCTATATCCGTTCGCAATTTGCCCAGACGCTCGACGATGCTGCCGACCTATTCGTCCGTATGCTTCAGAACCTGGATAACCAGGCACGCAACAAGCTAGGCGAATACCAGCAGGAACACCAGCAGCGGACCGACCGCCTGATCGGGCAATTGAAAGAGATGTTGCTGGCCTATCGGATCGACGGTACGGATCATCAACGCGTGGAGGCCATCGGTGGCAGCCTGATAGCCAATGTCGATGACCTGGTAGCCATCTGTGATGAGCACATGGCTTATGCGGGGCGTAATCATCTGCCGTTCCTCGTCCAACCCTATAAGGTTGTTCGTGCCCAGTTGCTAAACTGCATCGAGATCGTCAATCCCCAGAGCAGCAGCGAGGATGACACCTTGATCCGGATGATGGCAGCGTTGCAGGCGCTGCGTGGCACCCGCCATGAAATCGTCCCACTGTCCTTAGTTGGGCTGAATGCTGAGGAAGATTTCCTATGGCTACCTACGGCTTGGCGAAAACTGGTCGTCTCTGAACGTGCCGATGGACAGATCGTTGCCCTCAACCGCCGTTACTTTGAGCTGGCGGTCCTGTATGCGATCCGTGATGAATTGAAATCGGGTGATCTGTTCATCCAGCATGGCGAGCGCTACGACGACTACCGGGAGCAGCTGGTTGACGACGATACTCTGAATTCTGAGTTGGCCCAGTACGGCGAAGTGACCGGTGTCGAAACCGACCCCAGAGCCTTTACGGAGACCTTGAAGGCGGCTTTGTTGGAGACCGCCGAAGCCGTCGATGCAGAGTTTCCGGACAACGCCTATGCCGAAATCGTCGATGGCCGGCTAATCCTGAAGAAGCCACCAGCCAGCGAACTACCGCCTGGCATCAGGACAATCGACCTGCTGATCACTGAGCATCTGGAGAACATCAGCATTGTTGACGTACTGATCGACACGGAGCGCTGGCTGCAACTGCACAAGCTATTCCGTCCCTTGATGGGAACAGAGAGTCGGATCGAGGAATTGCGTCCAAGAGTAATCAGTACCTTGTTCTGTTATGGCTGTAACCTTGGGCCCACTCAGACGGCACGTTCAATTCGAGGGATGAGCCGCAAGCAGATTGCCTGGCTCAACATCAAGTACATCACGGAAGAGGTACTGGAAAAGGCCATCGTCAAGGTTATCAACGCCTATAACAAGTTCGAATTGCCCAGCTACTGGGGTTCAGGCAAGCATGCCTCGGCCGACGGCACGAAATGGAACCTCTACGAGCAGAACCTGATTTCCGAGCACCACATCCGCTACGGCGGCTATGGCGGCATCGGCTACTACCATGTCTCCGACAAGTTCATCGCGCTGTTCAGTCACTTCATTTCCTGCGGCACCTACGAGGGTACGCACATCCTCGATGGGTTGATGACCAACACCTCGGATGTCCGGCCGGATACCATCCATGGCGACACCCAGGCCCAGAGCTACACGGTGTTTGCGCTTTCCCATCTCTTAGGCATTAAGCTGATGCCGCGCATCCGTGGCATCAAGGATCTGGTGTTTCATCGGCCCGAGAGTAACAAGAGGTTCGTCCATATCGATCGTCTTTTCAGCGACGACATCAACTGGCAGATGATCGAAACCCATTTGCCAGACATGCTGCGCGTGGCTGTCTCGATCAAGCTTGGAAAGATTTCAGCATCGGCTATCCTGCGCCGCCTCGGTACTTACAGCCGAAAGAACAAGCTGTATTTCGCCTTTAAGGAACTCGGCAAGGTAGTCCGAACCATGTTCCTGCTGAAATATGTTGGTGACGTTGAACTGCGCCGGCTCATCCACGCAGAAACCAACAAGTCGGAGCAATTCAATGGCTTTGCGAAAAAACTCTTCTTCGGTGGAGAAGGGGAGATCGCCGAAAACCTGCGCCACGAACAGCGCAAGGTCATTAAATACAACCATCTGATCGCCAACATGGTCATTTTGCACAATGTGGTGGGGATGAGTCGGGTCCTAAAGCAACTACGAGCCGAAGGTTCTCTGATCAACCAGGAAGTATTGGCTGGCCTGGCGCCATACCGGCTGGAGCACATCAATCGTTTTGGTGACTATGTGCTGGACTTCCGACGTAAGGCCGCGGTACTAGATGACGGGTTCCGGATTTTGGAGGCTGAATCAGCAAACCAAGGTCAATGACTATTGATTTCTTCAGGAAAAATCCCAATATCATGAATTGCCATGCACGTGCGTGGTTACTTTTGGGAGATGCTCATGAGCAAGACACTGACCACCAATGGTTCCGTTACGATGAAGAATCTTAATGGGACCTCGGACAAGGACTGTAAGTGCGGATCTTGGTTGGACCACTGGAAGGTCTTCACCAAGGTTTCCTCAACGCCAACATGTCATGTAGCGGGGTGCAATTCACTGGCGGAGGTAGGGGCGCACGTGATACTGCCGAAGCTTGATAATGAAGCACTTCGAAAACTCAACTACATTGCACCGATGTGCAAGTCGCACAACGGCCAGCCAGACACAGAGTTCAGATCCAAGCCCGACAGCGTTTTCGTCAGCGCAAATAAGGCGCTGACCTGCGGAACCTAAGCCTCAATTGATGAGAAGAGGGTAAGGCCAGTGAAAACTGGCCTTACCCTAAACCAAGTTATTTTCCCTTCACGAACAATAAGTTAAGTTGTTTTTTTGAGGATTTCGCACGATTCCCGGCCAACCCTCTAACGGCGGCGTTTGCTGATGGGGCGTTGCACCGGTTCCGTCGTCAGCCCCAGGGCCTGACGGGATAGACGATCGGCCTCGCCGTTGCGGTGCCGTGGCACCCAGAGAAACTGCACCGCCTCGAAACGGGCCGCCTTGGCCAGCACGGTCTGCAACAGTTCTGCCAGATGGGGCACCGCGGTATGGGCCTGCCCCTGCAGGTGGCGTACCGCAAAATCGCTGTCACCACGCACCGTCAGGCGCCGCGCCCCCGCGGCCCAGGCCAGGTCCAGCACCTCGGCCAGGGCCAGCAGTTCCGCCTCGTTATTACAGCCCAGCTGCCCCGGACGCAGGGAAAGCTCCTGCCGGGCGCCGCCGGGCGACAGCAGCAGCCCGCCCAGGCCGATGCGGCCCGGATTGGGGGCCGCAGCGCCGTCGAACCAGGCCTGCCAGCCCTCCCCTGCTTCCACCTTAATGCACCGTGCCCTGGGCCCGGTTGGTCTGCTGCCATTCCAGCACCGTGCGGGCCGCATTGCCCATCACCTGGGAACGCAGTTCCCCCGGCAACTGCTTGGCCAGGGCGCCGAACAGCTCCTGGGTCATTTCCTGGCCCAGGCCTTCCGCCGCCAGGGCGTGGGCCAGGCAGCGGATCTGGATGTCGGCCAGGGTGTTGGCCAGGATCATCCAGCCGTGCTGCGGCATGGCCTGGGGCAAGGCCAGCATCATGCCGCCCAGCTGCTGCAGCAATTGCAGGGCCTCACCCCGGTTTTCCGTGGCGATCATGGTGTGCCAGAGGGCCATGTGGATGGCCTGGCGCAGGTCGGACTTGAAGCTGAAGGCCGCCGTTTCCTCGTTCACCAGGCGCTCGAAGAAGGCCTGGTAGCCTTCGCTCTCCCCGGCCCCGTCCAGGCCGGCGCGCAGGCCGGCCACCATGGCCGAGAGGCCGGTCATGGCGCTGGGACCGTAGACCTGGGCATAGGCCAGGCCCCACTGATCCAGGCCGCTGAGCAGCATGGCCTGGCGCAGGTGGCGGCCGGCATGGTGGTCGCCCGCCTCCCCTTCCCGCTTGTCGTTGGCCCAGCCCATGAGGCGCTGGACGATCTGGGCGATGATCTGGGGCCGCTCTTCCCCCTTGCCCTCCAGGGTCTGGCGGAAAGCCAGGGCAAAGGCCTCCTGGGCCAGGCGGGCGGCTTCCCGTTGCAGGGCGTGGGGCGCCAGGTCGGCGACGGGATCGTTCAGGGTCTGTTCTTCCATGGGGACTCTTATTTCTGCAGGTTCTGCGAATACATGAAGTTTTCGATGCCGGTTTCGCCGATGCGGAACCAGGCCTGTTGCTGGCTGCGGAAACGCTGCCAGTCGTTATAGATCTTGCGGAACACCGGATTGCGCTCGGCTTCCTCGTCGTAGAAGGCAAAGGCGGCCTTGTAGGCGGCCTTCATCACGTCATCCGGGAAACGGCGCAGCTTGACGCCCTGGGCCAGCAGGCGCGTCAGGGCCGGCGGATTCTTGGCGTCGTATTCGGCGGTGGTGAGCAGGTGGGCTTCTGCCGCCGCCACCTCGAAGGCCTGCTGGTAGGCCTTGGGCAGCTTTTCCCATTCCCGGGCATTGACCAGGAAACTCAGCTGGGCACTGGGCTCCCACCAGCCCGGATGGTAGTAGTAGCGGGCCACCTTGAAGAAGCCCAGCTTCTCGTCATCGTAGGGGCCGGACCATTCGGCGGCGTCGATGGCGCCCTTTTCCAGGGCCGGATAGACGTCGGCCCCGGGAATGGTCTGGGGCACCGCCCCCAGGCGCGCCATGATTTCCCCGCCCAGGCCTGGAATGCGCATCTTCAGGCCCTTGAGGTCGGCCAGGCCCTGCAGTTCCTTGCGGAACCAGCCCCCCATCTGGGCGCCGGTGTTGCCGCCGGGGAAGTTGATGACGCCGTAATCCCGGTACAGCTCCCGCAGCAGGGTCAGGCCGTTGCCGAAATGCATCCAGGCCGTCTGCTGGCGGGTGGTAAGGCCGAAGGGCAGGACGCTGTCGAAGGCGAATGCCCGGTTCTTGCCGACATAGAAGGAGCCCAGGGTGTGGCCGCACTCCACGGTGCCTTGCTGCACCGCATCCAGGGCCTGCAGACCGGGGACGATTTCGCCCGCGGCGAAGGGGCGGATCTGGAAGCGTCCCTCGGTCAGGGCCGCCACCCGGTTGGCCAGCACTTCGCTGGCGCCGTAGAGGGTATCCAGGCTCTTCGGATAGCTGGAGGCCAGGCGCCAGCGCACCACCGGCTGGCCGTCCGCCGCCCGGACCGTAGCCGCGCCCAGGGCCGCCGAAGCGCCGGCGCCGAGCAGGAAGTCACGTCGTTGCATGGCAGAGTTCCTCCCGAAACCAGGTTGCTGCAGGAAAAATCGGGAGCGGCCGGAGCCGGTGTCCCCGCTTACTCCAGCACGGCGCCGGCCTGGCGCAGCAGGTCGGCGATTTCCGTATTGTTGGCGGCCACTGCCCACTTCAGGGCGGTGCCGCCGGCCTCGTTGATCTTGTCCACATCCGGCTTGTGCTTGAGCAGCAGGCGCACCGCTTCAATATGGGCATTGCGGGCTGCCACCATGAGGGCGGTGGTGCCGTTGTCGCTGGTGCCGTTGATGTCGGCGCCGTGGGCCAGCAGGTATTCCATCACCTCCAGCTGGTTGTTGAAGGCCGCATAGGCCAGGGGCGGCCAGCCTTCGCTGCGGTTCACCGGCGCACCGCCGGCCAGGAGCAGCTTCACCACCGGCAGATGGCCGCGGAAGCTGGCCAGCAGCAGGGCGTCGTCGCCGAAACGGTTGCGGGCGGTGACCTTGGCCCGGCGCAGGATCAGCTGGTCCACCAGCTCCGCATTGCCGTTGCGGGCCGCCAGCATGAGCAGGGTGCTGCCTTCGGCATCGGCGGTATTGGGATCAATGCCACGCTCCAGCAGGGCCACCGCCTCCTCCGTGTGGTTTTCCAGCACGGCCTTGAGGGTGTCGTCGTAGATGCCGGCCAGGGCCGGCTGGGCAAGGGGGAAAGCCAGGGAGAGCAGCAGGGCTGCCAGGAGCTTGCGCATGGTGGTTCCTCGAGGGTCAGGCGGCCAGGGCGGTGCCGGCGGCAGGGAAACAGCGGAAGAAATTGGCGGTGGTGGCGGCGGCCACCTCCTGCAGGGTGAGACCGCGCAGGGTGGCGATTTCCTCGGCCACGTGGCGCACGTAGGCCGGTTCGTTGGTCTTGCCCCGGAAGGGCGTGGGCGCCAGGTAAGGCGAGTCGGTTTCCACCAGGATGCGCTCCAGGGGCACCTTGGCGGCCACTTCCTTGACCACCTTGGCGTTCTTGAAGGTGACGATGCCGGAGAAGGAAATGTAGAAACCCAGGTCCAGGGCCTGTTTGGCCACTTCCCAGTCCTCGGTGAAGCAGTGCATGACGCCGCCCACCGCTCCGGCCCCCTCCTCCGCCATGAGGCGGATGGTGTCGGCGGCCGAGTCCCGGGTATGGATCACCAGGGGCTTGCCGCAGGCCTTGGCGGCGGCGATGTGGGTGCGGAAGCGCTGCCGCTGCCACTCCGGCTTGTCCTTGTGCCAGTAGTAATCCAGCCCGGTTTCGCCGATGGCGACGACCCGGGGATGGGCGGCCAGGGCCACCAGCTGCTCCACCGTGGGCTCGGCCCCTTCCGTGTGTTCGGGATGGACACCGACGCTGGCCAGCAACTGGGGATGGGCCTCGGCCAGGGCCAGGACCCGGGGGAAGTCCTCCAGATTGACGCCGATGCAGACGGCGGCCTGGACCTGGTTGGCTGCCATCTTGGCCAGGATTTCCGGCAGCCTGGCGGCCAGGTCGGGAAAGTCCAGGTGGCAGTGGGAATCGACAAGCATGGTTTCTCTACGCGGGGCCGCCAGGGCCCTCAGATGGTATGGGTGGCGCGGCTGGACTGGAGCAGGCCGCCGAGCAGGCCTTCGATCTTGCGCCGGGCCTCGATGCCGCTCTCGTCGTTGTTGAAATGGATGCCGATGCCCTGGGCCTTGCTGTTCTGGGCCCCGGCCGGGGTCACCCAGACCACGGTGCCGGCGATGGGCAGCTTGGTCGGGTCCTCCATCAGGGAGAGCAGCATGAAAACTTCGTCCCCCAGGGTGTAGCGACGGTTGGTGGGGATGAAGATGCCGCCGTTTTTCAGGTGGGGCATGTAGGCGGCGTAAAGGGCCGACTTGGAATTGATGTTGAGGGAGAGAACGCTGGGGCGGGCTCCGGCGGCGGCTGGAGCGGCAGAACTTGCGGCATTGGTGTCCGACATGGGGTCCTCGCGTCTTTCAGTACAGGGCCCGGTAGGCGAAGAAGAGTTCTTCCAGTACCAGGCGCAGGTTCAACGGATGCTCAGATTGAGCTTTAAATTTAATCAGCAATCTATTGAAATTTATTATTTTAATAGTGCTTGATGAAGCCGCCAGCTGCCCTATTGTAGCGCCATCGTCCTGGAAGTAGCGCGGCGGCAGCCCCTCCGCCACCAGAGCCAGGTCGGCGCTCCATTTCTGCAGCCATTCCACCGTCCGCTTCATGGTGAGGGCGCCGGATTTGTCCGCCTTGAGGGTTTTCTCGATCAGAGCGGCCGCGGCAATGGGGTCCAGCTGGCGTCCCTTCTGCAACTGTCCGAGCAGGGCATCGAGCAGACTGCGCTGGCCGCTGCCGGCCAGTTCCGCCGCCAGGCGCGGCGCCCCGCCGGCCAGGGCCAGCCAGCGCCCGCCGTCGCTGACCTTCTGCGCCGCCAGCCAGGCGGTGGCCGCCTGGGGCGACGGCAGGGGCACTTCCACGGTCTGGCAGCGGCTGCGGATGGTCGGCAGGAGCCGGTCGGCCTCGCTGGACACCAGCAGGAACAGGGTGTCGGGCCGGGGTTCTTCCAGGCTCTTCAACAGCGCGTTGGCGGTGTTGCGGTTCATGGCCTCCGCCGGGTGCAGCAGCACGATGCGCACCCCCTGGCGGTGGGTGCCGACGTGGAGGAAGTCGTCCAGCCCCCGCACCTGGTCGATGGTGATCTGCTGGCTGGGCTTCTTCTTGCCCGTTTCCTCGTCGGCCTCGGCCTCTTCGTCGCTCATGGCCGCCGGTTGCACCAGCCGGAAATCCGGGTGGTTGCCCTGCCCCAGCCAGTTGCAGGCGGAACACTGGCCGCAGGCATGGCCGTCCATGCCCGGCGCCTCGCAGAGCAGGCCGGCGGCAAAGGCCCGGGCCAGTTCGAACTTGCCGACGCCGCGCTGGCCGATCAGCAGGAGGGCGTGGGGAAGCTGGGCACGCCGCCCCTGGAGCCGTTGCCAGGCCGATTCCTGTAATTGAAATATATTCATAAACAAATATTTGAAATCAATTCTTCAATTGATTTCTTGATTTCATCCACGGTCCGGTCAGCCTGCACCACCCGGATGCGGCCGTTGGACTGGCCGGCCCGCTGCAGATAGCACTGGCGCACCCGCTCGTGGAAGTCGGCCTCTTCCTGCTCGAAGCGGTCGAGGATGCGCTCCTTGCCGATGCGGGCCTGGGCTACCGCCAGGGGCAGATCGAAAAGCAGGGTCAGGTCCGGCTGCAGGTGGCCGTGGACCCAGTCCTCCAGGACTTTCAGCTTGTCCAGGGAGAGCCCCCGGCCGCCGCCCTGGTAGGCCACAGTGGCATCGGTGAAACGGTCCGAGATGACCCAGGTGCCGGCCGCCAGGGCCGGCTCGATGACCTCGGCCAGGTGCTCCCGGCGGGCGGCGAACATCAGCAGGGCCTCGGTTTCCAGGTGCATGGGCTCGGCCAGCAGCAGGGCCCGCAGCTTTTCCCCCAGGGGCGTGCCGCCGGGCTCCCGGGTGGTGACCACGCTCTTGCCCCGGGCCGTGAGCTGGTCCGCCAGCCACTGGATGTGGGTGCTCTTGCCGGCCCCGTCGATACCTTCGAAGGTGATGAATTTTCCGCGCATGGTCATCCTGTAATCAACGTCCGCCCCGCTGGTATTTGTTTACCGCCCGGTTGTGCTCGTCCAGGGAGGAGGAAAAATGGCTGCTGCCGTCGCCCCGGGCGACGAAATAAAGGGCCGGGCTGGCAGCGGGATGGAGCGCCGCCTGCAGGGCCGCCTGGCCGGGCATGGCGATGGGCGTGGGCGGCAGGCCGCCCCGGGTGTAGGTATTGTAGGGCGTATCGGTGAGCAGGTCCTGGCGCCGCAGGTTGCCGTCGAAGCGCTCGCCCATGCCGTAGATGACCGTGGGGTCGGTCTGCAGCAGCATGCCCTGGCGCAGGCGATTGACGAAGACTGCGGCGATGTGGGGCCGGTCCGCGGCCCGACCCGTTTCCTTTTCCACGATGGAAGCGAGGATCAGGGCCTGGTAGGGATGCTGCAGGGGCAGGCCCGGGTCCCGGGCCGCCCACTCGGTCTGGAGGCGCTTCTGCATGGCCCGGTAGGCCCGGGCCAGCAGGTCCACGTCGCTGGACTGCTTGCTGAAGAGATAGGTGTCGGGAAAGAACAGTCCTTCCGGATGGCTTTCGGCGGCGCCGATGCGCTGCAGCAGTTCCCGGTCCGACAAACCGGCGCCGTCATGGCGCAGATCGGGATGGGCGTTGAGCTTGTCCCGCAGCTGGCGGAAATTCCAGCCCTCGATGATGGCCAGTTCGCTCTGGCTGACGTCGCCCCGGGTCAGCTTCTGCAGCAGGGCCCACAGGGTGATGCCCTGCTCCACCTCGTAGCTGCCCGCCTTGAGGGCCGCCGCGCTGCGGCTGGCCCGGGCCAGGGCCTCGAAGGCCCAGGGATTGAGATCGATGCCCGCCTCCACCATCTGCCGGGCGGCTGCGCGGGCACTGCTGCCGGGCTGCACCTGGAAGTCCAGAGGCGAGGCATTGAGGCGGACCGGGCTCAGGGCCAACCAGGCCAGGCCACCGCCGCCCAGCAGGGCCGCGAGGATCAGCAGGGACAACAGTCTGCGGAACAAGCGCATAGGAAAGCGGGTCTAGGGGAACGGCTGCCGCCACCGGCCTGGCCGTTGCCGAGAATTCGGGATAAAAGGAGGCGATATAATAGCCCAAGCCCTGTATTCTCCCCAGCTATTGACGCCCGCGCCGTCCAATGACGACGCGGACCTGCTGTACGAGCCGGCCCCCGATGGCCGACCGTTTCCGACAAGCGACTCACGAAAACCCTTAACTTTCCCCCAATTGCCACGGAAATCCCCATGAACGCTCTCTGGAAAACCACCCTGGAAACGGCTGGCGCCAAGTTCGACGCCGATCTGGTCACCGATTTCGGCGATGCCGCCGGCGAACGCCAGGCCGCCCTGAACGGCCCGGTGCTGGCTCCCCTCTCTCACCTGGGCCTGATCGCCGTCAGCGGCGAGGATGCCAAGTCCTTTCTGCACAACCAGGTGACCAGCGATGTGAACCACCTGAAAACGGATGCGGCCCAGCATTCCGCCTGGTGCACCGCCAAGGGCCGCATGCTGGCCAGCTTCCTGCTGTGGAAGGAAGGCGACGCCTACCAGGTGCAGCTGGCTGCCGAACTGCAGCCCGCCATCCAGAAGCGCCTGCAGATGTTTGTGCTGCGGGCCAAGGTGCAGATCACCAGTCGCAGCGACGAAGTGGCCCTGATCGGCCTGGCCGGACCGGGCAGCGCCGCCCTGCTGGCCCAGGCAGGTTTGCCGGTGCCGGCCCAGCCCCTGGAAGCCCAGGAGGCGCCGGCGGGCAAGGTGATCCGCCTGGAAGGCAACGAGCGCTTCGAAATCGCCGTGGCCGTGGCCGCCGCGCCCAGCCTGTGGGCAGCCCTGGCCGCCGGTGCCCGCCCCGTGGGCACGCCGGTATGGCAATGGCTGCAGATCCAGGCCGGCATTCCCCACATCAGCGGCCCCACCCAGGAAGCCTTCGTGCCCCAGATGGCCAATTTCGAACGCATCGGCGGCGTCAGCTTCCACAAGGGCTGCTACCCGGGCCAGGAAATCGTCGCCCGCACCCAGTACCTGGGCAAGGTCAAGCGCTCCCTCTTCCGCGCCAGGGTGGCCGCTACGGTAAAGGCCGGCGACGCCCTCTTCTCCACCCTGGCCGACGAGAACCATGGCGGCACCGTGGTCAATGGGGCACCGGCAGCCGACGGCAGCTGGGAGTTGCTGGCGGTGATTCCGGAAAACTGCGCCAGCGGCGGCCCGGTGCATGCCGGCAGCCCGGACGGCCCGGTGCTGGAACTGCTGCCCCTGCCTTACTAAAACTAATGCCACAGCGGACACAGAGACCAGCAGGGGAAACTGTCACGGTTTCACCGTCGTAGCCGTACTACGGGCGCCTACGGCCTTCCTGTCTTTTCTCTGAGATCTCTGTGCCCTCTGTGGCTATAGGTTTCCCATGTGCCTCATCCTCCTCGCCTGGCAGACCCATCCGGATTACCCCCTGGCGGTTTGTGCCAACCGGGATGAATTCCATGCGCGCCCCACCCTGGCCGCCGATTTCTGGAGCGACCAGCCCGGCATCCTGGCCGGAAGGGACCTGCAGGCCGGCGGCACCTGGCTCGGCATTGACCGGCGCCAGCGCTTTGCCGCCGTCACCAACTACCGGGACCCCAAGGCTCCCGAAGGCCAGCGTTCCCGGGGCGACCTGACCCGGGACTATCTGGCCGGCGACCTCTCGCCCCGGGACTTCCTCTCCGGACTGGACGGCGGAGCCTACGGCGGCTTCAACCTGTTTCTCGCCGACCGGGACAGCCTCTGTTACTACTCCAACCGGCAGGGCCGCATCCAGAAACTTCCGCCCGGCATCTACGGCCTTTCCAACCATCTCCTGGAAACCCCCTGGCCCAAGCTGGTGGCGGCCAAGGCCCGTTTCAGCGAAGCCCTGCAGGCCCTGCCGGAGACAGAATCCCTGTTCCGTCTGCTGGCCGATCCCACCCGCTGGCCCGACGAGCACCTGCCGGATACCGGCGTCTCCCTGGAATGGGAAAGAATGCTCTCCGCCATCTTCGTCCAGTCGCCGGCATACGGCACCCGGGCCTCCACCGTCCTGACGGTGGATCGGCAGGGAGAGGTCTGCCTGACGGAGCGCAGTTTCAATGCCGCCGGCCCCAGCGGCGAAGTGCAGCGGCGCTTCCAGGCTGACTAGGATGACCCGGGCGCCCTGTTAAGGGGGCCGCCGCTGCCGGCTGAAGGCCTTTGGTGGCGCGGCGTCATCCACCGGGCCATCGGCAGTCACGATGGCTATTGCCGATGCAGAGGTGCCTCAACATCAAATAAATCGGCATTTTTCCAAGAATCGTTTGACAGCCTCCTGGGGGGTGCGTATAACGGATCGGGCTAAATCTTCAAGTTCCAGATTCAAGTTCATCGTTGTCCCTCTGCATAGTGGTACTCCATTGTTCCATGTAGTCTCCCTTGATTATTGCGCGCCTCGAGCATCTGCTCATTTTTTAAGCTGTTTTTAAGGAATACAAAATGGAAACTGGTACCGTTAAGTGGTTCAACGACGCTAAGGGCTTCGGCTTCATCACCCCGGACAATGGCGGCCCCGATCTGTTCGCCCACTTCTCCGAAATCAAGGCTGACGGCTTCAAGTCCCTGAGCGAAGGCCAGAAGGTGAACTTCGTCGCCGGCCAAGGCCAAAAGGGCCCCCAGGCAACCAACATTCAGCCCCTGTAATCCAGGTTCGCTGAACGGTTGTAAAAAAAGCCCCGCACTGCGGGGCTTTTTTCATGGTGCCGGCCGTGGCACCGCTTTTGGAATTTCCATCTGCACGGCCCCAGTCCCCAAAGCTCAATCCTCGACGATATCCACTTCCGTAAACGCCGGAACCCGCTCGAAAAGGTCCACGATGTCCGCATTGCCCATGCGGATGCAGCCGTGGGACGCCGGCGTGCCCAGGGCGGCCTCATCCGCCGTGCCGTGGATGTAGATGTAGCGGGCCATGGTATCCACCGGGCCGAGCCGGTTGAAGCCTGGCTCCCGGCCACAGAGCCAGAGAATGCGGGAGAGAATCCAGTCCCGCTCCAGCGTGGCGGCAGCCAGTTCCGGTGTGCAGATTTCGCCGGTGAAGCGGCGGCCGCGGAATACGGCATGGATCGGCAGGCCCTCGCCGATCTTGGCCCGCACGTAATGGCGGCCCCGGGGAGTACAGAAGCTGCCGCTCTCCTCCCCCGCGCCCCTGGCCGAGGTGGAGACGGGATAGGCGCGCAGCACCTGGCCCTGGTCGTCCAGCAGTTCCAGGACCTGGCGCCCGAGGGAGACGCGCAGTTTCATGCCTTGGCCGCCTTGCGCCGTTCGGCAAAGAAGCGGGAGAGCAGCTGGCCGCATTCGTCGGCCAGGACGCCGCCGACGATTTCCGTGTGGTGGTTGAGCTGGTCCACCGCGAACAGGTCGAGCACGCTGGCGTGCACGCCGGTCTTGGGGTCCCGGGCGCCATAGACCACCCGGGCGATGCGGGAATGCATGATGGCGCCGGCACACATGGCGCAGGGCTCCAGGGTGACGAACAGCTCGCAGCCGGGCAGCCGGTAATTGCCCAAGTTGCGGGCCGCATCCCGCAGGGCCGCCACTTCGGCGTGGGCCGTGGGATCGCTGTCGCCGATGGGCGAATTGAAACCTCGGCCGACGATGACGCCTTCCCGCACGACGACGGCGCCCACCGGCACCTCCCCCAGGCAGCCGGCAGCCACGGCCTGGGACAGGGCTTCACGCATGAAAAATTCGTCGGTCATGGGCGGAAAAAGGACGGCAAAGAGGCGAAATAAGGGAAAAAGGCGGCAGACAATCGGAGCAGGCCCATAGTTTACCTCATGGCCTGCGGGCCCAGCGCCTATAATCGCCCCTTCGCCTCACGCTGCCTCCCGTTTCGCCATGCCTGCAAAAGCCAAAGCCACGCCCACCCCTGCCGCCGCCTCCATGCCGGAAATCCGCCCCGGCCAGTCCCTCGAGCTGCTCAAGGAACTGCACATCCTGACCCGGGACGGCAAGATGAACCAGGACAGCCGGCGCAAGCTGAAACAGGTCTACCACCTGTACCAGTTCATCGAGCCCCTGCTGCTCGAGCTGCTGCAGGACAAGCCGGAATTCACCCTGGTGGACCACGGCGCCGGCAAGAGCTACCTGGGCTTCATTCTGTACGACCTGTTCTTCAAGTCTGGCGCCTCCCTGGCCCGCATCGTCGGCATCGAGACCCGGGACGAACTGGTGGGCAAATCCCGGGAACTGGCCCAACGGCTGGGCTTTCCCGGCATGGAATTCCACAACCTGTCGGTGGCCGACTCCATCACCTCGCCCCTGCTGCCGCCCCGGGTGGACATGGTCACGGCCCTGCATGCCTGCAACACGGCCACGGACGACGCCATCCGCTTTGCCCTTGAAAAACAGGCCCGTTTCATCGTCCTGGTGCCCTGCTGCCAGGCAGAAGTGGCGGCGGTGCTGAACAAGAACAAGGGCAAGTCCCTCGGCCAGACGGTGCTGACGGAAATCTGGCGTCACCCCATCCACACCCGGGAATTCGGCAGCCAGCTGACCAACGTGCTGCGCTGCCTGCAGTTGGAGGCCCACGGCTACCAGGTCCGGGTGACCGAACTGGTGGGCTGGGAGCATTCCATGAAAAACGAGCTGATCATCGCCACCTACAAGAACCTGCCCCGGCGCAAGCCCGCCGAGCGCCTCAACGAACTGCTGCAAAGCCTGGGACTGGAAGAGATGCAGTCCCGCTTCTTCACCGCTGCGCCCGACCGGACGGCGCATTCCGAATCATCAACGTAGCAGACCCGCGAAGGAATCCAGTTGGCCAAAACCAATTTTCAGTTTGAAAAACGCCAGAGGGAATTGGCCAAGAAAAGGAAAAAGGAGGAAAAGCTGCGCCGCAAGCAGGAAGGCCTGCCGGACGACACTCCGGAAAATCAGGAGCCGGCTGAGGGCAGCGAAGGCGCCGCCAACGACGACGCCCCGCCTGCCGTGCCCGCCGCCTGATCTGGCTTCACGCCTCCCCAGTCGCCGAACCGTCCGGATTCTTCCGGCGCTTCGGCGATTTGTTTTTGCCCTCCCCCAGGACGCGGGAGCGCATCAGGCTTTCCTGCCAGATGCCGGCCACGGCGGCGCCGGCGGCGAAGCTACCCTGCAGGTCGCCGCTGGAAACCGCTTGCAGCAAGCCTTCCAGCGCCCGCCCCAGGGCCGCCTGTTCTGCCGCCAGGCGGGCCCGGTAGAGGCGCATGTTCTGCTTCACCTGCTCGCTGCGTTCCGCATAGCGGCTGCGGGGCCGGCCCCGGCTGGGGCGTGTTTCCGGATTGGCGTCGTCCATGGCAGTTAATTTTGATAACGTTATCTGAATTATAGGCGATGGGCGTAAAAAAGCCACCCCGGGGCGTAACCCGGGACGGCCTGGGAGAGACGGGCGCAGACGTCGTCAGCCCAGCACGGCCGGCAGCAGGGCCTCCAGCGGCGTGGTGGGACGGCCGATGAGGCGGCTCAGCTGGTGCTGGTCATCAAACAAGGCACCCCGGGCTGCAGCGGCATCGGAGTCGGCCAGCAGGGCTGCCAGGGGCGCCGGCAGGCCGGCCTTGAGCAGGGCGGCCTCGAAATCGGCCTGACTCAGGTTCACATAGGGCACGGCCTTGCCGCTCAGGCGGGTGATGGCGGCGGCCAGATCGGCCAGGGTGTAGGCCGTATCCCCGGCCAGTTCATGGACCTTGCCGGCCTGATCGGGCTGGGTGAGGACGGCAGCGGCCGCCTCGGCATAGTCGGCCCGGGCCGCCGAGGAAATGCGCCCCTCGCCGGCGGCGCCGATGTAGGCGCCGTGCTGCAGGGCCGGAGCGACGCTGGCCAGGTAGTTCTCGGTGTACCAGCCGTTGCGCAGGATCACGTGGGGCAGACCGGACTGGCGCAGCAGGGCTTCGCTCTGACGATGCTCTTCCGCCAGCCCGAGGGGCGAGGTATCGGCATGCAGCAGGCTGGTGTAGGCCAGCAGGCCCACGCCGGCTGCCTGGGCGGCCTCGATGGCATTGCGGTGCTGGGGCAGGCGCTGGCCCACTTCGCTGGAGGAAATGAGCAGCACCTTCTCGGCACCGGCGAAAGCGGTACGCAGGCTTTCCGGTTGGCTGTAGTCGGCCTGGCGCACGACGATGCCCTGGGCCGTCAGGTCGGCGGCCTTGGCCGGGTTGCGCACGGCGGCGACGATGCGGCTGGCGGGAACCTGCCGTTGCAGCAGGGACTGGATGACCAGGCGGCCCAGTTGGCCGGTGGCGCCGGTAACGACGATCATGGAATTGCTCCTTCTTCTCTGGTTGGAGGCGGAAAGCATTGGCCACTGGCCGCCTCCCGCCCCGGGCTTGGGTTTTGCCAAGGGAAATGGGAGAATAGCAATCATACGAACTAAAAATAAGTACGCACACAAAGGTAAGTACCCATGCCCTCCTCCCCACCCGCCGTTCCGGCCCCCACTCCCGCCGAGACTCCGACCCTGGCCGAACTGATGCGCCGGGGCGACGTCTTTTCCGACCGCTGCCCCTCCCGGGAAGTGCTGCAGCACGTCACCAGCCGCTGGGGCGTGCTGGTGCTGGTGGCCCTGCTGGAAGGCACCCACCGCTTCAGCGACCTGCGGCGCAAGGTGGCCGGCGTCAGCGAACGCATGCTGGCCCAGACCCTGCAATGGCTGGAGGCCGACGGTCTGGTGCGGCGCCAGGCCTTCCCGGTGGTGCCGCCCCATGTGGAATACAGCCTGACGGGCCTGGGCCGGGAGGCCGGGGAGCGGGTCCAGGCCCTGGCGGACTGGATCGAGGGCAACCTGGCGGACATCCTGGCTGCCCGGGAGACGGTGCAGCGGGACAAGTCCGCCAACCGGCCCAAATAGGGGCTTGCGACCATGACCTCCAGCAACTTCCGCCTGCGCCCCATGCAAGGGGCCGACCTGCCCGCCGTGCTGGCGCTCCAGGCCCGGGCCTACGTGCCCTTCTTCCATGAGGACGAAGCCGTCTTCCGCGGCAAGCTGGCGGCCTTTCCGGACTGGTGCTGGGTGGCGCAGATGGCAGACGGCGAACTGGCCGCCTACCTCTTCACCCAGCCCGCCCGCCTGGGCCGCCCGCCCTGTCTGGGCGACGGCGGCGGTAGTCAAGGGGATGGCGCCGACACCCTGCACCTGCATGACATGGCCGTCAGTCCCCTGGCCCGGGGGGCAGGACTGGCGGCCCGCATGACGGCCCATGCCCTGGATGCCGCACAGAAAGCCGAGTTACAGCATGGCCGCCTGCGGTGGGCCAGCCTGATCGCCGTCCAGGGCTCCGTGCCCTACTGGGCCCGCCACGGCTTCGTTCCCGGGCAGGTAGCGCCCGATCTTTCCTCCTACGGGCCGGGAGCGGCCTACCTGGTCCGCCCCCTGGCTCCCCAGCTGCTGCTCTAGCCGCCCACCACGCCGCCGTCTTCGCGCCGGATCACCACGGTGCCGGAACGGGGCCGGCCGGCCGGCGTTTCCGGGAACTGGCTGTGGGGCCAGTGGGAAATGGCGGTGGCCTTGGCCGGCTCGGAACGTTCGCTGGCCGGCTCCCCCGGGTGCTGGATATTGACGAACAGGGTCCGCCCGTCCGGCGTGCTGGTGATGCCGGTGATCTCGCAGCCCTTGGGCCCGGTGAGGAAGCGCTTGACCTGGCCCGTCGCCACGTCGGCCACCAGCATCTGGTTGTTGCCCAGGCGGGCGTAGTCACCCTGATTGAGGACGCTGGTGGAAACGTCGGTCTGGATCCACAGGCGGCCGGCGGCGTCGAACCACAGGCCATCCGGGCTGCCGAAGGCATCGCCCTTGATGTTGCCGCGGCGGGAAGCCTCCGGATGCTGGGGATCGCCGGCCAGGAGGAAAATGTCCCACTCGAAATCCAGGCTGCCGGCATCGTGCCGGCCCTTGGCCGGAGCCTCGCGCCAGCGCACGATGTGGCCGAAGACGTTGTCGGCCCGGGGATTGGCGGCATTGAGCCCGGGCACTTCACTGGTACCGCGCTTGACGTTGTTGGTGAGGGAAACATAGACCTCGCCGCTCTTGGGATGGACGGCGATCCACTCGGGCCGGTCCATTTTGGTGGCGCCCACCTGGTCGGCGGCCTGGCGGGTGCGGATCAGCACCTGGGCCTGGTCGGCAAAGCCGTTTTCCGCCGTGAGGCCGTTCTTGCCGTGCTCAAGGGCCACCCAGCGCCCCTTACCCTCCTCGCCGAACTTGGCCACGTACAGGGTGCCTTCGTCCAGCAGGCTAGCGTTGGCAGCCCGGTCGCCGGGCTGGTAGATGCCCTTGGAGACGTACTTGTAGATGTACTCGAAGCGCTCGTCGTCGCCCATGTAGACCACCACCCGGCCATCCGCCGCCAGAGTCACGGTGGCGCCCTCGTGCTTGATGCGGCCCAGGGCGGTGCGCTTGACCGGCGGCTGCATGGGGTTCCACGGATCGATTTCCACCACCCAGCCGAAACGGTGGGGCTCATTGGGGTGCTTGGCGGCGTCGAAGCGCTCGTCAAATTCGTGCCAGCGATAGCCGGCGGTCTTGTCGTTGATGCCGTAGCGTTTCTCGTCCGGCGTGGCGCTCTTGCCGGCCTTGAAGTAGCCGTTGAAATTCTCTTCGCAGGTCAGGTAGGTACCCCAGGGCGTATGGCCCATGGCGCAGTTGTTGAAGGTGCCGAAAATGAGCCGGCCGTGGGGGTCCTGGGCGGTTTTCAGGCCGGCACTGCCGGCGGCCGGGCCGGAGACGGTGATGGCGCTCTGGGCCGTGATGCGGCGGGCGTAGGCGGAAGGCCGCACCACCTGCCAGCGGCCACCCTCCTCCTTCACTTCGATGACCGAAACCCCGTGGGCCGCTTGGGACTTGGCCACCTTCTCGGCAGACCAGTCGGCCATGCCGCCGGTGTGGAGCAGGCCGTCATCCGTGTATTCGTGGTTGATACACATCAGGCCGTGGGTGGAAGAGAGCTTCCTGCCCTCGACGAAGGGGAAGAAATGCATGCCGTCGTGGTGGCTGCCGGACTGCAGGCGCTGCTCGGCGGCACTGTTGCCCCCGTCGGCGCGATAGGCCGGGCCGTCGGACACCGGGTCGCCCCAGGCATAGAGCAGTTCGGCCCGGTAACCGGCCGGCACCCGTACCTGATCCAGCTGGGAAACCGAAATGGGATCGAAACCGATGGGCACCTTGGCCGCCCGCCCAGCACCGGAAGCCGCGCTGACGGCTGCTGCCGGCAGGGGCAGGCCGGCCAGGGCAGCGGCTCCCAGGCCGCCGGCCAGCATCTGGCGGCGAGCGGGACTGGTCAGGTCGAGAAGATGGGGATTGGGACTGGCATTGCTGCAGCAGGCGTCGTCGAAGTCTTTCATGGGAGGCTCGTGGCGAAAAATGGCCATTGTTCGCGCCCCATGTGACAGAACCATGACCGGTGGAAAGAGGTTGGGGGTGCCAACGGCTCAGGCAAGACTTGCAGGGGGAAGGATAATGCCGGACAATTTTGTGAAATATTTCACACAAGTGATCGCCATGGATCAATTTGAAGCCCGCCGTCGCCGCGAATGGATGCTCATCGGCCTGGTCCTGCTGCTGGCCGTGCTGGCCAACCTGCCCCACGACCTGAGCCAGGCCCTGCATCTCAACACCAACTACCTAGTGGCCGTCCTCGGCCTGATGGTGCTGCTGGCCCTCTTCCTTTACGTCCGCTTCACCTTTTTCCTGCTCTACGCCCTGCTGGTGGTCGGCGCCAACCTGCCGGACCAGTGGGCCGATGGCCTGGGCGTATCGCGCATGCCCCTGCTCATCGCCCTCGGCTTCATGGTGGCCGGTTCCCTGGTGAATCAGGTCACCCGCCTGGTGCCGAGCGGCCTGGAGCCCAAGCCCAAGGTGAAAAGCAGCGAAGGCACCCGAGCCCTGTGCGGCGCGGTAGAACGGAACAACCTGTCCCTGGCCCGCCGCGTCCTGGCCATGGAGATCGATCCCAACCAGATGGACGAACAGGGTCGTCTGCCCCTGGCGATGGCCGCCATGAACGGCCACCTGCCCCTGGTACAGGCCCTGCTCCAGGCCGGCGCCAATCCGACCCAGGCGGCCGGTGACGGCCAGACCGCCCTGATGCTGGCGCAGCAGCACGGCCATGCCGAAGTTGTGAGTGCCCTGCGGGAGACCTTGAAGGATCGGCAGGACGACGAAATGCCGCGCCTCAACCCGGATTCGAGCTTCATCCGGACCTGATCCCCAGGACTCGGAATAAAAAAACCGGACTTCGCGTCCGGTTTTTTTATTGGGCCAGGCTGCCTGATATCTACCGGCAGAACGGCACACTCACTCCCACTCGATGGTGGCGGGCGGTTTGCCGGAAACGTCGTACACCACCCGGTTGAGGCCGCGGACTTCGTTGATGATGCGGTTGGAGACCTTGCCCAGCAGCTCGTAGGGCAGATGGGCCCAGTGGGCGGTCATGAAGTCGCTGGTGACCACGGCGCGCAGGGCCACCACGTTTTCGTAGGTGCGGCCGTCGCCCATGACGCCCACGCTCTTCACCGGCAGGAAGACGGCGAAGGCCTGGCTGGTCAGGTCGTACCAGCTCTTGCCGATATCGGCCTCGGTACAGGCGCCGGCGGCCACGTCCCGCTCGGTGGCCAGGGTGGCGCGCAGCTCGTCGATGAAAATGGCGTCGGCCCGCTGCAGCAGCTTGGCGTACTCCTGCTTCACCTCGCCCAGGATGCGCACGCCCAGGCCGGGACCGGGGAAGGGATGGCGGTAGACCATCTCCCGGGGCAGCCCCAGGGCCACGCCCAGTTCCCGCACCTCGTCCTTGAACAGCTCGCGCAGGGGCTCCAGCAGCTTGAGGTGCATGTCTTCCGGCAGGCCGCCCACGTTGTGGTGGCTCTTGATGGTGTGGGCGCCCTTCTTGCCCTTGCCGGCGGATTCGATCACGTCCGGGTAGATGGTGCCCTGGGCCAGCCACTTGGCGGCGGAGAGTTTCTTGGACTCGGCCTGGAAGACCTCCACGAATTCCTTGCCGATGATCTTGCGCTTCTGCTCCGGGTCGGAGACGCCGGCCAGCTTGCCCATGAAGTCGTCCACCGCATCGACGCGGATGACCTTGACGCCCAGGTTGCGGGCAAACATGTCCATCACCATGTCGCCTTCGTTGAGGCGCAGCAGACCGTGGTCCACGAAGACGCAGGTGAGCTGGTCGCCGATAGCCTTGTGGATGAGGGCGGCGGCCACGCTGGAATCGACGCCGCCGGAGAGGCCCAGGATGACTTCTTCACTGCCCACCTGGGCGCGGATGGCAGCGACGGCCTCGGCGATATAGTCGCCCATGACCCAGTCGGTGCCGCAGCCGCAGATGCCGTGCACAAAGCTTTCCAGGATGGCCCGGCCCTTCACGGTATGGGTCACTTCCGGGTGGAACTGGACAGCGTAGAACTTGCGCTCCTCGTCGGCCATGCCGGCGATGGGACAAGAAGGGGTGGAGGCCATCAGCTTGAAGCCCGGGGGCAGTTCCATGACGGAATCGCCGTGGCTCATCCACACCTTGAGCATGCCGTGGCCTTCGGGGGTGGTGAAGTCGGCGATGTCTTTCAGCAGGGCGGTATGGCCGTGGGCGCGGACTTCGGAATAGCCGAATTCCCGGGCCTTGCCGGCGGCTTCGGCGGTCATCACGGTGCCGCCCAGCTGCTGGGCCATGGTCTGCATGCCGTAGCAGATGCCCAGCACGGGGATGCCCAGTTCGAACACCACCTTGGGGGCCCGGGGAGTGTCGCCCTCGGTTACGGAACTGGGGCCGCCGGAGAGGATGATGCCCTTGGCGCCGTAGTTGCGGATGAACTCTTCCGACACGTCGTAGGGGTGGATTTCGCAGAAAACCTTGGCCTCCCGCACCCGGCGGGCGATGAGCTGGGTGACCTGGGAACCGAAGTCGAGAATGAGGATTTTCTGGTGGGCCATGATGGGTCTGCTATGTGGGCAATGGGGGCGGTGAAGCCGATGCTATGAAAAAGGGCGGCCTAGTTGGAACTGGCCGCCCTTGCTTGGTCCCGGAGGATCAGTCCTGGTGGTAGTTGGGCGCTTCCTTGGTGATCTGCACGTCGTGGACGTGAGATTCCCGGACGCCGGCAGCGGTGATCTCGACAAACTCGGCGGTCTCCCGCATCTGGTCGATGGTGGCACAGCCCACATAGCCCATGGAGGCGCGCAGGCCGCCCATCAGCTGGTGGATCACGGCCAGCACGGAACCCTTGTAGGGCACCCGGCCTTCGACACCTTCCGGCACCAGCTTGTCCACGTTGGCGGTGTTGTCCTGGAAGTAGCGGTCGGAAGAACCGGCCTGCATGGCACCCAGGGAGCCCATGCCACGGTAGGACTTGTAGGAACGGCCCTGGAACAGTTCCACTTCGCCCGGGGCCTCTTCGGTACCGGCAAACAGGCCGCCCAGCATGACGCAGTTGGCGCCGGCGGCGATGGCCTTGGAAATGTCGCCGGAGAAGCGGATGCCGCCGTCGGCGATCATGGGCACGCCGGTGCCCTTGAGGGCTTCAGCCACATTGGTGATGGCGGTGATCTGGGGCACGCCGACACCGGCCACGATACGGGTGGTGCAGATGGAGCCGGGGCCGATGCCGACCTTGACGCCGTCAGCGCCGTGATCGACCAGGGCGCGGGCGGCGGCGGCGGTGGCGATGTTGCCGCCGATCACTTCCACATGGGGGAAGTTCTGCTTGACCCACTTGACCCGGTCCAGCACACCCTGGGAATGACCGTGGGCGGTGTCCACGATCAGCACGTCCACACCGGCGGCGGCCAGCAGTTCTGCCCGCTCCTCGGTGCCGGCACCGACGCCGATGGCGGCGCCAACGCGCAGGCGACCGGCTTCGTCCTTGTTGGCCAGGGGGTGCTCGGAGGTCTTGAGGATGTCCTTGACGGTGATCAGACCCTTCAGTTCGAAGTCGTCATTGACCACCAGCACACGCTCGATGCGATGCTCGCGGATCAGTTCCTTGGCCTCTTCGATGCTGGCACCTTCCTTGACCGTGACCAGGCGCTCCTTGGGGGTCATGATCTTGGTCACCGGCTGATCCAGCTTGCCTTCAAACCGCAGGTCCCGGTTGGTGACGATACCCACCACCTTCTTGCCTTCCAAGACCGGCAGGCCGGAAATCTTGTGCTGGCGGGTCAGAGCCACCACTTCACCGATGGTCATGCTGGGGGTGATGGTGATGGGATCCTTGAGGATGCCGGCTTCGTGGCGCTTGACCTTGGAAACTTCGGCGGCCTGGGCCTTGGCCGAGAGGTTCTTGTGCACAATGCCGATGCCGCCTTCCTGGGCGATGGCGATGGCCAGGCGGGCTTCGGTCACGGTGTCCATGGCGGCGGACACCAGGGGCAGATTCAGGGAGATGTTGCGGGTCAGGCGGGTGGCCAGGCTGACGTCGCGAGGCAGGATGTTGGAATGGGCGGGGACAAGCAGGACGTCGTCGAACGTCAAGGCCTTCTGGATTACACGCATGGCTTTGATCCGGAGTCTCAAAAACGTATTATACGGGACTGGATTACCCTCGGAAAAGAGCCTAGGCATGCCCATCTTCCCATTCCGGCCTGCGACATCCTCCGGCAACCGTCCCCATATTGCCCGAATCGCTGCCATATCCCTGCTTTTCGCAGCCACTTCGGCACTGGCACAAATTTATACCTGGAAGGACGAAAACGGCCGCACCGTCATGTCCGACAAGCCTCCCGTGGGCAAGGTGCAGCAGAAACGGGTGATTGATACGCCTCCTGCCGGCAGTGTCCAGACGCCCCCGCCGAAGACCCTGGCGGAAAAGGAAATGGAGTTCCGCCAGCAGCAGAAAATCCGGCAGGACAAGGCGAAAGAGGCTGAGGAGGAGGCTGCCCAGCAGAAAAAGCGCAAGGACAACTGCGATGCAGCCCGCCGCAATCTGGCGCTTTATCAGTCCGGAGAGCGTATCGCCCGCCGCAACGACGCCGGCGAACGAGAAATTCTCGACGACAGCCAGCGGGCTGCGGAAGCAGCCAAGGCACAGCAAGCGGTCAATGAATGGTGCAAATAGCGCTGCAGCAGATCTGATTCGATAAAAAAAGGCGGCTTCAAGCCGCCTTTTTCATTCGCCAGAGCCTTCGTCCCCAGCTCCCTTCTTCATCACCTTGCCTTCGGCGGCCCGCTGCTTGCGCACCTCCTTCGGGTCGGCGATGAGGGGGCGGTAGATTTCCACCCGGTCCTTGTCCCGCAGCACCCCATCGGCCTTGGCCAGCTTGGCGAAGATGCCCAGCTTGTTCTTGGCCAGGTCGATTTCCGGATATTTCTCCAGCAGGCCCGAGGCCTCGATGGCCTGGCGCACGGTGGCGCCCTCCTCCAGCTTGACGGACACCAGGTCCTGCTTGCGCTGCTGGGCGTAGACGACTTCGACGTTGATTTTTTCAGCCATAGATCTGGGCCGCACGTTTGACGAAGGCTTCGACGAACGTATTGGCAATGTGATTGAAGACGGGACCGATCACCTTTTCAAAGAGCTTGCTGGAAAACTCGTAGCTCAGGGTGAATTCGATCTTGCAGGCCTTTTCCGCCAGAGGCTTGAATACCCAGCGCCCCTCGAGGCGGCGGAACGGACCATCCACCAGGCGGATGTTCATCCACAGGGGAATTTCCTTGTCATTCTCGGTGGTGAAGTGGCTTTTGACGCTGTGATAGTTGATATGCAGGGTCGCCGCCGTCTTCTGCCCGTCGCGGAACTTCAGTTCCGTGGAGCTGCACCAGGGCAGGAACTGGGGATAGTCCTCCACCCGGTCCACCAGATCGAACATCTGCTGGGCCGAAAACTCGATCAATACTGATTTTTCCACCAGGGCCATAACCGGCCTTTTTTCCCGAATCCTTGTAGAATTGCCAATTTTAGCGGAAAGCCCGGCCCAATGAGCATCACCACCAACAAGAAAGCCTTTCACGACTACTTCGTCGAGGAGAAGATCGAAGCCGGTCTCGCCCTCGAAGGGTGGGAAGTGAAGGCCATTCGTGCCGGACGGGTGAATCTCAAGGAATCCTACGTCGTCATCAAGAACGGCGAAATCTGGCTGCTGGGCATGCATTTGACGCCCCTCTACACCGCCTCCACCCACGTCCATCCCGAAGCTACCCGCACCCGCAAGCTGCTCTTGCATCGGGAGCAGATCGACAAGCTCATCGGCAAGGTGGAACGGGCCGGCTTCACCCTCGTCCCCCTGGACCTGCACTACACCCGGGGCCGGGTGAAGGTGGAAGTGGGCCTGGCCAAGGGCAAGAAAATGCACGACAAGCGGGAAACCGAGAAGCAGCGCGACTGGGACCGGGAAAAGCAGCGCCTGATGCGGGTCAAGGTCTGATGCTGCTGGCCGATCTGCTCTACTGGGTCGGCCTGGTGGCCGTGGCGGTTGGTGCCGCCACCGGCGTCTTTGAAGCCGAACGCAAGGGCATGGACCTGGTCGGCACGGTCATGGTGGCGGTGGCCACGGGCCTGGGTGGCGGCACGGTGCGGGACCTGCTGCTGGACCGCAATGTCTTCTGGGTGGTGGACCAGACCTACCTGATCACCGCCTTCGCCACCGGCATTCTCACCTTTTTCGTCGTCCGCCGGCGCCCCATCTCCCCTCGCCTTTTCCTCTATCCGGATGCCCTGGCCCTGGCCCTGTTTGCCGTCCTCGGCACCCAGGCCGCCCTGCACTGGCATGCACCCTGGCTGGTGGCCAGCCTCATGGGCGTCATCACCGGGGTGTTCGGCGGCGTGCTGCGGGACATCTTCTGCAACCAGGTGCCCCTGATCTTCCTCCCCGGCGAACTCTACGCCTCGGCCGCCCTGGCCGGCTGCCTGTTGCTGATCGGCCTGCAGGCCCTCGGTGTTTCCCCGGTCTGGGCCGCCTGGCTGGCGGCGGCGCTGATCTTCGGCCTGCGCTGGGCCGCCATCGTCTTCAAGATTTCCCTGCCCACCTTCAAGGCCCGGACCTAGCCGCCGGCCGCGGCGGCACGCCATTTCCAGCCGCGACAGCACCTCCGCTGCGAGCAAGAACAGATAAGCCTTTCCGGGCTCCCTATCCCGAACACCGCGCTCCTCCTGCCCTCCATGGCATGCCATGAAAAAAGGCGCCGAGTTGTGCACTCGGCGCCTTTTCCGGAGTCGTCAGGGAGACGGGGCTCCCTTTGCCTTTAGCTGGCCTTGTGGGCGCCCAGGCGGGTCCAGGTGTCCACCACCGTATCCGGATTGAGGGAGATGGAGGAGATGCCCTGGTCCATCAGCCACTCGGCCAGATCCGGATGGTCGGAGGGGCCCTGGCCGCAAATACCGACGTACTTGCCCTTCTTGTTGGCGGAGGCGATGGCCATGGCCAGCAGGGTCTTGACCGCCGGGTCCCGCTCGTCGAAGAGGGAAGCCACCAGACCGGAGTCACGATCCAGGCCCAGGGTCAGCTGGGTCAGGTCGTTGGAGCCGATGGAGAAGCCGTCGAACACTTCCAGGAACTGGTCGGCCAGCAGGGCGTTGGAGGGAATCTCGCACATCATGATCAGCTTGAGATTGTTCTCGCCCTGCTTGAGGCCATGTTCGGCCAGCAGGCTGACCACGCCCTTGCCTTCATCGACGGTGCGCACGAAGGGCACCATCAGTTCCACGTTGGTCAGGCCCATTTCTTCGCGGACCTTCTTCATGGCCCGGCATTCCATCTCGAAACAGTCGCGGAAGGTGCTGGCGATGTAGCGGGAGGCGCCGCGGAAGCCCAGCATGGGGTTTTCTTCCTCGGGCTCGTAGAGGTCGCCGCCCAGCAGCTTGCGGTACTCGTTGGACTTGAAGTCGGAGAGACGCACGATGACGGGCTTGGGCCAGAAGGCGGCGGCGATGGTGGAGACACCCTCGGCCAGCTTCTCGACGAAGAATTCCACCGGATTGGCGTAACCCCGGGCGCGACGCAGAATCTCTTCCCGCTTGGAGGCGGGCAGACGGTCGATTTCCAGGATGGCCTTGGGGTGGATGCCGATGACGTTGTTGATGACGAACTCGACCCGGGCCAGACCGACGCCGGCGTTGGGCAGCTGGGAGAACTCGAAGGCCAGCTCCGGGTTGCCCACGTTCATCATGATCTTGGTCTTGATCTCGGGCATGGCGCCCAGGTCGCGGGAGGTGACCTCGAAGTCCAGCTTGCCACGATAGACGTGGCCAGTGTCGCCTTCGGTGCAGGAGACGGTGACCACTTCGCCTTCGGCCAGGGTCTCGGTGGCGTCACCGCAACCGACGATGGCGGGGATGCCCAGTTCCCGGGCGATGATGGCGGCGTGGCAGGTACGGCCGCCACGGTTGGTGACGATGGCGGAAGCCCGCTTCATCACCGGCTCCCAGTTGGGATCGGTCATGTCGGCCACCAGCACGTCGCCGGGCTTGACCTGGTCCATCTCGGAAGGATCGTGCACCACGCGCACCGGGCCGACGCCGATCTTCTGGCCGATGGCGCGGCCGGAGGCCAGCACCTTGGAGAAGGACTTGAGCTTGAACTTCTCGACGCGGCCGTGGCCTTCCTGGGACTTCACGGTCTCGGGGCGGGCCTGCAGGATGTACAGCTTGCCGTCCACGCCGTCCTTGCCCCACTCGATGTCCATGGGACGCTGGTAGTGCTTCTCGATGATCATGGCGTAGCGGGCCAGCTCTTCCACTTCGGCATCGTTGATGGCGAAACGGTGACGCTCGGCCTCGGCCACGTCCTCGGTGATGGTGGACTTGCCGGCCACCTTCTCGGCGGAGAAGGTCATCTTGATCAGCTTGGACCCCAGGTTGCGGCGGATCACGGCCTTCTTGCCGGCGGCCAGCATGGGCTTGTGCACGTAGAACTCGTCCGGGTTCACGGCGCCCTGCACCACGGTCTCGCCCAGGCCATAGGAGGCGGTGACGAAGACGGCGTCGCGGAAGCCGGATTCGGTATCCAGGGTGAACATCACGCCGGCGGCGCCCTTGTCGGAACGCACCATGCGCTGCACGCCGGCGGACAGGGCCACCTCGGCGTGGGTGAAGCCCTTGTGCACGCGGTAGGAAATGGCGCGGTCGTTGTAGAGGGAGGCGAACACTTCCTTCATGGCGTGAAGGATGTTGTCGAAGCCGTGGATGTTGAGGAAGGTTTCCTGCTGGCCGGCGAAGGAAGCGTCGGGCAGGTCCTCGGCGGTGGCGGAGGAGCGCACGGCGAAGGAGGCGTCGGCGGTGGAATCGGCGATCAGGGCGTCGTAGTGGGCCTTGATCTCGTTCTGCAGCTGGGCCGGGAACGGGGTGTCGATGATCCACTGGCGGATCTTGGCACCGGCAGCCAGCAGGGCATTGACGTTGTCCACGTCCAGGTTGGAGAGTTCAGCCTCGATGCGGGCGGCCAGGCCTTCATGGGCCAGGAACTCCCGATAGGCATGGGCCGTGGTGGCGAAACCGCCGGGAACCCGCACACCGGTATTGGCCAGCTGGCTGATCATTTCGCCGAGAGAGGCGTTCTTGCCGCCGACACGGTCCACATCTGTCATGCGCAGCTGGTCGAAACCGATTACATAATCGCTCATGAAGTCCTCTGAAGATTGTTTCAAAATCGGGAAACCGCTATTTTAGCGCCTTCCACAACACTTGACCCGCCGATTAGGGAAATCCATGACTCAAGCGCCGTCCCATCTCCCCACCCGCACCATCTTCTTCATCTCCGATGGCACGGGCATCACCGCTGAAACCCTGGGACACAGCCTGCTCACCCAATTCGAGGGTGTGCGCCTGAAGATGGTGCGGATTCCCTTCGTCAATTCCACGGACAAGGCCCGGGAATGCCTGGAACGCCTGAAGGAGGCGACCATCCTGGACGGCGCCCGGCCCATCGTCTTCTCCACCCTCATCGACCGGGACCTGAACCGCATCCTGAGCGAGGCCAACGTCCTCTGCCTCAACTTCTTCGACACCTTCATCGTGCCCCTGGAGGCGGAGCTGGGCGTCAAGTCCACCCACACCATCGGCCGCACCCACGGCTCCATCGACACCAACGACTACAAGCAGCGCATCGAGGCCATCAACTACACCCTGTCCCACGACGACGGCGTCACCAACCAGGGCCTGGAACAGGCCGACGTCATTCTCGTCGGCGTCTCCCGCTGCGGCAAGACGCCCACCAGCCTCTACCTGGCCATGCAGTTCGGGGTCAAGGCGGCCAACTTCCCCCTCATTCCGGAAGACTTTGAGCGCATGAAAATGCCCGACAGCCTGGTCAAGCACCGGGACAAGCTGTTCGGCCTCACCATCCAGCCCGAGCGTCTCAACCAGATCCGCAGCGAGCGGCGTCCCAACAGCAAGTACGCCTCCCTGGAAAACTGCCGCTACGAGGTCAAGGAGGCGGAGAAAATGATGCGCCAGCACGACATCCGCTGGCTCGATTCCTCCACCAAGTCCATCGAGGAAATCTCCACCACCATCATGCAGGAAGTGAAGCTGGAGCGACTGAGCTTCTAAACCCCTCGCCCTACAAGGCAGCAGGGGCGCCATTCTCCAGCCATAGGCCGGGAAGAATGGCGCCCCTGCTGCATTTCAGGCCGGGCCGCTTTGAGGTACTGCACTCGCTGCTGCGGCTCAGCGCCGCTGGCGCACCGTCTCGAACAGGCAGATGGCGGCGGCAGCGGCCACGTTGAGGGATTCGCTGCCCCCCGGCATGGGAATGGCCAGGGGCGCATTGGTCAGGGCCAGCACGGCGGGCCGCACGCCCTGCCCTTCGGAACCGAAGACCCAGGCCACCGGGCCACGCAGGTCCGCATCGAAGAGGTCGCCCTGGGCCCCCAGGCAGGTAACAGCGGCCTTGCCGCCATAGCCGGCCAGGAAGGCGCAGAGGTCCTGGTTCTCATGGATGACCGTCTGGAAATGGGCGCCCTGCCCCGCCCGCAGGGTCTTGGGTGCCCAAGCCTGGGCGCAATCCGCGCTCAACAGCACCTGGCGGAAACCGGCGGCGGCGGCGCTGCGCAGGATGGAGCCCAGGTTGCCCGGGTCCTGCACGCCGTCCAGCAGCACCGCATCGCCCTGGGCGTCTGGGCCGGCGGCGGGCACCGGGGTATTGATGAGGCCGACGATGCCGGTGGGCGTATCCACCAGCCCCAGGTCTTCGAACAGACGCTCGCTCAGCACCGTCTGCTTGATGCCGGCGGCGGCGGCCAGGTAGGCAGCGATTTCAGGCTTGTCCCGGGCCGCCTCGCTGACGAACAGCTCCCGCACCTTCTGGAAGCGTTCCTCGTAGGCCGTCAGCAGATGCATGCCGTCGAGTACGGAAAAGCCGGTCTTGCGCCGCTCCCGGCCGGACTGGCAGAGGCGCCGCAACTGGCGGTAGGCGGGATTGTCGGGGGATTCGACGAAGCGCATGGTTCAGAACAGCTCGGCCTGGGCCAGCAGCAGCTTCACCGGGCCGAAGGAGCGCCGGTGGATGGGGCTCGGCCCGTGCTGCCGCAGGCGCTCCAGATGGTCCGCCGTGGGGTAGCCCATGTGGCGGTCGAAGCCGTATTGGGGGTATTGCCGGTGCAGGTCGAGCATGGCCTCGTCCCGGGCCGTCTTGGCCAGAATGGAGGCTGCAGCGATGCAGGCCACCTTGCCGTCGCCCTTGACCACGGCCTCCGCCGGCACCATCAGCTTGGGGCAGCGGTTGCCGTCCACCAGGGCCCGCAGGGGCGCCACGGCAAGGCCGGCAACGGCCCGCTGCATGGCCAACATGGTGGCGTGGAGGATGTTGAGACGGTCAATCTCGGCCACGGAGGCTTCGGCCACGCACCAGGCCAGGGCCTTTTCCCGGATTTCTGGGGCCAGAGCCTCGCGCTTCGCCGCACTCAGCTTTTTCGAGTCGTTGAGGCCGGCGATGGGTCGGGCCGGGTCCAGGATCACCGCCGCCGCCACCACGCTGCCCGCCAGGGGACCGCGGCCGGCTTCGTCGATGCCGCAGACCAGGTCGTCAAACAGCTGCAGGGACATCGTTGGCCCGCACGGGACGGCGCCCGAGCACGGAAAGGATGGCCGCCGCCGCCTTCTCCGCCGTGTTCTGGCGCAGCTGCAGGTGGATGCGGGTGAATTCGTCCTCGATGCGGCTGCGCAGCAGCTTGTCGGTCTGCAGGTTGAGCAGGGCCTGGGCCAGATTGTCCGGCGTCGCATCGTCCTGCAGGAATTCGGGCACCACGAACTGGCCGGCCAGGATGTTGGGCAGGCCCACCCAGGGCTGGTACTTCATCCGCTTCATGAGGCGCCAGGAGAAAGGCGCCATGCGGTAGGCGATGGCCATGGGACGCTTGAGCAGCGCCGCTTCCAGGGTGGCGGTGCCACTGGCCACCAGCACCGTGTCGGCGGCCGCCATGGCATCGTGGGAATGGCCGAAGAGCAGGGTGAACGGCACATCCAGGGCCTGATGGCGGTAGATGGCGGTCTCGAACAGCAGGCGGGTTTCCCGGGTGGCCAGGGGCACCAGGAACAGGGCCTTGGGCATGCGGGCGTAAATGCGCTTGGCCGTCTCGATGAAGGTGTCCGCCATGTACTCCAGCTCGGACTGGCGGCTGCCGGGAAGGAAGGCAAAGATCGGTGCATCCAGGGGCAGGTTCAGCTTTTCCCGGGCCGACTGACAGTTGATCTCCAGGGGAACCATGTCCGCCACCGGATGGCCCACATAGTCCACCGCCACGCCCTTGGCCTCGTACAGGGCCGGCTCGAAGGGGAACAGGCAGAGCATGCGGGAAACGGAACGGGCAATCTTGTGGATGCGCTTGCCGCGCCAGGCCCAGATGGAGGGGCTGACGTAGTGGATAGCAGGAATGCCCTTGTTCTTCAGGCCACGCTCCAGATCCAGGTTGAAATCCGGCGCGTCCACGCCGATAAAGACGTCGGGCTTTTCCTCCAGCAGGCGCTTTTTCAGCTGGCGGCGGATGCCGGTGATTTCCCGGTAGTGCTTGAGCACTTCCACATAGCCGCGCACCGCCAGCTTTTCCAGGGGCCACCAGGCGTCGAAGCCCTGGGCCGACATCTTGGGGCCACCAATGCCGTAGAAGGTGGCATCCGGCAGGTGCTGCTTGAGGGCCTTGATCAGATGGCTGGCCAGGAGGTCGCCCGAGGCTTCCCCCGCCACCATGGCAATACGGATTCCGTTGCCTGCCATGGCCTCACCGCACGATGCCGCGCTTGGACACGGCGAGGAAATCGAGCAGCAGCTGGTATTCCGGATGCTTGGCCACATCGGCCTCCAGCTTGGCCTTGGCTTCTTCCAGGGTCAGGCCGGACTTGTAGATGGCCCGGTAGGCCCGCTTCAGGGCCATCACCGCCTCGGAGGAGAAACCGCGGCGCTTCAGACCCTCGCTGTTGATGCCGTAGGGCGAAGCCGTATTGCCGGCAGCGGTGACGTAGGGCGGCAAATCCTGGAACAGGATGGTGCCCATGCCGGTCATGGAATGGGCGCCAATGTGCACGAACTGGTGCACCACGGTGAAGCCGCCGAGGATGGCGTGGTCGCCCACATGGCAGTGGCCGGCCAACTGGGCGTTGTTGGCGAAGATGGTGTGGTTGCCCACCTGGCAGTCGTGGGCCAGGTGCACATAGGCCATGATCCAGTTGTCGTTACCCAGGCGGGTGACGCCGCCATCCTGAATGGTGCCCAGGTTGAAGGTACAGAATTCCCGGATGACGTTGCGGTCGCCGATTTCCAGACGGGTCGGTTCTCCTGCGTACTTCTTGTCCTGGGGTTCGGCACCGATGGAGGAGAACTGGAAAATCCGGTTATCCCGACCAATCGTGGTATGGCCTTCGATCACCACATGGGGACCGATCTCGGTGTTGTCACCGATCTGCACATGCTCGCCGATGATGGAATAGGCGCCGACGGAGACATTCGCTCCGAGCTTGGCACCGGGATGGACGATGGCCGTCTGATGGATCATGGGCTTACTCGATGGAGCGAACGGTGCACATCAGTTCGGCTTCGGTGGCCAGTTGGCCATCGACCCGAGCTTCGGCCTTGAACTTCCAGATGCCGCGCTTGCTGGCGATGATCTCCACATGCAGGTTGAGCTGGTCGCCCGGACTCACCGGCTTCTTGAAGCGGGCGCCGTCGATGCCGGCAAAGTAATAGACGGACTTGTCGTCGGGCTTGGAGCCCATGGTCTTGAAGGACAGGATGGCAGCGGCCTGGGCCAAGGCTTCCAGGATCAGGACGCCGGGCATGACCGGATGGTGCGGGAAGTGGCCGTTGAAGAAGGGCTCGTTGATGGTCACGTTCTTGATGGCATGGATACTCTTGCCGGGCTCGCACTCGAGCACCCGATCCACCAGCAGGATGGGATAACGGTGGGGCAGGTATTCGAGAATTTGGTGAATATCCATATTGGTCAAGATTTTTTCTCCAGCTCACTAAGTTTTTTTTCAAGTTCATGGACCCGGTCCGCCAGCTTCGACAGATGGCGCAGATGGGCCGCATTCTTCAGCCAGCCCTCGTGGCGCTCCACGGGGAAGGCCCCGGTGTATTGCCCGGGTTGTTTCAGGCTCTTGGCCACCAGGGTGCCCGAAGAGACATGCACATCGTCCCCCAGCTCCAGGTGGCCCAGGATGATGGCACCGCCACCGACGGTACAGCGTTTGCCAATGCGGGCACTGCCGGCGATGCCGACGCAGCCGGCCATGGCTGCGTGGTCGCCGATCACCACGTTGTGGCCGACCTGGATCTGGTTGTCGAGCTTGACGCCGTCGCCGATCACGGTGTCCTCGATAGCTCCCCGGTCGATGGTGGTGTTGGCGCCGATTTCCACATCGTCGCCGATGATGACGCGCCCCACCTGGGGAATCTTCAGCCAGGCCTCGCCATCCTTGGCGAAACCGAAGCCGTCGGCACCGATCACGGCACCGGCATGGATCAGGGCCCGCTTGCCGATGCGGCAACCGGCATACACGGTGACATTGGGATGCAGCACCGAACCGTCGCCGATACTGGCGCCGTCGCCGATGACGCAGCCGGCATGGATCACCACACCCTCGCCCAATTGCACATCCTGCCCCAGCACCACGCTCGGATGCACCGGCGTTTTTGGCTGACGAGCCGGATAGAGCAGCTGGGCTACCCTGGCGTAATAAGTGTAGGAATTGGCGGCAACGATGCGGGGCCGGTCCGTGCCGTCCTGCATGGCCGGCGGCACGATGACTGCGGCCGCCCGGGTGCTCGCCAGCTGGCTGCGATACTTGGGGTTGGAGAGGAAGCTGATCTGCCCCTCGCCGGCCCCGGCCAGGGTGCCCACCCCGCTAATCCGGACGGCACCGTCACCCAGCAGGGAGCCTCCCAGACGGGCGACGATTTCGTCGAGACGAATCCCCTCCCCCGTCACGCGGCCCCCTGGCAAATCGGCTTACTTGCCGGCCTTGTCGTCGGACAGGGCCTTGATCACCTTGTCGGTGATGTCCAGCTTGGGGCTGACCCAGACCACATCCTGCAGGATCAGGTCGAACTTCTCATTCTCGGCGATCTGCTTGATGGCCTTGTTGGCCTTTTCCAGCACGGCGGCCATTTCCTCGTTCTGGCGCAGGTTCAGGTCTTCGCGGAACTCACGCTGACGGCGCTGGAAGTCGCGATTCAAGTCGTTAAGCTCGCGCTCCTTGTTGCGGCGCTCGCTCTCGGACATGGTGACGCCGTTCTTTTCCAGACTTTCCTGCAGGGTCTGCAGTTTCTTGGCAACGACTTGAAGGTCCTGGTCCCGGCGGGAAAACTCGGCATCGAGCTTCTTCTGAGCCTTGACGGCAGCAGGGGCATCGCGGAACACCCGCTGGGTATTCACGTAACCGATCTTGTTCGCTTCATTGGCAAAAGCAGGCACAGCCAGAAATGCAGACAGGACAGCGGCGGCACCGACATTAAGCATTTTGTATTTCAAACCAGTCTCTCCTGATTAAAAAGTAGTACCCATGGTGAACTGGAAGCGCTGGGTCTTGTCGCCTTCCTTGTCGTTCAGCGGCTGAGCTACGCTGAACTTGAGCGGCCCCATGGGCGAAGACCACGCCACGGCCAGACCCGTGGAATAACGTAGGTCGCCCAAGGCAAACTTGGAGTAGTCCCCGTTGTCGTCCTTGGGACCAAAGACCTGGCCGGCATCCACGAACCAGCCCAGGCGCAAAGACTTGTCCAGACCGCTGCCGGGCATTGGGAACAGCAGTTCGGCATTCATCACCACCCGCTTGGTACCGCCGATGGCTTCATCATTCTGACGGGGGCCGAGGCTTGCCACATCGTAACCCCGCACCGAAGTAACGCCGCCGGCGTAATAACTGCGATAAAAAGGTAGCGATTTGCCTCCACCCAATCCATTACCAATACCGATCTCACCATTCAACATCAGCACCAAATCTTTGGTGAATGGGATAAAGCGCTGATGCTGAAGATTCATTTTATAGAATTTCAACGTACCGGCCGGAGCCACCTCAGTGCTGACCCTGGTTAAAGCCCCTTTAGTAGGATAGATCAAGCTATCCCGACCATCCCGCGACCAGCCAAGATTGACGCTTGCCGAAGTATTTGACTTGCCAAAATCTTTAACAAAATCTTTATAAATTTGACGGCTATCATCAAATGTATCGATCTCTGTCTTATCTACTGCAACACCAAAACTAATCGTTTCCTTTTCTGCAATGGGAACTCCCCATCGAAGCCCCCCGCCAATTGATGAGGTCTTATAACTTTTAGAGTAGGTTGTGTTAGTGGGATCATAAGTCTTCTTGTAGATATCGAATCCCTGACTAATTCCATCCACCGTGAAATACGGATTAGTGTATGAAAATGCATAGGTTTGCCGAGATTTTGCCGTATTTACCCCCACAGAAACCGACTTGCCACTGCCAAAGACATTCTGCTGGGCAATGGAGCCGGAAAGGATGACGCCATCGGAACTCGAGAAACCGGCACCCAGCATCAGGTTACCGGTGGGCTTCTCAGTGACGTTCATGGAGACATCCACCTGGTCGCTGGTACCGGCCACCGGCGGCGTTTCTACGGTCACGTCGGAGAAGTAGCCGAGCTTGTCCACGCGCTGCTTGGAGAGCTGGATCTTCTCGGCGTCATACCAGCCGCCTTCCATCTGGCGCATTTCCTGGCGGATGACCTCATCCCGGGTCCGCGTGTTGCCACCGATGTTGATACGGCGCACATAGACCCGCTTACCCGGATCCACGAAGATGGTGAAGGCAACCTGGCGCTTTTCCTTGTCCACTTCGGGTGCGGAGTTCACGTTGGCAAAGGCATAGCCTTCGCGTCCCAGACGGTCGGAAAGGGCCTTCTGGGTTTCATTCAGTTTTTCCCGGGAGAAAATCTCGCCTGGCTTGATGGTCACCAGCTTGCGCAATTCGGCTTCAGGCGCAATCAGGTCACCCGCCAGCTTCACCGAAGAAACGATGAACCGTTCCCCCTCATTGACGCTGATGGTGATGTAGATGTCCTTCTTGTCCGGACTGATGGAAACCTGGGTGGACTCCACATTGAATTCCAGATAGCCCCGGTTCTGGTAATAGGACTTGAGGTTTTCCAGGTCGGCGGAAAGCTTCTGTTTGGAATACTGATCGTTCTTGGTATACCAGGTCAGCCAGCCAGGCGTCTGCAACTGGAAGAGTTCCAGCAGTTCCTTTTCCTTGAAGGCCTGGTTGCCGACGATGTTGATCTGCTTGATCTTGGCCGCGTCGCCTTCGTCGATGGTGAAGTTGATGGCAACCCGGTTCCGCTCCAGGGGCGTCACGGTGGTCTTGATTTCCACCGCGTATTTGCCGCGGGAGAGATACTGGCGCTTCAACTCCTGCTCCGCCTTGTCCAGCAGGGCCCGGTCGAAGATGCGGGACTCGGCCAGACCGACGTCCTTCAGGCCCTTCTTCAATTGGTCCTTGTCGAACTCCTTGAGGCCGACAAAATCGATCTGGGAGATGGCAGGGCGCTCTTCCAGCACCAGGACCATGACATCGCCATCAACCTCGATGCGAACATCCTTGAAAAAGCCGGTGGCGAACAGGGCCTTGATGGCCTGGGCAGCACGCTCGTCATTCAGGGTGTCGCCGACGCGGAGCGGCAGGTAGCTGAATACGGTACCGGCTTCGGTACGCTGAATACCTTCAACACGGATATCTTTGACCACAAACGGGTCGAAGGCTTGGGCCGCAGAAGCGAAAAGCGCCGCAACAACCCCTGCCAACAGGTTTTTGTTCATATTCAGCCGGAAATCAATCGGTTGATGTCGTTGTAGAAGGCAAACGCCATGAGCAACAAAAGCAGCGCCAGCCCGATTTGTTGACCAATCTCCATGAACCGCTCCGAGACTGGCCCTCGCTTGATAATCTCAATCATATGATACATCAAATGCCCGCCATCCAGCACCGGCACGGGGAGCAGATTGAGGATGCCCAGACTGATGCTGACCAGGGCCAAAAACTTGAGGTAGTAGTCGATCCCCATGCGAGCCGATTGACCCGCGTAATCGGCGATGGTGACCGGACCGCTGAGATTGCGCCAGGACACCTCTCCCGTCAGCATCTTGCCCATCATCACCAGGCTGAAGGAGGATTTTTCCCAGGTTTCCTCCACCGCCTTGGACAAGGCGGTCAGCACATCGTAGCGCACCGTGACCGTCAACTCGTCGCGGCTGGGACCCGCATCGCGCACGCCGACGCCGATGCGCCCGATCCTGGCGCCGCGATCCCCATAGCCTTCCGGCACGACACTGATTTCCAGCCGGGCATCGTCGCGAAGAATGCTCAGGCGCAGAGGCTGGTCCGGCGCATTGCGGATTTTCTGCACCACATCCGACCAGAATTCGATGGCCACGCCATCCACCGCCAGCACCCTATCACCACTCAGGAGCCCCGCGGCCTCCGCCGGACTGCCGGGCGTCACCTTGCCGAACACCGGCGCCAGCTGGGGCCGGAAAAAATTCACCCCCAGGAGCCCCAGCGGATCCCCCTCGTAACCCTGCTCCCTCAAGGGTGCCAGGTTGAGGCGCCGGAATACGATTTGCTGACGGGCGTCCTGGACCTCGATGCTCACATAGCCGGGATCGGACTCTACACCTTCGGCCCCGGCGGACTTATTGACGCTGGACTGCAGCAGTTCCCAGCGGAAATCCTGCCAGGTCTGCACCGGCCGGCCATCCACCCGGACCACCACTTCGCCGTTTTGAATACCCGCCTCGGCAGCCGCAGAGGCGGCCGGTGGTACCCCCAGGATGGGGCGCAGTTCTTCGGTGCCGCTATAGAAAAGCCCCCAGTAAATCAGGACCGCCAGCAGCAGGTTGGCCAGGGGGCCCGCCGCCACAATGGCCATGCGCTTGCCCACCGGCTGCACGTTGAAGGCCCGGTGCAGTTCCTGGGCCGCCACGGGAGCCTCCCGCTCGTCGAGCATCTTGACGTAGCCGCCCAGCGGGAAGGCACCGACGGCCCATTCGGTACGGTCCGCCCCGGAGAACAGCGAAAAAATTGGCCGTCCAAAACCGATGGAAAAGCGCAGGACTTTCACGCCGCAGAGCCGGGCGACCCAATAATGTCCCAGTTCGTGCACCACGATCAGGACACCGAGGACGACGGCGAATGCCGCCAGGTAGAAAAGGAAGTTGCTCACCGCAGCGATTCCCGGGCCAACAGTTCCCTGGCCTTGGCTCGGGCCTGCGCATCGGCGCCCATCACGTCGTCAAGACTGCCCACGGCGACCGTGGGAATGGCATCGAGGGTCGCCTCAATGACGCGGGGAATGGCGGTAAAACCGATGGCGCCGGCCAAGAATGCCTCCACTGCCACTTCGTTGGCAGCGTTGAGCAGGGCCGGGGCACTGCCCTCCTCCGCCAGAGCCCGATAGGCCAGGGAGAGGCAGGGGAAACGCCGGTTGTCGGGCTCCTGGAAATCCAGCCGGCCAACCTGGAACAGGTCGAGAGGGCCGACCCCGGACTCGATACGCTCGGGAAAGGCCAGTGCGTGGGCGATCGGAGTGCGCATGTCCGGGTTGCCCAGTTCGGCCAGCACCGAGCCATCCACATACTCCACCAGGGAATGGATGACGCTCTGGGGATGGATCACCACCTGGATCTTGTCGGCGGCCACGTTGAACAGATAGTGGGCCTCGATCACCTCCAGGCCCTTGTTCATCATGGAAGCCGAATCCACTGAAATCTTCCGCCCCATGACCCAGTTGGGATGGGCGCAAGCCTGATCCGGCGTGACCGATTCGAGACTCTCTGCCGTGGCGTTGCGGAACGGCCCGCCGGAGGCGGTGAGCAGAATCCGACGCACCCCATTTTTTGACAAATCACTTGAGAAATTAATCGGAAGTGATTGAAAAATAGCGTTATGTTCACTATCGATAGGCAGCAACGTGGCGCCATGCCGGGCCACTGCAGCCATGAATACCGGCCCGGCCATGACCAGGGCTTCCTTGTTGGCCAGCAGCACTTTCTTGCCGCAACGGACCGCGGCCAGGGTGGGCGCCAGACCGGCTGCGCCGACGATGGCGGCCATGACCGCATCCACCTCCGCCAGCTCCGCCATCTGGCACAAGGCCTGGGGACCGTGCAGCACCTCGATGGAGAGCCCCGCCAGCCGGCCCCTCAAATCGTGGGCCAGAGCCTCGGTACCGACTACGGCATAAGATGGCAGGAATTCCCGACACTGTTCCGCCAGCTTGTCCACCTGCCGGTGGGCACACAGAGCCACCACCCGGTAGCGCTGGGGATGGCGGCGGACGACGTCCAGAGTGCTGACGCCGATGGAGCCGGTGGAACCTAGGATGGTGAGACGCTGGGGCTGCATGGGGAGTCCGGCAAAAAAAACGGAAGGATCAGAGAACGAGCCAGAGCAGGGTCACCAAAGGCAGGGTCGAAGTGAGACTGTCGATGCGATCCAGAATGCCGCCATGGCCGGGCAACAGCTGGCTGCTGTCCTTGATGCCGGCCTGGCGCTTGAGCAGGGACTCGAACAGGTCGCCGATGATGCTGACCGCGGTCAGCACCAGCAGGGTGGGAATCAGGAGCAGCACAGGCAAGATCACCGCGGAACCGGCAAGGAAATAGACCGCCAGACCGTAGATCAGGACACCGGCCACAGCGCCGTAGGCCCCCTCCCAGGTCTTCCCCGGGCTGATCTGGGGCGCCAGCTTGCGGCGGCCGAAGGCCCGGCCGGTGAAGTAGGCGGCAATATCGGCGATCCAGACCAGGGCCATGATGCCGAGCAGGGCCCAAGGACCCAGGTGACGCAGCAGGACCAGGGCCAGCCAGGTGGGCAAGAGCACCACGGCGCCGGTCAGCAGGCCGAACGCAGTCCCCGACAAGGGAAAGCGCCGCACCAGCCACAAGGGCACCAGCAGGGTCCAGAAACCCAGGGCCGGCAGCAGGAACCACCAGGCCAGGGACAGGGCGGCGCCCTTGTCGAGGCTACCGGAGAGACCGAGCGCCTCCGGCTGGGCAAGCATCAAGGTGGTACAAGGGACACCGAGGAGCAAGGCCACCGCGATCCGCTGGATGCCGACCAGACGCATCAGGCCGCCCCACTCCCAGGCCGCCAGCATGGCGACAACGGTGGCCAGCAGGGTCCAGCCCAGGGGCGAAAGCAGGAACAGGGCGGCCAGGAAACCGATCAGCAGGAAAATGGCGGTGATGACCCGGGCCTTAAGCATGGGAGTTCCCCTTGGTGTCGGTGGCGAGCTGCTCGCTGGTACGGCCGAAGCGGCGCTCCCGCTGCTGGTAGGAAGCAATGGCGGCCTCCAGGGCGGCCGTATCGAATTCGGGCCAGAGGGTATCGGTGAAATAGAATTCCGAGTAGGCCAGCTGCCAGAGCAGGAAATTGCTGATGCGCTGCTCGCCCCCGGTGCGGATGAACAGATCCGGCTCCGGGGCATAGGCCATGGCCAGGAAAGGCGCCAGGTCCTCTTCCTGCCACTGTCCGAGCTTGTCGGGACAGGCCTGGGCCAGACGGTTGGCCGCCTGCAGGATGTCCCAACGACCGCCGTAGTTGGCGGCAATGGTCAGGGTCAGGCGCTCGTTGCCGGCAGTGCGTTCCTCGCCCTGGCGGATGAGTTGCTGCAAGGCGGGATCGAAACGGGACAGGTCGCCCACGATGCGCAGGCGTACACCGTTGCTGTGCAGCCGTTCCACCTCCTGCTGCAGCGCCTTGACGAACAACTGCATGAGCAGGCTGACTTCATCCTGGGGACGGCGCCAGTTCTCGGAACTGAAGGCGAACAGGGTCAGGTATTCCACCCCATTTTCCAGGCAAGCCCGCACCATGTCGCGGACGGACTCGACGCCTTTGGTGTGACCGGCAAAACGGGGAAGGAAACGCTTTTTGGCCCACCGGCCATTGCCATCCATGATGATGGCAATGTGCCGGGGCACCGCTGCCGCCCGGGGGATATCCCGGGTGGAGCTTTTGAAAATGGACATCCGGTGAAATCTCCCGGAAGGGGAAGATGGCGGTCAGACCGCCATCAGCTCGGCTTCCTTCTGGGCGACGAGCTTGTCCACTTCGGCAATGTATTTGTCGGTGAGCTTCTGGATGTCGTCCTGGGTGCGACGCTCGTCATCCTCGGAAATCTCCTTGGACTTGACGCCCTCCTTCAGGCTGTTGTTGGCATCCCGGCGCAGGTTGCGCACGGCCACCTTGGCATTCTCGCCTTCACCCTTGACCACCTTGGTCAGGTCGCGGCGGCGCTCTTCGGTCAGGGGAGGCATCGGCACGCGGATCAGGTCGCCCTGGGCGGCCGGATTGAGGCCCAGATCGGAATCGCGGATGGCCTTTTCGATCTTGGCGCCCATGCCTTTTTCCCAGGGCTGCACGCCGATGGTGCGGGCGTCCACCAGGGTGATGTTGGCCACCTGGTTAACCGGCACCATGCTGCCGTAGTAATCCACCTGCACGTGATCCAGCAGGCCGGTATGGGCACGGCCGGTGCGGACCTTGGCGAGGTCGTTCTTCAAGGCCTCGATGGACTTCTGCATCTTGGCTTCGGTGTTCTTCTTGACTTCGGAAATCATGGTCTGTTCCCCTCAGCAGTAGACCAGCGTGCCTTCCGCTTCACCCAGCACCACCCGCTTCAGGGCGCCGCTCTTGAAGATGGAAAACACGTTGATCGGCAGTTTCTGGTCGCGGCACAGCGCGAATGCAGTGGCATCCATGACCGCCAGATTGCGGGCGATGGCTTCGTCGAAACTGATCTTGTCGTAACGGGTGGCGGACGGATCCTTCTTCGGATCGGCAGTGTAGATGCCGTCCACCTTGGTCGCCTTGAGCACGATCTGGGCGCCGATTTCGGCACCGCGCAGGGCGGCGGCGGTATCGGTGGTGAAGAAGGGGTTGCCGGTGCCGGCAGCGAAAATGACGATGCGGCCCTGTTCCAGATAGCGGATGGCCTTGCCCCGGATGTAGGGCTCCACCACCTGCTCGATATCCAGGGCGGACTGGACCCGGCTGTTGAGGCCGGCCATGCGCATGGCGTCCTGCAGGGCCAGACCGTTCATAACGGTGGCCAGCATGCCCATGTAGTCGGCGGTAGCCCGGTCCATGCCGGTGGCGGCAGGCGCAACACCGCGGAAGATGTTGCCGCCGCCGATGACCACGCCGATTTCCACCCCCAGTTCAGCCACTTCCTTGATCTCGGCGACAATCTCGGAGATCGTCTGGCGATTGATGCCGTAGGCATCGGAGCCCATCAGGGCCTCGCCGCTGAGTTTGAGGAGAATACGCTTGTAGGCCGGCTGGGGAGTGGTATCGGGCATGGGCATCCTTAGATTGCTAGATTACTTCTGGGCAGCAGCGGCAGCCTGGGCAGCCACTTCAGCAGCGAAGTCGGTGACCTTCTTCTCGATGCCTTCGCCCACGATGAACAGGGTGAAAGCGGCCACGGAGGCACCCTTGGCCTTCAGCAGCTGTTCGATGGTCTGCTTGCCGTCTTCAGCCTTGACGAAGACCTGGGCCAGCAGGGTCACTTCTTTCAGGAACTTCTGCACGGTGCCGTCGGCGATCTTTTCCAGCATGGCTTCGGGCTTGTTGTCGGCACGGGCCTTTTCGATGGCGACGCGACGCTCGGTGTCGATCAGTTCCTGGGAAACGCCGGAAGCATCCAGAGCCTTGGGCTTGGAAGCGGCGATGTGCATGGCGATGTCCTTGGCCAGCTGTTCGTCGCCGCCCACCAAGTCCAGCAGCACGCCGATCTTGGCGCCGCCGTGGATGTAGGAAGCCAGCGTGCCCTGGGCTTCCACGCGCACGAAGCGGCGGAAGGACATGTTTTCACCGATCTTGCCGACCAGGGCGGCACGGATGGATTCCAGGCTCTGACCACCCACTTCCAGGGCGGAGAGGGCTTCCACGTCGGCCGGGTTCTTGGTGGCCACCAGTTCGGCGGCGTTCTTCACCAGTTCCAGGAAGTCGTCGTTCTTGGCCACGAAGTCGGTTTCGCAGTTCACTTCGACGATGGCGCCCAGCTTGGCGTCAGCGGAAATGTAGATGCCGACCACGCCTTCGGCGGTCACGCGGGCAGCGGCCTTGGTAGCCTTGTTGCCCAGCTTGACGCGCAGGATTTCCTCGGCCTTGCCCATGTCGCCGTCGGCTTCGGTCAGGGCCTTCTTGCATTCCATCATCGGCGCATCGGTCTTTGCGCGCAGTTCAGCCACCATGCTTGCGGTAATTGCCGCCATATTTTTTCTCCGGTTGCTACTGGAAGGGCGCCACGCAGGCGCCCTTCCGGATTGACATAAACGAATCAGAAACGCCGCTCGGAAGCGGCGTCGGAAGGGACCGATTACTCGGCAGCTTCTTCCACTTCAACGAACTCGTCGTCGCCGCCGGTGGCAGCCACGATTTCCTGCAGGGACATGCTGCGGCCTTCCAGGATGGCATCGGCCACGCCACGGGCGTACAGGCGGATGGCGCGGGAGGAGTCGTCGTTGCCGGGGATCACGTAATCCACGCCTTCGGGGGAGTGGTTGGTATCAACCACGGCGATCACGGGGATGCCCAGCTTGTTGGCTTCGGTGATGGCGATCTTGTGGTAGCCCACGTCCACCACGAACAGGGCGTCGGGCAGGCCGGCCATGTTCTTGATGCCGCCGATGGACTTCTGCAGCTTTTCCAGTTCGCGCTTCTGCATCAGGGCTTCCTTCTTGCCCAGACGCTCGATGGAGCCGTCCTCGACGGACTGTTCCATATCCTGCAGACGCTTGATGGACTGCTTGACGGTCTTGAAGTTGGTCAGCATGCCGCCCAGCCAGCGCTGGTCAACATAGGGGGTGCCGGCGCGCTGAGCTTCTTCGGCGATGATCTCGCGAGCCTGGCGCTTGGTGCCGACGAACATGATGGTGCCCTTGTTGGCGGCCAGCTTCTTCACGAAGGCCATGGCTTCGTTGTACTTGGCCAGGGTCTTTTCCAGGTTGACGATGTGAATCTTGTTGCGGGCACCGAAGATGTACTGAGCCATCTTCGGGTTCCAGAAACGGGTTTGGTGGCCGAAGTGAACACCGGCTTCCAGCATCTGACGCATAGTTGCGGACATATAAAACTCCTCAAGGGTTGAACCGCCATCCGCCGCATTACAGCTTTAAAAGCCACTACTGCCACCCGCAAAGCGGGCACCCTAGATAGAGGCGGATGTGAGTAATTTGCCCGGAACCGGACCACCCGGTTCCATGACATGCAGGCCTGGCAAAACAGTTTTGCCAGCCCCGTCTTCCCGGTTTCGATGGACCGAAGCCGAAAAGCCGCAGGATTTTAGCATTTCATCGCTTTTTACTCAAGGCGAACCACCGGCCGCCAAAATTGCCTAAGGGTGGCGCCTTCTATATCCTTCGCCCTTCAACCCGCATCAGACAAAGAGCCGCAATGAGCGTCATCATCAAAACCGCCGACGAAATCGAAAAAATGCGTATCGCCTGCCGCCTGGCGGCGGAAGTGCTCGACCACGTCACCCCCTATGTGAAGCCTGGCGTCACCACCGGCGAACTGGACCGCATCTGCCACGACTACATGGTCAATGTGCAGGGCTGCATCCCCGCCCCCCTCAACTACGCCCCGCCGGGCTACACGCCCTACCCCAAGTCCATCTGCACCTCCATCAACCACCAGGTGTGCCATGGCATCCCGGGGGAAAAGCCGCTGAAGAATGGCGACATCGTCAACCTGGACATCACCGTCATCAAGGACGGCTTCCACGGCGACACCAGCCGCATGTTCGTGGTCGGCGAAGGCTCCATCCTGGCCAAGCGCCTGTGCGAGATCACCCACGACTGCATGTGGATCGGCATCAACCAGATCAAGCCCGGCGCCCACCTGGGCGACATCGGCGCCGCCATCCAGAAATATGCGGAAAATGCCGGTTTTTCCGTGGTCCGGGAATTCTGCGGCCACGGCATCGGCCGCAAGTTCCACGAAGACCCCCAGGTTCTGCACTACGGCAAGGCCGGCACCGGCATCGAACTGAAGCCCGGCATGATCTTCACCGTGGAACCCATGATCAACGCCGGCAAGGCCGCCATCAAGGAAATGGGCGACGGCTGGACCATCGTCACCAAGGACCGCAGCCTTTCCGCCCAGTGGGAACACACCATCCTGGTCACCGAAACCGGCTACGAAGCCCTGACCGTCTCCGCCGGCAGCCGCCCCAAACCCGACTGGATCTGAAGCCCATGCCCAGCAGCGCCCCCGCTCCCCATCCCCTGGCCCATTACAAAGCCATGCTGCAGGAAGGGCAGCAGGCGCTGAAGTCGGACTACCAGTCCCAAGGCGACGCCGCTTCCCTGCTGCGGCAACGCTGCAGCAACATCGACAAACTGCTGGTGCAAATCTGGCAGGACCAGCAGTTCCCCTCCTCCCTGGCCCTGGTCGCCGTGGGCGGCTACGGCCGCGGCGAGCTGTATCCGGCCTCCGACATCGACCTGCTGCTGCTATTGCCGGAGGAGCCCGACGAGGCCCTGAAGGGCAAGCTGGAACAGCTGGTGGGCCTGTTCTGGGACATCGGTCTGGAAATCGGCCACAGTGTCCGCACCCTGGAAGAATGCCTGCAGGAGGCTGCCGGCGACATCACGGTGCAGACGGCCCTCATCGAAGCCCGCCTGCTGAGCGGCGACCAGGCCCTCTTCAGCCGCTTCCAGCAGGGACTGGCGGCCACCCTGGACCCCCAGACCTTCTTCAAGGCCAAGAAGCTGGAGCAGGACGAGCGCTACATCCGTTTCCATGAAACCCCCTACGCCCTGGAGCCCAACCTCAAGGAAAGCCCGGGCGGCCTGCGGGACCTCCAGGTGGTGCTGTGGGTGGCCCAGGCGGCCGGCCTGGGCCGAACCTGGCAGGATCTGGAACGGGGCGGTTTCATCACCGCCGAGGAAACCCAGGCCCTGATCGAGGCCCAGGGCCTGCTGGAGACCCTGCGGGTCAGGCTGCACCTGCTCACCGGCCGGCGCGAGGACCGGCTGCTGTTCGACGTGCAGACGCCCATGGCGGCGGACATGGGAATCGAAGCCACGCCCACCCGCCGCTCCAGCGAACAGCTGATGCAGCGTTACTACCGCAACGCCAAGCTGGTGACCCAGCTCAACATCATCCTCATGCAGAACATTGGGGCCGCCATCTTCCCGGCCCAGGAACGGGCCCCCGAAGCCATCGACGCCAATTTCCAGAAGGCCAACGGCCTGCTCGACGTCAGCGACGAAGAAGTCTTCCAGCGCCGTCCCGGCGCCCTGCTGGAAGCCTTTCTCCTGCTGCAGCAGAACCCGGACCTGAAGGGCATGACCGCCCGCACCCTGCGCGCCCTGTGGCGGGCCCGCCTGCTCATCAACGACGAATTCCGCGCCGATCCGGCCAACCGGGCCTGCTTCCTCAAGCTTTTCCAGCAGAAGCAGGGCATCGTCCACGAATTCCGCCGCATGAACCAGTACGGCATCCTGGGCCGCTACATCCCGGCCTTCGGCGCCGTGGTGGGCCAGATGCAGCACGACCTGTTCCATGCCTACACGGTGGACCAGCACATCCTCCAGGTGATGCGCAACATGCGCCGCTTCACCATGGAGGAGTTCGCCCACGAATACCCCCTCTGCTCCCGCCTGGTGGCCGGCTTCGACCGCCCCTGGCTGCTCTACATCGCCACCCTGTTCCACGACATTGCCAAGGGCCGGGGCGGCGACCACTCCAGCCTGGGCATGGCCGACGCCCGCGCCTTCTGCGAAAACCACGGCCTGGCGCCGGAAGACACGGAGCTGGTGGAATGGCTGGTGGGCCAGCACCTGGTCATGTCCCAGGTGGCCCAGAAGGAGGACATCACCGATCCCGAAGTGGTGGCTGCCTTTGCCGCCCGGGTCAGGGATGAACGCCATCTCACCGCCCTCTACCTGCTCACCGTGGCCGACATCCGGGGCACCAGCCCCAAGGTGTGGAACGCCTGGAAGGGCAAGCTGCTGGAGGACCTTTACGGCATGACCCTGCGCCTGCTGGAAAAGGGCGTCACGCCCGAACCCCACGGCGTCATCGAGGAGCGCCAGGAGGAGGCCCTGCGCCTGCTGCGCTACTTCGCCCTCTCCGACACGGTGCACCAGGGTCTGTGGAAGCAGCTGGACACGGTCTATTTCCTGCGCCACTCGGCCGAGGAAATCGCCTGGCACACCCGCTGCCTGCACTACCGCATCCACCACGACGAGCCCCTGGTGAAGGCCCGCCTGCGCCAGATCCAGGACTGCAGCGAGGCCACCGAGACCCTGCAGGTGATGGTCTACACCCGGGATCAGCCGGACCTCTTCGCCCGCCTCTGCGGCTTCTTCGGCCGCGCCGGCTTCAACATCGTCGATGCCAAGATCCACACCACCCGCCACGGCTACGCCCTGGACAGCTTCATCCTGCTCGATGTCTCCAACCGGGAGATTCCGCGGGAAATGGCCAGCTATGTGGAACACGAGCTGACCGAGGCCCTGCTCCACCCGGGGCCGCCGGAGGCACCGCCCACCGGCCGCCTGTCCCGCCAGGTGCGGCACTTCCCCATCGCGCCCCAGGTCAGCCTGCTGCCCGACGACCGGGGCCACTGCGTCCTCTCCATCGTCGCCGCCGACCGTCCTGGCCTGCTCTTCTCCGTTGCCCAGACCCTGGCCCGGCACGGCGCCGGGCTGCAGACGGCGAAAATCGCCACCCTGGGCGAACGGGCCGAGGATACCTTCCTCGTTTCCGGCGGCGACCTGGACCAGAGCAGCAAGCGCATCCGTCTGGAAACGGAATTGCTGGAAATGCTGCAGGTCTAGGCCAGAGTACAGGCGGCGGACTGCGCCAAGAAAAAAGGAGGCCGCGGCCTCCTTTTTTTAATCCTCCGCCCCCGTGCCGGGGCCCTCGGGAAACAACTCCTCGATGAAGCCGAAGCGGGAAAAGTCCCGGATGCGGGCCGGATAGAGCAGGCCGTCCAGATGGTCGCACTCGTGCTGCACCACCCGGGCGTGGAAACCTTCCACCACCCGCTCCAGGGGCTCTCCCCCGGGGGTGAAGCCGCTATAGCGCAGGCGCTTCCAGCGGGGCACCCAGCCGCGCATGCCGGGCAGGGAAAGGCAGCCTTCCCAGCCCTCTTCCTCCTCGCTGCCGAGGGGCTCCAGCTGCGGATTGAGCAGCACCGTGAAGGGAATGGCCGGGGCCTCCGGATAGCGTTCGCTGCTGTCGAAGCCGAACACCACCAGGCGCAGGTCCACGCCGATCTGGGGCGCCGCCAGGCCGACGCCGCCCTCCGCCACCATGGTCGCTTCCATGTCCGCAATCAGGGCGGCCAGGGCCGGAGTGCCGAACTCGGTGATTTCCCGGGCCCGCTGCCGCAGCACCGGATGGCCCATGCGCAGGACGGGACGGGCGACGCCGGCGGCCATGGTCAGTCCCGGGCGCCGTGGTTGGCGACCAGCTGCTCGATGATGCCCCGCACCCGCCCCATGGCGTTCTGCAGCACGTCCTCGATGGACTCGAAGTGGATGCCGTCCCGGCTCTCGCCGCGGCCGGCGGCGTAGTTGGCCACCACGTTGATGGCGGCATAGGGCAGGTCCAGTTCCCGGGCCAGCACCGCTTCGGGCATGCCGGTCATGCCCACCAGGTCGGCACCGTCCCGCTCCATGCGGTTGATTTCGGCGGCCGTCTCCAGGCGCGGCCCCTGGGTGGCGGCATAGACGCCGCCCATGCGCACCTCCTCGCCGATCATGGAGGCGGCGGTGAGAATCTGGTTGCGCAGCAGTTCGTCGTAGGGATGGGTGAAATCCACGTGGGTCACGGTACAGCCGTCGCCTTCGTGGAAGGTGGAACGGCGGCCCCAGGTGTAGTCGATGATCTGGTGCGGCACGACGATGTCGCCGGGGGCCAGGTCGCCGCGGATGCCGCCGACGGAAGCCACGGAGACGATGGCCGTGGCCTTCTTCGACCACAGGGCCCACAGGTTGGCGCGGTAATTCACCTCGTGGGGCGGAATGGTGTGGCCGTAGCCGTGGCGGGCGACGAACATGGCGGGCTGGCCGCAGATATTGCCGAAGGTGACGGGCCCGGAGGGCTCGCCGTAGGGGGTGCGGACGATTTCCCGGTGGGAAATGTCCAGGTTGGCCAGCTGGGTCAGGCCACTGCCGCCGATGATTGCAAGCATTGCGGGAAAACTCCGAAGATTGGCCGGTGACGGCGAAGGCCGCCGCCGGGATTACTCGTCCTTGAGGGCGTAGATGGCCGGCAGGTTGCGCCAGGCGCCGTAGGCATCCATGCCGTAGCCGAAGACGAAGCGGTCGGGCACCTTGAGGGCCGCGAAATCGGCAGTCACGGGCTTATTCTTGCCGTTTTCCTTGTCCGTCGCCACCGCCAGATAGACGGCCTTGGCCCCCTGGTGCAGCAGGCGGTCCTTGATGGCCGCCAGGGTCACGCCTTCGTCCAGGATGTCGTCCACCACCAGCACGGTGCGGTCCTTGACGCTGGTCCAGGGCGCGGCGCGCCAGGACAGGGCGCCGCCGGCCGTATCCTGGCCGTAGCGGGTGGCATGCAGGTAGTCGAAGTCCGCCGGGAACGGCAGGCGGGCCATCAACTGGCCGGCAAAGACCACGCCGCCGGTCATGACGCAGAGGATCAGGGGATTGCTCTCCCCCAGGCGGGCGGTGATTTCCGCCGCCACCCGGTCCACGGCGGCGGACACGGTTTCGGCGGAATGGACCAGTTCTCCCCGGGCCAGCAGGGCCAGGGCTTCTTCGCGGGTAGCCATGGGCTGCTCCTTCTTATTTCAGGGAATCGAGATAGGCGCCGAAGGCGGCCCCCACTTCGGGATGGCGCCGGCCCAGGTCCACCGTGGCCTGCAGATAGCCCAGCTTGGAGCCGCAGTCGTAGCGGGTGCCGGCATAGCGGTAGGCCAGCACCTGCTCTTCCGAGAGCAGGGAGGCGATGCCGTCGGTGAGCTGGATTTCGCCGCCGGAGCCTTTGCCGATGCGCTCCAGGTGGTGGAAGATGCGCGGCGTCAGGATGTAGCGCCCGACCACCGCCAGGGTGGAAGGGGCCTCCTCGGGCTTGGGCTTCTCGACGATGGCGGCGATCTGCTCCAGGCGCTCGGCCACCGGCTTGGCGTCCACGATGCCGTAGCTCTTGGTGTCGGCCCGGGGCACGTCCTGCACCCCCAGCACGGAGCAATGGTAGTAGTCGTAGGTGTCCACCATCTGCTTCATCACCGGCGTCTCGCCGTCCAGCAGGTCGTCGGCCAGGATCACGGCGAAGGGCTCGTCCTGCACCACCGGCGCCGCGCACAGCACGGCATGGCCCAGGCCCAGGGCCTCGGGCTGGCGGATGTAGATGCAGTTCATGGACTTGGGCAGCATGTCCTGCACGAACTTGAGCATTTCGGTCTTGCCCCGCTCGGCCAGTTCCTTCTCCAGTTCGTAGGCCTTGTCGAAATGGTCCTCGATAGCCCGCTTGCTGCGGCCGGTGACGAAGATCATGTCGGTGATGCCGGCGGCACAGGCCTCTTCCACCGCGTACTGGATCAGGGGCTTGTCCACGATGGGCAGCATTTCCTTGGGACTGGCCTTGGTCGCCGGCAGGAAGCGGGTTCCCAGGCCGGCCACGGGGAAGACGGCCTTACGCACTTTTTTCATTGGATTTTTCCTCATTCAGCAGATTCAGGAGGGCCGTCTCGTCGAGCACGGGCACCCCCAGTTTCAAGGCATTTTCCAGCTTGGAGCCGGCTTCCTCGCCGGCCACCACATAATCGGTCTTCTTCGACACCGAGCCGCTGACTTTGCCGCCCTGGGCCTCGATGCGGGCCTTGGCCTCGTCCCGCTTCAGGGTCGGCAGGGTGCCGGTGAGGACGAAGGTCATGCCCGCCAGGGGCCGGGGCCCCAGGGCCTGGGCCGGCAGGGCCGCCAGCAGTTCCCGCCGCAGGATCGCCAGGGCCGTCAGGCGGGCGCGGTTGCCCTCCTCCTCCAGCCAGGCCAGCACCGCGGTCGCCACCTCGGCGGGCAGGGCCGCCAGTTCCAGGCAGCCGGGTGCCAGGGCCGCCAGTCCCTCGCCTTCAGGCACCAGGTCGGCGAGCTGGCGCGCCCGCACCGGCGTCAGGCGGGGAATGCCGAGGGCTGCGTAGAGTTCGGTCCAGCCCAGGCGGCCGCCCAGCTCGGGGCTGGGGGCATGTTCGTCGGCCGGCGCCACACCGGCCGCCAGCAGGGCATCCACGGCGGCGGCATTGTGGGGTTCGGCGAAGAAGTCGGCAATGGCCGTAGCCACGGTGGCGCCGATATCCGGCAGGGCCGCCAGCAGGGGCGCCGGAGCCCGGCGCACCACGGCCAGGGAGCCGAGCCAGTCGGCCAGGGTCTTGGCCGTGGATTCGCCGACGTGGCGAATGCCCAGGGCGAACAGCAGCCGGGCCAGGGGCGGCGTCTTGCTGGCAGCGATGCCGGCCAGCAGGTTCTCCGCCCAGCGGGTGGCGATCTGGCCCTGCTTCACCGTCTCCGGCGTGACGCCATCCCGCTCGTCGGCAAGGCGCTTCATTTCCAGCAGGTCGGCCAGGGTCAGGCGGTAGAGGTCGGCAACGCCGTGGATCAGGTCGAACTCCACCAGCCGCTCCACATAGCGCTCCCCCAGGCCCTCGATGTCCATCATGCGGCGCCCGGCGAAGTGCAGGATGGCCTGGATGCGCTGGGCCCGGCAGGCGAAGCCGCCGGAACAGCGGGCCACCGCCTCGCCCTCCTCCTTCACCACATGGGAGCCGCACACCGGGCAGCTGCGGGGCATCTGGAAGGGCGTGGCGCCGGTGGGACGGCGCTCGGCCACCACCCCCACCACTTCGGGGATGACGTCGCCGGCCCGGCGCACGATGACCGTGTCGCCGATGCAGAGGCCGCCCTTGCGGGCCATTTCGTCCTCGTTGTGCAGGGTGGCGTTGGTCACCGTGACGCCGCCGACGAAGACCGGCTGCAGCCGGGCCACGGGAGTCAGGGCGCCGGTGCGGCCGACCTGGATGTCGATGGCCTCGACCACGGTCAGGGCCTCCTGGGCCGGATACTTGTGGGCCACGGCCCAGCGCGGCTCCCGGGAGCGGAAGCCGAGGCGGGCCTGCAGTTCCAGGGAATTGACCTTGTACACCACGCCGTCGATGTCGAAGGGCAGGCTGTCCCGCAGGGCGCCCATGCGCCGGTGGAAATCGGCCAGGCCGGCGGCGCCCCGCACCACGTCCCGGTGCTGGCACACGGGCAGGCCGAAGGCGGCCAGGGCGTCGAGCAGGCCGGCATGGGTGGCGGGCAGCGTCCATCCGGAGACGGCGCCGATGCCGTAGGCGAAGAAATTGAGGGGGCGGCTGGCGGCGATGGCCGGGTCCAGCTGGCGGATGCTGCCGGCCGCGCCGTTGCGCGGATTGACCAGGGTCTTGTCGCCCCGGGCCAGGGCCTTTTCGTTGTAGCGGGCCAGGTCGTCCCGGCGCATGTACACCTCGCCCCGCACTTCCAGCAGGGGTGGCAGGCTTGCCGCCGGGCCCTGCAGGCGCAGGGGGATGGAGCGCACGGTGCGCAGGTTCTGGGTGACGTCCTCGCCGCTGGCGCCGTCGCCCCGGGTGGCCCCCTGGACGAGCACGCCGTGCTCGTAGCGCAGGCTCACCGCCAGGCCATCGAACTTCAGCTCGGCGGCGTATTCCACCGGCGCCGCGCCCTCCTCCAGCTCCAGCTCCTTGCGCACCCTGGCGTCGAAATTGAAGGCGCCGCTGGGCTCCGTATCCGTCTCGGTCTGGATGGAGAGCATGGGCACCGCATGGCTGACGCTGGGGAAGCTGTCCAGGGGCTTGCCGCCCACCCGCTGGGTCGGCGAATCGGCGCTGAGGAGCTCGGGATACTCGGCTTCGAGGGCCTGCAGTTCCCGGAACAGGCGGTCGTATTCCGCGTCCGGGACCGTCGGCGCATCGAGCACGTAATAGGCGTGGTTGTGGCTTTCCAGCTCGGCCCGCAGGGCCTCGGCCCGGGCCCGGGCGACTTCCCCCACCGGCATCAGGCGAACAGGCGCAGGGAGAGGGAACCGCCGGCCACCAGGCCGCGCTGGGCCATGGCGCCCTGGTACTGGGCCACCTGCTTGCGGATGGGCTCCAGCAGGGCCTCGGTCAGAGGCTGACGGTTGTCGTCCACCACCACTCCGTGCAGGGAATCGGCGAAGCGGCGGGCCAGGTCGCCCATCTGGTTGAAGACCCGGTCGCCGTTGGGCACCCGGGGCACATCCAGGAGGAAGGTCAGGCCGTGGCAGGAGGGGGTCTTCATGGCCTCGGCGGTGAAGGGCTGCTGGCTCTGGTGGCTGAGGGTGTACAGCACCCGGCCGTCGTCGTCACGGCGGACGAAGGCACCGTCGGCTTCCAGCACCATGCCGGCGGCTTCGGCCAGGGCGCGGATCTTGGTGCCGGGGAAGAGCTGGCCCACGGCCACCACGTTGATGCCGATCTGGATATCCACGTCGGCGCAGAAGCGGTCCAGTTCGTAGGCGTCTTCCAGGGCCGACTTGCGGGTCGGCAGGTCGGCCACGGCCATGAATTCCTCGGCCAGCTGGCGCATGGCGGTGTGGAAGATGGACAGCTCGGCGTCGGAAATGGCGCCGCGGCGGTCCGCCAGCTGCACGCCGATGCGCAGGCGGCGGTACTCCTGGGGACTGTTCTCGTCCATCACTTCCCACTCGCCGCTGCCTTCGTTGAGGCCGACCCAGGTGACCCGCTTGCCGATGCGCAGCAGGGCTTCCCGCTGGGACTGCATGAACTGGCCGGCGGGAATGAAATCCACGGTTTCCAGGGCCACGATGTAGTCGGCGGCCGGAGAGAGCAGGAAGGTGGGCAGGGCCGGCGCCATCAGGGTGCGGGGGGCCTCGGCTTCGCCCGGGGCCGGCATCTCGCTGGCGGGTGCCCGCGCAGCCACGGCCGGCGCGGCTTCCCGCAGGGGCATGGCGATCGGGTCGATGGACAGGGCACCCTGGGCCTGTGTCGCGGCGAAGGCAGGCGCAGCGGGCTTCACCGCCAGGGCAGGCTCGGCATCGAAGTCCAGGGCGGATTGGGGCGTGGCCTTGGCGGCGGTCCGGGGTGCTTCGGCGGCATAAACGGGTTCGGCCGCCGGGGCCGGTTCGTCGTCGAAGTTGAACACCGGTTCCTGGCGCGCGGCCGGAGCCGGATCCGCCTCTGCCTCGAACACCGGCTCCTTGCGCTGGGCCAGCTGGGGCGCGCGGATGATCTCGCCGTTTTCGTCACGCTGGATGAGGACGGCGTATTCCTCCTCGCCCTCTTCCTCCACGGCATCCTCCTCGCCGTCGAGCAGCACGTCCTCGTCGCTGGGGCGCAGCATCTGCTCGGCCACCTGGCGGTGCTTGCGCTCCTGCCACTTGTTGTAGGCCAGCACGCCAACCACGGCGACGCCGCCGAAAGCCAACAGGCCAATATGCAATTCGGTCATGGCTTTTCCTTTTCCATCGGGGTCATGCGGCCACCTGTTCGCGCATGCGCAGGGCCTCGGCGATATCCACCTCGACGATCCGGGACACCCCGGATTCCTGCATGGTCACGCCCACCAGTTGCTGGGCCATTTCCATGGCGATCTTGTTGTGGCTGATGAACAAAAACTGGGTATTGGCAGACATGCGCTTGACCATCTCGGCAAAGCGCTCGGTATTGGAATCGTCCAGGGGCGCATCCACTTCGTCGAGCAGACAGAAGGGCGCCGGGTTGAGCTGGAACATGGCGAACACCAGGGCGATGGCGGTGAGGGCCTTCTCGCCGCCGGAGAGCAGATGGATGGTGGCGTTCTTCTTGCCCGGGGGCTGGGCGGTGATCTGCACGCCGGCATCGAGGATCTCGTCGCCGGTCATCACCAGCCGGGCCTCGCCGCCGCCGAAGAGGGTCGGGAACAGTTCGCCGAAGTGCCGGTTCACCGTGTCGTAGGTGGCCTGCAGCAGGTCCCGGGTTTCCTTGTCGATGCGGCGGATGGCGTTTTCCAGGGTTTCCATGGCGGTGTTCAGGTCTTCCGCCTGGTCGTCGAGGAACTGCTTGCGCTGGGTCGCCGATTCCAGTTCCTCCAGGGCCGCCAGGTTCACCGCCCCCAGTTCCAGGATGGCCTTCTGCAGGCTGCCGATGGAGCTTTGCAGGCTGCTGGCCTTGGTGCCGGCGAAGGCCTGGGCCTGTTCCGCCAGGACTTCCTCGTTGGCGCCGGCTTCCAGCAGCTGGGCGGTGAGCTGTTCCACATTGAGGGCCGCCGCCTGTTCCTTGAGGCGCAGTTCGCCGACCCGGTCGCGCATGGGGTTGAGGCCCTGCTCGATCTTCAGACGCTGCTCTTCCAGCTGGCGCAGGGCCTGGGTGGCGTTTTCCATGGCCTCCCGCTGGGCCGCCAGGGCCTGCTCGCGCAGCACGCGCTGCTCCAGGGCTTCCTGCAGCTTGGGTTCGAGAATCTCGACCTGGAGGTTTTCCCGGGTCTGGCGGCACTGGGCCAGGTCGTCGGCGATGCGCTGCAGCTGGCGCTGGGACATGACCCGGTTGTTGGCCACTTCGGCCAGCTTGCCTTCGGCCTCGCGCAGGGAGAACTGGGCTTCCCGGTGTTCCCGCTCCACGTTGGCCAGGGCTTCCCGTTCCTCGCGCAGGGCCCGGTCCGCCTCTTCCAGGCGGGCCCGCACGCCGGCGAAGCGGGCATGGAGGGCGTCCAGGTTTTCCCGCTGCTGGGCGATGGCCTCGTCGGCGATGAAGAGGCGCTCCTGCTCCACCTCCTCTTCCGCCGCCAGTTCGGCCGCGGCCTGTTCGATCTGGGCGTGGCGCTCCCGGATGCGCTCGAGAATCTGGTTCTGCCGCATCACTTCCATCTGCAGGGTGTGGATGCGGTCCTGCTGTTCCTGGGTGCGGCGGCGCAGGTTCTGGCTGTCGCTCTGGCCGGCGGCGATGCGTTCTTCCACTTCGGCCAGGCGGGCCTGGGCGGTTTCCACCGCCAGTTGCTTGTCGTCCAGAGCGGCGGCGAGGGCCTCGATTTCCCGCTGGCGTTCCAGCAGGCCGTGTTCGGCCGAATCGGGGGCGAACAGGGTCAGGCTGTGGCGGCTCAGCAGATGGCCTTCCCGGGTCACCAGCAGCTGGCCGGGGGCCAGGCTGGCGCGCCGCTGCAGGGCCGCCTCCATGCTGTCCACGCCGTCGATGCCGTGCAGCCAGTCGGCCAGGACGCCGGCCAGGGCCGGCTCATGGCAGCGGATGCGGCCCAGCAGGCCGCCGGCCGGGGCTTCGGCGGCGCCGGAGAGGAGCAGGGTCAGCTTGCCCGCCGGCTTGTCGTCCACCAGGGCGGCCAGGGCCGCCGGGTCTTCCAGGGAAACGGCGTTGAGGCGTTCGCGCAGCACGGCTTCCACCGCGTCTTCCCAGCCCGCGTCCACTTCCAGGCGCTTCCACAGGGGGGTGCGGCTTTCCAGACCGTGACGGCACAGCCATTCACCCACCTTGCCGCCGGACTGGACCCGGTCCTGCAACTGTTCCAGGGCGGCGCGGCGGGCGCGCACGTCGGCCACGTCCTTCACGGCTGCCTGCACTTCCTCCAGCAACTCGCGGCGACGGGCCTCGAGCTGGGGCAGTTCCCCCTGGGCGGCGCCCAGTTTGTCCTGCAGGGCGATCAGGCGCTCCTGCTGTTCGGCCAGTTCCTCGGTCTTCAGGTCCAGCTCGCTGGTATCCGGATCGGCCAGGCTTTCCCGCTCCTGCTCCATGCGGTCGCGGCGCTGGGCGATGCTTTGCAGGGTGCGCTCGGCATGGCTGCGGTGGGTCTGTTCCACCTGCAGTGCCTGCTCCACCTTGGCCATCTCGGCCCGCTGCTGGTTGAGGGCCTCCTGGGCCGCCGCCTGGGCCTCCTCGGCCATGGGCAGGCGTTCCTGGCGGGCCTCCAGCTTCATCTGGGCCTGTTCCTGGCGGCCTTCGGCCACCAGTTGCAGTTCGCGCCAGCGTTCCTCGTCCATGTCCAGGCGCTCGGCCTGTTCCTGCCAGTGCTGCTGCTCGCCTTCCAGCTGGGCCAGACGGGATTCCAGCTGCACGCCGGATTCGCGCTGGTGGCGGATTTCCGTTTCCAGCCGGGCCACGTCCGCATTGACTGCGAAGAGGTCGCTCTGGGCCTGGTGCACGCCGTCGCTGGCGGCGAAATGGGCTTCCCGGGAGGCTTCCAGCTGGGCCTCGATGTCGCGCAGGGCGGCGGTCTGGCCTTCCAGGTCGGTGCCGGCCCGCTCGATTTCCATGGCGAAGCGCTGCTGCTCGGCCTTGGCCTCGTTGCGCCGCAGCACCCACAGCACCTGCTGCTTCAGGGTCAGTTCGTCGTTCAGCTGGTGGTACTGGCGGGCCACGGCGGCCTGGGCTTCCAGGCGCTCCATCTGGCCGGCCAGCTCGAGACGGATGTCCTCCACCCGCAGCAGGTTTTCCCGGGTGTCGGCCAGGCGACCTTCGGTTTCCTTGCGCCGTTCCTTGTAGCGGGTGACGCCGGCGGCCTCTTCCAGGAACACCCGCAACTCGTCGGGCTTGGCCTCGATGATGCGGGAGATCATGCCCTGGCCGATGATGGCGTAGGCCCGGGGGCCCAGGCCGGTGCCCAGGAACAGGTCGGTGATGTCCTTGCGGCGGACCTTGATGTTGTTGATCAGGTAGTCGGACTGGCCGGAACGGGTCAGCACCCGCTTCACCGACAGTTCGGCGTACTGGCTCCACTGGCCCATGGCCCGGCCCAGGGAATTGTCGAAGATCAGCTCGACGGAGGCCCGGGACACCGGCTTGCGGTTGGAGGAGCCGTTGAAGATGACGTCCTGCATGGACTCGCCGCGCAGCTCCGAGGCCTTGGACTCCCCCAGCACCCAGCGCACCGCGTCCATGATGTTGGACTTGCCGCAGCCGTTGGGGCCGACGACGCCCACCAGCTGCCCCGGCAGGGCCACCATGGTGGGATCGACAAAGGATTTGAAGCCGGCAAGTTTGAGCTTGGTCAGGCGCATCGGCGGGTCAGGCGCATCGGCGGGTCGGCCGGAGGAGAAAACTTGGTTTTTCCCCCGAAAAGCCCGGATCGCGTTTCTCGTTAATCCAAATGAAACGAAAAGGGCGCCAGAAAAGACTGCGGGCGCCCCGGAATCCACATACATGGGCGCGTATAATAGCATTTTGCCTGTGGCGGACGAACTACCCCGCCATCATGCCCCGGTCCTTTTTCACCGGCAGAAACCGGGACCGGGCCGGGCAGCAGCAAAAACTGGCCGTCCGCCGACAGTTTCATTCAGGCAACGGCAGTGCGGCGCCCCGCCTGAAGCGCCTCGGCGTGGCAGGCGACATGTCCGGTTTTCCGCCCTGCCGCACGACACCGCCGCCGGCAGACCAGCCCCGGCCAAGGCCCCACACGACCGATTTGTTGCACCCGGATTCCACTGAAATCAAACCCTGAGACCTCACCATGACCACCACTCCCCCCACCCCGCTCAACGATGCCGACCTGGACCGTCTGGAAGTCCTGCTGGACGACCCGGCCCTGGAAGACACCCTGCGCCTGGACGAAATCCAGGGCTACCTCTGCGCCACCCTGGGCGGCCCGGTGCCGGTGCCCGAAGAAGAATGGCTGGCCGAGGTCCTGGGCAGCGACGAAGCCGCCGCCAGCCCCGCCGGCCAGGAACTGACCGGCCTGCTGCGCCGCTTTGCCGCCGGCCAGGCCGAGCTGCTCAACTCCGGCGAGCCTCCCGTGCTGCTGCTCTACGGCCAGGAGGAAGGGGACGACGCCCCCAGCGATTTCGCCCCCTGGTGTTCCGCCTACCTGCTGGGCGTGGATGCGGCGCCGGAAGACTGGTTCGACGCCATCGCCGACGAAGAGGAACTGGAATGGCTGGATGAGCGCCTGTTCCCCTTCATGGTGCTGACCGGCGAAGCCGAGGCCGCCGCCAAGGAGCACGGCGAGGAATGGCCCGACGGCAAGGAAAAGGCCGACATGGAAAAGCAGTGCCAGGACGACCTGCCCCTGGCCGTGGCCGAAATCCACCGCTTCTGGCTGGCCAAGCGCAACCCGGCCACCCAGCGCCGCGACGGCGACAAGGTAGGCCGCAACGATCCCTGCCCCTGCGGCAGCGGCAAGAAGTACAAGCAGTGCTGCGGCAAGGAATGAGCCTCAGCTGAAGCCCTGCCCCGGCGGCCCCGCGCCGCCGGGGCCCACCCACCCCTTCCTTCCACCGGCGACGGCCTCCTGCCGTCGATCTTCCAGGATTCTTCCGATGCTGGAACGCTACTTCCAACTGTCTGCCCACGGCACCACCGCTCGCACCGAGCTCATGGCGGGGATCACCACCTTCCTCACCATGGCCTACATCATTTTCGTGAACCCGGACATTCTCTCGGCCGCCGGCATGCCCCGGGAGGCGGTGTTCGTCTCCACCTGCCTGGCCGCCGCCCTCGGCTCGGCCATCATGGGGCTCTACGCCAACTACCCCATCGCCCTGGCCCCGGCCATGGGCCTCAACGCCTATTTCGCCTTCACCGTCGTCGGCGGCATGCACTTCCCCTGGCAGACGGCCCTGGGCGCCGTTTTCATCTCCGGCTGCCTGTTCGTGCTGATTAGCCTGTTCCGCCTGCGGGAGGCCATCGTCAATGCCATTCCCCGCTCCCTCAAGTACGCCATCTCCGCCGGCATCGGCCTTTTCCTGGCCATCATCGGCCTCAAGAACGCCGGTCTCATCACCGCCCATCCGGCCACCCTGCTGACCCTGGGAGACCTGCACCAGCCGGGCGCCCTGCTGGCCATCGGCGGCTTCATCCTGATCCTGGCCCTGGAGCAGCGCCGCGTTCCCGGCGCCATCATCATCAGCATCCTGGCGGTCACCGCCACCTCCATGCTGCTGGGTCTGACGCCCTTCAACGGCATCGTCGCCATGCCGCCCAGCATCGCCCCCACCTTCCTGCAGATGGACCTGGAAGGCGCCTTCCACGCCGGCCTGCTGACCGTGGTCATGACCTTCTTCCTGGTGGAACTGTTCGACGCCTCCGGCACCCTCATCGGCGTCTGCCACCGGGCCGGCCTGCTCGACGCCGAGGGCCGCCTGCCGCGTCTGAAGAAGGCCCTGCTGGCCGACTCTGGCGCCATCCTGGCCGGCGCTGCCCTGGGCACCTCCTCCACTACCGCCTACATCGAGTCCGCCGCCGGCACCTCCGTCGGCGGCCGCACCGGCCTCACCGCCGTGGTGGTGGCCCTGCTGTTCCTGGCCGCCCTCTTCCTCGCGCCCCTGGCCGGGGTGGTGCCGGCCTATGCCACCGCTCCGGCCCTGTGCTATGTGGCGGTGCTGATGGTGCGCGGCCTGGCCGAGATCGACTGGGACGATCTCACCGAGTCGGCTCCGGCGGTGGTGACGGCCATCACCATGCCCTTCACCTTCTCCATCGCCCACGGCATCGCCTTCGGCTTCATCACCTATGCCGCCCTCAAGCTGCTGTCGGGCCGGCAGGGCGACCTCAAGCCCATGGTGGTGGTCATCGCCCTGGCCTTCGTTCTCAAATTCGCACTGCTCTGAGCCGCCCATGAACGACGCCTTTTTCGCCTCCCACATCCGCACCATTGCCGACTGGCCACAGCCCGGCGTGCAGTTCCGCGACATCACGCCCCTGCTGCGGGACGGCGCCGCCTTCCGCCGCCTCATCGACGCCTTCGCCGAGCGCTATGCCGACAGCCACATCGACGCCGTGGTCGGCATCGACGCCCGGGGCTTCATCATCGGCGCCGCCCTGGCCTACCGGCTCGGCTGCGGCTTCATCCCGGTCCGCAAGGCGGGCAAGCTGCCCTTCACCACGATGCAGGAGTCCTATGCCCTGGAATACGGCGAGGCCAGCATCGAGGTGCATACGGATGCGGCCCTGCCGGGGGAACACGTGCTCATCATCGACGACCTCATCGCCACCGGCGGCACCCTGCTGGCGGCGGTCAATCTCATGACCCGGCTGGGGGCCCGCATCATTGAAGCGGCGGCGGTGGTGGACCTGCCGGAATTGGGCGGATCGGCCCGTCTGGCCGAGGCCGGCCTGCCGGCCTTCACCCTCCTCCGCTACTGAGGCGATAGGCTGCAGAACGGCTCAGGCAGCCGCTTCCACCCGTGCTTCCAGGCGGGTGGACAACAGGCTGGCGGCGGCGATCATGGCCCCGCCCAGCCACTCCCGCGCCCCCATGGTCTCCCCTGCCAGAAGCCAGGCGGAGATGGCGGCAAAAACCAGCTCCGAGAGCAGGATGACGATGGCCCGGTTGGCCGCGGTGTGGTGCAGGCCGAACTGCACCACCCTGTTCACCAGCATCAGGATCACGCCGATACCCAGCAGCCACAGGACGCCGGCACCGCTGTGGGGCCACTGCATGGAGCCCCAGCCGGTGAGCAGCAGGGCGCCGCTGATGACCAGGGCGCCGACGAACATGGCGACGGATTTGACCTCGATGGAAAGGGCCTGGGCCCGCCGCGACAGCACGTTGGAACAGGCAAAGAAGAAGCCGGACGCCAGGCCCAGCCATTCGGCCCCGTTGCGGGGCCAGGGCAGGCCCATGGCCGGATGCCAGAGCATGGTGGCGGCACCGCCCAGGGACAGGCCCACCACCGCCAGCCCCCACACCCCCAGCTGCTCCCCCAGCCACCAGCGGGCCAGCAGGATGGTCCACAGGGGCGCCAGGTAGAACAGCAGCAACACCCGCATCACTTCCCCGTGCAGGGTGGCCAGGACATAACCCATGTTGCAGGCGGCGCCGGCCAGGCCGATGGCCGCCAGCAGCCAGGAGGGCCGCAGGGCGGCCAGAGCCCGGCGCCAGAAGACCAGGGCCAGCGCCAGGGCCACCGCGTAGGTCAGGGCCGAGGCGGCGATGCCGCTGATGCCCAGGCCGGCCAGCACCCGGTAGGGATACCACAGCACACCCCAGACCAGGGCGCCGGTGAGCAGGGCGCCGACGGCCAGGTGGGTGCGCCTGCCATTTCCTCTCCGTGCCGCTTCTTCCCTCACGCTCCGCCCTTTATAATCCGTTGTTTTCAGCCCAGCCCCACACCGGGAACCCCGCCGTGAATCCATTTCTCGCCAAGCTGCAGCCCTACCCCTTCGAAAAACTGCGCCAGCTGTTCCAGGGCGTCACGCCCAATCCGGACTACCGGGAAATCAAGCTGTCCATCGGCGAGCCCCAGCACGCCACCCCGGCCTTCATCAAGGAAGCCCTGACGGCCAATCTGGGCGGTCTCGCCAATTATCCCACAAGCCAGGGAACGCCCGCCCTGCGCCAGGCCATCGCCGCCTGGATGGAGCGCCGCTACGGCCTGGCCGGCGTCAATCCGGACACCGAGATCCTGCCGGTGAACGGTTCCCGCGAAGCCCTCTTCGCCTTCGCCCAGACCGTCATCGACCCCAGCCGCGGCTACGTGCCCCTGGTGGTCAGCCCCAATCCCTTCTACCAGATCTACGAAGGCGCGGCCTACCTGGCCGGGGCCGAGCCCTACTTCCTCAACACCCTGCCGGAGAACAACTTCTCCCTGGAACTGGACGCCCTCTCCGAGGCCGACTGGGCCCGGGTGCAACTGCTCTATGTCTGCTCCCCCGGCAACCCCACCGGCAAGGTGCTGGACCTGGAGGACTGGAAGAAGCTCTTCGCCCTCTCCGACAAATACGGCTTCGTCATCGCCTCCGACGAGTGCTACTCGGAAATCTACTTCGACGAAGCCAAGCCGCCCCTGGGCGGCCTGCAGGCTGCAAAACAGCTGGGCCGGGGTTTCGAGCGCCTGGTCATGTTCTCCTCCCTCTCCAAGCGCTCCAACGTGCCGGGCCTGCGCTCCGGCTTCGTCGCCGGCGATGCGGCAGTGCTGAAGAAATTCCTGCTCTACCGCACCTACCACGGCGGCGCCATGAACCCGGCGGTGCAGGCGGCCTCCGCCATCGCCTGGAACGAGGAAGCCCATGTGCGGGAAAACCGGCGCCAGTACAAGGAAAAGTTCGATGCGGTGACGCCCATCGTCGCCTCCGTGCTGCAGACCGGCCTGCCGGATGCCAGCTTCTACCTGTGGGCCCGCACGCCCATCGCCGATACCGAGTTCGCCCGCCGTCTGCTCGCCGACTATAATGTCGTGGTCCTGCCGGGCAGCTACCTGGCGCGCGAGGCGCGGGGCGTAAACCCCGGCGAGAATTTTGTCCGGATCGCCCTGGTGGCCCCCCTGGCCGACTGCCTGGAAGCCGCCGAACGCATCCGCCTCTTTGTGCAGCAACTCGAACAGCAACCCTAACCCCCAAAACGGAAACGACAACATGCAAGAACTGCAACAGATCATCGAAGACGCCTGGGAAAACCGCACCTCCCTGCAGCCCGGTACCGCTCCCGCCAAGATCGGCGAAGCCGTGGACCACGTGCTGGAACAGCTGGACAAGGGCACCCTGCGCGTCGCCGAAAAAATCAACGGCGACTGGGTCACCCACCAGTGGATCAAGAAGGCCGTGCTGCTCTCCTTCCGCCTGCAGGACAACGTGCTGCAGCAGTCCGGTGACCTGCGCTTCTTCGACAAGGTGCAGACCAAGTTCGCCAACTACGACGAGCACGCCTTCCGCCAGGGCGGCTTCCGCGTCGTGCCGCCGGCCGTGGCCCGTCGCGGCTCCTACATCGCCAAGGGCGCCGTGCTGATGCCCTCCTACGTGAACATCGGCGCCTACGTCGATGAAAACACCATGGTGGACACCTGGGTCACCGTCGGCTCCTGCGCCCAGATCGGCAAGAACGTGCACCTCTCGGGCGGCGTTGGCATCGGCGGCGTGCTGGAACCCCTGCAGGCCAACCCCACCATCATCGAGGACAACTGCTTCATCGGCGCCCGCTCCGAAGTGGTGGAAGGCGTCATCGTCGGCGAAGGCTCCGTCATCTCCATGGGCGTGTACATCAGCCAGTCCACCAAGATCTACGACCGGGAAACCGGCGAGATCAGCTACGGCCGCATTCCCCCCGGCTCCGTGGTCGTCTCCGGCAACCTGCCGGCCAAGGACGGCAGCCACAGCCTGTACTGCGCCGTGATCGTGAAGAAGGTGGACGCCCAGACCCGGGCCAAGACCAGCATCAACGAACTGCTGCGCGACTAAGCCAATAACAACAGGGGCGCCACGAGGCGCCCCAATCTTTTCGGCGGGAGGGAGGAAGCGTGATTCTCGACAAGCTGTTCCAGCTGATGGCGGAAAAGCAGGCCTCGGACATTTTCATCTCCGCCGGCGCCCCCATCCACATCAAGATCCAGGGCAACACCATCCCGGTGAACCAGCAGATGATGGACCCGGCCATGATCGACAAGATCGCCGAGGAACTGCTGAACGCCGAGCAACTGGCGACCTTTGCCCAGACCATGGAAATGAACCTGTCCTTCGGCATGTCCGGGGTCGGCAATTTCCGGGTGAATCTCTTCCGCCAGCGCGGTTCCACCTCCATCGTCATCCGCTACATCCTGGGCAACATCCCTGCCCTGGACAGCCTGGGGCTGCCTCCGGTGCTGAGCGAACTGATCATGGAAAAGCGGGGCCTGATCCTCATCGTCGGCTCCACCGGCTCGGGCAAGTCCACCACCATCGCCTCCATGCTGGATCACCGCAACGCCAACCGTTCCGGCCACATCCTGACGGTGGAGGACCCGATCGAATTCCTCTTCAAGCACAAGAAGTCGATCGTGAACCAGCGGGAAATCGGCATGGATACTGCCGATTGGGACAATGCCCTGAAGAACGCCATGCGCCAGGCCCCGGACTGCATCCTCATCGGCGAAATCCGGGACAAGCAGACCATGTCCGCTGCCCTGGCCTACGCCCAGACCGGCCACCTGTGCCTGGCCACCCTACACGCCAACAACAGCTACCACGCCCTCAACCGCATCATCAATTTCTTCCCCCTGGAAAACCGCTCTGCCCTCAACCTGGACCTGTCGGTCAGCCTCAAGGCCATCATTTCCCAGCGGCTGCTGAAGAAGCCGGACGGCAAGCGCATTCCCACGGCGGAAATCCTGCTCAACACCCGCCACATCCAGGAACTGATCGAACGTGGTGAGATCAATGCCATCAAGGAGGCCATGGAACAAAGCCTGGCCCCCGGTTCCCAGACCTTCGAGCAGGACCTGTTCCGCCTCTACAAGACCAATGTCATCACTCTGGAAGAGGCCCTGGGCACCTCCGATTCGCCGACCAACCTCTCCTGGCTGATCAACAACTCGGAGTTCGGCAACAGCGGTACCGCCACCATCGAGGAAGCGCCGGCCGAACCCTCCATCGACCCCCATGTCACCAATCCAACGGGGGGCGCCTCCTTCAAGGAATTCACGCTCAGCATGAGCGACGAATAAGACCATCACCTCACCACCATTCATGTCCCAGCCCAACTCCTGCACCAGCGACCCGACCCTGGACCTGGCCGCACAGCTCATTTCCCGCCGCTCCGTCACCCCGGAAGACGGCGGCTGCATGGACCTCATCAGCGCCCGCCTGAAGCCCCTGGGCTTCACCCTGGAAGCCATCAACCGGGGCAACACGGTGAACCTCTGGGCCCGCCGCGGCAGCGCCGCTCCCCTGGTCTGCCTGGCCGGCCATACCGACGTGGTCCCCACCGGCCCCGTGGAGCAATGGACCTCCGACCCCTTCACTCCGACCCTGCGCGACGGCATGCTCTATGGCCGCGGCGCCGCCGACATGAAGGGTTCCCTGGCCGCCTTCGTCACCGCCGTGGAAACCTTCGTCGCCCGCCATCCGCAGCACCAGGGTTCCATCGCCTTCCTGCTCACCTCCGATGAGGAAGGCGATGCCACCGACGGCACCGTGGCCGTGGTGGAAGCCCTGCAGGCACGCGGTGAAGGCATCGACTGCTGCATCGTCGGCGAGCCCACCTGCGTCAATCGCCTGGGCGACATGGTGAAGAACGGCCGCCGCGGCTCCCTCTCCGGCCGCCTGACGGTGAAGGGCATCCAGGGCCACATCGCCTACCCGCACCTGGCAAAGAATCCGATCCATCTGGCAGCGCCGGCCATCGCCGAACTGGCTGCCACCGAGTGGGACCAGGGCAACGAGTACTTCCCGCCCACCACCTGGCAGGTCTCCAACATCAGGGGCGGCACCGGTGCCACCAACGTCATTCCCGGCACGGTGGACATCCTCTTCAACTTCCGCTTCTCCACCGCCAGCACCCCGGAAGGCCTGAAAAGCCGTCTCGAAGCCGTCCTCACCAAGCACGGCATCGACTACGACCTGGCCTGGACCCTGGGCGCCAAGCCCTTCCTCACGGGGCGCGGCCCCCTGGTGGATGCAGCCATGGCGGCCATCCGCGAAGAGCTGGAGATCGAGACCGAACTTTCCACCACCGGCGGCACTTCCGACGGCCGCTTCATTGCCGAAATCTGCCCCCAGGTGATCGAACTGGGGCCGGTGAATGCCACCATCCACAAAATCGACGAGTGCGTGGAGGCCGCCGCCCTGCCCCGCCTCTCCGCCACCTATTGCCGCATCCTGGAAAAACTGCTGACCTGACCATGTCCGAAAACGCCCGCACCGAACTCTTCACCCTGCGCGACCTGCTGCGCTACGCCGTCAGCCGTTTCAACGAAGCCGAGTTGTTCTTCGGCCACGGCTCCGACAATGCCTGGGACGAAGCCGTCTATCTGCTGCTGCACACCCTGCATCTGCCCCTGGACCGGCTGGAACCCTTCCTCGACGCCCGCCTCACCGAAGCCGAGCGCAACACCGTCCTGCACATCATCGAACGCCGCGTCAAAAGCCGCGTTCCGGCGGCCTACCTGACTCATGAAGCTTGGCTCGGCGAGCATAGCTTCTACGTCGACGAACGGGTCATCGTGCCCCGCTCCTTCATCGCTGAACTGCTGGAAGAGCAGTTCGCCCCCTGGATCGACGATCCCTGGGCCATCACCCGGGTAGCCGACATCTGCACCGGCTCCGGCTGTCTCGCCATCCTGGCGGCCCTGGCCTTCCCCGAAGCCGACGTGGACGGCGTGGACATCTCTGCCGACGCCCTCGAAGTGGCCAAGCGCAACGTGGCCGACTACGGCCTGGAAGACCGGCTGCGCCTGGTGCAATCCAACCTCTTCGCCGGATTGGCGAGCCAGCGCTACGACCTCATCATTTCCAACCCGCCCTACGTCAATGCGGAATCCATGGAAACCCTGCCACCGGAATACCGGGCCGAGCCGGAACTGGCCCTGGCCGGGGGCGACGACGGGCTGGACCTGGTGCGCACCCTGCTGCGGGAAGCCAAGGACCACCTCAACCCCGGCGGCCTGCTGGTGGTGGAAATCGGCCACAACCGGGATGTCCTGGAAGAAGCCTACCCCCAGACCCCCTTCACCTGGCTCGACACCTCGGGCGGCGACCAGTTCGTCTTCCTGCTGCGGCGCGAGGAATTGCCCAGCTGAAGGTGGAACGGCAGGCCAAACGGCCCGACATAAAAAAAGCCCAGGCAAACACCTGGGCTTTTTTTATGGGCATCCCACAGATTTCAGCTCAATCCCCACTGACCGCGGGTATCGCGCAGAATGCGGGCCAGCACCTGTTCCAGTTCCATCATGTTCATCATCCTTGCTCAAGCGGTTTGCTCCCTGTGACGGCTGAATCCTACCCGCCGACGATGACAACCGGATTACACTAGCACCACCTCAATCCGGAGATTTTCTTCATGGAACTGATGTCACTCTTGCTGATCCTGGCCGTGGCCATCGCTGTTCTCGGCATCCGCATCATCAATCAGCAGACCGCCGCCGTCGTTGAAACCCTGGGCCGCTATTCCCGGGTCCTGGAGCCCGGCCTCAACTGGATCTTCTTCCCCTTCCAGCGCGTCACCGGCATGCTCTCCCTGCGTATCGACGAAGTGCAGAGCACGGTGGAGGTGAAGACCTCGGACAACATGTTCGTCTCCCTCCCCGTCAGCCTGATGATCCGTGTCACACCGGAGCGTGCCAGCCACGCCTGGTACAAGCTGCAAAACCCGTCGGCCCAGATCTCCACCTGGGTCCTCAACACCATCCGCGCCATCGCCGCTTCCATGACCCTGGAGGACCTGTTCAAGGACCGGGACCATCTGGTGACCCAGGTGGAAAAGGCCCTCTCGGCCAAGCTGGAGGAATTCGGATACGTCCTGGAAGCGGTGCTGGTGGACCAGCCCACAGTCTCCGGCGATGTCCAAGCCTCCTTCAACCGGGTGGTGGCCGCCAAGCGGGAACGGGAGGCTGCGGAACAGGAAGCGGAAGCCATGCGCATCAAGACCGTGCGCCAGGCCGAAGCGGAGGCCGACGCCCAGCGGGCCCGGGCCAAAGGCCTGGCCGACTCGCGCAAGCTGCTGGCCGAAGGTCTGCGGGAATCCCTCGCCGACTTCGAGAAATTCCACGTCAATTCAGCCGAAGCCCTGACCGTCTTGCTGGAAACCAACCGCATCGATGCCATGCGCGACATCGGCAAGCACGGCAATCTGGTACTACTGGATGTGGCCAGGGACCCCGGCAATGCCCCCCTGCTGGGGCTAGCAGCAAAGCTGGGCAAAACTGCGGGCAACAGCGCGGTGGAGGAAGATTAAAGTTGAATTTTTGAAGCAGAAAAAGAAAAACCCGGCACCAGGCCGGGTTTTTCTTTATTTTGGGGCGATATACCGGGATCGAACCGGTGACACCTGGAATCACAATCCAGTGCTCTACCAACTGAGCTAATACCGCCACTGAAACCTGTTTGGCGCGCCCGGCGAGGCTCGAACTCACAACCTACGGCTTAGAAGGCCGTTGCTCTATCCTGTTGAGCTACGGGCGCTAATTCTCGCTCGCCTTGGGTGCAACCTGTATCTGCTGGTCGGGGCGGTGGGATTCGAACTCACGACCCTCTGCTCCCAAAGCAGATGCGCTACCAGGCTGCGCTACGCCCCGAAGAGACGCGAATTCTACACATGCCCCCCGGGGTGGTCAAGCGCCAAAAGTAGTTTTTTTTCGTGCAATCAATGATTGTTGCAGGTAAGATGCTTTTCTGATATTTAATCGCCTTTTTGCACAAACACGGATGGTCTTCGAACATGGCTGAAGATTTGCTCCACAAACATTTCACGCCCTACGTCCCCAAGAAGGGCGAGGAATACATGAACAGCAAGCAACTGGCTCACTTCCGCGCCATTCTTGGCACGCTGAAGCAGGAGTTGATGGCTGACATCGAGCGCACGGTGCATACCATGCAGGATGAAGCCACTGTCTTTGCCGACCCCAACGACCGGGCCAGCCAGGAAACGGATATCGCCCTGGAACTGCGCAACCGGGACCGGGAGCGCAAGCTGATCAAGAAGATCGACGAGACCCTGGGTCGCATCGATTCCGGCGACTACGGCTTCTGCGACAAGTGCGGCGTGGAAATCGGCATCAAGCGCCTGGAAGCCCGCCCCACGGCAACCCTGTGCATCGACTGCAAGACCCTGGAGGAACTGCGGGAAAAGCAGGTCGCCAAGTAAGCGGAGCACTCCGCCGCAAAAAAGCGCAGCCAAGGCTGCGCTTTTTTATTGTCGGCGGGTCAAACTATGAAAAAGGGCGCCGAAGCGCCCTTTTTCTTTGCAACGGTGAAAAACTTACTGTTGCGGTTCTGCAGCCACGGCGGGAGCAGCCTCTTCGGCAGCCACAGCCTTCATGGACAGGCGGATGCGACCCTTCTCGTCGGTTTCCAGAACCTTGACGCGGACGACCTGACCTTCCTTGAGGTAGTCGGCCACGGCATTGACGCGCTCGTTGGCGATCTGGGAGATGTGCAGCAGACCATCCTTGCCCGGCAGGACACTGACGATGGCACCGAAGTCCAGAATCTTCAGCACAGGACCTTCGTAGACCTTGCCCACTTCCACTTCAGCGGTGATGGCCTCGATGCGCTTGCGGGCCATCTCGGCGGCTTCACCGTCGGTGGAGGCAATGGTGATGGTGCCGTCGTCCTGGATGTCGATGGAAGTACCGGTTTCCTCGGTCAGGGCACGGATCACCGCGCCACCCTTGCCGATCACGTCACGGATTTTTTCCGGATTGATCTTCATGGTGTACAGACGGGGAGCGTAAGCGGACATTTCCGTACGCGGAGCATCCTGGGCATCCTGCATGATGTTCAGGATGTGCAGGCGACCGGCCTTGGCCTGATCCAGCGCCACCGCCATGATTTCCTTGGTGATGCCCTGGATCTTGATGTCCATCTGCAGGGCGGTGATACCGGAATCGGTACCGGCCACCTTGAAGTCCATGTCGCCCAGGTGGTCTTCGTCACCCAGGATGTCGGTCAGCACGGCGAAGCGGTTGCCTTCCTTGATCAGGCCCATGGCGATACCGGCCACGTGGGACTTGAGGGGCACGCCAGCATCCATCAGCGCCAGGGAGCCGCCACAGACGGAAGCCATGGAGGAGGAGCCATTGGATTCGGTGATCTCGGACACCACGCGCATGGAGTAGGAGAACTCGTCGGCGGGCGGCAGCACGGCTAGCAGGGCACGCTTGGCCAGACGACCGTGACCGATCTCGCGACGCTTGGGGGAACCGACGCGGCCGGTTTCGCCAGTGGCGTAGGGAGGCATGTTGTAGTGCAGCATGAAGCGGTCTTTGTACTCGCCGGCCAGGGCATCGATGATCTGCTCGTCGCGGCTGGTACCGAGGGTGGCCACCACCAGGCCCTGGGTCTCACCACGGGTGAACAGGGCGGAACCGTGGGTACGGGGCAGCACGCCGGTACGCACGGTGATGGGACGCACGGTGCGGGTGTCGCGACCGTCGATGCGGGGCTCGCCGGCCAGGATGCGGCCGCGGACGATGGCGGCTTCCATGGCGAAGAACAGGTCGGCCACGGTGTTTTCGTCGGGAGCATCTTCACCCTGGCACAGGGCGGCAACGGCTTCGCTGCGGATTTCCTTGACGCGCTGGCTGCGGGTCTGCTTGCTGGTGATGCTGTAAGCCTCTTCCAGCTTAGCCTTGACCAGAGCTTCCAGCTTGCCCAGCAGGACCTGGTCCTGGGCCGGAGCTTGCCATTCCCATTCGGGCTTGCCGGCTTCTTCCACCAGTTCATTGATGGCGTTGATGACGGCCTGCATCTGCTCGTGGCCGTAGACCACGGCGCCCAGCATGACTTCTTCGGAGAGTTCCTTGGCTTCGGATTCCACCATCAGCACGGCGGACTGGGTGCCGGCAACCACCAGGTCCAGCTTGCTGTCCTTGAGCTGGGTGGCGGAGGGATTCAGCACGTACTGGCCGTCGATGTAGCCGACGCGGGCTGCACCGATGGGGCCGGAGAAGGGAATGCCGGAAATGGCCAGGGCAGCGGAGGCACCGATCAGGGCGGGAATGTCGGAATCCACTTCGGGATTCAGGGACATGACGGTCGCCACCACCTGGACTTCGTTGTAGAAGCCTTCAGGGAACAGGGGGCGGATGGGACGGTCGATCAGGCGGGAGGTCAGGGTTTCCTTTTCGGAAGGACGGCCTTCGCGCTTGAAGAAGCCACCGGGGATCTTGCCGGCAGCGTAGGTCTTCTCGACATAGTCGACGGTCAGGGGGAAGAAATCCTGACCCGGCTTGGCTTGCTTGGCGCCGACCACGGTCACCAGGACCACGGTGTCGTCAACGGTGACCAGTACGGCGCCGGAGGCCTGGCGAGCAATCTCGCCGGTTTCCAGAGTGACCTGATGGGCACCGTAGGTGAAGGTTTTCTTTGCAATATTGAACATATCTTCCTTTCTCTCTTTCTCTTGTCTTCGCTTAAATTCTTGCAACCGCCGATTCTACCTGCTTACCCGGGGAAAACCATGCTCCCGGAAAGCAAAAGAGCGGCGCGGCCAAAGGCCGCCCGCTCTTTCAAACGCTACTTGATGCGTCCCGACCGCATGGGCGGACGGTATCAGGCGTGGGCAAGATTACTTGCGCAGGCCCAGACGCTCGATAACGCTGCGGTACTTGTCCACATCGGTGCGCTTCAGGTAGTCCAGCAGCTTGCGGCGGCGGGACACCATGCGCAGCAGACCGCGACGGGAGTGGTGATCCTTCATGTGTTCCTTGAAGTGACCGGTCAGGTCGTTGATGCGTGCGGTCAGCAGCGCGATCTGCACTTCGGAGGAACCGGTATCGCCCTGAGCGCGTTGGAAATCGCCAACGATCTGGGCCTTTTGAGTGGTGTTGATAGCCATATGTCAAACTCTCTTGAGTGTTACGACGCTGCCCCAGTTTGATAGAGCCAGGCGCCCGACGGTTAAAAAAACTTCGCTCCACGGGGAGCGAAGCGGCGGATTATACGCAGGGAGCAGAGGAGTAGCAAGATAATTCCGGCCATTCCCCGCTATTTTGCACGCCCCTAGCCGTTGTCCTTCTGGCGCAGCAGGCGGTAGGGCCACAGCTTGCCTTCCCTGACCTCTCCCACCCCCTGCAGGACGCCCTCGCCATAGACCCGGGCCTTGCCGGACTGGAGTTCGGTTGCCACCGGATTGCCGTGGGCAAAGCGCTGCAGGGATTCGGCCTCCAGCAATACCTCGGGCAGGCTGCGCAGCAAGGCATCCACCGGCAGCAGATAGCGCCCCCGGTCCGCCTCCTCCGTATTTTCCAGCTCTGCCAGGGACACCGCACGATCCAGTTCCAGCGGACCGACCCGGGTACGCCGCAGGCCCGTCAGATGGGCACCGCAGCCGAGGGCCTCGCCAATGTCCTCGGCCAGGGTGCGGATGTAGGTACCCTTGCTGCAATCCACATGCAGACGGAAGTTGATGCCGTCGAAATCGCTGGCGGCCAGGCTGAGAATGGTTACTTCCCGGGCTTCCCGCTCCACCTCCAGCCCCTGGCGGGCCAGCTCGTAGAGCGGCTTGCCATCGCGCTTGAGGGCCGAATACATGGGCGGCACCTGGGCAATCACCCCGGTGAAGCGGGGCAGCACGGCAGCCAGCTGCTCGGCGGAAACCTGTACCGGCCTGGTCTGCAGGACTTCACCCTCCGCATCGCCGGTGGCCGTGGTCTGACCAAGGCGGACGTCGGCAACATAGGCCTTGTCGGCATCCAGCAGGTCGGCGGAAAACTTGGTGGCTTCGCCGAAGCAGATGGGCAGCAGGCCGGTGGCCAGGGGATCGAGAGTACCGGTATGGCCGGCCTTGGCGGCCGAAAAGAAACGACGCGCCTTTTGCAGCGCGTCGTTGGAGGAGAGGTGAAGGGGCTTGTCCAGCAACAGCACCCCATCCACCTGTTTCCAGGTGCGTCTGGGTTTGGACATGACCTGATCAGCTTTCGGCAGCGGTATCCGGCGGGGCTTCCCCATCCTCGTCGGGCGAAGTCTGGCGGCTGGTGGCCGCCGCTTCGTCGATCAGACGGGAAAGGCTGGTGCCGTGCTCGATGGAATTGTCGTACACGAAATGCAGCTGGGGCGTGGTGTGGATGCGCACCCGGCGCCCCAGCTCCCGCCGCAGGAAACCGGAAGCCTTGTCCAGGCCCTTCTTGATTTCCGCCAGCTGCTCCGCGGCCGCCAGGGTGGTGAAGAAAACCTTGGCATGGGCGTAATCAGGAGTCACCTCGACGTCGGTCAGGCTGACCATACCGACGCGAGGGTCCTTCAGCTCGGTGCGAATGAGCTCCGCCAGTTCGCGGCGGATCTGCTCATTCACCCGGTCCTTGCGTGAAAAACTCTTGTTAGCCATCGTGCCTTACAGGCTCCGGGCGATTTCCTGGATTTCGTACACTTCCAGTTGATCGCCTTCCTCGATTTCATTGAAGTTCTTCAGGGACAGACCGCACTCGAAGCCGCCCTTCACTTCCTTCACGTCATCCTTGTAACGCTTCAGGGAGTCCAGCTCGCCATCCCACTGCACCACGTTGTTGCGCAGCAGACGGACGCGGGAATTGCGCTTGACCACGCCTTCCAGCACCAGACAACCGGCGATGGAACCGACCTTGGAAATGCGGAAGACCTGACGAATCTCCACCAGACCGGTGATCTGTTCCCGCTTTTCCGGGGACAGCATGCCGGACAGGGCTGCCTTCACCTCATCCACGGCGTCGTAGATGATGTTGTAGTAGCGGATATCCACGCCGAAAGTATCGGCCGCCTTGCGGGCGCCGGCATCGGCACGGGTATTGAAGCCGATGATGACGGCCTTGGAGGCGGATGCCAGGTTCACGTCGGTTTCGGTAATGGCACCGACCGCCGCGTGGATCACGTTCACCCGCACTTCGTCGGTGGACAGCTTGTTCAGGGACTGCACCAAGGCTTCCTGGGAACCTTGCACGTCGGACTTGACGATCAGCGGCAGGAACTTGGCGGCGCCCTCGCCCATGTTGTCGAACATGGACTCGAGCTTGGCGGCCTGCTGCTTGGCCAGCTTCACTTCGCGGAACTTGCCCTGACGGAACAGGGCGATTTCACGGGCCTTGCGCTCATCGGCCAGCACCATGGCTTCCTCGCCGGCAGCCGGCACGTCGGACAGGCCCTGGATTTCCACCGGGATGGAAGGACCGGCCTGGTCGATGGGCTTGCCGTTCTCGTCGAGCATGGCGCGCACCTTGCCGAACACCTGACCGACCAGGACGATGTCGCCCCGCTTCAGGGTGCCGGACTGCACCAGGATGGTGGCCACGGGGCCCTTGCCCTTGTCCAGACGGGCTTCGATGATGATGCCCTTGGCCGGAGCATCCTTGGGCGCGGTCAGTTCCAGCACTTCGGCCTGCAGCAGCACATGCTCCAGCAGGTCGTCGATACCGGTACCCTTCTTGGCAGACACCGGCACGAAGGGGGAATCGCCGCCGTACTCTTCCGGCACCACGCCTTCGGCAATCAGTTCCTGCTTGACGCGGTCCGGATTGGCTTCGGGCTTGTCGATCTTGTTCACCGCCACCACCAGGGGCACATTGGCCGCCTTGGCGTGGTGGATGGCTTCCTTGGTCTGGGGCATGACGCCGTCGTCGGCCGCCACCACCAGGATCACCAGGTCGGTGGCCTTGGCACCGCGGGCCCGCATGGCCGTGAAGGCCTCGTGACCCGGGGTGTCGAGGAAGGTCACCATGCCGCGGGGAGTTTCCACGTGGTAGGCGCCGATGTGCTGGGTAATGCCGCCGGCTTCGCCGGAAGCCACGCGGGTGCGGCGGATATAGTCGAGCAGGGAGGTCTTGCCGTGGTCCACGTGACCCATCACGGTCACCACCGGGGCGCGGGGCTCCTGCTTCACATCCACATGCTCGACGGCGTCGTCGAGGAAGGCATCCGGATCATCCAGCTTGGCCGCCAGTGCCTTGTGGCCCATTTCTTCCACCACGATCATGGCGGTTTCCTGGTCCAGCACCTGGTTGATGGTGACCATGGAACCCATCTTCATCAGGGTCTTGATCACCTCGGTGGCCTTGACTGCCATCTTGTGGGCCAGATCGGCCACGGAAATGGTTTCGGGCACGTGTACTTCACGCACGATGGGTTCGGTCGGTGCCTGGAAGGCATGGGCTTCGTCGTTGCCGCCGCCATGGCGCTTGCCATGCTTGCCGCCGCCACTGCGCCAGCCGCTGTTGGCATCGCCGCCACGGGTCTTGAGACCGGGACGCTTCTTGTTGCCGTCGTTCCAGCCGCCTTCTTTCTTTGCACCGGGTTTGGCGTCGCCGGGCTTGCCAGCGGGCTTGTGCAGGGTGCGGTCGGCGGGCTTGTCGTCTGCCGGCTGGGCCACCTGGTGGGCGGTCGCCGCCTTCTTGGCAGCTTCAGCAGCCTTCAGGGCCACGGCCTTTTCCTCGGCTTCACGCCGCAGGCGCACCAGTTCGGCGGCGCGGGCCTGCTTTTCCTGGTATTCCCGCTGCTGGTGTTCCAGCAGGGCCTGGTGGCGACGGGCCTCTTCTTCCCGGGCTTTCATCTCGGCTTCGCCGATGACGGAAACCATGCTGCGCTTGACCACCTTGGTGCGGGTCGGCGCGGCAGCCGGAGCAGGCTCGGCGGCAGCCACGGGCTCCTCAGCCGGAGCAGCAACGGGCTCGGGAGCGGCTTCCACCACGGGTTCGGGCACAGGCTTGGGTGCGGGTTCGGGAGCAACTTCCACCACGGGCTCGGGCACAGGCTCAGGCGCAGCCTCGACCACGGGTGCAGCCACGGGCTCGACAACCGGCTCAGCCTGAACGGCAGCTTGCTGGGCTTCTTCGACTGCTGCCTCGACCACGCCTTCGCCGGCTTCACGCTTGACCAGGACGCGCTTCTTGCGCACTTCGACCTGGACGGTACGAGTCTTGCCGGTGGAATCCTGGGCCTTGATCTCGCTGGTCTGCTTGCGGGTCAGGGTAATCTTGTTCTTGCCCTGGGCTTCGCCGTGGCTGCTGCGCAGGTAGTCGAGCAGACGGGTCTTGTCCTGCTCGGAGAGCTGATCTTCAGCGGCTTGCTTGCTGACGCCGGCTTTCTGTAGCTGTTCCAGAAGAACAGCGGCCGGCATTTTCAGCTCGGCGGCAAATTGGGATACGGTGGTTTGCGCCATATTTACTTCTCTCCCTTCCCTCTCACTCGAACCAGTGCGAGCGGGCGTTGGTAATCAGTTGCTTGGCGCGGTCTGCGTCAATGCCGGTAATTTCGGTGAGTTCATCCACAGCCAGGTCGGCCAGGTCGTCCAGGGTTTTCACACCGCCGGAAGCCAGCTTGGCAGCCAGGGACTTGTCCATACCGTCCAGGGCCAAAAGGGAATCTTCCACACCTTCGAGTTGCTCTTCGGTGACGATGGCTTCGGTCAGAAGCACATTACGGGCGCGGTTACGCAACTCGTTCACCGTATCTTCGTCGAAGGCCTCGATTTCCAGCATTTCCGCCAGGGGCACATAGGCAACTTCTTCCAGGGTGGAGAAGCCTTCGTCGATCAGGATGTTGGCGACTTCCTCGTCCACATCCAGTTTTTCCATAAACAGCACACGGGTGGCAGCGGTTTCTGCTTCCACCTTCTTTTCCGACTCTTCCTGGGTCATCAGGTTGATGTTCCAGCCGGTCAGCTCGGAGGCCAGGCGCACGTTCTGGCCGCCGCGGCCGATGGCGATGGCCAGGTTGGCCTCGTCCACCACCACGTCCATGCTGTGCTTTTCCTCGTCAACCACGATGGAGCTGACTTCGGCCGGAGCCAGGGCGCCGATGACGAACTGGGCCGGGTCCTGGGACCAGTGCACGATGTCCACGCGCTCGCCGGCCAGTTCGTTGGTGACGGCGGTGACGCGGGTGCCGCGCATGCCGACGCAGGTACCGATCGGATCCACGCGGGGATCGTTGGACTTCACGGCGATCTTGGCGCGCATGCCGGGATCCCGGGCAGCAGCCTTGATTTCCATGAGACCGTCTTCGATCTCGGGCACTTCCAGATCGAACAGCTTGATGATGAATTCCGGCGCGGTGCGGGAGAGGATGATCTGGGGACCGCGGGCATTGCGATCGATACGCAGCAGGAAGGCCTTGACCCGGTCGCCGACGCGCAGGTTTTCCTTGGGGATCATCTGGTCCCGGGGCAGCAGGGCCTCGATCTTGCCTGCTTCGATAATGGCGTTGCCGCGCTCCATGCGCTTGATGGTGCCGGAAACAATGTGTTCCTTGCGTTCCAGGAAGTCGGCCAGGATCTGCTCCCGCTCGGCGTCGCGGATGCGCTGCAGGATAACCTGCTTGGCGGCCTGGGCACCGATACGGCCGAAGTCGATGGGCTCCAGGGATTCCTCGATCACGTCGCCGACTTCCACGCCTTCGTCCTGCTTCTGGGCTTCGGACAGGGGCATTTCCAGGAACTCGTTGACGTAGGTTTCGTCAGCCACCACCTGCCAGCGGCGGAAGGACTCGTACTCGCCGGTATTGCGGTCGATCACGACGCGCACGTCGGCTTCGTCGTTAATACGCTTCTTGGTAGCGGATGCCAGGGCCGACTCCAGAGCGCCGAACACCACATCCTTGGCAACGTTTTTTTCGCGCGCCAGTGCATCCACCAGCAACAAAATCTCGCGGCTCATTGCTTTTCTCTCCTCGTATCTGCCTTCAACCCGCCATCAATCAAACTTCGGCTCCAGCCGGGCCTTGTCGATATTGCCCGGCTCGAGGGCCACTTCGCCCTCTTCCTTGCCGCTGTTCTTGTCAATCAGGCGCACGCAGACCTTGCCGTCGCGCACGCCCATGAGAATGCCGTTGTAGTTGCGCCGGTTGTTCAGCGCCACGCGCAAGCGGATATGCACTTCCTGACCGGCAAAGCGATCGAAATCGGCCAGCTTCTTCAAAGGCCGGTCGAGACCAGGGGAGGAAACCTCCAGCCGGTCGTAATCGATGTTTTCCACCATCAGCACGCGGGAAAGCTGGTTGCTCACGGCAACGCAATCCTCCACGCCGATACCGCCCTCCTTTTCAGGCTGGTCGATAAAGACGCGGATAACCCGGGCCCGGGGCGTCAGTTCCAGGTCCACCAGCTCGTAACCCAGGCCGGTGACCGTATTTTCAACTAATGAGTGCAGATCCATGCGCTACAAATAAAAAATGGGCGAAACGCCCATCCAAAAAGTTACCCGCCCAAAGCTGGGCAGGACGATGAAAACTTTTGAATTATATCGGAAAACAACAGCCCGGACAACGGCTTTCCTGCCGGAAAGCCGCTACCCGGGCTCCAAACGACCCTGGGGGTAGCCGCGGATCGGGCCGCTGCGGCCCGAAATCACTTCCGGGTACGCTTGTCCCGCTTCTGGATCACTTCCGGTGCCGGCAGGCCAAATTCCCGCATCAGCTTGGCCACATCCATGTCCGTCAGTTCCATGGTGCTGCCCCGCTTGAGGCGGGCCGGCAGGACGAAGGGGCCGTAACGCACGCGGATCAGGCGGCTCACCGTGGCCCCTACGGCTTCGAACATACGCCGCACTTCCCGGTTGCGGCCTTCGGACAAGGTCACCCGGTACCAGTGGTTGGCCCCCTCGCCGCCCGCGTCCAGCAGAGTAGTGAAGCGGGCCGGACCGTCTTCCAGTTCGATGCCGGCGGCCAGCTGCTTGAGGGTGGCGTCGTCCAGGTCGCCCAGCACCCGGACCGCGTACTCCCGCTCCAGGTTGTAGCGGGGGTGCATCAGCCGGTTGGCCAGGTCGCCGGAGTTGGTGAACAGCAGCAGGCCGCTGGTGTTGTAGTCCAGCCGCCCCACCGCCACCCAGCGGCTGCCGCGCATGCGTGGCAGGAAGTCGAAGACGCTGTCACGGCCTTCCGGGTCGTCGCGGGAGACGATCTGGCCTTCGGGCTTGTGGTAGAGCACCACCCGGGGCAGGCGCAGGGAGCCGAAACGCAGATGCACCAGGCGGCCGCTGACCTTGACCTTGTCTTCCGGCCCCACCAGCTGGCCCACTTCGGCCGGCTTGCCATTGACCGTGACGCGGCCGGCGGCAATCCACTCCTCCATGTCGCGCCGGGAACCGACGCCGCTCTGGGCCAGGATCTTGTGCAGGCGCTCGGGCTTGGCCTCCACCGGTGCATTGCGGCCGCTACGGCCGACGGCGCGGGGCGCAGGGGCATTGCGGCCGGCACCGCGACGGGGACGGGGCACTTCCAGCTCCTCCGCTTCCTCCACGGCGGCGACAGGCTCGGGGCGGGGACGGGTGGGCGCACGGAACGGTGTCCGCTTCGCCGCATCCCGCGCGGGTTTCGGGCCAGGCCGGCCAGAAGCCGTGCCAGTGCTGCCTGAGCGACGACCATGGGGAGCGGGGTCGGAACCCTCCACCCACTCGGCGCCGTCGTCCCGGCGCGGACGGCCGCCGGCAGGGCTGCGGCGGGGTGCCTGGCCCGTCTTGGGTGCGGCAGGCTTACGGGAAGGCTTAGGAGGCATCGCTTAATTCCAGTGTTTGATTGAGTTGTTCCAGGGGCGGCAGCTCGGTCAGGCTGCGCAGCCCCAGATCGTCGAGAAATTTCTTGGTGGTGGCAAACAGGGCGGGACGGCCCGGGGTGTCCCGGTAGCCCACCACATCGACCCAGCCCCGCTCTTCCAGGGCCTTGATGACCTGGGTGGCGACGGTGACGCCGCGGATGTCCTCGATGTCGCCCCGGGTCACGGGCTGGCGGTAGGCAATGATGGAGAGGGTCTCCAGGACTGCCCGGGAATACTTAGGCGGCTTTTCCGGATTGAGGGCTTCCAGATAGGGCATGTACTCGGTGCGGGTGCGGAAGCGCCAGCCGGTGGCCAGCTGGACCAGCTCCACGGTGCGCTCGCTCCACTCCTCCCGCAGCTCGTCGAGCAGCTTGCGCACCACTTCCGGCGCCAGCTCGCCATCGAACATCTGGCGCAGTTCGGACACCGAGAGGGGCTGCTGGGCGGCCAGCAGGGCCGCTTCCAGGATGCGCTTGATCTCGGCGGGGTTAGACGGTAACTGGGGCATCGCCCTCTCCTTCTTCCGCAGGGATTTCGACTATCTGCCCCGCCTCTTCCTCGGTCAGGGGCGTTTCCGCGTCGTCGGCAATGGCCAAGCGCACGTAGATGGGCATGAAGGCCTCGGCCTGGGTGATGCGGATCAGCCGCTCCCGGGCCAGCTCCAGCATGGCCAGGAAATGCACCACCACGGAAGGGGCGCCCAGCTCCACGTCGAACATGTGGATGAACTCGACGAAGCCGTCCGCTTCCTTCAGCTGGCGCAGGATCAGGCCCATGTGCTCGCGCACCGACAGCTCTTCCCGCTGCACCTTGTGGGAGGTATGCAGCTGGGCCTGGCGCAGGATGGACTGCCAGGCCTGCTGCAGGTCCGCCACCGACACGTCGGGGAAACGCTGCATCTGGGATTTTTCCACCCAGGTCTCGACCCAGACGAAGTCCCGCTCGGCCTGGGGATGCTCGTTCAGGCGCACCGCCGCCAGCTTCATCTGCTCGTATTCGATGAGGCGGCGCACCAGTTCGGCCCGGGGATCCTCCACCTCGTCCTCTTCCGCCTGCTTGGCCCGGGGCAGCAGCATGCGGGACTTGATCTCGATGAGCATGGCGGCCATCACCAGATAGTCAGCCGCCAGCTCCATGTTCTGGGAGCGCATGGCTTCCACGTACTCCAGGTACTGGAGCGTCAGGGGCGCCATGGGAATGTCGAGCACATTCACGTTGGCCTTGCGGATCAGGTAGAGCAGCAAGTCCAGGGGGCCTTCGAAGGCATCCAGCATCACCGCCATGGCGTCGGGCGGGATGTACAGGTCCAGGGGCAGCTGCTCCAGGGGCTGGCCGTAGATGCGGGCCAGGGCCTCCTGGGCCGGCGCCGCCTGGGGGGCCGGAATGTCGTCGAGGACCGGAGTATCGCTCATGTCAGGCGTAGTTCAGGCCCATGGCGGCGCGCACATCGGTCATGGTTTCCTGGGCCAGGCGGCGGGCCTTGGCGCAACCGTCGTTGACGATCTCCCGCACCAGGGCCGGATTGTCCAGATAGACCTGGGCCCGCTCCCGCATGGGCGCCTGTTCCTTGAGGATACCGTCGATCACCGGCTGCTTGCATTCGATGCAGCCGATGCCGGCGGAAGTGCAGCCCTGGCGCACCCACTCCTTGGTGGCCCCGTCGGAATAGACCTGGTGCAGCTGCCACACCGGGCACTTGTCCGGATTGCCGGCGTCGGTGCGGCGCACCCGGGCCGGATCGGTGGGCATGCGCTTGACCTTCTGGGTGACGGAGGCTTCATCCTCCCGCAGGGTGATGGTGTTGCCGTAGGACTTGGACATCTTCTGCCCGTCCAGGCCGGGCATGCGCGAAGCCTCGGTGAGCAGAGCGTCCGGCTCCACCAGGATCATCTTGCCGGTGCCTTCCAGATGACCCAGCAGGCGCTCCCGATCCACCAAGGACAGGCTCTGGGCCTCGTTCACCAGGCGCTTGCCCTCCTCCACCGCGGCAGCATCGCCGTCCTGCTGGAAGCGGGTGCGCAGCTCGTTGAAACGCTTGCCCACCTTGCCACCCAGCTTCTTCACCGCTTCCAGGGCCTTCTCCTCGAAGCCGGGCTCCCGGCCGTAGAGATGGTTGAAGCGGCGGGCGATTTCCCGGGAAAACTCCAGGTGGGGAATCTGGTCCTCGCCCACGGGCACCCGGTTGGCGCGATACACCAGGATGTCGGCGGACATCAGCAGGGGATAGCCAAGGAAACCGTAGGTGGTGAGGTCCTTGTGGGAGAGCTTTTCGATCTGGTCCTTGTAGGTCGGCACCCGCTCCAGCCAGCCCAGGGGCGTCATCATGGACATCAGCAGGTGCAGTTCGGCGTGCTCGGGCACCCGGGACTGGATGAAGATGGTGGCCTGATTGGGGTCCACGCCGGCGGCCAGCCAGTCGATCACCATGTCCCAGGCGGCCTTTTCGATGATGTCCGGCTGGTCGTAGCTGGTGGTCAGGGCATGCCAGTCGGCCACGAAGAACAGGCAGGGGTAGTCGTTCTGGAGCTTGACCCAGTTCTTCAGGACCCCGTGGTAGTGGCCAAGGTGCAGGCTGCCCGTGGGGCGCATGCCGGAAAGGACTCGTTCCGCGTACATGGTGATGTTTGTCTCAGGCTTGGAAATTGAAAATCAGGGCCAACAGGTAACGCATGATACCCATCAGCGGATAAAGGATGCTGGCCAGCACGCCGGAAAAGAGCAGCAGGATCAGGATCGGGAAGCCCCAGGGCTCCACCCGGGAAAAGGCGACGGCCTGGCGGTAGGGCAAAAGGCTGACGGCGATGCGGCCGCCATCCAGAGGCGGAATGGGCAGCAGGTTGAGCAGCATCAGGCCGATATTCACGTCCATGCCCAGGTCGGCCATGCGCTCCAGGGGCAGGGTATAGGCATTCACCGGCAGCAGCTGAGCCAGCTTGAGCATGCAACCCCAGCCGATGGCCATGGCCAGGTTGGCCAGGGGGCCGGCGGCGGCCACCCACAGCATGTCCTGCTTGGGACGGAGCAGGCGGCCGAAATCCACGGGCACCGGCTTGGCATAGCCGAACAGCAGGCTGCCGCCGGAAAAGAGCAGGATCAGCACCGGAATCAGGATGGTGCCTACCGGATCGATGTGGCGCAGGGGATTGAGGCTGATGCGCCCCGCCGCGTAGGCCGTCAGGTCGCCGAAGTGGCGCGCCACATAGCCATGGGCGGCCTCGTGCAGGGTGATGGCGAAGATCACCGGCAGGGCTGCAATGGCAAGGGTCTGGATCAGTTGGTCCATGGCGCGTCAGCGTAATAAAGGGGGGATTCTACCAAAGGGACCGACCCGGCTCCGGTCGGCCGTGCCGGTCAGAGACCGAAGGGGGCCAGCGCTCCGCGGCCGGCCCGCACCAGTTCCGGTGCCCCGCTGGTGAGGTCGATGACGGTGGTGGGCTCGGTGCCGCAATGGCCGCCATCCAGGATCAGCTCCAGCTGGTCGTCGAGACGGTCCTGGATCTCCCAGCCTTCGGTGAGAGGCGCTTCATCCCCGGGCAGCTGCAGGGTGGCGGTAAGCAGGGGCTCGCCGAACTCCTCCAGCAGGGCCAGGGCGCCCAGATGGTCGGGCACCCGCAGACCGATGGTCTTGCGCTTGGGGTGCATCACCCGTCGCGGCAGTTCCTTGGTGCCTTCCAGGATGAACACGTAACTGCCCGGCGTGACCGTTTTGAGCAGGCGGTACTGGGCATTGTCCACCCGGGCAAAGTGGGCGATCTGGGACAGGTCGCGGCACATCAGGGTCATGTGGTGCCGGTCATCGACGCCGCGGATGGCCCGCAGCCGATCCAGGGCCTCCTTGTCGCCCAAATGGCAGGCCAGGGAATAGCAGGAGTCAGTGGGAAAGGCGATCAGCCCCCCCTCCCGCAGGACCTGGGCGGCCTTGGCCAGCATGCGGGGCTGGGGATTGTCGGGATGGAGGGAAAGATATTCGGCCATGGCGTGAATGATCAGACGAAACGGGAGCAGATGGGCGTGAGGCCGTCCGGCAGGGGCGAGAGGCGCCCCACGTCGGTATAGCTCTCCTCCGGCCCGTGGAAGTCGGAACCGCGGGAGGCGAGAAAGCCGTAATGGCGGGCCAGGCGGGCGAAATGATGGATCTGGTCGGGGCTGTGGCTGCCGGTCACCACCTCGATGCCCTCCCCGCCCGCATCCTTGAACTGGCCCAGAAAACGGCGCAAGGCCGCATTGGAAATCTTGTAGCGCCCCGGATGGGCCACCACGGCCGTACCACCTGCAGTGCGAATCCAGCTGACAGCGTCCTCCAGGGAAGCCCAGCGATGCTCCACGTAGCCGGGCTTGCCCGGGGTGAGGTAGTTGTCGAAGACGTTGTGCACGTCCTTGCATAGGCCGATCTGCACCAGATAGCGGGCGAAATGGGCGCGGGAAATCAGGTTGGGGTTTTCCGCATAGGCCATGGCGCCCTCGAAGGCGCCGCGGATGGCAATGGCGTCCAGGGCCTCGGCCATGCGTCTGGCCCGTTCCACCCGGCCGCTGCGGATGCCGGCCAGCCCTTCGTTCAGAACCGGATTGGCGGCATCGAAGCCCAGGCCCACCACGTGGATGGAGAGGCCTTCCCATTCGATGGAAACTTCCACGCCATTGACCAGGCCCATGCCCATTTCCTCCGCCGCAGCCCGGGCGGCGGGCAGGCCGGCCAGATCGTCATGGTCGGTCAGGGCCAGCAATTGCACCCCGTTGCCAGCGGCGCGGCGCGCCACTTCGGCCGCCGGCAGCAGGCCGTCGGAAGCGGTGGAGTGGCAGTGGAAATCCCAGTTCAGATCAGACATCGGCAGGTCGCGACCAAGGCGCCCCAAGACAGCAGGAAAGCGCGGAATCATAGCACAGGGGCCGCGCCGCCCCTTGGCCTCAGGCCGTGATGAAGGACTCCAGCAGCGCTGCCACCGCCTCGGGCGCATCGTGATGCAGCATGTGGCCGGCATCGGCCACCACGGCTTCCCGGGCCGAGGCAAAACAGCCCAGGCGTTCCCGATAGTCGCCCTCGTCTATATGAAAGCGTTTGAGGAAAGAGGTTTCCGCTCCCCGCACCCACAGGGTGGGCGCCTGGACCCGGCGCCAGCAGGCCCTGGCTTCCTCAAGCCGGTAGAGCAGCGGACTGGCGGCCTTGTGCCAGGGATCGCCGGCCCACTTCACACTCCCGTCATCGTCGATACGCCCCAGATGGGTGGCCAGGAACTCGGCCCGAGCCGGTGTCAGGCGCGGGTTGTCCCGGCGCAGGCGGGATGCCAGGGCGGTCCGGTCGGAGTAGGCATGGAGTGAGGGCGGCGCAGCCAGTTGATCCAACCAGGCCGACAAGCGTTCCGGCGCCTGGGCCGGGACCATGTCATTGATGCCGAAGCCTTCCAGGGAGACCAGGTGACTGATCCGCTGGGGCCGCAATCCGGCGTACAGGCAGGCCACGTTGCCGCCCATGCTGTGCCCCACCAGCGGCACGGCCTGCCGGGGGAACAGGCTGTCCAGCAGGGCATCCAGATCACCCAGGTAATCGGCGAACCAGTAGGGCCCCCGATTTTCCTGGCTGTCGCCGAAGCCCCTCCAGTCCGGTGCCAGCACGGACCACTCCCGACTCAGGGCATCCACCACGAACTGGAAGGAGGCGGCAACGTCCATCCAGCCGTGCAGCAACACCAGGGGCGGCGCCTCGGCAGGCCCCCAGCGGCGCAGGGCCTGGCGACGGCCGCGCAGGGAGAAATATTCGACTCGGCTCGGTTTCATGGCAGGCAAATGAAAAGGGCCGGCACAGGCCGGCCCCGGGTGTGGTGGCGCAGGACTCAGTCGTCGTGCATCTGGGACTGCAGGTAATTGGGCAGGGTCACCTTGGCGATCAGCTCCAGCTGGGTTTCCAGCCAGTCCACATGCTCTTCCTCGCTTTCCAGGATGTCTTCCAGCAGATCCCGGGTGACATAGTCGGCCACGCCTTCACAGTAGGCAATGGCTTCGCGCAGCAGGGGAATGGCGGCCAGTTCCAGCTTCAGGTCGCACTCCAGCATTTCCTTGGTGTTCTCGCCGATGAACAGCTTGTTCAGCTGCTGCAGATTGGGCAGGCCTTCGAGGAAGAGAATGCGCTCGATCACCTTGTCGGCATGCTTCATCTCGTCGATGGACTCGTGGTACTCGTGTTCGTTGAGCTTCTTCAGGCCCCAGTTCTTGTACATGCGGGCATGCAGGAAGTACTGGTTGATGGCGGTCAGCTCGTTGGCCAGAATCTTGTTGAGGTACTGAATGACTTTTTTATCGCCCTTCATGGCTGGCTCCTGATTCGTTGGGGAATGGATGCCGGTAGATTAGCACAAGGCACAAAAAAGAAGCCCCCGCGCCGATGTGACGCGAGGGCAAGGGGAAAAAGCGGAACGGACTGCCCGACCGAACCGCAACCCGAGGTTCAACAATGCTTGGCGTTAGCGCATTTGCCGCAGCCCCGGCACTGGCCCAGTTCGTCGCGCAACTGCTGGCGCACTTCCCGGGCGCATTTGCCGCAGCAGGTGCCCACCCCCAGCTCGTCGCGCAGGTCGGCAAGCGTGGAGGCGCCCATGGCTACGGACGCAGAGATCTGGCGATCAGTAACGGCGTGGCAGACACAGACATACATGGCGGGTGCTCCTGAACAAATGGATGGCTAACAAACTAATGAGAATTATTATCACGAACCCATCCAAATGCAAGTGCTTCTCAACAAATATTTATCAACCTACGTGGCAAGCCAACTCCCGCCCCTCCCGGAGGCCCTTGCCAGACACCCGGGCGACGGCCTGAAATCGAGCATTGGCGCGGTCTGGCAAAACGCCGCTGGCAGCGCCGCCCAGGCTTGTTGTCATGCCCCCTGCCTTTGGGTATAGTCCGCCGCGCAAACGGGAGAGCGCGGCCCGGCTTCCACGGGCTGCCGCCGAAGGCGCAATCCACCATTCGCTAGCCCCGAAATCGCTCAGGCAAAAAGGACCGTTTGCGGCAGAACATCTCTGGAGAGCGGCCCCCGGTCCGGGCGGCCCACCGAAGGGGGCAACGGCCGCTGTTTCTCCATCCTTGGGTGGAACGAACGGGGGCCGCAACACTCTCAGGTTGCAGGACAGAGGGGGCGAGCCGGAAACCAGAACTGTCTGGCATTTTCCGGCTCGCCCCTTTTTCGTTTTCAGAATCGGCTTTCACAGCCCCGCCCAAGGAACTGAAATGACGAAGCAAACCGTCCTCAACAAGGCTCACCGTGCCCTCAATGCCCGCATGGTGGATTTCGGCGGCTGGGACATGCCGGTGAACTACGGCTCCCAGATCGAGGAGCACCATGCCGTGCGCAACGACTGCGGCATGTTCGACGTCTCCCACATGTGCGCCGTGGATGTCACCGGCGCCGATGCCAAGACCTTCCTCCTGCGCCTCATCGCCAACAACGTGGACAAGCTGAAAGTCCCGGGCAAGGCCCTCTACAGCGCCATGCTCAACGAGACTGGCGGCGTGGTGGACGATCTCATCGTCTATTACCTCACCGACACCCACTACCGGGTGGTCATCAACGCCGGCACCGCCGACAAGGACCTGGCCTGGATGGATCAGCTCCTGGGTCAGTGGCAGCTGGACGTCTCCGTCATTCCCCTGCGCGAAGGTCCCAAGGCCGTGGCCATGATCGCCGTGCAAGGTCCCCAGGCCAAGGCCAAGGTATGGCAGGTGCTGCCCGAGGTGAAGGCCGCCACGGAAAACCTGGCCCCCTTCTTCGGTACTCAGATCGGCCAGTTCTTCATTGCCACCACCGGCTACACCGGCGAGGACGGCTTCGAGATCGCCCTCCCCGCTGCCAAGGCCGAGGACTTCTGGAATGCCCTGATCGCCGCCGGCGTGCGCCCCTGCGGCCTGGGCGCCCGGGACACCCTGCGCCTGGAGGCCGGCATGAACCTCTACGGCCAGGATATGGATGAAACCGTCTCCCCCCTGGACGCCGGCCTGGCCTGGACCGTGGACCTCAAGTCCGAGCGGGACTTCGTCGGCAAGGCCGCCCTCCTCGCCAACGGCCAGAAGGCCCAGTTCCTCGGCCTCAAGCTGCTGGACAAGGGCGTGCTGCGGGCCCACCAGAAGGTAGTCACCGCCCAGGGCGAGGGTGAAATCACCAGCGGCACCTTCTCCCCCACCCTGGAACAATCCATCGCCCTGGCCCGCCTGCCCCTGGGCGTCTCCCTCGGCGACACCGTGCAGGTGGACATCCGCGGCAAGCTGCTCAACGCCCAGGTAGTCAAACCCGTTTTCGCCCGTCACGGCAAGGCCGTGGCCTGATTCATCCCGATTTCAGCAATCAGAATTCACATTCAACTTAAGGAGAGTTCCATGTCCAACGTTCCCGCCGATCTGAAGTACACCAAGAGCCACGAATGGGTCCGCCTCGAAGGCGACGGCAGCGTCACCGTGGGCATCACCGACCACGCCCAGGAGGCCCTGGGTGACCTGGTCTTCATCGAGCTGCCGGAAGTGGGCAAGACCCTGGCCGCCGGCCAGGAAGCCGCCGTGGTGGAATCCGTGAAGGCCGCCGCCGACGTGTACGCGCCCATCGCCGGCAGCGTCACCGCCGTCAACGAGGCCGTGGTGGATGCCCCCGAGACCCTCAACCAGGACGCCTACGCTGCCTGGCTGTTCAAGCTGCAGCCGGCCAACGCCGGCGACCTGGGCGCCCTGCTCGACGCCGCCGCCTACGGCGCCGTGGCCGACAGCGAATAAGCCAACAGACAAGGGAAGGGCAAAGCCCCTTCCCTTTTTTCTTTCCGCCTCCCGAGATTGCCCATGTCCGATACCCTGCCCCAGTCCCTTTCCGCCCTGGAACAGAAGGACGAGTTCATCGCCCGCCACATCGGCCCCTGCGCCAGCGAAATGAGCCAGATGCTGGCCGCCATCGGCGCCGCCAGCCTGGATCAGCTGGTGGACCAGACCGTGCCCGCCGCCATCCGCTTCCCCGCCGACCTGCCCCTGCCCGCCCCCCGGCGCGAGCATGAGGCCCTGGCCGACCTGAAGGCCCTGGCCGGCCGCAATGTGGTGAAGAAGTCCCTCATCGGACAGGGCTATCACGAGACCCTGACGCCCAAGGTGATCCTGCGCAACGTGCTGGAAAACCCGGGCTGGTACACCGCCTACACCCCCTACCAGGCCGAGATCGCCCAGGGCCGCCTGGAAGCCCTGCTCAACTACCAGCAGGTGATCATCGACCTCACCGGCCTGGAACTGGCCAACGCCTCCCTGCTGGACGAGGCCACCGCCGCCGCCGAGGCCATGACCATGGCCCGCCGCGTCTCCAAGTCCGGCTCCAACCGCTTCTTCGTGGACGCAGCCTGTTTCCCCCAGACCATCGACGTGGTCAAGACCCGGGCCGCCTACTTCGGCTTCGAGCTGATCTTCGGGCCGGTGGAAGAAGCCGCCACGGTGGACGTCTTCGGCGCCCTGCTGCAGTACCCCAACGACAAGGGCGAAGTCACCGACCTCACCGCCACCATTGCCGCCCTCAAGGCCAAGGGCGCCGTCACCGCCGTGGCCTGCGACCTCATGGCCCTGGTGCTGCTGAAATCCCCCGGCGCCATGGGGGCCGACATGGCCCTGGGTTCTTCCCAGCGCTTCGGCATTCCCATGGGCTTCGGCGGCCCCCACGCCGCCTTCTTCGCCTGCAAGGATGAACACAAGCGCTCCGTGGCCGGCCGCATCATCGGCGTCTCCGTCGATGCCCGGGGCAACAAGGCCCTGCGCATGGCCCTGCAGACCCGGGAACAGCACATCCGCCGGGAGAAGGCCAACTCCAATATCTGTACTTCCCAGGTGCTGCTGGCCAACATGGCCGGCATGTATGCCGTCTATCACGGCCCCGAGGGTCTCAAGACCATCGCCCGCCGCATCCACCGCCTGGCCGCCATCCTGGCCACGGGCCTGGCCAAGGCCGGCATCAAGCAGCTCAACGCCTGCTACTTCGACACCCTGCAGCTGGACCTGGGGGCCAAGGCCCTCACCGTGTACCAGGCCGCCCAGAATGCCGGCTACAACCTGCGTCTGATAGAGGGCGGCCGCCTCGGCATCGCCCTCAATGAAAAGACCACCCGGGAAGACGTGGCCACCCTGCTGCAGCTCATCGCCGGCGTGAAAGTCGACATCGAGGCCCTGGACGCCCAGGTGGCCGCCGCCGACCCGGCCCTGCCGGCCGAGCTGCTGCGCACCGACGCCATCCTCAGCCATCCCGTGTTCAACACCCACCACACCGAACACGAGATGCTGCGCTACCTGAAGAAGCTGCAGAACAAGGACCTGGCCCTGGATCACTCCATGATCTCCCTGGGTTCCTGCACCATGAAGCTCAACGCCACCAGCGAGATGATTCCCGTCACCTGGCCCGAGTTCGGCGACATCCACCCCTTCGCCCCCCTGGACCAGGCCCAGGGCTACCTGGAGATGATCGAGCAGCTGGCCGAGTGGCTGAAGACCGTCACCGGTTTCGACGCCGTCTGCATGCAGCCCAACTCCGGCGCCCAAGGCGAATACGCCGGCCTGGTGGCCATCCGCCGCTACCAGGAAGCCAACGGCCAGGGCCAGCGCGACATCTGCCTGATTCCCAAGTCCGCCCACGGCACCAACCCGGCCACCGCCCAGATGGCCGGCCTGCAGGTGGTGGTGGTGGATTGCGACGACAACGGCAACGTGGACGTGGCCGACCTCAAGGCCAAGGCCGAGCAACACGCCGCCAAACTCTCCTGCCTGATGCTCACCTACCCTTCCACCCACGGGGTGTTCGAGGAAGCGGTGAAGGACATCTGCGACATCGTGCACGCCAACGGCGGCCAGGTGTATATGGACGGTGCCAACCTCAACGCCCAGGTGGGCCTTACCGCCCCCGGCTTCATCGGTGCCGACGTGTCCCACATGAACCTGCACAAGACCTTCGCCATCCCCCACGGCGGCGGCGGTCCGGGCATGGGCCCCATCGGCCTCAAGGCCCATCTGGCGCCCTTCATGGCCGACCATGCGGTGCAGGCCACCGGCCCGGCCGAGCGCAAGCACAAGGGCCAGGGCGCCGTCTCCGCCGCTCCCTTCGGCTCCGCTTCCATCCTGCCCATTTCCTGGATGTACATCGCCATGCTGGGCGGCAAGGGCGTCAAGACCGCCACCCAGGTGGCCATCCTCAACGCCAACTACGTCGCCGCCCGCCTGCAGGAACACTACCCGGTGCTGTACCGGGGCAAGAACGGCCGCGTCGCCCACGAGTGCATCCTGGACATCCGCCCCATCAAGGCGGCCACCGGCATTGCCGAGATCGACATCGCCAAGCGCCTCATGGATTACGGCTTCCACGCCCCCACGGTGAGCTTCCCGGTGGCCGGCACCATCATGGTGGAGCCCACCGAATCCGAATCCAAGGCCGAGCTGGACCGCTTCATCGACGCCCTGATCGCCATCCGCAACGAAATCCGCAAGGTGGAAGCGGGCCAGTGGCCGGCGGACAACAACCCGCTGAAGCACGCCCCCCACACCCAGAAGGATCTGGCCGACGAGGTCTGGAGCCGCCCCTACAGCCGTCAGGAAGCCTGCTATCCCCTGCCCTGGGTGGCCGAGAACAAGTTCTGGCCCAGCGTGAACCGCATCGACGACGTGTACGGCGACCGCAACCTCTTCTGCGCCTGCGCCCCTGTGGAGGACTACCAACATGGCTGATCAGATCCTGGTGCTCACCGTCATCGGTGACGACCGCCCCGGCCTGGTGGAGCAGCTATCCACCGCCATCTCCGCCCATCAGGGCAACTGGCTGGAATCCTCCATGTCCCGCCTGGCGGGCAAGTTCGCCGGCATCCTCAAGGTCAGCGTACCGGCCGAGCAGGCCGCGGCCCTGCAGCAGGCACTGGCCGGCCTCTCCCTGCTCAAGGTGACGGTGGAAAGCTCCCCCGAAAGCCAGGAAGCGCCCAAGGGCCGCCGCCTGCGCCTTTCCCTGGTGGGCCACGACCGCATCGGCATCGTGCGCGAGGTCTCCCAGGTGCTGGCCCGCCACGGCGTCAATGTGGAGGAGCTGGCCACCCACACCTCCAGTGCCCCCATGTCCGCCGAAATCCTCTTCCACGCCCAGGTCAGCCTGCTGGCCGGGCCGGAACTGGATGTGCGCGGCCTCACCGGCGAGCTGGAACGGCTCTCCAACGATCTCATGGTCGATATTTCCCTGGACGAAAAGCTCAGCGCCTGAGCTTCCCGCCCCCCGTCCCGTTCCCGGGGCGGGGCCACTCCCCGCTTTTTTCCCCACATTTCATTTCGGTCAAAGGCCGATGCCCCGGGCCGGGGCACAATTCCACCTCCATCCCCTTACCCTTCCCCCATGTCCGGTCCCATCGAAGTGCGCATGCCAAAATACCCCGAATGCTGGGAGAGCTGCGGCAACTGCGCCCAGGGCGACGTCTTCGTGCTGGAACTCCTGGTCCAAGCCGGTGACACATTGGCACGGGACGACGACATCCTGACCCTGGAAACCGGCAAGGTGGCCCTGGACATTCCCAGCCCTTACGCCGGCACGGTGCGGGAAGTCTTCGTCTGCGAAGGCGACGTCCTGGCCGAAGGCGCCCTGCTGCTGACCCTGGACCCGTCCTAACCGCCTGATCCTATGGGAGCCCCCATGGCCATCCAGCCCCGACGTCTGCGACTTGCCCATCTGGGGGCCGCCCTGGCCAGCGGCGGGCGCACCTTCGCCCGCAACCCGGGCCCCAGCGCGCTCCTGGCCCTGCCCCTGGCCGTCGTCGGCGTACTGATCTGGCTGATCCTGGGCCAGGCCGCCGTCGCCCCCCTGGCCCTGGCCGCCAGCGGCGGCTTCATGCTGGTCGCCCCCCTGCTGCTGGTGGGCTATTTCGAACTGGCGGACCGCAGCGCCCGCGGTGAAGCGGCCCCTGCGGCCCTGGCCCTCACCGCCTACCGGCACGCCCCCACCGGCCTGTGGGCCATCGGTGCCGTGTGCACCTTTTTCTACCTGATCTGGATCACCGACGCGGCCACCCTCTACGGCTTCATGGTGGGCGGCGAACCCCGGGGCCTGGCCACCCTGCTCAGCCCCGGCACCGACGTGCAGGCCTTCCTGCGCTGGAGCTCCCTCATGGGGGCGGTGCTGGCCTTCATGATCTACGCCGTCACCGCCTTCGCCGTGCCCCTGCTGCATTATGGCCGGGCCAACCTGATCCAGGCCGTGGTTCTCAGCGTCCGCGCCGTCTTCGGCAACTTTCTCCTGGCGCTGCTGTGGGGCGTCCTGCTGGCCGCCGGCGTCATCGGCAGCATCCTGCTGCTGTTTCCCTTCCCCCTGGTTTTCCCCCTGCTGGCCTATGCCAGCCACGCCCTCTACCAACAGGTCTTTCCCCTGGAATAAAGGGAGTTCCCATGTCTGCGCCCCTGCTGCCGCACAGCCTCTACCGCATCGAACTGTGCAGCGGCGAGCAGCGCTGCTGGCGCTACCGGGGCGAGGATGCCCAGGGCAACCGGTGGTGGCGGGATGAGGAGAGCGGCCAGGAATTCAGCGAGGCTTCCCTCATGTATGCCTGGCAGGTGCTGGGCCCTGCCGAGCCGCTCGGCCCGGCCCCGGACGACCTGCCGGCGTCGATCCACCGGCTCCTGGCCGAGCAGATGGATGCGGCCCTGATCCTGGCCGACAAGGAAGGAGTGATCCGCCTGTGGAATGCGGCGGCCACCGCCCTCTTCGGCTTTCCTGCCGCCACCGCCATCGGCGCCAGTCTGGACCTGATCATTCCGGAGCACCTGCGCGCCGCCCACTGGCGCGGCTTCCACCAGGCCATGGCCCGGGGCGCCGTGCAGCATCCGGGCAAGCCCCGCCTGACCCGGGCCCTGCAAGGGGACGGGCAGAAGCGCTACGTCAGCATGAGTTTTTCCGTGATCCGGGACGATGCGGGCCAGACCATCGGCTCCCTGGCCCTGGCCTGGGCTGCCGACAAGCCGGCAGGGGCCTGAGCCGGTTCAGCGCCCCACCAACTACCGCTTCAGCCGTAGCGCCGCGCCGCTTCCACTGCCAGGCCGGCGCCGATGCTGCCGAAGAGATCCCCTTCCACCGCCCGGGCCTGGGGCAGGACGGCGGCGATGCGCTGGCGCAGACGGGGAATGCCGCTGGAACCGCCGGTGAAGAACACCGTGTCGATCCGCCCGGCGCCGACACCCGCCTGCCGCAGCAAGTCGCCGACGGTGCCTTCGACCCGTTCCACCAGGCTTGTCGTGGCCTGATCGAACTCGCTGCGACTCAGCTCATGGCTGAGGCCGGCTTCCAGGCGTTCCAGGGACAGGACGCAGGTGTCCGCATCCGAGAGGGCGATCTTGGCCTGCTCCACCTCGTTGGCCAGCCAGTGACCGGCCCGCTCCCCGATCAGCCCCAGCAGGCGCTGCATCTTTTCCGGCGCCGCCGCATCCATGGCCAGGCGCTGCTGTTCGGCCAGCACCTGGCGGGTGTAGGCGAAGTTGATGGTGTGCCAGGTGGCCAGGTTGAAGAAGATGCTGGCCGGCATTTCCCGGCCGCTGCGCAGCAGGCTGCGGTAGCCCAGCAGAGGCATGACCCCGGCCAGGCTCAGCAGGCGGTCGAAATCGGTGCCGCCGATATGCACGCCGCCATTGGCCAGCAGGTCGTCCCGGCGCTCCGCCTGGCGCGCCCGCTCGGGGGAAAGGCGGATCAGGGAAAAGTCCGAGGTGCCGCCGCCGATGTCGGCCACCAGCACCAATTCCTCCCGCGCCAGAGTGGTCTCGTAGTGGTAGGCGGCGGCGATGGGCTCGTACTGGAAGCTGACCTCCTTGAAGCCCACGGCCCGGGCGATGTCGCCCAGGGTGTTCTCGGCCAGGCGGTCGGCGTCGCTGTCGTCGTCCACGAAGAACACCGGCCGGCCCAGCACCGCCTGCTCGAATTCCCCGCCGGCCTGGCGGTCGGCCCGCCGCTTCAGTTCGCCGATGAACTGGGCCAGCAGGTCGCGGAAATGCAGGGCCCGGCCTTGCACTTCGGTCTTGCCGTCCAGCAGGCTGCTGCCCAGGAGGCTCTTCAGGGAACGCATCAGGCGGCCCTCGTAGCCGGCCAGATACTCGCCCAGGCCGGCCCGGCCGAAGCTGGTGCTGTTGTCTTCCGCATTGAAGAAGACCACGGACGGCAGGGTCACCTTGCCCTCCTCCAGGGCCAGCAGCGTGGGCTGGCCGGGGCGCAGGCAGCCCACGGTGGAGTTGGAGGTGCCGAAGTCGAGGCCGCAGGCGCGGCGGGGAGCGGTGGCAGGCATGGAATGACGGCGGTTGGTGGCGAAGACGAAGGTTTCCGGCCAACGCGGCGAGGTCGGCAGGGGGCGGCGGATGCTACGCCAGGCTCCGGCGGATGTCTACCCGGGCGGTCGGCCAAGCCATTGAGGCAACGGGGAAAAGGGGCGCCCGGCCCCATGGCCGGCGCCCCCGACCCGGGCCGGCCCCGACGTCGCCCGCCCCCAACAGGCAGCCATCGCCTAAAAAACAGGCACTTAGGGACATTGGCCGCCCAAGCCGTCGGGAGCCCACGACAAATCCGGGTCGCCGGAAGCAGGCCGGGAGCATTGCCGGAATCGTCGCACCCACCCCAAAGTCGCCAACTGGCGCGGGATTCCAGCTAGCCCTGGCTGGCAGCGGCATCCTTTCCCGGCCCCAGGCACGGGCCTTGCGAAGTAAAGGCTCCAACCTGCGAAAAGGAGCTTCCATGCTGAACAAGCAATCCCTGTTTTCCGCCAAGCGCGAGGAAACCGTCCTGCCCCGCAATCCCTGGCCCGGCAGCGCGCCCCAGACCAACAGCAGCAACGTCAGCAGCGCACCGAAATCCAGCACGGCCAGTGCGCCGCCGCCGGCGCCGGTGGCTGCCGACAAGGAACAGCCCTCCGGCAGCCGTCTCATCGTCGGCCCCGACGTCAAGCTGAAGGGGGCGGAAATCCAGGATTGCGACACCCTGGTGGTGGAAGGACGGGTGGAGGCCACCCTGGACAGCCGCCTGATCCAGATTGCCGAACAGGGCGCCTTTTCCGGCAAGGTCAGCATCGACGTGGCGGAAATCCGGGGCACCTTCGAAGGCGAACTGGTGGCCCGCAAGCAGCTGTTCATCCACGCCAGCGGCCGGGTCAGCGGCACCATCCGCTACGGCAGCATCCTCATCGACGAAGGCGGCCAGGTTTCCGGCGACGTGCGCTCCCTGGGGGATGAACACCAGGCAGGCTCGGCCAAGGCCAGCCCGGCCGAACCCGGCATTCCGACCCTGCACGGCAACGTCACCCTGAAGGAGGGCAAGAAGGAAAACGCACTGCTCTAGGCCACCGGCAGGCCCGGCGGCGGGCGGGCTTTGCGGCCCATCCGCCGCCGGGCCTTGAACGCCTGCGGGCGGAGGGTTAAGCTCGATCCGCCCGCTTCCTGCGGGCCACCACAACACCAGCCAGGAGACTGATCCATGTCCCAGCCAAAACACAAACATGCCCCCCTGTGGACCGCCATCGGCCTAGGCCTGATGCTCGGCACCGCCCCGGCCTTCGCCGACAAACCTTCCTGGGCCGGCGGCGGCAACGACAAACATGGCCAGGACGAACGTCCGGGCAAGGGCCGTAACGACCGGGATGACCGGGGCCGGGGCGATGATGGCCGCCGGGATGGCCGGGACGGGCGCCGTGACGGCGCCTCGGTGGAAATCCGCTTCGGCGGCGGTGACCGGGACCTGATCCGGGATTACTACGGCAACAGCATCCGCAGCAAGGGCTGCCCGCCCGGGCTGGCGAAGAAACACAACGGCTGCCTGCCGCCGGGACAGGCCAAGCAGTGGCAGCGGGGCGCCCGCCTGCCCAGCGGCGTGGTCATCTACGACCTGCCGCGGGACCTTTCCATCCGCCTCGGCACGCCGCCGGCCGGCTACCGTTACGTGCGGGTTGCCTCCGACATCCTGCTCATTGCCGTGGGCACCAGCATGGTGGTGGACGCCATCGAGGACCTGGGCGGACTTTGAGCCCCCCTGCCCTGGCGCCCAGGCAGGACGCCATCAACGACAACGGCACCCCGCGGGGTGCCGTTTTTGCTGGCTGCGGAGCATGGGCCCCCCAGGATCAAACCCGGAAGCCGCTGACCGCCCGCTGCATTTCGCCGGCCACCCGGTCCAGGGTATCGGAAGCCCGGGAAGTCTCGTTGGCCGCCGCATTGGTTTCCTCCGCGTGGGTGGCGATTTCCTCCACCTTGCGCGCCACTTCCGTGGAGGCGGTAGACTGCTCCCGCAGGGCGATATCCACGTCGCCGATGATCTCAGCCACCCGGCGCGCCATCTCCTGCAGCTTGGCGATGGTCTCGCCGGCCTGCTGGGCGTGGCTGACGCTGCTCTCCACCGCCCCGACGCCGCCGCTGATGCCGGCCACCACCTGACGGGTGGATTCCTGGATGGAATCCACCATCTGGGTGATCTCCCCGGTGGAATGGGCCGTCCGCTCGGACAGCTTGCGCACTTCGTCGGCCACCACGGCAAAGCCGCGGCCGTGCTCGCCGGCCCGGGCCGCCTCGATGGCGGCGTTGAGGGCCAGCAGGTTGGTCTGGTCGGCGATGTCCTTGATGACGCTGACGATGCTGGAAATCTTCGCCGATTCCACTTCCAGCTCACCGATCTGCTCGGCCGCCGCCTTCACCACATGGGACACCTGGTCGATTTCCCCCACCAGCCGTTCCACCGTCTCCCGCCCTTCCCGGGCCTGCTCGTCGGATTCACCGGCCAGCCGGGCGGCATCGCCGGTACTGTCGGAAACGTGGTTGATGGAAACGGTCAGTTCCTCAATGTTGGCAGCGATGGCCGAAGAGGCGGAACTCTGCACGGTGACGCTCTGCTCCATCTGCTTCACCGTCTGGTTCAGCTGCTGGGCGGCGCTGGAGATTTCCTCAGCCCCCGTCTTGGTCTGGCCGATGGTGCTGCGCAGGGCTGTCTGCATGTCGCCCATGGCGCCCACCAGGCGGCCCACTTCATCCGCCGTCGGTGCCGGCAGGTCGCCGGTGAGATCGCCGGCGGCGATGCGCCGGGCCCCGGCCAGGGCTTCATCCAGACGCCGTGAAATCCGCCGGGCCAGCAGGAAGGAGGCCACCAGGGCCACCAGCAGCCCCAGCACCAGGGCCGTCAGGCCGCTGCTGATGGCGCTGGAAACATCGCTCATGGCCTGGGCGGCGGAACGGTCGGCCCCTTCCCGATTGAACTTGGCCAGGGCATCAGTGGAGTCGCGCAGCTGGTTGGCCTTTTCTACCCAGCCCTTGCGTCGCAGCTGCTGGGCCTCCTCTTCCTTGCCGGCCTTTTCCAGCACAATCGCCTCCTCGACCACGGCCTTGTAGGCATTGACCGCCTTGCCCACCTCGTCGAGGATTTTCTGCTCTTCCGGGCCGGTTACCAGAGGCGCGTATTCCTTGAGCACGGTACGCACGTCTTCATCCAGCTTGGCCAGGCTTTTTTCGATTTTGGCCTTGTCCTCGGCGCTGCCGGGCAGCATGTACTCCAGGCTGCGCACCCGGTAACGCAGGCGCTCCTGACTGATCTTGCCCACCATCTGCAGGGAAGGCAGCCAGTTGCCGATGATGTCCCGGGTTTCCCCGCCGACTTTCTGCAATTGATAGAGACAGAACAGCAGGGCCAGGATCAGGACCCCGCCGGTAATGGCGAAATTGAAGTACAGCTTGGCCCGCAGGCTCAGGTTGTCAAACCAGGTCATCTTCGCTACCCCCAGGGACTGTTATTGGTACGCCTTATGGCGCTTGCTCGTACGTTCCACCACTATAGTCCAAAACTATACCGCCATCATTGCCTAAAAGCCTCCGTCGACAAAGCCTGGTGGCGCCCGCGGCAAGGCTCGGTACAATAGCGCCTTTGCCGCCGGCCCCGCCCGCGGCTCAGCCGAATTCCACCCATCAAGAGTGCTCCATGGCCCAATACGTAATGTCGATGCTCCGCGTGAGCAAGATCGTCCCGCCCAAGCGGCAGATCATCAAGGATATTTCCCTCTCCTTCTTCCCCGGCGCCAAGATCGGCCTGCTGGGCCTGAACGGCTCCGGCAAGTCCACCGTGCTGAAGATCATGGCCGGCGCCGACAAGGAATACGACGGCGAGGTGCAGTGGCAACCGAACCTGAACATCGGCTACTTGCCCCAGGAACCCCAGTTGGATCCGGAAAAGACCGTGCGCCAGGAAGTGGAATCGGCCCTGGGCGAGATCATGGGCGCCAAGCAGCGCCTGGAGGAGGTGTACGCCGCCTACGCCGAACCCGATGCGGACTTCGACAAGCTGGCCGAGGAACAGGCCCGCTGCGAGGCCATCCTGGCCGCCGCCGGCAGCGACACCGAAGCCCAGATGGAGATCGCCGCCGACGCCCTGCGCCTGCCGGCCTGGGATGCGCTGATCAAGAACCTGTCCGGCGGTGAGAAGCGCCGCGTCGCCCTGTGCAAGCTGCTGCTCTCCAAGCCCGACATGCTGCTGCTGGACGAACCCACCAACCACCTGGATGCCGAGTCCGTGGAATGGCTGGAACAGTTCCTCTGCCGCTTCCCCGGCACCGTGGTGGCCGTCACCCACGACCGCTACTTCCTCGACAACGCCGCTGAATGGATTCTGGAACTGGACCGGGGCCAGGGCATTCCCTGGAAGGGCAACTACTCCTCCTGGCTGGAACAGAAGGAAGAACGACTGGAGCAGGAAGGCCGCCAGGAAGCCGCCCGCATGAAGGCCATGAAGCAGGAACTGGAATGGGTGCGGCAGAACCCCAAGGGCCGCCAGGCCAAGTCCAAGGCCCGTATCGCCCGCTTCGAGGAACTCTCCAGCTACGAATACCAGAAGCGCAACGAAACCCAGGAAATCTTCATCCCCGTGGGTGAGCGCCTGGGCAACGAGGTCATCGAGTTCAACGGCGTCTCCAAGGCCTTCGGCGACCGGCTGCTGATCGACAACCTGTCCTTCAAGATCCCCGCCGGTGCCATCGTCGGCATCATCGGTCCCAACGGTGCCGGTAAATCCACCCTGTTCCGCATGATCACCGGCAAGGAAGCCCCGGACAGCGGCGAAGTGAAGATCGGCAGCACGGTGAAGATGGCCTTCGTGGACCAGAGTCGGGAAAACCTTTCCGCCAACAAGACCGTCTTCGAGGAAATCGCCAACGGCGCCGACATCCTCACCGTGGGCAAGTTCGAAATGCCCAGCCGGGCCTACATCGGCCGCTTCAACTTCAAGGGCGGCGACCAGCAGAAGCAGGTCGGCACCCTCTCCGGCGGCGAGCGTGGCCGCCTGCACCTGGCCAAGACCCTGCTGGAGGGCGGCAACGTCCTGCTGCTGGACGAACCCTCCAACGACCTGGACGTGGAAACCCTGCGGGCCCTGGAAGACGCCCTGCTGGAATTCCCCGGCTCGGCCCTCATCATCTCCCACGACCGCTGGTTCCTGGACCGGATCTGTACCCACATCCTGGCGGCCGAAGGCGATTCCCAATGGACCTTCTTCGACGGCAACTACCAGGAATACGAAGCCGACAAGAAGAAACGCCTGGGCGAAGAAGGCGCCAAGCCCAAGCGCATCCGCTACAAGCCCATCAGCCGTTGAGGGCTCAGGCAGCCCTCCCAACGCTAGCGTCCGGCATGGCTGCCCGCCCCCACAACCCGAAGCCCGCCTCCTGGCGGGCTTTTTCCATCCAGTGACCGCCGTCATGCCCCTTTACGCCACCTTGCGCCGCCTCGACCTGTATCTGGAAAACCGGCAGGAACGCCCAGCCCTGAGCGGCTGGCGGCGCTTCGTGGCGGAATTCTGGTGGTTCGGCATCAAGGAAGCCCGGGCCTGCATCTTCGCCGGACTGTTCTTTCTCGCCCTCTTCGTCGTGCCGCGGGGGGGCTGGCTGGGCATCGCCCGCTACGACCTGCTCCTGCTGATCGCCCTGGCCTTGCAGGCATGGCTGCTGTGGCGGCGCATTGAAACCTGGGATGAAGCCCGGACCATCCTGCTCTTCCACCTGGCAGGATTCGCCCTAGAGGTCTTCAAGGTATCCGCTCCCATCGCCTCCTGGAGCTACCCGGACCCCGCCTTGACCAAGGTGTTGGGCGTACCACTGTTCTCCGGCTTCATGTACGCAGCTGTCGGCAGCTATGTCATGCAGGCGTGGCGCATCCTCCATCTGCGAATCGAACGCCACCCGCCTTACTGGATGAGCGGCGGCCTGGCCCTGCTGCTCTATCTCAACCTGTTTACCCACCACTTCATCGGCGACTACCGCTGGTATCTGGCCGCCCTCGCCCTGGGGCTTTACGCCCGCAGCAGCATCGTTTTCACCCCCCTGGACCGGGAACGTTCCATGCCCTTCCTGCTCGGCTTCATCCTGGTGGGCTTTTTCATCTGGCTGGCAGAGAACATGGGCACCTTTCTCGGCGTCTGGCGCTATCCCAACCAGTTGGGTGCCTGGGCCACCGTGCATCTGGGCAAATGGTCATCCTGGACCATGCTGGCCCTGATGAGTTTTTCCCTGATCAGCGGCCTCAAGCAGGTCAAAGCCCGAATTCAGATTTCGCCCTAGCCATCCCTGTCGGGATGGCCAGCAAAAAAATACCCGCCTCAAGGACGGGTATTTTTGGGAATCTTTGATGGCCCTTTACCTGGGCGGCCCGCTTAGTGGCGGGGGCGCAGGCTGGCTTCGAAGGCGGCTTCGTACTGCTCGGGAAACTGGTAGGCGCTGAAGGCGTTGCGCACCACATCCAGATTCTGGCTGGCGCCCTGATCTTCAAAGCGGATACCGATGGAACGGCCATTGTTGGCCAGGGTCATGAAAGCGTAACGCCAGCTTTGGGCTTCGGCCAGGCGCTCGCGCAGTTCATCTTCGCGGGTGATGGTGATTCCGGCCCGTTTCAGGGAATCCAGGAATTCTTCGAAGGATTCGTTGCTCAGACTGCCCATTTGATACTCTCCTTTGAATGACCGGGACAATTTCTTGCCCCATGAGGCCAATAACGCAGGAGAGATTTAATCGGTTGACTTAAAGTTTCACTTTAATTGCCAGGCCCGGAATCAGGCCTTGGCAGTGCGCCGCCACAGGGTTTGCAGCATTCCGGAGAGGTTCCATTGGCGGCTTTCCACATAGAAATGGAAGGCCGTGCCCGCCACGATGCTGCCCAGCCAGGCCAGGACCATGCCCGTCAGCTGCAGGGCAGGCTCCGCCGGGACGAAGCGGTCAAAAGCGCCATTGACCAGCAGGCAGACCGGGAAATGCACCAGGAAAACGGAATAGGAAACCCGGGAGAGGAAGGTGATGGCAGTCTGGCCCGGCAAACCCAGGGGCCAGCGTTCCATCCAGCCGCTGCGCCGGGCCAGGCCCAGGGCCAGGGCAGCGCACAGGGCCACGGCGATGCGCAGGCGGAAATCCAGAAACAGGGCCACCAGGGCCACCGAGGCGATGATGGCCAGCCAGACGGGGGACTGCCCCCGCTCGGAAGCCCAGTAGGCCATCACACCCATGCCGTAGGCGCCGAAGAAATAGACGGCCCAGATATCCCAGCTGGCGTCCCGGTTAAAATGGAACAGGGAAGCCAGCACCAGGGAAAACACCAGAATCATGCCCAGGCTGTGCACGCCGCGGCTGCGACCGCCGGCCATGGCGGGAATGCGTTCCCGGCCCCAGCGCCCCAGCCAGAGCAGGCCGACCAGCAGGGCGAAGAGCTGGAAGTCGATGGCGATATACCAGACCCCGGCGGAGAGAGCATCGAAATCCAGGATGTTGTGCAGCAGGAAGGCGTGGGCCAGCACCTGCAGGGCCACGGGCTTGTCCGGGATGGAGTCGTGATCCATCCACAGGCGGGCCACATGGGCGCAGACCACGGCGATGGCCATGGCGGCCAGGAACGGCGGCACCAGGCGCAGGTAACGCCGCACCAGCATATTGACCGGCTGCCGCGTCAGCAGTTGGCCCTGGGGCGCCAGGGCGCGAATGGCGAGAAAGCCGCCCACCACCAGGAACACCTGGACGGCGATGCGGGCATATTCGCTGAGCCAGCCGATGAGGCCGGGAACCAGCTCCTGGGCGGCATCGGACATGGGGCCGTAGAAAGCCAGGTGGTGCAGAACGATCAGTTGGGAAGCAAACGCCTTGAGGACGTCGATGAATACCAGGCGGGATGGTCCGGAGGACATGGCAGCTTGAGCAGGGGGTCGCCATCGCCGCGGGCGATGGTGGCACGGATTCCAGGTTGTAAATTGCGGTTGAGAGAACGGCCCGGGGACAACGTCCGGGGCCCGCCGTCAGGCAAACCCCGGAATTGTAGCAAAATCAAGCCTCTTTGACGCGCTTGGCAATATGCTCCAGGGCTTCATCCACCTGATCCACCAGGATCAGGCACAGGTCGCCCGGGCTCAGCCGGGCCAGGGCCGTGTCGATGGCCAGGAACTCGCCCCGCACCTCCTCCACGTTCCGGGTGCGGCTGGCGCCCTGCAGGCCTTCCCGCAACAGGCCCAGCACTTCACCGTCGGCGCGGCCGCGTTGGCAGGCATCCTGGTACAGGATGACCTCGTCGAAGGCACCGCCGAGGATGCGGGTCTGCTGGCGGATATCCTCGTCGCGGCGGTCGCCGGCACCGCTGATGACCACGGAACGGCGCTTGGCCGTCATGGTGGCGATGGCGTTGGTCAGGGCCTGGATGGCATCCGGATTGTGGCCGTAGTCGGCGATCAGGGTGGCGCCCTTGTAGTCGAACAGGTTGAAACGGCCGGGAGCGGTGGAGGCGTCGCTGACGAAGGTGGCCAGGCCCTGGCGGATCACCTCCCAGGAGATGCCGATGGCCCAGGCGGCACCGGTGGCCGCCATGACGTTTTCCACCTGGAAGCCGATGCTGCCGTTGCGGGTCAGGGGCACGCCGGAGAGGGGGATGCGATGGACCACGGTGGAACCTTCGGCGGCCACGATGTCGCCGCCTTCCACATAGAGGCCGCGACGGCCCTGGGCGAACTGGGTGGCCATCACCGGATGGTGCGGATCGGCGGCGAAGAAGGTGACGCTGCCCGGGCAGGACTCGGCCATGCGGGCGACGATGGGGTCGGTGGCATTGAGCACGGCGGTGCCGTTGTTGGCCACGTTCTCGACGATGACCCGCTTCACCACCGCCAAGTCTTCCACGGTGTTGATGTAGGCCAGGCCCAGGTGGTCGCCCATGCCGATGTTGGTGACCACGGCCACGTTGCAGCGGTCGAACCCCAGGCCCTCGCGCAACACGCCGCCCCGGGCGGTTTCCAGCACGGCTGCATCCACGTCCGGGTGCAGCAGGACGTTGCGGGCGCTCTTCGGACCGGAGCAGTCGCCGGTGTCGATGCGCTTGCCCTGGATATAGACGCCGTCGGTGCCGGTCATGCCGGTGCGCTGGCCATTGCAGGTGAACAGGTGGGAAATCAGGCGCACCGTGGTGGTCTTGCCGTTGGTGCCGGCCACGGCCACCACCGGGATGCGGCCGTCGTCGCCGTCCGGATACATGGTGGAGATGACCGCCTCGCCCACCGCCCGGCCCTTGCCGAAGGAAGGCTGCAGGTGCATGCGCAGGCCGGGGGCCGCATTGACCTCAACGATGCCGCCGCCCTGCTCTTCCAGGGGACGCTGCACGGTCTCGCACACCACGTCCACGCCGCAGATGTCCAGGCCCACCATCTGGGCCGCGGCCACGGCCTTGGCCGCCAGTTCGGGATGGACGTCGTCGGTGACGTCGGTGGCCGAGCCGCCGGTGGAAAGGTTGGCGTTGTTGCGCAGGGGCACCCGGGCGCCCCGGGGCGGCACCGAGTCGGCGTTGTAGTTCTGCCGGGCCAGGGTGGCCAGGGCGATTTCATCGAAGCGGATCTTGGTCAGGGAGGTGGCATGGCCCTCACCCCGGCGCGGGTCCGCATTCACCTGGTCCACCAGCTGGCGGATGGTATGCACGCCGTCGCCGATGACCTGGGGCGGATCGCGGCGGGCGGCCGCCACCAGCTGCTTGCCCACCACCAGGACGCGGAAGTCCTGGCCGGGCAGATAGCGCTCCACCATCACATCATCGCGGAATTCGGAAGCCACATCGAAGGCCTGGCGCACTTCGGCCTCGCTCTTCAGGTTGACCGCCACGCCCTTGCCCTGGTTGCCGTCCCGGGGCTTGACCACCACCGGCAGACCGATTTCCTGGGCGGCCGCCCAGGCATCGTCGGCATCGGCCACGGTCCGGCCCCAGGGCACCGGCACGCCGGCGGCGCGCAGCAGTTCCTTGGTCAGCTCCTTGTCCTGGGCGATGGATTCGGCAATGGCGCTGGTGCAATCCATTTCGGCCGCCTGGATGCGGCGCTGCTTGCTGCCCCAGCCGAACTGCACCAGGCTGCCCTCGGTCAGACGGCGGAAGGGGATGTTGCGGGCAATGGCCGCATCGACGATGGAACCGGTGGAAGGACCGAGGCGCACGTCCTCGTCCAGTTCCCGCAGGCGGGCCAGCACATTGTCCAGGTCGAAGGGCGTGTTCTCCAGGGCCGCCTGGCACAGGGACACGGCCAGGTCGAAGGCCAGGCGCCCGACGGGCTCCTCGGTGTATTCCACCACCACCTGGTAAACCCCGGGGTCCAGGGTTTCGGAAGTGCGGCTGAAGGTCACCGGGCAGCCGGCGGAAGCCTGCAGGCCCAGGGCCGCAAATTGCAGGGCGTGGGCCACGGACGGCAGGGCGGCGGCACCGGCCGGCATGACCAGGCCGATTTCCGGGAAGCGCTCCAGCAGCCGGTCGAGGAAACTTTCCAGCAGGGCGGAAGAGGCGGGGGAAAAGCGCTCGGCCTCGCTACAGGTAACGATGGCTTCGATGGAGGTGTGGCGGCTCCACAGGTTGGGGCCGCGCAGGGCTCGGATGCGGGAGACTTCCATAAAAAATCCTGTTGTGACCGTTTAGTCGGGCCTGCCCGGGAAAGCCCGGGACAGGCGTCTCGTCAGTCGGCAATCATCAAATGGCGGGTGCGGCGTCCAGCACGAAGGTTTCCAGGCCAGCGCGGATCACCTCGGGGGCAATGTCCAGGGCCCGGGCCGTGGCCACGGCGGCCAGCACGTTCTCGGCCTGGAAGGCTTCGCCGCCGGCAGCCATGGGCACCTGGGCCAGGTCCAGCAGCTTGGTTTCCTCCCAGCCCTTGGCCAGGACCACGCCACCTTCCCGCAGCAACACGGCACGACCGCCCTTGGAGCGGTGCTCGGCCAGCACCGGCAGGCCCGGATCGGCGGCAAAATAGATCACCTCGCCATCGCACAGCTCGGCCATCTCCACCAGCTGGGGTTCCCGGGCATTGAGCACGGCGACGCCGGTGGGCAGCACCACGTCCACCTGGGTACGCAGGGTGGTGAAGCGCTTCTCCGGGGAGTCCATGTAGTACTTGCTGAGGTCCTCGATGGGCTCGAAATTGGTCAGCACCCCCACCTGGCAACGGTCGTAGGCCAGGCCTTCGGTGACGATGGAAGTGGCGCTGTTCTCGATCACGGCAGCCTGCACCGAACGGTTCATCAGGACGCGGCGGGCCGTATCCCACTGGGCCCGGTCCCCGGCTTCCACCAGGCGGCGATCCAGGTACAGACCGGTGCTGCAGGCCAAGCCGGTGTAGTGGCCGGACAATTCGAGCAGGCGGGTGACGACGCGGGCCACGGTGGTCTTGCCCTTGCCGCCGCTGATGCCCACCACGGGGATGCGACCGCTGTCGCCGTTGGGGAACAGGTGTTCGACGATGGCCTTGCCCACAGGCTGGGGCTCGCCGGCAGCGGGCTTGATGTGCATCAGCAGGCCGGGACCGGCATTGACCTCGACGATGGCGCCGCCCTGGTCGGCCAGGGGTTTGGACACGTCCTCCACCACCAGGTCCACCCCGGCGATGTCCAGACCGACGATGCGGGCCGCCAGGGCCACGGTCTCGGCCGTATCCGGATGCACTTCGGCGGTACAGTCGATGGAGACGTTGCCGTTGCGCTGGATCACCACCACCTTGCCTTCCGGCGGCACGCCGTCGGGCTCGAAGCCCTGGCGCCGGACCTCCAGGCGGGCGGCGGAATCCAGGCGGACCCGGTTGAGCGGATGATCTTCGCTGTTGCCGCGGCGAGGATCGGAATTCAGTTGCAGTTCGATCAGTTCCAGCACGGTGGATTTGCCGTCCCCCACCACCTGGGCGGTCTCGCCCCGGGAGGCGGCCACCATGCGGCCGCCCACCACCAGCAGGCGATGTTCGTTGCCGGGAATGAAACGTTCGACGATGACTTCGCTGCCTTCGTCCTGGGCCACGCTGAAGGCGGTCTCGATCTCTTCCCGGGTGGTCAGGTTGGTGAACACGCCGCGGCCATGGTTGCCGTCGCTGGGCTTGACCACCACCGGCAGGCCGATGTCCTCGGCCGCTTCCCAGGCATCTTCCGGCGACTTGACGGTGACGCCCTCGGGGACCGGCACGCCACAGGAGGCCAGCAGGCTCTTGGTCAGGTCCTTGTCCCGGGAGATGCTTTCGGCAATGGCGCTGGTGCGGTCCGTCTCGGCCGTCCAGATGCGGCGCTGGCGGGAACCGTAGCCCAGCTGCACCAGGTTGCCGGTGGACAGGCGGATGAAGGGCAGATGCCGGCTCTCGGCGGCTTCCACGATGCAGCCGGTGGAGGGGCCGAGACAGTAGTCGTCCACCAGCTCCCGCAGGTGGCTCACCGCCGCCGCCACATCGAAGGGCTTGTCCTCGATCCCGGCCATGACCAGGTCCCGGGCCGCTTCCAGGGCGTAGCGGGTGACCATCTCGTGCCAGGCCGTCACCACCACCTTGTAGACACCGCGGATCGGCACCTCCCGGGCGCGGCCGAAGCCGCCGGGCATGCCGGCCAGGGCCTGCAGCTCCAGGGAGACGTGCTCCATGATGTGGCCGGGCCAGGTCCCCTCTTCCACCCGGCGCAGGAAGCCGCCGCGCTCGTCATAGCTGCAGCGGTGTTCCACCAGGCCGGGCAGCCAGGATGAGAGGCGCTCGTAGAAACCGGGGATGGTGTTGGACGGACAGTCCTCCAGATCGCCGATGTCGATCAGGGCTTCGAGGACGGGGGTGTAGGTCCAGACGTTGGGACCCTTGAGATGGGTAATGCTCAGAAATTTGATTGTCTTGTGGCTCATACCTTGTGCCGGAACCGGGGAACCTGCAGGCTCAGGTCAACTCCTTGGGGAAAACTGCGTTTAGCTTAGCTTCCGCGCAATTTCCGATGTAGCCCAAGAAGGGATCAACCTGGCCCGTTTTTCCGGGGGACTCTCCTTTGTAAGGTAAAATCAACGCGCAACTTTTCTTTTGGTTCACCGGCGGGTGCAAAAATTATTTCACAAAACGTAGAACCCTTACGGGAAATTTCCAAGCTGTCCTCCCAATCCGCATCCCTCACCACCACTCTGGAAGAGCTTCCCGGTGCCTGGCTGACGGAGTTGTCCGCCCTCCTGGGGCCGGACGAAACCATCCTGGCCCACCTGGAACTGGACCTGGACAAGACCCTGCGCTTTGCCCGGGGCCTGGTCCTGGTCACCGACCGCCAGCTCATCGCCCGCAGCGGCGAAGAGCCTGCCTGGCAGGCCTTTCCCTACCGGGCCGGCCTCCACCTGCAGCGTCGGGATCATGCCGGCGTGGCCAGCCTGGAGTTGGTGGACGAGCAGCGACAGCTGGCCCGCTGGCGCCACACCCTGGGCAAGGACACCAACGCCCGCCAGGTGCTGGACCACTTCGAGCAGCAGCGGGATGCCGCCGTCAGCGGCCAGCCCGTGGAAGCCCCGCCCGCCGCCATCTGCGCCCGCTGCGGCGCCCCCCTGGTGCCGGGCCAGGACGACTGCCCGAGCTGCGCCAAGGAGCTGTACACCCCACCCTCCACCTGGACCCTGTTCCGCCTGTGGCGCTTTGCCCGGCCCTACCGGGGCCAGCTGCTGGCCGGCTTCATCCTGACCCTGATCTCCACCGCCGCCACCCTGGTGGCGCCCTACATGACCATGCCCCTCATGGACGAGGTGCTGATCCCCTATCAGAACGGCCAGCCCCTGGACACCGGCAAGGTCTACTTCTATCTGGGCGGCCTGCTGGGTTCGGCCCTGCTGGCCTGGGGCCTGGGCTGGGCCAAGACCTACATCCTGGCCCTGGTGTCGGAGCGCCTCGGCGCTGACCTGCGCAGCCAGACCTACGAGCACCTGCTCAAGCTGTCCCTGGAATACTTCGGCGGCAAGCGCACCGGCGACCTGATGGCCCGCATCGGCAGTGAGTCGGACCGCATCTGCGTCTTCCTCTCCCTGTACCTGCTGGACTTCTTCACCGACGTGCTGATGATCACCATGACGGCGGTGATCCTGGTCTCCATCAATCCCTGGCTGGCGGCGGTGACCCTCATTCCCCTGCCCTTCATCGTCTGGCTCATCCATGTGGTGCGGGACAAGCTGCGCCACGGCTTCGAGCAGATCGACCGGGTCTGGTCCGGCGTCACCAGCGTGCTGGCCGACACCATCCCGGGCATCCGGGTGGTCAAGGCCTTCGCCCAGGAAAAGCGGGAAACCAGCCGTTTCAAGGACGCCAACCAGCGCAACCTGGAGGCCAATGACCGGGTGAACCGGCTGTGGTCCCTCTTCTCCCCCACCATCACCCTGCTCACGGAAGTGGGCCTGCTCATCGTCTGGGGCCTGGGTATCTGGCTGGTGACCAAGAACCAGGTGACCGTGGGCACCCTGGCTGCCTTCCTGGCCTACATCGGGCGCTTCTACACCCGCCTCGATTCCATGAGCCGCATCGTCTCCCACACCCAGAAGGCAGCTTCCGGCGCCAAGCGCATCTTCGACATCCTGGACCACGTTTCCAGCGTGCCGGAACCGGTCAAGCCCCAGCACCTGACCAAGGTGGAAGGCGGCATCACCGTGGAGCGGGTGGGCTTCCGCTACGGCAACCGCACCGTGCTGCGGGGCGTGGACCTGAAGATCAACCCGGGCGAGATGATCGGCCTGGTGGGCCACTCCGGCTCCGGCAAGAGCACCCTGGTGAACCTCATCTGCCGCTTCTACGATGTGGGCGAAGGGGCCATCTGCATCGACGGCGTGGACGTGCGCAACATTCCCGTGTCCGAATACCGCAAGCACATCGGCCTGGTGCTGCAGGAGCCCTTCCTCTTCTTCGGCACCATTGCCGAGAACATCGCCTACGGCAAGCCGGACGCCAGCCGGGAGGAAATCGTCGCCGCCGCCCGGGCCGCCCATGCCCACGAGTTCATCCTGCGCCTGCCCCACGGCTACGACTCCCTGGTGGGTGAACGGGGCCAGGCCCTCTCCGGCGGCGAGCGCCAGCGCATCTCCATCGCCCGGGCCCTGCTCATCGACCCCAAGATCCTGATCCTGGACGAAGCCACTTCCGCCGTGGATACGGAAACCGAACTGGAAATCCAGGGCGCCCTGGACAACCTGATCAAGGGCCGCACCACCATCGCCATCGCCCACCGCCTGTCCACCCTGCGCAAGGCCGACCGGCTGGTGGTCATGGATCGCGGCGTGGTGGTGGAAGAAGGCCAGCACGACGAACTGATCGCCAAGGAAGGCGCCTACTACCGCCTGTACACCGCCCAGACCAAGCAGCTCGACGAGCAGCTGGCCGAGCGTGAGAGCGAGGAATGAACGCCATGACGCCCTGCAATTTCACCCTGATTCGCAATCCCTTCGGCCAGCTGGTGTTCACCGGTGCCGAGGGCGACGTCCACGAAGGCGTGGTGCCGGTGCGCGCCTTCGGCATCACCGCCCCGGACGAGGGCCTGGCCCTGGTCAACGCCCACGGCAAGGAACTGCTGTGGATCGAGCGCCTGGCCGACCTGCCGGAAGGCCCGCGGCAACTGGTGGTCGAAGAACTGGCCAACCGGGAGTTCATGCCGGTCATCTCCCGCATCGTGCACGTCTCCAGCTTCGCCACCCCCAGCACCTGGGACGTGGAAACGGACCGGGGCAACGCCCGCCTGGTGCTCAAGGGCGAGGACGACATCCGCCGCCTCAACCAGCAGGCCCTGCTCATTTCCGACAGCCACGGCGTGCAGTACCTGATCCGCAACCGCCAGGCCCTGGACAAGCCCAGCCGCAAGTTTCTCGAACGTTTCCTGTAAGAACCTTTGCCACAGAGGGCACAGAGAACACAGAGAGCGAAAACCTGCTGGCTGGAGAGGTAATATTGGCGCCATTCTTCACCACTGCACCGCGAAGAATGGCGTCCCTCCTGCCTCTTCTGGCAGTGTCATTTCCAGCGGCCAGCTGAAATAATCTGAACTCCTGTCGCCTGCGGCGCACCAAGTAACGCCTGCCCGTACCCATGGCGTTACGGCTTTCCCGCTTTTACTCTGTGTTCTCTGTGCCCTCTGTGGCAAAAAAGATTCCCCCATGCCCCATCCCCTCGCCCACCCGCTTGAACTCCTCGCCCCCGCCAAGAATGCCGACTTCGGCATGGAAGCCATCGTCCACGGCGCCGACGCCGTCTATATCGGCGGCCCGGCCTTCGGCGCCCGGGCCAATGCGGGCAACAGCGTGGCCGACATCGCCCGCCTCAGCGAATTCGCCCACCGCTACAACGCCCGGGTACTGGTAGCCCTCAACACCATCCTCAAGGACGAGGAACTGGAGACGGCCCGCCGCATCGCCTGGGAATGCCACGACGCCGGCGCCGACGCCCTCATCATCCAGGACATGGGCCTGCTGCAGCTCGACCTGCCGCCGATCCAGCTCCACGCCAGCACCCAGACCGACATCCGTTCCGTGGACAAGGCCCGCTTCCTGCAGGACGTGGGCTTCTCCCAGATCGTCCTGGCCCGGGAGCTGGACCTGGAACAGGTCCGCCAGATTGCCGCCCAGACCGACATCGCCCTGGAGTTTTTCGTGCACGGCGCCCTCTGCGTCAGCTACAGCGGCCTGTGCAACATCAGCCACGCCCACACCGGCCGCAGCGCCAACCGGGGCGAATGCTCCCAGGCCTGCCGCCTGCCCTACGACCTGGAAAACGAGCAGGGCCAGATCATCGCCAGCGACAAGCACCTGCTCTCCATGAAGGACAACGACCAGAGCGCCAACCTGCTGGCCCTGGCCCAGGCCGGCATCAGCTCCTTCAAGATCGAAGGCCGGCTGAAGGACCTCTCCTACGTCAAGAACATCACCGCCCACTACCGCACCCTGCTGGACGGCATCCTGGCGCAGCATCCCCAATTCACCCGTTCCTCCGCCGGCCGCAGCACCTTCTTCTTCACCCCCCAGCCGGAAAAGACCTTCAACCGGGGCGCCACCGACTACTTTGTGCACGGCCGGGGCCACAGCGAAGTGGGCGCCTTCGACACCCCCGCCTTCTCCGGCCCGGCCATCGGCAAGGTGAGCCGCCTGGGCAAGGGCTGGTTCGAGGTCGAGACGGCGGAAGCCCTGCACAACGGCGACGGCCTCTCCTATTTCGACGGTCACGGCGAACTGGTGGGCCTGCGCCTCAATACGGCGGATAAGGTGGGCGCGGCCTGGCGCTGCACGCCCAACGAAGTGCCGGCGGACCTGGCCGTGGGCACCGCCATCCACCGCAACCGGGACCAGGAATTCGAACGCATCCTGGAAAAGAAGTCGGCGGAACGCCGGGTGGGCATCAGCATGGTCTTCGCCGAAAGCGGCGACGGCTTCGCCCTGACCCTGACCGACGAAACCGGCGTAGCCGTCAGCGTGCCCCTGGCCCACGCCCGGGAAGCCGCCCAGAACGGCGAACGGGCCCTGGCCGGCCTCCGGGAAAACCTGGCCAAGCTGGGCAACACCCTGTACGTGGCCGACGGGGTGGAGCTGCAGCTGTCCCAGCCCTGGTTCCTGCCCGCCGGCGCCATCAACGCCCTGCGCCGGGAAGCGGTGGCCGCTCTGGATGCGGCCCGGGCCGCCGCCTACCAGCGCCCGCCCCGGGCCAAACCGGTGGAACCGCCGGCCCTCTACCCGGAAGTGGAACTGACCTACCTGGGCAATGTGTACAACCGCAAGGCCCGGGAGTTCTACCTCAAGCACGGGGTGGAACTGATCGCCGCGGCCTACGAGGCGGACGAGGAAAAGGGCGCCGTTTCCCTGATGATCACCAAGCACTGCCTGCGCCACAGCTTCAACCTGTGCCCCAAGGAAGTGAAGGGCTTAAAGCCCGATCCCCTGACCCTGGTGAACAACGGCGAGCGCCTGACCCTGAAGTTCGACTGCGTGAAGTGCGAAATGCACGTGGTGGGCAAGATGCGCAAGAACCGCAGCATCCAGCTCATGCCCCACTGAGTGGGGGAAAAACCTTTAGCCACAGAGGGCACAGAGAACACAGAGGTAAACCAACGACTTGGCATTACTCTTCTCTGTGTTCCCTGTGCCCTCTGTGGCAAAAAAGTAGCTCAATAATGAGGCGGAATCTCGTCCTGCAGGGTGCGCTTTTCTTCCGGCAGGCTGGCCAGCATCTGCTGCCGCAGGGCCCGCAGGTCGTGCTGCAGTTGTTCGATCAGCTGCTGCTGGCGGAAGACGGTGCGGTTCAGTTCGTCGATGGCATCGTCGGCAAAGCTGAGCTTGATTTCCAGTTCGTTCAGACGCTCTTCCATGGCGGTTCCCGGTCGTTGAGTGAGGGCGGATTCTACGCCTGCCGCCCCATGGCTTACACTACGCCCCTCACGCCTGCTCCCACCCTGCCTTGACTACCCAGCCCCCCGCCCCGCCCCGCCACAGCCTCTTCGAAGACCTCCAGGCCCTCCTGGTGGCGCCCCTGGTGGTCGCTTTCGCCGTGCTGCTGTTCCGCCATGCCGGTCTCCTCACCGGCGGCACCACCGGCCTCGCCTTCCTCGCCCATTACGGCCTCGATCTGCCGTTCGGCCCCGCCTTCTTCCTCATCAACCTGCCCTTCTACTTCTTCTCGGTGCGGGCCCTGGGCTGGAACTTCACCCTCAAGACCTTCATCGCCGTGGCCCTGCTCTCCCTCTATACGGAGCTGCTGCCGGCCCACGTCGCCTTCGCCAGCCTGGAGCCGGTCTTTGCCGCCCTCATGGGGGGCTTTCTCACCGGCATCGGCCTGCTCATGCTGGTGCGCCACCGGGCCAGCCTCGGCGGCCTCGGCGTCATGGCCGTGTATCTGCAGGAGCGGCGCGGCTGGCGCGCCGGCCACGTGCAGATGGCCGCCGACGTGGCCATCCTTTCGGCTGCCCTGCTGGTGCGGGACCCCTACCACGTGCTGCTCTCCATCCTCGGCGCCGTCGCCCTCAACTTCGTCATCGCCGTCAATCACCGCCCCGGCCGCTACGCCGGCACCTGACCCATGGCCCGGGACGACGACTACGAACTGCGCCAGAGCGTGCCGCCCGAGCGCCTCAGCGGCCGCCCCTACCTCAAGGACGAGGCGGACGAACTGGCCCTCCACTTCGACTTCCGCACGGTGCAGAGCACCATGTCCAAGGCCGACCCCACGGCCCTCACCCTGGGCTACACCCGCTCCATGATGGGCTTCCTCCTGCTCCATCCGGAGCCGGCCCGCATCGCCATGATCGGCCTGGGGGGCGGCTCCCTGGCCAAGTACTGCCTGCAGCGCCTGCCCGGGGTGGACTTCACTGCGGTGGAAATCGACCCGGCGGTGATCGCCCTGCGTGACGAGTTCCGCCTGCCGCCGGACGGCGACAATTTTCGCGTCGTCTGCGCCGACGGGGCCGACTACATCCGGGCCATGGAGGACAGCGTGGACGTGCTGCTCATCGACGGCTTCTGCCTCGACGGTCTGCCGCGCCAGCTCTGCACCACCGCCTTCTACGACTACTGCTACGCCCGCCTCAAGCCCGGCGGCGTCATGGTGGTGAACCTGTGGGCCGGCGACGACCTGCTGCAGCTCTACCTGGGCCGCCTGCGCCAGTGCTTCGACGGCCGGGTGCTGCTGATCGACGCCCAGGAGGAAGGCAACCAGATCGCCTTCGCCTGCAAGCAGGAGGACTTTCCCCCGTCCCTGGAGCAGCTGCGCAGTCGCAGCAACGAGCTGGCCCCCGCCCACCCCATCGACCTGCCGGACACCGCCGCCCGCCTGCGCCGGGCCCTGGAAGGCCGGCGCAAGCAGCGGGGCCGCGGCCGCCCCGCCTGAACCTCGGCAAGAGGCCGCAGCGGTGGCCAAGCTGCTGTTTCCACGGCACTGTTTGCAGCGATAGGCCAGCACCGCGGCAGGCCTTCCGCTACAATGCCGGCCTGCCCGTCGTCGGGGCCGGCCGCCGGGCACCAGCCCGCCGCCGCTCCGCCGCACCCCTGCCGACCGCCGCCCGGGCGCCGGCCTCCCCCTCAGCAGCACCGGAGTCCCCATGTCAGACCTGCTCAGCGACCGCCTGGCCGCCGCCTATTCCGCCCGCAGCGAACTGCTGCCCCAGCTGCACGCCGAAGGCACCAATGCCTACCGCCTCTTCCACGGCAGCGTCGAAGGCCGCTCCGGCCTCACCGTGGACCGCTACGGCGACCTGCTGCTGGTGCAGAGCTTCCACACGCCCCTGGAAGCCGGCGAACTGGCCGAACTGGAAGCCTTCTACGCCGGCGTCCTGCCCGGCCTGGACTGCATCTACAACGACCGCAGCCGCGCCAATTCCCGCATCGCCAACGATCTGCCGCCGGAAAAGGTGGAACCGGCCCACCGCCCGCGGCAGTTCAGCGAACTGGGCGTCAATTACCTGATCCAGGCCCGCCACGCCGGCCAGGACCCCTGGCTGTTCCTGGACCTGCGGGCCGGCCGCCGCCGCATCATGCAGGAAGCCGTCGGCAAGTCCGTGCTCAATCTCTTCGCCTACACCTGCGGCGTCGGCATCGCCGCCGCCAAGGCCGGTGCCGCCTTCGTCGTCAATGTGGATTTCGCCGAAAGCAGCCTGGCCGTGGGCAAGAGCAACGCCGCCCTCAACGAACTCAATCACCGGCCCCGCTTCATCAAGAGCGACGTCTTCCCCGCCATCCGCCAGCTGGCCGGCATCGGCCAGCCCAAGATGGTGCGAGGCAAGCGCATGCCCCCCTTCATCGAACTGGAGCCCCGCCAGTTCGACCTGGTGTTCCTCGACCCCCCCCGCTACGCCAAGAGCCCCTTTGGCGTGGTGGACCTGGTGAACGACTACCCGGCCCTGTTCAAGCCGGCCCTGCTGGCCACCGCCGAAGGCGGCACCCTGGTCTGCTGCAACAACGTGGCCGAAGTGCAGCGCGACGCCTGGCTCGACCAGCTGCAGCGCAGCGCCCGCAAGGCCGGCCGGGAAGTGCGGGCGGCCGAATGGATTCTCCCCGAGGCCGACTTCCCCAGCCCGGACGGCCAGCCGCCCCTGAAGACGGTGCTGCTGCGGGTCTGACCTCCGTCCGCCGGCCAAGCCGGAAAAAAGCGGCGCTCCTCCGGGAGTGCCGCTTTTTATATGGATGGGGCCGACACGGCGCTGCCGGCACTCGTCCAACGGCGCCAGGGCACCATGCGGCAAAACCTGCGGCCACGCTGGCCGCCCCACTTGGCGACGCACCACCGGCATTGCCGCTGCCACGACTCCCCCCGCGCCGCACGGCGGCAGGCGGCGACGTTTTCCCGCTTGGGATGCCCCACTTGGCGTACACTGCGAGGCCTGAAGATTTCCACGGCCCCACCATGACCCGCTCCACCCTCAAACTGCCGAGTAAAAAAGCCGGCGACGCCAGCAGCGAACCCTCCCGCGATCCGGCACGCAAGCCCATCCGCGGCGGCAACCGCGCCACCCGCAACCAGCCCCGGGCGGAAACCCCGGCCCGGGACGAGGCCCCCCGCCGCTCCGCACCGCGCAGTGAAGAGTCACCCCGCCGCCGCAGCGAAGGCGAACAGCCGCGCCGGGAAGGCAGCGACCATGCCCGTCCGCCGCGGCGCAGCGACGCCCCCGGCAAGCCGGCCTACGGCCGCGATGGTCGTGATAGCCGCAATGACCGGAATGGTGAAGCACCGCGCCGCCCCCGCCGGGAAGACGGCGAACGCCCCTATGGCGACCGGGACCGCCCGGCCCGGGGCAAGCCCGCCGGCCGCGATGAGCGGCCGCCGCGCCAGGCCGATGGCCGCCCACCCCGGCGCAGCGATGGGCCCGCCAAGCCCGCCTACGCCCGCGACGGCCGGGATGGGGATGCCCCCCGTGGGCCCCGCACCCCCCGCCGCGAGGACGGCGAGCGCAGCTACGGCGAACGCAAGCCCGCCGCCCCTTTCGGCAAGCCCCGCAGTGAGGACGGTCGCCCGCCCCGGCGTGGCGACGCCCCCGCCCGTCCGGCCTACGCCCGGGACGGTGAACGGGCGGAGCGCCCCCGCCGCGAAGGCGGCGAACGGACCTACGGCGACCGGGAACGGCCCTTCCGCGGCAAGCCGGCGGGCGATTTCGCCAAACCGGCCCGCCGTTTCGACGACGCCCCCCGCCGTCCCGCGCCGCGGCGCGACGATGCCGCCACGGGCGAGCGCTCCGCCGCTACCCGGCCGCCCCGGGGCGACCGCGGCAATCCCAGCGAACTGCCGCGCCTGTCCAAGGTGATGTCGGAGCAGGGCCTGTGTTCCCGCCGCGAAGCGGACGAATGGATCGAGGCCGGCTGGGTCAAGGTGGACGGCAAGGTGGTGAGCGAACTGGGTTCCCGCATCGTGCCCACGGCCCGCATCGAGGTCGATCCGGAAGCCCGCAAGCACCAGGCGGAAAGCGTCACCATCATCCTGCACAAGCCCATCGGCTACGTCTCCGGCCAGGCCGAGGACGGCTACGAGCCCGCCGTGGTCCTGGTCCAGCCGGAAAACCGCTGGGAAGAGGACAAGGGCGGCACCCGCTTCAAGAGCGCCCACCTGCGCCGCCTGGCCCCTGCCGGCCGGCTCGACATCGACTCCACCGGCATGCTGGTGCTGACCCAGGACGGCCGCGTGGCCAAGCGCCTGATCGGCGAAGACTCCACCGTGGAAAAGGAATACCTGGTGCGGGTCGAGGGCGAACTGATCGAAAACGGCCTGGCCCTGCTCAACCACGGCCTCAGCCTGGATGGCGTCAAGCTCAAGCCGGCCCACGTCTCCTGGCAGAACGAGGAGCAGCTGCGCTTCGTCCTGCGCGAGGGCCGCAAGCGCCAGATCCGCCGCATGTGCGAGCTGGTGGGTCTGAAGGTGGTGGGCCTGAAGCGCATCCGCATCGGCAGCGTGGTCCTCGGCAAGCTGCCGCCGGGCCAGTGGCGCTACCTGCGCAGCGACGAGAAGTTCTAGCCCCCTCCCCCTTTTCCCCGGGGATGTAAAGATATTCCGACGTCCCCGGGGGAAATGCAGTACACTGCTGCACCTTGGCCGAATAGCATCACCTCGGCCAACGTGATGCCCCCTCTGCCCTCAAGCCCTCCGCCCTTGCGGTACCCTCGGCGCCCTGCGCCCCGAGTCATCCCCAGATGCATTCGTGCTTGTTGCCGGCCACGCCCCAGGCGCTGCCCCGGAACTACGTCCAGAAGAGATCGCATCAGCCCCCGGCCGGCTTGCGCCATGTGTTTGTGCGCCCGGCTCTGATCCACCTCGCGCTGTTCCGCCTGTCCGACAGGAATGGGGCAGACCAAACGGAGAACTGAATGTCCAAGGAAGAAGCCCTCGAATTTGAAGGCACCGTCATGGAAGTGCTGCCCGAATCCCGCTATCGCGTCACCCTGGCCAACGGCGTGGAAATCCTCGCCTACGGTTCAGGCAAAATGAAAATGCACCGCATCAAGGTGCTCATGGGTGACAAGGTCACCGTGGAAATGTCCCCCTACGACCTGACCAAGGGTCGCATCACCTTCCGCCACCTCGGCGAAGGTGCCCGGGGCCCCGCCCCCGCACGCCGCCGCCGCTAGGCGCGCCACGGCACCCTGCGCCATCCCCGCCGACGCGGAACTTCGCAGGGTGCTGATCAACTCAAGGAAACAAAGCTTAGTGAAAGTAAAAGAACTCATGCCGGGCGACCGGATTGTCGACTTCTGCAAGGGAGACGACGAGCATTACGAAGTCATCGCAGTACGCCCCCTGGGCCACCGTTTTGAAGTCACCTTCCGCTCCCACCGGGGCGAGGCCTCTGCCCACTACAACGGCAACGCCTACATCTCCGCCTTCCGCTGAGGCCGGCGCCGCCGTCCTCCCAGCGCCACCCGCTGCGGCGCTCCTTTCCTGTAATACCTGCCTGAAAACCTGCCCCGTAGCAACGGGCAGTTTTGCTACACTCGACGCCACCGGATAACCGTTCCGGCGTTGCAGAGTCCCCTTTCAGGCAAAGGAGCCGCCATGCCCTCTCCCTTCCGTCATCCCCTGGTCCTGGCCGTCTGCTCCGTCCTCGCCGGCAGCCTGTCCCTTTCCGCCTGGTCCGCCGAGCTGCCCAAGCGCAAGTCGGGTCTGTGGGAAATCCACACCCAGATCGTCGGCGCCCCCAGCCCCGGCCCCATGAAGATGTGCGTGGACGCCAACACGGACAACCTGATGCAGGAGCAGCCCGGCCAGAAGCCGGACTGTAGCGCCATGGACGTCAAGCAGAGCGGCAACAAGGTCACCATCCATACCGTCTGCCGCATGGACAAGACCACGGTGACCACCGATGGCGTCCTCACCGGGGATTTCTCCAGCGGCTACAAGAGCGACATGACCATGCGTTACAGCCCGCCGCTGCAGGGCATGAAGGAAACCAGGATGACCCAGGAGACCCGTTGGCTGGGCCCCTGCGCCAAGGGCCAGAAACCGGGCGACATCATCATGCCCAACATGGGCACCTTCAACCCGGCGGAGATGATGAAGGATCCCCGCTTCAAGGAAATGATGCAGCAGCATCAGCACTAGCCCGGCGAAGCGGGCGCAAAAAAAAAGGCCTGTCGCTGACAGGCCTTTTTTTCTGGTGGCGGCTGTTATTCGTCCGCGCCCGGCGCCTCTTCCGGCGGCGCCAGTTGGCCCGCGGCAGCAGCCTGCAGCAGGGCGGCCCGGCTCTCCGGCGTCTCCAGGCTGATGCGGCCCAGGGTGCCGTTGCGGTAGTCGTTGAGCAGGATCAGGGAGGCCTTCTCCAGGTCCAGCTCGCCGGCCCGGCCCTTGATGATGCAGCCCCGCTTGCGGGCCACGGTTTCCACCACGCCCACCGCATCGGTCTCGGCCGCCTTGAGGCCGTAGCGGGCCTCCAGGCATTGGGGATAGCGCTGCAACAGCAGTTCCGCCAGATACACCCCCACCTCCTCGTCAATGTAGGCATTGGGGCCGACGGCATGACTGGCGGCCAGCATCAGACCGTCGCTGGCCAGCTCGATCTTGGGCCACATCAGGCCCGGGGTATCGACGATGGACAGGCGCGGGCCCAGATCCATGCGCTGCTGCTGCTTGGTCACCGCCGGCTGGTCGCCGACCGCCGCCACCTTGCGCTTGACCAGGGCGTTGAGCAGGGTGGACTTGCCCACGTTGGGGATGCCCATGATCATCAGCCGCAGGGGCTTGACGTTGCTGTTGCGGTGGGGCGCCAGGGTCTGGGCCAGGGCCGGGATGCGGGCCACCTCGCCGGGCTTCTTGCAGGAGATGGCCACGGCCTTCACGTCGGGCTGCTGCTTGTAGTAGTCGAGCCAGGCCTGGGTCACGGCCGGGTCGGCCAGGTCGGACTTGTTCAACAGCTTGAGGCAGGGCCGCTGGCGGTGCTTGCGCAGTTCCTCGATCATGGGGTTGCGGCTGGCTTCGGGCAGACGGGCGTCGAGCACTTCGATCACCACGTCGGCGAACTCCATGGTTTCGGCGGCCTTCTTGCGGGCCGAGGTCATATGGCCGGGGAACCACTGTATTGTCATGTCTTGCCTGAAATCTCAAATAGGATGCGACGGGAAGGGGCGTCGGACGCCGGGAAAATCCCGCGAAAGGCCGCCATTATCGCAGGAGTTGGGCGCCCCATCCGTTACAATCGCCCACTTTCAGCCAAATATCCGTTCCGCCATGGCCACTCCCCCCCTCAAAGCGCAAAAAGTCTTCGCCCTGATGCAGGTCATCGGCGGCTTCATCGCCGCCCTGGTGCTGGGCTACTCCACCATGAACAACCTGACCCCGGGCCAGATGAGCGGCACCCAGCTGCTGCTGGCCGGCCTCACCCTGGCGGCCCTGGCCTACGCCGGCTATTTCACCCAGAAGCTGGGCAAGCTGGTGGAACAGGGCAAGGCGGAAAAGGCCGGGAGCGACACCGGCAAGTAGGGACTCAGTTGCGGGCGTGGGAGAGCTTGAAGCTGTCCACGCCCTCGAAGCTGGCCAGTTCCTCCGCCAGCTGGGTGATGGGCGTGCCGTTGGCCTTGCCCAGGGATACGGCGACGAAGCGCCATTCGGCCTGGCCGGCATCGTAGCCGATGGCAAAACTGCCCGGCGCCAGTTCGTAACCCCGCGTCAGGGCGGCCCGGGCCAGCACATCCTGGCGCGGCGTGAAGCCGGCCCGGAAACGCATGGTGATGGCCACCGCCTGCCGCGACGGCAGCCAGCCCTCCAGCCGGGACACCAGCATCATGCAGGTGGCCGACAACAGGGCCAGCAGGATGGCCGCCGCGTAGAACCCAACTCCCACCAGGATGCCGATGGCCGACGAGGCCCAGATGGAGGCCGCCGTGGTCAGGCCGCTGATGGTGAAGCCCTCGCGCATGATGACCCCGGCACCGAGAAAGCCGATGCCGGTGACGATGCCCTGGATCACCCGGGTGGGATCGGTGGCCGCGGGCTGCAATCCCTGGCCGCCATACCAGTAGCCGGGATAGCCGATGATCACCACCAGGGCCGCCGAGGCCATGCAGACCAGGCCGTAGGTGCGCATGCCGGCGGCCCGACCGTGGTAGGAGCGCTCGTAGCCGACGATGAAACCCAGCAGCAAAGCCCCCAACAGGTTGACGAAGACCAGCAGGTTGGTGGCCACCTCGTCGGCGGACCAGTAGATTTTCAGCGCATCGGGACTCAGGGGAGACATGGCGGACTCCTTATGGGGCGCGGCTCTCGGGGCGGCCGGTTACAATGGGCCCATTCTACGCGCAAAGCCGGACCCCACCATGCCCGAAACCCAAGCCCCGCCGCCCTACGCCAGCCTGACCCCGGACGCGGTGCTCGACGCCCTGGAAAGCCTGGGCCTGCTGCCGGACGGCCGCCAGCTGGCCCTCAACAGCTACGAAAACCGGGTGTACCAGCTGTGGCTGGACGAGCCCCTGGCCGGCCACAACATTGTCGTCGCCAAGTTCTACCGCCCGGGCCGCTGGAGTGATGGCGCCATCCTGGAAGAACACGCCTTCACCCGGGAACTGGCGGAGCGGGAAATTCCCGTGGTCGCCCCCCTGGAGATCGGCGGCCGCACCCTGCACCACTGCGGCGAACACCGGCTGGCCCTGTTCCCCCGCCGCGGCGGCCGGGCACCGGAATTGTCGGACCCGGACACCCTGGAATGGCTGGGCCGCTTCATCGCCCGCATCCACGCCGTCGGCGCCCTCGCCCCCTACCGGGAGCGGCCGGCCCTGACCTTGCACAGCTTCGGCGAGGAGCCCCGGGACTTCCTCCTGGCCGGCGGCTTCGTTCCGCCGGAACTGAAAAACGCCTGGGAAGGCACGGTGAACGTGGCCCTGGACGGCGCCCGCCGCTGCTTCGAACGGGCCGGCGACGTCGCCAGCCTGCGCCTGCACGGCGACTGCCACATGGGCAACGTGCTGTGGACCGATGCCGGCCCCCATTTCGTGGACTTCGACGACAGCCGCACGGGCCCGGCCATCCAGGACCTGTGGATGCTTCTCTCCGGCGACCGCCGGGAACAGCAGCGGCAGCTGGATGACGTGCTGGCCGGCTACCGGGACTTCATGGACTTCGATCCCCGGGAACTGCATCTGGTGGAGGCCCTGCGCACCCTGCGCCTGGTCCATTACAGCGCCTGGCTGGCCCGCCGCTGGAACGACCCGGCCTTTCCCGCCGCCTTCCCCTGGTTCGGCAGCCAGCGCTACTGGGAAGAACGCATCCTGGAACTGAAAGAACAGATCGCCCTGATGGACGAGGGGCCCCTGGAACTGTTCGGCTAAGGGGCTTGCGCACACCCACCGCCGCCATGACGTTAGACTGACAGCCTCGTCACCCAAAGCCTTCCCCATGCCCAAGCTGTTCCTCATCCTGATCCTGGCCGGCGCCGTCCACCTGGGCTGGCGTCACTATGCCGGCACCGATGTCGCGGGGGCCGCCACAGTTGCGTCCGGCACCTCACCCAGTCTCGACGAACTGCAGGCCCTGGCCCGCAGCGTCGGCCCCGGCGAAGTGGTGATGTACACCACCAGCGAATGCCCCTACAGCGCCCAGGCCCGCTCCTGGCTGAGCCAGTACGGATTTGCCTACACCGACTGCAACATGAGCATCGACCGCCACTGCGAGCAGGAAATGCAGAGCTATGGCGGCAACGGCGTGCCCTACCTGATCGTGCGCGGCCACCACATGAAGGACGGCTTCGACAGCGACGAATTCATCGCCGCCCTCAGGCGCTGAAGCCGCGACCCCGCACCAGGCCGCCCCATCCCGGCTTTATGCCGCCAGGGTGGCGGTGCTATCCTCGCCATCGACCATCTACCATCTCCCTCGCCCTCCTCGTACCGACTGCTGCCATGACCCGACTCAAGCGCTGGCTCTCCGCCCTCCTCATCCTCGCCGTCACCCTGATCGTGCTCGCCGTCGCCGGCCTCCAGGTTGGCACCCGGCTGCTCAAGGACCAGGTGCAGCAGGCCCTGGGGCCCGACAGCGAAGTGGGGGAAATCCGCCTCGGCTGGAGCGAGGTGGAAATCCTCAAGCTGCGCCTCAAGGCCCCCGCAGGCTGGCCGGCAGCCGACACCCTGCGGGCCGAGCGCATCGTCGTCAGTCCCGACCTGCGCAGCCTGCTGGGCCAGCCCATCCGGGTGTCCTCCATCCGCATCGAAGGCGCCTATGTCTCGGCCCTGCGCAGCGCCGACGGCAAGATGCGGGTGGTGCCTAACCTGCTGGAACATCCGGCGCCGGCGGAGCAGGCCGAGAAGACGCCGCCGCCCCGGGTGCACCTGGGCCGCATCGAACTGACCGGCGCCGTGCTGGAATTTTTCGACGCCACGGTGCGCAAGCCTGCCCTGAAAATCCGCCTGGAACAGCTCGACGCCACGGTGCAGGACATCCAGCTGCCCGACCTTGCCGGCCGCACCCGGCTGGCCCTGGACGGCGTGCTGAAGGGCGTGCGCCAGGACGGCCGCATCAGCATCAAGGGCTGGATGGACCTGGCCACCCGGGATTCGGACATCACCAGCACCTTCCGCCAGGTGGACCTGGTGGCCCTCCAGCCCTATCTGGTGAAGGCTGCCGAAACCGGCGTCAAGAAGGGCAGCCTGGACCTGGACCTGCACTCCGTGGTCAAGGAGCAGCGCCTCAGGGCCCCGGGCAATCTGGTGCTGAACCAGCTGGAACTGGATAGCAACGGCAGCACCTTCATGGGCATGCCGCGCCAGGCGGTGCTCGGCCTATTGAAGGACAAGAACGGCCGCATCGACATCAAGTTCGTCCTCGAGGGCAACCTGAAGGACCCCCAGTTCCATCTCAACGAAAGCTTCGCCACCAAGGTCGGCGCCTCCATCGCCGACACCTTCGGCATCAGCTTCGAAGGCCTGGCCAAGGGCGTCGGTACCGTGGGCCAGAAAACCGTGGAAGCCGCCGAAGGCGTCGGCAAAGCCATCAAGGGGCTGTTCGGCAAGTAGCAGCGGGGAACAGGCGCTCTGCGAACAGACGGCGACCGCAGCGCCGGTGGCGCCGGCAGGATCCGGCATGGAATGGAGCGCCCTCACGCCGCCCTTTCCTCCGCTTTGCCACAACCGACCTGGGGGCGACGACGCCCGGCGGGTCGCCGCTGCTCTCGACCCGGCTACGCCCACGACAGAGACCGATACTTTCCCTCTGCCTCGCTTGGCATGCCAATTCGCGACTCACGATCGAAGCGATCGTCATAAAATGCGACATTCCCCAGCCACCTGCCCCAAAGGCTCGCCCATGAAAAAACTGGCCCTGCTTGTCTGTAGCCTGTCCCTGACCGGTCTGGTCTCCGCCGCCACCGTGCAGCAGTTCCAGCCCCAGGGCAAGGTCGCAGACCAGACCCGCATCACGGCCCGCTTCAGCGCCGACATGGTGAAGCTGGGAGAGGCCACGGCGGCCGCGCCCTTCGAAGTGGATTGCGCCCGCATCTCCGGCGAAGGCCGCTGGGTGGATGCCCGCACCTGGGCCTGGCAACTGGCACGCGCCCTGCAACCCGGCGAACGCTGCGTCTTCACGGTCAAATCCCAACAGATTGCCCTGAGCGGGGAGAGCATCGGCGGCAAAACCCGTTTCGAGCTGTTCGGCGCCCCTCCCCGGCCCTGGCGCATCGTCCCTTCCCCCGGCAGCGCCATCGACGAGGAACAGGCTTTCGTCATCAACGGCGGCGGCGAGCTGGATGCCCGCTCCCTGGAAAACAATCTTTGGTGCGAAGCCGACGGTGTCGGCCAGCGCCTGCCGGCCCGGCCGGTGGCGGCCAAGGTGCGCCAGGAGGTGCTGCAACGGGTGGGCAATACGGGCGCCGCGCCCCTGGTGGTGACCTGCAGCGAACGCCTGCCCGCCGGCAGCCGGGCCCGCCTGGTCTGGGGGGCCGGCATCCGTGCCGCCAACGGCACGCCGACGGAAAAGGAGGAAAGCTTCGTCTACAAGGTGCGGGAGCCCTTCAAGGCCACCTTCTCCTGCGAGCGGGAAAAGGCCGGCGCACCCTGCTCCCCCCTCTCGGGCCTCAGCCTCCAGTTCAATGCCCCTTTCGATGCCAAGCAGATCGGCCAGTTCGCCCTGGTCACCCCGGAGGGCAAGCGCAAGCCCCAGGACCCCAACCAGAACAGCAGCAGCAAGAGCGACACCCTGCAACCCCTCAGCTTCCCCGGCCCCCTGCCCCAGAATGCCGAGCTGACCCTGGAAATCCCCGCCGGGCTGAAAGATGACGCGGGCCGCCCCCTGGCCAACGCCGCCAGCTTCCCCCTCAAACTGCGTACCGGCGGGCTGCCGCCCCTGGCCAAGTTTCCCGGCGCCTTCGGCATCGTCGAGCTGCAGGAAGGCGGGCTGCTCCCGGTCACCCTGCGCAACGTGGAGGCCAGCCTGAAGACCGCCGGGCTGACCCTGCCGGGCCGGCACCGCTTCAGCCAGCAGCGCCTGACGGAAGATGCGGACGTGATTGCCGCCATGCTGGCCCTGGAGAAGTTCGAGCAGCAGAGCCGCAAGGTCCGCCTGAAGGTGGATGGGGAATGGCGGGAACTGATCGACCCCTACTACGCCCGGGAGCTTTCCTTCCTCCAGGGCCGGGCCGGCGTCGCCCGCCAGGAGTTGCCCAAGCCCGGCGGCAGCAGCGAGTTCGAGGTGATCGGCGTACCCCTGCAGAAACCCGGCTACCACATCGTCGAAATCGAAAGCCAGCTGCTGGGCCAGGCCCTGCTGGCAACGCCCAAGCCCATGTACGTGCGGGCCGCGGCCCTGGTCACCAACCTGGCGGTGCATCTGAAGACGGGACGGGACAACGGCCTGGTCTGGGTCACCGCCCTGGACAGCGGCAAGCCGGTGGCCGGCGCCGAGGTGCGCATTTCCGGCTGCAACGGCCGGTCTCTCTGGCAAGGCAGCACCGATGCCCAGGGTCGGGCCCGGGTGGATCAGGCCCTGCAAGCGCCCTACTGCCGGGATACCCAGTTCCTCTTTGCCAGCGCCCGCCTCAACGGCGACTACAGCTTCGTCCGCTCCGACTGGAACGAAGGCATCGAACCCTGGCGCTTCGGCGTGGAAACCTGGGGCGAGAGGGGCGACTTCAAGATCCACTCCGTGCTCGACCGCACCCTCTTCCGCCCCGGCCAGACCCTCTCCATGAAGCACCTGGCCCGCAGCCGCAACAGCCGGGGCTTTGCCATTCCGGCAGCGGAGGAGCTGCCCACCCGCCTGGTCATCCGCCACGGCGAGAGCGGCACCGAGTATCCCCAGCCCCTGAGCTGGGATGCCCAGGGCGCCGCCACCAGCAGCTGGAAGGTGCCGGACTCGGCCAAGCTGGGCAACTACGAAATCGTGCTCTCCGGCGGCAAGCGGGGCGAGCAGTACACCGGGGAATTCCGGGTCGCCGACTTCCGCCTGCCGGTGTTCACCGGCAGCGTGCAGGGCGTGCCGGCCCGCCAGGTGGCGCCGGGCAAGGTGCCCCTGGCCCTCGGCCTGTCCTTCCTCAACGGCGGCGCAGCCAAGCGGGCGGAAGTCCAGGTCTCGGCCACCCTGCGCCCGCGCTGGCCGGTGTACAAGAACTTCGAGGCCTACAACTTCCACATCGATTTCGATGCCGCTGCCCTGGCCGCCTTCAAGGTGGAGGCCAACCGGGAACAGGAAACCCTCATTCTCGATCGCCAGGCCGTGACCCTGGACCAGGCCGGCGCCGGCAAGCTGGAGGTGGTGCTGCCTGCCAAGCCCAAGGGCCCCAGCGAGGTCTATGCGGAAATGACCTTCGCCGACCCCAACGGGGAAATCCAGACCCTGCGGGGCCAGGTGGAACTGTGGCCGGCCAATGTGGCGGTGGGCATCAAGGTGGCGGACTGGGCCTCCGGCAACGGCAAGAACCGCATCGAAGTGGCGGTGCTGGATATCCAGGGCAAGCCCGTGGCGGGCCAGGCGGTGAGCGTCAAGGCCAAGCGGCGGGTGGATTACAGCCACCGCCGGCGCATCGTCGGCGGTTTCTACGCCTACGAGAACCAGCAGGAATACCAGGACATGGGCGAAGTCTGCGCCGGTACCACGGACAGCCGGGGCCTGCTGCTGTGCGAGCCCAAGGCCGGCGAGCCGGGGGCCATCCACCTGCTGGCCGAAACCCGGGACAGCCAGGGCAACGTGGCCCGGGCCAGCACCAGCTACTGGGTCAGCGGCGGCGGCGACCTGTGGTTCACCGCCGGCAACCAGGACCGCATCGACGTCATTCCCGAAAAGCGCAGCTACCAGCCCGGGGAGACGGCCCGCTTCCAGGTGCGTACGCCCTTCCGGGAAGCCACCGCCCTGGTTTCCGTGGAGGCGGGCGGCATCATCGACACCTTCGTGCAGCCCCTTTCCCGCTTCAAGCCCACCGTGGAAATCCCGGTCAAACCCGAATGGGGGCCGAATGTCTATGTCTCCGTGCTCGCCGTGCGGGGCCGGGTGGAGCCCCTGAAATGGACCAGCTTCTTCCAGTGGGGCTGGCGCGAGCCCCTGGCCTGGTTCAAGGAATGGTGGCACCCGGAGCAGCCCACCGCCATGGTGGACCTGGCCAAGCCGGCCTACCGCCTGGGCCTGGGGGAAATCGCCGTGGACAACGACGGCTTCCGCCTCAAGGTGGAGGTGAGCAGCGACAAGAGCGACTACCGGCCCCGGGAAGAGGCCACGGTGAAAATCCGCGTCACCACGCCGGACGGCAAGCCGGCCCCCGCCGGCAGCGAGGTGGCTTTTGCCGCGGTGGACCAGGCCCTGCTGGAACTGCGCCCCAACGACAGCTGGGACCTGCTGCAGGCCTTCCTGCAAAAGCGGGCCTATCAGGTGGAAACCGCCACCGCCCAATCCCAGGTCATCGGCAAGCGCCATTTCGGCAAGAAGGCCCTGCCCCCCGGCGGCGGCGGCGGCCGCGCCCCGGCCCGGGAACTGTTCGACACCCTGCTCAGCTGGCAGCCCCGGGTCAATCTGGACGCCAACGGCAGCGCCACCCTCAAGGTGGCGATGAACGATTCCCTCAGCGAATTCCGCCTGGTGGGTGTGGCCACGGCCGGGGCCGGCCTGTTCGGCAGCGGCAGCAGCAGCGTGCGCACCCGGCAGGACCTACAGATCATCTCCGGCCTGCCGCCTCTGGTGCGGGAAGGCGACCATTTCAAGGCCCTGGTCACCCTGCGCAACGGCACCGCCCGCCAGATGACGGTGCGCCTCCAGGCCCGCCATGGCAGCCAGAACCTGCCCGAACGCCAGGTCGTCCTGGCCGCCGAAGGGGCCGCCGAACTCAGCTGGGAGACGGACGCCCCCGATGGTGCCAGCCACCAGGACTGGGAATTCACCGCCAAAGAAGAAGGCGGCAAGGCCCAGGACGCCCTGAAGATTACCCAGCAGGTCGCCCCCGCCGTGCCGGTGACGGTGCAGCAGGCCACCTTCACCCGGGTCGACGGCAAGTACGAGGTCGGCGTCAGTCCGCCGGCCGGCGCCCTGCCCGGCAAGGGCGGGCTGGAGATCAGCCTGTCGCCCAAGCTGGCGGTGCCGCCGCCGGGCCTGCGCCGCTTCTTCGAGGAGTACCCCTTCTCCTGCCTAGAACAGAAGACCTCCATCGCCGTCGGCCTCAACGACGCCCGGCGCTGGCAGGCCGTGGCCGACAGCCTGCCCGGCATGCTGGACAGCAACGGCCTGGCCGGCTATTTCCCCGGCACCCCGGGCAGCGCCACCCTGACGGCCTATCTGCTCGACCTCACCACCCTGGCCGGCTTCGCCGTGCCAGAGGAGAGCAAGCGGCGCATGGTGCAGGGCCTCACCGCCTACGCCGAAGGCCGCCTGCGCACCGGAGAATGGGCACCTGCCAGCTACGGCGACCCGCTGCTGCTGCGCCGCCTCAACGCCCTGCAGGCCCTGGGCCGGCAAGGCGTGCAACTGCCGCGCACGGTGGCGGCCCTGGAGGTGGATCCCCTGCGCCTGCCCACGGCGGCCCTCATCGACTGGTATCTGGTGCTGCAGCGCACCGCCGACCTGCCCCAGCGCAGCAAGCGCCTGGCCGAGGCCCAGCAGGAACTGCGCAACCGCCTCTCCTACACCGGCGGCCGCCTGACCTTCACCACGGAACGGGAAGACTACTGGTGGTGGATGATGCTCAACGCCGACGCCAACGCCTTCCGCCTCATCGAGGCCATGCTCGACAACCCGGCCTGGCAGGAGGACCTGCCGCGCCTGGTGCAGGGCGCCATGGAGCGCCAGGTGCGGGGCCGCTGGCTGACCACCACGGCCAATGCCTGGGCCCGGGTCACCCTGGACCGCTTCGCCCGCAAGTTCGAGCGGGAGCCGGTGGCCGGCAAGACCGTGGCCACCCTGGCCAAGGCCGGCGCCGAGGTGGACTGGCGCCAGGCCGGTGCCGCCCAGCCCGCCCCCCTGGCCCTGCCCTGGCCCAATCCGGCAGGCAAGGAGGACAAGCTGCAACTGAGCCACCAGGGCAGCGGCAAGCCCTGGGCCACCGTACAGGTGCTGGCGGCCGTGGCCGACGGCCCGGCCCGGGCCATGGGCTACCGCATCAGCCGCAAGGTGGCGCCGCTACAGGAGAAGACCCCGGGCAAGGTCAGCCGCGGCGACCTGTGGCGCGTGACCCTGACGGTGGATGCGGAACAGGACATGACCTGGGTGGCCCTGAGCGACCCCATTCCCGCCGGTGCCCGCATCCTTGGCGACGGCGACGGACGGGACAGCGCCATCGGCACCCTGGATGAGAACCGGGACTCGCACGGCCTGCGGCCCAGCTACGTGGAGCGCAGCTTCAGCGCCTTCCGGGCCTATTACCAGTGGCTGCCCAAGGGCCGCTTCGTCCTGGAATACACCCTGCGCCTCAACAACAGCGGCGACTTCGCCCTGCCGCCGACCCGGGTGGAAGCCCTCTACGCCCCCGACGTGTTCGGCGAAGTGCCCAACAGCCGGATCAAGGTTGGCGACTAGACCGGCCGTGCCGCGCTCTTCAGGCTTTGGGGAGCCCCGCCCGCCGCTGCGGCGACGGGCGCTGCTCCCCACCCTGGCCCTGCTTCTGGGGCTGGCCGCGCCTGCCGCCCAGGCCCTGCCGGACTACGCCCAGGTGCGCCGGGAATACCGGGCCTCCGACGCCACCCTGCTGGCCCGGGACGGACAGGTGCTGCAGAGCCTGCGCCTGGACCGCAACGTCCGGCGCCGGGCCTGGACACCCCTGGCGGAAATCTCCCCGGCCCTGGTGCGGGCCGTCATCGTCTCCGAAGACCGGCGCTTCATGGAGCATGACGGCGTAGACTGGCGCGCCGCCGGCAAGGCCGCCTGGAGCAACTTCTGGGGCAGCCGCACCCGGGGCGCCAGCACCCTGACCATGCAGCTGGCCGGCCTGCTGGAGGAGGACGGGCAGCGCCGGGGCCGCCGCTCCTTCCTCGACAAGCTCGGCCAGTCCATGGCGGCGGGACGCCTGGAGCGCACCTGGAACAAGCGCCAGATCATCGAGGCCTATCTCAACCTGGTGCCCTTCCGGGGCGAACTGCAGGGCGTCGGCGCCATGAGCCAGGAGCTGTTCGGCAAGTGGCCCCACGGCCTGGACGAGCGGGAATCCGCCCTGGCTGCAGCCCTGCTGCGCTCCCCCAATGCCTCCCCCGCCGTGGTGGCCCGCCGGGCCTGCCGTCTGCTGGCGGAAATGGGCCAGGAACAGGAATGCAGCGACGCCCAGGCCTTCGCCGCCTATGTGGACTACGCCCTCAGCGGCGCCCAGCGCACGCGCCAGGCCCCCGCCCCCCAACTGGCGCCCCACCTGGCCCGCAAGCTGCTGGAGCACCCCGGCCAGGCCCTGCGTTCCAGCCTGGATGCTGACCTGCAGCAGTTCGCCAGCCACGCCCTGCGGCGCCACCTCCATGCCCTGCGGCAGCAGAACGTGGAAGACGGCGCGGTGCTGGTGCTGGACAACGCCAGCGGCGAAATCCTGGCTTGGGTCGGCTCCAGCGGCGACCTCTCGGAGGCGGCGGAAGTGGATGGGGTCACCGCCCTGCGCCAGGCCGGCTCCACCCTCAAGCCCTTTCTCTACGCCCTGGCCTTCGAACAGCGGGCCCTGACGCCCGCCTCCCTCATCGAAGATGCGCCTTTGGCCCTGGATACGGGCAACGGCCTCTACGCTCCCCAGAACTACGAGCCCCATTACCAGGGCTGGGTCTCGGTGCGGCGCGCCCTGGCCGGCTCCCTCAACGTGCCGGCGGTGCGCACCCTGGTGCGCCTGGGGCCCGAGCCCTTCCGCCGCAAGCTGTTGCAGGCCGGCCTGGCCAGCCTCAACCAGGATGGCGACTGGTACGGCTACAGCCTGGCCCTGGGCTCGGCGGATATTTCCCTGCTGATGCTGGCCAACGGCTACCGCAGCCTGGCCAACGGCGGCCGCTGGAGCCCCCTGCGGGCCGTGCCTGCCACCGCTGTCGGCAGCAATGGCAAGGCCCAGCCCATTCCCTGCCGCCGCGAAGGCTGTGCCGGGGTTTTCAGCGACGTGCCCCGCCCGGCCTTCACCGCGGCAGCGGCCTTCCTGGTGGGAGACATCCTGGCCGACCGCAATGCCCGGGCCTCCACCTTCGGCCTGGAATCCTGGCTCGCCACGCCCTACTGGAGCGCGGTCAAGACCGGCACCAGCAAGGACATGCGGGACAACTGGTGCGCCGGTTATTCCCGCCGCTACACCGTGGCGGTGTGGGTGGGCAATGCCGGCGGCAGCCCCATGCACGACGTTTCCGGCATCAGCGGCGCGGCGCCGGTGTGGCGGGAGGTCATGGACTGGCTGCACCGGGGCGATCCGGCCCGGGCCCGGCCACCCCAATCCAGCCGGCCGCCGCCGGCCCCCGCCGGCGTGGTGCGCCAGAGCATCCGCTTCGAGCCGGCCCGGGAACCGGCCCGCCAGGAGTGGTTCCTCGCCGGCACGGAACAGACGCTCATCCGCCAGGCCGGCGGCCAGGCCCTGGGCCGCATCGCCTACCCGGCCGACGGCACCATCCTGGCCCTGGACCCGGACATTCCGCCCAGCCGGCAACGCATCGAACTGCGCCTGAGCGGCCCCGCCGCCCCGGGCTGGCACTGGCAACTCGACGGCAAGCGGCTGGCTGCGGCCCAGCCGGCGCCCCGCTGGCTGCCCCAGCCTGGCCGCCACCGCCTGCAGCTGGTGGATGCCCGGCAGCGGGTGATCGACGAGGCCGCTTTCGAAGTCCGGGCCCTGAAAGGGAAAAGCCGGCGCTGACGCTGCCGGGCAGAGGAAGCCCTGGCCCCCATGAAAAGGGGCGAAAAAAAGGCCGGTGGTCCCGGCCTTTTTTCATTTCCTGCAAATCCCGTTCATTCCTTGTACAGCCACTTCACCGGCTCGATATTCACCGTGCCCTTGTCGCAGCCGACCAGGACATGGCCGTCCTGGATGGTGCAGGAGAGGCGCATGGTGCGGTCGGCCAGTTCGGCCAGGGCGCGGCTCTGGGCTTCGGGGATGAACAGCACGGTGAGCTTTTCCTGGCGCTCCACCTTGCTGGCCAGCTGGGACCACCAGATTTCCGCCGCCCGACCGCCGTAGGCCATGACCAGCACCTGGGCAGAACGGGAGAGGCCCTTCTTGATGCGCTTTTCGTCCGGCAGGCCCACTTCGATCCACTGCTCGATGGCTTCGGTGTAGTCCTTGCGCCACAGGTCCGGCTCGTCGTCGTCGGAGAGGCCCTTGCAGAAGGCCAGACGCTCGTCGGCGTTGAGGGCGAAGGCCAGCAGGCGCACCATCATGCGCTCGTCGGTTTCCGACGGGTGCCGGGCCAGGGTCAGGGAATAATCGGCGTAGTGGTGCCGGTCCATGTCGGCGACGCTGAGGTCGGCCTTGAATACGGTGGATTTGAGAGCCATAGGGCGGGCATTTTACCCGCACTTGGGACAACGGCGGGGGCCGTGGCGCCGCTCATGGCGCCTCAGGGCCGCGGCGGCCGGGTAATGCCGGGGCCTGCTGCCTTGCAGGGCACTGCCCCGGAAGGCAACAGGGACGGGCATGAGCGGCATGCCTACCCGGAGAATGGCGTCCTTCCTGCCTCCCGGGCCGGCTACCGTTCAGCCGCCTTTCAGCCCTCGCCCCGGGCCCGCCGCTTGCGCCGCACGTAGACGGTCTTGTGCACCCGGGCCACCACCTGCCCGGCCTCGTCCACCACGTCGATGTGGAACTCGGGCAGGTATTTGTCGCCGCCGGCGGTGCGGGCCACGATCTCCTCCAGGGTGGCGTCGTCCACCTTGAACAGGGCCTTGACCACGCCCTTGCCCGGAGCCACGAAGTCGATCACGGCCCGCTGGTCCCACACCAGGTAGTCCTTGCCCAGGCGCTGCATGAGCAGCAGCATGTACCAGGGATCGGTCATGGCGAAAAGGCTGCCGCCGAAATGGGTGCCGACGTAATTGCGGTTGTACCAGCGCAGGCGCAGTTCCACTTCCGCCTCCCGGTAGTCGGGGGCGATGCGGGGGCTGCGGATGCCGGTGAACAGGAAGGGCGGCCACAGGTTGATGAGGCGGCGGAAGGTGCTGGCTTTCATGAATCTCTCGTCGGGAAAGGGGATGGGCAATGGCCGACCGGGCCACGGCGCGCCTGGCGGCATCCGCGGCGGTCAGCTCTAACCCGTGACCACGGAGCGATGGGCCGCAGCCGGAGCCTCCGGCACCGCTCACGGTCGGCCATCGCCGGCCATTGCGTTAATTCAAACGATCGTTTGACTGCTATTTTCCCCAAGAGTTGCCTGCCCCGGCAAGCCCTTTTTTGCCCCCGACCCATTCTTGCGCCGGGCCGGGAGCCGCGCCCCGCCTGGCGACTGCCGGGGCGGGCGAAAGTCCGCTAATATCCGCCCCCTCGACCGCCATTTCCCGGAGCCCGCCCATGTTCCTCGCCATGAACCGCTTTCGCATCAAGCCGGGCAGCGAAGCCGCCTTCATCGAACACTGGCAGAAGCGGGAAAGCTATCTGGCCGAAGTCCCGGGCTTTCTCGGCTTCCACCTGCTGCAACTGGAACCCCTGGGCGACGCCCCGGGCGAATTCATCCTCTTCGCCTCCCACACCATGTGGGCTTCGCAACAGGCTTTCGAGGACTGGACCCAGTCGGAGGCCTTCCGCAAGGCCCACGCCAACGCGGCCCTGACCCCCCGGGAACTCTACGTCGGCCCGCCCCAACTCGAACTTTTCAAGGCTGTAATCTAATGCTCAGCTACCGCCACGCCTTCCACGCCGGCAACCACGCCGACGTCCTCAAGCATCTGGTTCTGCTCCAGCTGCTCGACTACCTGACCCAGAAGGACAAGGCCCTCTACGTCATCGACACCCACGCCGGCGCCGGCGCCTACGACCTGAAGTCGGACTACGCCAAGAAGCTGGCCGAATTCCAGGGCGGCATCGGCCGCCTGTGGGAAGTGCCCCCTGCCGACCTGCCGCCGGCCCTGGCCGACTACGTGGCCCGCATCCGCCAGTTCAACGGCAACGAGGCCAACGGCCCCCTGCGCCTCTACCCCGGCTCCCCCTGGCTGGCCCAGCAGGGCCTGCGGGACATCGACCGGCTGCGCCTGTACGAGCTGCACAGCACCGACGCCCGCCTGCTGGCCGCCAACTTCAAGGATGCCGGCCGCCAGGTCCAGGTCACCTCCGGCGACGGCCTGGCCGGCATGAAGGCCCTGCTGCCGCCTCCGTCGCGCCGGGCCCTGGTGCTGATCGACCCCTCCTACGAGGTCAAGACCGACTACGCCACCATCTACAAGTCCCTGCAGGACGCCCTGCAGCGCTTCGCCACCGGCACCTACGCCGTCTGGTATCCCTGTCTCAACCGCCCCGAATCCCGCCAGTTCCCCGACCGCCTGAAGCGCCTGCCGGCCAAGGACTGGCTCCACGTCTCCCTGCACGTGCGTTCGCCGGACGCGGACGGCTTCGGCATGGCCGGCAGCGGCATGTTCATCCTCAACCCGCCATGGACCCTGGCCGCCACCCTGAAGGAAGTGCTGCCCCGGCTGGTGGAACTGCTGGCGGAAGAAGGGGATGCCGGCAAGGGCGCCCACTTCGTCCTGGAGAGCGGCGCCGGCGGCACCCTGGGCGATACGCCGCTACGCCCGGAGCGGGCCCGGCCGACGGTGTTCAATCCCCGGGGCAGCGCCGGTTTTCCCTCTAATACGGCGGGCCGGAAGGCACCCCGCGCGCCTGCCGCCAGCGCCGGGCAAAAGCCTGGGCGTCCGGCAGGAAAGCCCGGCAATCCGCCGCAAAGCCCGCGTAATCCTGCAGCAACTCCGCGCCCGCCCCGTAAAGGGCCGTCCGGGCGCTCGGGCGCGTAAAGCGCTGGGCCATGCGGTCCAGGGCCAGGGCGATGATCTCCGGCTCCCGGTAGGAAGCCAGCCAGTCGTCGCCCCGCATGCGCGGCAGGATGGCCGCCAGCCGCTGCGGCAGGGCCGGCCCCAGCTCTTCTGCCTGGGCGTAAAGGCCGGCGGAAAACTGCGCCAGCCCCCGGGGCAGATCGCCCGCCGCCAGGGCTGACCACTCGGCCCAGTCCCGGGCCAGGAAGTGGTCGTAGAACAGATCCACCATGATCCCCGCCACCCGGCGCCGTGCCGGGCTGATGCGCTCCCGGCTGCGACAGAAGGCGGGATGGGTTTCGGCAAAGCTGTCCAGGCGCCGGTGCAGTTCCACCCCGGCCAGCACCTCCGCCGGCAGGCCGCCCGGAGCATTGTCCAGAGGCCCCTTGACGAAGTCGCCGAGGAAGCCGCCCAGGCGGTGCTCCGCCACCTCGCCGCCCAGATAGGCGTGGGCCAGGAAGTTCATGGCCGCTCCTGTCGCCGCCCCCGGACGCCCGCCCGGCTCACTCCAGCTCCGTGTATTTGCGCGAAGAGCCCCGGGCCTTCTCCACCGGATACTTGGCCGCGTTCTTGCCGATCTTGGCCAGGGCCGCCGCCGGCAGGTCGATGCCCGCCTCCGCCGTCAGCAGCAGCAGATACAGCAGCACGTCGGCGCATTCGTCGGCCAGGGCCTCCCGCCCCGCCGGGTCCGCCACCAAGGCGACCATGTCGGCGTCGCTCTTCCACTGGGTCAGCTCCAGCAGTTCGGCCGCCTCCAGGTTGAGGGAGACGATGAGGTGGCGCAGGCTGTGGAACTGCTTCCAGTCCCGCTCGTCGCGGAAGGCCAGGATGGCCTCGGTCAGCCGCTGCAGATCGGACGGGGAGCGGGCTTCAGGGTCGGCAGGGACGGGCATTTCTGCTAAGGTCATGGGCTTTTCAATGTTGGACGGGGCGGACAGTGATTATGCCCCGACGCACCGGACCATGACCGACTCTGCCTCCTCTTCTGCCCCCACTGCCGCCTCCTCTGTCTCTGCCGCACCCGCCCTCTCCCCCCGCGTCGCCGCCTACCAGCCCACGCCCGACTTCCCCTTCGCCGACCTGCAGCCCGTGGCCGTGTGGCGCCATTTCGCCGCCCTCTGCGCCATTCCGCGCCAGTCCAAGCACGAAGCCGCCCTGCGCGACCACCTGGCAGCCTGGGCTGAGGGCCGGGGCCTGGCCAGCGAACAGGACGGCGTCGGCAACCTGGTGATCCGCAAGCCCGGCAGCCCGGGCCGGGAACACGAGGCCGGCGTCATCCTGCAGGGCCACCTGGACATGGTCTGCCAGCAGAACAGCGGCACCGGCCACGATTTCCAGCAGGACCCCATCCGCCCCGTACTGAAGGACGGCTGGCTGCTGGCGGAGAACACCACCCTGGGCGCCGACAACGGCATCGGCGTGGCCCTGGCCCTGGCCGCCCTGGAAGCCGACGGCCTTTCCCATCCGCCCCTGGAAGTGCTGCTCACGGTGGACGAGGAAGCGGGCATGGGCGGCGCCCTGGGCCTGGCCCCGGGCCTGCTGCGGGGCCGCTACCTGATCAACATCGACACCGAGGAATGGGGCCACCTGTACCTGGGCTGCGCCGGCGGCATGGACGTCAATGTGACCTATCCCTACAGCAGCGAACCGGCGCCGGCGGGCTGGACGGTGGCCAAGATCTCCCTCACCGGCCTCAGCGGCGGCCACTCGGGCATCGACATCCACAAGGAGCGGGGCAACGCCATCAAGCTGCTGGTGCGCCTGCTGGGGGAACTGGGCCAGCAACTCGGCGCCGAGGCCTGGCGCCTGCTGCAGCTGGAAGGGGGCACCGCCCGCAACGCCCTGCCGCGGGAGGCCTTCGCCACCGTGATCCTGGACCCGGCCTGCCTGGCCGAGATCGAGGCGACCCTGGCTACGGGCGCCCAGGCCCTTGCCCGGGAGCTGAAGGGGGTTGAAAACGGCCTATCCGTGCGCCTCTCCGAGCTGCCCTCCCTGGCCGGTCCGGCCATGGCCCCCGCCGCCCAGCGCCAGCTGCTGGCCGCCCTCAACGCGGCGCCCCACGGCGTCGCCCGCATGAGCATGAGCGTGCCCGGCATCGTCGAAACCTCCAACAACCTGGGCGTGCTCAGCGTCGCCAACGGCCAGGCCCGGGCCAACTTCATGGTGCGCTCCCTGGTGGATTCCGCCGCCCAGGCCCACGCCCGGCGCATCGCCGACCTCTTCGGCCTGATCGGCGCCGACTGCCAGCTCACCGACGGCTACTCCGGCTGGAAGCCCAACCCGGATTCGCCCCTGCTGGCCCTGGCCCAGCAGGTCTATGCCGCACAGTTCGGCGGCAGCGCCCAGGTGGAGGTGATCCACGCCGGCCTGGAGTGCGGCATCATCGGTGCCAAGTACCCGGGCCTGGACATGCTCTCCTTTGGCCCCACCATCCACGGCGCCCACGCTCCCGGCGAGCGGGTCGAGGTGGAAACGGTGGCCAGGAGCTGGCAGTTCCTGGTGGCCCTGCTGGCCGCCCTGCCCCGGGTCTGACAAACCCTTTGCCACAGAGGGCACAGAGAACACAGAGGCAGGCAAAAGCCAAACCGTCTCAGCCGGAAGGCGGGCAGCTACGACTGCCCCTCTCTGTGTTCTCTGTGCCCTCTGTGGCAAAAAAACAAACCCCAGGAGCCCCCCATGCCCATCTACAAGATCGACCAGAAGACGCCCCAGATCGCCGCGAGCGCCTGGGTCGCCCCCAACGCCACGGTGATCGGCGACGCCCGCCTGGGTGACAACGTCTCCATCTGGTGGAACGCCGTGCTGCGGGGCGACAACGACCCCATCCACATCGGCGCCAACAGCAACATCCAGGACGGCTCCGTGCTGCATACGGACGAAGGCGTGCCCATGCACATCGGCGCCAACGTCACCGTGGGCCACATGGTCATGCTGCACGGCTGCACCTTGGGCGACAATTCCCTGATCGGCATCGGCAGCGTCATCCTCAACCGGGCGGTGATCGGCAAGCACAGCATCGTCGGCGCCAATACCCTGATCCCGGAAGGCAAGGTCTTCCCCGACGGGGTGCTGATCGTCGGCTCCCCGGGCAAGGTGGTGCGGGAGCTGAGCGAGGAGGAAAAGGCCCGGCTGCAAAAGAGCGCCGACCATTACGTGGACAACGCCCGCCGCTACGCCAGCCGGCTGGTGGAGCTGTAGGCCTGGCGGGCTGCGCCAGGCAGCGGCAGAAGGCCGGGAGCGACCCCGGCCTTTTTTATGTCCGTAGAACTACTTAAGTCTTTATTCCTACAACTTTTTTCGTATGTCGCCACCATAGTCTTTTCCCCATAATGGCCTGGAAAATAACCAGAACCAAGGCTGCCACAGCCTGGAGACAAGACCATGACGGCACATCCCCAGCCGCCGCCCCGGCTCTCCCGGGGGCAAGCCCTGCTGTTGCACCCGGCCAGCCCCTGGGCGGTCCTGACCATTGCCCTGGCCCTGAGCCTGTGGTTCTGGCGCACGTCCGTCGCCACCAACGACCGCATCACTGAGGAACGCTTCCAGCGCTACGTGGCCGAGGCCAGCCAGCGCATCACCCTGCGCATGCAGGAGCACGAGCAGATTCTGCGCGGCGCCGTCGGCCTGATCCTGTCCTCGGACGACGTCACCCGGCAGGAATGGCGGGACTTCTTCCAGGCCCTCAACCTGAAGGAACACTACCCGGGCATCCTGGCCCTGGGCTATACCGTCATGCTCAAGGCGGAAGAGCGGGCGGCCTACGAAAAACAGGTGCGCCAGGAAGGCTTTCCCGACTTTGCCATCAGCCCCCGGGGCGACCGTCCCGTCTACAGCAGCATCCACCTGATCGAGCCCTTCTCCGAGCGCAACCAGCGGGCCTTCGGCTACGACATGTATTCCGACCCGACCCGCCGCGCCGCCATGGAACTGGCCCGGGACCGCAACAGTGCCGCCCTCACCAGCCGGGTCACCCTGGTGCAGGAGGACGGCCACGACATCCAGGCCGGCACCGTGCTCTACATGCCGGTGTATCGCCCCGGCCAGCCCCTGGAAACCACCGCCCAGCGCCGCCAGGCCCTGCTCGGCTTCGTCTACAGCCCTTTCCGCATGGGCGACCTGATGACCGACATCCTGGGCCACTGGGGCCGGGAACTGGACTTCGAGATCTACGACGGCGCCCCCTTCAGCGAAGCCAACCGCCTCTACGCCACCCGTAGCGGCATCACCGACAGCAGCGGCATCCGCCGCACCCAGGTGACCCTGGCCCTGCCCATGCGCGAGTGGACCCTGCGCTTCCAGAGCACCCCGGCCTTCGAGGCGGAACTGGAGCAGCCCTACCCTCTCATCATCCTGGCCACCGGCTGCACCATCAGCCTGCTGCTGCTGCAGCTGCTGCGCAGCCTGGCCCGGGAAGTGCGGCAACAGCAGGGCAACCAGGCCGCCCTGGCCCAGGAGCACCGGCGCCTGGCCAGCATCGCCCGCCTGCGCGATGCCTACATCCGGGGCCACGACGGCCACACCATCTTTACCCTGGTGCTGACGGAAATCCTCGATCTCTCCAACAGCCAGTTCGGCTACATCACCGAACTGAGCTACCGCCCCGACGGCGAGCCGGTGCAGCGCTTCCTCGCCCTCTCCGACATTGCCTGAGACGAGGCCAGCCGCCAGCAATACGCCGGGGCGGCGGCGGGGCGCATGCAGTTCGTCGGCCTCAACGGTCTCTACGCCGCCGCCATCGACAGCGGCGCGGCGGTCATCGCCAACGATCCGGCACACCATCCCCGGCACAACGACCGCATCCCGGCCGGACATCCGCCCATGCAGGCCTTCCTCGGCCTGCCCATCTTCCGCGACGGCCGCATCGTCGGCAGCGTCGGCCTGGCCAACCGGCCCGGCGGCTACGACCAGGCCCTGGCCGACTACCTGCAGCCGGTGGTGGACAGCTGCTCCCAGCTGATCGACGCCCTCAAGGACCAGCAGGCCCTGCAGGAAAGCGAGAACCAGCTGCGCCAGCTGTGCAATTCCCTGCAGCAGCTGATCTGGACGGCGACGCCGGACACCCGTTGCGACTTTCTCAGCCGCCAGTGGGAGGAATACACCGGCAGGCCGGCAAGCGAGCAGCTGGGCCGGGCCTGGATGGCCCAGATCCACCCGGAGGACCAGGGCCGCCTCAACGCCGCCTGGGAAAGCTGCATCGCCCGGGGCGAGAACCTGCGCATCGACCTGCGCATCCGCCGCCACGACGGCCAGTACCGCTGGTTCGACACCCGGGCCTCGGCCCTCAAGGACCGGGAAGGCAAGCTCATCCGCTGGATCGGCAGCAACACGGACGTGCAGGTGGAGCGGGAAATGATGGCGGCCCTCAGCGAAGCCCGCCGCATCATTTCCCAGGGCCAGCGCCTGGGCCACTTCGCCAGCTGGGCGGCGGACCTCAAGCAGGGCCGCTGGTTCATCCCCGACTTCACCCCCATCGTGGACTGGCCGCCGGGCGAGTACAACTGCGCCCAGCTGCTGCAGCTGGCCCACGCCGAAGACGTGGCGAACCTGCAGCAGGCCTGGCGCGAGGCCGAGGCCGGTACGGCCCCCTTCGACATCAAGTGCCGCATCCGGCACCGGGGCGAACTGCGCTGGGTCCATCTCACGGCGGAATTCGAACGCACCCCGGAGGGCAAGGCCGAGCGCGCCGCCGGCGTGGCCCGGGACATCACCCGGGAAGTGGCGGCGGAAGAGCAGATCCGCCAGTTCAACGACAGCCTGGAACGGCGGGTGAAGGAGCGCACCGCCGAGCTGGCGGCGGCCAACCACGAGCTGGAAGGCTTCGCCTACGCCGTTTCCCACGACCTGCGGGCGCCCCTGCGGGCCATCACCGGCTTCAGCCAGGCCCTGCTGGAGGACTACGGCGACAAGCTGGAAGGCGAGGCCAGGGAATTCCTCGACGAGATCATCCGCGGCGGCCGCCACCTGGGAGAACTGATCGACGGCCTGCTCACCCTCTCCCGCTGCACCCGGGGCGAACTGCGCCGGGAGCCGGTGGACATCTCCGCCCTGGCCGAGGCCATGGCCCGGGAAATCCGCAGCCACCAGCGGGGCGCCCATTTCACCCTGGAGGTTGAACCCGGCATCCAGGTCCAGGGCGATCCCGCCATGCTGGAAGTAGTGATGCGCAACCTCATGGAAAACGCCTGGAAGTATTCGGCCCACCAGAAGGCGCCCCACATCCGCGTCTACGCCGACAGCATCACCGCAGACACCGTCGCCTGGTGCGTCGCCGACAACGGCGCCGGCTTCGACATGAACTACGCCAACAAGCTGTTCAAGCCCTTCCAGCGCCTGCACCGGCAGAGCGAATTTGCCGGCACCGGCATCGGCCTGGCCACGGTGCAACGCATCATCCACCGCCACGGCGGCGACATCACGGCCTCCTCGGCGGTGAACCAGGGCGCCGTCTTCCGCATCACCCTGCCCACTTGAAAGGACCCGAACCATGGACAAGAACATTCTGCTGGTGGAAGACAACGACCAGGACGAAAAGCTGATCCTGCGGGCCCTGCGCAAGGTGAACCTGGCCAACCAGGTGGACGTGGCCCGGGACGGCCAGCAGGCCCTGGACTACCTCTTCGCCGAAGGCGAGTTTTCCGGACGGGCCGGCCAGCCCCTGCCCACCGTGGTGCTGCTGGACATCAACCTGCCCCGCATCAGCGGCCTGGACGTGCTCAAGCGCCTGCGCGCCGATTCCCGCACCCACCTGCTGCCGGTGGTGATGCTGACCTCCTCCGACGAGGAGCAGGACCGCCTCGCCTCCTACGAGGACGGCGCCAACAGCTTCGTGCGCAAGCCCCTGGATTTCGGCGAATTCGCCGAAACCGTGGCCCGCATGGGGGTGTACTGGCTAGCCACCAACATACCGCCGAAGAACTGAGAGGAGGCCGCCCCATGCTCTCGCCGCTGCACATCCTGGTCATCGAGGACATGGCCAGCGATTACCTGCTCCTGGCCCGCAGCCTCAGCCACGGGGATATCCCGGTGGAAACCCGGCACGTCGGCAACGTGGACGAGCTCAACGAGGCCCTGGAGGATCGCCACTGGGATGTGGTGCTGTGCGACTACTCCATTCCCGGCCTCTCCTTCGAGGACGCCTTCCATCTGATCCGCCGGCGCCAGCCGGAGGTGCCGGTGATCGTCGTCTCCGGCTCCCTCATGGACGAGGACGCGGTGGACCTGCTCAGGCTGGGCGCCTCCGACTTCGTCCTCAAGGACCGGCTGGCCCGACTCATGCCCGCCATCTGCCGCAGCATCGAGGAAAGCGAGGAAAAGCAGCGGCGCCAGCGCATCGAGCGGGAGCTGGAGATCGTCTGGGAACGGCTCGACCTGGCCCTCACCGCCACCAACGACGGCCTCTGGGACTGGGACCTGAGCAGCAACGCCCTCTACCTCTCGCCCCGCTGGTTCACCATGCTCGGCTACGGCGAAAACGAATATCCCTGCAGCCTGGAGACCTGGCGCCAGTTCATCCACCCGGACGACCTGACCCGGGCCATGGCCATCCTCAGCGACGCCACCGGCGCCACCGGCCGGGAACGCATCGAGCAGGTCCTGCGCATGCGCAGCAAGGACGGCACCTGGCACGACGTGCTCTGCCGCGCCATGGCCATCCGCAACGACGGCCAGGTACGCCGCATCATCGGCACCAACACCGACGTCACCGCCATCAGCCAGGCCCAGCACCAGTCCCTGCAGACGGAAGCCCGCTACAAGGCCCTGGTGGAAGCCTCGGCCCAGATCGTGTGGAGCTGCAACGCCCGGGGCGAAATCTTCGAGGACTCGCCCTCCTGGCAGGCCTACACCGGCAGCAGCATGGCCGACGGCGATCTGCGCCTGGCCTCCATCCACCCGGAAGACAAGGAGGAACTGGCCCGGCGCTGGCGCCAGGCCCTGAGCCAGAACTCCATCCTGGAGATGGACCACCGCCTGCGCCACCATTCCGGCCAGTGGCGCTGGACCCACTGCCGCGCCGTGCCCCTGCGCCTGGCCAACGGCCGCATCGGCGCCTGGGTGGGGATGAACATCGACATCCACGACAAGAAGCTGGCCGAACTCAACCAGCAGCGCTACGAGCAGCTGGTGCTCAACGCCGGCGACGGCCTGGCCATCTACGACCGGGACCTGCGGGTGTGCCTGTGCAACCGGGAATTCGCCGAATTCCTCGGCCACACGCCGGAGAGCATCCGCGGCCTGGCCCTGCAGGAGCTGCTGCCGGCGGACCGCTTCGAAAAAGCCCTGCCCCACCTGCAGGCGGCGCTGCAAGGCCAGTCGGTGCGCTTCCAGCTGTCGGTGGACAGGCCCGGCCGGGGCACCTACCACATCAGCCTGCGCTACCAGCCCCTGATGCAGAACGGCCAGATCGACGGCATCGTCGCCAGCCTCACCGACGTCAGCGAGCTGAAGCAGGCCGAGCAGGCCCTGCGCCAGACCCAGGTGGAACTGGAGCAGCACCGGGACAAGCTGGAACAGCTGGTGGAATCCCGCTCCGCCGAACTGCGGGCCAGCGAGGCCCGCCTGCGCCTGGCCATCGCCGCCGCCGGCCTGGGGGCCTGGGAATACGACCCGGAACTGGAATGCCACCTGCCGGCCCTCAGCGGCAACACCCTGTTCGACCTGCACCAAGGCAGCTTCGCCGAATTCCTCCAGGCCATCCACCCGGAGGACCGGGAAGCCATGGCCCAGGCCATGGGCCAGGCCCTCCACACCGAAGGGCGCCATCTCTTCGAATACCGGGTGCTGCAGCAGGGCACCTGCCGCTGGGTGGCGGACACCTTCGACGTGCAGCGCCGCCAGGGCCGCCTGCAGGTGGTGGGCACCCTGCAGGACATCACCGAGCGACGCCAGGCCGACGCCACCCGGGAAGCGGCGCGGGAGGCGGCGGAGCAGCTGGCCCGCATCAAGAGCGAGTTCCTCGCCAACATGAGCCACGAGATCCGCACCCCGCTCAATGCCATCCTCGGCTTCGCCCAACTGGGCCAGCGGGAGACGCCGGAATCCCGCGCCAGGATTGGCTTCCAGCGCATCCATGACGCCGGTCAGCACCTTCTGGGCATCATCAACGACATCCTGGACTTCTCCAAGATCGAAGCCGGCAAGATGAAGCTGGAGATGCAGCCCACCAATCCCTGCGAGGTGGTGGACCACGTGGTCAAGCTGATGGCCGCCTCGGTCTTCCAGAAGGGCCTGGAACTGCGGGTGGAGGAAAGCGACAACCTGCCCGCCGCCTTCGACGGCGACTCCCTGCGCCTGGCCCAGGTGCTGCTCAACCTGCTGGGCAATGCCCTCAAGTTTACAGATCAGGGCAGCATCACCCTGCGCGAGGAGCGGGACGGCCAGGACCTCATCTACAGCATCCGCGACACCGGCATCGGCATGAACCGGGAGCAGCTGGGGCGCCTCTTCCACGCCTTCGAGCAGGGCCACGGCGGCGCCTCCCGGCGCTTCGGCGGCACCGGCCTGGGGCTCACCATCACCAAGCGCCTGGTGGAGATGATGGGCGGCAGCATCGAGGTGGAATCCACCCCGGGCCAGGGCACCTGCTTCTCCATCCGCATCCCCATGCACAACGTGGTCGAGGCCCAGCCCTCCCCGCCCCTGCAGGTCGGCCTGCTCGGCTTCGAGCAGGAGGACCGGCGCCAGCTGGCCGCCACCCTGGCGGCCTACGGCATTTCCACCGCCATCATCGGCGGCGACGCGGCCACCACCCCCAGAGGCCTGGCCCTGGTCGTCGCCGACGTCAAGGTGGAACCCGCCCTCCTCGGCCGTCTGCTGCAACGGGGCGAACGGGTGGCCGTGCTGCACCAGCCCGGCTGCCTGCCCCCGCCCAGCCCCCTGGCGCCGGAGCTGCAATACCTGGAGCGGCCCCTGCGCGCCTGCCATGTGGAATCCCTGGCCCTGGGCCAGTGCGCCACCGGCACCACGGCGGCGGACCCCCAGCGCCGCCTGGGCGGCATCTCCATCCTCATCGCCGAGGACAACCAGGCCAACCGGCTGGTGCTGCGGGAACTGCTGGAATCGGAAGGGGCCAGCATCGTCTGCGTCGAGAACGGCCTGGAGGCGGTGGAAACCCTGCAACGACGCGGCCCCCAGGACTTCCAGCTGTTCCTCACCGACGTCCAGATGCCGGTCATGGACGGCTACACCGCGGCCCGGGAAGTGAGCCGCCAGTACCCGGAACTGCCCATCATCGGCGTCACCGCCAACGTCACCCTGGAAGACCGGCAGAACTGCCTCAACGCTGGCATGGTGGACCACGTGGGCAAGCCCTACCAGCTCGATGCCCTGGTGGAGGCCATCCTGCGGGTGGTGCGCAGCGACGCCCGGCCCTCGCCCCTGTGGCAGGCCCCGCCCAACCCGCTGCCGACCCCGACAACCCCACCGCCTCCCCCTGCTAGCGACCTCGATTCCGACGCGATAGATTGGCCCCAGCTGCGCAGCCGCCTGGGGGTCAAGCCCGGGCTGATGGAGCGCTTCCTGCGCCTGTTCCTGGAAAGCAACGGCCGCCTGCCCGACGAACTGCGGGACCTGGCCTGCAACCCGGACCTGGAGCGGCTGCGCCGCCTCGGCCATGCTCTCTACGGCTCCGCCGCCAACCTGGCCGCCGTACCCACCGCCACCCTGGCCCGCCGCCTGGAATACGCCGCCGCCGCCGGCGAGCCGGAAAGCGCGGTCCTGGCCGGCGAACTGGCGGACCAGTTGGAGCGGCTGTTCGCCACCATCCACCAGTATCTGGACCAGTTGCAGGAGAACGCGCCATGACCTCCCGGCCCATCCTCGTCATCGCCGACGACCAGGCGGAAAACCTCCTGCTGCTGGAGGCCATGCTCCAGGAAGACTACGAGGTGCGCACCTTCCCCGACGGCACCGACGTGCAGCTCTACCTGAAGCAGGGCGGCCGGGCCGACATTTTCCTGCTCGACATCGTCATGCCCCACCTGGACGGTTTTTCCCTCTGCCGCCAGATCAAGGCCAATGCGACCACCCGGGAACTGCCGGTGATCTTCATCACCGCCCTCGACAGCCCGGACGTAGAAGCCCGGGGCCTGGCCCTGGGCGCGGTGGACTTCATCCACAAGCCCTTCTCCATGCCCGGCATCAAGGCCCGCCTGCGCACCCACCTGCAGCTGGCCGCCACCAGCCGCCAGCTGCGGGAGCAGAACGAAAACCTGGAAGCCCTGGTGGCCCAGCGCACCCGGGAATACATGGAGCAGACCCGGGAGCTGCTGCAGCGCAAGCAGCAGGTCATTTCCGGCCAGGAGGCCACCATCCGCGCCTTCTGCTCCCTGGCCGAGGCCCGGGACAACGAGACCGGCAACCACATCCGCCGCACCCAGAACTACGTGCGCATCCTGGGCCTGGAACTGCAGGACCACCCGGACTTCCGCCGCCACCTGGACGACCAGGTGGTGACCCTGCTCTACAAGTCCGCCCCCCTGCACGACATCGGCAAGGTGGGCATCCCCGACCGCATCCTGCTCAAGCCGGGCAAGCTGGACGCCGCCGAGTGGGAAATCATGCGCGAGCACTGCCGCATCGGCCGCGATGCCATTTCCCAGGTGGCCAAGGAAGTGGGGGAAGACAACGACTTCCTGCGCTACGGCATGGAGATCGCCTACGGCCACCACGAGCACTGGGACGGCGGCGGCTACCCCCAGGCCATCAAGGGCGAGGACATTCCCGTCTCGGCCCGCCTGATGGCCGTGGCCGACGTCTACGACGCCCTCATTTCCCGGCGCGTCTACAAGCCGCCCATGCCCCACGACGAAGCCCTGGCCTACATCGTCGGCCAGGCCGGCAGGCATTTCGACCCCACCGTGGTGGCCGCCATGCAGGCCCAGGAGCGGGCCTTCGTGCGCACCGCCACCGAATTTAGCGACTGAACCAATTCACATCAGCAATCAGTAATCTGCGGGAGGAACCATGAAGATTTTCATCGTCGACGACGACCCCCTGGCCCGGCTGGTCACCACCAACAGCCTGGAAGAACAGGGCTTCACCATGATCGAGCTGGAGGATGGCCAGGCCTGCCTGGGCCGGGTGGAGGAGCAGCCCGACATCATCATCCTCGACGTGGAAATGGACGGCCTCGACGGTATCGCCACCTGCCGCGCCCTGCGCCAGGACGGCCACGAGCGGCCCCACGTGCTCTTCATCTCCAGCCACGACGACATGGAAACCCGGCTGGCGGCCTACGACGCGGGCGGCAACGACTTCCTGGTCAAGCCCTTCATGCCCGACGAGCTGACGCGCAAGATCCGCCAGGCCATCGGCCAGCTGGAACTGCGCGACTCCCTCGCCTCCCGGGCCGACATGGCCCAGACCGTGGCCTTCTCCGCCATGTCCTCCATGGGCGAGATGGGCGCCGTGCTCGAATTCATGCGCAAGTCCTTCCTTGCCCTCAGCCCCCGGGAACTGGCCCAGGAAATCTTCAACACCCTGGGCGGCTACGGCCTTCAGGGCGCCGTGGAAATCCGCAGCCCCGACCACGCCCCCCTGCACTTCAGCAGCCAGGGCTCGGTAGCCCCCCTGGAAAGCGCCATCCTCGAATACGCCCGCAACCTGCCGCGCATCGTCCAGTCCGCAGAACGCATGGTCATCAACTACCCCCTGGTGACCCTGCTCATTCCCCAACTGCCCCAGGACGACCCGGACCGGGTCGGCCGCCTGCGGGACCACCTGGCCATCGTCGCCGAAGCCGCCGAAGCCCGGCTGCAAGCCCTGGGCACGGAAAACCTGCGCCTGGCCCAGGCCGAAGCCATCGTCCAGGCCGTCACCCAGCTCAGCGTCACCCTGGAAGAAATCGAAAAGCGGCAGCAGGAACAGCGCCTGCAAGCCCAGGCCGCCCTGATCGCCCACCTGCACGAAATGGAAGACGCCTTCGTCCGCCTGGGCCTCAGCAGCGAACAGGAACACTCCCTGATCCGCATGGCCCGCGCCGCCATGGAAGACCAAAGCGCCTCCCAGGCCGGCCAGGAGACATTGGAAATCAGGTTGAGGGAAGTGGTGCGAGCCCTGAATCGGGCGATTCAGGGGAAGGCGGTGAGGCAGTGATGGGGAATGAGTGTTTGTCGGCCGAACAATGGTGACGGCTCTTCGCCAAAATTGACGATGCAATGATGGACCGGCCTTTAGTGCTTTGAGCCGAATCACTACCTAGCTATATTCACTTTCGGCCATAAGCGGCCAATCATCTCTCGCGCCAAATTGCCGACATTGGTTCTCTGAATAGCCCTTGAGCATTGTTCATTGTGGATGCACACTTGCTCACTTATTTTTTAGCTGCATGCTATGAAGAGAGTATTTCTAGACAACAACACCTACATCAACGCGTTTGAAAAGAAGAGGGAGCCGACATGTTCTAGGGTCTCCGAAATTCTCTTGCAATCAGACGTAGAACTGGTTCTCTCCGAAGAACTACTGGATGAGTTCGCACAAACAGATAATGCAGAGATCGCAGAGCATTTGCTCAACTCCGCACTGCAGAATAAATGCGTTTGGATAGAGTCTTTCGAGCAAATACAGCGGAAAGAAGTTGGCAACTACGTGCGCTCATCCTTGCTGAATCTGGAGGTGCAACCGATTAAGCCTTTCGCTGAGAGATATCATCTGCTTCCAGATAGTCATCCAAACGTCCAGCCTATAGATTTCTTACGGGCTTGTATGGCACAAAGGCATCGAGACGGAATGGCAGCTAGCCACAGAGAGCACGCCAACATCCTTAATAAGCTACAAATAGCGACAAAACAAGGGCTCTTTACTTCAGATAGGAACGAGCAAGCTTTGTTTTCTTTGATTCGTTCCCGTATCCCGCAGGAGGTTATGCTTCAGGCCGAACGGATAGGATTCTCTTTCAAGGATGTTGTCGAGCACTGCTTGAACAACTGGGAGGTAATGTATGAGTCATGCCCCTCAATGAACACAGAACGGCATCTTTCTGACTATCGTGCAAGTGACCCTACAAGGAGGACTCGGTCATCTGACTCAAAGGATCTCACGATGTCGGTTGCCGTACTTCCATATGTCGATGAGTTTGTATCTGGAGACGGCTACCTCCATGGGGGATTGAAGTACGTTCAGAGAAAAATACCGACAATAACAACGTCGATATTTAAATATTGACTCGATGCGCCCTTTTTTATCGAGCAAATTCACCAACGCGATCTAATCGTGTCAAAGGCTGAGCGTCCGCTTTCTCAGGGGCTGACCGGCAGTAATGGGTCGGAAGCAGTCAAAAAAGGGGCGCCTAAGCGCCCCTTTTTCTTTTCCCATCAACCGCCCTACTTCAGCGGCGTCTCCCGTACAAAGCCCACCGGCTGGGTTCTGCCGATGAAGGCTTCGCCCTTGCGGGCCCGGGCGCTGAGGAAGATTTGCACGTCCTTGGGCGTCACGGACATCTGGGTTTCCTTGCCGGTCTTGGAGATGCAGCGGATCTGCAGGGTCTCGTCGGAGGCGGCGACGGCCACGGCGGCCAGGGTGTCGCCTTCGTTGAGTTTCATCAGGATGACGCCACGGCCGCCCCGGGGCAGCTCGTTCACATCGGCGATGGGGAACACCAGCAGGCGGCCGCCGCTGCTGATGGCGAGCAGGGTTTCGTGGCTGTCGAAGGTCCATGGCGAGAGGATGGTGTCGCCCGGCTCGACGCTGATGAACTGCTTGCCGGCCTTGTTGCGGCCGAGCATGTCGCCGATGCGGCAGGTGAAGCCGTAGCCGCTGGAAACGGCCAGCAGCACCCGCTGTTCGGCGTTGCCGCAGACCATCTGGGCCACCTTGGCGCCGCTGGGGATGGTGATGAGGGTGGCCACCGGCACGCCGTCGCCGCGCCCGCCGGGCAGGCTGGAGACGGGCACGGTGCAGGCCCGGCCGTCGGTGAGCAGCACCACCACGTTGTCCACGGTGCGGCATTCCTGGGCGGCGAAGAGGCGGTCCCCTTCCTTGAAGCCGACGGTGGAAAGGTCGAGGCCGTGGCCCTGGCGGGTGCGCATCCAGCCCTTTTCGGAGAGCAGCACGGTGACGGGTTCGTTGACCACCACCTGGGCCACGGCGGCCCGCTCGGCGGCTTCCACCACGGTGCGGCGCTCGTCGCCGTATTTCTTGGTGTCGGCTTTGATCTCGCTGATGATCAGGCTCTTCATGGCCTTGTCGTCGGCCAGGAGGTTTTCCAGGCCGGCCTTCTCTTCCCGCAGCTCGGCCAGTTCCTGCTCGATCTTGATGCCTTCGAGGCGGGCCAGCTGGCGCAGGCGGATTTCCAGGATGTCTTCGGCCTGGCGGTCGGAGAGGTTGAAACGGGCGATCAGGGCGGCCTTGGGCTCGTCCGACTCGCGGATGAGGTGGATCACTTCGTCGATGTTGAGGAAGACGATGTGCCGGCCTTCCAGGATGTGGATGCGGTCGTTCACCTTGCCCAGGCGGTGCTCGGTGCGGCGGCGCACGGTGTCGAAGCGGAAGGCGATCCACTCGGCCAGCAGGTCCTTCAGGGTCTTCTGCCGCGGCCGGCCGTCCAGGCCGATGGCCACCATGTTGATGGGGGCCGAGGATTCCATGGAGGTGTGGGCCAGCAGGATGTTCATGAACTCGTTCGCATCCTGGCGGCTGGAACGGGGTTCGAACACCAGGCGCACCGGGTGCTGCTTGTCGGATTCGTCCCGGGCCTTTTCCAGCACCGAGAGAATCAGCTGCTTGGTCTGGGTCTGTTCCTGGGTCAGGGTCTTCTTGCCGGTCTTGACCTTGGGATTGGTCAGGTCCTCGATCTCTTCCAGGATCTTCTGGTTGGAGGCGGAGGGCGGCAGTTCATAGACCACCAGCTGCCACTGGCCCCGGGCCAGTTCTTCCACCTTCCAGCGGGCGCGCACCTTGAGGGAGCCGCGGCCGGTCTCGTAGGCATTGCGGATGTCGGCGGGGGTGGAAATGATCTGGCCGCCGCCGGGGAAGTCCGGCGCCGGGATGTACTCCATGAGGTCGGCCACCGACAGCTCGGGCTTCCTGATCAGGGCGATGGCCGCTTCGGAGACTTCCCGCAGGTTGTGGCTGGGCATTTCCGTGGCCATGCCGACGGCGATGCCGGAGGCGCCGTTGAGCAGCAGCATGGGCAGGCGGGCCGGCAGCAGGGCCGGTTCCTGGAAGGCGCCGTCGTAGTTGGGCTGGAAATCCACGGTGCCCATGTCCAGCTCGCCCAGCAGCAGCTGGGCGATGGGGGTGAGGCGGCATTCCGTGTAACGCATGGCGGCGGCGGTATCGCCGTCCCGGGAACCGAAGTTGCCGATGCCGTCCACCAGGGGATAGCGCAGGGAGAAATCCTGGGCGACGCGGACGATGGCTTCATAGACGGAGGAATCGCCATGGGGGTGGTACTTACCGATGACGTCGCCCACCACCCGGGCGGACTTCACCGGCTTGGCGCCGCTGGTCAGGCCCAGCTCGTTCATGGCGTAGAGGATGCGGCGCTGCACCGGCTTCTGGCCGTCGCAGACATCGGGCAGGGCCCGGCCCTTGACCACGCTGACGGCGTATTCCAGATAGGCCCGCTCGGCAAAGAGGGCCAGGGGGGCGGAATCGGCGTCCGTCGGCAGGGGCGGCAGGGGGGCCAGGTTGTTGCCGCCACCGCTGCCCCCGGAGGCAGCAGCCACGGGCATCTCCGCCTCGGCATCGCCAGCATCGCCGCCGGATGCGGCTTCCAGGGCACCGTCCATTTGCGCTGCCTGTTCGATCAGGTGTTCGGCCACGGCTTCGGCCTGGGCCACTTCGGCGGCAGTCGCCTTGTTGTCGTCGGCGGCGAAGAGATCGCCGCTCAGGGTGTCGTCGTTCTTGTGGGTCATGGTCAGATATCCGCCTCGACTTCGTTACCGTGCACTTCCAGCCATTCGCGGCGGGAGCTGGCTTCGCCCTTGCCCATGAGCATGTTCATCTTGGTGATGGTCTCTTCCATGGGGTAGTCGCCGAATTCCACCCGCACCAGACGGCGGGTGTCCGGGTTGAGGGTGGTGTCCCACAGCTGTTCGCTGGACATTTCGCCCAGGCCCTTGAAGCGGGAGATGGAGAGGGCTTCGAGCTTGATGCCTTCCTTGACCAGCTTGTCCTTCACCGCTTCCAGCTCGTTCTCGTCCAGGGCGTAGATCTTGCGCGGCGGCCGGTTCTTGCCCTGGCCCGGCACGTCCACCCGGAACAGGGGCGGCTTGGCCACGTAGATGTTGCCGTTGGCGATGAGCTTGGGGAAATGGCGGAAGAACAGGGTCAGGAGCAGGCACTGGATGTGGCTGCCGTCCACGTCCGCGTCGGACATGATGATGACCTTGCCGTAGCGCAGGCCGTCGATGCTGGTGTCGCTCTCCAGGGTGTGGTGGTCCACGCCGATGGCCACGGCGATGTTGTGGATTTCCACGTTGGCGTAGAGCCGGTCCGGCTCCACTTCCCAGCTGTTCTGCACCTTGCCGCGCAGGGGCAGGAGGGCCTGGAATTCCTTGTCCCGGCCCTGCTTGGCGGAACCGCCGGCGGAATCGCCTTCCACCAGGAACAGTTCGTTGCGCTCGATATCGTCGGATTCGCAGTCGGTGAGCTTGCCCGGCAGCACGGCGACGCCGCTGCCCTTTTTCTTTTCCACCTTCTGGGCGGAACGCTGGCGGCTCTGGGCCTGCTTGATGGAAAGCTCGGCCAGCTTCTTGCCGTATTCCACGTGCTCGTTGAGCCACAGCTCGAAGGTGTCGCGGAACATGGCGCTGACCAGCTTCACCGCGTCCCGGGAATTGAGGCGGTCCTTGGTCTGGCCCTGGAAGCTGGGGTCCAGGATGCGGGCGGAAAGGAGGAAGCTGGCGCGGCCGAAAACGTCTTCCGGCAGCAGCTTGACGCCCTTGGGCAGCAGGCTGTGCATGTCCACGAAGCTCTTCACGGCCTGGAAGATGCCGTCCCGCAGGCCCGATTCGTGGGTGCCGCCGCCGGGGGTGGGAATCAGGTTCACATAGGATTCCCGGGCCAGGGCGCCCTCTTCCGTCCAGGCGATGGCCCAGGCGGCGCCCTCGCCCTCGGCGAAACCGTCGCCGTTGGTCGGCTTGCCGGCGTATTTCTCGCCGACGATCATGGGAATCACCAGGTCGGTGCCGTCCAGCAGCTCGGCCAGGTAGCCGCGCATGCCGTCCTTGTAGGCCCATTCTTTGGTCTCGCCGCTGCGCTCGATGTGCAGGGTGACAGCAACGCCGGGCAGCAGCACGGCCTTGGAGCGCAGGATGTGCTCCAGCTCGCCCATGGGGATGGTGGGGGAATCGAAATACTTGGCGTCGGGCCAGGCGCGCACCCGGGTGCCGCTGGCCTTCTTCGGCGCATCGCCGATGCGGGCCAGGGGTTCCACCACGTCGCCGGCGGCGAAGACCAGGCGGTGCATGCCGCCTTCCCGGGCCACTTCCACCTCGAGGCGGGTGGACAGGGCGTTGGTGACGGAAACGCCGACCCCGTGCAGGCCGCCGGAGAAGCTGTAGGCGCCACCGGCGCCCTTGTTGAACTTGCCGCCCGCGTGCAGGCGGGTGAACACCACTTCCACCGTCGGCGCATTTTCCACCGGGTGCAATTCCACCGGAATGCCGCGGCCGTTGTCGGCCACGGAAATGGAGCCATCCACATGGACAGTGACCAGGATGCTCTTGGCGAAACCGGCAATGGCTTCGTCCGCCGCGTTGTCGATGACTTCCTGGATGATGTGCAGGGGATTTTCGGTCCGGGTGTACATGCCCGGACGCTGCTTCACCGGTTCCAGGCCCTTGAGGACCGTGATCGACGAAGCGTTGTAATCGGAAGGATTGCTCATGGTGCTTTTTTTCCCCGTTTCGGGCAAAGCGGCAAAAACGCCGCGACAGGCTAAACAAAACGGGCGTCAGATTACCAAATTCGGGCCGGCAACGCCCATCCTGCTTGTATGACAGGCGGGCCGTCCACCGGCCCCGGCGCGGCGTCCCGGCCTTGCCGGATCACATTTAATCGTTGAAAAACAAGGGCCATTGCCGAAAACGGGAGCTTGCGTCCGATAATTCCCCGACTATTGCGGTGCAGCGATAAAATTGGCGCCAGGCAGCCGTTCCAGCGCCAGCCAAGAAGTCCGGTCCCGCCCCGCCTGCGGCAAGGGCAGCGGCCAGACAGCGGAAAGCGATCCAGCCCTTGAATCCCCACACCTTCCCCGTTCGCCTCCAGACCCTTCTCCTCGACTACTGGCAACGCCTGCGCCGCCTCGGCTGGCGCGGCGTGCTGCTGCTCCTGGCCCTGCCGCCGGCCCTGCTGCTGGCCTACGCCCTGCTGCTGATCCCCTTCACCCCGGGCATCAGCGACCTGCGCAAGGCCAAGCAGGAGCAGCCGGCCCGCATCCTCAGCGCCGACGGCAAGGAACTGGCCGTGTTCAAGCGGGCCAACCGGGAATGGGTGAAGCTGGCCCAGGTGTCGCCCCGGGTGGTGGAGGCCCTCATCGCCACCGAGGACCACCGCTTCTACCAGCACCACGGCATCGACTGGCGCCGCACCGCCGGCGCCGCCCTCAACACCTTTTCCGGCGACCGCCAGGGCGGCTCCACCCTGACCCAGCAGCTGGCCCGCAATCTCTACCCGGACGAGATCGGCCGGGCCCCCACCCTGACGCGCAAGCTGAAAGAGGCCATCACCGCCCTCAAGATCGAGGCCCTGTATACCAAGGAGGAAATCCTCGAGACCTACCTCAACACGGTGCCCTTCCTCTACAACGCCTACGGCATCGAAATGGCGGCCCGTACCTATTTCGACACCTCCGCCGGCAACCTGGACGTGCTGCAGAGCGCCACCCTGGTGGGCATGCTCAAGGGCAACAGCTATTACAACCCGGTGCTCAATCCGGAACGGGCGGTGCAGCGGCGCAATATCGTCCTGGCCCAGATGGTGAAGCGGGAGCGGCTCTCCCCGCCCCAGTTCGACAGCCTGAAGAAAAAGCCCCTGCGCCTGGACTTCGAGCGCCAGAGCGAGCCGGAAGGCCCGGCCCCCCACTTCGCCCAACAGCTGCGCAAATGGCTCATCGCCTGGGCCGACGACCACGGCTACAACGCCTACGCCGACGGCCTGGTGGTGTACACCACCCTGGATTCCCGCCTGCAGGCCTGGGCCAACCAGGCCGTGGCGCGCCAGGGCTACGTGCTGCAGAACCAGGCCGACGCGGCCTGGAACCGCCGCGGCGGCTGGAACGCCGCCAATCCCCTGGTGCGCACCCTGGTGGGCGAAACGCCGGAATACCGCAGCGCCGTCGCCGCCGGCCTGGGCCAGGAGGAGGCACTGAAGAAGCTCCTAGCCGACAAGGCCTTCATGGCCGCCCTGCGCCAGCAGAAGACCCGCATCCAGGCCGGTTTCCTCGCCCTGGACCCGCGCAACGGCCAGGTCCGGGCCTGGGTCGGCAGCCGGGACTTCAGCCAGGACGCCTTCGACCACGTGCAGCAGGCCAAGCGCCAGCCCGGCTCCACCTTCAAGCCCTTCGTCTATGGCGCCGCCTTCCTGCGGGGCGCCCAGCCCGGCGACAGCCGCATGGACCAGGCCGTGGAAATCCCCCTGGCCGGCGGCGAAATCTGGCGCCCCGCGGACCACGATCCCCCCAGCAACCAGCCCATTACTCTGGCCACCGCCCTGGCCCTGTCGAAAAACACCGTCACCGCCCAGCTGATGCAGGAAGTGGGCGCGGTGCGGGTCGCCCGCCTGGCCCAGGCCATGGGCATCCGCCAGAGCCGGCTGGAAACGGTGCCTTCCCTGGCCCTGGGCACCAGCCCGGTGAGCCTCAGGGAGATGGTCGCCGCCTACGGCACCATCGCCAACGGCGGCGGCTACCTGGAGCCGGTGCTGGTGAGCCGCATCGAAAACGGCAAGGGCAAGATCCTGGCCGAATTCGCCCCGGCAGACCCGGAACCGGCCCTGCCGCCCAAGGTGGCCTACACCCTGGTGGACACCATGCGCGGCGTCATCGACCGGGGCACCGGCAGCGCCATCCGCAGCCGCTTCGGCATCCGCGCCGACGTGGCCGGCAAGACCGGCACCACCCAGGACAACACGGACGGCTGGTTCATCCTCATGCACCCCCAACTGGTGGCCGGCGCCTGGGTCGGTTTCAACGATGCCCGCATCACCCTGCGCAGCGACTACTGGGGCCAGGGCGCCCACAGCGCCCTGCCCATGGTGGGCGATTTCTTCCAGCAGGCCCTGCGCTCGCGCCAGATCGACGCCAAGGCCCGCTTCGCCGAACCCGAGGACAGCAGCCTGTTCACCCGCGTCCTGGCCTGGGGCCGGGACTGGTTAACCCAACTGCTGGCCCCCGCGCCGGAAGCGCCCCCGCCCCACAGCTCCCGCCGCGCCCCCGCCCCGACCAGCCCGCCGCCGCAACCCGAGCCCCTGCCCGTCGAACCGCCCCCGGCCCCCCCGCCGGAAGAGGCCAACCGCTACGGCGAACCGGGCTTCAATCCCCTGGCCCCGCCGCCGCCCAGTGCCCCGACACCCAGCACTCCGGTGGAAGGCCAGTAGCCGCAGTCCATCTGCCCCTCTGTTGCCCGTGCTCGCGAGAAACAGGGGCGGGGGCCGATCGCAGGAACAGTAGTAGGAAACACCGACAGCCGGCACGGAGCAGGCAGGGGGATGATGACGAAAGGGGAAAACCGGGGGACGAGTCTGAGGCCGCAAACGGAATTGACAGGACTAGCGGAGATGGGGCTTTTTGCCCGAGCGGAAGGCAAAAAGCAAAAAAGCCGCCAAAAGGCAGCTTTTCGTTATTCGTCACACCGTCGTTTTCCAGAGGTTTCTGGTGGGTGGTACAGGGATTGAACCTGTGACCCCTGCCGTGTGAAGGCAGTGCTCTACCGCTGAGCTAACCACCCGGTGCGTCGAAGAGGTGCGCATTAGACCACAACAATTTCGGGTGGTCAAACGTTTTTGAAAAAAACATCTTTTCTCCCCCGGAGCACCCGCTGCCGGGACCGGCGTCCATGGCATCCATTACAATGCCTTCTTTTGTTCAACGCCAGACACCCACCATGATCCGTACCCGTTTCGCCCCCAGCCCCACCGGTTACCTGCACATCGGCGGCGCCCGCACCGCCCTCTTCTCCTGGGCCTACGCCCGCCGCCACGGGGGCAAGTTCGTGCTGCGCATCGAGGATACGGACGTGGCCCGTTCCACCCCGGAAGCCGTGCAGGCCATCATCGACGGCATGAACTGGCTCGGCCTGGAGCACGACGAAGGCCCCTTCTACCAGATGCAGCGCATCTACCGGTACAAGGAAGTGATCCAGCAGATGCTGGAAGCCGGCACCGCCTACCACTGCTACACCTCCCCCGAAGAACTGGAACATATCCGCGAAGCCCAGCGGGCCAAGGGCGAAAAGCCCCGCTACGACGGCCGCTGGCGCCCGGAGCCGGGCAAGACCCTGCCCACCCCGCCTTCCGGCATCCAGCCGGTGGTGCGCTTCAAGAACCCGGTGGACGGCGTGGTGGCCTGGGACGACCTGGTCAAGGGCCGCATCGAGATCAGCAACAGTGAGCTGGACGACTTCATCATCGCCCGGGCCGACGGCACCCCCACCTATAACTTCTGCGTGGTGGTGGACGACTGGGACATGGGCATCACCCAGGTCATCCGCGGCGACGACCACGTGAACAACACCCCGCGCCAGATCAATGTGCTGCAGGCCCTGGGCGCCAGCGTGCCCCAGTACGCCCACCTTTCCATGATCCTGGGCGACGACGGCCAGAAGCTATCCAAGCGCCATGGCGCCGTTTCCGTCATGCAATACGACGAGGACGGCTATCTGCCGGAAGCAGTGCTCAACTACCTGGGCCGCCTGGGCTGGTCCCATGGCGACGACGAAGTGTTCTCCATGGAACAGTTCTGCCAGTGGTTCGACCTGGACCACATCACCCCGTCGGCCGCCCAGTTCAATACGGAAAAGCTGAACTGGCTCAACGCCCACTACATCAAGCAGGCCGACAACGGCCGCCTGGCCGACCTGGTGCGCCCGCGCCTGGCGGCCCGGGGCATCACGCCGGCGCCGGTGCCGGCCCTGGAATCCATCATCGCCCTCTACAAGGAACGGGTGCATACCCTGAATGAGCTGGCGGATGCGGCCGAGGTCTTCTACATCGACATCCACCCCAACGCCGAACTGCTGGCCCAGCACCTCAGCGAGGAAGCCAAGCCGGCCCTGGCCGACTTCATTGCCGGCGTCCAGGGCGTCAATTGGGAAGCGCCGGCCATCGGCGCCCTGATCAAGGAGACCGTGGCCAAGCACGGCCTGAAGATGCCCAAGCTGGCCATGCCCCTACGGGTGCTGCTCACCGGTCAGGCCCAGACCCCGTCCGTGGATGCGGTGGTGGCCCTGTTCCCCCGGGAAAAGGTGCTGGCACGACTGGCCGCAGCAAAAATTTAAAAAAAGTTGGCGAAGAGGGTTTACAAGCTAAAAAACGCTCCCTATAATTCGGCCTTCTTTCGCGGCGGGGGTATAGCTCAGCTGGGAGAGCGCTTGCATGGCATGCAAGAGGTCCGCGGTTCGATCCCGCGTACCTCCACCATACAAATGCGAAAGATACCTAGGGTCCCCATCGTCTAGAGGCCTAGGACACCGCCCTTTCACGGCGATAACCGGGGTTCGAATCCCCGTGGGGACGCCACCTACAGCAGGGCTTGCTGATCGACAAAATCAGCAAGCCCTAAGTTTTGTAAGCGGCACCAGTTTTACCGTTGCAAGCTTCAGAAGTTCGGAGTGGTAGTTCAGTTGGTTAGAATACCGGCCTGTCACGCCGGGGGTCGCGGGTTCGAGTCCCGTCCACTCCGCCAGCTAAAAGCAAAAAGCCAGCAGAAATGCTGGCTTTTTGCTTTTCAGCCCTCCCCCTGTCACCCCCGACTGCCCTACGAGCCTTTCCCCATCAGGCCCACAGCCCGTCAAAGAGTACCCAGCAAGAGACAAAACAGGGACTTATCCAGGTGAATGGCGATTTTCTTAAAAAAAATCACAAAAGGGCTTTACAACCCCAAAAACGCTCCCTATAATTCGGTCTTCTTTCGCGGCGGGGGTATAGCTCAGCTGGGAGAGCGCTTGCATGGCATGCAAGAGGTCCGCGGTTCGATCCCGCGTACCTCCACCATACAAATGCGAAAGATACCTAGGGTCCCCATCGTCTAGAGGCCTAGGACACCGCCCTTTCACGGCGATAACCGGGGTTCGAATCCCCGTGGGGACGCCACAGATTCAAGTGGTACCGGCAGCATCGGTAGCGCAGTACAGAGTTAAAGCAGTTTGGAGTGGTAGTTCAGTTGGTTAGAATACCGGCCTGTCACGCCGGGGGTCGCGGGTTCGAGTCCCGTCCACTCCGCCAACAAAATAGAGAAAACCGGCCCTGTGCCGGTTTTTTCGTTTTCAGCCTCCATTTCCTCACATCTCCGGGAGTCCGCCATGGACACAGCCGCCACCCTGGATGCCGTTGCCGAAGAACTGGCAGAGGCCCGCCGCGTCCTTTTCATCACCGGCGCCGGCATCTCCGCCGACTCGGGACTGCCCACCTACCGGGGCGTCGGCGGACTCTACGAGGAGGACCTGACGGCGGAAGGCTTTTCCATCGAAGAGGCGCTGTCCGGCCCCATGCTGCGCCAGCATCCCCAGATCACCTGGAAATACCTGGCCCAGATCGAGCGCACCTGCCGTGACGCCCGCCCCAACCGGGCCCACCAGGTCATCGCCGATCTGGAACGGCGCGGCACCGCGGTCACCGTCTTCACCCAGAACATCGACGGCCTGCACCGCCAGGCCGGCTCTTCCGATGTCATCGAGATCCACGGTCGCCTGCATCATCTGCACTGCACCCGCTGCAGTTACGAGACGGAAGTGGACAGCTTCTCCGACCTGGAACTGCCGCCGGCCTGCCCCCGCTGTAACGCCCTGGTACGGCCCCGGGTGGTGCTTTTCGGCGAATCCCTGCCGCAGATGGAAATGGAACAGCTGCTCCGCACCCTGGATGCCGGCCCCGACATGGTCTTTTCCATCGGCACTTCCAGCCTCTTTCCCTATGTGGCCGAACCGGTGCTGTGGGCCAGCGAGCAGGGCATCACCACGGTGGAGATCAATCCGGGCACCACGCCCGTCAGCCCCTTCGCCGACCACCGCATCACCCAGGGGGCTGCCGCCACCCTGGAGGCCCTGTGGCAACGCCTCCGGTAAAGACCGTACGTCATTTCAACGGCCTGAATTTTTTACCTTTGGCAGCGGATATCCCCTTCTTTTCATAGGGTATAATTCCGCGATTAGGTCATCCTGAAACGTCGTGCCCGACGCCCGGCCCGCCTGCCGTGCCGGCCCTCGGGAATCCCCCCGCCTGGCGGGGAACAGCAGACAAAGAGAATCTATGACGCTCGACGACACGCTAGGCTGCACCCTCCGCTTCATCCGGCAACTCCATCGTTCCCTCCCGGCCCTGGCCTGCGGCGCCCTCTTCGCCGCCACTCCCGCCCAGGCCAACGACCAGCCCCTGACGCTTTCCTTCGCCCCCAGCCTGCAGTCCATGGTGCCGTCCCGCACCGAACTGTCCGCTCCCGAAGCCAGCCCGGTCCAGAACGATGGCAGCCTGCCGGTGGAGGAGATCGCGCCGATCCCCCAGTTACCCCGCACCATCGACCTCACCACCTCCCCCGACAACCTGTGGGAACGCATCCGCAACGGCTTCGGCATGCCGAACCTGAACAACGACCTGGTGCTGACCCACCAGCAGTGGTACATGAACCGGCCCGATTACGTGCGACGCATGGTCGAACGCAGCCGCCGCTACATGTTCCACATCGTCGAGGCCATCGAGAAGCGCGGCATGCCCATGGAACTGGCCCTGCTGCCCATGGTGGAAAGCGCCTACAACCCCATGGCCTATTCCCGCAGCCACGCTTCCGGCCTGTGGCAGTTCATTCCCTCCACCGGCAAGAACTTCAAGCTGGAACAGAACTGGTGGGTGGACGACCGGCGCGACATCATCGCCTCCACCTCCGCCGCCCTGGACTATCTGCAGACCATCTACGAGATGCACGGCGACTGGCAGCTGGCCCTGGCTTCCTACAACTGGGGCGAAGGCGCCGTCGGCCGGGCCATCGCCAAGAACCGGGCCAAGGGTCTGCCGACGGATTACGAAAACCTGACCATGCCGGCGGAAACCCGCAACTACGTGCCCAAGCTGCAGGCCCTCAAGAACATCCTCTCCAACCCCCGCCTGCTGGCCCAGTTGGACCTGCCCCAGATTCCCAACCAGCCCTACTTCGCCGCCGTGGCCAAGCCGGCCGACATGGACGTGAAGGTGGCGGCCAAGCTGGCGGAAATGCCGGTGGATGAATTCGTCGCCCTCAACCCGGCCCATAACCGCCCGGTGATCAAGGCCGACCGTCCCCTGGTGCTGCCGGCGGAAAAGGTGGAGCGCTTCCGCGCCAACCTGGAAAACAACGAAGCCCCCCTCTCCTCCTGGACCTCCTACACCCTCAAGGCCGGGGAAAAGCTGGACAAGGTGGCGGCCCGCCTGGGTGTCTCCGTGGCTCACCTGAAGACGGTGAACGGCCTGCCGCCCAAGGCCAAGGTAGGCGCCGGCACCACCCTGCTGGTCCCGGCCCGGGACGGCATCGAAGGCGACCTCGCCGTCGCCTCCTTCACCCCGCCGGCAGCCGAAACCGCACCCGCCCGCAGCGACGCCCGCACTGATTCCCGGGCCCAGCCGGCCAAGTTCCACGTGGTCAAGAAAGGCGACACCCTCTTCTCCATCGCCCGCCGCTACGACGTTTCCGTGGACGAGCTGAAGCGCTGGAACAAGCTGGGCCGCAACATGGCCGCCGGCACCAAGCTCACCGTGGCCCCCGCCGTCGCCGCTCCCGCCGCTGCCGCCAAGACCACGGTGGCCAGCGCCCCGGCCAACGGCCGCGTCAGCGCCACCCTGGAAGGCAAGAACCTCAAGCTGAGCAAGAACGACAAGGCCCCGGCCAATGCCAAGGCCGCTGCCGCCAAGGCCAAGGTGGCCCGCTACACCATCCGCAAGGGCGACACCCTGGCCGGCATCGCCAAGAAGTTCAAGGTGGAAGCGGACGACATCAAGCGCTGGAACAAGGTGGCTCCGGGCAACCTGAAACCGGGCCAGACCATCACCATCCAGCTGGCCCAGAACGACTGAGGCCGAAGGACGACGGATAAAGGCGCCTGCGGGCGCCTTTTCTTTTGGCCGGCGGGGCGCGGCAAGGATTTTCCGCCTTCCGCCTTCCGCCCCCCGACGGCTCCGTTGTGGCGCGCCTAAGCTGCCGCCACCTGCAGGTGCAGCCCTACACCGTCATCTCCAGCGCTTCAAGTACGGATATCCCCGCTCCGGCAGGATTGCGGCGGGGCGTAGAATTCAAGCCTTCGCCGCCGTCCCTGCCGGCGCCGGGCCGCGCCTGGCCGCCCCGGAACCCGGCTTCCACTCGCTGACCATGACCCCCACGTATTCCACCGCTGCAGCCGCCGATAGCGGAGGGCTGCAAGCCGGCACCCCCGCCTTCCGTCGCGCCAACCTGGCCCTGGCCACCGGCGGCTTCACCTGCTTCGCCCTGCTTTACGGCACCCAGCCGGTGCTGCCCCAGCTCACCCACGAGTTTGGCATCTCCCCGGCCAGCGCCAGTTTCAGCGTCGCCGCCGGCACCCTTTCCATGGCCCTGCTGCTCATTCCCTTGAGCCTCATCGCCGACCGCTATGGCCGGGAACGGCTGATGCGCCTGGGGCTGCTGGGGGCCGCCTTGTTCGCCTGCGCCTCCGCCTTCATGCCGGACTTCCACCTGCTGGTGCTGTGCCGGGCCCTGCTGGGCGCCTGCATTGCCGGGGTGCCCGCCGCCGCCATGGCCTACCTGGGGGAAGAGATCGCCCCCAACGCCCGGGGCCGGGCCATGGGCCTCTACATCGCCGCCAACGCCCTGGGCGGCATGTCCGGGCGCTTTCTCTCGGCCCTGGTGACGGGCTGGTGGGACTGGCGCCACGGCCTGGGAGCCCTGGGCCTGCTGGGGCTGCTGGCGGCCTTCACCTTCTGGCGCCTGCTGCCGCCGGCCCAACACTTCAGGCCCCGCTCCCTGGAGCCCCGCCTGCTGCTGGCGGACGTGGGCCGCATCTACGCCGACCCGGGCCTGCCCTGGCTGTTCGTCACCGCCTTCCTCATCATGGGCAGCTTCGTCGGCATCTACAACTACCTGGGCTTCCGCCTCAGCCTGCCGCCCTACGGCCTGGGCCCGGCGGCCATCGGCGCCATCTTCCTGCTCTACGCCGTGGGCAGCGCCTCCTCGGCCCTGGCCGGCCACCTGGCGGACCGCATCGGACGCAGCCGCATCGTGCTGCTGATGAGCCTGACCATGGCCGCCGGCATCGGCCTCACCCTGGCCGCGGCCCTGCCCCTGATCATCCTCGGCCTGGCCGTGTTCACCTTCGGCTATTTCGCCGTGCATGCGGTGGCCAGCGGCTGGGTGGGACGCCGGGCCGGGCCACGGCGGGGGCTGGTCTCCGCCCTGTACCTGTCCAGCTATTACCTGGGCGGCAGCGTCATCGGCAGCGCCACGGGCTGGCCCTGGATCCACGGCGGCTGGCCGGGAGTGGTGGCCACCCTGCTGGCCTGCGTGGCGGTGGTGCTGGGCATCGCCCTCTCCCTGCGGCGCCTGGGAGACGGCTGAGGAACCCGGAAAACAGCCTGGCCGCAAAGGCAGAAGGGACGCCACTTTCCACCATGGCACGGTGGAGAATGGCGTCCCTTCTGCCTTGCAGGGGTGCTTGTTTTGCGGCTAGTCCGCCGGATAGAGATGGCAGCGCACCACCACGCCGCCGGCCTGGGTGCTGGGGGCCGGGTATTCCTGGCGGCAGCGCTCGCTGGCCTGGGCGCAGCGGGGATGGAAATGGCAGCCCTGGGGCGGCCGGGCCGGGGACGGCGTCTCGCCGGGCAGGCGCACCATTTCCCGCTGACCCGCCAGGCGGGGCTCGGGCACGGCCGAGAGCAGGGCCCGGGTATAGGGATGGCAGGGAGCCGCCAGCACCTGCTGCACCGGCCCCTGCTCGACGATGCGGCCCAGGTACATCACCGCCACGTCGTGGGCGAGATATTCCACCACGGCGAAGTTGTGGGTGATGAAAAGATAGGCCAGCCCCAATTCCTCCTGCAGGCGGCGCAGCAGGTTGAGAATCTGGGCCTGCACGGAAACGTCCAGGGCCGAGGTGGGCTCGTCGCACACCAGAAGCTCCGGCTGTACCGCCAGGGCCCGGGCGATGGCGATGCGCTGGCGCTGGCCGCCGGAAAATTCGTGGGGATAGCGGCCCAGAGCCTCCGCCGGCAGGCCCACCGATTCCAGCAGGGCGGCCAGGGCCGCCCGCCGTTCGTCCCGGCTGGCGGCCACCCGCAGGGCGGTCATGCCTTCCTCGATGATCTCCCCCACGGTAAGGCGGGGGTTGAGGGAGGCGAAGGGGTCCTGGAACACCATCTGCATGCGCCGCCGCAGGGGCTTCAGTTCCCGCTCCGGCAGGCCCAGCAGCTCCCGGCCATCGAGCCGCACCGAGCCGCTGGCCGGCAGCAGGCGCAGCACGGCCTTGCCGGCGGTGGTCTTGCCGCAGCCCGACTCACCCACCAGGGCCAGGGTACGGCCCCGCTGCAATTCCAGGGACACCCCGTCCACCGCCTTGACGTGGCCCACGGTGCGCTTGAAGAGGCCCTTGCGGATGGGGAAATGGACCTTCAGTTCGCCCACGGCCAGCAGGTTTTCCCGGGCGGCGTCGGCGGCAGCGGCAGCAGTCGGTGGCGCGGCGGGCAGGTCCGGCAGGCGCTGCTCGCCGCCCGGCAGCTGTTGGGCCACCCAATGGCAGCGCACTTGGTGCCCCGCCTCCAGCTCGGTCCAGCCCGGGCTTTCCAGGCGACAGCGGTCCATGGCCACCGGGCAGCGGGGGGCGAAGCGGCAGCCGGCGGGCATGGCGGCCAGTCCCGGCACCTGGCCGGGAATGGTGGCCAGTTGGGCGCCCCGCTGGCCCAGGTCCGGCAGGGCAGCGAAGAGCTTTTGCGTATAGGGGTGGCGCGGGCTGGCGAAAAACTCCTGGCGGGGGGCCGTCTCGACGATTTCGCCGGCGTACATGACGCCGACCCGGTGGGCGCTGCGGGCCACCACGCCCAGGTCGTGGGTGATGAGCAGCATGCCCATGGCCCGTTCCGCCTGCAGCCTGGCCAACAGGTCGAGAATCTGGGCCTGGATGGTCACGTCCAGGGCCGTGGTCGGCTCGTCGGCAATGAGCAGGCGCGGCTCCCCGGCCAGGGCGATGGCGATCATGGCCCGCTGCTTCATGCCGCCGGAGAGCTGGAAGGGATATTCCTGCAGCCGCCGCTCCGGGTCGGCGATGCCGACGGCGGTGAGCAGGGCCAGGGCTTCCCGGCGGGCCGCCTCGCCCTTCATGCCCCGGTGCCGTTCCAGGGATTCGCCGATCTGGCGGCCGATGGTCAGCACCGGATTGAGGCTGGTGGCCGGCTCCTGGAAGATCATGGCGGCGGCGCTGCCGCGGCGGTCGCGCATGGCCGCTTCGGGCAGGGCGAGAATCTCCTCCCCTTCCAGCCACACCTCGCCGCCCTGGATGCGCCCGGCGTTGGGCAGCAGGCGCAACAGGGCCAGGGCGGTGGCGGACTTGCCGCAACCGGATTCGCCGAGCAGGGCGAAGGTCTCGCCGGGGGCCACGGCGAAGGAGACGCCGTCCACGGCGGTGAGCACCCGGCCGCCGGCGAGGAAGCCGGCCTTGAGGTTGCGGACGGAAAGCAGGTCGGACATCAGGCGGCCCTCGGATCGAAAGCGTCCCGCACCACGTCGGCGAAGAGGTTGGCGGCCAGGACCAGGATGAACATGAAAACGAAGGCGGCGGCCAGGGACCACCACACCATGGGCTCCCGGGCCAGTTCCATGCGGGCGTTGTTGATCATGGTGCCGAAGCTGATCATGGTTGGGTCCACGCCGATGCCGACGTAGGAGAGCACGGCCTCGGCCAGCACCAGTCCGGAGAAATCCATGACCAGGGCGATCAGCACGATGTGTATGACGTTGGGCAGGATGTGACGCAGCAGGATGCGCCAGGAGGAAACGCCGAAGGCCTGGGCCGCCTGGATGTATTCGAGCTGGGACAGCTTCAGGGTCTCGCCCCGCAGCAGGCGGGCCAGGCCGGTCCAGCTGGTCATGCCGAGGATGAAGCAGAGGGCCAGCAGGCGCAGGTCGGCCCGCTCGGCGGCGGTGGCGAACCACTCCGGATGGGTGTCGATCACCACCTGCATCATCAGCACGGCGGCGGCGATGAGCAGCACCCCGGGAATGGAACTCAAGGTGGTGTAGAGATACTGGATCAGGTCGTCCACCCAGCCGCGGAAATAGCCGGCGGCGATGCCCAGCAGCACCCCCACCGGCAGGGTCACCAGGGTGGTGACGAGGCCGATGACCAGGGCGGTGCGGATGCTCTTGAGTATCTGGTAGAGCACGTCCTGGCCCACCTTGTCGGTGCCCAGCACATGGTATTCCGGCGCCAGGGCCAGCAGGGGCGTGAGCAGCAGGAAGAGGCCGGCCAGGGTCAGCAGCAGGGCATCCCAGGCCGGCGCCGTGCTGGTGGGCGGCCGCCGCCACAGTTCCCGCCAGGACTGGCGGAAGGAACACTGCCGGCGTCGGGCCAGACGGCCGGCGAGAAAAATCGCCAGGGCCGCCCACAGCAGGGCCGCCAGGCCGTACCCCTGCAGCAGGCGCCGGGCCACGTCGCCGGCCCAGGCGGATTCCTCCGACCCCAGGTGGGCGCCGCCGAACTTGAGGCGGGGAAAGTCCCGCTGCTGCACCAGGCTGCCGTCGGGCTGGCGGACTTCCTGCATTTCCTTGGCGTAGGCCCGGGTGGCCAGGGGCGCCGAATAGGTCTTTTCCACCTGGGTGCGCAGGGGCGTCAGGAGGGCGTCCAGGAGCGAGAGGACTTCGACCCCGTAGGCCGGTGCCGCCCCGGCGCCGCCACCCTGGCCGTTCTGCGGGGCATCGGCCAGGCGGGGCCGGTAATGGGCGGAGTCCAGCAGACCCACCGCCACGAACAGCGCCAGTACTGCCAGAGAGGCCATGCCGGTACGGCTGTGCAGCACCCGGCCCCAGGCGGCGCCCAGGGGCGGCGTGCGGGCCACGCCCCAGGCCAGCAGGCCCAGGGCCGCCACCAGCAGCCAGATGACCAGGTCGGACCAGAGGAAGACGGGAAGGAAGGCCATGTCAGTCGAAGCGAATCCGCGGGTCCACCAGGGTGTAGGAAATGTCAGTCAGGATCAGGCCGGCGATGTACAGCACGGAGCCGATGAAGACCATGGAGCGGACCACGGCGAAGTCCTGGGCGTTGATGGCGTCGATGGTGTAGCTGCCCAGACCGGGAATGCCGAAGAAGGATTCGGTGAGCAGGGAGCCCATGAAGAGCAGGGGAATCACCACCACCACCCCGGTGAGGATGGGGATCATGGCGTTGCGCAGCACGTGGCGGAACATCACGGCACTCTCCGAGAGGCCCTTGGCCCGGGCAGTGCGCACGTAGTCCTTGCCCATTTCCTCGAGGAAGATGGTGCGGTACCAGCGGGCGCTGCTGCCGATGCCGGCGACGACGCCGATGGCCACCGGCAGGAGCAGGAATTTCCAGGTGTCCAGGCCCTCCACGTAACCGGAGATGGGCACCAGCCGCCACACCTTGGAGATGAGCCACTGGCCGCCGATGATGTAGAACAGGCCGGAGATGGACATCATGGCGACGCAGGCGACGACGCCCCAGAAATCCAGGGCCGTGGCGCGGAAAAAGGCCAGCAGCAGGGCCAGGGAAACGGTCACCAGCAGGCCCAGGATGAAGGTGGGGATGGCGATGGCCAGGGAGGGCCCCATGCGGGTGCGGATTTCGGTGGCGATGTCGCGGCCGTCCTCCGCCGCGCCGAAGTCGCCGACGAAGAGCCGGGCCGACTTGGTGAAGAAAATGGTGCGGGTCGCCTTTTCCAGGCCGGCGGCCTCGCCGTTCCAGAACAGGGGCGCATCGTAGCCCCGTTCCGCCTTCCACTTGGCGATGGCTTCAGGGGTCACCCGTTTCACGCCCAGCTGCATGCGTGCCATGTCGTCCGGCGTATTGACGACGAAGAAGAGGGCGAAGGTGAGCAGGTTCACCCCGATGAGAATGGGGATGGCGTAGAGGAGGCGACGCAGGAGGTAGGCAAGCATGACCCCGCGACTATACCAAGGCCGCCCCGCCCCTGACCACCAAAGGGCTTTGCCCGGACCCGGCGCCGGCCCTAGAATGGCGGCCGGTTTGCCTTCTTTTGCTCCTGCCCGAGTCCTGCCCGAGTCCAGCCCATGACCCCCATGCCCTCCCCTCCTCCCCACGTCGCCGTCATCGGCGGCGGCCCGGCCGGGCTCATGGCGGCGGAAGTGCTGGCCCGGGACGGCGCCCAGGTCACCGTCTACGAGGCCATGCCCTCGGTGGGACGCAAGTTCCTCATGGCCGGCAAGGGCGGCATGAACATCACCCACAGCGAGGACTTCGCCACCTTCCAGGAACGCTACGGCAGCGCCCGGGAACGGCTGGCGCCCCTGCTGCAGGAATTCGGCCCGGAGGCCCTGCGGGCCTGGATCCACGGCCTGGGCATCGACACCTTCGTCGGTACCTCGGGCCGGGTCTTCCCCACCGAGATGAAGGCGGCACCCCTGCTGCGGGCCTGGCTGCACCGGCTGCGCCAGGACGGCGTCGCCTTCCAGGTGCGGCACCGCTGGCTCGGCTGGAGCGCCGACGGCGCCCTGCGCTTTGCCACGCCGGCAGGGGAAATTGAAGTAAAGCCCGCCGCCACGGTGCTGGCCCTGGGCGGCGGCAGCTGGGCCAAGCTGGGCTCGGACGGCGCCTGGGTGCCCACCCTGACCCGGGCCGGCATTGCCGTGGCGCCCCTGCGGCCGGCCAACTGCGGCTTCGACGCCGCCTGGAGCCCCCATTTCCGGGAGCACTTCGCCGGCCAGCCGGTGAAACCGGTGGTGGCCGCCTGCAGCGGTCCCGACGGCCGGGCCTGGCGCCGCCAGGGGGAATTCGTGGTCAGTGCCGACGGTGTCGAGGGCGGCCTCATCTACGCCCTCTCCGCCCCCCTGCGGGACCTCATCGAGCGGGACGGCAGCGCCACCCTGAGCCTGGACCTGCTGCCCGGCCACAGCGCCGAGCGGGTGCTGGCCGAGGTGCGCCGCCCCCGGGGCTCCCGCTCCCTCTCCAGCCACCTGCAAAGCCGCCTGGGCCTGAAGGGGGTGAAGATGGGCCTGCTGCGGGAATGCCTGGACAAGGAGCGCTTCCAGGACGAGGCCGCCCTGGCCGCCGCCATCAAGGCCCTGCCCCTGCGGCTGCTGGCGCCCCGTCCCCTGGACGAAGCCATCAGCAGCGCCGGCGGCGTGCGCCTGGAGGAGCTGGACGAGCAGCTCATGCTGCGGCAGCGGCCCGGCCTCTTCTGCGCCGGCGAAATGCTGGACTGGGAGGCACCCACCGGCGGCTATCTGCTCACCGCCTGCTTCTGCACCGGCCGAAAAGCTGGCATGGGAGCCGGGCAATGGTTAAAGTTGAGGCAACGGGCGGCCAGCACAACAACATAAGGGCCGCCCCAACGCCAGACGCCGCTCCCGGCCGCCCCTGCGCCATTTCCGGGAGCCTCCCGTCGCCATCAAGGAGGGACTTATGCTGCACGAAGATGTCGAACAGTTCGGGAATTTCCTGTTCACCCTGGAATGGCTGCTGGAAGTCTCCGCCCGCTACGACAGCAATATCCACTTCCACCTGGTGCATGTCGACTTCGGCTCCCCCCACATCCTGGGCGAGACCTACGGCGCCCAGGCGGCCAGCCTCAAGCTGCACGAAGTCCAGGACGCCCTCGGCCAGACCCTGCGCAAGACCGACCTGGTGGCCCGGCACGGCGTCGATTTCTGGATCATCATGCCCAGCGACCCCAGCATCGACCCCCTCTCCACCCGCCTGCGGGAGATCATCGAGGTCGCCTCCCAGTGCGGCCTGGAGATCGTGGGCCGGGACATTTCCTTCTTCTCCCTGAAGCAGGGCCATCCGGAACTGGGCCTCAACTGTTCCGGCATGGATTTTCTCGCCTACCTCAAGCACAACCACAGCCGCCTGGCCCTGCACGAGCTGGAATTGCCGGCCCAGAACTGAAAAAGGGCGCCGCCGGCGCCCTTTTCCTTCCGCCCCACCGCTTCAGGTGGCGGCGATCACGTAGCGGCCGCGGCCGCTTTCCTTGGCCCGGTACATGGCCTGGTCCGCCTGCAGCAACAGGGTATTGGCGGCGCTCTCGCCGTCACCCAGGGCGATACCGATGGAAACCCCGAGACGGCAGCTCTGATCCTGGACCGGGAACGGCTCCGCCAGAGCTTCGATGCACTTGGCGGCGACCCGGGCCGCGGCCTGCTCCGCCTGGCTATCCAGATCGCCCATGAGGATGACGAATTCGTCACCGCCGACCCGGGCCAGGGTGTCGCTGGCCCGCACGCAGCCGCTGAGGCGGCCGGCCACCAGGCGCAGCACCTCGTCCCCGGCCTCGTGACCCAGGCTGTCGTTGATCGGCTTGAAGCCGTCCAGGTCGAGGAACAGCAGGGCGATGCGGCTGCCCTTGCGCTGGGCCAGGACCCGGGCCTGGCTCAGGCGGTCGGCCAGCAGCATGCGGTTGGGCAGGCCGGTGAGGGCGTCGTGGTGCGCCGCCTGGGCCAGGGCCGCCTGGCTCTCGCTGAGCTTGCGCAGGAGCCGGTTGAAGGCGGCGGTGAGATGGCCCACCTCGTCGTTGCGCAGCACCGGCAGGGGTTCCAGGGGGCACTCGCCGCGGGTCATGCGGTCGGCGTGCTCCGCCGTGCGCCGCAGGGGGCGGAAGACGTGGGCCAGGCCCAGGGAAGCCAGCACCAGGAAGACCAGGGACACCACCACGCTGTTGCGCAGGATGTACTGCTGCACCCGGGTCACCGGCTCGAAGGCTTCCGCGGTGGGCAGGCGGGCCACCACGAACCACTCGGCGCTGGGCACGGAGACGATGGCCACCGCCTCTTCCACGCCCTTGGCGTTGACGGTGATGCCGGTGCCCCGGTAACCGGCCATGGCCCGGTCGTGCAGGGGATTGACGCCGGCCGGCGGCGTCGGCTTGAGCACCAGTTCCGGCTCGGTGGCGGCGACGAAGACCCGGTCCCGCGGAGAAATGAGGAGGAAGCCGCCGCTGCGGCCGATCCGGCTCTGCAGCAGCAGGTTGAGGAAGCCCGGGGTGGCCAGGGGCGTCAGGCCCACCAGGGCGGCCTGCACCCGGCCCTGCTCGTCCCGCACCGGAGCCGCCATGGGCAGCACCGGCTCCCGGTCCAGCCAGTCCGGCGCCGGCCGGCCCAGGCTGGCTTCGCCGGCCAGGGCGGCCTGCACATATTCCCGATCCGCCAGGTTGATCCTGGCCTGCAAGGGCCGCTCGGGGAAATCGGCCAGGATGGCACCCCGGGAATCCACCAGCAGCAGCCCCTGGTTGAACAGGGGATGCAGTTCATGCCGCTCCTGCAGCCAGGCCCGCAACTGCCGGGGCTGGCCCAGCAACTGCCGGGGCAGGCTGGCCGCCAGGCGCTGCAGCAGGTCGCGCCGCTCAACCAGCTTGCTGTCCACGTCCCGGGCCACATAGCTGGCCAGGGCCTGCTGCTGGGACGCCACCACCTTGTCCAGATCCTCGCGCAGGAACTGGCTGAGGATGAAATAGCGGGCCGTCGTGCCGACGACCACGATCCCCAGCCCCAGGAGCAGGATGCGCAGGATGATGCTGTGGGAAAGCTGGCGCAGTCTCATGGTGTCCATCATAGCGGAAGGCGGCGGACCGCAATCTGACTTGAAGTCCCCATCAGGCTGCCGCCGCCACAAAACGGCGGCGTCCCCAGCGGTTCAGCCAGAGGGAGACGAGGATGACGCTGCCGCCCAGAGCGATGCGTTGCAGGTCCGCATCCCGGTTCCAGATCAGCAGATTGACCACCAGCCCCAGGGGCACGTGCAGCTCGTTCATCACCGCCAGGGTGCCGCCGTCCACCCGGGTGCTGCCCTTGACCCACCAGAACATGCCCAGGGCCGTGGCGAACAGGCCCATCCACAGCAGCACGCCCCACTGTACGGCGGTCGCGGGCAGCCGGGCCGGATTGCCGAAGATGAGGAAGGACGGCAGGGCCAGCACCAGGGCGCCGAGGAAGAAATGGCCGAAACAGCGGGACAGGGGGAACTGCAGCGGATAGCGGGCCAGCAGGTGGCGGCACAGCACCTGCCCGGCGGCAAAGGTGGCGTTGGCCAGCTGCAGCAGCAGGAAGCCCGCCAGGTATTCGCCCGCCACCGGCTGGAAGCGGATCACCACCCCGCCCCCCACCGCCACCAGGGCGGCCACCAGGGCCCAGGGATTGAAGCGCCGGGCCAGGGCGTCGTCGAGCATGGTGACGTAGATGGGGGTGAGCACGGTGAACAGCAGCACCTCGGGCACCGTCAGCACGGTGAAGCTGCGGTAGAGGCAGAGGTAGGTGACGCCGAACTGCAGGGCCCCGGCCAGCCACAGCCCGGCCACCAGGCGCCCGGGCAGGCCGCGCCAGCGGGTGAAGGGAATGAACACCAGGGCGGCAATGGCCACCCGCACCAGCACGGCGAAATCGCTGTCCACCCGCCCCGCCAGGTATTCGCCGATAAGGCTGAAGGAAAAGGCCCAGAGCAGGTTGACGGTGATCAGGTAAGGCATGAGAGAAAACGACGGCCCGGGGCCATCCGGCTAATGGAGGCGGGAGTATGCCATCACCGGGGCGCGCTGGCAGCCTCGGCCCCCTCCTCCGGCCTGGGCCTGGCCTCGATGGGCAGCCAGACGGTGAAGGTGCTGCCCCGGCCCGGCTCGCTCTCCACCTCCAGGCGGCCCTGATGCTTCTGCACGATGCTGTAGGCCAGGGAGAGGCCCAGGCCGGTACCCTTGCCCACGGGCTTGGTGGTGAAAAAGGGCTCGAACAGGCGGTGCAGGTACTCCGGGGCAATGCCGCAGCCGCTGTCGCTCACGGCGACGAACACCTCGTCGCCGCGGCGGCCGGTGCGCAGCCAGATGTCGCCCTTCTTGGGAATGGCCTGGGCCGCATTGACCAGCAGGTTCATGAAGACCTGGTTGATCTGGGACGGCTCGCACCACACCAGGGGCAGTTCGCCGTATTCCTTGTGCACGGTGCACTTGTACTTGAGCTCGTTCCAGACGATGTTGAGGGTGGAATCCAGGCCCTGGTGCAGGTCGGCCCACTGGCTCTCGGCCTCGCCGGCCCGGGAGAAGTCCTTCAGATCCCGGGCGATCTTGGCCACCCGCTCCAGCCCGTCCCGGGACTCGGCCAGAAGCTGGACGATGTCGCTGCGGAGGAAATCGAAGTCCTTCTCCAGCTTCAGCTGGCGGGCGCTTTCCAGCTGCCGGCAATCGCGGCAGGGACCGCTGTCCGCCGCCTCATAGGCGGCGATGATGGCGAAGATTTCCCGCAGGTAGTGGTCCAGGGTGCCCAGGTTGGAATAGACGAAGCCGATGGGGTTGTTCATCTCGTGGGCCACCCCGGCCGCCAGCTGGCCGATGGAGGCCATCTTCTCCGACTGCAGCAGCTGGCTCTGGGCCTCGGCCAGCCGCTGGTTGAGGGCCTTGGCCTCGGCCAGGGCATGCTGCAGTTCCTGCTCCGCCCGCTTGCGCCCGTCGATGTCACGCACCACGGCCAGTACCCGCTGGCCGCCGGAAAGACGGAATATCTGCAGGTTCACCAGGACCCAGAACTGCCGCCCCGAACTGCCCCGGGCCATCCACTCGAAGGACTGGGGCCCCTCCTCCTGCACCCGCCGCATGTAGTCCCGGGCCGCCTGGGGCGGGAAAGCCGGGTCGTCGGCGGTGATGCCCTGCACATCCAGGGACAGCAGCTCCTCCCGGCTGTAGCCGTACATGCGGCAGGCGCCGCCATTGACGTCCAGGATGCTGCCGCTGGCGACGTCGTGCACGAAAATGGCATCGCCGATGGTGTCGTAGATGGTGCGGAACTTGTCCTCGCTCTCGGCCAGGGCCGCCTCGGTGGCCCGGCGCTCGGTGATGTCCTCCTTCACCGCCAAGTAATGGGTGATGCTGCCGTCGGGCTGGCGGATGGGGTTGATGCTGGCGTCTTCCAGGTATTCGCTGCCATCCTTGCGCCGATTGAACAGTTCGCCGCGCCAGCCCTCACCCCGGGACAGGCAGCGCCACATCTCCTCGTAGCTGGAGCGGGGCGTGCGCCCGGACTGCAGGATGCGCGGATTCTGCCCCAGCACCTCCTCCCGGCTGTAGCCGGCGGTGCGCACGAAGGCCTCGTTCACGTATTCGATTTCTGCCGCCAGGTTGGTGATGACGATGCTCACCGGGCTCTGCTCCGCCGACAGCAGGAACTTGCGCAGCTCGGCCTCGGCCCGCTTGCGTTCCGTGATGTCCCGGGAAATGCCCTGGATGTGGGTGACCCGTCCCTGGGCATCGGTGATCAGGGTCATCACCGCCTCGGTCTGGATCAGGGAACCGTCCTTGCGTGGCTGCACCAGTTCGTAGTGGCGTGAGGCGGCAGCCTCCTGGCCCGTATCCACGGCGGCGATCCAGCGCTCCAGCTCCCTGTCCAGGTGCTGGTGGCACTCCGGTGTCAGCAGATCCGCCATGGTCTGCTGCAGGGCCTCGGCCACGGTGATGCCGCGCATGGCCTGCACCGAGGGGCTGACATAGGCGAAGCGGCGGGAAGCCAGTTCGTACAGCCACACCACGTCGCTGCCGCTCTCGGCCAGCAGGCGGAAACGGGCTTCCTGCTCCCGGGCCTGCAGGGCAGCGCTGAAGACCCGCCCCAGCAGCAGCAGCACGGCCATCAGCACGACGCCCGCCGCCGTCAGCCAGGCGAAGTTGCGCCGGGCCTCGCGATAGATTTCGCTGTCGTCCATCTTCGCCACCAGCAGCCAGTCGGTCTGACCCACCGGCAGCACCACGCCCAGCACCGCCAGGCCCCGGTAATCCCGCCCCGCCAGCACCTCGCCGACGCCATGCAGGGCCATGCCCGAGATCAGCCCCGGCGTGTCCAGGGGCAGGCGCAGCTTGAGGGGAGCCCCGGCCTGCCGCCCCAGGGGAGAAAGAAACAGCACCTCGTCCCCGTCCCGCCGCACCAGCAGGCTTTCCCCGGTGGCGCTGGGGACGGGCCACTGGCTGACCATGGGATAGAGCACCCTGGCCGGGTCGATCTCGAACAGGGCGTAGCCGATGAGGCGCCCCGTCTCCCCCTCGGCGAAGAGGGGCACCAGCAGGTCGAGGACCACCTCGCCCTCGCGTCCGGCCTTGCGATGGAAGTCCACCAGGCGCGGCCTGCGGCTCTCCAGCATGGCCTGCACCGCTTCCTGGTGCAGGGTGTCGTCCCGCAGATGATCGTCCGCCGGGTCGGCCAGATAGCTGCGGCCGGCCAGGTCATGCAGGCCGATGGCGGAGATTTCGGGAATGGTCTGCTGCAGGTAGCGGAAACGCTGACGCAGCCCGGCCGCGGCCCGGGCGTCGCCCGGTTGCTGCAGGAGGCGGGCGAAATGCTGGGACATGACGCTGCCCGGCGGCTGGCTGAGAAAGATCAGGCGATCCTCGATCCAGCGCTGGATTTCCTGGGACTTGAGGGCCGCCACCGCCTGCAGCTGCTGTTCCGCCGTCTCCCGGGCGGCGCCGAACAGCACCTGGTGGCTGCGGTAGAGCCCGCCCGCCAGGAGCAGGACGAAGCCGATGATGGCCACCAGCCAGTGCCTTGCGGTCGGCACGAAGGCCGTCTCAACCCTATCACCTGCGGACATGGCGTTCACTCTCTCCCCGGCCTGTGCGGCGCCAGGCCCCGGCCGGCGGATCTCCGGCCATGGGGCATCCTACCGCGGCAGGGCCGGGAAAGTCCCGGCTGCAGGACATTTCCGGCCCTGTCGGGCCCGTTCAGGCGGCCTGCCAGACCGGCTTGCGCTTTTCGATGAAGGCGTCGATGCCCTCGGCGGCATCGCCGGCCATCATGTTGCAGGCCATGACCTCGCCGGCATACTGGTAGGCGGCTTCGATGCCCATTTCCAGCTGCTTGTAGAACATCTGCTTGCCCGTGGCCACGGCCACCGGGCTCTTGGCTAGGATGGACTGCACCAGGTGCTCCACCGCCTCGTCCAGATCGCCCAGGGCCACCACCCGGTTCACCAGGCCCCGGCGCTGGGCTTCCCCGGCATCGATGAACTCGCCGGTGAGCAGCATTTCCAGGGCTTCCTTGCGCCCCATGTTGCGCGCCAGGCCGACGGCGGGGGTGGAGCAGAAGAGGCCCACGTTGATGCCGGAAACGGCGAACTTGGCCACGTCGGCGGCCACCGCCAGGTCGCACATGGACACCAGCTGGCAGCCGGCAGCGGTGGCGATGCCGTGGATGCGGGCAATGACCGGCTGGGGCATTTCCTGGATGGTCAGCATGACCTTGGCGCACAGCTTGAACAGGGCCTGCATGAAGGCCTTGTCGTGGTTGCTGCGCATTTCCTTGAGGTCATGGCCGGCACAGAAGGCCTTGCCGGCGCCCTGCAGCACCACGACGCGGACCGTCTTGTCGGCGGCGATGCTCTGCAGTTCCGCCAGCAGGGTTTCCAGCATGGCGTTGGAGAGGGAATTGAACTGGGCCGGACGGTTCAGCACCAGGGTGGTACGGCCGTCGGGGCGGTCTTCGCGCAGCAGGATGGGTTCCTGGTTTGTCATTTTTTGTCTCCTACAGAAAAAAGCCGGAGGCTGTGCTGTCTGCCCCCGGCTTGGTTATGGATGCGGCTGGATTACTCGATGGCGGCGGTGGACTTGGCCATTTCCCGCAGCACGTACTTCTGGATCTTGCCCGTGGAAGTCTTGGGCAGGGGTCCGAAGATGACCTTCTTCGGCACCTTGAAGCGAGCCATGTGCTCGCGGCAGAACTCGATGATTTCCACCTCGGTGATGCTGACGCCATCCTTCAGTTCGATGAAGGCGGCCGGCACCTCGCCCCACTTGGGATCGGGGGTGGCCACCACGGCCGCGGCCATCACCGCCGGGTGGCGGTAGAGGGTGTCTTCCACCTCGATGGAGGAGATGTTCTCGCCGCCGGAGATGATCACGTCCTTGGAACGGTCCTTGATCTTCACATAGCCGTCGGCCTGCATCACCGCCAAGTCACCGGTGTGGTAGTAACCGCCGGCGAAGGACTCTTCCGTGGCCTTGGGGTTCTTCAGGTAGCCCTTCATCACCAGGTTGCCGCGGAACATGATCTCGCCCATGGTCTCGTTGTCCCAGGGCACCGCCTCCATGGTAGCCGGATCGAGCACGGTGATGGCTTCCTGGGCGTGGTAGCGCACGCCCTGGCGGCCGTTCAAGTTCACCTGCTCGCCCACCGGCAGGTCGAACCACTCGGGCTGCTGGGCGCAGACGGAAGCGGGACCGTAGGTCTCGGTCAGGCCATAGACGTGGGTGATCTTGAAGCCGATCTTGGCCATGCCTTCGATGACGGCGGCGGGGGGCGGTGCGGCGGCGATGAGGCCGGACACGCCGTGGTTGATGCCTTCACGCCATTCGGCCGGCGCATTGGCCAGCATGGAATGGACGATGGGCGCGCCGCAGTAGTGGGTGACCTTGTTTTCCCGGATGGACTGCAGGATCAGCTTGGGATCGACCCGACGCAGACAGACGTTGGTGCCGGCATTGGCCGCCATGGTCCAGGGGAAGCACCAGCCGTTGCAGTGGAACATGGGCAGGGTCCACAGGTACACCGAGTGGGGCGGCATGCCCCAGGAGACGATGTTGGACATGGCGTTGAGGTAGGCGCCCCGGTGGTGATAGACCACGCCCTTGGGGTTGCCGGTGGTGCCGGAGGTGTAGTTGAGGGAGATGGCGTCCCATTCGTCCTGGGGGCCTTTCCACTCGTAGTCCGGGGTGCCTTCGGCCAGCAGAGCCTCGTAGTCCTTCTCCCCCAGCAGGTCGCCGGGGCCGGTGTATTCGCTGTCGTTCACGTCGATGACGACGATGCTGCGGCCCAGTTTTTCCAGGGCCGGTCCGACGATGTGGGAATACTCCTTGTCGGTGATGAGGATCTTGGCCTCGCCGTGGTTCAGCATGAAGGCCACGGCTTCGGGATCGAGACGGGTGTTGAGGGTGTTGAGCACGGCGCCGGTGACGGGCACGCCGAAGTGGCATTCGTACATTTCCGGCGTGTTGTTGAGCATCACGGCGACGGTATCGCCTTCCTTGATGCCCCGGGCTTCCAGGGCGGAGGCCAGGCGCCTGGCGCGGTTGAAGGTTTCCAGCCAAGTATAGCGGCGCTGGCCGTGGATCACGGACACCCGGTCCGGGTAGATGTAGGCGGAACGGGCAATGAAGGTTAGCGGCGACAGCGGCACATAGTTGGCCGCATTCTTTTCCAGACCCTGCTTGTAGATGTTGCTGCTGTTGTCGTTATGACCTGCCATGAATATCCCTCTTATGTGTTTGCGTTGGTATTTTTCATGAACTCCCTGCCCCCGGACTGCTAACGGCAGGGAGCCAGTCTGGCCTCCCGCTCCAGGTCGGCCAGCCGACGTCCGATTTCCTGGCCGAAGGCATCGGCAGCCAGGCTCAGCGCAACCACCCCACCCCGCGCATCGGGGCTAGGAGCGGGCTTCTCCACGCTGAACGGACGCTCGAATATGAGTTTGCGCTGTTTGTCGAACAATGTCATGCGGCCCTGCAACACGCCGCGGCTCTGGGTCGGGCTGTCGAAGACCTGGGTGAATTCATCCACCTCCAGGCGCAGGGCGCAACCGCCGTTGCCGCCGCCCAGCTGCTGGCGCAGGCGCAGGTTGAGCAACTGCCCCGCCGGCGCCGCCCAGCGGCTCTGGCTGTAGGCCATGAGGCGGCTGGCGTCGTCGTAGGCCAGACGGTAATTCACTGCCGGCGTATCGAGCCAGGGGGCCAGGCGCAGCTCCAGGCTGACGGGCCTGGCCGCGGCGCTGGCCTCGGCCAGGCGCGGCCCGAAATCGTAGGTGGCGGCCGGCGGGGCGCCGCGGCCGCCGGCGCAGGCGGCCAGGGTCAGCAGCAGGGAACAGGCGGCGAGGCGCCCGGTGGTGGCGAAGGTCATGGATTTCTCCCGGGATGGGGCAGGAAGCCGGGCTCCCCGGGGCCGGGCACGGGGGCCGGGGCGCCGAAGATGAGGCTTTGGGGGTCCCGTTCCACCTGGTTCAGGACCCGGTTGAGCTGGCGCGTGCTGGCGGCGATGTCGCCGGCCAGGTCGCCCCAGCGCGGCGACAGCAGCCCGGCGCCGGATTCGCCGCCGCCGGACTGTTCCAGCCGCTCCGACAGGCGGCGCAGGCCGGCCACCAGTTCCTTGGCTTCCCTGGCGGTACCGGCGCTGCCTTCGAGGGCGCTGCTGAGGTGTTTCAGGTTGTCGTCGGCCAGGGCCTTGCGCAGCTGCACCAGGGTCGGCCCCAGCTCCTGGGCGGCGGGTTTCAAGCCGGCGGAGATGCTTTCCAGGTTGGCCAGGGTGTTGCCGACCCGGCGCTGGTTCTCCTCCCCCACCAGCTGGTTGGCGGAAGTCAGCAGTTCCCGCGCCTGGCGCAGGGTCTCGGCGCCGGCGTCGGAAAGCTCCTGGATCAGGGAAGGCTGCATGGGAATGCGCGGCAGGCCGTCGCCGGCCGCCAGGGGACGGTCGTCGTCGCCCCGCTCCTCCAGCTGCACCTGGGCCAGGCCGGTGACGCCCTGATAGTTGAGCAGGGCCACGGTGCTGCGGGTCACCGGCACCTCGTCGAGGATGCTGATGCGGATGAGGATGTCGTCGGGCTGGTTCTTGTCCAGGCGGATATCCTCCACCCGGCCGACGCGGATGCCCCGGTAGCGCACCTGGGCCTGCAGGTTGAGGCCGGTGACGTTGCCCTGGGTCACCACCAGGTAGTCCCGGGTGACGTCGTGCTTGCCGCCGAACCACCACACGGAGAACAGGACGGCCGCTGCCAGGAGCAGGGTGAACAGTCCGGCAACGAGGGCATGGGCGCGGTTTTCCATAAACGACTCCTGCTGACGCCTAGAGGGGCGCGGGGGCGGCCGGGCCTGGGGCCGCGGCGGCGCCGCCGAAAAAACTCGAAATGAAGGGATGCTCCACCCGGCGCACCTCCTCCGGCGTGCCGAAGGCGACGATGCGCTGGTCGGCCAGTACGGCGATATGGGTGGACAGGCCGGTCAGGGTGGCCAGGTCGTGGGTCACCATGATCACGGTGAAGCCCAGCTCGGCCTGCAGTTCCCGGATCAGGCGCACGAAGCCTTCGCTGCGGTCCGGGTCCAGGCCGGCGGTGGGCTCGTCCAGGATCAGCAGTTCCGGCTCCAGGGCCAGGGCCCGGGCCAGGGCCACCCGCTTGACCATGCCGCCGGAGAGTTCCGCCGGTTTGAGCAGGCCGTGGCGCGGGTCCAGTTCCACCATGGCCAGCTTCAGGTGCACCAGGTCCCGGATCAGGCTCTCGTCCTCCAGGCCGAATTCCCGCAACGGGAAGGCCACGTTGTCGAAGACGGAGAGGGCCGAATACAGGGCGCCCTGCTGGAACAGCATGCCGAAGCGCTGGCGCAGGGCCCGGTCCACGCCCGGGTCCCCCGAATAGAGGGGGCAGTCAAAGAGATGGACCCGCCCCTTCCACGGCCGCAGCAGCCCCACCACCTCCCGCAGCAGGGTGGTCTTGCCGCTGCCGGAGCCGCCCACCAGGCCCACCATCTGGCCCTGTTCCACCACCAGGTCCAGCTCCCGATGGATCACCGTGTCGCCGTAGCGGCTCCACAGGCCATGGACTTCGATGACCGGCCGGCTCATTTGGGCAGCCCGATCTCGCGGGTGGCGATGGCGAACAGGGCATCCACCAGGATGACGATGGTGATGGCGGTGACCACGGCGGCGGTGGTGCGGGCCGAGAGGCTCTCGGTGTTGGGTTTGACGTGGAGGCCGAAGTGGCAGGCCACCAGGGAAATGAGCAGGCCGAAGACCCAGCCCTTGGCCAGGCCGATCCACAGGTTGGCCAGGGGCACGGCCTTGGGCAGCTGGTCGAGGAAGAAGCCGTAGGACAACCCCAGCTGCAGGTTGGCCGAGACCATGCCGCCCAGGATGCCGGCGGCGGAGGTCCACAGCACCAGCAGGGGCAAGGCGGTGGTGAGGGCGGCGATTTTCGGCAGCACCAGGCGCTGGGTGCGGGAAATGCCCATGGTGGCCAGGGCGTCGATTTCCTCGGTGACCCGCATGACGCCGATCTGGGCCGTCATGGCCGAGCCGGAACGGCCGGCCACCAGCACCGCCACCAGCACCGGCCCCAGTTCCCGGATGATGCTGATGCCCAGGATGTTCACGATGAAGATGTCGGCGCCGAACATTTTCAGTTGCAGGGCCGACAGGTAGCTCATCACCACGCCGATGAGAAAGCCCACCAGGGCCGTCACCGGCAGGGCCTTGGCGCCGCTCTTGTAGAGGGTGGCCGAGTACTCGACCCAGGGCAGTTCCCGGGGATGGCGCAGCAGGTAGGCCAGGTCCAGCACCAGCTGGCCCAGCAGGGCCACCAGGCCGAGCAGGTTGTGGCTGAACTTGAGGACGAAGACGCCGAGGGCTTCCACTGCTTCGAAGGGGCGGGCCGGTGGCAGGGCCGCAGCCGCCGGCGGCAGGGCCGCCACCCGTTCCAGGGCGCGCCGGTGATCGGCTGCCAGGGCCACGCCGGGCGGCCACTGGCGGCCCCAGGCGCGCCACAGGAGGAGCGCCCCCAGGCTGTCGAGACGCCCCAGGGTGGTCAGGTCCCAGCCGGCACCGGCGGCGGCCAGGGCGGCCAGGCGATCTTCGAGCTCGGCCAGGGAACGGGGCAGGGAGGCCAGGGTCCAGTCCCCGCTGATGCGGGCGATGGGGCCCGCGTCGCCCTGTACCGTTTCCAGGCCGCCCGCGTTCATGGCTTCAGGCCGCCTGCCTGCCGCCACCCTTGGCGGCGTTGAGGCGCTTCAGGCGGAATTCCAGGCCGGCCCGCTGCCAGGCCTGAATTTCTTCGGCGAAGGCTGCCGCCGTCAGGGGATTGGCGGCCAGCCAGTCCGCCGGCAGTTCCAGGGTGGCGCCCTTGTCGCCCATGGCGATGCTGTAGGGCGGCCGCCCCTGGTCGCTGCGGGAGCGGTGGAAAAGCACGGCCAAGCGCAGGGAGAGGATCAGCAGCCAGTTCACGTCGCCCTTGGGCAGCACCGCCACCTTGTCCAGCTTGCCCCGGTGGCCCAGCACCAGCATGGCCAGGCGGGCCTGGTCCTTCTTGGAGAAACCGGGCATGTCGGCGAAGGTGAGGATGTAGGCGCCGTGCTTGTGGTAGCCGTTGTGGGCGATGGAAATGCCGATCTCGTGCAGCTTGGCGGCCCAGCGCAGGAAATGCTCCGCATTGTCCCGGTCCGTGCTGTCGCCGCCGCAGCCGCCCGCATCCAGGTGGCTGAAGATTTCCCCGGCGGTCTGCTCCACCCGCTGGGCCTGCCACAGATCCACCTGGTAGCGGCGCATGAAGCTGGCCACGGTGGCATCGCGCATGTCGTGGTGGTGGAAACGGCCCAGCAGGTCGTAGAGCACCCCCAGGCGCAGGGCGCCGTCGCCGTAGGTCATGTGCTCCAGCTGCAGGGTCTCGAAGATGGCACCCATGATGGCGATGCCGCCGGAAAGCACCGGCGTGCGGTCGTTGCGCAGGCCTTCCAGGGGCATGGCCTCGGCGGAGCCGGCCTTGAGCAGGATGGCGCGCAGCTTCTGCAGGCCCTCCCGGGTGATGCCGGCAACGCCGCCCGGATTGAGGTTGTTCAGCTCCAGCACGTCGGCGATGGCCCGGGCCGTGCCGGAGGAGCCGACGGCCTCGTTCCAGCCCAGGCGCTGGTAGTCGTGGGCGATGGTCTGGATTTCCTTACCCGCCGCCACCTCGGCTTCCCGCAGGCGCTTCTTGTCCACCTTGCCGTCGGGGAAGAAGCGCACCGTGTAGCTGACGCAGCCCATGTACAGGGATTCCAGCAGCAGGGGCTCGGCGCCGCGGCCGATGATGAATTCGGTGGAGCCGCCGCCGATGTCAAAGACCAGGCGTTTGTGCTCCGCCGGCGGCAGGGAATGGGCGGCACCGATGTAGATCAGGCGCGCCTCTTCGCGGCCGGCGATGATTTCGATGGGGAAGCCCAGGGCCTCCTCCAACCGGGGCAGCAGTTCGGGAGCGTTCTTCGCCACCCGCAGGGTGTTGGTGGCCACCACCCGCACGGCGTCGGGGGCGAAACCCCGCAGGCGCTCGCCGAACAGGCGCAGGGCGGCGATGGCCCGTTCCTGGGCGGCTTCGTTGAGGTATTTGTCGGGGGACAGGCCGGAAGCGAGCCGGACCGGCTCCTTGAGGGAATCCAGGGGATAGATCTGGTCGTCCACCACCCGCCCGACCTGCAGGCGGAAGCTGTTGGAGCCCAGATCGACGGCGGCAATCAATTCATAGCGCATGCAGCGGGCAGCCTTTTCAGTGGCTCTTGTTCTGTCGGAGAGCCGTCATTCTAGCACCCGCAATGTGGGCGTCTCGTGACAGCGACCCGGAGCGCCCCGCACGGCACCAACCGTGGGAAAGGGCGCATACTGGTCGTTTGCGGTCATATTCCCTTAACATTAACGTAACAAAATGGCGTTTGTCCGTAATCCGGCAATCACGCCACTCCCCTGCCCCGCGCCACCGCCGCCATGAACCTGAACCGATCCCACATCTACCGCCGCTTCCCCCCGGAAAATTTCATCAACCGGGAACTGGGCCTGCTGGCCTTCAACCGCCGCGTCTTCGCCCAGGCCCAGGACGTCTCCATGCCGCTGCTGGAGCGCCTGCGCTACCTGTGCATCGTCTCCTCCAACCTGGACGAGTTCTTCGAGATCCGGGTCGCCGGCCTCAAGGAGCAGCTCAAGCTCGGCTCCAATACCCGCACCACCGACGGCAAGACGCCCCAGGAGGTGTACCGCCAGGTATCCGCCGAAGCCCACCGCCTGATGCACGAGCAGTACGAGCTGCTCAACGCCGACGTGCTGCCGGCCCTGGAAAAGGAGGGTATCCAGTTCCTGCGCCGCACCCGCTGGACCGACGCCCAGCGCGAATGGGTGCGGGACTACTTCTTCCGCGAAGTGATGCCGGTGCTGACCCCCATCGGCCTGGACCCTTCCCACCCCTTCCCCCGGGTGCTCAACAAGAGCCTCAACTTCGCCGTGGAACTGGAGGGGCGCGACGCCTTCGGCCGCAACTCCGGTGCCGCCATCGTCCAGGCGCCCCGGGTGCTGCCCCGGGTCATCCGCCTGCCCCAGGAACTGAGCGAGGGCGAATACAGCTTCGTCTTCCTCTCCTCCATCCTCCATGCCTTCGTCGGCGAGCTGTTCGCCGGCATGAACGTGCTCGGCTGCTACCAGTTCCGCGTCACCCGCAATTCCGACCTCTTCGTCGATGAGGAGGAGGTGAAGAACCTGCGCACCAAGATCCAGGGCGAACTGCCGCAACGCCACTTCGGCGACGCGGTGCGCCTGGAGGTGGCGGACAACTGCTCGCCCACCATGAGCGAATTCCTCCTCGGCCAGTTCAACCTCTCGGAAAGCGACCTGTACCGGGTCAACGGCCCGGTGAACCTGGTGCGCCTGATGCAGATTCCCGACCAGGTGGACCGGCCCGACCTGAAGTTCGCCCCCTTCCCCCCGGGCATGCCCAAGACCCTGGAAAAGCGCACCAGCATCTTCGCCAGCATCCGCAAGAACGACATCCTGCTGCACCACCCCTACCAGAGCTTCACCCCGGTGATCGACCTGCTCAACCAGGCGGCCACGGACCCGGCGGTGGTGGCCATCAAGATGACGGTGTACCGCACCGGCACCGACTCGGTGCTGATGGAATCCCTCATCCGGGCCGCCGAGAACGGCAAGGAAGTGACTGCCGTGGTGGAACTGATGGCCCGCTTCGACGAGGAGGCCAACATCAACTGGGCCACCAAGCTGGAAGAGGTGGGGGCCCACGTGGTGTACGGCGTGGTCGGCCACAAGACCCACGCCAAGATGATCATGATCGTGCGCCGGGAGGAGGATAAGTCCGGCCAGAGCCGCCTGCGCCGCTACGTGCACCTGGGCACCGGCAACTACCATCCGCGCACCGCCCGCCTGTACACCGACTTCGGCCTGCTCACCGCCGACGAGGAAATGGGCGCCGACGTGAACGAGGTCTTCAAGCAGCTCACCGGCCTGGGCCGGGCCCAGGCCCTGCACCACCTGTGGCAGGCGCCCTTCACCCTGCACTCCAACATCATCGCCGCCATCCGCCAGGAGACGGAGAACGCCAAGGCCGGCCTGCCCGCCGCCATCATCGCCAAGATGAACTCCCTGCTGGAGCCGGAAACCATCATGGCCCTCTACGAAGCCTCCCAGGCCGGGGTCAAGATCGACCTCGTGGTGCGCGGCGTCTGCGCCCTGCGCCCCGGGGTGCCGGGGCTGTCGGAGAACATCCGGGTGCGCTCCATCATCGGCCGCTTCCTGGAGCACCACCGCATCTTCTACTTCCACGCCGGCGGCGCCGAGAATGTCTATCTCTCCTCCGCCGACTGGATGGAGCGCAACTTCTTCCGCCGCATCGAGCTGTGCTTCCCGGTGCTGGACCCGAAGCTGAAAAAGCGGGTCATCAGCGAAGGCCTGCGCCCCTATCTGGTGGACAACCAGCAGGCCTGGGAGATGGACGGTTCCAGCGGCACCTACACGCGCAAGAAGAACGCCCGGGCCAAGCCCCGCTGCGCCCAGAGCGAACTGCTGCACGGACTCTCCAGCGGGGTCTGAGCCGCTGCAATCACCCCTGCCAGGAGGCAGAAGGGACGCCACTCTCCAGTCACGACCGGCTGGAAGCGGCGTCCCTTCTACCTTCCAGGCCATCCCTTGTGGCGATGCCGCGCCGCATGATCGGCCCACCCGGCCTTGCACTTCCGCGCCGGGGGAACGAAGCTGTGACTTTCCTTGCCTCACCCTCAGCAAACGTCCCATCCACCGTTGCACCGAATTCAAGGAGAAGAGCAAATGAGCACCGCCACCCCGCTGCGCCTCGTCACCCTGGTCGGCAGCCTGCGCCAGGCTTCCTATAACCGCATGGTCGCCAACACCCTGCCGGAACTGGCCCCGGCTGGCGTCGGCATCAGCACCCTGCCCGCCCTGCATGACATTCCCCTCTACGACGGCGACGTGGAGGCCAAGGGCATTCCCCCGGCCGTAACCGCCCTGGCCGAAGCCATCCGGGCCGCCGACGGCCTCATCATCGTCACCCCCGAATACAACTACTCCGTGCCCGGGATGCTGAAGAACGCCATCGACTGGCTCTCCCGGGTGCCCAACCAGCCCTTCGCCGGCAAGCCCGTGCTGCTGCAGTCCGCCTCCATGGGCCCCTTCGGCGGCGCCCGGGCCCAGTACCACCTGCGCCAGGTGCTGATCTATCTCAACCCGCGGGTCTTCAACGTGCCCGAGGTGATGGTGGGCGGCGTGCAGAACAAGGTGGACGCCGCCAGCGGCAAGCTCAACGACGCCAGCACCCGGGACCATATCGCCGGCCAGCTGGCCAAGTTCACCGACTTCATCCGCGCCGGCGCCTGAGCAGGCAGTCGGCGGCACCAACGAAAACGCCCTCCGAGGAGGGCGTTTTTTCTTGCCGCCGGGACGAGCGGCCGGGGGATTGGCGGACGTCAGCCGCGCCGCGCCCCCACCACGCCCTGCACCTCGTGGATCAGCTTCAGGGTGCGGGTCAGCTGGGGCAGGTTGAGGATTTCCACGGTGAAGCCCATGTGGGCCTGGCCCTGCTTGGAGAGGGTCTGCACGCCGATGACGTTGATCTTCTCCCGGGCGAAGACGTCGGAGATGTCCCGCAACAGGCCCTGGCGGTCGTGGGCGTCCACCGTGATGTCCACCGGGAAGATGCCGTGGGGATGGCCGCCCCACTCGGTCTCGATCACCCGCTCCGGGTGCAGGGCCTGGAGGTTGGCGAAGTCCGGGCAGTCGGCCCGGTGGATGGAGACGCCCTTGCCCCGGGTGACAAAGCCCTGGATGGGGTCCGGCGGCGCCGGCTTGCAGCAGCGGGCGAGCTGGGTCAAAAGCTTGTCCACGCCGACGATGAGAATGCCCCGGTCGCCGGCACCCTCCCCTTCGGCCGGCTTGGGCCGGCGCACCGGCATGGGCTCGGCACCCCGCTCGTCCACCGGCGGCTCGGTGCCGCGCACGGCGGCCTGGAACAGGCGCAGATTGAGTTCGTTGCGGGCGGCGGCGATGTAGAGATCGTCCGCCTTGGCGTAGCCCAGCTTGCCCGCCAGTTCTTCCAGGTTGGTGCCGCCGCCGCCGACCCGCTGGATTTCCTTGGCCACGATGCCCCGGCCTTCGGCCAGGGATTCTTCCAGGGCCAGGTTGGAGAACCAGGCCCGGGCCTTGGTGCGGGCCGTCTTGGTGGCGATGTAGCCGAGGGAGGGATTGAGCCAGTCCCGGGAGGGGCCGCCCTGCTTGGCGGCGACGATCTCCACCCGCTGGCCGGTCTTCAGGGCCGTATCCAGGGGCACCAGGGCCCCGTCCACCTTGGCGCCGCGGCAGCGGTGGCCCAGGTCGGTGTGCAGGCGGTAGGCGAAGTCCACCGGGGTGGCGCCTTGGGGCAGGTCCACCACCTTGCCCTGGGGCGTCATGACGTAGATGGTCTCGTCCAGGGCGGCCTGCTTGTAGTGGTTCACCCAGTCGGAGGAGTCGGAGACTTCGTCCTTCCAGGTCAGCAGCTGGCGCAGCCAGGCGATCTTGTCGTCGTAGTTGTCCTCGGAGCTGTGCTTGGTGCCTTCCTTGTAGCGCCAGTGGGCGGCCACGCCCAGCTCGGCGTGGCGGTGCATTTCCCAGGTGCGGATCTGCACTTCCAGGCTGCGCCCGTCGGGGCAGCGCACGGCGGTGTGCAGGGAGCGGTAGTTGTTGCCCTTGGGATTGGAGATGTAGTCGTCGAATTCCTTGGGGATCGGCGTCCAGATGTTGTGCACGATGCCCAGCACCGTGTAGCAGTCCTTGACCTCGTCCACGATGACGCGCAGGGCCCGGATGTCGTACACCTCGGAGAAATCCACTCCCTTCTTGCGCATCTTGTTCCAGATGGAATAGATGTGCTTGGGCCGGCCGTAGATTTCCGCCTTGTGGATGCCCACCGCCGCCAGTTCGGACTTGACCCGGTCCACCGCGTCGATGATGAACTGCTCCCGCTCCAGACGCTTCTCGTCGAGCATCTTGGCGATTTTCTTGTAGGTGTCCGGGTGGATGAAGCGGAAGGAGAGGTCCTCCAGCTCCCACTTCAGTTCCCACACCCCCAGGCGGTTGGCCAGGGGCGAATACAATTCCAGGGTTTCCCGGGCCACGTGCACCCGCAGGTCGTCCGGCTCGGCGGCGTAGTAGCGCAGGGTCTGGGTGCGGGAGGCGAGGCGCAGCAGCACCACCCGGATGTCTTCCACCATGGCCAGGAACATCTTGCGCAGGACTTCCACCTGGGCCTTCATTTCCTGGGGATTCTGGGTGGTGTCGGCGACGAAGCCGCGGGAGATGGGGCGCAGCCGGTTGAGGCGGGAGATGCCTCCCACCAGGTGGGCGACGCCGCCGCCGAAGCGTTCGTTGAGGGTTTCCAGGCCCTTCTCGTCGTAGGTGGCCACGGCGAAGAGCAGGGCCGCAGCGCGGGAGTCCGCGTCCAGCTTCAGGCCGGCAATGATGAGGGCCATCCCCAGGGCGTGGGAGAGAATGCCCTCGCCGCTGCCCAGGGTGTTGTCGCCATAGGCGTCACGGGCGAAGAGGGCCGCCTCCCGGATAAAGGCCGTCTCGTTTTCGGAGAGGCCATCGGTGAGGGTCAGGAGGGACTGTTCGAAGTCGCTCTGGGCGGCGACGGAATGGACGACGGAAACCATGGCGCGGATTATACGCCCCTGGCGGCAAATACGCCGGGACCCGCGCCGGGCCGCCTCCCGGGGCCGGCAGTGCCGCCAAGGCAGGTCCGCCGCGGCCCCGGGCACTGGCCCGCCGTTGGGGCATAATCCACGCTCCAGCCAACGACAAAGGCCGCGCCCCCAGGTAGCGGCCGGACAGAGAGACATGAACCCCAACACGCCCCTTTACCGGCATCCCTACCTGCTGCTGACCCTGACCGCCCTCTTCTGGTCCGGCAACATGGTCCTGGGTCGCGGCATCCGCGCCGACGTGCCGCCCATCGCCCTGGCCTTCTGGCGCTGGGTCATCGCCCTGGCCCTGATCGCGCCCCTGGCCCTGCCCCACCTGAAGGAACAGTGGCCCCTGCTGAAAAAGGGCTGGAAGCCGGTGCTGCTGCTGGGCATCCTCGGCGTCGGCTGCTACAACACCTTCGCCTACGTGGCCCTGCAGTACACCGCCGCCACCAATGCGGTGCTGCTCAACTCCTTCATTCCCATCGTCACCATCGCCCTCTCCTGGCTGTTCCTGGGCAAGCGCCTCAAACCCATCGAAGCGGTGGGCGTGGCCATTTCCTTCCTCGGCGCCACCACCATCATCGCCCGGGGCGACCTGGCGGTGCTGCTGGGCCTTTCCCTCAACCTGGGGGACGTGTGGATGCTGGGGGCGGTGCTGACCTGGGCCATCTACACCGTGGGTCTGCAATGGCGCCCGGCCGGGGTCCATCCCATGCTAATGCTGGGCGCCCTGACCCTGGTGGGGGTGTTGACCCTGGCCCCCATCTACGCCCATGAGCTGGGAGCCTTCGGCGGCCCGGCCCGGCACATCAACCTGCACTGGGGCTCCCTGGCCGGCATCGCCTACGTCGGCGTCCTGCCCAGCTTCGTCGGCTACATCTTCTACAATCGGGGTGTGGCCGAGGTGGGGGCCAACAAGGCCAGCCTCTTCATCCACCTCATGCCGGTCTTCGGCACCCTGCTCTCCGCCCTCTTCCTGGGCGAACTGCCCCACCTCTACCACTTCGTCGGCATCGGCCTCATCTTCAGCGGCATCTACCTGACCATGGCCCGCCTGCCCCGTCTCAAGGGCGCCTGATGGGCTGGCTCGACCGACTGCTGGGACGCCGCCGGCCCCGCCCCATTCCAACTACCCTGTGGCAGCAGACCGTGGCCCGCCTGCCCTTCCTGCAATGGCTTCCGGCGGCGGACCTGGCGCGCCTGCAAAGCCTCAGCGAAGCCTTCCTGGCGGCCAAGCAGTTTTCCGGCGCCGCCGGCCTGGAGGTGGACGACGCCATGGGCGTGCACATCGCCGCCCAGGGCTGCCTGCCCATCCTCAACCTGGGCCTGGAGTGGTACGACGACTGGGTCGAGATCATCGTCTATCCGGACGAGTTCGTGGTACCGCGCCAGGAGATGGACCCGGACGGGGTGGTGCACGAATACGACGAGGTGGCGGCGGGCCAGGCCTGGGACGGCGGCCCCCTGATCCTCTCCTGGCAGGACAGCCAGATGGCGGGGGACGGCTACAACGTGGTGATCCACGAATTCGCCCACAAGCTGGACATGATCAACGGCGCCCCTGACGGCCTGCCGCCCCTGCATTCGGGCATGGACAGGGAGGCCTGGGTGGCCGCCCTGGACGGGGCCTACGACGATTTCCTGGCCCGGGTGGAACGGGCTGAAGCCAGGGGCGACGAGGCCCTCGAGCAGTTGCCCATCGACCCCTACGGCGCCGAGCATCCGGGGGAATTTTTCGCCGTGGTTTCGGAGAGCTTTTTCGAGCAGCCCCAGGTGGTGGCCGCCGAGTATCCGACCCTCTACGCCCAGCTGGCCCTCTTCTACCGCCAGGACCCCCTGGCCCGGGCTCAGGCCGCCGGTTCCAGCCGCTCCAGGTAGCGCATCAGGGCCTCCAGCACCGCCTCCGGCTGGTCCCGGTGGGGCGAGTGGCGGCAGTCCGCCAGTTCCAGCAGTTCCACTTCCGTCGGCACCTGTTCGGCAATGACCTCGATCTGGCGCAGGGTGGCGTACTCGTCGTCCTTGCCCTGGATGGCGAGCACCGGCACCCGGATGCCCGACAGGTAGGACTCGATGTTCCAGTCGCGGAACTGGGGCGAGAGCCAGGTATCGTGCCAGTCGTGGAAGACCCGGAAAGCATCCCGGTGATAGCGGCCCAGGCGGGAGGGCCAGTCGGTCTGGCGCCAGGCCTCGCCGGCCTGGCGGATGCCGGCCAAGGCCTCCTCCTCCACCCAGGCGTGGGGCGCCAGCACCGCCAGGCCGGAGACGGCCTCGGGATAGGTGCCGGCGTGGATCAGGGCGATGGAACCGCCGTCGGAATGGCCCACCAGCACGGGCCGTTCGATGTCCAGGGCGGCCAGGGTGGCGGGCAGCATCTCCAGGGCCTCGTCGTGCAGGTAACGGGCCGTGCGCGGTGTCGGCGCCGGGTCCGAGTCGCCATAGCCCTGGCGGGAAAAGACCAGGGTGCGGCAGCCCGTAGCCTGGGCCACCTTGTGCGGAAAATCGCGCCAGAAGCCGACGCAGCCCAGGCCCTCGTGCAGGAACACCAGGGTTGGGCGATAGATCTGGTGGGCGCTGATCAGCTCGTATTCCAGTTCGCGCCCGAGCACATTCACTTTGGCCACGTCAGGCTCCCAGCAGAAATTCCCGGACCACCGCCACCTGGGCCTGGTCCTGGAACATGGGGGCGTGGCCGACGCCAGGGATTTCCCGGGTCCACGCCTGGGGGCCGCGCCGGGCCATCTCGGCCAGGGCCTCCCGGGGCAGCAGGTCCGACTCGGCGCCGCGGATGACCAGGGTCGGACAGCGGATGGCGTCGTAGTAGGGCCACAGGATGACGTCCTGGTGCATGACGAAGCCGAGCTGGAAGGCCTCGGCGATGGCCGGGTCGTAACGCATCTCCCACTGGCCGTCGTCGGCCTGGCGCACGCTGGTCTCGGTGAAGTGGCGCCATTGGGCGTCCGTCAGCGAGCCGAAGGGCGCCGAGACCTGGCGGATGAACTGCTCCGCCGCCTCCAGGCTGGGGAAGCGGGGCGCCTTGCCCACGTATTCGCCGATGCGGCGCAGGGATTCGTTGGTGATCACCGGCCCCACGTCGTTGAGGATGAGGCGGGTGATGGGACTGCGCTCCATGGCGGCGATGCACATGCCGATGAGGCCGCCCATGGAGGTGCCGAGCCAGTGCACTTCGGCCACGTCGAGGCGGGCGATGAGGCTCACCATGTCCGCCACGTACTGGGGAAAACCGTAGCCGGACGCCTTTTTCAGCCAGTCGCTACGGCCCCGGCCAACCACGTCCGGACACACCACCCGGTAGTGCCGGCTCAGCTGGCGGGCGAGGAAATCGAAGTCGCGGCCATTGCGGGTGAGGCCGTGCACGCACACCAGAACCCGGGGATTGGCGGGATCGCCCCACTGGGTATAGGCCATGCGGTGCAGGCCGGAACCGTCCAGGGCGGCGCAGAGCACCCGCTTCTCGACCATGGCCGGCGCGGGGGAAAACAGGCGGCGCAGACTGTTGCAGATATTCATGGGCCTCGTCTCCTGGCAGAGGGTATGGCCCAAAGTCTAGCACTCCCGCGGGGGAGCGCCCCGCCGCCTAGCCGATCATTTCCAGCAGGGAGGCTTCCAGCTCCTGGCGCCCCAGGGCCGAGGCCATGGCGACGATGACGTAGCCGGGCTTCAGCTCGTAGTCCTTGGGCGGGTTGAAGACCCAGTCCAGCTTTTCCCGCACCGCCAGCAGCACGTACTCATTGCTGCGCAGCTTCAGGTTGCCCAGGGGCGTCGGCGGGAAATGGCCGGGCACCGCCACCTCTTCCACCCGCAGGCGCTTTTCCGACTTCAGCATTTCGTCGAGGAAGGACACCACGTGGGGCCGCACCATGAGGGAGGCCAGGCGCATGCCGCCGGTCAGGTCCGGGGAGAAGATGGCGTCGGCGCCGGCCTTCTTCATCTTCTCCACGTTGCGCGACTCCTGGCAGCGGGCCACCACCCGGATGGCCGGATTGAGCTGCTTCACCGTGATGGTGATCATCAGGTTGCGCGAATCGTCGCCGGTGACGGCGAAGACGCCCCGGGCCGATTCCAGCCCGGCGCCCAGCAGCACGTCGTCGTCGGAGGCGTCGCCGTGGAGGTAGAGCAGGCCCGGGCTCTTTTCCCGCTGGGCCTCCAGACCTTCCAGGTTTTCGTCGATGGCGACGAAGTGGCGGTTGGTGGCTTCCAGCTCCCGCGCCACGTTGCGGCCCACCCGCCCGAAACCGCAGACGATGTAATGGCCGGTGAGCTTCTTGATCATCTTTTCCATGCGCCGTCTCCGCAGCGTGCCGTTGAGATCCGATTCCACCAGGGTCACCGTGACCGTGGAGAAGAGAAAGGACAGGGTGCCTGCCCCGAGAATGCCGATGAACACCGTGAACATCCGGGCCGCCGGATTCTGGGTCATCTCGATGATTTCGCCGTAGCCGATGGTGGCCACGGTGATGAAGGTCATGTAGAAGCAGTCGAACCAGGTGTAGCGCCCCCCGGTCAGCAGGTGGTAACCGAAGGTGCCGATGACATGCACGGCCACCAGCATGATCAGGGCTCCATAGAGGTAACGCTGGACCTGGAGCGGCTGATTGCTGGTGCTGGCACTCATGGGGATGGATTCGGGGGCGGCGGTGGTTGGCGAGAGCGGCGGCGGCGCCATGCGTAGAGCAGGTATACGCGCCATGCCGTACGGACAATACCATATCCCGCCAGGGCCAGCAGCAGGCCCAGGCACACCAGGCCCAGGGCCAGGGGTTCGCCCAGGGCCAGCAGCCAGTCGCCCAGGGCGCCGACCCAGGCCAGCATGCCGGCATCCCCCGGCTCCGGCGGCGCCACGAAGGCGCCTCCCTCCTGCAGCAGCACCAGCCGGCCCAGATGGTAGGCGACGAAGTAGAGCGGCACGATGGTCAGGGGATTGGTGTACAGGGTGGTCACCAAGGCCAGGGGCAGATTGACCCGGAACAGGGTGGCCAGGATGGCCGCCCCCAGCATCTGGAAGGGGCCGGGAATGAGGCCGCAGAAGAGGCCCACGGCCACCCCGCCAGCGGCGGAATGGCGGTTCAGGTGCCACAGGCGGGGATGCAGCAGGGTGTCGGCAAAGGGCGCCAGCCAGCGGTTGCCGATCAGGGCCTGGTGGTCGGGCAGAAAACGCTTCAGATGTTTGCGCACCATGGATTCATTCTACTGCGCCGGCCCCCGGGCGGCCCAGAGCCAGCCCGGGGGCGAAAGTAGCTATGCTATCGCCATGAACTGGCCCCTCTACTCCTTCGCCCTGGGCATCCTCCTGCTGCAACAGCAGCCGGCCCTGCCGCCCTGGCCCTGGCTGCCCCTGGGGGCGGCGGCGGTCCTCGGGCTGCTGGCACTGGGGCGGCGGCCGGGCGCCCTGCCCCGCCTGGGAACAATCCTGCTGGCCGCGGCCCTGGGTTTCCTGTGGGCCGGCTGGCGGGCCGAGATCCGCCTTGCCGAACGGCTGGCGCCGGCCCTGGAAGGGCAGGATCTGCAGCTGCAGGGCCGCATCGCCGCCCTGCCCCAGGACTTTGGCCGGGGCCAGCGCTTCGAGTTCGCCGTGGCGCCCGGGGCCGGAGTGAGCCTGCCGCCGACCCTCCTGCTCTCCTGGTACGACCGGCCGGAAACGCCCCGACCGCGCCTGGAGCCGGGCCAGAAATGGCAGCTGACGGTGCGCCTGAAGCGCCCCCACGGCCACGCCAACGGCGCCGGTTTCGACTACGAGGCCTGGCTCCTGGAACGGGGCATCGGCGCCACCGGCTATGTGCGCGAAGCTGGGGACAACCGCCTGCTGGGCCGCAGCGACGGCTTCTTCAGCCGCATCGAACGGCTGCGCCAAGCGGTGCGGGAGGACTTCCAGGCCCGCCTGCCGGAGGCCGACTATCCCTACGCCGGCATCCTCACCGCCCTGGCGGTGGGGGACCAGAAGGCCATTCCCGGCGACCAGTGGAAGGTCTTCGCCGGCACCGGCACCACCCACCTGATGAGCATTTCCGGGCTCCACGTGACCATGATGGCGGCCCTTGCCGCCGCCCTGGCCGGCGGCCTGTGGCGCCGCTCGCCAGCCCTCATGGCGCGCTGGCCGGCCCAGCGGGCAGCGCTCCTGGCCGGCTGGCTGGCGGCGGCCGGTTACACGCTGCTGGCCGGTGCCGGGGTGCCGGCCCTGCGCACCCTGGCCATGCTCGGCGCCGCCGCCCTGGCCCTGGCCAGCGGCCGCCGGGTGGCGCCCGGCAACGTCCTCGCCTTCGCCCTGCTGGCGGTGCTGCTGCCGGACCCCTGGGCCGTCCTGGCGCCGGGCTTCTGGCTGTCCTTCGTCGCCGTCGGTGCCCTGCTGCTGGCCGCCCGCCCCCTGGCGGAGGAGCCGCCACGCCAGTCCTGGCGCCGCCGCCTGGGGCGGCACCTGGAACACTGGAGCCTGACCCAGTGGGTCGCCACCCTGGGCACCCTGCCCCTGCTGCTGCTCTTCTTCCAGCAGTTCTCCCTGGTCTCGCCCCTGGCCAACGCCCTCGCCATTCCCCTGGTCAGCCTGGCGGTGACGCCCCTGGCCCTGGCGGCGGCCCTGCTGCCCCTGCCCGGGCTGGCTGCCGCTGCCCACGCCCTGCTGCACGGACTGATGCTCTGCCTGCAGTGGCTGGCGGCCCTGCCCGGGGCCCTGTGGACGCCGCCGGCGCCCACCCTGCCGGCCCTGTTCCTGGCCGCCCTCGGCTGCGTCTGTGTGCTCCTGCCCCGGGGCTTTCCCGGCCGCTGGCTGGGGCTGCTGATGCTGCTGCCCCTGCTGGCCACGCCCCAGCCCCGGCCGCCGCCGGGCCAGGCCTGGGTGACCCTGCTCGACGTGGGCCAGGGGCTGGCAGTGGCGGTACGCACGCAAAAGCACACCCTTCTTTACGATGCCGGGCCTTACTACAGCCCGGAATCGGATGCGGGGGAGCGGCTGGTGCTGCCCTGGCTGCGGTCCGTCGGCGTGGATCGCCTCGACACCCTGGTGGTGACCCACCGGGACTGGGACCACTCGGGCGGCGCCCGCTCGGTGCTGGAAAGCCTGCCGGTGGCGCTGCTGCTCGATTCCCTGCCCCCGGCATCCCCCGAGGCCCGGGACCTGCAGCCCCTGGCCCAGGAACGGCGGGCCTGCGCCGAGGGGCAAGGCTGGGAATGGGACGGGGTGCGCTTCTCCATGCTGCATCCGCCGGCAGGCAGGGTGGATGCGCCCCAGGGCAGGAGCAACCACCAGAGCTGCGTCCTGCTGGTGCAAGCGGCGGGGCAACGGCTGCTGCTCACTGCCGACATCGAGGCCGCCGACGAAGCCTGGCTGCTGGCCCGTCACCGGACGGAGCTGGCCAGCCAGGTGCTGCTGGTGCCCCACCACGGCAGCCGCAGTTCATCCACGGCACCCTTCGTCGCCGCCGTCGGCGCCCGGGATGTGCTGTACCCGGTGGGCTACCGCAACCGCTTCGGCCATCCCCGGCCGGAGGTCGTGCAACGCTATGCTGCCAGTGGCGCCCGGGCCTGGCGCACGGACCGGGACGGAGCCATCGGCCTGGTCCTGGGCGCAGCCACGGCCAGCGGCAAGCCGGAACTCTGGGCCGAACGGCAGCGCCGGCCCCGCTACTGGTACGACCGTTACGCCTGGAAGGAGAGCGGCCAGGGTGGGCCGGACGAAGAAGAGAACGGCAACGACGGCAAGGCCCCGGCACCAACGACAACGGCCCCGCAGGGCCGTTGAAGAAGGCGGGCCGGCAGAGCGGGCTCAGCCGGCCTGGAAGCGGGCCGCCTCGGTCTGCAGGGCCTCGGCCAGTTGCTCCAGCTGGCCGGCGGTGTTGGCGTTTTCGCTGACTGCGGCGCTGTTCTCCTCCGCCATCTGGGCGATACGCTCCACGTTCTTGGCGATCTCGGTGCTGGCGGCGCTCTGTTCCCGCAGGGAGGAGGAAATGTCGCTCACCATGTCCACCACCTGCTGGGCCCCGGCCTGGATCTGGCCCATGGCGTCGCCGGCCTCCCGGGCCAGTTCGACGCCCTGGGAAACCCGCTCGACACCGTGCTTCATGCTGACCACGGCCTCCTGGGTGCCGCCCTGGATGGCGGCCACCATGTCGGTGATCTCCTGGGTGGAATGGGCGGTGCGTTCGGCCAGCTTGCGCACCTCGTCGGCCACCACGGCGAAGCCCCGCCCAGCCTCGCCGGCCCGGGCCGCCTCGATGGCGGCGTTGAGGGCCAGCAGGTTGGTCTGGTCGGCGATCTCCTTGATGACGCCGACGATGGTGGAAATCTTCTCCGAATGCTGGCCCAGGTCCTCGACGATGCCGGCGGACTGGTTCACGGCGCTGGCGATCTGCTCGATCTCCTGCACCACGTTGCCGACGATCTGGGCACCCCGGGCCGACAGGTCGCCGGACTGGGACGAAAGGGCGTGGGCGTCCTGGGCGTTCTTGCTGATGTGATCCACGCCCACGGTCATCTGCTCGATGGCGGCGGCCATGGAGGAGGCAGCCTCGCTCTGCTGCTGGGTGGACAGGGTGATCTGCTCGCTGGCGTCGGCCATGCTGCGGGCCGAGGCGGAGAGCTGGTTCACGCTCTGCTGCACGCTGGTGGTGAGGCTGGCGAAAGCGCCGGCCACCTCGTTGAAGCTGCCGGCCACCTGCTGCAGTTCATCCTTGGACTGGAGCTGGATGCGGGCCGTCAGGTCGCCCTGGGCAATGCGGTGGGCGCTGGCGGAAAAGCCGGTGATGCAGGAAACGATGGCCAGGTAAGCGCCGGCGGAAAGGTAGATGAAGACCAGCACCATCACCAGGGACAGGCCCAGGTTGAGCAGCAGGCCCCGTTCGGCCTTGGCCTTGCGCTCGCCGATGAGCTGCTTGGCGGTGGGCAGCAGGGTGTCGTAGAGCTGGGCGTAGCCCTTGTCGATGACGGCGGTGGACTGCTTGAAGAAGTCGCCGGAATCGGTGACGAACATGCCGGCGATGATGTCCTGGTTCACGATATTCACCAGTCCGCTCACCGCCTCGTTGAGATCCTTGGAGGAAGTGCCCAGGGTGTCGCGGATGGCCGGGTTGTGGCGGGCCGTCTTCTGCAGGTTCACATTGAGGGCAGCCAGGGTGTCGGAAACCTGGGCCATGAGGATGCCGATATCGACCGCTGGTGGTCGTTGATGCTCTTCTTGGCCAGGATGCCGGTGCCCTTGGCCCGGGTCTGGCCGAGACGCTCCAGCATGGAGGGCAGCTTGACCACGGCGGTTTCCAGCAGATAGTAGGAATCCATGTTGGGGTCGATGGTGAGGCCGCTCTCGTCGGCCACGTCCACCTTCAGCTGCAGGATGGCGGCGATCAGCCGGGTGTGGGCCGCAAAGCTCTCCGTGGCGGTCCAGGAAAGGCCGTCGGCGGCAATCAGGTTCCACTCCTCGTTGATCTTCTTCCACTCTTCGGAGGCGGCAACTGAGGCCGGCAGGATCGGACCCAGGCCCTGCAGGGCGGTCTTCACTTCGCCGGTCTTGGCCTCCCTCTTGGGCAGCAGGCTGGCGTCACCATTGATGACGCCGGAGGAGAGGCCGCGATGTTGCTGGGCCGCCTGCACCAGGCGGTCCATAGGCACGATCACCTCCAGGGCCGCCAGTTCGTCGTTGGCCAGGTGGATCTGACTCTGCAACTGGCGCGACAGATTGACGAAGAGCACGGCGATGGCGATCAGGGCCACCAGGCCGATGAGGGCGAATTTCTTCGGATAGGTCAGCCGATGCATCAAGGCAATGGCCGGTGCAAACAGGATTTGCATCATTTTTTTAGGCTCCAGGTTGAACAGCGTCTTGCGGTCTGCGCCGCCTTTCTCCCTCGGGTCTTTTTTTAGTATTTGCTACGGGCAATGCCAAAACAGGTCGCTTACCGGGGCTCCTCCAGGAACATGCCGTCGGCCAGGTGCACCGTGCGGTCGGCCCGGGCCGCCAGGGCCGGATCGTGGGTGACGATGACGAAGGCGGTGCCCTGCTCCCGGCTCACTTCCAGCATCAGGTCGAACACCTGCTCCGCCGTATGACGGTCCAGGTTGCCCGTCGGTTCATCGGCCAGCACGCAGGCCGGGCGGGTCACCAGGGCCCGGGCGATGGCCGCCCGCTGCCGCTCGCCGCCGGACAGTTCCGACGGCAGGTGGTGCAGGCGATGGCCCAGCCCGACTTTCTGCAGCATGGCCTCGGCCTGGCTTTCCGCCTCGGCCCGGGGCAGGCGGCGGATGAGCAGGGGCATGGCCACGTTCTCCAGGGCCGTGAATTCCGCCAGCAGGTGGTGGAACTGGTACACGAAGCCCAGGTAGCGGTTGCGCCACTCGCCCCGGGCCGCCTCGGACAGGCTGAAGGGATCGGCGCCCTTGAGCCGCACCGTGCCGGCGGTGGGCCGGTCCAGCCCGCCCAGGAGGTGCAGCAGGGTGCTCTTGCCCGAGCCGGAGGAACCCACCACCGCCAGGCGCTCACCGGGCTGCAGGGAAAGGTCGATGCGGGTCAGCACCGGCACTTCCAGGTCGCCCTGGCGATAGACCTTGGACAGGCCCTGGCAGGCCAGCACGGCCGTATCGCTGGCCCTATTCTCCATCGCACTTTCCGCTACTGCTGCCGCACTTGCCATCGCTGCCTCATTCATAACGCAGGGCCTCCGCCGGATTGACGCGGGAAGCGCGCCAGCTCGGGTAGAGGGTTGCCGCCAGGGCCAGCACGAAGGCGATGGCGGTGATACCGGTGACGTCGCCCCACTGCAGTTCCGATGGCAGCTGGGAGATGTAATACACGTCCTTGGCCAGGAACTGGGTGCCCAGCACCCGCTCGATGAAGGGCACCACCACGTCGATGTTGAGGGCCAGGGCGACGCCGCCGACCACCCCCAGGCCCAGGCCGATGACGCCGATGAGGGCGCCCTGGACCACGAAGACCGCCATGATGCTGCCCGGGCTGGCCCCCAGGGTGCGCAGGATGGCGATGTCCGCCTGCTTGTCGGTGACCGCCATGACCAGGGTGGAAACGATGTTGAATGCTGCCACGGCCACAATCAGGGAAAGAATGATGAACATCATGTTTTTCTCGATTTGCACGGCGCGGAAGAAGTTGGCGTGGCTGCGGGTCCAGTCGGAGATGTAGGCATCCTCCTGGATCAGGGGCACCAGTTCCCGGGCCACCCGGGGGGCGCGGAACAGGTCGTCCAGCTTCAGGCGCACGCCGGAGACGCCGTCGCCCAGGCGGTACAGCAGCTGGGCATCGCTCATGTCGATGAGGGCCAGGCCCGAATCGTATTCATACATGCCGGCCTCGAAGATGCCGACCACGGTGAAGGAGCGCAGCCGGGGCACCACCCCGGCCGGGGTCACGGTGCCCTGGGGCGCGATCAGGGTCACCTTGTCCTCCAGGGTGACGCCCATGGCATTGGCCAGGTCGCTGCCGAGGACGATGCCGAAACTGCCGGGCTGCAGGTTCTCCAGCTTGCCCGCCTTCATGAAGCGGCCAAAGTCCGCCACCTTGTCCTCCAGCTCGGGGATGATGCCCCGCACCAGGGTGCCGCGCACCGTTTCGTCCCGGGAGAGCATGGCCTGGGCCTGGACGAAGGGCGCCGCCGCCTTCACTTCCGGATGCTGCAGGGTCTGCCGCCCCACCTCCAGCCAGTTGTGCAGCTCGCCGTTGATGGCGGTGACCTGGATGTGGGAAGCCACCCCCAGGATGCGGGTACGCAGCTCCTTCTGGAAGCCGTTCATCACCGACAGCACCACGATCAGGGCCGCGACGCCGAGGGCGATGCCGGCCATGGAAATGAGGGAAATGAAGGAGATGAAATGGTTGCGGCGCTTGGCCCGGGTATAACGCAGGCCGACCAGGAGTTCGTAGGGCAGTTTCATGCCGAGGGGAGGCCCGCGGGAACGGGCTGAAAAGCAAAGGCGCTATGCTACACTTTTGCCCGCTTTTGGCCACTTGCGGCAATACGCAGCGGGCAGGTGCCGGCGGCCCCGGACCCGGCTCAAAGGCTGGCCGCAGCTCCCGGACCAGCACCAAATGTCGCCTCGATCGGCCCCGCCGCATTCTCCTTGTTTTCCCCCATATTCTTCTTTTCCAGCCAGGCTTTGCCCATGCGCCTCACCCTCCTCGTTCCCGAACTGCTGTGGCCCGAACCGGAAGACGACCTGGCCTGGCAGGCCCTGGATTGCCCGGCCCTGGCCACCCTGCTGCAACGGAGCGAACTGCAACGCCGCCCGGCCCTGGCCGCCGAGGCCCAGGCGGCCCGCTGGCTGGGCCCGACGCCGCAACCCCTGGGCGCCCTGCGCCTGCTGGGAGAGGACGGTGCCGCCCTGGCGCCGGACACCGGCATCTGGCTCTGTGCCGACCCCATCCACCTGCGCCTGCACCAGGAAGAGATCATCGTCGCCGACAGCCGGGAACTGGACCTGCAAGCCGCCGAAGTCGAAACCTTGGCCGCCAGCCTCAACGCCCACTATGCGGGCGAGGCCAGCTTCCACCCGGTGACGGCCAGCCGCTGGTATGTGAGCCTGGAGACGCCCTGGGCGGCCGAACTGCCCGGGGACGCCCTGCCGCCCCTTTCCGCCGCCGCCGGCCGCCGCCTCAACCTGCCGACCCCGGCGGACCTGCCGTCGCGCCGCCTGCTGGCCCTGATGAACGAAATACAGATGCTGCTGCACAGCCACCCGGTGAACGAAGCCCGGGGCGAGCGGGGCCTGCCTGCCGTGAACGGCCTCTGGCTGTGGGGCGCCGGCAGTCTGGCAGCAGCGGCAGCGGCCCCGCAGGCAGGCGCCATCTGGAGCAACCAGCCCCTGCCCCGGGGACTGGCCCGGGCCGCCGGTCTGCAGCACCATCCCCTGCCCGCCTCAGCCCACGCCCTGTTGCAGGCCGGGCCGGCTGCAGAACGCCATCTGGTGTGCCTCGACGACCTGCTGCAGGCGGCCCAGGACCAGGATGCCCAGGCCTGGCGCGACGCCCTGGCGGACCTGGAAAGCCGCTGGTTCGCCCCCCTCAAGACGGCCCTGGCCAAGGGGCGCCTCAGCCAGCTGGAAGTGGTGGCTGGCACCAGCTACGGTGACCTGACCTGGCAGGCGAGCCCGCGCCAGATCAAGGGCGGCCTCTTTTCCTCCTTTTTCTCCTTCCTCGCCGGCAAGCCCGAAGCCCTGCAGCAGCTGGCCCGCCGCCTGGCCGCCGCCTAGGCCCCGACCGCCCCCAATTTCCCCAAAGTCACCGTCATGACCCAGCTCATCGCCCGCCCCGTCCCGCCCCGCCCCCAGTGGCAACTGGAGCAGGAAGGCCTGCACCCGCTCCTGGCCCGCATCTACGCCGCCCGGGGCATCAAGCACAAGGCCGAGCTGGATTACGACCTGAAAAGCCTGATTCCCCCGAGCCAGCTCACCGGCACCGAAGAGGCCGCCATCCTCCTGGCCGATGCCATCGAGGCCGAGGCCCGCATCCTCGTCGTCGGCGACTACGACTGCGACGGCGCCACCGCCACCGCCGTGGCCGTGCGCGCCCTGCGCCTCCTGGGCGGCACGGTGGACTACCTGGTACCCGACCGCTTCATTCACGGCTACGGCCTCTCGCCCCAGATCGTCGAACTGGCGGCAGAGCGCCAGCCGGACCTGCTGGTCACCGTGGACAACGGCATCGCCAGTATCGAAGGGGTGGAAGCGGCGCGCCAGCTGGGCATCGCCACTCTCATCACCGACCACCACCTGCCGGCCGAGACCCTGCCGGAGGCCGACTGCATCGTCAATCCCAACCAGCCCGGCTGCACCTTCCCCAGCAAGGCCCTGGCGGGAGTCGGCGTCATGTTCTACGTGGCCCTGGCCCTGCGCGCCGAGATGCGCCGCCGCGGCGCCTTCGGCCCGGAGCGCCCCGAGCCCAACTTCTCCTGCCTGCTGGACCTGGTGGCCCTGGGCACGGTGGCCGACGTGGTCAAGCTGGACCACAACAACCGCATCCTGGTGGCCCAGGGTCTGAAGCGCATGCGCGAAGGCAAGCTGACGCCGGGCATCCGCGCCCTCTTCCGTGCCGCCGGACGCAATCTGCAGACCGCCTCCGCCTTCGACCTGGGCTTCACCGTCGGCCCCCGCCTCAACGCCGCCGGCCGCCTCTCGGACATGAGCTTAGGCATCGAATGCCTCATCACCGACGACGAGGCCCGGGCCGCCAACATCGCCCAGCAGCTGGACCAGCTCAACCGGGAGCGGCGCGAGATCGAGGCCGGCATGCAGGAACAGGCCCTCATCCACCTGGAAAACTTCGACCTGGAGGCCAGCGGCGCCGGCGTCGCCCTTTTCGACCCGGACTGGCACCAGGGCGTGGTCGGCATCCTGGCCTCCCGCATCAAGGAAAAGCTACACCGCCCGGTGTTCGCCTTCGCCCGGGGCGACGACGGCCAGATCAAGGGTTCCGGCCGCTCCATCCCCGGCCTGCACCTGCGGGATGCCCTGGATCTCGTCTCCAAGCGGGCCCCCGGCATCCTGCTGCGCTTCGGCGGCCACGCCATGGCCGCCGGCGCCACCCTGATGGAGGAACGCTTTGAGGAATTCAAAAGCCTCTTCGCCCAGGTGGCCGACGAACTGCTCAACCCGGCGGACCTGACCCGCACCCTGGAGACGGACGGCGCCCTGGAGGCCGGCTACATCTCCCTGCAGGTGGCGGAAATGCTGGCCGGCGAAGTGTGGGGCCAGGGCTTCCCGGCACCGTTGTTCGAGGATGTGTTCGAGGTGGAAAGCCAACGGGTGCTGAAGGACAAGCACCTCAAGCTGCGCCTGAAGAAGGAGCGGTCGGTGCTGGAGGCGATCCAGTTCAACGCCACGGAAAATCCCGGCCCCCGGGCCCGCCTGGCCTACCGCCTGACCATCAACGACTACAACGGGGTGCAGACGCCCCAGCTGGTGGTGGAGCACTGCGCCCCGGCCTGAGGAGCAGAAGGGACGGGCCTTCCCAGGCAACCTGCCGGGAAAGTCGCGTGAATGCTGGCTCCCAGGGCAGGTGATTTCCAGCCTTCGCCCCGGGCCGCGACGCCCGCCCGGGCGCCAAACGCGGTCTAGCTGCGCTTCACGGACACCGCGCCCACCGCCGCCAGGATCAGCAGGGCCGCCACCCCTTCCCGCCAGCCGGGCTGCTCCCCCAGGATCAGGGCTCCGCCGAGGACGCCGATGAGGGGCGTCACCAGGGAGGACAGGGAGGACACCGCCACCGGCACCATCAGCACGATGCGGTTCCAGGCCCAGTAGCAGAACATGAAGGCGACGAAGACGTTGTAGGAGACGCCGAAGGCCGGCCAGAACGAGGGCCAGGCCAGGCGCGAGGTTTCCAGGGGAAGCGCCACCGCCAGCATGGGCAGGCCGCCCAGGACCATCATCCAGCCCGTCAGGGCGGTGGTGGACAGCCCCACCGGCAGACGCTTCAGCAGCACCACCCCGAGGGCCCAGCTCCACGCCGCGCCGACCATGCAGGCCACCCCCACCGGCGCCCGCAGCATGCCTTCCAGGCTGTCGCCCATGAGCACCCCGACCCCGGCCAGGCCCAGCAGCAGGGCCACGATGCGGCCCGCCGTCAGCCGCTCGCCGAGAAGCCACACCGACAGCAGCACGCTCCACAGGGGCATGGTGTAGCCCAAGAGGGCAGCCCGTCCCGAGGGCAGCAGGCCGACGCCGTAGATGGCGAGGACATTCCAGCCGACGATGTTGGTCAGGGTCACCAGGGCCAGGCGGCCCCAGCGGCTGCGGGGTACCCGGATGCTGCCGCCGCCGGCCCGGGCGATGGCCAGGATGCCGAGGCCGCCCAGCAGCAGGCAGCTGCCGCGGAAATAGAGGGGCGGCACTTCGGACAGCACCACTTTCATCACCGGCCAGTTGAAGCCCCAGCCCAGGGCCAGGGCGGCCAGCAGCAGGAGCCCCTGGCGGGGCAGACGTTCGAAACTGGAGGTGGGGAGGGACACCGGCGGCAACCCGGAAGAAAAGGGGCTACGGAGTTTACTCCTTTGCCCGCCTTCCTTGCATCGTCGCGGCCACCGGGAGCCCGGTGCAAAGTGTATAATTGCCGGTTTTCCCAGCAGAACAGCCAAGAACATGGAAGCGGAACAGCTCAACGCCATCGCCAACAAGCTTGCCGACCTGGAATCCCGGTCGGCGGAACTTCGGAGGTATCTTTGACTACGACACCAAGGAAGTCCGTCTAGTCGAAGTCTCCCGGGAACTGGAAAGTCCCGACGTCTGGGACGACGCCAAGCGCGCCCAGGACCTGGGCCGGGAAAAGAAGGCCCTGGAAGGCGTGGTGGTGACCCTGCAGGAAGTGGCCCAGGGTCTGGCCGACGGCAAGGAGCTGTTCGAGATCGCCCGTGAAGAAGGCGACTTCGACACCGTGGCCGCCGTGGCGGCCGACAACGAGGCCATCGAGGCCAAGGTGGCGGCCCTGGAATTCCGCCGCATGTTCAACAATCCCCAGGACCCGAATCCCTGCTTCCTGGAAATCCAGGCCGGCGCCGGCGGTACCGAGGCCCAGGACTGGGCTTCCATGCTGCTGCGCATGTACCTGCGCTACACCGAGCGCAAGGGTTTCGACGTGCAGGTGCTGGAAGAATCCGAAGGCGACGTGGCCGGCATCAAGAGCGCCACCCTGCGCATCGCCGGCGACTACGCCTACGGCATGCTGCGCACCGAGACCGGCATCCACCGCCTGGTGCGCAAGAGCCCCTTCGACTCCAACGCCCGCCGCCACACCTCCTTCACTTCCGTGTTCGTCTATCCGGAAGTGGACGACTCCATCGAGATCGACATCAACCCGGCGGACGTGCGCACCGATACCTACCGCGCCTCCGGCGCCGGCGGTCAGCACATCAACAAGACCGACTCCGCCGTGCGTCTGACCCACGTGCCCACCGGCATCGTGGTGCAGTGCCAGAACGACCGTTCCCAGCATCGCAACCGGGACGAAGCCTGGCAGATGCTGCGGGCCCGCCTCTACGAATTCGAACTGCGCAAGCAGCAGGCCGAGCAGCAGAAGCTGGAAGACGCCAAGTCCGACATCGGCTGGGGCCACCAGATCCGCTCCTACGTGCTGGACCAGTCCCGCATCAAGGACCTGCGCACCAACTTCGAAACGGGTAACACCCAGGCCGTACTCGACGGCGACCTCGACGACTTCATCCAGGCCAGCCTCAAGCAAGGCGTGTAAGCGAATAAAACATCAGGCAGACGACCATGACCGAACAGACCGCACAACCCCAGGACGAGAATCAGCTCATCGCCGAGCGCCGGGCCAAGCTGGCCAAGTGGCGCGAGAGCGGCAAGGCCTACCCCAACGACTTCCGCCGCGAGAACACCGCCGGCCGCCTCGACGAGCTGTACAGCGAGAAAACCGCCGAGGAACTGGAAGCGGCCCCCATCAGCGTCAAGGTCGCCGGCCGCATCATGCTGCGCCGCCTCATGGGCAAGGCCAGCTTCGCCACCATCCAGGACGTTTCCGGCCGCATCCAGCTCTACGTCAAGGTGGACCTGGTGGGCGCCGAAGCCTATGACGACTTCAAGCACTGGGACATCGGCGACATCGTCGGTGCCGAAGGCACCCTGTTCAAGACCCGCACCGGCGAACTGACCATCCAGGTCTCCGAGATCCGCCTGCTGTCCAAGGCCCTGCGCCCCCTGCCGGAGAAGTTCCACGGTCTGACCGACATGGAACAGCGCCACCGCCAGCGCTATCTCGACCTGATCATGAACGAGTCCTCCCGGTTCACCTTCGTGGCCCGCAGCCGGATGATCCAGTCCATCCGCAACTACATGATCAGCCACCACTTCCTGGAAGTGGAAACGCCCATGATGCACCCCATCCCCGGCGGTGCCTCGGCCAAGCCCTTCATCACCCACCACAACGCCCTGGACATGGAACTGTTCCTGCGCATCGCGCCGGAGCTGTACCTGAAGCGCCTGGTGGTGGGCGGCTTCGAGAAGGTCTTTGAAGTTAACCGCAACTTCCGCAACGAAGGCCTCTCCACCCGCCACAACCCCGAATTCACCATGATGGAGTTCTACGAGGCCTATGCCGACTACAAGCTCCTCATGGACTTCACCGAAGGCCTGCTGCGCCACGCCGCCCGCGACGCCCTGGGCACCGAGGTGTTCCAGTACCAGGGCCGGGAGCTGGACCTGTCCAAGCCCTTCGCCCGCCTGACCATGGTCCAGGCCGTACGTGCCCAGTGCCCCGGCTACTCCGAGGCCGAGCTGAACGACGCCGAGTGGCTGAAGAAGAAGCTGGGCGAGATGAAGGTCGCGGTGAAGCCCGGCATGGGCCTGGGCGCCCTGCAGCTGCTGATGTTCGAGGAAGTGGCGGAAAGCCAGTTGTGGGACCCCACCTTCATCATCGACTACCCGGTGGAAGTCTCCCCCCTGGCCCGGGCCTCCGACAGCAATCCGGAAATCACCGAGCGCTTCGAGCTGTTCATCGTCGGCCGGGAAATCGCCAACGGCTTCTCCGAGCTGAACGATCCGGAGGACCAGGCCGCCCGCTTCCTGGAGCAGGCCAAGGCCAAGGATGCCGGCGACGAGGAAGCCATGTTCTACGACGCCGACTACATCAAAGCCCTGGAATTCGGCCTGCCCCCCACCGGCGGCTGCGGCATCGGCATCGACCGCCTGGTCATGCTGCTCACCGACACCGCCAACATCCGGGACGTCATCCTCTTCCCCCAGATGCGCAAGGAAGACTGAACGCCGAACCCTATCGACTCCGCCCGGAGTCGATAAAAAAGGCGCGGTGGCCGCAAGGCCCCGCGCCTTTTTTCTTGCCTGCGGCCGCGGCCCGGACTCCGGCCCGGCAGGCGCTCCGCCGCCCTAGTGGCCGCCCTAGTGGCCGCCCTGCTCCATGTAGCGTTCCAGGGCGCTGCGGGTATCGGCCAGGAGTTGGGGCAGGCTCTCGCCCAGGCGCCGCACTTCGGCCGCCTGCCCTTCCCGGGCGGCCGCCTCGACCCGGGCCGCCAGTTCGGACAGGGGCCGGGCACCGATGCTGGCAGCAGCGGACTTGAGGCTGTGGGCCGCCTCCCGGGCCGCCGCCAGGTCGTCCTGGGCCATGTTCTGCAGGGCCTGGCTGGCCTGGGCAAGGAAGGTGGAAACGAAGCGGGCCAGGAAGATGCTGCGCACCTCCCCCGCCTCTTCCTGGCGCGCGGCAATGGCGTCCAGCACCGCCGCGTCCAGCAGGGCTCCCGCCTCCCGCTCCGGCCGGGCCTGGACCCGCACCTGGGCGCCGCCTTCCGGCGGTCCCAGCCAGTCGGTGAGCAGGGCCACCAGGGCCAGCTCGTCGAAGGGTTTGGGCAGGAAGCCGTTCATGCCGGCGGCCAGGCAGCGCTGCCGGTCCTCGGCGAAGGAATTGGCGGTGAGGGCGATGATGGCGGTGGGCAGCCGGCCCGCCTGGATCTCCCGCTGACGCAGCTCCCGCGAGGCGGTGAGGCCGTCCATGACCGGCATCTGGCAATCCATGAGGATCAGGTCGAAATCCCGCTCGGCCCATTTTTCCAGGGCCTCCCGGCCGTGGTTGGCCACCTCCACCTGGCAGCCGAAGACCTGCAGCAGGCCCCGGGTCACCTCCTGGTTGGTCAGGTTGTCCTCCACCAGCAGCACCTTGCCGTGGAAGCGGGGCCGGTTCGGCACCGCAGCGGCGGCCGGGCGCCAGGCGGCCCCCTGCCAGCCGGCAGCCGGCGGCAGCTCGGCACCCCGGGGCGCCACCATGAAGGCCTGGCCGATGCTGCGCACGAATTCCTTGCGCGACACCGGCTTCGACAGGCGCTGGGCAAAGACCTGGGCCAGTTCCCCTTCCAGGGTGCTGGCGCCGAAGTCGGAGAGGGCGATCCACACGCCGCCGCAGCGGCGGTGCCAGTCCTGCCAGGTGGCCTCGGGCAGTTGCAGGTAGCACAGGTCGGCCAGCACCGCCTGGGCCGCGCCCTCGCCCAGGAGCCGCTCCGCCTCGGCGGCATTGCGGGCCAGGCGGCAGTCCAGGCCCAGGCTCTGGGCGTAGTCCTGCAGGATCAGGGCCAGGGTGGGCTGGGGTTCCAGCAGCACCAGGCGGAAGCCCGGATAGTGGATGCCGGTGGGGTTGTCCCGCACCACATGGAAAGGCAGTTCGAAACTGAATTCGCAGCCCTCGCCGGGACGACTGGAGACGGTCAGGTCCCTGGCCCCCATCAGACGCACCAGCTCCCGGCTGATGGCCAGGCCCAGGCCCGTGCCTTCGGCCCGCCGGCTGGCGGCTTCCTCGATCTCGGCCGGCGTCTGGGAGGCGGCGCTGGTCTGGGAGTAGGCCTGGAACAGCTTGCCCTGCTCCGATTCGGGAATGCCGGGCCCGGTGTCGCGCACGGTGAAGCGCAGCAGGATCACATCGCCCCGCTCCCGGCTGTCGCCGGCGGCCCCCGGACTGCGCTCCACCCGCAGGCAGACTTCGCCCTGCTCGGTGAATTTGACCGCATTGCCGAGCAGGTTGAAGAGCACCTGCTTGAGCCGGTTAGGGTCCCCCGCCAGGGTCACGGGCAGTTCGCCCTTGAGATGCACCGCCAGCTCCAGGCCCTTTTCCCGGGCATTGGGCGCCAGCAGCAGGGCGGCGCTCTCCACGGTGTCGGCCAGGTCGAAGGGCACCGCATCCACGGTCAGCTTGCCGGCCTCGATCTTGGAAAAATCGAGCACGTCGTTGAGCACGTTGAGCAAGGTTTCGCCGGAACGCAGGGCGGCCTCGGTCATGCGCCGCTGGTCGCCGGAGAGGGCCGTGGTCTGCAACAGGCGGATCATGCCCAGCACGCCGTTGAGGGGGGTGCGGATCTCGTGGCTCATGGTGGCGAGGAAGCGGCTCTTGACCCGGCTCGCCTCCTCCGCCGCATCCCGGGAATGGGTCAGTTCCTCGGTGCGGGAGGCCACCATTTCCTCCAGGGATTCCCGGTAGCGGGCCAGGCGTTCGTCCCGCTGCTCGATCTCCGCCAGCATGGCATTGAAACTGTCGATGAGGCGGCCCACCTCGTCCTCGCTGCCGCTCTCCTCCCGCTCCACCCGCAGGGAAAAGCGCTTGTGCCGGGTGATATCCCGGGTGGCCTGCTCCAGGCGCACCACCGGGGCGGCGATGATGTGCTGCAGGCGGCGTGCCGCCAGCACCGCAGCGAGCATGGAAAGCACCGTCACCAGCAGCCAGATGAGGGCGCCCCGGCCCACCGCATCCCAATAGCCGTCGCGGCTGGCCAGCAGCTCGATGTGGCCGACCACGCCGCTGCGGAAGACGATTTCCCGGCTCTCCCGGATGCGGTTCCAGGAGGCCGGCAGCCAGGCCAGGCGCTCCTGCTGCAGGGGGTTGCCGCGCAGGTAGCGGGCGAAGAGCTGGCCCTGGGCATCGCTGACCAGCACCTCGATTACCGCCGGGTCGGCGGAGAGGGCCCGCAGGGTATCCTGGGCCGCCTTGCCGTCGTTGAAGACCAGGGGCGCCTCCAGGTTGCGGGCGGTGACGTCGAGCAGGGCCTGCAGGTTTTCCCGGTTGAACTGCTCCACCTCGCGCAGGCCGTGGATCAGGGTCAGGCTGGCATAGACCAGCAGGGCCGAGGCGGCCACCAGCATGAGGACCAGGCGCAGCTTTTCGCCGATGGGCAGGGAGCGGAATCTACGGCGCATCATCGTGGCCTTCCGTAAATGGTGCGGGCCAGGCGCAGGAGATGGGCGCTGAGCCGGATGTTGGCGCGGCGCAGGGCCGCAAGATTGACGTCGAAGGCAACCTGGGTGCCTTCCCGGGCCAGGCCCACCATGCAGCCCTGGCTGACCAGGTCCTCGCCTTCGCACACCGTCAGCACCGGCGCCGTCGCCAGGGCCTGGGTCCACTCCAGGTCCCAGTCCCCCTGGCTGCGCCCGGGGGCGTCGCCGAGGAACAGCACCTGGCAGTCCCGGGCCTCGGCCGGGCGGCTGCGGGGAGAGACGCCGATGCGCCGCCCGAGCAGGGTCTGGCTGTCCAGGGCGAGCAGGGAATCGACCACCGGCCCTCGGCCGGCGACGCAGATCAGGGTGTGCCTGACCGACCAGTTGCCCTCGCCCCACTCCGCGTAGTTGGCCAGATTGGCCACCAGGGCCGCCTTCACCGCCGCCTCCGAGGGCGGGTTGGCCAGCGCCCACAGGGGCCAGCAGCAGAGCAGCAGCAGGCAACGCCTCACGTCAGAAGCCCCAGCTCAGCACGACGCTGAGTTCCCGGCGCAACACGGTTTCCTGGAAGAAAGGCTGGTCGCCGAATTCCCGGTGCTTGGGCCCCAGGAGATTGCGTCCGATCAGGGAGATTTCGCTGCGCCGGTCCAGGCGCCGGGTCCAGCGCAGGTCGAAGGTGCCGTAGCCGGCGACGCCGCGCTGGTCCATGGGGCCGACGCCGCGCCAGGTCAGGTCCAGGCGCTGGTTGCGGGACAGGTCCCAGAGGGAGCGGATGAACAGCTGCTCCCGGGGAAAGCCGCCCTGGAAGGAGATCAGGGCCGGGCCGGCGGGCCGGCTGCTGTAGTCCAGGGCCTCCCGGTACAGGGTGAAGCCGCCGCGCAGCTGCCAGTGGGCCGCCGCCTGCCAGTCCAGCGCCCATTCCAGGCCCCGGGTGCGGCCCTGGGCGTTGTTGAAGTACATCATGGAACTGGCGCCATCGAACTCGATGGTCTGCAGGTCCTTGTAATGGTTCTGATAGACCGACACATCGCTGCTCAGGTTCGGCGTCAGCTGAACCCGCCAGCCGGCCTCCAGGCTGCGCAGCCGCTCCGGGCGGAAGGCCGGATTGCCGACGGCCGGCAAAGGCCCGACTCCGGGGCCGTTGAAGCGGATGGCCGTATCCACCTGGTTGGGGGAACGCACCGCCCGGGCCGTGCCGGCCCACAGGGTGTGGCCGGCGGCGGCGTTCCACACCACCCGCAGGTTGGGCTGCCATTCGCTGCCGTGGTCGGGAACCCGCTCCAGCTTGGCCCCGGCGATGATCTGCAGGGTTTCCGGGATGACGCTCCACTCGTCCTGGACAAACAGGTTGGTGACGGTGCGCTGGGAACTGACCGGGCTGAAGGAGAGCTTGGCCGAACTCACCGAGTCGAAACGGTACTGGCGCCAGCCGCCGCCCCACACCAGCCGGTGGGCCGGGTTCAGGTTGACCGTGTGCTGCAGATCCACGTCCGCCACGGTCTCTTCCAGCACCGCGCCGGAAGAGGGCTCCCGGCGCCAGGAGTGGTCCACATAGGACTGCACCTGCAACTGGGAGCCATCGCCCAGGCGGCGGCTGAGACGGCCCAGCAGGTGCTGGCCGGAAATGTCGTTGGCCGTGGACAGGGGATAGGGAGCACCGCCGCTATGTCCCTGGTAGGCCTCGCCGTTGACCATCCAGGTGTCGCTGCCGGCGGCGCTGTCGGCGCGGAAGCCGATGCGGTCGGCGCGCCAGGTGTCGCCGGCACCGCTGCCGGTGAGGGACTGGTGGTCGTCCCGGCTGCGGCTGCGGGCGTAGAGGCGCCAGGCACCGCCCTCCTCCGTGGTGCTGCCCCAGCGCACGTTGGCCATGCCCTTTTCCACGTTACCCACCGCCAGGGTCGCCTGGCCGCCCTGGGTCTCGTGGGCGGAGCGGGTGACGATGTTGATCACCCCATTGACCGCGTTGGCGCCCCACAGGGCGGCCCCCGGCCCCCGCACCACCTCGATGCGGGCGATGTCGTCGAGGGCGATGTCGTAGGCGTCCCAGAAAACGCCGGAATAGATGGAGTTGTAGATGCTGCGGCCGTCGATCAGCACCAGCAGCTTGCCGCCGAAAAAGCCGTTGAAGCCCCGGGCGGAGACGCCCCACTTGTTGCCGTCGATCTGGGCCACGTGCAGGCCTGGCACGGTGCGCAGCAGGTCCGGCAGGGTGGTGGCGCCGAGGCGCTGGATGTCCTCCCGCCGCAGCACGGTGGTGGCAGCCGGCGCCTGGGCCAGTTCGGAAGGGTGCTTGAGCACGGAACTGACTTCCGTGCGCAGCAGCTCTTCGATGGAAAGGGTGGACAGGCTGGCCAGCTCGGCCGCCACGGGCTCATCCCCGGCCGCACGGGCCGGTTCCTGGAGCAAACAGGCGGCGCTGCACGAAGCCAGCGCCAGCAGCGCAGAAAGACGCGCCTTGAAAGGCATGCACACCACCCCTGAACGTTTCTTGTTGTTCGATGCTCTATGGCAAGGAGCCCCCGGCCCCTTTTTATGAAGGGTGGATTTTATCGGCTTGAAGCCCCCAGGGAAAGCGAATCGATTGTATCTACGCCGAAAAACCGGCCTTGGGGCACATCGCCCCCCCTTGCGGCAAGAAGCATTAACAAAGGTAACAATCTGTTTCCCCGGTCGGCCAAAGGCCGGGCAAGGCGTTCTAATAGCCATGGAATCCCTCATTCGCCCCCGGAGCAACGCCATGGAAGTCAAAGCCCTCCATCCCCTGATCAAGATCGCCGCCGTTTCCGTCACCGCCCTCAGCCTGGCCGGTGTCGGCGTCCTCACCGGCATCCTGCCGGCCCCAGGCCAAAACAAGCCGGCGGAAACGCCCAGTGCCACCATGGCCGCCGCAGAACCTGCCCCGGCAACGATCGCAGCCCCGGCCGCCACCACGCCCCCGGCTGAAGCCGCCCCCCCGGCCGCCGCCAGGACGGCGACGCCGGTGGCCGCCAGCAAGCCCAAGGAAAGCGTCAAGCGGGCCAAGCCCGTGACCAAGGAACAGCCGGCAGCTGCCACCGTGGCCCAAGGCGAAGCCGTGCCGGCCAAGGCTGCGGCACCGGTATGCAAGGACTGCGGCGTCATCGAAAGCATCATGGAAGTGAAGAAGCCCGGTGAAGGCACGGGCCTGGGCGCCGTCGCCGGCGGCGTCCTCGGCGGTCTCCTGGGCAACCAGGTGGGAGGCGGCAAGGGCCGCACCGCCATGGCCGTCCTCGGTGCCGCCGGTGGCGCCTACGCCGGGCACCAGGTGGAAAAGAACGCCCGCAGCAACATGGAATACCAGATCACGGTGCGCTTCGACGACGGTACCACCCAGCGCTTCACCGAGGCCAATCCCCCGGCCTGGCGCCAGGGCGACCGGGTCAAGGTCAGCGACGGCATCCTGCGCAGCGCCGACTGAAGCCCGGGCTTAACGGCCCCATGGGGGCGTGCGACAATCCGCCCCCATGAGCACGCCCGCCTCCCCTGCCCCCCATTTAGTCGCCGACGCCAATCCCGACGCCTACCGGCCCCTCGTTCCCGCCCGCCTCTGCCGCAACGACGCCGGCGTGCCCTACTCGCCGGACTACGACGACATCTACCACACCGCCGCCGGGGCCCTGGGCCAGGCCCGCCACGTCTTCCTCGCCGGCAACGGCCTGCCCCGGCGCTGGCAGCAGCGGGAAAGCTTCACCATCGTCGAGACCGGCTTCGGCATCGGTCTCAATTTCCTCGCCACCTGGGCCGCCTGGCGGGACGATCCGGCCGCCTGCCGGCGCCTGCATTTCGTCTCCCTGGAAAAGCATCCCTTCAGCGCCGCCGACCTGGGCGAACTGCACGCCGCCCATCCCGAGCTGGCAGACCTGGCGGCCGAGCTGCGGGCCCAGTGGCCCCTGCTCACCCCCGGCGTGCACCGCCTGCATTTTGCCGGCGGCCGGGTCAGCCTGACCCTTTTCTTCGGCGACGCCCAGAGCCTGCTGCCCCAGTTGCGGCTGGCCGCCGACGCCTTCTACCTGGACGGTTTCGCCCCGGCCAAGAATCCGGACCTGTGGTCCCCCTTCGTCTTCCGCGGCCTGGCCCGCTGCGCCGCCGCCGGCGCCACCCTGGCCACCTGGTCGGTGGCCGCCGGAGTGCGCGAAGGCTTGCAGGCCGTCGGTTTCGTCAGCGACAAGGCCCCCGGTTTCGGCGGCAAGCGGGACATGCTGCAGGGCCAGTACCGGGGCCCAGGCGTGCGCCGGACGGTGATGCCGGGCAAGCGCATCCTGGTCATCGGCGCCGGTTTCGCCGGCACCTCCACGGCCCACCGCCTGGCGGAGCGGGGCTACCAGGTGACCCTGCTGGATCAGGCCGAGGGCCCCGGCTGCGGCGCCTCCGGCAACCGGGTCGGGGTCCTGCGCCCCCTGCCCAGCCTGGACGACAACCGCCTCTCCCGCCTTACCCGCAGCGCCTTCCTGTACACCCGCCGCCACCTGCTGGCCCTCTCCGCCGCCGGCCTGCCGGTGCGCTGGGGCGCCAGCGGCGTCCTGCACCTGGCCCGGGACAAGACCCACGAAGCCACCCAGCGCCAGGTGGCCGAAACCTTCGCCGCCCCCGAGCTGTTCCGTTACGTGGACGCGGCCGAGGCCTCCCGCCTCATCGGCTGGCCGGTATCGGTGGGCGGCTGGCATTTCCCCGGCGGTGGCTGGGGCATGCCCCCCAGCCTGTGCCAGGCCAACCTGCAGGCCCATCCGGCCATCGAGCAACGCTACGGCCAGCGGGTGGAAAAACTGCAGGCCGGCGCCGACGGCTGGGCCGCCTACGCCGCCGACGGCACCTTGCTGGCTGAGGCCGACCAGGTGGTGCTGGCCAATGCCGCCGACGCCAGGCGCCTGGGGGGCTGCGACTGGCTGCCCCTGCGCAGCGCCCGGGGCCAGGCCACCCTGGTGCCGGAGACGGCCACGCCGCCCCTCGACATGGTGGTGTGCCGCCTTGGCTACGTGACGCCGGCCCTGGACGGCCTGCGGGTCTGCGGCGCCTCCTTCCTGGCCGGGGATGAAGACCCCCAGCCGCGCCTGGAAGAGCAGCAGGACAACCTGGCCAAGCTCAATTTCATCCTGCCCGGCTTCGCCAAGGACCTGGCAGCGGCAGACCTGGGCAGCCGGGTGGGCTTCCGCCCCATTTCCCCGGACCGCCTGCCCATGCTGGGCCCCCTGCCGGAAAACACCGCTCCGGCAACCGGCGCCCGCCTGCAGACCCTGCCGCGCCGCCCCGGCCTGTGGCTGGCCAGCGGCTTCGGCGCCCGGGGCTTCGTCTGGTCCGCCTGGGCCGGCGAATTCCTGGCCAGCCAGATGGCTGGCGATCCCCTGCCCCTGGAAGGGGATCTGGCGGACGCCCTGGACCCGGCCCGCTTCCTGCTCAAGCCGGTGAAGGCCGCACGCTTCAACGACCGGGAATAGCCCCTGCCACCGCCAGGGCCAGACGCTGGCCCGCCTCGGCCTCGAGCCGGGGAGCCCGTTCCTGCAGATAGTCCAGGAAGGCCTGGGCCAGGGGCGTCAGGCGCTTGCCTGCCGGCGCCACCACCTGCCAGCGGGCCGGAATGGGCGTGCCCCGCACCGGCAGCACGGCGATCCCCAGTTCTTCCGGATGGGGCCCCAGGGCGTGGGCCGACAGCACGGACAGGCCCAGCCCCCCCGCCACCGCCTGACGCACCGCCTCGTTGCTGCCCAGCTCCAGCCGGGGCCGCAGTTGCACGCCCCGGGCGGCAAAGAACTCCTCAGCCGCCAGCCGGGTACCGCTGCCCGGTTCCCGCAGCACGAACTCCGCATCGACCAGGGCCCCTGCCGCCACCTGCTTGCGCTTGGCCAGGGGATGGTCGGCCGCCGCCACCACCACCAGCGGATTGGTCAGGAAGGGAACGGCGCTCACCGGCGTCTCCGCCGGCGGCTTGGTCATGATGTACAGGTCGTCCTGGTTCTCCAGCAGCCGGCCGACCACCGCCTGCCGGTTCAGGACCACCAGGGACACTTCCACCGCCGGCCGGACCTTGCGGAACTCCCCCAGCAGGCGGGGAATGAAGGCTTCGGCGGTACTGACCACTGCCAGCCGCAGCCGCCCCCCCTGGTCGCCCCGCAGCACGGCCAGCTCGTTTTCCAGCTGCCCCAGCTCCTCCGCCACCCGGGCGGCGGCGGCCGCCACCAGGCGCCCCGCTTCCGTCAGGTGCAGGCGGCGTCCCACCCGCTCGTGCAGGGGCAGGCCGACCTGCTCGGCCAGCTGCTTGAGCTGGGCCGAAAGGGTGGGCTGGGTCAGGTGCAGGCGCTCCGCCGCCCGGGAAACGCTCCCTTCCTGGGCAGTGGCCAGCAGCAGGCGCAGTTGATGGAGGGTCAGGTGCAGGGAGCCGCCAAGCCGATACATATATTGATATTTATCTATGCAATATTTAGAAATATATGATTTTTACAAATACATGAAAAGACTCAGAATGCGCCACACCAAAACAAACGGAGTCTGTTCGTGCTTGATGCCGTCCCCTTTTTCTTCGCCCTCGGCGCTGTCGCCAGCCTGGCCCGCAGCGAGCTGAAGCTGCCGACTGCGGTTTTCGAGGCCCTCTCCATCTACCTGCTGCTGGCCATCGGCCTCAAGGGCGGCAGCGAAATCGCCCATAGCAGCGACCCGGCCCTGCTGACCCATGCTGCCCTGGCCATCGGCCTGGGAGCCCTCATCCCCCTCTTCGCCTTCCCCCTCTTCCGCCTGCGCTTCAACCGCTTCGATGCGGCCTCCCTGGCCGCCCATTACGGCTCCATCAGCGTCGTCACCTTTGCCGTCGGCACCACCGTACTGGCCAGCCGCGGGGTGGCCTACGAAGGCCATCTGGCCCTGCTGGCCGCCCTCATGGAGGCGCCCGCCATCCTGGTGGCCACCGTGCTGGCCCGGCTTGGCGGCGAAGAGCGCCCGGACTGGCGCAAGCTGATCCATGAAGTCTTTGCCAACAAGAGCGTGCTGCTGCTCCTGGGCGGCATCCTCATCGGCTGGGCGGCCGGCCCCCACGGCACCGAGCCCCTGAAGCCCCTCTTCACCGACCTCTTCAAGGGCGCCCTGTGCCTGTTCCTCCTGGAAATGGGGCTGGTGGCGGCTTCCCGCCTGGGGGACCTGCGCAAGGCCGGGTTCTTCCTGGTGGCCTGCGGCATCGCCCTGCCCCTGGGCAACGCCGCCCTGGGCTGGCTGGCCGCCAGCTGGATGGGGCTGTCCGTGGGCGGGACCGTGCTGCTCATGACCCTGGCGGCCTCCGCCTCCTACATCGCCGCACCGACGGCCATGCGCCTGGCGGTGCCGGAAGCCAACCCGGCCCTGGGTATCGCGGCGGCCCTGGCCCTCACCTTCCCCTTCAACGTGCTCTTCGGCATTCCCCTTTACCTGTGGGTGGCCCAGCAGCTGGCCTGAAATCCGGCCTTCCGCCCGAAAAAAAAAACGGCAGCCCTGGGGCTGCCGTTTTTTTTTTCATGAAGCCGGGATCAGCGGTAGAAGACCTGGAAGCGCACCTTGCCCTGGTCGCCCAGGATCACCACATCCCCGTCCTGCAGGGTCACCTCGCCCACGCGCTGGGCCATGTTGCCGTTGTGGAAGGTGCCGTTGGTGGACTGGTTGTCCCGCAGCAGCAGCTTGCCGCCGATGGGGCCGACCCAGGCGTGGCGGTTGGAAACGTGGGGATCGCCGATGACCACGCTGGCCTCCACCGAGCGTCCCAGCATGAGGCCCTGGCCCACGGGAAATTCCTGGCCCTGCAGGGGGCCGGCAATGCAGCGCAGGCAGGCCACCGGCTCCGGCCGGGAAACCAGGGTGGCATCGCTGCCCGGCATTGCCTCGGCAACGGCAGCAGGAGCAGCAGGTGCCGGTGCCACTGGCGGCAGGGTCGCCACCGGCGACGGCGCTACGGGCTCGACACGGCCGGCTGCCGGCAGAGGCGCCTCGCCGGCCAGCAGGCGGCGGTAGGTGGACACCTTGTTCCAGTGGATGATCCAGCACACCAGACTGACCAGGCCGAACAGCAGGCCAAGGAAGGGAATGGGCGAGAGCAGGCCGAAGATGCAGCTGATGAGGCCCACGGTCAGGCCGCCGTCGCCGAAGGCCTCGGTCTGGCGCGCCTCGCCCTCCCGCTTGAGGGCGCTGGAGAGGATCACCACCGCAGCCAGCCAGACGATGAAGCCGATGGCAGGAATCAGGGTCAGCCACACCAGGGCCGAGGGAATGGCCGGGCGGAATTCGGGACGGGTGGCATCCAGGCAGCGCTGCAGGTTGAGCAGATAGAAGACCATGGCGACGATGACGCCGATGGCGAACAGCAGGACCAGACCGACAACGATGAAGCCCAATCCCACCATGGCATTGGCTGCGGAATCATGCATGGAGTTCTCCCTGAAACGGCCCGTGGCCCGGGCCTGTCAATGATTTGAGTGCAACGCGGCAACTGGCTCGGGACTATAGACCAGCCCCCGGAGCTAAGCAAACGGCATGACCGGCGCCCCATGAAAAAAGGCCCTGCAGCAGCAGGGCCCTTTCACGGCACGGAAGCGGGACGGGATTACTCGTCGTCGCACTCGCCGTCGTCGTGCACGTGACCGTGTTCCAGCTCGGTGGCGCTGGCGGGGCGCACGGCGGTGACGGTGCAGGTGAACACCAGGGCGGTACCGGCCAGGGGATGGTTGCCGTCCAGGACCACCTTGCCGTCGGCGATGTCGGTGACGCGGTAGAGGATGAAGTCATCGTCGTCGCTGCCTTCCGGGGCACCTTCGAACTGCATGCCCACTTCCAGGGTCTCGGGAAAATTCTCCCGGGGCTCCATCTGCACCAGTTCGGAATCGTATTCGCCGAAAGCGTCGTCCGGCTGCAGCTTGACCTTGACAGTTTCGCCCACGCTCTTGCCCTGCAGGGCCTCTTCGATCTTGGGGAAGATATCGTCGTAACCGCCGTGGATGTAGACCAGCGGATCCTTGCCCGCATCCACCAGGACGCCGTCCGGATCGGTGACGTTGTAGTCCAGGGTGACGACGGTATTCTTAGCTACTTGCATGGGGAATTTCCTAAAGTTCCTTGGCCAGGCGCAGCATTTCCAGCGCATGGCCCTTGGCGTTGACGCCGTAGAAGGCGTGGCGAACAAGGCCCTGTTTGTCGATGACGAAGGTGGAGCGGAGGATGCCGTGCTTCTTCACGCCGTCCACTTCCTTCGCCTGCCACACCCCGTAACGACGGCAGACCTGGCCCTCCTCGTCCGACAACAAGCGCACGGAAATACCGTGCTTGTCGCGGAACGCGGCGTGACGCAGACAGTCGTCCCGGCTGATGCCGAGCAGGGTGCAGTCCCGGCGCTCGAACTCGTCCTCGTGATCGGAAAAGTCCGTGGCCTCCAGGGTGCAGCCCGGGGTGTCGTCTCTGGGGTAGAAGAAGAGAATGATGTGGCGCTTGCCCTTGTATGCCGCAAGCTCCACCAGCTCCATGTCTGCATCCGGAAGCGCGAACTCCGGCGCAGCCTGACCAGGTTTCAGCATTGCTGTCTCCTCAAAGACGCCTCAAGGACCTTGCCCGAGGTGAGCCGATTCTAGCCGAGCTTGAAGGGCCGTGCCAGCGACCGAACAAATGTCCGGGAGGGCCGGCGGCGGCGTTAGAATGACCAATTGCACCGGGCCGGCGGCGTCACTATTCATCCGGCATTGACGGAACCTTCATTCGCCTGCCCGGGTCAGCCTCTCTTTGCCGTCGAAAGGAAAGCCATGCATCCCTCCCGCCCGACCTCCCGCCTCAGATTCGCCCTGCTCGCCCTCGGCCTCGCCGCTGCCGCCCAGGCCGGCACCACGGTGGACCTTTCCGCCAGCGCCAGCCGCAGCGCCCCCAACGACCTGGTCCTGGCCAGCGTCTTCGCCGAAGCCAGCGGCCCCACCACCGCCGACCTGGCGCAGAAGGTGAACACCCAGATCGCCGAAGGCCTGCGTACCGCCAAGGCCTACAAGGACGTCAAGGTGCGCAGCGGCGGCACCCACACCTATCCGGTCTACGGCAAGAGCGGGCGCATCGAGTCCTGGCGCATGCGCTCCGACATCGCCCTGGAAGCCCGGGACGCAGGCGCCCTCTCCGAGCTGCTGGGCAAGCTGCAGGCCACCATGGGCGTGGGCGGCGTGCAGTTCATGCCGACCCCGGAAACCCAGAAGAAGGCCGAGGATGAAGCCACCGTGGAGGCTATCGCCGCCTTCAAGGCCCGGGCCAAGCTGGTGGGCGACACCCTGGGCAAGTCCTGGCGCATCAAGCAGCTCAGCGTCGGCAGCAGCGGCGGCCGCCCCCCCGTCTATCCGCGCATGAAGAGCGCCATGATGGCCGCCGAGGCCGTTCCCATGCCCCTGGAAGGCGGCGACTCGGCCGTCACGGTGAACATTTCCGGCCAGATCGAACTGGCCGATTGAGACCGCCACGCCCCCGCCCGGCAGGATGGCCGGACGGGGGCCGATGCAACATCCGGTAACAACTTGCCGTCCCGGTACGGCCCAGGGGCCCGCTATACTTCGGCTCAAAATTCCTAAGGCTCCGGCCGCGCCCCGATGAAACCCGCAACCATGCCCGTGACGGCACCTGCCCGCTCCGCTTTCGCCCCCCTTCCCCTGACCCTGGCGTTCGCCGCGGTCCTGGCCGCCGCCCCGGCCCTGGCCCTGGACCCCCTGGGCAGCGATGCCCTGGCGCCACCCCGGCCGACCCTCGGCGGCAGCGAGGGCCAGGGCGCCAATCCCTGCCCCGAGCAGCCGGTGAGCGGCCCCCTGTCCCTCACCGAGGTGGTGGAGCGGGCCCTCTGCCACAATCCCCAGACCCGGGAAGTGTGGGCCAACGCCCGGGCCCAGGCGGCCCTGGTGGGCGTGGCCCAGGCGGCCTACCTGCCCGGCCTCAGCCTCAGCGCCGGCCAGAGCCGCAACCGCAACGACAGCCGCAAGCCGGAGAGCTACACCCAGAAAAATGCCGGCCTGACACTTTCCTACCTGCTGTTCGACTTCGGCGCCCGGGCCGCCACCCTGGAGAATGCGCGGCAGTTGCTGGCCGCCGCGGCCGCCACCCAGGACAGCACGGTGCAGGCCGTGTTCCTCGCCGCCCTGCAGGCCTACTACCAGGTCCAGGCCACCGAGGCGGCCCTGGTGGCCGCCCGGGAATCGGAACGGGCCAGCCTGGAAAGCTTCAACGCCGCCGATGCCCGCTACAAGGTGGGCACCGCCACCCCGGCGGACCGGCTGCAGGCCCAGACCGCCTACTCCCAGGCCTCCCTCAAGCGCATCCAGGCCGACCGGGATTTCAAGAATGCCCAGGGCACCCTGGCCAACGTCATCGGCGGCGAGGCCCACCGTCCGCCGGCCCTGGTGCCGGCCACGCCGGTGGTCGCCCCGACCCGGGAATTCACGGCGGATGTGGACGCCCTGGTGGCGGAAGCCCGGCGCCGCCGGCCCGACCTGGTGGCGGCGGAAGCCCAGTACCAGGCGGCCCAGGCCAATGTGGAAGCGGTGCGCGCCGCCGGCCTGCCCACCCTGTCCCTCACCGCCGGCCCGGCCTACCAGGATCTGGGCGGCAACGTCAGCAATACCTCGAGCATCGGCGTCACCCTCAACGTGCCCCTGTTCACCGGTTTTTCCACCACCTACAAGGTGCGCAACGCCGAATCACTGAAGGAAGCCCGGGAAGCCCAGCGGGAGCGCATCCGCCAGCAGGTGGCCCTGGACGTGTGGAAGGCCTATCAGGGCCTCATCACCGCCGGCCAGTCCCTGCAGACCACCGCCGACCTCCTGGTCTCCGCCGAGGCGGCGGAAAAGGTCGCCCTGGGCCGCTACAAGGCCGGCCTGGGCAGCATCCTGGACGTCCTCAACGCCCAGAGCGCCCTGGCGGCGGCCCGCCAGCAGCGGGTCCAGGCCACCTTTGAGTGGAACGTCTCCCGCGCCACCCTGGCCCAGTCCATGGGCAACCTGGACATTTCCCTGCTGCAAAGCCTCCCCGACGCAGCCACCGCCAATGCCGGCCAGTCCGCCGCCAGCGGCCCCATCCAAGGCTCCAACTGATCATGAAACGCCCCCAGAAGAAAACCGTCGTCCTGATTCTGGCCGCCCTGCTCCTCGCCGGCGGCGGCTACGTCGCCTACCAGAAGCTCACCGCCCCGGGCCTGGAGCAGCGCTACAAGCTGCAGACCCTGGAAAAGGGGGAACTGACCCAGAGCGTCTCGGCCAACGGCACCCTCAACCCGGTGACCCTGGTCAATGTGGGTACCCAGGTTTCCGGCACGGTGAAAAAGCTCTACGTGGATTTCAACGACCAGGTGAAGCAGGGCCAGATCCTGGCCGAGCTGGACGACTCCCTCTATTCCGCCCAGGTGCACCAGAGCGATGCCAACATCGCCAGCGCCAGGGCCTCCCTGGACCTGGCCATCGCCAGCGAGGAACGCATGAAGTCCCTCTTCGCCCAGGAATACGTCAGCCGCCAGGAGCTGGACCAGGCGGTGCAGGCCCGCCGCAGCGCCCAGGCCCAGCTCAACCAGTACAAGGCGGCCAACGACAAGGACCGGGCCAACCTGGGCTACTCGGTGATCCGCTCCCCGGTTTCCGGCGTGGTGGTGGACCGGCAGATCGACGTGGGCCAGACCGTGGCCGCCAGCTTCCAGACCCCCACCCTGTTCAAGATCGCCCAGGATCTGACGGCCATGCAGATCTACACCAGCTTCGCCGAGGCCGACATCGGCAACATCAAGGTGGGCCAGCCGGTGAAGTTCAATGTGGATGCCTTTCCCAACCGCCAGTTCAAGGGCGAGGTGAAGCAGGTGCGGCTCAACCCCACCACCCAGCAGAACGTGGTCACCTACAACGTGGTGGTGGTGGTGGACAACCCGGAGCAGATCCTCCTGCCGGGCATGACCGCCTATGTGAACATCGCCGTGGCCAAACGCAACGAGGTACTGCTGGTGCCCAACGCCGCCCTGCGCTACAAGCCCAACGGCGGCCAGAAGCCGGCCCCGAATGCCGCCAGCAATGGCGCCCCGGCCGGCGGCCCGCCGGGAGCAGCCGGCCCCGGCAACGGCAAGGGTGCCGGCGAGCGCCAGCGCAAGCGGGACAGCGCCAGCGGCACCGTCCATGTGCTGCGCGGCGGCGAAGTGGTGCCGGTCAGCGTCAGCCTGGGCATCACCGACAACCGCAACACGGAAATCGTCGGCGGCGAACTCAATGCGGGGGACCAGGTGATCGTCGGCGAGAACCTGCCGGACGGCGCCAATGCGGGCGGCAGCAGCGGCGGCACCATGCGCATGAGGATGTTCTGATGAGCGCTGCGACGGCCTCCGCCGACGCGGCGGCGGTGATCGAGGTGGCCGGCCTGGACAAGGCCTACGACACGCCCATGGGCCCCTTCCCGGTGCTCAAGGGCGTCAGCCTTGCCATCCATGCCGGCGAGTTCGTCGCCATCATGGGCCCCTCCGGCTCCGGCAAGTCCACCTTCATGAACATCCTGGGCTGCCTGGACCGGCCCAGCGGCGGCGACTACATCCTCGACGGCAAGCACGTCTCGGCCCTGGACAAGGACCAGACCGCCCTGCTGCGCAACCGCACCATCGGCTTCGTCTTCCAGGGCTTCAACCTGCTGCCGCGCATGAGCCTGGAGGACAACGTGGCCCTGCCCCTGGTCTATTGCGGCGTGGACAAGGAAGAGCGGCGCCAGCGGGCCCGGGAACTGCTGGCCAAGGTGGGCCTGGGCCAGTACGCCAAATCCCTGCCCAACCGCATCTCCGGCGGCCAGCAGCAGCGGGTGGCCATCGCCCGGGCTCTGGTGAACCGGCCCCGCCTGATCCTGGCCGACGAGCCCACGGGCAACCTGGACAGCCACACCAGCGAGGAGATCATGGCCCTGTTCGAGGAACTGAACCGGGAGGGCATCACCATCGTCCTGGTCACCCACGAGCCGGATATCGCCCAGCACGCCAAGCGCCAGGTGCGCTTCCTCGACGGCCGCATCGTGCACGATGCGCCGACCCACCACGACCTGCCCGCCGGGGAGACCCAGCCATGCTGACCGCCATGCTCGGCGAAGCCTGGCGCGCCATGGGCGCCAACCGGCTGCGCACCTTCCTCACCATGCTCGGCATGGTCATCGGCGTCGGCGCCGTGGTGCTGATGCTGGCCATCGGCCAGGGCGCCCAGTACGCCGTGGCCCAGTCCATCAACTCCATGGGCAGCAACCTGTTCATCGTCCTCTCCGGCTTCACCAACGCCGGCGGCGTGCGCAGCGGCAGCGGCAACGCCCCCACCCTGACCGTCACCGATGCGGAAGCCATCACCGAGCTGGACGGGGTGGAAACGGCGGCGCCGGTGCACCAGGGTTCGGCCCAGCTGGTGTATGGCTCGAGCAACTGGAACTCCTACGTCATCGGTACCACGCCGGCCTATCTGGACGTGCGCTCCTGGGCCCTGGTGGACGGCTCGCCCTTCACCGATTCGGACCTGCGGGCCTCGACCCGGGTGGCCCTGATCGGCAAGACCGCGGCCCAGAACCTGTTCGGTGCCGAGAACCCGACGGGCAAGACCCTGCGCATCGGCCAGGCCCCCTTCCTCATCCTCGGCGTGCTGGCACCCAAGGGCCAGAGCCTGGACGGGCGGGACCAGGACGACGTACTCATCGTTCCCCTCACCACGGCCCAGCGCAAGCTCTTCGGCACGCCCTTCCAGGGCTCGGTGCGGGCCATCATGGTCAAGGCCGCGGCGCCCGAGGTGATGCCGGCGGTGGAAAATTCCATGAACGCCCTGCTGCGCCAACGGCACCGCATCCGCCCCGGCCAGGACGACGACTTCAACGTGCGCAACCTCACCGCCGTGGCCGACTCGGCGGCGGAGACCACCCGCATCATGTCCCTGCTGCTGGGCGCCATCGCCTCCGTCTCCCTGCTGGTGGGCGGCATCGGCATCATGAACATCATGCTGGTCTCGGTCACCGAACGGACCCGGGAGATCGGCATCCGCATGGCCATCGGCGCCCGGGAGAAGGACATCCTGACCCAGTTCCTGCTGGAGGCCATCGTCATCTCCATCGCCGGCTGCCTCATCGGCCTGCTGCTGGGCATCGGCGGCGCCGTGCTGACCAACCTGCTCACCGGCACCGCGGTGATCATCTCCGGCAGTTCGGTCATCGTCGCCTTCAGCGTCGCCGCCGGGGTCGGCATCTTCTTCGGCTACTACCCGGCCCGCAAGGCCGCCCGCCTGGACCCCATCGAGGCCCTGCGCTACCAGTAGGACTTCGCAAAGCCCTGCCCCACCAGGCAGAAGGGACGCCACTCTTCACCGCATCACCGTGGAGAATGGCGTCCCTTATACGTTTCAGGACAGGCAATAAAAGCGGGCCACAGAGGGCACAGAGAACACAGAGTTGAAGCGTCGCCGTGGCAAAGCTGGGGGCGAAAAAAAACGGCGGCCCGTGGCCGCCGTTTTTAATCTCTGTGTTCTCTGTGCCCTCTGTGGCTAAGCTTTCCCGCCTCAGTCGATGCGGAAGAAAGCGATGTTCTGCTTCAGCCGCTCGGCCTGGGAATGGAGTTCCTGGGCCGTGGCCGCCAGTTCCTCGGAGGCACTGGCGTTGTGCTGGGTGGTCTGGTTCACCTGGCTGATGGCCTGGCTGATCTGGCCGGCGCCGATGGCCTGTTCCTCGGAGGAGGCGGCGATTTCCTTGACCAGCTGGGCGGTCTTTTCGATGTTGGGCATCATGTCCTGGAACAGGCGCCCGGCGTTTTCCGCCTGCTCCACGCTCTTGCCGGCCAGTTCACCGATCTCGTGGGCGGCGGCCTGGGAACGCTCGGCCAGCTTGCGCACCTCGCCGGCCACCACGGCGAAGCCCTTGCCGTGCTCGCCGGCCCGGGCCGCCTCAATGGCGGCGTTGAGGGCCAGCAGATTGGTCTGGTAGGCGATCTCGTCCACGATGCCGATCTTGTCGGCGATCTGCTTCATGGCCTCCACCGTGGCGCCCACGGTCTTGCCGCCGACCTGGGCATCGCTGGCGGCCCGGGCCGACATGTCCTGGGTCAGGTGGGCATTGTCCTTGTTGTGCTCGATATTGGCCGACATCTGCTCGATGGAGGCGGAGGTCTCCTCGACGCTGGCGGCCTGCTCGGAGGCGGACTGGGAGAGGCTGTGGGAGGTGACGCTGACCTGGTCCGAGGCATTGACCAGGGCATCGGCGCTGACCCGCACCTCCTGGATGACCTTGCGGGTGCGGTCGATCATGCGTTCGGCCGCCTGCAGCATGAGGCCGATTTCATCCTTGGCGTCGGAGGAGGCATGGACCGTCATGTCGCCCTCGGCCAGGGCCTCCATCACCTTCTGCATGCGCTGCACCGGCCCGACGATGGTCTTCATCAGATAGACGGAGAAACCGATGAGCAGGATCAGGCCGCCGATGGCCAGGCTGCCCTGGGTGGTGGCAGCCTTGAAGAAGACCGCATCCACGTCGTCGATGTAGATGCCCGAGCCCACCAGCCAGCCCCATTCCTTGAAGGCCTTGACGTAGGAGATCTTCTCCACCGGCTCGCTCTTGCCCGGCTTGGGCCAGAAATAGGCGTAGTAGCCCTGGCCCACGTCCCGGCCGATGCGGGACATTTCCGAGAACAGGCGGTTGCCCTTGGGGTCCTTGGTCTCGGCGAAATTCTTGCCATCCATCTCCGGCTTGATGGGATGCATGACGATGTTGGCGTTGAAGTCCATGAGGAAGAAATATTCCTCGCCCTCGTAGCGCAGGCCCTTGATGGCGGCGGCGGCGGTCTGCCGCGCGTCCTCCTCGGAGAGGCGGCCGGCCTGCTGCTCCCGGTAGTAGTAGGCCAGGATGCCGTGGGCCGTTTCCACCACGTTCTTGGTCTTCAGCTTGCGGTCTTCCAGCAGGTTTTCCTTGAGCAGGAACAGCCCCTGGCCGGAATTGACGAGGAAGCCGGCGACCGCCAGGGCCACCAGCAGGAAAAGCTTCCAACCCAGCTTCATGTTTTTCATCGATTGTCTCCCGCCTCTCAACCCTTAGTTGTGCCAGCGATATTGTTTTGGTCGGCCCCTCCCCGCCTCGGTCGGCGGGGCTGCCGCAGGCTATTCTAGCCATTTTGTCGCCGTCTTTGCGCATCGCTTTTGGCACTGGCCTGCCGGGGCGGGTAAAATGGCGGGCTTGAGGTGGTGGCCCCGGCGCCGCGACCTGTCCACCATCCCTGCCCACCATCCCGCCCACGCCCCATGTCCGCAAACCGCCGCCTCCTGGACCGCAGCCTTGCCGCTGTCTGGCATCCGTGCACCCAGATGCAGCACCACCTGGCGGCCGACGGACTGCCCCTGATCCCCATCCAGAGCGGCGCAGGGGTATGGCTGACAGACTTCGACGGCCGCCGTTACCTGGACGGGGTCAGCTCCTGGTGGGTCAATCTCTTCGGCCACCGCAACCCGCGCATCAACGCTGCCCTCAGGGACCAGCTGGAAACCCTGGAGCACGTGATCCTGGCCGGCTTCACCCACGAGCCGGTGGTGCAGCTCTCCGAACGCCTCTCCGCTCTCACCGGCGGCGCCCTGGGCCACGCCTTCTACGCCTCCGACGGCGCCTCGGCCACCGAGATCGCCCTGAAGATGTCGCACCACTACTGGCGCAACACGGGCCAGCCGGAGAAGACCGATTTCCTTTGCCTGGAAGGCAGCTACCACGGCGAGACCGTGGGCGCCCTGGCGGTCACCGACGTAGCCCTGTTCAAGGATGCCTACGCTCCCCTGATCCGCCCCGCCGCCGTCCTGCCCTCCCCCGACGCCCGCCTGGCGCGGGACGGCGAGACCGCCGCCGACGTGGCCCGGCGCGCCGCCGCGGCCCTGGAAGCCCATCTGCAAGCCCACCACGGCCACATCGCCGCCCTCATCGTGGAGCCCCTGATCCAGTGCGCCACCGGCATGGCCATGCACGATCCGCTCTACCTGAGTCTGGCGCGGCAGGCCTGCGACCGCTACGGCGTGCACCTCATCTGCGACGAGATCGCCGTGGGCTTTGGCCGCAGCGGCACCTTCTTCGCCCATGAGCAGGCCAACATCCGGCCGGACTTCCTCTGCCTCTCCAAGGGCATCACCGGCGGCTACCTGCCCCTCTCCGTGGTGCTGACCACCGACACCGTGTATGAAGCCTTCCTCGACGATGCCGTGACCCGGGGCTTCCTCCACTCCCATTCCTACACCGGCAACGCCCTGGCCTGCCGGGCCGCCCTGGCCACCCTGGACATCTTCGAGCAGGACGACGTGATCGCCGCCAACCGGCTGCTCTCGGAGCGCCTGCACCAGCTGCTGGAACCCCTGCGCCAGCATCCCCGGGTGCGCCACTACCGGCGCCGCGGCATGATCCTGGCGTTCGACGTGGAAGGGGCCGACGCCTCCTTCTCCCGCCGCTTCTACAAGGCCGGCCTGGAGCGGGAACTGATGCTGCGCCCCATCGGCAACACGGTCTATCTGATGCCGCCCTACGTGCTCTCCGAGGACGAGGCCCGCCATCTCTGCCAGGGCACCCTGGCCACCCTGGAGGCCACACTCGCATGATCTGGGAAAGCCTGGACGCCGAACTCAAAGCCATCGAAGCCGAAGGCCTGACCCGCCGCCGCCGCATCGTCGATTCCCCCTGCGGGCCGGAAATGGTGGCGGACGGCAAGCCGGTGCTGGCCTTCTGCAGCAACGACTACCTGGGCCTGGCCAACCACCCGGAAATCGCCGAGGCCATGGCCGAGGGCGCCCGGCAGTGGGGCGCCGGCTCCGGCGCCTCCCATCTGGTGAGCGGCCACCTGCGCCCCCACCACCAGCTGGAAGAAGCCCTGGCCGCCTTCGTCATGCGCCAGCGGGCCCTGTACTTCTCCACCGGCTACATGGCCAACCTGGCCATGATTCCGGCCCTGGTGGGCCGGGGCGACGCGGTCTTCGCCGACAAGCTCAACCACGCCTCCCTCATCGATGCGGTGCAGCTCTCCCGGGCCGACAGCCACCGCTACCGGCACCTGGACCTGGCCCATCTGGAAAGCCAGCTGGCCGCCAGCCAGGCGCCGCGCAAGATGATCGTCACCGACGCCATCTTCAGCATGGACGGCGACATCGCCCCCCTGGAAGAACTCTACGAACTGGCCGAGAAATACGACACCTGGCTGGTCATCGACGACGCCCACGGCTTCGGCGTGGTGGGCCAGGGCCGGGGCAGCGCCGCCGCGGTGAAGCTCATTCCCTCGCCCCGGGTCCTCTACATGGGCACCCTGGGCAAGGCCGCCGGCGTCTCCGGCGCCTTCGTCGCCGGCAGCGCTAAGGTCCTGGAATGGCTGCTGCAGAAGGCCCGCACCTACATTTTCACCACCGCCGCCAGCCCGGCCGTGGCCTGCGCCCTGCAGAAGAGCCTGGAACTGATCGCCGCCGGCAGCGAGCGCCGGGCCCATCTGGTGACCCTCATCGCCCGCCTGCGCCTGGGCCTGGAACCCCTCTGCGCCGAGCGGGGCTGGCAGCTGCTGGATTCCCCCACTCCCATCCAGCCCCTGGTCATCGGCGACAACGAACCCACCCTGGCCCTGAGCCGGGCCCTGCTGGAGCGGGGCATCTGGGTGCCCGCCATCCGCCCGCCCACCGTGGCCAAGGGCCAGGCCCGGCTGCGCATCACCCTTTCCGCCGCCCACACCGTGGGCCAGGTGGACGCCCTGGTGGCGGCCCTGGCCGAATGCGGGCCGCTGAAAAATTGAGTCCGACGCCATGAATTCCCCCACCAAGCGCCCCCTGGCCCTGCTCCACGGCTGGGGCCTGGATTCCCGGGTGTGGGAGGCCCTGCTGCCCCACCTGACGCCCCATTTCTCCGTCACCCGGCTGCAGTTGCCCGGTTATCCGGGCCGACCCGACGGCGCCGACTCGGTGGCCGCCACCGTGGACGCCCTGCTGGCCGACGTGCCCGAGGGCGCCCTGCTGCTCGGCTGGTCCCTCGGCGGCCAGCTGGCCCAGCTGATGGTGGCCCGGGCCCCCAAGCGCATCGCCGGCCTGGTGCTGGTGGCCACCTCGCCCCGCTTCCTCGCCGGCAACGGCTGGAACGCCGGCCAGCCGGCCAGCCTGCTCGGCGGTTTCTCCGCCGCCGTGGGCCTGGCCCCGGGCCCGGTGCTGCCGCGCTTCGCCACCCTGATGAACCAGGGCGACAGCCTGGCCAAGGACATCAACCGCCAGCTGGCGCCCCTGACCAAGGCCCCCCTGGCGGAAAAGGCCGCCCTGCTGCGGGGCCTGGACTGGCTGCGGGACCTGGACCTGCGCCCCCTGGCGCCCAAGCTGCCCCATCCGGCCCTGGTCATCCACGGCGAGGCCGATCCCCTGATGCCGGTGGAGGCCGCCCGCTGGCTGGCCGCCCAGCTGCCCCACGGCCAACTGCAGCTCATGGCGGAGGCCGCCCACACCCCCTTCCTGCACGATCCGGCCGCCTTCGCCGGCCATCTGCAGGCCTGGGCGGAAGGACTGCCCGCCTGATGGAAAAACGCCACATCCGCCGCGCCTTCGACCGGGCCGCCGACTCCTACGACCAGGCCGCGGCCCTGCAACGCCAGGTGTGCGACGCCCTGGAATCCTCCCTGCCGCCCGGGGACGGCCAGCTGCCCGCCGGCTTTCTCCTCGACGCCGGCTGCGGCACCGGCTACGGCGCCGGCCTGCTGGCCCACCGCTATCCGGGCCACCCCCTGCTCCTGGCCGACTTCGCCCCGGCCATGCTGGCCCGGGCCCGGGAAGGGGACAACGGCGGCCTGCCGCTGTGCGCCGACCTGGAACATCTGCCCCTGGCCGCCGGCAGCGCCGCCCTCTACTGGTCCAGCCTGGCCGTGCAGTGGTGCGACCTGGGCCACAGTCTCAAGGAAGCGGCCCGGGTGCTGGCGCCCGGCGGCGTCCTCGCCTTCAGCACCCTGGGGCCCGGCACCTTCGCCGAACTGGGGGAGGCTTTCGCCGGCATCGACAGCCATCGCCACGTGCTGCCCTTCGCGCCTCCGGCCACCTGCGGCGAAGCCATGCTCGGCGCCGGTTTCCAGGAACTGCGGGTGGAGCGGCGCAAGCTGCAGATCTTCTACCCGGACCTGCGCAGCCTGCTGCGGGCCATCAAGGACATCGGCGCCAACCAGGTGGGCGGCGCCCGCCGCACCGGCTTCCTCGGCAAGGCCGCCTGGAAAACCGTGGAAGCGCGCTACGAACGCCACCGCAGCGCCGCCGGCCTGCCCGCCACCTACGATGTGGTGCTGTGCACGGCGGTGAAGTGAGCGGGTACAAAAACCTTTGCCACAGAGGGCACAGAGAACGCGGAGGGGAAAAACCGTCCGGATGCCACGGTTGGTGGCGGCATTCCATCCCCTCAATGTTTCATGCCTTTCTCTGTGATCTCTGTGCCCTCTGTGGCCAACGCCTTTCAGTGAGGACCGCACCATGAAACAGGGTTATTTCATCGCCGGCACCGATACGGAAATCGGCAAGACCTTCTCCGCCTGCGCCCTGCTGCACGCCGCCCGGCGCCAGGGGCTGTCGGCCCTGGCCATGAAGCCGGTGGCGGCCGGCACCGAGGCCGACGGGGAAAACGACGACGTGCGCCGCCTGATGGCCGCCGCCTCCGTGGCGGCGCCCCGGGACCTGGTCAATCCCTATCTGTTCGCCCCGCCCATCGCTCCCCACATCGCCGCCGCCGAAGCCGGCCGCCCCATCAAGGCAGCGGTGATCCGCCATGCCTTTCAGGAGCTCAAGCCCCTGGCCGAGGTGCTGATCGTGGAAGGAGTGGGCGGCTGGCGCGTGCCCCTGGGGGACGATTTCGACGCCGCCGACCTGGCCCGGGAACTGGGCCTGCCGGTGATCCTGGTGGTGGGCATGCGCCTGGGCTGCATCAGCCACGCCCTGCTCACGGCCGAATCCATCGCCGCCCAGGGCCTGCCCCTGGCGGGCTGGGTGGCCAACCGCATCGATCCGGCCATGAGCCGCTTCGAGGAAAACCTGGCCTGCCTGGAGCGGGCCCTGCCGGCGCCCCTGCTGGGCGTCATTCCCCACGGCGTGGACGCTGCCGCGGCCGGCGACCTGCTGCGCCTGCCCTAGGCACCCGGCAACAAATCCCTGCGGGCACCCGGCCAGGAGGCGCATCCCTGGCCGATGTCCGGCATGGCATGACGGAAAGCGGCGCCGAACGGGCGTCTCCGGCCTGCCGCCGCACGCAACCCACGACTTCCGATCCGCAGCGGGCCGTCCGGACCCAGCTCCCCCACGGCAGGCTCCCGGCCTGCCGTTTCAGGCGGCGGGCGCGCCCGCCAAGAGTTCCTGGCGCACCAGTTCCAGTTCTTCCTGCAGTTGCCGCACCAGCACGCCCAGGGTTTCCACGTGGCCGCCCTTGGCCCGGGTTTCCAGTTCCAGGGCCAGGGCCGTGCCGCGGCCGGCGCTGAAGGTGGCCAGCAGCCCTTTCAGGGTGTGGGCCTCCCGCGACAGGGCCTCCATGTCCTGCCCCGCCAGGGCGGCGTTGAGGCGCTGCAGGTAGTTGGGCAGGTCGTCGCTGAACATTTTCACCAGCATGGCGAACAGTTCCTCGTCCCCTTCCAGGCGGGCCACGGCTTCGGCCCGGTCGCAGCGGCGCAGCGCCGCCGGCGCCGACTCGAAAGGGGCCGCGGCAGCCGCCGCCTGGCCGTCTGCGGGTATCGCCGCAGCGGCGCCGGCCTGGCGCAACAGCTCGGACGGCAGCACATCGGCCATGGCAGAGAAGAATTCGTCCCGGCGCAGGGGCTTGGAAACGTAGCCGTCCATGCCCGCCTCCAGGCACAGTTCCCGGTCCCCGGCCATGGCGTTGGCGGTCATGGCGACGATGGGCAGGTGCTGGCCGTCGCCCCGGGCCGCTTCCGCCGCCCGGATGCGGCGGGTGGCTTCGAGGCCGCCCATGACCGGCATCTGCATGTCCATCAGCACCAGGTCGAAATGGTCCGTCGCCAGGGCCGCCAGGGCCTGCTGGCCGTTGTCCGCCAGGGTCACGCGGTGGCCCCGCTTCTGCAGCAGGGTCAGCACCAGCTTCTGGTTCACCGGGTTGTCCTCGGCCACCAGCAGGCGCAGGGGCGGCAGCACCACCTCACCCCGGCCGGCGTCGGCCTCGCCACTCTCGGCCGGACCGGCCACGGCCTCCAGGCGGGCAGTGAAATGGAAGGTGCTGCCCTGGCCCGGGTCGCTCTCCACCCACATGTGGCCGCCCATCAGGCGCACCAGCCGGGTACAGATGGTGAGGCCCAGGCCGGTGCCGCCGAAGCGGCGGGTGACCGAGCTGTCGGCCTGGGAGAAGGCCTCGAAGATGAGCTGCTGCTTGTCCGCCGGAATGCCGATGCCGGTATCGCTGACGGCGAAGTGCAGGAGCCCGTCCCGGGCTTCGATGCGCACCGCCACCTGGCCTTCCTCGGTGAATTTGATGGCGTTGCCCACCAGGTTGATGAGCACCTGGCGCAGCCGCCCCGGATCCCCCAGATAGCCGTCGGCCACCTCCTCCGGCACCTCGCAGCGCAGCGTCAGGCTGCGCTGGCGGGCGCGCAGTTCCAGGGGCTTGAGGGTTTCCCGCAGCAGCTGGCGCAGGTGGAAGTGGATGTGCTCCAGCTCCAGCTTGCCGGCCTCGATCTTGGAGAAGTCCAGGATGTCGTTGATGATCACCAGCAGGGCGTCGGCGGAGGACTTGACCATCTCCAGGTAGTCCCGCTGCTCCGGCGTCAGGGCCGAATCCAGGGCCAGGTCGGTCATGCCCAGAATGCCGTTCATGGGGGTGCGGATTTCGTGGCTCATGTTGGCCAGGAATTCGCCCTTGGCCCGGTTCGCCGATTCCGCCGCCTCCTTGGCCTGCTGCAGCTCCAGCTCCGCATGCTTGCGCTCGGTGATGTCGCGGAACAGCCACAGGTGACCCCGGTAGTCCTCCGGCTGGGCCACCTGGGGGAAGAGGTAGATGGGAATGTAGTCCCGCTCCAGGACGCGCCCGTCGGCCAGGCGGATTTCCTCGCCGAGGACGGCGCGCCGGTCCTCCACCACCGCCTCCACCCGGGGCACGAACCGGGCCCCGTCGGCGCACAGGCCCTGCAGGTGCTGCAGCACCAGGCGGCAATCCACCCCCACCAGCTCCTGGGGGTCCACATCCAGTTCGAACAGCTGGCCCAGGGCCTGGTTGGCCAGCACGATCTGGCGGTTCTCGTCCTCCACCAGGATGCCCGCCTGCATGCTCTCGATCAGGGCCGAGAGGCGGGAGGTGGTGGCCATGAGGAAGTCCTCGTCCCGCTTGCGCTCGGTGATGTCCTGGAAGGCGGCCACGGTGCCGGTGAAACGCTCGCCCTCGAAGAGGGGCACGGAAACGACGGAGATGGGGAAGACGCTGCCGTCGCTGCGGGTGAAGGCATCCAGCTCGGAACGGAAGGGCCGGCTGGCCACCGCCGGCGAGTGCAGGGGGCATTCGTCCTGGCTGACGTGGAAGCCGGTGGCGGTCTGGAAGTGGATGGTGTGGTGCACATCCTTGCCCAGCAGCTCCTGGCGGCGCCAGCCGAGCATGCGCTCGCCCTCGGCGTTGATGAAGGTGCAACGCCCCTCGGCATCGGTGGCGATGACCCCTTCCCCCAGGGCGTCGGTCAGGCTCTGCAGGAAGCGGCTGTTTTCCTCGATGGTCTCTTCCTGCTGCTTGAGGCGGCGCGAGGCCCGGTTGAGGGCCTGCACCAGCTCGCCGATCTCCAGGCTGCCGTGGTAGGCCGGCAGGCTCTGACCCCGCAGCACGTCGAGACGGGAGGCGAAATCCGTGGCCTGGCGCAGGGCCCGCAGGGGCCGCAGGAGGAACAGCAGCAACAGGGTGGTGCTGCCGATGATGGCGGCCAGGGCGGTGACGATGCTGTCCTGCCAGATGTGGCGCTGGGCATCGGCCAGCAGGTCGAGGCCGATCTCCAGGCGCAGCCAGCCCAGCACCTGGCCGCTGACCACCGGCTGCCACAGCAGCAGGCGGCGCCCGGCCGGGGTTTCCAGCAGGTTGGAGCGGGGCTCCTCGCCATGGGGCGGCAACAGGCGGGAAACGCCGTACTCGGCGCTGGAGCCGCCCTGGGCATCCTTGCGCACCGAAGCCAGGACCTTGCCCCTGGCGTCGATCAGGGTCAGGGCCTGGATGTCCGGATACTCGGCGGAGCGCAGCAGGAAATACTCGAGGGCGCTCTCGTCCCCCAGCACCATCTGGGGCGCCGCGGTGAGGGCGATGTTCTCGGCCAGGGCCTGGCTGTGGCGGGTGATGGTTTCCTGGGACAGGTCGGCCTGTTCCTGCACCGTGTAGGCGGTGAAGGCGAACACGGTGAGCATGAACAGCAGGGACACCAGCAGCGCCACCTGGGAACTGATGCGGTAGGGCAGCAGGCTGAAGCGGCGGCGGACGTCAGGAGTCTGGTTCATGGGCAAGGGCCGGAAGAACGGAAAGGGCGCCAAAAGGGCCGCCACGAAAGGGTCCGGCGGGGCCGGGGAAGCGCCTGCCGGCGGCGGGCTGCAAAGCCCCGCCCCACGGTGTTTTTCGTGACGATTTGTAACCGCAAAGTATAGCAGAGGCGCCATGGACAGCCCGGGGGAAAGCCGCCATAATCCAGCGACCCCAGCACGGCTGCATGCCCCTTTCCGGATACCCATGAAGTTTCTCTTCGACCTGTTCCCCGTCCTCCTCTTTTTCATCGCCTTCAAGTTCGCCGGCATCTACGTCGCCACCGCCGTGGCCATCGCCGCCACCTTCGGCCAGATCGGCTGGCTCAAGCTGCGCCGCCAGCCGGTGGACACCATGCTCTGGGTCAGCCTGGCCATCATCGTCATTTTCGGCGGCGCCACCCTGGTGCTGCACGACGAGACCTTCATCAAGTGGAAGCCGACGGTGCTGTACTGGATGTTCGCCCTGATCCTGGGCGGCGCCACCCTGTTCTTCCGCCGCAACCTGATCCGCAGCCTGATGCAGGAAAAGATGGAACTGCCCGATGCCGCCTGGCAGCGCATGAACCTGTCCTGGATCGCCTTTTTCAGCCTCATGGGGGCCCTCAACCTCTATGTGGCCTTCCACTACCCCACGGAAACCTGGGTCAATTTCAAACTGTTCGGCGGCATGGGCCTGATGCTGGTGTTCGTCCTCATCCAGGGGGCCATGCTGTCCAAGTACGTGAGCGACGAGGAGAAAAACTGATGCTCTACATCATCATCGGCGAAGACCGCCCCGGCAGCCTGGAGGCCCGTCTGGCCGCCCGTCCCGCCCACCTGGAGCGGCTCACCCAGCTGCAGCAGGAAGCCCGCCTGATCCTGGCCGGCCCCTGCCCCGCCATCGACTCCCCCGATCCTGGCCCGGCCGGCTTCTCCGGCAGCCTCATCGTCGCCGAGTTCGCCTCCCTGGAAGCCGCCCGTGCCTGGGCCGATGCGGACCCCTATGTGGCCGCCGGCGTCTACGCCCAGGTCACGGTCAAGCCCTTCAAGAAGGTACTGCCGGCGTGAGCGACACCCTGGCCGAAATGCAGCGGCGGCTGGCCGTGCTGGCCCCCCTGCGCCTGCACATCGACGACGAGTCGGCGGCCCACCGGGGCCATGCCGGCGCTGCCGGCGGCGGCGGCCATTACCGCCTGACCCTGGTCAGCGCCGCCTTTGCCGGCAAGAACACGGTGGCCCGCCACCGCCTGGTCTACGACGCCCTGGGCGACATGATGCGGGGGCCCATCCATGCCCTCGCCATAAATGCCCTGACGCCGGACCAAGACTCCGTATAATCGCGTTTTACCCCACCCATCACACAGCACAAGGACAAGTTCATGCAGACTATTTCCAAGTCCGCTTCCAAGCTGGCCGCCGCCCTGGTTTGCGGCGCCCTTCTCTCGGCCAATGCCATGGCCCAAAAGGCTCCCGCCGCCGTGGTGGTGAACGGCACCGCCGTGCCCCAGAGCCTGGCTGATGCCTTCATCGCCGAACAGAAGGCCCAGGGCGCCCCCGAAGGTCCGGAACTGCGCGCCGCCGTGCGCGAGGAACTGGTCCGCCGCGAAATCCTCAGCCAGGAAGCCAAGAAGAAGGGCCTGGACAAGAAGGCCGACGTCGCCGCCCAGATGGGTCTGGCCTCCCAGGCCGTGCTGATCCGCGCCTTCATCCAGGACTACCTGGCCAAGCACCCGGTCACCGATGCCCAGCTGAAGAAGGACTACGAAGAGATCAAGTCCAAGCTCGGCGGCAAGGAATACAAGGCCCGCCACATCCTGGTGGACAACGAAACCGAAGCCAAGGTGATCCTGGACAAGCTGAAGAAGGGCGAGAAGTTCGAGGAGCTGGCCAAGCAGTCCAAGGACCCCGGCTCCAAGGACAACGGCGGCGACCTGGGCTGGGCCAACCCCAGCAACTACGTCAAGCCTTTCGCCGACGCCCTGGTGCGCCTGGAAAAGGGCAAGCTGACCGATGCCCCGGTGAAGTCCGACTTCGGCTGGCACATCATTCAGCTGGAAGACACCCGTCCCCTGAACCCGCCTCCCTTCGACCAGGTCAAGGGCCAGTTGCAGCAGCGCGCCCAGCAGCAGATCGTGGAAAACATGGTCAAGGACCTGCGCGCCAAAGCCAAGGTGGAATAAGCCTGCTGGCGGCCTCTCCCCGGAGAGGCCCGCCGATCAAGGGGGAGCGGCCCATGGCCCTCCCCCTTTTTTTCGTCCTGCGTCATCGCCATGTAACCTCCCCCGCCTACAGTGGCGATCCTGCCTCCCTGGTGGAGAAGACGATGACCGCCGCCTCCCTGCTCGAACGCCTTGCCCTCAATTTCCGCGCCCACTCCCTGCCCGGCGCCGAAGAAGCCGACATCCTGCTCGAACTGATCCGGGAAGGCCGGCTCACTCCCGTCTTCCAGCCCATCCTGGACTACCGGGGCCAGTCCTACATGGGCTTCGAGGGCCTCATCCGGGGCCCCATCGACTCCCCCCTGCACACCCCGGCCGCCCTCTTCGAACTGGCCCGCCGCCTGGACCTGACCATGGAGCTGGAGCGGGCCTGCCGCATCGCCATCTTCCGCGCCTTCGCCCAGCTGAACCTGCCCGGCAACCTCTTCGTCAATGTCAGCCCCGGCTGCCTCAAGGACCCGGAATTCCGCAACGGGGAAACCCAGGGCCTGCTGCGGGAACTGGGCCTGTCCCCCAGCCGCATCATCATCGAACTGACGGAAAACCAGCAGATCGAGGACTTCGCCGACCTCCACGACGCCCTCATGCACTACCGGGGCCAGGGCTACCGCATCGCCATCGACGACCTGGGGGAGGGTTTCTCCAACCTGCGCCTGTGGTCGGAGTTGCGCCCCGAATACGTGAAGATTGACCGGCACTTCATCCAGGGCATCGCCGACGACGCCCTCAAGTTCAAGCTGGTCAGTTCCATGCACGAGATCGCCGAAACCTGCGGCGCCTACATCATCGCCGAGGGCATCGAGACCGAGGCCGACTTCACCACCGTGCGCGACCTGGGCATCGCCTGCGGCCAGGGCTTCTTCATCGCCCGCCCGGCGCCAACGCCGCGAACCCTGCCGGAAAGCGACACCCTGGCCGCCCTGAAAAATCGCCAGATCGCCATCTTCCCCAATGCCGGCGGCGCCGGCGGCAGCACCGCCCGGGCCCTCAGCCACTTCATCGAGCCCATCGCCCCGGACGCCTGCAACGACATGGTGTACCAGCGCTTCGAGGACAACCCGGAACTGCACGTGCTGCCGGTGGTGCACCAGGGCCAGCCCCTGGGCCTGATCAACCGCCACAACCTGATCGACCGCTTCGCCCGCCCCTTCCGCCGGGAGCTGTACGGCAAGAAGCCGTGCACCCTGTTCATGGACCCGGCGCCCCTGGTGGTGGACCAGAACCTGTCGGTACAGGAGGTGGGGCTGATGATCGCCCGGGCCGCCAAGCACTATCTCTACGACGGCTTCGTCATCACCGACCAGGGTTCCTACGTCGGGGTCGGCAGCGGCCAGGACCTGATGGCCATGATCACGGAAATGCAGATTTCCGCCGCCCGCTACGCCAATCCCCTGACCCAGCTGCCGGGCAACGTGCCCATCAACGAGCATGCCGAGCGCCTGCTGGAGAGCCAGACGGCCTTTGCCGCCTGCTACTACGACATCGACAACTTCAAGCCCTTCAACGACGCCTACGGCTACCGCAAGGGCGACGACGTGATCCAGATGCTGGGGCTGCTCATGGCGGAAGTGGCGGACCCGCGCCTGGACTTCATCGGCCACATCGGCGGCGACGATTTCATCATCCTGTTCCAGAGCCCGGACTGGGAGGAGCGCTGCGCCCGCGCCCTGCGCCTGTTCGACCAGCGCATGCCGGCCCTGGTGGCGCCGGAAGACCTGGCCCGGGGCGGCTTCGTCGGCGAGGACCGCAAGGGCCGCACCGTTTTCAATCCCCTGCCCTCCCTTTCCATCGGCGCCCTGCGGGTGGAGCCGGGCCTCTTCAGCTCCCACCACGAGGTGGCGGCGGCAGCCAGCATGGCCAAGAAGCAGGCAAAAAGACAGGCCGGGAGCACCCTTTTCATCGAGCGCCGCCGGCCTGGCCTGACGGCCGCAGCCGCCATCTGATTACCGTATCGTTGGGGGCGGCTAGAGGGCGCCCTTGGACTTGAGGAAAGGCACGTAGGCCCGGTCCACCTGGCAGATGTGGTGCACCAGCCATTCCTTGAGGAAATCGAGGGCTTCCATGGTCACCTCTTCCCCATCCTCGAAACGCATCAGCAGATCCATGGCCTTGCCCGTGAAACCGTCGTGTTCGGCCTTGTGGGCCGGGGTTTCCGGGTAACCGAACTGCTGGAACAACACCTCCTCGACGATGAAGTGGTTGTGGGTGTAATCCACCAGCCCCTCCAGAATCTGTCCCACCTTGTCCCGGCTGGGGGCCGGGGCGGACAGCTCGTCGTGCAGCGCGTTGGTCTGATCCACGAGCCAGTGGTGCTGCCGGTCAATCTCGGCCAGCCCCAGTTCCAGCTCCTTGGTCCATGGCATGAATGCCATCGCATACCTCCCTGAAAGTTGAGGGCCGTTCCTGTGGCGCGGCGCCGGATCTTCTGTCCGGCTGCCGCTCCCGGCCCTGGGTGTTCCTAGCCCACCCAGCGGCGGGCGTTGCGGAACATGCGCATCCAGGGGCTGTCTTCGCCCCAGGCGCTAGGATGCCATGACATTTGCACGGAGCGGAAGACCCGTTCCGGATGCGGCATCATGATGGTGAAGCGACCGTCGGCGGTGGTGAAGCCGGTGACGCCGGCAGGTGAGCCGTTGGGGTTGTAGGGATAGACCTCGGTGGGCGCACCCTTGTTGTCCACATAGCGCAGGGCCACCAGGGCCTTGGCCTGGTCCTGGGCGTTGGCGAACTCGGCCCGGCCCTCGCCGTGGGAGACGACGATGGGCATGCGGGAACCGGCCATGCCGGCGAAGAACAGGGAAGGCGACTCGGTCACTTCAGCCATGACGAAGCGGGCTTCGAACTGCTCCACGATGTTGCGCTGCAGGGCGGGCCAGTGCTCGGCACCGGGCACCAGTTCCTTGAGGGCGCTCATCATCTGGCAGCCGTTGCAGACGCCCAGGGCGAAGGTGTCGGGGCGCTGGAAGAAGGCGGAGAACTCGTCCCGGGCCTTGCCATTGAACAGGATGGTCTTGGCCCAGCCCTGGCCGGCGCCGAGCACGTCGCCGTAGGAGAAGCCGCCGCAGGCCACGGCACCCTTGAAGTCCTGCAGGGAGACCCGGCCGGCCAGGATGTCGCTCATGTGCACATCGACGGAATGGAAGCCGGCCCGGTCGAAGGCGGCGGCCATCTCGTAATGGCTGTTCACGCCCTGCTCGCGCAGGATGGCCATCTTCGGCTTGGCGCCGCTGTTGATGAAGGGGGCGGCCACGTCTTCGGCGATGTCAAAGGTGAGGCTGGCGGAGAGGCCCGGGTCCTGGGTGTCCAGGATGCGGTCGAATTCCTGCTGGGCGCAGTCCGGGTTGTCGCGCAGGGACTGCAGCTTGTAGGAGGTCTCGGACCAGGCCCGTTGCAGGTCCACCCGGCTCTCGGAGAAGAGGGGCTTGGCGTTGCGGAAGACGCGCACCTGGTCCCGGTCGTTGGGGTAACCCACCAGGGCGTAGCACTGGCCCAGGCCGGCCTCGCGCAGGATGGCGGTGATCTTCTCCCGGTCGGCCCGGCGGATCTGCACCAGGGCGCCCAGTTCCTCGTTGAACAGGGCCTTCACCAGCAGCTCCATGGAGCGGCCCTCGAGCAGGTCGGGGCGCTTCTCGGCGCCATCCACATCGTTCTGCAGGGGGTCGTAGGCCAGGATGTCGGCGTTGATGGTGATACCGCAACGGGAGGCAAAGGCCATCTCGCAGGCAGCGGCGAAGAGGCCGCCGTCGGAACGGTCGTGGTAGGCCAGCAGCAGGCCGTCCTGGTTGAGCTGCTGCACCACGGCGAAGAAGGCTGCCAGCAGCTTGGGCTCATCCAGATCGGGCACCTGTTCGCCGGTGGCGTTGTAGACCTGGGCCAGGGCGGAGCCGCCCAGGCGGTTCTTGCCGGCGGAGAGGTCCAGCAGCAGCAGTTCGGTTTCGCCCTGGTCCAGTTGCAGCACCGGGGTCAGGGTGCGGCGCACATCCGGGCTGTGGGCAAAGCCGGTGACGATGAGGGACAGGGGGGAGACCACCTGCTTCTTTTCACCGCCCTCTTCCCAGGCGGTGCGCATGGAGAGGGAATCCTTGCCCACGGGGATGGAAAGCCCCAAGGCCTGGCACACCTCGGAGGTGGCCTTGACCGTATCGAAGAGGCGGGCGTCCTCGCCCGGGTAGCCGGCAGCGGCCATCCAGTTGGCGGAGAGCTTGACGTCGGAGAGCTTGTTGATGGGGGCAGCGGCCAGGTTGGTCACCGCCTCGCCCACGGCCATGCGGCCGGAAGCGGGGGCGTCGAGCACGGCCAGGGGGGTGCGCTCGCCCATGGCGAAGGCTTCGCCCTGGTAGCCCTGGTAGCCCATCAGGGTCACGGCCACATCGGCCACGGGCACCTGCCAGGGGCCGACCATCTGGTCCCGGGCGGTCATGCCGCCGACGGAACGGTCGCCGATGGTGATGAGGAAGGTCTTGTCGGCCACGGAGGGCAGCTGCAGCACCCGGTAGCCCGCATCCTTGAGATTGATGCTGTCGGCGGCGAAGGGCACGGCGGCGGGCGCCTGGTGCACGGCCTCCCGGGTCATGCGCGGCGGCTTGCCGAGCAGGGCTTCCATGTCCATGTCCACCGGGTCCTCGCCCAGCTTGGCGTCGGTCACCTTGAGGCGGCCATCGGCGGTGGTGACGCCGACCACGGCGAAGGGACAGCGCTCCCGCTCGCACAGGGCCTTGAATTCCTCCAGGCGGGAAGGCGGCAGGGCCAGGACGTAGCGTTCCTGGGATTCGTTGCTCCAGATTTCCGCCGGGCTCATGCCCGGTTCCTCGATGGGCACGGCGCGCAGGTCGAAGGTGGCGCCGCACTGGCCGGAGTGGGCCAGCTCGGGGAAGGCATTGGACAGGCCGCCGGCACCCACGTCGTGGATGGAGAGGATGGGGTTGCCGTCGCCGGGAGCGGCGATGTCGTTCTTGGGCACACCCATCTGCCAGCAGCGGTCGATCACTTCCTGGGCACGGCGCTGGATTTCCGGATTACCCCGCTGCACGGAGGCGAAGTCCAGGTCCTCGTTGTTGGCGCCGGTGGCCATGGAGGAAGCGGCACCGCCACCCAGGCCAATGAGCATGCCGGGGCCGCCCAGCTGCACCAGCAGGGTGCCGGCGGGGAAGACTTCAGCCTTGAAGGACTGGCCGTCCTCGATGTTGCCGAGGCCGCCGGCGATCATGATGGGCTTGTGGTAACCGCGCACTTCCGGACCCACGTTCTCTTCATAGGTGCGGAAGTAGCCGGTCAGGTTGGGGCGGCCGAATTCGTTGTTGAAGGCGGCGGCGCCGATGGGGCCTTCCAGCATGATGGAGAGGGCCGAGGCGATGCGGGAAGGCTTGCCGATGCTGGTTTCCCAGGGCCGCTCGGCGCCAGGCACGAACAGGTTGGAAACGGAAAAGCCGCAGAGGCCGGCCTTGGGCTTGGAGCCGCGGCCGGTGGCGCCCTCGTCGCGGATCTCGCCGCCGGAACCGGTGGAGGCGCCGGGGAAGGGAGAGATGGCGGTGGGGTGGTTGTGGGTTTCCACCTTGGTCAGGATGTGGGTCAGCTCTTCCCTGTAGGCGTAGGAGCCGTCGGCCTGGGGGTAGAAACGGGGCACCTTGGCACCCTCGATGATGGAGGCGTTGTCCGCATAGGCCATCACCGTGCCCTGGGGATTGGCTTTGTGGGTGGCCTTGATCATGCCGAACAGGGTCTCGTCACGGGCTTCCCCATCCACCACCCAGGCGGCGTTGAAGATTTTGTGGCGGCAGTGTTCGGAATTGGCCTGGGCGAACATCATCAGTTCTACGTCGGTGGGGTTGCGCCCCGCCTTCTGGTAGATGTCCAGCAGGTAGTCAATTTCGTCCTCCGACAGGGCCAGGCCCAGGTCGGTGTTGGCCGCCACCAGGGCGGGCCGGCCGCCGGCCAGCAGGTCCACGCGGGACAGGCGCTGGGCTTCGAAATGGCGGAACAGGCCGGCGGTCTCGTCGAAGTCGGCCATGACGGATTCGGTCATGCGGTCGTGCAGCTGGGCCGCCACGGCAGCCCGTTCCTCGGCGGAAAGGCTGCGGCCGCCCGGGGTGCGCACCCAGTAGGCGATGCCCCGCTCGATGCGTTCGACGGCGGCAAGGCCCGCATTGATGGCAATGTCGGTGGCCTTGGAGGACCAGGGGGAAATGGTGCCGATGCGGGGCGTCACCAGGAACAGTTCCAGGTCGTCGCCGCGTTCCTCGCCGTGACGCTCTTCGAGCAGTCTGGCCAGCTGGCCGCGGGCATCGTCGGCCAGGGGCTGGTCGAGCTGCACGAAGTGCCAGTAGTCCGCTTCCACCCCGGCCACGGCGGGCACGGCGGCGCTCAATCGAGCCTGGAGACGTTGCAGACGGAAAGCGGAAAAGGCGGGAGCGCCACGCAGGAAGATGATGTCGGCCATGGGATTTCGAGAGGGAGTGGCTGAAGGGGTAAGGCGAAAGGCGGGATTATACCCGCTTGGCGCCCCCCTAGCCCGGGGTAACGACGGTGTCTGCGGGGAGCCCGGCAGGCGGCGCCGCCACCACCCGGTTGCGCCCGGCCCCCTTGGCGGCGTAGAGCGCCCGGTCGGCCTGCAGCAGCAGTTCTTCCGCCGAGGCCAGATCGCTGCTGTAAGCGGCAATGCCGATGCTGACGGTGAACTGCACCACGCCCTGGGGCGTCGGGATGCGGATCTCGGCCACCTTCTGGCGCAGGCGCTCGGCCACGGGCTGGGCCTGTTCCACCGTGGTCACCGGCAGCAGGATGCCGAATTCCTCGCCCCCCAGGCGGGCAAACTGGTCGGACTGGCGCAGGCAGGACTGGGCGGCGGCAACAAAGGCGCCGAGGGCCTTGTCGCCGACGGCATGGCCGTAGCCGTCGTTGATGCGCTTGAAGAAATCCAGGTCCAGCACCATCAGGCTGAGGTCGTCGCCGTGGCGCTGGCTGCGGGAAAACTCCCGGGTCAGGGAGGCCATGAAATGACGCCGGTTGAGGCAGCCCGTCAGGTCGTCGGTGCTGGCCATGCGGAACAGTTCGCAGCGGGCCCGTTCCTGGTCCCGCAGCAGCCAGATGAGGCGGCCGGAAGCGGCCAGGGCGAAGACGGTGAGGATCAGCCCCACCAGGGTGATGACCGTGGCGTCCAGCTCCCAGCGGGCCAGGATGTCGTCGGTGGCGGCAGCCACCACCACCACCAGGGGAAAATCGTCCATGGCGGCATAGGAGGTGAGCTTGCTGACGCCGTCGGTGGCGCTGGAGGAAGAGAACTCCACCCCCCGGGGCGCCCGGGGCAGGAAGTCGGCAAAGACGTCGGTCTGGGCCGCCGACTTGCCCAGCAACTGGGGCAGGTGGGGAGCCCGGGCCAGCAGGGTGCCGTCCCGGCGGAGCAGGGTGATGGCGCCGTTGGGGCGGATGCGCTCCTGCTCGAAGACGCCGGCGAAATAGTCCACCCGGATGGAGGCGAGCAGCACCGTCACGTCGTGGCTGCTCCGCTGCAGGGGCACGGAGATGGGGATCAGCCAGTGGCCGTTCTCCCGGCTCTGCACCGGGGTGCCGATGTAGAAGCCGCGCCGTCCGGCGTCGCCCTGGGCGAGGAAATAGTCCCGGTCGCCGACCCGGGCGTTGGGCTTGGGGCCTTCGGCGGGAATGCGGTAGAGGGCGCCGTCGCGCTTCACCAGGCGCAGCTGGATGGCATTGCCGGAAGCCCGGTAGAAGCCTTGCACCAGGGCGGAGAACTGGGGATCGGTGAGGGGATCGGCCTGGGGATGGTTGGCCAGCCACAGGTCGGAGGTGTCGAGAAAGACTTCCACCAGCTTGAACATGCGCCGCACCTGCTCTTCCGCGGCGGTGGACAGGCGCACCAGGGTGACCCGGGTGCTGTCGATTTCCAGATCGCGGCTGCGCAGGCTCCAGTAGGCGACGAAGGCCCACAGGCAAAGCAGGAAGACGGCGGTGAGTCCCACCACCAGCCTGATCGAGATACGCTCCGTATCCTTCCCCATGCTCCCCGTCCCTGCCCGTCTGCGCCCTGGATACCGCATTGTATCCACGACCCCGGGCTCTTCTGCTGGAGAGAACGCAAAAAACGCGAAAAGTTCGCCGGCCTCAGGCCGCCGGCGACGGCAGGATCGAATAGACGCCGGCCTCGCCATTGACGTGACGGGCCTCGCACACCGCCAGCCAGTCCTCGAACAGCTGGGGCGGATCGAACCAGGTGCCCTGCCCCAGCTCGATGCCGATCTCCCGCACCATGGCGAAAACCGCAGCATCGTCCACCATCTCGGCCACGGCGGCCACGCCCAGCTGGCGGCTGATGTCGTGAATGGCCCGCACCAGGGTCTGGCTGACCCGGTCGTCGGTCATGCGGTGGATCAGGTCGCCGTCGATCTTCACATAGTCCGGTGGCAGGGCCCGCAGGTAGGCGAAGGAGGAGAGGCCGCTGCCGAAAGCGTCGAAGGCAAAGCCGCAGCCCAGCTGGCGCAGGCCCTGGGCGAAGATCTGCACCTCGGCAAACTGGCGGCTGGCGGCGGCCTCGGCCACTTCGAAGCAGAGATAGGCCGGGGCAATGTCGTAGTGCTGCAGGCGCTCGCCGATGTATTCCAGGGTCTCGGGCCGGCCCACTGTCTGCACCGAGAGGTTGATGCCGCACTGCAGGCTGGGGTGGCTTTCCTGATCCAGCAGCCGGCGCAGGCCGGAGCAGGCCGCATCGATGGCCCAGCGATCCAGCCGGGGCATCAGGTTGAAACGCTCCGCCGCCGGCAGGAACACCTCCGGCAGCACCACCTCGCCCCGTTCGTTGAGCAGGCGCAGGAAGACCTCGAAGCGCAGGCAGGAGGAAATGCCGGAAACCAGGGGCACCACCGGCTGGGCGTAGAGCAGCAGGCGGTTTTCCTCCACCGCCTGGGTCAGGCGGGAGGCCCAGTCCATTTCCCCCTGGTGCCGCACCACCTCCCGATCGTCGGCCTGGTAGACGTGGATGCGGTTGCGGCCCAGATCCTTGGCGGCGAAGCAGGCCTGGTCGGCGGCGGCCAGGGCCTCCTCCAGGGTCTGGATGCGGGAATCCAGTTCCACCAGGCCGATGCTGGCGCCAATGCCGAAGGCCCGGTTGTTCCAGACGAAGCGGAAGTCTTCCACCAGCTGGCGCAGGGATTCCACCACCCGCAGGCCGTCTTCCAGGCTGCAGCGTTCCAGCAGCAGGCCGAACTCGTCGCCGCCCAGGCGGGCCAGCAGATCCTGCCCCCGCACCCGCTGCCGCAGCAGCTGGGTGATCTGGCGCAGCAGTTCGTCGCCGGCGGCGTGGCCGCAGGTGTCGTTGACGACCTTGAAGCGGTCCAGGTCGATGTAGCACAGCACGTGGTGCAGTTCTTCGCCACCGCGCCCGTCCAGGGTGGCCTGCAGATGCAGTTCGAATTCGCGCCGGTTGGCCAGGCCGGTGAGGGGATCGTGGCTGGCCTGGTGGGCCAGCTGGGCAGTGGCGGTGGCAATGCGCTCCTGCATGGATTCGTGCATGTCCTGGAGACGGCTGGCCATGTGGTTGAAGCCCCGTTCCAGGGCCCCCAGTTCGCCGGCGGAGGCCTGCTCCACCCGGGCCTCCAGCTCGCCGGCAGCCATGCGTCCGACGGCCTTCAACAGGCGCCCCACGGGACGGGAGAGGGAACGGGCCATGCGCAGGGCCACGTAGGCGCCGGCCCCCAGGCCGGCCGTCAGGATCAGCAGGGTATGCAGCAGCAGGGCCGACTTGCGCGCCTGCAGGTCTTCGCTGGACAGTTCCACATAGACCCAGCCCAGGCGGTCGCTGCCGGGGGGCTGGGGCGGCATCGGCTCGAGGCTGAGGAAATCGTCGATATCCAGCTGGCTGCGGCGCACCGGGGCGACGAAGCCCAGGGTGTCGTGACTGCTGGCCAGCAGCCCCACCAGGTCGCCGGCCTGCTCCGCCAGGCGCACCGGCAGCTGGGTGCGGCCGCTGATGGCCAGGACCCGGCCCTGGAAGTCCGTCACCACGGCGGCGCGCACGTCGGGCTGCTGCATGGCGGCCTGGACCAGGGCCTGCAGACTGGGCCGGTTGCCCGAGATGAGGCCGTACTCGCTGGCCGGCGCCAGGTACTGGACGATGGTGTGGCCACGCCGGCGCAGTTCCTCGTCCAGTTCGCCCATGCCGGTGATGGAGAAATAGGAGGCCAGGGCCGTGGCCACCAGCACGGCCGGCAACAGGGCCAGCCACAGGGCCCGCTGGCGGATGCTGCCGACCAGGCGCAGATAGAGGTGCTGCATCATTCGCCCTCCCCCGCCTTTTCCAGGGCTTCCCGCAGCACACCCTCGTCCGGCAGGTCCAGTCCCAGGGAACGGGCCACGTTGCGATTGACGGCGACGCTGAAGTAGCTCGGGTACAGGGGCGCCCCCAGGGTCACCCGTCCCGCCGGCAGGCCGCGCAGGAACTCGGCCGTCTGGCGCCCCATCTGGGCCGGGGTGGAGAACACCGCCGCCAGGGCTCCGGCGGTCACGTAGGCCTGGGAAAAGCCCACCACCGGACGCTGGTGACGATAGGTGGTGAGCAGCACCGGCCGGGCCGTGTTGCGGTTGAACACCAGGCCGTCGGGCAGGGCCAGCAGCACGTCGGTGGCCGGCAGCAGGCGGTTGAGGGCGGGCACGATGTCCCCCTCCTCGGCCACCTGCTCCATCTGCAGCTCAAAGCCGGCCCGGGACACGGCACTGCGCAGGCGCGGCGCCAGAGCGGCGGATTCGGGCCCCAGCAGCGCCGCCACCCGCTTGCGTCCGGGCAGGGCGAAGCGCAACAGGTTGAGCTGGCGCGACAGGGGCTGGTCCAGGTAGAGGGCGGAAAAGCTGCCGGGCCGGGCACGGCGCCCGGATTCGGCAGCGATCCGCTCGAAGGTCAGGCGGGGCACCAGGACGCTCAACACCGGCGGCGTCCCTTCCATCCGCGCCAGGGCCCGGGCGGCGCCGGCCCCTACGGCCAGGACCAGGGAGGCATCGCCCAGTTCCGCCTCGTCGATCTTTTCCCCGGCTGCCGCCACCCCGGTCAGCCGCACCACCCGCCGGCCCGGGGACTGGGCCATGCCGGCATTCAGGGCGTCAAGGAATTCGGCGTAGACACCGCCCCGCTCGCTCAGGACCACGGCGACCGTATCCGCCGCCGCGGCCGGTGCAGCACCTGCCGTCAGCCCCAGCCACAGCAATGCCAATGCGATATGACAAAGCATTCGCAGGCGAGGCAGGGCCGGGGAAGGGAACAGGCGCGACATGGGAAATCAGAATTCCAGCCGCAGATTGACGTAGGAACGACGGCCGATGAGGTTTTCGTAATAAACCTCCTGATAGGGCTTGTCGAACAGGTTCTGCACGATGAAGGCGACCTCGCCCTGGTAAGCGCCGTCGCGGAAGCGGTAGGCCAGACGGGCATCGACCCGCTCGTAGGGCGTCTGCAGATCGCCATCGCCTTGTACCGTCAGCCGCCCCACTGCGTAGTAAGCCAGACTGCCGGTCCAGCGGTGGTCGAAATCGTGGGCCAGCAACATGCTACGGCTGTGGGAGGCCGCCGATTCTGCATAGGCACCTGAGCGCTCCGAATTGAAGCCGGAAATACGGGAGGCCGCCAAGGCCAGATGAATACGGGTATTGCTAGCCACTCTCTGTTGCCACTGCATTTCCACCGCCCGGATCTGGGCATTACCTTCGTTCCGGTACTCCTGCCAACTCTTTCCGGCAGGCCGATAAGTCTCCAGCAAATCTCCAAGTCGGTCGTAGGAATACTTGAAATCCAGATGGCCACCCGGCAACTCCCACAAGTAGCCTAGTTCCCGGGAGTCGATGGTTTCAGAGCGCAGGTCATCCTGGTGATAGGCACTGCGCACGGAGGGAAAGGCGCAGGAAGTAATTAGGCCAAACGCCTTCAGCGTGGCGCAGGAGGCAGGTGTCCAGGAAGTACTGAGGCGGATGTCCGATTTCGCCTCGAAAATGGTCGGGGTATGGGTGGCACGACTGGCAATCAGGCGCAAAGTATGGCCGGGCTGCCAGTGATAGTTGGCCGCCACCCGGGGCGACCAGTAGGTACCCGTGAAGCTGTTGCGTTCCAGCATCCCTCCCGCGTTGAGCACCCACTTGGCAGTCGGCCGCCATTCCAGATTCGCAAACAGGTTCTGCTGGCGGAACTCCACCGGCTCCGTTGAGTTGAGATAGTAGGTACTGGAAAAGCGGTCCAGGCGGGCGCCACCACCCCATACCAGACGTGTCGAGGAAGTAGGGGCGAAGGCGTGCTGCAGTTCCACGTCGTAGCGCTCCGCCACCAAACGCTGGGGACTGTTCAGGGGATAGGGAACCTCGAGGTAGAACGGCAAACCGGCAATGGTGACCTTGGGGTCCCTGAGTAGGGCGGACAGGTCCAGGTTCTGCTCGTCCCGGCTGGCGTAGGCTTTAAGGGAAAGCTGCTCGTCAGCACTGAGAGTACGCTGCCAGCGCAGAGAGCCGTAGTAGCTGTTCAACTGCCTGGTGTGGGGTGGGGAGCCCTCATAGGCCCCGGGTGATTCCCGGCGGCCAGACTGGTGATCTCCGGAGGAAAGACCGGCTTGGATTTCCAGAGAATCCCGGTTTCCCAGTTGCAGATCGCCACGGAAACTGAGGTTGGCCAGACGCTTGTCATCATGGCGCCGGGCGGAAAAGGAATGACCTGGCGCCGTGGGCGCCTGCAATTCGATGCCTTGGTCTGCGCGGAGGCTGCCAGTAATCCGGTAGTCCAGGCTCCCGGACTGACCACCATAGCGAAAGGTGGAATCGTTGCCACGACTACTCTGGGTCAGGGAGACCATAGTGCCGGAAACATCGGCAGCCTGGCGGCTGATGATGTTGATGATGCCGAGGAAGGCATTGGCGCCGTAGGTGGCCGAGTTGGGGCCACGGATCACCTCGATGCGCTCGATGTCCTCCAGCGCCAGAGGCAAGGTGCTCCAGACGGCGCCGCCGAAGAGGGGGGTATAAATGGAACGGCCGTCCACCAGCACCTGCATGCGGCGCGAAAAGGAATCGGAGAGACCATGGTAGCTGACCATGGTGTTTGGCACCAATGCTCCCTTGTCCGCTCCCTCCCCCACTTACATGCCGGGCACCAGGCGGAACAGGTCGGGAATGCTCCAGGCGCCGGAATCCCGGATCATCTGGCGGTCGATCACCGTCACCGCCGCCGGCGCATCTGCTACATTCTGGCGCAGGCGGGAAGCGGTCAGCACCACCGGCACGTCGGCGAGGAAATCCTGTTCGGAAAGGTCGGCAACCGACTCAGCCCCCTGGCCGGGCAGAGCAGAAATCATCAGGAGCATGGGCAGAATGCTGGCCCGGGACAGGTATTTCATCATTATTGGGGCGCGGTGACAGGTGACCAATGCCGGTTGCCAGACCCGCTTCCGGTACAGCTGATTGGCGGCAAAAACTGACAGCAGCATATTGTAAATTTTTGTAGTTGCCACCTTAACGGGAATCCCCGTATCGAACAAGCGCAGAAATCACTACTAGGCATGCAGCTCTTCTACTCCGACACCTTCGTCCTGCCCCTGCCCCCGGGCCACCGTTTTCCCATGGAAAAGTACGCCCGCCTGCGCCAGACCCTGCTCGACGAAGGCTACCCGCCGGCGGACTTCATCCTGCCCGAGGCCGCCAGCCGCGAGGACCTCTGCCGGGCCCACGATCCGGCCTACGTGGAACGGGTCTGCAGCGGCCAGCTGACGCCGGAGGAAATGCGCCAGATCGGCTTTCCCTGGTCGGCCGCCATGGTGGAGCGCTCCCGCCGCTCCGCCGGCGCCACCCTGGGCGCCTGCCGGGCAGCCCTGGCACAGGGCTGGGGCGTCAATCTGGCGGGCGGCACCCACCACGCCGCCCATGCCGCCGGTGCCGGCTTCTGCGTTTTCAACGATGCCGCCGTGGCCGCCCGGGCCCTGCAGGCGCAGGACGGGGTGGGCCAGGTGGCGGTGATCGACTGCGATGTGCACCAGGGCGACGGCACCGCCCGCATCCTGGAAGGGGATGCCAGCGTGTTCACCTTCTCCATCCACGGCGCCCGCAACTATCCCTTCGCCAAGGCCCGCAGCGACCTGGACATCGAACTGCCCGACGGCTGCGACGATGCCGCCTATCTGGCGGCCCTGGAACAAGGGCTGGCGGACCTCTTCAACCGCTGCCGGCCCCAGCTGGCGATCTACCTGGCCGGCGCCGACCCCTACGCCGGGGACCGCCTGGGGCGCCTTTCCCTGACCATGGCCGGCCTGGAGGCCCGCGACGAGCGGGTCCTGGCGGCCTGCCGGGAGCGGGGCATCCCCGTGGCCATCGCCATGGCCGGCGGCTACGCCCGGGACATCGGCGACACCGTAGCCATCCATGCCAACACGATACGTTGTGCCCGCCGGCACTTCGAGCAGCGCTAGAATCCAGCCATGACCGCCACCCTGACGCCCCCGCCCCCCGCCCAGCCCCTCTACCGCAGCCAGGGCCTGCGCGCCCTCGAAGCCGCCACCGGCAAGCAGCCCCTGATGGAACGGGCCGGCCTGGCCGCCGCCGACCTGGCCGCCAGCCTGTGCCGCCCCGGCCCGCTGCTGGTGCTGGCCGGCCCCGGCAACAACGGCGGCGACGCCTACGTGGCCGCCCGCCACCTGCAGGCCCGCTTCTTCGCCGTACAGGTGGTGGCCTGGGACGACGGCCAGCGGGCCCCGGCCGACGCCCGGGCCGCCCGCCAAGCCTTCCTCGAGGCCGGCGGCGCCATCCTCGACGCCATCCCCCCCTGCCCCCGCTGGGGCCTGGTACTGGACGGCCTCTTCGGCATCGGCCTGCAACGCCCCCTGAGCGGCGCCTACGCCGATGCCGTGGCCGCCGCCAACCACCTGGCAGAGCGGGACCACTGCCCCCTGCTGGCCCTGGACTGCCCCTCCGGACTCGATGCGGACAGCGGCCGCGCCCTGGGGCCGGCCATCCGCGCCAGCCACACCCTCACCTTCATCGCCCACAAGCCGGGCCTGCTCACCCTGGACGGGCCGGACCACTGCGGCGCCCTGCATCTGGCCGCCCTGGAGCTGGACGCCCCCGCCCTGGTGCCGGCGGACGGCTGGAGCATCGGCCGGGAACACTTCGCCGCCCACTTGCAGCCCCGCCGCCGCAACAGCCACAAGGGCAGCTACGGCAGCGCCGGCATTCTCGGCGGCGCCGCCGGCATGGTCGGTGCCGCCCTCCTCGCCGGCCGCGCCGCCCTGCTCCTGGGCTGCGGCCGGGTCTTCGTCGGCCTGGCGGACCGCCACGGCCCCGCCTTCGATCCCCAGCAGGCGGAACTGATGCTGCGTCCGGCCGCGGCCCTGGAAGCCGCCCCCCTCACCGCCCTGGCCGTGGGCCCGGGTCTGGGCCAGGCGCCGGAGGTCAGGGAGTTCCTGTCCCGGGCCATTACCGGCCCACTGCCCCTGGTCCTGGATGCGGATGCCCTCAACCTGCTGGCGGCCGACCCCACCCTGGCCCAGGCCCTGGCCACCCGCCAGGCGCCGCGGCTGCTCACGCCCCACCCGGCGGAAGCGGCGCGCCTGCTGGGCACGGAAGTGGCCCCAGTGCAGGCTGACCGCATCGGCGCCGCCACGCAACTGGCCGAGCAGTTTGGCGCCTGGGTCGCCCTCAAGGGCGCCGGCACCGTGGTCGCCGCACCGGACGGGCGCTGGTGGATCAATACCAGCGGCAACCCGGGCCAGGCCGCCGCCGGCCAGGGCGACGTGCTCACCGGCATGACGGTGGCGCTCCTGGCCCAGGGCTGGGAGCCGGGTGCAGCCCTGCTGGGGGCGGTGCATCTGCACGGCGCCGCCGCCGACACTTTGCCGGGAACCGGCGTCGGCCCCATCGGTCTGACTGCCTCGGAGACGGCAGTGGCGGCCAGGGCCCTGTTCAACGCCTGGTGCCGGCCGGCCGTCTGACCCTTATCGCGGAGCGCCGCTCCGCCCAGCAAAAGAAAAACGATGTCCCATCCCAGCCATCCCCTGCGGGGCGTGCTGCTCATGCTCGCCGCCGTCTTCTTCTTCGCCCTGCTGGATGCCACCTCCAAGACCCTGGCCGCCACCTATCCCATTCCCTTTCTGGCCTGGGCCCGCTACCTGGTGCATTGCCTGCTGATGCTGGTCTTTCTCGGTCCCCGCCTGGGCCGGGGCCTGGTCAGCACCCGGCGGCCCGGGCTGCAGATCCTGCGGGCCCTGCTGCTGGTGGGCGTCACCGCCTGCATGATGGCGGCCCTGCGCAACATGCCCCTGGCCGAGACCACTGCCGTGGTCTTCATCACGCCCCTGCTGGTGGCCATCCTGGCCGGCCCCTGGCTGGGCGAGAAGATCGGCCTCAACCGCTGGCTGGCGGTGGGCATCGGCTTCATCGGCGTGCTCTTCATCGCCCGCCCCGGCGGCGACCTCAACCTGGAAGGCATTGCCTGGGCCCTGGCCTGCGCCGGCTGCTACACCGTTTATCAACTGCTGACGCGCCAGCTCTCGCCCACCGAGAACACCCTGACCATGCTTTTCTACACCGCCCTGGTGGGCACCCTCACCATGACCCTGGCGGCACCCTGGTTCGGCGCCGTCCCGGCCATCCAGGGCTGGGACTGGGCCCTGCTGTGCGCCATGGGGCTGTTCGGCGGCAGCGGCCATTTCCTGCTCATCGCCGCCTTCCGCCACGCCCCGGCTTCCACCCTGTCGCCCTTCCTCTACGTGCAGCTGCTGTGGGCCACCCTGCTCGGCTGGATCGTCTTCGGCCACCTGCCGGACGGCCTCACCACCGCCGGCATGGCCGTCATCGCCGGCAGCGGCCTGTGGCTGGCCCTGGCCCAGCGGCGGGAAAGCCGCCGCGGCTAGGCTGGGCGGGGATAGGGATAGAGCATGTTGAGGGCCACGCTCTCACCGTTGGGCTGCACCATGCGCACGTGCTCCCGCTGGAATTCCCGGGCGTGGCGCAGGCCGCAGGAGTGGGCAATCATGTCCATCTCCTTGCCCATGTTGCGGCAGTAGGCGGCCACCCGCTCGGCCTTGTCCTCCACGTCCAGGCCCCGCTGCAGACGCGGGTTGTGGGTGGTGATGCCGGTGGGACAGGTGTTGCTCTGGCAGCGCAGGGCCTGGATGCAGCCCAGGGAGAACATGAAGCCCCGCGCCGAATTGACGAAATCGGCGCCGCAGGCCAGGGCCCAGGCGGCCTTGGCCGGGGTCACCAGCTTGCCGGCGGCGATGACCCGCACCCGACCCTTGAGATCGGCCTCCAGCAGGGAATCCACCACCCGGGGCAGGGCCTCCATGATGGACAGGGCCATATGGTCCGCCAGGGCCTGGGGCGCCGCCCCGGAACCGCCCTCGCCGCCGTCGATGGCGAGGAAATCGGGAGCGCAGTGCAGCCCCCGGCGCAGCACCGCCTCGTTGAGCAGGTGCATAAACTGCCAGCCGCCGATGGCGGTCTTGATGCCCACCGGCTTGCCGGTGACGTCCCGCACCCGCTGCACCATGTCCAGCAGCTGCTCCATGTCGGCGATGTCCCGGTGCCGGTTGGGCGAGAGGGAATCCTGGCCCAGGGGAATGCCGCGGATGGCGGCGATCTCCGGTGTCACCTTGGCCGCCAGCAGCACCCCGCCCTTGCCCGGCTTGGCTCCCTGGGACAGCTTGATCTCGAAGGCCCGCACGTTGTCGTGGGCCGCCAGCTCCCGCAGTTTCTGCTCCGACAGGCGCCCCAGCTCGTCGCGGCAGCCGTACTTGGCGGTGCCGATCTGGAAAATGACGTCGCAGCCCCCTTCCAGATGGTAGGGCGAAAGGCCGCCCTCCCCCGTATCCATCCAGCAGCCGGCCATCTGGGCGCCCCGGGCCAGGGCCTGGACGGCGGGCTTGGAAATGGCGCCGAAGCTCATGCCGCTGATGTTGATCAGGGAACGGCCGGTGAAAGGCTTGTCGCACCAGCCCTCACCGATGACCAGGGGCGGCGTCGGCAGGCGTTCCTCGTCGAGCACGGGGAATGGCGCATTGACGAAGAGGATGGCGCCGGTCTGGTGCAGGTCGTAGGTGGAGCCGAAGCCCAGGATGCCGCCCTCGTTCTTGGCCAAGCGGTAGATCCAGCCCCGGGTGGCCCGGTCGAAGGGGCGCTCCTCCCGGTCGTTGAGGAAGAAGTACTGGCGGAAGTACTCCCCCAGCTTCTCGAAGAAATAGCGCAGGTGGCCGACGATGGGATAGTTGCGCAGCACCGTGTGGCGCTTCTGGGTGATGTCCTGCACATACCAGTACACCAGCCACGCCGCCAGGCCCAGGGCGAGCAGGACGCCCAGACTGACATGCAGGATACCCATTGCTTCGCTGCCCATGGCGCCTCCTTTGCGGATGTTAGAATTGCGTCCGGTCAATCTAACATGAACGAAAGCCTGCCGTGCCCAAGCCCGTGGATTCCCAACTCACCCTGCAACTGCCCCCCGCCGCCGAAATCGAGCGCAATGTGGATGGCGCCCTGGCCGAGGACGTGGCCGGCGGCGACCTGACGGCCCAGCTGATCCCGGCCGGCCAGCCCGGCACGGCCACGGTGATTTCCCGTGAAGCGGCCACCCTGTGCGGCACCGCCTGGTTCGAAGCCGCCTTCCGCAAGGTGGATCCGGCCTGCCGCATCACCTGGCACGCCCAGGACGGCGACCGGGTCCAGCCCAACCAGCTGCTGTGCGACATCGCCGGCCCGGCCCGGGCCCTGCTCACTGCCGAGCGCACCGGCCTCAATTTCCTGCAGCTGCTCTCCGGCGTCGCCACCCGCACCCGCCGCTTCGTCGATACGGTGGCCGGCACCAGGGCCCGCATCGTGGACACCCGCAAGACCCTGCCTGGCCTGCGCCTGGCCCAGAAATACGCGGTCACCTGCGGTGGCGGCGACAACCACCGCATCGGCCTCTACGACGCCATCCTAATCAAGGAAAACCACATCATGGCCGCCGGCGGCATCGCCCAGGCCGTGGCGGCGGCCAAGGCCGTGGCCGCCGCGGCAACCGTGCCCTGCAAGTTCATCCAGGTGGAGGTGGAAAACCTGGAGGAGCTGCGCCAGGCCCTGGCCGCCGGCGCCACCATGGTCCTGCTGGACAACATGAGCCTGGCCGACATGGCGGAAGCCTCCCGCCTGGCCGCCGGCCAGGCCGTGCTGGAAGCCTCCGGCGGCGTCAGCCTGGAAACGGTGCGGGCCATCGCCGAAACCGGGGTGGACCGCATCTCCATCGGCGGCCTGACCAAGGACGTGCAGGCACTGGATCTCTCCATGCGCTTCAAGGCGGGCTGAGGGGCCGCCGCAGCGGCTTCCCACCGCCTCTCCCCGGCTTCCCCAGCGCCTTACCCATCCGCCTGGGGCCTGCCCTCCGGCAGGCCTGCATCTCTTTGTTCCCGGGCCGGCCGGGAGCCAAATATGTCACGGCAGCGCCGGAGCAGGTGGCTATAATCGGCCGAAGAACCCCGGTTCCGCCGCCACGGCGGGCCATCCGCCGGGGTCGTCACCGGGGGAACGACATGCTGTTCGCGCTTTTCTACGTCATCGCCATCGCCGTGCTGGTGCTGCACTTCACCGGCTTCCTCGCCCGTCACAATCTGGAATGGCTGGTCCTGGTCCTGGCTGCCGCCGTGTTCCCGGCCGTCATCTACCTCTAGCCGCGCCTCGCCATTCCCGCCGGGCTGAACCTCAGCCCGGCTTTCTCGCCACCAGGTCAATCAGGGCCGAACGGCCCCGATGGGCCAGGCCTTCATGCAGTTCCGCCTCATACTCCCGCAGTTCCTCGATCTCCAGGCCGGCGAAGGCCTGGCGCAGCAGTTCCGGCGTGTACAGGTTCTCTACCGCACTGGGGCCGCCGGTGCGGTATTCCAGCTGCTTCGGGGTATAGCCGTGCAGCAGCAGGCGACCACCCGGCTTCAGGGCCTGGGCCATCCCGGCAAAAATCCGTTCCTGTTCCGCCGGATTGGCGAACTGGATGAACACGGCCAGCACCAGATCGTAGGCGGCCTCGGGCCACGCCCAGGCCAGCAGGTCCGCTACCTGGAAATCCACCAGGACACCCCGGCCGGCGGCCAGACGGCGCGCCTTGTCCACCGCCACCGGCGACACTTCCACCGCCGTCACCTGCAGGCCCTGCTCCGCCAGCCAGACGCTGTTGCGTCCCTCGCCGTCGGCCACGGACAGGGCGGTGCTGCCCGCCCCCAGGAGGAATTCGTGGAGGGCGAGAAAACGGGTGGGAGCGGTGCCGAAAAGGTAATCCTCACCGGCGGCGCTGAAGCGCTCGCTCCAGAATTTTTCGTGTTGGCTCATCTTGATCGCTCCATCAAAGAAAAAGGGCACCCGCAGGTGCCCCGTTCGGCAATGGCCGGCCGTTTCCTGGCCCGCCAGACCTGTCAGACCCGGGCCTGGATGAAGGCCTTCACCGCATTCACATCCGGGTCCATGACCTCGACGCGCTGGGCCAGCTTTTCCAGACCCTGGAGATCGGCGGGCACTTCCGGTTCCCGGCCCAGGGCCTCGCGGATGGTCTCGGCGAACTTGGCCGGCAGGGCCGTTTCCAGCACCACCGTGGGCATGCCGGCGATGGGGTTTTCCTTGGCCACCTTGAGGCCGTCGGCGGTGTGGGTGTCGATCATGACGCCGTAGGTTTCCCAGCAGGAACGGATGGTGGCCAGGCGGTCGGCGTGGCTGCTGGCGCCGGAGACGAAGGCGAAGCCGGCCAGCTTGTCCATGTAGGGGGTGCCGCGCAGGTCGAAGGCCTGGCCGGCGTCCACCTGGGCCCACAATTCCCGCACCTTGGCCGGGTCCCGGCCCACCAGATCGAAAACGAAACGCTCGAAGTTGGAGGCCTTGGAAATGTCCATGGAGGGGCTGGAGGTGACGAAGGTCTCGGCGGTCTTGCGCGGCCGATAGACGCCGGTCTTGAAGAACTCGTCCAGCACATTGTTTTCGTTGGTGGCCAGGATCAGCTTGCCGATGGGCAGGCCCATCATGCGGGCGATGTGGCCGGCGCAGATGTTGCCGAAGTTGCCGGAAGGCACGCAGAAGGCCACCTGCTGGTCGTTATTCTCGGTGGCGCCGAAGTAGCCCTTGAAGTAATAGACGATCTGGGCGGCCACCCGGGCCCAGTTGATGGAATTGACGGCGCCGATCTTGTACTTGGCCTTGAAGGCGGCGTCGTTGGAGACGGCCTTCACGATGTCCTGGGCGTCGTCGAACATGCCGCGCACGGCGATGTTGTGGATGTTCTCATCCTGCAGGGAATACATCTGGGCCCGCTGGAAGGCGCTCATCTTGCCGTCCGGGGAGAGCATGAAGACGCGCACGCCCTTCTTGCCGCGCATGGCGTACTCGGCGGCGGAACCGGTGTCGCCGGAGGTGGCGCCGAGAATGTTGATCTCTTCGCCGCGCTTGGCCAGCACGTACTCGAAAAGGTTGCCCAGGAGCTGCATGGCCATGTCCTTGAAGGCCAGGGTGGGGCCGTTGGACAGTTCCTGCAGGGCCAGCTTGCCCAGCTCCAGCCAGTGGATGGGGGTCACGTCGGCGGCGTTGTCGCCGGGACGGGCATGGCAATAGACCTGGGCGGTATAGGTCTTGTCGCAGATGGCCTTGAGGTCGGCCGGGGGAATGTCGTCGATGAACTTGGACAGCACGGCAAAGGCCAGCTCGGCGTAGGACAGCTGGCGCCAGGCATCCAGCTCGGCCCGGCTCACCTGGGGATAGGTTTCCGGCAGGTAGAGGCCGCCATCGGGGGCCAGGCCGCCGAGGAGGATGTCGCAGAAGGACTGGGTCGGGGAGGAGGCTGCATCACCGCGGGTAGACAGATAGCGCATGGAAAATCCGGGACGTTCAAGGACTTAAGGAAGGGCCGAAGGATACCACGGCCGCTCCCCTTGCCGAAGGCGGAGCCTTGATCATCCTGAACTTGTAACCAAGAAAAAGGCCGGCGCAAGGCCGGCCTGGTGGGATCGGGCGGCACCGGGCTGGCCGGCGCGCTGCCTCAGCCCTGCTTGGTGAAGTCGATGACGATGGCGCCCGGCTCGCGCTGCACGTAGGCAATGGAAATGCCGTCGCCGTAGCGGGTGAGCAGCTGGTCCAGCAGCGGCAGGGGGTCGTGGTCGTTGCAGAAGCGCATGGTCTCGCCGGGGAACAGGGCGTCGAAGGCGCCGAAGATGGCGGCGTGGCGGAAGCGCTTGGCAACGCCCCGGGCGTCGAAGGGATAGAGGGCCAGGGGAGTGGGTTGGTCGCAGGCGTGCATGGATGTCCTCGCAGGGATCGGAGTAAAAACAGGAGCGCCCATTGTGTCCAGGTGGCACCGCTCCGTCTTTGATCCAGACCGGCAAAACCCCTGAGGCGGCCAAGGCCTTTTGCCCCATCCTGCCAAAGAAAAAGGACGGGCACCTTCACCGCACCATCCTGGAGACCCGCACAGGGCGGACATTTCCGGGATGGCAGGCTGAAGATGCCCGTCCTAGCTGCATCGCAGCCCGTCAGGGCTACGCGGTGCGGCTTACTGCAGTTCTTCCAGGCGCAGGCGGGTGACCTGGCCCTGCACGGCGGCCAGGGCTTCGATCTTGGCGATGGCCGCGTCCACGTTCTTTTCCCGGGTCTGGTGGGTGAGCAGGATGATGTCGGTCTGCACTTCGCCCTCGCCCGGCTCCTTCTGGATCATGGCATCGATGGAGATGGACTGGTCGGCCAGGATGCGGGTGATGTCGGCCAGCACGCCGGGCTTGTCTTCCACCCGCAGGCGCAGGTAGTAGGCGGTCTGCACTTCGGCCAGGGGCAGAATCGGCAGGTCCACCACGGCGTCGGGCTGGAAGGCCAGGTGGGGCACCCGGTGTTCCGGATCGGAGGTATGCAGGCGGGTGACATCCACCAGGTCGGCGATGACGGCGGAAGCGGTGGGCTCGGCACCAGCGCCCTTGCCATAGTAGAGGGTGGCGCCGACGGCGTCGCCCTTCACCAGGACGGCGTTCATGGCGCCTTCCACATTGGCGATGAGGCGCTTTTCCGGGATCAGGGTGGGATGCACGCGCAGTTCCACTCCTTCCGGGGTGCGCTTGGTCACGCCCAGCAGCTTGATGCGATAGCCCAGCTGCTCGGCGTACTTGATGTCGATGGCGTCCAGCTTAGTGATGCCTTCCACGTGGGCCTTGTCGAAGCTCATGGGGATGCCGAAGGCGATGGCGGACATGATGGTCAGCTTGTGGGCCGCGTCCACGCCTTCAACGTCGAAGGTGGGGTCGGCTTCGGCGTAGCCCAGGCGCTGGGCTTCCTTCAGCACGTCGGCAAAGGACAGGCCCTTGTCGCGCATTTCGGAGAGGATGAAGTTGGTGGTGCCGTTGATGATGCCGGCCACCCACTCGATGCGGTTGGCGGAGAGACCTTCGCGCAGGGCCTTGATGATGGGGATGCCACCGGCCACGGCGGCTTCGAAGGCGACGATGACGCCCTTCTTCTGGGCGGCGGCGAAGATTTCGTTGCCGTGGGTGGCCAGCAGGGCCTTGTTGGCGGTGACCACGTGCTTGCCGTTTTCGATGGCCTTCATGACCAGATCCTTGGCCACGCCGTAGCCGCCGATCAGCTCGACGACGATGTCCACATTGGGGTCGCTGACCACGGCGAAGGCATCGTCGGTGACCTTGCAGGCGCCGCCGGTAACCTGGCGGGCCAGGTCCAGATTGCGATCGGCCACGATGGAAATCTCGATGGGACGGCCGGCCCGGCGGGTAATTTCTTCCGCATTACGTTTGAGGACGGTGAAGGTGCCGCCACCGACGGTACCGATGCCGAGCAGGCCGACGTTGATCGCTTTCATATGCAAGATCCCTAGTTGCTGAGTTAATTATCGTGGTTGGAAAAATCAGGTGCGGTCAGGTGCCGTGACGTTTGCGGTAGCCGGCCAGGAAGCGGTCGATGCGGCCGACGGCTTCCTTGAGGTCGTCCACATGGGGCAGGAAGACCAGGCGGAAGTGGTCCGGCTCGGGCCAGTTGAAACCGGTGCCCTGGACCAGCAGCACTTTTTCTTCCTGCAGCAGTTCGGCGATGAACTGCTGGTCGTCCTGGATCGGATAGACCTTGGGGTCCAGGCGGGGGAACATGTACAGGGTGGCCTTGGGCTTGACGCAGGTGACCCCGGGAATGGCGGTGATCAGCTCGTGGGCCACGTCCCGCTGGCGGCGCATGCGGCCGCCCTCGGCCACCAGGTCGTTGATACTCTGGTAGCCGCCCAGGGCGGTCTGGATGGCCCACTGGCCGGGCACGTTGGCGCACAGGCGCATGGAGGCCAGCATGTTGAGGCCTTCGATGTAGTCGGCGGCGGGACGCTTGTCGCCGGAGACCATCATCCAGCCGGCCCGGTAGCCGCAGGAACGGTAGTTCTTGGAAAGGCCGTTGAAGCTGATGGTCAGCACGTCTTCCGAAAGGGAGCCGATGGCGGTGTGTTCGACGCCGTCGTAGAGCACCTTGTCGTACACCTCGTCGGCGTAGATGATCAGGTGGTGCCGGCGGGCGATCTCGACGATTTCCTTGAGCAGGTCATCGGGATAGAGGGCGCCGGTGGGGTTGTTGGGGTTGATGATGACGATGGCCCGGGTGTTCTCGGTGATCTTGGCCCGGATGTCGTCCAGGTCGGGCAGCCAGCCGGCGCCCTCGTCGCAGATGTAGTGCCGCGGCGTGCCGCTGGAAAGGCTGACGGCAGCGGTCCACAGGGGATAGTCGGGGGCAGGCACCAGCACTTCGTCGCCCGGGTTGAGCAGGGCGTTCATGGACATGACGATCAGTTCGGAAACGCCGTTGCCCACGTAGATGTCTTCCAGGCCCACCCCCTTGACCTTCTTCTGCTGGGCGTAGTGCATGATAGCCTTGCGCGCCGCGAAGATGCCCTTGGAGTCGGAATAGCCCGCCGAATTGGGCAGGTTGCGGATCATGTCCTGCTGAATCTCTTCCGGCGCATCGAAACCGAAGGAGGCCAGGTTGCCGATGTTGAGCTTGATGATCTTGTGGCCGTCCTCTTCCATCTGCTTGGCCTTTTCCAGCACGGGGCCGCGGATGTCGTAGCAGACGTTGTCGAGCTTGGCGGATTTCTTGATGGGTCGCACTTTGTTTTCCTGCGGGGTTGCCGGCGGGGCCGGACGAAGATCAATTCGGTTTTGTCTGGCGGCCGGCTTACTTGAGCAGGCCGTCCTTGCGGAACATGTCCTTGATGCCGCGGATCGCCTGGCGGGTACGGGCCTCGTTCTCGATCAGGGCGAAACGCACGTGGTCGTCGCCGTAATCGCCGAAGCCGATGCCCGGGGAGACCGCCACCTTGGCCTCCGCCAGCAGCTTCTTGGCGAATTCCAGGGAGCCCAGGTGGGCATAGGGCTCGGGGATTTTGGCCCAGATGTACATGGAGGCCTTGGGCACCTCCACCATCCAGCCCGCCTCGTGCAGCCCCTTGGCCAGCACGTTGCGGCGCAGTTCGTAGGTCTGGCGCACTTCTTCCACGCAGTCCTGGGGGCCGTCCAGGGCGATCACCGAGGCCACCTGGATCGGCGTGAAGGTGCCGTAGTCGTGGTAGCTCTTGATGCGGGCCAGGGCGGCGCACAGCTCCTTGTTGCCCACCATGTAGCCGACGCGCCAGCCGGCCATGTTGTAGCTCTTGGACATGGTGAAGAATTCCACCGCCACGTCCCGGGCGCCGGGCACTTCCATGATGGAGGGGGCCCGGTAGCCGTCGAAGACGATGTCGGCGTAGGCCAGGTCATGCACCACCAGGATGTCGTGCTCCTTGGCCAGGGCCACCACCCGCTCGAAGAAGTCGAGCTCGACGCAGCGCGCCGTGGGATTGCTGGGGAAGCCCAGGATCATCATCTTGGGCTTGGGCGTGCATTCCCGGATGGCCCGCTGCAGTTCTTCGAAGAAATCCACATCGTCGGTCATGCGCACGGAGCGGGTGTTGGCCCCGGCGATGATGGCGCCGTAGATGTGGATGGGGTAGCTGGGATTGGGCACCAGCACCGTGTCGCCCCGGTCCAGGGTGGCCAGCATGAGGTGGGCCAGGCCTTCCTTGGAGCCGATGGTGACCACCGCCTCGCTGTCCGGGTCGAATTCCACGTTGTAGCGGCGCAGATACCAGTCGCAGATGGCCTTGCGCAGCCGGGGAATGCCCTTGGAGACGGAATAGCCGTGGGTGTCGCCGCGCTGGGTGGCGTCCACCATCTTGTCCACGATGTGTTTCGGCGTGGCGCCGTCCGGGTTGCCCATGGACATGTCGATGATGTCCTCGCCCCGACGGCGGGCAGCCATCTTCAGCTCGCCGGTGATGTTGAACACATAGGGCGGCAGACGCTTGATGCGGGGAAAGTCTTTCATGGGCGCAGGGGAATTCCGGCAGTCGGCACCAGCGGCCGGACGGTCCGGACGGGCGCGTAAAAAGGCTATAATCCTACCCTTTCTTACCCCGTTTGTGCACCGCAGCCGACCATGAAGCTCCACAGAGACAGTACAGACGGCCATTATTCCTTCACCGGCTACGGTGACGACTACGTGGCCATCAACGGTAAGAACCACCAGGGCAATCTGGTGCTGCTGCCCCGGCGCCTGATCCAGGACTGGACCGACGCCACTTTCGACAGCCTGACCCAGGCCGATTTCGACTTCCTCGCCGAGCTGAAGATGGAAATCATGATCCTCGGCACCGGCGCCAAGCAACGCTTCCCCCATCCCCAGTTGCTGCAGGGCCTGATGCGGGCCGGCGTCGGCTTGGAGGTGATGAACACCCAGGCCGCCTGCCGCACCTACAACATCCTGGTGGCGGAAGGCCGCAGCGTCGGTTGCGCCCTGCTGCAGGGCTGAGGGGCATGAACGCCATCAGCTTTTCCCTGATCCTGGCCGGCGTCATCCTCAACGCCGCCGGGCAGCTGCTGCTCAAGGCCGGCACCAACGCCGTCGGCCACTTCGATTTCCACCTGGACAACGTCCTGCCCATCGGCCTCAAGCTGGCCTTCAACCCCTTCATCCTCTCCGGCATGGTGGCCTACGGCGTCAGCCTGGTGGTGTGGATCATGGCCCTCTCCCGGGTGCCGGTCTCCATCGCCTACCCCATGCTCTCCATCGGCTACGTCATCAACGCCTTCATCGCCTGGCACTGGTTCGGCGAACCACTCGGCGCCCAGAAACTCCTCGGCATCGGCTGCATCGTCCTTGGCGTGTACGTCATCACCCGCTCCGCCTGAAGCCCGTCAGAAAGGCGTCAGTAGATACCCTTACAATTGAGGCTGTCCTCTCCTCCAAGACGGACAGCAGTACTTTCAACGCGCTCCGGACCCAACGCCGGAGCGCGTTTTTTCATTGGCGGATGCCATTGCCCAAGGTTTTCCTGCGCTTTTCCATCTACACGGCCACCGCAAACGGCCGGAATGAAACTACAATCTCCCCCCGGCCGCTGCGCAAGACGGCGCCGATCCCATTCCGGCCGCGACGGCCTCTCCAGTCAGACCCGAAATCGCCCCATGTCCCAGCCCAAACTCGCCCTCAAGATCAATGTCGACACCCTGCGCGGCGCCCGCGTCGGCGTGCCCCGCCTGGTGGAAGCCCTGCAGAAGCACGGCGCCCAGGCCACCTTCTTCTTCTCCCTGGGCAAGGACAACACGGGCTACGTGCCGCCCCGCACCACGCCGGCCGGGCAGAAGACCTTCTCCCGCCTGGAGCGCTACGGCTTCACCAGCCTGCTCTACGGCGCCTGGATTCCCGCCCCCGAGATCGGCCGCCGCATCCCCCATATCCTGCGGGCCGTACATGAGGCCGGCTTCGAGACCGGCATCCAGAGTTGGGATCGGGTGATGTGGCAGAAGAAGCTGGCCCAGGCCGACAACGAATGGGTGGAAGTGGAAATGGCCAAGGCTGCCAAGCGCTACGAGGACATTCTCGGCCAGCGCCCCGCCGCCGGCGCCGCCAGCGGCTGGCAGACCACCCGCCACGCCCTGCGCCTGACCCAGCGCCTGGGCCTGGCCTACGCCAGCGACACCCGGGGCACCGGCCCCTACCTGCCGGTGATCGAGGGCGAGCTGGTCAATTGCCCCCAGCTGCCCACCACCCTGCCGGCGGCGGAAGAAATGGTGGGCCGGGACGGCATCACCGCCGAAACCTATGCCGACCGCCTGCTGGCCCTGACCCACGATGCGCCCGACAACGGCCACGTATTCACCCTGCACGCCGAACTGGAAGGCATGAAGCTGCTGCCCGAGTTCGAGCGCCTCCTGGCCGGCTGGAAGGAACAGGGCTACGAACTGGTGGCCTGCCGCCAGATGGTGGACGCCCTGGACCTGGACATGCTGCCCCGTTGCCAGGTGACCCGGGGCGAAGTGCCGGGCCGGGCCGGCCAGCTCATGCAGCAGGGGCCGGAATTCCTCATGGACTGAAGGCCTGCCACCCGGGCGATGCCAGATCAAATCGCTGCGCCGCCCGGGCCGTTATACTGGCGCCTTCTTTCCCCATCCCCGCGCCAGACGCCATGATCCGACCCGCCCTGCCCTGGGTTGCCCAGGCCGACTACTCCGACATCCGTTACGAAACCTGTGACGGCATCGCCAAGATCACCATCAACCGGCCCGAGCGGCGCAACGCCTTCCGCCCGGAAACGGTGATGCAGCTCATCGACGCCTTCCACCGGGCCCACCGGGACAACGCCGTGGGCGCCATCATCCTCACCGGCGAAGGCCCCGACGCCTTCTGCGCCGGCGGCGACCAGAAGGTGCGGGGCGACGACGGCGGCTACCACGACGAAAGCGGCACCCCCCACCTCAACGTGCTCGACCTGCAGATGCAGATCCGCCGCCTGCCCAAGCCCGTGGTGGCCATGGTGGCCGGCTATGCCATCGGCGGCGGCCACGTGCTGCACCTGGTGTGCGATCTTTCCATCGCCGCCGAGAATGCCCGCTTCGGCCAGACCGGCCCCCGGGTCGGCAGCTTCGACGCGGGTCTCGGCGCCGGCCTCATGGCCCGCACCATCGGCATGAAGCGGGCCAAGGAAATCTGGTTCCTCTGTCGCCAGTACGACGCCGCCCAGGCCCTGGACTGGGGCCTGGTGAACACGGTGGTGCCGGTGGAAAAGCTGGAGGAGGAAACCGTGGCTTGGTGCCAGGAAATGCTGCGCCTCTCGCCCATGGCCCTGCGCATGCTGAAAGCCGGTTTCAACGCCGACACCGACGGCCTGGCCGGCATCCAGGAACTGGCGGGCAACGCCACCGGCCTCTTCTACATGACCGAAGAAGGCCAGGAAGGGCGCGACGCCTGGCTCGAACGCCGCCCGCCGGACTTCGGCAAATACCGCAAGCGGCCGTAAAAAAAGGGACCCGGCGGGTCCCTTTTTTCATGCCGCGGATTGCGCCTACTGCGACTCGTCCGCCACCCGGTACTGGTAGCCGCTGACCATGGACTGGGCCATGGGCGCGCCGCGACGCTCGTGCCAGATCAGGGCGCCGATATGCACGGCGATGAAGGCCCACACCAGATTGGCGCCCAGCTCATGCACCTCCTTGAAACTGTGGGCCAGTTCCCTGGTGATACCGCCATCGGCCAGGGGCCCCAGCTGGAAGGAGCCGGCAGCAGCCACCAGCCCGGTGGCCCCCATGCCGATCAATACCGCGTAAAGCCCCAGGTAGGCCAGACTGGCCCAGGCGTCATGGCCGAAGGCGCCGGCATCGGCCTTCTGGCGGCGCAACCACACGGAGACGTGGAAAAAGTCGCTCCAGCGGGCCCGTTGCGGCCCCACCAGGCCCCACAGCAGACGCAGCCCCAGGCCGGCGATGAGGCCGTAGCCGAGCAGCACGTGGCCGTGCCACGCCGCTTCCCGCACCGGCCCCTTCTCCAGGGCCTCGGCCCCCAGTTCGGTGGCGAACAGCAGCACGATGGCCAGGGCGTTGAACCAGTGCAAGAGGCGCAGCAGGGGGTCGAACACCCGCTGGCGGCGGTAGGTCACGGTTTCCATGGAACACTCCAAAACAGGATGATGCCTGCAGCCTAAGGCCCGATCCTTAAGCCCGCCTTAAGCGCACTGCATCCGCGCTTATTCGCCCCGCCAGCCCCTCCCGGCAGCCGGAGCAACCCGCTACACTCCGCTCATGACCCTGCGCGCCTTCACCTTCGAGCCCTACCGCCTGCCCTTCCGCCAGCAATGGCGCAGCGCCGCCGGCGGCCTCGACCAGCGGGAAGGCTGGCTGGTGCGCCTGGAAGACGAAGACGGCGGCTATGGCTACGGCGACTGCGCCCCCCTGCCCGGCATCGGTACGGAAACCCCCGCCGCCGCAGCCGCCGCCCTGGCCCAATGGCAGCAACGCTTCACGGGGCTGGAGGCAGCCACCGCCCTGGAAGCCCTCAACGACCCCGCCAGCTTCGACACCCCCGCCGCCCGGGCCGGGGTCGAAAGCGCCCTGCTCGACCTGCTGGCCCGGCGCAACGGCCGCTCCCTCAACGCCAGCATCCGGGGCTGCGACTGCCGCCAGCGGGTGCGGGTCAACGCCAGCCTGGGCAGCCTCGGCCCGCATACGGCAGATACCCTGGAATCCGCGCTGGAAGCCGGTTTCCAGGTACTCAAGCTGAAGACCGGCCTGGCGCCTGCCTCCCAGGAGATACCCCTGGTCCAGGCCCTGTGCCAGCACCTGCCCGCCGGCAGCACCCTGCGCCTGGACGCCAACCGGGCCTGGCAGGAAGGCGATGCCCGATCCTGGCTCGACGCCCTGGCCGGCCTGCCCATCGACGCCCTGGAAGAACCCCTGGCCCAGCCCAGCGCCCCGGCCTGGGCCGCCCTGCAAGTCCGGGCCGCCTTCCCCCTGGCCCTGGACGAATCCCTGGCCGACCTGCCCCAGGCCGCCCTCTTCGACGGCACCGTGCGCCGCCTCATCCTCAAGCTGCCCCGTCTCGGCGGCTTCCTCCCCGCCGTGGCCCTGGCCCAGCGCTTCGCCGCCGCCGGCGGCGACTGCGTTGTCACCAGCAGCCTGGAATCCGCCTGCGGCCTCCTCGCCGCCGCCCACCTGGCCGCCGCCCTCGGCGGCGATCTGGCCCACGGCCTGGCCACCGCCGAATGGCTGGCGACGGACCTGGGCGCCCCGCCCCCCGTCGCCGCCGGCTACCTCACCCTGCCCGCCGGCCCCGGCCTCGGTTTCCAGCCCTTCGCCACGCCGGCCTGAGGCGCCCGCCCGCCGCGGCGAGCGCCGGCAGTTGTGTCCCGGCCTCGACATTCATGCCAATGGCAAATATGCTGCATTCCTGTCGCCCCCCGGGATCGACCCGCAGCCGTCCGGAGAAATAGCGGCCAATGGCGCCACGAACGGCAGCCAACAAAACCCACCTTCCGCCCCATGCTTGAAATCATCATCCAGATCGTCGGCGAATTTCTCCTGCAAGCCATCCTCGAAGTGCTCGGCGAACTGGGCCTGCGCACCGTGGCGGAACCCTTCAGCAAGCCGCCCAATCCCTACGTGGCAGCCTGGGGCTACGCCATCTTCGGCCTCCTGGCCGGCGGCCTGAGCCTGCTGTTGCTGCCGCACCATCTGGTAGAGGCCGGCTGGCGCTGGGCCAACCTGCTGGTCACGCCACTGGCCGCCGGCCTGCTCATGTCCCTGCTGGGCGCCTGGCGCGCCGGACGGGGCCAGACCCTGCTGCGCATCGACCGCTTCGCCTACGGCTTCCTCTTCGCCTTGGCCCTGGCCCTGGTCCGTTTCCGGTTCGCCCAATGACGGCCGCCCCCATGTTGCGTGAACTCGCCAACGTCAGGCAGATCGCCGGAGAACCCCGGCGCCGCTGGTTCTTCTGCCACGAAATCGATCTGGTGCTGTTCGAGGACGAGCAGGGTATCTGCGCATTCCAGCTGGCCTACGACAAGCCCCGCCGCGAACGCTCCCTGAGCTGGCAGCGGCAGGGTGGATTCCGTCACTACCTGGTGGATGACGGCGAACCCCTGGCGAGAGCCAACCGCACGCCCCTGCTCTACGCCAACGGCCCCGCGGACCACGGCGCCATCATCGACACCTTCCTCGCCCTGGCGGCGGAACTGCCGCCGGAACTGAAGGATTTCATCGTGCACAAGCTGCGGGAAGGCGCCGCAGCAGCCGTTCCAGAAGCCCCCTAGTAAACCTCCCGCCCCCCCCAGGAACCACCATCCATGCGCCATCTGCACCTGATCGCCCTTGTCGCCCTCGTCCTGCTCCTGGGCACCGGCGCCCATGCCCGGGAATACGGAACCCACGATCCCAAACGCCTGCTGACGGTGACGGAAACCCCCTCGGGCAAGCAATACGGCTTCGACGGCGCCTATCTGGACCAGATGCTGAACGACCTGGCCGCCCACGCCAAAAACTACCCGCCCCAGTTCGACACGCCCCAGGACCGGCAACGGGCCACCCAGGACGTCAAGGTCATTTCCGGCATGCTCGACACCCTGGTCAATGTGCCCAACCCCAATCCCGACCTGCTGCTCCGCGCTGCCCACCTGAACGGCATGGGCCACAACCTGGAGATTCCCGGCGCCGCCGACAAGGCCAACACCCTGTTCCAGCGCCTGCTGCAGCTGGAGCCGGCCCATCCCCGGGGCAACTACCTGTACGGGACTTTCCTGGCCGGCGCCGGCAAACCCCGGGAAGCCCTCCCCTACCTGGAAAAGGCCCTGGCCGCCGGCATCGCGGATGCCGCCTTCACCCTGGGCATGGCTCATCTCAGCCTCAAGGACCAGGACGGCGCCCTCAAGTACCTGGAAGACTACAAGCGCCGCCGCCCGGGCGACGCCAATGCGGACCGGTTCATCGACGCCATCCGCAACGGCCGCATCGAGGTCAGGAGCCGCTAGGCCCAATCACTACCGCCCCCGCGCTCCACCGATTGCGGCTCCCCCTATCCACCTCAGTTGCTTCCGACGTTCTCTTTGTCCATTCTGAACTGTGCATCCTGCAGTACAGACTGATAAATTCCCCCCTGAACGAATACCGGCTATTGGGGAGTGAACAGCCAATGGAAAAATCAGGACAACCTACGCAACGCAATCAAGCACCATCCCGGCCTGCAGGCAATGGGCATTTGCTTGACGAAATCTCTCCGGGCGAAATACTCCTCGAAGAGTTCATGAAGCCCTCAGGTCTTTCACGCGCTGAATTGGCAAGAAGAACAGGGCTCTCGGCATCCCTCGTCAGCAAAATCGTCAGTGGCAACAGCTCCATTACCAGCAACAGTGCCGCCAAGCTGGCTGGCTATTTTTCAACCTCCCCTGCTATGTGGCTGAACTTGCAGCAGGAATACAGGAAGCGCCTGGCCCGTTCCCAGATTTGACCCACATCGTGTAGCCCCCCGCCGGCCCTGCGTATAATCAGGCGCTGATGAACCCCGCGCCTTTCATTGATCCCCACGAGCCCCTGGACTGGCTCGGTCCCCTGTCCGAAGATCCGCTCCAGCTGGTCACCTCCGACGGTGCCTGGCGGCGTGGGGCGCTGGTGGCGGATGGCGGGGCATTGGCCGCTGCGCTCCTTGCCTGGGGCGCTGCTCCCGGCACCATCCTCCTCGCCCCCCTGCCCGCCCCGGACCTGGCCCGGCTGTTTTTCGCCTGCGCCCGGGCCCGCATCGCCCTCTTTCCCCTGGACCCGGCCACTTCGCCGGAACGCCGGGCCGCCCTGCTGGCCCTGGCCGGCCCCCGGGGCCGTCTGCTGGAGGCATTGCCGTCGGCCGCAGCGATTGCGGCGGCTGCCGATCCCTTGCCACCGCTGCCCACGGCAGCCCAGCCGGCCCTGGTCATCGCCACCAGCGGCAGCGAGGGCGAACCCAAGGGCGTGGTGCTGACCCACGCCAACCTGGCGGCGGCGGCGGATGCCTCGGCCGAGCGCCTGCCCCTGGGCCCGGGCGACACCTGGCTGGCCTGCCTGCCCCTGCATCACATCGGCGGCGTCTCCATCCTCGCCCGCTGCGCCCGCAGTGGCGCCACGGCCCGGGTGCTGGACCACTTCACGGTGGAGGCGGTGGCCGCGGCCCTGGCCGCAGGCGGCATCACCCACCTGTCCCTGGTGCCGGCCATGCTCGACCGGCTGCTGGAGGCCGGCGTCCCGCCGGGCCCGCTGCGCTACGTGCTGGTGGGCGGTGCCGCCCTGTCCGCCCCCCTCTTCCGCCGCGCCATGGCTGCCGGCTGGCCCCTCTGCGTCAGCTACGGTCTTTCCGAATGCTCTGCCCAGGTCGCCACCTGGGTGCGGCCACCCCTGGACGAATGGCAGGAGGGCCGGGTCGGCGCCCCCCTGGCCGGCTGCCGCGTCGAGCTGGATCCGCAAGGACGGCTGCGCCTGGCCGGGCCCCAGGTGATGTGGGGCTATCTCAATCCGGACCTGGAGCCGGGCCGGGGCCTGACGGATGGCGCCCTGCTCAGCGGCGACCTGGCCCGCCTGGAGGCGGACGGCAGCCTGACCCTGCTGGGCCGGGCCGACGACATGCTGGTCAGCGGCGGCGTCAATGTGCATCCGGCCGAGGTGGAAGCGGTGTTGCTGGCCTGCCCCGGCGTGCGCGACGCGGCGGTGACGGCCCTACCCGACCCGGTGTGGGGCGACCGGCTGCTGGCCCTGGTGGTGGGCGACTCCGCCGCCATGGACGACGCCGGCCTGCACCGCTGGTGCGCCGAACGCCTGCCCTCGCCGCGCCGGCCCCGGCTGATCCAGCGGGTCGCCACCCTGCCGCGCAATCCCATGGGCAAGCTGCAACGTCCGGCCCTGCGGCAGCTGGCCCAACAACTGGCCCAGGACGGGCTGCTGGCCCCAGGGGAAGCGCCATGAGCCGCCCCCAGGCCCGCCCCGCCGCCGGCACCGTCAGTCTCAGCCAGCGCTATCCCGGCCTGGCCGGGGCACTGGCGGCCCTGGCCGCCCGGGCCCGCCCCACGGACCTCCTCAGCCTGTGCCTGCCGGCGCCCCCGTTGCCCATGGCCGGCCCCCTGCCCTACCTCGCCGCCCCCGACAGCCTGGCCTGGCAGCGGCCGGACGACGCTTGGCTGGCCCTGGGCGCCGCCTGCACCGTGGAAAGCGCCGGGCCGGGCCGCTTCACCGCCCTCAACGGCGCCTGGCAGGGCCTGGCGGCCCGCTGGCAGATTGCCGCCATGTCGCAGGACAGTGATGGCAGCGGCGACCTCCAGGCGCCCCTGGCCCACCTGGGCTTTGCCTTTTACGACGCCAGCGGCGACAGCCCCCTGCCGAACGCCCGCCTGCGGGTGCCCGCCCTTCTGCTGAGGCGCCGGGCCGGTCGCCAGACCCTGGTCCTCACCTGCCCCGCCCATGGCGCCGCCCAGGCCATGGCCGGCTGGGAGGCCCTGTGGCAAACGCTGGAACGGACCCTGCTGTCCCAACCCGCGCCGCTGGCCGCGCTCCACCTGCAACGGCCGCCGGCGCCCCTGCCCGAGCAGGCCTTCGTCGCCCGCACCCGGGCCGCCCTGGCCGCCATCGCCCGGGGCGAGCTGGACAAGGTGGTGCTCTCCCGCCGCGTCACCTTCGAGGCCGACAGCGCCCTGGAAGCGGCCGCCGTCTTCGCCGCCCTGGCAACCCAGCAGGCCGACAGCAGCGTCTTCGCCGTCGGCCACCGGGCCGGCACCTTCCTCGGCGCCACGCCGGAACGGCTCCTCAGCCTACAGGACGGCCAGCTGCACACCGAAGCCCTGGCCGGCACCGGCTGGGGCCGGGCCGACGCCCCCCTGACCTCGGACAAGAACCAGCGGGAACACGGCTGGGTGGCCGAGGCCATCCGCCACACCCTGGCCCCCCTCTGCGCCGAACTGCAGGCCGCCCCGGCGGAAGTGCTGCAGCTGCCCGGCGGCAGACGCCACGCCGGCCTCAGCCATCTGCGCACCCCCTTCCACGGCCGTCCGGCGCTCGGAGTCGGCCTTTTCGACCTGGCCGCCAGGCTCCATCCCACCCCCGCCGTCGGCGGCTGGCCGGCGGCCCCGGCCCGGGAATGGCTGCAGGCCCACGGCGAGGAACGGCCCCTGTGGTACAGCGGCGGCCTGGGCTGGATCGACGCCGCCGGCAACGGCACCCTGGCCGTGCCCCTACGCTGCGCTGACCTGCGCGGCAGCCGGGCCGAACTCCAGGCCGGCGCCGGCATCGTCGCCGGCTCCGCCGCGGAACAGGAACTGGCCGAAACCGAGGCCAAGCTCGCCACCATGCTGGAGGCCCTGGCACCCTCGGCCCCAGCCCCTGCCGCCGCCTGCCGCCGCGGCGCCTAACCTCACGGTCCTTCGCCCATGAACGCCACCGGCACCACCAACTATCTCTGGTCCCGCCACTTCGCCGCCGCCCTGGCCGGCGCCGGGCTGGCCCATGTCGTCATTTCCCCGGGCGCCCGCTCCACGCCCCTGACCCTGGCCTTCCTGCGGCAGGCGGGCGTGCGCTGCCACGTGCTGGTGGACGAGCGCTCCGCCGCCTTCTTCGCCCTGGGCCTGGCCAAGGCCACGGAACTGCCGGTGGCCCTGGTGTGCACCTCCGGCTCCGCCCCGGCCCACTGGCTGCCCGCCGTGATCGAGGCCGACGCCGGCCGGGTGCCGCTGCTGCTGCTCTCCACCGACCGGCCGGCGGAACTGCACGGCTGGGGCGCCAACCAGACGGTGGCACAGGCCGGCCTGTTCACCGGCTTCGTGCGCGCCGCCCACGCCCTGGCGACGCCGGAAGAAGGTTTCCTGCCGCGCCAGGTGCACACCCTGGCGGCCCGGCTCCTGGCCGAATGCCGCTGGCCCTGCCCGGGGCCGGTGCATGTCAATCTGCCCTTCCGCGAGCCTCTGCTGCCGCCCGCCGCCAAGCTGGCGGCCAGCCCGGACCTGGGCCCGGTCCATCCGCCGGAGGCGCCGCCGCCCCTGGTGCTGCCGGCGCCCCACGCCGTGGCCCAGGCCGCGGCCCATCTCTCCGGGCGCCCCGGGCTGATCCTGGCTGGCGCCCTGCCGCCGGGCAGCGCCGGCCCCGACTACGCACGGGCCGTGGCCGCCCTGGCCCGGGCCCTGGATTGCCCGGTGCTGGCCGAGCCCCTTTCCGGCCTGCGCCACGGCGCCGCCGAGCTTGAGGCCGACAGCCGCCCCGACAGCCATCTTTTCCTCGCCCACGGCGAAGCCCTGGTGCGGGATGCCGCCTTTGTCGCCGCCCAGGCCCCGGCCTGGATCCTGCGCTGCGGCGACGCCCAGGTGAGCCGCTCCCTGCAGACCTGGCTCAGCCAGTGCCTGGACCAGGGCACCGAACTGCTGTTGCTGGAGGGCGAAGGCCGCTGGCCCGACCCGGAACGGGGCACCACCCTGCTGTTGCGGGGCGACACCGCCGCCACCCTGGCGGCCCTGGCCGAAGCCGTGGCGGCCAAGGCGCCGCCGGCCTGGATGCAGGCCTGGCGCGCCGCCGAGCAGCGGGCCGGGGAGCTGGCCCGGGCCGCCCTCGATGCGGTCGGCGACGACCTGTGGGAAGGGGCCGTGGTGGCCGACCTGCTGGCGGCCCTGCCGGCGGAGAGCCGCCTCTTCTGGGGCAATTCCATGGCGGTGCGGGACGGCGATTCCTTTTCCGGCCTCTCGGCCAAGCCCCTGGAGGAGCATGGCAACCGGGGCTGCAGCGGCATCGACGGCCAGCTGTCCACGGCCCTGGGCCTGGCGGCGGCGGGCAGCGCCGAAGGCCGCTACAGCGCCGCCCTCCTCGGCGACCTGGCCGCCCACCACGACCTCAATGCCCTGGCCGCGGCCCGGGAGCTGGATTGCCTGCTGGTGGTGGTGAACAACGGCGGCGGCGGCATTTTCGAGTATCTGCCGGCCCGGGCCCTGCCCGAATACGAGACGGGCTGGCTGACCCCGGTGCCCCTCGTCCTGGCCCATGGGGCGGCGGCCTACGGGGTGCCTTACCGCCGAGCCGCATCCCGCGCCGAGTTCCAGGCAGCCATCGCCGAGGCCGTTGCCACGGGCGGCCCCTGGCTGGTCGAGGCGGTGGTCGAACGGTCGGAGAGCGTCGCCCGGCACCGGGCCTACTGGCAGGCGGTGAGCGGCAGCGAAAGCTGAAGCGAGGGACGGGCCGGTGGGCGCGTGACGGTCGCAGCGCCAGGGATCGGCGCCGCAAGGCGCCGTAGCGGCAACGCGGCTGACGCCGGGGATGGCGCCGGCGGCAGGGTCAGCCCCCGGTCAGCGGAGGGTCAGAGGTGGGTCAGTCCCGAGGGCTAGCATGGCGCGCCATAAGCCGATCAACGGCTAGGAGAGTGACTTGCCCCACCCGCTTCCCCCCGGCGACGACACCGCCGTCCTGCTGCTGCACGGCCTCTACAGCAACCCCAACGAAATGTCACCCCTCGGCAAGGAGCTGGAAAAAGCCGGCTACCGCGTCGCCATTCCCCATTTGCAGGGCTATACGGTGTGCGCCGAAGACGTGCTGGACCGCCGCTTCGCCCGCAGCCCCTGGGAGGACTGGTACGCCCAGGTGGAAACGGTCTTCGACGAATTGCGGCAGCAGCATCGTCGCGTCGTCGTCGGCGGCCTGTGCATCGGCGCCGACCTGGCCCTGCACCTGGCGGCCCAGCGGGGCCTGCAGGTGGCGGCGGTGCTGGCCCTGGCCACCACCCTCTACTACGACGGCTGGGGCATCCCCTGGTACAGCTTCCTCCTGCCCCTGGGCTACTACACGCCCCTGCGCCACATCTACACCTACCGGGAACGGGCCCCCTTCGGCCTGAAGAATCCCCGGGTGCGGGCCCGGGTGGAACGGGACATGCGGGAAAGGGAAGTCTCTGCCGCCGGCGCCTCGGAACTGCCCCTCAACGGCATCTACCAGGCCCAGCGCCTGATCGGCAGCATCAAGAAGGAGTTGCCCCAGGTGGTCAGCCCCACCCTGGTGATCCACTCCCGGGAAGACGACGTGGCCAGCCTGCGCAGCCCGGAGCAGGTATACCGCCGCATCAGCGCCGAGCGTCGGCGCAAGGTGGTGCTGGACGACAGCTACCACATCATCACCCTGGACAACGAGCGGCACCGGGTCAGCGGCGAAGCGCTGGATTTTCTCGCCCAGGTGCTGGGCGCGCCGGCTGCGGCCCGGCTGCCCCGGGCCGCCTGAAAAGCGGCCGGCTCAGCCCCGCAGCCAGTACCAGAAACGCCCCAGCCATTCGTGCAGGGCGGTGCGCGAGGCGCGCAGGCCGTCGGCCTGGGGCAGGTAGTCCAGGGCCGTGGGCACGCCGCGCTGGAACAGGGTCGGCATGGGCACCACTTCCAGGCCCGCCCGGCTGAAGGCCAGGGCCGCCCGGGGCAGGTGCCAGGCGTGGCTGACCAGCAGGACCCGGGACACGCCGGCCTCCTTGAGCAGGGCCGCCGTCTTCAGGGCATTCTCCCGGGTGTTGTCCGACTCGCCTTCGACCCAGCGCACCGGCACCTTGAATTCGTCCCGCAGCACCCGGGCCATGGCCTCGGCCTCGCTCACCTCGCCGCCGTCCGGCGTGCCGCCGGTGACCAGCAGCGGCAGGCCGGTCTGGCGCTGCAGCTGCCCGGCGTAGCGCAGGCGGACCAGGGTCTCGTTGCCCACCGTGTCGCTGCCGTATTCCGGCGCTTCCCGGTAGCGGCCGCCGCCGAGGACGACGATGGCGCCGGCCCCCTTGGCCTTTTCCAGCACCTGCTCCGGCACCACCGGCGGCGCCTCCAGGCGCTGCACCAGAGCACGGCCCACCACCGGCAGGGACAGCACCAGCAGCAGCAATCCCCCCGTCAGTCCCAGGCTCATGGCCAGCTGGGGGCGTCGCTGTCGGAAGAGGAAGGCCAGCAGCAGGAGCCCCAGACCGTTGCCCGGCGGCAACAGAAAGGTAGCCACCAGATTGGTGGCGAGCCAGGACGTGGACATCGCTTGTTTTCCTCCCCAGGAAGGGGCCGCCGGCACCGCGCCGGCCTGCCGCCTATGACGTTTGGCAGACAGTGTAGCCGTTTGCCGTCCCGAGGGGGAGCCCCTGCCGCAACCGGCCGGCAGGCCGCTGCGGAGCGCGGCCATCTGGGCCCTTCCTGCCTGATGCCGGCCTGATGCCGGCGGCGAATGTCCAAAAAAAAAGCCCGCTGCAGCGATGCAGCGGGCTTTTTGCCGGAGCCTGGCGGGATCAGGCGCTGAGGGCGGCCTTGATCTGCTCCAGGGCGGTGGGGTCCTCGATGGTGGTGAGGTCGCCCGGATCCCGGCCTTCGGCCAGGGCCTGGATGGAACGGCGCAGCAGCTTGCCGGAACGGGTCTTGGGCAGGCCGGAGATGAAGTACACGCGGCCGGGACGGGCGATGGCGCCCAGGGTCTCGTCCACCCGCTTCATCACTTCCTTCTCCAGGGCCGCCACCAGTTCGGGGGTGGCGATCTTGGAGGCGTCCTTGACCACGGCGAAGGCCACCGGCAGCTGGCCCTTGAGGGCGTCGTTCACACCGACCACGGCCACTTCGGCCACGGCGGGGTGACCCTGCACGGCTTCCTCGATTTCCCGGGTGCCGAGGCGGTGGCCGGCGACGTTGATGACGTCGTCGGTACGGCCCAGGATGAAGTGGTAACCCTCGTCATCCTTGATGGCCCAGTCGTAGGAGGAGTAAACCAGCGGTTCCTTGAACAGGCTGAAGTAGGTGTTCACGAAACGCTCGTCGTCGCCCCACACGGTGGTCAGGCAGCCGGGCGGCAGGGGCGGCACCACGCCCAGGATGCCCTTCTCGTTGGCGTCGCACTCGGAACCGTCTTCGCGGAAGATGCGCACGTCGTAGCCATAGACCGGGAAGGACGGGGTGCCGTACTTGATCTTGGTGTCTTCGACGCCGCGCACGGTGGACAGCATGGGCCAGCCGGTTTCGGTCTGCCAGTAGTTGTCGATCACCGGCAGCTTAAGCTCGCCCATGATCCATTCGTGGGTCGGCTGGTCCAGGGGCTCGCCGGCCAGGAACAGGTGCTTCAGGCTGGAGAGGTCGTACTTGTGCAGGAAGGCGGGGTCGTGCTTCTTCAGCACCCGGGCAGCGGTGGGGGCGGAGAACATCACATTGACCTTGTACTTCTCGACGATCTGCCACCAGATGCCGGCGTCCGGACGGATCGGGGTGCCTTCGTACATGATGGTGGCCATGCCGCCGATCAGGGGGCCGTAGATGATGTAGGAGTGACCCACCACCCAGCCGATGTCGGAGGTGGAGAAAAAGGTCTCGCCGGGCTTGCCGCAGTAGATGTGCTTGATGGAGGAAGCCAGGGCCACGGCGTAGCCGCCGGTGTCACGCTGCACGCCCTTGGGCTTGCCGGTGGTGCCGGAGGTGTACAGGATGTAGGAGGGGTCGGAAGACTCCACCCAGGTCACGGGCACCTGGGCGTCCATGAACTGGGCGCGCAGGGCGGCGTAATCCACGTCCCGGCCTTCGACCTTGTTGAAGGCCTTGTCCAGGCCCCGGTCCACCATCAGCACCTTGCCGGGCTTGTGCTCGGCCTGGTTGATGGCGTCGTCCAGCAGGTGCTTGTAGGGCACGGCCTTGCCGCCGCGCATGCCCGCGTCGGAGGAGACGATCAGCACCGGCTTGGCATCGTCGATGCGGGTAGCCAGGGAGCCGGAGGCGAAGCCGCCGAAGACCACGGAGTGGATGGCGCCGATACGGGCACAGGCCAGGATGGCGAAGCAGGCTTCGGCAATCATGGGCATGTAGATCAGGACGCGGTCGCCCTTCTTGACGCCCAGGCTCTGGTAGATGGCGGCCATGCGCTCGACTTCGCGCTGCAGCTCGGCGAAGGAGTAGACCTTCTCCACGTCGGTTTCGGTGGAGATGAAAATCAGGGCGTTGTCGTTGGGGCGGGTCTTGGCGTGGCGATCAACGGCGTTGTAGCACAGGTTGGTCTGGCCGCCGACGAACCACTTGGCAAACGGAGGACGGGAGTAATCGCAGACCTGGTCGAAAGGCTTGTGCCAGTCGATCAGTTGGGCCTGCTCGCTCCAGAAGGCATCCGGTTGTTCGATGGAACGACGATGAAACTCTTTGTAGCTGGTCATAAAACTCCCTCTAGCGTTTGCGTCCTGCACTACTTTGGTTTGCTGATTATTTTTTATGGGGTGGATTCGAGGCTGATCTCGTCCTGTTCTATTTTCACCTAGGGCGCATCCCCACCCGGATTGCGGTTGCCCTGGGGTTCCCCCGACGCCTGGAATTTGGACTCCGGTACGTCTGCGGAAGGCCCGTATTGTAATTCATAATTAAGAAAGCTAAGGAGGGGCATCAAGGCCTTGGCCAAAGCCGCCGCCTGGGGCCGCAATTCCTCGTCCTGCCCGGCGGCCAGCATGGCCAGGGCCTGGTCGACGCTGACCGCGGCGCCGCCGCGCACCGCCGCCGGCTCAACGGCAGGCGCCGGCGCCACGGCCCGGTTGCCGCCGGCGGCGGCCGCCGCCGCCCGCCGCGCCTCGGCCATGGCCAGCAGGCTGGTGGCGCTGGGCGCCCCGTCCAGGGGGAAGCTGGCGATGCCGATGCTGATGGTGAGGGGCAGGCGCTGGCCGTGCACGGCGATATTGGAAGTTTCCACCGCATGGCGCAGGCGGTTGGCGAAGGCCTCGCTGGCCGCCCCCGGGGTGCCGGGGGAGACGATGGCGAAGGTGGTGTCGGAATAGTGGCCCAGGCTGTCTTCCTTGCGGATGTTGCCGGCCAGGAGCTTGGCGAAGCGTTCCTGCAGCTTGTCCACCAGGGCGCCGCCGTACTGGGCGGTATAGCGTTCCAGGGAATCGAAGCCCAGCACCAGCACGCTGGCGGGGGCCTGCTGCCGCCCGGCCAGGGAGAGGGCCTGTTCGGCCTGGGCTTCCAGATAGGCCCGGGTGAACAGGCCGCTGTGGGGATGGCGCAGCTGCTGGTCCTGGTGGCTGTGCAGGGCCTGCTCGGCCTGGCCCAGGCGCACCAGGGAATCGACCCGGGCCAGCAGCTCGGCGGTGCCGATGCCCTTGGTGATGAAATCGTTGGCCCCCAGGGCCAGGGCCTTGTCCCGGGACTCCTCGTCCTCCTCGCCGGAGATCATGATCACCGGCAGCTGGCGCAGGCGGCTGACCTTGGAATCCCGGATGCGGGCCAGCAGGTCGAAGCCGTCCATCACCGGCATGGACAGGTCGGAAATGACGGCCTGGATGTCGTGGTCCAGCACCAGGGTCTGCCAGGCGGCCTCTCCGTCGCCCTCTTCCCGGATCTCGTAGTGCCCTTTCAGGTGCTTGATGATGGAAGCCCGCACCATGCGGGAATCGTCCACGATCAAGATTCTGGGATGGGGTGCTTCGGTCATGGTCTTTCCTGTTGGCTCTTGGGGTCCGGGGCAAGCAGGGGACGGCGCGGGCGCAGGGGCGGCACCGCCAGGCAAGGCCTGCGCAGCCCACCGGGGTCCCGGGATTATAACCACGGCGCTGCGCCCCGGCGGCGGGCCCGGTATAAAAGCGGCTTTACCCCCGGCCACCGAATGTGACAGAAGCTTTGTACGTATATGACCTTAGGTTTACAACTGGCTGATTTTCCAATAAAGTCCGGCCCCATGCTGAATAAAAAACAGCTCGCAGCTTCCCTCCTGGCCCTGTTCATCGGGGTTCTGGCCAACATCGGCACCGCCACGGCGGATGAATTCAGGATGGAGCCCCGCGGGGAGGAACCGACCTTTTTCAAACGCTACACCAGCGGCGTCCAGGACCTGATCATCAAGGGCCTGGAGTTCGTTGGCGTGCGTTACGTTCGCGGCGGCAACACGCCGGATTCCGGCCTGGACTGCAGCGGCTTCGTGCGTTACGTCTTCCAGGACTCCCTGGGCCTCAACCTGCCCCGCACCGCCAAGGAAATGAGCCAGGTGGGCGAGCAGGTCGCCAGCAACGACCTCAAGCCGGGCGACCTGGTGTTCTTCAACACCATGCGCCGCGCCTTCTCCCACGTCGGCATCTACCTCGGCAACAACCAGTTCGTCCATTCCCCCCGCCCCGGCGGCGAAGTGCGGGTCGAGGACATGCGCCAGAGCTACTGGGTGGCCCGCTACAACGGCGCCCGCCGCGTCACTGAACAGCAGTAACGCAGCACCACCACACCCCCGACAAAGCCGGCCGATGCCGGCTTTTTTGTTGCCCGCGTTTTGCCTGCTCCCCGGCCGCCGGCATCGCGACCACCGGCCACGGCACAAGAAACATTCTCATTTACACAAGACTCAAGCCTGACTAGAATCTGACACTTACCTGACCAACCCGTGCTGGAGTTCTCCATGACCCTGCGTCTCCCCCTTCTCGCCGGCGCCCTGGCCGCAGCCCTGTCCCTCAATCTGCAGGCCGCCGAGGAAAACGTGCTGAACCTCTATTCCGCCCGCCATTACCAGACCGACGAAAAGCTCTACGAGAATTTCAGCAAGCAGACCGGCATCAAGATCAACCGCATCGAAGGCAAGGAAGAGGAACTGCTGGAGCGCATCAAGAACGAAGGCGCCAACAGCCCCGCCGACGTGCTGCTGACGGTGGACGCCTCCCGCCTGGCCCTGGCCCACGAACTGGGCCTGTTCGCCCCGGTCAAGTCCAAGGTCCTGGAATCCCGCATCCCGGCCAATCTGCGCACCGACGACTGGTTCTCCTTCTCTACCCGGGCCCGGGTCATCGTCTATAACAAGAGCGCCGTGAAGGCCGAGGACGTGCAGAACTACGACGACCTGGCCAACCCCAAGCTCAAGGGCCAGGTTTGCACCCGCTCCGGCTCCCACCCCTACAACCTGTCCCTGATGGCCTCCATCATCGCCAACCAGGGCGAGGCCAAGGCCGAAGCCTGGGCCAAGGGCGTGGTGGCCAACTTCGCCCGCGCCCCCAAGGGCGGCGACACCGACCAGATCAAGGCCGTGGCCGCCGGCGAATGCGGCGTCACCGTCTCCAACACCTACTACGTGGCCCGCCTGCTGCGCTCCGACAAGGCCGAGGACAAGAAGGTCATGGAAAAGGTCGGCGTCGTCTGGCCCAACCAGAAGACCAGCGGCACCCACATCAACGTCTCCGGCGCCGGCATGCTGAAGAACGCACCGCACAAGGCCGCCGCCGTGAAGTTCCTCGAGTACCTGGCCTCCGACGAAGCCCAGCGCTACTTCGCCGACGGCAACAACGAATGGCCGGTGGTGGCCAGCGTCAAGGTCGGCAACCCGGCTCTGGAAAGTCTCGGCAAGTTCAAGGCCGACGCCCTGCCCGTGGGTTCCCTGGCCATGTACCGGGCCAAGGCCCAGATCCTCTTCGACCGGGCCAACTACCGCTGATCCGAAGCGGCGCCAGGCGGATGCCCCCGGGGGACATCCGCCGTTTTTGATCCCGTTTTTGATCCATCTCCATGGTCAAAACCGCTTCCGGCGCCTAGAATGCGACCCATGCGACTCACCGCCCTCCTCACCACTGCCATCGCCCGCGGCCTCCTGGCCGTGATGCTGGCCGGTTTCCTGACGCCGACCTTCGGCTGGGAAATGGTGAGTGCGGCCGCACCCCACGACCATGCCGCCGTGGCCGAGCACCACCACGGCGACCAGGGCGCCCACGACAGTCTGCAGCACACCCAGCACGACCAGGACTGCGCCCCCCAGCACCACACCGCCGGCGACGACGGCCAGGGCCAGCCGGGCCATCACCACTGCTGCGCCGGCCACGTTTTCGGCCACCTCATCGGCCTCACCGCCGACGCCACCCTACCGGCCGCTGCCGGCAAGGACGTGCGCCGCCCGCTATCTCTCGCCCATTCCCCTGGGCCTGGAACGTCCCCCCCGCCCCTTCTCCGCCTGAAGTCCGGCGGAAATTCCCGTTGAGCCAGCCCGTGCTGCCGACGCCCTGAAAGGCGCCGCGCCGCCTGTGCCCGTGACCTCACCGCGGAGTACCGCCGGTTTTTCCCTGTCTCACCGGAGAAAACCATGCGGAAGACCGCAACCGCCCCCCATCCGGGGCACCCCGTCCGCCTTCGCGTTCACCATCGCGCCCGCCTGCTGCCGACCCTGCTCGCCCTGAGCCTGGGCCTCGGCGTGGGATTCCTGTCCCCTGCCCGGGCCGCGGAGCCTGCCGCCGCCCCGGCCACGCCCCCCCTGTCCGCCTCGCCCCTGGCCCGGGCCTTTGCCGCCGCCTGGGAACGCCAGCCTCTGGCTGCCGCCCTGCCCCAACGGCAGGACGCCGCCCGGGCCCAGCAGGAAGCCGCCGACTCCCTTTTGGCCCAGCCGCCGAGCCTGGACCTGTCCACCCGCACCGACCGCTACAACCGGGACCGGGGCGCCCGGGAAGTGGAAACGGGCATTGCCCTGCCCCTCTGGCTGCCCGGCGAGAAGGACGGCACCCGGGCCCTGGCCGATGCCCGCAAGGAAGCCCTGGACGCCCGCACCCTGGCCGCCCGCCTGCAGCTGGCTGCCGAACTGCGCAGCGCCTGGTGGGCCTGGCAGCAGGCCGGCCAGGACCAGCAGGTGGCCCAGGCCCGGGCCGACAACGCCGCCCGTCTCGCTTCTGATGTGGAACGGCGGATGAAGGCCGGCGACCTTTCCCGGGCCGACCTCAACCAGGCCCAGGGTGCCCAGGCGGCGGCCCAGGCGGCCCTGGCCGAGAGCCGGGTGGCCGCCCTGGCCGCCGCCCGCCGCCTGCAAAGCCTCACCGGCCAGCCCCCCAAGCCGGCCGACGGCCCACCCCAGACCGAACCGGAACCGGCCGCCAACGCCCAGCCCGCGGCCCTCGCGGATGAGGATGGCGCCGACGTCGAAGGCGCCGCTACAGCTATCGGCCACCCCTTGCTGCAGGATCTGGCCCAGCGCAGCGCCGTTTCCCGGCGGGCCCTGGAACTGGCCTCCCGCCAGACCCGGGCCAATCCGGAAATCGCCATTTCCACCCGCCGCGACCGCAGCGCCGCCGGCGAGATGACGGACCAGACCTGGGCCCTGGCCCTGCGCCTGCCCTTCTCTTCGACCCCGCGCAACCAGGCCCGCATCGCCGAAGCCAACGCCGACCTGATCGAGGCCGAAACCCAGCTGCGCCTGGAACGGCAGCGCCTGGCCCAGGAAGGCGAAACCGCCCGGGCCCAGCTCGATGCGGCCCGCCTGCAACTGGCGGCGGCAGAAACCCGGGCCCGGCTGGCGGCGGAAAACCGGGGCTTCTACGACAAGGCCTTCCGCCTCGGCGAAGCCGACCTACCCACCCGCCTGCGCATCGAGCTGGAAGCCTTCGAGGCCGAGCGCCAGGCGGTGCGCTCCCGCATCCAGGCGGCCGCCGCCCTTTCCCAACTGCGCCAGGCCCTGGGCCTGCTGCCGGAGTAAAGCCATGTTGCGACTGATATCCCCCCTGCTTCTCTGCCTCGCCCTGGCCGCCCCGGCCCGGGCCGACGGCCCCGCCGCCCCTGCCGGCAGCCCCGCCCCCAGCCCCCGGGTGGAGGCCGTCTCCGACCAGTTCGAACTGGTGGGCCGGCTGCGTCCCGAAGGGCTGGTGCTGTGGCTGGACCGCAGCGCCGACAACGCCCCGGTGCTCAACGCCCGGCTGGAAGTGGAAAGCGGTGGCCAAAGCGCCGTCGCCGCCTTCCGCCCCGAGCACGGCGACTACCTGCTCGGCGACGCCGCCCTGCTAACCGCCCTGCAACAGGCCGGCGAGCACAGCCTGACCTTCACCCTGAGCCTGCCCGCCACCGAGGGACAGGCGGAAGAAAGCGACCTGCTGCTGGGGGACCTGGACGTGCATGAGGATCACGCCCTGGCTTCCGGCCCAATATTCACGGCCCTGCTGGCCGGCCTTGCCCTGGCAGCCGCCCTGCTGCTGGGCCTTGGCCTGGCCTGGCACCGCCGCCAGCAACGACAAGGAGGTGCCGTATGAGCGCCCGTAGAATCCCGTCCCGCCTGCTGCTGCGGGCATCCCTCGCCGCCTGCCTGGGCGCCGCCCTGGCCCTGCCGGCCATGCCCCTGCAGGCCCACGAAGGCCACGGCGACGAAGCCGCCGCCCCGGTCTCCGGCGATGCACCCCGGCGCCAGGCCGACGGCAGCGTCTTCCTGCCCAAGGCCAGCCAGCGCCAGATCGAAATCCGCACCCTGCCGGTCACTCCCGGCCCCCTGCCCCGCACCCTGGAGCTGAACGCCACGGTGATCATGGACCCCCACAAGGGCGGCCGCGTCCAGTCCATGCTGGCCGGGCGCCTGGAGCCGGGTCCGGCGGGCCTGCCCAGCGTCGGCCAGAAGGTGCAGAAAGGCCAGGTACTGGCCTACGTGGTGCCCAGCGCCGGCCAGATCGAGCGCTCCAACCAGAGCGCCCTGCTGGCCGAGCTGCAGGCCGCCCGCAGCCTGGCGGAAAAGCGCCTGGCCCGGCTGCAGGAGCTGGCCGACACGGTGCCGCGCAAGGACATCGAGGCGGCCGAGAGCGAGGTGAAGAGCCTCAAGGGCCGCATCGCGGCGGTGGGCGGCGGCCTCTCGAACCGGGACACCCTGGTGGCGCCGGTGACCGGAGTCATCGCCGCCGCCAACGGCATGGCGGGCCAGATCGTGGAGGCCCGGGACATCATCTTCGAGGTGGTGGACCCGGACAGCCTGCACATCGAGGCCATGGCCTACACGCCCCTGGCCGCCGAAGCCATCGAGGCGGCCAGCGTCGCCGTCAGCGAAGGCGGCGCCGGGGCCGGGCCGGCCGCGCCCCGGGTCATTCCCCTGGAGTTCCTAGGCGCCGGGCGGCGCCTCAAGGAGCAGGCCCTGCCGGTGATCTTCGACAACCACAGCGCCGGCGTCGGCCAGTGGCTGGCCCTGGGCCAGCCGGTGAAGGTCCAGGTGCGCCTCAAGGGCACCCTGGAGGCGGCCGCCGTGCCGGCCACGGCCCTGGTGAAGAATCCCAGCAACGAGACCATCCTCTGGGTCAAACGCAGCCCCGAGCTGTTCGAGCCCCGGGCCATCCGCTACCAGCCCCTGGACGGGGCCCGGGTGGCGGTGACCCAGGGCCTGGCCCCGGGCGACCGGGTGGTGGTGCAGGGCGCCCCCCTGCTCAACCAGGTGCGCTAGGAGAACCGGCATGTTCAAGTGGCTCCTGGAAAACAGCCTGGCCAACCGCCTCCTGGTGCTGGCCGCGGCCTTCGCCCTGATGGTCTTCGGCGGCCTGCAATTGTCGCGCACGCCGGTGGACGTCTTTCCCGACCTCAACCGCCCCACCGTCACCCTCATGAGCGAGGCCGGCGGCATGGCCCCGGAGGAGGTGGAGCAGCTGGTCACCTTCCCCCTGGAAACGGCCATGAACGGCCTGCCCGGGGTGGCGGGCATCCGCTCCGTCTCTTCCGCCGGCCTGTCCATCCTCTACCTCAGCTTCGACTGGGAGACGGACATCTACCGGGCCCGGCAGATGGTGGCCGAGCGCCTCACCACCCTGGAGGGAGCCCTGCCGCCGGCGGTGACGCCGCGCATGGCGCCGGTCTCCTCCATCATGGGCGAGATCCTGCTCATCGCCATTCCCATTGACCCGGCCAAGACCACGCCCATGGCGGTGCGGGAATACGCCGACTGGGTGCTGCGGCCCCGGCTGCTGTCCATCCCCGGGGTGGCCCAGGTGATCCCCATCGGCGGCGAGGTACGCCAGTTCCAGGTGCAGCCGGACACCCGTCTCATGGGCAGCCTGGACATTTCCCTGGAGCAGCTGAAGGCGGCCCTGCAGGGCTACGCCGCCAACACCTCCGGCGGTTTCCTGGAACTCAACGGCCGGGAATATCTGATCCGCCACCTGGGCCGCACCTCCCGTCTGGAGGACCTGCAGAACCTAGCCGTCACCGCCAGAAACGGCCAGCCCATCCTGCTGCGGCAGATCGCCAACGTCACCTTCGCCCCGGCCATCAAGCGCGGCGACGCGGGCTACGACGGCGGTCCGGCGGTGATCCTGTCGGTGCAGAAGCAGCCGGCGGCGGACACCGTGGCCCTGACACGCACCGTGGAAGCGGCCCTGGCCGACATGGAGAAGGCCTTGCCGCCGGGCCTGGCGGCGCCCCGGGTGACCTTCCGCCAGGCCAACTTCATCGAGGCCTCCATCAACAACCTGGAGGTGAAGCTGCTGGCCGCCTCGGTCTTCGTCGCCGCGGTGCTGTTCCTCTTCCTCGGCAACTTCCGCACCACCTTCATCTCCCTCACCGCCATCCCCGTCTCGGTGCTGACCACGGCCCTGGTCTTCAAGTACTTCGGCCTCTCCATCAACACCATGACCCTGGGCGGCATCGCCATCGCCATCGGCGAACTGGTGGACGACGCGGTGGTGGACGTGGAGAACATCCTGCGCCGCCTCAAGCTGGCCCGGGCCCGCCACGAAGCCCTGAGCCCGGCCCGCCTGCTGACCCTGGTGCGGGACGCCAGCGTCGAGGTGCGCTCGGCGGTGGTCATCGCCACGGTCATCATCGCCCTGGTGTTCGTGCCCCTGTTTGCCCTGCCGGGCATCGAGGGCCGCCTCTTCGCCCCCCTGGGCACCGCCTACATCGTCTCCATCCTCGCCTCCCTGGCGGTGGCGGTGACCCTGACCCCGGTGCTGGCCTGGTACCTACTGCCGAAGATGAAGCACCTGCACGACGGCGACACCCGCCTGGTGCGCTGGCTCAAGGAACGCTACCGGACCCTGCTAGAGCGGGTCCTGGCCAGGCCCCGGCCGGTGCTGGCGGGCACGGCGGCGGCGGTGCTGCTGGCCCTGGCGGCCATTCCCTTCTTTCCCACCACCTTCCTGCCGCCTTTCAACGAGGGCGCCCTGATCCTCTCCCTGCGCCTCAACCCCGGCGCCACCCTGGCCGAGTCGGTGCGCATGGCCAGCCAGGCGGAAAAGCTGGTGCGCCAGGTGCCCGAGGTGGAACACGTGGGCCGCCGCTCCGGCCGGGCCGAGCTGGACGAGCATGCCGAAGGGGTCCATGTGACCGAGCTGGACATCCGCCTGACGCCCTCCAAACGCAGCAAGGAGGAAGTCTTCGCCGACCTGCGCCAGCGCCTCTCGGTGCTGCCGGCCTCCCTCAACCTGGGCCAGCCCATCTCCCACCGCATCGACCACATGCTCTCCGGGGTGCGGGCCCAGATCGCCATCAAGATCTTCGGCGACGACCTCGACGTGCTGCGGGCCCAGGCCGGCCCCCTGCAGGAACGGCTCAAGGCCATCCCCGGCCTGGCCGACCTGGAGATCGAAAAGCAGGTGCTCTCGCCCCAGATCCAGGTGCGCATCGACGCGGGGGCGGCGGCCCAGTACGGGCTGTCCACGGCCCAGCTGCTGGCCAGCCTGCAGTCCCTGGTGGACGGGGAGCGCATCACCCAGGTGGTGGAAGGCAACCGCCGCTTCGCCCTGGTGCTGCGCCTGCCCGAAAGCGCCCGGGGCACCACCGGGCTGGAGCAGCTGCTGATCGAGACCCCGGCGGGCCGGGTGCCCCTGGCCAAGGTGGCCCAGATCGAGGAGTCGGACGGCCCCAACCAGATTTCTAGGGACGACGGCCGGCGCCGCCTGGTGATTTCCGCCAACGCCCAGGGCCGGGCCCTCTCCGACGTGGTGGCGGACATCCGCGCCGTGGTGGCGGCCCATCCCCTGCCCCAGGGTTATTTCGTCACCCTGGGCGGCCAGTTCCAGGCCCAGGAGGAGGCGGCCCGGCGCATCGGCCTGCTCTCCCTGGTCTCGGCCCTGATGATCTTCCTGGTGCTCTACAGCCGCTACCGCTCCGGCCTGCTGGCCGGGCTGATCATGGCCAACGTGCCCCTGGCCCTGGTGGGCAGCGTCATCGGCCTGTGGCTCTCGGGCCAGCCCCTCTCCATCGCTGCCCTCATCGGCTTCATCACCCTGGCCGGCATCGCCACCCGCAACGGCATCCTCAAGGTCAGCCACTTTCTCAACCTGATGCGCTTCGAGGGCGAGGGCTTCACCAAGGAGATGATCATCCGCGGCTCCCTGGAACGCCTGACGCCGGTGCTGATGACCGCCCTGGTGGCAGCCTTCGCCCTGGCGCCCCTGCTCTTCGAAGCCGGCGAGCCGGGCACGGAAATCCTGCACCCGGTGGCGGTGGTGATCTTCTCCGGCCTCATCAGCTCCACCCTGCTCGACACCTTCCTCACCCCCCTGCTGTTCTGGCGCCATGCCCGGCCGGCGGCGGAACGGCTGCTGGCGGAAGCCGGCGGCGAAGCCCTGTGAGCCGGCCCATGCTGCGCCCATTTTCCAACCTCCATCCCATACCCATCATTTCCCATTTGCCAAGGAGCACTGTCATGAAAAAACTGCACACCCTCGCTTCCTCCCTGCTGCTGGCCGCCGCCCTGGCCGCCCCCGCCGCCGTGATGGCCCATGCCGAACACGGCCAGCCCCAATACGGCGGCATCTTCGCCGAAGCGGGCGAAGCCCAGCTGGAACTGGTGAACCAGGCCGGCAAGGTGGCCCTCTACGTCACCCAGCACGGCGCCCCGGTGCCGGTACAGGGCGGCAAGGCCCGCCTGACGGTGCTGGAAGGCGGCGCCAAGCGCGAACTGCAACTGGCCCCGGCGGCAGAAAACCGCCTGGAAGCCGCCGCCAGCCTCACGCCCGGCGCCAAGGTGGTGGCCGCGGTGGAACTGCCCGGCCGCAAGCCCCTGCAGGCCCGCTTTGAAGTGAAGTAAGGGAGCAAAGCAAAAAGCCCCGCCGGAGCGATCCGGCGGGGCTTTTGTTCTGCCGACGGCGACGCCGCCGATCCGGACCCTGATTAGTTACCCAGGCCTGGATGAGGGGAAAGCCCGGTCTGAATTCAGTGGCTGATGCTCACAGCGTTCAGCAAGCCGACCGCAACCGAAAAGGTGGCCACCATCAGCGCCGAGGACAAGTCCCCATTTTCAATACGTTTCGCGTACCGGCGCAGCACCCAAAATACCGCCAGTTGCACAAGACAGGTAATACCTGCCCAGACGACCATCTCGACCAAGGATTGGGTATAAAAGATCGATGACATCAGCGGGAAGGTAAAGCCCAGGACTGCACCCGCCAGGGTAACTGCAACCGCCTTGTTGTTATGGGCGATGAGCTCGAATTCACGATAAGGGGTAACCCGAATGTAGATCAGGACAAAGGCAAACAGCAGCGCAACCGCGGTTCCCAAATAGCTCAGAAATGCCAGAATTCCATCAATCATAGATATCTCCTTACTGGAAAAAGTAGTGCGGTATGAAATTGCTCATATTGGTCGTGATCGGTGAACAATCTTCACGCACGCACATGCCCGCAGCCTCTCCGCCGACAACCCAGGAACCGATCACCGGATACTTCCCGCCGAACTGGGGTAAAGGATTCAACTGCTGATAGATGCATCCCTCACCACCATAGGGACCTGCATCGCTGGCGATTGCAACTCCGTCGAGAACCAACTCGACATTGGCTCCCTCGCGGGAATACAAGGGTTTCCGGGCATAACTCTGCAAACGTCCGGGCTCAAAATAGGCCTCCAGCAAATTGGGGTGGCCGGGATAGATTTCCCACAGGATGGGAAGCAGCCCCTTGCAGGAAAGAACGGACTTCCAGAGGGGCTCAATGAACTGTGTGTCTCCCTGCAGAATCTCTTTGCCAAACGCTTCCCGCATCATCCATTCCCACGGGTAGAGTTTGAACAATTGCGTTATCGGGCAGCCGTCCTGATCGACAAAAACCCTCTTGCCGGAATGCCAACCGATCTGCTCAATATCGATACGGGCCGCTGTACGACCGGACTGCGTCAAGGTATCCATCAGGTAGGTGAGGCAAACCCAGTCCTCCTCATTCCCGGCAAGGGAGGCAAAGTGCACAGTCCCCCTCTGAGGCAAGGCTTTCCAGCGCCTTACCAGCCGCTCGTGAAGGGAATTGAACTGGTCGAAATCCGGGAAACAGTCTTCCAGCCAATACCACTGACATACCGCCGATTCAAGCAGTGATGTCGGCGTATCGGCATTGTATTCAAGCATTTTCGGCGGCGATTTGCCGTCGTAGGCGAAATCAAAACGACCATACAACGAAAAATCATCGCTTGCGAAGGATTGGGCAATGGCAGGCCAAAACAGCTCAGGAATCCCGAGCATTCCGAGCCGCTCAGAATTAATGACTATCTTCAGGGCTTGCAGGCACATCTGATGCAACTCTTCCGTCGCGGCTTCGATTTCTTCGATCTGCCGCAGGGAGAAGCGATAGCAAACGTCCTCTTTCCAATAGTTGTCCCAGCTATGGAATGAAAGGCCCTGGCTTTCCAGTCGCGACTTATAGTCCTCGCGCGGACGGCTAGCTAAACGTTCCATCAACCACCCGCCGAGAAACCCCGGGAAAAGCCGCCAAAGCCCCCCCGCGCAATTGTCCCGGCCTGCAAGTTGGAGCCGAACGAACTCCCGGCCGAACCGATTCTTGCGTTGGTAGCAGGGGATATTGAACCGTCGCCATGAACAATCATGGGACGCCCGGAATCCCTATCCCAATAATATCGTGGGCCATAGTAACCACCGCCCGAGGACGTACAGCGATACTCCTCCCCCCAATCCTTGACGCAGTTTTCCTTGGCGGCATATCGCTGCTGCGTCAGGTCCTGGCCATCCCCGCACCCAGCAACGCTGAGCAATGATCCGAGAACAACCAACGGGACACGCTTTGATCGCTTCATGCAACCTTCTCCCTATGCATCGATAATGGGGTACAAGACAGCCGAAAATCAGAAAACTGCAAACCACCGGAAACGCTCGGCTGCCATTCGGTGAAAATCCCGGAAACATGGCCCAGATAAGGCCGGGCCACCTCCAGCACTTCCCTAAAATCCATTGACTCGGCTTCAACCACCCCGGCTTGTGGATGTCGGATCATCCACTCCACCCCCCCCAGGATTCCGGCTACAACCTGCAGGGTGGTTGCATTGTTATGGAGGGCCAAGGATCGGGCCTGGGGCAGTTCAAGCGTGGAACCATACCAATAAGCTCCTCCAGGAAAGATCAACAGCACTCCCAATTGATCGAAGCCAGAGGTCAGTTCATCTTTCAAAACCCGTTTGACCCGGGGAGCCCCAAATCCAGATTCCACCCAGTGATCCAGGGAATGGCAGGTCATTTCCGTAGGGTGGTAGGCGTAATAGACCGTCGGCCGGTACCTGGGGCGAGAGGCTGTCTCCCCAGGCAGCGTCAGCAAACTGGCAATGGAGATCGCCTCATGGTGAGTGATCAGATAGCCCCACTGGGGACCTACCGACGGCACCCAGGAGCGCACGCGAATGCTGGCGCTGTTCTCTTTCAGGTAAATAGCGGCACCATCGCCGTATGCATGGCGAACTCCGGAACTGGGGAAAACCCGCTCATGGCTCCCCCACCCCAGTTCGCCATACTGCCAAGCTTCGGCCATGAGGCCGTCCACGGACCATGTATTGAAAAAATCCTGGGGCCGGACAGGTATCCGGCAACACTGGGTGTCCCGCTCCGCAATCTGGACGACCCGCACCTCCAGGAGAGAGGCAAGCTCTGCCCAGGAGGCCCATTGGGAAACTCCCTTGATTGCCGCCAGTTCCAACAAGGCGGCTTTGGTGAAATGAGTCACCAGTCCAGGATTGGCGCCATGAGCAATCACGGCAGTTGTCGCCCCCGGTTCATGGAGACTCAAAACTTGATGGCGTAAAAAATAGTTTGTCTGTGCCGAAGAAACCCCCATTGCGCCATAACCGCCGGCCCAGGGTTCAACACAGGTATCCAGATAAAACACCCGATGAGCACGGCACCAGACCACTAAATCATGGGAAGCCACTTCAACGGAGACATTGATCAGGACATCTCCCGATCCCAGCACCATGCCCAGGGAAGCGGCCAGATTGTCCTGAGTAAGGCTCAGACGGATAAATTCGACCTCTTCAGGCCGGTCTCCCAGGGAATCCGGTATATCCGGTGCCACCACCACGAGCCTGGGCCGCGAGGCCGCGAAGTAGCGAAACAGAAGGGGAACCAGGGCCTGCCCAATGGCACCGTATCCCAGGACGACAACGGTGCGGGGATTGGTTCTGAAAGACGCGTCGTCGGGTTTCATATCCATGAAAAATCAGGCCTCTTGCGGCCATTTTCAAATGCTTCGGTCAAAACTATCAAAAAGCAGGCTACCGCCAGGAGATGCGGGTCGGCATGCGGAAAAACAGGCAGAACCACAGAATGCGCCGCGGCCATCGCATTGTACCCATACAGCATTTATCACCATAGAGCCGCAGGTGTATTTTCGTAATCGGTCATGATCACAAGGGCACTGCGCGATCACATGAATTTTTGGCACACCTATCTGACCAAGATTCTTGTGGTCGCAACTTTTCTCCAGATATCGAATCGAGCCTGCATCGTTCAAGCCATTTCCCATACTCCGGCGTAGGGTATCCCCTAATACAGCACCCGCTACCCGAACACCATAATCCCGGGCAAATAAAACAGTTTCATCACTTTGTCTTTGGGAGAACATCACCATGCCGCTGAACATCGCGGTGGTTCGGGAACGAGCGTCCGGCGAACGCCGGGTGGCGCTGGTGCCTGAAACCGCCAGGAAATTCATGGCCCTCGGGGCCGCCATCCGCATGGAGCAGAGTGCGGGCAGCGAAAGCCACTTTCTCGACAGCGACTATCCGGAAGTCCAGGCCGTGCCCGGCATCGCCGAGGCCTACGGCGGCGCCGACCTGGTGCTGCGGGTAACGCCCCCCAGCGCCGAGGAAATCGCCGCTATGCCGGAAGGATCGACCCTCATCGGCCTGCTCAAGCCCTTCGAGGACCCGGCCCGCCTGGCGGCCCTCAACGCACGCCGCATCACCGCCTTCGCCCTGGAGCTGCTGCCCCGCATTTCCCGGGCCCAGAGCATGGACGCCCTGTCCTCCCAGGCCTCCTGTGCCGGTTACCAGTGCGGTCTCATCGCCGCCGCCCGCTGCACCAAGTTCTTCCCCATGCTGACCACCGCCGCCGGCACCATCCGCCCGGCCCGGGTGCTGGTCATCGGTGCCGGCGTCGCCGGCCTCCAGGCCATCGCCACCTGCAAGCGCCTTGGCGCCATGGTGGAAGCCTACGACGTGCGCGCCGCCGCCAAGGAGCAGATCGAATCCCTGGGCGCCAAGTTCGTGGACACCGGCGTCTCCGCCGACGGCGCCGGCGGCTACGCCCGGGAGCTGTCGGCCGAAGAGAAGGCACGCCAGGCCGAGCGTCTGGCCAAGGCTGTGGCCCAGGCCGACGTGGTCATCACCACCGCCGCCATCCCCGGCAAGAAGGCGCCGGTGATCGTCACCACCGACATGATCAAGGGCATGAAGTACGGCGCCGTGATCGTGGACATGGCCGCCGAATCCGGCGGCAACTGCGCCCTGACCCAGCCGGGGGAACACGTGGTGGCCAACGACGTGAACATCCACGGCCCCCTCAACCTGGCTTCCCGCATGCCGACCCACGCTTCGGAGCTGTACGCCAAGAACCTCTACAACTTCCTCTCGCCCTGGATCAAGGAAGGCCGCCTGGCCTTTGACTGGGAAGACAAGGTGGTGGCCGGCACCCTGCTGTGCCGCGACGGAAAGACGACGCACAACGGCGTCAGACAAGCCATGGGAGAGGCGTAATGGACGGCTTTATCGCGATCTACATCTTCATGCTCGCCGCCTTCACCGGCTACGAGATCATTGCCCGGGTGCCGGTGATCCTGCACACCCCCCTCATGTCGGGCTCCAACTTCATCCACGGCGTCGTCGTGGTGGGCGCCATGCTGGCCCTGGGCCGGGCCGAAACGCCCCTGGAGCAGGCCATCGGCTTCTTCGCCGTGGCCCTGGGGGCGGCCAACGCCGCCGGCGGCTACGTCGTCACCGAGCGCATGCTGGCCATGTTCCAGCCCGGCAAGCGGGCCGGCGGCAAGGAGGGTGCGTAAATGAACCTGCCCCTCTACGTCCAGCTGCCCTGGTTCCTCGGCGCCCTGCTCTTCATCGTCGGCCTCAAGGGCATGAGTTCCCCGGCCAGCGCCCGCCAGGGCATCCTGCGGGCCGGCGTCGGCATGGTGGTGGCGGTGGCCGCCACCTTCCTCGTGCCGGACCTGCACAACCTGGGCCTGATGGCCCTGGCCCTGGCCCTCGGTACCGTCGGCGCCTGGCTGTCGGCGAAGAAGGTGAAGATGACCGACATGCCCCAGATGGTGGCCATCTACAACGGCATGGGCGGCGGCGCCGCGGCCGCCATCGCCGCCGTGGAACTGGCCCGGGGCGAGGCCCACGGCCTGGTGACCGTGACCCTGGCGGTGATCGGCGCCCTCATCGGCGCCGTCTCCTTCACCGGCTCCTGCGTCGCCTTCGCCAAGCTCCAGGGCCTGCTGAAAAAAGCCTACCGGCTGCCCGCCCAGAACGTCGTCAACGTGCTGCTGGCCTTGCTGGTGGTGGGTCTGGGCGCCGCCCTGGTGCTGGCCGAAAATGCAGGCCCCGGGCTGATCCTGGCCTTCTTCGCCCTGGCCCTGCTGCTGGGCCTGGTGGTGACCCTGCCCATCGGCGGCGCCGACATGCCGGTGGTGATCTCCCTCTTCAACGCCTTCACCGGCCTGGCCGTGGGGTTCGAGGGTTACGTCCTGGGCAGCCCGGCCCTCATCATCGCCGGCATCGTCGTCGGCGCCGCCGGCACCCTGCTCACCCAGCTCATGGCCAAGGCCATGAACCGGCCCATCAGCAACATCCTGTTCACGCCCATCAGTGGCGCCGCCCAGGGTGGCGAGGCCATCGCCGGCAGCATGAAGGAACTGGGCGCCATCGACGCCGCCGCCATGATGCGCTACGCCCAGAAGGTCATCATCGTGCCCGGCTACGGCATGGCCGTGGCCCACGCCCAGCACAAGGTGTGGGAAATGACCGAGTTGCTGGAAGAAGCCGGGGTGGAAGTGAAGTTCGCCATCCACCCGGTGGCGGGCCGCATGCCGGGCCACATGAACGTGCTGCTGGCAGAGGCCGGGGTGCCCTACGACAAGATCTTCGACCTGGAGGAAATCAACGCCGAATTCGGCCAGGCCGACGTGGCCCTGATCATCGGCGCCAACGACGTGGTCAATCCCACGGCCCGCACCGACAAATCGAGCCCCATCTACGGCATGCCCATCCTCAACGCCGACCAGGCCCAGAACGTCATCGTCATCAAGCGCGGCAAGGGCACCGGCTACTCCGGAGTGGAAAACGCCCTCTTCTACACCGACAACTGCCGCATGCTCTACGGCGACGCCCAGCCCATGGCCGGGGAGATCATCCAGCATTTGAAGAGCATGTGAGTTGGGGGACGCAGCAAAAGAAAACGCCGGCCTTGGGGCCGGCGTTTTTGTTGGGAGATGGAAATTTTGGTGGTGCGATATCGACCCAATGCGGACATAGACCCGTTGGGAAAGCGGACGCTCAGAAACGTGGAGGTGACCGGCGCTGCGCGGCTTTACCGCGTAGCATCCGTGTTGACCGTAGGGTTAGCCCCCCTGGGAAGCAAGGCTGGTGAGTTGATATGGAACCCCATGATTTGCCAAGTTTCCCCAGTTCTACGAAGAAGTATCTTGATTTGAGCTGCCCCTGCTTCAAACTCTCCATTGGCCACATAGCTGCCCCAAGTTCCGTTGAATTGAGTACCCGGATATATGCCGGTACCAACTTGTCCAATTGGCTTTTCAAGCTTCTTCAACTTCCCCAACGCGGAAAGCCAAGAGAACAGTTGAGGAAGTTGATCCATGTTGGGAAGCGCGAGTAACTCTGGCGCCGCTCGGCTTTTTAGGTCCTCGGCGTTCCATCTTTCGACCACTATCGGGACGTTCGTTTCGATGTAGGCGACGGCATCTTTATCGAGAGCCAACCCTTTTGGAACGAAGATCGCTGCAAGGACAGCGATAACGATAATAAGAACAAGGAATACTCCACCGAGGATCTTGAGAAATTTGTTCATGGCGATAAGGGGGCTAACGTAGAGTTAATCGGCGCTGCGTGGCTTTATCGCGCAGCGTCCAGTGAGCGAAGCGAACGGGGTTGAGCGCCATGTTAGGCGGCTTTCAGGAGAGCGGAGAAAACCAGGTACATCACCTGGAATGCCTCGCGCGCATCTTGCTCCAGCATCGCGCGTGGATGGATCTGACGGGAAATGTACCGGTTACCGTAAGTATCTGGATCATCGTGCGGCCTTCGGTGCGCAAATGGGTTTCGAATTTCGCGCAGCCGGTCTATCCGGCTGAGGAGTTTGGTGTCGAGGACTTGATTACTCTGGGCCAGCTCAATAGCTCGCTCAAAATTGACGCGCTCTTTGGACAAGGAGCGCCCGACCAACTCTTCAACTATGGTGTGTTCTACGAATGCCAAGGCGAGCAGTTGGACACTGATGAAGTGGCCTTCGCGAAATGCGTCCTCGGCTTCGTCAAGCATGGCTAGCGTTTCGGGCCTGCCCACGATGACCCCGGGCCGGGACCGGTAAGTGGACATCCAGATTATCCGGTCTGCTCGTTGTTCTCTATGACGCTCATCGCTTACCTTGAGAGCGTCGATTAGCTTGTCTCTGATGGAGTCGACGGGAGAGGACATCAAGCCGCTTAACAGTTATTAAACGGACCAGCTGGGTCCGTATATGAATTGATGCACATGCAGCAATTATGCTTTCGGAATTGCATGTGAGGCAAGGAATTGGCCTCCGATGGGTCCGTATAACAACTCCAATAATACGGATGCCAAGAAGGCTGCTCGGATGTCCGCTATCGGGACAAATCCTCAATGACCGCTCCTGGCCGATAGCCGCCCTCCATTCAATCCGAAACCCCCTACTCCCTCCCGCCCATAAAAAAACCCCGGACCGCCGCAACGCGGTCCGGGGTTTTTACGATCACAGACGACTCAGGCAGCCACTGCCTTGCATTCCTTGAGGCAGGCGGCGCAGGAGTCGGCACAGGCTTTGCACTCGGCGTGTTTCTTTTCGTGCTTGCGGCATTCCTTTTCGCAGGCGGCGCAGACGTCGGCGGCGACCTTGGCCATGGCCGGGGTGAACTTGGAGCCTTGCAGGGCCAGCTTCATCAGGGCGTTGCAGGTGGCCAGCAGTTCGCTGACGGATTGGGCGCAGGCGGCCATTTCCTTGTCGCCCTGGCCCAGCAGCACCAGACAGTGGGCGAGGCAGGCTTCGCCGGTCTTCTGGCAGTCGCTGCTGCTGTCGATCAGGGCGGCGTAGCTTTTGCCGCCCATGGCGCCGTGGTCGTGGTGGTGATGCTGGTGGTCCTGGGCGGCGGCGGCCGCGGAGGTGGCCATGGCGGCGGCTACGGCGCCGGCGACGGTTTTCAGTACTTCACGTCGTTGCATTGATCGCTCCTTTGCGTGGGGTCGGTGAGGCGGTTCGGCGGGTTTGCCCCGCTGTTTGAACGGGTGCGGTTGCGCCCAAAAAGCGGTGAGGCGGCCAGCATAACCTGGATGGCCTGCAAGCCAATAGCCATGGGCATCTCCGGCATGCCTGCCCGGACAGGTCCGTCCTGCCTGGGGCCTGTGCCATCGCCCCTGGCTGGGCCTAGCGGGGGTTCTGGGGTGCGGCGGGCATGGCCATGCCCTTGAAGCGGGCCGGGTCCACGTACTTGCCCAGGTTGCCGACGCCGGCCATCACTTCCGGGTTGGAGAAGAGTTCCCGGGCGGCCACCTGGCCCAGCACCTGGAAGCTCTGCTGCACGGTCTGGGGGCCTTCCAGGGTCAAGGCCTGCTGGGTTTCGCTGCGGCAGGTTTCGGTCATGAGGCGGACGATGAGGTTGGCGGTGTTGCGGTCCAGCCCTTCCCGCTGGGCCGGTTCCACCCGGGCCATGGACTTGACGTCGGGGTGCAGGGCCATGGCGCTGAACATCCATTTGACCAGGGAGGCCCGGTCGGCCGGCGTGGTGGAGCGGACCAGGCACTTGGCCATGTCGTCGCTGTAGATGCCGGCCTGGGCCGGGGCGGTGGAGGCGGCCAGCGCGGCGAGGCCGGCGGCGAAGGCAAGCAGTTTGGCGGGGGCCATGACGTCATCCTGAGTGAATACGGCAGCGTCGATGGTAGCACCCGCCGCCCCGGGGCGTCGCGCAGCGGCGAAGACGGCGCCTCAGCGCCGGGAACGGGCGATCTGGCGGGAGATGGCGATGAGGGGCAGGATGCCAACGGCGACGATGGCCAGGGCGGCGGTGGAGGCTTCAGCCAGACGTTCGTCGGCGGCCAGGGTGTAGGTCTGGGTGGCCAGGGTGTCGAAGTTGAAGGGGCGCATCACCAGGGTTGCCGGCAGTTCCTTCATCACGTCCACAAACACCAGCAGGCCGGCGGTGAGCAGGCTGCCTTTCAGCAATGGCGCATGCACCCGAGCCAGGGTCTGGCCCTGGGAGAGGCCCAGGCTGCGGGCGGCGTCGTCCATGGAAGGGGTGATCTTGCCCAGGCTGGCATCCACCGTCTGCAGGGCCACGGCGAGAAAGCGCACCAGGTAGGCATAGACCAGGGCGGCGATGCCGCCGGTGAGCAGCAGCCCCGGATTGGCGCCGAACCAGACCTGCCACTGGGCGGCCAGCCAGTTGTCGAGCCGGGCCACGGGAATGAGCACGCCGACGGCAATGACCGAGCCCGGCACGGCGTAGCCCAGGCCCACCAGCCGGTTCAGGCCCCGGGCCAGCAGGCTGGGCCAGCCGGGCTGGCTGCGGCGGGCCAGGCGCACGCTGTAGGCCAACACCAGGGCCAGCAGCACGGCCACGGCGGCGGTGACGCCGGCCACGGTGAAGCTGTTGCGGGCCAGGATGAGGAAGCGTTGGCCAAACTGGGCGTCGCCCTCGGCCAGGGCCATTTTCAGCAGCAGGGCGGCGGGCAGGAGAAAGCCGGCGGTGAGGGGCAGCAGGCAGGCCAGGGTGGCCAGGGCGCCTTTCCAGCCGGTGAGGGTGTGGCCCGCCAGGGGCCGGCTGCGGCCGGTAGTGTTGTGGAAGCGGGCGCGGCCCCGGGAGAGCTTTTCCAGCAGCACCAGCAGGATGACGCAGCCGAGCAGGCTGGCGGCCAGCTGGGCGGCGGCGATGCGGTCGCCCAAGGAGAACCAGGCCCGGTAGATGCCGGTGGTGAAGGTCTGCACGGCGAAGTAGGCGACGGTGCCGTAGTCGGCCAGGGTTTCCATCAGGGCCAGGGAAACGCCGACCACGATGGCCGGCCGGGCCAGGGGCAGGGAGACGCGGAAGAAGCTGGCCCAGGGCCCCACACCGAGCATCCGCGCCGCTTCCAGCATGCCCGAGGCCCGCTCCAGGAAAGCCGCCCGGGCCAGCAGATAGACGTAGGCGTAGAGGGTGCACACGAACATGGCGACGGCGCCGGGGAGGCTGCGCACCTCGGGGAACCAGTAGTCGGCCTTGCTCCAGCCGAAGGTCTCCCGCAGCCAGGTCTGCACCGGGCCGACGAACTGCAGCAGGTCCGTATAGACGTAGGCCAGCACATAGGCCGGCACCGCCAGGGGCAGCACCAGGGCCCACTCGAACACGGCCTGGCCGGGAAAGCGGTGCATGGCCGTCAGCCAGGCCGTGCCCACCCCCACCAGGGCCGTGCCCAGGCCGACCCCCAGGCACAGCCAGAGGGTGTTGCCCACGTATTCGGGCAGCACCGTGGCTGCCAGGTGCTGCCAGGTTTCCCCGGTGCCGCCGGCGAAGAGGTGGGTCAGCACGCTGGCCACGGGCAGGCCCACCAGGGCGGCGATGGCAACGGCGACGGGCAGCAGGGGGGAGCGGATCATTTTCATGGGGGAAAGGCGTCGGGGCGGGGGCCAAGGCCCGGCGCGGCCATTATAATTGCGCTCTTTCCAAATCTCCTTCCAATCGACGACAAAGCGACGGCAACGATGGCCCATCTGGAACTGAGCGAGGTACAGCAGCGCTACGGCGCCCACACGGTGGTGGACGGCATCGGTTTCCACATCGAGGCCGGCGTCATCGCCTGCCTGCTGGGCCCCTCGGGCTGCGGCAAGACCACCCTGCTGCGCTGCATCGCCGGTTTCGAGGACATCGCCGCCGGCAGCATCGCCCTCGACGGCGAACTGGTGAGCCGCCCCGGCTTCAAGCTGGCGCCGGAGCAGCGGCGCATCGGCATGGTCTTCCAGGACTACGCCCTCTTTCCCCACCTCACGGTGGCCGACAATATCGCCTTCGGCTTGAAGACCAAGGGCGGCGAACGGCAGCAGCGGGTGGCAGCCATGCTCGATCTGGTGGGCCTCTCCGGCCAGGGCGAGAAGTATCCCCACGAGCTTTCCGGCGGCCAGCAGCAGCGCGTGGCCCTGGCCCGGGCCCTGGCCCCGGCACCCCGCCTGGTGCTGCTGGACGAGCCTTTCTCCAACCTGGACGTGGACCTGCGGGAGCGCCTCTCCCTGGAGGTGCGGGATATCCTGAAGAAGGCCGGCACCACCGCCATCCTGGTCACCCACGACCAGCACGAAGCCTTCGCCATGGCCGACGAAATCGGCGTCATGCACGAGGGCCGCATCCAGCAATGGGATACGCCCTACAACCTGTACCACCAGCCGGCCAACCGCTTCGTCGCCGACTTCGTCGGCCAGGGCGTGTTCGTCCCCGGCACGGTGCTGGCCGGCAACCGGGTGCAGATGGAACTGGGCATCCTGGAATCCGGCGTGCCCGTCGAATGCAGCGCCGGCTGCGGCATCTGCGGCAAGGGCTGCGGCGTGGACATCCTGCTGCGCCCCGACGACGTGGTGCACGACGACAAGAGCCCCCTGCAGGCCGCGGTGGAACACAAGGCCTTCCGCGGCGCCGACATCCTGTACACCCTGCGCCTGGAAAGCGGCGCCCGGGTGCTGTCCCTGGTGCCCTCCCACCACAACCACGCCCTCGGCGAAAAAATCGGCATCCGCCTCGACGTGGACCACGTGGTGGCCTTCAAGCGGACTCCGGCGGCCTGAAACAGGTCCGCGCCAGGCGTACCCTGGCGGGGTGGCCCCAGGCAAATTCGTGCTTTGACCCCGCCAGCCTTTACACTCTCACCTTGACGAGGCGCCGCGACGGCGCCTTTCCGCTTTTTTCTGCCGCCGTTCCGGATCATTCCCGGCCCCGGCCGGCGTCTCCCCGCTGCTACGCAAAGGTTTCCCGATGTACAAAATCCACGATGTCGACGCCCTCCTGATCCTGGCCACCGGCCTCTCCTCCAAACGCCGCCCGGCCGAACTGCTGGAGATCATGGCCGCCATCGATTTCCTGCAGGGCAACATTCCCAGCGAGGCCAAGCTGAGCGAGGCCTTCGCCCGCCTTTCCGGCCTGGGCCTGGTCCTGGCCGAAGACGGCGGTTTCCGCCTGAGCCCGGCGGCCGAGGAGATGGTCAGCAACCTGCCGAAGAAGGGCGAAGCCGAAGAGCGCCTCTTCCGCGTCAAGGACAACCTGTCCACCTTCAAGCCCGAAGGCGAACACGCCGTGGTGACCGTGGCCGCCGACGACATCAAGGCCGCCATCCAGGCCCACCGCGAGGCCGGCAAGGGCGGCGCCAAGAACCTGCTGATGCCCAAGCCCAAGCCCGTGGAAGACAAGCCCCGCCCCGGCCAGCGCCAGCGCAAGCCGGCCCCCAAGGCCCGGCGCCGGAGCTGATGCACCCCATGAGCGACGCCCCCACTTCCCCTGATGCCGAGCTGAACGCCCCGGCCGACCTGTCCTTCGCCAGCCTGCCCCTTTCCGCCGGCCTGCTGGCCACCCTGGAACAGCTGGAATACCGCAGCATGACGGCCATCCAGGCCGCCAGCCTGCCCCTGGCCCTGGCCGGCCACGACCTCATCGCCCAGGGCAAGACCGGCAGCGGCAAGACCGCCGCCTTCGGCCTCACCCTGCTCAGCCGCCTCGACCCGCGCCGCCTGGAAATCCAGGCCCTGGTGCTGTGCCCCACGCGGGAACTGTCGGAGCAGGTGACCCAGGAACTGCGCCGCCTGGCCCGGGGCGAGGAGAACGTGCGCATCCTCACCCTCTGCGGCGGCAGCCCCATGAAGCCCCAGATCACCAGCCTGGAGAACGGCGCCCACATCGTGGTCGGCACTCCGGGCCGCCTCATGGACCACCTGGAACGGGGCAGCCTCACCCTGGCCGCCCTCAACACCCTGGTGCTGGACGAGGCCGACCGCATGCTGGACATGGGCTTCCACGACGCCATCGCCTGGGTCGCCCGGCGCTGCCCGGCGGAACGCCAGACCCTGCTCTTCTCCGCCACCTACCCGCCCGGCATCGCCGAACTGGCCCAGCGCTTCCTGCGCCAGCCGAAGGAAGTGAAGCTGGCGGAACAGCACGAAGGCAGCAAGATCCGCCAGCGCTTCTACGAGGTGAAGCACGAGGAACGGCTACAGGCCGTGTGCACCCTGCTCAAGCACTACCGCCCGGCCAGCACCCTGGCCTTCTGCAACACCAAGCAGCAGTGCCGGGACCTGGTGCAAGTGCTGCACAGCCAGGGCTTTTCCGCCCTGACCCTGAACGGGGACCTGGAGCAGCGGCAGCGGGACCAGGTGCTGATCCAGTTCGCCAACCGCAGCTGTTCCGTGCTGGTGGCCACCGACGTGGCCGCTCGGGGCCTGGACATCGCCCAGCTGGAAGCGGTGATCAACGTGGACGTGACGCCGGACCCGGAAATCTACATCCACCGCATCGGCCGCACCGGCCGCGGTGACGAGGACGGCTGGGCCCTGAGCCTGTGCAGCCCGCGGGACCGGCGCCGGGTGGAGACCATCGCCCAGATGATGGGCATGGAGCCGGAATGGCACACCCTGGGCAGCCTGCAGAGCGGCAACGAGGCGCCCCTGGTGCCGCCCATGGCCACCCTGCTGCTGCTCGGCGGGCGCAAGGACAAGCTGCGTCCCGGCGACGTCCTCGGCGCCCTCACCGGCGAGGCCGGCTTCGCCAAGGAACAGGTGGGCAAGATCACCGTCACCGAGCAGGTCACCTATGTGGCCGTGGCCCGCAACATCGCCCGGGAGGCGGTGCGCAAGCTGGCCAAGGTCAAGGGCAAGAGCGTCAAGACCCGCCTGCTGGAAGACTAGGCCGGCGGGGCTTCCCCCGGCGAGGAAGGCGAGGCGGCGGCCCACAGGGGCGCACCGCCCTGCTCCAGGTAGCAGAGGTAGGTGCGCAGGTCGAATTCCAGCTGGTGGTAGTCCGCTTCCATGTGCCGGCACAGCTGGTAGAAGGCCTTGTCGTGCTGCCGCTCCTTGAGGTGGGCCAGTTCGTGGACCACGATCATGCGCAGGAAGGCCTCCGGCATCTCCCGGAACAGGGCCGAGACCCGGATCTCCCGCTTGGTCTTCAACTTGCCGCCCTGGACCCGGGCCACCGTGGTGTGGGTGCCGAGGGCGTTGCGCAGGTCGTGCAGCTTGCTGTCGAAGGCCACCTTGCTCGGCGTGTCCGCATTGCGCAGATGGCGCCCCTTCAAATCCAGCACGTAGTCGTACAACGCCCGGTCGGTGCGCACCTCATGGGCCCGGGGATAGCGTTCCAGCAGCCAGGGCGCCAGCCGGCCCTGGCCGATCAGGTGCTGCACCCGGGCCGTCAGCTCGGCCGGATAGCCGGCCAGGTAATCCAAGGGTCGCTTGTTGGTCATGGTGAAAATTGAGGGCCGCTAGAAGTCGTAGCGCAAGCCCAGGGTGAGGAAGTGGTTGTCGTAGCGGGAATGGGCCGAGCTGCGCGCTTCCAGGTGCAGCCGGGCCGAGACCCGGGGCGTCAGCCGGGCCCGGTAGATGAGGCTGTTGGCGATGATGTCGGCGCCGGGCAGGATGGCCTCGTCGATGTCCATGCGGGCGTGGCCCAGCAGCAGGCTGTGCTCCGGCAGGCCGTAGGGGCCCAGGTCCAGCAGCAGGGTGGCCTTGCGCAGGCGGCTGCGGGCGATGGCCGACATGGCGTCGTTCTCGGCGTAGAGATAGGGCATCAGCACGAATTCCGGATAGCCGCCCCAGTTGCCGTAGGCCGTCACGGTGCGCTGGTCGCCGCCGAAGCGGTTGGCCATCAGGGCCAGGCTGAGGCCGCTGGGGGCATGGGCCAGGGTGCCCTTGAGGCCCGCCAGGCCGTAGCTGGCGTTGAGGCCGTGACGGGCCAGATAGTCGCGGAAGGCCCCCACCTCCGACACCCGGTAGGCCTGGCCGTCGATGAGGGCGGTAAAGCTCCGGCCCAGGGGCTGCTTGAAGCGGCCGTCGGCATAGACGGTCTGCAGGGTGTCGCGGCCGTAGTAGTGCCACAGCTGCAGCTTGTGCTCCGCCTCGTAGGCCACCCCCGTCATCCACACGCCCCGGTGGCCGACCACGGTGGAGGGGTCCAGGGTCTCGCCGTTGCGCGCATCCGGCCGGCCCTGGCCGTCCACCAGCAGGGAGGTGTAGGTCTGCTGGGACATGCTGCGGAAATCGGAAAAGCTCACCAGGCCGTCCAGACCCGACATCTGGCCGACGTAGCCCAGGGTCAGGGTGGTGCCGGGCAGCTCCCGGCTGCTCAGCACGTAGGCGTCGAACAGGTTGGGGATGATGCGGTATTCGTAGCTGTTGATGAGGGGCGACTGGATTTCCTGGCGCCCCAGGGTCAGGCGGCTGCGGCCCCGGCTGTAGATGAGCTGGGCCTCGCCCCACAGGGAATAGGGGCGCTTGTCCAGGCCGAACATGTAGGCGTCGGTCTGGCGCGGATTGTCCCGGGCCAGACCCAGGTCCTGGGTGGTGTACCAGGCGGCCCGCAGGCGCCAGCCCCGGTAGTCGCCGCTCTCCAGGCCCAGCTTGCCGCCGAAGCCGGCGGTGTTCTGGTTCGGCCGGCCGCCCTTCTTGTCGTCGAAGACGTACATGGCCTTGCCGTAGCCGAAGAAGGTGGTGCCCGCCAGGGCCTCCGCCCCATCGTCCCCGGCCCGGCTCTGGACCGAGGTGCCCAGGAGGCAGGCCAGGCCCAGCAGGCGAAGGCAGCGCCCGACGCCCGCGCCTATTGCCATTCCACCCGGTTGCGGCCCAGGTCCTTGGCCCGGTAAAGGGCGGCATCGGCCCGGGCCACGATGTCCTTGGCCTGGTCGTCGGGGCGGTAGGTGGCGACCCCGAAGCTGGCGGTCTTCTGCCGCACCACCGGAAACTCGTTGAGCTCGAACACCCGGCGCAGGTCCTCGGCCAGCACCCGGGCCCCCGCCTCGTCCGTGTGGGGGCAGACCACCATGAATTCCTCGCCGCCCCAGCGGCCTGCCAGATCCGTCTCCCGGGTGTGGCGCTGCAGCAGCCGGGCCACTTCCAGCAGCACCTGGTCCCCCGCCTGGTGGCCGTGGCAGTCGTTCACCAGCTTGAAGTGGTCCAGGTCCAGCAGGATCAGGCTGAAGGGCTGGCCGAAACGCTGGGAGCGCTGGATTTCGCTTTCCAGCACCTCGTCCAGCTTCATGCGGTTGAACAGGCCGGTCAGCTTGTCGGTGACGGAAAGTCGCTCCAGCTCCCGGTTGAGGGCGCTCAGCTTGCGGTTGGAGTAGATGACCACGGCCAGGACAAAGGCGGCCACGGCCAGGCTCTTCCACAGCAGGCTGTAGTCGGTGTGCTGCTCCACCTTGATGGCCACGTGCCGGTTGGCGATGGCCTCCCGCTCCTGGGGCGTCACGGTACGCACGCCCTTGTCCAGGATGTCCCGCAGCAGGGGTTCGTCCTTGACCACGCCGATGCGCAGCTGGTTGGTGTAGGCGGGAATCTGGCCGGCGATCTTGAGGTTGAACAGGCCTTCCTTGCGGATGGCGTAGGCGGCGACGATGAGGGAGCGCACCGTCAGGTCGGCCTTGCGCTCGGAAACCAGGGAGACGGCCTCCGGCTCGCTGCCGGTGAGGATCACCCGCAGGTTGGGGAAGTCCTTGCGGATGCGCTCCTCCACCATGGTGCCCCGGGGCAGGGCCACGCTCTCGCCGCTGAGGCCGAGGAGGTCGCCGACGAAGGCGTGCTCCTCCCGGGTGACGATGATGTTGGGGTCGGTGAAGATGGGTGAGGTGAAATTCAGCCAGCGGTCCCGTTCCGGACTCTGGTTGAGGAAGCTCATGAGCTGGCAGCGCCCGGCCTTGGCGGCGGCCAGGCTTTCGTCCCAGGTCCGCACCGGCAGCAGCTCGATGCGCAGACCTACCCGCTGGGCCACCAGCTGCACCAGGTCGGCGCCGATGCCCTCGTGCCGCCCCTGCTCGTTGATGCGCTCGAAGGGCTCCCAGTCCGGATCGACGCACATCTTCACCGACCGCACCCTGTCCAGGTAGGCCTGCTCGGCAGCGGTGAAGACAATGGGCGCCGGCTCGGAGGCGACGCCGGGCAGCGGACTCAGGGAAAGGCAGGCGGCGCACAGGGCCAAGGCTGTCTTGAGGGACATGGGGACTAGGCAGGTTGGAGGGATCGTCGCTGCCGATGCCCGGGCAGCCTGGGTTGCGGAAGGCGCCATGCCGATCACGGCACGGGCTCCGGCCCATCTTTTTCTGTCGGCAGTATAACGGCCCGCCACCGCTGAATTGGCTCGACTATGTCACACCGCGGTGGGGGCCGCTGCCCGGCCGGGCAGCCTGCCGCCTGCCGTTCCGCGCCGGAAACCGGGAACGCCCGCCCCGGCCGGGGCGGGCGAAGGCCGGAGCCTAAGCCAGACGCCGCCCCAGGGGCTGGGGCACGGGCACCGGGCGGCCGTCGTAGCCCACCGCCACCATGATGAAGCGGCCCCGGGTGCACAGGCGGCGCTGGCCGGTGAGCAGGGCCTCTGCGTGCAGCAGCACTTCCACCGTCATGGAACTGTTGCCGATGGCCACCACCCGGGCCGCCAGGTCGGCGATCTCCCCTTCCAGCACCGGCGCGTGGAAGTCGATGCGCTCGGAAGCGGCCATCACCACAGGCATGCGGGCCTGGCGGCTGGCCGCCACCATGGCCGCCTTACCCAGCCAGGCCAGGGCCTGGCCGCCGAAGAGGCTGCCGTGGTGGTTGGTGTGGCCGGGAAAGACCATCTCCACCATGGCCGTCACCGGGCCGATGCCGGGCAGCTGGGCGAAGCTCTCGTCGTCCTCCTGCAGCGGCGCCCCTGGACCGTCCACCGCCACCAGGGTGAAGTGGGCGGTGGCGCTGGTCTCCCGCAGCCCGGTGGCCAGGTCCTCCGCCGCCAGGGCCACCTCCACCTGCACCGAGCGCCGGCCCCGCTGCACCACCCGGCCGGACAGTTCCACCAGGCGCCCCTGGGGAATGGGCTTGCGGAAGTCGATGCGGCCGCTGCTGGCGGTGACCATGGGCCGGCGGGTCTCCCGGGTGGCCACCAGGAAGGCCAGCTTGTCCATCATGGCCATGGCGGAACCGCCGAAGAGGGTGCCGTGATGGTTCACCTGTTCGGGGAAGACCACGTCCACCATGAGGGTGGCCTGCTGCTGCCGCGGCGAAGTGGACGAAGTGGGGGCGGGATTGGCTTCTACGGGCTGGGCGGCCGTCCCCACGACGGCGCCGATTTCCATTGCTTCCATGCGCATGCGCAACTCCTTGGATGAAGCGGAGCGGGAGCATCGGAGAAGGGCGAACACCCCGGGCCGCGGCAAAGCGGCTCGGAGCGGCAGGCAGCCGAGAGCGGACAACGATGACAGTCAGGGAATGCGCGCATTTACCTTCCTCAGGGGACACCCCGCCCCAACTAGGATTGATATGAAGTAATGCCGCGGCAGGTCTCCTGACTTGCGGGTCGTCACGTTGCGCCAGCCTTCCCGGCAGTATCGCCAGTGGCAAAGAGTGGAGCGCAACGCTCGCCGCCTACAGTTGCGGGGGCAGTTCCGGACTGGAGTCGGGGCGTCGCCGCCCTGTCTCGCACCGGATTCCCTTTTCATCCCCTGGAGGGGGGAACCGAAGCGGGGCCAGTCTAACCCGCCCCGACCGATTCGCCAAACGCCGCGCCTGGCGCGGCGGATTGCCCAGCCCGGGGGGAGTGGGCTATCATCCGCCCCGATTCAGGTGCCGTGCCTCGCGCTCTGCGGGGACGGTGAAACGGGAAGCCGGTGACTCCAGGGACCACCCAGGACAGTCCGGCGCAGCCCCCGCTGCTGTAAGCCAGACGACGCTGCCTCACGCCACTGTGGTTCATCACGGGAAGGCCGGCAGGGAAGGATGAAGGCAAGCCAGAAGACCGGCCTGACATCACAAGTTGCACCATTCCCCGGGGTGACGGGAACGGTTCTGGTGATTTGCCGCCTCCTCGCTGTTCCATCCGCCGCGGCCCTTTATCCGACCTGCCACAACTCCCCCGCCTGGTGCGCCACCGTCATGCTCGCCGAGGGAGAGACTCATGCACATCATGGAAGGCTTCCTGCCCATCGAACACGCCGTGGGCTGGAGCGTCGCCGCCGCCCCCTTCGTCGCCTGGGGCATCCGTTCCGTGAACCGCCGCATCCGCGAAAATCCCGAGCAGCGCATGCTGCTGGGAGTGGCCGCCGCCTTCACCTTCGTCCTCTCGGCCCTGAAGCTGCCCTCGGTCACCGGCAGCTGTTCCCACCCCACCGGCACCGGCCTGGGCGCCGTGCTCTTCGGTCCTGCCGCCATGGCCCCCATCGGCGCCGTGGTGCTGCTGTTCCAGGCCCTGCTGCTGGCCCACGGCGGCCTCACCACCCTGGGCGCAAACATCTTCTCCATGGCCGTGGTGGGACCCTTCGCCGCCTACGGCATCTTCGCCCTGGCCCGCCGCCTCAAGGCATCCCTGGCGGTGAGCGTGTTCCTCGCCGCCAGCCTGGCGGACCTGCTCACCTACGTCACCACCTCGGTGCAACTGGCCTGGGCCTTCCCCGATCCGGTGGGCGGCTTTGGCGCCTCCTTCCTCAAGTTCGCCGGCATCTTCGCCCTCACCCAGATTCCCCTGGCCATCAGCGAGGGCCTGCTCACCGTGGTCATCTGCAACGCCCTGGCCCGCTTCAACCCGCAGGAACTGCAGGACCTGGGCGTGGCCCCGGCGCCGGAGGTGCGGGCATGAAGCGCCACCAGAACCTGCTGCTGCTCATCGCCGTGGTGCTGCTGGCGGCCCTGCCCCTGTGGCTGGTGGAACGGCCCCTGGGGCCGGACGGCCAGCCGGCGGAAATCTTCGGCGGCGCCGACGGCGAGGCCCAGGCCCTCATCACCCGCATCGCCCCGGACTACCAGCCCTGGTTCCAGCCCCTGCTGGAGCCGGCCAGCGGCGAGATCGCCTCCCTTCTCTTCGCCCTGCAGGCGGCCCTCGGCGCCGGCTTCATCGGCTATTACCTGGGCTGCGCCCGCACCCGGGAAAAGCTGCGCCGGGAACAACGACGCGGTGAAGCGGCAGCCCGGTGCGAAGACAAGGACCAGGAAGGGCCGGCGTGCTGATCGAGCAGTCGGCCTACGCCAACCGCTGGCGCGGCGTGGCGCCCCAGGCCAAGGGCCTCTTCGCCCTGGGCGGGGTGACGGCCGCCTTCGTCGCCGCCGCCACCCCGGCCGCCGGGCTCGGCGTGGCCGCCCTGCTGGCGGCCGTGACCATCGGCGGCGCCCGGGTATCGCCCCTGCTCTATCTGCGGGTGGCGGCCCCGGCCCTCTTCTTCCTCGCCATCAGCGCCCTCTCCCTGGCCATCTCCGTGGATGGGGGCGGCCTGCAGGCCACCGCCGCCGGCACCCACCAGGCCGCCGTGGTGGCGACCCGCTCCCTGGGCGCCCTGGCGGCCCTGCTGTTCCTGGTGCTGACCACGCCCCTGAGCGACCTCATCGCCCTGCTGTGCCGCCTGCGCACCCCCGAGGTGCTGCTGGACATCATGGTGCTGTGCTACCGCACCCTGTTCGTCTTCGCCGCCGCCCTGCAGGACATGCGCGCCGCCCAGGCCGCCCGCCTCGGCCACCTGGACCGCAGCCGCCTGCTGCGCAGCCTGGGGCAGATGGCCGCCCACCTCACCCTGCAGGTGTGGCAGCGTTCCCACGCCCTGCACCTGGCGGCCCTGGCCCGCAACAACGACGGTCCCCTGCGCTTCCTCGGCAGCCGCCACCCCCACGCCCGGCGCGATGCCGGCCTGGCCGGCGTGGCCGCCCTGGCCCTGGTGCTGCTCGCCTGGAGCGGCCGGTGAGCGTGCCCCTGCTGCAGCTGGAGGACGTGCACTACCGCTACCCGGACGGCAGCGCGGGCCTGGCCGGCTGTTCCCTGGGCGTTTCCCGGGGCAGCCGCAACGCCCTCATCGGCGCCAACGGCTCGGGCAAGACCACCCTCTTCCAGCACTGCAACGGCCTGCTGCGCCCCGCCGCCGGCCGGGTGCACTACGCCGGCGCGCCGGTGGACTACGGCCGGACCGGCCTGCGCGCCCTGCGCAGCAAGGTGGGCCTGGTCTTCCAGAATCCGGACCGGCAGCTTTTCTCCGCCAGCGTGCGGGAGGACGTCTCCTTCGGCCCCCTCAACCTGGGCCTGAGTGATGCCACCGTCGCCGCCCGGGTGGAAGCCGCCCTGCAGGCCGTGGGCATGGACGACCTGGCCCACAAGCCGGTGCAGAACCTGAGCTTCGGCCAGAAGAAGCGGGTCTGCATCGCCGGCGTCCTGGCCATGGAGCCGGAGCTCCTGGTGCTGGACGAACCCATGGCCGGCCTCGACCAGGCCATGCAGGAGGAACTGCTGGCGGTGCTGGACGGCCTGCACCGCCGGGGCATGACCATCCTCCTGGCCACCCACGACATCCACTTCGCCTACCGCTGGGCCGACCGCATCCACCTCATGGCCGCCGGCCGCTGCTGCGCCAGCTTCGACGCCCCGGCCCTGGCCGGGCACGAGGCCGAGCTGGCCGCCATCGGCCTGCGCCTGCCCTCGGTGATCGGCCTGGAACGGCAGCTGCGGCAGCGCGGCCTGCTCCGCGGCGACACCCCCATCCACAGCTGCAGCGCCCTCCTGGCCCAGCTGCAACAAGAAGACTGCTGAGAAGGAACATGCCATGACCCCAGCCACCCTCGGCAAGATCTGGTTCGTCGGCGCCGGCCCCGGCGACCCGGACCTCATCACCGTCAAAGGCCGCCGCCTGCTGGAACAGGCCGGCGCCATCCTCTTCGCCGGCTCCCTGGTGGACCAGGCTGCCACCCTCTACGCCCCGCCGGGCTGCGAGATCCGGGACTCCAAGGACATGACCCTGGAGGAAATGACCTACTGGCTGCTCCAGGCCAGCCGCCGCCACCAGACCGTGGTGCGACTGCAGACCGGCGACCCGGGCCTCTACGGCGCCCTGGTGGAAATGACCCGGCCCCTGGACGAGGTGGGCGTGCCCTGGGCCGTGGTGCCAGGCGTCTCCTCGGCCCTGGCCTCAGCCGCCGCGGCGGGCGAGACCCTGACCCTGCCGGAAGTGACCCAGACGGTGATCCTCACCCGGGTCGCCGGCCGCACCCCCATGCCCCCGGGGGAGGAACTGGAGGCCCTGGCGGCCCACCGTTCCACCCTCTGCATCTTCCTTTCCATCACCCTGCTGCACGAGGTGCAGCGCGCCCTGCTGGCCGCCGGCTGGCCCGAGGATGCACCCATCCTGGTGGTGCAGAAGGCCTCCTGGCCCGGGGAGGAGAAGATCGTGCGCGGCACCATCGCGGACATCAAGAAAAAGTGCCAGGCGGAAAAGATCGCCGCCCAGGCCATGATCATCGCCAGCCCGGCCCTCGGCGCCCGGGACTGGGAGGACATCGCCCGCTCCAAGCTCTACGACCCCAGCTTCACCCACCGCTTCCGCAAGGCCAGCGTGGGCGAGGCCTCCTGAGAAATGCCCATGACCTTCAGTGCCCAAGACACCACCCTGCTCCTGGTCGGCCACGGTTCCCGCAACCGGGACGGCAACAAGGAAATCCTCCATTTCGCCGCCCAGTGGCGGGAACGCCACCCCGGCTGGCGCATCGAGGTGTGCTTCATCGAGCACGCCGAGGTGTTGCTGGATGAGGGCCTGAACCGGGCCGCCGGCAATGCGAAGAAGGTGGTGGTGATCCCCTTCATCCTCAACGCCGCCGGCCACGTGAAAATGGAGCTGCCCCACGCCGTGGAAGAGGCACGAGCCCGCCACCCGGGCGTGGACTTCCAGGTGGTGCGCCACCTGGGCATGGGCCGGGAGATTTTCGAGGTGCTGCAGGGCCAGCTGGACCGGCTGATGAAGCAGCTGGACATGCCCGACCCCTGCACCACCGGCGTCATCCTGCTGGGTCGCGGTTCGTCGGACGCCGGCGCCAACGGCGAGCTGGCCAAGATGGCCCGCTGGATCTTCGAGGACAACGACCACGAGCTGGTGGACATCGCCTTCACCGGCGTCACCTGGCCCCGGCTGGAAACGGCGGTGCAGCGCCAGGTCAAGCTGGGCATGACCCAGGTGGCCATCGTTCCGGTCTATCTCTTCACCGGCGTACTCATGGAGCGCATCAAGGCTCAGGCCGAGCGCCTGCAGCGCCAGTATCCCCAGGTGGCCTTCGCCCTGGGCACCCACTTCGGCTTCGACAAGGGCATCTTCGACCTGCTGGACGCCAAGGTGGGCGGCGATGAACTGCCCGAAGGCAGCCTGCTCGAATGCGACGGCTGCAAGTACCGCCTGGCCGCCGAGGACGAGCACCTGCACGACCACAGCCACACCGCCACCCACGACCACGGACATGAGCATGGCCACGCCCACGGCGGCTGCGGCCACCAACATGGGGGCAAACATGATCACGATCATGGTCACGGCCATTGCCATGGGCACAATCACTCCCACGATCATCACTCCCACGGGTAAGCCATGAACCACAACGCCAACGTCGTCACCGAACAGCTCACCGCCGCCGGCCGCGCCATCGAGCACGATTCCTTCGCCATCATCGACGCCGAAGCCGGCCCCCACGCCTACAGCGCCGACCAGTGGCCGGTGGTGCGGCGCATGATCCACGCCAACGCCGACTTCGAATTCAACGGCCTCACCGACTTCCATCCGGCAGCGGTGGAAGCGGGCCTGGCCGCCATCCTCAAGGGCGGCACCCCCATCGTGGCGGACGTGGAAATGATCTGCGTCGGCCTCTCCGCCAGCCGCCTCAAGCACTTCGGCGTCACCACCCACCACTTCATTTCCGACGCCGACGTCATCGCCCAGGCCCAGACCGAGGACACCACCCGGGCCGTGCAGGCCATGCGCAAGGCCCATCGCCAGGGCCTGCTGGACGGGGCCATCGTCGGCATCGGCAACGCCCCCACGGCCCTCATCGAAGTGGTGCGCCTGATCAAGGAAGAAGGGGCCCGTCCGGCCCTGGTCATCGGCATGCCCGTGGGCTTCGTCTCCGCCGCCGAATCCAAGGACCTGATGGCCGAGGTGCAGGACGTGCCCTGGATCGTCATCCGCGGCCGCAAGGGCGGCTCCACCCTGGTGGTGGCGGCCATCCACGCCCTCCTCGGCGTCGCCGAAGCCCGCCAGCGCAATGCCGCCTGAAGCCGCCAACAGCGCTCCCGTGAACAGCGAAGCGCCGCCGCCGGCCGAGAAGGTCCGCAAGGGCACGGCCAAGCGGGAACGGGGCAATCGCACCGGTTTCACCACCGGCGCCAACTCGGCGGCGGCGGCCGTGGCCGCCACCCAGGGCCTGGTCCAGGGCCAGGTGCCGGGCCAGATTTTCTGCCGCCTGCCCAACGGCCAGGAAGTGCCCTTCCAGATCACCGACGGCCGCGTCGAGGGCGAAGGCATGCCCCTGCGGGCCCACGCCGTCAGCATCAAGGATGCGGGCGACGATCCGGACGCCACCCACGGCGCCCACATGACCGCCGACGTGGTGCGCATTCCCGGTGGCGGCGGCCAGGTCATCCTCAAGGGCGGCCCGGGCGTCGGCGTCGTCACCAAGGAAGGCCTGGGCCTGGAAGTGGGCGGCCCGGCCATCAACCCGGTGCCCCGGCGCAACATCAGCGACAACGTGGCCCGGGCCGGCGCGTCCATCCTGGCCGCCGGCGACAGCCTGGAGGTGACCATTTCCGTGCCCGGCGGCGAGGAGATGGCGAAGAAGACCCTCAATGCCCGCCTCGGCATCCTGGGCGGCATTTCCATCCTCGGCACCACCGGCATCGTGCGCCCCTATTCCACCGCCGCCTTCCGCGCCAGCGTGGTCCAGGCAGTGGACGTGGCGGCGCGCCAGGGCCAGACCAGCGTGGTGTTCACCACCGGCGGCCGCACCGAAAAATTCGCCATGAAGCAGTTGCCGCAACTGCAGGAAGCCTGCTTCGTGCAGATGGGGGACTTCGTCAAGGCCGCCTTCCAGAGCGCCATCAAGCGCAAGATGCAGCACGTCTACATCGGCGCCATGGTGGGCAAGCTGACCAAGATGGGCCAGGGCCTGGCCGTGACCCACGCCTGGAAGCAGGAGATCGACCGGGACCTGCTGGCCGCCTGCGCCACCGAAGTGGGCGCCCCCGCCGACCTGGTGGAGGAAATCCGCAACGCCGAGACGGCCCGCTTCGCCGCCGAGCGCCTGGCCCTGCTGGGCCTCACCGTGCCCTTCCACCGGGCCCTGGCCATCCACGCCATGCAGAGCCTGCGGGCCTGCCACCCGGGACCCTACCAACTCACCGTGCTGGTCTGCGATTTCGAAGGCCAGTTCATCTGTCGCGTCGAAGAGGGCGAAAGTGTCTAAACAACCCTACTGCACCGTCCTCGGCATCCTGGACGACGGCTGGGCCGGCCTGCCGGATTCCTCCCGCCACTGCCTGCAATCCGCCGGCCTCATCGTCGGCGCCGGCCGCACCCTGGCCCTGGTGCAGCCCCATCTGGCCGCCGGTGTGAGCCTGAAGGACATGGACGGCAAGCTGGGCCAGGTGCCCGGCTGGATTCAACAAGCTGCCGCTGACGGCCTGCACACCGTCGTGCTGGCCACCGGCGATCCCCTCTGCCACGGCATGGCCAGCTATCTGGTGGGCAAGCTGGGGGCCGAATCGGTCACCGTCCTGCCCGCCCCCTCCACCCTGCAACTGGCCTTCGCCCGCTTCCAGCGGCCCTGGCAGGACTACCGCATTTCCACCTGCCACACCGCCGATGCGGGCGAGTGGCAGTTCGGCACCACCCCGGACAACGGCCTCTACAGGCTGATCCGGGCCATCGCCGAATACCCCAAGGTGGCCGCCTTCACCGGCCCGGACAACAACCCGGCCCGCCTGGCCCGGGCCCTGCTGGCCGCGGGCTATGGCGATGAAGTGCGCCTGTCGGTGGCGGCCAAGCTGGCCCTGCCGGAGGAACAGCTGTTCCCCGACCTGTCCCTGGAACAGGCTGCGGCCATGAGCTTCCCCGACCCCAATGTGGTGCTGGTGGAGCGCCAGGTGGCCGACCCGCGCGCCATCTTCGGCTTCGACGACCTGGACTTCGTGCAGCGCCAGCCCGAGAAGGGTCTCATCACCAAGCTGGAAGCCCGGGCTTTATCCCTGGCCAAGCTGGGTCTCAAGCCCGACAGCGTGGTGTGGGACATCGGCGCCGGTTCCGGCTCCGTCGGCCTGGAGGCCAGCCGCCTGTGCCGCCACGGCCACGTCTATGCCATCGAGAAAAACGAGGGCGACGCCGCCAACGCCCGGGAAAACGCCCGGCGTTTCCAGGCCACCAACTACACCCTGCGCCACGGCAAGGCCCCGGAAGGGCTGGAGACCTGGCCCGACCCGGATGCAGTGTTTGTCGGCGGTTCCGGCGGCGAACTGGCGGCCCTCATCGAGCTGATCCTCACCCGCTTGAAGCCCAACGGCCGCCTGGTGATGAACTTCGTCACCCTGGAAAACCTGGCCACCGCCACCACCGCTCTGGCCGCTGCGGTGGAGAAATTCGGAGCGAACTGGGACGTGACCCAGCTCCAGGCCAGCCGCAGCCAGCCCATCCTGGACATGCACCGCATGGCCGCACAAAACCCCATCTGGATAGTGTCAGCAAAGAAGAGCTAAACCATGACCGACAAGAAATACGGGCGCCTCATCGGCGCCTCCCTGGGTCCCGGCGACCCCGACCTCATCACCCGCCGCGCCTGGGCCGTGCTCAACGGCGACGCCCGCTGGCTCTATCCGGTGAAGAAGGCGGAGGAAAGCTCCTACGCCCTCTCCATCGTCACCCGGGGCGGCCTGGAAGTACCCGCCGACGCCGAGGAACTGGTGTTCCCCATGACCCGGGACGCCGAGATCCTGACCAAGGCCTGGGCCCGGGCTGCCGCCCGTACCGTGGAACTGCTGGGCGAGGGGCGGGACCTGGTGTTCCTGGTGGAAGGCGACGCCTCCACCTTCGCCACCTTCGGCCACCTGGCCCGGGTGGTGCGGGAACTGGTGCCGGAAGTTGAGGTGGAGACCATCCCCGGCGTCTCCTCCTTTGCCGCCGCGGCCGCCACCACCGGCACCACCCTGGCCGAGGAAGACGAAACCCTGGCGGTGATTCCCGCCGCCTACGGCGTGGAAGTCATCGACCACCTGCTGGACGAGTTCGACACCCTGGTGCTGCTCAAGGTGAAGCCCCTGGTGGATGAGGTGCTGGAGCTGCTGGAACGGCGCGAGCTGCTGTCCACCAGCTGCTTCATCGAGAAGGTGGGCTCCCCCGACGAGCGCATCGTGCGCGACGTGGCCTCCCTCAAGGGCGAGAAGGTGAACTACCTCTCCCTCATGCTGGTGCAGAACCCCAAGCGCCAGCGCGGCGAACTGCGCCGGGGCTGCCGCAAGCGCAAGGTAGCCAGCGAAGGTACGACCGATACCGTCGCGGCCTGAAAAGCATTACCCCAACCTAAAATATAAAATGATCCAACACCTCCCCTTCCCCAACGAGAGAATCGCCGTCATCTCCATCACCCGCCACGGCATCGCCCTGGCGGGCAAGGTGGTGGCGGCCCTGCCCGGCGCCCGCCTGTTCGCCCCGGAGAAATTCCGGGCCGAGGCGGAAGCTGCAGTTGCCAACACTCCTGGCGCGGCAACCACCTACAGCGGCAAAACCGGCGACCAGATTCCCGCCCTCTTCGCCAACTTCGACGGCATCGTCGCCATCGTCTCCCTCGGTGCCCTGGTGCGCCTCATCGCCCCCCACCTCAAGGACAAGGAACAGGACCCGGGGGTGGTGGTGGTGGACGAGGCCGGGCGCTTTGCCATTCCCATGCTCTCAGGCCACCTGGGCGGCGCCAACGCCCTGGCCGGCATCCTGGCGGCCAGCCTGGGCGCCACCCCGGTGCTCACCACCGCCTCCGACTCCCGCCAGACCCTGGGCGTGGACCTGCTGGGCCGGGAGCTGGGCTGGACCTTCGAGGCAACCCACGACGAGGTGGTCAAGGCCAGCGCCGCCGTGGTGAACGACGAGCCGGTGGCCCTGGTGCAGGAAGCCGGCAGCCCCGACTGGTGGCCGCGCCACGCCAACGGCCGCAGCGGCCCGGTGCCCGCCAACATCAAGCAGTTCAGCCGCCTGGAGGAGGTGGACCTGGACAGCGTCGCCGCCGTGCTGTGGATCAGCCACCGCCCACTACCGCCAGAACTGGCGCCCCGCCTGGCAGGCCGACTGGTCACCTACCGGCCGCCCGTGGAGCAAGGCGCTTGAGCCTGGCCAGCCGCAGAGTGGCGCTGGGCCTGGGCTGCGACCGGGGCACCCCGGAGGCGACCATTGCGCAAGCCGTGCAGGAAGCCCTGGCCGCCGCCGGCCTCGCCCCGGAACAGGTGGCGGCCGGTGCCAGCATCACCCTGAAGGCGGACGAGGTGGGCCTGCTGGGCTTTGCCGAACGCTTTGGCCTCACCCTCACCTTCTACCCGCCGGAAGTGCTGGCCACCGTGCCCGTGCCCAACCCGTCGGAGACGGTGCGCAAGTACACCGGCACCCCGTCGGTGTCGGAAGCCGCCGCCCTGCTGGCCGCCGGCACCGACATGAGCCGGCTGCTGATCGAAAAACACAAGCTGCGGGGTCCGGACGGGCGCAATGCCACCGTTTCCATCGCCCTGCTGCCCTGAGCCCGACAACTGCATTCACTGAATTTCCGAGGAACGATTTCATGACCGACATTCAAACCAACGCCCCGGCCAAGACCGGCAAGATCATGCTGGTGGGCCTGGGCCCCGGCGCCGTGGAACACATGACCGGCCGCGCCCGGGCCGCCATCGCCGAAGCCGACACCATCATCGGCTACGTCACCTATGTGCGCCTGGTGGCCGACCTGATCGACGGCAAGGAAGTGATCAAGAAGTCCATGACCGAAGAGCTGGACCGGGCCATCGAAGCCCTGGACCGGGCCAAACAGGGCAAGAAGGTGGCGTTGATTTCCTCCGGCGACGCCGGCGTGTACGGCATGGCCGGCCCGACTTTCGAGGTGCTGTTCCAGGCCGGCTGGACACCCGATTCCGAGATCGAGGTGGAAATCGTGCCGGGCGCTTCCGCCCTCAACACCTGCGCCGCCCTGGTGGGCGCGCCCCTGACCCACGACTTCTGCGCCATCTCCCTCTCCGACCTGCTCACGCCCTGGCCCACCATCGCCCGCCGCCTGGATGCGGTGGCCTACGCCGATTTCGTGGTGGCCCTGTACAACCCCAAGAGCGGCCGCCGCACCCGCCAGATCCAGGAAGCCCAGCGCATTTTCCTGCGCCACCGCGATCCCGAGACCCCGGTGGCCATCGTCAAGAGCGCCTTCCGCCCCAAGCAGCGGCTGGAATTCACCACCCTGGAGAAAATGGCCGAGGCCGACATCGGCATGCTGTCCACCGTGCTCATCGGCAACTCCAACACCTTCATCCGGGATGGCCTGATGGTCACCCCCCGGGGCTATGCCAACAAGTACGACGTGGCCGAGGGTGAACGCTCCACCAAGGGCGGCGAACAGGCTGGCCGCTCCCTTTCCACCGGCCTCAACGGCTGGCTGGAAGCCATCCGCGACAGCGGCAAGAGCGCCGCCGAACTGGCCGTGGAATACCGCCTGCCGGAGGACTACATCGCCGCCGCCCTGGCCGCAGGCCCGGAAGCGGCGGACGAAACCGAAGCCGAGGCGGAAGCATGAGCGAAGTCAGCAAGCCCCGCATCGGCGACTACCGCCGCCACCTGCTGGTGTGCACCGGTCCCCGCTGCACCCAGAACGGCGAGGGCCAGGCCCTCTTCGACTCCCTGGGCGACAAGCTCAAGGCGGCCGGCCTCACCGAGGGCGAGCTGCGGGTCAAGCGTTCCCGCGTCAATTGCTTCGCCGCCTGCAAGGGCGGCCCGGTGATGTGCGTGCAGCCCGACGGCACCTGGTACTACAACGTCACCGCCGACAACCTGGAGCGCATCGTCGAGGAGCACCTGAAGCATGGCCGCCCCGTGGACGATCTGGTTTTCCACCAGGGGCCCGGCCTGTGAGCCGGGTCTGGTCGGAACAGGCGCCGGGCAGCGTCTCCCTGGTGGGGGCCGGCCCTGGCGATGCGGAACTGCTGACCCTGCGCGCCTGGCGGCGCCTGCAGACGGCGGAAGTGCTGGTCTACGACAATCTGGTGGGCCCGGGCATCGTCGATTTCGCCCCGGCGACGGCGGAGCGCATCTACGTCGGCAAATCCGCCGGCAACCACACCCTGCCCCAGGAGAACATCTGCCAGCTGCTGCTGGAGAAGGCCCGGGCCGGCAAGCGGGTGGTGCGCCTCAAGGGCGGCGATCCCTTCGTTTTCGGCCGCGGCGGCGAGGAGATGGACGTGCTACTGCAACAGGCGGTGCCGGTGGAAATCGTGCCCGGCATCACCGCCGCCCTGGGGGCCGGCGCCAGTTTCGGCTTTCCCCTGACCCACCGGGACCATGCCCAGAGCTGCGTCTTCGTCACCGGCCACCTCAAGGACCAGGCCCTGGAACTGAACTGGCAGGCCCTGGCCCAGCCCAACCAGACCCTGGTGATCTACATGGGCATCCACGGCCTGGAACGCATCGCCGCCGGCCTGCAGGGCGCCGGCCTGGCCCCGGAAATGCCGGCGGCCCTGGTCTATCGCGCCACCTGGCCGGAACAGCGGCTCCACACCTGCACCCTGGCCACCCTGGCGGCGACGGCCCAGCGCCACGGCATCAAGCCGCCGACCCTGCTGGTCATCGGCAGCGTGGTGGCCCTGGCCGCCCCGGAACGGCCCTCCGCCCTGGTCTGAGGCCGGCCTTGGATCAGGCCGGCAGGCCGGCGGCCCGCTGCTCCAGGCAGTCGTAATCCCCCGCCTGGTAGTCGCGGCAGATGAAGGGACGCTGCTCGTAGATGGTGCACAGCATGGTGCGGCGATCCAGGGCAGCGCACCAGCCGTCCTCCAGGCGGTGCATGATCCAGCCGCCCCAGGGGTCCTGCCGGGTCAGGGCTTCGGGCACCTCGTCGTCGCCCCCCAGCAGCATCACCTCCAGCTTGCAGCAGCAGGCCCGGCAGGTGGCGCAGGTGACGTTCTCCTCGGCGGCCACGGTGCTCACCGGATGCCCAGCTTGGCGCGGATCAGGGGCAGGGCCGCCTGGGCCGCCCGTTCCCCTTCCAGGATGGCGTCGTTGCGGGACTTGAAGTCGGTGGAGCCGATACCCGGAATATCGGGGCGGATGACGACGTCGGCCTCCTTCATCTCCGCCTGGCCCAGGTGGCTGCCCATGATGGCGAAGGTCTGCAGCAGCACCTCCATGAGGCCGGAAACCTTGCCGTTCTTCGGCTTGCTGGAAATATCCACGGCGATCACCACCTCGCCGCCCATGGCCCGGGCGGCCCGCACCGGCACCGGGCTGACCAGGCCGCCGTCCACGTACTCGCGGCCGTTGATGGTGACCGGCTGGAAAACGCCGGGCACGCTGCTGGAGGCCCGCACCGCCATGCCCGTGTTGCCGCTGCGGAAGGTCACCGCCTCGCCGCTCTTGAGATCGGTGGCGACGGCGGCGAAGGGCTTCTTCAGCTTTTCCATGGGCTGCTGCTTCACCGCCTCGTTGATGAACTTCTGCAGGGCCTCGCCCTTGAGCACACCCCGATCCGCCAGGGACCAGTCGGTGATGGCCGATTCGTCCAGCTTCATGGCCAGCTTCTGCAATTCGTAGCCGGAATAGCCGGCGGCATAGAGGGCGCCGACGACGGAGCCGGCGCTGGTGCCGATCACCATGTCCGGCACGATGCCGTGGGATTCCAGGGTCTTGATCACCCCCACATGGGCAAAGCCCCGGGCGGCGCCGCCCCCCAGGGCCAGCACCACCTTGGGCGGCGGATGGCCCACCGCCGTCGCAGCCGCTGCCGGCGCCTCCGTCCGGTCCAGGGTGACGCAGCCGCAAAGCAGCAGGGAAGCGGCCCCCAGGAGGGCGCCAAGGCAGGTACGACGGGCAGAATACATGGAGGTCTCGCAGAATTTTCCCGGGCGCTGGCCCGGGGCAAGGGCCACATTATAATGAGCCCCACCCCGGCCCGCCCTTCCACCTTGCCTCCGGCTGAAAGCACCCATGCTGCCCTGGCTCACCGCCGCCCACGAGTTCCCGCCCCTCGCCACCGCCCTCAGCGAGCCCAACGGCCTGCTGGCCGTGGGCGGCGACCTGGCGCCGGAACGCCTGCTGGCGGCCTACCGGCGCGGCATCTTCCCCTGGTATTCGCCCGGGGAGCCGATCCTGTGGTGGAGCCCGGACCCGCGCATGGTGCTGTTCCCCGCCGAATTCAAGGTTTCCCGTTCCCTCGGCCGGACCCTGCGCCGGGGCGGCTACGAGGTGCGCCTGGACACGGCCTTCGCCCGGGTCATCGCCGCCTGCGCCCAGACGCCGCGGCGGGGCCAGCACGGCACCTGGATCGTGCCGGAGATGCAGGCCGCCTACCGCCGCCTGCATGAACTCGGGCTGGCCCATTCGGTCGAAACCTGGGTGGATGGCGAACTGGTCGGCGGCCTCTACGGCATCGCCCTGGGACGCATGTTCTACGGCGAATCCATGTTCTCCTGGCGCAGCGACGCCTCCAAGATCGCCGTCGCCCATCTCGCCCGTTACCTGGAAAGGCTCGGATTCGGCATGGTAGATTGCCAGATGCACACCGCCCACCTGGCCTCCCTCGGCGCCCGGGAAATCCCCCGGGACGATTTCATCGCCCGCCTCGACGCCCTGGTGGCCGCGGGGCCCGCCCCCGGCCCCTGGCCGGCGGCAGATGCAAGCCACCTGTGGCATAGCGCAGCCTGACCGACATGTCCCAACTCAACGACTCGTCCCTGCCCTTTTCCCTGCTGCAGTTCTACGCCACCTCGCCCTACGGCTGCAGCTACCTGCCGGAGCAGCAGGCCCGCTCCCAGGTGGCCACGCCCACCCACCTGATCAACACGGAAATCTACAGCGAGCTGGTGCGGGCCGGCTTCCGCCGCAGCGGCGTGTTCACCTACCGTCCCTGGTGCGATGCCTGCCGTGCCTGCGTGCCGGCGCGCATCCCGGTGCAGCGCTTCGCCCCGGACCGGACCCAGCGGCGGGTGGCCCGCCAGCACGAAAACCTGGTGGCCCGGGAAGTGCCCCTGGAATTTGCCGCCAGCCACTACGAGCTGTACCAGCGCTACCAGGCCAACCGCCACGCCGGCGGCGGCATGGACCAGGACAGCCACGAGCAGTACGCCCACTTCCTGCTGCAAAGCCGGGTGGACACCCGGCTGGTGGAGTTCCTCGAACCCGGCAGCGGCGCCGTGCGCATGGTCAGCGTCATCGACGTGCTCACCGACGGCCTCTCCTCCGTCTACACCTTCTACGACCCGGACGTGCCCGGCGCCAGCTACGGCACCTACAACATCCTGTGGCAGATCCAGCAGTGCCGGGAACTGGGCCTGCCCCATCTGTACCTGGGCTACTGGATCGGCGCCAGCCGCAAGATGGCCTACAAGATCCGCTTCAAGCCCCTGGAAGGGCTGGTGGACGGGGAATGGCAGGAGCTGGAGGCGCTCGCCGCCGCCCAGACGGAGCCAGGCCCCCAGCCCTGATCCTTCAGGCAGACCCCAGCACTGGCACCTCCTGCTGCAATTCCCGGCGCCGCCGGCCCTGCCGCTTTCTCCACCACACATAGACCCCAGTCGCCGACAGCGCGGCCACCGCCAGGCCCATCAGGGAAATGAGGATGCGCCCGGGCAGGCCCAGGATGCGGCCTGAGTGGACGGGGAACTGGAGTTGCACGAAGACATCCGCCGCCGTGCCCTGCCAGGGCACCCGCTCGCCCAGGATGCGGCCGTCCTGGCCGTCCAGGTAGAGAGATTTGACCTTCATGTTGCCGAAGTCGTCCCCGGGTGCGTTGAACTGGACGCCGTAGATGCCGTATTGCAGGGTGTAGAAGAGGCTGCCGGCAGGCTCCGTCCAGCCCCGGGCCCGGGCCGCCGTCTCGGCCGCGGCGATCGCTTCGGTGTAGCTGAGGCGGGGGGCGATGGGCTGCTCCAGGGGACGCATGGGACGCTGGGTGAAGGGGTCCGGCGTCAGGGTGGAGACGGCGGCCAGCACCGGGCGGAACACTTCCTGGTAGAGGTTGAGGGAGACGGAGGACAGGGCCAGGAGGAACAGCAGGCTCCAGGTCCACAGGCTGCCGGCCCGGTGCAGGTCGAAGTTGAACTTGTAGGCGCCGGCGCCGCGGCGGATTTTCCAGGAGGTGCTCCAGCGTGCCCACCAGGAGCGGCGTTCGGCCTGTCCTGCCCCGACAGGCGCATCCAGCCTGCCTTTGCGGCGACCTGCCGGCAGGGTCAGCACCACGGCGACGAAACAGTCCAGCAGCCAGAGCAGGGCGACGCCTCCCATGAACCAGTAGCCCCAGCGGTTTTTGCCGCCGAAGTCGGGGATGTGCAGGCTGTAGTGCAGCTTGTAGAGAAAGGGCAGCAGGTTTTCCCGGGACAGGGAAAGGCCGCCCCACTCCCGCCGCCCCCGGATTTCGCCGCTCACCGGGTCGGCAAAGACCTGGTTGTAGCCCGGCGCGAAAAGCTTGCCGGTGGCCGGATCGAGCCGGGGCCGCACGCCCAGTTGCAGGTTGTGCCCCGGCTCCAACTGCAGAGGCAGGAAGGTGACCTGGATGCGCGGGTCCGCCGCCTCCACCCGCCGCACCACTTCCAGGGGCGGCAGGGGCTGCCCCGGGGTGACGGCCTCGAACAGGTGGTCGTTGAGCCATTCATCCAGTTCGTGGTCCCAGGAGATGACGGCCCCGGTGAGGCCGGCCACGACCAGGAACAGGGCCATGGCCAGGCCGACCCAGCGGTGCAGCAGGGAACAGAAACGCCGCATGGAAAGCCCTTAGAAATCCACCGTGGCGGAGAGGGTCAGGGTGCGGGGGGCGCCCAGGGTCAGGTAGCCGCCGGTGGCGGAAGCCCAGTAGTTCTTGTCCGCCAGGTTCTCGATGTTGGCCCGCAGCACCACGGCCTGGCTGCCGGCCTGGAAGCCGTAGCGCACACCGGCGTCGAAGCGGGTCCAGGCCGGCACTTCCTGGGTGTTGGCCGTATCCAGGTACTGCTTGCCGGTATGCACCATGCGCCCCACCACCGCCAGGCCGGGCACGCCGGGCACGTCGTACTCGCCGCTCAGGTTGGCCAGGAATCTGGCCACCCCGATGGCCTGCTTGCCCACGTTGGCGGCGCTGGCGGCCTGTTCCAGCTTGGCATCCATGACCGTGATGCCGCCGATGAGGCGCAGGTTGCGGCTGGCTTCGCCGAAGAGGCTCAGTTCCAGGCCCCGGTTCACCTGCTCGCCGCTGACTTCATAGACGTTGGTGCCCGGATTGGTGGCGGCGCTCAGCTGGTTCACCTCGAACAGGGCGGCGCTGGCGGCGATGCGGCCGAAGTCGGCCTTGGCCCCCACTTCCTTCTGCTTCGAGCGGAAAGGCGCCAGGGCCTGGCCCTGGTTGGCGGTGCCGGTGGGAGCGACGCCACCCTGCAGCAGGCCTTCGATGTAGTTGGCGTAGAGGGAGAGATTGTCGGCCGCCTTCACCACCAGGCCGGCGGAGGGGGTGGTGACGGAAACGTCGTACACCGAACTCTGCACCCCGCTGCCGTAGGCATAGTTGCCCACCAGGGCCTTCTGCTGGCGGGCGCCCAGGGTCAGCAGCACCTTGTCCTGCAGGAAGCCCAGGGTGTCGGCCACGGCGATGCTGGAGAGGCGGGTGTCGGCGGTGCGCTGGGGGTTGTTGAGATCGCCACCGAAGAAGGCCAGGCCGGGCTTGGCCAGGTCCACCGGGTTGTAGATGTTGGTGTTCTGGGCCGGCCAGGACATGGCCCAGGCATTGCGCCCCACCAGGTTGGTGCGGCTGGCGGAAAGGCTGACCCGGTGGCTGACGCCGCCGGTGGAGAACTTGCCGCGCAGGCCGGCCTCCCCGGTGGACACGTCTTCCTCGTGGGGCACTTCGAAGCGGGAAATGGTGGCGTTGCCGTTGCTGCTGTTCACCGTCGGCGTGGCGTAGATACCCAGTTCCTTGTTGTAGCGCACGCCGTAGGCGGCGTAGGCGGTCCAGTCCTGGTTCAGGTCGTACTCACCGCGCACGGCGGCGAAGGTGTCCTCGGTGTCGGAATAGCTCCAGGACGGCGCGAAGTTGCGGCTGGCATCCGGGGCCGTGGGCACGGCCACACCGGCAGCTACCTGCACATTGGGCCGGCCCTGGCGGATCTTGCTCTTCTGGTAGCCGAAATCGGCGGAGAGGCGCAGCTTGTCGCCGCGAAAATCCAGGCCCACGGCCAGCATGTCCAGGCTGCGCTTTTCCCGGTCGATGGAGCCCTCGCCGTCCCGGCTCAGGGCATTGACCCGCACGCCCACGGACTGGTCCGGACCGAAGCGGCGGCCGATATCCACATGGCCGCCGAAGAGGGAATCGCCGTGCAGGGTGCCGGTCACCTGGGTCACCGGCAGCTCGCCGGCCCGCTTGGGCACCAGGTTGATGCTGCCACCCATGCCGGAGTTGCCGGAGGCCATGCCATTGAGGAAGGCGTTGGCGCCGCGGAACACCTCCACCCGTTCCAGCATTTCCACCGCCACGTACTGCCGCGGCAGCAGGCCGTAGAGGCCATTGAAGCCCAGGTCGTCGGCGTAGAGGGGCAGGCCGCGCACGGTATAGGCCTCGGCATAGTTGCCGTAGCCGCGATAGACCCGCACCGCAGGATCGTTGGCCACCACGTCGGCCACGCTCTTGGCGGCCTGGTCCTGCATCAGCTGGGAGGTGTAGGCGGCGGTGGCGAAGGGGGTGTCCATCATGTCCAGATCCCCCAGCAGGCCGACCCGGCTGCCCCGGGCCATCTGGCCGCCGGCATAAGGTTTGGGCTGCTGGCCGGGCTGGCCGGCGCTGTTGGCGGTGACGGCCACCGTGGCCAGGGCCGCCTCCTTGCCGCTGCCGGCGGGCAGGCGGCGCAGGGTATAGCCGCCGCTGTTCTGGGGCACCGCTTCCAGGCCGCTGCCGGCCAGGATGCGCTCCAGCCCCTGGGCGACACCGTAGCTGCCCTGAAGACCGCTGCTCTGCTTGCCTTCGGTGAGGGCGGCATCAACGGATAGAAGCACCCCGGCCTCGGCGGCGAACTGGCTGAGGACCCGGCTCAGGGTGCCGGCCGGGATGCTGTAGCTGCGCGCCGCCGCCTGGGCCTGGGCCGCCGGCATCAGGGCGGGCGTCAGCAGGGGGGCGGCGACGAAGGCCAGTTGCAGGGCCAGCACCAGGGGCCGGCGGGAAGGCAGGGCGAAGGACATGGGGAAACCTCTATCAATGCGTGAAAGATGTGCGCCGCAGGGGGCTCATCTGCATTGCCGAGGGGGAAACGAAAAAGGGAACCGGGGAGGAAAAAAATTTCAGGCGCCTGCCCAAAACTGCTCCTTATCTGCGCCAGGAGGCCGGAGTGAACGGCGCCGGAGGAACCTCAGCGGGGCTCCACGCTGACCCACCAGGGCAGGGTGCGGCGCACCCGCAGGGGCAGGCTTTCCTCCAGGCTGGCCAGGATGCGGTCCGTATCTCCCAGGGGGAAGGCGCCCACCAGGCGCAGCTCGGCCACCGCCGGGTCCCAGCCCAGGTGGCCGCTGCGGTAGCGGGACAGTTCGGCGAGGAAGTCGCCCAGGCGCGTGTCATCGGCCACCAGCATGCCCCGGCTCCAGGCCTGGCGCGCCGCCTGGGCCGGTACCGGGGTGGCGACGCCATTCCGGTCGTAGCGCACTTCCTGGCCGGCGGCGATTACCTGCCGGGCCCCGGGCTGGTCATGGGGCGTGATTTCCACCGCCCCGGCGAACACCGCCAGGGATTCGCCGGACCCGGCGCCTTCGTCCCGGCGCACCAAAAAGCGGGTACCCAGGGGCCGCAACAGGCCTTCCGGCGTAGCCAGACGCAGGGGCCGGAGCGCCGCTCCGTCGTCCACGCCCGGCTCGCCCTTTCCCGTTTCCACCAGCACTTCGCCGCGCAGCAGGCCCAGGCGGCGCTCGCCAGCCTGGAAGCGCACGCTGATGGCGCTGTCGGTGTTGAGCCAGACCCGGGTACCGTCGGCCAATTGCACTTCCCGGGTTTCGCCCCGGGCCGTCTCGAAATCTGCCGTTTCGCCGGGCCACAGCCCCAGGCGGCGACCGCCCCAGGCCATGCCGCCGACGGCGGCGAACAGCACAAGGGCCTTCATAGCCTGGCGCCGCTGCATGCGGCGCTGGCGGCTGCCCGCCTCCACCGCCAGCCGGGCCGCTTCGCCGGACTGGCCGGCACGGGGCAGGCTGGCAAAACTGCGGCTTACCGCCTCCACCTGCTGCCAGGCCCGGCGATGATCCTCCCGGGCTTCGAGCCAGGCCTGCCAGCGCTGCCGTTCGGCGGCGCTGACGCCCGGGTCGTGGAGCACGGCAAACCATTCAGCCGCCGCCTGCAGCACCTGGTAGTCGGTGGCCTGGATGCCGGCCCGGGCGCTCAAGCGGCGCATCCGGCCAACAGGCAGTGGAGCATGGCCCGGGCCATGTACTTCTTCACCATGCGCTCGGAAACGCCCAGGCGCTCGCCGATCTCCCGGTAGCCCATGCCATCGAGCTGGGCCAGGAGGAAGGCCTGGCGCACCTTTTCCGGCAGGGCCGCGAGCAGGGCCTCGATTTCCAGCAGGGCCTCCAGCACCAGGGCCCGCTCCTCCGGCGACGGAGCCAGGGCCTCGGGCTGCCAGGCCAGGGCTTCCAGGTAGGCCCGTTCGATCTCCAGGCGCCGCCAGTGGTCCACCACCAGACCGTGGGCCACCGTGGTCAGGTAGGCCCGGGGTTCCCGCAGCCCCTCCAGGTTTTCCCGCCGCAGGATGCGGCAGAAGGTGTCCTGGGCCAGATCGGCGGCGCTCTCGGCGCAACCCAGCTTGTGCCGCAGCCAGGAACGCAGCCACCCGCCGTGCTCCCGGTAGAGGGCGGCCACGGCCAGATCGGATTGGGAAATGACGGCGCTCATGGCAAAGGAAAGAAACGAATAAGAATTATTCTTATTGTAGAACGGAAAAACCTGCACGAAAAGCCGTATCCACCCCATCCCAGCCGAGCCGCAGGCGCTTTATTCAGGCAGCATGGACGCCGTCTCCGCCCTTTCGCCCTGAACACCGCGCCAATTGGGCTGACGCAGCCCCCTCAATGCCGTACGGATAGCGTTTTACGATACGCAATTCAATCTCGCAGATAGGAATGCTTCTCGGGGTGTGGTAAAACTGCGCCCTTACCTTTAGTCATATGCCGCAAGACCGGTCCATGGTGCATTGCGGTAAAATCGCGCCCATGCTCTATTCACTCGCCCGCAAAATCTTCTTCTCCCTGGATGCGGAGAAGGCCCACGGCATCGGCCTCAATGGCCTGGCCGCCCTCCACGCTGCCGGTCTGTCCTGCCTCATGGGCAAGAAGGCGCCGGAATGCCCAGTGGAGGTCATGGGCCTCCGTTTCCCCAACCCGGTGGGCCTGGCCGCCGGCCTGGACAAGAACGGCGAATGCATCGACGGCATGGCCGCCATGGGTTTCGGCTTCCTCGAAGTGGGCACCGTCACGCCCCGGCCCCAGCCGGGCAACCCCAAGCCCCGCCTGTTCCGTATCGAGGAGAAGCAGGCCATCATCAACCGCATGGGCTTCAACAACGAGGGGGTGGACCACCTGCTGCAGAACGTGGCCCTGGCCCAGTTCCCCAAGTGCGGCGGCATCCTCGGCATCAACATCGGCAAGAACTTCGACACCCCCATCGAAAAAGCCGCCGACGACTACCTGATCTGCCTGGAGAAGGTGTATGCCGCCGCCAGCTACGTCACGGTCAATATCTCCAGCCCCAACACCAAGAACCTGCGCGACCTGCAGCGGGATGACGCCCTGGACGACCTGCTGCGCCAGCTGAAGGCGGCCCAGGCCCGCCTGGCGGAAAAGCACGGCAAGCACACCCCCCTGGCCCTGAAGATCGCCCCGGATCTGGACGACGCCCAGATCCAGGCCATCGCCGACCTGCTGCGCCAGCACCGCATGGACGGGGTCATCGCCACCAACACAACCCTTTCCCGCAACGGCGTCGAAGGCTGCCGCTACGGCAACGAGGCTGGCGGCCTCTCCGGTGCCCCGGTGAGGGACCTGTCCACCCAGGTGATCCGCAAGCTGGCCAGCGCCCTGCAGGGCGAGGTGCCCATCATCGGCGTCGGCGGCATCCTCTCCGGTGCCGATGCGGCGGAAAAGATCGAGGCCGGCGCCAAGCTGGTGCAGATCTATTCCGGCTTCATCTACCGGGGGCCGGACCTGGTCCGGGAGGCAGCGGAAACCCTCTGCCGGATGGGCCGCTGAGCCCTCCGGGGCGGCCCGGCGGGCAATGCCCCCAGGGCCGCCAAGGTTGCCCCTTACGTTGTTCGGCGGGATAATGCACCGCCCCTGAAAATCCGACCATGATCAGCCACTATCTCTTCATCGTCATCGGCGCCGTGTTGGTGAACAACGTGGTGCTGGTGAAAATCCTCGGCCTCTGCCCCTTCATGGGCGTTTCCAAGAAACTGGAAACCGCCTTCGGCATGGGGGCCGCCACCACTTTCGTGCTGACCGTGGCCACCGGGGCCAGCTACATCATCGACCATTACCTCCTGATGCCTTTCGGCCTGGAGTATCTGCGCACCCTCTCCTTCATCGTCACCATCGCCGCCATCGTGCAGCTGACCGAAATGGTGATCCAGAAGACCAGCCCGGTGCTGCACCAGGTGCTGGGCATCTACCTGCCCCTGATCACCACCAACTGCGCCGTGCTCGGCGTGCCCCTGCTCAACGTGGCCAACCACTACGATTTCGTCGAGTCCCTGCTCTTCGGCATGGGCTCCGCCGTCGGCTTCTCCCTGGTGCTGGTGCTCTTCGCCGGCATCCGGGAGCGCATCGAGGGGGCTGACGTGCCGGTTCACTTCCGCGGCGTCGCCATCGCCATGGTCACCGCCGGCCTCATGAGCCTGGCCTTCATGGGCTTCTCCGGCCTGGACAAGTACCAATAATGCTCATCGCCATCGCCATCATGGCCCTGGGGGCCGTCGTCCTGGGCGCCGCCCTGGGCTTTGCCTCGGTCAAGTTCAAGGTGGACGGCGATCCCCTGGTGGACAAGATCGAGGCCATCCTGCCCCAGACCCAGTGCGGCCAGTGCGGCTACCCGGGCTGCAAGCCCTACGCCGAAGCCATCGCCAAGGGCGAGGCCGACATCAACCTGTGCCCCCCCGGCGGTGCCGAGGGGGTGGGCAAGCTGGCCGACCTGCTGGGCCGGGAAGCCAAGCCCCTGGACGGGGTGGAGAAGCCGCCCCAGGTGGCCCTCATCGACGAGAACACCTGCATCGGCTGCACCCTGTGCATCCAGGCCTGCCCGGTGGATGCCATCGTCGGCGCCGCCAAGCAGATGCACACCATCGTCGAATCCCTGTGCACCGGCTGCGAGCTGTGCCTGCCGCCCTGCCCGGTGGAATGCATCACCATGGAGCCGATCCAGGAAACGGTGGATACGTGGAAGTGGAAATACCCGGTCGTCGAATTGAAGAGGGTCGCCTAAGCCATGGGCCTGATGCAGCTGTTCAAGTTCAAGGGAGGCGTCAAGCCGGCCACCAACAAGGCCCAGTCCGTCACCCTGCCCATCGCCAAGGCGCCCCTGCCCTCCGTGGTGGCCGTGCCCCTGCACCAGAGCATCGGCGGCACGCCCCGGCCCCTGGTGCAGGTGGGCGACAGGGTGCTGAAGGGCCAGATGATCGGCGAGGCCGACGGCTGGATCTCCGCCGCCGTGCACGCCCCCACCTCCGGCACCGTGCGGGAAGTGGGCATGTACGCCGCCGCCCACCCCTCCGGCCTGCTCACCGACTGCGTCGTCATCGAGCCGGACGGCGAGGACCGCTGGATCGAGCGGCAGAGCGTCGACTACAAAACCCTGACCCCGGAACAGGTGCGCGAACTGCTGCGTGACATGGGCGTGGTGGGTCTGGGCGGGGCCGTGTTCCCCTCCCACGCCAAAACCCAGGCGTCCCGCAGCGTGCCCATGGAAGAGCTGGTGATCAACGGCGCCGAATGCGAGCCCTACATCACCTGCGACGACCTGCTGATGCGGGAACGGGCGACCGAGGTGGTCAAGGGCATCGCCATCTTCCGCGACCTGCTGCAGCCGAAGAGGGTCCTCATCGGCATCGAGGACAACAAGCCGGAAGCCGCCGCCGCCATGGCCCAGGCCGTGCAGGCCGCGGGCGAGGACTTCCAGGTCGTCAGCGTGCCCACCCTGTACCCGGCCGGCGGCGCCAAGCAGCTGATCCGCGTCCTCACCGGCAAGGAAGTGCCCGCCAACAAGCGCTCCACCGACATGGGCGTGCAGTGCTTCAACGTGGCCACCGCCTACACCGCCTGGCGCGCCCTGGGCCACGGCGAGCCGGTCATCTCCCGCCTGGTGACCCTCACCGGCAACGTGGCCGAGCCGCGCAACTACGAGGTGCTGATCGGCACCCCCATGGACGAACTGCTGGCCATCGCCGGCCCCAAGGCGGACACCGACGGCATCATCATGGGCGGCCCCATGATGGGCTTCCTGGTGCCCGAGGCCAAGGCGCCGGTGGTCAAGGCCACCAACTGCCTGATCGCCCATTCGCCGGCCCTGTTCCCGCCCAAGGCGCCGGAGATGCCCTGCATCCGCTGCGGCTCCTGCGCCCAGGTCTGCCCCCACGAACTGCAGCCCTTCGAGATGTACTGGTTCGCCCGCGCCAAGAATTTCGGCAAGACCCAGGAATACAACATCTTCGACTGCATCGAGTGCGGCTGCTGCTCCTTCGTCTGCCCTTCCCGCATTCCCCTGGTGCAGTACTTCCGTTTCGCCAAGAGCGAGATCTGGGCCCGGGAACGGGACAAGAAGGCGGCCGACGGCGCCAAGACCCGTTTCGAATTCAAGCAGCTCCGGGACGAGCGGGAAAAGCAGGAAAAGGCCGAGAAGCTGGCCAAGGCCGCCGCTGCCCAGGCCGCCAAGAAGGCCGCCGAAGCCGCCGCTGCCGCTGCTGCCGAAGGCGGCACCCCGGCCGAAGCCACTGCAACGCCGGCCGCCCAGAGTCCGGAAGAGGCCGCCGCAGCTGCCAAGAAAGCTGCCATCGCCGCCGCCATGGAGCGGGCCAAGGCCCAGCGCGCCCAGGCCCAGCCCCAGAATACGGACGACCTGGCCCCCGCCCAGCAGCAGGAAGTGGCCGACATCGAGGCCCGCCGCGCCCGCCTGCGGGACATCGCCAAGACCGAACTGGCCCACCCCGAAGCCCATCCCGCCGAGGCCGCCCCGGCCGCTCCGGCGGACGACGGCCAAACCCCCAAGAACTGACGCCCCGGTCATGGAATTCTCCACCTCCCCCTACCTGCTCAAGGACACCTCGGTGCGCCGGGTCATGACCCAGGTGCTGCTGGCCCTGGTGCCGGGCATTGTCGCCTACGCCCTGCTCATCGGCGCGGGCATCCTGGCCCAGATCGCCATCGCCACCCTCACCGCCCTGGCCGCCGAGGCCGCCATGCTGCGCCTGCGGGACAAGCCCCTGGCCCTCTTCCTCGGCGACGGCTCGGCCGTGGTCACGGCCTGGCTGGTGGCCCTCACCTTCCCGCCGGTGGCGCCCTGGTGGCTCACCGTGGTCGGCGTGCTGTTCGCCATCGTCGTCGCCAAGCACCTCTACGGCGGCCTCGGGCAGAACCCCTTCAACCCGGCCATGATCGCCTTCGCCGTGTGCATCGTCTCCTTCCCGGCCCTCATGTCCCAGTGGCCCGGCCCCGGCTCCCACCTGGCGCCGGCCCAGCAGCTGGACTGGATCTTCGGCCTGGCACCGCGCCTGGACGGCATGACCAGCGCCACCCCGCTGGATGCGTTGAAGACCGCCCTGCGCGCCGACGAAGGCCACAGCGGGCCCCTGCCCTTCCTGGCAGGCAACGCCCAGGCGGTGATCGCCCTCTGCTATCTGGCCGGCGGCCTCTTCCTCATCTGGCGCAAGGTCATCACCTGGCACATCCCCACCGCCTTCCTCGGCGCCATGGGCCTCCTCGCCGGCCTGCTGTGGCTGTGGCAGCCCGCCGGCTTCGCCAATCCTGTCTTCCACCTGCTGGGGGGCGGCGCCATGCTGGGGGCCTTCTTCATCGCCACCGACCCGGTATCCGGCGCCACCACGCCCCGGGGCAAGCTCATCTTCGCCGCCGGCGTCGGCCTGCTGGCCTACATCATCCGCGTCTTCGGCGGCTATCCGGACGGCATCGCCTTCGCCGTGCTGATCATGAACATCTGCGTGCCCCTGATCGACATGTACACCCAGCCGAAGGTCTTCGGCATGAAGGACCAATGACATGGTGACGGTAAAGGAACCCACGGCCGGCACCATGGCGGCGCGCACCGCCGTCATCCTGTTCGTCTTCGTCATCGTCTTCACCGGCCTCCTGGCGGGCGCCTACCAGTGGACCCTGCCGGCCATCCAGGCCTCGGCCACGGAAGAGAAGATGAAGCTGGTGAACGAAGTGCTGCCCACCGCCAGCTACGACAACGACCTGCTGCACGACACCCTGGCCCTGGCCCCCACCCCGGAACTGGGGCTGGAAGAACCTTCCACCGTCTTCCGCGCCCGCATGGGCGGCGCTCCGGCGGCCCTGGTGCTGGAAGCCGTGGCGCCGGACGGCTATGCCGGCAAGATCCGCCTGATCCTGGCGGTGCAGGCCGACGGCCGGGTGGCCGGCGTGCGCGTCACCCAGCACAAGGAAACCCCGGGCCTGGGCGACTACGTGGAGCCGAAGAAGGACAGGAACAAGGAACGGCCCTGGATCACCCAGTTCAACGGCCTCTCCCTCGCCACCCTGGCGGAGAAGGAGTGGAAGGTGAAGAAGGACGGCGGCCATTTCGATTCCAACGCCGGCGCCACCGTAACGCCCCGGGCCGTGGTCAAGGCGGTGAAGAAAGCCGTCGCCTACGTGGACGCCCACCGGGACGAACTGTTCGCCGCGGCCGACAAGAACGCAGCGGACCGGAAATAAGCGAGGCCGACCATGATCACCCGCGAGGAATTCAAGCAGATCGCCGGCAACGGCATCTGGAAGCAGAACACCAGCCTGGTGCAGATCCTGGGCCTGTGCCCCCTGCTGGCCGTGACCACCAACCTGGTGAACGGCGTCATGCTGTCCCTGGCCACCATCATCGTCATGGCCCTCTCCGGCGTGGCCATCGCCAGCCTGCGCAATTTCATCCCCCACGAAATCCGCATCCCGGTCTTCATCCTGGTCGTCGCCGCCCTGGTGACAGTGGTGGACCTGCTCTTCAACGCCAACCTGCACGAGCTGTACCTGGTACTGGGCATTTTCATTCCCCTCATCGTCACCAACTGCATCGTGCTGGCCCGGGTGGAAGCCTACGCCGCCAAGAACCCGCCCCTGCAGGCCACCGCCGACGGCGTCTTCATGGGCGTCGGCATGCTGTGGACCCTGGGCCTCCTCGGCGGCCTGCGGGAGCTGATCGGCGCCGGCACCCTGTTCTCCGGCATCGACATGGTCTTCCCCGGCCTGCAGCCCCTGCAGCTGCTGCCCAAGGACTACCCGGGCCTGCTGCTGGCCATCCTGCCCCCCGGCGCCTTCATCCTGCTGGGCTGCCTGATCGCCTGGAAGAACTGGATCGAAGCCCGGGCCGCCGCCCGCCAGCAGAAGGCTCCGCCGGCGCCGGTGGCGGAAGCCGGCTGCCATTGAAAACCCCTTGCCACAGAGGGCACAGAGGACACCGAGAAAGATGTGGACGCTTGGCCTGGGAGGCAATAGGGACGCCACTCTCCACCCAGGTGCGGCTGAAAATGGCGTCCGGCTTGCTTTTCCGGTCAGATAAAAATTGAATCCAGCCACCGGCCTCAATCACGAGGCAAGTCACTCTCTGTGATCTCTGTGGCTAAAACAAACCTCCAGCCAAGCCCAAGACCATGAATGCCGCCAAGCGGGCCCAGATTTTCGCCCGGCTCCAAGCCGCCAACCCGGCGCCCCGCACCGAGCTGGAATACGAGACCCCGTTCCAGCTGCTGATCGCCGTGCTGCTCTCGGCCCAGGCCACCGACGTGGGCGTGAACAAGGCCACCCGCAAGCTCTTCCCCGCCGCCCCGACGCCGGCCGCCATGCTGGCCCTGGGGGAGGAAGGGCTGATGGACTACATCAAGACCATCGGCCTCTTCCGCACCAAGGCCAAGAACACCATCGCCACCTGCCGCATCCTGCTGGAACAGCACGGCGGCCAGGTGCCGCGGGACCGGGAGGCCCTGGAGGCCCTGCCCGGCGTCGGCCGCAAGACCGCCAACGTGGTGCTCAACACCGCCTTCGGCGAACCCACCATCGCCGTGGACACCCACATCTTCCGCATCTGCAACCGCACCCGCCTGGCCCCGGGCAAGACGGTGCTGGCGGTGGAGGAAAAGCTGCTCAAGACCACGCCGCCGGAATACCGGCTGGATGCCCACCACTGGCTGATCCTGCACGGCCGCTACGTGTGCAAGGCGCGCAAGCCCGAATGCGAACGCTGCGTCATCGCCGATCTGTGCGAATATCCGGGCAAGACCTGTTCCGAACCCGCCCACCTGTAGCCCCTCCCGAGGCACTGCCATGACTGTCGCCACCGCCCTGGTTTCCGGCAACGATCCCCTGCCCCGCCTGGCGGAGGACGCGGTGCGCCAGGCCCTGGACAAACTCCTTGCCGCCGGCGCCAGCCACGCCAACAGCGTGCTGCTCTACCTGACCCAGGACTTCTCCCGCCAGGTGCAACCGGCCCTGCTCGCCGCCAGCCGTGCCGCCGCCTGCACCCAGGTGGCCGGCAGCGTGGCCGCCGGCCTGTTCACCGAGGAAGGCTGGGTGCTGGACCGGCCCGCCGCTGCGGCCATGGTTTTCGCCGGCCCCCTGTCCCTGGTGCCGGGCCGTCCCGGCGCCGCGCCCCTGCTCTCCCTCGCCTCCGCCTCCAGCCTGCCGCCGGAATGGGCGACCCCGGGCAGCCAGCGCTTCGGCGCCCTGCACCTGGACGCCCTGGCCAGCGAACCCGGGCCGCTGTGGCAGCAGGGCCGCCCCTGCGCCGACCACCGCCTGTCCCTGGCCATCGCCGGCAGCCAGGCCAGCGTCGCCCTCTCCTGCGGCCTGCGCCTGCTCACCGAACCGGCGCCGGTGGTGGAGGTGCGGGGACACGACCTGCATACCCTGGGCCAGCAGACCGCCCTGGATTCCCTGCTGCGGGCCCTGCCCCTGGAACAACGGGAGCGGCGCCTGCTGCACCACGTCACCGCCGTGGTGGCGGAACCGGGCCATGCCCTGGACCGTCCCGAGGGCACTTACTGCCGCCTGCTGCCGGTGATCGACACCGGCCCGGAAGGTGTCGTCACCCTGGCCGACAAGCTGGTGCCGGGCCAGTCCCTGGCCTGGGCGGTGCGCCAGCCCCTGGCGGCGGAACAGGAAATGCGCGACACCCTGGTGGCCCTGGGCGATGAGCTGCCCCGGCCCAGCCTGGGCCTGATGTTCTCCTGCATCGGCCGCGGCCCCTATTTCTACGGCGGCGAGGACCGGGACCTGCTGGTCTTCACCGAACGCTTCCCCGGCGTGCCCCTGCTGGGCCTCTACGGCAGCGGCCAGATCGCCCCCAGCAACGGCGGACGGCTGCTGCACAACAGCGTCGTCACCGCCCTCTTTTCCGAGATTTAAGCCATGTTCAATCCCAGCCGCGACCAGGTGCGCCGCTTCTTCTGCGACGCCTGGCAAAAAGACCGGCAAGGCCTGCCCCTGGTGGGCGCCGAAACCATCGCCGTGGACCTGATCCGCCTGCATCCCGAATACCACGCCCTGCTGGCCGACGTGGAGCGGGCCCTGAGCCAGGAATGGACGCCGGAGGAAGGGCAGATGAATCCCTTCCTGCACCTCTCCCTGCATCTGGCGGTGGAGGAGCAGATTTCCATCGACCATCCCCGGGGCATCCGGGAAGCCTTCCACGCCCTGGCCCGGCGCCTGGACGATCCCCACGCCGCCAAGCACCGGCTGCTCGAATGCCTGGGCGAAGCCGTCTGGCATGCCCAGCAGGCGGGCAACCAGCTGGACCCGGAAGCCTATCTGGAAGCCGTCAAGCGCGCCGGCCGCGGCTGAATCTGACACCTGGCTGACAGCAGCCACCCCCACCCCCTGGAATTCCGCGCCTGTCGCGGACTTTGGCGGGCACTTGTCATTCCCCTACGGACAGGTGCAGTATTTAGCCACATTAGCCAAAAGTAATAGACAAAAAACCTACACCCTGGGGGAAATCCATGTTTGCGAAACTCTCGCTCAAGACCAAGCTCGTCTTGCTGCTGGTCATGTCCGTCATCGGCATGGTCCTGCTCACCGGCCTCAGCGCCTGGGGGGTGAAACGGGACCTGACCGACGGCCGCAAGGCGGTGGTCAAGGCCGCTGTCGAATCGGCCTACAGCATCGCCGCCAACTACCAGGCTCTCGAAGCCGCCGGCAAGATGAGCCGGTAAGAGGCCCAGAAGGCGGCCCGGGAAGCCATGCGCCACGGCCGCTACGGCGGCGCCGACGGCAAGTCCGAATACTTCTACGTCTACAGGAGCGACGGCGTCACCGTCATGCACACCACCAAGCCGGAATGGGAAGGCATCAGCAAGGTGGAAGAGGTGAAGGACGTGCTCGGCCGCTATACCCTGAAAAACATCCTGGCCGCCTCCAAGGCCGCGCCCGAGGGCGCCTTCGTCGAAACCCTGTTCCCGCGCCCGGGCCAGCCGGCGGACAAGGCGGTGGAGAAGCTACAGTACCTGAAGCTGTTCGCCCCCTGGGAATGGGTCATCGGCAGCGGCATCTACATGGACGATGTGGCCACGGAAGTGCGGGAGCGGGCCCTTTCCGACACCTTCATCGCCGCCATCATCCTCATCGCCGTGGCGGTGGCCACCTTCCTGGTGGGCGGCAGCATCCGCCAGCAGGTGGGGGGCGAACCCGCCGACGTCATCAAACTGATGAGCCAGGCCGCCGCCGGCAACCTGGCGGTGGAGGTGGGCAATGCGCCCAAGGGCTCCATGCTCGCCTCCTTCGGCCAGATGGTGAGCGAACTGCGCCAGGTGATCCGGGAAATCGGCAACAGCGCCACCGCCCTCTCCAACAACGCCGAGCGCATCAACACCGCCTCCCAGGAAGTGTCCACCGCCTCCCAGCACCAGGCCGACGCCACCTCATCCATGGCCGCCGCCATCGAGGAACTGACGGTGAGCATCAACCACATTTCCGACAGTTCCCGGGATACGGAGGCCGACTCCCACAATTCCGCCAGTCTGGCGGCCGACGGCGAAACCCGGGTCACCACCGCCTCCAGCGCCATCAAGAACCTGGCCGGCTCGGTCACCGGCGCCTCGGAGAAGATCCGCCACCTGGAAGGCCGCATCAAGGAAATCTCCGGCATCGCCGGCGTCATCAAGGAGATCGCCGCCCAGACCAACCTGCTGGCCCTCAACGCTGCCATCGAGGCGGCCCGGGCCGGCGAGCAAGGCCGGGGCTTCGCCGTGGTGGCCGACGAGGTGCGCAAGCTGGCCGAACGCACCGCCTCCGCCACGGTGGAAATCGAGGACATGATCGTCAGCATCCAGACCGAAACCGACGAGACGGTGCAGGTCATGGATGCGGCCCTGCCCCAGGTGGAAGAAGGCGTCACCCTGGCCGAATCCGCCGCCGACGCCCTGCGGCAGATCCGCGAAGGTTCGGAGACCACCCTGCACCGCATCCAGGAAGTGGCCGAAGCCACCCGGGAGCAGAGCACCGCCAGCACCAGCATCGCCCAGCGGGTGGAGCAGATCGCCCAGATGGTGGAAGAGACCTCCGCCGCCATGCGCAACACGGCCGAGACCGCCGAGGCCCTGGACAACATCGCCCGGGAGCTGAACACCATGGTGGGCCGCTTCACCACCTGATACCGGCCCGGCACCAATGACAAGGGGCGCCCGCGGGCGCCCCTTTTGTTTGCCGCTGCCGGCGCCAGGCCGGATCAGCGATACAGGCGGAAGGCGGCCAGGATGGCGCGCAGGCCCTCGGCCGTGGACACCAGGGCCTCGGTGGCCCGCTGGGCCTCCTGGGCGGTAGCGGTGTTCTGCTCGATGAGCACGGAAATGTGCTCCATGCTGCCGTTCACCTCCTGGCTGGCGATGCTCTGCTGCTGGGAGGCTTCGGAAATCTGCCGGGCCATGGCGCTGACCTGCTGGGAAGCGGCGGTAATGCCCTCCAGCCCGGCCACGCTCTCGCGCATCATGCCGATGCCCTCCTCCACCTCCCGCACCGCCTGCTCCATGCGGCTCACCGCCTCGTGGGTGGCGCCCTGGATGGCGCCGATGTTGCCGGTGATGTCGGCGGTGCTGGTGGTGGTGCGCTCGGCCAGCTTGCGCACCTCGTCGGCCACCACGGCAAAGCCCCGACCCGCCTCGCCGGCCCGGGCCGCCTCGATGGCGGCGTTGAGGGCCAGCAGGTTGGTCTGGTCGGCGATCTCCTTGATCACCTGGGTGATCTGGCCGATCTGGTCGATGGCCGTGTTCAGCTCGTGCAGGGTGGCCGAAGAACCGGTCACCGCTTCCACCACCCGGTTGGTGACGGCCATGCTGCGGCCGATCTGGGTGTTGCTTTCCTCCACCAGCCGTTCCGAGTTCTGGGCCGCGCTGGCAGTCTCCCCGGCGTGGCCGGCCACTTCCTGCACCGACTGGGAGAATTCCTCCGTGGCGGCGGCAACGCTCTGCACGTCGTCCAGCTGCTGCTGGGACTTGGCCGCCACCAGGGCCACCTCGGATTCCAGCTGGCTACAGCGCTGGTCCATCTGGCGGGAGGCTTCCTGGATCTGGTCCAGCATGGCCTTCAGGGTGGCCTGCATGGTGGCCAGCTGGCACAGCAGCTGGCCGGCCTCGTCGCGCCGGCTGATGTCGATATCGCTGGTGAGGTCGCCCTCGGCGATGAGCTTGAAGGTGTCGATGGCCTGGCGCATGGGATTGACGATGGCCCGCACCAGCAGCCAGCCACCCACCACCGCCAGGGCCAGGGCCGCCAGGGTGGCCAGGGCCATGGCCCACAGGATGTTCTCGTAACGTGCCTGGGCCCGCTCGAAATCGGCCCGGGCCGAGGCCTTCAGCTCATCCACCAGGGCCTTGCCGGCCTGCTGCACCTGGCCGTAGATGGGGTTGATCTTGGTCAGCAGCAGCACCGAGGCCTGATGGAAATCCCCGGCCTTGAGGGCATCCCGGGCCGCATTGACGCCTTCGGCAGAAAACTGCTTGCGTGCCTCCCCCAGCTGCTCCACCAGCTGCCGCTCCTTCTCCGACAGGGGCAGCTTCTGCAGGGCTTCGAGCTGGGCGTTGATCTGCTGCCGGTTGGCCAGGGTCTTTTCCAGATGCACTTCCAGGCCGTGGTCGTGCAGCTTTGCCAGTTCGCTCTTGGGATCGTGCTGCAGGGCCAGCATGATCTGGGAGCGGTTTTCCCCCAGCAGGGCCAGCACCTCGTTCACCACCGTAGTCGGCTCCAGCTTGCGCTGGTACTGCTCCTGCAGGCTGGCGTTGCCTTCCTGCAGGCCGGAGAGGCCGATGCCGGTCACCACCGCAGTGATGGCGACGAAGGCCGCCATCATGGCCCCAAGGCGCCCCTTCACCGAGAGGCGGGACCAGAAGCCGGCAGCGGACTGGGGCAGGGAGGCGTTCTTGTTCTCCCGCAGGCGCTGGTAGAGGGCCTCGGCCGCCTGCACCTTGTCCCGGGCCGGCGGCGTACGCACCGACATGTAGCCTTCGGTATGGCCGTTTTTCACCACCGGCACGACGAAGGCCTCGACCCAGTAGAAGCCGCCGTCCTTGCTGCGATTCTTCACCAGGCCGCGCCAGGGATTGCCCGACTTCACCGTGCGCCACAGGTCGGCAAAGGCCTGGGGCGGCATGTCCGGATGGCGCACCAGATTGTGGCTGGCCCCGATCAGCTCGTCGCGGGAGAAACCGCTGATCTCGACAAAGGCGTCGTTGGCATGGGTGATGATGCCCTTGAGATCGGTTTTGGAGACCAGATACTGATTCGGGGGAAAGGGAATCTCTTGATTTGTAACCGGAAGATTGATTTTCATCGTTGCTGTCGCGAAAAAGGGGCTATGCCAGGAGACTAAGGAAAGACGCCATTCCCGGGAATGGCATGACTTTGGTAATAATCATTTTTGATCATAGCAAAACGGCAGAAATGGCAAGCGGTACAAATCAACAAAAGGTCATTTAGCGCTGTCGTTACAATGATGAAAAAAATAGCAGGACGCCGCCTTGCCGACGTCACGCCCCCAACCCCACCGGAGCATCCCCATGACCCCACGTTTCGACGGTTCCGAGCGTTACGTCGCCCCCCGGGAACTGACCCTGGCGGTGAACGCCGCCGTGACCCTGCAACGCCCCCTCCTGATCAAGGGCGAACCGGGTACCGGCAAGACCCTGCTGGCGGAGGAAGTGGCCCGGGCCCTGGGCCTGCCCCTGTTCCAGTGGCACATCAAATCCACCACCAAGGCCCAGCAGGGCCTCTACGAATACGATGCGGTGTCCCGCCTGCGGGACGGCCAGCTGGGGGACCCCAAGGTTTCCGACATCGCCAACTACATCGTCAAGGGCGTGCTGTGGCAGGCCTTCGAGAGCGAGACCCCGGCGGTGGTGCTGATCGACGAGATCGACAAGGCCGACATTGAATTCCCCAACGACCTGCTGCGGGAGCTGGACCGCATGGAGTTCCACGTCTATGAGACGCGGCAGACCGTGCGGGCCCGGCACCGGCCCCTCATTTTCATCACCTCCAACAACGAGAAGGAACTGCCCGACGCCTTCCTGCGCCGCTGCTTCTTCCACTACATCCGCTTCCCCGACCGGGAGACCATGGAGAAGATCGTTGCCGTGCACTACCCGGAACTGAAGCGGGAACTGCTGCAGGAGGCCCTGGAAGTGTTCTTCGGCCTGCGCGAGATGGCCGGGCTGAAGAAGAAGCCCTCCACCTCGGAACTGCTGGACTGGCTCAAGCTGCTGCTGGCCGAGGACATTCCGGCCGAGGCCCTGCGCAGCAAGGATGCCCGCACCAGCATTCCGCCCCTGCACGGCGCCCTGCTGAAGAACGAGCAGGACGTGCATCTCTTCGAAAAGCTCGTTTTCCTCGCCCGACAGGGACGCTGACCATGCCCCCCGGAGCCGCCCACCGCCGCCTGCTGCGCCATCTGCTGCCGGCCCTGTGCCTGCTGCTGGCGGCAGGTGCGGCCGGCGCCCTGGAAAGCGTCACCCTGCAGCTCAAATGGCAGCACCAGTTCCAGTTCGCCGGCTATTACATGGCCCAGGCCAGGGGCTATTACCGGGAGGCGGGCCTGGAGGTGCGCATCGTCGAAGGCCGGGCCGACACCGACCCGGTGGCCGAAGTGCTGGCCGGCCGGGCCCAGTACGGCATCGGCGCCTCCGAACTGCTGCTGGAACGCAGCCGGGGCAAGCCGGTGGTGGCACTGGCCGCCATCTTCCAGCACTCGCCCCTGGTGCTGCTGGCCCGGGCCGGCGGCCCCATCCACCGCCCGGCCGACCTGGAAGCGCGGCGCCTCATGCTGCTGCCGACGGAGGCCGAGCTGTTCGCCTTCCTGCGCCGGGAACAGGTCAAGGAGGAACGCCTGCAGCGCGTCCCCCACTCCTTCTCCGCCGCCGACCTCATGGCGGGCAAGGTGGATGCCGTTTCCGGCTATCTCACGGACGAAACCTACGAACTGGAAAAGGCCGGTTTCCCCTACCTTTCCTTCTCGCCCCGGGCCGCCAACATCGACTTCTACGGCGACACCCTGTTCACCGCCGAAGCCCATGCCGTCGCCCATCCGCAGCAGGTGGAGGCCTTCCGCCGCGCCAGCCTGCAGGGCTGGGCCGCCGCCCTGGCCGATCCGGACGCCGCCGCCCGGGAGATTCTGCAGCACTACTCCACCCGCCACAGCCTGGAACACCTCCTCTTCGAGGCGGAACGCATGCGCCCCCTGATCGAGCCGGCCCTGGTGGAACTGGGTCACATGAGCCCGGCCCGCTGGCGCCGCATCGGCGACACCTATGCGGAACTGGGCATGATGCCCCGGGACTATGCGGTGGAAACCCTGCTGTACCGCCCGGCCGGCCCCCAGCCCCTGCCGCCGTGGGTCTGGGTTGTCCTGGCGCTAGCCGCCCTGGCCCTGCTCATCGCCCTCTACATCCATCGGCTCTACGGGCGTCTGCAGGGACAGATGCACCAGCGGGACAGCAGCGAACGCAACCTGCGGGCGAGCCGGGAACACCTGGCCCGCATCTTCGAGACGGCGCCCCTGGCGGCCATCGTCTACGACCAGGAAGCGAGGGTCCTGGAATGGAACCACCGGGCCGAGGAAATCTTCGGCTGGCGCCGGGAGGAAATGCTGGGCCGCAGCTTCTTCGAGCACATGGTGCCCGAAGAGGCCCGGTAGCAGGTGCAGGGCATCGTGGACAGCATTTTCCGCGGGCCGGAAATCCAGTATTCCCTCAACCGCAACCTGACCCGGGACGGCCGCGCCATCCTCTGCGAATGGAGCAACGCCATCCTCCGCGACGAGGCCGGCGGGCCGCCCAGCGTCATCGCCCTGGCCGCCGACGTCACCGAGCGGGAGCGGGTCCGCGCCGCCCTGCAGGACAGCGAGCAGCGCTACCGCACCCTGCTGGAAACTGCCCCTTTCCCGGTGGTCATCACCCGCCTCCGGGACAGCCTGGTGACCTACATCAACCAGCGGGCCGCCACCTGCTTCCAGGTACCCCAGGAGGATGCCGTGGGGCGCCATGCCCCGGACTACTGGGTGGATATGGGCCAGCGCCAGCGGCTGATCGAGGAACTGCGGCAGAAGCAGGTGGTGACCGACATGGAAGTGCGCCTGCGGGATGCGGCCGGCCAGCCCTTCTGGGCCCTCCTCTCGGCCCGCATCCTGCTGGAGGAACAGGAACCCCTGGCCTTCGTCTCCTTCAACAACATCAACGAACGCAAGGCGGCGGAAGAGGCCCTGCAGGCCCTCAACGGCGAGCTGGCCTACCGCCTCCAGGAAATCAACCTGCTGCAGGCACGGCTGCAGGAGCAGGCCACCCGGGACGCCCTCACCGGCCTCTACAACCGCCGCTATTTGGATGAGACCCTGGAGCGGGAAGTGGCCCGGGCCCAGCGGGAAGGCTATCCCCTGGCCGTGGCCCTGCTCGACATCGACCACTTCAAGCAGCTCAACGACACCTACGGCCATCGGGCCGGCGACGAGATGCTGCGCCAGCTCGGCCACTTCCTCCAGGCCCGGGCCCGCAGCGGCGACGTACCCTGCCGCTACGGCGGCGAGGAGTTCCTGCTGGTGCTGCCCGGGGTGGACCTGGAGACGGCCCGCCAGCGTGCCGAGGAATGGCGTGCCGGCTTCGCCGGGCTGACGGTGAACTTCGGCAGTCTGGCCCTGCAGGCCACCCTCTCCGTCGGCGTCGCCTGCTACCCGGGCCACGGCAAGAACGCCGACGCCCTGGTGGATGCGGCCGATGCCGCCCTCTACCGGGCCAAGGCCGGCGGCCGCAACCGGGTCGAAGTGGCCGGCGCGGTGGAGGAATAGGCCATGCTCGCCGGATTCCTCCTGCACCTGCGGGACGCCCGCCTGCCCGTCTCCACCACCGAATTCCTCACCCTCCTGGGGGCCCTGCAGGCCCGGGTGGTGGGCCCCAGCCTGGACGACTTCTACATCCTGGCCCGGGCCTGCCTGATCAAGGACGAAAGCCTCTACGACCGCTTCGACCAGGCCTTCGCCACCTACTTCCGGGAAGTGGAAAGCCTGCCCGGCTTCGACGCCGGCGCCGTGCCCGAGGAATGGCTGCAACTGGCCGCCCGGCGCCACCTCAGCGCAGCCGACCGGCAGAAGCTGGAGGCCCTGGGCTGGGAGCGGCTGATGCAGCAGTTCCGGGAACGGCTGGCGGAGCAGAAGGAGCGCCACGCCGGCGGCAGCAAGTGGATCGGCACCGGCGGCAGTTCCCCCTTCGGCCACGGCGGCTACCATCCGGAAGGCATCCGCATCGGCGGCGAGAGCGGCGGCAACCGCACCGCAGTGAAGGTGTGGGAGAAGCGGGAATTCCGCAACCTGGACGACTCGGTGGAACTGGGCACCCGCAACATCAAGGTGGCCCTGAAGCGTCTGCGCCGCTTCGCCCGCAGCGGCGCCGCCGAGGAACTGGACCTGGAAGGCACCATCGCCGGCACCGCCCGCAACGCCGGCACCCTGGACCTGCAGCTGCGCCCGGAGCGGCACAACGCGGTCAAGGTGCTGCTCTTCCTCGACGTGGGCGGCTCCATGGACGACCACATCCAGGTCTGCGAGGAGCTGTTCTCCGCCTGCCGCAGCGAGTTCAAGCACCTGGAGCACTTCTACTTCCACAACTGCGTCTATGAAAACCTGTGGCAGGACAACCGGCGCCGCTTCGACCAGCGCATCGCCACCAGCGACGTGCTGCACAAGTACGGCAGCGACTACAAGCTGATCTTCGTCGGCGACGCCACCATGAGCCCCTACGAAATCCTCTACCCCCAGGGCAGCGTCGAGCACTCCAACCCGGAGCCGGGGGCCGCCTGGATCCGCCGCCTCACCGAGGCCTTTCCCCACGCCGTCTGGCTCAACCCGGAACCCCAGCGGCGCTGGGAGCACACCCAGTCCATCCAGCTGCTGCAGGACCTGCTGGGCCGGCGCATGTATCCCCTGACCCTGGCCGGCCTGGGCGAGGCCATGAAGCAGCTCTCCCGCAGCGGCTGAGAGCATCGCCCCGGCCGGGACGCCGGCTTCTGTCACCATCCTGCAACAGGCTTCTCCTAGGCTTGGCTGCTTCATCCCCACCCATGGAAGAAGCATGAGCCCCAAGACGCCCCTCGCCCTGGCCTTTGCCGCCGCCCTGGCCCAGGTTCCCGCCCTGGCCGACCAGGCTTTCCCCTCCACCCTGGCGGGCCATGCCGTGCTGCCGGCCCGCACCTTCATCGCCCCGCCCAAGGATGCCCCGGCCAGCCTGGCCGTCTCCGGCAAGTACACCGGGCCCGAATCCCGGCGCGTGGACACGCCCGCATCCCTGCCCGGCACCTCCTATCTCTCGGACAAGAACGCGCCCCGTCCCACCGGCGTCTCCCTGCCCTTCAAGGGCCAGCCGGTGCAGGGCTTCTCCGGCATCAAGCACGCCGACCAGGGCCGCTACTGGGTGCTGCAGGACAACGGCTACGGCGCCCGCAACAACAGCGCCGACGCCCTCCTGATGTTCCACCTGCTGCAGCCGGACTGGGACCAGGGCGGCGTCAAACTGGTGAAGAGCGCCGCCCTGCACGACCCGGACCAGAAGGTGCCCTTCCTCATCGTCAACGAAGGCACCCGCCAACGCTACCTGACCGGGGCCGACTTCGACATCGAATCCATCCAGCCCCTGGGCGATGCAGTGTGGTTCGGCGACGAGCTGGGCCCCTACCTGCTCAAGACCGACCGCCAGGGCAAGGTGCTGGCCGTGTTCGAGACCAAGGTGGACGGCAAGGTGCTCAAGTCCCCGGACCATTTCAGCGTCACCACCCCGGCCACCAGCGGCAGCTTCACCACCGTGGCCCGCCGCTCCCGGGGCTACGAGGGCATGGCCGCCTCCAGGGACGGCCAGTTCCTCTACCCCCTGCTGGAAGGGCCCCTGTGGAATGCCGAAGAGAAAAAATGGGAACAGCAGGACGGCCGGGAATACCTGCGCATCCTGGAGTTCAGCGTGGCCCGGGGCGAATGGACGGGCCGCTCCTGGAAGTACCGCCTGGAGCAGAACGGCAACAACATCGGCGACTTCAACATGATCGACGCCGACACCGGCCTCATCATCGAGCGGGACAACGGCGAGGGCCTGCCGGAGCACGCCTGCAACGGCCCGGCCCGCCCGGACTGCCAGAACGTGCCGGCCAGATTCAAGCGCATCTACAAGATCAGCCTGAAGGACGCCGACGGCGACGGCTTCGTGCGCAAGATCGGCCACATCGACCTGCTGGACATCGACGATCCGAAGCACCTGGCCCGGCGCGGCGGCAAGGACGGCAAATTCACCTTCCCCTTTGTCACCATCGAGGATGTGGACGTGGTGGACGGGGAGCACATCGTTGTCGCCAACGACAACAACCTGCCCTATTCCGCCGCCCGCCAGCCCAACCTGCAGGACGACAACGAGTTCATCCTGCTGCGGGTGCCCGAACTGCTGCAGGCCCGCTAAGGAGAGACGCCATGGGCAAACGCCAACGCTTCGCCGCCCTCTTCGCCCTCTGCCTGGGCCTGGCCGCCAGCCTGCCGGCCCGGGCCGAGGAGGCGGTGCTGGATCTGTACCTGGCCCGCCACGGCCAGACCGCCTGGAACCTGGAGAAGCGCCTGCAGGGCAGCACCGACAATCCCCTCAACGACACGGGCCGCAGCCAGGCCCGGCAGCTGGGGGAAAAACTGGCCGGCGAAAACTTCGCCGCGGTCTATAGCAGCAGCCTGGCCCGGGCCCGGGAAAGCGCCGCCCTGGCCCGTCCCGGAATGACCGTGCAGGCCCTGCCGGAGCTGGCCGAACGCAGCTTCGGCAAGTTCGAGGGCATGGCCGAGGACGGCCGGGAAGGGCAGGAAGCCGCCCTGCTGGCCGAGTTCAAGGCCCGCAGCGGCAAGCTGGAGGACAGCCTGGACGGCGGCGAATCCCTCGCCAGCCAGGCCCGGCGCGTGGCCCAGGCGGTGGAACGCATCCGCCGCGAGCAGCCCCGGGGCCAGGTGCTGGTGGTCAGCCACGGCGGCGTCACGCCCCTGATCCTGGCCCACCTGCTGCAGCTGCCGGTGGCCGAGGCGGTGGCCCGCATCCGCCAGGGCAACGACGAGGTCTATCTGGTGCGCCTGCGCCCCGGCCAGGCCCCCTCCCTGTGGAAGCTGCTGGGCCGGGACAGCCTGGAGCAGCTGTAGGCGGCCGGCACCGGCAAAGACAAAGGCCCGGGAGGCAGCTCCCGGGCCTTTTTTCATGGGGCCATGCCGCTCACGCCCAGGGGGCGCGGCGTTCGGCCATGGCACGGCCAGCATGGCCGCCCTTGCTTACTCCTGGCCCGGCTCCTCCTGCAACAGCTTGCGCCAGCCCTCGTGACCGAGACGGCGCACGGTGGCGATGTTGCGTTCGTAGATGCTCTCCGGATCGGGGAAAGCGGCCACGGCCCGGTCGATGCTGGCCTCCCGCAGCAGGTGCAGGGTCGGATAGGGGGAACGGTTGGTGACGTTGTCGATGTCGTCCGCCTCGCTGCCGGCGAACTCGTAATCCGGATGCAGGCTGGCCACCTGGTACACGCCCTCGTAGCCCAGGTTGCGGATGAGGGCCTCCACCTCCTGCAGGAAGAAGTGGTAGTCGAGGAAGTCGGTGAGCACGTCCGGATGGATCAGCAGGGTGGTGTCGAGCAGGGCCGGGTCGGTCTCGCTCAGCAGGGTGAACTCCCGCTCCAGTTCTGCCAGCAGCTCGTCCGGCGTGGCGGCGGCGCTGAGGGCGTAGCGGATCTGCTTTTTCACATGCACCGACTTGGCGAAGGGGCACAGGTTGAGGCCGATGACGGCCCGCTCCAGCCAGCGCCGGGTGTCGGCGAGAATTTTCCCGGCCGCCTCGGCGTCGGGATAGGGGTGGAGAACCTCAGGCAGCATGGGCGTCTTTCGCGGAAAAGGGGGGGGCGCCGGAAATGGCACGGGAATGGGACGGGATGGGGCAGGCGGCGGAAGCTGGACGCCCCGGCCACGGAGATGAATGGATGCCGCCGACCGCAGCTGGGCCGGAGAACCGCGCGGAGCCTCAGCCCTGGCTGGCCGGGGGCGCCACCTTGATCACCTCTTCCAGGGTGGTGAGGCCGGCGGCCACCTTCATGGCGCCGGAAATGCGCAGGGGCTTCATGCCTTCCCGGTAGGCCTGCTCCCGCACCTTGGCCACGTCGGTGGTGGTGGTCACCAGCTTTTTCACTTCGGGGGACATCAGCAGCAGCTCGTACAGGCCCATGCGGCCCATGTAGCCGGTCATGCGGCACTCCAGGCAACCCACGGGCTGATAGATCTGGGCCGGACGCTTGGATTTCCACGGCGCCACCAGGCTGTCCCAGATTTCCTCGTCCTCCCGCCGCAGGTCCACCGGCTTCTTGCAGTGGGGGCAGAGGGTGCGCACCAGGCGCTGGGCCATGACCCCGAGCATGGTGGCGTTGATCAGATAGGGCGCCATGCCCAGGTCCAGCAGGCGGGAAATGGCGGAAGGCGCGTCGTTGGTGTGCAGGGTAGACAGCACCAGGTGGCCGGTGAGGGCGGCCTGGATGGCCATGTCGGCGGTTTCCCCGTCGCGGATTTCGCCGATCATGATGATGTCCGGGTCCTGGCGCATGAGGGCGCGCACCCCGTCGGCAAAGCCCAGGTCGATGTTCTGGGAGACCTGCATCTGGTTGAAGGACTGCTCCACCATTTCGATGGGGTCCTCGATGGTGCACACGTTCACTTCCGGCGTCGCCAGCTGCTTCAGGGTGGAATACAGGGTGGTGGTCTTGCCCGAGCCGGTGGGGCCGGTCACCAGGATGATGCCGTTGGGCTGGCTGGTCATGGACTGCCAGCGGACCTTGTCCTCCTCGCCGAAGCCCAGTTCGGCGAAGTCCCGCACCAGCACCTCCGGGTCGAAGATGCGCATCACCAGCTTCTCGCCGAAGGCGGTGGGCAGGGTGGACAGGCGCAGCTCCACCTCCTGGCCGCCGGCGGTGCGGGTCTTGATGCGGCCGTCCTGGGGGCGCCGCTTCTCGATCACGTCCATGCGGCCGAGGAGCTTGATGCGGCTGGTCATGGCGGCCATCACTGCCATCGGGATCTGGTACACCTGGTGCAGCACCCCGTCGATGCGGAAGCGCACGATGCCCAGCTCGCGCCGGGGCTCGATGTGGATGTCAGAGGCCCGCTGCTCGAAGGCGTACTGCCACAGCCAGTCCACGATATGGACGATGTGCTGGTCGTTGGCGTCGAACTGGCGGTTGGTCTTGCCCAGCTCCACCAGCTGTTCGAAGGAGGAGAGGCCGCTGACCTCGCCGCCCCCGGCCGCCGCCTTCTTCACCGAGCGGGCCAGGTTGTAGAACTCGACCAGATAGCGGGCGATGTCCTGGGGATTGGCCACCACCCGGCGGATGTCCTTGCGCAGGATGGGCTTGAGCTCCTTCTCCCACTCCCGCAGGAAGGGCTCGGCGGTGGCGATGATCACCTCCCGCGTGGTCACCTGGATGGGCAGGATCTTGAAGCGGCCGGCATAGGTGTTGGAGACCACCTCGGTGACGGCGGAGAAGTCGATCTTGAGGGGGTCGATGTGCAGGTAGTCGAGGCCCACCTTGGCCGCCAGCCACTCGGTCAGGGTTTCCAGGATCAGGGGCTTGTGGGGCGGGACCAGGGACTTCCAGTTCTGGTCGGCGATCACCACCAGGGGATGGACGTCGCCCCGGTGATAGCGCCGCTCCTTGACCAGGCCGTCGGCCACCACCGCATCCACCATGCCGTCCTCCACCAGCAGCTTGACCAGTTCCCCCAGGGTCAGGCGATGCTCGGCGACGGTGGCTTTGGCGGAAGTGGCGCTGGCGGAAGTGGAGGCTGGCATGGCGGCGGAAAATGTCGGAAACATGGGGCGGAACTGATCCGCACTATAAACGAATCCCGCGCCGCCCGGGGGCGCGGCAAGGGCGCTATACTCAGGCCATACGCATTTTTACATTGGACCGACCATGAAAGCCCCGGCCACTGCCCTGCTCCTGCTGACCCTCCTCTGCGCCCAGGCAGCCGTGTCGGCCCCGGCCGAGCGGAGTCCGGCCGGCAAGACCCCGGCGGCAGCCCCTGCCCCGCTCCAGGCCGACTGCAGCAAGAGCCGCCAGCCCCAGCGCTGCGAAGCCATGCAGAAGGCCCAGGCGGCCTGCCAGGACAAGTTCGGCCCCGAGCTGCGGGACTGCATCAACCGCCATACCAGCAGTCATCCCAACAGCCACCCCGGCGCCAAGAAGGCCGCCAAACAGCCCGCCAAATAAGGCTGCCAGCCGGCCCCGGGCCACGGCCCGGAGCCCTTCTCCAGCCTGGCCCGCCGCCCTTCGCCATTGAAACCCTACTCTTAATAGGGGATACTGGCGCTCCCCCGTTTGCCCCTCCGCCGCCCCCGGGGACGGCAGCGCCACTCCGCCCCCGCAGCTTCCGGGTAGGGCATGCGCAGCGGACAACGGGACGTCCGGCACTCATCACCCGAGGAGGAACCACCATGGGACCGCTGCTCCGGCGCCTGTCCGGCCTGCTGTGGGCAGGCCTGCTGATGCTCCCCCTCGCGGCCCCTGCCGCCCCCGCCACCGCAAAGACCACCGCCGGCAAGCCGGCGGAGCGGGTCTACACCCTGGGGGTGACGCCCCAGTTCGAGCGGCGCCAGCTCTTCGCCATCTGGAAGCCCATCCTCATCGAGCTGGAAAAGCGCACCGGGCTGCGCTTCGACCTGGCCATCATGCCCGACATCCCCAGCTTCGAGCGCCAGTACAACGCCGGCGCCTTCGATTTCGCCTACATGAATCCCTACCTGATGGTGGCCAACCCGGCCGGCTACATTCCCCTGGTGCGGGACGAGACGCCGGTCACCGGCATCCTGGTGGTGGCCAGGGACAGTCCCTTCCGCACCCCGGCCGACCTGGAAGGCAAGGAAATCGCTTTCCCCGCCCCCAACGCCATCGGCGCCAGCCTGCTCATCCGGGCCGAGCTGGTGCGCAAGTACAAGGTCAATTTCACGCCCCGCTACGTCAATTCCCACACCGCCGTCTATCTCTCGGTGACCCAGGGCCTGGCCAGCGCCGGCGGCGGCGTGCAGAAGACCCTCAACGAACAGAAGCCGGAAGTGCAGGAACGCCTGCGGGTGCTGTACCGCACCGCCGCCTTCGCCGCTCACCCCATCGCCGCCCATCCCCGGGTCGATGGGGCCGTGCGCGAGCAGGTGCGCAGCGCCCTCCTGGACTTCGCCGCCACCCCGGCGGGCAAGGCCCTGCTGCAGGAAATTCCCCTGGCCCGCATGGTGCCCACCGCCATGAAGGACTACCAGCCCCTGAAGGACCTGGGCCTGGAAGACTTCTTCGTCCCGGAACGCTGAACCCATGACCCTGCGCCTCAAGCTGCTGCTGCCCCTGGCCCTGGTGTGGACCGCCTTCATCGCCTATCTCTACGGCATCTGGCTGCCCGACTCGGTGCGCTACCAGATCGCCGTCTTCGAGCGGCAGCAGGAGCGGGAAATGCACAACCTGACGGAAAGCCTGCTGCCCCTGGTGGTGGCCCGACAGCTGGGGGACATCCACGACACCCTGGATTCCCTGCGCCAGGAAAATCCGGAATGGGTCGAGGTGGTGCTGCAGGACCACGAAGGGCGCCAGCTCTACCCCCTGGCCGGCACTCCCGTCCCGCCGGCCGGCCCCGACGAGCAACTGCACACCCAGCAGCTGAACCTGGCCAACGACAGCGTCGGCAGCCTGCGCATCCGGATCAGCCACCGGGCCCTGCTGGAAAGCGTGGCCCAGTCCCAGAAGACCCTCTTCGCCCTGCTCGCCTCGGTGCTGCTGGGGGCCTTCCTGGCCCTGGGCGTGGTGCTCGACGCCACGGTGCGGCGCCCGGTCAACCGCCTCATGACTGCCGCCCGGGAACTGGCCGAAGGCCGCTTCGACGCCCACCTGCCCCCCGGCGGCAAGGACGAGATCGGCACCCTGGTCAATACCTTCGCCGCCATGCGCGACCAGGTCCAGGCCACCCAGCAGAGCCTGCGCCAGCTCAACGAGCACCTGGAACAGCGGGTGCAGGAGGAACTGGCGAAGAACCGGGAGAAGGACCACATGCTGATCCAGCAATCCCGCCTGGCGGCCATGGGCGAGATGGTGCACAACATTGCCCACCAGTGGCGCCAGCCCCTCAACGCCCTCTCCCTGCTGGTGCGCAACATCAAGGACGACTACGACTTCCAGGCCCTCACCCCGGAAGTCATGGACCGCTCGGTAGCCGACGCCCAGCGCCTGCTGGGGCGCATGTCCACCACCATCGACGATTTCCGCGACTTCTTCCGTCCGGAAAAGGAGATGACCCAGTTCGACGTCAGCCATGCCGTGGAAGAGGCGGTGTTCATCATGCAGGGCACCCTGAAGAGTCACGGCATCGAACTGGTGGAAAAACTGGACCCCGGCGTCGAAGCCGAAGGCTTCCCCTCCCAGTTCGCCCAGGCGGTGCTCAACATCCTGGCCAATGCCAAGGAAGAAATCCTGGCGCGCAAGGTCGCCGCCGGCCGCATCGAGATCGAACTGCAGCGCCAGGGCGAAACCATCCTCCTGCGGGTCAGCGACAACGCCGGCGGCATCGCCCCGGAGATCCTGCCGAAGATATTCGACCCCTACTTCACCACCAAGGACAAGGGCAGCGGCATCGGTCTGTACATGGCCAAGACCATCATCGAACACAATATGAACGGCAGCATCAGCGCCGCCAACCTGGGTGACGGCGCCTGTTTCACCCTGACCGTGCCGGTGCGCCAGCCGAAAAAGAATTAGAATACGCTCATGGACTCCCATACCCCGCCCGGACTCGATCTGAACTTCCTGCAAGGCCTGCGCCTGCTCTACGTGGAAGATGAAGACGAGGTGCGGGAACTGCTCTCCCGCTTCCTCGGCCGCCGCGTCGGCACCCTGGAGGTGGCCGTCAATGGCAGGGAAGGCCTGGAAGCCTTCCTCAAGGGCGAGTACGACGTGGTGGTGACCGACATCAAGATGCCGGAAATGGACGGCCTGGAAATGGCCTCCAGGATTCGCGCCACGGGCCATGCGGTGCCCATCATCGTGGTCACCGCCTACAGCGACCGGGATTACCTGCTGCGCTCCATCGACCTGGGGGTGGACCGCTACGTCACCAAGCCCATCGACCCGGATGCCCTGCTCACCGCCATCCACGACGCAGTCATGGTGCGTACCCAGCAGAAGGCCCTGCTGGCGGCGGAAACCCGCATTGCCGACATCCTGCAGCAGACAGTGATGGCCCTGGCCCGTGCCATCGAGATGCGGGACCCCTACACCGACGGCCACCAGAAGCGGGTTTCGGCCCTGGCGGCAGCCATCGCCAAGGAAATGGGGCTGGCGCGGGAGGTGGTGGAAGGGGTGCGTTTCGGCGCCCTGATCCACGACATCGGCTCCATCCGCATCCCCAGCGAAATCCTGTGCAAGCCGGGCAAACTCAAGCCCATCGAATTCGAGATCATCAAGAACCACTCCCAGGCCGGCTACGAGCTGCTCAAGGATGTGGACTTCCCCTGGCCCATCGCCGAGATGGTGCGCCAGCACCACGAGCGCCTGAACGGCTCCGGCTATCCCCAGGGCCTCAAGGGTGAGGCCATCCTGCTGGAAGCCCGCATCCTGGCCGTGGCCGACGTGGTGGAAGCCATGAGTTCGGACCGTCCCTACCGCCCCGCCCTGGGGCTGGAGCAGGCCCTGGCCGAACTGGAAAGCGGCGCCGGCCAGCTTTACGATGCCGAAGTGGTGAACGCCTGCGTGCGCCTCATGCGGCGGCGGCCCGATCTGCTGCCGGAGCAGGGGCTGTAAGCCAGCCTGCCGGGGGCCGAGCCCTCCCCGTCCTTTCCCATTGTTGCCGGTGTTATGCGGCCGCTCTCAGGCGGCCGTCCCCACGTAGCGTTCCGGATTGCTCTCCAGCACCGCCAGACAGGCATCCACCGCGGCCCCGTCGTAGAGGGTGCCCCGGTGCTGGCGGATTTCCTCCTTCGCAGCTTCCAGACCCAGGGCCGCCCGGTAGGGACGGTCCGAACTCATGGCTTCCACCACGTCAGCCACGGCGATGATGCGGGCCTCCAGGGAAATCTCGTCCCCTTTCAGGCCCTGGGGATAGCCGGAGCCGTCCAGGCGCTCGTGGTGCTGGCGCACCATCTGGGCGATGGGCCAGGGGAAGGTGGCGTCGCCAAGGATCTCGTAGCCCGCTTCCACATGGGCCTTGATCAGGGCAAACTCGTCCGGCGAGGGTCGCCGCGGCATGCTGAGGAACTCGGCCGGCACCTGGATCTTGCCGATGTCGTGGATCGACGCCCCCACCCGGATGCCCGCCACCTGGGCGGCCGGCAGGCCCATGCGTTCGGCGATGGCCCCGGCCAGCTGGGAGACCCGCTTCTGGTGGCCGTCGGTATACGGGTCCCGCACTTCGATGGCCCGCGCCAGCACCGCCACCACCTGGTTCAGGGCCTCGGTGGTTTCCTCCCGGGCCCGCTCGATTTCCCGCTGGTGGAAATGCATCTTGGCGCTGCGGCTGACCGCCTCCATGAGCAGGAAAGGGTCCACCGGCTTGGTGATGTAGCGGTCGATGCCGATCTCGATGGCCCGCACGAAATAGTCCATCTCGTTGTAGGCGGTGATGACGATCACCGGCACTTCCCGCTGGATGTCCTTGATGGCGGCGGCCATGGAGAGGCCGTCCATGACCGGCATGCGCACGTCGGTGACCACGATGTCGTAGCCGCCGTGCTGGCGGAACAGTTCCAGCCCTTCCTGGCCGTTGGCCGCCACGTCCACCTTGGCAAAACGGCGGGAGAGGAAGCGGGTCAGTTCCCGGCGCACCTCTTCCTCGTCTTCGACGTAAAGCAGGCTGAGGGTGCGCAGGAATTCCGCGTCTTGGTCTTTTTCGAGGGCGTTCATTGCATTGGGGCCGTGGGCGGAAGGGTGTACAAAGGCACGGTGAGGACGAAGCGGGCGCCTTCGGCGGTGTTTTCAGCCCTTATTTTACCGTGCATGCTGCGCTCCAGTATCATTTTGGTCATATACAGGCCGATGCCGCTGCCCTGCTCCTTGGTGGTGAAATAGGGCTCGAAAATGTGCCCCAGGACGTTGCCGGGGATACCGCCGGCGTTGTCCTCCACCGTCACTTCCACCTGGCCGTCGCAACGGCTGACCTGCAGGCGGATGCGGGCCGGGCGCACATGGCGCTCCTGCAGCACCTCCTTGGCGTTGGCCAGGACGTTGAGCACGGCCTGGGAGAACTGGCCGTGGAAGCCCCAGGCCCGCAGGTCCGGCTCGATGGCCCGTTCCAGGGCGATATCGTTGTTCTTCAGGGAGGCCTCCATGATGAAGGCCGCATCCTCCACTGCCGCCCCCAGGTCGAAGTCCGCCGGGTCCCGGTCGGGACGGAAGAAATTGCGGAAATCGTCGATGGTGGTGGACATGCGCTGCAGCAGCTTCAGGGCCCGGCCCACGCTTTCGTCCAGGGCCGCCGCATCCAGCTGGCCAAACGCAAAGTCGTCGCGGATGTTGGCGATCACCAGGCCCAGGGCGTTGAGGGGCTGGCGCCACTGGTGGGCGATGTTGTGCACCATCTCGCCCATGGCCGCCAGGCGGGACTGCTGGATCAGCAGCTGGTCCTTTTCCCGGTTGCTCGCCAGCTCCTCCTGCACCCGGGCCTCCAGGCGGCTGTTGAGGGCCTGCAGTTCCGCTTCCAGGGTCTTGCGCTCGGTCACGTCCCGGTTGCTCACCCGCCGCCCCAGGGCCTCGCCCTCCTCTCCCACCACCGCCTGGCAGCCGTGGGCGATCCAGCGCACCTGCCCGTCCCGGCGCACGATGCGGAAGTCCACCATGTGCTCGTGATGGAAGACTGCCTGGTTGAGGTGTTCCTGGAACTCCTGCCGGTCGTCGGGGTGGACGATCTGCTGCAGCAGGGAAGGATCGTCGGCAAAGGCCTGGACCCCGTAACCGGTGATGCGTTCCACCGAGGGGGTCATATAGACGATGCGGCCGTCGGCCCCCTGCCAGTATTCCCAGTCGTAGGTGAAGTCGGCCATGGTGCGGAAGTTCCGCTCGCTTTGCCGCAGGCTGTCTTCCGCCCGCCGCTTCTCGCCCACGTCCTCGACGATGCCGATGCCGCCGATGATGGTGCCGCTGGCATCGCGCAGGGGATTGGCGCGGAAGGATATCCACACGTCGATATGGCTGAGGGTGGTGCGGTAGCTGCCGTCGTAGGTGCCGCCCTCCCCGGCCAGGGCCTGGCGCATGGCCGGCAGCACCGACTGGTCCCGCAGGCGCTGCAGATCCAGGCCCTGCAAGGCCTGCACCGTGCTGCCCACCATGGTGGCAAAACGCTCGTTGCAGAAGGTCAGACAGAGACGGGAATCGAAGTGGATGACGCCCACCGGCAGGTTTTCCAGCAGCAGGCGGTAACGTCCCTCCGTCTCGGCCAGGGCCCGCAGGGCCGACTCCTCCTGCCGTTCGCCACGCCGGTTGATCACCAGCAGGCCCAGCACCACCGCCGCCAATAGCAGGCTGCCGGCACTGTAGTAGTAGAGCTTGCTGCGCCAGTTGCTGAGGTAGTCCTCCGGCGCCATGCCGGCAAAGACGTAGAGCGGATACTCGCCCACCTTGCGGATGCTCACCAGCCGTTCCACCTGGTCCGTGCCGCTGCGGATCTTCATCAGGATTTCCCGGTCGCCCCGGGCCATGTAGGGCTGGGCCGGATGGGATTCCACCGGCTGGCCGATACGGTCGTCCCGGGCCGGGAAGCGCATCAGCATGCGGGCACGGGTGTCGCGGATGGAGACATTGCCGTGGGGCCCCAGATCCAGGCTCTGGTAGAAGGGGGCAAAGGATTCAGGCAGGAAGGTGGCCACCACCACCCCGGCGAAACTGCCGTCCGCATTGTTGAGGCGGCGGCTTACCGCCAGGGTCCACTTGCCCGTGGTGCGGCCCAGCACCGGCTCGGCGATCACCAGGCCCGCCTCCGGGTTCTGCACGTGGGCGGTGAAATGGCTGCGGTCCGCCATGTTGTAGGGCGGCAGGGGACTGAGGGAGCTGTAGAGGAAATCCCCCTTCACATTGACCAGGTGCAGGCCATGGACCTCGGGCACGATCTCCCGCTTGGTCCGCAGCAGCCGCTCCAGCTCCTCGCCCCGGGCGCCACGCTGGGTCTGGGAACGGGCCATGTCCTCGGGGGTGACGTGGCCCTGCACGTCCTGCAGGATCTGGTCGATGTTGCGGATGCGGGCTGCGGTGTGCAGCTCCATGAGGTGGCCCAGGTTGCCCACCTCGACCCGGGCCCGCTCCTCCAGACCGTCGTAGTCGCTCTTCAGGCTGACGCCGACCAGGATGAAAAAACCCAGGAGACCGGACAGGCCGGCCATCAGGGGGAGGCGGGAATGGCGGAATTTCATGGCGGTCTTTGTTATATCCACGTACGGCGCGTGGTTTCTTTCCGCCATGCTAAGCCCTCGCCGGCGGAAACGCCAGAAATACGAAGGGCGGGAAAGCGGCCATGCCGCCTCCCCGCCCTCGCCTGCCCTGGCTGCGGACTTACTTGCCGCCCAGGGACAGGGCCAGCATCAGGTCGTTGATGCGCTTGACGAAGCCGGCCGGGTCTTCCAGCTGACCGCCTTCGGCCAGCTGGGCCTGTTCGAAGAGCAGGTTGGCCCAGTCGTCGAAGCGGGCTTCCTCATACTTCAGGCGCTGCACCGCGGGATGGTGGGGGTTGATCTCCAGGATGGGTTTGACCTCCGGTGCCTTCTGGCCGGCGGCCTTGAGCATGCGCGCCAGGTTGCCGGAAAGGTCATGCTCGTCGGAGACCAGGCAGGAGGGGGAATCGGTCAGGCGGTGGGTGATGCGCACATCCTTGACCCGGGCCTCCAGGGCCTGCTTCACCTTGTCGGTGAGTTCCTTGTACTCGCCGGCTTCCTTTTCCTGCTCCTTCTTCTCGGCCTCGTCCTCCAGCTTGCCCAGATCCAGGCCGCCCTTGGCCACGGACTGCAGCGGCTTGCCGTCGAATTCGGTGAGGTGGCCCACCACCCATTCATCGACGCGGTCGGAGAGCAGCAGCACCTCGATGCCCTTCTTGCGGAAGATTTCCAGGTGGGGGCTGTTCTTGGCGGCGAGGAAGGTCTCGGCGGTGACGTAGTAGATCTTCTCCTGGCCTTCCTTCATGCGGGAGACGTAGTCGGCCAGGGAGACGTTCTGCTCGGTGGTGTCGTGGTGGGTGGAAGCGAAGCGCAGCAGCTTGGCGATGCGTTCCTTGTTGGCGAAGTCCTCGCCCACGCCTTCCTTCAGCACATTGCCGAATTCCTTCCAGAAGCCGGCGTACTTTTCCTTCTCCGCGGCGTCGTCGCTGTCGGCCATGCCTTCCAGCAGGGACAGCACCTTCTTCACGCAGCCGCCGCGAATGGTCTCGATGTCCTTGCTCTGCTGCAGGATTTCCCGGGAGACGTTGAGCGGCAGGTCGGCGGAATCCACCACCCCGCGCACGAAGCGCATGTAGAGCGGCATCAGCTGCTCGGCATCGTCCATGATGAAGACGCGCTTTACGTAGAGCTTGACGCCGTGACGGGCGTTGCGGTCCCACAGGTCGAAGGGGGCCCGGGCAGGGATGTAGAGCAGCTGGGTGTATTCCTGCTTGCCTTCCACCTTGGCGTGGATCCAGCCCAGGGGATTTTCGAAGTCGTGGGCGACGTGCTTGTAGAACTCCTGGTACTGCTCTTCCGTGATCTCGCTCTTGGGGCGGGCCCACAGGGCGTTGGCCTGGTTCACCGTCTCGTCTTCGTCGGTGGCGACCTGTTCCTTCTTCTCCTCGTCCCACTTCTCCGCCTTCATGACGATGGGCAGGGTGATGTGGTCGGAGTACTTGCGGATGATGGACTTCAGCTTCCAGGCGTTAAGGAAGTCGTCCTCGCCGTCCTTCAGGTGCAGGATCACGTCGGTGCCGCGGCCGGCCTTCTCCACCATTTCCACGGAGTAGTCACCGGCGCCTTCGGATTCCCATTTCACCGCCTGGTTGTGCTCCAGGCCGGCGCGACGGGAAATGACGGTGACCTTGTCGGCGACGATGAAGGCGGAGTAGAAGCCGACGCCGAACTGGCCGATGAGGTGGGCATCCTTCTGGGCGTCGCCGGAGAGGGAGGCGAAGAATTCCTTGGTGCCGGACTTGGCGATGGTGCCCAGGTGGGCCACGGCTTCCTCCCGGGAGAGGCCGATGCCGTTGTCGGAAATGGTCAGGGTGCGGGCCGCCTTGTCGAAGGAGAGGCGGATTTTCAGCTCGGAATCGTCGCCGTAGAGGCCGTTGTTGTTGAGGGCCTCGAAGCGCAGCTTGTCGCAGGCGTCGGAAGCGTTGGAGACGAGTTCGCGGAGGAAGATTTCCTTGTTGCTGTAGAGGGAATGGATCATCAGCTGCAGCAGCTGCTTGACCTCTGCCTGAAAGCCGAGGGTTTCCTTGGGTGCGCCCATGCAAGACTCCGTGGGTAAAAAGTGGGAACGAACGGTTGCCGCCGTGCCGGCCCGGGGGCCGGCGCGGTCGTTGCCCCGGAAAATGGGGACGGCAATCAGGATTTCAAGAGGGGATGTTGCCGGGGGCGGCGTAGAGCGCCAGGTTGCGGCCGCTGCGCTTGGCTTCGTAGAGGGCGCCGTCGGCCCGGGCCAGCAGATGGTCGATGTTGGTATCCTGGGGCGCCAGGATGGTGGCGCCGATGCTCACGGTGATGCCCAGCTCGACGCCTTCGGCCACCCGCACCTTTTCCTGGGCCACGGCCTGGCGCAGCCGCTCGGCGGCCTGCATGGCGCCCTGGCCGTCGGTTTCCGGCAGCATGACGGCGAATTCCTCGCCCCCCAGACGGCCGCAGATGTCGATGGCCCGCAGCTCCCGGGCGATAATGGCGGCGACGATCTTGAGGGCCACGTCCCCGGCTCCGTGGCCGTGGGTGTCGTTGATGCGCTTGAAGTGGTCCACGTCCAGCATCAGCACGGCCACGCTGCGTCCGAGGCGGCGGGCGCGGGTGATCTCCGCCTCCCCCTGGTCGAGGAAGCGGGAGCGGTTGTTGAGACCGGTCAGGGTGTCCACGGTGGCCAGCCGGTGCAGGGAATCCATGGCCCGGTTGCGGTCGATGGCGATGGCGGCCTGGCGGCAGGCGTGCTCGATGACGTCCTTGTCGAAGCGGTTGGGACGCCGGCCCTGGCGGAAATAGAGGGACAGGGTGCCCAGCACTTCCTTGCCCGGGGAGACGATGGGGGTGGACCAGGCGGTCTTCAGCCCCAGGGCCGAGGCAAAGTCGCGGCAGTCCTGCCACTGTTCCGAATCGTCGATGTGCTCGGCGATGATCTGCTTGCCGGTGCGGATGGCGGCGGCGCAGGCGCACACCGCAGGGTTTTCCGGGCAGTTCTGGCCCACGTCGCGGCAGGTGCGGCGCAGGCTGGGGGCGGAGCCCAGCACCAGGTGGCCGTTGTCCGGCTGCAGCAGGAGGACGGCGGCGAAGCAGTCGGAAATGAGGGACTCGACCCGGTTGCACAGGGCGTCCAGCACCACCTGCAGGGAGGCGTCGCTGGCGATCAGCTCCAGCACCTGGCGCTCGGCGGCCAGCAGCTGCTCGGCCTGCTTGCGCTCGGAAATGTCGGTGGAGCTGCCGATGAGCAGGCGCCGCCCGCCCAGGTCCACGCCCCGCTTGTAGGAGAGCAGGTAGCGCTCGCCCTTGGGCGTCAGGTGCTTCTCTTCCCGGCCCGTGACCTTCTTCGCCGCCAGGGCCTTGATGTCGTCCTGGCGCAGGCGGGAAGCCACGTCGGCCGGGTACAGCTCGAAATCGCTGCGCCCCACCACCTCGTGCTTGTCGTGGCCGACGAAGGCGGCGGCGGCCTCGTTCATGACCAGGTAGCGGCCGTCCTCGTCCTTGACGAAGACCATCACCGGCAGGGTGTCCAGGATCATCTCGGTCAGGCTGGACTGCTGCTCTAGGCGCTGGTGGCTTTCCTTGAGGTCGTCCCGGGCCCGCTTCTGCTCGGTCATGTCGGTGAACACGCAGACATAGTTGATGACCTGGCCGCCCTCCCCCTTGACCGAGGTGATGGTGAGGTTCTCCGGGTACAGCTCGCCGTTCTTGCGCCGGTTCCAGATTTCCCCGCTCCACACGCCGAAGGCCGCCAGGTCGGCGTAGAGCTGACGGTAGAAGTCGGCGTCGTGGAGGCCGGACTTGAGCAGGCGGGTATCGTGGCCCACCGCCTCCTCGGCGGAATAGCCGGTGATGGCGGAAAAGGCCGGGTTGATGGACTGGATGATCCGTTCCGCATTGACGATCATGATCGCCTGCTGGCTCGACTCGGCCACCTTGGAGGCCAGCAGCAGGGCGTGGCGGGACTGCTGCAGCCGCTGGCTCTGCTCCTGCAGGGCGGCCCGCAGCTCGGCCACGTATTCCTGCTCGACGCTGTCCAGGATGTCGGCGTAGGAGAGCAGGCCGGTGATGCGGCCGTGCTCGTCCATCACCCCCAGGTGGCGGATGCGCCGGTCGTTGAATATCTTGCGCGTGTGGTACAGGGTGGAACTGCGCGGCACGGTGATGAGGGGGAAGGTGGCCACCTCGCCGGCGCTGCAGTTGAGGGATTCCTGGCCGATCAGGCGCAGCACGTCGCGGCCGGTGAGGATGCCCAGATGGCCGTTGTGCTCCACGATGGCGGCGTCGCTGCGGGCCTCCCGCAGGCACTGCACCGCCTCGGCCACCGGCATGCTGCCGGGCACCTGCAGGGGGGCGCTCTTCAGCACCGAGCCCACGTCGCGCATGTGCACGTAGAACTCCACCCCCTGGTGGTTCACGATGTCGGTCTGGGAAACGATGCCCAGGCGCCGCCCGTCCCGGTCCACCACCAGCAGGTGGCGCAGGCGCTCCTGCTTGAAGCGGATGGCGGCGTCGGCCACGGTGTCCGTTTCCCGCACGGTCTTCACCGGCGTGCTCATGACCCGGGACACCGGCAGATGGATGGACTCGGGGTCGGAGAAATTCAGGGCCAGGGCGTCCCGCTCGGTCCAGATGCCCCGCACCTCCCCCAGCTCCACCACCAGGATGGAGCCGCAACGGGCCTGGTGCATGCGCCCTGCCGCCTCCGCCACCGTGGTCTGGGGAGCGCATTCCAGCAGCTCGTGCCGCAGGATCTGGGAGATGGGCAGGTCGTAATGCATGATTTCTGTCTTTACTCGATGGCCAGGTAGCGGACTTCGACGATCTCGATCTCCCGCTGGCCCATGGGGCTCTGGAAGCGCACCGTATCCCCTTCCCTGGCCTTGATCAGGGCCCGGGCCAGGGGCGAGATCCAGCTGATGTGGCCCCGGGAGATATCGGTTTCATCCACCCCGACGATGGTGTAGGTCTGTTCCTGGCCCTGTTCGTCGGCGATGGTGACGGTGGCGCCGAAGAACACCTGGTCCGTGGCTTCCCGCAACAGGGGATCCACCACCAGGGAGTTGTCCAGGCGCTTGGTGAGAAAGCGGATGCGGCGGTCGATCTCCCGCAGGCGCTTCTTGCCGTAGATGTAGTCGCCGTTTTCCGAGCGGTCGCCGTTGGAGGCGGCCCAGTGCACCACCTCCACCACCTTCGGCCGTTCCACCTTGAGCAGATGCTCCAGTTCGGCCTTGAGACGGGCGTGGCCGACCGGCGTCATGTAGTTCTTGGTGCCGATCGGCAGGCGCTGGGCGGGCTCGAGTTCGTCCTCGTCCGCGTCGTCCGACTCTTTGGTGAAAGCCTTGCTCATGAAGGGAAATGCTCGGTGAGTGCTGCAGGATGCGAAATAATTCACGCACATGATAGTGCAAAAGCCTGCCGCCGTCCCTCAGCGTCAGGCCTGACGTGGCATTTGCGGCAGTCCCGGCCGGCGCCGGGAAGGGATTTCAGGGGCGCCCCAGGATGCCCCGCAGGAAGCCCCGCCGCCCGTCATTGACGGCCGCGCTCTCGGCCGTGGCGGCCGCAGCGGCAGTGCCGGCAGCGGTGGCGGCCGGCGCACCTGCCTCGTTGCCGACGGTGGCAGCGGGGGTGGAGGCGGCCTCAGCCGGAGGCGGCGTCAGCAGGGCGCCCAGGGCTTCCCGGGCCGCCGCCAGGGCTTCGTCCTGGGTAGCGAACTGGGGCACCGGCGCCAGCAGCACGCAATACTGCAGCGGGCCCAGGGCCTCGTCCTCGTCGCCGATGAAATCCATGGTCCCGGCCGGCAGCTGCACCTGGCGGCGCAGGCCCTGGGCCAGGTCCTGCCACAGTTCGCCGCCGCCGGGCAGCAGATAGACGTGGAGGAACCAGGGCGTCAGCACGATGCCGACCCAGTCGCCCTGAACGCGGGCGAAGGGCAGCGCCGCCACCGCCAGGGCCTCGTTGAGGAAAGGCATGCCGGCCATGGTGCCCTGGCGCACGCGCCGGAAGTGCTCCTCCAGCCGGGGTGCCGGGTCATCGGCCCAGGGCTTGCCTTCCCGGGCAGGGGGCGGCGTCCAGGCCGGTACGCGGGGGCGGAAGGAACTCATGCCCCTACTGCCGGTTGAGGTCGGCGAAGTGGCGGGCCGGGTCGTAGTCCCCTTCCAGGGATTCGGCCAGGGCCGCCAGGGCATCCTCGATCAGCAGGCGCTCCTCTTCCTCCACCACTTCCTTGCCCAGGCCGAGGGAGGCCAGGATCCAGGTGCCGACGGGTTGGGGCCCGAGCAGCATCATGTTCACCCGCTCCCGGCGGAAGTGCTCGCCCTCGCCCCGCTCGACCCAGGCGAACTCGCCCTCCTCGCCTTCCAGCTCGACGATCTGCATGGGAATGGAGAGGCACATCAGGCGATCCCTTCAATGGCTTGGGGCACGACGCCGGCCTTGGCCAGCTCGGCCAGCACCAGTTCCAGCATTTCCGGCACCTTGGCTTCCGCCTCCGGCGTCAGGGCCATGCCCGTATCCAGGGAGACGGGCTGCAGGCCGATGAGGGCCACCGCCTTGGGCGCCTTCTCGGTCAGTTCCAGGGCCGCCAGCAGGTCGGAGAGACCGATCTGATGGGGCGAGATCTTGGTGCGGAAGAACTTGGGCACCTCGTCGCCCTGCAGCAGCACGACGGAACCGGGCGGCTGGCCGACCCGCACGGCGTCGGCGATGATGAGCTTGTCCAGGCCTTCCAGGGGCTCCAGCAGTTCCATGCCGGCGGTGCCGCCGTCCAGCGCCAGCACGTGCTCGGGCAGGGAGTAGCGGCGCTGCAGCTCGTCGACGATGCGCACACCGATGCCCTCGTCGGTGAGGAGGATGTTGCCGACGCCAAGGACGGCGATGGTGGGGGTAGTAGTCATGGGCGGCACTTTAAACAATCCGGCCCCGGGCCGGTTTGAGGCAACGCAAGAAATGCTGCGGGAAGAGCCGGGGCACCAAATAAAACGGCGGCACCACCGGCGCCGCCGTTTCCCTTCAAGCCGGCAGCTCAGGCCGCCTTGACCTTCACCACCTGGTCGTTTTCCTTGTCCACCACATGCACGGCGCAGGCCAGGCAGGGGTCGAAGGAGTGCACGGTGCGCAGCACTTCCAGGGGCTTCTCGGGATCGGCCACCGGGTTGTCCAGCAGGCAGGCCTCGTAGGCGCCGGAAACGCCCTTTTCGTTACGCGGGCCGGCGTTCCAGGTGGTGGGCACGACACACTGGTAGTTCTTGATCTTGCCGTCGTCGATCACCACCCAGTGGGAGAGCACGCCGCGGGGCGCTTCGTGGAAGCCGACGCCGGCGATCTCGCCCTTGGGGAAGGTGGGCTTGTTGTAGGTCTTGAGGTCACCCTTGCCCATGTTGGCCAGGAGCAGGTCCCACTGGTGGGCCAGTTCGTCCACCTGGACGCAGGCCACCACGGCCCGGGAGGCATGGCGGCCGATGGTGGAGTGCATGGCATCCAGGCCGATCTTGGTCTTGGCCAGGGAAGAGACCGTGTCCAGGGCCAGGGTGGCGTACTTCTTGGTGGGCTCGTGGCCGGCGGCCAGCATGGCCAGCATGCGGGACAGGGGGCCGACCTGGGCGGGCTTGCCGTAGAAGGTGGGGGACTTCAGCCAGGAATACTTGCCCTCGTCCTGGAAGTCCGTGTAGTTCGGCGTGGTCTCGCCCTTGTAGGGGTGCAGGGTGGCGTTGTCGCCGTCCTTGTAGGAGTACCAGGCGTGCTTGACGGCTTCGGAAACGCCGGCTTCGAAGTACTTGTCGCCGAACTGGGTGATGGGCTTGAAGGTGCCGAGGTCGGCGTTCTGGATGTAGCCGCCGGGCAGGGCGAACTGGGTGCCCTTGCCGTCCAGGGGCAGGTCGGGCACGGACAGGTAGTCCACGATGCCGCGGCCGATCTTGGTCCACTCGGGGTAATGGGCGCCGACCACGGCCACGTCGGGCAGGTACACCTGCTTGACGAACTCGTCCAGCTTTTCGATCCATTCCTTCACCGCCAGCAGGCGTTCCACCGTCAGCACGGACTGGGAATCCACCGCCAGGGGGTTGGCCACGCCGCCCACGGCCACGTTCTGGATGTGGGGGGACTTGGAACCGAGGACGGAAACGATCTTGGAGGCAAAGCGCTGGATTTCCAGGGCCTGCAGGTAGTGGGCCACGGCGATCAGGTTCACTTCCGGCGGCAGTTTCATGGCAGGGTGGCCCCAGTAGCCGTTGGTGAAAATGCCCAGCTGTCCGGTCTTGACGAAGCCGGCGATCTTTTCCTTGACCTTGCGGAACTCGTGCTTACCGTTGCGGTTCCACGGCGAGAGGCTCTCGGCCAGGGCGGAAGCCTTGTCCGGGTCGGCCTGCAGGGCGGAGACCACGTCCACCCAGTCGAGGGCGGAGAGATGATAGAAATGCACGATGGAGTCGTGCAGGTTGTGGGCGGTGATGATCATGTTGCGGATGTACTGGGCATTCACCGGAATTTCCAGCTTCAGCGCATCCTCCACGGCCCGCACCGAACAGATGGCGTGGACGGTGGTGCACACGCCGCAGATGCGCTGGGTGATGGCCCAGGCGTCGCGGGGGTCGCGGCCGATGAGGATGTTCTCCACACCGCGCCACATCTGGCCGGAAGACCAGGCCTTGGTCACCTTGCCGCCATTCACTTCCACGTCCACCCGCAGGTGGCCTTCGATGCGGGTCACCGGATCGATCGTTACGCGCTTGGTCATTTTGGGTTTCTCCTTGAATTCTTAGTGTGCAGCAGCGTCTTCCGCGGCCAAGACCGGGAAGCGGCGGGTGATGACGATGTAGCCGAAGACCTCGATGGCAAACATGCCGAAGGTGACCAGCATTTCGGGGACGGAGGGGAAGTAGTGCCAGCCGTCGCCGGTCTCGTAACCCACCAGGTAGGAATTGATGCGCAGCAGGACGCCGCCCAGCATCAACAGCACGGCGCCGACGAAGAGGCGGGCCGGGTTGCGGCGGGAAGTCTCCTTGCCCAGCAGCGCCAGGGGGGCGATGAAGCAGGCCATCTCGAGCCAGAACATGAGGGCCTGCAGGCTGCCCTCGAAGGCCCGGGGCAAGGCGCCGCGGACTACCAGGTCGCCCACCCGCACCACCAGGAACACCGCCAGCATGCCCAGCATGACCTTGGACAGAGGCGTCAGGATGTGGGTCTCCATCTGGCGGCGGAAGCCGGCGGCGGCCATGCAGGATTCAAAGAGAATCACGGCGTAGCCGATGGTGATGGCGGAAAGCAGGTAGATCAGCGGCAGGGCCATGGACTGCCACAGGGGATGCACCTGGGTGCCCATCACCACCAGCAGGGAGCCGAGGGAGGACTGGTGCATCATGGGCAGCACGGTGCCCAGGGCGATGAAGAAGAACATCACCTTGTTCAGCTTCTTGCGCTTCTCGTGCATGCCCCACTTTTCCATGAAGGTGGGGGAGAACTCGATCCACATCACCACGATGTAGAGGGAGATGCACAGGGCCACTTCGAACATCACCGAGTTGGCCGAGGCGTAGCCCGGGGTCAGGATGTGCCAGAAGTTCCACCAGCGGCCCAGGTCGAAGATGACGCCGACACCGGCCAGGGTGTAGCCGAAGAGGGAGGCCAGCAGGGCCGGGCGCACCAGGGGATGGTATTCGCCCCTGTTGAAGATGTAGACCAGCATGGCCACGGAGAAGCCGCCACAGGCGAAGGCGGAACCGATGACCACGTCGCCCACCACCCACAGGCCCCAGGGGTAGCCGTCGTTGAGGTTGGTGACGGCTCCCAGGCCGAAGACGAAACGGACCAGGATGATGGCCAGGGCCACCACGATCAGGGTCGCCGCGGTGAGGGTCACCGGGGTCAGCAGCTTGCCGCCGACGGGGGTGGGTGCAGCGTGTTGTTGTGCAGACATTGCGATCTCTCCCTTACAGCTCGTCGTCGTCAGGCTTGACGTTGCGCTTGGCGAAATAGGTCATCACGCCGAGCACCGCCAGGGGCATCACCAGCCCGCCGTAGAGCGTGTGTTGCAGGGTTTCCGACTTGGAGGAGGCGGAACGCTCGGGCAGGGGCTTGTGGCCCACCTTCTCGAAGGGCACGGCGGACAGCTTGATCACCTGGGTGCCGCCCACTTCCTTCTCGCCATAGACGTGCTGCACGTAATGGCCCACCACGTTTTCGTAGCTCTGGTCCTTGCCCCCCAGCTGGCCGCGCTGGAACACGGTCTTGGTGCCGGGTTTGAGGGAGAGGCGGCGTTCGGCCTCGGCCTTGAGGTCCGACACCTTGCCGTAGAGGGTGGCGCCGGTGGGGCAGACCTCGGCACAGGCGGCGTACTTGCCTTCCGGCAGGCGGTGGCGGCACAGCTCGCACTTGCCGATCTTGCCGGTGGCGGAGGAGTAGTCGTACTTGGGAATGCCGAAGGGACAGGCGGCAACGCAGTAGCGGCAGCCGATGCAGGCGTCGGCGTCGTAGCCGACGATGCCGGTGACCGGGTCCTTGGTCATGGCCGACACCGGGCAGGCCGAGACGCAGGAGGGATCGTTGCAGTGCAGGCAGGAGGTCTTCATGAAGGCGTAGCCGTTGTCCGGATCGTCCTTCGTCTCCATGGTGCCGCTGCGGAACATCTTGATGACGTTGAAGGTCTTGGCAGTGGTATCCAGGGGCGTATCCCACAGCTGTTCAGGCGTGGAGAACTCCGCCGGGTTGCCATTGACCTCCTTGCAGGCGGCGACGCAGGCCTTGCAGCCGACGCACAGGGTGGCGTCGTAGAGCAGGCCCAGGGCGCCCTCGGGCTGGGGATTGTTGTCCCGGGCGCAGGCCGGGCCACTCACCGAAACGGAGACCGCAGCCGCGGCTGCGCCCCCCGCCAGCGTCCCTTTCAGGAAATTGCGACGGGAAGTCATGGTCACACCTTCTCGGCGGGTTTCTGTTCGGAAGACTGCTTGGCCTTCTCGGCCTCCTCGGCGGCGTGGGAGAGACCCAGGTTCTTCGCCACCATGGCCCCGGCCCCGGCGGCGGCCCCGGCCACGGCAGCCAGCACGGCGGCGGCCCCGAGGGAGGCGCCCTTGCCCTGTTCCTCGACGATGCGCGGGAAGGAGGCGGGCGGGGCGTAGGTCATGACCTTGGCGGTCTGGTGGATGGGTTTCTGGAAGCCCACGCCCTGCTCCGTACAGCCGATGCAGGGGTGGCCGCAGGCCACGGGCCAGGTGCCGGCGCCGGCGTCGCCGAAGAGGATGGTGGGACAGTTGGCGTAGGTCTCGGGACCCTTGCAGCCCAGCTTGTACAGGCAGTAGCCCTTGCGGTGGCCCTCGTCGCCGAACTCCATGGCGAAGCGGCCGGCGTCGAAGTGGGCGCGGCGCTCGCAGTTCTCGTGCACCAGGCGGGAATAGGCGAACTTGGGACGGCCCAGCTCATCCACCGGCGGCAGCTGGCCGAAGGTGAGGAAGTGCACCACGGTGGAAAGGAAGTTGTAGGGGTTGGGCGGACAGCCGGGAATGGTCACCACCGGCTTGTCGATGATCTTGTTCACCCCCACGGCCCCGGTGGGGTTGGGGTCGGTGGAAGGCATGCCGCCCCAGGAGGCACAGGAGCCGATGGCGATGATGGCGGCGGCGTCGGTGGCGCATTCCTTGACGATGTCGATGGCGGTCTTGCCGCCCACCTTGCAGTAGATGCCGCCATCCTTGGTCGGGATGGCACCTTCCACCACCAGCAGGTACTGGCCCTTGTTGGCCTTCATGGCGGCCTGCTTGGCGGCCTCGATCTGGTGGCCGGCGGCGGCGAAGAGGGTCTCGTGGTAGTCGAGGGAGATGACGTCGAGAATCAGCTTCTCGATGGTGGGATGCTCGGCCCGCAGCATGGATTCGGTACAGCCGGTGCATTCCTGGAAGTGCAGCCAGATGACGGAGGGGCGCTTCTTCACCGCCACCGCCTCGGCCACCGCGGCCTCGGCCCCGGCCGGCAGGCCCAGGGTGGCGGCCATGGCCGTACAGAACTGGAGGAATTCCCGGCGGCCCATTTCCAGGCGCTTGGCCGCCTCGATGACGTGCTCGTGGATTTCCAGGGACTGGAGTTTTTGCTCTTGCATGGCCTCACCCTCGGTCTGTTGCCCCGTTCCCACGGGGCTATTTGCATGGTTGCGCGGGGATCGCCGCGCCCTTATTGGGGTGGGACGATTACAAGAACCGTGCCAGACAGGGCAAAACCATAACAATCAAGCAGCTACGGAACTCGCGTGAAATGGCGTTTCATAAAGTTGTAAACCTTGCGACGTCACAAAGCCGACACCTGGAAACTTTCTTTCCACTCTGCAAAGATGACAGATGCAAATAGTTCCCACCCAGGCCCTGGCGACGACCACCTCGGACACCCCCTGCCGCCGGGGCAGGCGGCAAGCGCCTCCCGGCCATGCCATGGCTGGAGGCCAGGAACGGCGCCGGCCTCCAGCCACCCCAAACCCGCACCAATCCCGGACCCGCACCACTCCCCCGCTGCGGCAGCGGAGGCCACCGGCAGCAGCGCCGGGCCGGGGTGCTAGAATCCGGGCTCGTTGCCGCCTTTGCCGACCACCCTGACCCGCCGGGCCCGATGCCTTCCTCCCTCACTTCCCTCCTCGCCGCCACCGACATTCCGGGCCACATGCTGGTCATCGCCCTGCTCCTGGCGGCCATCTGCACCGGTTTCATCTTCCGCTTCGTCCTGCCCGCCCTGGGCCTGGGCCGCCTCTTCCGCCGCACCATCGGGCAGCTGGAGCAGCTGCGGGAGAGCGGCGGCAACCCAGATCCCCAGCAGATCGGCCGCGACATCATGGGCGCCCCGCCCCTGGCCCACCTGTGGCGCGAATACGCCCAGACCCTGCACCCGACCCGCACCGAGGCCGGCCCCCGCTGGCGCGCCACGGCCCTGGCGGAAAGCTTCCTCACCGAACAGGCCCTGGTGGATACGCCCCTGCGGGCCGAGTTCTACAAGCACCTGCCGGGCATCCTCACCGGCATCGGCATCCTCGGCACCTTTTCCGGCCTCATCGTCGGCCTCACCCACTTCGAGGTTTCCGCCAGCGCCGACGTGGTGCGGGGCAGCCTCAGGGAGCTGATCCAGGGCGTCGGCCACGCCTTCAAGATTTCCGCCATCGCCATCGGCCTGGCCATGCTCCTCACCTGGGTCGAAAAATCCCTGGTGGTGGCCCGCTACCGCCAGGTGGAACGCCTCAACCAGCTCATCGACAGTCTCTTCGACACCGGCATCGGCGAGGAATACCTGGCCCGCCTGGTGGGCGCCAGCGAGGGCGCCGCCCAGCAGGCGGCACAACAGGCCGCCCAGCTGCGCCAGGCCCTGGTGGCGGAAATGCGCCAGGCCATGGCCAGCCTGCTGGAGCAGCAGCAACAGGCCGGCCAGCGCCAGCTGGAGAACATGACGGCGGGCCTGGCCGGCGCCGTCGGCGACAGCATCCGCGCGCCCCTGGAGCGCCTGACCCAGACCCTGGAACGGATGGAGGCCCAGCAGGGCAAGGCGGTGGCCGGCGGCATCAGCCAGGCCCTGGACGGCCTGCTGGGCAATGTGGGTCAGCAGATCGGCGAACAGCTGGGACGCCAGGAGCGGGAGGCGGAGCAGCGCCAGGAGCGCCTGCTGCAAAGCCTGGAAGCCACCGGCCAGCGTTTCGAGGCCAGCAGCCAGCGTCTGGAAAAAGCCATCCAGGAATCCATGGCCCAGCTGGCCGGCCAGCTCGCCCAGCAGGTGGCCGGCGTCTCCGAGGCCATCGGCGGCGGCCAGCAGGCCCAGCAGGAGCGCCTGACGGAGCAGACCGACAAGCTCATGGGCAAGGTGGCAGGCCATCTGCAGGGCGTCACCACGGAACTGAAAAATGCCGCCGCCACCCTGGAAGGCTGCGTCGCCAGCTTCAACCGGGCCGGCAGCCAGGCCATGGGCCAGCTCAGCGCCGGCGCCGAAGCCGTGCAACTGGCCTGCGGCGATTTCGCCGCCGCCGGGCGCAGCTTCGACCACACCGCCCAGACCGTGGCCGAGGCCGGGCGTGCCATCCAGAGCGCCGCCGGCAGCCTGGCCGCCGCCAGCGCCGGCAACGGTGAGCTGCTGGAACAGCAGCACAAGGTCGGCGCCAGCCTGCGGGAACTGCTGCAGGAAGTGCAGGGCACGGTGGCCCTGGCCCAGCGGGAGGCCGCCCTCAACAGCGAGGTGGTGGGCCGCCTGGAAAGCGCCGCCCAGTCCCTCGCCCGGGCCGAGCAGCGTGCCGACGTCTATCTGCAGGGCGTCAGCGAGGTCCTGGCCAAGGCCCACGGCGCCTTCGCCGACAACGTGGAGCGTTCACTCAAGGCCGGCAACGCCCAGTTCCAGCGGGAGCTGGCCGAGGCCGTGGGCTACCTGAAGGACGCCATCGAACACCTGGGCGACGTCCTCGCCGACGGCAAGGGCTAAACCGCCGCCATGATCGGACTCCTGCCCGGCAAGCGCCGCGCCCGCCGCGAGGAAGGGGAAAAGCCCTTCTGGATTTCCTTTTCCGACCTCATGTCAGGCCTCATGGTGCTGTTCCTGGTGGCCATGACCGTGGCCCTGCTGGCGGTCACCCACGAGATTTCCGAAAGCGAGCGGGAAAAGACCCGGCGCGAGGAAGACATCCGGGAGGTGCTGCAGCGGGTGCGGGACATGACCCGGGACTTCCCCGGCGTCACCCTGCGCGGCCAGTCCGTGGACTTCGGCGAACGGGCCCGCTTCGACACCAACAGCCACAAGCTCTCCGCCGAGCAGGCCCGCCTGCTGCGGCAACTGGTGCCGAAGATACTGGCCCTGGCCCGGGACCCGGTGGCCGGCAAATGGCTGAAGCAGATCGTGGTCGAGGGCTTCGCCGACGCCCGGGGCAGCTACCTGTACAACCTCAATCTCAGCCTGCAGCGCTCGGAGCGGGTCCTCTGCGCCCTCCTCGCCAGCCCGGCCGGCAGCGCCGACGCCCTCTCGGAGACGGACCAGCAGACGGTGCGGGAACTGTTCCTGGTGGGCGGCTCCTCCTTCAATTTCCAGAAGGCCAGCGCCGAGGAAAGCCGCCGCATCGAACTGCGCCTGGAATTCCGCGATCTCGGCGAACGGGCTCCGGCCCTGCGGCCGCGGCTCCAGGAAGGGGACAGCCGCTGCCCCCTGGACACCCCGTGAGCCAGGCCGGCAGCGACCTGCAGGCCCTCGCCCTGGCCCTGGGGGAGCCCTGCCCCAGGCTGGACCCGGCAGCCGACCCCGCCAATCCGGCGCCCATGACCCGGGCCCTGCAGCGCATCCGCCTGGCCTTCGGCGACAGCGGCGCCCTGGCCGCCTCGCCCCGCTCCGCCCGGGCCCTGCTGGCCTTCCGCAGCGGCGACAGACTGCGCTTCATCGATCTCAAATACCTGTGCCACGCCGTGGACCGGCCCAATCCCTGGGACGGCCGGCGCCTGCTGCAGGACGCCCAGCTCCTGCAACGGCTGCTGCAGCAGGTGGACGCCTGGCAAGGCGAGCCCCGCCGCTTCCGCCAGTGCTACCGGGGCCTGCTGCAGGCCTACAGCGGAGCGGCGGCCGGCCCCGGCCGGACCCTGCTGGGCGATTATCTGCGGCGGTACCGGCAGTACGTCGCCGCATCCCAGCCGCCCCTGGAATGGACCCGGGAGTTGGCCCGGCATCCGGCCCTGGCCGATGGCAAAGACTGAGGCACAAAAGCAGAACGGCGCACCGAGGTGCGCCGTTCTTTTTTCCCGCCGCTGCGGTTTCAGTAACCGATGATGAAATCGGCCACATCCACCCGCACCGTATCGCGGCCCAGGGCCAGGGCGGCGTTACGGGTGAAGTCCTTGGCCCAGCCGCCGGCCTCGGCGAAGCGGGCTTCGCCGCCGTACTTGGCGACGTTGAGCACCTTGTCGATGATCAGGACCTTGCCCACCGGATTGGAGGGTTCGCATTCCAGGGTGACGAATTCCTTGTCGAACCAGCGACGGGCCTCTTCCGCGGTCTGGCCGCCGAGGTCTGCCTGGGTGAACTTGAATTCGTACTCCTTGCCTTTGCCGAAAACGACAATGACGGTGTGGGACATGGATCTCCTCCATAAGGTTAGAATTGTACGGTCTATTCTATGCCCTTTTCCGTACGCTGTGGAATGGTCCACAATGCGTCCTCGATCCTGCCTTGGCGGCCGCTTCCCTCGCGGGAAGAAAGCCGCCGGCAAAGATCATTTTACGAATGTAAACAGCCCATGACCCTGAGCGACGACGAGGCCGGCATCATCCGCGGCCGGCTGCACGAGCTGGAAGTGGAACACCGGGACCTGGACCTGGTGATCGAACACCTCACCGCCAACCCGCCGCCGGACCAGCTCCTGGTGCGGCGCCTGAAAAAGCGCAAGCTGCAGCTCAAGGACCGCATCAGGTTGCTGGAAGACATGCTGCTGCCGGACATGCCGGCCTGACAGCCCAAGAACAACGAGACCCTCAGGAGAACGCCCATGGCCGGTAAGGACGGCTACACCCTCGACACCCTGGCCCTGCACGCCGGCCAGGTGCCCGACCCGCAATACGGCGCCCGTGCCACCCCGATCTACCTATCCACCTCCTTCGTCTTCAAGGATTCCGACCAGGCCGCCGCCCTCTTCAACATGGAACGGGCCGGCCACGTCTATTCCCGCATCTCCAACCCCACCGTATCGGTGCTGGAGGAGCGCGTTGCCGCCCTGGAAGGCGGCGTCGGCGCCATCGCCACCGCCAGCGGCCAGGCCGCCATGCACCTGGCCGTGGCCACCCTGATGGGGGCCGGCAGCCATATCGTTGCCTCCGGCGCCCTCTACGGCGGCAGCCACAACCTGCTGGACTACACCCTGCGCCGCTTCGGCATCGAGACCACCTTCGTTCCCACCCGGGACGTGGACGCCTGGCGCGCCGCCATCCGCCCCAACACCCGCCTGCTCTTCGGCGAAACCCTGGGCAACCCGGGCCTGGACGTGCTGGACATTCCCCGCATTTCCGCCCTGGCCCACGAACACGGCCTGCCGCTTCTTGTCGACTCCACCTTCACCAGCCCCTACCTGTTGAAGCCCTTCGAGCACGGCGCCGATCTGGTCTTCCACTCCGCCACCAAGTTCCTCTGCGGCCACGGCACCGCCGTCGGCGGCGTGCTGGTGGATTCGGGCAATTTCGATTGGGAAGCCTCCGGTAAATTCCCCACCCTGACCGAGCCCTACGACGGTTTCCACGGCATGGACTTCGCCGAGGAATCCACCGTCGCCGCCTTCCTGCTGCGGGCCCGACGCGAAGGCCTGCGGGACTTCGGCGCCTGCATGAGCCCCATGAACGCCTTCCAGATCCTGCAGGGCGTGGAAACCCTGCCCCTGCGCATGCAGCGCCATGTGGAAAACGCCCGCAAGCTGGTGGATTTCCTCGTTGCCCACGAGGCGGTGGAAAGCGTCGCCTACCCGGGCCTGGAAAGCCATCCGGACCATGCCCTGGCCCAGAAGCTGCTGCCCCGCGGCTGTGGCTCCGTCTTCAGTTTCAGCGTCAAGGGCGGCCGCCCGGCGGGCAAGAAATTCATCGAGACCCTGAAGCTCTTCTCCCACCTGGCCAACGTGGGCGATGCCAAGTCCCTGGTGATCCACCCGGCCTCCACCACCCACTTCCGCATGTCCGACGAGGCCCTGCTGGCGGCCGGCATCGGCGCCGGCACCATCCGCCTCTCGGTGGGCCTGGAAGATGCGGACGACCTCATCGAAGACCTGTCCCGGGGCCTGGCCGCTGCGGCCAAGGCTGCGGCGTAAGGAGGGGGCCATGGAACTGATCGTCCGCGACACCAAGATTTACGCCTACACCGGCGGCAAGACCTTCGACCCGAAGAAGCCCGCCCTGGTCTTCCTCCACGGCGCCGCCAACGACCACACGGTGTGGGGCCTGCAGAGCCGCTATTTCGCCAACCACGGCTACAGCGTGCTGGCGGTGGACCTGCCCGGCCACGGCCGCTCCGGCGGCGAGCCCCTGGCTTCCATCGGCGCCCTGGCCGACTGGGTGGCCGATCTGCTGGACGCCGCCGGCGTGGAAAAAGCCTTGCTGGCCGGCCACTCCATGGGCTCCCTGACTGCCCTGGAAGCCGCCGCCCGCCACCCCGGCCGCATCGGCAAGATCGCCCTGCTCGGCAGTGCCGTGCCCATGGCCGTCTCCGAGCAGCTTCTGGCTGCCGCCAAGGACAAGCCGGAAAAGGCCTACCGCATGATCAACCAATGGTCCAACGCCCAGGGCCTGGGCGGCAACACCGTGCCCGGCGCCTGGCAGCCCGGGGCCAGCCTGGCCCTGATGCGCCGCGCCCGGGCCGGCTCCCTGTTCGTCGACCTGTCCAACTGCAACGACTACCAGACCGGTCTGGAAGCCGCCGCCAAGGTGGCCTGCCCTGCCCTGCTGGTCATCGCCAAGCGGGACCTGATGACCCCGCCCCGAGCCGCCGGCGACCTGGCGAAAGCCCTCAAGGACGTGCGCAAGGCCGAGATCGACGGCGCCGGCCATGCCATGATGGCGGAACAGCCGGACCGGGTGCTCGATGCCCTGCGGGCCTTCCTCCTCTGACCATTGCCAAGGGACCACTGCCATGAACGCCAACGCCCTGCCCCATCGCCTGCTCCGCCCGCTGCAGACCCTCGCCGGCCTGATGCTGGCCGGGGCATTGCTGGCGGCCCCGGTCCAGGCCCAGGAGATCTACCAGGCCAAGAGCCAGACCCTCTACCTGCCCATCTATTCCCACCTCTGGCACGGCAACCTGGACAAGGGCGGCAATCCGGACAAGTCCTACCTGTCGGCCCTGGTCAGCGTGCGCAACACGGATACGAAGAACCCCATCAAGGTGCTCTCGGCCCGCTACTACGACACGGACGGCAAGCTGCTCAAGGATTTCGTGCCCAAGGTGCGCACCATTCCGCCCCTGGGCACCCTGGAGCTGTTCATCGAGCGGCGGGAGGACGAAGGAGGTTCCGGCGCCAACTTCCTCATCCGCTGGCAGGCCGAGGCCACCGTGAACACGCCCCAGGTGGAAGCGGTGCATGTGGACCTCTACAGCACCAAGGCCCTCTCCTTCATCACCTCCGCCCGGCCCATCGCCGAGTAAGCCCGCTGCCACCAGGCCCATGCCCCGGGCACAACACCGGGGCATGGCCGGAGCGCCTTATCCGGCGCGCCTCTCCGGCATAACCGGGCTGCGCACCAGGACCACCACCGCGCCCAGGATGAGGGCGCCGCCGGCCAACTGCCAGCCCCCCACCGCCTCCCCGAGAAACAGGACCGCCAGCACCAGGGTCACCACCGGCTCCAGGGTGGACAGGGTGGCCGCATCCGCCGCCCCCAGCTTGGCCATGCCGGCGAAGAACCCCACCATGCCGACGATGGTGGAAAACACCACGATCCCCAGCACCGCCGCCCATCCCGCCAGGGAAGCCGGCCACGGCGAGGCGGCATGGAAAGCCAGCACGCCGAACACCACCGCCGCCGCCAGCATGATCACGGCAGCCGAGGCCAGGGCCCCGGCCCGGGCCGTCAGGCGCTCTCCGGCCAGGATATAGACCGAGTAGATGAGGGCTGCCGCCAGGCCCAGGCCGATGCCCAGGGGCGTGCCCGCCAGGCTGCCGCCGATGGTCAGCAGGGTGCCGACGAAGGCGGCCCCCACCGCCAGCAGCTTGCGCCCGCTGAGCCGCTGGTGCCCCAGCAGGGCCGCGAGCAAGGTCACCAGCACCGGATAGAGATAGAGCAGCACCGCCGTGAGTCCGGCCGAGGCATGGCGCAGGGCGGCAAAGTAGCAGTAGGACTGGCCCACGTAGCCGATCCCGCCCATGGCCGCCAGCCCGGGCCAGAGGGCCGGGGCCGGCCAGGCCTGGCGCCGCCAGCGCAGGATCAGGGCGAGGCAGGCGCCGCCCAGGGCAAAGCGCAGGAAGAGCAGGGTTTCCAGGCCGACGCCCTCGGCATAGGCCAGCTTGGCGAAAATGGCCATGGCGCCGAAACCGGCGGCGGAAGCGGCAATCCACAGCCCTCCGCGGAGACGCTGGGGCAATGCCCTCATGGCTGGCCGTCGTCGGCGGGGGGACGGTTTTGCGGCGGCCGGGCGAAGAGCCAGAAACAGGCGCCGAAAATGGCGGCAATGCCGATTTCCCAAAGGAAGGGGAAAGACCAGACGAGCAGGACGGAGGCGGCGATCACCGCCAGGAGCTTGAGCCAGACCATGGGTGTGGAGCGGAAATGGAGTCAGGCTCCATTATGCCCGCCCCGGACGGGGCGGGCGGCGGGGAATCAAAGCAGGAAGCTGCCCAGATACCAGGCACCGGCTGCAATGAGGGCACTGCAGGGGATGGTGAGGATCCAGGCCCAGACGATGCCGCCGGCGATGCCCCAGCGCACGGCGTTGAACTTGCGCGCAGAGCCGACGCCGACGATGGCGCCGGTGATGGTGTGGGTGGTGGACACGGGAATGCCCAGGGCCGTGGCCAGGAACAGGGTGATGGCCCCGCCCGTCTCGGCGCAGAAGCCGCCCACGGGTTTCAACTTGGTGATCTTCTGGCCCATGGTCTTGACGATGCGCCAGCCGCCGAACATGGTGCCCAGGCCGATGGCCACGTAGCAGCAGACCACCACCCAGACGGGGATGGGGTCGCTGGACTGGGACAGGCCGGCGGCGATGAGCAGCATCCAGATGATACCGATGGTCTTCTGGGCGTCGTTGCCGCCGTGGCCCAGGCTGTAGAGACCGGCGGAAACCAGCTGCAGGCGGCGGAACCACTTGTCCACCTTGCGCGGCGTGGTGCGGAAGAACAGCCAGGACACCGCCACCATGAGCAGGGTGCCGAGGATGAAGCCGAGCAGGGGGGAGACGAAGATGAAGGCCACGGTCTTCAGGATGCCGGCGGCGATCAGGGCATCGGGACCGGACTTGGCCAGGGCCGCCCCCACCAGGCCACCGATGAGGGCGTGGGAGGAGGAGGACGGGATACCGTAGAACCAGGTCACCAGGTTCCACACCACGGCCCCCATGAGGGCGCCGAAGATGACGATGTGGTCCACGATGGCCGGATCGATGGTGCCCTTGCCAATGGTGGTGGCCACCTTCAACTGGAAGATGAAGATGGCGACGATGTTGAAGAAGGCGGCGAAAGCCACCGCCTGGTGGGGCTTCAGGACCCCGGTGGAAACCACGGTGGCGATGGAGTTGGCGGCATCGTGAAAGCCGTTCATGAAATCGAACGCCAACGCCAGCACCACCAGGAGCACCACGACTCCCAGGCTGATTTCGAGACCAGTCATGGTTATCGCTTAGGAGTTTTCGAGGACGATGCCTTCGAGGATGTTGGCCACATCCTCACAGCGGTCGGTCACGGTTTCCAGCAGTTCGTAGATGGCCTTGAGCTTGATCAGCTGGCGCACGTCCGGCTCGTCGCGGAACAGGCGGGACATGGCGGAACGCATGACGCGGTCGGCGTCGGACTCCAGGCGGTCGATTTCCTCGCAGGTCTTGAGGATGGCCGGACCCTGGTCGGCGTTGGGCAGCAGGGACACGGCCCAGCGCACCCGGTCGCAGCAGGAGACGCAGATCTCGGCCAGCTGGATGGCTTCCGGGGTGCCCTTGCGGATGTCGTAGAGGGAGACGGTCTGGGTCACGTCCTGGATCAGGTCCAGGATGTCGTCCATGCCGGTGATGAGGGAGTGGATCTCGTCCCGATCCAGGGGGGTGATGAAGGTCTTGTGCAGCAGGGCGACCGTCTCGTGGGTGATCTTGTCGGCCCGGCTTTCGGCGGTATCCACTGCGTCGGCGGCCTGGGTGGCCTCTTCGGGGTTACGTCCCAGATGGTTGATGAAGGTGGCCAAGGCTTGACCACCCTGCACGATCTGTTCTGCGTGAGCGTTGAACAGGTCGAAAAACTTGCCCTCTTGGGGCATCAGACGTCCGAACATGAATTTTGAGTTTAGGTTTTGTGACAGAACGAGATTTTAGCACGGCAGCCCCCGGCAAGCTGTGCCCTTACGGCTTGCCGCTCTGCTGTTTTTGTTGCGGATGCCGCGGAAGCTGCGCCAGCACTCGATTCTGCCCGGTGACGAAGCGGATTTCCTCCACCTCGCCGATGAGGTAGCGCTTCTTCAGGGTGAAATCCGTGGGCCGGGCATGGATGGCCTTCCAGAAGGTGGTGCTCTCGGAAACGTAGGGCTCCTGCAGGTGCACCCGGGCGATCAGGCTCACCGCCCCCGGTTCCAGCAGGGGCGCCGCCTGCTCCGGCTCCAGGGTCAGCTCGGCGTCGAAGCCGGCTTCGTCGTCGGTACCCCGGGGCATGAAGTCGTAGAGATTGTCGAAGGCCAGGAAATAGTCGTAACGCCAGAGCACCCGCATGGTTTCCGGCTCGCCGATCTTGTCCTCCCCCACATAGCTGTCCCGCTCCTCGTTCACGCTGCCCAGGGGCAGATACTTGAAGCGGTAGTAATCCTCGCTGGCCGGATCGGCCAGGGGCCGCCAGCTCCAGCCTTCGGTCAGCTGGTTGAAGGCCATGGGGTAGTGCAGGTGCAGGCGCCGGCTGGCCGCATCGTAGGAGACTTCCAGCCCCGAATCGGGGGCCGCCGCCAGGAGGATGTCCTCGCCCCGCCCTTCCCCGGCCGCCACGGCCTGGTAGGAGGCCACCGGGCTGGGCCAGGGCGCCGCCTGGAGTGAACCGGCAAGGAACAACAGTAGGAAGCCGCGCAGGAGCAGGCCGGGCTGGATGGACGTCGGATGGGTCATGGTCGTTCTGCCAAAAAGGAGCCACCCTCCCCCGGGGCAGCATGCGCCATGATCTGTCGGCCGGCCGGGAACAAACCATGATGCAGGTCAATTCACCGGCGGCCCGGAATCCTAGAGCAGGGGCGGCAATCCGGGCAGGGGCCGGAGCTGGCTCCAGCGTTCCGGGTCCGGCTCGGTGCACAGCTGGCGGAGAAAGTCCCAGGCCGCCTCCAGGTGCTGGCGCCCGGCGGGACTGAGCCCCTCCCCCAACTCGAAGCGCTGGCCCCGCACGCAGAGGACGTAGGCCGGCGGCGGCGCCTGTTCCAGGGCCTGGCCATAGACGGCAAGCACGGCGCCGGGAGCCAGGGAATGGGTGCTGTGGGCCGGATTGAAGAGGGGCGTCACCGGGGCGAAGCTGAAAGGCGCCGGCGTGCCCTCCCCGGCATCGATGAAGAGGGCCAGGTCCCGACCCTGGAGGTCGATGGCGTGCTCGATCTGCAGCTGGAAATCCTCCACCGTCACCACCCCGGGCAGACGGGCCTGCTCCAGGCGCTGCAGCAGCAGGGGCCCCAGGGCATCGTCGCCGCGGCTGGGGTTACCGATGCCGAAGACCACCAGCCGGCGCGTCATCCCTTGACCCGGCGGTCCAGCAGGCGGCCGCTGCCGTCCAGCAGTTCCACGGTCAGGGGCATCTGGCCCAGGGCGTGGGTGGCGCAGGAAAGGCAGGGATCGAAGGCGCGGATGGCCACCTCGATATGGTTGAGCAGCCCTTCCGTGATTTCCCGGCCGTTCAGGTACTGGCGCGCCACCTGGCGCACCGCCTCGTTCATGGCCTGGTTGTTGTGGGTGGTGGAGACGATCAGGTTGGCCATGGTGACGAGGTCGTCCTCATCCACCTGGTAATGGTGGATCAGGGTGCCCCGGGGCGCCTCAATCACGCCCACGCCTTCGCGGCGGCGGTCGCCGCAGGACATCAGGTCATCCCCCAGCAGGTCGTCGTCGGCCAGCAGTTCCTTGATGACTTCGGCGGCGTGCAGCATTTCGATCATGCGGGCCCAGTGGTAGGCCAGGGGCGCATGCACCAGGCCGCCCTGGCCGTGGTCCATGAATTCGCGCCGCTCGATCTCGGCCAGGGGGCTGGGAATGAAGTCGCAGTTCTGCACCCGGGCCAGGGGGCCCACCTTGTACCAGCCCTGTTCCCGACCCATGGCGGTCACATAGGGGAATTTCATGTAGCTCCAGGACTTCACCTCCTCGGTCAGCAGGTGGTGGTAGTTCTGGTAGTCCACGCCGTCCAGCAGCACCTTGCCGTCCCCGTCCCGCAGGCGCAGGTGGCCGTGGTAGAAATCCAGGGCACCATCGGCCCGCACCAGGCTGAAGAGGTTGGAGCGGAACAGCCCGAACTGGTCGTAGAGGGCCGGGTTGCTGGTATGCAGGCGCTTGGTCAGATGTACCGCATCCCGGCTCCAGGCGATCATCTGCTCCACGTCCTGCAGCAGCATGGCCCGGTCGGCCGGGTCCAGGGCCTTGTTCACCCCGCCGGGAACGGCGCCGGTGCCGTGGATGCGCTTGCCGGAGGTGACGCGGATCACCTCCTGGCCGAACTTGCGCAGCAGGATGCCCTGCTTGGCCACCTCCGGATGGGCGGCGGCGACGCCGACGATGTTGCGCTGCCCCACGTCGGAATCGAAGCCGAACAGCAGGTCGGGCGAGGACAGGTGGAAGAAATGCAGGGCGTGGGACTGCAGCATCTGGCCGTAGTGCATGAGGCGGCGCATCTTTTCCGCCGTCGGCGTGATGCTGGCGGCGCCCACCACCAGGTCCAGGGCCTTGGAGGCCGCCAGATGGTGGGAGACGGGGCAGATGCCGCAGAGGCGCTGCACCATCACCGGCACTTCCCAGTAGGGGCGGCCCTGGATGAATTTCTCGAAGCCCCGGAATTCGACGATGTGCAGGCGCACCTGCTGCACCTGGTTGTGATCGTCCAGCAGCAGGGTCACCTTGCCGTGGCCTTCGACCCGGGAAACAGGATCGATGGCAACGCGGCGCAGGTTGTCGGTCTGGGACGCGGTTTCAAGTTCGAACATGGTGGGCAAGCCTCAGTCGAAACGCAGGATGGGATGGGAAAGCCGGGGCGTATGGCCGGCGATGAGGTCCGTCAGGAACTTCCAGATGGCCTCCCCCGAGGGCGGGCAGCCGGGAATGAAGTAATCCACCCGCACCACTTCGTGGATGGGATGGACCTTGTCCAGCAGCAGGGGCAGTTCCGGGTCGTTGGGTACCTGGCCGCCGGGCAGGGATTCGACGCCGATGCAGGTGTGGTAGACCTCCTGCAGGCACTGGCCCACGTCCAGGTGGTTGCGCTGGGCCGGCAGGCCGCCGGTGACGGCGCAGGCGCCGAGGGCGATGAGGATCTTGCAGTGCTTGCGGAATTCCCGCAGCACATGGACATTCTCCGCATTGCAGACGCCGCCTTCGATGATGCCGATGTCGCAGGGGCCGCAGTGCTTGATGTCGGTCAGGGGCGAACGGTCGAATTCCACCAGTTCCACCAGTTCCAGCAGGTGCTCGTCGATGTCGAGGAAGGACATGTGGCAGCCGAAGCACCCGGCCAGGGAGGTGGTGGCGACCCGCAGCTTGCGTCCGGATACGATCATTTTTCCACCTCTTCCATGGCCACCACGCTGATCGGCTTGGCGTCGTAGTCCCGCTCGCCGATGGGCCTGGCAAAGCCCTGGCGCTTGTGCAGGATGACGCCCACGGGACAGATGTTGGCCGCCCGGTCGCTGGCGGCAAAATCCGTGTCGGCCAGGCGGCCGCTTTCCGCATTGACCACCAGGTGCTTGTGGATGCCCCGGTCGGTGAGGGCGAAGATGTTCTTGCCGTCGATGTCCCGGCTGGCCCGCACGCACAGCTCGCAGAAGATGCAGCGGTTGAAGTCCAGCAGGACGTCCGGATGGGAGGCATCCACCGGCCGGTTGGGATAGAAATGGTTGAAATGGGCGGAGAGCATTTCCAGGTCGTAGGCCAGGGCCTGCAACTGGCAGTTGCCGCTCTTCTCGCACGAGGGACAGAAATGGTTGCCCTCGACGAACAGCATTTGCAGCAGGGCCCGCCGCTCGCCGTTCATCTCCGGGGTGTTGCTCTCCACCTCCATGCCTTCCTTGGCCGGCATGGCGCAGGAGGAGACGTGGCGTCCGCCCACCTTGACGATGCACAGCTTGCAGGAACCGTGGGCCGGAAAATCCGGATGCCAGCACAGGTGGGGAATGTAGTGGCCGGCCTGGCGGGCGGCCTCCAGGATGGTCTGGCCGTCCTGGAAGACCACCGGTTTGCCGTCCAGCAGGAATTTCTTGGTATCGCTCATCGGTGGGCCTCCACGGAACTCAGGTGGGCGTCGGCATCGTCGCGCCCGGTCATGCGCCGGGCCTCGGCCAGGGACTGGTCCAGGTCGAAGGCGGGGGCGAAATCCAGGGACTGGAGCCGGCGCTCGTAGGCGGGGCGGAACTTGATCAGGGTCTCCACCACCGGGTTGGCGGCGGCCAGGCCCAGGCCGCAGTGGCTGGCGGCCTTGAGCAGGCGGTTGATCCACTCGATGTCGGCCAGGTCGTACTTGGCGCCGTGGCCGGTGGCCAGCTTGTCCATGAAGTTCTGCAGCAGGGAGGTGCCGACCCGACAGGGGGTGCAGAAGCCGCAGCTCTCGTGGGCGAAGAAGTGGACGAAATTGCGCGCCACCTCGAAGAGGTCCCGGCTGGTATCGAAGATCATGAAGGAACCGGCCGTCGGCACGTCCTCGTAGGCAATGCCCCGGTGGAACTCGTAGGACGCCAGGCAGGTGCCCGAAGCGCCGCCCACCTGGACCGCCTGCACGTCGGTGGCGCCGCAATCCTCCAGGATCTGCTCGATGGAAACGCCGAAGGGATACTCGTAGATGCCGGGAAAAGCGCAGTCGCCGGATATGGAGAGGAGCTTGGTGCCGGTGGACTGGGCGGTGCCGACGGCGGCGAAGCGCTCGGCTCCTTCCAGGGCGATCAGCACCGTCTTGGCCAGGGTTTCCACGTTATTGACCACCGTGGGCCGCCCCAGATAGCCCTTGATCACCGGGAAGGGCGGACGGATGCGGGGCGTGCCCCGCTTGCCCTCGAGGGACTCGATCAGGGCTGTTTCCTCGCCGCAGACATAGGCGCCGGCCCCCAGATGGATCTCAATGTCGAAATCGAAACCGGCCTGGCCCCGAATACCCTGCCCCAGCAGCCCGGCCTCGCGACGGCGCTGCAGGGCTGCCTCCAGGGGCTCCAGCAGGTAGCGGTACTCGCCCCGGAGATAGAGGAAGCCCTGGCGGGCGCCGGTGGCGTAGGCCGCCAGGGTCATGCCCTCGAACACGTGGTCCGGGTAGGAGGTCAGCAGCACCCGGTCCTTGAAGGTGCCGGGCTCGCCTTCGTCCGCGTTGCAGACGATGACCCGCTCCTCGCCGGGTGCGTTGCGGCAGGCCTCCCACTTGACCCCGGTGGTGAAGCCGGCGCCGCCACGGCCGCGCAGGCTGGACTTCTGCACCTCGCCCAGCCAGGCCTCGGGCCCCAGGGCCATGGCCGCCGCCAGGGCAGCCCCTGGCTCCAGCACGGTATTGAGCAGATCGTCCTTGCGGCGGATGTTGTCCTCCACCCGGAAGTATTCCTGGGGCCACAGGGACAGGGGCCGGCGGGAACGGATCAGCTCGCAGATTTCATTGACGCGCTGGTGGGTGAGACGGGTGATGGGGCGGCCATTGACCAGCAGGGCCGGGCCCTGGTCGCACATGCCGGTACAGGAGGTGACATCCACCGAGACCAGGCCGTCTTCCGACACCTTGCCCTGTTCGACCCACAGCTTCTGGCACATGGTGCCGAGCAGGTCCAGGTTGCCCAGGAGGCGGTCGGTGGCGTTGTCGGAGAAGAGCACCCGGTATTTGCCCACCGGCTGCAAATGGAGAAAGGAGTAGAAGCCGGCCACGCCCTCGACCCGGGCCCGGGGCAGCTTCAGGGCGGCGGCGATGGCGGTGAGGGCGGGAGGGGGGATGTAGCCCACCTGTTCCTGCACTTCCCGGAGAATTTGCAGCAGTTGGGTGGGGTCCCGGCGGCGTTTGCTCAAAACCGCCTCGAGGACTGCATCCAGAGAATTGGCAATCGGTTCCAAAATCCCTCCCCCTTGTAAGGTCATGCCGGAGGATTATAGGTATGGTCAATGCAAAAACGTTGACACAGCGCAAGCCGCTGTAACGGGGACGTCATCGGAACGAAATACCGGCTTATCCCTCGTCCGCTAAGGTCCTACTGCCACTAGGCCTTGATCTAGGTCAAAATCGATATGCTGCACCGCAACACAAAATGCGGCATGATAACGAATACAGGATTGCAATAACGGCCCCGGTCCAGACTGGACGCCGGATGGTTCACCTTCATTCAACTAACCTGGAGTTCTGCAAATGTTCAACCTCAACGGCAAAAAAGGCCTGGTCGTCGGTATCGCCAACAACAAGAGCATTGCCTACGGCTGCGCCAAGGCTTTCAACATCTGCGGCGCCGAACTGGCGGTCACCTACCTGAATGAAAAGGCCGAACCCCACGTGCGCCCCCTGGCCGAGCTGCTGGCCGCCCCCCTGGTGCTGCCCCTGGACGTGGAACAGGACGATCAGCTGGCAGCTGTTTTCGCCGCCATCGAACAGAAGTGGGGCAAGCTGGACTTCCTCCTGCACTCCATCGCCTTCGCCCCCAAGGAAGACCTGCACGGCCGGGTGGTGGACTGCTCCCGCCAGGGCTTCCTGCGGGCCATCGACATTTCCTGCCACTCCTTCATCCGCATGGCCAAGCTGGCCGAGCCCCTGATGAAGGACGGCGGCTCCCTGCTGACCATGAGCTACCTGGGTGCCGATGAAGTGGTGGACAACTACGGCATGATGGGCCCGGTGAAGGCCGCCCTGCAGGCTTCCACCCGCTATCTGGCCACCGAGCTGGGCCCCAAGGGCATCCGGGTGCACGCCATCTCCCCGGGCCCCCTGGCCACCCGCGCCGCCTCCGGCATCGCCCACTTCGACGATCTGATGAAGGACGCCGTGGAACGGGCCCCCCTGCACCGCCTGGTCTCCATCGACGACGTCGGCGCCCTGGCCGCCTACCTGTGCAGCGATGTGGCGAAGACCCTGACCGGCGGTACCATCTACATCGACGGCGGCTACAACATCGTCGGCTAAGAGCTCCACACAATCGAAAAAACGGGAGGCGCCATGCACGCTGAGCACACCGAGCAGTACATCGAAAACAAGACTTTCGACGAAATCCAGGTGGGAGATTCTTCCACCCTGATCCGGACCCTGCGTCCGGAAGACATCAAGCTGTTCGCCATCATGTCGGGGGATGTGAATCCCTCCGTGGTGGACCCGGAATTCGCCCAGAGCGGCATTTTCCGGGAGGTGGTGGCCCACGGCATGTGGAGCGGCGCCCTCATTTCCACCGTGCTCGGCACCCAGTTCCCGGGGCCGGGCACCATCTACATCGACCAGTCCCTGCATTTCTCCCGACCGGTCACCATCGGCGACACGGTGACCATCACCATCACCGCCAAGCAGAAGTTCGACCACAACAAGCACATTCTCTTCGACTGCCAATGCACCAACCAGGAAGGCCTGCAGGTGGTCAGCGGTACCGCCGAGGTGCTGGCGCCGACGGAGAAGATCCGCCGCGAGCGGGTGCATCTGCCCGAATTCACCATCAGCGACAAGGAAGCCCGCTACCAGGCCCTGCTGGCCACCGCCGCTGGCCTGGAACCCATTCCCGTGGCCGTGGCCCATCCCTGCGATGCCGAATCCCTGAAGGGCCCCATCTTCGCCGCCCGGGCCGGCCTCATCGAACCCTTCCTGGTGGGCCCGGAGGCCAAGATCCGCTCCGTCGCCGAAGAGAACGGCCTGGACCTGACCGGCATCCGCATCGTCAACACCCGCCACAGCCACGAATCCGCCGCCATGGCCGTGACCCTGGTGCGCAACGGCGACTGCGAAGCCCTGATGAAGGGTAGCCTGCATACCGACGAACTGATGGGCGAGGTGGTGTCCCGGGCCAACGGCCTGCGCACCTCCCGCCGCATCTCCCACGTCTTCTACATGGACGTACCCACCTATCCCAAGCCCATCATGATCACCGATGCGGCCATCAACATCGCGCCGACCCTGGAAGACAAGGTGGACATCATCCAGAATGCCATCGATCTCTTCCACATCCTGGGCAACCCGGAACCCAAGGTGGCCATCCTTTCCGCCGTGGAAACGGTCAATCCCAAGATCCAGTCCACCCTGGATGCCGCCGCCCTGTGCAAGATGGCCGACCGGGGCCAGATCAAGGGCGGCCTGCTGGACGGCCCCCTGGCCTTCGACAACGCCGTTTCCCTGGTGGCTGCCAAGACCAAGGGCATCAAGTCCGCCGTCGCCGGTCAGGCCGACATCCTGGTGGTGCCTGACCTGGAGTCCGGCAATATGGTGGCCAAGCAGCTGGAATACCTGGCCAACGCCCTTTCCGCCGGCGTCGTGCTGGGCGCCAAGTGCCCCATCGTGCTGACCTCCCGCGCCGACACCGCCGAGACCCGCACCGCGTCCTGCGCCATTGCCGCCCTGATGGCCCACGCCTACCGGAAGCAGAACCAATGACCCGCGCCGTCCTCACCCTCAACGCCGGCTCCTCCTCCATCAAGTTCTCCCTCTACGAGCTGGAGAACGGCGGCGGCATCGCTGCGGAACCCGTGCTCTCCGGCCAGATCGACGGCATCGGCGTCAAGGCCCACATCAAGGCCAAGGACGACAAGGGCAAGAAGCTGGACGACGTGGACATCCCGCTCCAGGGCGATGCGGAAAGCCAGCACCACGAGGCCCTGGAGTTCCTCATCTCCTGGCTGCACGACCATGAAAAGGGCTGGAAGATCGTGGCCGTGGGCCACCGGGTGGTCCATGGCGGCGAGCGCTATTCGCGCCCCATGAAGCTCGACGACAACATCATCGAGCACCTGACCCGGCTCATTCCCCTGGCGCCCCTGCACCAGCCCCACAACCTGGACGGCGTCGATGCCCTGCGCACCATGATGCCGGAAGTGCCCCAGGTGGCCTGTTTCGACACCGCCTTCCACCGTACCCAGGCCCCCGTGGCCCAGGCCTTTGCCCTGCCCCGCTGGATCACCGGCGAAGGGGTCAAACGCTACGGCTTCCACGGCCTCTCCTACGAGTACATCGCCCGGGTGCTGCCGGACTACTCGCCCCGGGCCAATGGCCGGGTGGTGGTGGCCCACCTGGGCAACGGCGCCTCCATGTGCGGCATGGTGGATCGCAAGAGCCAAGTGTCCACCATGGGCTTCACCGCGGTCGAGGGCCTGATGATGGGCACCCGTACCGGCGCCCTGGACCCGGGCGTGATGCTGTACCTGATGGAAAACAAGGGCATGGACGTGAAGGCCCTGACCAAGCTGCTGTACAAGGAGTCGGGCCTGCTCGGCGTTTCCGGCATTTCCCCGGACATGCGCACCCTGCTGGCCAGCGACAAGCCGGAAGCCAAGGAGGCGGTGGATCTCTTCTGCTACCGCGTGGTGCGGGAGCTGGGTTCCCTGGCGGCCGCCATCGGCGGCATCGACGCCCTGGTGTTCACCGGCGGCATCGGCGAGCACGCAGCCGAAGTGCGCCGTCGCGTCTGTCTGCAGGCCTCCTGGCTGGGCATCAGCATCGACGAATCGGCCAACGCTCTGCACGCCAACCGCATCAGCGAACCCCGCAGCACCGTGGACGTGCTGGTCATCCCCACCAACGAGGAATGGATGATCGCCCGCCACACCGCCACCCTGCTCAACCTGTAATAGCCGCAACACCCCTCGGCGGTCCGGACTCCCGGACCGCCACCGCCGCCCTTGGACGGCCCCGGCCATCGGCCAATCTCCCCACCGGATTTTGCGACCGGACTACCCCGGACCACCCCCTCCTCCCCCGCCCGCCCCCTAGGTATTTTTTGTTCCACCGGCTGCAAACGGAACCACAGTTTTATTGTCAAAAAATGTGCCAATCCTGATTTTTCCAGCCTTTCCGCGAACCACCCCGGGAACAGCGCAACAACTACATCTAGTCAAGCATTTGCCTAGCACCACTACATGTAGTAGCTTTACCTCCCATTCGACTCCGGACTACCGGGGCATATTACCAACCGCATACCCACATTTTTGGAGAGGAAACCCATGAATCAGGTCGCCGAACAGCTCTCCCTGTCCGCCATTCCCGAAGCACCCGAATTTGCCCCGCTGCCCGAGCAGGAAATCTCCACCGAAGTGCTGGTGGAAAAGTACGCCAAGGGCAAGGAAATGAACGTGCATGACGTGCGCCGCCGCGTTGCCCGCGCCCTGGCCGCCGTCGAACACGAGAAGGACCGGGCCAAGTGGGAAGAAAAATTCCTCTGGGCCCAGGAAAACGGTTTCGTCCCCGCCGGCCGCATCAACTCCGCCGCCGGCACCGATCTCGCCGCCACCCTGATCAACTGCTTCGTGCAGCCGGTCGGCGACTCCATCGTTGAAGTGGTGGACGGCCGTCCCGGCATCTACACCGCCCTGGCCCAGGCCGCCGAGACCATGCGTCGCGGTGGCGGCGTCGGCTACGACTTCTCCTCCATCCGCCCCGTAGGCGCCCAGGTCAAGGGCACCCAGTCCCGTGCCTCCGGCCCCGTCTCCTACATGCGCGTCTTCGACCGCTCCTGCGAGACCGTGGAATCCGCCGGCGCCCGCCGCGGCGCCCAGATGGGCGTGCTGCGCTGCGACCATCCGGACATCGAGGACTTCATCCACGCCAAGGACAAGGGCGACCTGACCAACTTCAACATCTCCCTGGGCGTCACCGATGCCTTCATGCAGGCGGTGGAAGCCGACGGCGAGGTGGAACTGGTGCACAAGGCCGAGCCCAACGCCGACATGAAGTCCCAAGGAGCCTTCCAGCGCGAGGACGGCATGTGGGTCTATCGCAAGGTACGGGCCCGGGACCTGTGGGACCAGGTGATGAAGTCCACCTACGACCACGCCGAACCCGGCATCCTCTTCCTGGACCGCATCAACAAGGACAACAACCTTAATTACTGCGAGCAGATCGAGGCCACCAACCCCTGCGCCGAACAGCCCCTGCCGCCCTACGGCTGCTGCTGCCTGGGTTCCATCAACCTGACCCTGTTCGTCAAGAACGCCTTCTCCGAACAGGCCGAGTTCGACTTCGACGCTTTCGGCGAAGTGATCAAGGTGTCCACCCGCATGCTGGACAACGTGCTGGACGCCACCCACTGGCCCCTGGAACGGCAGAAGGAAGAAGCCGCCAACAAGCGCCGCATCGGCCTCGGCTTCACCGGCCTGGGCGATGCCCTGGCCATGCTGCGCCTGCGCTACGACCGGGCCGAAGCCCGGGCCATGGCCTCCCGCATTTCCGAATTCATGCGCGACACCGCCTACCTGACCTCCGTGGAAATGGCCAAGGAACGGGGCGCCTTCCCCCTCTTCAACGCCGAGCTGTACCTTTCCGGCGGCAACTTTGCCTCCCGCCTGCCCAACGAGGTCAAGGCCGAAATCCGCAAGCACGGCCTGCGCAATTCCCACCTGCTGTCCATCGCCCCCACCGGCACCATTTCCCTGGCCTTCGCCGACAATGCCTCCAACGGCATCGAGCCGCCCTTCTCCTGGACCTACAACCGGAAGAAGCGCATGCCCGACGGCACCCTGAAGGAATACGCGGTGGAAGACTACGCCTGGCGCCTTTACAAGCACCAGGGCGGCAATGTGGAAAAGCTGCCCGACTACTTCGTCACCGCCCTGGAAATTTCCGCCGCCGCCCACAAGGACATGGTGGCAGCCGTCGCCCCCTACATCGATACCGCTATCTCCAAGACGGTGAACGTGCCCGGCGACTACCCCTACGAGGATTTCCAGGACCTCTACGTGGAAGCCTGGAAGTCCGGCCTCAAGGGCCTGGCCACCTACCGGCCCAACAGCATCCTGGGCTCCGTGCTCTCCGTCGAGCCGACCAAGGCCCAGGCCCAGGCTGAAGAGGAAAAGAATCACCCCCAGGATTTCGTCTCCGACGCCAACCGCCGCCTCTCCATCAAGAACCTGCCGGCCCCCGTGCTGGCCTCCCTGCGCTGGCCCGGCCGCCCCACCCTGCCGGAAGGCAACATGGCCTGGACCTACATGCTCGATTACCCCCAGGGCAAGTTCGCCCTCTTCGTCGGCCATGTGGAGCAGGAAGAGGAAGGCGCCCCGCGCCGCTCCTGGCCCTTCGAGATCTGGGTGAACGGTCCCGACGTACCCCGCGGCCTGGGTGCCGTGGCCAAGACCCTGTCCATGGACATGCGGGCCAATGACCGGGGCCTGCTGGAGATGAAGCTGGATGCCCTGGCCAAGACCCCGGGCGACGCCTTCGACCTGCCCTTCCCGCCCCACGGCGAGCACAAGCGCATGCCCTCCATCGTTTCCGCCATGGCCCAGGTGATCCACTGGCGTGTGGAGCAGCTGGGTGCCATGAAGCACGAAGGCCCGACTCCGGTGGTGGACGCCATGTTCAGCGCCAAGGAACCGAAGACCGGCACCGACGGCACCCTGTCCTGGACGGTGGATGTCTTCAACCCGACCACCGGCGAAGACTTCGTCCTGGGCCTGAAGGAAATCACCCTGCCCGACGGCGTCACCCGCCCCTACTCCATGTGGCTCTCCGGCAACTATCCGCGCGCCCTGGACGGCCTGTGCAAGCTGCTGTCCCTCGACATGCGGGTGGTGGACCCGGCCTGGATCGGCATGAAGCTGCGCAAGCTGCTGGACTACCCGGAACCCCTGGGCGACTTCATGGCCTTCGTGCCCGGCACCCGCCGCCAGACCAACTACCCCTCCACGGTGGCTTACCTGGCCCAGCTCATCATCCACCGCTACGCCATGCTCGGCATCCTCGATGAGCAGGGCGTGCCCCTGCAGCAGATGGGCATCCTGGAAGCGCCGGAAGAAGCCTCCAACAGCGTCCGCCCCACCCAGGGCAAGCTGTGCAGCGAATGCGGCAATACCACGGTCATCAAAAAGGATGGCTGCGAATTCTGCACCGCCTGCGGCGCCGTGGGCTCCTGCGGCTAAGCGCAGCGCAACAATTTGATGCTATCCTCTCGGGCAGCCTGCGGGCTGCCCTTGTTTTTGGGGCACCGTACAACCAACAACACGACAGGCTACATCGAGACAAAAGACCCTTTTTCATGACCAGTCGACTTGCACATATCGTCTGGCACCGCCTCACCGGCCTCATGCCCGGCGAGCTGAACCAGGCCGAACTGGCCTGGCTGGTGTCACCCCATTTCCACCTCACTCTGCTCTCCCGGCGGCGTGCGACCATGATCGTGAACCGGGTGCGCCTGTTCGCCTTCCTCTTCGCCGTCCTGACGCCCCTGTGGAGCATCATCGACTACCTGGTCTTCCCCTTCCCATTGTGGTTCGCCCTGGCCTCCATGCGCATCCTGGCCAGTGTCGCCTTTGCCCTGCTGGTGCTCTACTACCGCCCCTCCGGCAGCCTCACGGACGCCTACCGGGCCATGGCCATATTGTTTGCCATCCCCACCGTCTTCTACGTCGCCACCCACCAGTTGCTGGTCAATTACCAGCTGACCGGCATGCAGGCCGCCATCGGTGCCGGCTACGCCTTCCTGCCCTTCGTCCTGCTGGCGGGACTCTCCATCTTCCCCCTGACCCTGCTGGAGAACATCCTCTTCGCCCTGCCCATGCTGCTGGCCCAGGCCGTCTCCGGCATCATCAGCTGGGCCACACTGGACTGGCCATCCTTTGCCCGCGCCTTCTGGCTGCTGACCCTGATCACCGGTGTGTCCACCCTGGCCGGACTATCCCAGCTCGCCTTCATGATCGCCCTGGTGCGCCAGGCCGTGCGGGATCCCCTCACCGGTATTTTCTCCCGCCGTAGCGGCGAGGAAGTGCTGGAACTCCAGTTCATCATCTCCACCCGCAGCAACGCTCCCCTGGCCATCGCCTTCCTCGACCTGGACAACTTCAAGGCCGTCAATGACCGCTATGGCCACGAAGCCGGCGACAGCGTCCTGGTGGGCGCCACCGACTCCATTTCGAACAATCTGCGCCGGGGCGACATGCTGGCCCGCTGGGGCGGCGAGGAATTCATCCTGAGCATGCCCAACACGGACCTGGAACAGGCCCAGCAGGCCATGCGGCGGATGCGCCAGGCCGGCTTCGGCCTGCGTCCGGACGGCTCGCCGGTGACCGCCAGCATCGGCATCGCCGAGCGCCTGGAAGACCAGACCCTGGACTGGAAAACCCTGGTGGAAAAGGCTGACCAGCGCATGTACCGCGCCAAGCAGAGCGGCCGCGACCGGGTGGTCTGCGACGACACCGTCTGAGCAACGGCTGATATCAAGCAAAAGGCCCGCTATTGCGGGCCTTTTGCTTTGGTGACCTGGATCACCAGCCTTCCTGCAGCACCTTTTCCGCCCAATAGAGGGCGGTGATGGTCTTGGCATCGGTCAGGCGCCCGTCGCGGATGGCGGCGGCAGCCTCCTCCAGGGACATTTCGATCACCTCCAGGTGCTCGCCGTGATCCAACTGGGGAGCCGACTCCCGGATCAGTTCCCGGGCCAGGAATATTTCGATGCGCTCGTTGGAGTAGCCGATGCAGGGATGCATGACCCCCAGATAGCGCCATTGACCCGCGGCATGGCCGGTTTCCTCACGCAGTTCGCGGATGGCGGTCTTCAGTATTTCCTCCCCCGGATCGATCTTGCCGGCAGGCAGTTCGAGGAACACCTGCCCCACCGGGTGGCGGTACTGGCGTTCGAAAAGCAGCTTGCCATTATCGAGCACGGCAATGATCACCACGGCACCGGGATGGACAATGTACTCCCGCACCCCCTCATGGGCGTCCGGCAGACGCACCTGGTCACGGCGAACATCGAGCAGGCGGCCCCGCCAGACCTGCTCGGTACTCAGGGTTTCTTCGACGAGATGGGCATCGGGCTTGGTTTGACTTTCCACGCATGGCTCCGGCAAGGCTTGCAACAAGGAAAAAGAAAACGCCCCGGGGCTGCCGGGGCGTTGCTGAGCGGGGCTGGAGGGCGCCTCAGAGAGAGCGCACCAGGGCCACGGCGCAGAGGTACATCAGGGTCTGGGGGAACAGACCCAGCAGGGCCACGGCCAGGCCGTTGGCGGACAGCAGCAGCTTGGTGTCGAAGCCGGCGGCGATGGGGGTTTCGTCCAGGGGAGCATCGAAGTACATCAGCTTCACCACCCGCAGGTAGTAGAAGGCGCCGATCAGGGAGAACAGCACGGCGGCGATGGCCAGCCACATGTAGCCGGCGGCAACGACCGCCTGCAGCACGGCGAACTTGGCGAAGAAGCCAACGAAGAACGGGATGCCGGCCATGGACAGCATCACCACCATCATCATGCTGGCGAACCAGGGGCTGCGCTTGTTCAGGCCCTTGAAATCGTCCAGGGAGTCGGCCTCGAAACCGGCCCGGGCCAGCAGCAGGATCATGCCGAAGCCGGCCACGCTGGTGATGACGTAGGCCACCATGTAGAACATGGAGGAGCTGTAGGCATTCAGGGCGAAACGGGCATCGCCGCCGACCACGCCGGAAACCATGCCGAGCAGCATGAAGCCCATGTGGGAGATGGCGGAATAGGCCAGCATGCGCTTGATGTTGGTCTGGGCGATGGCAGCCAGGTTACCGATGGCCATGGACAGCACGGCCAGGATCATCAGCATCTGCTGCCAATCGGGCGCCAGGAAGAACAGGCCGTTGACCAGCAGCCGGATGACCATGGCGAAGGCGGCCAGCTTGGGAGCGGAGGCAATGAACAGGGTCACCGGGGTGGGAGCGCCGTGATAGACGTCCGGAATCCACATGTGGAAGGGAACCACGCCCAGCTTGAAGGCGATGCCGGCCACCAGGAACACCAGGCCGAAGACCAGGATGGTCTTGTTGACCGCGCCCTGGGCCAGGGCCTGGGCCACCTGGGTGATTTCCAGGGTGCCGGTGGCGCCGTAGACCATGGAGATGCCGTATAGCAGCAGGCCGGAGGCCAGGGCGCCGAGCACGAAGTACTTCATGGCGGCTTCGGTGGCCTGGGTCGAATCCCGGTTCAGGGCGACCATGGCGTAGACCGACAGGGACATCATTTCCAGGCCCAGGTACAGGGTCAGCAGATGGTTGGCGGAAATCATCACCATCATGCCCAGAGTCGCCAGCAGCACCAGGACGTAGAACTCGCCCTTGGCCATGGAGACCCGCTCGGCGATGTAGCCGCGGGCATAGAAGAGCACCACGATGACCGTGAGATCGAGGAACAGCTTCAGCAGGTCCGCCATCAGGTCATCGACGAACATGTTGGAGAAGGTATAGGTGATCTCCCCCGTGCTGGTCATGTAGGTGATGGCGGCGCAACCGACCAGGGTCAGCTGGGTCAGCGCGAAGGTCAGGGTGCGGGCCTTGCTCTTGACGAACAGGTCCACAATGAGGATCACGCAGGCCATGGCCAGGATGAAGAGTTCCGGCGCTGCCGGCAGCAGGTCGGGAATAACGAAATTCGTCAGCATGGCGGCTTCCATTATTGGAGTTTGCTCTGGGCCACGTGCTGCAGCAGGTCATTGACCGACGCATGCATCACTTCGGTGAAAGGCAGGGGATACAGACCCATGCCCAGGACGCACAGGGCCAGGATGGCGAGGAAGAAGAATTCCCGTGCATTGATGTCTTCCAGTTCGGCCACGTGGCTGTTGGCGACGGCGCCGAAAACCACCCGCTTGTACATCCAGAGGGTGTAGGCAGCACCGACGATCATGGTGGTGGCGGCAGCGAAAGCAACCCAGAAGTTGTACTCGACGGCCCCCAGGATCACCATGAACTCGCCGACGAAGCCGGAGGTGGCAGGCAGGCCGGCATTGGCCATGGAGAAGAGCATGAAGAAGGCGGCAAACTTGGGCATGGTGTTCACCACGCCGCCGTAATCGGCGATCTGGCGGCTGTGCATGCGGTCATACAGCACGCCGATGCAAAGGAACATGGCGCCGGAAACGAAGCCGTGGGAAATCATCTGCACCAGCGCACCCTCGACGCCCAGGGGGTTGAGCATGAAGAAGCCCAGGGTGACGAAGCCCATGTGGGCGATGGAGGAGTAGGCCACCAGCTTCTTCATGTCGGCCTGCACCAGGGCAACGAAACCGATGTAGATGACGGCAATGAGAGACAGGCCGATCATCAGGCCGGACAGCTCATGGGATGCATCGGGGGCGATGGGCAGGGAGAAGCGCAGGAAACCGTAGGCACCGAGCTTCAAGGCGATGGCGGCCAGCACCACGGAACCGCCGGTGGGCGCTTCCACGTGGGCATCGGGCAGCCAGGTGTGCACCGGCCACATCGGCACCTTGACGGCGAAGGCCACCAGGAAAGCCAGGAACAGCCAGATCTGGGTGGTCAGATCCAGGGGCAGCTGATGCCAGTCCTGGATGGAGAAGGAACCGCCGGACTGGAAGAAGAGATAGATCAGGGCGATCAGGAACAGCAGGGAGCCCATCAGGGTGTAGAGGAAGAACTTGATGGCGGCGTAAACCCGGTTGGGGCCGCCCCACATGCCGATGATCAGGTACAGGGGAATCAGGCTGGCCTCGAAGAAGACGTAGAACAGCACGCCGTCCAGAGCACAGAAGATGCCGTTGAGCAGACCGGACATGATCAGGAACGCGGCGTTGTACTGAGCCACCCGCTGCTCGATCACCTTCCAGCCGGCCAGCACCACCAGAATGGTGATGAAGGCGTTGAGGATGACGAAGGGCATGGAAATGCCGTCCACCCCCAGGTGGTAGTTGATGTTGAAGGGGGCGATCCAGGAGGCCTGTTCGACGAACTGCATGGCACTGGTGGCCTTGTCGAAACCGGTATAGAGCGGCAGGGTCACCAGCAGACCCAGGACGGCTCCGAGCAGGGCCAGGCCGCGGGCCAGGGGCGCGTTGCGGTCGGAGCCGGTGAACAACACCACCAGACCGGCCACAATCGGGGTCCAGATGGCGAGAGAGAGCAAGTAACCAGACATATTGATCCCAGTCTTCTAGCTTAGGCGCGGTTAAACCAGAGGGTCAGCAGCACGAACACGCCGATGATCATGGTGAAGGCATAGTGGTAGATGTAGCCGGACTGGAAGAAGCGGACCACGGAAGCGATCGCTCCCACCAGACGGGCGGAACCATTCACCAGCAGACCGTCGATCAGCGCCACGTCACCGCCCTTCCACAGGCCGCGGCCCAGGAGGCGGGCACCGCCGGCAAAGACCACTTCGTTGAACTTGTCGAAGTAGTACTTGTTGTCCAGCAGGGTGTAGATACCGGAGAAACGGGCCTTGATGGCAGCCGGGATGTCGGGGCGCTTCATGTAGAAGAACCAGGACAAGGCAACGCCGGAGAAGGCCAGCCAGAACACCGGGGTGGTCACGGCGTGCAGCGCCATGGCGACGGCACCGTGGAAGTGGTGATGCAGGGCTTCCATCACCGGGTGGGCCTCTTCATTGACGTGGATGACGCCCTTGAAGTAGTCGCCGAAGAGCATGGGCTCGATGGCGATGTAACCGATGATCACGGACGGAATGGCCAGGGCGATCAGGGGCACGGTCACCACCCAGGGAGACTCGTGGGGCTTCTGACCGGGAGCCAGGCCATGGTGGTGGTCGTCGGCCGGTTCTTCGTCCTCATGGTCGCCATGATGATCGTGGTGAGCCTTGCCGAAGCGTTCCTCGCCATGGAAGACCAGGAAATACATGCGGAAGGAATAGAAGGCGGTGATGAAGACACCGGCCATGACCGCAAAGTAGGCATACTTGGCGCCGGCGATGTTGGACAGGGCCACCGCTTCGATGATGGAGTCCTTGGAGTAGAAACCGGCGAAGAACGGCGTGCCGATGAGGGCCAGGGAACCGATCAGGGACGTGATCCAGGTGATGGGCATGTACTTGCGCAGGCCGCCCATGTTGCGCATGTCCTGATCGTGGTGCATGCCGATGATGACGGAACCGGCACCGAGGAACAGCAGGGCCTTGAAGAAGGCGTGGGTCATCAGGTGGAAGATGGCCACGGAATAGGCGGAAGCGCCCAGGGCCACGGTCATGTAACCCAGCTGGGACAGGGTGGAATAGGCCACCACGCGCTTGATGTCGTTCTGGATGATGCCGAGGAAGCCCATGAACAGGGCGGTGGTGGCACCGATCACCAGGACGAAGGACAGGGCCGTGTCGGACAGCTCAAACAGCGGGGACATGCGCGCCACCATGAAGATGCCGGCAGTCACCATGGTCGCCGCGTGGATCAGGGCGGAGATGGGGGTCGGGCCTTCCATGGAATCGGGCAGCCACACGTGCAGCGGCACCTGGGCGGACTTGCCCATGGCGCCGATGAACAGGCAGATGCAAGTCACGGTCATGAGGGACCAATCGGCAGAACCCCAGATGTTGATGGTCTTGCCAGCCAACTGGGGCGCCATTTCAAAGACTTCCTTGTACTGCAGGCTGCCGAAATGGGCCAGCACCAAGCCGATGCCGAGGATGAAGCCGAAGTCACCGACCCGGTTCACCAGGAAGGCCTTCATGTTGGCGAAGATGGCGGTGGGACGGGTGTACCAGAAGCCGATCAGCAGGTAGGAAACCAGGCCCACGGCTTCCCAGCCGAAGAAGAGCTGCATGAAGTTGTTGCTCATCACCAGCATCAGCATGGAGAAGGTGAACAACGAGATGTAGCTGAAGAAGCGGTTGTAGCCGGGGTCTTCCTTCATGTAACCGATGGTGTAGAGGTGCACCATCAGGGAGACGGAAGTCACCACCAGCATCATGGTCACGGTCAGCTTGTCGATCAGGAAACCGACTTCGAACTTGTATTTGCCACTGGCCAGCCACTGATAGACGGTGCCGTCGAAACGGCCACCCGCCAGCACATCCTGGAAGATGACGATGGAGGTGATGAACGCCACGGCCACCCCCAGGATGGTGGCCGTATGGGCCAGCCAGCGGGGAATGACGCGGCAGAACAGGCCGGCGACGATGGCACCCGCCAGGGGGGCCAGGGGAACCAGCAGATAGAGGCTCTTCATATCCATAGATGCTTAACCCTTCAGGCTGTCCAGATCATCCACATGGATGGTGCGCAGATTGCGGAACAGCACCACCAAAATGGCGAGGCCGATTGCAGATTCGGCCGCGGCGACGACGAGGATGAAGAAAACGGCAAGTTGCCCGGCCAGATCCTGCATGTAGTGGGAGAACGCGATGAAATTCATGTTCACCGCCAGCAGCATCAGTTCGATCGCCATGAGCAGCACGATCAGGTTCTTCCGGTTAAGGAAGATACCGAGCACGCTGATGGCGAAGAGAATCGCGCCAAGCACGAGGAAATGCGACAGAGTAAGCAAGGGGCCTCCCTTATCCTTCTTCAGCAGACTGCGGCCAGGCCGCAGCCACGTTGTTTAGTCCTGTTTTTCGGCCGGCATCTGCAAAACGCGGATGCGGTCGGCTGCCTTCACGAACACCTGCTTGGCAGGATCGGTGTACTTGGTCTTCTTGGCGCCCCGATGGGTCAGGACGATGGCGGCGATCAGGGCCACCAGCAGAATCACCGACGCCAGTTCGAAGGGATAGACGTACTCGGTGAAGAGCAGACGCCCCAGTTCCTTGACGTTGGAAACACCGGCGGCAGTCTGGGGCACCTGGGCTTCGGCAGCGCCGAGGTACTGGCTACCCAGGATGGCGCCCATTTCCACGACCATCAGCAGGCCGACCACGGCCCCCAGGGGCAGGTAGTTCCAGAAGCCCTCGCGAATGCGGTCGATGTTGATGTCCAGCATCATGACGACGAAGAGGAACAGCACCATCACCGCGCCGACATAGACCAGAACGATGGAGATGGCGAGGAACTCGGCCTGCAGCAGCGCCCATACGCCACCGGCGCTGAAGAAGGACAGCACCAGATGCAGGGCGGCATGGACCGGGTTACGGGCAGTGATCACCCGCAGGGCGGCGTAAACCAGAATCGCCGACAGGAAGTAGAAAACGACAGTCTTGAATTCCATTTCAGGTCCCGTCAGCGGAATTTGGCATCGGCTTCACGGTCAGCGGCGATCTGCGCTTCGTAGCGGTCGCCGTTGGCCAGGAGCATCTGCTTGGTGTAGTAGAGATCGCCGCGCTTTTCGCCGTGATACTCGAAAATGCGGGTTTCGACGATGGCATCGACCGGGCAGGCTTCTTCGCAGAAACCGCAGAAGATGCACTTGGTCAGGTCGATGTCGTAGCGCGTGGTGCGACGGGAACCGTCATCCCGCTGAGCCGCTTCAATGGTGATGGCCATCGCCGGACAGACCGCTTCACACAGCTTGCAGGCGATGCAGCGCTCTTCCCCGTTGGGGTAGCGACGCAGGGCATGCAGGCCACGGAAGCGCGCACTTTGCGGAGTTTTTTCTTCCGGATACTGAACGGTGATCTTGCGGGCGAAGAAATAGCGCCCGGTAACGCTCATACCCTGGAACAGTTCCTTGAGGAACAGGCTCTTAACAATATCTTTCATGGCACCCATGGTGTAATCCTCACTTCCAGATGTTCAGGGGCGACATCATCCAGACGCCGACCACGGTGAACCACACCAGGCTAACCGGAATGAACACCTTCCAGCCCAGACGCATGATCTGGTCGAAACGGTAGCGCGGGAAGGTGGCACGGAACCAGAGGAACAGGAACAGCACGAAGGACATCTTCGCGGCCAGCCAGAAGAAGCCGTCGGGCAGGAATCCCACCGGAGACAGCCAGCCGCCCAGGAACAAAAGGGAGGTCAGGGCTGCAATCAGGATCATGTTGGCGTATTCGGCCAGGAAGAACAGGGCGAACGCCATGCCGGAGTATTCCACCATGTGGCCGGCCACGATTTCGGATTCACCTTCCACCACGTCGAACGGGGCCCGGTTGGTTTCAGCCACGCCGGAGACCAGATAGACAATGAACATGGGCAGCAGGGGCAGCCAGTTCCAGGAAAGGAAGGTCAGGCCCATGCCGGCGAAGATGCCGTGATCCTGGGCCCGCACGATTTCGGTGAGGTTCAGGCTGTTGGACACCATCAGTACGGTCACCAGGGCAAAGCCCATGGAGATTTCGTAGGACACCATCTGGGCCGCGGAACGCATGGCACCGAGGAAGGCGTACTTGGAGTTGGAAGCCCAACCGGCCAGGATGATGCCGTACACGCCCATGGAGGCGATGGCCATGATGTAGAGCAGGCTGGCATCGATATTGGCCACACCCAGGCCGTCGGCAAAGGGCACCACCGCCCAGGCAGCCAGCGCCGGAGCGATGGCCAAGCCGGGAGCAATCAGATAGACCCACTTGTCGGCACCGGACGGAACGATGATTTCCTTCAGCAACAGCTTGAGGCCGTCGGCGATCGGCTGGATCAGGCCCAGGGGACCGACCCGGTTGGGACCGATCCGCACGTGCATGTAGGCGATGACCTTGCGCTCGAAGTAGGTCAGGTAGGCCACACCCAGCAACAGGGGGGCAACCACGGCGACGATCTTGAGCAGGTTCCAGACCACCGGCCAGGCGGGGCCGAAAACGCCCTGAATGAATTGCTGCAGCATATCCATCATGCACGCTCCACGGTGATGGTGCCGAACAGGTCACCCAAGGCCGCAGTGGCGGCATGGGCGGCGGGAACCCGCACGCAACCGGCAGGAGTCCCTTCGTCCAGCTTCAGGGTCAGGGTGGCAGCACCGTCGCCCTGGCGCACACGAACCTGGGCGCCCTCTTCCAGACCCAACTGGGCTGCCGTGGCGCCGTCGATGCGGGCCACGGGGGCCTGCCCGTCACGGGTGCGCAACAGGGAAGGCGCGCGACGCACCAGGGTGTCGGCGAAGTGGATGGGCACATCGCCCACCCGCTGCAGACCGGCAGGGGCCGGGGCCAGTGCCACATTCACACCGCTGATGCCGTTGTCGAGACCGGCGGCGAATTCGGTGCCCTGCCCCAGCAACTCGTCGCGCACTGCTTCGGCGCTTTCGTAATCGAAGCCGGAAAGGTTGAGCACATTACCCAGGACGCGGAAGATCTTCCAGGCCGGACGGGCTTCGCCCAGGGGCCGCACCACACCGTTGAAGCTCTGCACGCGGCCTTCGGCATTGACGAAGGTACCGGCAGTTTCGGTGAAGGGGGCAACGGGCAGCATCACATCGGCGTACTCCAGGGCCGGCGCGTGCTTGAAGGCGGACATGAACACCACCAGCTTGGCCTGCTTGAGGGCGGCCAGGGTCTGCTGGGCATTGGCAAAGTCGAACTCGGGCTCGGCATTCAGCAGCAGATAGCCCTGGCGGGGCTGTTCCAGCATGGTGCGGGCATTGAGCTTGCCCGGCAGAGCGCCGGCCACATAACCGCCGACGCTGTTGGCAGCCTCGCCGATGAAGCCGACGGTGGCGCCGGTGATCTTGCCCAGTTCGTTGGCCAGCACCTGCAGCTGGGCGGCGTCGCCGGACTGCTGGGCCACGCTGCCGAGGAACACGGCCTTCTTCTCGCCATCCACCAGGGACTGGGCGATCTTCTGGGCGGTTTCACAGGGATTGAGGCTGTCCAGACCGGCGGGCACTGCCACGCCCTTGATCTGGGCAGCGGCCTTGACCACGGCACCGAGACCGCGGATCAGGTCGGCCGGGGCCAGGGTCAGACGGGCATGGGTGTTGATCAGCTGATCGTCGCCGGCCACATCGATGAAGCTCACCTTGGTGAACTTCTTGGCGGCCTGGCGCAGGCGCTGGGCAAAGAGGGCGGCATCCTTGCGCAGGAAGGAACCGACCACCAGGGCACCGTCCAGATCCTTGATCTCGGCCAGCTTCAGGCCCAGCCAGGGAGTGCCGGCACGCTTGCCGTCGGCGGAGAAGTCGCGCTGACGCAGGCGGAAGTCCACGTTGTCGCAACCCAGGCCGGCCGCCAGTTTCTTGGCCAGAGCCAGTTCTTCCAGGGTGGCGTGGGGAGACAGCAGGAAGCCCAGGGCATCGCCGCCGAATTCACGGGAGACGTCCTTCAGACCGTGGGCCACGTAATCCAGGGCCACGTTCCACTCCACTTCCTTCCATTCGCCGCCCTGCTTGACCATGGGCTTGGTCAGGCGCTCTTCGCTGTTCAGGGCTTCGTAGGAGAAACGGTCCTTGTCGGAAATCCAGCACTCGTTCACTTCCTCGTTTTCACGGGGCAGAACGCGCATGACCTTGTTGCCCTTGACCTGGACCACCAGGTTGGCGCCGAGGGAATCGTGGGGGCTGACGGACTTGCGACGCTGCAGTTCCCAAGTGCGGGCGCTGTAGCGGAAAGGCTTGGAGGTCAGGGCACCCACCGGGCACAGGTCGATGGCATTGCCGGACAGCTCGGAATCCACGGTGCGGGCCATGAAAGTGGTGATCTCGGAATGGAAATTCCGGTTCGCCATGCCCAGTTCCATGATGCCGGCAATCTCCTGGCCGAAGCGCACGCAACGGGTACAGTGGATGCAACGGCTCATCTCCTCCATGGAGATGAGGGGGCCGATGTCCTTGTGGAACACCACCCGCTTCTCTTCCTGGTAGCGGCTCTTGACGCCGCCGTAGCCCACGGAAAGATCCTGCAGCTGGCATTCGCCGCCCTGGTCGCAGATGGGGCAGTCCAGGGGGTGGTTGATGAGGAGGAATTCCATCACACCCTTCTGGGCCTTGACGGCCAGCTCGGAGTGGGTGAACACCTTCATGCCGTTGGTCACGGGAGTGGCACAGGCCGGCAGCGGCTTGGGCGCCTTCTCCACTTGCACCAGACACATGCGGCAGTTGGCGGCGATGGAAAGCTTCTTGTGGTAGCAGAAGTGCGGAATGTAGACACCCACCTGCTGCGCGGCATCCATCACCGTGCTGCCGTCGGGTACCTCGGCCTTCTTGCCGTCGATTTCGATTTCAAGCATGTCGCTTAAGCCTCAGTTCTGAGCCTTGAAGAACCCGCTACCCGCCCGCTGGACATCCTTGGGCACGAGACAGGTCTTGTGTTCGATGTGGTGCACGAATTCGTCGCGGAAGTGCTTGATGAAGCTCTTCACGGGGAAGGCGGCGGCGTCGCCCAGGGCGCAGATGGTGCGGCCCATGATGCCTTCGCAGACGGAATCCAGCAGATCCAGGTCGTCGGGACGGCCCAGGCCGTGCTCGATGCGGCTCACCACCTTGTACAGCCAGGGGGTGCCTTCACGGCAGGGAGTGCATTGGCCGCAGGACTCTTCGTGATAGAAGAAGGAGAGGCGCTCCAGGGCCTTGACCATGCAGGTGGTCTCGTCCATGACGATGACCGCACCGGAGCCCAGCATGGAGCCGGCCTTGCTGATGGAGTCATAGTCCATGGTGCATTCCATCATCACGTCGCCGGGCAGCACCGGAGCGGAAGAGCCACCGGGAATCACCGCCTTGAGCTTGCGACCGCCGCGCACGCCGCCGGCCATCTCCAGCAGGGTGCTGAAGGGGGTGCCCAGCGGAATCTCGTAGTTGCCGGGACGATTGACGTGGCCGGAAATGGAGAACAGCTTGGTACCGCCGTTGTTGGGCTTGCCCAGGTTGAGGAACTTCTCGCCACCGTCCCGGATGATGAAGGGGATGGAGCCGAAGGTCTCGGTGTTGTTGATGGTGGTGGGCTTGCCGTAAAGGCCGAAGGAGGCGGGGAACGGCGGCTTAAAGCGGGGCTGGCCCTTCTTGCCTTCGATGGACTCCAGCAGGGCGGTTTCTTCACCGCAGATGTAGGCGCCGTAGCCGTGGTGGGCGAACAGTTCGAAGTTGAAGCCGGAGCCCAGGATGTTCTGGCCGATGAAACCGGCGGCACGGGCTTCGTCCAGGGCATCCTCGAAGCGCTTGTACACTTCCCAGATTTCGCCGTGGATGTAGTTGTAGCCGCGGGTGGCCCCCATGGCGTAGGCGGCAATGGCCATGCCTTCGATCACGGAATGGGGGTTGTAGCGCAGGATGTCCCGGTCCTTGAAGGTGCCAGGCTCGCCCTCGTCGGAGTTGCAGACCACGTACTTGTCGCCGGGGAAGGAGCGGGGCATGAAGCTCCACTTCAGACCGGTGGGGAAACCGGCGCCGCCCCGTCCGCGCAGGACGGAGGTCTTCACTTCGGCAATGACCTGTTCCTGGGGAATCTTTTCCGCCAGGATTTTCTTCAGGGCCTCGTAGCCGCCGCGGGCCACGTAATCCTTCAGGCTCCAGCCCGCGTCACCGTTCCAGCCGGCGGTCAGGGTGGGGTTGATCGCTCCCAGAATGGCCATTATTTCAACTCCGCCAGCAGTTGGTCGATCTGTTCCGGATTCATGTGGCTGCACATGGACCGGTTATTGACGATCATCACCGGGGCGTCGCCGCAGGCTCCCATGCACTCACCCATGACCAGGGTGAACTTGCCATCGGGAGTGGTCTCGCCGTAGCGGATGCCCAGCTTCTGCTGCAGATACTCACCGGCGTGTTCGCCGCCGGTCAGGGCGCAGGGCAGATTGGTGCAGACGGTGAGCTTGTACTTGCCCACCGGCTTGCGATCGTACATGTTGTAGAAGGAGGCCACTTCCAGGGCCGCCATGGGCGGCATGCCGAGATAGTTGGCGACGAACTCGATGGTTTCGTCGGCCAGCCAGCCTTTTTCTTCCTGGGCGATCGCCAGAGATGCCATCACCGCCGACTGCTTTTGATCAGCCGGATACTTGGCGACCTCGCGGTCGATCTTCTTGAGGGATTCGGGAGTCAGCATCAGCGGTCAATCTCGCCAAAAACGATGTCCTGGGAGCCGATGATCGTCACCACGTCGGCGATCATGTGGCCCCGTGCCATCTCGTCCATGGCCGCCAGGTGGGCGTAGCCAGGAGCACGGATTTTCATGCGATACGGCTTGTTGGCACCGTCGGAGACGAAATAGATGCCGAACTCGCCCTTGGGATGCTCGACGGCGGCATAGGCCTCGCCTTCGGGCACGTGGATGCCTTCAGTGAAGAGCTTGAAGTGGTGGATCAGCTCTTCCATGTTGGACTTCATGCCTTCGCGGGCCGGCGGTGCAACCTTGTGGTTGTCGGTGATGACCGGACCCGGGTTCTTGCGCAGCCAGTCGATGCACTGCTTGATGATGCGGTTGGACTGGCGCATTTCTTCCATACGCACCAGATAGCGGTCGTAGGAGTCGCCGTTCACGCCGACGGGAATGTCGAAATCCAGATCAGCATAGACTTCGTACGGCTGCTTCTTGCGCAGGTCCCAGGCAATGCCGGAGCCGCGCAGCATGGCGCCGGTGAAGCCGAGCTGCAGGGCGCGCTCGGGGCTGACCACGCCGACGTTCACCAGACGCTGCTTCCAGATCCGGTTGTCGGTCAGGAGGGTGTGGTACTCGTCCAGATAGGTCGGGAAGCGATTGGTGAAGTCTTCCAGGAAATCCAGCAGGGAACCGGTGCGGTTCTCGTTCAGGGTTTTGACCGTGGACGCGCTTTTGAAGCGGTTCTCGGTGTATTGGGGCATGCGGTCCGGTAGGTCGCGATAGACGCCGCCCGGACGGTAGTAGGCTGCGTGCATGCGGGCACCGGAAACGGCCTCGTAGGCATCGACCAGGTCTTCCCGCTCGCGGAAGGTGTACAGCACCATGGCCATGGCACCCACGTCCAGGCCGTGACAGCCGATCCACAGCAGGTGGTTGAGCAGACGGGTGATCTCGTCGAACATCACGCGGATGTACTGGGCACGGACCGGCACCTCGATGCCCAGCAGCTTTTCAACGGCCAGGCAGTAGGCATGCTCGTTGGACATCATGGACACATAGTCCAGACGGTCCATATAGGGCACGGACTGAATCCAGGTGCGGGTTTCCGCCAGCTTCTCGGTAGCCCGGTGCAGCAAGCCGATGTGCGGATCGGCGCGCTGCACGACTTCGCCGTCGAGCTCCAGCACCAGGCGCAGCACACCGTGGGCCGCAGGGTGCTGGGGCCCGAAGTTCATGGTGTAGTTACGAATTTCGGCCATATCAGACGTCCCCGTAATTCTCTTCGCGCACGATGCGCGGCGTGTTTTCGCGCGGTTCGATGGTCACCGGCTGGTAGATCACCCGACCCTGGTCCGGGTCGTAGCGCATTTCGACATAACCGGAAATGGGGAAGTCCTTGCGGAAAGGATGGCCGATGAAGCCGTAATCCGTCAGGATGCGGCGCAGATCTTCGTGACCCGGGAAAACGATGCCGAACAGGTCGAAGGCTTCGCGCTCGAACCAGTTGGCGGAACTCCAGACATTGACGACGGAATCCACCGCGGGGAAGGCATCATCCGGCGCGAAGACACGCACCCGCAGACGCCAGTTCTTGGCCACCGACAACAGGTGGACCACCACCGCGTAGCGCTTGCCGCTCCAGCCGTCGTTGCCGTAGGTGGAGTAATCGACGCCGCACAGGTCGATCAACTCGTCGAAACACAGGGCTTCGGAATCGCGCAACTCCTGCATCACCTGCAGATAATCGGCGGCATCGACTTCGATGGTCGCTTCACCGAGGGCCAGCTTGAGACTCTTGAGGCGCTCACCGAACTGCGCCTGCAGGCTCTGGCCAAGGGTTTCCAGTTTGGACATGGGAACTCTCCAGGATCAGCGGGCGATGGTATTGGTACGGCGGATCTTGTTCTGCAGCTGCACCAGACCGTAAAGCAGGGCTTCAGCGGTCGGGGGGCAGCCCGGAACGTAGATATCCACCGGCACAATGCGGTCACAACCGCGCACCACGGAATAGGAATAATGGTAGTAGCCACCGCCGTTGGCACAGGAACCCATGGAGATGACCCAGCGGGGCTCCGGCATCTGGTCGTAGACCTTGCGCAGGGCGGGAGCCATCTTATTGGTCAGGGTGCCGGCCACGATCATCACGTCGGACTGACGGGGGCTGGGACGGAAAACGATACCGAAGCGGTCCAGGTCGTAGCGGGAACAGCCGGCGTGGATCATTTCCACGGCGCAGCAGGCCAGACCGAACGTCATGGGCCACAGGGAGCCCGTACGCATGTAGTTGATCAGCTTGTCAGCGGTAGTCGTGACAAAACCTTCCTGCAGAATACCTTCGATAGCCATACGCTTACTCCCACTCCAGCGCGCCCTTGACCCAGGCGTAGATGTATCCGACCACCAGAATGGCGATAAAAACCATCATTTCGGCGAAACCAAACCACTTCACGGCCTCGGTATTGACGATTTCCTTGAAAATCGTGGCCCAGGGGAAGAGGAAGGCAATTTCCAGGTCGAACAGGATGAAGAGGATGGCGATCAGGTAATACCGCACATCGAACTTCATACGGGCGTCTTCGAAGGCTTCGAAGCCGCATTCGTAGGGGGAGAGCTTTTCAGCGTCGGGACGGTTGGGAGCAATCAGCCAACCAAGGACAATCGGCAGAACACCGATGGCGATGCCGACCAGAATGAATAATAAGATCGGGAAGTAGTTTTCCAGCATGATCCGCCGCGCTATCGCTTCGTTCTGAAGCCCAACGACCCCTGGCGGAACCACTGGACTTCGTTGCAATTGGTGCCGACGGCGAGACTCGAACTCGCACGACTTACGTCACTACCCCCTCAAGATAGCGTGTCTACCAATTTCACCACGTCGGCACTGCCACTCTGGCACGGCAATTCGAGGACTTCTGCTTTCCGTACCAGAGAACCAAACCCAAAAATTACTTGGGAATGTCTTTCGCTTTCGAACCAACTCCAGCATCTGCCGCTGCAGCGGCGGCATCGCCGCCAACCACAGCCGGCGCGCCATTCGGCGCAGAAGCAGGCGCGGATTGTACAGCTTCCTGCATCACACTGCCACTATTTTTCGGCTTGGCCGAAGCAAGATAGGCGAGCGCCAGGCTGGTCGAAAAGAAAACGATCGCGAGGATGGCGGTGGTACGGGACAGGAAGTTGGCAGAACCAGTAGCGCCGAACAAACTGCCGGACGCACCGCTACCAAACGCAGCCCCCATATCGGCACCCTTGCCATGCTGGATCAGGACCAAACCAATGATCCCCAGGGCCGCCAGGATATGCACCACCAACACCACAGAAAACAGGTAATTCATGTCACTCTTTTCTCAAAAGGCAGCCGCACGACAAATGGCCACGAATTCTTCCGCCACCAGGGATGCGCCGCCGACCAAAGCCCCGTCGATATCGGGCTTGGCAAACAACTCCGCCGCATTCCCCGCCTTGACGCTGCCACCGTAGAGCACACGCACTCCGGCAGCCACTTCTGCATTTCTTACCGCCAGTCGGGCACGAATCCCTTCATGCACCGCCTGAGCCTGGACGGGAGAAGCCGTGAGGCCGGTACCGATGGCCCACACGGGCTCATAGGCAACCACTGCTCCGGCGAAAACCTCAACACCCGCCGCATCCAGGACTGCATCCAACTGGGCAGCAACCACCTCAGCCGTCTGACCGGACTCCCGCTGAACCAGGGTTTCACCGACACACAGAATCGGCACCAACCCACCCGCCAGAGCCTGCTTGAACTTCTTTGCCACCAGCCCGTCATCCTCGGCATAGAGCGCCCGGCGCTCCGAGTGGCCGACGATGACATAGCGACAGCCAAAATCCTTGAGCATTGCCGCACTTACCTCACCGGTAAATGCCCCCGAGACTTGCTCGCTCAGGTTTTGCGCCCCCCAACTCACTTCAGTCTTAGCCAGCTCCTGCTGGGCCTGAGCCAGGTACGGATAGGGAACACAAACGGCACACTCGACCGCAGCGGCAAGCCCCTTCACCCCGGCAACCACACCCTGAAGCAGGGAACGGTTGGCTGCCAAGCCGCCATGCATCTTCCAGTTTCCAACAACCAGTTTTTGGCGCATGACTTAAAGACTCGGATCAGGTGAAGCGCCCCCAAAACGGGAGTGCATAAAACTTTTTAATTATATCTTTTAGAAGACTCCCGGGTCAATGCAAAACCGGAGATACCGCATGCGCCGCAAACCAAGAAAAACGGCCGGGAAGGCCGGCCGTTTCTATGATTTATGGCAAATTCCGCCACTCGCAAAAAAGGACAATCAACCGAAGCGGCCGGTGATGTAGTCCTCGGTCTGCTTCTTCTGGGGCTTGATGAAAATCTGGTCGGTGATGCCGAACTCGATCAGTTCCCCCAGGTACATGTAGGCCGTGAAGTCGGAAACCCGTGCCGCCTGCTGCATGTTGTGGGTAACGATGAGGATGGTGACCTTTTCCTTCAGCTCGGACACCAGCTCTTCGATGCTGGCGGTGGCGATGGGGTCCAGGGCGGAAGTGGGCTCGTCGAAGAGCAGCAGTTCGGGATCGGTAGCCAGGGCCCGGGCGATGCACAGGCGCTGCTGCTGGCCGCCGGAAAGATTGAAGGCCAGATCGTCCAGGCGGTCCTTCACCTCGTCCCACAGGGCCGCGCCGCGCAGGGCCTCCTCCACCTTCTCGTCGAGCACGGTGCGCTTTTTCTCGCCGCGCACGCGCAGGCCATAGGCAACGTTCTCGTAGATGGACTTGGGGAAAGGATTGGGTTTCTGGAACACCATGCTGATGCGCATGCGCACTTCGATGGGATCCACCTTCTCGGCCAGCAGGTTGGTCTGGTCGGGAAAGAAGTTGATGGCGCCCTGATAGCGGTTACCCGGGTAGAGATCGTGCATGCGGTTGAAGCAGCGCAGGAAGGTGGATTTGCCGCAGCCGGAAGGACCGATCAGGGCCGTCACCTTCTTCTCGTAGACCGGCATGTTGAGACCCTTGAGGGCATGGAAACCGCCGTAGAAGAAATTCAGGTCCTTCGCTTCGGCCTTGACGATCGGGGTTGCAGTGGTCATGGATTAATTCCTGTTGGAGCGCCTGTTAAAGGCAGGCACGATCAATTCGATAGAGGGCGAGGTCCGGCCTTACCACTTGATGTTCTTGCGCAGGCGATAGCGGATCCAGATCGCCAGGGCATTCATGGTCAGGGTCATCAGCACCAGGACGAAGCCGGCAGCGGCCGCATTCTGGTGGAAGGCCTCTTCGGGACGGGAGGTCCAGTTGAACATCTGGATCGGCATCACCGTGAAGGGGGCGAAGACCCAGTCGAAGGGACCGGCCATGGGCTCGCCGGTGAAGGGTGCCGGCGGCAGGAAGGCAATGAAGGTCAGGGCGCCGATGGTGATGATGGGCGCCGTCTCGCCGATGGCCCGGGCCATGCCGATGATGACCCCGGTGAGGATGCCGGCGGAGGAATAGGGCAGGATGTGATCCCGCACCACCTGCCACTGGGTGGCACCGCAACCGTAGGCACCTTCCCGCACATAGATGGGAATGGCGCGGATGGCCTCCCGGGTGGCGACAATGACCACCGGCAGGATCAAGAGGGCCAGGGTCAGGCCGGCGGAGAGGATGCTCTGGCCGAAGCCGAACTGATAGACGAAGATGCCCAGGGCCAGCAGGCCATAGACGATGGAGGGCACGCCGGCCAGGTTGGTGACGTTGATCTCGATGATGTCGGTCATCAGGTTCTTCGGCGCGTATTCCTCCAGGTAGACCCCGGCGGCCACGCCCAGGGGCACGGCGGCCAGGGCGGTGACGATCATCACCAGGGTGGAGCCCACCCAGGCGGAGAGGATGCCCGCCTGCTCCGGACGACGGGAGGGGAAGTTGGTGAAGAAATCCACCGACAGGCGGGGACCGCCTTCCACCACCATCTGGGCGAAGAGGGAAACGAAGGTCAGCACGCCCAGCATCAGGGCGCACAAGCCGAGCAGGGCGAACAGGAGATCCCAGCGCTTGTGGCGCGCGATGATGCGGCGGATTTCCTGCAGACGGGCAGCAACGACAGCGGTATCGCTCATGATCAGTAAGCCTCGCGGAACTTCTTGCGCATGATGTGACCGATGACGTTGAAGAACAGGGTAATCAGCATCAGGGTCAGACCCGCGGCGAAAATGGTCTGGTAGCCCACGGAACCGTGGGGCAGGTCGCCCAGGGCCACCTGGACGATGTAGGCGGTGATGGTGGCCGCCGGCTCCAGGGGATTCCAGGTCAGGTTGGGCTGCATGCCGGCGGACACGGCCAGGATCATGGTCTCGCCCACCGCCCGGGAGATGCCCAGGATGTAAGCGGCGGCCAGGCCGGAAGTGGCGGCGGGCGCTACCACCTTGACCGCCGTCTGGAAGCGGGTGGCGCCCATGGCGTAGGAGCCCTCACGCAGGCTCATGGGCACGGCGCGCATGGCGTCCTCGGCCACCGAGCTGACGTAGGGCACGATCATGATGCCCATGACGATGCCGGCGGACAGCAGGTTGAAGCCGGGCAGATCCGGGTAAATCTGCTGCAGCAGCGGGGTGATGAACATCAGGGCGAAGTAGCCGTAGACGATGGTCGGCACGCCGCCCAGCAATTCAAGGAAGGGCTTGGCGATTTCGCGCACCTTGAAGGGGGCGAATTCGGAAAGGTAGATAGCGATGATGGTCCCCAGGGGAATGGCCACCAACAGGGCCACACCGGAGCTCACCAGGGTGCCGGAAACCAGGGGCAGGATGCCGAAATGGGCATCGTCAAACAGAGGCGTCCACTGGGTATCGGTGAGGAAGTCGATGAGGGGCACGTGGTCGAAGAAGACCAGGGACTCCTTCACCAGGATAAAGACGATCCCGGCCGTGGTCGCCACGGAAACCAGGGCTGCCGCCAGCAGGATGAATTCAATGATGGTTTCGCGCAGGTGGCGGGTACGCCGCCGCACGAAACGCTCGCTCACATGGTCAAGGGGTACGGCCACAGGCGCATCCGATACAAGGGTGGAAGACATAACGGGATTTTCGGGGCTCATTCTAATGGAGTCCGGCAGGGCCGGGGCTCAAAAAAGGCGGCCCGCCACAACGGGCCGCCCTGCTGCAACAGCTTAGAGTTGAGCTTCGCGCTTGATCAGTTCTTCGATCTTCATGCCGACAGCTTCAGTGCCACCGAAGACGGTGCCGGCCTTCTTCTTGGCCAGGCGTTCCCGGTTGGCTTCATACACCTTGCCGGGCAGGGCCACGTACTTCACTTCCTTGACCAGCTTGGGGGCGTTCTTCAGGTAGAACTCGACGAACTCCTTGACCTCGGGTTTTTCCAGGGACTTGGCGTTCACGTAGATGAAGATGGGACGGGACAGGGGAGCGTAGGAACCGTTCTCCACGGTCTCGGGGGAAGGCAGGACGCCGCCCTTGCCGTTGTCGATGGACACGGCCTTCAGCTTCTTCTGGTTTTCGATGTAGTAGGCGTAGCCGAAGTAGCCCAGGCCGCCCTTGTCGCGGGAAACGCCCTGCACCAGCACGTTGTCGTCTTCGGAGGCAGTGTAGTCGCCGCGGGAAGACTTGGCCTTGCCGACCACGGCTTCGGTGAAGTAGTCGAAGGTACCGGAATCGGCGCCGGGACCGTAGAGCTTCAGGGGCACGTCCGGATAGGCCGGGTTCACCTGGTTCCAGTTGGTGATCTTGCCCTGGGCGGCGGGTTCCCAGATGGCCTTCAGTTCGGCCACGGTCATGTTCTTGATGAAGTTGTTCTGGGGATTGACGATGACGGTCAGGGCGTCATAGGCAATGGGCAGTTCGTAGTAGGCAATGCCCAGTTCCTTGCAGGCGTCCATTTCCTTCTTCAGGATGGGACGGGAGGCATTGGAAACGTCGGTCTCGCCGCGGCAGAACTTCTTGAAACCGCCGCCGGTGCCGGAAATACCCACGGTCACCTTGATGGCGTTCTTCTTTTCCTTCTGGAAATCCTCGGCCACCGCCTCGGTAATGGGATACACGGTGGAAGAGCCATCCACCTTCACCAGTGCGGACTGGGCGTGGGCGATACCGGAAACGGCCAGGCCGGCAAGACCCAGGGCAGCGGCGATTTTGGCAAATTTCATCAGGTTTTCTCCTTGGAGGGGTTACACGCATAAGACGGTGCATTTCACTACCCTGCGGAGTCTACCTAGCCACTATTACACTTCCGTTACATCGCTGTAATAAATCCGGACCGGCCCCCTCTTCCACCGGAAAGGCCAGCCAAGATCAAGTAAAGACGGGCATCTTCGCCATGCCATTGCCAGGATGCCCGCCCTTCCTGCCTCCCCGGGATAGCCCCGGGAAGAATACCGCCCTGCCTTATTCGCCGACGGCCTGGCGCACGGCACCGGCCAGGTTCTCCGCCAGACGGGCGATCAGCTCGCCGTCCCGGCCCTCCACCATCACCCGCAACAGGGGTTCGGTGCCGGAAGCGCGCAGCAGCACCCTGCCCCGCCCGTCCAGCTCCGCCTCCACCGCCCGCTGGGCCGCGGCAATGGCCGGGCTGTCCTGCCAGGGGAAGCCCTTGGGCATGGGCACGTTGATCAGTTTCTGCGGATACAGCACCAGGTCGCCGAGCAGGGCCTTGAGGCTACCGCCCTGCTGGCGCAGGGCCGCCAGCACCTGCAGCGCCGCGATGATGCCGTCGCCGGTGGTGTGCCGGTCGAGGCAGAGGATGTGGCCGGAATTCTCGCCGCCGTAGAGCCAGCCGTTCTGCACCAGCTTTTCCAGCACGTAGCGGTCGCCCACGGCAGCCCGGGCGAAGGGAATGTCCAGGGCCTTGAGGGCATCTTCCAGGGCCAGGTTGGTCATCAGGGTGCCGGCGACGCCGGCCACCGGGCCCAGGGCCTGGCGGCCGCGGACGATGGCGTAGAGCAGCTGGTCGCCGTCGTAGACGTTGCCCCCCCCGTCCACCATCACCAGCCGGTCGCCGTCGCCGTCCAGGGCGATGCCCAGATCGGCCCGTTGGCCCAGCACCGCTTCCTTGAGGGCCTTGGGCGCCGTGGCGCCGACGGCGGCGTTGATGTTGAGGCCGTCCGGACGGTTGCCGATGGCCACCACGTCCGCCCCCAGCTCGTGGAAGACGTCCGGCGCGATGTGGTAGGCGGCACCATGGGCGCAGTCCACCACGATCTTCAGGCCGCGCAGGTCCAGATCGTTGGGGAAGGTGCTCTTGCAGAATTCGATGTAGCGGCCCCGGGCGTCGTCGATGCGCCGGGCCTTGCCCAGGCGGTCCGAGGACACGCAGCCCATGGGCGCTTCCACGCCGGCCTCGATGGCATGTTCTACCGCATCCGGCAGCTTGGTGCCCTGGGCCGAGAAGAACTTGATGCCGTTATCGTAGAAGGGGTTGTGGGAGGCGGAGATGACGATGCCGGCCTGCAGCCGCAGGGCCCGGGTCAGGTAGGCCACCGCCGGGGTCGGCATGGGCCCCACCAGGCAGACATCGACGCCGGCGGCGGAAAAACCGGCCTCCAGGGCTGCTTCCAGCATGTAGCCGGAAATCCTGGTGTCCTTGCCGATCAGCACCGCCGGACGCTCGCCGGCGGGCAGCCCGTCCTGGGCCACCAGCACCTGGCCGGCGCTGTAACCCAGGCGCATGGCGAAATCCGGCGTGATCGGCGCTTCGCCGACGCGGCCCCGCACACCATCGGTACCGAAATATTTTCTGCTCATGGTTGTCCTCGTAACTTTCAGTGTTCAGGCGGCCACGGCCTGCCAGACGGTCAGGGCGTCCCGGGTGGCGGCCACGTCATGCACCCGCAGGATGCGGGCACCGCGCTGGGCAGCCAGGAGATGGGCCGTCACGCTGGCCGCCACCCGGTCTGCCACGGGCTTGCCGGTGAGGGCGCCCAGCATGGTCTTGCGCGACATGCCGGCGAGGACGGGCAGGCCGTCCACCGTGGTTTCCGGCAGGTGGCGCAACAGGGCCAGGTTGTGTTCCAGGGTCTTGCCAAAGCCGAAGCCCGGGTCCAGCACCAGGCGCTCGTCGGCGATGCCGGCGGCCCGGGCAGCGACAACCCGCCGGGCCAGGAAATCCCGCACCTCCGCCACCACATCGCCGTAGCTGGGCTGCTGCTGCATGGTGCGGGGTTCGCCCTGCATGTGCATGAGGCAGAGGCCGCAATCGCTGTCGGCCACGGCCTCCAGGGCACCGGGATAGCTCAGGGCGGCGATGTCGTTGATCATGTCGGCGCCGGCCGCCAGCACGGCCCGCATCACTTCCGGCTTGTAGGTATCCACCGAGAGGGGCACGCCGCAATCCTTGAGGGCCGCCAGCACCGGCAGCAGCCGCTCCAGTTCTTCCTCCGCGGTGGCCGGGATGGCGCCGGGACGGGTCGATTCGGCCCCCAGGTCCAGCATGTCGGCACCGGCCGCAATCTGGGCCCGGGCGTGGGCCACGGCCCGTTCTGCATCGGTGGCCAGGCCGTCGCCGGAAAAGGAGTCGGGGGTGAGATTGACGATCCCCATGATCAGGGGCCGTTCCAGGGAAAGGGTGAATTTCCCGCAGCGCAAAAGGGACATGTGAACAGCAGACAAAAGAAAAGGCCGGAAGGATGATCCTCCCGGCCCCGTATTGTAACGCCTGGCAACCAGGCCGTGATCAGGCCGTGGCGGCAGCGCTGGGCGCAGCGCCCGGGGAATTGCTGTCGGCGGACGACTTGGGCGGCGTCTGGGGCGCCTTGGGCGGGCGCGGTTCCTTGCCTTCCATGATGTCGTTGATCTGGTCCGCGTCGATGGTTTCCCACTCCAGCAGGGCGGCGGTCATGGCCTCCACCTTGTCCCGGTTGTCTTCCAGCAGCTTGCGGGCAAGGCCGTACTGCTGGTCGATGATGCGGCGGATTTCCTTGTCCACCAGCTGCATGGTGGCTTCGGAAACGTTCTTGTGGGTGGTGACGGAACGGCCGAGGAACACTTCGCCTTCATTCTCGCCATAGACCATGGGGCCCAGGGCGTCGGTCATGCCGTAGCGGGTGACCATGTCCCGGGCCATCTGGGTGGCCCGCTCGAAGTCGTTGGAAGCGCCGGTGGTCATCTGGTTCATGAACACCTCTTCGGCGATGCGGCCGCCGAAGAGAATGGCGATGCGGTTCATCAGATATTCCCGGTCGTAGGCGTAACGGTCTTCCACCGGCAGCTGCATGGTGACACCGAGGGCCCGGCCCCGGGGAATGATGGTGACCTTGTGCACCGGGTCGGCCTTGGGCAGCAGCTTGGCGACAACGGCATGGCCGGACTCGTGGTAGGCCGTGTTGCGCTTTTCTTCCTCGCTCATGACCATGCTGCGGCGCTCGGCGCCCATCATGATCTTGTCCTTGGCCTTCTCGAAGTCCTCCATGTCCACCAGGCGCTTGTTGCTGCGGGCGGCAAAGAGGGCGGCTTCGTTCACCAGGTTGGCCAGGTCGGCACCGGAGAAACCAGGGGTGCCGCGGGCCACGATGTCGGCACGCACGTCACCGGCCACCGGCACCTTGCGCATGTGCACCTTGAGGATTTCCTCCCGGCCGCGGATGTCGGGCAGGGGCACCACCACCTGGCGGTCGAAACGGCCCGGACGCAGCAGGGCGGGGTCGAGCACGTCGGGACGGTTGGTGGCGGCGATGACGATGATGCCGGTATGGCCCTCGAAACCGTCCATTTCCACCAGCAGCTGGTTCAGGGTCTGTTCCCGCTCGTCGTTGCCACCGCCCAGGCCGGCGCCGCGCTGGCGGCCGACGGCGTCGATTTCGTCGATGAAGATGATGCAGGGGGCGTGCTTCTTGGCGTTCTCGAACATGTCGCGGACCCGGGCCGCGCCCACGCCGACGAACATTTCCACGAAATCAGAGCCGGAGATGGAGAAGAACGGCACCTTGGCCTCGCCGGCGATGGCCTTGGCCAGCAGGGTCTTACCCGTCCCCGGGTTGCCCACCATCAGCACGCCCTTGGGAATGCGGCCGCCCAGCTTCTGGAACTTGGAGGGGTCCCGCAGGAAATCCACCAGCTCGGACACTTCTTCCTTGGCCTCGTCGCAGCCAGCCACGTCGGCAAAGGTGACGGTGTTGTTGGATTCGTCCAGCATGCGGGCCTTGGACTTGCCGAAGGAAAAGGCACCGCCCTTGCCGCCGCCCTGCATCTGGCGCATGAAGAAGACCCAGACGCCGATGAGGAGCAGCATGGGGAACCAGCTGACGAAGATGCTCATCAGCATGGAGGGTTCTTCATCCGGCTTGGCCTCGATCTTGACGCCGTACTTGAGCAGGTCGGAAACCAGCCAGATGTCGCCCGGCGAATAGGAAGTGACGCGCTTGCCTTCCGTCGTGGTGGCCTTGAGGGTGCGGCCTTCCATCACCACCTTGTTGATACGACCAGCTTTCACCTCGTCGATGAACTGGGAGTATTCCATGGAGTTCTGGGCAACCTGACGGTTGTTGAACTGATTGAACACCGTCATCAGGACCAGGCCAATCACCAGCCAGATGGCCAGGTTTTTAAACATGTTGTTCAAGTGTGCTCCTCTCGCCGCTCAACGGCGGCTAAACCTCGAATGCCACGAATGGTCCATTCTAAACCGAAAGCCGGTCTGACAGCAGGCGGGGCTATACGGACCCACCATGTTTGAGACGCCGGCCGAGCAGATAGAGTTCCGGACTGCGATCCCGGGACGACTTGGGCTTGCGTGTCGCCACCACCTCGAAGGTCTCCCGCATGGCCGCCAGGAACTCGTTGAAACCGCTGCCCTGGAAGACCTTGACGAGGAATGCGCCATCCGGCTTGAGGTGCTCCCGGGCGAATTCCAGGGCCAGTTCGCACAGATAGATGGAGCGCGCCTGATCGGAAACGTTCACTCCCGATATATTGGGGGCCATATCCGAAAGTACAAGCCCCACCTGGCGCCCCGCCAGGCGCGACTCGAACTCCCGCAGCACCGATTCCTCGCGGAAATCCCCCTGCATGAAGTCCACCCCGGCGATACCCTGCATTTCCAGAAGGTCGATAGCGAACACCTTGCCGCCCTCCCCCACCCGCTGCACGGCCACCTGGCACCAGCCGCCGGGGGCCGCCCCCAGGTCCACCACCACCTCGCCGGGCTTGAGGAGTTTGTCCTTGTCGTCGATCTCGAGCAGCTTGAAGGAGGCGCGGGAACGCCAGCCCTCGGCCTTGGCCCGATGGACAAAATGATCATTGACGTGTTCTTGCAGCCACGCCTTGCTGGTCTTGGAACGTGCCATCCAGTAGAATCCGCGTTTTGAATCAGGTGCTTCCTATGCTTTCCCTCAATGCCGACCAGCGCCGCGCTCTGCGAGCTCGTGCCCATTCCCTCGACCCCGTCGTCAGCATCAGCCAGAACGGCCTCTCTGAAGGGGTGATGAAGGAGATCGACGCCTCCCTGAAGAGCCATGAGCTCATCAAGGTCCGGGTGTACAACGACAACCGGGAAGAACGGGAACAGTTCCTCCAGGAAATCTGCCAGCAACTCGACGCTGCCCCGGTGCAGCACATCGGCAAACTGCTGGTACTGTGGCGCCCCACTCTGGACGCCGCCGGCAAGCCGGTCAAGGCCACCCCCCAGCGCCGTCCCCGCTCCGCCCCCCGCCGCACCAAGCGCAGCTTCCAGGCCTGAACAGGCACGCCGGTGGTCAGGCCACAGCAGGCCGCCGGCTCTCCACCCCCCCCAGCATCACCAGAATCAGCCCCGCTAGGCTCTGCAGCAGGTAGAGGGCGCTGGACAAGGCATGCCAGAAGGCGAACTCCGGCCCCAGGGACGCCACGTCCGGCGGCAAAGGAGGCAATTGGGCCTTGATGCCGGCAATCACCGGTTGCAGCCAGAACAGCTGGGCCGCCGCCAGCAGCCACAACACCGACAGCAACAGCAGACGCAGCCGCCGCTCGCGGCCGGCCACCTGGGTGCGACGCACATAAGCCAGGAGCAGGATGCCGGCCACCATGCCGATCCAGCCGACGATGAAGAACAGCTTGCCCGCCACTTCCCCGGCCACCAGCCTGGGCAGGCTGGCAAACAGCGCCGGCGCGGCCAGGTAACCCACCGCCCACAGGGCACCGACCCAGAGGACCAGCAGTCCGCGGCAGAGCGCCGTGGCCAGGCGGGACAGGACGGCAGGCTTGGTCATCTTTGGTTCAAGACAAAAACCAAGGCCCTGCCACCCCTGCCAGGACAGCGGCAGATCGGTTGAACAGGGCCCGGGACATGATGGGTTACGCCGGACTTATTCGTAACGCACGTCGAGGATTTCATACTCCCGCAGGCCGCCCGGAGCCTGCACCTGGGCGATATCGCCGGCATACTTGCCGATCAGGGCGCGGGCCAGGGGGGAGTTGAAGGAAATCTTGCTTTCCTTGATGTCCGCCTCATCCTCGCCCACGATCTGGTAGGTCACCTGGGCACCGGAATCCTGGTCCTCCAGATCGACGGTGGCGCCGAAAACGCAGCGTCCGTCCGCATCCAGGGCCTGGGGATCGATGATCTGGGAATGGGAAAGCTTGCCTTCCACTTCCTGGATCCGGCCCTCGATGAAGCCCTGGCGCTCCTTGGCGGCATCGTACTCGGCATTTTCCGAGAGGTCGCCGTGGGAACGGGCTTCGGCAATGGCGGCAATGACATTGGGCCGATCCACCGTCTTCAGGCGGTGCAGTTCGGCGCGAAGTTTCTCGGCGCCCTTAACGGTCAGAGGAATCTTGCTCATAGCGCGTCTATCAAAGCAAAACCGCCGGCGCCCCGATGGGGCGTTCCCGGCGGCGAGGGTTAGGATTGATCAGGAAATCTGGGCGTGCAGCGCCTGGATGGGATAAACCACCAGTTCGCCACCCTGGCGGATACCGGCGGCAGCAGCCTCGGCACCCCAGATGGTGGTGTACATGGTGACCCGGGCGGCCAGTCCGGAAGTCCGGATGGAGCGGGAATCGTTGATGGCCTGGCGCTTCTCGTCCACCGTGTTGATGATCAGGGCAATCTCGTTGTTCTTGATCATGTCCACGATGTGGGGACGGCCTTCGGTCACCTTGTTCACCACGGTCACCGGAATGCCGGCCGCTTCCATGGCGGCACCGGTACCCCGGGTCGCCAGGATGGTGAAGCCGGCAGCGTGCAGGTCACGGGCCACATCCACGGCCTTGGTCTTGTCCGAATCCTTGACGGAGAGGAACACCTTGCCGCCGGTGGGCAGCTTCACGCCGGCCGCCAGCTGGCTCTTGACGAAGGCTTCGGCGAAGGTGGTGCCCACGCCCATGACTTCGCCGGTGGACTTCATTTCCGGTCCCAGAATGGTATCGACGCCGGGGAACTTGACGAAGGGGAACACCGCTTCCTTGACGGAGAAGTAAGGCGGAATCACTTCCTTGGTGATGCCCTGGCTCTTCAGGCTCTGGCCGGCCATGCAGCGGGCGGCGATCTTGGCCAGCTGCAGGCCCGTGGCCTTGGAAACGAAGGGCACGGTGCGGGAGGCGCGGGGATTCACTTCCAGCACATACACGGTGTCGTTCTGGATGGCGAACTGCACGTTCATCAGGCCGCAGACGTTGAGGGCCTTGGCCATCAGCTTGGTCTGGCGACGCAGCTCGTCGGTCACTTCCTTGGTCAGGGAGTAAGGCGGCAGGGAACAGGCGGAGTCGCCGGAGTGCACGCCGGCCTGTTCGATATGTTCCATGACGCCGCCGATGATGACTTCGTCACCGTCGGACAGGGCATCCACGTCCACTTCGCAGGCGTCGTTCAAGAAGCGGTCCAGCAGCACCGGAGAGTCGTTGGAGACCTTCACCGCCTCGCGCATGTAGCGCTCCAGGTCGGACTGCTGATGCACGATTTCCATGGCCCGGCCGCCCAGCACGTAGGAGGGGCGGACCACCAGGGGATAACCGATTTCCTGGGCCAGGGCCAGGGCGTCGGCTTCGTTGCGGGCGGTGCGGTTGGGCGGCTGCTTCAGGCCCAGCTCGTGCAGCAGCTTCTGGAAGCGTTCCCGGTCTTCGGCCGCGTCGATCATGTCGGGGCTGGTGCCGATGATGGGCACGCCGTTGGCCTCCAGGTCCCGCGCCAGCTTCAGCGGGGTCTGGCCGCCGTACTGGACGATGACGCCGACGGGCTTCTCCACATTGACCACTTCCAGCACGTCTTCCAGGGTCAGGGGCTCGAAGTACAGACGGTCGGAGGTGTCGTAGTCGGTGGACACGGTCTCCGGGTTGCAGTTGACCATGATGGTCTCGTAGCCGTCTTCGCGCATGGCCATGGCGGCATGCACGCAGCAGTAGTCGAACTCGATGCCCTGGCCGATGCGGTTCGGACCGCCGCCCAGGACCATGATCTTTTTCTTGTCGCTGGGCTGGGCCTCGCACTCGTCCTCGTAGGTGGAGTACATGTAGGCCGTGTTGGTGGCGAATTCGGCGGCGCAGGTATCGACGCGCTTGAACACCGGACGCACGTTGAGGGCGTGGCGACGCTCCCGCACGGCGGTCTGGGTGGTGGCCAGCAGCTTGGCCAGGCGCTTGTCGGAGAAGCCGCACTTCTTCAGCACCAGCAGTTCTTCCCGGGACAGGGAATCGACGCTGCGGCCGGCCAGGGACTTGGCCTTCAGGTGCAGGTCCTCGATCTGGGCCAGGAACCAGGGGTCGATGTGGGTCAGGCGGTGGATCTCGTCCAGGGTCATGCCGATGCGGAAGGCATCGCCTACGTACCAGATGCGCTCGGGGCCGGGTTCGGCCAGTTCGGTCTCGATCACTTCCCGGTCGGTGGTCTTCTCGTCGAAGCCGTCCACACCCACTTCCAGGCCGCGCAGGGCCTTCTGCAGGGATTCCTGCAGGGTGCGGCCGATGGCCATGACCTCGCCCACGGACTTCATCTGGGTGGTCAGGTGGAAATCGGCGGTGGGGAACTTCTCGAAGGCGAAACGGGGCACCTTGGTGACCACGTAGTCGATGGAGGGCTCGAAGGAGGCCGGGGTCTTGCCGCCGGTGATCTCGTTGGCCAGCTCGTCCAGGGTGTAGCCGACAGCCAGTTTGGCCGCCACCTTGGCGATGGGGAAGCCGGTGGCCTTGGAGGCCAGGGCGGAGGAGCGGGACACCCGGGGGTTCATCTCGATGACGATCATGCGACCGTCCTTCGGGCTGATGGCGAACTGCACGTTGGAGCCGCCCGTATCAACGCCGATCTCGCGCAGCACCGCGATGGAGGCGTTGCGCATGATCTGGTATTCCTTGTCCGTCAGGGTCTGGGCCGGGGCCACGGTGATGGAGTCACCGGTATGCACACCCATGGGGTCCAGGTTCTCGATGGAACAGATGATGATGCAGTTGTCCTTGCTGTCGCGGACCACTTCCATCTCATACTCTTTCCAGCCGATGAGGGACTCTTCGATGAGCAGTTCCTTGGTCGGCGAGGCTTCCAGGCCCCGTTCGCAGATGGTGACGAACTCTTCCTTGTTGTAGGCGATGCCGCCGCCGGAACCGCCCAGGGTGAAGGAGGGACGGATGATGGCCGGGAAGCCGATCATGGCCTGCACCTGCAGGGCCTCTTCCATGGAGTGGGCCACGGCGGAACGGGCGGAGCCCAGACCGATCTTGGTCATGGCGGCCTTGAACTTTTCCCGGTCCTCGGCCTTGTCGATGGCTTCCTCGGAAGCGCCGATCAGCTCGACGCCGAACTTCTCCAGCACGCCGTGCTTGGCCAGATCCAGAGCGCAGTTCAGCGCAGTCTGGCCGCCCATGGTGGGCAGCAGGGCGTCGGGACGCTCCTTTTCGATGATCTTTTCCACCACCTTCCAGGAGATGGGCTCGATGTAGGTCACATCGGCCGTTTCCGGGTCGGTCATGATGGTGGCGGGGTTGGAGTTCACCAGGATGACCCGGTAACCCTCGGCCTTCAGGGCCTTGCAGGCCTGGGCGCCGGAATAGTCGAACTCGCAGGCCTGACCGATGATGATCGGGCCGGCGCCGATGATGAGAATGCTCTTAATGTCTGTGCGCTTGGGCATGAGTTACTTTCCCTCGGCCTTTTTGTCTTGCATCAGCTTGATGAAACGGTCGAACAGATAGGCCACATCGTGGGGGCCCGGGCTCGCCTCGGGGTGGCCCTGGAAGGAGAAGGCCGGCACGTCGGTGCGGGCGATGCCTTGCAGGGAGCCGTCGAACAGGGACACGTGGGTCGCCCGCACATTGGCCGGCAGGGTGTCCGCATCCACGGCAAAGCCGTGGTTCTGGCTGGTGATCAGCACCTGGTTGGTGTCCAGATCCTTGACCGGATGGTTGGCACCGTGGTGGCCGAACTTCATCTTCAGGGTCTTGGCGCCGGAAGCCAGGGCCAGCAGCTGGTGGCCCAGGCAGATGCCGTAGGTGGGCACGCCGGCCGCCAGGATTTCACGGATGGCGGTGATGGCGTAGTCACAGGGCTCGGGATCGCCGGGGCCGTTGGAGAGGAAGACGCCATCCGGCTTGTACTTCAGCACCTCGGCCGCAGGAGTCTGGGCCGGCACCACGGTGACGTCGCAGCCGCGGGCAGCCAGCATGCGCAGGATGTTGGTCTTGACGCCGTAATCGTATGCCACCACCTTGAACTTGGCGGCGGGGGCGGCGGCGTAACCCTTCAGGGTCCACTCGCCTTCGCTGAACTGGTAGGGGGAATCGACGCTGACCACCTTGGCCAAGTCCATGCCGGCCAGACCCGGGAAAGCGCGGGCTTCGGCCAAGGCCTTGGCTTCGTCGGCCACGCCGGCGATGATGCAGCCGGCCTGGGCGCCCTTTTCGCGCAGGATGCGGGTCAGCTTGCGGGTGTCGATGCCGGCGATGGCAACGACGCCATGCTGCTTCAGATAGTCGGGCAGGGTCTGCTCGATACGCCAGTTGGAAGCGCGGATCGGCAGGTCGCGGATGACCAGGCCGGCGGCGAAGTTGGCGCGGGACTCGAAGTCCTCCGCATTGCAGCCGGTGTTGCCGATGTGGGGATAGGTGAGGGTGACAATCTGACGGCAGTAGGACGGGTCGGTCAGGATTTCCTGGTAACCGGTCATGGCCGTGTTGAACACCACTTCACCGCTGGTGGTGCCCTCGGCACCGATGGCGTAACCGCGGAACACGGTGCCGTCGGCCAGGGCAAGCAGGGCGGGCGAAAAGGCAGGAAGCAGGGACACAAAAGACTCCGGGCGGCGAATTCGTGGTACTCGTGACGCGCTGTCGGACCCCGGACAGCCCTGCCGCCACACAGGCAGGACCGGTTTCACCGGGGTACATACGCAAAGCGGGATGGGCTCAGCGCCCTCCCGCTTTCACGAATTGATTTTTTAACCGCACTATTATAGCCGACTGCCCCCTTTTGGGGCAATCGCGGCGCAGCACGTCACGGCCCGGAGCGGCTTCGCGGCCACCCCCGGAGGAGGCTCAGCGCAGGCCCAGCACGTCCTGCATGTCGAACAGGCCGTTCTTCTTGCCCGCCAGGAAGCGGGCCGCCCGCAGGCTGCCCAGGGCGTAAGGCATGCGGCTGCCGGCCTTGTGGGCGATCTCCACCCGTTCGCCGGTGCCGCAGAACATCACGTTGTGGTCGCCGACGATGTCGCCGCCGCGCACGGTGGCAAAGCCGATGGTGGAGGGGTCCCGTTCGCCGGTGACGCCTTCGCGGCCGTAGATGGCGCATTCCTTCAGGTCCCGGCCCAGGGCATGGGCCACCACTTCGCCCATGCGCAGGGCGGTGCCGGAAGGGGCGTCGATCTTGTGCTTGTGGTGGGCCTCGACGATCTCGATGTCGTAGCCCTGATTGAGGATACGGGCCGCCACATCCAGCAGCTTGAACACCAGATTCACGCCCACCGCCATGTTGGGGGCGAAGACGACCGGGATATCCTGGGCGGCGTCGCGGATGGCGGCCTTGCCGGCCTCGTCGAAGCCGGTGGTGCCGATGATCATGGCCACGCCCAGCTTGCGGCACAGGGCCAAGTGCTCCAGGGTGCCTTCGGGGCGGGTGAAGTCGATCAGGCAGTCGGCCTGTTTCAGGGCGGTCTCGGCGCTATCCAGCACCTGGACGCCACAGGGCTGGCCCACCAGGTCGCCCGCGTCCTTGCCCACAGCGGGGCTGCCCGGGCGGTCAAAGGCGGCGCCCAGCACCACTTCGCCATCCTTCAGGGTAGCTTCGATCAACATCCGGCCCATACGGCCGGAAGCCCCGGCCACGGCAATACGCAACTTGCTCATGAATTACAGTCCAACCTTATCCAGCATTCGTCCAAAGAAGCCCCGCTCGCTGTCGGGCGGCGGCGCCTGCACACTTCCGTCCTCGGGAATGGACCCAAGGTCGATCACCTGCTGCCGGGTCGGCGGCACCACGTCACCGCCGGCCTCGCCGGCCTGGGCCGCCACCACGTCGCCGCCGACGCGGGCCAACTTGCCGTCAGCAAAGAAAACGGAGAACTTGCGGGTCTCGGTTTCCCCTGTCTTGCCCTTTTCCAGCCGATAGACGTAATCCCAGCGTTCACCGTGGAAAATGTCCATCAACATGGGCGTCCCCAGGATGTAGCGCACCTGGTCCTTGCTCAGCCCGGGGCGCAGTTGGGCCACCATATCCTGGGTCAGGACATTGCCCTGCTGCACATCGATTTTGTATTCGGTGACGATACGGGGAACGGAGCATCCGGCGAGCAAGGTCGAGGAAACGACCAGGGCCGAAAGGAAAATCCGGGAACTATGGCGGAAATGGCCATCAAAGGCAGGGATATGGAAGCGACTCATGCGGCAAAACGCTGGATTCCAGCGGTGTCCAAGCAAAGTGAATCGGTATATCATAGCCCAAAAAATCAGACCAACCTATCAAATAGGGTGCGACATGAGCAATTCCCAGAGCCTGAAGAGCATCGGTCTCAAGGCCACCTTTCCCCGACTCAAGATTCTGGACCTGTTCGAAAAGAGCAACGTCCGCCACCTCTCCGCCGAAGACGTCTATAAGCTCCTCATCGCCGAAGGCATGGACATCGGCCTGGCCACGGTTTACCGGGTCCTGACCCAGTTCGAGCAGGCCGGCATCCTGGAACGCCACTTTTTCGAATCCGGCCGTGCCGTCTTCGAAATGAACGAGGGCAAGCATCACGACCACCTGGTCTGCGTCAATTGCGGCCGGGTGGAAGAGTTCTACGACCCCGAGATCGAGCGGCGCCAGAACAAGATCGCCAAGGAACGGGGCTTCGCCATCCAGGAGCACGCCCTCTACCTCTACGCCGAGTGCCTCAAGGAAAACTGTCCCCACCGCAACTCCCCGGACGCCCACGTGGACAAGCACCACCTGCCCCACGACGCCTGACCCTCCCATTCCTTTGCCATGACGCCGGGGCTTGCCCCGGCTTTTATTTTGTATGGACGCCCTCCTCACCTCCACCCTGCTGGTCGCCCTGGCTGAAATCGGCGACAAGACCCAACTTCTCTCCTTCGTCCTGGCGGCACGCCTGCGCCGGCCCTGGGCTATCATCGCCGGGATCTTCGTCGCCACCGTGGCCAACCATGCCCTGGCCGGTTCCGTCGGAGCCTGGGCCGCCTCCCTGCTGAGCCCGGAAATCCTGCGCTGGTCGGTGGGCATCCTGTTCATCGCCTTCGGCCTGTGGACCCTGAAGCCGGACACCCTGGACGACGACGAGACCCCCAAGACCCTGGCCCGCGGCGCCTTCATCACGGCCCTGATCGCCTTCTTCCTGGCGGAGATGGGGGACAAGACCCAGTTCGCCACGGTGGCCCTGGCCGCCCGCTTCGATTCCCTGGCCGCCGTGGTCCTGGGCACCACCCTGGGCATGATGATCGCCAACGTGCCGGCCGTGCTGATCGGCGAAAAGCTGGCCCATCGCCTGCCTCTGGACTGGATCCGCCGCCTCGCCGCCCTGGTCTTCGTCCTGACCGGCGGCGCCACCCTGCTGAGCACCGGCGCTTGACCCCCTGGGAGGGGCGGGGTATAACTTTTGTTCTACATCGTTACGCCTATGCGCCTCCATGGGGTTTTCCCGTCGATCCCTGTCCCGCCATGCGCTGGCCCTGTTCTGCCTGGGCCTGTCGGCTCTCGCCCATAGCGGCGACACGGCCACGGCCGGCCTGCGGGTGGGCCTCATGCACAGCGAACCCTGGGCCTACTACAGCCGGGACGGCGGCGGCGAACGCAAGAGCCAGCTCAGCGGCGTGTTCGTGGACATCAGCCGGGAACTGGCCAGGGAAACCGGCCTCAGCCTGGAACTGAACACCCTGCCCTATGGCCGGGTCGGCAAGGAGCTGCAGAGCGGCGACTGCGACCTGACCTATCTGATCCGCTCCGACGACCGGGATGCCTACGTCGAGTACGCGGGCTATCTCTTCAGCTTCCACACCCTGGTGCTGGCCCGCCCCGGCAGCACCCTGCGCAGCTATGACGACCTGCAGGGCCTGCGCATCGGCCTGGTCAAGGACATCCGCCTCAACCCCCGTTTCGACGGCGACGCCGGTTTGAACAAGGTGGAAGTGCGGGACTACGAAACCCTGGTGGACATGTTCCTCAGCGGCCGCCTGGACGCCATCGCCGGCAACAGCATCTCCCTGCACCACCTGCTGCAGAAGCGGGGCTACCCGAGCCAGCCCTGGCCGCGCCTGATGCTGCAGAAGACCGAGGTGTGGGCCCAGATGTCGAAGAAATCCCCCCAGCTCGGCCACCTGCCCCGCATCCGCAGCGCGGTGGAAAAACTGCGCAGCGAAGGCTTCTTCGAGAATGCCGTGCAGCGCTACCGCCCCGCGGCGGAATCCGCGCCTCAGGCGAAGAGATCGACGCGGGAGCGGAAAATAGCCGTTTCCCTGACGCCCACGCTCTCCAGCCGATAGGCCGCCTCTCCCCTGGCCCCACCGCCAGAAGCCGCACCAGACGGAACTGCCGCGGCAGCCTCGGCCGCAACCGGCGTCGACGCTTGCTCTCCAGACACACCTCCGGTGGAACCGCTTCCCTCCTGGGCCGCAGTCGCCTCGCTTGACTCTTGCTTCGCCTGCTCGGCCCGGGCGCTGCTCTCCAGCCTGGCGGCACCTGCCGCCACGCGCCGGTCCTGGGGCGAAGGATCGGCCGGCGCCATGGCGGCGGCACGGATCTGCTGGGCCTTGGCCAGACTTTCCTCCGGCGTGCGGCCCGGCGACACATCGATGGAAACCTCTCCCGCCACCGCATACATGCGGCCGTCCGGCCCCTTGTCGTAGGTATAGCTGGCACCGCCCTGGACCAGGGCGCCGCCGGCAGCGATGTGGGCCTGCTCGTGGGCGCGCACCTTGCGGTCCGTCTCCTTCAGCTTTTCCACCTGCCGCTGCTCGTCCTCCGACAGCTCGCTCTTCCCGGCAGCAGCGGCGAAGGGGTTCTTGCCCAGGGACTGGCCGTAGCCCCCGTTCCACTCGGCACCTGAAGCCGCCGCACTACCACTGCCCGACGAAGATGCTCCGCTGCCGCTCTCGGCCGCCTTGGCGCCGCCGGCCGCCGGCCGCTGCACGGGTGCAGCAACGCCTCCCGTGGCGACAGGATAGACACTGGCAATGCCGGAAGCTGAGAGGGAGCCGATCATGGCAGACACTCAAGGCTGCAGCGGGGCGACAGCCCTGTTTGCGGGAAAGTAGATTACCTCACCATAGCCCAGGCCCAGGGCCGGGGCCAAGTCGGGCTCAGCCCTGACCGAGCAGTTCCTTGGCGTGCTGCCGGGTGGTGGCGGTGATTTCCACGCCGCCCAGCATGCGGGCGATTTCCTCCACCCGACCCGCTGCGTCCAGAGGCGTAACCCGGCTCTTGATGGCGGCGCCCTCCTTGGACTTGGCCACCTGCCACTGCCAGTCGGCCCGGGCCGCCACCTGGGGCAGGTGGGTGACGCACAGCACCTGGCGCTCCCGGCCCAGGCGGTGCAGCAGGCGCCCCACCACCTCGGCGACGCCGCCGCCGATGCCCACGTCCACCTCGTCGAAAATCAGGGTGGGGACGCTGGCCTGGCGGCTGGTGACCACCTGGATGGCCAGGCTGATGCGGGACAGTTCGCCGCCGGAGGCCACCTTGGCCAGGGAGCGGGCCTCGCTGCCGGCCAGGCCCCCGATGCGGAATTCGATGTTTTCCAAGCCGTGGGCATTGCCACCGGCCACGGGCACCAGAGCGATTTCGAAACGGCCGCCGCCCAGGGCCAGTTCCTGCATGCCCTGGCTGACCTCGTCGCCCAGGGCCTTGGCCGCCTTGGCCCGGGCCTTGGAGAGCTTGGCCGCATCCTTGTCGTATTGCTGGCGAGCCGCATCCACCCTGGCCTGCAGGGCTGCCAGGTCGCCCGCCTCGCCCAGTTCGGCGAGACGCTGCTGCCAGCGGGACAACAGTTCCGGCAGTTCCTCCGGCAGGGCGCGGAACTTGCGCGCACAACCCATGACGGCCTCCAGGCGACGTTCCACCTCAGCCAGGCGGGCCGGGTCCAGATCCACCCGGTCGGCGTAGCGGCGCAGGGCGCTGACGGCTTCGGCCAGTTCGGCTTCGGCCGACTGCACCAGCTGGGCCACTTCGCTCAGGGCCGGATCGTATTCGGCCAGGCCGTCGAGACGGGAGGCCACGGCACGCACCTGGGCTTCGCAGGCCCCCTCGCCTTCGGCCAGCAGGCCCAGGGAAAACTGGGCCCCTTCCAGCAGGGAGGCGGCATGGGCCAGGCGCTTGTGTTCCTGGTTGAGGCTTTCCCACTCGTCGGCGGAGAAGGCCAGGGTCTCCAGTTCCCGCACCTGCCATTCCAGCTGTTCCCGCTCCCGGGCCAGGGCTTCGCCGCCTTCGGCCGCCGCGTCCAGGGAATCCCGGGCGTCGCGCCAGGTGCGCCAGGCTTCGCCGACACTGCGGGCCAGGTCAGCATGGCCGGCATGGGCGTCCAGCAGCTGGCGCTGGGCCTCGCCCCGCAGCAGGGACTGGTGGGCGTGCTGGCCGTGGATGTCCACCAGCCATTCGGCGGCCTGCCGCAGTTGCTGCAGGGTGGCGGCAGAGCCGTTGATGTAGGCCCGGGAACGGCCGCCCGCATCCAGGATGCGACGCAGCAGCAGGTCATCGTCAGCGGCGAAGTCGTTCTCCGCCAGCCAGGACTTCAGTTCGGCCAGGGCACGGATGTCGAACTCGGCCCCCACTTCGGTCTTCTCGGCCCCGGCCCGCAGCAGGCCGCTGTCGGCGCGCTCGCCGAGGACGAAGGCCAGGGCGTCCACCAGGATGGACTTGCCGGCGCCGGTCTCGCCGGTGAGGGCGCCGAAGCCGCCCTGGAAATCCAGCTCCAGCCGGTCCACCAGGACGAAATCACGAATGTTCAGACGTTGCAGCATGGTTCAGGGCCCCTTGGGACGTTTGCTCCAGTGGAGCTTCTGACGCAGCATGGCGAAGTAGCTGTAGCCGGGCGGGTGCAGGAAACAGACGTTGTAGGCGGAGCGGCGCATGCGCACGCAGTCGTCGGGACGGATGTCGAAGGCCACCTGGCCGTCGAAGTGCACCCGGGCATCGGCGGACTGGATCACCCGCAACTCGATCTCGCAGCGGTCCGACACCGTGATCGGCCGGTTGGTCAGGGAATGGGGACAGAGGGGCACCAGGGCGATGCCGCCCAGGGTCGGGTGCAGGATGGGGCCGTTGGCCGAGAGGGCGTAGGCGGTGGAGCCGGTGGGAGTGGAGATGATGAGGCCGTCGGCCCGCAGGTTGTAGATGAACTCGCCGTCGATGAACAGCTCGAATTCGATCATGCGGCCGATGGCGCCCTTGTCCATCACCACGTCGTTGAGGGCCTGGTTGGCGCAGACTTCCTTGCCGTCCCGGATCACCTCGGCGTCCAGGATCAGGCGCTCCTCCGGCACGAAGCGGCCGTCCAGCAGGTCTTCCATGCAGGACAGCATGTCGCAGCGGGCAATGTCGGTCATGAAGCCCAGGCGACCCTGGTTCACGCCCACCAGGGGCACCTTGTAGCGGGCCAGGTGGCGGGCGGCGTTGAGCATGGTGCCGTCGCCGCCGAGGACGATGGCCAGGTCGGCATGGGCGCCGATGAACTGGAAATCGCCGGTCATCCAGCGGCTTTCCCCCACATTGGCGGCCGTATCGGCCTCCACCAGCACCGAGACGCCCCGCTCGCTCAGATACTGGCCGAGGGAACGCAGGGATTCGGCAATTTCCGGGCTGTGGTATTTGCCAATCAGGGCAATGGTGCGGGGAAGTGCCATGGGACGCGAAGGGGAATGGTGACCGGAGCCTTTCATGGCCCGCATTAAACCACAAAACCCCCCGCCCCCGGCGGCACGGCACGGATGCAACTCCTGGCGGCCCCGGCGATTTTCGGTAAAATCGATTCATGCTCGACAACCGCGCCCGCATCCTGCTCAAGACCCTGGTCGAACGGTACATCGCCGAAGGCCAACCGGTGGGCTCCCGCGCCCTCTCCCGCTTCTCCGGGCTGGACCTGTCGCCGGCCACCATCCGCAACGTCATGGCGGATCTGGAGGAGCAGGGTTTCATCGCCAGCCCCCACACCTCCGCCGGCCGCATTCCCACGCCCCGGGGCTACCGCCTGTTCGTGGACAGCCTGCTGGCGGTGCAGCCCCTGCAGGAAAACCAGATCCACGAGATGGAAGGGCAGCTGATCCAGACCCAGCCCCAGCAGCTGATCGGCAACGCCTCCCACCTGCTCTCGGAACTGACCCAGTTTGCCGGCATCGTCGTGACGCCGCGGCGCAAGACGCCGACCATCCGCCAGATCGAATTCCTCGGCCTCTCGGAAAAACGCATCCTGCTCATCATCGTCACCACCGACGGCGACGTACAGAACCGCATCCTGCTCACCGAACGGCCCTACTCGCCGTCGGAGCTGACGACGGCGGCCAATTACCTGAACCACAATTACGCCGGCCTGGACTTCGACCAGATCCGCCAGCGCCTCACCGGCGAAATCCAGCAGTTGCAGGACGACCTGAAGATCCTCATGGCCTCGGCCCTGGAGGCCGGCAACCAGGCCTTGAACGACAGCGCCAGCCAGTACATCATCTCCGGCGAGAAGAACCTGCTGGAAGTGGAGGAACTGTCCTCCAACATGAAGCGGCTGCGGGAACTGTTCGACCTCTTCGAACAGAAGACCGGCCTGGTGCGCCTGCTCGACATCTCCAACAACGCCGACGGTGTGCAGATCTACATCGGCGGCGAATCGGGCCTGGCGCCCCTGGACGAATGCAGCGTCGTCACCGCCCCCTACGAGGTGAATGGCCAGGTGGTGGGCTCCGTCGGCGTCATCGGCCCCACCCGCATGGCCTACGAGCGGGTCATCCCCATCGTGGACATCACCGCCAAGCTGCTCTCCTCCGCCCTTACCTACCAGGCCAATACCTGATGCCCTTTTTCCGTCCGGAACCCGAATTCAAGCACGGCACAGCCCCCCAGACCGGGGTTCTGCTGATCAACCTGGGCACCCCCGACGCCCCCACGGCGCCGGCCCTGCGCCGTTATCTCAAAGAATTCCTCTCCGACCCCCGGGTGGTGGAGATTCCCCGCCTCATCTGGTGGCCCATCCTCAACGGCATCATCCTCAACACCCGCCCCGCCAAGTCGGCCGCCAAGTACGCCTCGGTCTGGCTGCCTGAAGGCTCGCCCCTGCGGGTGCACACGGAACGCCAGGCCAAGCTGCTCAAGGGCGTCCTGGGCCAGGCCGACCACCGTCTGGTGGTGGATTACGCCATGCGCTACGGCCAGCCTTCCGTGGCCGATGCCCTGGAGCGGCTGAAGCAGCAGAACTGCACCCGCATCCTGCTGCTGCCCCTCTATCCCCAGTACGCCGGCAGCACCTCGGCCACCGCCCTGGATGCGGCCTACGCCTGGCTGCAGCAGAGCCGCAACCAGCCGGAAATCCGCGCCGTGCGCAATTTCCACGACCATCCCGGCTACATCGCCGCCTTGGCCGCCAGCGTGCGCCAGTACTGGGCGGAGAACGGCCAGCCCGGCCCTTCCTACCGTCTCATGCTGAGCTTCCACGGCGTCCCCAAACGCACCCTGGAACTGGGGGACCCCTACCACTGCGAATGCCTGAAGACCGGCCGCCTGCTCAGCGAAGCCCTGGGCCTGCCCAAGGAGCAGGTGGAAATCTGCTTCCAGTCCCGCTTCGGCAAGGCCGAATGGCTGCAGCCCTACACCGCCCCCACCCTGCACCGGCTGGCCAAGGAAGGGGTGGAACGGGTGGACGTCATCTGCCCCGGCTTCACCTCCGACTGCCTGGAAACCCTGGAGGAGATCGCCATGGAAGGCAAGGCCGATTTCCTCGCTGCCGGCGGCAAGACCTACGGCTACATCCCCTGCCTCAACGAGCGGCCGGACTGGATCGAGGCCCTCGCCGACATCGTCACGACGCACCTTTCAGGCTGGCCCACCCGGGAAGCCCCGGACCAGGCGGCCCTGGAGCAAAGCGCCCTGCGGGCCCAGGCCCGGGGCGCCTCCCGCTGACCCCCTCTTGAAGACCGGGGCCGCGTCTCCATATTAGACAAGTCTAATCAAGGAGCTCGCCATGGCCGCCCCCGAATCCCTGCACCTGGTCTGCCCCCACTGCCAGGCCGTCAATCGCCTGCCCACCCAGCGCCTGACCGAACAGCCCACCTGCGGCCGCTGCAAGGCAGCGCTGTTCACCGGCGAGCCCCTGGCAGTGACCAGCGCCGCCCTGGAGGCCCACCTGGGCCGCTCCGACCTGCCCCTGCTGGTGGATTTCTGGGCCCCCTGGTGCGGCCCCTGCCGCATGATGGCTCCCGCCTTCGCCCAGGCGGCCCGGCAACTGGAACCCCATTACCGCCTGCTCAAGCTGGATACGGAAGCCGAACCGGCCATGGCCGCCCGCTTCGGCATCCGCAGCATTCCCACCCTGGCCCTCTTCCGCGGCGGCCGGGAAGTGGCCCGCCAGGCCGGCGCCATGGATGCAGCCAACCTGATCCGCTGGCTGCGCAGCGTGGATGTGTAGAAACGCCTCAACCTTTGCTTCGGGAGGCCGTAGACGAGGTAGCCACCCGCCACCCGGAGCCTCCCATGAAAATCGCCTCTGCCGACGTCCAGATGGCCGCCAGCCACGCCAGCCTGCAACACCATGAAGTCAGCGAAAGCCTGCGCGTCTGGGTCGGCGACCGGCGACCCGACTTCGAAGGCAACGGCGACTTGGCGACAGCCTCCCCGACATCGCCGGCCACCAGCGTCAGCCTGTCCCCGGAAGCCCTGGCGGCCCAGGCCCAGGACGGGGTGGAGGCTGCCGGCGCCAAGGCCGAAGAGACGCTGGACCCCAAGCTGGCCCTGCTCAAGACCCTGATCGAGTACTTCACCGGCCGCAAGATCGAGCTCCTCAGCCAGACCGATCTCAGCGCCGAAACGGGCACGCTTGCGGCCGGCCAGGCAGCGGGCGGCGTACCGGCCGACGCAGCACCGGCCAAGGCCGGCTACGGGGTGGAATACGACCACCACGAGTCCTACACGGAAATGGAGCAGACCACCTTCTCCGCCCAGGGGGTGGTGCGCACCAGCGACGGCAAGGAAATCAGCTTCGACCTCAACCTGGCCATGAGCCGGCTCTACCACGAGGAAAGCAGCGTCAGCCTCCGCGCCGGCGATGCGGTGAAGAAGGACCCCCTGGTGCTCAATTTCGCCGGCACCGCCGCCCAGCTGACCGACCAGCGCTTCGCCTTCGACATCGACAGCGACGGCAAGGACGACATGATCAACTTCACCAGCGGCGGCAGCGGTTTCCTGGTTTTCGACAAGGACGGCAACGGCAGCGCCACGGACGGCGGCGAGCTGTTCGGCACCCGCAGCGGCGACGGCTTTGCCGAACTGGCCGCCTACGACGCCGACCGCAACGGCTGGATCGACGAGAACGACCCCATTTTCGAACAGTTAAGAATCTGGATCAAAGACGGGGCTGGCCGGGACCAGCTACTTTCCCTGGCAGACAAGGGCGTGGGCGCCATCGGCCTGCAACATCTGGCCACCCCCTTCGAGGTGAAGACGGCGCAGAACCGGCTACAGGCTTCAGTGCTGGCTTCCGGCGTGTTTTTACAGCAGAATGGAGGCGTTGGCTCGATCCAACAACTGGACTTGACTGTATAGCGGCAGGACCGACAAATTAAAGCCGAGGACCAAGGGAGATTATGGCTCGTATCGCCGATTTGAAAATCTGGGTGCGCCTCACCGCAGCCATCTGGTTCATGCTCATTGCCGTATGGACAGGCATGATCGTCTGGGAATCCGAAGTCAATCGGGAAACAGCCATCGGCCAAGCCAAGGATTTTGCCGGCAGCATCCACGAAATGACCATGGCCGGCCTCACCGGCATGATGATCACCGGCACCGTCGGCCAGCGCGAAGTCTTCCTCGACCAGATCAAACAGCTCTCCGTCATCAAGGACCTGCACGTGGTCCGCGGCGAAGCCGTGAGCAAGATTTTCGGCCCCGACACCAAGGACAAACGTCCCATGGACAGCATCGAGCAACAGGCGATGCAGAGCGGCAAGGCCTATACCGCCGTGCATGAAGAAAACGGCGCCACCTATCTGCGGGTGGTCACCCCCACCCTGGCTTCCACCAACTACCTGGGCAAGAACTGCATCATGTGCCACCAGGTGCCGGAAGGGTCCGTCCTCGGACTGGTCAGCATGAAGGTTTCCCTCGACAAGGTGGACGCCGAGGTCAACGCCTTCCGCCTGAAGATCGCTGCCGCCGCCTTCGGTGCCAGCCTGCTGCTGCTGGCGGTGATCTACCTGTTCATCCGTCACTTCGTCACCATTCCCATCGAGCATCTGACCCACGGCCTGCAGGACATCGCCACCGGCGAAGGGGATCTCACCCGCCGCCTGGAAGTGAAGGGCCGGGATGAAGTGGGCCTGGCCGCCACCGTCTTCAATCAGGTGATGGAGAACTTCTCCACCCTGGTGCGCCAGGTCAGCCAGTCCGCCACCGAGGTTTCCGCCAAGGCCCATGCCCTGGCCCAGAGCGCCTCCCAGGTGGCCGACGGCTCCCACCAGCAGAACGAGAAATCCGTCACTGCCGCCTCCGCCGTGGAACAGATGGTGTCGTCCATCGCCGCCATTTCCCAGAGCGCCGAGCACGTGCAACAGCAGTCCCAGGAAAGCCTGAAGCGCTCCGAGGAAGGCAACAAGAGCCTGGGCCACCTGCTCGAGGAAATGAACAACGTGGAACAGACGGTCAAGGAAATGGCCGAGTCGGTGAATGAGTTCGTGCGCAACACCGACGCCATCAACAAGATGACCCAGGAAGTGAAGGACATCGCCGAGCAGACCAACCTGCTGGCCCTCAATGCTGCCATCGAGGCGGCCCGGGCCGGCGAGCAGGGCCGGGGCTTCGCCGTGGTGGCCGACGAGGTGCGCAAACTGGCCGAGAAGTCCTCCCGCTCCGCCAGCGAGATCGATGCCATCACCGAAACCCTCTCGGCCCAGTCGGTCAATGTGCGGCGGGCCATCGAAGAGGGCCTGGGCCACCTGTCCTCCAGCCAGGCTTCGGTCACCAACGTGGCCGACATCCTGCAGGCCGCCAACGGCTCCGTCACCGAAGTGGGCCACGGCCTGGATGCCATCGCCGGCGCCACCGACGAGCAGCGTCGGGTCAGCGGCGAAGTGGCGGACAGCATCGAGGCCATCGCCGCCATGGCCCGGGAAAACAACGAATCCGTGGAGCAGACGGCTGCCGCCGCCCAGTCCTTGGAAGCCCTGGCCGATTCCCTGCAGAACACGGTGGGTCGCTTCAAGGTCTGATCCCGGACCGCCCACAAAAAACGCCCGGCAGGCACCAAGCCTCCGGGCGTTTTCTTTTGTTGCGGCGCTGCCGGCGGCGGTCAATCCGCTATTCGATGGGCGGCAGCAATTCCAGGTCGCAGTCGAGCTCGGCGTAATCAACGCCGCCGCTGCGGGCACCGCCCCCCTCCACCGCCTTGTCGCCGAAGCGGGCCAGGATCTTGTCCGCCTCCCGCAGCCGCTCCACCACCCGGGCCATGAGGGCACGGCGCATGCGCTCGATCAGCTCTTCCGAGGCCAGTTCCAGGGCCGGGCCGCTGACCTCGAGGAAGACGGTGGACTCCAGGGTGACCACGCTGGCACTGCGCTCCGGGCTTTCCGGATGCAGGTAGGCCATTTCCCCCAGCACCTCGCCGGCCCCCAGGCGACAGATGGCGCGTCCGTCCCGGGAGACTTCGGCATAGCCGCTGACGATGATGCCGAAGCGCCGGTCCTCGTCCCCTTCCCGCATCAACTTCACCTTGGGCGCAATCTCGCGCCAGATGCTGATGCGCAGCACCTCCCACAGTTCCACATCCTCGAAGCTGGCGAAGAAGGGCAGCTGCCGCAGCCGGTCGAAGCGGACCATGTCCCGGGCCGTGTCGTCCTCGTCCAGAATCTGGTAGCGGACGGTGGACAGGTCCTTGGCGAAGTCGGCCCCGTTGCGGTAGCGGCTGTAAAGGTCCTTCTCCAGGGCCCGGCGGATGATGCCGTCCATGGCCTCCGGAATGGCCGGATTGAGGGCGCAGACCGAGGGCGTATCCATGTTCACGATCTTGTACATGAGGGCTGCCGACGTGGGGGCCCGGAAAGGCGTGCGGCCGGTAAGCAACTGGAACAGCACCACCCCGAGGGAATAGAGGTCGGTCTTGTGGTTGAGGGGATAACCCTTGACCTGCTCCGGCGACATGTAGGCCGGCGAACCCACTCCCATGACGAAGGTGGAATCCTTGCCCACGTCCTTCTGCAGATTCAGGGCCAGGCCGAAATCGGTGATCTTGGGATCGTCGTCGGCATCGATGAGGATGTTGGCCGGCTTGATGTCCCGGTGCACCACCCCCTGGCGGAAGGCGTAGTCCAGGGCCAGGCAGCACTTGAAGATGATGCCCACCACCCGGTGCATGGGCAACAGGCGGTCGATGGCGCAGAACTGGTCCAGGGGCGTGCCATTCACGTACTCCATGACCATGTAGGTGCGCTGCTCCCCATTGACCTCTTCCATCACCGCGTCGAAAACCCGGGTGATGTGGGGATGGTCCAGGCGCCGGGCAATGCTGCCCTCAGTCTGGAACAGCTTCAGCAGGCGCCGCGAGAGGGCCGCATTCTCCCCCCCCAGGCGCATCAGCTTGAGCGCCACCTGACGGCGCGACTCGTCCACGGCCTGCGGGTCCCGGGCCAGATAGACGATGGAGGTGGCTCCCCGTCCCAGTTCCCGGACGACTTCATAGCGGCCGATGCGTTCCGGCATGGTTCAGTCCCCGCAAGGCGTTTTGGTCTGCATCGGCAGATGCTAGCAAAGCCCCGACGGAGGCCGGCGGAAATTAATCACGCCCCGGGGCTTGAAATCCCCGAGAGCGCCCCCACGTGGAGAAAAGTTTTTCCGGAGAATCCCCATGCAAGATCAAAACAAGCCTCAGGAACCCCTGGAACTGGGCGGCGATGCCAATGCCCCCGAATCCGTGGCCCAGCCCGCTGCAGGCCAGACCGACACCACCCCGAGCCTGGAAGAGCTGCTGCGCCAGGCCGAACTGAACGCCCAGGAACACCACGACGCCTGGCTGCGGGCCAAGGCCGAGACCGAGAACATGCGTCGCCGGGCCCAGGAAGACATTGCCAAGGCCTCCAAGTTCGCCATCGAGAAATTCGCCGAGAGCCTGCTGCCGGTGAAGGACACCCTGGAAATGGCCCTGGCCGACACCAACCCCGACTCCCTGCGGGTCGGCGTGGACATGACCCTGAAGAACCTCCTCTCCGCCTTCGAGAAATCCGGCGTCAAGGAAGAGAACCCGGTGGGCCAGAAGTTCGACCCCAACAAGCACCAGGCCATCGGCATGGTGGAGTCCGAGCAGGAACCCAACACCGTGGTGAATGTGCTGCAAAAGGGCTACCTCATCGCCGACCGGGTGCTGCGCCCGGCCATGGTCATGGTCGCCAAGGGCAAGGACGCCTGATTTTCGGCAAAAAAGGCTGGAAACAGCCTTGAAATAGCCGACCCCACCCCCATTTGGGGTGCAGAAAGCAATTCGTATTGATTCCGGCGGGTGCGCCGGGCCGAAGGCCCCCACCGCCGCCACTCTGAAAGGACACGAAACATGGGCAAGATCATCGGTATCGACCTGGGCACCACCAACTCCTGCGTCGCCATCATGGAAGGCGGCCAGCCCAAGGTCATCGAAAACTCCGAAGGCACCCGCACCACCCCCTCCATCGTCGCCTATGCCGAAGACGGTGAAGTGCTGTGCGGCGCCCCCGCCAAGCGCCAGGCCGTGACCAACCCGCGCAACACCCTGTTCGCGGTGAAGCGCCTGATCGGTCGCCGCTTCGAAGAGAAGGAAGTGCAGAAGGACATCGCCCTGATGCCCTACAAGATCGTCAAGGCCGACAACGGTGATGCCTGGGTGGAGGTGCGCGACAAGAAGATCGCCCCGCCCCAGGTTTCCGCCGAAGTGCTGCGCAAGATGAAGAAGACCGCCGAGGACTACCTGGGCGAGGAAGTGACCGAGGCCGTCATCACCGTGCCCGCCTACTTCAACGACAGCCAGCGCCAGGCCACCAAGGACGCCGGCCGCATCGCCGGTCTGGAAGTGAAGCGCATCATCAACGAACCCACTGCCGCGGCCCTGGCCTTCGGCATGGACAAGAAGCAGGGCGACAAGAAAATCGCCGTGTATGACCTGGGTGGCGGCACTTTCGACATCTCCATCATCGAAATCGCCGAAATCGACGGCGAGCACCAGTTCGAAGTGCTGTCCACCAACGGCGACACCTTCCTCGGCGGCGAAGACTTCGACCAGCGCCTGATCGACTACATCGTCACCGAATTCAAGAAGGAACAGGGCGCCGACCTGTCCAAGGACGTGCTGGCCCTGCAGCGCCTGAAGGAAGCCGCCGAAAAGGCCAAGATCGAGCTGTCCTCCTCCCAGCAGACCGAAATCAACCTGCCCTACATCACCGCTGACGCTTCCGGTCCCAAGCACCTGACCCAGAAGATCACCCGGGCCAAGTTCGAATCCCTGGTGGACGACCTGGTGGAACGCACCATCGCTCCCTGCGCCACCGCGCTGAAGGATGCCGGCATCAAGGTCAGCGACATCGACGACGTGATCCTGGTGGGCGGCCAGTCCCGCATGCCCAAGGTGCAGGACAAGGTGAAGGAGTTCTTCGGCAAGGATCCCCGCAAGGACGTGAACCCGGACGAAGCCGTGGCCGTCGGCGCTGCCATCCAGGGCGGCGTGCTGCAGGGTGAAGTGAAGGACGTGCTGCTGCTGGACGTGACTCCCCTGTCCCTGGGTATCGAAACCCTGGGCGGCATCATGACCAAGCTGATCCAGAAGAACACCACCATCCCGACCAAGGCCAGCCAGGTCTTCTCCACCGCCGACGACAACCAGAACGCCGTGACCATCCACGTGCTGCAGGGTGAGCGGGAAGTGGCTTCCGGCAACAAGAGCCTGGGCCAGTTCAACCTGTCCGACATCCCGCCGGCCCCCCGCGGCATGCCCCAGATCGAAGTCACCTTCGACATCGACGCCAACGGCATCCTGCACGTCTCCGCCAAGGACAAGGCCACCGGCAAGGAAAACAAGATCAAGATCCAGGCCTCCTCCGGCCTCTCCGAGGAAGAAGTGCAACGCATGGTGCGCGATGCCGAGCTGCACGCCGAAGAGGACAAGAAGGTCCATGAGCTGGCCGATGCCCGCAACCAGGCCGACGGCATGGTGCACATGACCAAGAAGTCCCTGACCGAGTACGGCAAGGAGCTGTCCGACGAGGAAAAGGCCGCCATCGAAGCCGCCATCAAGGAAGTGGAAGACGCCGTGCGCGGCACCGACAAGGCCGAGATCGAAGCCAAGACCCAGGCCCTGGCCGCCGCCGCCCAGAAGCTGGGCGAGAAGATGTACGCCCAGCAGCAGGCTGCCGGCGGCGCCCCCGGTGCCGAAGCCGGTGCAGCTTCCGGCGGCGAGAAGACCGTGGAAGGCGACGTGGTGGATGCCGAGTTCACCGAGGTGAAGGACAAGAAGTAATCTCCTCTTCCGGTCCGACCATGGGTCGCAAGGACGTGCAAAGCCAGGCCGGAAGGCCCCTTTGCACGCTTTGCGGCCATGCCTTTTAGAGAGCTGAAATGGCAAAAAAAGATTTTTACGAAGTCCTCGGCGTCAATCGGGATGCCAGCGACGACGAGATCAAGAAGGCCTACCGCAAGCTGGCCATGAAATTCCATCCGGACCGCAATCCGGATAACCCCAAGGCCGAAGAGCAGTTCAAGGAAGCCAAGGAAGCCTACGAGATCCTCTCCGACGGCCAGAAGCGGGCCGCCTACGACCAGTACGGCCACGCCGGGGTTGATCCCCAGGCCGGCGGCTTCGGCGGGGGCGGTGGCTTTGGCGGCGGCGGTTTCGGCGATGCCTTCGCCGACATCTTCGGCGACATCTTCGGCGGCCGTGCCGGCGGTGGCGGCGGCGGCCGTTCCAACATCTACCGCGGCGCCGATCTGCGCTACAACCTGGAAATCAGCCTGGAGCAGGCGGCCAAGGGGACGGAAACCAAGATCCGCATCCCCACCATGGAAGTCTGCGACACCTGCAGCGGCTCCGGCGCCAAGAGCGGCACCCAGCCCAAGACCTGCCCCACCTGCCAGGGCAGCGGCCAGGTACGGCTGCAGCAGGGCTTCTTCTCCATCCAGCAGACCTGTCCCAAGTGCCACGGCACCGGCCGCATCATTCCCGACCCCTGCGGCACCTGCCACGGCGCCGGCCGGGTCAAGCAGCACAAGACCCTGTCGGTGAAGATTCCGGCCGGGGTGGACGAAGGCGATCGCATCCGGCTTGCCGGCGAAGGGGAACACGGCGTCAATGGCGGCCCCCCGGGCGACCTTTACGTGCAGATCCACCTCAAGGCCCACTCCGTCTTCCAGCGGGACCACAACGACCTGCATTGCGAGATGCCCATCAGCTTCACCACCGCCGCCCTGGGCGGGGAAATCGAAATCCCCACCCTGGACGGTGCCGCCAAGATCAAGATCCCGGCGGAAACCCAGTCGGGCAAGGTCTTCCGCCTGCGCGGCAAGGGCATCAAGGGCGTGCGCAGCCATGTGCACGGCGACCTGCTGTGCCACGTGGTGGTGGAAACCCCGGTCAATCTCACCGAGCGCCAGAAGGAACTGCTGCGGGAACTGGAGGAGATCAGCCAGGGCGATTCCGCCAACCACAATCCGAAAGCCCAGAGCTGGATGGACAAGGTGAAGGATTTCTTCGGGCAGTAGTCCCGGAGACAAACCAGGGCGGCCTCCGGGCCGCCTTTTTTTCGGGCCGCAAAGCCAGGCGGCGTCTTGCAATCCGGCCCGACCAATGCCATAGTCCTCCCCCACAACACACCACAAAATGACGCTCAAGGAGGGAAAAATGAAGCGCTTTCGTCACCGTCTGGCATCCCTGTTAATGGCCTCCTGCGCCCTGCTGTCCGGCGCCGCCATGGCAGAGAACGGGGTCACCGACAGCACCATCACCCTCGGCATGTCCGCCCCCTTCTCCGGCCCCAACGGCATCTACGGCACGGAAATGCGGGAAAGCATCACCGCCTACTTCGAGCAGATCAACAAGGGCGGCGGCATCAACGGCCGCAAGCTGGAACTGGTTTCCCTGGACGACGGCTACGAGACCGACCGGGCCGTGGCCAATACCAAGAAGCTGATCCACGACGAAAAGGCCTTCGCCCTGCTGGCCTTCTACGGCTCCTCCCCCACCACTGCCGCCATGGAAGTGTTCTCCGGCGCCAAGGTACCCCTGGTGGGCACCATCTCCGGCGCCGAAACCCTGCGCAACCCGGTGAACCGCTACATGTTCAACGTGCGCGCCAGCTATGCCAACGAAACCGATGCCATCGTCAGCCAGCTGGCCTCCCTCGGCCTGAAGAACATCGCCGTCTTCTACCAGAACGACGGCTTCGGCAAGTCCGGCCTGGACGGCGTCACCGCCGCCCTGAAGAAGCACGGCCTGGCCCCCTCCGCCGTCGGCACCGTGGAACGCAATTCCCTGGACGTGGCCAAGGCGGTGGAAGCCATTTCCAAGGTCACGCCCCAGGCCGTGATCATGGTCACCCTGTACAAGCCCACCGCCGAGTTCGTGCGCCAGATGCGCAAGCACGGCCAGACCCCCCAGTTCATGACCCTCTCCCCGGTGGGCGCCGACCTGCTGGTGAAGGAACTGGGCAACGACGCCCGGGGCATCGGCATCTCCCAGGTCATGCCCTATCCCTGGAACGACTCCAACCCCCTGGTGCGGGAATACCGCAAGCTGATGACCACCATGGGCAAGCAGAGCCAGTCTCCCTACTACGGCGTCGAGGGCTATGCCATGGCCAAGGTCATGGTGGAAGGCATCAAGCGAGCCGGCAAGGACCTCACCCGGGACAAGCTGACCACGGCCCTGGAAAGCATGGGCAGCTATGACCTGGGCGGCTACCGGGTCAGCTACTCCACCAGCGACCACAACGGTTCCCGCTTCGTGGACCTGACGGTGATCGGCAACGGCGGCAAGGTCCTGCGCTAGACCGACCAAGCATAGAAAAAGCCCGCCGATGGCGGGCTTTTTTGTTTCCCCCGTTCCCGACGGGAGGCGGATACGAAAGAGCGGAAGACGGCCCGGCTTCAGGCCCGGCGCCAGGTGGTGCCCTGGGCGGAGTCCTCGAGCACGATGCCGGCAGCCAGCAGTTCGGCCCGCAGACGGTCGGCCTCGGCAAAGTTCTTCGCCTTCTTGGCATCGATGCGGGCCTGGATGCGGGCCTCGATCTCCGCCGGGCTGAGGCCATCGGCCGCATCCGGCGTGGCGCCCTGCAGGAAGGCCTGGGGATCGCGCTGCAGCAGCCCCAGCACCCCGGCCAGGGCCTTCAGCTGGGCCGCCACGGCTGAGTCCTTGCTGCGATTGGCCTCGTTAGCCAGGTCGAACAGCACCGCCAGGGCTTCCGGCGTGTTGAAGTCGTCGTCCATGGCCGCCTGGAAGCGCTGGGCATGGGCCTCGTTCCAGTCCACCGCCACCGCTTCCGCCGGCGCCGCCTTGAGGGCGGTGTACAACCGGGTCAGGGCCTGCCGGGCGTCGTCCAGATGGGCGTCGGAATAGTTGAGGGGGCTGCGGTAGTGGGCGCGCAGGATGAAGAAGCGCACCACTTCGGCGTCGTACTTCTTCAGCACGTCGCGGATGGTGAAGAAGTTGCCCAGGGACTTGGACATCTTCTCGTCGTCCACTCGCACGAAGCCGTTGTGCATCCAGTAATTGACGAAGGTGCAACCGTGGGCCCCTTCGGACTGGGCAATCTCGTTCTCGTGATGGGGGAACTGCAGGTCCTGGCCGCCGCCGTGGATGTCGAAATGCTTGCCCAGCAAATCGGAGCTCATGGCCGAGCACTCGATGTGCCAGCCGGGACGGCCGGCACCCCAGGGGGATTCCCAGGCGGGCTCGCCTGCCTTGGCGTGCTTCCACAACACGAAGTCCAGGGGGTCCTGCTTGGCCGAATCCACCTCGACCCGTTCGCCGGCCCGCAGGTCGTCCAGGGACTTGCCGGAGAGGCGGCCGTAACCGGGGAACTTGCGCACCGAGAAATTCACGTCGCCGTCGGCGGCCTTGTAGGCCAGGCCGTTGGCTTCCAGCTGGCCGATGAGACCCAGCATCTGGGGCACGTACTCGGTGGCCCGGGGTTCGTGGGTGGGCTTCTGCACGCCCAGGGCGGCGGCATCCTCATCCATGGCCGCGATGAAACGGTCGGTCAGCTGGCCGATGGTCTCGCCGTTTTCCACGGCCCGGCGGATGATCTTGTCGTCGATGTCGGTGATGTTGCGGACGTAGGTCACGTCCAGACCGCTGGCCCGCAGCCAGCGATAGACGGCATCGAATACCACCAGCACCCGGGCGTGGCCCAGGTGGCAGAAATCGTAAACCGTCATGCCGCAGACATACATTTTCACCTTGCCGGCTTCAATGGGGACGAATTCCTGCTTTTCCCGGGCGATGGTGTTATAGATTTTCAGCATGGGCAGAAAGAAAAATGGGGATTATCGGATGGGCAAAAGAAAGGGCGGGAGCTTACCCGCCCGACGGCAGGCCTGGATACAAGCGGCAACTGCCGTGGAACCCGGGGGGCGGACGGCGCCGAAATTCACCAGGTCGATGGCCCGGCAACTTCGCTCCGGCGCCCTTCTTTGTTAGAATCGGGCAGTTTTGCGAAAAGCCTGAAAAAAGCCGTTCGGCGTTCGCTTCGGCATATGCAAAACACCGTCAAATCGTCCGAGAGAGTATAACACAACGATGGGTTCCCACTTTTCGCCAGCTGCCCGCCTGCCGCGCCATTCCAGCCGTTCCCGGCTGCTTCCGGCCCTGCTGATCGGCGCCCTGATCGGGCTCGGTTCCGCCAACATTTCCCTGGCGGCCGACGTTGCCATCACCGATATCCAGAAGATGGTCAGACAGGGACAGAACGCCCAGGCCCTGGAAAAAGTGGATGCCTACATCGCCACCCGTCCCAAGGACGCCCAGGGACGCTTCCTGCGCGGCATCATCCTCACCGAGCTGAATCGCAACAATGAGGCCATCGCGGTCTTCACCAAGCTCACCGAGGATTTCCCGGAACTGCCGGAGCCCTACAACAACCTGGCCGTGCTCTACGCCCAGCAGAAGCAGTACGACAAGGCCCGCACCGCCCTGGAAATGGCCATCCGCACCCATCCTTCCTACGCCGTGGCCCACGAGAACCTGGGCGACGTCTATGCCAAGCTGGCCAGCCAGGCCTACGACAAGGCGCTGCAACTGGACTCCTCCAATGCCCACGCCCAGTCCAAGCTGTCCCTGATCCGCGAAATGATCGGCTCTTCCCGGGCTCCCGGCGGCAAGGTACCCGCTGCCGCCGCGCCTGCTGCCGCTCCGACGCCAGCCCCTGCCCCGGCGCCTGCTGCCGCCCCGGCGCCGACCCCGGCTCCCGCCCCCGTCCCGGCCGCTGCTGCGGCCAAGGCACCGGAAGCGGCCAAGGGCACGCCGGCCAAGGTCACCGTGCTGGACAAGCCGGAGAAGGAAAAGCCCGCCGCCGAACCGGCCAAGGCCGAAAAGCCCGCTCCTGCAGCCGCCAAGGCCGAAGCCGCCGACGAAGGCGCCGTTACCAAGGCCGTGCAGAACTGGGCAGCTGCTTGGTCGCGCAAGGACGTGAAGGGCTATCTCTCCTTCTACGCCCCCGATTTCCAGGCCCCCGGCGGCAACCGCAAGGCCTGGGAGAAGGAACGGGCCAGCCGTATCGACAAGCCCGGCAAGCTGCAGGTATCGGTCGAGGACATCAAGGTCAGCCAGAACGGCGACAAGGCCACGGTGCGCTTCAAGCAGAATTACACCTCCGCCACGCTCAAATCCTCCGCCGCCAAGACCCTCGTGCTGCAGCGTAGCGGTGGCAAATGGCTGATCCAGCAGGAAAAAGTAGGTAGCTGATGTCCTTGATGTACACCCGGGGCAACTCCGGCCGGCGCTTCCGCCGCACCGTAGTTGCCCTGATCGTTTTGGTTGCCGCCGGCGCCGCCTGGAAGGCCAATGCCCTGTGGCGCTACAAGCACGGCAACGGCAGCAGCGAGGCCGACCTTTCCCTGCCGGCCGACGGCGCCACCTATTCCGATTCCGGCGCCGGCCTGCAAGGCCCGGAGCCCATGCTGGCGCGCATTTTCGACGAGATCGAACGCAACCGGCTGGACAAGGCCCTGGTCCTCACCGACACCCTGCTGGAGCGCTTTCCCAAGTTCCGCCTGGGCCACCTGATCAAGGGCGACCTGCTGCTGGCCCGTACCCGGCCCCTGGAAACCTTCGGCAACGCCCCCGGCGCCCCCCAGGACAAGCTGGCGGACCTGCGGGCCGAGGCCATGGTGCGTCTGCGCGGCTACAAGGACAAGCCCCAGGCCGACGCGGTGCCCCGCTACCTGATGCAGATGGTGCCGGAGCAGAAATACGCGGTGGTGGTGGACACCCAGAAGTCCCGGCTCTACCTCTACGAGAACGACCTGAAGGCCGGCCGCCCCCGCTTCGTCGCCGACTACTACATCACCCAGGGCAAGCTGGGCGCCGAGAAATTCCGCGAAGGCGACAAGAAGACCCCCATCGGCGTCTACCACGTCACCTCCAGCCTGCCCCGGGAGAAGCTGGCCGACCTCTACGGCAGCGGCGCCTTCCCCATCAACTACCCCAACGAGTGGGACAAGCAGCAGGGCCGCAACGGCCACGGCATCTGGCTGCACGGCACCCCCTCGGACACCTTCTCCCGCCCGCCCCGGGCCTCCGACGGCTGCGTCGTGCTGGCCAATCCGGACCTGGATGCCCTGGCCAAGAACCTGCAGGTGGGCCTGACCCCGGTGATCATCAGCAATTCCGTGGAATGGCTGTCCCTGGACGACTGGAACAAGGAACGGAACGAACTGAACAAGAAGATCGACGCCTGGCGGACCGACTGGGAGAGCAAGGATGTGGACAAGTTCCTCTCCCACTACTCCGCCAGCTTCAAGAACGGCCAGCAGAACCTGGCGGATTTCGCCCAGCAGAAGCGCCAGGTCAACGCCAGCAAGGAATGGATCAAGGTCAAGCTGACCGGCATGTCCATGTTCCGCGCCCCGGACAAGGAAGACTACGTGGTGGTCACCTTCGAACAGGACTACCGCAGCAACAACCTCAACAACCAGATGAAGAAACGCCAATACTGGGTGCGGGAAAACGGCACCTGGAAAATCATCTACGAAGGAGCCGCATGATGTTCAAATCCTTGCACCGCGCCGCCGCCGGCCTGCTGCTGGCCCTGGTCGCCCCCCTGGCCCTGGCCGCCAATCCCCAGGTGGAAATCCAGACCAACCAGGGGCGCATCGTCCTCGAGCTGTATGCGGACAAGGCGCCCAAGACCGTGGACAACTTCCTGCAATACACCAAGGACGGCTTCTACGACGGCACCATCTTCCACCGGGTCATCGACGGCTTCATGATCCAGGGTGGCGGCTTCACCCCGGACATGACCCAGAAGGCCACCCGGCCGCCCATCGAGAACGAGGCCAAGAACGGCCTGAAGAACGACATCGGCACCATCGCCATGGCCCGCACCAACAATCCCCACTCCGCCACGGCCCAGTTCTTCATCAACCTGGTGGACAACCGCAACCTGGACTACCCCTCCTTCGACGGCTGGGGCTACACCGTCTTCGGCAAGGTGCGCGAAGGCATCGACGTGGTGAAGAAAATCGGCCAGGTGCGCACCGGCAACCAGGGCGGACACCAGAACGTCCCCGCCTCCCCGGTGGTGATCCAGTCCGTCAAGCTGCTCCCGGAAAAGAAATAAACCCGGCGGGCCCGTCCCGCCGCCCTCACCCCCGGCCCCTCGTTGCGAGGGCGAGGGGCAATTCGGGCGTCGCCAGCGGCGGCGCCCACCCAGCATCGAAAGGCAAGCTCATGATCAAACTGCACACCAACTTCGGCGTCATCGGCCTGGAACTGGATGCCGAAAAGGCCCCGGAAACCGTGAAGAACTTCATTTCCTACGTGGAAGCCGGCCACTACGACAACACCATCTTCCACCGGGTCATCAACGGCTTCATGATCCAGGGCGGCGGCTTCGAGCCCGGCATGAAGCAGAAGGACACCCAGGCCCCGATCAAGAATGAGGCCGACAACGGCCTGAAGAACGACGTCTACACCATCGCCATGGCCCGCACCAACGATCCCCATTCCGCCACGGCCCAGTTCTTCATCAACGTCAAGAACAACGACTTCCTCAACCACACCTCCCCCTCCGCCAGCGGCTGGGGCTACTGCGTCTTCGGCAAGGTGGTCGAAGGCACCGAGGTTGTGGATCAGATCAAGGGCGTCAAGACCGGCCGCAGCGGCTTCCACCAGGACGTGCCGGTGGAAGACGTGATCATCGAACGCGCTGAAGTCGTCTAAGCAGCCCGCCATACCGGGGCGCGAGCCATCATCACACCCTCGCGCCCCATGCTCTACTTCATCTCCGACCTTCACCTCTCGCCGGCAGTCCCGGGCATCACCGCCCTCTTCCTCGACTTCCTGGCCTCCCTGCCCGGCCGCCAGGCCAGCAGCCTCTACATCCTCGGCGACTTCTTCGACCACTGGGTCGGCGACGACGACTGCACCGATCCCTACAACGCCCGCATCATCGCCGCCCTGCGCCAGGCCGCCGACCAGGGCATCGAACTCAATCTGCTGCACGGCAACCGGGACTTCCTCCTGGGTCAGGACTTCGCCACCGCCGCCGGCCTGCGCCTGCTGCCCGACCCCTATGTGCTGTCCGTGGTCACCTGGCAGTTCGTCCTCAGCCACGGCGACATCCTGTGCACCGACGACAGGGACTACCAGGACTTCCGCGCCCAGGTGCGCGGCGCGGCCTGGCAGGGCGAATTCCTGGCCAAGCCCCTGGCGGAACGCAAGGCCATCGCCGCCGCCCTGCGCCAGCGCTCCGAAGCCATCAAGGCGGAAAAGCGGGACGGCGCCGACTACCTGATGGACGTCAACGCCGCCACGGTGGAAGACTTCCTGCGCGACAACGGCTACGCCACCCTGATCCACGGCCACACCCACCGCCCGGACCGCCACGACCACATCGTGGACGGCATCCATTGCGAGCGCTGGGTCCTCGCCGACTGGCGCCAGGACGCCAGCCGGGCCTGGGGCGACTGCCTGGTGTGGGACGGCGAGACCCTGCAGCGGGAAAGCCTGCAACGTCCCCTGGCCTGATCCGCCACGGGGCGGCCTGCGTAATAACCACAAGCCCCTCGGGGTTGACCAAAGCGCCCATCCCCCGTAAATTCAACTCCGCGATCCCACGAAGGGGAGTAGCTGAACCGCCGGAAGTCGTCAGTACGGGAATGAAAGTTCCCCGGCCCGGTGGGTGGTTCCAGAGGCGCAACATCCAGAGCGCCGACGCAACCCAAGCGAGACCTTTGCCGCCAACGGCAAAGGTTTTTTGCGTTTACGGGCGGCGAGGATCGGTTAATCTCGATCTTATGCAAAAGGAACCGTCATGAAAAAGCTGCTCTCGCTCCTCTTCTTCAAGCTCCGTCTGGCTCTCCTGGCCGGCATCGGCCGCTTCGTCATCCTCCCCATTTTCAAGGCCCTCTTCTCAGCCATTGTCCGCCGCCTGGCGCGCCAGGCCGACGCCGTGCGCCGCGCCCAGGCAGAAGCGGAACCGGCCTTCGCGCCGGCCTACGCCCGGGCCTCCAGCGCTCCCCGCCAGCCCGTCACCCTGAACGGGGAATGGCGCCGCATCGACCCGGCCGGCGACCGCCGGCAGAACTGGTAAGGAGGCGCCATGGCTGAAAGCATCGGCAACCTGTGGTGGTGGGTCGGCTTTGCCGTCTTCGTCGTCGTCGCCATCGTGGTGGACCTGGTGGCCCTGGAAAAGAAGGGAGGCCGGGCCGTTACCGCCCGCCAGGCCCTGGCCTGGTCGGCCCTGTGGGTAAGCCTGGCCCTCATTTTCTGCGCCATCCTGTGGGGCTGGCTGGACCACAGCGTGGGCCGGGAAGTGGCCAACCTGAAGGCCACCGAGTTCCTCACCGGCTACCTGATCGAGAAATCCCTGTCGGTGGACAACATCTTCGTCTTCCTGATGATCTTCACCGCCTTCGTGGTACCGGCGGAGCAGCAGAAGAAGGCCCTCATCGTCGGCGTCATCCTGGCCGTGGTGCTGCGGGCCGTCATGATCCTCATCGGCGCCTGGCTGATTTCCCAGTTCAGCTGGATCCTCTACGTCTTCGGCGCCTTCCTGCTCGTCACCGGCATCAAGATGGCCCTGCCCGGCGAGCATGAGCCGGACATCGAACAGAATCCGGTGCTCAAGTGGATGCGCGGCCACCTGAAGATCCTGCCCCAGTACGATGGCGACCGGCTGTCGGTGTGGAAGGACGGGGTGCGCTGGTTCACGCCCCTGTTCGTGGTGGTGGTGCTGATCGGGGTCACCGACGTGATCTTCGCCGTGGATTCCATTCCGGCCATCTTCGCCGTGACCACGGACCCCTTCATCGTCATGACCTCCAACATCTTCGCCATCCTCGGCCTGCGGGCCCTGTACTTCCTGCTGGCGGACATGGCCTCCCGCTTCCACCTGCTCAAGTACGGTCTGGCCGCGGTGCTCTGCTTCATCGGCGTGAAGATGCTGATCGTCAAGTGGTTCCACATCCCGGTGTTCGTCTCCCTGGGCGCCGTGGCCGGCATCCTGGCGGTCTCCATCGTCGCCTCCCTGCTGCGGCCGGAGCAAGCCACGGCCGGGAACCGGTAGCAGGAGGGGCCTGGCTAGGCGTGCCGCCGCAGGCAGTACACGGAGTACGGCAAGGCGACACAACGACGCCAGGCACCTGCTGATGCCGGTTCCCCCCATGGGCCGTGAGATAATCGCGGCCCATGGAAACCAACACCCAAACCGCCGCCCTGGAAATCCTGCACCGGGTGTTCGGCTACACCGCCTTCCGCGGCAGCCAGGGCGACATCGTCGGCCACGTGGCCGACGGCGGCGACGCCCTGGTGCTGATGCCCACCGGCGGCGGCAAGTCCCTCTGCTACCAGATTCCCGCCCTGCTGCGCCACGGCTGCGGCCTGGTCATCTCGCCGCTGATCGCCCTGATGCAGGACCAGGTGGACGCCCTCACCCAGTTGGGCGTCAAGGCCGCCTACCTCAATTCCACCCTGGACTGGCAACAGGTGCAGGAAGTCGAACGGCGCGTCCTCAGCGGCGACCTGGACCTGCTCTACGTCGCCCCGGAACGCCTGCTCACCGACCGCTGCCTGTCCCTGCTGGACAAGCTGGAGGAGGACCAGCGCCTGGCCCTCTTCGCCATCGACGAGGCCCACTGCGTCTCCCAATGGGGCCACGACTTCCGCCCCGAATACCTGCAGCTCTCGGCCCTGCACAACCGCTACCCGGACGTGCCCCGCATCGCCCTCACCGCCACGGCCGACACCGCCACCCGGGAGGAAATGCGGGTACGCCTGGGGCTGACCGAAGCCAGAGTGTTCGTCGCCAGCTTCGACCGCCCCAACATCCGCTACCTCATCGTCGAGAAGGACAATCCCAGGAAGCAGCTGCTCGGCTTCCTCGCCGGCCACAAGGGCGAGGCCGGCATCGTCTACTGCCTGTCGCGCAAGAAGGTGGAAGAGACCGCCGCCTGGCTCACCAGCCAGGGCATCCCCGCCCTGCCCTACCACGCCGGCCTGCCGGCCGAGGTGCGGGCCGACAACCAGCGCACCTTCCTGCGGGAAGAAGGCATCACCATGGTGGCCACCATCGCCTTCGGCATGGGTATCGACAAGCCCGACGTGCGGTTCGTCGCCCACCTGGATTTGCCCAAGAGCCTGGAAGCCTACTACCAGGAAACGGGCCGGGCCGGCCGGGACGGCGAACCCGCCGAAGCCTGGATGGCCTACGGCCTGCAGGACGTGGTGCTGCAGCGATCCCGCATCGACGACTCCACCGCCCCGGAAGAACAGAAGCGCCTGGAGGCCCAGAAGCTCAACGCCCTGCTGGCCTACGCCGAATCCCCCCGCTGCCGCCGGGTGGTGCTGCTCGATTACTTCGGCGAGGCAAGCCAGCCCTGCAACAACTGCGACGTCTGCATCACCCCGCCGGAACTGTGGGACGGCACCGTGGCCGCCCAGAAGGCCCTCTCCGTGGTCTATCGCACCGGCCAGCGCTTCGGCGTGGTGCACCTCATCGACGTGCTGCGGGGCAAGGTCAGCGACAAGGTCAGGCAATGGGGCCACGATGCCCTGCCCACCTTCGGCGTCGGCAGCGACCTGGACGACGGGGCCTGGCGCGCCGTCTTCCGCCAGCTGGTGGCCGGCGGCATGCTCACCGCAGACCTGGCCGAACACGGCGCCATGAAGCTCACCGACGAAGCCCGCCCGGTCTTGAAGGGCGAACAGACCCTGCAGATGCGCCGTCATGTCGCACGCAAGAGCAGTGGCGGCGGCAAGAGCCGCAGCGAGCGGGCGCCGACCAAGCTGGACGACATGACCCTGGAAGACCAGTCCCTCTTCGAGGACCTGCGCCAGTGGCGCGCCGCCGCCGCCAAGGAACAGGGCGTGCCGGCCTACGTCATCCTGCACGACAAGACCCTCAAGGAACTGGCGGAAGAACGGCCCACCACCCGGGACCAGCTGATGAACATCTCCGGCATGGGCACAGCCAAGCTGGAACGCTACGGCGACGATTTGCTGGGGATCATCCGGGCGGTCTAAGCCCCTCGGGTTGCAGTAACGGTATTTAGGCCCCTGCCAGCTCAGGCAGGCAGGACGCCACTTTCCGCCATGACCATGCCTGGGAATGGCGCCCTTCCTGCCTCCCAGGCCATGCTGCTTTCAGGAATCTGAACCAGCACCCCACTCGGCGACGAAAGTCGCCTGGAACTGCCGCAGCCATTGCAACCGTTCCTCCCCCAGACGGTGCCCCGCCGCCGTCTGCATGGTGGCCGGCAGGGTCGCCAGCTTCACCTCGATATGGTCCAGGGCGTAGGCCCTGTCATCCAGTGCCCGCGCCGTACCCAGCGGGTCGCCCGCATGGGCCAGGGCCGACCCCAGGCGCCCCGCCGTATAGAACAGCCGGGCCAGCCCCACCGCCCCCAGGGCATCCAGCCGGTCCGCATCCTGGACGATCTTCGCTTCGATAGTGGTCGGCGCAATGCCTGCCGAAAAACTGTGGGCCTCGATGGCGTGAGCCACGGCCGCTAGCTTCTCATCCGGAAAATCCGCCTCCCTAAGTTTTGCCACCGCCAACTCCGCCGCCAGGGTCGAAGCCCGGGCCCGGTCCGGGTGATTCTTCGGCAGATTCACCAGATCGTGCAGGTAGCAGGCCGCCATCACCACCAAGGCATCGGCGTCGGGATGATCCCGCAACAGGGTCTGGGCGGTCTGCCAGACCCGGTGCAGGTGGTTGAGGTCGTGGGCGCCGTCTGAATCATCTTGATCGCTAATAAATCCACTTAATAATTCTAGCGGGAGCATTTTATATACAGATAATGTTTACAAACCGTACTCTCGTGCCGTAAAGAACCCACGCTCACCATTGATACCGATTACTAAACATTTAGTCTCTCCAGCTTTAGAAACTGGCTGAGAAATAATTCGAATACCATCAGGATTTGAAATTTCTGGAAGATTTAGAAAATCTGAACAGTCTTTAACTGGCTGAGACCTTCCCATCAGAATTTCAGCACGACGAACAGCGGCAGTTGCATCCAATGAAGCTAAAGAAGCCTGAAACCGAGCTTTAGATTCATCCTCATCTTTTTTCTTTGAGTAAATATTATAGAAAATAGCAATCCCCACAATACCAATTACAACCATCGGTAAAATTAATTGATTTAGATAACCACCTTTTTTTTCCACAAAAACAGCTTCTTTTTCTTGTTTCAATACAACATCAACTGGCTCTATATCATAGCTACAGAAGCGGCATTTAACGGCCTCGTTTTTAATCAACTCACCACATTTTGGGCAGGCTCGCCGTGACCGGTTCTCTTCTAACTTAGATTGCTGAGAAACCCCTGCCACATAAAGAATTATTCCTATCAAAACTAGCCCACCAGAGAACATCAAACACTCTTTACGCTTCTCTAACAAGCCAATATTATGAATTTTTTTACTTGGAATTCTAATTGCGTCTGGGCCGACTCCAATAACCGACTCATCCGTGGTTACAGTCGTTTCCATTCCATACCCATAGATACCGAGTAACACACCAATTATTACTATGAAAACTCCAATTTTTACCATAGAAAACACTCACGACAATAAGAAATAAAGTTAAATACCTTAAAAAGGTTCGTAGAAAAATTCACCTTATCGAACACCTACAGATCATTGTCATAATATACACAAGTAGCATAGAAGGTAAATTGGGCTTTAGAAACCTTAAGTTATTCCCCCTGCATCTCCCCCATCAGCGCCCCATGCCAGGCCAGTTCGTCCGCCGCCAGGTCCGGGTCCCGGTACTGGCGCAGGGTCTGGACGATGACACCGTCGCTGCGGAACTTGTACTGGGTGTCCATTAGCAGCACATCCAGGGGATCCGGGTTCACCGTGACGTAGCAGAGGTTGTCCGGCAGGGTCGGTTCTGCCGTTTTGCCGGCGGCCCGGGCGGCGATCTCTTTGGCGACGATGCGGCCCATGCGGTTGGCCACGTGGCCGCTCTTGGGGTAGTGGCCGAAGAGGGGCGAGACGGCGCCCACGGCGTCGCCGATGACGAAGATGCGCTCGTCGGCCCGGCTCTGCAGGCTGGGGCCGCGCACCTGGGCCCAGCCGTTGGTTTTGTCACCACTCTTGCCGTCGTCGTCCGGTCCCACCAGCCCGGCCTGCCAGGCGATGTCGCCGGCCTGCTGGGGCGGCATGAGGATGGCCTCGTCCCAGCCGAATTCGCCGGCGGCGGTGACGATGCGGCGGGCGCCCAGGTCCACCCGGCGCACCAGGGCGTGGGGCACGTAGTGGATGTGGTCCTTGAAGTATTCGTTGAAGACCTTGGCGTAGCCCGGGTTGGGCGGGTTGGCATCGAGCAGGGTGATGCGGGCGGGAATCTGGTTCCGCTGGAAGAGCCGGGCCAGCAGCACGGCCCGCTCGAAGGGGGCCGGCGGGCAGCGGTAGGGATAGGGCGGCACGGTCATCAGCAGGTCGCCGCCCTTGAAGGCGGCCAGCCGGGTCTTGAGGGCGGCGAATTCGGGCCCGGCGGTGTAGGCCGGGGCATGGCGGCTGCGGGCCAGGGCCGCGGCCTCCCGGCCGGCGGCATCGTCGCCGAACCAGGCGCTATAGTCGTGGCGGATGCCGGGGGAGAGGATCAGCCAGTCGTACTCCAGGTGCCCCTGGTTGGTGAGCACCTGGCGCCGGTCCCGGTCCACGCCGCTGACTTCGGCCTGGAGGAAGGTGTAGCCGAGGCGGCCGGCCACCTGGCGGTAGTCGAAGCTCAGGGCGGCGCCATCCGCCTGACCCACCAGCCAGTGGTTGCTGCGGGGGCAGGACCAGAAGGCGGGCAGCCGTTCCAGCAGTTCCACTTCCAGCTGGGGCGCCTCCTGGCGCAGATGGCGGGCGGCGGCGAGGCCGCCCCAGCCGCCGCCGACGATGAGCACCCGGCCACCCTTGCCCGGGACGGTTGCGGGGGCGGCGGCCCGCGCCAGGGGCATGGCGCCGAGGGCGCCCAGGGCGGCGGTGGCAGTGAGGAAGTGACGGCGGCTCGGCTTCATGGCTCGTGATCGCAACGGGAAAGCGCCAGTCTAGCCAAGGACGCCGCCGGGCGACCTGACGCGCATCAATTCACGGCCCTTGCTCCCGGGCGACGGCGGCGGTAAAACCGGACCATGGAATTTGAAAGCAAGCACCGGAGTGCGCCCGGGCCGGCCGCCGCCTAAGCTGGCCCCGTCGCCTTGCCGGAGCATCCCCATGAAAAACGCTACCCACGCCCAATCCGCCCCCAGCCAGCCCGCCGCCCAGGCCGGCGATGCAGCCACCGACGCCGTCGCCAGCGCCGCGGCAATAACCGCCGACCCGCGCTGGGCGGCCCTCTGCGCCCGGGACCCGGCGGCGGAAGGCCGGTTCGTCTACGCCGTGCGCAGCACCGGCATCTACTGTCGCCCCGGCTGCCCCTCCCGCCGCCCCAAGCCGGAGAACGTGCAGTTCTTCGCCGACGGGGAGGCCGCGGCCGCCGCCGGCTTCCGTCCCTGCCGCCGCTGCCGGCCGGAGGAGGCGCCCCTGGCCCAGCGCCAGGCCGCCGTGGTGGCTGATCTGTGCCGCTTCATCGAGGCCGCCGAGACGCCCCCTACCCTGGCCCAACTGGCGGCCCGGGCCGGCCTCAGCCCCCACCATCTGCACCGCCTGTTCCAGGCCCATACCGGCCTCACTCCCGGCGCCTATGCCAAGGCCCGGCGGGCCGAGCGCCTGCGCCAGAACCTGGCCGCCGGCCAGGGAGTGACCGAGGCCGCCTACGGCGCCGGCTACAACGCCAGCAGCCGCCTCTACAGCGAGGCCAGACGGGTGCTGGGCATGACGCCGGGGCGCTTCCGCCAGGGCGGCGCTGCCGAGGAAATCCGCTTCGCCGTGGCCCAGACCTCCCTCGGCGCCCTGCTGGCGGCCCGCAGCGCCCGGGGCCTGTGCGCCATCCTGCTGGGGGACGATCCCCTGGCCCTGGTGGCGGACCTGCAAGCCCGTTTTCCCAAGGCCCGGCTGATCGGCAGCGGGCCGGAAGAGGAAGGGCAAACGGCAGGTGCAGCGGGCAGCGCTGACTTCGCCGCCTGGGTCGCCCAGGTGGTGGGCCTGGTGGAGGCCCCCCGGCTGGGACTGGCCCTGCCCCTCGATCTCCAGGGCACCGCCTTTCAGCGCCGCGTCTGGCAAGCCTTGCAGGCCATCCCCCCCGGGGAGACCCGCAGCTACACCGAAATCGCCCGGGACCTGGGCCTGCCCAAGGCCGTGCGCGCCGTGGCCGCCGCCTGTGCCGCCAATCCCCTGGCCGTGGCCGTGCCCTGCCACCGGGTGGTGCGCAGCGACGGCAGCCTGGCCGGCTACCGCTGGGGCCTGGAACGCAAGGCCGCCCTGCAGCAGCGGGAGCGGCAGCAGGCGGAAAATCCCGCCGCCAGCGCGGCTCCACCCCGGCCCAGACCCGGTACCAAGGCAGCACCATGAGCGACACTTTGGACCTCTTTGCCGACCTGCCGCCCCCGCCGCCCCACGCCGAACGGCTGGGACCGGGCACGGTGCTGCTGCACGGCTACGCCCTGGAGCAGGCGCCGGCACTGATCGCGGCGGTGGAAGGCATCATCGCCGCCTCCCCCTGGCGCCAGATGGTCACCCCCGGCGGCCAGACCATGGCCGTGAGCATGAGCAACTGCGGCCCCCTGGGCTGGATCTCGGACCGCAGGGGTTACCGTTACGTCCCCCTCGACCCCTTGCGCGGCCAGCCCTGGCCGCCCCTGCCGCCCCTGCTGCTGCAACTGGCCGACGAGGCCGCCACGGCCGCCGGCTTTCCCGGATTCGTCCCCGATGCCTGCCTGATCAACCGCTACGCCCCCGGCACCCGCCTCTCCCTGCACCAGGACCGGGACGAGGAGGACTTCTCCCAGCCCATCGTCTCCCTTTCCCTGGGCCTGCCGGCGGTATTCCTCCTCGGCGGTGCCAGCCGCAACGACAAGACGGTGAAGATTCCCCTGCTGCACGGCGACGTGCTGGTGTGGGGCGGGCCGGACCGGCTGCGCTTCCACGGCGTGCAGCCGGTGCAGGACGGCAACCACGCCCTCACTGGCCCCTGCCGCCTCAACCTGACCCTGCGCCGGGCCCGCCGATGAAGACCAGCCTGACCCTGGCACTGCCGCCGGATTTCCGCGGCGACGACCTGCTGGCCTTCCACCGCCGCGACAGCCAGGCCCTGGCCGAGCGGGTGACGGCGCAGTGCATCGACAAGGGCCTGCTGTGGCAGGGCCGTCCCGCCTACCTCAGCCTGGTGCTGCAAAGCCCAGGGGAAGCGGCACTTGGCATGACCGGCAAGAGACAACCCAAGGCAGCCGCCACAAGCGAAGGGGCAGGCAAAGCCGCAGCGGAAACCGCAGGCCCCGGCGCCCGGGTAACGGCAACCCTGGCGGTGGACGGCGGCCCCCGCCCCGCCGCTGCCGCCGTGCAGGCCCTGGTCAGCCATCTGCTGGGCCTGGCCCAGCCGGTGGCCGAGTTCGCCACCGCCCATGGGCGCCATCCCCAGCTGGGGCCGGTCATCGCCCAACTGCCCGGCCTGCGGGTGCCCCAGACGGCGACTCCTTTCGAGGCCCTCACCTGGGCCGTCACCGGCCAGCAGATCAGCGTCGCCGCCGCCGTTTCCCTGCGTCGCCAGCTGATCCTGGCGGCGGACCTGCGCCACTCCTCCGGCCTCTACTGCTACCCCGATGCGGCAGCCCTGGCCCGGCTCGACGAAACGGACCTGCGCCAGGCCGGCTTCTCCCGCAGCAAGGCGGCGACCCTGCTGGACCTGGCCCGGGCCGTGGCGGCGGGAGAACTGGACCTGAGCTGCCCGGCGGCGGACCTGCCGGGCCTGCAGGCCGCCCTCCTGGCCCGCCGCGGCATCGGTCCGTGGACCGTCAATTACACCCTGCTGCGGGGCTTCGCCTGGCTCGACGGCTCCCTCCACGGCGACGTGGCCGTGCGCCGGGCCCTGGGCCTGCTGCTGGGCCGGACGGTGGAGGCCCGGGAAACGGAAGCCTGGCTCGAATCCTTCCGCCCCTGGCGGGCCCTGGCCGCGGCCCACCTGTGGGCCAGCCTGCGCCTGCAGGCCTGAGACGGCCCTAACGGGCGATCAGGTAGAGGCAGAGTGAAATGGTGGCGAGGGAACCCACCGTGGTGAGCAGGATGACCCGGGCCACCATGCCCCCTTCCCGCCCATAGAAGCTGGCCAGCATGAAGGGGCCGGTGCCCGTGGGCAGGGCGCTGAGGAGCAGGGCGGCGTGGGCCCACAGGGGCGGCAGCTGGAACACCCGGTAGGCCAGGAGCCCGGTGATGGCGGGCTGCAGCACCAGCTTGGCCAGGACCAGGCCGGCGGTGCCCGAACGCTGCCCCGCCTGGGGCTGGGCCAGGAAGGCGCCGAGGGAAACCAGGGCGCAGGGCGTGGCGGCGCCGCCGAGCAGGGTGAGGAAGCGGTCCAGGGCCAGGGGCAGCGCCAGGCCGGCCCCGGCCCAGGCGGCGCCGAGCAGGGGCGCCACTACCAGGGGATTGCGGGCCAGGGCCAGGCCGACCCGGGCGGCGATGCGCCAGGGCGAGGGAGCCTGCTGCAGGCTGATTTCCACCAGCACGATGCCCACCGCGAAAAGGGCGCAGGCCACAATCAGGGTGGCGATGATGGCCGGCACCAGGCCCTCGTCCCCCAGCACCAGGGCGCACAGGGGAATGCCGAGGAAGCCGGTGTTGGCGTAGGCGGCGGACAGGCCGTCGATGCTGGCGTCGGCCAGGTGGCGCAGCTGGCGCAGGCGCAGCAGCACCGTCACGGCAAATACCGCGACGCAGCCGACGCAGACGGAAATGACAAAGCCCGGCTGCCACAGCTCGGCCCAGGTGGCCGTGGCGGTGGCCTTGAAGAGCAGGGAGGGCAGGGCCAGCCAGACGACGAAGCGGTTCAGCTCGAAGGAGGCCGCCTCCCCCAGGCAATGGCTGCGGCGGCCCACGTAGCCGGCCAGGATGAGGCCGAAAATGGGCAGGACGACTTGCAGGATGGCGATCATGGCGGAGCCGGGGAACCGGGGAGCGGGAACGGAGGCACCAGCTTAGGACTTCCCCATTCATACCGTCCAATGCTATATAAGTCGCACATCAATACCCTGGACGCAACGATGCTGCCGGACCTGCGCCAACTGCGTTACTTCGTCACCCTGGGCGAGACCCTGCACTTCGGCCGGGCCGCCGCCCTGCTGCACATCTCCCAGCCGCCCCTGAGCCGGCAGATCGCCGCCCTGGAGGAATCCCTGGGGGTGATGCTGTTCCAGCGCAGCTCCCGCCAGGTGGAACTGACCGTGGCCGGGCGGCATTTCCTCGCCCAGGCCCGGCGCCTGCTGGCCGACCTGGAGCAGGCGGTGCAGGGCACCCGGGCGGTGCACCGGGGCGAACAGGGCAGCCTGCGCCTGGACTTCACCATGGCTGCCGCCTGGAGCGCCCTGCCGCCCCTGATCAAGGCCTACCGCCGGGACTTCCCCCAGGTGGAGGTGCAGCTGGGGGAACTGCTGCCCCGGGAGCTGGACGATTCCCTCCTGGCCGGCCGTTGCGACGTGGGCCTGGCCTTTCCCTGGCAGCGTCCGGCGGGCCTGGAATACCTGTGCGTGCACCGGGAGCCCCTCTGCGCCGTGCTGCCGGCGGACCATCCCCTGGCGCAGGAGGAGACCGTGGCCGTGGCGGACCTGGCGGGGGAGCCCTTCATCACCTTTCCCGCCGCCACCGCCCCGGCCCTGCACGCCCTGGTGGCCGGCTGCTGCCGGGAGCACGGCTTCGAACCCAAGGTCTGCCTGGAAACCCACCTGCAGCAGACCATCGTCAATCTGGTGGCCGAAGGACTGGGGGTCTCCCTGGTGCCCCGCTCCATGGGCAAGATGCAACTGCAGGGCGCCGCCTTCCGCCCCATCGCCGCGCCACCCCTGGTGGAACAGGGCATCATCTGGGCCGCCGCCAATCCCAACCCCTGCCTGCCCCACTTCCTCGCCTGCGCCCGCCAGGTGCGCCGCCAGGCCGGCCTCGACTGAGGCGCCGTCACCGGCGGAGTACAATGGCCGCCCCTGCCCACTCCCCGCCTGCCGCTGCCGCCATGCCCTCCCCTTCCACCCCTTCCCCCGCCTCCCCGCCCCCGGTATTCGGCGTCGTCCTGGCCGGGGGCCTGGGCCGCCGCATGGGCGGGGCCGACAAGGGCCTGCTGCCCTGGCGCGGCCGGCCCCTGGCCCAGGGCATCGCCGCCCGCCTGGCGCCCCAGGTGGCGGCCGTGGCCATCAACGCCAACCGCAATGCCGAGGCCTACGCCGCCTTCGGCCACCCCCTGCTGCCCGACCTGCTGCCGGACTACCCCGGCCCCCTGGGCGGCTTCCACGCCGCCCTCAGCGCCAGTCCCCAGCCCCTGGTGATGCTGGTGCCCTGCGATTCCCCGGACTTCCCTGCAGACCTGGTGGCGCGCCTCCGCCACGCCCTGCTCGAGGCCGACGCCGAGGTGGCCGTGGCCCGGGCCGGGGAGCGGCGCCACTCCGTCTTCTGCCTCTGCCGCCGGGAGCTGGCGGCGGACCTGGCGGCCTGGGTGGCCCAAGGCCGCCACAAGGTGGGGGAATGGCAGGACAGCCGCCGCCTGGTGCTGGTGGACTTTCCCCATCCCGAGGATTTCCGCAATTGCAATATCCGAGAAGATTTATTGGGTTAAGACGCTTTATTGACAAAAAGGGTTGAATTTTCCTGGTCTCCCGTTACCATCCCGTTGCAGCGCCCCCCGTCGGGGGATGCCCCCACGAGGTCGGAAAAACGGCCCTCGGGCCCGAAAAAACAAGAATCGACCCAAGAACACCGCTTCGTTTTGAGTAAATCCCTAATGACCTCGGCCACCCTCTCCTGCCTGCGCCCCCTGCTGGACGTCAATCAAGCCTGGTCGGCCCTGGAACTGGGGCCCCGGGGCATCGGCCTGGCCGCCAGCAGCCAGCTTTTCGCCCACGGCCAGAACCAGCCCCAGCCCTCGCCCCTGCCCTGGCTGGTGCCCTTGAGCGGTACGGACCTCAACCACAGCGGCCTGACCCGCCAGCTGCCGCCGCAACAGGTCTCCCTGCTGCTGCCGGCGGAGGTCTGGCTCGATGCGGCCGGCGCCGCCCGCTGCCAGGAACTGGCCAAGCAGGGTTACCGCCTGGGGGCCGACGTGGATTCGGCCCCGGCCCTGGAACAATGCGCCGAGGCCGGCGCCCAGCTGCTGCGCCTGGATGCGGCCACGGCCCGGGAGCAGGTCTCCCCGGTGCTGCTCAACCGGCTCAAGGAAAAGGGCCTGACCCTGGTGGCCGACGGCGTCAGCAGCCACGACCTCTTCGTCTGGTGCGGCGCCCGGGGCTTTACCCTGATGAGCGGCGAATTCGTGCCCCAGCCGGAGGAATGCCCCACCTCCCCGGCGGACCCGACCAAGCTGCGCCTGCTCAAGCTGCTCTCCCTCATCGTCCAGGACGCGGACACCCGGGAGATCGAGGAAATGATCAAGCAGGAGCCCAAGCTCTCCTACAACCTGCTGCGCCTGGTCAATTCCGTTTCCGTCGGCGCCACCACCAAGATCACCAGCTTCGCCCAGGCCATCACCCTGCTCGGCAGGCGCCAGCTGCAGCGCTGGCTGCAACTGCTGATCTACGCCAACCAGTTCAACGCCGGCAGCCAGCCCAATCCCCTGATGCCCCAGGCCGCCCTGCGCGGCCGCCTGGTGGAACTGATCGCCCTGGCCGCCCATCCGGAGGCGGCGGAGGACACGGACTTCCACGACTGCGCCTACATGGCCGGAGCCTTCTCCCTGCTCGACGTGCTGCTGCACCTGCCCATGGACAGCGTGCTGGCGGCCCTGCCCCTGGCCGACGAGGTGGCCGAGGCCGTGGGCCGCCACCAGGGCCCCCTGGGCGACGCCCTGTCCCTGGTGGAAAGCCTGGAACGGGGCCTGCCGGCGCCGGATACGGCCCTGCTGGAAAAGCTGCGCCTGCGCGGCGATGCCCTGGGTCAGCTGCAGGTGGACGCCCTGGCCTGGGTCAGCCACATCGACGTGGCCTGAGGCAGGCGGCAGAACCATGGCTCCCGACCAGGGCAACTCCTTCCTTCCCCATCTGGGTGGCGGCGCTACCGATTTCGAGCTGGCCGGCCAGCTGTGCTACGCCCTGCTGCTGCGGGAAGGCGAGATTCCCGTGGCCCAGCTGGAGGCGATGTGCCGCAGCGCCATGGCCAGCCCGGAAGGCACGCTGTACCTGGCCAACGGGGATGGCACCCTGGAACTGCCCGCCAGTGCCGGCCCCTGGCAGGCCCTGCTTGAAGAAGCGCGCCGCTCGGGCACCGTAGCCACCCGGCCCGACGCCCTGGCCTGTCCCCTCACCTTCCGCGACATGCTGCTGGGGCTCCTCGCCGTGGGCGGCAAGGCCGAGGGCTACAGCGCCCTGGAACACCGCCGTTTCGGCGACCTGGCCGCCCTCCTGGCCGGTGCCCTGCATGCCCGCCAGGCCTTCAATCTGCGCCAGGAAGACCTGGCCCGCATGGAAGCCAAGGTGGAGGAGCAGAGCCAGATCCTCGACCACATCCACGACTCGGTCATCACCATGGACCTGTCCGGCTACATCATGGGCTGGAACAAGGGGGCCGAGCGCCTGTTCGGCTACACCGCCGCCGAGGCCGTGGGCCGGCACATCCTCTTCCTCTATGCCGACGACGGCAGCGAGACCCTGGAAGAGGAGGACGACCTCTTCTACAACGCCTTCCTCGACCACGGCCGCCGGGAATTCGAGGTGCGCCGGCGCAAGAAGTCGGGCGAGGTGTTCTGGGCCAGCGTCTCCCTTTCCCTGTCGCGCAACGAGGCCGGCGAACCGGCGGGCCTCATCGGCTACCTGGTGGACATCACCAACCAGCTGGAGCGAGAAGAAAAGCTGCGCCTGCACGCCAAGATTTTCGAGCACAACAGCGAGGCGGTGATCGTCACCGACGCCATGCAGCGGGTGCTGTCGGTGAACAAGGCCTTCTGCGACATCACCGGCTTCAGCGAGGCCGAGGTGCGCATGAGCCTGCCGGCCCTGCTGCAGCCGACCCGGGACGACCCCAACCTGGCGGCGGAAATCCAGGTGGCCCTGGCCTCCTCCGGCGCCTGGCAGGGCGAGCTGTGGGACCGACGCAAGAACGGCGACACCTATCCGGTATGGGTTTCCATCAGCTCGGTGAAAAACACCCGGGGCATCCTCAGCCACTACTTCCTGGTCTTCTCCGACATTTCCGAGCGCAAGGAGGCGGAACGGCAGATCTACCGCCTGGCCTACTACGACGCCCTCACCGGCCTGCCCAACCGCTCCCTGCTGTTTTCCCTGCTGGAACAGGCCCTCATCGAAGCCCAGCGCAACCAGACCCACGGCGCCGTGCTGTTCGTGGACCTGGACCGCTTCAAGACCATCAACGATTCCTTCGGCCACGCCCCCGCCGACGCCCTGCTCAAGGAAGTGGCGCGGCGCCTGCAGGAGACCCTGCGGGCCGAGGACGTGGTGGCGCGCCTGGGCGGCGACGAGTTCATCGTCGCCCTGTTCGACATCACCAAGCGGGAACACGCCGCCCTGGTGGGGCAGAAGATCCTCGACGCCCTGGCCGAGCCCTTCCAGATCGAACACCACGAGGTGCTGCTCACCGCCAGCATCGGCATCGCCGTCTTCCCCGACGATGGCCGCGACGCGGAAACCCTGCTGCGCAACGCCGACACCGCCATGTATCGGGTCAAGCAGACCAGCGGCGGCCCCCTCTTCTATTCCCAGGAAATGAACCTGCGCTCCCTGGAACGCCTGAAGCTGGAAGGGGCCCTGCGCAAGGCGGTGGAGCGCCAGGAATTCCGCCTCTACTACCAGCCCCAGGTGGAGCTGGCCACGGGCCGCATCGTCGGCGCCGAGGCCCTGATCCGCTGGCACCATCCGGAACAGGGCATGATCCCGCCCACCGCCTTCATTCCCCTGGCGGAGGAGACGGGCCTCATCGTCAGCATCGGCGCCTGGGTCCTGGATGCGGCCTGCCGCCAGGGCCGCCTGTGGCGCGAGGCCGGCTACGAGGACCTGACCATCGCCGTGAACCTGTCGCCGCGCCAGTTCCGCCCCGGCCTTTCCCAGCTGGTGAACGAAACCCTGGAACGGCACGCCTTCCCCGGCGAGAACCTGGAGCTGGAAATCACCGAGGGCATGCTGATGCACAACTCGGAGGCGGTGATCCAGATGCTGGAGGACTTCCATCAGGCCGGCGTACGCCTGGCCCTGGACGACTTCGGCACCGGTTATTCCAGCCTGGCCTACCTGAAGAAATTCCCCATCGACAACCTGAAGATCGACCGGTCCTTCGTCAGCGGCATTCCCCACGACGGCGACGACTCGGCCATCGCCAAGGCCATCATCAGCATGGCCAAGAACCTGCGCCTGCTGGTCATCGCCGAAGGGGTGGAGACGGAGGAGCAGCTCGACTTCCTGCGGGCCGCCGGCTGCGACGAAATCCAGGGCTACCTGTTCAGCCCGCCGGTGCCGGTGGAGGATTTCCAGCTGCTGCTGGAACGCAACAACGGTTGACGCAAAAACGCCGGGCACTGCCCGGCGTTTTTCTTTGCGGCTGAGACTGTTGCCTCAGGCGGCGTCGGCCTGGTCGTCCGTCTCCGGGTCGCCCAGGGACAGCAGCACCTTGTCCACCCGGTTCTTGTCCATGTCCACCACCTCGAAGCGCCAGCCGGCCAGGTGGAAATGGTCGGCTTCCACCGGCACCCGGCCCAGCTGGTGCATGACCAGGCCACCCAGGGTGTGGAAGGCGTTTTCCTCTTCCCCCGGCAGCTCTTCCTTGACCTCCAGCACCGACTTCAGGCGCTCGATGGAAAGGCCGCCGTCCATCAGGTAGGAACCGTCCTCCCGCTCCACCACGTCCTGCTCGCCGTCGTCGTCCTGGCTCGGCATGTCGCCGACGATGGCGGCCAGCACGTCGTTGAGAGTGACCAGGCCCTGCACCTCGCCGTATTCGTCGATGACCAGGGCGAACTGGGCCCGGTTGCGGCGCAGGGATTCCAGCAGGTGGGTGGTGGTGACGCTCTCCGGCACATAGACCGGCGGCCGCAGGGCCTTGCGCACGTTGAAGGGGGCGTTCTCCAGCACCGGCTTGAGCAGGTCGCCCCGCTGCAGGATGCCCAGCACCCGGTCCAGGCCGTCCTGGCAGACCACCACCCGGGCGTAGGGGCACTCGGCCACCTGGCGCCGCACCTCGGCCTCGGATTCGGCCAGGTCCACCAGGTACATGTCCTTGCGCGGCGTCATGATGGCCGCCACCCGCTGCTCGTCCAGGCGCAGCACGTTGGAGACGATCTCCTGTTCGCTCTCATGGAAGACGCCGGCCTCGGCACCCTGGCCCATGAGCACCTTGATCTCGTCGTCGGTCACCGGCGGCTCGTCGCTGCGGCGGGCGCCGAAGAGGCGCAGGATGGCGCCGCTGGAAGCGGAGAAAAGCCACACCAGGGGCGCCGTCAGGCGCGACAGCCAGCCCATGGGCCGGGCCACCAGGGAGGCGATGCCCTCGGGGCCGAGCAGGGCCAGTTGCTTGGGCACCAGTTCGCCCACCACCACCGACATGTAGGTGAGCAGGACCACGGTCAGGGAGAGAGCGATGACCCGGGCCGATTCGCCCAGCAGGGGAAACTGGGACAGCCATTGGGTCAGGGGATCGGCCAGGGCCGCCTCGCCGACGGCGCCGCTGAGGATGCCGATGGAGGTGATGCCGACCTGGATGGTGGAGAGGAAACGGGAAGGTTCGCTATGCAGTTTCAGCGCCGCGGCGGCGCCCTGGCTGCCGTCCTCCGCCAGCCGCTGCAGACGGGCCTTGCGCGAGGACACCACGGCAATTTCGGACATGGCGAAAATGCCGTTCAAAACAATCAACAACAGGATGATGCCTAGATCCATACAGGGCCGCGACCACCGTTTCCGGAGCGGCTCGGGGGTGAAGAAGGCGTGAAGATAGCATTTTTCCCGCCTTTCCCGCTATCTTGCCCACCCGATCGACGCCGAAGCCCGTGGATAAAGGGGTTCCGGGGGAGCGACAGCTTTGCCACAGAGGACACAGAGGGCACAGAGGGTTTCCTTCTTCGTTGCCGGCGCCCGGTCAGGCCTCCGACTCCCCTCGACAACAACCCGGGTTACCACCTTTCTCTGTGCCCTCTGTGCCCTCTGTGCCCTCTGTGGCCAAGCCCTTCCCGCCTCAAACCCCCAGATACTTGAGATGGCTGCCGCAGCCTGCCTGGCAATCGGTGCTGCCGAAGCCCGGGATCAGCACTTCTCCCGGCATGTTGCGGTTGATCTGGCATTCGGGCTCGTCGAAGAGGCGGGTGCCCACCACCTGCACGCCGGGGGCGGTGAGCAGGTAGTCGATGTGCCAGTGCAGCAGCTTGTGGGGCGAGAGATGGCGGGCCAGGCGGGCCGCCATGTTGCGCCGGGCCGAGCCCGTGTAGACGTAGCGGCCGGCCGGGAAGGAACAGGGACCGAGGCGTCCCACCGTCACGGTGACGGGCTGCGCCACCTGGATCAGCAGCTGGTAGGTAGGGGGCTCCGCCTGATCGACGGTCTCGACCATTTCAGCCATGGGCGCCGACGAAGGGGTTGAAGCGCCGTTCCTGGCCGAAGGTGGACATGGGGCCGTGGCCGGGAATGAACTCCACCTCGTCTCCCAGGGGGAACAGCACTTCCCGGATGGAGCGGATCAGGGTGTCGTAGTCGCCCTTGGGGAAATCGGTGCGGCCGATGGAGCCGGCGAAGAGCACGTCGCCCACCAGGGCCAGCTTGCCCGGGCGGTCGAAGAAGACCACGTGGCCCGGGGTGTGGCCCGGGCAGTGCAGCACCTCCAGGGTCTGGCGCCCCACCTGCACGCTGTCGCCGCCCTGGAGCCAGCGGTCCGGGGTGAAGCTGCGCACGTCGGGGAAGCCGAACATTTTGGATTGCTGGGGCATGCCGTCGATCCAGAACTGGTCGTCCACGTGGGGCCCTTCCACCGGAATGGCCAGCTGGGCCGCCAGTTCGGCGACGCCGCCGGCATGGTCGATGTGGCCGTGGGTCACCAGGATCTTTTCCAGGGTGACGCCGTGCTTCTCAGCCGCGGCCAGGATGCGGGGCAGGTCGCCCCCCGGGTCCACCGCGGCTCCCCGCATGGTCTCGGGGCACCACAGCAGGGTGCAATTCTGTTCGAAGGGAGTGACGGGGACGATGGCGTAGTTCATGGCGCAAGCCTGGTTCATTGAAGGGGCGTCAGGGGACATCAAGGGGCGACGGGCAGGTCGTCGGCACAGGGGGCGGCGACGCAGCGGGGTTCCCGCTGGGCGATGATGGCGGCCTGCAACTGTTCCAGGGCCGCCAGCAGGGCCCGCCCATGGCGGCGCAGCTGGGGGATGACGGCCTTGGCGGCCCGGGCGTCGCCGGCCTGCAGCTGGGCCGCGGCGGCCCTGGCCAGGGCATGGACCTCCCGGTGGGGAGCGTCCAGCGCCCCATAGGCGGCCAGGTCGCCGTAGTTCTGCTGGCCGCTGCCCAGGTACCAGATGCCGAAACGGCAGCGGGTGGGATCGGCCAGGTCGGCGGGCAAGCACTCCGCGTCGCCCTCCTCCAGGGCCTGGATGACGGTGTCGATCCAGCGCCGGTGCTCGACCTGGGCCGCCACCAGGGGAAAATCCTCCCGCAGCCACTGCTGGGACGCCACCTCGACCCAGCGCGGATCGGGCTCGAAGGAGGCGGCCCAGGCGGGCACCTCCGCCGCCGGCATGGGGCGGGCGATGGCATAGCCCTGGGCATGGATGCAGCCCAGGCGCAGCAGCATGACCCCGTGCTCGACGGTTTCCATGCCTTCGGCGACCACGCTGCGCTGGAAGGCGGAGGTCAGCCCCACCACGCCCTCGACGATGGCCAGGGCTTCCGGGTCGTGCAGCATGTCGCGCACGAAGGACTGGTCGATCTTCAGGGTGCGGGCCGGCAGGCTCTTGAAATAGGAGAGGGAGGAATAGCCGGTGCCGAAGTCGTCCAGGGCGAAGCCCACCCCCAGGCGCTGGCAGGCGGCGATGACCAGGCTCACCTGGCCCACGTCTTCCAGGGCCGCGGTTTCCAGGATTTCCAGTTCCAGCAGCCGCGGCGGCACCGCCGGATGGCGCTCCAGGGCCCGCTGCAGGCGGGGCAGGAAGTCGGGCTGCTGCAGGTGGCGTGCGGCGATGTTGATGCTCACCGGATAGTCCCAGCCCAGGGCCTGCCAGGCTTCCAGCTGGGCCAGGGCGGTTTCCATGACCCAGTCGCCGATATCGACGATGAGATCGGTCTCCTCCAGGTCCACCAGGAAGGCCGCCGGCGCCAGGATGCCCTGCTCCGGATGCTGCCAGCGGATGAGGGCCTCGAAGCCGACGATGAGGCCGGAACAGAGATTCACCTTGGGCTGGTAGTAGAGGCGGAACTGCTCCTGCTCCAGGGCGGCGCGGGCATTGACGATGGCTTCCCGCAGGCTGCGGGCCCGGCTGTCCTGCTCGGTGTCGAAGAGCTGGTAGCGGTTGCGGCCGGACTGCTTGGCGGCGTACATGGCCTGGTCGGCGTGGCGCACCAGGGTGTCGGCATCGGCATCATCCGTCGGATAGATGGTGACGCCGATGCTGCCGGAAACGCTGGCCGTCTGTCCCTGCAGGGCAAAGGGCGCGGCCAGGGAGAGCAGCAGTCGCTCCAGGATCTGCTCCAGTTCGGAGAGGGCGGTGAGGTCGTTGAGAAGCAGGACGAATTCGTCGCCCCCCAGGCGGGCCGCCGTGTCGCCACCGCGCAGGGAACGGCGCAGGCGCTCGGCCACGTCCATCAGCAGGCGGTCGCCGGCCTGGTGGCCGTGGCTGTCGTTGATGGCCTTGAAGCCGTCCAGGTCCAGGTAGCACACCGCCAGCAGCTTGTTGCGGCGCTGGGCCTGGGCCATGGCCAGGTGCAGGCGGTCGCTCATCAGGGTGCGGTTGGGCAGGCCGGTGAGGGCGTCGTAATGGGCCAGGCGCTCCAGGCGGCGCTGGTTTTCCTTCTGCTGGGTGATGTCGGAAAAGACGCCGACGAAGTGGCTGATGCGCCCGCCATCGTCATGCACGGCGCTGACCGTCATCAGTACCGCCGTCACCGCCCCGGACTTGGTGCGGTTCCACATCTCGCCCTTCCAGAAGCCCCGCTCGGAGACCACCTGGAACAGCTGGCGGAAATAGGTACGGTCGTGGTGGCCGGAATTGAGCATGCGGGCCGGCTGGCCGATGGCCTCCTCCCGGGCGTAGCCGGTGAGTTCGCAGAAGGCCCGGTTCACCTCGATGATCAGGCCCTCCGGGTTGGTGATGAGGATGCCGTCGTGGCTGTTCTCGAATACGCTCAGGGCCAGCCGGTGCTGCTCCTCCCCTTCCTTGCGGTCGGTGATGTCCCGCCCCTCGGCCAGCAGCTGCAGGGGCTGGCCCGGCTCGTCCTCCACCGACTTGAGGATGAAATCCACGTAGCGCAGGCGGCCGTCCCGGCGCATGTGGGTGACCTCGAAACGCTGGGCCTCGCCGCCCGCCGCCACCCGCTCGACGGCCTGGCGCAGGCGCTGCTGCACCAGGGGCTCATGCACCCACCAGGGCGTTTCCCAGAACAGCTGGCCCAGCACCTCGGCGGGCTGGCGGCCGATCAGGTCCAGGGCCGACTGGTTGGCCTCCAGCAGGCGCCCCTTGAGGTCCAGGATGCCGATGAACTCGCTGGTCTGGTTGAAGACGGCGCTCAGGCGCAGGCGGCTTTCCTTGAGCTGGGCCCGGATGGACTGCCCTTCCTGCAGCACGTAGTCCAGGTACTCGCCTTCCAGCTGGCTGACGATGTCGTGCTCCGACACCACCCCCACCATCTCCCCGCCCGCCCCCACCACCACCAGATGGCGCACATGCTCGGCCTGCATGCGGTCCACTGCCTGGCTGAGGGGGTAGCCATCCGGGATGCTGGCCACCGGCGCGCTCATCACCGTGCCCAGGGGCTGCTCCAGACTCTCGGCACCGCGGCGGAAGAAGCGCAGGGCGTCCCGCTCGGTGAGGATGCCCAGGGGCCGGCCGGCCTCGGCGACGACAACGCAGCGCAGGCTGCTGGCGGACATCAGGGCCAGGGCCTGGCGCACCGTATCGGTTGGCTGCAGCAGTTGGACGCCGCTCTGCATCACCGCATTGACGTCCCGCAGGCGGCGGAAGAAGGCGGCCCCCAGGTGGAAGCGGAAATCGCTCTCGCTGACCACCCCCACGGGCTGGCCCGCCTCGCCGGTCACCAGCAGGTGGCGGATGCCCTTTTCCGCCAGCAGGTGGTAGGCGTGATGCACGGACATGCGGGAATCGGCGGTATACACCGGGGAGCTCATCACCTGATCCACCGCCAGCAGGCCGTCCACGTTGGCGGAGAGGGCCCGCAGGATGTCCCGTTCGGTGACGATGCCCACCATCAGGGCGCCCTCGCGCACCAGCAGGGAGCTGATGCGGGCCGTTTCCATGACTTCCGCCGCCGCCAGCAGGGTGGTCCGACGCTCCACCTCGACGATATTCCAGGTCATCAGGTCTGCGAGGGTGCGTTCGGGCATGGCGTGAGGCCGGACTAGGGGTGAAGCCTCAATTCTAAGGGCTGGAGGGCGGAATCCCAAAGCCGGCCTTGTCCGGAGAGCGACGGAGGCCCTTCCGGCCTTTTTGATTCACATCATGGCTGCATAAGGAGCCCCGTCGCTACTCTCCGCACTGCCGTGTTCCATCTTTATTTTTTCCTCTCATGAAAGGAGGGCAGCATGAGCGGCGCTTTCACTAAGTCGATGGCGCGCAATATCTTTTTCGGCGGAACGGTCTTTTTCTTTCTGCTGTTCTTGGCATTGTCGTTCGACTCAACCGCAACACTGCCGAAGCGCGATAACCGGGCCAATCTGACCCCGGCCGTCGCCAACGGTAAAAAAATCTGGGAAACCCGTAACTGCATCGGCTGCCACACGCTGCTGGGCGAAGGCGCTTACTTTGCGCCCGAGCTGGGCAATGTGTATCCCCGCCGCGGTGGTGACTTCATCAAAGCCTGGATCAAGGGCCAACCCAGCGGTGCCCCCGGCCGTCGCCAGATGCCTCAGTTCAACCTGACTGAGCAGCAACTGGACGATCTGGTGGCTTTCCTCAAGTACACCTCTGAGATCAATACCGCCAACTGGCCGCCCAACATCGAGGGCTGATGCCTCGACGCGGACCCCAGAAAAACAGAGCTTACGCTTAAGGAGTCATCGCTATGCAATATAAATCCCAGGCCGTTGCCACGCCGTATTTCATCGCGGCAATCGGTCTTTTCGTCGGGCAGATCATATTCGGGCTGATCATGGGCCTGCAGTATGTGATCGGGGACTTCCTGTTCCCGATGATCCCCTTCAACGTGGCCCGCATGGTCCACACCAACCTGCTCATCGTGTGGCTGCTGTTCGGCTTCATGGGTGCGGCCTACTACATGATCCCGGAAGAATCGGAAACCGAGCTGTTCAGCCCCAAGCTGGCGCTCGCCATGTTCTGGATCTTCCTGGTGGCAGGGGCCCTGACCATCGTCGGCTACCTGGCGGTTCCCTACGCCACCCTGGCCGAGCTGACCGGTAACGACCTGCTCGAAACCATGGGCCGCGAGTTCCTGGAACAGCCGCTGATCACCAAGGTGGGTATCGTCATCGTCGCCCTGGCCTTCCTCTTCAACATCAGCATGACCGTGCTGAAGGGGCGCAAGACCTCCATCTCCCTGGTGATGCTGCTGGGTCTGTGGGGTCTGGCCGTGTTCTTCCTGTTCTCCTTCTACAACCCCACCAACCTGGTCCTGGACAAGTTCTTCTGGTGGTGGACGGTGCACCTCTGGGTGGAAGGCGTGTGGGAACTGATCCTCGGCGCCATGCTGGCCTTCGTGCTGATCAAGGTGACGGGCGTGGACCGTGAAGTCATCGAAAAGTGGCTCTACGTCATCATCACCCTGACCCTGGTTACCGGCATCATCGGTACCGGTCACCACTACTTCTGGATCGGCACGCCCGAATACTGGCAGTGGTGGGGTTCCGTGTTCTCCGCCCTGGAGCCCATCCCCTTCTTCGCCATGACCGTGTTCGCCTTCAACATGGTGAACCGCCGTCGTCGCGAACACCCCAACAAGGCCGCCACCCTGTGGGCCCTGGGGACCGGTGTGATGGCTTTCCTGGGCGCCGGCGTGTGGGGCTTCCTGCACACCCTGGCTCCGGTGAACTACTACACCCACGGTACCCAGATCACGGCAGCCCACGGCCACATGGCCTTCTACGGTGCCTACGTGATGGTGAACCTGACCATGATCTCCTACGCCATGCCCATCCTGCGCGGCCGTGCTGCCAACAGCAACAAGTCCCAGGTCCTGGAAATGTGGAGCTTCTGGCTGATGACGATCTCCATCGTCTTCATCACCCTGTTCCTCACCGCCGCCGGCATCCTGCAAGTCTGGCTGCAGCGCGTCTCCGAGACTCCCCTGTCCTTCATGGCAACCCAGGACAAGATCTCCCTGTTCTACTGGATGCGTGAGTGGACCGGCGTGGTCTTCCTCATCGGCCTGATCCTGTACATCGCCAGCTTCTTCGTGAAGGGCGAGGACAAGGCAGCCGCCTGAGGTCCCGGCAACACCTCCGCCCCCGCCGCCCCAACCGCGGCGGGAGCGGAACCAGCAACACCTTTTTTGTCACCTCCCAACCTCCGTTGACAAACCGGCGCACTCGCAAGGGTCCGCCGGATTTTTTTTGCCCCGCCGAACGGCCGGGACCGCAGCCGGCGGGCCCGCCGGCGTGTATTAATTGCTTTTACGCAGTGCAGCAATTGGTTAAGCTGCGTCAAGAACAGACTGACAGCCAACAGACGCAATTCCCTCGAGCCGCACCAGGGGGGGTGGAATTGACCAATGCATAAAGAAAACAGTCTTGCCCAGAACCGTCCCGACCCCGGCCCGATGCTGGCGCCGGGGCCGTCTGCAGCCTGCCTCGCAGCCCTGCTCGGCGCCCTGCTCTGCCTGCCGCTCCCGGCCGCCGCGGACGCTGCCGACAGCCTGGAGAACGAGCCCGCGCGCCTGCATCTGCGGGGCTTCGGCACCCTGGGCCTGACCCGCTCCTCCGCCGACGGCGCCGACTTCGTGCGGGACCTTTCCCAGCCCCGGGGCACCTCCGGCGGCAACTGGTCGTCCCGGGTGGACAGCGTGCTCGGCCTGCAGGCCAACTGGCAGGCCACCGACCAGCTCGAGGCGGTGGTCCAGGGGGTCACCCGCTACCGTTACGACCAGACCTACCAGCCCGAACTGACCTGGGCCTACCTCAAGTACGACCCCACCCCCTCCCTCAGCCTGCGGGCCGGCCGCCTCGGCACCAATTTCTTCATGCTCGCCGATTCCCGCCTGGTGGGCTATTCCTACCTGGCGGTACGGCCTTCGGTGGATTACTTCACCTCCCTGCCCTTCTCCCACGTGGACGGGGTGGACGGCAGTTTCACCTTCCCCCTGGGGCCGGGCCTGGGCAAGGTGCAGGCCTTCAGCGGCCGCATGCACGGCATGCCTGGCCCTGGGCGAGCAGCAATGGCAGATGGGCGGCTCCAGCATGCACGGCGGCCACCTGGACTACCTGCTGGGCCCGTGGACCCTGCGGGCCGGCTACGCCCACCTGCGCTTCGGCCAGAACCTGCCCATCGACCCGGTGGTTAACGGCCTGCGGGCCAGCGGCGTGCCCAGCGCCGCCGCCGCGGCCGACGCCCTCGACACCCAGGACAAGGACAGCGAGTTCTACTCCCTCGGTGCCCTCTACGAATCCGGCCCCCTGCAGGCCCAGCTGATGCTCAACCGCATCCGCCAGCAGAGCGCCGCCTTCCAGGACTCCCGGGCCGGCACCCTGCTGGCGGGCTACCGCATCGGCCAGTTCACGCCCTACGCCGGCTATTCCTGGCAGAAATCCACGCCCAAGAGCCTGGCCACGGGACTGCCCGCCGGCCTGCTGAATGCGGCCGTCAGCAGCATCCTGGCCGATTCCCGCAGCCACCAGCACACCGTGACCCTGGGCCTACGCTGGGACTTCCGCACCAACATGGACCTGAAGCTGCAGTACGACGCCGTGCGCGGCAGCAGCGATTCCATCTTCCCCACCCGCCGCGACACGCCGGGCTGGAACGGCCGCACCGACGTCATCAGCATCGTCACCGACTTCATTTTCTGAGACGACGCCCGTGAAACCCCGCCTCCTGCCCAGCCTCCGCCTCGCCCTGGCCCTGCTGCTCCCCGCAGCCGGGCAGGCCGCCGGCGACCTGGTGGTGGTGGTCAATCCCCGCAGCGGTGTGGAAAAACTGAGCCGGGAAGACGTCACCAACATTTTCCTCGGCCGCTACCGCCAGTTCCCCTCCGGCCTCACCGCCGTGCCCCTGGAACTGCCCCAGGAATCCCTGGAGCGGACCCAGTTCTACTGGCGCCTGGTGGGCAAGAGCCCGGCGGAGATCAATGCCTACTGGGCCCGGGTGATCTTCTCCGGGCGCACCTCGCCGCCCCTGCAGCAGCAGTCGCCGGACATGCTGCTCAACACCGTGGCCAGCAACCGGGGCGCCATCGGCTACCTGGACCGCAGCCGGGTGGATGGCCGGGTCAAGGTGGTGCTGGAACTGGAGAACCGGACCCCATGAGATGCCCGCCCAAACGCAACATCCTCAGCCGGGCCGTCTGGGCCATGGCCGGGGTCACCCTGCTGGTGGGCACCCTGGTGATCGGCATCACCTGGGTCGTCACCAACCACCTGGCCCAGCAGGAAGCCAACAACCGCCTGGGGGAACTGCTCGACACCATCGAGGAGACGGTGCGCATCGCCTGTTTCATCGAAGACGCCCAGCTGGCGACGGAAGTGGCCCGGGGCCTGATCCGCAACAGCGAGGTGGCCGCCGTCAGCATCCGCAGCCTGAACCAGGAGCTGGGGCGGGAGGAGCGCAGCGGCCAGTTGTCCCAGAACAGCGCCGCCGCCCTGCGGCGGGACATCTACTCCCCCTTCGACCCCACCCGCCGGGTCGGTGAAATCGAGCTGCAACCCAACCGGGAAGCCCTGGAACAACGCACCTTCCGCGAGAGCCTGTTCGTCGGCCTGGTACTGGCCGCCCAGCTGGCCCTGCTGACCCTGGCGGTGATCTTCATCGTCCTGCGCCTCATCGTCGCCCCCATCAAGGCCATCTCCGACCGCCTGCACCTGCTCAAGCCGACCCTGGGCGAGCGGCTGCCGGCGCCCCCCGGCCACGGCGGCAACGAAATCGGCCGCCTGGTGGACGACATCAACGGTCTCACCGAGGACCTGGTGGCCGCCCTGGAGGAGGAGCACAGCCTGCGCCTGCGCCAGGCCATGGACGAGCGCAAGTACCGGGACATTTTCGAAAATGCGGAATCGGGCATTTTCGTGGCCGACGGCCAGGGCACCCTGCTCTCCCACAACCGTTCCCTGGCCCGCCTCAGCGGCCAGGAAGAGCGGCCAGGCGGCATGCCGCCCAACCTGCTGGCCCTGCCCTGGGGCCAGCCGGAGCAGACGGCGGCCCTGCTGCGCAGCTGCCTGGAAAGCAACAGTGCCCAGGAGGACGACCTGGAACTGGCCCTGCCGGACAATCCGCGCTGGCTGCACCTGAGCCTGACCCCCATCGGCGACGCCCTGGTCCAGGGCATCGCCAGTGACATCACCCAGCGCAAGCTGGTGGAGACCTTCGCCCAGCGCATGACCGTCACCGACCTGCTGACCAGCCTGGGCAACCGCATGGGCCTGGAGCAGCAGATCCGGGAAATGATCATCCTCAATCCCAAGCAGCCCTTCGCCCTGCTGCTCATCAACCTGGACGGCTTCAAGCGCATCAACGACGGCCAGGGCTTCGACGTGGGCAACGAGCTGCTGCTGATGGCCGCCAACCGGCTGCGCAACTGCATCAAGGGCAGCGACTGGCTGGGCCGCACCAGCGGCGACGAATTCGCCCTGCTGCTGCCCAATGTGGAAGGCCAGGAGGTGCCGTCCAAGGTGGCCCACCGCATCGTCGAGACCCTGGGCCTGGCCTACGAGCTGGGAGAGATTCCGGCCTTCGTCGGCAGCAGCGTCGGCATCGCCCTCTACCCGGAGGACGGGCGGGAACTGCTGACCCTGCTGCGCAACGCCGAACTGGCTCTGGACCGGGTCAAGCGCAGCGGCGGCCGGGACTACCAGTTCTTCCACCCCTCCATGGCCGCCGCCGCCGAGAATCGGCGCCGCCTGGAGAACGAACTGCGTCTGGCGGCGGAGCGCCAGGAGCTGCGCCTGTTCTACCAGCCCATCGTGGACATCCAGCAGAACCGCCTGGCCGGCGCCGAAGCCCTGATCCGCTGGGTCCATCCCCAGCAGGGCATGGTGCCGCCGGACGACTTCATCCCGGTGGCGGAGGAAACCGGCCTGATCCAGGAGATCGGCCTGTGGGTGCTGGAAACGGCCTGCGACCAGCTGCAGCAGTGGCGCCGGGAAGGCCGGGAGGACCTGTACCTCTCCATCAACGTCTCCGGCAGCCAGATTCCCCACGGCCTGCCGCCCTCGGCGGTGATGGAGGCCCTCAGCCGGCGCAGCCTGCCCCCCGGCGCCCTGGTCCTAGAAATCACCGAGGGCGTGCTCATGTCCGACATGAAGCAGGCCCTGGAGTGGCTGCAGGCCCTGCGCCAGGTGGGCATCCGCATCTACCTGGACGATTTCGGCACCGGCTATTCCTCCCTCTCCTACCTGAAGCGTTTCCCGGTGACCACGGTCAAGGTGGACAAGTCCTTCGTCCGCGACATGGGCCAGGACAGCAGCGACCGGGCCCTGGTGGAGGCCATCGTCGCCATGACCCGCAGCCTGGGCCTGGAGGTGGTGGCCGAAGGGGTCGAGAACGAGGCCCAGCTGGCCCTGCTGCGCGGCATGGGCACCCGCTACGGCCAGGGCTACCACTTCTCCCGCCCGGTACCCGCCGGCGACTTTTCCGCCGTCGCCGAGCGTCTCGAAACCCTGCTGCAGGCCACCCCGGGCGCCCCCGGCTAGGGCCTGCCGCGGCCCGCGGCGGCCCCGGCCACCTTTTGCCGACGTTCTTAGCAGGTATCAAAGTCGCCCCCGGACCCCCTTCCTATACTGGGGCCCATGGATACCCAAGCCCTTGCCATTCCGTCCCCCGCCAGCGAGCGCCGCCTGCCAGGCGACCTGGCCATCTGGTTCTTCATCTGCGCCGAACTGCTGGCCTTCTGCGTCTTCTTCGCCGCCTACGCCTTCACCCGGGCCAAGCACGTGGAACTGTTCAACGCCGAACAGCTGGCCCTGGACCGCAACGCCGGCGCCCTCAACACCATCCTCCTGCTCACCGCCAGCTACTTCGTGGTGCGCGCCGTGCAGGCCGCCGAAGCGGGCCTCAGGGACAAGGTGGCGCCCTGGCTGGCCGCCGGCTTCCTCTGCGGCAGCGGCTTCGTCGCCGTCAAGCTGGTGGAGTACGCCGACAAGCTGGGGGCCGGCATCACCCTGTCCACCAGCCCCTTCTACATGTTCTACCTCTCCCTCACCTTCTTCCACTTCATGCACGTGCTGCTGGGGCTGGTGATCCTCGCCGTCCTCTGGTTCCAGGCCCGCCGCGGCAACTACGGCCCGGACAACGGCACCGCCATGAACAACCTGCATAGCGGCGCCTCCTACTGGCACATGGTGGACCTGGTGTGGATCATCCTCTTCCCCCTGGTCTATGTACTGCGCTGAGAACGGAACCATGGACAACCTGACCCACGTCGCCGCCCCCTACAGCACCCGCCGCAGCACCATCGTCTGGCTGCTGCTGATCGCCGCCACCCTGGCCACCTGGACCGTCGGCGAGGAAGGCATCAGCGGCCCCGCCGCCGTCGCCAGCCTGCTGCTCATCGCCGCCTTGAAGAGCCGGGCGGTGATCCTCGACTTCATGGGCCTGCGCCACGCCCCCCTGCTGTGGAAGGGCATCACCCTCGGCTGGGTGGTCCTGGTCTGCGGCCTCATTGCTATCGCCTACTGGAAAGGAATGCCCTGATGGACATGGCCGCCACCCTGCCCTTCTACGACGCTGCCGCCGATGAAGTGGAAATTTTCGAGCACGCCTGGAAGAACCGGCTGCCCCTCCTGATCAAGGGCCCCACGGGCTGCGGCAAGACCCGCTTCGTCGCCCACATGGCGGCCAAGCTGGGCCTGCCCCTGTTCACCGTGGCCTGCCACGACGACCTCACCGCCGCCGACCTGGTGGGCCGCCACCTCATCGGCGAAGGCAAGACCCTGTGGTGCGACGGCCCCCTCACCCGGGCCGTGCGCGAAGGCGGCATCTGCTACCTGGACGAGGTGGTGGAAGCGCGCAAGGACACCACCGTGGTGCTGCACCCCCTGGCCGACGACCGCCGCATCCTGCCCATCGACCGTACCGGCGAGGTGCTGGAGGCGCCGGATTCCTTCATGCTGGTGGTGTCCTACAACCCGGGCTACCAGAACCTGATGAAGGGCATGAAGCCTTCCACCCGGCAGCGCTTCGTCTCCCTGCGCTTCGACTTCCCCGGCAGCGCCCGGGAGATCGCCATCCTGCGCGGCGAAACCGGCTGCGACGAGGACCTGGCCAAGCGCCTGGTGGCCATCGCCCAGGCCCTGCGCACCCTCAAGGACCAGGACCTGGAGGAAGCCGCCAGCACCCGCCTGCTGGTCTACGCCGCCACCCTGGTGAAGGCCGGCATGGACCCGGTCACCGCCTGCCGCGCCGCCATGGTGGAAAGCCTCACCGACGACGTGGAAACCGCCGGCGCCCTGATGGAAATCGTCAACGCCACCTTCGGCCGCTGACCTACCGCCATGGCCAGCCCCAGCGCCCCTGCAGACAACCCGGAAGGCACCGGCCTGGCCATCGCCGCCGAGGCCCTGTTCCTGGTCAATCTCCTGGCCCTGCCGGGCCTGGCCTTCGCCGCCCTGGCCTGGCTGTGGTGGCGCCACGGCGGCACGGCGCCCCTGCTGGCCCGCCAGCACCTGCAGCAGACCTTCTGGGTCAGCGCCTGGGGCGGCCTGCTCATCGTCACCCTGTCCGCCGGCTTCATCGCCCTGGGCGGCCTCAACTGGGAATGGACCTGGGTCGCCGTCATCCTCTATTTCACCTGCGTCCATTCGGCCCTGGTGGTGGGCGGCATCGTCGGCCTGGCCAGCGCCATGGCCGGGCAGCCCTGGCGCTTCCCCCTGATCGGCCCGCGCCTGCCCCGGGCCTGACGGCCCTGCCTTTCCCATTTCCATGAACCAGCGCGTCATTCCCATCATTCCGGCGGCCCAGGCCGTGGCCGGCAACCAGCGCGTGCAGCGGCAACGGCTGGCGGCCCAGATGGGCTTCTTCGTCCTCTTTGCCCTGGCGCCGGTGTTCGACCTGTTCCGCTACGACCTGGCCCGCGGCCACGCCCTCTTCCTCACCTTCGAATGGCGCCTGGGCCTGGACCAGTTCCTGGCCGGCCGCATCGGTGCCGGCGAAGCGGCCTTCAACGTCCTCACCCGGCTGTTCCTGCCCATTCTCGCCGGCGCCGCCGTCTTCCTCTGGGCCGCCTGGAAATGGGGCCGCCTCTACTGCGGCTGGCTGTGCCCCCACTTCTCCGTGGTGGAGACCATCAACCGGGTGATGATCCGGGCCTCGGGCAAGCACAGCCTGTGGGACAAGAAGCCCATCTCCCCCTGGCGCCCCGACGGCACCCCGGCGCCCCGGGGCCCGATCTGGTGGCTGGCGGTGCTGCCCCTGGCGGTGGCCTTCGCCTTCGTCTGGGCGGTGGTCTTCCTCACCTACCTGCTGCCGCCCATGGAGGTTTACGCCAACATCTTCAACGGGGAACTGACGCGCAACCAGCTCATTTTCATCGCGGCCGCCACCACGGTCATTTCCCTGGAATTCCTCTTCGCCCGCCACCTCTTCTGCCGCTATGCCTGCGCCGTCGGCCTGTTCCAGAGCCTGGCCTGGATGGGCAACAAGGACGCCCTGGTGGTGGGCTTCAACCGGCAGCGCACGGCCGAATGCGCCGACTGCCTGCCGGACCGGCAATCGGCCTGCGACGCCGTCTGCCCCATGCGCCTCAAGCCCCGCACCCTGAAACGCATGATGTTCGCCTGCACCCAGTGCGGCCAGTGCCTGGACGCCTGCGCCCAGAGCCAGGGCCGCCAGGGCCAGCCGCCCCTGCTGCAGTGGGTGGAGGCGGAGGCGGCGCGGCAGAACGAGGCCGGATTTTCCGCGGTGGACCGGCCATGACCAGGCACCGCCCCAAGAACCGCATGGATAAAGGGCCCCAGGCCGGCGCTCAGGCCCTCGCGGCGCCCCTGGCGGCCCATTAAGGAACGGCCATGGAAGAATTCGTCGGCAAACTCTGGCACCGCTGGATCACCCAGGCCGCGGGCGACCACTACCCCAAGGCGGCGGTCAAGCTGAAGGAAGTGGAACGCACCGCCGGCATCCTCTTCCGCGCCTTCGGCGGCGACCCCGGCCTGCGCGTCGCCGCCGCCGTCGAAGTGCGCCACGGCGCCCGCCGCCGCTGGCTGTCCCGGGTTGCCGGCAGCGACGAAAAGGCCACTCCCGCCACCCTGGATCTGGCCACCCTGCGCCTGCCGCCGGAAATCGCCGCCTTCCCCGACGCCGCCCTCAACCGGGACCTCTACCTGTGGCTGGCCGCCCTGGCCGCCGCCGGCCAGCAGCCCGGGGCCGCCGCCGAGGCCGATCCCTGCCGGCGCAACCAGGCCGCCACCCAACGCGCCCTGGCCTGCTGGCCCGGCCTGGCGCCCCGCTACCGGCGCCTGGTGCAGGCCCACCTGGCCCAGCGCCTCAACCCCGACAGCCTGCCCGCCGCCGAACGGCCGCGGGAAGAGGCCATCCGCCGCGCCCTGCTGGAGCCGGGCAGCGTCGATGCCCTGCCCCGCTCCCCCGTGCCCTCCCGCCCGGTGATGCTGTGGCTGGGCGACTTCGGCACCGAGCCGCACGGCGCCACCCAGCCCAGCCGCGAGGCGCCCACCGAGGACCAGGCCGGCAGCCAGCAGCTGAAGGAAGAGGAGGAGCGGCGCGCCCACCAGACCGAGCGGGTGGAAATGCCGACGGAGAAGAACGGCATGCTGATGATGTTCCGGGCCGAGAGCATTTTCAGCTGGGGCGAATACGTGAAGGTGAACCGCCCCACCGACGACGACCCCAACGAGGACGCGGTGGCCGCCGCCAACGACCTGGACCAGCTGGCCCTGGCCGACGACAGCGAGAAGGTGGCCTCCAAGGTGCGCTTCGACCTGGACCTGCCCTCCGCCGCCGAGGACGACGTGATCCTGGGCGACGGCATTCCCCTGCCCGAATGGGACTACCGCAAGGGCCAGCTGCTGGAAGAGCATGTGCGCCTGCTGGAAGTGACGCCCCAGGCCGCCAGCGACAGCGCCCTGCCCTTGCGCCTCGCCCGCACCGCCCGCCGCCTGCACCAGCAGTTCGCCGCCCTGCTGCCGGCCCGGCGCTGGCTCAAGGGCCAGCCCGACGGCCAGGAACTGGACGTGGATGCGGCAGTGCGCGCCCACGCCGACCGGGCCACCGGCGGCCACCCCACGGATAACCTCTACCTCTCCCTGGAAAAGCGGGAGCGGGACCTGGCCTGCCTGGTGCTGGCCGACCTCTCCCTGTCCACCGACACCTGGGTCAGCGACGAGGCCCGGGTCATCGACGTGGTCAAGGACGCCCTGCTGCTGTTCGGCACCGCCATGGGCGCCACCGGCGACGCCTTCGCCCTGTGCGGCTTCTCCTCCTTGAAGCGCAGCCAGGTGCGCTTCTCCCGCCTCAAGGATTTCGGCCAGAAGTTCGACGCCGCCGCCCGGGGCCGCATCCTGGCCCTCAAACCCGGCTACTACACCCGCCTCGGCGCCGCCATCCGCCATGCCTCCAGCCAGCTGGCGCGGCAGCCGGCCAGCCGCCGGGTGCTGCTGATCCTCTCCGACGGCAAGCCCAACGACCTGGATATCTATGACGGCCGCTACGGCATCGAGGACACCCGCATGGCCATCATCGAGGCGCGCAAGCTGGGCCTGCAGCCCTTCTGCGTCACCATCGACCGGGAAGGGGCCTCCTACCTGCCCCACCTGTTCGGCCCCGCCGGCTACGCGGTGATCCGCAAGCCGGAGGAACTGCCCCGCCGCCTGCCCCTGCTTTACGCCCAACTGACGCGCTGACCCACCGCCTCCCAGGAAACGAAGGTAAGCCCATGAACAACAGCACCTGCCTCCTGCCCCCGGATTCGGGCACCCCGCCCGATCCCCGCATCATCGCCCTGCTGCGGGAAACCAGCCTCTTCGCCGAACTGGAGGAGCCCGACCTGGAGCGCCTGGCCCGGGGCGTGCGCGAGGTCGAGGCCGGCCGCGGCGACATCCTTTTCCACAAGGGCGACCCCTGCCGCGGCTTCCACCTGCTGCTGGCGGGACAGGTGAAGCTGGCCTTCAATTCCAACCAGGGCAACGAAAAGGTGGTGGAACTGATCCACCCGGGCCAGACCTTCGGCGAGGCGGTGATGTTCATGGAAAAGCCCTACGCCCTCTTCGCCCAGGCCCTGACCCGCTCCCGCCTGCTGCACATTTCCAAGCTGGTGCTGTTCCACGAGATGGACCAGGACCCCCTGCTATGCCGCAAGATGATCAGCAGCCTCTCCCGCCGCCTGCACCACCGGGTGGTGGATGTGGAAGCCTATTCCCTGCAGTCCGGCTGGGAGCGCATCGTCGGCTTCCTGCTGCGCGGCGCCGAGGCGCCGGAGGCCGGCAGCGGCAACTGTCCGCGCCAGGCCGTGGTGCGCCTGCCCAGCAGCAAGGGCAACATCGCCTCCCGCCTCAACCTGACCCAGGAACACTTTTCCCGCATCCTGCACGACCTGGCAGGCCGCGGCCTGGTGGTGGTGGACGGCCGCACCATCCACATTCCCGACGTGGAAGCCCTGCGTCTGGCTTCGCCCTAGGCCGCGCCCGACTCAGTCCCGGGTCAGGGTCAGGAGGATGTCCGCATACCAGGCGCAGTTGAGGCCCAGGGCCTCGTCCACCTCCGCATCCCGTCCGCCCGCATCGAGGCGGGCCGAATGCACGCCCAGCAGCAGCCAGGGCAGTTCGCCCCGGCTCCCGTCGTCGCCGGGCAGGCGCATCACCACCGGCGCGCCGCTGGTGCCGCGGTGGGTGCGGGCGTCGGTGAGGAAATAGCCCTGGCCCTGGAAGCGCAGGCCGAAGGACGAAGCCACCACCGCCTGGCGCGCCACCGGCATGTGGTGCAGCTGGTCGTGGAAGCCCAGGGGGAAGCCGACGATGAGCAGGGAACTGCCCACCTCCACCCGGTCCCGGCGGCCGGCCAGGTGGGCCGGCGTAAAGGCGGCATGGAGCGTGGTCGGCGGCAAGGCCGCCCGCTCGATCTCGATCGCCGCCACGTCGATCTCCCCGGCCCCGTCCTCGCCCTGGCGCCACAGGCTGCGGCCGTCCCGGTAGAGGGGAATGGAAAAGCCGGTGGCGGCGGCCAGGTTGGCCGGATCGGTATGCAGCTCGATCTCGATGCGCTCCGGATGGTGGCCGCTGGCGGCATCGCACAGCACATGGCGGCTGGTGACGAGAAACAGGCGGCTCTCGTCCGGGGCGAAGAAAAAGCCGCTGGCATTAGTCAGGGCCCGGCCGGCGCCGAAAGTGCATACCCGTACTGCCGTCAACAAAATGGATTCGATCATGATCCTGGCACCTTTCGTCCCCAGGCCAAAAAAGGCTCCCGCCGAAGGGGGCGGGCACCGCCTGGAAAGCCATTGTGGGGCAAACCGGAGAGCCTGCCCCGGACATTTGCCGACAGGGCCCCGGCAAAAGGCAAATATCGGCCCCGCAAGCTTTCCAATCCCCGTGCCACAAGGTAGATTACGGCCCCGGGAGGTATAGCTTCTTCCAGACGAGGAGCGAGACAAAAATGAAGGATAAATCCATCGTTCCCACCAATCGGGAACGGGTCATGCGAGACAACGATTTCATCGTCAGCAAGACCGACCTGAGCGGCCGCATCACCTACGGCAACGAGATTTTCATCGAGTTTTCCGGCTACAGCGAAGCCGAGCTGCTGGGCACCCAGCACAACATCATCCGCCACCCGGACATGCCCCGGGCTGCCTTCAACCTGGTGTGGGACACCCTCAAGTCGGGCCGGGAAATCTTCGCCTATGTGAAGAACATGTCCAAGGACGGCAGCTTCTACTGGGTCTTCGCCCACATCACCCCGGACTTCGGCCCCAAGGGCGACATCGTCGGCTACTACTCGGTGCGGCGCTGCCCCAGGCGCAGCGCCATCGACAAGATCGTGCCGGTGTACCAGCAGATGCTGGCGGCCGAAAAGGCCGCCGGCAGCAAAGACGCCATCGCCGCCGGCACCAAGGTGCTGACCGACCTCCTGCAATCTTCCGGAATGAGCTATGAACAGCTGGTTCTCTCACTTTGACAAGCGGCGCTGGCCGCTCCTGATCCTGGTGCTGGCCGGTGCCAGCCTGGCCTTCCTCGACCCGCTCTACGCCCTGCCGGCCCTGCTGCTGGCGGCCCTGCTGCTGGTCCTGCCCGCCGCCTCCCGCCAGGAGCGCCTGAAAGAGCTGAACGCCCTGATGGACAAGGTGCAGAACGGCCTGCTGGTGGAGCGCATGCCCCGCAGCATCGACGATCCCCAGCTCGACGCCATCCGCATCAGCATCAACTCGGCCCTGGACCAGACCGAAACCGCCTTCCGCGAGATGCTCGGCGCCATGGCTGCCTCGACCCAGGGCCGCCCCTGGCGCCGCCTGCATACCGCGGGCCTGCACGGCACCTTCCGCGACGTGCTGGAGCAGATGCAGGGCATGCTCGACCGCCTCGACGAGGCCCGGGAATCCGTGGCCCGGGAGGCCCTGCTGTCGAAGATATTCCTGCGTTCGGAACGGGGCCTGTCCACCGCCATCGGCCGGGTCAGCGAGGCCCTGGAAACCGTGGCCCAGGAATCGGCCCAGGCCGAATCCCTGGCCCGGGCCTTCGCCGAATCCGCCGGCGCCATGTCCGGCGCCGCCGAATCCATGTCCGCCGCCCTCGGTCAGGCCCAGACCTCGGCCCAGCACAGCGCCGAAGCCCTGCACGAGCTGGACGGCAAGACCAACGCCATCCGCCAGCTGACCGGCCACATCGACGCCATCGCCAAGCAGACCAACCTGCTGGCCCTCAACGCCGCCATCGAGGCGGCCCGGGCCGGCGAGACGGGCCGCGGCTTTGCCGTGGTGGCCGACGAGGTGCGCAAGCTGGCCGACCAGTCCCAGAAGGCCGCGGTGGAGATCACCCAGGCCATCGGCGACGTTTCCGGCGCCATGGAAGACGTCTCCCGGCGCATGGAAGAACTGGGAGGCGCCGTCTCCGACGCCCGCGGCACCGCCGACACCTTCAGCCAGGAACTGGCCGGCTCCGCCAGCTCCGCCTCCGTGGTGGAGGAACTGGCGGGCACCATCGGCCAGGGTGCCGGCAGGATGGAAACCTCCATGCGCATGGTGTCCCTGGCCCAGAAGGCCCGGGCCGACGTCAATGCCATCATCAACGGCGAACAGGTGGAAATCGCCAGCCGCTCCGCCACCGAACGGGCGGCCCTGGAACTGGCCGCCACCCGCAAGTGGACCGAAGGCAGCGCCGAGCGGGATGCCCTGGTGGAAATGTACGACGAGCTGTTCGCCTACATCGAAAGCCAGAACGCCGCCCTCTAGGCGGCGTCTGCTCCGGCCATGGCAGCCAAGACCCTCCTGGTGGTGGACGACGTGGAGTCCATGCGCGGCATCCTCACCGCCATCGCCCAGGAGGTGGGCTTTGCCGTCAAGCAGGCCTCCCACGGCCAGGCTGGTCTGGAGATGGTGCAGGCCGGCGGCATCGATGCCATCGTCAGCGACTGGAACATGCCGGTCATGGATGGCGGCCAGTTCGTCCGCGCCCTGCGGGCGGCGGGCCACCAGATGCCGGTGATCATGGTCACCGTGGAAGCGGACCAGAACCGGGTGCGGGAACTGATCCAGACCGGCATCCAGGGCTACATCGTCAAGCCCTTCAAGGCGGAAACGGTGCACCGGGCCCTGGAAAAGCTGTTGCAGCGGCTCTGACGGAACAGCGCCCGGGTTACCGGGCCCCTGCCTCCCCTGGTCACATCCAGGGCGCTGCTGCCCGGCCGGGCAGTTCCCTTCCCATCACTCCTTACCCAGGCCACCCCCACCGCCATCGCGGCAGCAGGAAAGCCCGCCGGGACCCCGAGCGACGGGGCCCGGGCTACCGAGCCCAGCCTAGTGGCTGGTGCCTTCGGAACGGGTGATCTTGTTCCACACGTTGTACTTGCCCACCGGCTTCTTCATGGGCAGGCGCTTCACCTCTTCCAGGGTCCTGGCGTCGTAGATGATCAGGGCGCCGTCCATTTCCCACAGGCTGGCCAGGGCGTAACGGCCGTCCTTGGTGAACTCGATGTGGGCCAGGGTCTTGCCGGGGACGGGCTTGAGTTCCTTGACGATCTCCAGCTTGTCCTTGTCGATCACCTGCAGGGTGTCCTTGGCCGGGCTCATCATGGAATCGACGAAGGCGTAGCGGCTGTTCTCGTGGCTGCGCAGGAAGAAGCCGGCTCCCCGGGTGACGATGTCCTTCACCGGTTTCCAGTCCTTCATGTCGATCACCGTCACCTTGCCTTCCTTGAGGTTGGTGGAGGCCATCACGGTGCGCCCCTGCCAGTTCCAGGTGATGCCGGAGCCCAGGTGGGGCATGCCGGAGAGCTGCAGTTCGGAGACCTTGCGCCGGGCATCCAGGTTCACCACCTGGCCCTTGCCTTCCCGGCTGGTGCCCATCACCTCGGAATAGCTCTGGTCGAAGAAGAAATCGTCCAGGGGATCGGTGAGGCGGGTGCGGCGGGGGTTGAGGAAGCCGGGCACCGAGACCCCTTCCTTGTACTGGTAGTCGTGCACCAGGCCGTCGTAGATGGGATGGGCTTCCGGGTCGTAGCTGATTTCCCAGACCTCGGGCATGTCCTTCATGGCGGCGACGAAGCTCTTGCGCGGGGCGGCGTCGTACACCGCGGAAACCCGGGAGCTTTCCTTGCCGTCGGCGCTCTTCGCCTCCATCACCTTGATCAGGTTGAGGTCGGCGTCGAACAGCACCAGATCCTGGGGCAGGTAGTTGGCGGCCATGACGTACTTGCCGTCGCCGGAAACGGCGGCGTTGCGGGTGTTGATGCCGGCCCGCACCTCGGCCACCACCTTCAGGTTCCACAGGTCGAACTTGGTCAGCCAGCCGTCCCGGGAGGCGAAATACACGAAGCGGCCGTCGGGGGAGAACTTGGGCCCGCCGTGGAGGGCGTAGCGGGACTGGAAGCGGTGGATGGGCTCCAGCTTGTCGCCGTCGAGGATGGAGACGTGATGGTCGCCCCCTTCCACCACCACGAAGAGGTTCATGGGGTCGGCCTTGAAGACGGGCTTGGGCGAGAGGGTCTTCTCGTCCACGTGCTGGATGCGGGAGGCCCGGATGTCCTTCTCCGTCCAGGTGGGCTTGGGGTTCACCGGGGCGTAGGCGTAGTCGGCCAGGGCGGCGATGTCGGCCTCGCTCAGCTGGTCCTTGAAGGCCGGCATCTGGGTGGCGGCCCGCCCTTCCCTGATGGTCTTGAGGGCTTCGGTCTTTCTCAGCCGTTCCAGGTTTTCCGGCAGCAGGGCCGGGCCCATGCCTCCCAGGCGGTCGGCACCGTGGCAGGCGGCGCAGTGCTGCTGGAACAGGGCCGGGGCGTTGGCATCGGCGGCGTGGGCCGGCCGGCTGGCCAGCCACAACGCCCCCAGACCGAGAGGTACGGAAAGCAGCCAGAAGGCCAGGGAGGACGGCCGCCTGGCGGCCTGGACGCGGGTTTTCATAGGGATACCTCGGTTACCTTTTTGACGCCGATTTCTTCGTCGCTGAGATAGCAGGCCGGATCTTCGGCCCAGGGATTGCCGGTCAGCTGCTGGGCCCGCACCCGGGTGTTGCCGTTGCAGATGTTGAGGTAGGCGCAGGCGCCGCAGCGCCCCTCCACGGGCCGCGGGTGCTGCTTGAGGCCGGCCATGAGGGGGTCGGAGAGGTCGTTCCACAAGGTGGAGAAGGGCCGCTCCTTGACGTTGCCCAGGGTGTGGTGCCACCACATGGTGTCCGGATGCACATTGCCCAAGTTGTCGATGTTGGCCACATTGACGCCGCTGGCGTTGCCGCCCCACTGCTCCAGCTTGGCGCGGATGTGGGAAACCTTGTCCGGGAAGCGGCGGGCCACCCAGCGCAGCAGGTACACGCCGTCGGCATCGTTGTTGCCGGTGACGAATTCCTTGTGCAGACCCTTCTGCCGGTAGTCCCAGCAGGTGTCCAGAAGCAGGTCCATGGCCTGGCGGGTGGCCAGGTGATGGGTGTCGGTGGCCCGGTTCTTGTTGCCCCGGCCGGCGTAGTTGAGGTGGGAGAAGTAGAACTTGTCGATGCCCTCGGCCTCGATCAGCTTGAGCAGGCCGGGCAGGTCGTGGGCGTTGTCCTGGGTCATGGTGTAGCGCACGCCCACCTTGATGCCCCGCTCCTTGCACAGGCGGATGCCGGCCAGGGAGGCGTCGAAGGCCCCTTCCAGGCGGCGGAACCTGTCGTGGGTCTCCTTGATGCCGTCCAGGCTGACGCCCACGTAGTCGAAGCCGATGTCGGCGATGGCGTCGATATTGGCTTCGCTGATGAGGGTGCCGTTGGAGGAAAGGCCGACGTAGAAGCCCATGTCCTTGGCGCGGCGGGCGATGCCGAAGATGTCCGGCCGCAGCAGAGGCTCGCCGCCGGAAAGGATCAGCACCGGCACGCGGAAGGACTTGAGGTCGTCCATCACGGAGAACACCTGCTCGGTGTTCAGTTCGCCGGGAAAATCCTTGTCGGCGGAGATGGAGTAGCAGTGCTTGCAGGTGAGGTTGCAGCGGCGCACCAGGTTCCAGATCACCACCGGCCCGGGAGGATTGCGGCGGGGGCCGACGGTGCTGGGGGTCACCAGCTCGTCCATGAATTGGGAGATGCGGAACATTTTTTCTTCCCTGGAGATCGTGGCTGCCATTGAACGCGGGAAGAAATGGGGCGTCGTTGATACGCATCAAGACAGCTGCGGGATGGGCGCCAGGGCGGCCTTCGGCGGATGCGGGGAGGCCGGCGGGAGGCCGGCGGGAAGCCCTCGGGCAGCAATTCCTGCTAGGATGCCCCTCCCCTTTGCCACCACCGTTACCGAGGAAAACCGAGCGGATGCTGCCGATTATCTACCGCGACGAGCACCTGATCGCCATCCACAAGCCTCCGGGCCTGCTGGTGCACCGCTCCCTGGTGGACCGGCACGAGACCCGCTTCGCCGTGCAGCTGCTGCGGGACCAGATCGGCCAGTGGGTCTACCCGGCCCATCGCCTGGACCGGGGCACTTCCGGCGTGCTGCTGTTCGCCCTCAGCAGCGACATGGCCCGGGAACTGGGGCGCCAGTTCGAGGCCCAGACGGTGCACAAGACCTATGTGGCGGTGGTGCGCGGCCATCCGGAGGAAGCCGGCGTCATCGACCATGCCCTCAGCCGCCAGTTCGACGACGGGGAATGGCAGGGGGAGCGCATGAACCGGGAGCCCCAGGCCGCCCTCACCCGCTACCGGCGCCTGGCCACGGTGGAACTGCCGCTGGCGGTGGACCGCTATCCCAGCAGCCGCTACGCCCTGCTTGAACTGGAGCCGGCCACCGGCCGGCAGCACCAGCTGCGGCGCCATCTCAAGCACATCGCCCATCCCATCATCGGCGACGCCACCTACGGCAAGGGCAAGCACAACCGCTTCTTCGCCCAGCACTTCGCCTGCCCGCGCCTGCTGCTGGCCTGCCTGCGTCTGGAAGTGAGACACCCGGCCAGCGGCGCCCCCCTGCTGCTGGAAGCGCCCCTGGAGGGCGATTTCGCCCGGCTGGTGGCCGAGCTGGGCTGGGCCCAGGCCCTGCCGGCGGGACTCGCCGGCCAGACCTGAGACACGGCAACGGGGCCTAGCGCCCCTTGCGGCCGCCGTTGTTGGCGCCGCCCCTGCTGGCGGACTTGCTGCCGCCCTTCGCCCCGCCCTTGCCGCTCCGCTTGGGAGCGCCCGTCTTGGCAGCGGCCGGACTCTTGCCGCGATGACCGCCCTGACCCGGACCGCCCGCTTTGCCGCCAGGGACGGACTTGCCGGGCTTGCCGCCGCCAGAACCCGCACGGGGCTTGCCTTGCGGAGCAGCAGCCCCCAGGGCTGGCTTGCCCGTGGTGTTCTTGCGCCAGGTCACCACCTCGTCGTCGCCGGTCGGACCATCCTTCTTTTCCTGGGCCAGGATGAAGTCGATGCGGCCGGACTCCAGGTCGGCCCGCACCAGCTTCACCCGCAGGCGGTCGCCGAGGCGGAAGCGCTTGCCGCTGCGTTCGCCCAGCATCTGGTGCTTGGCCGGCTCGAAGTGGAAGTAGTCCTCGCCCAGTTCGGAAACGTGCACCATGCCTTCGACGAAGACCTCGTCCAGGGCGACGAAGATGCCGAAGGCGGCGACGCCGGCGATGGTGCCCTCGAATTCCTCACCGATGCGCTCCTTCATGTAGAAGCACTTCAGCCAGTTGTCCACGTCCCGGGTGGCCTCGTCGGCCCGGCGCTCGGTGCCGGAGCAATGCAGGCCGATGTCTTCCCACTTGCCCGGGTTGTAGGTCTCGCCGGCCAGCACGGCCTTGATGGCACGATGCACCAGCAGGTCGGGATAGCGGCGGATGGGCGAGGTGAAGTGGGTGTAGGCCTCGTAGGCCAGGCCGAAGTGGCCCAGGTTTTCCGGGGCGTACTGGGCCTGGCGCAGGGAGCGCAGCATCACCGTCTGCAGCAGCTGGGTGTCGGGACGGCCCTGGATCTTCTCCAGCAGCTCGGCGTAATCCTTGGCCTTGGGCTCGTCGCCGCCGGCCAGGGAGAAGCCGAATTCGCCGAGGAAGGCCCGCAGGTTCTCCAGCTTTTCCGGCGTCGGACCCTGGTGCACCCGGTACAGGCAGGCCTGCTTGTGCTCATGCAGGAAGCCGGAGGCGCAGACGTTGGCCGCCAGCATGCATTCCTCGATCAGGCGGTGGGCGTCGTTGCGCACCACCGGCACGATGTTCTCGATCTTGCCCTGGGCGTTGAACAGCATCTGGGTTTCCACCGTCTCGAAGTCGATGGCACCCCGCTTCTTGCGCGCCTTGAGCAGCACCTGGAAGAGCTTGTAGAGGTTCTGCAGGTGGGGCTGCAGGGCCTGATGCACCTCGTTCTCCGGCTGGCTTTCGCCGGACAGCCAGCCCCACACCTGGTTGTAGGTGAGGCGGGCATGGGAGCGGAACACGGCCGGGTAGAAGCGGTACTTGCCGATGCTGCCGGTGGCGCTGATGTTCATGTCGCACACCATGGCCAGCCGTTCCACGTCCGGGTTGAGGGAGCAGATGCCGTTGGAGAGTTTCTCCGGCAGCATGGGAATGACGCGCCGCGGGAAATACACCGAGTTGCCCCGGTCGTAGGCCTCCTGGTCCAGGGCCATGCCCGGACGCACGTAATGGGAGACGTCGGCGATGGCCACCACCAGGCGCCAGCCCCGGCCCACCTTCTCGCAGAAGACCGCATCGTCGAAGTCCCGGGCGGTCTCGCCGTCGATGGTCACCAGGGGCAGCTGACGCAGGTCTTCGCGGCCCTTGAAGTCGCTCTTCTTGACCTTGTCCGGCACCGCCTTGTTTTCGGCCTGGGCCTCCTTGGAAAACTCGAAGGGCAGGTCGTGCTTGCGCAGGGCGATTTCGATTTCCATGCCCGGGTCGGCATAGTTGCCGAGAATCTCGACAATGCGGCCGATGGGCTGGGAATAGCGGGAGGGCTGCTCCAGGATTTCCACCATCACCACATTGCCGGGCCGGGCCTTGAGCTTGGCCCGCTTGTCGGTCATGGCGGTGGGGGGAATCAGGATGTCCTGGCTGATGCGCTTGTTCTCGGCCACCACGAACTGGATGCCGTGCTCTTCCATGAGCCGGCCCACCAGGCGGGTGTTGGCCCGTTCCAGCACCTCGACGATGGTGGCCTCGCGGCGGCCGCGGCGGTCCAGGCCGATGCAGCGCACCAGCACCCGGTCGCCGTGCAGCACCTTGTCCATCTGCTTGGGCTCGAGGAACAGGTCGTCGCTGCCGTCGTCCGGCTTGACGAAGCCGAAGCCGTCCGGATGGCCTTCCACCTTGCCCGGAATCAGGTCCGCCTTCTCCGGCAGGATGTAGGAGTTCTTGCGGTTGCGCAGCAGCTGGCCGTCCCGCTCCATGGCGTTGAGACGGCGCTGGAAGAGGTCCTCCTCATCCCGGCTGATGTCCAGCAGGGCCACCAGCTGGTCGAAGGAAACGGGGCGTCCCTGGTCCTGCAGCAGCTGCATGGTGTATTCCCGGGACGGCAGGGGAATCTCGTACTTTTGGCACTCCCTTTCAAAGAAGGGATCGTTTTTTCTGGTTTTGGATAGTTTTCTAGTTGACATGGTCTTTATTTACCTTATAATCGCGCCTTCTTCGACACCTGCCCAGGTGGCGGAATTGGTAGACGCACCAGGTTCAGGTCCTGGCGGTGGCAACACTGTGGAGGTTCGAGTCCTCTCCTGGGCACCAGGTTTCAGACATCAAGCCGGCTTTTGCCGGCTTTTTGTTTTTCTGCTTCCCGTTTGCACGGGTTTCCCCAGCCACCGCAATTCCCGCCAGCCGGGACGCACCCTGCCCTGCCATCCGCAAGGACGGCATGGGGGCGACAGCCATGGCAAAAATCGGGTTCTGCAGCGACGGTAAAAAATTAATCATTTTTCCTCTTGCGGTAGTACCGCAGGCTTCATTATAATGCGGGCTCTTTTCGACACCTGCCCAGGTGGCGGAATTGGTAGACGCACCAGGTTCAGGTCCTGGCGGTGGCAACACTGTGGAGGTTCGAGTCCTCTCCTGGGCACCAAGGTTCAGGCAAAGCCGAAAATTCTTCAAGGATTTTCGGCTTTTTGCTTTTCCGGCCCCGCTTCCGCAACGGCTCCCGGTCCAGCGCTGCTCCCCACCCGCTCCACCTTCCCCATTTCCGACAATACCGGACGCCACACATCCTGCAGCGACAAGGCACGGATGATCCTGTCGATACTGGCTACAGGCAAACTTAAGGGGGGTTGATGACAATCAGGACGACACTCAGGTTAAAGAAAAAAGCCGGCGCTCTGACGCCGGCTTTTTTGATCAGGCGGCAAAGGGATGCCGCTTGAGGATGGTTTCGTCCCGCTCCGGACCGGTGGAGACGATGTCGATGGGAATCTCGCACAGGGTCTGGATGCGGTCCAGGTAGGCCTGGGCCGTGGCCGGCAGGTCTTCCCAGCGCTTGGCGCCGAAGGTGGTTTCCTTCCAGCCGGGCATGGTTTCGTAGATGGGCTCGCAGCGGGCCACTTCGTCGGCACCGATGGGCAGCAGGTCCAGCACCTTGCCGTCCAGCTTGTAGCCGGTGCAGATGTGCAGCTCTTCCAGGCCATCGAGCACGTCCAGCTTGGTGATGCACAGGCCGGTGACGCCGTTGATGCGGGCGGAGCGGCGCAGGGCGGCGGCATCGAACCAGCCACAGCGGCGCTTGCGACCGGTGACGGTGCCGAATTCCTTGCCCTTGGTAGACATCTGATGGCCGGGACAGCCGGCGGTGTCGATATCCAGCTCGGAGGGGAATGGACCGCCGCCGACGCGGGTGCAGTAGGCCTTGGTGATGCCCAGCACGTAATGCAGCATGCCGGGGCCGACGCCGGCGCCCGCTGCCGCCTGACCGGCAACGCAGTTGCTGGAGGTGACGAAGGGATAGGTGCCGTGGTCGATGTCCAGCAGGGTACCCTGGGCTCCTTCGAACAGCAGGTTCTGGCCGGCCTTGTTGGATTCGTAGATGGCAGCGGAGACGTCGGCCACCAGGGGCTTGATCTGTTCCGCATTGGCCAGGGCCTGTTCCAGCACGGCTTCGTAGGAAACGGGCTCGGCACCCAGCATCTTGGTCAGGATGAAGTTGTGGTACTCCATCACTTCCTTCAGCTTGGCAGCGAAGCGCTCCGGGTTGAACAGGTCGTACACCCGCAGGCCGCGGCGAGCCACCTTGTCTTCATAGGCCGGACCGATGCCCTTGCCGGTGGTGCCGATCTTCTGGTCGGCGCACTTGGCGGCTTCCCGCGCCTTGTCGATGGCGGAGTGGTAGGGCAGGATCAGGGGACAGCCGGGGCTGACCTTGAGGCGGGAACGCACGTCCAGGCCGCCCTCTTCCAGAATCTTGATTTCGGCCAGCAGATGCTGGATGTCCAGCACCACGCCGTTGCCGATGTAGCACTGCACGCCGTCACGCACGATGCCGGAGGGCACCAGGTTCAGCTTGTATTCGCGCTCGCCCACCACCAGGGTGTGGCCGGCATTGTGCCCGCCCTGGAAACGCACCACGCCCTGGGCGTTGTCCGTCAGCCAATCGACGATCTTTCCCTTCCCCTCGTCGCCCCACTGGGTGCCGACGACCACGACGTTCTTAGCCATACTGCTTAGTCCTTATTGATTGCTGCAATAATCCATTTGCCGTCCTGCTGCACCAGCCGGCGGTCGCAGGGCAGACCTTCGCTGCCGGCCTGGCCGGGCAGGAGTTCCACCACGGCCTCGCCTTCGGCCCGCAGACGGGCGATGGCGGCAGCCAGCTGGGCATCCTCGCCGCCGTAGGGCGCCAGGATGGCTTTTGAAACCTGGGTGGCGGGGGCCAGGCGGGCCACCTCGCGCAAATCCATGGAGAACCCCGTGGCGGGACGGGCCCGGCCGAAGGCTTCGCCGGCGCCGTCGTAGCGGCCGCCCAGGGCCAGGGCGGTGGCGTAGCCGGGGCTGTAGGCGGCGAAGACGACGCCGTTGTGGTAATGATAGCCGCGCAGGTCCGACAGATCGAAACCGATGGGCAGGTCGCCGGCCTTGGCGGCCAGGGCCGAGAGCAGGTCCAGGCCGGCGTGCACCGCCGGCAGGTCGGGCAGCTGCTGCCGGGCCTTGGCCAGCACGGCGGCGTCGCCATAGAGGTCGGGCAGGCGCAGCAGGGCGGAACGGTAGGGCTCGGGCAGGCCGGCACAGGCGGCCTGCAGGCCGGGGATGTCCTTGACCTGCAGCAGGGCGAACACTTCCTCGTCAGCCGCAGCCGGCAGGCCGGCGGCCTGGGCGATGGCGCGGAAGATGCCGACATGGCTCAGATCGAGGCGGGCGGCGGAGAGGCCGGCCCCTTCCAGGGCGGCAGCCATCAGGCGGATGATCTCCAGGTCGGCCTCGACGCCGGCATGGCCGTAAATCTCGGCGCCGATCTGGATCGGCTCCCGGGTGCCGGCGGTGGCCGCCGGCAGGGTATGCAGCACGCTGTCGCAATAGCAGAGACGGACCACGCCCTGGCGGTTGAGCAGGTGGGCGTCGATGCGGGCCACCTGGGGCGTGATGTCGGCACGCACGCCCATGGTGCGGCCGGACAGCTGGTCCACCAGCTTGAAGGTCTTCAGGCGCAGGTCCTGGCCGGACCCGGTGAGCAGGGATTCCAGGTACTCGAGCAGGGGCGGCATGACCAGTTCGTAGCCATGGCAGCGGAACAGGTCCAGGGTCTGGCGCCGCAGGCGCTCGATCTTGGCGGCCTCTGCCGGCAGGGCATCGGCCAGGTATTCGGGTAGCAACCAGTTCATTTGAAAATCATCAACAGTATGAGGCCCGCGATCATGGCGGTGAGGCCGATGAAGCGGATCTGGCCGTCGCTCATGGCGATGAGGCGGCGAAACGTCTCGCGCCAGGCCTGGGGCGCGAGAAAGGGAACGACGCCTTCGAGCACCAGCATGAGCGCGAAGGCGAGGAGGAGATTATCGCCCATAGGCAGAACGACGGCCGACTTTACTTGCCGCTGCGGCCGACGTTCTTCATGTACTTGAAGAAATCGGAATTGGGTTCCAGCACCATGACATCGCTCTTGCTCTTGAAGGTGGAGCGATAGGCTTCCATGCTGCGGTAGAAGGCGAAGAACTCGGGATTCTGGCCGAAGGCCTGGCCGTAGATGGCGGCAGCCTTGGCATCGCCCTCACCCTTGATCTTCTGGGCATCCCGGTAGGCTTCGGCCACCAGCACTTCGCGCTGGCGGTCGGCGTCGGCGCGGATCTTTTCGGCCTCGGCAGCGCCCTGGGAACGCAGTTCGTTGGCCACCCGCTTGCGCTCGGCCTCCATGCGGCGATAGACGGACTCGCTCACTTCCTGGGGCAGCTCGACGCGCTTCAGACGCACGTCCACGATCTGCACACCGATCTTGCGGGCATCCTGGTCGGCCTTTTCCCGCATGTCGTCCATGATCTTGTCCCGCTCGCCGGAGACCACGTCATGCACCGTGCGCTTGCCGAACTCTTCCCGCAGGCCCGCATTGACGGTCTGGGAGAGACGGGTACGGGCCCGGGATTCGTCGCCGCCGACGGAGATGTAGTACAGCTTGGGATCGACGATGCGCCACTTGACGTAGGAATCCACCAGCACGTTCTTCTTTTCCGAGGTGATGAAACGCTCGGGTTCCGGGGAATCCATGGTCAGGATGCGGCGATCGAAGAAGCGGACGTTCTGGATCAGGGGCCACTTGAAGTTGAGGCCGGGTTCGGTGATGACCGACTTTACCTCGCCCAGCTGCTGCACCACGGCGTACTGGCGCTGATCCACGGTGAACAGGCTGAGGGCCAGCACCACCACGATGGCGGCCACCAGGCCGCCGATAAGACCGAAGCTCTGTTTCATCTCTGGGGCTCCTTAACGGCCGTCCCGATCCCGGGAACGCAGGGAAGCGTCACGGGAACGTACATCGTTCTTTTCCAGCTGGGGCGGAACGTCATTGGAAATCGACACACCCCGGTTCACGGTGCTTTCAACGGCCTGGGCGGCCGGGACGCCGGCATGGCCGGGCGCCGCCACGGTTTCCATCAGCTTGTCCAGGGGCAGGTAGAGCAGGTTGTTGCCACCCTTGGCATCCACCATGATCTTGGAGGTGTTGGCGTAGATCTGCTGCATGGTTTCCAGATAGAGGCGCTGGCGCGTCACCTCGGGTGCCTTGGCGTATTCCACGAGGATTTGCTTGAAGCGGCTGGCATCGCCCTCGGCGGTGGCGATCATGCGCTGCTTGTAGCCGTCGGCTTCCTGCAACAGGCGGGCAGAGGTGCCCTTGGCCCGGGGGATGACGTCGTTGGCGTAGGCCTGGCCTTCGTTCTTCTGCCGCTCCCGGTCCTGGCCCGCCTTCACCGCATCATCGAAGGCTGCCTGGACCTGCTCCGGCGGCTGGGCATTCTGCATGGTGACCTTGGAAATGAGGATGCCGGTGTTGTAGCGATCCAGGATGTCCTGCATCAGCTTGGCCGCCTGGGCCGCCACCTGCTCCCGGCCTTCGTAGAGGACGAAGTCCATCTTGCTCTTGCCGACGATTTCCCGGATGGCCGTTTCCGAAGCCTGCATCACGGCCTCGTCGGCGTGACGGTTGTTGAACAGGTATTCGACCGGGTCCTTCAGGTAGTACTGCACGGCGAACTGGATGTTGATGATGTTTTCATCATCGGTCAGCATCAGCGCCTCTTTCAGCACCTTGTTCTTCTCGCTGCCCCGGTAGCCCACCTCGATGGTGCGCACGCCGGTGAGATTCACCAGTTCGTGGGATTCGATGGGGAACGGCAGGCGCCAGCGCAGGCCCGGTTCCGTGGTTTCCTTGAACTTGCCGAACTGCAGCACCACGCCGCGCTGGGAGGCATCGACAATGTAGAAGCCGGAGGCCAGCCAGACCACGGCCACCAGGGCCGCCAGGAGGCCGATGCCGCCGCCGAAGAGCTTGGGATTGAAATCGGAGGGGCCGCCGGAATCGCCGCCGCCAAATTTGCCGTCGCCCTTCTTGCCGAACATGCCGGACAGGCGGCGGTTGAAATCGCGCCACAGGTCTTCCAGATCGGGAGGTCCCTGGTTGGGACGGCGGCCGTCGCCATTGCCACGATTGCCCCACTGGGGGTCGTTGAGCGACATCAGAAGTCCAATGCTAGAGATCATGTCGGGGAACTCTTATTGAGGGCGGTATGAGGGGCCGGTGATCCGGTCTAAACGTCTTGCACTGCGTCATTCGCACTGGCTGCCGCGGCATCGTCCGCAGAGGCCGCTGTCGTCATGCTGAGTGAATTATCCCGGGCAAACTCCGTCAGTGCCTGGCGCAACAAATCCAGGCCTTCGCCGGTCCTGGCACTCAATCGGACGCGGTGAAGTTTACCATACTCGTCCCGCTCCACAGCGGCGGGCAAGCCCGTAAGGTCGGCCTTGTTCCACACCAGAATCTGGGGCACCTGGTCGGCACCAATCTCGTGCAGCACCTTGTTGACTTCGGCAATCTGCTCCTCCCGGGCATGGGAGGCGGAATCCACCACATGCAGCAGCAGATCGGCCTGGGCCGTGGCTTCCAGGGTGGCCTTGAAGGCCTCTACCAGGGCGTGGGGCAGGTCGCGGATGAAACCCACCGTGTCCGACATCACCACGGAGCCCACTTCCGGCAGCCACAGCTTGCGGGAGGTGGTGTCCAGGGTGGCGAAAAGCTGGTCCGCCGCATAGACGCCGGCCTTGGTCATGGCGTTGAACAGGGTGGACTTGCCGGCGTTGGTATAGCCGACCAGGGACACGTTGAGCACATCGCGCCGGGAACGGGCCCGCCGCTGCACATTGCGCTGGCGCGACAGCTTGGCCAGGCGCTCCTTGAGGCTCTTAACCCGGACGCCAAGCAGACGGCGGTCCGTTTCCAGCTGCTTTTCGCCGGGACCGCGCATACCGATGCCGCCCCGCTGCCGCTCCAGGTGGGTCCAGCCCCGCACCAGGCGGGTGGCCAGATGCTCCAGCTGGGCCAGTTCCACCTGCAGCTTGCCTTCGGAACTGCTGGCGCGCAGGGCGAAGATGTCCAGGATCAGGCTGGTGCGGTCGATCACCCGGCATTGCAGGGCCCGCTCCAGGTTGCGTTCCTGGGCCGGCGACAGCTCGTGGTTGAAAATCACCAGGGTGGCATCGTGGGCGGCGGCGACGGCGCCGATTTCCTGCACCTTGCCCTTGCCCACATAGGTGGCCGCATCGGGCGCGCCCCGCTTGGCCACCAGCACATCCACCACTTCGGCGCCAGCCGAGCTGGCCAGCAGGCGCAGTTCTTCCTGGGAATCCTCGATGTCGGGCTGGCCGAAATCCACCTGGATCAGGAGGGCGCGCTCGGAACCGGGGACCCTGGGGTCACCGGCGGAGGGACGATCAAACATGGATTAGGAGCAGACTGGCCGCAACCGGCCGAAAACGACGCGGCCCGCCGGTGACGCCAGCGGGCCGGAAATGCGTATACGGGGAATGATCACGACTCGGCGCCGTTATCCTGCTGGATATTGACGGGGCGGGCCGGCACCACGGTGGAAATGGCATGCTTGTAGACCATCTGGGTCACCGTATTCTTGAGCAGCACGACGTACTGGTCGAAGGACTCGATCTGGCCCTGGAGCTTGATGCCGTTCACCAGGTAAATGGAAACCGGCACATGTTCGCGGCGGAGCGTGTTGAGAAACGGGTCTTGTAAAAGTTGCCCTTTATTGCTCATGGCTGAAACTCCATGGTTCGTTGTTATGGAAAAAGCACTTTAATGGATTTTCCGGGGGAAAGCCACCGGGCAAACCCGTAGATTCAGGACTTTTTCTCGCGGTTTTTGTAAAAGGTGTCCCGCGGATTGCCGATCTTGCGCACTTCCTTGGTGGCGAAAGGATTGTGGCTGGTGTTGAACTGGACCCGCAGGGGCGTGCCCTGCAGTTTGAACACTTCGCGGAAGGTATGTTCCAGGTAGCGGCGATAGCTTTCCGGCAGGGAATCCAGGGCGTTGCCGTGGATGACGATCAGGGGCGGGTTGGAGCCGCCCTGGTGGGCATAGCGCAGCTTGGGGCGGAAGATGCCGCCGTGACGGGGCGGCGCCTGGCGGGCCACGGCGTCCAGCAGCACCCGGGTCAGCTTGGGCGTGGGCAGCTTGGCCATGGCGGCGGCGTAGGCCCGGTCCACGGAGGTGAACAGCTTTTCCAGGCCCAGGCCCTTGAGGGCGGAAATGTAGTGGAAGGTGGCGAAGCTGAGGAATTTCAGCTTGTGTTCCAGATCCACCTTGATGCGCTCGCGCCGGTAGGCGTCCAGGCTGTCCCACTTGTTCACCGCCACCACCAGGGAGCGGCCGGATTCGACAACGAAACCGGCGATGTGGGCGTCCTGGTCCGAGATGTCCTGGTCCGCATCCAGCACCAGCACCACCACGTTGGCGTCCTCGATGGACTGCAGGGTCTTCACCACGGAGAACTTCTCCACGGCTTCGAAGACCTTGCCGCGGCGGCGCAGGCCGGCGGTGTCGATCAGGGTGTACTTGCGGCCGTTGCGCTCGAAGTCCACGAAAATGGCATCCCGGGTGGTGCCGGGCATGTCGAAGGCGATGACCCGCTCTTCGCCCATGAGGGCGTTGATGAGGGTGCTCTTGCCCACGTTGGGACGGCCGACAATGGCCACCCGGGGCGTTTCGTCCTTGGCGTCATCCTCGTCCGGCTCGGGAAAATCGGCCAGGGCCATTTCCACCAGATCCCGCACGCCGTCGCCGTGGGTGGCGGAAACGGGAAACGGCTCGCCCAGGCCCAGTTCGTAGAAGTCGGCCGCCACCACCGTGTGCTTCATGCCCTCGGCCTTGTTCACCGCCACCAGCACCGGGCGCTCCAGCTTGCGCAGCTTGTTGGCGATTTCCTTGTCCTGGGCGGTGATGCCGACGCGGCCGTCCACCACGAAGACCACGGCGTCCGCCTCGGCGATGGCCTGCTCGGTCTGGCGTGCCATCTCGTGGAAAATGCCGTCCTTGGCCAGGGGCTCGAAGCCGCCGGTGTCCACCACCAGATAGGGCTTGCTGCCCACCTTGCCGTGGCCGTAGTGGCGGTCCCGGGTCAGCCCGGGCAGGTCGGCGACGATGGCGTCACGGGTCTTGGTCAGGCGATTGAACAGGGTGGACTTGCCTACATTGGGCCGGCCGACCAGTACCAGGGTGGGTTTCACGAGTAATGCTTTCTGCTTGGATTATTGAACGTCGAGGGCGAACACGCCGCCGCCCTGGGTCTGGAACAGCCAGCCGCTGCCGTAGCTCTGGGGCGCCGCCACCACGGCAGTGCCGTCGGTGGTGAAGCGGGCGCTGAAGGAGCCGTCGTCCCGGTTGAGGAAGTGGATCACGCCCTTGACGTCACCCACCGCCACCAGGCCGTGGGCCACCCGGGGCATGGAGAGCTGGCGCAGGAAGAGCTTGTCCTGCTTCCACAGGGAGGTGCCGCGGAAACGGTCCAGGGCATGCACGGCGCCCTTGTCGTCGGCGACGTAGATATTGCGGCTGTCCATGGCCAGACCGGAGGCGGAGGACATGTCCCGGGCCCAGATCAGGTTGCCGTTGGTCAGGTCGAAGCAGGCGACGCGGCCCTGGTAGGCCACGGCGCACACCTGGGGACCGTCGAACACGGGGGGGCTGGTGATGTCGGCCACCCGGTCCAGCTCGGTGGTGCCCTTGGGCAGGGCCACGGTGCCTTCCCAGACGGCGGCGCCGTTCTGCAGGGACACCGCCACCAGCTTGCCGCCGGGGAACCCGGCAAAGACGTAGCGTTCGGAAATCACCGGCGGCGCCGCATTGCGCAGGGAGAGGGCCGGGTTGTTGCGCTGATAGACCCACTTGCGCTTGCCGTCGGCCGGATCGAAGCCGTAGAGGCGGTTGTCGCCGGTGCGCACGACGACGATGTCGGCGCTCACGGCTGCCGCCGCCAGGATGTCGGAACTGGCCCGGGCCTTCCACAGCTGCTTGCCGTCCTTGGCGTCGAAGGCAATGATTTCGCCCTTGGGCGTGCCCACCACCACCAGACGGCCGTCGCTGCCGACACCGCCGGAGAGGGGCTGGCCGGCGGAAACCTGCCAGGCCTGCTTGCCGTCGTCGAAACGGGTGACGCTGCCGTTGTTGGCGGCCACATAGACGCTGGAATCCACCACCGCCGGGGTGAAGACGTAGTCCTCGGCCTTGCCGGCCCGGCCCTGCCACAGGCTCACCACATTGACGCTGGGCTTGATGGTGTCCAGCTCGGCCATCTTGACCTTGGAGGAACTGGCGAAGGGATTGATCTTGTCCAGGGAAGAACAGCCGCCCAGGGCGGCTGCCAGCAGCAGGCTCAGGAGGGCGGGACGGAATTTCACTTGGCCTCTCCCAGGGCGTCGGCCTTCTGTTGCAGCACCTGACGGTAGGCGGCGGCCGCCTGGGCATCCTGGGCGCCGCTGCCAGCCTTGGCGGCGGCATCGATGGCGGCCAGGGCGTCGGCGAAGGCCTTGCGGGCTTCGTCCTTCTTGTCCTGGGCCAGGAAAATATCGCCACGCACTTCGGCATAGCGGGCCGCGAAGGCGGGTGCCGGCTTGGCTTCCAGCTGCTTCAGGGCCTCGTCGTAGGACTTCTCGTCGAGCAGCACGGCGGCCAGGCGCAGACGCCCCAGGTCGCGCAGCTCGTCCTTGCCGTTCTCGGCCACCCAGGCCAGCTGCACCTTGGCGGTCTTCAGGTCGCCGCCGTCGAAGGCCACCTTGGCCGCGGTCAGGGCGCCGAGGGAGGCATAGGTGGAGCCCTTGTAGTTTTCCAGCAGTTCGCCGGCAGCCACCTTGAGGCGCTGGGCATCACCCTCCAGGGCGGCCTTCTGCAGCACACCGAAAACCACGGCGGCCTGGGCCGACTGGCGGCCCTGGTACCAGTTCCAGCCCTGCCAGCCGGCAACACCGATGGCGGCGGCGAGCAGGATGCTGGTCACCAGGTTGCCGTGCTGCTTCCACCAGGTCTTGATTTCGTCGAGCTGTTCCTGCTCCTGCAAGTCGTAGACGGCCATTATTCCTCTTCCCAATCAATGATTGAATCCATCAGGGTGGCAGGCAGATCATCCACCTTCACCCGCTGTTGTTCGCCCTTCTCGCCGTCGGCGCTGCGCAGGGACTTGAGGCTCACCTCCCCTGCCGCCGCCTCGTCGTCACCGATGATCACGGCGAAGGCAGCACCGCTGCCGTCGGCCTTTTTCATCTGGCTCTTGAAACTGCCGCCGCCGCAATTGAGGAGCACGGCCAGGCCGTTGTCCCGCAGCCCTTCGGCGACGCGGAAGGCGAGCCGGCTGGCGGCCTCGCCCTGGTGCACCACGTACACATCCACCGGCTCCGGATTGCCCGCCAGATCCTGGTCCTGGATCAGGGCGATGAGGCGTTCCACCCCCATGGCGAAGCCGCAGGCGGGCGTGGGCTTGCCGCCCAGCTGCTCCACCAGGCCGTCGTAGCGGCCGCCGGCGCAGACCGTACCCTGGGCGCCAAGGCGGTCGGTGACCCATTCGAACACGGTCAGGTTGTAGTAGTCCAGCCCCCGCACCAGGCGCGGATTCACCGTATAGGGCTGGCCGGCATCCCGCAGCACCTGCTGCACGCCTTCAAAGTGGGCCAGGGATTCGGCGCCGAGGAAGTCGATCAGCTTGGGGGCGTTGGCGCACAGCTCCTGCATGTCCGGATTCTTGGTATCCAGGATGCGCAGGGGATTGGTGTGCAGGCGGCGCTGGGAATCCTCGTCCAGCCGGTCGGCATTGGCCTGGAAATAGGCGATCAGTTCGGCCCGGTGCCGGGCCCGCTCTTCGGGCTGGCCCAGGCTGTTGATCTGCAGGGTGATGCCTTCCAGACCCAGGTCGTCCCACAGGCGGGCGCCCATGAGAATCTGCTCCGCGTCCACATCGGGACCGGCGAAGCCGAAGGACTCCACACCCACCTGGTGGAACTGGCGGTAGCGGCCGCGCTGGGGCCGCTCGTGGCGGAACATCTGGCCCATGTAGTAGAGGCGGCGCGGATGCTGGGCCGCCAGGCTGTGCTGGATCACGGCACGGACGCAACCGGCGGTACCTTCGGGGCGCAGGGTGAGGTTTTCACCGTTGAGGGCATCCTCGAAGGAATACATTTCCTTCTCGACGATGTCCGTGACCTCGCCGATGGCCCGCTTGAAGAGGCCGGTGGGCTCCACGACGGGCATGCGGATGGGGCGGTAGCCGTAGCTGTGCAGCCAGGAACGGACGACCTCCTCGAAGCGCTCCCACAGCTCGGCTTCGTCGGGGAGGATGTCGTTCATGCCGCGGACGGCTTGTAGTGTTTTCTGACTCATAAACCTGGTTTCATTATCGGGAAGGGCCGGACACCGCCCACAGGCGGCGCCGGCCCCGGTCCCTGGCAATCACGGATGCAGTTTGCGTTGGTAGGTACGGGCCACGTAGCGATCCACGATGGCCTTGAATTCTTCGGCGATATTGTCGCCCCGCAGGGTAACCGTCTTTTCCCCGTCCTCAAACACCGGGGCCGCCGGCACTTCGCCGGTGCCGGGCAGGGAGATGCCGATGTTGGCGTGCTTGCTCTCGCCCGGGCCGTTGACCACGCAGCCCATGACCGCCAGGGTCATGTTCTCCACGCCATCGTACTCGGTGCGCCACTGGGGCATCTGGGCCCGCACGTACTCCTGGATGGTGGAAGCCAGTTCCTGGAAGAAGGTGCTGGTGGTACGACCGCAGCCGGGACAGGCCGCCACCATGGGGGTGAAGGCGCGCAGGCCCATGGTCTGAAGCATTTCCTGGGCGACGATGACTTCACCGGTACGCTTGCCGCCAGGCTCGGGGGTCAGGGAGACGCGGATGGTGTCGCCGATGCCTTCCTGCAGCAGCACGCCCATGGCGGCAGTGGAAGCGACGATACCCTTGCTGCCCATGCCGGCTTCGGTCAGGCCCAGGTGCAGGGCGAAACGGGAACGGGCCGACAGCTCCCGGTAGATGGCGATCAGGTCCTGCACCCCGGAAACCTTGCAGGAGAGGACGATGTGGTCGGCCGGCAGGCCAATCTCCACGGCCTTCTCCGCCGACTCCAGGGCCGAGGTGACCATGGCCTCGCGCATGATCTGCACCGCGTCCTTGGGTTCGGGCCGCTTGGCGTTCTCGTCCATGATGCGGGCCAACAGGTCCTGGTCCAGGCTGCCCCAGTTCACGCCGATGCGCACCGGCTTGTCGTACCTGCAGGCCAGCTCGATCATCTGGGCGAACTGCTCGTCCCGCTTCTTGCCATGGCCCACATTGCCCGGGTTGATGCGGTACTTGGCCAGGGCCTGAGCGCACTCAGGCGAATCGGCGAGCAGGCGGTGGCCGTTGTAGTGGAAGTCGCCGATGAGTGGCACGGAGAGGCCGAGGCGATCCAGGTGCTCGCGGATCTTCGGCACGGCCGCAGCCGCTTCCGGCGTGTTCACGGTGATGCGTACCAGCTCGGAACCGGCCCGGGCCAGTTCGGCCGTCTGCAGGGCGGTGGCGAGGTAGTCCTCGGTATCCGTGTTGGTCATGGACTGGACCACCACCGGGGCATCGCCGCCGATGGTGACGCCGCCCACCTTCACGCCCAGGGTCGGGCGGCGGGGAATGGAATAGGGATCAGACATGGATCAATCGAGACTGACGCGGGCCACGTCGTCCTTGCTGCGGGGCTCCAGAGGCACATCCCGGCCCTTGTAGGTCAGCTTGACGTGGGAAGCATTGCCCACCACCAGGGAGAAGGGAGGCACACCTTCCACTTCTCGTTCGCTGCCGGCGGGGTTGAGTTGGGAAAAGACGATCTGGCCGCTCTTGTCCTTCACTTCGACCCAGGAGGGCTGCTCGAAGCGGAACTTGAAGCGGGCCTGGCCGGCGGCCACGGCGCCGCTGGGGGCCGGGGGAGAAACCGTGACCGGGGCGGGCGCGGGGGCGGCAGCGGGAGCTGCCGCTGCCGCAGGGGCCGGTGCCGCGGCCGCAGCAGGCGGCACAACGGCAGCTGGCGCCTGCTCCGGAACCCCGGTGGCGGCAGCTTCGCTGCTGTTGCCTTCGGCCGGAGCGGCAGGCGGGAAGGCCTGCTCGGGCTCCGCTTCGGCGGCGGTTTCAGCGACGGGCTCGGGCTCCGGCGCGGACTGCCAGAAATCGGCCGGCACCAGGAAATAGGCGGCCACGGCCACCCCCACCATGAGGGCGGCGCCGGCCACGGCGGCCAGATCGCGGCGCTTGCCCTGGCCCGGCTGGGGCAGGGAGGCGGCGGAGGCTTCGGGCAGCACGATATTGGGATTGTCCGGAGTCTGGGCCGCCTTGATCTGCTGCAGCAGGGGCGTGGCGTCCAGATGCAGCAACCGGGCGTAATTGCGGATGAAGCCGAGGACGAAGGTCTGGCCCGGCAAGGCATCCCAGTTGTCGCTCTCCAGGGCATCGACCTGACGATAGCTGATTTTCAGCAACTGGGCCACATCGGCCACGGACATCTGACGGGATTCCCGCGCCTGGCGCAGGACGAGGCCAACACTGACCTCGGGCCGGGACTCCGCGGCGGGAGATTCCTCGGCCAGGTTTTCTTGAACGAGTTCGCTCATTCGAAATTGCCTTTCAAGAGGGCCTGGGTTTCCCGGGAGCCCGGGAAACGGCGGCGCAACTGGGCGTTGTAACTGGCCTCTTCGGCCCGGTCCCCGAGCTTGCGGGCCAGGCGCAGGCCCAGCCACAGGGATTCGGGAGTGGGATCGCTGGCCTTGTGGAATTCGCGCACCAGCCGGTAGGACTCGTCCAGGTCATCCTGGCGGTACTTGAGGCCGGCCATGGCCAAGGTGGCCTGGAAATCGTTGCGGGCGAGGCGCAGTGCCCGGAAATAATAGTTTTCCGCGCCTTTCAGGTCGCCGATTTTCTCCGAGCACCGGCCCGCATTCAGATAGGCACGCTCCGGCGTCGGGTAGAGCGGGTTCTTGATGGCGTTGTTGAAGTAGGCGATGGATTCCTTCTCCCGCCCGACCTGGCAGAGGAACCAGCCGAAGTTGTTGTTGATTTCGGGGTCGTTGCCGGCAAGGGACAGGGCGCGACGGAAGCTCTGCTCCGCCGCCTCGTTTTCCCGCAGGTCCATGTGCACCAGGCCCAGCACGTTGTGGGCCGGGGCATAGCTGGAATCGGCGGCGATGGCAATGCGCAACTCCTCCAGGGCCGTGGCCAGCTGGCCGTCCTGGAAGTACAGGGCCCCCAACTCGGTATGAATCTTGGCCGAATTGCGGGCATTGCCGGTGACCGTCATCTGGGACTGGGGACCTTCGGCCAGGGGCTGACTGGAGGGGACACTGGGATTGCTGTTGCAGGCCGTCACCAGGGCCGCCAGGCAGCACATCAGAAGCGGGAGCGTGGGCAGCCGGAAGGGGGTCTTGCTCATGGTCGCATCTCCTGAATCGGGATGGTCCGCCGTTCGTTGCGCCGGGTCTTGTCCTGCACCTGGCCGGCCAGCTGGCCGCAGGCCGCATCGATGTCGTCGCCCCGGGTCTTGCGGGTGGTGGTGACGACGCCGGCCTGGATGAGGATGTCGGCAAAACGGCGGATGCGCTCCGCCTTGGAGCGGCGGAAGGGCGATCCCGGGAAGGGATTGAAGGGAATCAGGTTGAACTTGCAGGGCACGTCGCGGGTGATGGCCAGCAGTTCCCGGGCATGGGCATCGCTGTCGTTCACCCCGTCGAGCATCACGTATTCGAAGGTCACGAAATCCCGCGGCGCCTTTTCCAGGTAACGCTGGCAGGCGGCCATCAGTTCCGCGATGGGGTATTTCTGGTTGATCGGCACCAGCTCGTCCCGCAGCTTGTCGTTGGGGGCGTGCAGGGAGACGGCCAGGGCCACCGGGCATTCATCCCGCAGGCGGTCCATGGCCGGCACCAGGCCGGAAGTGGAGACGGTGACGCGGCGACGGGAAAGACCGTAGGCGTTGTCGTCCAGCATCAGTTTGAGGGCGGCGACGGCGGCCTCGAAATTGGCCAGGGGCTCGCCCATGCCCATCAGCACCACATTGCTGATGATGCGTTCGGCCTTGTCCGGGTGGCGGGGATCGACCCCCAGGGCCCGGTTGGCCTGCCACAGCTGGCCGATGATCTCGGACACGGCCAGGTTGCGGTTGAATCCTTGTTTGCCGGTGGAGCAGAAGGCGCAGTCCAGGGCGCAGCCGGCCTGGGTGGAAATGCACAGGGTGCCCCGGTCGTCTTCCGGGATGAACACCGTTTCCACCGCATTGCCGTTGCCCACGTCGAAGAGGAACTTGCGCGTGCCGTCGTCAGACAGCTTGTCGCTGACGATGGCCGGGGGCAGCACGACCGCATTGGCCTTGAGCATTTCACGCAGGCTCTTGGCGATGTCGGTCATGGCATCGAAATCGGCCTGGCCGAAGTGATGCATCCAGCGCAGCACCTGGCGCGCCCGGAAGGGCTTCTCGCCACGGGCGGCGAACCAGGCCGTCAGGCCTTCGGCATCGAAATCGAGCAGGTTTTGCATCTGGGACTCTGATTGGGTGAGGGGGAACAACGAAAAAGCGGGACCGTCAGACCCCGCTCACCCGACTCCGATTAGCGACCGGAGTAAACGTTCATCGCCGGGAAGAAGAAGGCGATTTCGTTGGCAGCGGTTTCGGCGGCGTCGGAGCCGTGCACGGCGTTGGCGTCGATGGATTCAGCGAAGTCGGCGCGGATGGTGCCCGGCTCGGCCTTCTTGGGGTCGGTGGCGCCCATCAGGTCGCGGTTCTTGGCGATGGCGTTTTCGCCTTCCAGCACCTGGATCATGACGGGGCCGGAGATCATGAAGGACACCAGATCCTTGAAGAAGGGGCGTTCCTTGTGCACGGCGTAGAACTTGCCGGCTTCTTCGGCAGACAGCCAGGCCATCTTGGAAGCAACGATCTTCAGACCGTTGGTTTCGAAACGGGAGTAGATCTTGCCGATGACGTTCTTGGCGACGGCGTCGGGTTTGATGATGGAAAGGGTGCGTTCGATAGCCATGGTCACTCCGTGAATAGCTGGGTTTGGAAATAACTTTATATTTTACCAGACCTTAGGGGAGAACCCCAGCCCGGACGCCATTTCCGCACCTTGGCAGCACCACGGCAGCCGCCATCCCCGCCCCGGGGCCGGGACGGGAAACCGGCCGCCCTCCCCTGGCGGGAAGGCGGCCGCCGGGACTCAACCGAACTTGAAGAGGATGCCGAAGCCGGCCCGGGGATAGTTCCAGTCCACGTTGCCGTGGGTGTCGCAGACCACCCGGCAGGTACCGCATTCCAGGCAGCCGTCGGTGATCAGGCCGATCTTGCCCTCCTCGAAGGACCAGCAGCCAGCCGGACAGCAAACGACGCAGGCCCGGCTGACGCAGCCGTCGTTGCAGACGGATTCGTTCTTGATGCGGATGTGGGGCCGGTCCGCATCGACCCGGTAGCGGTTCTGGAACAGCTTTTCTTCGACTTTCATCATGATCTATGTCCTTTTGAAGCGCTGCGCCCAAGGGAAACAGCGTGGAGCGCAGCGATCCTGGCTAGGCGTGCCGCCGCAGGCAGTACAGCTGGTACGGCAAGGCGGCACGGCCAGGACCATTTTGTTGGCACTTCCTCAGCGGGTGGCGCGCCACAGGCGGTAGGCATCACCCAGCAGCCCCAGCAGGCTGCGGCGTTCGCGGAAGGCGTTGAAGATGGCCTTTTCCTTGGTCGCCTTGTCCTGTCCATCCACGGTGAAGAACTCGTGGGCGGCGCCGTTGAGCAGGGCCGGGTAATCGGAGAGGAACTGGCGCTGGCTGTGCAGGGTATCCGGGATGTTGCGGTACTTCTTCAGGTCCTTGAGCACGATGCTGTCCTCCAGCCTGGCCTTGTAGCGGGCCAGGTTGGCGGCGGAGGAAGGCAGGCCCTTCTCCCCCAGTTCCAGCAGGGTCTCGGCGGCGAGGCGGCCGCTGGTCATGGCCAGATTGGAGCCTTCCCGGTGCACGGCATTCACGAAACCGGCGGAATCCCCCACCAGCAGCCAGCCTTCGCCGTACAGCTCGGGCAGGGCGTGGTAGCCCCCTTCGGGAATGAGGTGGGCGGCGTATTCCCGAGTCTCGCCGCCGGCGATCAGGGGTGCCACGGAAGGGTGCTGCTTCAGCTTTTCCAGCAGTTCCGCCGGGGTGGTGTTCTGCGCCTTCATGTCGGAAAGCATGCAGCCGATGCCAAGGGAAATGGAGTCCTTGTTGGTGTAGAGGAAGGCAGTACCGGCCATGCCCTGGCTGATGCTGCCCAGCATCTCGATCACCACACCCTCGCTGCCCTTCAGGTTGAAGCGGGCTTCCACGGTTTCCTTGGGCAGGAAGATGGTTTCCTTCACCGCCAGGGCCACGGCGGCGGGCTTGATGTCCTCCCGCAGGCCGGCCCGGCTGGCCACCAGGGAATTGACCCCGTCCGCCAGAATCACGGTGTCGGCGTAGATCTTGCCGTCCTCCCGGTCCACTTCGACGCCGATGACCTTGCCGGCGGCATCCCGCAGCAGGGCGATCACCGTCATTTCGCAGATCACCAGGGCGCCTGCCTTCTGCACCTGCTCGGAGAACCACTTGTCGAAACGGGCCCGGATGATGGTGTAGCGGTTGCCCGGCATCTGGTTGAAGCGGTCGGAGCGGAAGGTGGTGCCGACGTAGGACTCGTCCTCCATCACCCACATGCGCTGCTCGATGACGGTACGCTCCAGGGGGGCGGAGTCGCGGAAGTCGGGGATGATCTTTTCCAGGGCGTCGGCGTAGAGAATGGCGCCCTGCACATTCTTGGAGCCGGGATACTCGCCCCGCTCCAGCTGCAGCACCTTCTTGCCGGCCTTGGCCAGGGTGTAGGCGGCGGCATTGCCGGCGGGGCCGGCACCGACGACGATGACGTCGAATTTTTCGATGTTCTGGGTCATGGGGATTCCTTAGCTGCCTTGGTGCGCCAGGTAGCCGGCGAAGGTGCGGCCCAGGGCCGGCAGCACCTGGTTGCAGTCGCCGACGATGGCGTAGTGGGCGAAGTCGAAAATGGGAGCGTTGGGATCGTTGTTGATGGCGATGATGCAGTCCGCCCCTTCCATGCCCACCCGGTGCTGGATGGCGCCGGAAATGCCGGCGGCGATGTAAAGGGCCGGACGCACGGTCTTGCCGGTCTGGCCCACCTGGCGGTCGGCGGAAATCCAGCCGGCGTGGATGGCGGCCCGGGAGGCCCCCACTTCGCCGCCCAGGACCTTGGCCAGATCCCACACATGCTTGAAGTTCTCCGCCTTGCCCAGGCCCTTGCCGCCGGAGACGACGATTTCGGCGTAGGGCAGCTGGGGCTTGTCGCGCTGGTCATCGGGGATGAATTCCAGCACCTTGGTGACGATGTCGGTCTCGATCAGGCCGGCCTCGAAGTCCACGATCAGGCCGGTCCGTTCCGGTTGCGGGTCGGGCATGGGCATCACCCGGTGGCGCACCGTGGCCATCTGGGGCCGGTAGTTGAGGGTGACGATGGTGCACAGCAGGCTGCCGCCGAAGGTGGGACGGGTGGAGAGCAGGCAGCGGTCTTCCGGATCGATGGCCAGTTCGGTGCAGTCGGCGGTGAGGCCGGTCTTCAGGGTGGTGGCGACGGAACCGGCCAGGTCCCGGCCCAGGGTGGTGGCGCCGAGCAGGAGGATCTCCGGCTTGTGGGCATTGACCAGATCGGTCAGGGCCCGGGTGAAGGGCACGTTGCGGTATTCGGCCAGCACCGGGCTGGCAATACGGTAGCAGCGGTCGGCGCCGTAGGCGAAGGCGGCCTGGCACTGGGCTTCCAGGTCCGGCCCCGGGGCGCCCATGACCACGCCGCACAGCTCCACCCCCAGCTGGTCCGCCAGACGGCGGCCCTGGCCCATCAGCTCCCAGGAGACGGGATGCACATGGCCCCGCTCGCTCTCGACGAAGACCCAGACCCCCTTGTAGGCCAGCAGTTCTTCATCCAGCTTGATCTTGCGCTTCTTGATGGGCTTGTCGGTCTTGGCTTCACTCATGGCGCTCTCCTGCGGCCGTACGCTTGTTATCCAGTTCTTTTTTCACCTTGGGAATCTCCGCCAGCACCTTGTCCAGCAGGGCCTGGGTGGCGGCTTCCGGGTTGGCGGCGTCGAACTCGATCTGCTGGGCCTTCTGGGCCCGGGGGCTGGGCACGAAGACCCGGCTGACGATGGTGGGGCTGCCCTTCAGGCCCACCTTCTTGATGTCCTCGATGCCGGCGGCGTTGCGGTCCCAGACGCGGACTTCGGCCCGGGCGGCTCGGAACATGTCGGGGGCGCTGCCGAAGCGGATCTCGTTGCTGCCTTCGAGCATGGTGATGAGGGCCGGCAGGCGGGTCTCCAGCACCTGCACCCCACCCTCGGCGCGGCGCTCGACGCGGATGCTGTTGGCTGCCTGATCCACACTGACGATGCGGGAGACGTAGGTGAGCAGTTCCAGTTCCAGGCGCTTGGCGACGCCCGGGCCCACCTGGGCCGTGTCGCCGTCGATGGTCTGCTTGCCGGTGAACACCAGGTCCACCGGGGTCTCCTGGTGCAAGGTTTTGATGGCCGAGGCCAGCACGTAGGAGGTGGCCAGGGTGTCGGCCCCGGCGAAGAGCTTGTCGGTCACCAGCACGGCCTCGTCGCAGCCGTAGGAGAGGGCCTTGCGCAGGGCCGGCTCGGCCTGGGGCGGGCCCATGGTCAGCACCGTGACCTTGCCCCCCAGCTGGTCCTTGAGGGCCAGGGCCGCCTCGATGGCGAAGAGGTCGTAGGGGTTGATGATGGCCGGCACCCCCTGGCGCATGATGGTGTTGGTCACCGGATGGACCCGAATCTGGGCACTGTCCGGCACCTGCTTGATACAAACGACGATGTGCATGATGACGATCCGTCTAAAGTTGAAATCAGGGTAGGAAACGGTAGCCGACGCCGATTTCCGTCAGGATATGGCGCGGTTTGGCCGGGTCGGCCTCGATCTTCTGCCGCAGGTGGCCCACATAGACCCGCAGGTACTGATTGTTCTCCGCCGCCTTGCCGCCCCACACCTGGGTCAGCAGCTGGCGGTGGGTCAGCACCCGGCCCGGGTTGCCGGCCAGGGCCAGCAGCAGACGGTACTCGATCTGGGACAGGTGCAACAGTTCGCCGCCCTTCTCCACCCGGCGCCCGGCGCAGTCGATGCGCACCTCGCCGAATTCGATGAGGGGACTGCCCTCCCCCGTGGCCGCCGGCCCCCGGCGCAGCAGGGCGCGCACCCGGGCCAGCAGCTCGGGCACGCCGAAGGGCTTGGTCAGGTAGTCGTCGGCACCCGCGTCCAGGGCCGCCACCTTCTGGCTCTCCTGGGTGCGGGCGGACAGCACCAGCACCGGCGCCGCCGACCAGGCACGGAAGTCCCGCAGGAAATCCAGGCCGTCCAGGTCCGGCAGGCCCAGGTCCAGGATGAGCAGGGAGGGCTTCAGGGCGCCGGCCTGGACCATGCCGTGGCGGGCCGAACCGGCCTCGCTGACGGCGTAGCCTTCGCTCTCCAGCACGGAGACGACGAATTCCCGGATGGACCCATCGTCCTCCACCACCAGGATGGTTTCGCTGGCGTTCATAGCGTTTCGCTTTCCAGGTCTGCCAGATCCGCCAGGTCGGGCGGGGTTTCCAGGGGCAGGCGCAGGCAGAAGCAGGCGCCGCCGCCACTGCGGTTGGCGGCGCTGACGCTGCCGCCGTGGGCCTCGGCAATGGTGCGGGCAATGGCCAGCCCGAGCCCGGCCCCGGGCACGTTGGACTCGCTGCGGCCGCGGCGGAAGAGGCCGAACAGGTCCTCCTCCTGGCCCGGCGCCAGGCCTTCGCCCCGGTCGCAGACGGACAGTTCCAGCCAGCCTTCGGACTGGGCCACGCGCAGCTCGATGCTCTGTTCCGCCGGAGAATACTTGAGGGCGTTCTCCAGGAGATTCCACAGCACCCGCTCGATCAGCACCCCGTCAATATGCACCGGCGGCAGGTCCGGGGCGATGTTGATGACGATCTCCCGCCCCCCGGCGTGGGGCTCCAGCAGTCCCATGGTGGCGCCGATGACCTCCTCGATGGGCTGCCATTCCTTCTGCAACTCCACATTGCCGGAGCGCAGCCGGGCCATTTCCAGCAGGTTGCCGAGCAACTGGTTGATGGCCAGGGCCTGGTCCCGCAGGCGCAGCAGCATGGATTTCTGCTTGTCGGCACCGGCCACCTTGCCCAGGGCCAGGCCGTCGGCCATGCCCACCAGGGCCGTGAGGGGCGTGCGTAGATCGTGAGAGAGGCTGGCAAGGATGGTGCCGCGCAGGGTTTCGGCCGCCACCCGCAATTCGCTCTCGCGCACGGCGGCGGCGTACTGGGTCCGCTCCAGGGCCACGGCCACCACGGAGGCCATGGTGTCCAGGGCCTCCCGATATTCGCCGTCGTCCAGGGTGCCGCTGTCCACCTCGAAGCCGAGCAGGCCCTGCAGGTCCCGGGTGCCGGCCAGGGGCAGGAGGGCCCGGGAAATGCCCGGCGCCGGGCTGGGAATGGCCACCAGCTGGCGCCGCTCCAGACAGGCCCGTACCAGGGCCTTGGTGATGAAAGGCGGCGGCTGGTCCCAGGTGGCCGGCTCCAGCAGGCGGATGCGGCGGGCACCGAGGGCGTCGGCGAGGAAGCGGCGGCAGGTCTGGGTCACCTCCTCGGCGGTCTGGCTGCCGGCCAGGTGCTTGGCCAGTTCGTAGAGGGCCCGGGCCCGCCGGGCCCGGTCGCGGGCCAGTTCCACCTGGGTGCGCAGGGCGGCGGTGAGATGGCCCACCACCAGGGCCACCACCACCATGATCACCGCTGCCATGACGTACTGGATTTCCGTGATGGCGAGGGAGAAATGGGGCGGTACGAAGACGTAGGCGAAGGCCAGGCTGCCGGCCATGGCGCAGGCCACGGCGGGGCCGCGGCCGAAGTGGCCGCCCACGGCCACCACCGCCAGGACGTAGAGCAGGGCCAGGTTGGAGAGGTCGATCTCAGCCCGGAACGGGGCCGCCAGCGCCGTCCCCAGGAGGACGAAGAGCATGCCCATCAGGTAGCCGGAGAAGCGCTGCAGGAGGTGCCCCATGGCCGAATCAGCAGGAAGAAGCCGGAATCATGGGCACCATGCTAGCCCGAGCCGTATAAAAGCACTGTAAAAAATGGGCAAAAAAAAGCGCGCGGCGGTTTCCCGCACGCGCGCCAACTCAACGCAAGGGTGATTCTTTGCTACAGCATGCCCAGGGTGCGGGGCAGCCACAGGGACAGGGTGGGCCAGTAGGTGACCAGGCCCAGGAAGCAGAGCATGGAGAGCAGCCACGGCCAGACGGCGATGGTCAGCTCCGTAATCCCCATCTTGGTGATGCCCGAAGCCACATAGAGGTTGAGGCCCACCGGCGGGTGGCACATGCCCACTTCCATGTTCACCACGATCAGGATGCCGAAGTGCACCGGGTCGATGCCCAGCTTGACGGCCACCGGGAACAGGATCGGCGCCATGATCAGGACGATGGAGGAAGGCTCCATGAAGTTGCCGGCCACCAGCAGCAGCACGTTCACCGCCAGGAGGAAGGCGATGGGGCCCAGGCCCTTGTCCAGCAGCCATTCAGCCAGCAGCTGGGGGATGTTCTCGTTGGTCATGAGGAAGGAGAACAGCACCGCGTTGGTGATGATGTACAGCAGCATGGCGGACATGTTGGCCGAATCCAGCAGCACCTTGGGGATCTGCTTGAGGCCCATGTCCTTGTACACGAACACCGCCACGATGAAGGCGTACACCGCGGACATGGCCGCCGCCTCGGTGGGGGTGAACATGCCGGTGTAGATGCCGCCCATGACGATGACGATCAGCATCAGGCCCCATACGGACTTGCGGAAGGCGACCCAGCGCTCGCCCCAGGAAGCCTTGGGCATGCGCGGATAGTCGAACTTCTTGGCCCGGTACCAGGTGACCATGCCCAGGGTGAAAGCCAGCAGCAGACCGGGAATCACACCGGCCATGAACAGGGCGCCCACGGAGGTGTTGGTGGCCACGGAGTACATCACCATGACGATGGAGGGCGGGATCAGGATGCCCAGGGCGCCAGAGGTGGTGATGACGCCCGCACCGAAACGGTTGGGGAAGCCTGCCCTGACCATGGCCGGCAGCAGGATGGAGCCGATGGCCACCACGGTCGCCGGGGAGGAGCCGGAGACGGCGGCGAACAGGGCGCAGGCCAGCACGCCGGCAAGGCCGAGGCCGCCGTAGAAGTGGCCCACCATGGCGCTGGCGAAGTTGATCATGCGCCGCGCCACCCCGCCGTGGGTGAGGAAGTTGCCGGCCAGGATGAAGAACGGGATCGCCATGATCTCGAACTTCTCGATGCCGGTGAAAAGCTTCAGGGCCACCGATTCGATGGGCACCTGGGTCATGGTGAAGAGGAAGGTCAGTACGGTCAGACCCAGGGAAATGGAAATGGGCATCCCCGTCAGCATCAGCGCCAGGAGGAGGCCGAAAATGATTGCGGCGTTCATGTTATTGGCCTCCGTTCTTGTCGTCGCGCTTCACACCGTGGGGCGTGTCTGGCTCCATGGGCACTTCCTTGCGGCCAGCGTCCACGTGTTCCAGTTCCTCGGCGGCCTGGATGGCCTCGCCGATGGAGTAGGTCTTCTCTTCCTGGGCCAGTTCCTCTTCCAGACCTTCCACATGGCCGTGGTCGTGGTGGGGCAGTTCGCCGGTCTTGAGGAAGGAGACGGCCACCTGCAGGAAGCGGAAGCACATCAGGTAGGAGCCCAGGGGCACGGCGGAATAGACGATCCAGGTCGGCCATTCCAGGTCCGGTGTGATGGGGCCTTCGAAGAGGTCCGGCGCTTCGATGCCGAACCAGTGGAAGAACTGGTAGTGGGCGCCGTTTTCCCAGACGAAGGTGGCACCCAGGGTGCCGACGATGCCGGTGAAGGTGGCGCCGGCGAGCAGGCCGAACAGCACGAACTTGGCGCGGTTGGCAGTCTTCAGGCGGTTGATGACCACATCGACGCCGACGTGGATGCCGGTGCGCACGCCATAGGCGGCGCCGAACTTGGCCATCCACACGAACATGATGATGCACAGTTCCTGGGCCCAGCTGAAGTTGAGGCTGAGCAGCCAGTCCTGCAGGCCAGGAATGTCGTAACCGGAAAGATAGCGATGCACCACGGACAGGAAAATGATGACCGTGGCCGCACCCATCAGGAAGGTGATGATGGCTTCTTCCAGGTGATTGAGCAGCTTATTCATGACAGAACTCCCCCTGCCCTCACAAAAACGCCCGCCCCAGTCTGAGGCGGGCGTCCTCGCGGGCAGAATGTTTTACTGGGCGGTGAAACCGGTTTCCTTGTAGATGGACTGGATCAGATCCTTGCCGATCCGGTCAGCCATCTTGGCGTGCACCGGGGTCAGTGCCTTCTTGAAGGCTTCGCGCTCTTCCTTGGTGGGCACGTAGACCTGGGTCTTGCCGCTCTTCTTCACGGATTCCAGATCCTTGTCGTTCTGTTCCTTGGCGATCTTGTTGGCGTAGGTGGTGGCGTCCTTCATCGCGGTTTCGAGCTGGCCGCGCACATCGGCGGGCAGACCGTCCCAGAACTTCTTGTTCACGATGACGGCGTAACCCAGGTAGCCGTGGTCGGTCAGGGTCAGATGCTTCTGCACTTCATGCATCTTCTGGGTGTAGAGGTTGGAGATGGGGTTCTCGGTACCGTCCACCACGCCAGTCTGCAGGGCCTGGTACACCTCGGAGAAGGCCATCACCTGGGGCAGGGCGCCCAGGGAGCGCATTTCCTCTTCCAGCACCTTGGAGGACTGGATGCGCATCTTCTTGCCCTTCAGGTCAGCCGGGGTCTTGATCGGGGTGTTGGCGGAGAAGGACTTGAAGCCGTTGTCCCAGTAGGCCAGACCCTTGATGCCCTTGGGTTCCAGCTTGGCCAGCAGGGCGGCGCCGACGGGGCCGGTGGTGACCTTGTGCAGCTCTTCGTAGTTGTCGAAGATGTAGGGCAGGTCGAAGGCTTCGAATTCACGCACGCCCAGGGGACCGAACTTGGCCAGGGAAGGTGCCAGCATCTGCACGGCGCCCAGCTGCAGGGCTTCCATTTCTTCCTTGTCCTTGTACAGCTGGCTGTTGGGGTAGACCTCGACCTTCACTTTACCCTTGGTCAGTTCGGCAGCCTTCTTGGCGAAGAAGTCGGCAGCCATGCCCTTGGGCGTATCCACGGCCACCACGTGGCTGAACTTGATGACGATGGGCTGCTGGGCCATGGCCCCGCAGGACAGGACTCCGGCCAACAGGCCGAACATGAGATGGGACATCTTCATATTTTCTCCTCCGACAAACAGTTGATTTGGTTTATGTAGACTAGCCCTCAGGCCAGCTTGGCGCAGTATCACAAACGTTATACACCGCCCACTACTGTGGATATCCACAATCCACGCGGGTTTCCGTCATTCTGCATGCTTCGCTTCCTTACGTTGCAGCCCGCTGACCGCCCCCCCATGCCCCACGATCTGCTCTCCCCGCCCCTGCTGCTGGCCTGCATCGCCCTCATCGTCGGCATCGCCGCCTTCGCCCATGGGGTCATCGGCGTCGGTTTCCCCCTCATCACCACGCCCTGCATCACCCTCCTCACCGACCTGAAGACGGCGGTGCTGATCACGGTGCTGCCCAACATCCTGCTCAACATCCTCTCCATCCTGCGCGGCGGCAACTGGCGGGACAGCCTGCTCAAGCACTGGCGCCTGGCCGCCTACGTGCTGCTGGGCAGCCTGGTGGGCACCCAGCTGCTGATCGGCCTGCCGGCCGAGCCCCTGAAGCTGGCCCTGGCCCTGATGATGCTCGTTTCCATCAACCTCAACCGCCTGAAGAAGCTGGACTGGTCCTTCCTGCGCCGCCACCGCCGCACCTCGGAAGCGGCCTTCGGCCTCATCGGCGGCATTCTCTCGGGCACCGTCAATGTCTCGGTGCCGCCCCTGGCCATCTACTTCATCGGCCTGGACCTTTCCCCCGTGGCCACGGTGCAGCTGTTCAACCTCTGCTTCATCGTCGGCAAGCTGACCCAGGCCGGGACCCTGGCCGCCCACGGCGAATTCACCGCCGCCATCCTGTGGCAAAGCGCCGGTCTCACCGTGCTGGCCGTGGCCTGCCTCATTCCCGGCATGCGCATCCAGTCCCGCATGGACGCCTCCACCTACCGGCGCTGGCTCAACCACACCCTGCTGCTGATGGCCGTCCTCATGCTGGTCCAGGTCGGCCTGGCCTGGGCCCGCTAGGCATCCCCAGGACCCGGTCAGCACGCCGGCCGGGGCTCCGCTAGAATGGCGTGCAGCCAGGGGCGCCCATTTCCAGGGGCACCCCTCGCCCAAGCGCATCCAGGGCCGACCGCCGGCAATGCCGGCTCCCCATGCCCGCCCCATGCGCCGTTCAGACCCGTGCCCTCCCCTCACTTGGTGCCCCGGTATGCAACTACGATTCGCCTCCGTCCTGCTGCTGTTCCTCGCCGGCTGTACCGCCCTGGTGCGCCACGACCTGGATCAACGCTTCGGCCCCGCCGATGGGGGCCGCTACGACGCGCCCCGGCCCGGCGCCATCTCCTTCCAGCAGCAGGTGCGGCCCATCCTGGACAGCCGCTGCGTCGTCTGCCACTCCTGCTACGACGCCCCCTGCCAGATCAAGCTGGGCTCCTGGGAAGGCGTGGCCCGGGGCGGCAGCAAGATCGAGGTCTATAACGGCACCCGCCTGCGGGAGGAGTCGCCTACCCGCCTCTTCATCGACGCCGAGAAAGCCTCCCAGTGGCGCGACAAGGGCTTCCACCCGATCCTCAACGAGCGGGGCGACACTCCTGCCGCCGCTCTCCAGGCCAGCCTCCTGGCCCGGGCCCTGGACCTCAAGGCGGCCCATCCTCTGGTGCCCGACCAGCCGGTGGGCGGGGACATCGACTTTTCCCTGGCGCGCCAGCAGTCCTGCCCGGCCATCGAGGAGTACGACGCCCTGGAACGGCGCAATCCGGGCTGGGGCATGCCCTTCGGCCTACCGGCCCTGGCGCCGGCGGAAGTGGCCCTGCTGAAGAAATGGCTGCAGCAGGGCGCCCCCGCCGAAGGCCCCCAGCCCCTGACGCCAGCCCTCCAGGCCCAGGTGGATGCCTGGGAGCGCTTCCTCAACGGCGCCGACCTGAAGAGCCGGCTCATGGCCCGCTATCTCTACGAGCACCTGTTCCTGGCCAACCTCTACTTCGAGGGCGCAGCCGAAGGTAGTGACGGCCCCCGTTACTTCCGCCTGGTGCGCTCCCGCAGCGCCCCGGGGGAAAAAGTGGAGGAAATCGCCACGCGGCGCCCCTTCGACGATCCGGAGGTGGAACACTTCCACTACCGCCTGCGCCCGGTGGAAGAGACCATCGTCGCCAAGAACCACATGCCCTACGCCCTCGGCCCGGGGCGCATGGCCCGCTGGCGCGAACTGTTCCTGCAGCCCGCCTACCGGGTGGAGCGCCTGCCGGGCTACGCGCCGGAAGTGGCGGCCAATCCCTTCCTCGCCTTCCGCGACATCCCGGTCCGTGCCCGCTACCAGTTCCTCCTGGACGAGGCCCAGTTCACCGTGATGGGCTTCATCAAGGGCCCGGTGTGCCGGGGCCAGACGGCCCTCAACGTCATCGACGACCATTTCTGGGTCTTCTTCCAGAACCCAGACAGCGTCTCCGAATCCGACGAAGCCTTTCTCCTGCGGGAAAGCCGCAACCTCAGCCTGCCGGCGGAAAAGGGCAGCGAGACGCCGATCCTCACCCCCTGGATGCGCTACAGCGCCCAGGAGACCCGCTACCTCCAGGCCAAGTCCCGCTACTACGAGCAGCGCTTCGACAGCCCGGCCAAGGTCAATCTCAACCTGATCTGGGACGGCGGCGGCCGCAACGACAACGCCGCCCTCACCATCTACCGCCACTTCGACAGCGCCACGGTGCTGAAGGGGCTGGTGGGCGAAAAGCCCAAGACCGCCTGGGTCCTCAGCTACCCCCTGCTGGAACGCATCCACTACCTGCTGGTGGCGGGCTACGACGTCTTCGGCAATATCGGCCACCAGCTGACGACGCGGCTGTACATGGATTTCCTGCGCATGGAGGGGGAATCCCAGTTCCTCATGCTGCTGCCCCGGGAGGCCCGCATCCGGGTGCGGGACCACTGGTACCGGGACGTCAATGGCGACACCCGGGAACGGGTCTACGGCAGCATCGCCCGCTTCGACCAGGAAAGCGGCATCGCCTACCGGGAGCGGGAGCAGCCCGAACGGGAACTGCTGCAGCGCCTGCAGCAACGCTTGCAGCCGGTGCTGCCGCGGCAGCACCTTCTCGACACCCTGCCCGACACGGCCCTGCAGGCCGATCTGCAGGATCTGGCCCGGGTCGCCGGCAAGGCCCTGGCCTGGCTGCCGGAAAGCAGCCTGCTGTTGCTGGAGGAAGCGGGACGCCCGACCCGGATCTTCACCCTGCTGCGCAACACGGGCCACCGCAACGTCACCTACGTGCTCATCGAAAAGCTGGCCATCGCCCCGGAAGAACACAGCCTGGACGTGCTGCCCGGCATCGCCACCGCCTATCCCAACGCTTTCTACCGGGTGCCCCGCGCCAGCCTGGGTGCCTTCGCCCGGGACCTGGCGGCCCTGGCCTCGGAACGGGACTACACCCGCTTCATGGACGCCTACGGCCTGCGCCGCAGCAGCCCGGCCTTCTGGGCCCTGAGCGACTACGTCAATGGGGAATACCGGCGCCAGGCCCCCGTCGAGGCCGGCTGGCTGGACTACAACCGGCTGGAGAACCGCTGATCCAGGCCCTCAGCAGGGAGGACAGAAAAGGAAAAAGCCGCCCGGGGGCGGCTTTTTGATTGGCGGCTACCTGGAGGGTCAGGCGGCCTTGCCCACCGGGCGGACCAGATCGGCCGGATGCAGCACGGCGTCGGACACGGCTTCGGGCTCGTCGGCCTCTTCCACCGTTTCGCCGTTCAGCACCCGGGTCATGCGGTCGGTGTTGAGGGCGTTTTCCCACTTGGAGACGACGATAGTGGCGACGCCGTTGCCGATCAGGTTGGTGATGGCGCGGGCTTCGGACATGAAGCGGTCCACCCCCAGCAGCAGGGCCAGACCTTCCACCGGCAGCTTGCCGCCCAGGGTGGCCAGGGTGGCCGCCAGGGTGATGAAGCCGCCACCGGTCACGGCCGCCGCGCCCTTGGAGGTCAGCAGCAGCACGCCGAGGATGGTCAGCTGCTCGGTCAGGGTCAGGGGCACGTTGAGGGCCTGGGCGATGAAGATGGCCGCCATGGTCAGGTAGATGGAGGTGCCGTCCAGGTTGAAGGAGTAGCCGGTGGGAATGACCATGCCGACCACGGGCTTGTGGCAGCCCAGGTTTTCCAGCTTGGTCATCATGCGCGGCAGGGCGGACTCGGAGGAGGAGGTGCCGAGCACGATGAGCAGCTCTTCCTTGATGTAGGCCAGGAACTTGAGCAGGGAGAAGCCGGTGAACTTGGCGATCAGGCCCAGCACCACGAAGACGAACAGGGCGCAGGTGATGTACACATTGGCCATGAGGAAGCCCAGCTGCTTCAGGGAGCCGATGCCGTACTTGCCGATGGTGAAGGCCATGGCACCGAAGGCGCCGATGGGGGCGAAGTGCATGATCATGCCGATGACGCCGAAGAGGCCGTGGGAGAACTCGTCGAGAATCTTCACCAGGGGCTTGGCCTTGTCGCCCAGGCGGGACAGGGCCAGGCCGAAGAGCACGGAGAACAGCAGCACCTGCAGGATTTCACCCTTGGCGAAGGCATCCACCACGCTGTTGGGGATGATGTTCATGAGGAAATCGGTGGTGCTCTGGTTGTGGGCCGCCGCGGCGTAGTTGGCGATGGCCTTGGTATCCAGGGTGGCCGGATCCACGTTCATGCCGGCGCCCGGCTGCAGGATGTTCACCACGATCAGGCCGATGGCCAGGGCCACGGTGGACACCACTTCAAAGTAGATCAGGGCCTTCAGGCCGACCCGGCCCACTTCCTTCATGTCGCCCATCTTGGCGATGCCGACCACCACGGTGGCGAAGATGATCGGGGCGATCATCATCTTGATCAGCTTGATGAAGGCGTCGCCCAGGGGCTTCATGGTGGCGCCCGTTTCCGGGAAGAAGGCGCCGAGGGCAACCCCCAGGGCAATGGCGAACAGCACCTGCACATACAGGCGCTTGTAGAAAGGCTTGTGAGACATGGTCACTCCTGCTGATTGAGATGGCTCCCGGGGTTTCCGTACGGACCCCGATGTAGTTATGGGGGCGCATTCTCTGCCCCTGAAGCCGGGGTCGCCATTGTGGTTATCCGTTAGCTGCAGCGCAGCATGAAGCCGCGGAGAGGCAAACGGGACGCACCTCCTGGGGTACTATTGCGCTTTATGAAACGACTTTCCGTTCCTTCCTCGGGCAGCGTCCTGCAATGGCCCCGCTGGACCCTGCTGATGCCCAAGCTGGCGGTGGGGCTGCTGGTCATTTCCCTGGTCAGCCTGCTGTGGCTCCTGCACCGCAACGAGGTGGAGGAGCAACGGGCCACCCTCATCGCCGACATCCTCTGGCTGGAACAGAATTTCCGCTTCCACATGTCGGGCAACGAGGACCAGCTCAACCGCACCGGCCTCGACATGGGCAGCGCCGCCAAGGGCGGCACGCCGGCGACGGTGTTCCAGGTGCAGGCCCAGCACATCGTCAAGAACAACCCGGAAGTGGAACAGGTGATCTGGCTCGACGCCGGCGGCAACCTGGTCCAGGCCTATCCCAACCGCATCCCCGACCGGCAGGAGCTGGACATCTTCGGCGGCCCCATCACCCGGGACGCCTTCGACTTCGCCCGCAAGCTGGGCAAGGCCACCTACACCGACCCCTACCGGGCCGCCGGCGGCAACAGCCAGATCGACCTCTTCGTGCCCATCTACCGCCAGGGCGATTTCGCCGGCATGCTGGTGATGGTCTATTCCCTCAAGTCCATGCTCAACCACCTGGTGCCCTGGTGGTTTGCCGAGAAATACCAGCTGCGCATCCTGGACGACGGCGGTGCGGTGCTGGCCAGCAAGTCCAACATCCAGGGCGAGCCCGGGCTGGCCTACGAACTTCCCTTCGACCCGCCGGGCCACGGCCTCATGCTGCAGGGCATCGCCTACCGCAACGCCGGCAACCCGGCCCAGCTGGTCCTGGCCGGCGCCATCGTGGTCCTGGCCATCGGCGTCTTCTGGAGCCTCTTCGCCATCCGCGGCCTGATCAAGAAGCGCCTGGCGGCGGAACAGGCCCTGCGCGACGAGCATGCCTTCCGCCAGGCCATGGAGGACTCCATGATCATCGGCATGCGGGCCCGGGACATGGACGGCCGCATCACCTACGTGAACCCGGCCTTCTGCCGCATGAGCGGCTACCGGGCCGACGAACTGGTGGGCCACAGCCCGCCCCTGCCCTACTGGAACCCGGACAGCCTGGACACCCACGAGGAGCAGAACGCCCTGGTGCTCACCGGCCACGCCCCCAACGAGGGCTTCGAGGCCAGCATCCGCCACCGGGACGGCCACATCGTGCACACCATGGTGTACGCCACGCCCCTGATCGACGCCCACGGCAAGCAGACCGGCTGGATCAGTTCGGTGGTGGACATCTCGGAGCGGAAGAAGGCCCAGGCCCTGCAGCGGCAGCAGCAGGAGAAACTGGAACAGACGGCGCGCCTGGTGACCATGGGGGAAATGGCCTCCACCCTGGCCCACGAACTAAACCAGCCCCTCTCCGCCATCGCCAGCTACACCACCGGCTGCCTCAACCGCCTGGAGGCGGGGGACTACACCCGGGAGGAAATCTCCGGCGCCCTCAACAAGCTGGCCCTGCAGGCCCAGCGGGCCGGCCGCATCATCCGCCGGGTGCACGACTTCGTGCGGCGGCGGGAGCCCCAGCGGGTCATCTGCCACCTGGAAGAGGTGATCGAGGACAGCATCGCCTTCATTGAGCCCCTGGCGCGCAAGCAGCAGGTGCACATGCTGCGCCTGGTGCCGGCCCATCTGCCCAAGCTGCTGGCCGACCCGGTGCTGCTGGGCCAGGTGCTGATCAACCTGATGCGCAACGGCATCGACGCCATGGCCGCCACCCCGCCGGAGCGGCGCCAGCTCATCGTCGAGGCCCAGCTGCTGGGCGACCAGGTGGAAGTGTGCATCGCCGACCGGGGCTGCGGCATTCCCCCGGAAGTGGCGGAAAAGCTTTTTTCTCCCTTCTTCACCACCAAGACGGAAGGCATGGGCATGGGCCTCAACATCTGCCGTTCCGTCATAGAATTCCACGGCGGCCGCCTCTGGTTCGAACCGGGGGCCGAAGGCGGCACCGTATTCATCTTCACCCTGCCCCTCGACTGGGAGTAAGCCGTGAGCCCCAAAGCCCACATCATCGACGACGACGAAGCCATCCGTGACGCCCTTTCCTGGCTGCTGCAGTCCCGCGGCGTCGCCAGCGCCACCTGGCCCAGCGCCGAAGCCTTCCTGGAGGCCTGGAACGCCTCCGGCGAAAGCCTGCAGGGCTGCCTGCTGCTGGACATCCGCATGGACGGCATGAGCGGCCTGGAACTGTTCGAGCACCTGCAGGGCAAGGGCCTCAAGCTGCCGGTGATCTTCCTCACCGGCCACGGCGACGTGCCCATGGCCGTCTCCTCCCTGAAGAAGGGCGCCTTCGATTTCGTCGAAAAGCCCTTCAACGACAACGAACTGGTGAACCGGGTCATCGAGGCCATGGATGCGGACGCCCGCAACCAGGAAAAGCAGGCCATCAGCGCCTCCGTCCAATCCCGCCTGGACACCCTCACCACCCGGGAGCGGCAGATCATGGAACTGATCCTGGTGGGCAAGTTCAATAAGGTCATCGCCGACGAACTGCAGATCAGCATGCGCACGGTGGAAGTGCACCGGGCCCACCTGTTTGAGAAGATGGGCGTGCGCACCGCCGTGGAACTGGCCCAACTGCTCAAACCCTGAGGGATTCCGTCATGAAACCGCCCGCTCCCGCCGCCCCCTCCCCCAATGGACAGGCCGGCCTGGTGGCCGGGCTCTACGGCCTTCTGGCGGCCCTCTGGATCGCCCTCTCGGACCGGCTGGCGGCCCTGGTGGCGGGCGACACGGCCCAGCTGACCCTGATCCAGAACTACAAGGGCTGGGCCTTCGTCGCCATCACCTGCACCCTCCTCTTCTTTCTCGTGCGCCGTTCCCTGTCCCGGCTCCAGGGCTCCTACCGGGCCCTGGCGGAAAGCGAGGCCCTCTACGAATCCCTGGTCCAGGTCATGCCCCAGTGCCTCTACCGCATGGACCGGGAAAGCCGCATCACCTTCGCCAACCGGGCCCTGGAACGCCACCTGGGCAAGCCCCGGGAAGCCATCCTGGGCCATTCGCCGCGGGAGGTGTATCCGGCGGATCTGGCGGCCAAGTACCGCCAGGACGACCTGCGGGTGCTGCAGGGCGAGACCCTCAACCTGATCGAGGAAATGGTTTCCCTCGATAGCGAGCAGCGCAAGCGCTACATCGAGATCGTCAAGACGCCCACCTACGCCCCCGACGGCAGCATAAACGGCATCCAGGGAATTTTCTGGGACATCACGGCACGCAAGAGCGCCGAGGAACAGATCGAATACCTGGCCCACCACGATCCCCTCACCGACCTGCCCAACCGGGTGCTGCTGCGCGACCGCTTCCTCCAGGCCCAGGGCCAGGCGGCTCGCAGCGCCAACCGGGTGGCCATCCTGTTCCTCGACCTGGACCACTTCAAGCTGGTGAACGACACCCTGGGCCACCCCATCGGCGACCGCCTGCTGCAGGCCGTGGCCGAGCGCCTGCGCCGCGGCGTGCGGGAGACGGACACCATCAGCCGCCAGGGCGGCGACGAGTTCGTCATCGTCCTGCCCGAACTGGCGGACCCGGAAAGCGCCGGCAGCATCGCCGGCAAGCTGATGGAGCAGATGCACGAGCCGGTGCGGGTGAACGGCCACCGCCTCAACGTCACCTTTTCCCTGGGCATCGCCCTCTACCCGGACGACGGCGAGGATTTCGACACCCTGATGAAGAAGGCCGACACGGCCATGTACTCGGCCAAGGAGGCGGGACGCAACACCCTGCGCTTCTTCACCGCCGCCATGAACGTCGAGGCCGCCGCCCGCCTCAAGCTGCAGAACCGCCTGCAGCGGGCCCTGGAGAAGGAGGAACTGGTGCTGTACTACCAGCCCCAGTTCGACCTGGCCAGCGGCCGCATCCTCGGCGCCGAGGCCCTGCTGCGCTGGCGGGACCCGGAGCGGGGCCTGGTGCCCCCCGGGGAATTCATTCCGGTGGCCGAGGACACGGGCCTCATCGGCCCCATCGGCGAATGGGTCATCGGCGAAGCCTGCCGCGAGCTGCGGCGCTGGCACGAGGCCGGGGCCACGGACCTGACCATGGCGGTCAACCTGTCGCCGGTGCAGTTCCGCCGCAGCCGCCTGGTGGAAATCGCCGCCCGGGCCCTGCAGGAAAACCGCCTGCCGGCCGAGTGCCTGGAATTCGAGCTGACCGAGTCCCTGCTGATCCGGGAGGACGCGGCCATCCTGGAAACCCTCACCGCCCTCAAGGGCCTGGGGGTGAAGCTGTCCATCGACGATTTCGGCACCGGCTACTCCAGCCTGGCCTACCTGAAGCGTTTCAACGTGGACAAGCTGAAGATCGACCAGAGCTTCATCCGCGAGCTGTGCAGCAATCCGGACGACGAAGCCATCGTCAGCGCCGTCATCACCATGGCCCGCCAGCTGCGTCTGCGCACGGTCGCCGAGGGGGTGGAAAACGCCGAGCAGGCCACCATGCTGCGCCGCTTCGACTGCGACGAGGTGCAGGGCTTCCTCTTCGGCCGTCCCATGCCCGCCGCCGACTTCCAGGCCCTCCTGGGCCACCGCTGAACACCTTGCGGGGCCGCCCCGGCCTCCAAGCCCCCACCGCACCGCGCCGCGTCCTGGCGGCCCCGGTCGGCCACCTCACAGGCGCCTTGGTGTTCTGAAGCCGAAGAATCGCGCTGCGACGAAATGTCGCCAACGATTGCGCGACTTCTATTTGAGAATAATTCCCATCCAAAGTATATTAGCGGCCGTTCTTGCGCCTCCGCTTCGGAGCCCGCCGGAGGCCGCCGCCGTTCCGCGCGCCTCATCGGCTATGGCGCGGGTCCCCATTTTCGATTCGCAACCCCACTCCCAATCACATACAAGAAAATCATGTCTGTCAGCCTGAAACTGAAGCCGCTCGCTGCGGCCGTACTGCTACTCGGCACAAGTCACTGCGCCCTGGCCGAGGAACCTTCCCTGACCCTGTCTGAAATCAATGTGGTGGGACGCAGCGAAGGGCAGGACTACTACAGCGACGAGGCCGGCGTGGCCCGTTCCGAGACGCCCCTGCGGGAAGTCCCCCAGTCGGTGCGGGTCGTTCCCCGCCAGGCCATCGACGACATCGGGGCGGTACGCCTCGAGGAAGCCTACGACTATGTCAGCGGCGTCAATCGCCAGAACAGCTTTGGCGGCCTGTGGGACAACTTCTCCATCCGCGGCTTTGCCGGCAACCCGGACACGGGAGCCAATTTCCTGCGCAACGGCTTTGCCGGGAACCGGGGCTACAACGCTCCCCGGGACATGGCCAACGTGGAACGGCTGGAAGTGATCAAGGGCCCCGCATCGGCCCTGTACGGCGGCAGCGAACCCGGGGGCATCCTCAACATCGTCACCAAGAAGCCCCAGTTCAAATCCGGCCACGCCCTGGAGATGTATGTCGGCAGCTACGACACCTACCGGACGACCCTCGATTCCACCGGCCCCATCAGCGACACCCTGGCCTACCGGCTTAACCTGGCCTATGAGGACAAAGGCAGTTTCCGCGAGCAGGTGGACAGCCAGCGCTACCTGGTGGCGCCCTCCTTCACCTGGCTCCTGGGCGCCGGCACCATCGTCAATTACGACCTGGAACTGCTGCGCCAGAAAGCGCCCATGGACCGGGGGGTGATCGCGGTCAATGGCAAGGTGGGCAGCATTCCCCGGGAGCGCTTCCTGGGAGAGCCGGGGGACGGTGACATCACCATCGACAACAAGACCCACCATCTGACGGTGGAACATGAACTGGCCGATGCCTGGAAAGCCAAGTTTGGTCTGGCCTACCGCACCACCAGCCTGGAAGGCTATTCCACCGAGGCCAGCCCCCGCACTGCCGGCAGCATCCGCTGGACCAGCGCCGGCGCTCCCGTCATCGAGCGGGAGCGGCGCTACCGGGACTACAGTTCCAACGACCTGTCGTTCCAGGGCGAAATCCTCGGCAAATTCAGCACCGGCTGGCTCCAGCATGAAGTGCTGACCGGCGTGGACAGCTACCGTTTCGAACTGGACCAGCTGATGCGGCGGGGCCGCTCCACCACCACCTACGGCCTGGATGTGCTCAACCCCGTCTATGGACAGACGCCGCTGGCCCTGACCGCCACGCCCACCAACACCCTGGAGACCCAGCACGCCACCGGCTTTTTCCTGCAGGACCAGATGAGTCTGGCGGAACGCTGGCGCCTGCTGCTGGGCCTGCGCCACGACCGCTTCCGGCAGGAAATCCTCAACCGGAACACGGGTATCAGCACCTCCCAGGAACACAGCGTCACCACCCCCCGCGTCGGCCTGACCTGGCTGGCCACCCCCACCCTGTCCGCCTATGTCCTGGCCAGTGAATCCTTCCGCGCCAACAACGGCGTCGATGCGGCCAGCCAGTCCTTTGCGCCGGAACGGGGCGAGTCCAGGGAAGCCGGCCTCAAATACGAATCGCCTGACAAGCGCTACGGCGGCACCCTGGCCCTGTTCGAGATCGACAAGAAGAACGTGCTGACCAACGACCCGGCCAATGCGGGTTACGCCATCGCCGCCGGCGAGGCCCGCAGCCGCGGCCTGGAATTCGATTTCTCCGGACAACTGACCAGCAAGGTGCGGGTGCTGGCCAACTACGCCCATATCGATGCCGAGATCACCAAGGACAGCAACGCCGCCCTGGTCGGCGCCCGGCTGATCAACGTGCCGAAAAACAGCGGCAGCGTGCTGGCAATGTATGAAGACGGCCTGGCCGGCGGCCGCTACGGCCTTGGCGCCGGCGCCACCTATGTGGGCAAGCGGGCCGGCAATTCCATCGACAGCTTCGAACTGCCCAGCTACACCACCATGCGGGCCATGGCCTACTGGAAGCCGAGCAAGACCCTGCGCTTCTCCCTGGATATCGACAACCTGTTCGACAAGACCTACTACGCCAGTTCCTACGACGTGTACTGGGTGACGCCGGGCGTGCCCCGCACCGTGACCCTGGGCATGCAGGCCAAGTTCTGATGCCCGGCGGAAATCAGCGCATCAACGCCATCGACGCCCTGCGGGGCCTGGTCATGGCGCTGATGGTGGTGGACCACGTGCGGGAGTTCTTTTTCCTGCACCAGCAGGTCGCCGACCCGATGGACCTGCACACCACCTCGCCCGGGCTGTTCTTCACCCGCTTCGCCAGCCACTTCTGCGCCCCGGTCTTCGTTTTTCTCACCGGGCTTGGCGCCTGGTGCTACGGGCAACGGCACCTTGGCGCCGGCGGCGATCCCCGGCGCGCCGCCAGCGCCTTCCTGGCCAAGCGCGGCCTCTTCCTGGTGCTGCTGGAGCTGAGCCTGATCAACTTCGCCTGGACCTTCGCCTTCCCCCCCAGGATGCTCTATCTGCAGGTGATCTGGGCCATCGGCCTGTCCATGCTGGCTCTGGCCGCCCTGCTGTGGCTGCCCCGGGCGGGACAACTGGCCCTGGGGCTCCTCATCATCGTCGGCCACAACCTGCTCGACAGCCTGCACTTCCCTCCGGGCACGGCAGCCCATGCCGTGTGGGCCGTCCTGCACGACCGCGCCATCATCGAACTGGCCCCCGGACTGGCGGCCCGCACCTCCTACCCGGTCCTGCCCTGGATCGGCGTCATCCTGCTGGGTTACGGGCTGGGGCCCTGGTTTGCCCAGGGCAGTGCGCCGGAGCAGCGCCGGCGCCGCCTTGCCCTGGCGGGCCTGGGCGCCCTCGCCCTGTTCGTCCTGCTGCGGGGGCTTGATGGCTACGGGGACCATCCCCTGGCCGGCGCCGGAACGGGCCTGGTCACCCTCATGGGCTGGCTGAACCTGACCAAATATCCGCCCTCCCTGCTGTTCCTGCTGCTGACCCTGGGGAGCGGACTGCTCGGGCTGGCCGTCCTGGAACGACACACCTGGAATTTCCTGGCGGTGCTGGGGCGGGTGCCGATGTTCTTCTACGTCGTCCATCTCTACGCCCTGCATCTGCTCAATCTGCTCTGCCTGGCGCTGTGGGGGCCCACCCAGGGCGAGCGCTACGGCTTCGGGCAGGTCTGGCAGATCTGGGGCCTGGCCCTGCTGTCGGTCCCGGTCCTGTATCCCCTGTGCCGGCGTTTTGCCGACTACAAACGCCGGCATCCCGGCGGCTGGCTGTCCTACTTCTGACCCTCTTCTCCGGCGCCCCCGTCTTACGGCGCCGGAGCAACTGGCGAAACCCCGGCCCCCTCTTCATGGGTCCCGGCAGCAGCCACCTCGATGCGGTTGCGGCCATTGGCCTTGGCCAGGTACATGGCGTTGTCGGCCCGGGACAGGAGGCAGTCCAGGTTGGTGTCGGCTGCTTCCAGGGCGGCGACGCCGATGCTCACCGTCACCGGCGGCAGCTGGGCCGGGCCTTCGGCGGTGGTCAGACGGATGCGCTCGGCCACCTGGCGGGCCTGTTCCAGGTCCGCATCGGGCAGCAGCACCACGAATTCCTCGCCGCCGTAGCGGCCGAAATGCTCGCCCCGGCGCAGCACGGCGCCAACCCGCTGGACGAAGCCCTGCAGCACCAGGTCGCCGGCCTGGTGGCCGTAGGTGTCGTTGATCTTCTTGAAGAAATCCAGGTCCAGCATGAGCAGGCAAAGGGCACGGCCGTGGCGCCGGGCCCGGGCCATCTCCCACTCGCACACTTCGACGAAGGCCCTGCGGTTGAGAATCTGGGTCAGGGAGTCGTGGCTGGAGAGATATTCCAGCTCGCCCCGCAGGCGGTCCGTCGCCAGCAGCACGTAACCCACGGTGATCATCAGGGTGCAGATGGGGTAGGCGGTGAGATAGACCACCTGGATCGGCGTCTGCTCCAGGAAATCGCTGCCCAGGCCGGGCACCAGGGCGCTGCTGCCGCGCAGCAGCAACACGCCGATCTGGGCCAGCAGCACCAGGCAGAAAAAACGGCTGATGAAGCCGGGGCGCCCGTAGCGGAACACCACCAGCAGCTGCCGCCCGTAGAACAGGGGCAGGCTGAGGCCGGCCACTGCCAGGCGGGCATTGGTATCCGGCTGCACCAGCAGGAACCAGGTGAGCAGCCCCAGCCCGACGCCGCTGACCAGGGCCTGGAAGCGCCAGGAAGGCTGGCGCTGGTAGAACAGCTCGGTGCCGCTGAGCCAGAGGGAAAGGGCGGTGTACAGCAGCAGGCTGGCCAGGAGCACGGAAAGCGCATCGGGGATCAGCCCGCGCAGGCCGAACAGCAGGCCGGAGAAGACGCCCACCAGGGTGCCGCCGGCCCAGTGGCCGATGCCCCGGATGCGCTGGGGGAAACTGCGGGTGACGAAGAACAGCACCACGGCCATGAGGGCGGTCATGAAACCGGCCAGGAGGATGACGGTGCGCAGGTCAATATGGGGCATCGGGATCGTCGCAGGGCAAGGGTGACAGTGACAGGCTGGCGCTCTCGGCCGGCCGCCATTCGGGCAGCCAGCCGGGTGCGTCGGCCCGGGCCAGGCAGTCGGCGGCGATGCCGATGCCGGGCACCCAGGCCAGGGTCTGGCCGACCCACAGCAGGGGCAGGCGCTGCCGCTGCCAGGGCGGAATGTCCGCTTCCTGCAGCAGCTTTTTCAGGGGACGCCGGGGCCGGCCCGGCAGCTGCATGGTTTCGCCTCCCTGACGCAGGCGGAAGCGGGCAGCCTCGCCGCACAGAGCGAGGGCCACGCCCTGGCCAATCACCTCCCGCCCGCCGATGCTGCCGAAGGCCCAGGGGACGGGCATGACGAAGGGGCCTGCCGGCTCCGCCAGGGAAGACGGGGGTTGCAGGGGCTCATGGTCCAGGAACACCGTTCCGCGCCACAAGCGGACCACCCACTCGCTACAGCGCCATTCCACCTGGCCGTCAGGCCGGGGGCAGGCCAGCTGCTGCCACAGTTCCGCCAGGGCCCGGGCCTCGGGCATGGGGGCGCCATGACGGCGCAGCCAGCAGCGCAGCAGGTTGCGCCCCCGGGCACTGGAGAGGCCGGCCAGGGCCGCCTGCTGCAGGCGGGAGCCGACGGCGGCCTTGGCCAGATCCTGGGCCGCCAGTTCCTCCAGCAGGTCCTCCGCCTCCCCCGCCAGCGCCGCCGCCCGGCCGAGGCTGACGGCGGCGGGAAAGCGGGACTGCAGCAGGGGCAGGGCCTCATGCCGCAGGAAATTGCGGGCGTAGGCCCGGTCGCCGTTGCTCTCGTCCTCGATCCAGCCCAGGCCCTCGGCCGCCAGCCAGGCTTCCAGTTCGGCCCGGGAGGTTTCCAGCAGGGGACGCAGCAAGGGCAGGGGCCCATGGCCCGGACGCGACAGCAGGCGCCGCCCCGGCATGGCCGCCAGGCCCCGCAGGCCGCTGCCCCGCAGCAGGTTGAAGAGCAGGGTTTCGGCCTGGTCGTCCCGGTGGTGGGCCAGGATCAGGGCATCGGCCGTAAGGCCGGCGAAGACCTGGTAGCGGGCGGCCCGGGCGGTTGCCTCCAGACCCGCCGGGCGCGCCTCGGGCAGACTGACCCGGTGCACCTGCAGGGGCACGCCGAAGCGAGCGCAGAGGTCGCCGCAAAAGGCGGCCCAGGCATCGGCATGGGGCGACAGGCCGTGGTGCACATGCACCGCCTGCAGACGCCAGCCCCGCGCCGGCGCCTGGGCCGCCAGGGCCGCCAGCAGGGCGACGGAATCCCGGCCGCCGGAAAGGCCGACGGCGAGGACGGGCGTAGTGGAAAGGGGGGAAGCGGGAAGAACGGAATGGGGATCGGCCGCCGCCAGCAACCAGGCCAGGCGGTCGGCGATCCGCCGGGGCAGGTCAGGAGACCGGCTGTTCCTTGAAGCGGCCATAGGACATGAGCCGCTCGTAGCGGGCCGCCAGCAGTTCTTGGGTAGACAGGCCGGAAACGCCCTTGAGCGCGTCCTGCAGGGCCTTCTTCAGGTTCTGGGCCATGGCGGCGTGATCCCGGTGGGCGCCGCCCACGGGTTCATTGACGATCTTGTCGATGAGGCCCAGGGTCTTCAGGCGGGAAGCGGTGATGCCCATGGTTTCCGCCGCCTCGTTGGCCTTCTCGGCGCTCTTCCAGAGGATGGAGGCGCAGCCTTCGGGGGAGATCACGGAATAGGTGGAGTACTGCAGCATCTGCACCGTGTCGCCGACGGCAATGGCCAGGGCGCCGCCGGAACCGCCTTCACCGATGATGGTGACGATGATGGGGGTCTTCAGCTCGGCCATGACGTAAAGGTTGCGGCCGATGGCCTCGGACTGGCCCCGCTCCTCGGCGTCGATGCCGGGATAGGCGCCCGGGGTGTCCACGAAGGTGAACACGGGAATCTGGAACTTCTCGGCCAGCTTCATCAGGCGCTCGGCCTTGCGGTAGCCCTCGGGGCGCGGCATGCCGAAGTTGCGGTAGATCTTTTCCTTGGTGTCCCGGCCCTTCTGGTGGCCGATGACGACGCAGGGCTGGCCGTTGAAGCGGGCCAGGCCGCCAACGATGGCCTTGTCGTCGGCAAAGCTGCGGTCCCCGTGCAGTTCCTCGAAGTCGGTGAACAGGCGGGAGACGTAGTCCAGGGTGTAGGGACGCTGGGGATGACGCGCCACCATGGCGGTCTGCCAGGGCGTCAGCTTGGCGTAGATGTCTTTGGTCAGCCCCTGGCTCTTCTTTTCCAGGCGGGCGATTTCTTCCGAGATGTCCACCGCGGAATCGTCCTGCATGAAGCGCAGTTCTTCGATCTTGGTTTCAAGCTCGGCGATGGGCTGTTCGAAGTCGAGGAAAGTGGTTTTCATCGAGATAGGGAAATTTTGGCAGGCGCGTATTCTACCCCAAACCCCCCGGATACTCCCCATTGCCCGGGAAAGGCCGGCGGCGGCGCCGGCCCCGTGCCACCGACAGGCAGCAGGCCGCCGCCCCAGACGCCAAAGCCCTGGCCGCAAAAGGGTTGTCCGGACCGGCGCCCCGGGCGAGAATGGCCGAAAACAGGGGCGCGGCCTTTCCGCAGTCCCATATTCTCAGGGAAAAAATCTATGCAACGATTGCTGGCAACGGCCCTGCTGGCCGCTCTCCTGCCTGCCGCGCCCCTCGGCGCGGCGGAAAACCTGCCGCCGGTGGAAGTGTTCGCCCCGGTGCCTTGCCTGGCCTGCATCGACTGGGCCGAGCACCTGCGGCAGAACGGCTTCAGCGTCACCATGAAGGAAACGGCGGACATGGCGGCCTTGAAAAAGCGCCTGAAAGTCCCCGCCGCGGTGGAGTCGGTACATACGGCCCGGGTTGCCGGCTACTTCATCGAAGGCCATGTGCCGGCCGAGGACATCAAGGAACTGCTCAAGGAAAAGCCCAAGGCCCGGGGCCTGGCAGTGCCCGGCCTGCCCGCCGGGGCGCCGGGACGGGAGGCTTCCAACCCCAGCTGCGAGCGGGGCTGCACGGTGCTCGATTCGACCCCGGATCAGCGGGAAGTGCGGCGGGAGCTGTACGACACCCTGCTGGTGGATCTCAAGGGCCAGACCCGCATCTTCAACCGGCACTAGGACGGGCCCGGGCAGACAAGGGGACGGCCTTACGACAGCAACATGGGGGTGCTACACTCAGGGCCACAACAAACAGGCCCCAGGGCCCCGTATAACCATAGCGCCCCGACCATGCCCGATCCCGCCCCCGCCAAGGACATCGCCCCGGAAATCCCCGCCGAGAACCGGGTCAACCTGGATGAAGCCCGCCTGCAGATAGGTGACGCCCTGCAGCTGCAACCCAACGGCGACGCCAACGCCGCCCGCCACTACGTCAAGCTGATCGGCTTCACCAAGGGCGCCAGCGTCCTGGTCAGCACGCCCAAGGTGGACGGCGCCTACATTTTCGTGCGGGACGGCCAGAACTACGTGGTGCGGGCCTTCTCCGGCAAGAACGCCTACGCCTTCTCCACCACGGTGGTGCGTTCCGTGGCCGTGCCCTACCCCTACCTGCACCTGTCCTATCCCAAGGACGTGCGCGCCCTGGTGGTGCGCCGCGGCGCCCGGGCCAAGGTCAATCTCATCGCCAGCGCCCGCCGCCTCGACGCTCAGGGCCAGGAAAGTCCGGACGCCTGCGCCGCCAGCATCCGCAACGTCAGCATCTCCGGCGCCATGCTGGCCTCGCCCCATCCCCTGGGGCTCCAGGGCGACAGCATCCGCCTCTCCTTCAAGATTGCCCTGGCCGACATCATTTCCCTGGTGACCCTGGATGCGGTCATCCGCGCCGTCAATCCGGGCGGCGAAGACCTGGGCCCCGGCATGATCGGCTACGGCCTGGAATTCGTCGGCGGCGAAGCCCAGGACCGCATCACCCTCACCGCCTTCGTCTACCAGAAGCTGCTGGAACAGGACGCGGCCACCTGAAACTCCGGGCAGCCGCGGCCAAGCCAGGCCGTCCCCATCAGGCCTGCATGGCCCGGGCCACCAGCAGGGTGTCGGTGAACTGCTCGAAAGCGACGATCCGGCCGCCGGCAAGCTGCCACACATGGGTCGCCCGGGCCCGCATCGACTTGCCGGTTTTACGGTAAGTGCCGCTGTAGGTGCCGATACCCACCACTTCCTCGCCGCCGTCGATCAACCGTTCCAGGACAAAGGTGTAGCCCTCCCAGTCACGCCCGAGGACGGCGAAGACATGGGCGCTCACCTGGGTGGCACCGATCCAGGTGCCGGCGCAGGGAAAGCCCGCCATCTCGGTCCAGGCCGCCTGCGGCGACAGGTCCGCCAGCATGCCGGCCAGGTCCCCCCGGGCCGATGCGGCGTAATGCTCGGCAACGATCTGCAGATTGCTTTTCATGACCAGACGCCCAGCTTACAGGGCACAACCGTCGAAGGCGCAGCCCAGGGCCTGGGCGGCGCTCGCGGCGGGCAGCCCGGCACGCTGGCGCAGACGCTCCTGGAAGGCCTGGGGACGCCCCAGGTAGGCGGAGACGTCGATGCTCTGCAGGCCCTCCGCCGTTTCGAGGACGAAGGTGGGAAAGCCCTGGGCGCCGACCCGGGCCATGAATTCCCGGGTGTCGCGGAAATGGGCCTGCACCGCCTCGCCCGACAGTTGCGTCAGAGTCTCGGCAAAGGCCGCGGCATCGAGCCCGAGGGATGCGGCCAACTCCACCAGCACCGACGGCTCGGCGATGCGGCGGCCTTCTTCATAGTGGGCCACCTGCAACCGGGCCAGCATGTCCAGCCCGCGGCCGGCCAGCTGCTCGGCGGCCAGCATGGCGGCGGTGGGCGGTTCGGAGTCGAAGACGGCGCCGTTGTCCCGGAGCAGGCCGTCGGTATAGGCGGGGCCGAAGGGCTGGCCGCTCAACTGGGCGATCCGCTGGTCATGGGGTTGGACATAGGCGCGCAGCTGGGGCGTCACCGCCTGGCGCCGGGCGCCGGCCATCATGCCGCCGCTGCGGGGCCGCACCGGCAGGACATCGCGCGCTGCCCGCAGCAAGGGGGCGGCGCCATAGCACCAGCCGCACAGCGGGTCGTAGAGGTAATGCAGGATCGGGGCCGTCATGGTTCGGTAATTCGACAAATGAGGATCGTGCCGCCGCCCGGATGGCGGCGGCACGGTGTTGGCAAGGAGCGCGGAGACCTACCACTGCATCTCGCCCTTGTTGACCTTGGCGCCGATCTCCAGGGCCACGCCCAGACCGGCCCGTGGGTAGGCCTGCTGCATGGCGGCGATCAGCTCGGCGGCATTGGAGGCTTTGGCAGCTTCCGCGTCGAAGCGTTGCAGGTAGCTGCGGGTGTAGCCGATGGCGCTGGCGTCCAGGGCCGTGCCGGGGGCCATGTGGCCCGGCACCACCAAGGCGGGCTGCAGTGCCTCGATCTCGTCCAGCTGGGCGAACCAGGCCTGGCGCTGGCTCGCCGTCCGGGTATCGGCGGTCCAGACGTGCAGGTTGCCGAAGATGGCGATATTGCCGACCACGGCCCGCAGCGACGGAATCCACACATAGGGACGATGGGCCAGCTCGCCGCTGGTGCCGCGCACTTCGACGGTCTCGCCGTCGACGCTGAGGCGGGTGCCCTGCAGCAGTTCCGGCACGATCGGCTGACGGGGCCCGTTGGCGCCCATCTTGGGGCCCCAGAAGGCCACCTTGGCGGCCATTTTGGCCTGGATCTTTTCCCGCACCGCCGGCGTGGTCAGCACCCGGGCCTGGGGGAAATGGGCTTTGAGCACCTCGGCGCCGAAATAGAAATCCGGGTCCGCATTGCTGATGAAAATGGTCGTCAGGGTCTTGCCGCTGTCCAGCACATTGGCCGCCACCCGCAGGGCATCGGCCCGGGTGAAGCCGGTGTCGATGACCACGGCTTCGCTCTTGCCGCTCACCACCACCGCATTGACGTGGAAGCTGTGGCCGTCGGCGTTGTACACCTGCACCTGCAGCGGCGCCGGAGTCTGGGCGGCACCCTGGCTTTGGGCATGGCCGGGGGCGACGATGCCGAGGGTCAGGGCGGGAATGGCGAAGCGGGCGATGCGCTTGAGGGAAAACATGGAAGTCTCCGTGCAGGGATGGGTTGTGATGACAGGGCGAACTTTATCTATTGCAAAATGGTTGATAAAGTTCGATCCAGTTGATTATTTATTGCACGAATCGATTAAATGGACCGCCTGACCGCAGTACGCGTCTTCGTTGAAGTGGCCGACCGGGGCAGCCTGACCCAGGCCGCCGAGCACCTGGACATGTCGGCGGCCATGGTCAGCCGCTACCTGGCGGCGGTGGAGGACTGGTTCGACGCCCGCCTGCTGCACCGGACCACGCGCAAGGTCAGCCTCACCGACGCCGGCCTCGCCGCCCTGCCCTCCTGCCGGCAACTGCTGGAGATCGCCACCGAGGCCCGGCACCTGGCCGCGGCCCGCAACCGGGAGCCGGCCGGGGTGCTGCGCGTCACCACCGCCGGCTCCTTTGCCGATGCCCAGCTGACGGCAGCCCTGGCGGACTTTCAGCGGCAGCATGAGCAGGTGGAAATCGTCCTCTCGGTGGGGGACAAGCCCACCGACCTGGTGGCGGAACGGGTCGATCTGGCGGTACGCATCACCAACACCCTGGACCCGGCCATGATCGCGCGGCCCATGGCCCGCTGCCGCTCCCTGCTGTGCGCCGCGCCCGCCTACCTGGAACGATATGGCAAGCCCGAAACGGCCGAGGACCTGCAGCGGCACCGCTGCATTGCCCACGCCTTCGGCATCGGCAAGCAGTACCGGTTCACGCGCAACGGCGCCGACCTTGCGGTGCCGGTGAACTGGAGCTTCCACACCAACGAGACGGCGGTGCTGCGGCGGGCCGTGCTGTGTGGCGCCGGCATCGGCATGCTGCCCACCTACTACCTGGGGGACGACCTGGGCGCCGGTCGCCTGGTGCCCCTGCTGCCGGACCATGAACCGGAAGTGCTGGGCATCCACGCCATCTACCTCTCCCGCCAGCACCAGCCCCTGGCCCTGCGCCTGCTGGTGGACTTCCTCGCCGAGCGCTTTGCCGGCGATCCGGCGCCGTGGGATCGGGGACTCGATCTGCCCGACCTCTCCTGAACGGCCGGGGCGACCAAGGTGCCGCCCCGGCGCCAGACGAAAAAAAGGCCGGCGCATTACTGCGCCGGCCTTTTTCATGGGGATCGCCCTGGCTTAGTGGTGCCGGGTGCCGTTGCGGTGGTTGCCGCCGCTGCGGGGCGTGCCACCGTTGCCGCTGGCGGCACCGCCGCCGCTGCGACTGCGGCCTTCGCCACCCTGGCCACGGCCGCCACTGCCGCCGTTACCGCCGCTGCGGTTGCCGCCGCCGTTGTTGCCGAAGCTGCGGCCCGGCTGGCCCTGCCCCTGGCGCGGGCCTTGGCGTTGTCCCTGGCCCTGGCGCTGGCCGCCACGGTTCTGGGGCGGTGCCGGGGTCGGGTTGGCGCTGGGCTCGAAGCCGGGCAGCACTTCCTTCTCCAGGTCCTTCTTGATCAGGCGTTCGATGCTGCGCAGGTTGTCCCGCTCGTCGTGGCAGACCAGGGAGATGGCCTCCCCTTCGGCGCCGGCGCGGCCGGTGCGGCCGATGCGGTGCACGTAGTCCTCGGCCACGTTGGGCAGCTCATAGTTCACCACATAGGGCAGCTGGTCGATGTCGATGCCCCGGGCGGCGATGTCGGTGGCCACCAGGGCCACCAGCTTGCCTTCCTTGAACTCGGTCAGGGCCCGCACCCGGGCGCCCTGGGTCTTGTTGCCGTGCAGGGCGGCGGAGCGGATGCCTTCCTTGTCCAGGCGGCGGGAAAGGGCATCGGCGCCGTGCTTGGTGCGGGTGAAGATCAGCACCTGGTTCCAGCCCCGGTTCTCGAAGAGGTGCAGCAGCACGTCCTTCTTCTTTTCCCGGTCCACGTGGATGACCTTCTGGCTGACGGTTTCCACGGTGGTGTTGCGGCGGGCCACTTCGATGGACTGGGGATCGTGCAGGAAGCTCCTGGCCAGTTCCTTGATCTCGTCGGAGAAGGTGGCGGAGAAGAGCAGGTTCTGGCGCTTGCCGTTGGGCGGCAGCAGGGCCAGGATCTTGCGGATGTCGCGGATGAAGCCCATGTCCAGCATGCGGTCGGCTTCGTCCAGGACCAGGATTTCGATGCCGGAAAGGTCCAGGGTGCGCTGGTTGATGTGGTCCAGCAGGCGGCCCGGGCAGGCCACCAGGATGTCCACGCCGCGCTTCAGGGCGGCGATCTGGGGATTCATGCCGACACCGCCGAACATGGACATGGACTTCAGGGGCAGATGCTGGCCGTAGGTACGGACGCTTTCTTCCACCTGCAGCGCCAGTTCCCGGGTCGGCGCCAGGATCAGCACCCGGGGCTTGCGCGCCAGGCGGTTGAGGGGGCTTTCGCCGGCCTGGGCCTGGGACAGCAGCTGCAGGATGGGCAGGGTGAAGCCGGCGGTCTTGCCGGTGCCGGTCTGGGCGCAGGCCATCAGGTCGCGGCCGGCGAGGACGGCGGGAATGGCCTGTTGTTGAATGGGGGTGGGTTCGGTGTAACCCTGCTCGGCAATGGCGCGCAGGATTTCGGCCTTGAGGCCGAGATCGGTAAACAGCATGGATGCTCCTGGTGGGTAGCCCTTGGGCCCTGCGTGCGCTGCGGCACGAACCAGTCGAGGCGAACTACGGGGATGGGGTAATTCACGCGGCGGGCAGAGGGCCCGGCCGGAGGGATTTCAACGAAATCACGACGCCCGCCGTGACTGATTACGGCGACGCGAGGCGCGCAGTGTAGCACGGTCCCCCGCCCCCCGGGCCGCCATTCGCCCCCGGGTTGCCGGAAACCTTCGCTTACACGGATGTAAATGTCTGCAAAAACGGCCGCCGGCCACCCGGCAGGCCCGGGGATAATTGTTAAGATTCAATCACCGGGCCGCATCCGAGCCGCTTGCGGCCCCCAGGCGAACTGCCTGCCAGCGGCTTGCCCGCGGCCAATCCGGGCCGCCGCAGCGTCCCGTCGGCACCCGCCGTTCCGCTCTTCTCCACCACTGTCCTGGCCCACCGTCGCCTCCACCGGAATCCCATGCCGCTCTCCCCGCCCCCCTTCCTCCGCCGCCCCGCCGGCCGCACCCTGCTCCTGCTGGCCCTGGCCGGCAGCCTGGGGGGCTGCACCCTGTTCACCCCGGCGCCGGACCTGGAGCAGCGCCGCCTGCAGCTGAGCGTGCCGGAGCAATGGCAGGGCCCGGCCCCGGCACGGGCCGAGACAACCGCAGAGGCCACCACCGAGGCCGATGAAGCCGCCGTGCTGGCCCAGTGGTGGACCCGCTTCAACGACCCGCTGCTCGACCAGCTGATCGCCCAGGGCCTCTCCGCTTCGCCGGACCTGCGCAGCGCCCAGGCCAAGCTGCGCAGCGCCCGGGCCAGCCGGGACCTGGCCGCCGCCGACTACTACCCGGGCCTCAGCGCCTCCACCGGCGCCACCGGCAGCAAGGCCAGCCCCGCCGTCAGCGGCGGCAGCAGCCGGCGCACCACCATCTACGACGCCGGCTTCGACGCCAGCTGGGAGCCGGACATCTTCGGCGTGGTGCGCCAGGACGTCAGCGCCGCCGATGCGGACGTGGCCGCCCAGGCCGCCACCCTGGAATACGCCCGGGTCACCCTGGTGGGCGAGGTGGCGCGCAACTACGTGGAGCTGCGCACCTACCAGGAACGCCTGCAGATCGCCCGGGACAACGCCAGCAGCCAGGCCGAAACCTTGGAGATCACCCAGTGGCGGCAGCAGGCCGGCCTGGCCACCGAACTGGACGTGGAACAGGCCCGCACCAGCCTGGAACAGACTAGGGCCACCATTCCCGCCCTGGTGAGCAACGTCGCCGCCTCCCAGAACCGCCTGGCCGTGCTCCTGGGCCAGACCCCGGGCAGCCTGCAGGAGCGGCTCGGCAGCGCCCGGCCCCTGCCGGCGGCGCCCCGGGAGATTGCCGTCGGCATTCCCGCCGACGCCCTGCGCCGCCGCCCCGACGTGCGCGCCGCCGAGCGCACCCTGGCGGCGGAAACGGCCCGGGTCCATGCCCGGGTGGCGGAACGCTATCCCAGCTTCACCCTCAGCGGCAGTTTCGGCTGGCAGGCCCTCACCTCCGGCGCCCTGGGCGGCAGCGGCACCGCGGCCCGCTCCCTGGCGGGCACCCTGGCCGCCACCCTGTTCGACGGCGGCCGCCTGAAGAGCCGCATCGCGGTGCAGGACGCCGCCCAGGAACAGGCCCTGATCGCCTACGAGCAGAAAATCCTGACGGCCTTGGAAGATACGGAAAACGCCCTGGCCGCCTACGCCGCCGGCCGGGAGCAGGAGGCCACCCGCCGCCGCGCCGCCGAAGCGGCCCGCAACGCAGCCCAGCTGGCACGGCAGATGTACCAGGCCGGCCTGACGGACTTCCAGAAGGTGCTGGACACCGAACGCACCCGCCTCAGCGCCGAAGACAGCCTGGCCACGGCGCGCCTGGCCGTGCTCAGCGCTGTGATCCAGCTCTACAAGGCCCTCGGCGGCGGCTGGAGCGCCCCCGAGGCCCCGGCGGACGCCATCGCTGCCACCGCTGCCACACCCCTTTCGACACAGGAAAAGACCGCCCCATGACCTCGCCCCAGGACAACCCCACCGGCGCCCTCCAGGACCTCCTCAAGAAGGCCGCCGGCAGCGGCGCCCAGCCCCTCTGGCAGCGTTATCCCAAGCGCTTCCTGGCGGGGGGCGCCATCGCCGTGCTGGCCCTCGCCCTGCTTCTTTCCGGCGGCAAGAAGAGCCAGGGCCAGTTCCTCACGGAAACCGTGGACAGCGGCCCCCTGGTGGTCACCGTTTCCGCCAGCGGCACCCTGGCGCCGACCAAGTCGGTGGACGTGGGCAGCGAGCTTTCCGGCACCCTGGAGTCGGTGCTGGTACAGGAGAACGAGCAGGTGAAAAAAGGCCAGCTGCTGGCCCAGCTGGACATCTCCAAGCTCAAGGACCAGGTGGTCAAGTCCCAGGCCGCCGTGGCCGCCGCCGAAGCCAGCGTGGCCCAGGCCGTGGCCACCGTGGCCGAGGCCCGGGCCAGCCTTTCGCGCATGCGCCAGGTGGCGGAGCTGTCCGGCGGCAAGGTGCCGGCCAAGACCGAACTGGAAACGGCGGAAGCGACCCTGCTGCGGGCCCAGGCCAACGAGGCCAGCGCCCGGGCGACGGTGACCCAGGCCCGGGCCACCCTGAAGTCGGACGAGACCAATATCGCCAAGGCCACCATCCGCTCCCCGGTGGACGGGGTGGTGCTGACGCGCAAGGTGGAACCGGGCCAGACCGTGGTCGCCGCCATGACCACCCCGGTGCTCTTTTCCCTGGCCGAGGACCTGACCCAGATGGAACTGCAGGTGAAGGTGGACGAGGCCGACGTGGGCAGCGTGCAGGTGGGGCAGCAGGCCAGCTTCACCGTCTCCGCCTGGAGCGGGCGCAAGTTCCCGGCCCAGATCCAGCGGGTCGGCATCGGTTCCACCACCACCGACAATGTGGTCACCTACAAGACCGTGCTCAAGGTGGCCAACAACGACCTGGCCCTGCGCCCGGGCATGACCGCCACCGCCGAGATCATCACCGCCAGCCGCGACAAGGCCCTGCTGGTGCCCAACGCCGCCCTGCGCTTCACCCCGCCCCAGGCGGCCGGCGGCGACCAGCGCAGCTTCCTCTCCCGCCTCATGCCCGGGCCGCCCCGGGAGCCGGAGAAGAAGCGCAAGGACAACGGCGCCGCCGCCACCCAGGTGTGGGTGCTGCAGGAGGGCCAGCCGGTGGCCGTGGCCGTCACCCCGGGGGTCAGCAACGGCCGCTATACGGAGATACTGGGCGGCGACCTGCAGCCGGGCATGGCCGTCATCACCGAATACCAGGAGATGCGCCCGTGAGCTCCGGCAACGACGCGGCGCCGCCCCTGATCCAGTTCCGCCGCATCACCAAGACCTACGGCCAGGGCCAGGCCGAGTTCCAGGCCCTGCGCGGCGTCGACCTGGATATTGCCGAAGGGGACTTCGTCGCCGTCATGGGCCCCAGCGGCTCGGGCAAATCCACGGTGATGAACATCCTCGGCTGCCTGGACAGCCCCAGCAGCGGCGACTACCTGTTCCAGGGCGTGCCGGTGCAGGACCTCTCCCGCAACCAGCGGGCCCTGCTGCGCCGCCACTACCTGGGCTTCGTCTTCCAGGGCTTCAACCTGCTGGCCCGCACCTCGGCCCAGGAGAACGTGGAACTGCCCCTGCTCTACCGCGGCGAGACGCCGGAAGCGCGGCACCGGGCCTCCCGGGAAGCCCTGGCCCGGGTCGGCCTCAACGGCTGGGAGCACCACACCCCGGCCGAGCTTTCCGGCGGCCAGCAGCAGCGGGTGGCCATCGCCCGGGCCATCGTCACCAATCCCCTGGTGCTCCTCGCCGACGAGCCCACCGGCAACCTGGACAGCCAGCGCAGTCACGAAATAATGGAACTGCTGGTGAGGCTGAACCGGGAACAGGGCATCACCATCGCCATGGTCACCCACGAGCCCGACATGGCCGCCTACGCCAGCCGCATCGTCCATTTCGTGGACGGCCGGGTGGCCAGCGACGAACGTACCGCGGAGCCCGCCCCATGTTCCTGAACGCCATCCTCCTGGCCCTGCGGGAGATCCGCCGCAACCTGATGCGCTCCTTCCTGACGGTGCTGGGCATCGTCATCGGCGTCGCCGCCGTCATCACCATGGTGACCCTGGGCAACGGCGCCACCCGCATGGTGGCCGAGCAGATTTCCAGCCTCGGCAGCAACCTGCTCATCCTGCGCCCCGGCCAGCGCCTCGGCCCCGGACGGGACAGCGCCGGCGCCCCCAATTTCCGCGCCGCCGACGTGGAGGCCCTGCTCGTCCAGGTGCCCTCCCTCAAGGCCGTGGCGCCGGTGGTGAGCAGCACCGTGACCCTGGTGGCCGGCGCCGAGAACTGGTCTTCCAGCGTCACCGGCAGCACCAACGCCTATTTCGTCGCCGGCAACTGGAAGCTGGCCGCCGGCCGCCAGTTCAGCGACGAGGAAATGCGCGCCGGCAAGGCGGTGTGCGTCATCGGCAACACCGTCAAGCAGAAGCTCTTCGCCGGCCAGAGCCCCCTCGGCAACGCGGTGCGGGTGAAGAACTTCTCCTGTGAGATCGTCGGCATCCTGGCCAGCAAGGGCCAGGGCGCCATGGGCATGGACCAGGACGACGTGGTGCTGATGCCCCTGGTGACGGCCCAGCGCCGCCTCACCGGCAAGACCCAGGACGTCTCCACCCTGATGCTGTCCCTCAAGGACGGCGCCAGTTCCCCCCGGGTCATGGAACAGATCCGGCAGCTGATGCGGGAACGGCGCAAGCTGGCGGAGAACGACGACGACAACTTCAACCTGATGGACACCAAGCAGATCGCCGAAGCCCTCTCCGGCACCATCGGCACCATGACCACCCTGCTCGGCGCCGTGGCCGCGGTGAGCCTGCTGGTGGGCGGCATCGGCATCATGAACATCATGCTGGTGTCGGTCACCGAACGCACCCGGGAAATCGGCATCCGCCTGGCCATCGGCGCCCTGGAGAACGAGGTGCTGCTGCAGTTCCTCATCGAGGCCGTGGCCCTCTCCGCCTTCGGCGGCCTGGTCGGCATCATTCTGGCCCTGCTCGCCTGCCTCGGCCTCTCGGCCCTGATGGGCATGCCCTTCCTCTTCAATCCGGGCATCAACCTGCTGGCCTTCGGCTTCTCCGCCGCCATCGGCGTCATCTTCGGCTACGTCCCGGCCCGCCGCGCCGCCGGCCTGGACCCCATCGAGGCCCTGCGCCACGAATGAGGCCCCCGCCCCGGGTCTAAGCCTGGGGCAGCACCACCTCGAACAGGGCGCCGCCCCGGCTGCCCCGCAGGCAGCGGATGCGGCCGCCGTGAGCCTCCACCACCGCCCGCACCACCGCCAGGCCCAGGCCGCTGCCGCCGCTGGCCCGGCTGCGGGAATCGTCGCCGCGCTGGAAGGCGTCGAACAGATGGGGCAGCAGTTCTTCCGGCACCCCGGGTCCGTCGTCCTCGATCTGGAAGACAAAAGCGCCTTCCCCCAGGCGGCAGGAAATGGTGATCTCCCCCGGCTGGGCGTAGCGCCGCACATTGTCGAGCAGGGCCATGACGATCTGCCGGATGCGGGTGACGTCGCACAGCACCGGCGCCGCTTCCAGCCGCAGGCGCAGGCGGAAGCCGGCGGCCACCAGTTCCGGCTCCAGCAGGCTGGCGATGCGCAGGATTTCCGCCGCCAGGTCGCTGCGCTCCAGGTGCAGATTGAGGTGGCCGCTGTCGGCCAGGCTCAGCACCCGCAGGTCCTCGATCAGCCGCGACAGGCCTTCCACCTGGGTCAGCAGGCTGTGGAACTGCACCGGGTCCGGTTCGAAGACGCCCTCCGCCAGCCCCTGCAGACGCCCGCGCAGGATGGTCACCGGCGTGCGCAGCTCGTGGGCGATGGCCGCGTTCCAGGTGGAAAACTCGCTGCTCATGCGCTGCAGGCGCTCGGCCATGGCGTTGAAATCCCGCACCAGGACGGCGGTCTCGCCCAACGGATTGGCACCGGCCTCGGCCCGGGCATCCAGGTCGCCGTGGGCCAGACGACGCACGCTGTCGGCTACCGAGTTGAGGGGCTGCAGGATGCGTCGGGCCAGGCGGGAGGCGGTATACACGGCCCCCAGCAGCCCCACCAGGGTGACCCCGATCATCCAGCCCCATTCGGGGCCGGTGGGGGGCCAGGCATCGGGAGTGGAGGAGACCATGGCCGGATTCACCTCCATGGCCACGGCGTAGAAAATGTAGAAGCTGACGTGGATGAACAGGGTCACCCCCAGGGCCACCGCCGACATGGAGATGACCAGCTGCCGGCTGAGACCGCCGGGAAACATCAGGCATTCCCTTCCAGGCAGTAGCCGACGCCGCGCACGCTCACCGGCAGGCCGCCGACCCCGGCCTCCTCCAGCTTGCGCCGCAGCTTGCTCAGGTGGCTGTCCACAGTCCGTTCCAGGGCATCGCTCTCCGGCAGGCAGTCGTGCAGCAGCTCGCTGCGGGAAAAGACCCGGCGCGGCATGCGGGCCAGATGGGCGAGCAGGCGGAACTCGGTCAGGGTCAGGGCCAGGAGTTGCTCACCCTGATCACTGCGGACGCTGACGCGGAAGGCGTCCAGGTCGATTTCCAGGGGACCGGTGCGCAGGATGCCGGCTCCCCCATTCCCCTCCCCGCCGCCCAGGGTGCGGCGCAGTACGGCCCGGGCCCGGGCCGCCACCTCGGCCGGATTGAAGGGCTTGACCACGTAATCGTCGGCGCCCATGCGCAGGGCCGAAAGCTTGTCCACATCCTGGTCATGGGCGGTGATCATGATGATGGGCGTGCTGCCGCGGCGGCGCACCTCGGCCAGCACCTGCCAGCCATCCAGGAGGGGCATGCGCACATCCAGCAGGAGCAGGTCGGGCCGCAGGGAGAGGTGCAGTTCCAGGGCCTCCCGGCCGTTGGCGGCGTGGGCGCTGCGCAGCCCCTCCCGCGCCAGATAGGCCCGCAGGATGTCGGCGATTTCCGGTTCGTCCTCGGCAACGAGGACCAGGGCCGCCGGGGAATTCACCGCCGCCTCCCATTTTCCGGGCGCAGCCGGGGTGCCGATACTTCCGGCAATGTCCCTTTCCTTCCTGGGCGCTTCTCCATCATTTCTCCACATTTCCGCCACGGATAGTCAATTTCATCCGCCTACACTGGCCCGGTCATCACTATGCCGTCCCTGCCCTTCGCAGGACCCAGCCCCAAGCCATGAAAAAAAGCTTACCGCAACTGCGGCCGTTCCTTGTTTCCCTGTTCGCCCTCACCCTGGCCGCCTGCGGCGGCGGGGAGCCCCCCCAGGAAATGCCGCCGCCCATTGTATCCACCATCGTCGTGGAAACGCGCCCGGTCCATCTCGAAGACGAGTTGCCCGGCCGGGTCAGCGCCCTGCGTACGGCGGAAATCCGGCCCCAGGTGGGCGGCATCGTGCTGCGCCGGCTGTTCGAGCAGGGCGCCGAAGTGCAGGCCGGCCAGCCCCTGTTCCAGATCAACCCGGCCCCCTTCAAGGCCGAGGTGGACAGTGCCGCCTCGGCCCTGAAGCGGGCCGTCGCCGCCATGGAGCGAGCCAAGCTGCAGGTGGACCGCTTAAAGCCCCTGGTGGATGCGGATGCGGTGAGCCAGCAGCTCTTCGACGACGCCCTCTCCCAGTACAACCAGAGCTCGGCCGACGTGGCCCAGGCCAAGGCAGCCCTGGCGCGCCGGCAACTGGACCTGGACTTCGCCACCATCCGTTCCCCCATCGCCGGCCGCATCGGCGAGGAGCTGGTGACCGAGGGCGCCCTGGTGGGCCAGAGCGACGCCAACCCCATGGCCCGGGTGCAGCAGATCGACCAGGTCTATGTGGATGTGCGGCAGCCGGCCTCCATGCTGGAAGCCATCCGCAAGTCCGCCGGCCAGAGCGCCAGCAGCGACGGCGGCAAGGACGGCAACGTGAAAATCCTCGACGCCCAGGGCAATCCCTATCCGGTCTCCGGCCACATCCTCTTTTCCGGCATCAATGTGGATGCGGGCACCGGCGACGTGGTCATCCGCATCCGGGTGAACAATCCGGAGCGGCACCTGCTGCCGGGCATGTTCGTGCGGGCCAAAGTGCCCCAGGGCGGCGACATCCAGGGGCTGCTGGTGCCGCAGCAGGCCGTGTCCCGCTCCTCCACCGGCCAGGCCCGGGTCTGGGTGGTGGGCCAGGACGGCAAGGCCGGGGTCAAGAACGTGGAACTGGGCAAGCTGGTGGAACGCCAGTACCTGGTGCGCAGCGGCCTCGCCGCCGGCGAGCGGGTCATCGTCGAAGGCCAGGACCGGCTGCAGCCGGGCATGCCCGTCTCGGCCCAGCCCTGGGCCCTGGCCGCTGACGGCAAGACGGTGGCGCCATGAGACTGCCTGCCTTCTTCGTCCGGCGCCCCATCTTTGCCTGGGTGATCGCCCTCTTCATCATCCTGCTGGGCCTCATCGCCATTCCCCAGCTACCCATCGCCCGCTACCCCACGGTGGCGCCGCCCATGGTCAGCATCTATGCCGTGTATCCCGGCGCCACGCCCCAGACCATGAACGACGCGGTGGTGGGGCTGATCGAGCGGGAGCTTTCCAGCGTCAAGAACCTGCTCTACTTCGAGTCCTCCACCGACACCTCCGGTTTCGCCCAGATCACCGCCACCTTCAAGCCGGGCACCAACCCGGAGCTGGCCCAGGTGGACGTGCAGAACCGCATCAAGACGGTGGAGCCCCGCCTGCCGGCCGTGGTGCGGCAGAACGGCCTCAAGTTCGAATCGGCGGCCTCCTCCTTCCTCATGTTCATCAGCCTCAAGTCCGACGACGGCCGCCACAGCGAAGTGGCCCTCAACGACTACATGGCGCGCAACATGGTGGAGGAACTGCGGCGGGTGGACGGGGTCGGCCGGGTGCAGCTGTTCGGCTCCGAAGCCGCCATGCGCATCTGGGTGGACCCGGCCAAGCTGGTCGCCTACAAGCTTTCCATGAGCGACCTGAGCGACGCCGTGACCCAGCAGAACACCCAGATCGCCCCGGGCCGGGTCGGTGGCGCCCCCACGGTGGAAGGCCAGCGGGTCACCTTCCCGGTTTCGGTGCAGGGCCAGCTGACGACCCCGGAGCAGTTCGCCGCCATCGTCCTGCGGGCCAATCCGGACGGTTCCAAGGTGGTGCTGGGCGACGTCGCCCGGGTCGCCCTGGGCGCCCAGAGCTACGGCGAATCGAACCGGGAAAACGGCAAGCTCGCCGCCGCCCTGGGGGTGCAGATGTCCCCCGGCGCCAATGCGGTGCGCACCTCGGCCGCGGTCAAGGCGCGCCTGGCCGAACTGGCCAAGACCATGCCGCCGGGCATGAGCTATTCGGTGCCCTTCGACACGGCCCCCTTCGTGCAGATTTCCATCGAGAAGGTGGCCCAGACCCTGCTCGAAGCCATGCTGCTGGTGTTCCTGGTGATGTACCTGTTCCTGCAGAACGTGCGCTACACCTTCATTCCCGCCATCGTCGCCCCCATCGCCCTGCTCGGCACTTTCACCGTGATGCTGGCCACCGGCTTCTCGGTCAATGTGCTGACCATGTTCGGCATGGTGCTGGCCATCGGCATCATCGTGGACGACGCCATCGTGGTGGTGGAGAACGTGGAGCGCCTCATGGCCAGCGAGGGGCTGTCACCCAGGGAGGCGACCCTCAAGGCCATGAAGGAAATCTCTGGCGCCGTGGTGGGCATCACCCTGGTGCTGATCGCCGTGTTCATCCCCATGGCCCTGGCCGGCGGCTCCGTCGGCGTCATCTACCGCCAGTTCACCCTGTCCATGGCGGTCTCCATCCTCTTCTCCGCCTTCCTCGCCCTGACCCTGACGCCAGCCCTCTGCGCCACCCTGCTCAAGCCGGTGGACGGCGCCCATCACGAGAAGGGCGGCTTTTTCGGCTGGTTCAACCGCATGTTCGAGCGCATGACCGACCGCTACGAAACCCGGGTGGTCGCCATGGTGCGACGCAGCGGCCGGGCCATGGCCGTCTTCCTGGCCATCACCGGGGTGCTGGCCCTGGGCTTCTGGCAGCTGCCGTCGGCCTTCCTGCCGGAGGAGGACCAGGGCTACTTCATCACCTCCATCCAGCTGCCTTCCGATGCCACCACGGAGCGCACCCTGGACGTGGTCAAGGCCTTCGAGGCCCATGCCGTCGGCCGTCCCGGCATCGAAGCGGTGCAGGCCGTGCTCGGCTGGGGTTTCTCCGGCTCCGGCCCCAACGCCGCCATCATCTTCACCACCCTCAAGGAATGGCACGAACGCCAGGGCGCCACCGCCCCCGCCGAGGTGATGGCCGCCCAGGAAGCCATGGGCGTGGCCCGGGAAGGCATGGTCATCAACCTGATGCCGCCGGCCATCGAGGAGCTGGGCACCTCGTCCGGCTTTTCCATGCGCCTGCAGGACCGGGCCAACCAGGGCTACGCCGCCCTCATGGCGGCCCAGCAGCAGCTGCTGGCCATGGCCGCGGAAAGCAAGCTGGTGACCGGCGTCTATCCGGAAGGGCTGCCGCCGGGCAGCAGCGTCCGCCTCGACATCGACCGGCAGAAGGCCGAGGCCCTGGGCGTCTCCTTCGCCAACATCAGCGACACCCTGTCCACCGCCATGGGCTCCCTCTACGTCAATGACTTCCCCAATGCGGGACGCATGCAGCAGGTCATCATCCAGGCCGAGGCCCGTTCCCGCATGCAGGTGGAGGACATCCTGCGCCTGCACGTGCGCAACAACGCCGGCGGCATGGTGGCCCTGAGCGAGGTGGTGACGCCCCAATGGAGCGATGCGCCACTGCAGCTGGTGCGCTACCTGGGCTATCCGGCCGTGCGCATTGCCGGCAGCGCCGCCCCGGGCGCCTCCAGCGGCGAGGCCATGGCCGAGATGGAGCGCCTGGCCGCCAAGCTGCCGCCCGGCTTCGCCGTGGAGTGGACCGGCCAGTCCCTGCAGGAGCGCCAGTCGGCGGCCCAGGCGCCGCTGCTGATGGCCCTCTCCATGCTGGTGGTGTTCCTGGTGCTGGCGGCCCTATACGAGAGCTGGACCATCCCCCTGGCGGTGATGCTGGTGGTGCCCCTGGGCCTGATCGGCGCCGTCTTCGCGGTGTACGCCCGGGGCATGCCCAACGACGTCTTCTTCAAGGTGGGCATGATCACGGTGATCGGCCTCTCGGCCAAGAACGCCATTCTCATCATCGAATTCGCCAAGCAGCTGTACGAGCAGGGCATGGGCCTGATCGAGGCCGCCGCCGCGGCCGCCCGCCTGCGCCTGCGGCCCATCCTCATGACCTCCCTGGCCTTCGCCCTGGGCGTGGTGCCCCTGATGCTGGCCAGCGGCGCCAGCGCCGAGACCCAGCACGCCATCGGCACCGGCGTCTTCGGCGGCATGATCACCGCCACCATACTGGCCGTGTTCCTGGTGCCGGTGTATTTCGTTTTCGTCCTCAGCCTGAGCGAGCGGCTGGCCGCCTCCGCCACCCTGCAACGCCTGCGCCAGCGCTGGAACAAGGATTGACCATGCGTTTATCTCCCCTCAGCCTTTCCCTCCTCCTGGCCCTCGGCGGCTGTTCCCTGGCGCCGGCGCTGCCAAAGCCGGCCCTGCCCGTGCCCGATACCTACGGCGCCGCCCCGGCGGGCGAGGCGGTGGAAAATCCGGCAAACACCTCCGCCGCCGCCATCGGCTGGCGCCGCATGTTCGGCGACCCGCGCCTGCAGCGCCTCATCGAAGTGGCCCTGGAACACAACCGGGACCTGCGCCTGGCCGTGCTCAACGTCTCCCAGGTGCAGGCCCAGTACGACATCCAGCGCAGCTACCGGGTGCCCGGCGTCGATGCCGGGCTGGAAGGCTCGCGCCAGCGCAGCTCCAGCGACGGCGGCAACAGCACCGCCATCCAGGAGACCCGTTCCGCCAGCCTGGGCATCAGCGCCTTCGAGGTGGACCTGTTCGGCCGCGTCGGCTCCCTCTCGGAAGCCGCCTTCGCCCGCTACCTGGCCAGCGAACACGGCCTGCGGGCGGCCCGCCTCAGTCTCATCGGCGCCGTGGCCGAGGCCTATTTCGCCGAGCGCCTGGCGGAAGAACAACTGCGCCTCACCGAACTGACCCTGGCGGACTGGCGCCAGTCCCTGGACCTGGCGCGCAAGCTGAAGCTGGCCCAGCAGAGCAGCGGCCTGGACATCGCCCAGGCCGAAGGCCAGGTCGCCACCGCCGAAGCCGATCTGGAAAGCCGCCAGCGGGCCCTGGCCCAGGCCCGCAACGGCCTGGCCCTGCTGCTCGGCACGGAACCGCCGGCGGACCTGCCGCCGCCCACGCCCCTGGCCCAACAACCGGTGCTGACCCAGCTGCCGCCGGGGCTGCCGTCGGACCTGCTGGCCCACCGGCCCGACATCCAGCAGGCGGAACAGGCCCTCATCGCCGCCAACGCGGACATCGGCGCCGCCCGCGCCGCCTTCTTCCCGCGCCTGCTGCTGACCTTGTCCGTGGGCGCCATCAGCCCCTCCTTCGGCAGCCTCTTTTCCGGCGCCCACCAGACCTGGGCCTTCACTCCCCAGATCAGCCAGCCCATCTTCCAGGGCGGGCGCCTGCGGGCCGAACTGCGGCTGGCCGAACTGCGCCGCTCGGCCGCCGTGGTCGAGTACGAGAAGGCCATCCAGACCGCCTTCCGCGAAGTGCGCGACGGCCTCGCCGGCAGCGCCACCTTCGGCCGCCAGATCCAGGCCCAGGAGCGGGCCGTGGCCAGCGCCGAGCGGCGCCGGGAGCTGTCCACCCTGCGCTACCGGGCCGGCCTGGACAGCCGCCTGGAACTGCTCGACGCCCAGCGCCAGGCCTACGCCTCCCAACTGGGCCTGCTGGAACTGCGGCGGGACGACATCCGCAACGCCATCGGCCTCTACAAGGCCCTCGGCGGCGGCCGCCTGGAACAGGGCTGAGGAGCGCCGCAGTACTCGATCTCCGGCCCGGCATGGCGGACAGGCCGTAGGGCTAAGGCGAGGCCGGCGCCTGCCGCCGGCCCAATGGCAACAAATTGTGTCCGGGCTCAACGGGGCGCCGGGGCCCGGCGTTATTTCCGCCAAGGGAGACCTCCTGTCTCCCGCTGCGGAGACTGCCATGCTTACCCCCCGTTTCATCCCTCCCCGCCTCGCCCGCCTGCTGCTGGCCCTGGCCGCCACCCTGCTGGTGACGGCGCCGGCCCGGGCCGATCAATGGTCGGTACGGGCCATGCCCGCCGGCCTGGCCATCGGTATCGAGATCGGCACCCCGCCCCCGCCGCCCCGCTACGAAGTGATGCCGCCGCCCCGGGGCGGCTATCTGTGGGCCCCGGGCTACTGGGCCTGGGACGGCTACAACTACGTCTGGCTGGAAGGCCGCTGGCTGCGCCAGCGCCCGGGCTACATTTACGTGCCGGGCCGCTGGGAGCAGCGCCACCAACACTGGTATTTCAACGAGGGCAACTGGCAGCCCCGCCACCACCATCATCCGGGACCCGGCTACGGCCCGGGGCCGGGGAACTGGCACGGCGGGCCGCCGCCCCGGGGCCATCACCACCACTAGGTCGGTCCCCGCCATTACCAAAGAAAAAGGATTTACATGCTTAACTTGCCCCGGGCATTTGCCGGTAGTCCGCGCCTGTTTCGGTGGTAAAAGCCACCATGGCTGAGAGGCAACAAGGACGGCCTTCTCCGGCATGGCACGGCTAACATTCCCGTCCCCATTGCCTCCTGGGGCAATGCCGTTTTCGGCCGCCGGCAGCGCGAACCCATTCCCTTTGGGGAGGGCGCTTTGCTCTCTCCGGGATGGCAGATCAAATGTGTGGTTGCCAAAGAAAAAGCCCCCGGCAAGCGGGGGCTTTCTCATCTGCGACGCGCGGCCGGCAAGGCCGTCCCGACGGCCTCAGAGCTGGGCCAGGCCCCGCTCCAGATCGGCCTGCAGGTCCTGCACCGCTTCCAGGCCGACGGCGATGCGCAGCAGGCCGTCGCCGATGCCGGCGGTGGTCCGGGCCTCGGCGCTGATGCGGCCGTGGGTGGTGGTGGCCGGGTGGGTGATGGTGGTCTTCACGTCGCCCAGGTTGGCGGTGATGGAGAGCAGACGGCAGTTGTCCACCACCTTCCAGGCCTCCGGCTTGCCGCCCTTGACCTCGAAGGAGACGATGGCGCCGCCGCTCTTCTGCTGGCGCATGGCCAGGGCGTGCTGGGGATGGGAGGCCAGGCCGGGGTAGAAGACCCGGGCCACCTTGGGGTGGGCTTCGAGCCAGGTGGCCAGCTCCAGGGCATTGGCGGACTGGGCGGCCATGCGGATCTTCAGGGTTTCCAGGCCCTTGGCCAGGACCCAGGCGTTGAAGGCGGAGAGGGTCGGCCCGGCGGTGCGCAGGAACTTGAAGACCTCTTCGGTGAGTTTCTTCGAGCCCACCACGGCGCCTCCCAGGACCCGGCCCTGACCGTCCAGGTACTTGGTGGCCGAATGCACCACCAGGTCGGCGCCCAGTTCCAGGGGCCGTTGCAGGGCGGGGGTGCAGAAGCAGTTGTCCACCGCCACCAGGATGCCCTTGGCGTGGGCGATCTCGGCCAGGGCGGCGATGTCGGCCACTTCCGTCAGGGGGTTGGAGGGCGTCTCCAGGAAGAACAGCTTGGTTTCGGGACGGATGGCGGCGGCCCACTCTTCCGGCCGGGTCTGGCTGGCGTAGGTGGTGCTGATGCCGAAGCGGGCCAGGATGTTGTTGAAGAGCTGGATGGTGGCGCCGAAGAGGCCGGCGGAGGCCACCACATGGTCGCCGGCCTTCAGATGGGCCATGACCAGGGACATGATGGCGGACATGCCGCTGGCGGTGCAGATGGCGCTCTCGGCCCCTTCCAGGGCGGCCAGGCGGTCCTGGAACAGGCTCAGAGTGGGGTTGGAGAAGCGGGAATAGACGTTGCCCTCCTCCTCGCCGGAGAAGCGGGCGGCGGCCTGGGCCGCGTTCTCGAAGACGAAGCTGGAGGTCAGGTACAGCGCCTCGGAATGCTCGTTGAACTGGCTGCGCTCCTGGCCGGCGCGCACCGCCTGGGTTTCCAGCTGCCAGTCGTTGTTGCTGTCGATGCTCATGGGGGTTCCTTAATGACCAAGCCCGTTCGGGAAATCCGGAACGGGCCTGGTGGTTTTTTCTCTGCTCCGGTGGGCGCTCAGTGTTCGGCGTTGTTGCCCATCAGGTTCAGGTCCAGCTGCTGGGTGGCATTGCTGTCATCCTCGTTGCTGGACTTGCCCTTGCCGCCACGGCCGTTCTCCACCTTGTCCAGGTAGGCCGGCGTGATGTCGCCGGTGACGTAGGTGCCGTCGAAACAGGAGGTGTCGAAACAGGTCAGCTCCGGATTGAGGGCGCGCACGGCGGCCTTGAGAGCGTCCAGCTCCTGGTACACCAGGGCGTCGGCGCCGATTTCCTTGGCGATCTCGTCGTCGGTGCGGCCGGTGGCGATGAGTTCGCCCCGGGTCGGCATGTCGATGCCGTACACATTGGGGTAGCGCACGGGCGGCGCGGCGGAGGCGAAGTACACCTTGAGGGCGCCGGCGGCCCGGGCCATCTCGACGATTTCCCGGCTGGTGGTGCCGCGCACGATGGAGTCGTCCACCAGCAGCACCCGCTTGCCCTTGAACTCGTGGGAGACGGTGTTGAGCTTCTGGCGCACGCTCTTCTTGCGGGTGGATTGGCCCGGCATGATGAAGGTGCGGCCGATGTAGCGGTTCTTCACGAAACCTTCCCGGTAGGGAATATTCAGGGCCTGGGCCAGCTGCATGGCGGAGGGCCGGGAGGAGTCGGGAATGGGAATGACCACGTCGATGTCGGCCGGGTTGAGCACCTGCTTCACCTTCTCGGCCAGGAACTCGCCCATGCGCAGACGGGTTTCATAGACGGAGACGCCGTCCATGAGGGAGTCGGGGCGGGCCAGATAGACGTATTCGAAGATGCAGGGGGCGTACACCGGCTTGTCGGCGCACTGGCGGCTGGAGAGGTTGCGCTGCAGGTCGATGAAGACGGCCTCGCCCGGGGCGATGTCGCGCATCACCTCGAAGCCCAGGGTATCCAGGGTCACGGACTCGGAGGAGATCAGGTATTCGTAGCCCTCTTCCACCGGATTGCGGCCCATCACCAGGGGACGGATGCCGAAGGGATCGCGGAAGGCCAGCAGGCCGTAGCCGGCGATCATGGCCACCACGGCGTAGGCGCCGCGGACCCGGCGGTGCACGCCGGCGACGGCGCGGAAGATGATGTCCGGATCGAGGCGGGCGCCCTTGGCGGCAGCCTGCAGTTCATGGGCCAGGACGTTGAGCAGCACCTCGGAATCCGAGTTGGTGTTCACGTGGCGCAGGTCCTGCACGAACATTTCCTCCTTCAGCACTTCGGCATTGGTCAGGTTGCCGTTGTGGGCCAGGGTCAGGCCGAAGGGGGAATTGACGTAGAAGGGTTGGGCCTCGGCGAAGTTCCAGGCGGAACCTGCCGTGGGATAACGGCAATGGCCGATACCCCAGTTGCCCGGGAGGGCCCGCATGTTGCGGGTACGGAACACGTCCCGCACCAGCCCCGGCCCCTTGTGCATGTGGAAGGTATTGCCTTCCGCCGTGGCGATGCCCGCGGCGTCCTGGCCCCGGTGCTGGAGCACCATGAGGCCATCGTAAAGGAGCTGGTTAACCGGCGTGGTCGCGACGACCCCGAGAATACCGCACATAGAACACCACCTGTCTGTTACAAAACTTGGGCCGGAAGCCGGAGGCTACCGGTACTTGATCCTTTTCGCCACCTCGTCGGGCAGCCAGGGCCTGGCCAGCAGCACCGCCGTCTCGAAGGGCGGCGCCAACTGGGCCTGGGCCCACCAGCTCGCCTTGGGCAGGGAAGTCATGCCCCCGGCGGCAAACAGCAACAACACGATCAGGGCGCCCCGGGCCACGCCGAAGACCACGCCCAGAAGCCGGTCCGCCAGGCCCAGGCCGAGGGCCCGGATCAGGCCCCGCACCGCCAGCCGCAGCAGGGCCAGCAGCAGCAGGACGCCGACGAAGACCAGGATGTAGCCGGCCACCAGGCGCCACACCGGATCGGCGATGAGGCCGGAGAGGAACACCTGGGCGGCTTCCGGACCGAAGGCCCGGGCAGCGAGGAAGCCGAGGATCCAGGCCACCAGGGCGATGATCTCGCCCACCACGCCGCGCCAGGCGCCCAGCAGCAGGGAGGCCAGGAAGATGCCGATGATGGCAAAGTCCAGTGCGGTCATTGCCGGTCGTGCTTATTTCGCGGAGACGATGCCGTTGACACCGATTTTCTTCATTTTATCCAGGGCCTTTTCCGCCGCTTCCTTATTCGGGAAGGGACCGGCCCGCACCCGGGTCTTGGCGCCCTGGGGGGAATCCAGGTTCTCGGTGTAGGACTTGACGCCGATTTCGTTGAGCTTGGTCTGCAGCACCTTGACGTTGCCAGGGTTGGCAAAGGCGCCGATGAGGATGACGTGCTGGCCGGCCGCGGCCGCCGGCTTGGCGGCTTCGGGCTTGCCGGCACCGAGCAGGGCGGCGGCGCGCTTGGCTTCGGCCTCGGCCTTGGCCTTCTCGGCAGCGGCGGCCTTGTCGGCGGCAGCCTTCTCCGCCGCCTGCTTTTCCGCAGTCCTGTCCACGGGCTTGACGGCAGGCTTTTCTACCGGGGCGGGCGTGACGACGGGGGGCTTTTCTGCCGGCTTGGCAGGGGCCTCGGCGGCTGGGGCTACGGCGACCACGGGGGGCGGCGCCAGTTCGGTCCTGGCCGGGGCGGCGGGCTTGGCCGGCGCCGGCGGCGTCAGGGCCTGGGGATTGAAGGCGGTCTGGTCCTGGCCGGGGATGCGGATCTGCACGTCGGGGGTGGGCGGCGGCGGCGCCTGGTCCATGACCATGGGCAGCACGATGGCGGCGAACGTGACGAAGGCCACGGCCCCCACCAGGCGGCGCCGGGCACGTTTTTTCAGTTGCAGTTGTGCGTCACTGTCCGTCACTTGCATGCCCGAAGCACCTTTAGCTGGGGGTTTGACCCGGTTGGCGATGTCGCTGGCCCACATGGGGCAGCACACCGGCCACCGTATGGAAGGATCCAAAAACCAGGATTCTATCATTCTCGGCAGCCTGCTTCAGGGCTGCCTGCCATGCGGCGTAGGGGGAATCGTGGCAGTGCACCTCGCCGCCGAGGCCGGCCACGGCCTCCGCCAGCTGCACCGCAGAGGCGCCCCGGGGCACCGCCAGGTCCGCCAGCAGCCAGGTATCCACCTTGCCCTTGAGGGCGGCCAGGGTGGTGGCGATGTCCTTGTCGCCGAGCATGCCCACCACCGCGTGGGTGCGGTTGTAGAAGCCCATATTGCCCAGGTTGTCGGCCAGCACCTGGGCCGACTGGGGATTGTGGGCCACGTCCAGGACCACCGCAGGCTGGCCGGGCAGGACCTGGAAGCGGCCGGGCAGCTCGGTCTCGATGAGGCCGGCGCGGATGGCGCCCATGGAGACGGGCAGGCGGTCCTTGAGGTAGTCCAGGGCGGTCAAGGCGGCGCTGGCGTTGGCCAGCTGGGCCGTGCCGCGCAGGCCGGGGAAGGCCAGGGCGCGGCGCTGCAGGGCCTCGCCCTGGCGCAGCCAGTAGCGCCATTGCAGGCGGTCCTCGGCGCTTTTCTCGAAACCGAAGTCGCGGCCGATGAGTTTCAGCTCGGCACCGATGGCGGCAGCGTGGTCCAGCAGGGACTGGGGCGGCTTGGCGTCGGCGCAGATGGCGGGCTTGCCGGGGCGGAAGATGCCCGCCTTTTCCCGGCCGATGTCTTCCCGGGTGGGGCCCAGCCAGTCGGTGTGGTCCAGGGCGATGCCGGTGACCACGGCCACGTCCGGCTCGTAGATGTTCACCGCATCGAGGCGGCCGCCCAGGCCCACTTCCAGGACAATGGCCTCGACCCCGGCGGCGGCGAAGACTTCCCAGGCGGCCAGGGTGCCGAATTCGAAATAGGTCAGGGCCTCATCGCCCCGGGCCGCTTCCACCCGGGCGAAGGCGGCGCACAGGGCCTCGTCCGCCACCGGCTGGCCGTTGAGGCGCACCCGCTCGTTGTAGCGCAGCAGATGGGGGGAACTGTAGGAGCCCACCTTGCAGCCGGCCCGGTCCAGGATGTTCTCCAGATAGGCACAGACCGAGCCCTTGCCGTTGGTGCCGCCGACGGTGACGACCGGGCAGAACTCGGTCTGCCCCAGGGCCGCCTTGACCCGGGCCACCCGCTCCAGGCCCAGCTCGATGCCGGCCTGGCCCTTGGGATGGAGGGATTCGAGATGGGTGAGCCAGTCGGACAGGGTGGTGGGGGATGACATAGAAAGGCTAGCTACAGAGGGCACAGAGATCACAGAGGAAAGTCGAAAGCACCTACCCTGGAAGGCAGGAGGGACGCGGACCTCGGCCATGGCAGGCTGAAGAATGGCGTCCCTGTTGCCTCCCGGGGCACAGGCCCACACAGTTTCCGCTCCGTCCTTACGCACGGCGCGGAAGCTCTCTGTGTTCTCTGTGCCCTCTGTGGCAAAAAAGATTTTCAGGCAGCCGCCGGCAGCTTCTGCAGCAGGGCCAGCAGCTGGGCGATCTTGTCGCGCATTTCGCGGCGGTCCACGATCAGGTCGATGGCGCCCTTTTCCAGCAGGAACTCGGAGCGCTGGAAGCCTTCCGGCAGCTTCTCGCGCACCGTCTGCTCGATCACCCGGGGACCGGCGAAGCCGATCAGGGCATTGGGCTCGGCGATAACCACGTCGCCAAGGAAGGCGAAGGAGGCGGAGACACCGCCCATGGTGGGATCGGTGAGCACGGAAATGAAGGGCAGGCCGGCTTCCGACAGCTTGGTCAGGGAAGCGGTGGTCTTGGCCATCTGCATCAGGGAGAACAGGCCTTCCTGCATGCGGGCGCCGCCGGAGGCGGTGATGCAGATGAAGGGCACGTTCTGCTCCAGGGCCACCTGGACGCCGCGGATGAAGCGCTCACCCAGCACGGAGCCCATGGAGCCGCCCATGAAGTTGAATTCGAAGCAGGCCACGACCACGGGCAGGGTCTTGATGGCGCCCTGCATCACCACCAGGGAATCGGTCTCGCCGGTGTCTTCGGTGGCGTCGTTGAGGCGCTCCGGATAGCGGCGGCTGTCCTTGAACTTGAGGCTGTCCACCGGCAGCACTTCGGCGCCGATCTCGAAACGGCCTTCCGGGTCCAGCAGCAGGTCCAGGCGTTCCCGGGAATTGAGGCGGTTGTGGTGGCCGCACTTGGGGCAGACGTGCAGGTTGCCTTCCAGGTCGGTGGCGTAAAGCACCGCCTCGCAGGACGGGCACTTGCGCCACAGGCCTTCCGGCAGGTTGGACTTGCGCGGCGCGCCTTCACGCTTGATCTTCGGGGGCAGCAGTTTCTGCAACCAGCTCATGGCGTTCTCCGGTACTTTTTTTAAATTCGGGTTGGCCGCAGAGGGCACAGAAATCACAGAGTTAAAACAATTCCTGGACAACGCGACAGGGCCTGATCAAAAGCCCTCGCGGCATGACTGTCCTGTCGGTTTTACTCTCTGTGTCCTCTGTGCCCTCTGTGGCTAAAAATCACTTGTTGGCGGCATCCACACCGCGGCGGATGTCGGCCACCAGGCCCTTGACGCGGGCCACGGCGTCATCCGGGTACTTTTCCATTTCCTCGATGATGCGGCTGCCCACCACCACGGCGTCGGCCATGCCGGCGATGCGCTTGGCGGTCTCCGCATCGCGGATGCCGAAGCCCACGCCCACGGGCAGGCCGGTGGCTTCGCGGATCTTGGGAATGCGTTCGGCCACTTCGTCGAAGTTAAGGGCGCCGCTGCCGGTCACTCCCTTGAGGGAAACGTAATAGACGTAACCCCGGGCCAGCTGGCCCACCTGATTGATGCGGGCGTCGGTGGAGGTGGGGGCGAGGAGGAAGATGGTGTCCAGGTCCCGGGCGTTCATGGCGGCGCAGAAGGCGGCGCTTTCCTCCGGGGTGTAGTCCACCACCAGCACGCCGTCCACACCGGCCTCGGCGGCGGCGGCAACAAAGGTCTCCATGCCCATGGACTCGATGGGGTTGGCGTAGCCCATGAGGACGATGGGAGTCTCGCGGTCCTTCTCGCGGAATTCGCTGACCATGGCCAGCACCTGGCGCAGGCTGACGCCCTTGGCCAGGGCCCGCTCGGAGGCGCGCTGGATGGTGGGGCCATCGGCCATGGGATCGGAGAAGGGCACGCCCAGCTCGATCACGTCGGCGCCGGCTTCCACCAGGGTATGCAGCAGGGTGACGGTGAGGGCCGGATGGGGATCGCCGGCGGTGATGAAGGGAATCAGGGCCTTCTTGCCCTGGGCCTTGAGCGCGTCGAAAGTCTGTTGGATGCGGGACATGGGGCGGGCTCTCAGAATTGGATGCCGGACTTTTCGGCGACGGTGTGCATGTCCTTGTCGCCGCGGCCGGAAAGATTGACCAGCAGGATCTTGTCCTTGGCCAGGGAGGGGGCCAGCTTGGCGGCATAGGCCAGAGCGTGGGAGGACTCCAGGGCGGGAATGATGCCCTCGAAGCGGCACAGGTCATGGAAGGCCTGCAGGGCTTCGCTGTCGGAAATGCCGACGTACTCGGCCCGGCCGGAGTCCTTCAGCCAGGCGTGCTCGGGGCCGACGCCCGGGTAATCGAGGCCGGCGGAGATGGAGTGGGTCTCGGTGATCTGGCCGTTCTCGTCCTGCAGCAGGTAGGTGCGGTTGCCGTGCAGCACGCCGGGGCGGCCCTTCTGCAGGCTGGCGGAATGGCGGTTGGTATCCATGCCCTCCCCCGCGGCCTCGACGCCGATCAGCTTGACGCTCTCATGGGGAATGTAGGGATGGAAGATGCCCATGGCGTTGGAACCGCCACCGACGGCGGCGATCACCGCGTCGGGCTGGCGCCCGGCCATCTCCGGCATCTGCACCAGGGCTTCCTTGCCGATGACGGTCTGGAAGTCCCGCACCATCATGGGATAGGGATGGGGACCGGCCACGGTGCCGATGATGTAGAAGGTGTTCTCGATGTTGGTGACCCAGTCGCGCATGGCTTCATTGAGCGCGTCCTTGAGGGTCTTGGAGCCGGACTCCACGGGCACCACGGTGGCGCCCAGGAGCTTCATGCGATAGACGTTGGCAGCCTGGCGCTTGACGTCCTCGGAGCCCATGTACACCACACACTCGAAGCCGTAGCGGGCGGCCACGGTGGCGGTGGCGACGCCGTGCTGGCCGGCGCCGGTCTCGGCGATGACCCGGGGCTTGCCCATGCGCTTGGCCAGCAGGGCCTGGCCGATACAGTTGTTCACCTTGTGGGCGCCGGTGTGGTTCAGGTCTTCCCGCTTCAGGTAGATCTGGGCGCCACCCAGCAGCTCGGACCAGCGCTTGGCGTGGTAGATGGGGCTGGGACGGCCCACGTAGTGCTTCAGCTCGTAGTCGAACTCGGCCTGGAAGGCAGGATCGGTGCAGGCGTGGGCATAGGCCGCCTTCAGTTCTTCGAGGGCGGCGATGAGGGTTTCGGAGACGAAGATGCCGCCGTAGGGGCCGAAGTGGCCGGAGGCGTCGGGCAGGTTGTAGGACATGGTAGGACTCCAGAAGACGAACGTTGAGAAGGACAGGGACTGCTTAGTCAGCCGCCGTCTCTCAGGTGTGGTCCGCCAGGTGGTGGCGCCAGTGAGTGCGAGTATGTCCGCCCGGTTTCTTGCGCATAAATCAGTTCGTCAAATCAATCGTTGTCGGCACTGCGAACGGCGGCGATGAAGGCCCGGATCTTGGCAGCATCCTTGATGCCTTTGGCCGCTTCGACGCCGGAGGACACATCCACCGCCGCCGGGCGCACCCGCCGTACCGCCTCCGCCACATTGTCCCCGTCCAGGCCGCCGGAAAGCACGATGCTCTGGGCCAGGCCGGCCGGGATGAGGGACCAGTCGAAGGTCTTGCCGCCGCCGCCGTAACCATCGACGAAGGCATCCAGCAGGATGGCCCGGGCCGAAGGGTAAGCAGCCGCGTATTGTACCAAATCCAGATCGGGCCTTACGCGGGCCGCCTTGAGGTAGGGCCGCAGGTAGCGCCGGCACTGGCTTTCCGTCTCGTCGCCGTGGAATTGCAGGACCTCCAGGGGCACTTTGGCCAGCACCGCCTCCACCTGGGCCGGTTCCGGGTTCACGAACAGCCCCACCGCCGCGACGAAGGGCGGCAGCCGCCGGGCCAGCTCCGCCGCCCGTTCGGGCGTGACGTAGCGCGGGCTGGGCGGGTAGAAGACGAAGCCGATGGCGTCGGCGCCGGCAGCCACGGCGGCATCCACGTCCGCCTCCCGGGTCAGGCCGCAGATCTTGATGCGGGTCTTGGTACGGGCATGGGTGGCGCTCGTCATGGTTCCAGGCTCCAGATTTGGGGCAGCACCGTGGTCTCCGGCAGGCCCCAGTGGGGTTCGTAGCTGACGCCGGCCAGGTAAAGACCGGAGGGACTGAAGGTGGGGGCCGCCAGGCGCCGGTCCCGGGCCGCCAGCAGTTCGCCGATCCAGGCCGGCTCGTGCTTGCCCTTGCCCACATAGACCAGGCTGCCCACCAGGTTGCGGATCATGTGGTGCAGGAAGGCGGTGGCCTCGAAGTCGAACACCACCAGCTCGCCCTGGCGGCTGACCCGGGCCTGCCGCAGTTCCTTCACCGGCGTCTTGGCCTGGCATTCGGCGGCGCGGAAGGTGGAGAAATCGTGTTCTCCCAGGAGCAGGTCGGCCGCCTCCTGCATTTTCGCCACATCCAGGGGCAGATGGAACCAGCCCACCCGGCCGGCGGCCAGGCCCGGCCGCACCGGGCGGTTGAGCAGCAGGTAGCGGTAGCGCCGCCCCCGGGCGGAGAAGCGGGCATGGAAATCGGCAGGCACGGCCTGGGCCCAGCGCACGGCGACGCCGTCGGGCAGATGGGAATTGACGCCCCGCACCCAGGCCGATTCGGGCCGGGACACGGGCGCGTCGAAATGCACCACCTGGGAAGTGGCATGGACGCCCGTATCGGTGCGGCCGGCGCAGGTGGTGGCCACCGGCACCCCGGCAATGGCGCCCAGGGCGGCCTCCAGGGCATCCTGCACGGTGCGGCCGCCGGGCTGGGTCTGCCAGCCGTGGAAGGCATTGCCGTCGTACTCCAGGCCCAGGGCGATGCGGCCCGGGGTGGTGGCGGAAAGAATAGTGGATTCGCTCATGGCAACCACAGCGGAGAGGCAAGCAGGACGAGGATGCCGAGGCCCATGCCGGCGAGAAGCAGGCGGTCAGGGCCTGCCAGGGGATGCAGTTCCACCTCCAGGACGCTTTCCTGCTCCTGGGCCGGCATCTCCAGGAAACGGCGCCAGTCCTGTCCCCGGGGCCAGGCGTCGGCGGAATCCACGTGCCGCATCACCAGCAGCAGGCGGGCGATGCCCCGCTCCGGCGCCAGCCCCAGGTAGCGCAGGGGCTGCAACAGGGTCAGCAGGCCCTGGGCCAGGGCCGCCGGCCGGGTGGTGTGCAACAGCCAGGAGACGGCCAGCAGCACCGTCGCCAGGCGCAGGCACTGTTCCAGACCGAGGAACACCCCTTCCCGGGAAGGGCTCCAGGCGTGGTCGTAGAGGGGCGTGCCCGGGGTGCCCAGGGCGAAGACGAGGAAGAGGGAAAGCAGCAGCCAGCGCGTGCGCAGCAGCAGGGTGCGGCAGCGTCCGGCCACGCCGTCGGCCCGCAGCAAAGGCAGGACCAGGGCGGCCGCCAGGAGCGCCGGCAGGGCCTGGGCCGCCAGGGCCAGGAGCAGGCACAGCAGCAGGCGTACGGCCGGATGACGGGCGGAGGGCGGCGCCGGCATGGCAGCGGGCAAGGGCGGGGCGGAACGGTTCAAGAAGAGGACCAGGGGGTGCGAAGCCCGCACTGTAAAACAAATGCCGCAGCCGGGATACCCGGGCTGCGGCATGGAGGGGGCGGAACGACGACGGCGCTCAGCTGCCGACGCGCTCCATCAGGGTGCGGGCCACGTCCTGCTGTTCGGCATTGCCTTCGCCGAGCACTTCCTGCAGCAGTTCCCGTGCCCCTTCCAGATCGCCCATTTCTTCATAGGCCTTGGCCAGATCCAGCTTGGTCGCCACCTCCTGCCAGCGGGCATCGTCGCCCTCGGCATCGGCAGCCTGCTCGGCTTCCAGCTGAGCCTCCAGCTGGGCGCCCAGTTCCGGATTGACCACGGTTTCGGCGGAGTCGAAGGACGGAGCCGGTGCAGCAGTCACCTCCTCCATCGCCAGCTCGGGCATGACCACGGTTTCATCCGCCGCCGGCGTCAGGGTGGTCTCGGCCGCGGCTGCAGCCAGGTCATCCAGGCTGAGGGCTTCGTCGGCAACTTCCGGCAGCACCACGGTGTCGTCGGCAGCACTGGCGGCCGGCTCGGCAGCACTGGCGGCCGGCTCGGCAGCCGGCGCGGGCGCCGCATCCAGGTCCAGATTGATGCTGGAGAGATCGAAGGCGCGGGGCGCCTCTTCCACCGGCAGGGCCTCGTCATCCAGCTGGATGTCCAGGTCGCCGCCGGGGGCTTCCGCTGTGATGGAAACAGGCTCTTCGGCCCCGGCCCCCAGATCGAGGTCGAAGTCGATGATGTTGTCGGCAGGAGCCGCCGGGGCTGCCTCAGGGGCCGCGTCCGGCAGCTGGAAGTCCAGCACCTCGGACTCGGCAGCGGCGGCCGGGGCGGGCTCGGCCGCACCCAGGTCCAGGTCGAAGTCCATGGCGCCGGGCAGGGCGGCTTCAGGTTCAGCAGCGACGTCGGCCTGGGGCGCGGCAGGAGCCTCGAGACCCAGGTCGAAGTCCAGACTGACCAGATCGGGCACCGGCTCGGCCGCCGCTTCCTGGGGCGCTTCCACCACCGGCAGGGGCTCCGCTTCGGCAGCGGCTTCAGCCAGCTGGGACAGGGTGCCGGGCATGGTCACCGTGTCCTTCAGCTGCTCGGCGCCGACGATCATGGTGGCATCGGGATCGAAATCGGCAGCAGCAGCCGCGGGCGCCGGGTTGCCGCCGTAGAGCGGGTTGGCCGGGTCCAGCTTGGCGCCCATGGCGGCAGCCTTTTCCCACTCGGCGCCAACGCCGCCGGTCTGGGCGTAAAGCTCGCTGGCCAGGGTTTCGAACTGCTTGACGGCCTTGCGGTTGGAGTAGATTTCCAGCAGCTTGACGTGGATGGCAAAGCGCTTGGGATCCTTCTGCATGGCTTCGAGAAGGATTTCCTCGGCCTGGGCATCCCGGCCGTAGGCCATGTACACATCGGCTTCGGCCACCGGATCCACTTCGTCGGTATCGATGGTGCCGGGGCCGGCCTGGCTGAAATCGGTGGCCGGGGTGTTGGAGGTATCCACGCTCTGGCCGCCGGTGCTCTTGAACACGGAATTGGCGCCCAGGCTCGGCTGGGACAGGGAGCTGGTGGGCGGCAGGGTGGCCTCGCCGGCGGGAGCCTGGCGACGGCGACGGACCACGGCCAGGGCGCCGAGGCCGGCGATGGCGACCAGGCCGCCGCCCAGGAGGGGCAGGTTGTCCAGCAGTTCATCCACCAGACTGGGCTCTTCCACCGGCACCGGCGGCGGCACTACCACGGGCGGTTTCGGCTCCGGCTTGGGTTCGGGCTTGGCTTCCGGGACGGCAGCCTCGGCCGGCTTTTCTTCCGGCTTGGCGGCTTCGGCCGGCTTGGCCTCCTCGGCCTTGGGAGGCTCGGGCTTGACCTCGGGCTTGGGCGGTTCCACCGGCGCCGCTTCGGCTGGCTTGGTGGGGGCGGCGGCGGGGAGCGGAGCAGCCGGTTTGGCCGCAGCCTGCTTCTGCAGATCGGCCAGGTTCTGGTTCTTCAGTTCCAGCAGCTTCTGCAGTTCGCTGACGTTCTTTTCCAGGGCCGCCATGCGTTCGTTGGCGTCCTTGAGGGCCTTGTCCTTGGCAATCAGGTCCTCTTCGCTGGCCTTGCCGGCGCCTGCCTTGCCCGCGGCCGGACCTTCGGTCTTGGCGACCTTCACCTGGTCCTTGGGCGCAGCGGCCGGCGCGGCCTTGTCTTCCACCTTGGCGGTGACCCGACCGGCAACGGCCTGGGTGGCGCCGTCGTCCTTGGGCGCCTCCTGAGCCACGGCCCCGGCCAGCTTGCGGCGGTAGGCATTCCAATCGGAGGACTGGGCAAAGACGATCTTGCGCGCCTCGCTCTCGGAAACGGCAGCGACGGACTCCTTGTCCGGCACCGCCAGAATCTTGCCGGCCTTGAGGCGGTTCATGTTGCCGCCGTCAAAAGCCTCCTTGTTGGCCCGGTACAGGCCCACCAGCATCTGCTCCAGAGAGACACCCTCGTGCACGGTTTCGCCGGCAATCTTGCGCAGGGTATCGCCCTTCTTCACCTCGATGCTGCCATCGGTTACTACAGGCTGGGCCGCTGCTTTTTTCTCGGCGGCAGGCATGGCTTCTGCCACGGACTTTTCTTCCGCCGCCACCTTAGGCTTGCGGCTGGTAGTCACCTTGGCGGGCTTTTCTTCCGCCATCCGGGCAACAGGCTTTTCTTCCACAGGCGCCAGGGGACGAGTTTCGATGCGGGGAGGCTGCTTGGCCTCGACGGTGGATACCTGGGCACCGCCCTTGATGGCCATTTCCGGCGGATCAAGGAGGAAGGTGTATTCGCGCACCAAACGGCCGGAGGGCCAGCTCAGTTCCAGCAACATATCCACGAAAGGATCGTTGATGGGCTTGTCCGAACTGACGCGGATGACCGGCTGCCCCCCCTTCTGGTCCAGGGAAAATCTGATGCCGAGCAGGGTGGAAGCGTATTCAATGCCGGCTTGGGCAAAGGCATCCTGGGAAGCCAGACGGGCCGTCATGTTGGACAGTTCCGCCTTGGTAGCGGACACCTCCACTTCAGCACGCAGGGGTTGCCCCAAGCCGGAATAAACGGTGATCTTTCCCAACCCTGCCGCATCCGCCGCGAAAGGCATACACGCAAGCGCGGTTGCCAGGAGCGAGGCACGAATTTTCATATTGGTATCTTTAGTTTTGGCCACGGCGCCACCCTGAGCGTCGATTTTGGAAGAAATAAAATAACATCAGCAAGTTAGCCATGCAAGCTAATCTTTATTCTAATGTAGTTATCCCTTTTGTATAACAAAACCGGGGCTCTCGGCCCCGGTTCTGGTATTGGCTCCCGGCCGGATCAGGCTTCGAGCAGGATGCGCAGCATACGGCGCAGGGGTTCGGCAGCACCCCACAGCAGCTGGTCGCCGCAGGTGAAGGCGGCCAGGTACTCGGGACCCATGGCCATCTTGTGCAGACGGCCGACGGGCACGGTCAGGGTGCCGGTGACGGCGGCGGGGGTCAGCTCACGCTCGGAAATCTCGCGCTCGTTGGGCACCACCTTGGCCCACTGGTTGGCCTTGGCCAGCATGTCGCTGATCTCGTCCAGGGGCACATCCTTCTTCAGCTTGATGGTGAGGGCCTGGGAGTGGCAGCGCATGGCACCGATACGCACGCACAGGCCATCGATGGGAATGGAGCCCTGGCTACGGAAAGCGGGCTTGCCCAGGATCTTGTTGCATTCGGCGCCGCCCTTCCACTCTTCCTTGGACTGGCCGTTTTCCACGGGCACGTCGATCCAGGGGATCAGGCTGCCGGCCAGCGGGGTGTTGCGGAAGTTCTTCTTGGGGAAGGCATCGGAACGGATGGTTTCGGCCACCTTGCGGTCGATTTCCAGGATGGCGGAAGATGGGTCGGCCAGCAGGTCGGCGACGGAAGCGTGGATGGTCCCCATCTGGGCGATCAGCTCGCGCATGTTCTGGGCGCCGGCGCCGGACGCGGCCTGGTAGGTCATGGAGGTGGCCCACTCGATCAGGTCGTTCTGGAACAGCCCGCCCAGGCCCATCAGCATCAGGGAAACGGTACAGTTGCCGCCGATCCAGTTCTTGCCACCCTTGGCCAGGGAGTCCTGGATGACGTTCTTGTTCACCGGGTCGAGGATGATCACGGCGTCGTCGGCCATGCGCAGGGCGGAGGCGGCGTCGATCCAGTGGCCGTTCCAGCCGGCAGCGCGCAGCTTGGGGAAGACTTCCTTGGTGTAGTCGCCACCCTGGCAGGTGATGATGATGTCGCAGGTCTTCAGGGCATCCACGGACATGGCGTCCTGCAGGGGAGCCGCAGCTTCCTTGCCGCCGAACACCGGGGCCTTGCCGCCGGCGTTGGAAGTGGAGAAATACACCGGTTCAATATGGGCGAAATCGCCCTCTTCCACCATGCGCTGCATGAGGACGGAACCGACCATACCGCGCCAACCAACCAGACCAACTCGCTTCATCACTGCTTCCTTGGGTAAGAACTTAATGAATATGTAACGGTATCACAGGCGGCGAGGTTTACCACCCCGCCGCCGTCAAGGTTTTGCCTGGGATTACAGGGCGGCCAGGACGGCGTCGCCCATCTGCCTGGTGCCCACCTTGGTGGTGCCCGGCTCGTAGATGTCGCCGGTGCGGTAGCCCTGGGCCAGCACCTTCTTCACGGCGTTTTCCACCTTCACGGCAGCTTCTTCCATATTGAAGGTGTAACGCAGCATCATGGCGGCGGAGAGGATGGTGGCCAGGGGATTGGCCACGCCCTTGCCGGCGATGTCCGGGGCGGAACCGTGGGAGGGCTCGTAGAGGCCCTTGTTGTTGGCGTCCAGGGAGGCGGAGGGCAGCATGCCGATGGAGCCGGTGAGCATGGAGGCTTCGTCGGAGAGGATGTCGCCGAACATGTTGCCGGTGACCATCACGTCGAACTGCTTGGGATTGCGCACCAGCTGCATGGCGGCGTTATCCACCAGCATGTGGGACAGTTCCACATCCGGGTATTCGGGGGCCAGTTCATTGGCGATGTCGCGCCACAACTGGGTGGTTTCCAGCACGTTCATCTTGTCCACCGAGCACAGCTTCTTGTTGCGCTTGCGGGCGGCCTCGAAGGCCACGCGCAGGATGCGGCGGATTTCGGATTCGCTGTAGTGCATGGTGTTGAAGCCGAAGCGCTGCTTCTGGCCGTCGATCTCGCGCTCCTCGATGCCGCGGGGCTGGCCGAAGTAGATGTCGCCGGTCAGTTCGCGCACGATGAGGATGTCCAGGCCGGCCACCACTTCGGGCTTCAGGGTGGAGGCATTGGCCAGTTCCGGATAGAGGATGGCGGGGCGCAGGTTGGCAAACAGATTGAGTTGCTTGCGGATGCCCAGCAGGCCGCGCTCGGGGCGCTGTTCCCGGGGCAGGGTGTCCCACTGGGGACCACCCACGGCGCCCAGCAGCACGGCATCGGCGGCCTGGGCCAGTTTCTGGGTGGCTTCCGGATAGGGGTTGCCGGTGGCGTCCACGGCGCAGCCACCGAGCAGGGCGGTTTCCATCTCGAAGCCCAGGTTCAGGGCTTCCAGCACACGCACGGCTTCCGCCATGATTTCGGGACCGATGCCGTCACCGGGGAGAACGCAAATTTTCATTTTGAGAACCTTAAAGAACTTGGCCACAGAGGGCACAGAGAACACAGAGGTTGAAACCTCGCGGTGCCACGGACACCTGCGTTAACAGGCCAAAGCCGCTGCCTTTCTCTGTGTCCTCTGTGTCCTCTGTGGCAAAAATTAGATCAGGAAAACAGCCAGGGCTGTTCGGCCCGGCGGAGCTCCTCGAAGGCCTTGATCTTGTCGGCATGGCGCAGGGTCAGGCCGATGTCGTCCCAGCCGTTGAGCAGACATTCGCGACGGAAGGCATCCACTTCGAAGGGAATGGCGTGACCGTCGGGGCGCACCACCTTCTGCTGCTCCAGATCCACCACCAGCTTGAAGCCCGGGGTGTATTCGGTGAGGCCGAACAGGGCATCGATCTCGGCCTTGGGCAGGACGATGGGCAGGATGCCGTTCTTGAAGCAGTTGTTGAAGAAGATGTCGGCGAAGGATTCGGCGATGACCACGCGGAAGCCGTAGTCCAGCAGGGCCCAGGGGGCGTGCTCGCGGGAGGAGCCGCAGCCGAAGTTGCTGCGGGTCAGCAGCACGGAGGCGCCCTGGTAGCGTTGCTGGTTGAGCACGAAGTTCGGATTCAGGGGCCGCTTGGAATTGTCCATGCCTGGCTCGCCATGATCCATGTAGCGCCACTCGTCGAAAGCGTTGGGACCGAAGCCGGAACGCTTGATGGACTTGAGGAACTGCTTGGGGATGATGGCATCGGTATCGACGTTGTTACGGTCGAGGGGGGCCACCAGGCCGTCGAGTTTGGTGAATGCCTGCATTATTTGGTCGCCTTCTGGATGGCCTCGCCACCCTTTTCGATGTCCTGGCCGATACCGCGCACGGTGTTGCAGCCGGCGGACAGGAAAGCCAGGGCTGCGAGAATCAGGGTCAGTTTCTTCATGGCTCTAATCTCCTCGGTCTTCAGAGAATGTCACGCACGTCGGCGAAATGACCGGCGATGCCGGCGGCCGCGGCCATGGCCGGACTCACCAGGTGGGTACGCCCGCCGGGGCCCTGACGGCCTTCGAAATTGCGATTGGAGGTGGAGGCGCAACGCTCGCCCGGCTCCAGCCGGTCGGCATTCATGGCCAGGCACATGGAGCAGCCCGGCTCGCGCCACTCGAAGCCGGCGGCAACGAAAATCTTGTCCAGGCCTTCGGCCTCGGCCTGGCGCTTGACCAGACCGGAGCCCGGCACCACCAGGGCCAGCTTGACGTTGGCAGCCTTCTGGCGGCCGCGCACCACGGCGGCGGCTTCGCGCAGGTCCTCGATGCGGGAATTGGTACAGGAACCGATGAAGACCTTGTCGATGGCGATCTTCTTGATTTCCAGATTGGGCGTCAGGCCCATGTACTGCAGAGCCCGCTCCATGCCTTCGCGCTTCACCGGATCGGCTTCCTTGGCCGGGTCCGGCACGGTGGCGCCGATGGGCACCACCATTTCGGGGGATGTACCCCAGGTCACCTGGGGCTGGATTTCCTCGGCCTTCAGATCGACGGTGCAGTCGAAGCAGGCGCCTTCGTCGGACTTCAAGGTGCGCCAGTAGGCCACCGCCTTGTCCCAGGTCTCGCCCTTGGGCGAGAAGGGGCGGTCCTTCAGGTAATTGATGGTGGTGTCGTCCACAGCCACGAAACCCATGCGGGCGCCGGCCTCGATGGCCATGTTGCACAGGGTCATGCGGCCTTCCATGGAGAGGCCGCGGATGGCGGAGCCGCCGAATTCGATGGCATAGCCGGTACCGCCGGCGGTGCCGATCTTGCCGATGATGGCCAGGGCCACGTCCTTGCCGGTGACGCCCTTGCCCAGCTTACCCTCGACGCGGATCAGCATGGACTTGGACTTCTTCTGGATCAGGCACTGGGTGGCCATCACGTGCTCCACCTCGGAGGTGCCGATGCCGTGGGCCATGCAGGCGAAGGCGCCGTGGGTGGAAGTGTGGGAATCGCCGCAAACCACGGTCATGCCGGGCAGGGTGGCGCCGTTTTCCGGGCCCACCACATGCACGATGCCCTGCCGCATGTCCTTGAAGGGCCAGTAGGCGAGTGCGCCCACTTCACGGATGTTGGCGTCCAGTGTTTCCACCTGCTGGCGGGAAATGGGGTCCTTGATGCCCTCTTCCCAGTGGTCCGTGGGGGTGTTGTGGTCGGCGGTGGCGACGATGGAGGAGACGCGCCAGGGCTTGCGGCCGGCCAGCTTCAGACCCTCGAAAGCCTGGGGGCTGGTCACTTCATGGACCAGGTGGCGGTCAATGTAAATCAGCGCAGTGCCATCGGCTTCTTCATGTACCACATGGTTCTGCCAGAGCTTGTCGTAGAGGGTTTGCGGCATTTTTGTTCCGGCCTTGGGAAAAGGGTGGAAATTTTATCGCAAAAAGGCGTTTTCAGGGCCGCCCGGGGCCTGGGGGACTGGAAACCCCTGTCTCATTTCCGTCGTTTTGCCGGTTTCTCGGCGCCTTCCCTGGCGGCATCCTTCGCCGGCTCGCCCGCCTTTTCCCGCTCCGCTCCGGACGCGGCCTCCGGGGCCGCTTCGCTGCGGGGCACGTAGTAGCCCATGGCCTCGGGCAGCCACTGCTGGATCTGGCGGATGCGGGTGCTGTCCGCCGGGTGGGTGGAAAGGAACTCCGGCGGTTTGCCTTCCCGCTTGCTCTCCTCGGCCATGCGCTGCCACAGGGCCAGGGCCGCATGGGGGTCGTAGCCGGCCTTGGCCATGTAGATCAGGCCCATGCGGTCCGCCTCCGATTCCTGCAGGCGCGAATAGGGCAGCAGGTAGCCCACCGCCGCCCCGGCGCCGAGCAGGCCGGCGTACATATTGGCCTTGCGCGAGTCGCTGGCGGAAACCACCACCGCAGCCGTCAGCCCGGCCACCAGCATCTGCTGGCTCATGCGTTCGCCCCCGTGGCGGGCAATGGCGTGGGCCACCTCGTGGCCGACCACCGCCGCCAGGCCCGCATCGTCCCGGGTCAGGGGCAGGATGCCCGTATAGACGGCCACCTTGCCGCCGGGCAGGCAGAAGGCATTGATGGCCTTGTCGTTCTCCACCACCTTGAATTCCCACTGGTAGTTCTTGCCCGTGGCGGCGGCAATGCGCTTGCCCACCCGCTGCAGCTGGGCATTGAGGGCCGGATCGTCGGAAATCTTTTCCTTCTTCAGGAAGTCCTCGTAGGAACGCAGCCCCATCCGCACCTCCTCCCCTTCGCCGAGCAGCAGCAGCTGGCTGCGCCCGGTCAGGGGCACCGTCTGGCAAGCGGTAAAGAGGAGGACGGCGGAGGCAAGAAGCCAGGGACGCATTTTCATGGCGCAATCAATCCGGAAGAAAGTGAATACTCAACGCACCGGGGCCGCTGGGGCTGACTCGTCCCGCACCCAGCCGGCCACCAGGACCAGGCCGCAGACGGCAAACAGGGCGCCGATGCCGAAGGTGGCGGCATTGCCCAGGCCATCCCAGGTCCAGCCGCTGACCAGGCCGCCGAGGAGGCCGCCGGCACCGAAGGAGAGACTGGAATAGAGGGCCTGCCCCCGGGCCTGGCAGCGCCCCGGAAACCAGCGGTTGATGGCGGCGATGGCCGCCGCATGGTAGGCGCCGAAGGTGAGGCCGTGCAACAACTGGGCGCCGAGCAGGACCGACAGGGAATCCACGCCCCAGCCGATGAGCAGGAAACGCAGCACGGCGGCGGCAAAGCTGGCCAGCAGCACCTGGCGCAGGGAGAAGCGGCGCAGCAGGCGGGCCATGAAGAAGAAGACGCCAATCTCGGCGATCACGCCGAGAAACCACAGGCTGCCCACCAGGGTCTTGCTGTAGCCGTGGTCGGCCAGGTAGATGGAATAGAACAGGTAAAGGGCCCCATGGGCCGCCGACATGAGGAAACAGGCCCCCAGCAGGGCCCGCACCCGGGGCTGGGCCAGGATGGTGGATACGGGCGGCGTCGCCACGTGCTGGGGCGGCGTCGGGCTCTCCGGCACCAGCAGGGCGAAGGCCAGGATGCCGCCCATGAGGACGAAGGACATCCACAACACACTGGCCGGCGGCAGGTAATCGAGCAGGGCGCCGGTGGCCAGCACGGTGACGATGTAGCCGATGGAGCCCCAGATGCGCACCCGGCTGTAGCGGGCCGGTTCGGCGTGGAGATGGTCGAAAACCACGGTTTCCATGAGGGGCAGGGCCGCCGACCAGAAGAAGGCCAGCAGGGCCATGGCGCCGAGCAGGGGCACCAGGGTCTGGGCGAAGAAGAACAGGTTGAAGACCACCACGCTGACCCCGGCCGCCAGCCGCACCAGGGGAATGCGCACGTGCAGGTGGTCCGCCAGCCAGCCCCAGACGGCAGGGGAGCACAGGCGCATGAGGGCCATCTGGCTCAGGATCAGGCCGATTTCCCAGGAGGAAAGGCCCAGGGACTGGAGATAGAGCCCGAAATAGGGCTGGAAGACGCCGACGAAGGCGAAATGGAAGAAGTAGTAGCCGGAGAGGCGCCAGTACGGCAGGGATGGGTGCATCCGGCGATTTTACCGGATGCACGGCCCCGGGCTCATGCCTTCGCCGCGGGGCCTGACGGGGGACCGATCAGCCGCGGCCGGGAGCGGCCGGCAGGCGGGGCGTGGCGCAGACCACATCGCCGCACTGGGCGCGGTGGCGCAGGGCATGGTCCATCAGCACCAGGGCCAGCATGGCCTCGGCGATGGGCGTGGCGCGGATGCCGACGCAGGGGTCGTGGCGGCCTTCGGTGGCCACTTCCACCGCATTGCCCTGCACATCCACCGAACGGCGCGGCTGGGCGATGGAAGAGGTGGGCTTGATGGCCATGTTCACCACGATGTCCTGGCCCGTGGAAATGCCGCCGAGGACGCCGCCGGCGTGGTTGGAGAGGAAACCCGCCGGAGTCATCTCGTCGCCGTGCTCGCTGCCCTTCTGGGCGATGCTGGCAAAACCGGCGCCGATCTCCACACCCTTGACGGCGTTGATGCCCATCATGGCGTAGGCGATTTCCGCATCCAGGCGGTCATAGACCGGCTCGCCCCAGCCCGGCGGCACGCCGGTGGCGGTGACGGTGATCATGGCGCCGACCGAATCCAGGGACTTGCGCAGGGCGTCCATGTAGGCTTCCAGCTCCGGCACGATGGCGGCGTTGGGGGCGAAGAAGGCATTGCCGTCGATGGCGGCGGCGTCCACGAAGGGAATCTCGATGGGGCCCAGCTGGCTCATCCAGCCCCGGATGCTGATGCCGTAGCGCTGCTGCAGCCACTTGCGGGCAATGGCGCCGGCGGCCACGCGCACCGCGGTTTCCCGGGCGGAGGAACGACCGCCGCCGCGGTAGTCGCGGAAGCCGTACTTCTGGGTGTAGCCGTAATCGGCATGGCCGGGACGGAAGGTGCTGGCGATGTTGCCGTAGTCCTTGCTGCGCTGGTCCTGGTTGCGGATCAGGAGGCCGATGGGCGTGCCGGTGGTCTTGCCCTCGAAGACGCCGGAGAGGATTTCCACCGTATCCGGCTCCCGCCGCTGGGTGACGTGGCGGGAGGTGCCGGGCTTGCGCCGGTCCAGTTCGGCCTGGATGTCGGCCTCAGTCAGCTCCAGCCCGGGAGGGCAGCCATCGACGACGCAGCCGATGGCCGGGCCGTGGGATTCGCCGAAGGAAGTGACCGTGAACAGGGTACCGAAAGTATTGCCGGACATGGGCGCAGAAACCTTGTGCTGGAAAGGTTTCGGAGTTTATCACAGGCCCGCCCGGCGCCCTCCCCGGCCGAGGCGTGGAAGACGCCGGTTTCAGAAGGGCGGCGGCGACTCGAAGCGGAGGGCCTCGTCGGTGATGGGATGGCGGAATTCGAGGCGGGAGGCGTGCAGCAGCAGACGTTCGGCCCGCGCCTGGGCCGGCCCGGCATACAACTCGTCCCCCAGGATGGGATGGCCGATGGCCGCCATGTGTACCCGCAGCTGATGGGTGCGGCCGGTCACTGGCTCCAGCTCCACCCGGGAACAGTCCCCGGCGGCATCGGCGGCCAGGCGGCGAAAACGGGTCAGGGAAGGCTTGCCCTCCTGGAAATCCACTTTCTGCCGGGGCCGGTTGGGCCAGTCCACGATCAGGGGCAGATCCACCGCCCCTTCCTTGTCCTGCAGCACGCCGGCCACCACCGCCTGGTAGCGCTTGCTCACCTTGCGCTCGCGGAACATCTCGAACAGCTTTTTCTGCATGGCCGGCCCCCGGGCCAGCACCAGCAGGCCGGAAGTGTCCATGTCCAGCCGGTGGGCGATCATGGCGTCGGCAAAGACCGCCTGCACCCGGGACACCAGGCAGTCCGCCTTGTCCTCGCCGCGGCCGGGCACGGAAAGCAGGCCGGCCGGCTTGTTGACCACCACCAGGGCGCCGTCTTCGTAGAGCAGGTCGAGGCCTGCATCGGGGGGAGGCTGATAGGAAATCACGGAAGCTGCCAGGTCGCAAAAAAGGCGCAGCCTACCTCAAGAAGGCGCCGCCCGGCCACCGCCGGCCCGGGAACGGAGGCTCAGGGCGCCGCCGGGAAGGGGGCGGAACGGCCGCCCCAGAACATCAGCTCGGTCTGGCCGGCGGGCGCCGGCGTGCCGGCCCGGGCCAGACCCAGGGCCACGGGCTTTTCCTTGAGCAGCTGGCGGATCAGGGCCGGCGGCACCGGCCCCTCGATGATGTAGCCGCCGGTGCGGGCAGTGACGAAGGAGGCGAAATTCTCCGGCACCGCCAGCCAGCGGCGGGTGGAGGCCACGCTCACCACTTCGTTGCGGCGCACGGTAAAGCCGTTGGCGCGCAACTGGGCTTCCCATTCACCGCAGGGACGGCAGGCGGATTCGTGGAAAATCTCGATCACCGGTGCCCCGCCCTCCTGGGCATGCAGGGGCAGGGCCGGGGCCAGCAGGGCCAGGCACAGCAGCAGGCGGCGGTTCAGCATCCGGCTTTCCCCGGCTTGCAGCCTTTGAGCATCCACAGGGAAATGATGCCCACCGCCTCGTTGGCCATGGTCTTGCGGCCCATGCTGGTGACCGTGCGGCCGTTGCTGGTCACCGCATTGACGTCGGCGCCGGCCTGCAGCAGCAGGGTGGCGTTGGCCGACTTGTCGGCGTAGGCCGCCAGATGCAGGGGGGTGGCGCCCTCCCCGTCCCGGGCATTGACGTCGGCACCGGCGGCCAGCAGGGCCTTGACCACGCCGCTGTCCGGATTGGTGGCGGCCAGGTGCAGGGGGGTGGAGCCCATGTCGGTGCGGGCGTCCTTGAGGCCGGGCTGGCGCTTGAGCAGGGCCTGCATCTCGGCGGCCGTGCCCAGGCGGGCCACGTCGTGCACCGGCTGGTCCGGCGACAGGCTCTGGGCGTGGGCATGGGGCGCCAGGAAGACGGAAAGGAACAGGCTGAAGACGACGCCGATGCAAAGGCCGATCAGGGAGCGGAGGGCATAGGGCATGGCACGGTCTCCGGCGACGCAGGAGGGAAAAGCGGGGAACTGGCGTGGGCGCATGGTTTGAGCGGGGTCCGGGAATTTCGTTGGATGCAGCGTAGCATCTACCACCCCCTCGCGGCTTGTCTTTCACCTGCATCAAAACCCGGAGGTGCCGGGGCGGTCGAAATAACCAGACGTTATCTCTTTAGTCCCACCTGATCTTTGTTCGCCGGGCGCCATGGTTTAGATTGGCGCCATTCTCCGCATACCGCCCAAAGGAAATTCCATGAAAATCGCCAAGGATGTGACCCAGCTGGTGGGCAAGACCCCCCTGGTCCAACTCAACCGCGTCGCTGCCGGCATCGAGGGCACCGTGGCCCTGAAGCTGGAATATTTCAACCCGGCCCACAGCGTCAAGGACCGGATCGCCGTGGCCATGATCGACGCGGCCCAGGCCGCCGGCAAGATCAAGCCCGACACCATCGTCCTGGAACCCACCTCCGGCAACACCGGCATCGGCCTGGCCATGGTCTGTGCCGCCCGCGGCATCAAGGCCGCCTTCGTCATGCCCGAAACCATGAGCCGGGAGCGCAAGCTGCTGCTCAAGGCCTACGGCGCCGAGCTGATCCTCACCCCCGGCCCCGAAGGCATGGGCGGTGCCATCAAGAAGGCCCAGGAGCTGGCCGAGAGCGACTCGCGCTATTTCATTCCCCAGCAGTTCGAGAACCCGGCCAACCCGGAAGTGCATCGCAACACCACCGCTGAGGAAATCTGGGCCGACACCGACGGCCAGGTGGACATTTTCGTCGCCGGCGTCGGCACCGGCGGCACCGTCACCGGCGTCGGCGAAGTGCTGAAGGCCCGCAAACCCGGCGTCCAGGTCTTCGCCGTGGAGCCCGATGCCTCCCCGGTGCTCTCCGGCGGCGCCAAGGGCCCCCACCCCATCCAGGGCATTGGCGCCGGCTTCGTGCCCGCCGTGCTCAACACCCAGGTTTACGACGGCGTGGTGCGGGTCAAGAACGACGACGCCTTCGCCACCGCCCGCCGCCTGGCCACGGAAGAAGGCCTGCTGGTGGGCATTTCCTCCGGCGCCGCGGTATGGGCCGCCCTGGAAATCGCCAGGAAACCGGAAAACAAGGGCAAGCTGACCGTGGTGGTGATCCCCTCCTTCGGCGAACGCTACCTGTCCACCGCCCTCTACCAGCACCTGGAAGTCTGACCCCGGATGCTCCCGAACGCCCCGGCCCGCCGGGGCGTTCGGCTGTCCGGGCACGGCAGGAAGCGCCCATGAGCAACGCCCATCCCGTCCTCATCGTGCCCGGCTTCGGCAACTCCGGGCCCGACCATTGGCAGAGCCGCTGGCAGGCTGCCGAGCCCCGTTTCCGCCGGGTCGAGCAGCAATCCTGGGAGGCGCCCCATTACACAGACTGGCGCCATGCCCTGGAAGCGGCCGTGGCGGCGGCACCCAGCCCGCCCATCCTGGTGGCCCACAGCCTGGGCTGCCTGCTGGTGAGCCGCTGGGCGGAAGAAAGCCGCCTGCCGGTACAAGGCGCCCTGCTGGTGGCGCCCCCCGACCCCCAGGGGCCGGCCTTTCCGGCCGAGGCCAGGGGTTTCTCGCCCCTGGCCCGCAGCGCCCTGCCCTTTCCCAGCCTGGTGGTGGCCAGCCGGGACGATCCCTACGGCCACCTCATCTTCGCCGCCCAGTGCGCCGCCCTGTGGGGCAGCCGCTTCGTGGACGCGGGCTACTGCGGCCACATCAATGCCGACAGCGGCCTCGGCGACTGGCCCTGGGGCCGGGAACTGTTGCGCAGCCTCGAGGCCTGAAGCACCGGCCTCAGTGGGCCATGGGCTTCCAGCCCGGGTGGTCGAAGTAGCGGCCGTAATCCTCCAGGGCGCCGAGCACCTTGGCGGCGCCGCGGCGGGGATCGCCGCCCTTGCTCTTGCCGGCCATGGCCTCGATGCCGGCGCCCAGGTCGGCCAGCACCAGATGCAGCATGGCGTCGGCTTCCGGTGCCAGTTTGCAGGCGGCAACGATGCCGCCCACCTCCCGCTCCAGACTCGCCGCCAGCTTGGCGTAGCCGGCCCGGTTCAGGCGGTTGCCGTGGATTTCCGCCAGACGGGGCTCCATGGCAGCCTGGATACGGCTCATGCCGTCCCGCAGGGGCGCATCGGTGGCCCACTTCTGGCCCTGGTTGAGCTGCAGGGTCGGCGTGGCGGCGCCGTGGTGGTGATGGCTGTGGTCCGCCGCCAGGCTGGATGACAGGGGCGCCGCCAGGGCCAGCAGGCAAAGGACGGTCACGAGGGGTTTCTTGTTCATGTGTTCACTCCGGTTTCTCTAGGGGCCCCTATGCTCCCCATCCGGCCGGGGAAATAACATGATCCGTCTTAAAACGAGGCGGCGGCGGAAGGTCGCAGCGCCGGCAGGAAACGGCGGCTGCCTGGCCCCGACAGGGAAACCCCGGCGCCCTGCTGGCAAGGGGCATTCCGAGCTTTTGGCGTCTACGCGCACCAAATTGGTGCATAATTCCCGGCGTTTTTTTCATCTTCCGAAAGCACGCCATGAACGACACCCTGGATTCCTTTCTTGCCCGCCTGCAGCTCCGGGACCCGCAACAGCCGGAGTTTCTCCAGGCCGTGAAGGAGGTCCTGGAAACCCTGTGGCCCTTCCTCCAGGAAAATCCCCGCTACCGTCGCCTGGGCCTGCTGGAACGCATCGTCGAGCCGGAACGGGCCATCATGTTCCGCGTGCCCTGGGTGGACGATGCCGGCCAGGTCCAGGTCAATCGGGGCTACCGCATCCAGATGAGTTCGGCCATCGGCCCCTACAAGGGCGGCATCCGCTTTCACCCCTCGGTCAATCTCTCCATCCTCAAGTTCCTGGCCTTTGAACAGGTGTTCAAGAACTCCCTCACCACCCTGCCCATGGGCGGCGGCAAGGGCGGTGCCGACTTCGACCCCAAGGGCAAGAGCGACCTGGAGGTGATGCGCTTCTGCCAGGCCTTCATGGCCGAACTGCACAAGCACATCGGCGCCGACATCGACGTGCCGGCCGGCGACATCGGCGTCGGCGGCCGGGAGGTGGGCTACATGTTCGGCATGTACAAGAAGCTGGAAGGGGAGTTTTCCTCCGTCCTCACCGGCAAGGGCCTGGACTACGGCGGCAGCCTGATCCGCCCCGAAGCCACCGGCTACGGCACCATCTACTTCGTCGAGAACATGCTGGCCACCCGCAACATGGGCCTGGAAGGCCTGCGCGTCACCGTCTCCGGCTCCGGCAACGTGGCCCAGTTCGCCGCCCAGAAGGCCATGCGCCTGGGGGCCAAGGTCATCAGCGTTTCCGACTCCGGCGGCACAGTGCACGACCCGGACGGCATGACCGAAGAGAAGTGGTCGGCCCTGCACCACATCAAGGAAGTGCAGCGGGGCCGGGTCGAGGACTATGCCCGCCAGTTCGGCCTCACCTTCCTGCCGGGCCAGCGGCCCTGGTCCATTCCCTGCGACGTGGCCCTGCCCTGCGCCACCCAGAACGAGCTGGACGGCAACGACGCCCGCACCCTGCTGCAGAACGGCGTGCGCTGCGTTGCCGAGGGCGCCAACATGCCCTCCACCCTGGAAGCGGTCCATGCCTTCCTCGAGGCCGGCATCCTCTACGCCCCGGGCAAGGCCTCCAATGCAGGCGGGGTCGCCGTCTCCGGCCTGGAAATGAGCCAGAACGCCCTGCGCCTGTCCTGGACCCGGGACGAGGTGGACCAGCGCCTGAAGCAGATCATGCTCTCCATCCACGCCGCCTGCGTCGGCCACGGCAGCGGCCGGGGCCAGCGGGGCAGCATCAACTACGTGGCCGGCGCCAACATCGCCGGCTTCGTCAAGGTGGCCGACGCCATGCTGGCCCAGGGCGTGGTCTGATCCCGGCGCCAAGGCCAAAACAAAAGGCCCCGCATGCGGGGCCTTTTTCATGGGACCTGGCGCGGCGGATCAGGCCGCTTCCTTCAGCGCCCGGCGCAGGATCTTGCCCACGTTGGTCTTGGGCAGGTCGTCGCGGAACTCCACCAGATGGGGCACCTTGTAGCCGGTGAGGTTCTCCTTGCAGTGGGCGATGAGCTGCTCCTTGGTCACCGACTTGTCCTTGAGCACCACGAATATCTTCACCGCCTCGCCCGAATGCTCGCTCGGCACCCCCACCGCGGCCACTTCCATGACCGCCGGATGCATGGCCACCACGGCCTCCACCTCGTTGGGATACACATTGAAGCCGGACACCAGGATCATGTCCTTCTTGCGGTCCACGATGCGCACGAAGCCCTTCTCGTCCATGACGCCAACGTCGCCGGTGCGCAGGAAGCCGTCGGCGTAGAACACCGTGGCGGTTTCATCCGGGCGCAGCCAGTAGCCCTTCATCACCTGGGGGCCGCGGATGCAGATTTCGCCGGCCTGGCCCACCGGCAGGTCGTTGCCCAGGTCGTCGCGGATGACGATCTCGGTGGAGGAGATGGGCAGGCCGATGGCGCCGTTGAATTCGCCCAGGTCCAGGGGATTGATGGTGGCCGCCGGCGAGGTCTCGGTCAGGCCGTAGGCTTCGATCAGGGGCTTGCCGGTGACCTGGCGCCACTTCTGGGCCACGGACTTCTGCACCGCCATGCCGCCCCCCAGGGCCGCGCGCAGGGCCGAAAAATCCAGCTTGGCGAAATCCGGGTTGTTGAGCAGGGCGTTGAACAGGGTGTTCACCCCGGTGATGACGGTGAACTTGTACTGGGCCAGCTCCTTGACGAAGCCCGGAATATCCCGGGGATTGGTGATCAGCACATTGGTGGCGCCGATCTTGAGGAAGGTCAGGCAGTTCGCCGTCAGGGAGAAGATGTGGTACAGCGGCAGGGCGGTGATGATGAGCTGCTGGTCCTTGTGCAGGAAAGGCTCGATCCAGGCGTGGGCCTGCTGCAGGTTGGCGATGATGTTGCGGTGGAGCAGCATGGCGCCCTTGGCCACGCCGGTGGTGCCGCCGGTGTATTGCAGATAGGCGATGTCCTCGTGGCCCACCTGCACCGGACGCAGGGTGGCACCCTTGCCCCGGGCCATGGCGGCCTTGAACTTGACGTGGCGCGGCAACTTCCAGGCCGGCACCATCTTCTTCACGTGGCGCACCACCAGATTGACCACGGTGCCCTTGAGCGCACCGAGCATGTCGCCGAGGGAGGTGACGATGACGTGCTTCAGGCCCGGCACCAGGGGCAGGGCCTGCTCCAGGGTGTGGGCGAAGTTCTCGACGATGACGATGGCTTCGGCGCCGGAATCCTTCAGTTGGTGTTCCAGCTCCCGGTGGGTATAGAGGGGGTTGCAGTTCACCACCACGTAGCCGGCCCGCAGGGCGCCGAACATGCACACCGGATACTGCAGCAGATTGGGCATCATCAGGGCGACGCGGGCGCCCTGGGGCAGCTTCAGCACGTCCTGCAGATAGGCGGCGAAGTCCCGGGAGAGCCGGTCCAGCTCGCCGTAGGTGATACCCACGCCCATATTGATGTAGGCCACCCGGTCCCGGTACTGGGCACAGCTCTGCTCGAAAAGCTGGCCCAGGGACTTGAATTCGTTGACGTCGATAAACTCCGGCACGCCTTGCGGGTAACTCCGCAGCCAGATCTTTTCCATGGTTTGGTCTCCTCCTATGGCAGTGGCCAAGGGTCTTGTGGGTTTTCTTATTGACGGTTCAAACGACCGTTTGAAATCATTGTAACCCGAGTTTCACCCCCTTGGTAGTGGGACAACCGGGGCCCGGGGGAAATCCCCTAGGCCCTGCCGATTCATCGCCTCACCCGGCCCCCGGCGGCCATCGCCACGGCCCTGCCGCCAGCCCCGGCAAAGGCTCCTCGGGCTGCACTCCGGAGCACCTCCCGGGCTTTTTCCCGGGCCGTAAACGCCGCTGCCCGCCGGACCTGGAAGGCGCGGCGGGCAGCTTGGCATGGAGGCTACGGCGGCGGATCAGGCGGAGCCTTCCTCGTCCGGCCAGTTCTTGATGTAGTTCTTCAGCATCTTGTTCTCGAAGTTCTGTTCCTCGAGTACGGACTTGGCCACGTCGAGGAAGGAGAGCACGCCCATCAGGGTGGTGCCGTCCATCACCGGCACGTAGCGCTGGTGGTTTTCGATGAGCAGGTGGCGCAGCTCGTTGGTTTCCATATCGGGGCTGGCCGTGATGGGCGCGGAGAGCATCACGTCCTCGACCTTGACGCTGGCCAGGTTGCCCTTGTGCCGGTGCACCGCCTTCAGCACTTCGCGGAAGGTCAGCATGCCGACCATCTTGCCGCCGCCCATGACCACCAGGGAGCCCACGTCGTTTTCGGCCATGGCGGCCACGGCGTTGTCCAGGGTCTGCTGGGGCATGGCCGTGAACAGCACCGTTCCCTTGATCGCCAGAATATCCCGCACATGCATGTCTGTTCCCCTTGTCGCTTATGTTCGCTGTCGTCGCTGTCTCATTGTCTCCGGCACCTGGGGAGGGCCGGACCCGGATTAGTGATCGGATGTTAGTTCATCCCCTGCAATAGGGAAAGTGGCGTTTACCCCAAATCGGACAGCATTTCTTGCACCTCCAGCAGGGTGCCGTCGCCGAATACCAGGGCGGCGCGTACGGGCTTCTGCCCATAGAGGGGCGTCAGCAGTTCCCGGTACTCCGCCACCTGGCGGCGGTACTCGGCCAGGCGCTTGGTGTCGGCGCGGGAACTCTTGTAATCCACCACCCACACCGCCTCCGGCGTTTCCACCAGACGATCGACCCGCTTCACCTGGCCTTCGGCGTTGCTGATCTCGGCCTCGTTGCGGGCCACCAGGGACGGGTCGAGCAGGAAGGCCAGCTCGGGCCGGGCCATCAGGCGCCGGGCGGCAGCCTCGGCTTCCTCGCCGCCGGCTTCGCTGGCTGTGGCGCCGCCCACCTTGCGCCACCAGTCAGGCTCCAGGGCAAGGCCGGCGGTAAGGCGCTCGAGGCAGCCGTGGAGGAGGATGCCGAAGAGGGCGTCCTCCCCCGGCCCCAGGCGCCGCTCGCCCACGGGCTCCACCGCCAGGAACGGCGCAGGACGCCATTCTTCAGGCAGACCCGGCGAAGACTGGCTTCCCTCCTGGATCCTGGCCATGGCATCCAGACAAAGATCGCCGTAGGCCAGGGTGCCGGCCTCGTCCGCCGTCGCCCCCAGGGCAGCCAGGGCCCGGGCCAGGCGCTGGTAGGGACTGTTCTCGGGAGAGTCGCCCTTTTTCGGCGCGCTGCCGCTGGCGACGAACACCTGCTTGGCCCGGGTGATGGCGACGTAGAGCAGGTTCAGTTCCTCCCGCTCCGCCAGCTTCGCCTCGCCCTCGAACAGGGGCTCCCGGGCCGCCCCCCGGTCGGCCTTGATGCCGTAGAGGGAAAGGTGCTCGGGCCGGGGCGCTTGCGGCGGCCAGTCCACCAGCAGGCTCCAGGCGTCGGCGGGACCGCCGCCCTCGGCATTGGCGTCGAGCAGCCAGACGATGGGCGCTTCCAGGCCCTTGGCGGCGTGGATGGTGAGGATGCGCACCCGGCCCTGGCCGTCGTTGCTGTCACCTTCGACGATGCCTTCGTCCGGCGCCTCATCGGCATCCGCGTCGCGCAAGCGGGACAGCTCGTCGATGAAACGGGGCAGGCTGGGGTAGCGGCCGCCGTCCAGGTCCAGGGCCAGTTGCAGCAGGGCCAGCAGATTGGCCTCCACCCCGGGCCAGAGGGCCGCCGGCACGGCTTCCCGGTAGCGGGCCAGCAGCTCGCCCTGGTGGAAGACCCGGTCCAGCAGATCGTGGGCCGGCAGCACGTCGGCAGCCTTCAGCCAGCCGTCCAGGAGGGCGAAGGCCCGGGCCAGGCGCGGCCGCGCTTCGCCCCGGTTGCACAGGCCCATGAGGCGTTCCCACCAGGGGCCGGGGCCGGCAGCGGCCAGTTGCAGCAGGTCCTCGTCGCCCACGGCGAAGAGGGGCGTGCGCAGCACCTGGGCCAGGGCCAGGTCGGCGGAGGGCAGTACCAGGAATTCAAACAGGGCGGCGATGTCCCGGGCTTCCAGGGTCTGCAGCAGGCCGCCCCGGGAGGCCGCCAGATAGGGGATGCCGGCGGCCTTGAGGGCCCGCTCGTAGGCGGCCAGCTGGGTGCGCTTGCGCACCAGCAGCATGACGTCGCCCCAGCGGGCCGGGCGTTCGCCCTCCCCTTCCTTGACCCGCAGCGTGGCCATGAACTGCTGCAGGTGGGCTGCCAGGCGGGCCGCCTCCTCGTCCCGCCGCGGGTCCCTGGCTTCCGTCGCCGGGGTGGTAAGGGGATCACGCAGGGCGGTGCCGGCGCTTTGCTCCTCCTCTTCCGCCAGGCTCACCAGGGGCAGCAGCTCCACCCGGCCCGGCAACTCACCGGCCAGGGAACTTTGGGGGCGGAAGCCGGTGAAGGCGGGCTCGACGCTGAAGAGGGCATTGACCACCTCCACCACCGACCGGGCGTTGCGCCGGGTGGCGTCCTGGGCCAGGCGGCGGGCGCCGAAGTTGTGTTCGAGGAAATCCGCCGCCGTGGCGAAAAGCCTGGGCTCGGCCTGGCGGAAACGGTAGATGGACTGCTTGGGGTCGCCCACCAGGAACAGGCAGGGGGCCTCGCCACCGTCGCCATGGGTGTAGGCGTCAAGCCAGGCCAGGAGGATCTGCCATTGCAGGGGGTTGGTGTCCTGGAACTCGTCCAGCAGGATGTGCTTGTAGCGGGCGTCCAGGCGGGCCTGCAGGAAGGCGGCGTGGCCCTCGTCCTGCAGCAGTTGCAGCACCTGCCATTCCGCGTCCACGAAGTCGATCAGGCGGCGGGCCTGCTTATGCTTTTCCAGGCGCTCGAGGAAGGCGGCCCCCAGGCTGAGGCCGTGGCGGTTGAACTCGAGAATCTGCTCGGCCCGCAGCACTTCCCTGGTGGCCAGGATGGCTTCGCCGAGACGCTGGTGCAGGTCGAGGAAGCGGGCGGCGCCGTCGCTGCCGAAGCGCTTGTCGAGGGCGCCGGAGGGCTTGCGCGAGCGCAGGGTGCCGCTCTGGGTCAGGACCACGCTGCCGAGAATGTCGAAGGCGGCCTCCGCCGCCAGCCCCGGCTGCAGGGCCCCACGCAGGGTGGTGGCCAGGCCCTGGTCGGTCTTGGTCTCGCTCTGTTCGAGAAAGCCCAGGTAGGCGTGGTAGTCGGCCTCCCAGCCCGGGGCGAAGAAGGCCTGCAGGCCCTCCCCCGCTTCGCCAACGCCGAGCAGCTGTTGCAGCCGCTCCAGGGCGTGGGCGACGCCGTCTTCCTGGCCGCCGGTGTAGGCCAGCCATTCGGCGCGGCGGGCCACCAGGCGCATCAGCAGGCTGCGGGTGCTGTCCAGGCCGGCGCCCTGCAGCAGGGCGGTGAAATGGCCCGCCAGTTCGCCTTCAGGATCGGCCTGCAGTTCGGCGGCGAAGTTCTGCCACAGTTCTTCCAGCAGACGCCCGGTGGATTCCACCAGGCTGCTGCCGGCCAGGCCGGAGACCAGGGGCGCGGCGGCGATGAGCTGGAGGAACCAGCCGTGGAAGGTATGCACGGAAAGGGGCGGCTGGGCATCCGCCACCCGCTCGTAGAGGCCCCGGGCCCGGCGCAGCAGGCCGGCATCCGCCGTCATGCCGCGCTCGGCGAGGAAAACAGTGGCCTCGACATCGGGCATGGCCGCCAGGTCCCGCAGCCAGCCCATGACCCGCTCCTCGATTTCCCGGGCCGCCTTGCGGGTGAAGGTGATGGCCAGGATGTCGCCGGGGGCGGCGCCCTCCAGCAGCAGACGGACGATGCGGGAAGCCAGCAGCCAGGTCTTGCCGCTGCCGGCACAGGCTTCCACCACCACCGAGCGGCGGGGGTCCAGGGCGTCCAGCACCAGTTGGCGGGGATCAGTCATGGCGGGGCTCCCCCGGGGCACAGGCATTCACGCCGTCGTTCATTTCATCCACGTGTTCGTAGCGGCACAGGCCGGACATTTCGCAATAGGTGCACAGGGCGGCGACGCCGTGGGCCGGCAGGGAGGCACCGGCCCGCATGGCCTGTACCGTCCGCACCAGGCGCGCGGCCTGGGCCTGGGCGTCGGCCTGCAGGTCTTCGCTGGCGGAGAGGGCTTCCACCTTGTCGTCGTCCAGCACCACGTAGGCGGCCTCTTCCGCGTCCTCGCCCACCAGGGCGGCGTAGGCGGCCAGCTGCAGGTCCTCTTCCAGGCCGGACTTGATGGCCTGGCGGCTGCGGGTCTTGTAGTCGAGCAGGGAATAGCCGTCGGGGCCGGTGTCGGTGCGGTCGATGCGGCCATGCAGTTCCACCTGGACGCCGTCGGCCAGGGGGAAAAGGCGGCTCTGCTTGGTCTCGGCGTCGTGCCAGTACCAGCCCTCGGCTTCGCGCTGGCGCTGCCAGGCGAGATAGGCGGCGAGGCGCTTTTCCCAGCGCAGGCGCCAGCCCAGGGCCAGGTAGTTGTCGGCCAGGGCCCGGGCGAAGACCTCCCGGGTGAGCGCCTGCAGGGCCGCCAGGGCTTCGGCCTCGGGCACCGGGGTCAGCACCGGGTATTGTTTATGGAAACGTTCCAGCACTTCGTGCACCAGCAGGCCGTAGTCCCGCTTTTCCATTTCCTCGCTGACCTCGTCCAGCTCGTTGAGGCGCAGCACGTGGCGGGCGAAGAAGCGGTAGGGGCAGCCCACCAGGGCGGTGTAGGCGCTGACCGAATACTTGAGGGGCACCGCTTCCGGCGCCAGCACCGGCGCCGGCCGCCGGGTGGGGCCGGGGCGCGCCTCGTCGCCTTCCGGCGGATCGGCCAGGGCGGCCACGGCGCCCTGCAGGCTGCTCCCCCAGGCGAAGCGGTGCAGGGCGGCGAGGCGGTCCAGCTCCGGCGCCAGCAGCTGGGGTTCCCCGTCCCGTTCCTCCTGCCAGGTCACCGCCACCTGGGGCACGCTGGCCAGGAGCAGGGCCAGGTCGGCACGCAGGCGCTCCTGGGCCACAGCCCGGGTGGGCAGGCCCAGTTCCTGGCGCACGCTCTGGTTGAAGAAGGCGGCAGCCGGCTCGGCGGGCTTGAGGCGCCCCGCATCGCCGCCCAGCAACACGGCGGCCTCGAAGGGCCGCAGGCGGGTGGCGGCCAGGTGGGTCATGAGCACCGGACTGTCGATGGAGAGGTCGCGGAAGACTTCGCTTTCCAGCTCCCGGTTGAGCCAGTCGCGGAAGACGTGGAAGGGGAAGCGGTCCCGGCTCTCCGCCAGTTCCTCCCGGCGCTGGGCCAGCAGGTCCAGAATCACCGCCCCGGCGGCATCCTTGAGCAGGCGCTGGCGGGCGCCCAGGGCATCCACCGCCTTTTCCAGGCGGGCGATCCAGTCGGGCAGGGTGGCATCGCGACTGGCCAGCAGCTTGAGGGCCGCTTCCAGACGATCGAGCAGGGCCAGGGCCCGCTCCTGGGCGGCGGTGGGCTGATCCACGGCCTGCAGCACCCGGCGCATGCCGGCCAGGCCGGCCTTGACGCCGCCCCGGCGCACCGCCTGCTCCAGGACGAAGACGGCGCCCTTGCGGGCGTTGTCCCGCAGGTCGTCGCAGAGGAAGGGGGACTTCAAGAGGTCCAGCACGTCCTTGTAATAGGCGGCGCCGGCCACGGTCTCCAGGAGGCCGTCGAGGACAGCGCCGGCCCGGGAGGTGGACAGCTTCCAGCCGGTCTCGTCCGCCACCAGCACCTCGCGCCGCTCCAGCAGGGCCCGCACCCGGCGCGCCACCAGGCGGTCCTGGGCGATCAGGGCGATGCGCCGCTTGCCCTCCTGCAGCCATTGCAGCACCAGGGCGGCAGCGCCCCGGGCCTCCTGTTCCCGACCCCGGGCGGCAAGTATCTGCAGGCCCTCGGCCAGGGGGCTGGCGGGCACCCGGGCCGGCAGGGCGTGGGCCCGTTCCAGCAGGGGCACCATCTCCTGAGCCGGATCGGGCAGGGGCCAGGCGGCGGCCAGGGTGCGCATCAGGGGTGCTTCATCCTGCTGCCGCGGCATGGGGTAGTAGAGGAACACCGGCTGGTGCTCGGCGTAGCGCTGGTAGAAGGCTTTTTCCGCCGGCTTCAGGGCCGTTTCCGGCGGACCGTCCAGCACCGCCACCAGAGGCGCCGCGGCGGCCTCGGCGAGGCGGGCCAGTTGCAGGGCGTAGGCGCCTGGGGCGTCGGGTCGCCCCAGGCCGGCCAGGACCCGCCACAGTTCATGCACCACCCGGGCCTCGAAGGCCAGGGGCACGCTGTGGCGAATGGCGTAGGCCGCCTCCAGCTCGGCGACGAAGGCGGCTTCGTCCGCCGGCAGGGCCAGGGCATTCTCGGTGAGTTCGTCGAAGAGGGCCGCCATCTCCCCGGCCACGCCCCACAGGGCGCCCTCCTCGAACCAGCGGCGCTCGGCCAGGGCGGCCCGCAGCAGCAGCAGGCGCTCGCTCTCCGGCAGGGGGGGCGGCTGCAGCACCTGGGTCCCGGCCCAGCGGGCCAGGGTGTCGCACACCGGCAGCAGCAGGGGCTGGGCGGCCACCCTGCCCAGCTCCCGGCGCAGCAGGGAGGCCAGGGGCAGGCCCGGGACGCAGACGTGCAGGGACGCCAGGTTGAGGCCCAGGCCGCGCTCGGCGCCCAGGGCCAGGATGCCCTGGGCCACGGCCGGCAGAAAACCGGGACCGGCAGGCAGGGGCAGGATTTGCAGGGCGGACATCGAGGCGGACCCGGCTCAGCGTTGCAGCAGCTTGAGCTTGTCCGGCTTGCCGTTCCACTCGTCCGCATCCGCCGGCGCCGGCTGGCGCTGGGTGATGGCCGGCCACTGGCGGGCCAGCTCGGCGTTGAGTTCGATCATGTGCCGCTGTTCCACGGGCACGTCGTCCTCGGCGAAGATGGCCTCCGCCGGGCACTCGGCCACGCACAGGGAGCAGTCGATGCATTCCTGGGGGTCGATGGCGAGGAAGTTGGGCCCCTCGCGGAAGCAGTCTACGGGGCAGACATCGACGCAATCGGTGTACTTGCAGCGGATGCAGTTTTCAGTGACGACGTAGGCCATGGGAATCTCGAAATAATATCGGCATGCGGAATCGGGAATTGCCAGACGCAACCGGCCTTCGCCTGAAGTCGGGCCGTGGCGCCGGATTCCCGGGAGACGAAGTTTACGGCAACTTCCCATGCCCGTGGTTTTTCGTTAGGATAGGCCCGTTCCAACCTGTCCGCCCCTTCCGGCGCCGGACACATTTCCCCCAATCTCCAAAGACTTAGATTCCCAACGAGGCTTTTTCCATGAGCGAACACATCCATTACGTCACCGACGACAGCTTCGAGGCCGAAGTTCTTCAGTCCGAGCAACCCGTGCTGGTGGACTACTGGGCCGAATGGTGCGGTCCCTGCAAGATGATCGCCCCGATCCTGGACGAGGTGTCCACCGAATACGCCGGCAAGCTCAAGGTGGCCAAGCTGAACATCGACGACAACCAGAAGACCCCGGCCAAGTACGGCATCCGCGGCATCCCCACCCTGATGCTGTTCAAGGGCGGCAACGTCGAGGCCACCAAGGTCGGCGCCCTCTCCAAGTCCCAGCTCACCGCCTTTATTGACAGCAACCTGTAAAGTCTTTAGGCTGCCTGCCTGAAAGTTCCGGCCGCGCCGCACCAGGGCGCCTAGCGCATACGAACACTAAAAACCTGCGCGATTAAGGGTTGGACTTTCAGGCTGCAACACACCGGGTTCTCCGGGCCAAGAAGCACCGTCGCTCTCCCCCGCCCTGACCGTTTTCGTTTCAGCCCTGACCGGGTCCGGCCCGCACGCCGCACCTTCGATTCCCGACACTTTCTCTGTCTGCCTTCCACTGCCTGTCGTTTCAACGCGGCTTCCGTCCGCCCTTCCTGAAACTCGACACTCCCCCTACGCCATGCATCTATCCGAACTGAAAAACCTCCACGTCAGCCAATTGCTGGAAATGGCGACGACCAACGAAATCGAGGGCGCCAACCGGCTGCGCAAGCAGGAGTTGATCTTCGCCCTGCTCAAGAAGCATGCGAAGAAGGGCGAGAGCATCTTCGGCGACGGCGTCCTGGAAGTGTTGCCCGACGGCTTCGGTTTCCTGCGTTCCCCGGAAACCTCCTACCTGGCCAGTACCGACGACATCTACGTCTCCCCCTCCCAGATCCGCCGCTTCAACCTGCATACCGGCGACACCATCGAGGGCGAGATCCGCACCCCCAAGGACGGAGAACGCTACTTCGCCCTGGTCAAGGTGGACAAGATCAACTACGAGTCCCCGGAAGCGTGCAAGAGCAAGATTCTCTTCGAGAACCTGACGCCCCTGCACCCCTCCTCCCACCTGCACCTGGAGCGGCCGATCCGCGCCGAGGAGAACACCACCTCCCGCGTCATCGACATGATCGCCCCCATCGGCAAGGGCCAGCGCGGCCTGCTGGTGGCCCCGCCCAAGTCCGGCAAGACCGTGATGCTGCAGCACATCGCCCACGCCATCACGGCCAACCATCCGGACGTGCAGCTGATCGTCCTGCTCATCGACGAGCGTCCGGAAGAAGTGACGGAAATGCAGCGCACCGTGCGCGGCGAAGTGGTGGCCTCCACCTTCGACGAACCGGCCACCCGCCACGTCATCGTCGCCGAAATGGTCATCGAGAAGGCCAAGCGCCTGGTGGAACACAAGAAGGATGTGGTCATCCTGCTCGATTCCATCACCCGCCTGGCCCGCGCCTACAACACCGTGCAGCCCGCCTCCGGCAAGGTGCTGACCGGCGGTGTGGACGCCAACGCCCTGCAGAAGCCCAAGCGCTTCTTCGGCGCTGCCCGCAACATCGAGGAAGGCGGCTCCCTCACCATCATCGCCACCGCCCTGGTGGAAACCGGCTCCCGCATGGACGACGTGATCTACGAAGAGTTCAAGGGCACCGGCAACATGGAAATCCACCTGGATCGCCGCATGGCCGAGAAGCGCATCTACCCGGCCATCAACGTGAACCGCTCCGGCACCCGCCGCGAGGAACTGCTGCTGAAGCCCGACGTGCTGCAGAAGATGTGGGTGCTGCGCAAGCTGCTGTACAACATGGACGACCTGGAAGCGATGGAATTCCTGCTGGACAAGGTCAAGGCCACCAAGGCCAACGCCGAGTTCTTCGACGCCATGCGCAGCGGCCGCTGAGGCCCGGCGGCGCCCCGACAAAACATTTGCAACTACTGGAAAGTTCAGGGATAATCCCGCGTTTTCCAGGGGCCGGTCACAACCGCCGGCCAAGAGACTCGAAAGGACACACCATGAAGCCCGGTATCCACCCCGAATACAACGACATCCAGGTCACCTGCTCCTGCGGCGCCACCTTCACCACCAAGTCCACCATGGGCAAGCCCCTGAACGTGGAAGTGTGCTCCTCCTGCCACCCGTTCTACACCGGCAAGCAGAAGATCATGGACACCGCCGGCCGCGTTGAAAAGTTCAACCAGAAGTTCGGCAACCTGCGCAAGTCCGCCTAAGCTTCTGCGGACGATCCGGCGCCTGGCGCCGCGCAATGAAAAAGGCAGCCACGGGCTGCCTTTTTTGCTTTGACCGCCCTTACCCCCAGTCACCTATCGGCCATGATCGACCGCCACTTCCCCGGCCCCGCCACGCGCTACCCCGTCCCTTTCCGGGGACTGCCCCTGCTCCTGCTGCTCGCCCTGTTCCTGCTGCCGGGACTGGTGGGCCACGATCCGTGGAAGGCCGAGGACGCCACCCACCTGGGCATCGTCTGGCGCCTGCTGCAGGGCGACGGCGGCCTGGTCCTGCAACTGGGGCGGGATGCCTGGCCCGACGCCATGCCGCTCTACTACTGGACCGCAGCCCTGGCCGCCAAGGCCTTCGCCTGGCTGCTGCCCTGGTTCGACGGCGCACGCCTGGCCACCGCCCTCTATGCCGCCCTGACCCTGGGTTTCCTCGCCCTGGCCAGCCGGGAGCTGCATGGCCGCGACGAAAGCGCCTCCGCCCCCCTGCTGCTGGCCGGCTGCATCGGCCTGCTGGTGCATAGCCACGAAGCCCAGCCGGCCATCGCTTTCCTCGCCGCCCAGGCCGCCACCCTGGCCGGCCTCACCCTGCTGCGGCGCCACCCCTGGAGCGGCGCCCTGGTCTTCGGCGGCGGCGCCCTGACGGCCTTCCTCGCCGCCGGCCTGGCCGCCCTGCCCGGCCTGCTCCTGCCCCTGGTGCTGCTGCCCTGGCTGGCGCCGCGCAAAACCCTGGTCGCCCCCCTGTTGCTGCTGTCCCTGGCCCTGGCCGCCACCGGTCCCCTGCTATGGTCCGTGCTGCTGACCCCGGCCCAGGCCGGCGTCTGGTGGAACGGCGAACTGGCCCAGCTGCGCAGCCTGGAAGCCGGCTGGCGCAACGCCCTGGTCCTGCTCAACATGCTGCCCTGGTACGCCTGGCCGGCCCTGCCCCTGGCCCTGTGGACCCTGTGGGCCCGGCGCCGGGAATGGCTGACCGCGACGCCCGCCCCGGCCCTGCTGCTGCCCCTGGCGGCCTTCCTCGCCAGTTTCCTCACCGTGGTCAGCACGGTGGATGCCAAGAGCGTGGCCGCCCTGCCCCTGCTGCCCCCCCTGGCCCTGCTCGGCGCCGGCGGCATCAAGACCCTGCGCCGGGGCGCCACCAATCTTTTCGACTGGTTCGGTATGATGACCTTCACCGTGGCCGCCGCCCTCATCTGGCTGGGCTGGAGCGCCATGGTCTTCGGCCTGCCGCCCAAGATCGCCCGCAATTTCGTCAAGCTGGCGCCGGGCTTCGAAGGCAGCTTCGCCCTGTTCCCCGTGCTCTTTGCCCTGGCCCTCAGCGCCGCCTGGTTCTGGCTCATTTTCTCCTCGCCCCGTTCGCCCTACCGGGGCCTGACCCACTGGACCGCCGGCGTCACCCTGCTGTGGGGACTGGTGGCCGCCCTGTGGTTCCCCTGGGTGGACTACGGCAAGAGCTACCGCCCGGTGGTGGCCGGCCTGACCCAGGCCCTGCCGACCAAGCACGGCTGTGTCGCGGTGCGGGGCGAACTGTCGCCGGCCCTGAAGGCCTCCCTAGACATCTTCGGCGACCTGCGTCCCCTGCCCCTGGCCAGCAGCGAAGGCAAGCGCTGCGACTGGATGCTGGCCCTGGTGCCGGTGAAGAGCAGCGGTACCGCCGGCACCGGCTGGGAACGGGTTTGGGAAGGCGCCCGTCCCGGTGACAAGACGGAAAGGCTGCGTCTGTACCAGCGCCGCGCCGGCTGAGGCCGCCGCAAAGATCGCTTTTTTTCAGACAAGAAAAAACCCGGGCCCCTCTCCTTCGCAGGAGCAGGGGCCCGGGCTTTTTGACGGCGCCAGACGCGGGCTGAAGCAGCTCAGCGCTTGGTGGTCAGGTAGGCGGCCACGGCCTTGATGTCGTCGTTGGTCAGGGGCGCGGTGGCGATCTGCATCAGGGGATCGATGCGCTCGCCGGTCTTGTCCCGGTAACGGGTGATGGAGCGGATCAGGTATTCCTTCTGCTGGCCGGCCAGACGGGCGATTTTCTCATTGCCGCGGGCGTCCTCGCCGTGGCAGCGCACGCACAGCTTGGCGAAGGTATCCTGGCCGCGGCGCACCAGGGCGGCGTCCGCATTGCCCGGCACCACCTTGGACTCGGAATAGAACAGGGAAATCTGCACCCGCTCGTCGTCGGACAGCACCTTGATCAGGCCCTGCATGAATTCATCCTTGCGCTGGCCGGAGCCGAACTTGCGGATCTGCTCCAGCAGGTAGGCCGGGTTCTGGCCCGCCAGGTTGGGCACTTCCGGGTACTTGCTGTTGCCGTCCTCGCCGTGACAGTTGGCGCAGAAGAAGGAGGCCTTCTTGCCGGCGGCGACGGCGGCGGCGATGTTGATCTTCATGGCCGCCAGCTTTTCTTCCGGCGTGGTCGGGGCCGGCGCGGCGGCGGGGGCCGGGGCGGCTTCCTTCTTGGGCGGCGCGGCGTGCGCGGGCGCCGCCAGCAGACCCAGGGACAGGCTCAGGGCAAGGGGCAGGGGAAATGCCATTCCCAGAATTTTTCTCATTGTTCCTCCCAACGTGGTAAATGTTTTTTCCGCGGATTCTCAGACCCGCAGGAATTTTTCGCGGTAGTACCGCAATTCTTCGATGGATTCGTGGATGTCGGAAAGGGCCGTATGCAGGCCCTTCTTGGCGAAGCCCTGGGCCACCTCGGGCGCCCAGCGCCGGCACAGTTCCTTGAGGGTGCTCACATCCAGATTCCGGTAATGGAAATAGTCTTCCAGGGTCGGCATGTAGCGGGCCATGAAACGGCGGTCCTGGCCGATGGAATTACCGCACATGGGCGTGGCGCGGCGAGGCACCCACTGTTCCATGAAGGCCAGGGCCTCGGCCTCGACCTTGGCCTCGTCGGTGGCGGAGGCGCGCACCCGGTCGATCAGGCCGGACTTGCCGTGGGTGTTCTTGTTCCAGTCGTCCATGCCGTCCAGCACCGCTTCGGCCTGGTGCACGGCCCACACGGGGGACTCGGCCAGGACGTTGAGATTGACGTCGGTGACCACCATGGCCATTTCGATGATGCGATCCTGGTCCGGGTTGAGGCCGGTCATTTCCATATCCAGCCAGACGAGGTGGTTTGCGTCCTGTGCCATAATCCGAGGAGAAACTTGCGAAGCCTCTATTTTGTCACAGCTTCATGCCGGCTGACTGCCTTCCTGCATCATCGGCCTGCCGAACCCGCCCCGGACCAGCCCCGAATCCGCTTTTTCCCTGTCGAGACGACTTTCCTGCCGTGACCTTCACCCTCGTATTCCTCGCCGCCCTCCTCCTCAGCCTGGCCCTGCGCCTGGGTCTGGCCCGGCGCCAGATCGCCCACGTCCAGGCCCACCGCGAGGCGGTGCCGGCCGAATTCTCCGCCCGCGTCTCCCTGGAGGCCCACCAGAAGGCCGCCGACTACACCGTGGCCCGCAACCGCTTCGGCATGGCCGCCACCCTCCTGGAAGCCCTGGTCCTGCTCGGCTTCACCCTAGGCGGCGGCATCCAGGCCCTGCACGGCCTGTGGCAGGGCTGGCTGCCGGACAGCCCCCTGGGCTACGGCCTGGGCCTGATCGGCAGCGTCACCCTCATTTCCGGCGCCATCGACCTGCCTTTCGCCTGGTATCGCCAGTTCGTGCTGGAGGAGCGCTTCGGCTTCAACCGCATGACCCCGGCCCTGTTCCTCACCGATCTGCTCAAAAGCACCCTGCTGGGCGCCGCCATCGGCGCCCCGGTGGTGCTGGCGGTGCTGTGGCTGATGGGCTCCATGGGCGAGAACTGGTGGCTCTACGTCTGGCTCTTCTGGTCCGGCTTCAATCTTTTGCTGCTGTTCATCTACCCGACCTGGATCGCCCCCCTCTTCAACAAGTTCGCGCCCCTGGAAGCGGGCGAGCTGAAATCCCGCATCGAGGACCTGCTGGCCCGCTGCGGTTTCGCCGCCTCCGGCCTCTTCGTCATGGACGGCTCCAAACGCAGCGCCCACGGCAACGCCTATTTCACCGGCTTCGGCAAAAACAAGCGCATCGTCTTCTTCGACACCCTGCTCTCCCGCCTCTCCCCGGTGGAGGCCGAAGCGGTGCTGGCCCACGAACTGGGCCATTTCAAGCGGCGCCACATCGTCAAGCGCATCGCCCTGCTCTTCGCCATGTCCCTGGGCTTCCTCTGGCTCCTCGGCCAGCTCATGGAAGCGCCCTGGTTCTATGCCGGTCTCGGCGTCTCGGCCCGGAACACGGCCCTGGCCCTGATCCTCTTCTTCATGGTGGCGCCGGTGTTCACCTTCCTGCTGACGCCCCTTTCCAGCCTGCTCTCCCGCCGCCACGAATACGAGGCCGACGCCTACGCGGTGGAGCACGCCGACGGCGAGCAGCTGGTGGCCGCCCTGGTCAAGCTGTACGAGGACAACGCCAGCACCCTGACCCCGGACCCGCTCCATTCCCTGTTCTACGATTCCCACCCGCCCGCCGCCCTGCGCATCGCTCACATCACCCGCCTGAGCCAGCGCCGAAGCAGCGCCGGGGCAACCGCCTGAAGGAAAGCGCCATGCTCCTGGACGATCTGGCCCGCGACACCTGCCGTCACCTCTCCGGCCCCCAGCACCGGCTGGACGACGCCACGGTGGCCATGCTGCTGCCCCTGCTGCCCGGCTGGAGCCGGGAGGACGGCCATATCGCCAAGACTTTCCATTTCACCGGCTATGAGGCGGCCATGCTCTTCGCCAACGGCGTCGCCTGGTTGGCCCAGCGGCAAAACCATCACCCGGAACTGCAAGTGAACTACAACACCGTGCGCGTCACCTACGGCACCCACGACGTGGGCGGCCTCTCCCGCAACGACTTCATCTGCGCCGCCAAGATCGAAGCGCTGGCGGCCCTATGAGCGAGCGCATCCCAGGTCAGGTGGTGGCCGCCCACGGCCGCCAGTACATGGTGGAACTGGCCGGCGGGGAGACCCTGCTGTGCTTCCCCCGGGGCAAGAAGAGCGACATCGCCTGCGGCGACCGGGTCGAGATCAGCCGCCCGGCCAAGGACCAGGGCGCCATCGAGGCCATCACGCCGCGCAGTTCCCTGCTCTACCGCTCCAACGAATACCGGCAGAAGCTCATCGCCGCCAACGTCAGCCAGGTGCTGATCGTGGTCGCCACCGAGCCGGGCTTCAGCTTCGAGCTGGTCTGCCGCACCCTGGTGGCCACCCAGGACCAGGGCGTGGCCGCCCGCATCATCCTCAACAAGTGCGACCTGGCGGACAAGATCGCCCCGGCCCGCCAGGCCCTGGCCCCCTTCGTCGCCCTCGGCGTGCCGGTGCTGGAGCTTTCCGCCCTGCACGGGGCCGAGGCCCTGCGCCCGCTCCTGGCTGGCCACACCAGCCTGCTGGTGGGCCAGTCCGGCATGGGCAAATCGACCCTGGTGAACGCCCTCATTCCCGAAGCCCGGGCCGCCACCCGGGAAATTTCCGAAGCCCTGGATTCGGGCAAGCACACCACCACCCACGCCCGCCTCTACCACCTGGACCCGGCCAAACCCGAGGCCGGCGACCTGATCGACTCCCCCGGCCTGCAGGATTTCGGCCTGCAGCACCTGTCTCGCAGCGACATCGAGCACGCCTTCGCCGAACTGGCGCCCCACCTGGGCCAGTGCCGCTTCCGCGACTGCCGCCACGACCGGGAACCGGACTGCGCCCTGCGCAGCGCCCTCGAAGCAGGCCAGATCGACCCGCGCCGCTGGGCCGTATTCCGCACCCTGTACCAGAGCGCCAGCAGCTAGGCAGGCCAGGGGCCAGGCAGGACGGCCATCCCGGGCATGCCATGACGGAGAGGCCAGCGGGACGGGCGTCCTGGCGGGGGTATCGGTAGAATCCGGGCCCGCCGCCGAACCGCCGCCCCGGCCGGAAACGCCGCTGCAAACCGCTCGCCTCCCTTGCTGCCCCACCCGCCGGCCTTGCCGCCGCCAGCAAAACGGCCATTCATGCCCTTCCCCACCCTTTCCCCGGCGCCGTCGCCGATCCGTGGGATACTCGCCCCCTCTCTCACCGCCCATCGCCCATGACCAATCCCGCCGCCCCCGCCAGCCCCAAGCCCGGCCTGCATCCGCGCAACCGCCACGCCCACGGCTACGACTTCGCCACCCTGGCGGCCATCACGCCCGAGCTGGCCCGCTTCATCGTCACCACACCCGCCGGCAGCCCCAGCATCGACTTCGCCAACCCGAAGGCGGTCAAGGCCCTCAACAAGGCCCTGCTGGAGGCGGACTACGGCGTTTCCGGCTGGGACATCCCCCCCGGCTATCTGTGTCCGCCCATCCCGGGCCGGGCCGACCTGCTGCACCACCTGGCCGACATGCTGGCGGAAGGCAACGAGGGCCGCATCCCCACCGGGGAGCGGGTGCGGGTGCTGGACATCGGCGTCGGCGCCAACGGCGTCTATCCCCTCATCGGCCACGCCGAATACGGCTGGCGTTTCGTCGGCGTCGATACGGAACAGAAGTCCCTGGACAACGTGGCCCGCATCGTCGCCGCCAACGAGCATCTGGCCGGCGCCATCGAGCTGCGCCACCAGCCGGTGCCGGACAACATCTTCGTCGGCGTGCTGCGCTCCGGCGAGAAGTTCGACCTGACCCTGTGCAACCCGCCCTTCCACGCCTCCGCCGCCGACGCCCGCTTCGCCAGCGAGCGCAAGCAGAAGAACCTGGGCCAGGCGCCGGGCAAGGGCGGCTCCAACTTCGGCGGCCAGGACAACGAGCTGTGGTATCCCGGTGGCGAACGGGCCTTCCTCACCCGCCTGATCGAGCAGAGCGCCGGCATCCCCAAGCGGGCCCTGTGGTTCTCCGCCCTCATCTCCAAGGCGGAAAACCTGCGCCATGTGGAAGCGGCCCTGGCCAAGGTCAAGCCCACCGCCAGCCGCATCATTGCCATGAGCCAGGGGCAGAAGCAGAGCCGTCTGGCGGTGTGGAGCTTCGTCGGCCGGGCCGAGCGGCAGAAGTGGATGCTGGCCCGCTGGGGCTGAGCCGGCAGCGCCGGCAGCACGAAAAAAAAACGGGGCCCGCGGGCCCCGTTTTGCATGCGGCGACGGCCGCCGGCCTCAGGCCGCCTGGTGGGTGCGGAACTGCTGGCCGCTGCGGTTGAGGCCGCTGACGATGGCCTTGAGGGAGGCGGTGACGATGTTGCCGTCGATGCCGACGCCGTAGAACTCCCGGCCGTCGCAGGCCATCTCGACGAAGGCGCAGGCCCGGGCCTCGCCGCCGTCCTGGCTCGGCGTCATGGAGCGCTCCTCGTAGCTGCGCACCTGGACCTGCATACCGGCGCCGCGCAGGGCATGGATGGCAGCATCGATGGGGCCGTTGCCTTCGCCGCTGAGCAGGTGGGCGGTGCCGTCGATGTCCACCGAGAGGCGGATGCCCTGGGCGCTGCCGTGCTCGAACAGGTGGTGTTCCCGGTAATGCACCGGCGCCACCGGCTCCAGGTAGGTGCGACAGAAGAGCTGCCAGATGTCGGCGGCGGTGAGTTCGCTGCCGTGGCTGTCGGCGTGCTGCTGGACCACCCCGGAAAACTCCACCTGCAGGCGGCGCGGCATGACCACGCCGTACTCCGTCTCCAGCAGGTAGGCGATGCCGCCCTTGCCCGACTGGCTATTCACCCGGATCACGGAATCATAGCTGCGGCCCACGTCGGCGGGATCGATGGGGAGGTAGGGAACGTTCCACGGCGCATCCGCCTTTTGAGCGGAAAAACCCTTCTTGATGGCGTCCTGGTGGGAGCCGGAGAAGGCCGTGAAGACGAGATCACCCACATAGGGATGGCGCGGGTGAATGGGCAACTGGTTGCAGTGTTCGACGGTGCGGGCGACGGCGTTGATGTCGGAAAAGTCGAGGCCGGGATGGACGCCCTGGGTGTACATGTTAAGGGCCACGGTGACGATATCCACATTGCCGGTGCGCTCGCCGTTGCCGAAGAGGCAGCCCTCGACCCGGTCGGCGCCGGCCATGAGGCCCAGCTCGGCGGCGGCCACGGCGGTGCCCCGGTCGTTGTGGGGATGGAGGCTGAGGATGACGCTGTCGCGGCGGGCCAGGTGGCGGTGCATCCACTCGATCTGGTCGGCGTAGATGTTGGGCGTGGCCATTTCCACCGTGGTCGGCAGGTTGAGGATCACCTTGTTGTCCGGGGTGGCGCCCCAGGCGGCGGTGACGGCGTCGCACACTTCCAGGGCGAAATCGAGTTCGGTGGCGGTGAAGGTTTCCGGGCTGTACTCGAGCACCACCTCGGTCTCCGGCATCTCGGCGGCCAGCTGCTTGATCAGGGTGACGGCTTCCACCGCCATGGCCACCACCTCGGCCTTGCTCATGCCGAAGACGAAGTCGCGGAAGGGCTGGGAGGTGGCGTTATAGACATGGACGATGGCCCGGGGGGCGCCCTTGATGGACTCCATGGTGCGGCGGATGAGGTGTTCCCGGGCCTGGGTGAGGACCTCGATGGTCACGTCCTGGGGGATGTGGCCGTCTTCGATGAGGCTGCGCACGAAGTTGAAGTCGGTCTGGGAAGCGGAGGGGAAAGCCACCTCGATTTCCTTGAAGCCCACCTGGCAGAGGGTCTTGAACATGCGCATCTTCTTCTCGACATTCATCGGTTCGAAGAGGGACTGGTTGCCGTCCCGCAGGTCCGTGCTCATCCACATCGGCGGGGTAGTGATGACCCGGCTGGGCCACTGGCGGTCGGCGAGCTGCACCGGGGCGAAAGGCCGATATTTGCTGGACGGGTTGGACAACATGGCGGGCTCCTGAATGAATCAAACGATGGAGCAATGTTAGAGAATTCGGCCCCGCAGGTGCTTGCGTTCTTCAGCCTAAAAATCACATTTGCGGCAATTTAATTGCGCTAAATCACCTATTGCACAATAATAATTTCAAGCATTCACAAACCCCGGGAATTTTATGGAAATCGACCGCTACGACCGCCAGATCTTGCAGCTGCTGCAGGAGGACGGACGCATCAGCAACCAGGACCTGGCCGACCGCATCGGCCTCTCCCCCTCCCCCTGCCTGCGCCGGGTGCGGGCCCTGGAGGAAGCGGGCCTCATCACCGGCTACCGGGCCCAGCTGGACGCGAAAAAGCTGGGCCTGTCCCTGATGGCCCTGATCGGCATTTCCATGGACCAGCACACGCCGGAGCGCTTCACCAATTTCGAGGCTGCCATCGCCCAGGTGCCCGAGGTCCTGGAATGCCTGCTCATCACCGGCCAGCAGTCCGACTACCAGCTGAAGGTGGCGGTGCAGGACATGGACGCCTACCAGGAGCTGCTGCTCAACCGCATCAACCGCATCGCCGGAGTCACCGGCGTCCATACCAGCTTCGTCCTGCGCCGGGTCATCGACCGCAACACCCTGGCCGTGGCCGCCTGAGGCCCTTGCCCCGCCCGGGGCAAAAAAGAAGGGGCCCGAGGGCCCCTTGGCTTTTATCAATGGCTGCGGCGGCTAGGCCGGCGCAGCCAGGGGCAGCACCGTCACAGCCACCTCCAGCTCGTGGGCGCCGCCGCCCAGGATGACGCCGCGCATGGGGGAAACGTCGCCGAAGTCCCGGCCCCAGGCCAGGGTGATGTGGCGGCTGTCGGGAATGAGGTCGTTGGTGGGGTCCAGATCCACCCAGCCCAGGCCGGGACAGAACAGGGAGACCCAGGCGTGGGAGGCGTCGGCCCCGATCAGCCGGGGGCTGCCCGGGGGCGGCTCGGTGAGCAGGTAGCCGCTGACGTAACGGGCCGGCAGGCCGAGGGAGCGCAGGCAGGCCAGCATGAGGTGGGCGAAGTCCTGGCAGACGCCCCGCTTCCTGGCCAGCACCTCGGCCACCGGGGTGGCGACGCTGGTGGCCTGGGGGTCGAATTCGAACTCGGCATGGATGCGCCCCATGAGGTCCCTGGCCGCCGCCAGCAGGCCCCGGCCGGGGGTGAAGGACGGCGCCGCATAGGCGGCGAAGGCGGGCCCCAGACTGACGAAGGGAGAGGGAAAGGCGAACTGCACCGCCTCCAGCAGTTCCGCCGGCGGCGGCAGGGCGCCCCGGTACACCAGGGCCTGGCGCCAGCCTTCCCAGGGCTGGCCCGGGGGCAGTTCGCCGGCAAAGCGGGGCAGCACCTCGATCTCGGTCTCGGCCCGCACCGTGAGGCTGTCGTGGGGACCGTCGAAGGCCAGCTGGGTGACCGGATTGCCGAAGGCGTCCCAGCGCTCCAGGCGCAGGGATGGCAGGGGCTCCACCTCCAGCCGGTGTTCCCGCACCGTCTGCCAGGGCAGGGGCCGGGGCGTCAGGTGCAGCAGCTGCTGGGAGAGGGCCACCGGGGCTCCGTAGCGGTATTCGGTGGCGTGGGTGATGCGGTAGGCCGCCGCCAGGGGCGCCTCCAGGGCCGGAACCGGATCGTGCAAGGGCATGCTCAGGCCGCCACCGTCTGATAGCTGACGTCGCCCACGTGGGTGAAGTAGCGCATGGCCAGGCGGTCGGAAAGCTCCCGCACCGCCGCCGCCAGGGCCCACAGCACGGCCGCCAGGTCCTCGCAGGCATTGCAGCCGATGCAGTCGCCGCAGACGTCGCCCTGGAAGCGGGAAAGGTCCACGCTGCGCAGGCGGGCCAACAGCAGTTCCAGGTCGTCGGTGAAGGGGGCGCCGGCCTCCCCGGCCCCGCCGCCCAGGGACTGTTGCAGGCGGCCCAGGTAGCGCCCCACCACCTGGGCCTGGAAGGCCACCGAGTGGGGGTTGTCCTCATCCAGCACCAGGAGGTCGATCACCGGCAGCAGCTCGGGCTGGGAGAGGTAGCGGGAGCGGTAGGTGATGGTGCTGTCGGCCAGCTCCAGCAGCCACTCCAGGCCGCCCTGGCCCTGGGAACGATCCTTGCCCTCCAGGGCGAGGAAGCCGGCGATGGCCGAGGCCAGGAAGTGCAGCCGCTCCAGGCGGCGGCCCACCACGTGGAAGCGCCAGCCGTCGTCCCGGGTCATGTTGTCCATGGTGAAGCCGGCCAGGGAGGCGCAGGAGAGCAGGGCCTGGTCGAGACAGGCCAGGGTCTCGCCGGGCTCGGGCCGGCTTTCCTTGCTGGCCTGCATGCCGTGATTGAGGCGGTTGATGGCGTGCCAGTGGTCCATGGAGAGGCGCTCCCGCACCTGGGTGGCGGACCATTGCAGGCGCTTCAGGCCCGCCGCCAGGCCGGTATCCCAGGCGTCGTCGAAGACCGCCCGGGTCAGCCGCTCGGCCAGGGTCGGGGGCGGGGCCGGCGGCCGGGCCGCCGCCTGTTCCCCGGCATCGTCCCGGGGCGGCAGCAGGCCCATGGCCTCGCCCACCGCCAGGGCCGCGAACAGCTCCGGACCCGGCTCGCCGCCGGCGTCGATGAGCCGGGTCAGGGCCACCCGCAGGAAGCGGCTGGTATGGTCGCAGCGTTCCGAATAGCGGCCCAGCCAGAAGAGGTTTTCCACCACCCGGGAAGAGAGGCTGCGACCGCCCCGCACCACGTCCCGGGCACCGATGGAGGGCTTGAGCAGGCTGAAGGTGGATACCGGCTCGTCGGACAGCACCCAGGCGTCCTTGGAGGCGCCTCCCCGCTGCATGGAAATGACCCGGGCACCGGCACCGCCGGCCACCCGGGCGAGGCCGCCGGGCATCACCCGGTAGCCCTGGGGCGTGGCCACGGCATAGACCCGCAGCCCCGCCGGCCGGGCCAGCAGGCGCCGCTCGTGGCTGCGGCTCCAGGTGGGGGCCTGGGACAGCTGCACCAGTTCCTGGGCAACGTAGGCCTGGGGCTCGGCCTGCAGGCGGGCCAGCAGCTGCTCCCGCTGGGCGCCCTTCAGGTCGGCGCCGAAAATGGGGTCGAAGCGGCGGCCGGGAAAGGCCGCCTTGATCACCAGCTGGTCCAGGTGTTCGCTGGTGTATTTGAGGGCCGGCGCCTCGCCGCACCACCAGGTGGCCACCGAGGGCATCTGCAGGGGTTCCCCCAGGAGGCGCTCGCAGATGGCCGGGAGGAAGCCCGGCAACGCCCCCGACTCCACCACGCCGCTGCCCAGGGCATTGGCCACCAGCACCCGGCCGGCCCGCACCGCCTGCAGCAGGCCCGGCACGCCGAGGGCGGAATCGCCGCGCAGCTCCAGGGGGTCGCAGAAGTCGTCGTCCTGGCGGCGCAGGATGGCGTGCACCCGTTTCAGACCGGTGAGGGTCTTGAGGAAGACGGTCTCGCCCCGCACCGTCAGGTCCGGCCCTTCCACCAGGGGGAAGCCCAGGTAGCGGGCCAGGTAGGCGTGCTCGAAGTAGGTTTCGTTGTAGGGCCCGGGCGTGAGCAGCACGATCAGGGGTGGCTCGCCGCCCTCGCCGCTGTCCGGGGCGTAGTGGGCCAGGCTCTCCTGGACGCTGCGGAAGAAGCCGGCCAGATGCTCCACCTTCAGGTCGCGGAAGAGGTCGGGGAAGACCCGGGAGACGATCAGCCGGTTTTCCAGGGAATAGCCGGCGCCGGAGGGGGCCTGGGTGCGGTCGGCGATGGCCCACCAGCGGCCGTCCGGCGAACGGGCCAGGTCCACGGCGTAGAAATGGAGGAAGGTGTCGCCGGGCTGGCGCACCTGGCGGCAGGGCCAGAGGAAGCCGCCGTGGCCGTACACCAGGGCCGGCGGCAGCAGGCCCGAGGCCAGCAGGTCCTGGGGGCCGTAGAGGTCGGCCAGGACGGCGTTGAGCAGGGTGGCGCGCTGGGCCACGGCGGCGGCGAGCTGGCGCCACTCGTCGGCGGGGATTATCAGCGGCAGGGGGTCCAGTTCCCAGGGCCGGTCGGTGCCCTTGGGGTCGGCGTAGACGTTGTAGGTGACGCCGTTTTCCTGGATGCGCCGCTGCACGAAGGCCAGGCGGGCCCGCATCTGCTCCGGCGAGGCGGCGTCCAGGTGGGAAAAGAAGGCTTGCCAGTGGGGACGCACCGCGCCGCCGCCGGCGAGCATTTCGTCGTAGCGGCCGGCGGAATCGGGATAGATGGAGAGAAGGGTGCGCGCCATGGCGTTCCGCAAAAAAGCGCGGCGGGGAAAAGGGGCGCCGCGCTGGTGGTTTTTTCCAGGGAGGGACTAGGGCCGGCCCTGGCGGCGCAAGTCTAGCGTAAACGGGAATTCCGGGTTCTGCGGCGGCGCCGCCTGGCCCCGGCCCGCCAGGGGACCCGGAGTGTGGCCCATGGGGAAGAAGCGGGCCAGGCGCCGGCTCTCGGCCTCGAAGGCATTGACCGGGAAGGCCTCGAAATTGCGCCCGCCCGGATGGGCCACGTGGTACTGGCAGCCGCCCAGGGAGCGGTCCATCCAGGTATCCACCAGGTCGAAGGTCAGGGGCGCATGGACGCCGATGGTGGGATGCAGGCAGGCGGCCGGCTGCCAGGCCCGGTAGCGCACCCCGGCGACGAACTCGCCGACGGTGCCGGTGGGCTGCAGGGGCACGGCATGGCCGTTGCAGGTGAGGCGGTAGCGGTCCGGTGGCAGGCCCGTGACCTTGACCTGGAGCCGTTCCACGGAGGAATCCACATAGCGCACGGTGCCGCCGGCGGCGCCCTCCTCGCCCATGACGTGCCAGGGCTCCAGGGCGTGGCGCAGCTCCACGGCGACGCCGCGTACGGCGAAGCCGCCGATGCGGGGGAAGCGGAATTCCAGGTGGGGCGCGAACCAGGCCGGATCGAAGGCGTAGCCCGCCGCCTGCATTTCCGTCACCACGTCGGCGAAATCCTGGGCGATGAAGTGGGGCAGCATGAAGCGGTCGTGCAGCTCCGTGCCCCAGCGGGCCAGCCGCTCCGGGGCGTAGGGACGGGCCCAGAAGCGGGCCACCAGGGCCCGCAGCAGCAGTTGCTGGGTCAGGCTCATGCGGGCGTGGGGCGGCATCTCGAAGGCCCGCAGTTCCAGGAGGCCCAGGCGCCCCGTGGGGCCGTCGGGGGAGAACAGCTTGTCGATGCAGAACTCGGCCCGGTGGGTGTTGCCGGTGACGTCGATGAGCAGGTTGCGCAGCAGCCGGTCGGTGAGCCAGGGGGCGCCCCCCTCCCCCGGCGGCGGGAACTGGCGGAAGGCGGTCTCCAGCTCGTAGAGGCTGTCGTTGCGGGCCTCGTCCACCCGCGGTGCCTGGGAGGTGGGGCCGACGAAGAGGCCGGAGAAGAGGTAGGACAGGCTGGGGTGGTTGTGCCAGTAGGAGATGAGGCTGCGCAGCAGGTCGGGCCGGCGCAGGAAGGGGGAATCGGCCGGCGTGGCGCCGCCGAGGACGAAGTGGTTGCCGCCGCCGGTGCCGGTGTGGCGGCCGTCGAGCATGAACTTCTCGGTCGAGAGGCGGGTTTCCCGGGCCGCCTCGTAGAGGTGGCTGGTGCGCTCCACCAGTTCGTCCCAGGATTTGGCCGGGTGGATGTTCACCTCGATCACCCCCGGGTCCGGCGTCACCCGGAACACTTCCAGGCGCGGGTCCCGGGGCGGCTCGTAGCCTTCGAACATGACCGGCAGGCCCTGGGCCTCGGCGGTGGCTTCCACCGCCGCCAGCACTTCCAGGTAGTCCTCCAGGCAGCCCACGGGGGGCATGAAAATGTAGAGCACGCCGTTACGGGGTTCGGCGCACATGGCGGTGCGGGTGATCCAGGCGGCGGATTGGTGATGCCCCGGGACCCGCTCCCCACTTGCTTCTCCAGGCAGGCCACCCGGAGATGCGCTTGCTGCCTGCCTGCCAGGCATGGCCTCCGTGGGAATGCCCGGCACCTGCCGCCGCAGTTCGGCGTGGCGGGCCAGGGGCGCCCGGGGCGCCGCCGGGTCCGGCGGATTGAGGTAGGGGTAGTCGGACTGGCTGACCCAGGGCTGGGAATCCAGGGGCAGGCGGTAGCCCACCGGGGAGTCGCCGGGGATCAGGTAGCAGCGCTCGCTGCGCAGGAACCAGGAGCCGCTCTGCCAGCGGCCGGCGGCCGTCTTGCCCAGGGGCAGCACCTGGCCCACGGCCTGCTCCAGGCCCCGGGTGAACACCTTGGCCAGGCGCGCCCGCTCCAGGGGATCGTCGAGGCGGGCGTCGAAGGGATCCACGTTGGCCGGCAGGCGCCGCTCCCGCCACAGGTAGTAGAAGGCGTCCTCGTAGGCGGGGAACACATGCTTTTCCTCCAGGCCCAGGCGCCGCGCCACTTCGCCGAGGAAGGCGCCGGCCCGGGCGGCATCGACGCCGTAGTCCCGGGACTCGTCGGCGTACAGCTCGGGCCGCTGCCACAGGGGCTCGCCGTCCTGGCGCCAGTAGCAGTTGAGGGACCAGCGGGGCAGCTGTTCCCCCGGATACCACTTGCCCTGGCCGAAATGCATGAAGCCCCGGGGGGCGTACTTCTGCCGCAGGCGGTGGAACAGGTCGGCCGCCAGCAGGCGCTTCTTCGGCCCCAGGGCCTCGGTGTTCCACTCAGCCCCGTCCGGGTCGTCCATGGAGACGAAGGTGGGTTCGCCGCCCATGGTCAGGCGCACGTCCCGGGCCGCCAGGTCGCTGTCCACCGTCTGCCCCAGGGCTTCGATGCGGGACCACTGTTCCTCGCTGTAGGGCTTGGTCACCCGGGGAGCTTCCCAGATGCGGGTCACGCCCATGGTGTGGCCGAACTCGCATTCGCATGGCTCCAGGGCGCCGCTGATGGGCGCCGCCGAGGAAGGCTCGGGGGAGGCGGCCAGGGGAATGTGGCCCTCGCCGGCGAAGAGGCCGGAGGTGGGGTCCAGGCCGATCCAGCCGGCGCCGGGCAGGTACACCTCGCACCAGGCGTGCAGGTCGGTGAAATCGGCTGCGGGACCGGAGGGACCGTCCAGGGATTTGACGTCGGCGGTGAGCTGGATCAGGTAGCCGGAAACGAAGCGGGCCGCCAGGCCCAGGTGGCGCAGCAGCTGGCAAAGCAGCCAGGCCGAGTCGCGGCAGGAGCCGGAGCCCTTGGCCAGGGTCTCTTCCGGCGTCTGCACCCCGGGCTCGAGGCGGATCAGGTAGGAAATGTCCCGGGCCAGGCGGGCGTTGAGGGCCACCAGGAAATCCACGCTGCGGCACTTCTCCCGGGAGATGGAAGCCAGATAGGCCTGGAATTTCGGCGTCGCCGGCAGGGTGTACAGATAGGGCGCCAGCTCGTGTCGCTGCCAGGCCTCGTAGGCGAAAGGCACCTCCTCCGCATAGGGTTCGAGGAAGAAGTCGAAGGGATTGATGACCGACATCTGGGCCACCAGATCCACCTCCACCCGGAACTCCCGGGTCTTCTCCGGGAACACCAGGCGGGCCAGCCAGTTGGCCTGGGGGTCCTGCTGCCAGTTGATGAAGTGTTCCCCCGGCATCACCTTGAGGGAATAGGAGAGGATGGGGGTGCGGCTGTGGGGCGCCGGACGCAGCCGGATCACCTGGGGCCCCAGGGCGATGGGCCGGTCGTAGCGGTAATGGGTGACGTGGTTCAGCGCGACATGGATGGACACGGGGCGGCTCCGGGCGATGGGCGATAGCCGGATTTAGCAAGAGCCGGGCCATGCCCCAGGACGGATCACCCCCTGGAGAGGCGCATGGATACTGGGCCCCGGGCCGGCCGCCAGCCATCAACCGCACCATCCCGGAGCACGCCTGCCCCGGGCGCACCAGGAACGGGAGCCCCAGCCCCCTGTTACAGCCCAGTTGCAGCATTTTCCCTGCGTGATAACCTCCCACCCTTCCGCATTTCAACCCAACACCCAGATGACCTCTCCCGCCTTCAGCACGCCCCGCGAATTCCTCGCCGAACTGAGCGAAAAATTCCAGGTTTTCCGCGACCACCTGCCCCTGGCCATCGGCATCAACCAGCAACTGGCCGCCCTGTATCCGGAAATCGACCCCAAGCTGCTGAAGGTGAGCCTGTTCCGCCACACCAACTCGGTCCGCTACCTGAAGAACATGGAGAAGGCCACCCAGCGCCACGACCTGCAGGGCAACGCCGCCGGCGAGGTGGCCGAGGAACACCGCCAGCACGCCGCCGAAGTGCTGAAGGAACGCTTCAAGAAACAGGCCGAACAACGCCGCGCCGAAGCCGCCGCCAAGAAGGCCGAAGAAGATGCCAAGAAGGCGGAAGCCCAGCGCGCCGCCAAGCTCACCGCCCTGGCCGAAAAATTCGGCCGCAAATAAACAGGAAAACCGCCATGGCCACCAAAGCCCCCGTCAAAGCCGCCACCGCCGCCAAGCCCGCCAGCAAGCCCGTCGCCAAAGCCGCCGTAAAACCGGCAGCGAAGCCCGCAGCCAAACCTGTCGCCAAAGTTGCCGCCAAGCCCGTGGCCAAACCGGCAGCGAAGCCGGTCGTCGCCAAGCCGGCCGCCAGCACCAAGCCCGCCACCAAGCCCGTTGCTGCCGCCAAGCCGGCGACCAAGAGCGCCGCGCCCCAGCGCCTGCTGGGTGCCGCCGACCTGATGGGCGCCCTGGACCTGGCCGACGAGTTCTACGCCATCGCCTACAACATCGAGACCTCCCTGCTCAACGGTGGCGCCGTGCCGGGCAAGGACTACACCCGCCTGGACCTCTACCAGCTGGCCCAGCCCTTCGTCCTGGAACTGTTCAAGGGCAACGAGAAGTTCTCCTACGTCTATCCGGCGGTGGAAGTGAACAAGCCCTGAGCCGTTTCCCGGCCCAAGCAAAAGGCGCCCGCGGGCGCCTTTTTTGTTGCCTGCCGGCCCGCTCCCGGCCTTAGTCCCAGGCCGGGTCGGGCAGTTCGGCGAAGACCTGGCGCAGGCGTTCGCCCCATTGGGTGCGGATCTGATTGAAGTAGGCATCGTCGGCGCCGATCTTGATGCGGTGGGTGACCTTGAAGTCTCCCTTCTCGTACACCAACAGGTCCAGGGGCAGCCCGACGGAGAGGTTGGAGCGGATGGTGGAATCCATGGAGATGAGGGCGCATTTGGAGGCCTCCTCCAGGCTGGTGGCCTTTTTCACCACCCGGTCGATGATGGGCTTGCCGTACTTGGATTCGCCGATTTGGAAATAGGGCGTGTCGTGGGTCGCCTCGATGAAGTTGCCGGCGGCGTAGATCTGGAACAGGCGCGGCTCCTCGCCGTGGATGTGGCCACCGAGGATGAAGGCGGCGGCGAAATCGACGCCGAATTCCTTGAGGGCCGCCGCATCCCGCTGGTGCACCTCGCGCAGGGCGTCGCCCACCAGGCGCGCTGCTTCGAACAGGTTGGGGGCGTTGTAGAGATTGGGCTTGTCGCTGGCCGCCAGGTGCTCGTTCAGCACATTGACCACGGACTGGCTGATGGAGAGGTTGCCCGAGGTCATCAGCACCAGCATGCGCTCCCCCGGGCGCTCCCAGACGGTCATCTTGCGGAAGGTGTTGATGTGGTCCACCCCGGCGTTGGTACGGGAATCGGAAAGGAAGACCAGGCCGGCATCGAGCCGCATTGCCACGCAGTAAGTCATGTCGTCGTCGCTGTTTTTATGAGGGTGAAAAAAGGCCAGAGGCAGCTGCCGCCGGCTGCCCCCCGACTGGTGCGCCTCAGGCCGGCACCAGGAAATCCTGGGAGATGCGATTGCCCAGGTCGTAGATGTCGTCCATGAACTCGGTCAGGTACTCGTGCAGGCCCGCCTCCAGCACGTCGTCGATGCGGGCGTAGTGCAGGCGCGAATGCAGCAGGCCGGCCCGGCGCAGGGTCTCGCTGGACTGGCGGTTGCCCACCAGGCCCAGCAGGTGATTCACCTTGTCCAGGCAGTGGTGCAGGGAGCGGGGCATGTCCATGCGCAGGATCAGCAGCTCGGCCACCCGGGCCGGGGTGATGACGTCCCGGTACACCTTGCGGTACACCTCGAAGGCGGAAAGGGAGCGCAGCAGGGCGCCCCACTGGTAGAAGTCGGTGACGCCGCCCTCCTCCCCTTCGCCGTTGGGCTGCAGGAAGTGGTATTTCACGTCCAGGATGCGGGCTGTGTTGTCGGCCCGCTCCAGGAGGCCACCCATGCGGATGAAGTGGGCCGCCTCGTCCTGCAGCAGGGTGCCGAAGGTGACGCCCCGGGTCAGGGCCGAGCGCAGCTTGACCCATTCGAAGAACTCGGTGATGCCGCCGGCCATGATCTGCTCGAAGCTCTGGGCCCGCAGGTCGATCCAGGCGGCGTTGATGGTCTCCCACATTTCCGTGGTGAGGGTGCCGCGCACGGCGTGGGCGTTTTCCCGGGCCGCCCGCAGGCAGCTGTAGATGGAGGAGAAGTTGCTTTCGTCCCGCACCATGAAGCGCAGCACGTTTTCCGCGCTGGGCTCGCCGTAGGCCTTGGCGAAGGGCTCTTCCAGGCTGTTGAGGACGATGATGGCGTTCCAGTTCTGGTTCGCCGCTTCCGGCGACTGGGGCACCAGGGACATCTGGTAGGTGACGTCCAGCAGGCGGGCCAGGTTCTCGGCCCGCTCGATGTAGCGGGCCATCCAGTAGAGGTGATCGGCGGTACGACTGAGCATATGCGGCTCCTTATTTATTAGCCACAGAGGACACAGAGATCACAGAGGGACAAGCTCGCAGCAGATAGGCCTTGCCTAGAAAAATTGGCTTGGTCATGCAATCGCATTTTCTCTGTGTTCTCTGTGCCCTCTGTGGCAAAGCTTTTCATTCCAGCACCCAGGTGTCCTTGGTGCCGCCGCCCTGGGAGGAGTTCACCACCAGGGAGCCTTCCTGCAGGGCCACCCGGGTGAGGCCGCCGGGGACCATGGTCACTTCCTTGCCGGAGAGGACGAAGGGGCGCAGGTCGATGTGGCGTGGCGCCACGCCCGATTCGACGAAGGTGGGGCAGGTGGAGAGGGCCAGGGTGGGCTGGGCGATGTACTTTTCCGGGTTGGCGACAAGACGCCGGCGGAAGTCCTCGATCTCGGCCTGGGTGGAGGCCGGCCCCACCAGCATGCCGTAGCCGCCGGCGCCATGGACTTCCTTCACCACCAGTTCCGGCAGGTGGGCCAGGGTGTAGGCCAGGTCGTCGGGCTTGCGGCACATGTAGGTGGGGACGTTGTTGAGGATGGGCTCCTCCCCCAGGTAGAAGCGCACCATCTCCGGCACATAGGGGTAGATGGACTTGTCGTCGGCCACCCCGGTGCCCACCGCATTGGCCAGGGTCACCTTGCCGGCCCGGTAGGCCTGCAGGATGCCGGGCACGCCGAGCATGGAATCGGCGCGGAAGACCTGGGGGTCGATGAAGTCGTCGTCGATGCGGCGGTAGATCACGTCCACCCGCTGGGGGCCCTGGGTGGTGCGCATGTAGACCGTGTCGTTATCGACGAAGAGGTCCCGCCCTTCCACCAGTTCCACCCCCATCTGCTGGGCCAGGAAGGTGTGCTCGAAGTAGGCGCTGTTGTAGGCCCCCGGGGTCAGCACCACCACCGTGGGATCGGAGACGCCGTTGGGGGCGGAGGCCCGCAGGGTTTCCAGCAACAGGTCCGGGTAGTGTTCCACCGGGGCCACCTTGTGCTTGGAGAAGAGCTCGGGGAAGAGCCGCATCATCATCTTGCGGTCTTCCAGCATGTAGGAGACGCCGGAGGGCACCCGCAGGTTGTCTTCCAGCACGTAGAACTCGCCGGCCCCGGCCCGCACCAGGTCCACGCCGGCGATGTGGGCATAGATGCCGGCCGGCACGTCCACCCCGCGCATGATGGGACGGAACTGGGCGTTGCCCTCCACCTGCTCCCGGGGAATGCGCCCGGCCTTGAGGATTTCCTGGTCGTGGTAGATGTCGTGGAGGAACAGGTTGAGAGCCTTGACCCGCTGCTTGAGGCCGGCCTTGAGGGCCTTCCATTCATCTGCCGGGATGACCCGGGGAATGATGTCGAAGGGGATCAGCCGCTCGGTGCCGGCCTCCTCGCCATAGACGGCGAAGGTGATGCCGACGCGGCGGAAGGCGATGTCGGCCTCGGCCCGCTTGCGGGCGATGCGTTCGTCAGGGGTTTCGGAAAGCCAGCGCCGGTAGGTCTGGTAGTGGGAGCGGACGGCGCCGTCGGCACCGTTCATTTCGTCGAAGAAGCTGGGCTTGTTCATGATGGTCGCGCCATGAGGAAGGGCGACAATCAAATAGCAGGGGTTGTGCCAGGATCATAATCGCTTGATCCTTAAAGGACTTCCGGGGAATTGGCGGAAGCGGCGCCAGAAAACGGTGCCACCATGCACCATGGGCAGAAGCAGGCGCACCAATTTGAAGCAGAAAAGTGTGATTTCCTTCACAGCATGGCTGGTGGCGGAAATATAATGCGCACTTCATGTTTCATATAGTTTGGACAATCCCATGCTTGATCAACTTTCCCTGCGTACCCGACTCCTGGCGGTGGTGCTGGTGGCGCTCCTGGGGGTCCTGGCACTGGCGGCCATCGCCGCCTTCAATACCCGCTCCCTCATGCTGGATGAGAGAAAAGGACAGATTCGCGCCATCACCCAGGGCGCCTACAACGTGGTCGCCTACTATCAAAGCCAGGAAGCCGCCGGCAACCTCAGCCGCGACGAGGCCCAGGCCCACGCCAAGGCGGCCGTGCGGCAGATCCGCTTCAACGGCCCCGACGGCAAGAGCGACTATTTCTACATCTGGACCCCCGATGGCATCAGCGTCATGCATGCCCTGAAGCCGGAATGGGAAGGCAAGCCCATGGGCGACCAGGTGAAGGACGGCAGCGGCAAGCTGATCATCCGGGAACTGGCAAGCCTGCTGCAGAACCAGGCCACCACCTACATGGACACCCAGTTCGTCAAGAAGGCGGGCGACCCCACCATGTATCCCAAGGTGCTCTACGCCCAGAAATTCCCGGCCTGGGACTGGATCATCGGCACCGGCGTCTATATCGACGAAGTGGACCGGGAGTTCCAGCAAACCCTGATCTACCAGGGCCTGCTGGCTCTGGTGGTGCTGGCCCTGATCGGCAGCATCTGCTACCTGGTGACCCGCAGCGTGCTCAAGCAGATCGGTGGCGAACCTGCCGCCGCCACGGCCATCATGCAGCAGGTGGCCGGCGGCAACCTGCATGCGGCCATCGGCCAGACCCAGCCCGGCAGCCTGCTCCATGCCCTGAGCCAGATGGTGCTCTCCCTGCGCCAGATGCTCACCGAAATCCGCCAGGACGCGGAAACCCTGGCCAGCAACTCCCAGGCGATCAGCTCCGCCTCCAGCCAGCTGGCCGACACCACCGGTGCCCAGGCCGATGCCACCTCCTCCATGGCCGCCGCCATTGAACAGCTGACGGTCAGTTCCAGCCACATTTCCGACAGCGCCGAGGAGACCCAGGGGGATTCCCACAAAGCCGTGGATCTCTCCAAACAGGGCCGGGAACGGGCAGAGCAGGCCGCCGAGGCCATGCAGCGCATCGCCGCCACGGTATCCGAAGGCTCCACCCGCATCCGCACCCTGGATCAGCAGGCCAACCAGATTTCCTCCATTGCCGGCGTGATCAAGGACATCGCCGGGCAAACCAATCTGCTGGCCCTCAACGCCGCCATCGAGGCGGCCCGGGCCGGCGAGGCGGGCCGCGGTTTCGCCGTGGTAGCCGACGAGGTGCGCAAGCTGGCGGAACGGACGTCCTCCGCCACCATCGAAATCGAGCAGATGATCGCCAGCATCCAGAGCGAGACCAACAACGCGGTGCAGTCCATGGACGACGCCCTGCCCCAGGTGGAACAGGGGGTCAGCCTGGCCCAGGCGGCGGCGGAATCCCTGGCCAATATCGAGGCCGGCGCCCTGCGCACCCTGGAGCACATCCAGGAAGTGGCCAATGCCATCCGCGAACAGAGCGCCGCCAGCACCTCCATCGCCCAGCGCGTCGAAGCCATTGCCCAGACGGTGGAAGAAACCAGCACCACCATGAACAACACCATGACCTCTGCCCAGGACCTGGAACGGGTGGCCCACAACCTGAAGGGCCTGGTGAACCGCTTCCAGACCTGAGGCCGGCAACGCCCAATGAAAAAAGCCCGGAGCTTCGGCCCCGGGCTTTTTTTTTATGGACTTCGTCGACCGGCTTAGCGCCCGGGCTGGAACTGGAAGTAGGCGATGAGGTTGCGCAGTTCGCCGGCGGTGGCCAGCAGCTGTTGCACATTGCGCTCCGCCTCGCCGATGGCGGCGGCGTTTTCCTCGATCAGGGCGGCGATCTCGGAGACGCTCATGGCCACGTCCTGGCTGGCCTGGGACTGCTGCACCGTGGCCTGGGCGATGTGGCGCGCCATCTCGTCGATGTGCTGCCCGTCCTGGACCACTTCGGCCAGGCTGACCCCGGTTTCGCCCATGGCCTCATCGTTGTGCCCCACCTGGGCGCCGGCGGATTCGATGCTGCCGACGGCGCTCTCGGTGATCTTCTGGATTTCCGTCACCATTTCGGCGATTTCGGCGGTCTGCAGGCGGGTGCGCTCGGCCAGCTTGCGCACCTCGTCGGCCACCACGGCGAAACCGCGCCCCGCCTCGCCGGCCCGGGCCGCCTCGATGGCGGCGTTGAGGGCGATGAGGTTGGTCTGGTCGGCGATCTCCTGGATGCCCTGGGTCACCACACCGATGCGGTTGAGGGACTGGAACAGGGTGGCCATGGTGTTGGAGGCGGTATCCACCGCCGAGACCACGGCCCGGGAGGCCTCCCGGCCCTGGATCATGCGCTGCTCCACCCCGGCGATGCGCTCCCGGGTAGTGCCAACGGCGCTGGCCGTCTCCTGGGCGTCAGCCGAGACCTGCTCCACCGTGGCGCTCATTTCCTCCATAGAGGCGGCGATGCGGCTCACCGAGTCGGACTGGGACTCGGACTGGGAGGAGACGCTGGACATCTCCAGGTTGAGCTGGGTGGTGTTGCCGCTGACCCGGTTCGCCGCTTCGGCGATCTCCGCCAGCATGACCTTGAGGTGGGCCTGGGTGGTGAGCAGGGAATCCTGCAGCTTGCCCACCTCGTCCAGGCGGTCGTGCCACAGGTCTTCCGACAGGTCGCCCTGGGCCACCCGGTCCAGGCTGGTGTTGGTGGCGTCGATGGCGCGGAAGATGCCTTGCTGCAGGCCAATCTGCACCGCCCCGGCGGCCAGGCCGGTGAGGCTCAGGATCTGCACCAGGGCAACGATGCTGTCGGCGGAAAAGCCGATGCTGCTGCCGAACCAGACACCGATGCCGGTCAACAGCTGGGCCGCCATGACGAACAGGGTGAGGCCGGCCATCTTCTTGCGCAGGCTGACCTTGCGCCAGCCACCCGGCCGGGGAATGGCGCCGCCCCCCTTGCCCAGCTTGGCATAGAGGGCCTCGGCAGACTGCACCTGGGCCCGGGAGGGCTCGGTACGCACCGACATGTAACCGATGGTCTGGCCCTTCTGCCGCACCGGCACCACCAGGGCATCGACCCAGTAATGGTCGCCGTTCTTGCAGCGGTTCTTGACGATACCGCGCCAGGGACGGCCTTCCTTCACCGAAATCCACAGATCGGCAAAGGCGGCTGGCGGCATGTCCGGATGGCGCACCAGATTGTGGTTCTTGCCGATCAGTTCATCCCGGGTGAAGCCGCTCAGCTCGACAAAGGTGTCGTTGGCGTAGGTGATGATCCCCTTCAGATCGGTTTTCGAAACGATGTACTTGCCCTTGATGAAGGGCACTTCGACTTGTGTAACGGGAAGATTGTTTTTCATGTTTCCCTACTACTCCCTGAGAGCCACTCTCATTTGGATGGCCTCGCGATGTTATCTCAACTTCATTGCAATTGCCCTTAGCATGAATCACAGATCGTGCCCGCCAGACGAAAAAAAGCCCGGCGGGATGACTCCCGCCGGGCTTTTCAGCCTAAGCCTTTGTTTTAGATGCGTTCGTAGATGGTGGTAATGCCCTGGCCGCCGCCGATGCACATGGTGGCCATGCCGTAACGGGCACCGGAACGCTGCATTTCATGCAACAACTTGGTGACGATGACGCCACCGGTTGCACCAACCGGGTGCCCCAGGGCGATGGCGCCGCCATTGACGTTGGTCTTGGCAGGGTCCAGACCCAGGCCCTTGGCCACAGCCAGGGACTGGGCGGCAAAGGCTTCGTTGGATTCGACGACGTCGATCTGGTCCAGGGTCAGGCCGGCCTTCTGCAGGGCCAGCTTGGAGGACGGGATCGGACCTTCGCCCATGATTTCGTTGGGCACGCCGGCGATGGCGTAGGACACCAGGCGGGCAATGGGCTTGTGGCCGGCAGCGGCGGCCTTGGCGGCATCGGCCAGCACCAGGAAGGCGGCGGCGTCATTGATGCCGGAAGCGTTGCCGGCAGTGACGGAACCGTCCTTCTTGAAGGCGGCCTTCATCTTGGCCAGGGCTTCCATGGTGGTGGCGCGGGGATGCTCATCGGTATCGAAGACCACGTCGCCCTTCTTGGTCTGGAAGGTGATGGGCACGATCTGGCTCTTGAAGCGGCCTTCGGCGATGGCCTTGGCGGCGCGGTTCTGGGATTCCAGGGCGAAGGCGTCCTGCTCTTCCCGGGTCAGGCCCCACTTGGTCACCAGGTTTTCGGCGGTGATGCCCATGTGGCCGACGCCGAAGGGGTCGGTCAGCACGGAGACCATGGCGTCGATGGCTTTGGTGTCGCCCATGCGGGCGCCGGAGCGCAGGGCCGGCATCAGGTAGGCGCCGCGGGACATGACTTCGACGCCGCCGCCGATGGCGTAGTCCGCATCACCCAGCATGATGGCCTGGGCGGAGGAGACGATGGCTTGCATGGCGGAACCGCACAGACGGTTCACGGCGAAGGCCACGGAATCCATGGACATGCCGCCCTGGATGGTGGCCAGACGAGCGACATAGGCGTAGCGGGTTTCGGTGGGGATACAGTTGCCGACGGTGGCAAAGGTCACAGCCTTGGGGTCCACACCGGCACGGGCAATGGCTTCCTTGACGACCAGGCCACCCAGCTCGGCGGGTTCCATGCCAGCCAGGGAACCGCCAAAACCACCCACAGCGGAACGAACGGCGGACAGAACTACGATTTCCTTGCTCATGAGCATCTCCTTGTTATAACTGACTTATCAACCCACCCAAGTGGCGAGCCCGATCAACAGCAACAGCAACAGCCACAGCACCAGGGCCCGCCAAACCAGGCCCACCGTGCTCTGCATGAAATCCACATCGGCTTCCTCGCCGACTCCCAGTTCAGCCCGGTCGGTGACCTCGCCGCCTTCCACCAGGGGCTGGCCGAGACGCACGCCGAGGGCACCGGCACCGCTGGACAACACGATGCCCAACTCGTGGTCGGCCCACTGGCCGGCCTGGGTGCGCCAGCAATAGACCGCATCCTCGAAATCTCCGACCACGGCGAAGGCGGCAGCGGTGGCTCGCAGGGGCAGCCAGTCGATGATGGCAAAGATTTGTTGCGAAAATTTGCCAAAGTCGCCGAATTCTTCATCCTGCCGCTGGCCCCAGCGCTCGGCCAGAATGCCGGCGAGGCGGTACAGCACGGCACCGCAGGGACCGGGCAGCAGGACAAAACAGAGGATCACGGCGAAAACATGGCGGTGGGAAGCGGCCAGGGCCTCCTCGATGGCCAGGCGGGCCACCTCGCTGGACGACAGCCCTTCGGCGGAACGGCCCCGCCATTCGGCCAGGAGCTGGCGGGCCCGGGGCACGTCACCCATGCGCAGGGCCAGGTGGATGTCGGTGAAATGATGGCTGAACTGGCGGAAGCCCATGGTCAGATACAGCACCAGGACGTTCCAGGCCCACCCCAGCAGCGGCGTCACGGCACAGAGCAGGTAATAGATGCCGGCCGCCAGCAGCACCGGCGGCAGCACGGCGGCCAGCCAGGCGATCAGGCCATGCCGCGAGTCGCCGGCGTTGAGGCGCGACTCCAGGAAGTCGGCATAGCGACCCACCGGTTCCAGCAAAAGGCGATTGGGTAGCGGCCGGAACTGTTCGAGGAACAGGGCCGCGATCAGGGAAAAAAGGCTCATCCCGAACTTGAGGCGCGATGTTGATCGGAAGCAGGGAGCCGCCTGGCAGGTGGCTCGGCGCGGAAACCACGCAACCGCCAAATGCTTTGCCAGCGCCCCTGTCGGAGAAGGTCCAAGATAACACATTTCGCCCCGGCCTGCAGATGACAGCCGGGAGCGGCGGGCATCCTACAGCGGTGTCGCCGGGTAGCCGAGACGGTCGGCCAGGGAGACGATCATGCCGGCGGTGGCGCCCCAGATGAAGTAGTCGCCATAGGGCATGGCGAAATAGTGGCGCAGCCGCCCCCGCCACTCCCGGGAGTGGCGCTGGCGATTGGCCGGGTCCAGGAGGAAGGCCAGGGGTACTTCGAAAACTTCGGCCACCTCGAAGGGGTCGGGCCGCAGGGTGAAGGGCGGGCGCACCAGGCCCACCACCGGGGTGACGCGAAAGCCAGTGCTGGTGCGGTACTCCGGCAGGTAGCCGAGCACTTCCACCAGTTCCGGGGACATGCCGATCTCTTCCTCGGTCTCCCGCAGGGCGGTGTGGATGGGGGACTGGTCCACCTCCTCCACCCGGCCGCCGGGAAAGCTGACCTGGCCGCCATGGTCCCGCAGGTGGGAGGTGCGCTGGGTCAGCAGCACCGTGGGATGGCTTTCCCGCAGCACGATGGGAAAGAGGACGGCAGCCGGCGTCAGGGTTTCGTTGCCGATGCCGTCTTCCAGGATCGGCGGGGCCGCCAGGGGTTCGGCGGAAAGGCTGGCACGGAGGCGCTCCAGGTCCACCACGCCGGCCGGACCGTCAATGGGTTTCAGCACCGCTTTCCTCGATCTCGGCACTGACGGCCTGCAGGGCGTCCTGCAGGGTTTCTTCCGGCAGGCGGTTGATGTGGGTCGCCACCAGATCGGCGGCCTCCACGGCGCCGACCGGCAGGCGCTTGCTGTCCAGGCCGGCGATGAGGCTGGCGGCGGCACCGACGATCTGCAGCAGCAAGTGACGCTCGCCCATGAGCAGTTCCAGTTCTTCGCGCAGCAGGGCGATTTCCTGATCACGTTGGGGCATTGGGGGTTCCTCCAGGGGGAATCAATAACGTTTTTTTAGAATCATGCGCTGCCCGTCCCGCTGCATTTCCATGCGGTTGAGAAAACTCATGCCGAGCAGGGCGATGGGCATGTCGCTCTCGTGCACCAGGCCATCCACATCGGTCAGGGTGACGTCGCCGATGCGCACGGTGGACAGAAGTACCTTATACACCCGCGCCGTGCCGTTGGCTGTCTGGGTATAACCGACCTGGGCATTGCGCAGGTCGAGGCCCAGACGGCGGGCATCGGACGCGCCGATGGAAACCATAGTAGCACCCGTGTCCACCAGGAAGCGGATGGTGCCGCCGTTGATGTTGCCGGTGGCGTAGAAATGGCCGCTGGCATCGGAAGACAGGGTCAGGGTGGGGGTGCGGTCGGAAGATTGCTGGGAGACGACGCTCTGGCCCACCCGCAGGGTGCGCCGCTTGCCGTCCACCTCGATGATGGCGGCACCGTCCTCCACCGCCACCAGCTTCACGCCCTGCTCCGTCTTCTGGCCCACGGCCACGCCCTTGGGCGGGGCGCCGTCGATGACCAGCAGGGCCTTGTTGGGGAAGACGCCGGCAATGCCGACTTCGACAGCCTGCAGGGGCGCTGCCTGCAAAAGACATAGGCATGACAGCCAGCCCAGACTAGAATGCCCCGTCGCCATCCTTCCGCCCCATTTCCCTGCCATGCGTCCCGTTGCCATTTTTCGCCATACTCCGACAGAAGGTCCGGGCTATTTTGCCACATTCCTGGAAGGCCACGGCATCGACTGGGAGCTGATTCCCGTGGATGCCGGCGCCCCCGTGCCGGCCTCGCCGGAGGCCTATGCCGGCCTCTGTTTCATGGGTGGCCCCATGAGTGTGAACGACCCCCTGCCCTGGATCGACCATACCTGCGCCCTGATCCGCAGCGCCGTCGCTGCCGGCATCCCGGTACTGGGGCACTGCCTCGGCGGCCAGCTCATGGCCAAAGCCCTGGGCGGCCAGGTGACGCCTAATCCAATCAAGGAAATCGGCTGGGGCACGGCCCGCATCGAGGAGGGTGAAATTCCCGGCCACTGGTTCAACGGCCTGGGGGGCGAAGTCACCGTTTTCCAGTGGCACGGCGAAACCTTCTCCCTGCCGCCCCAGGCCGTGCGCCTGCTCACCAACGATTTCTGCGCCAACCAGATGTTCGCCCTGGGGCCCCACCTGGCCATGCAGTGCCATGTGGAAATGACGCCGGAGCTGATCGCTACCTGGAGCAGCGACTGGGCGGACGAAGCCCGGGCCGCCGCCCGGCATCCTGCCGGCCAGACGCCCGAGCAGATGGTGGCCGAAATCGAATGGCGCCTGCCCGCCATGCGGCAGCTGGCCGACCGCCTGTACGGGGCCTGGATCGCCAACCTGCGCCGCTGACAGGACTACGGCAAAAGAAAACGGCGCCCGCGGGCGCCGTTTTTCATGCAGGCGGAGAACGCCGGTTCAGTCGCGGAAATTGCCGTACTTGATGGGGAAGTCGGTAATGGACTTCTTCACCAGGGCAATGGTTTCCTGCAGCACATCGCGCTTGGCGCCGGTGACGCGCACCGTGTCGCCCTGGATGGCAGCCTGCACCTTGAGCTTGGAGTCCTTCACCAGCTTGACGATCTTCTTCGCCAGCTCGCTCTCGATGCCGATCTTGATCTTCAGGTCCTGCTTCACCTTGTCGCCGGAGACCTTCTGCACGGCCTGCTGGTCCAGGCGCTTGACGCAGTCCGGCTCCTTCTTTTCCATTTCGGGAAAGAGAATGGTCTTGATCTGGTCGAGCTGGAAGTCGGAGTCGCCGTAGACCGTGATGACCTTGTCCTTCTCGTTGAGCTCCACCTTGGCGGTGGTGCCCTTGAAGTCGTGGCGGCCGACGATCTTCTTGCCGGTGGCATCGACGGCGTTCTTCAGCGCCACCATGTCCACTTCAGAGGAAAAATCGAAAGACGGCATGACGGTCCTCGCTTAACCGAAGTAGCAGACGTAGTGGTAGGGCTCGCCGGTCACTTCGATGTCGAAGCTGGAATTGCCCGGCACGTTGAAGGACTCACCGGCACCGGAAGTCTTCCATTCCGTCTCGCCCTTGAGGCGATAGCGGCAGGCACCGGCCACGGTTTCCATGACTTCGGGAGCGCCGGTGTTGAAGGTCAGGCTGGCGGGCAGGATCACGCCCACGGTCTTCTTGGAGCCGTCGGCAAAAATCACGGTGTGGCTGACGCACTTGCCGTCGAAGTAGACGTTGGCAGCCTTGACCACGGAAACATTATCGAATTGAGACATCAGATTCCCCACAATTTCTGGATGAAGGTCTTGGAGATGAAGCCGAGCATCCCCAGAGACAGCACGAAAAACAGGACGAAGGTACCGACCTTGCCGGCCTTGGACTTGTAGGCCAGCTCGCCGATGATGAACAGCATGTAGAGGATGAAAGCCCCGATCCCGAAAGTGACGCCGAATTCGGAGATCTGGGCTTCCGTAAAGCCGAAGAGGGTGCTTTCCACCAAACCCTCCGCTTAACCCTTGCGTGCCTTGAGGTTGGCGGCGATGCGCATGCGCAGGGCGTTGAGCTTGATGAAGCCGCCCGCATCCTTCTGGTCGTAGGCGCCGGCATCGTCCTCGAAGGTGGCGATGGTCGGATCGAACAGGGAGTCGGTCTTGGAATCGCGGCCCACGACGATGACGTTGCCCTTGTACAGCTTGAGGCGCACGGTACCGTTCACGGTCTGCTGGGTGTGGTCGATCAGGGTCTGCAGGGCCTTGCGCTCGGGCGCCCACCAGTAGCCGTTGTACACCAGGCTGGCGTAGCGGGGCATGAGGTCGTCCTTGAGGTGGGCGACTTCCCGGTCCAGGGTGATGGATTCGATGGCGCGGTGGGCGCGCAGCAGGATGGTGCCCCCCGGGGTTTCATAGCAGCCGCGGGACTTCATGCCGACGTAGCGGTTTTCCACCAGGTCCAGGCGGCCGATGCCGTGCTTGCCACCCAGCTCGTTGAGCTTGGCCAGCAGTTCGTGGGCCTTCATCTTCTGGCCGTTGATGGCCACCAGGTCGCCCTGGACGAATTCCAGATCCAGGTATTCGGCGGCATCGGGAGCGTTCTCCGGGGAGACGGTCCAGCGCCACATGTCTTCTTCGGCCTCGGCGGCGGGGTTCTCCAGGTGACGGCCTTCGTAGGAGATGTGCAGCAGGTTGGCGTCCATGGAGTAGGGAGAACCGCCCTGCTTGTGCTTCATCTCGACGGGGATGCCATGCTGCTCGGCATAGGCCAGCAGCTTCTCGCGGGACAGCAAGTCCCATTCGCGCCAGGGGGCGATGACCTTGACGCCGGGCTTGAGGGCGTAGGCGCCCAGCTCGAAGCGCACCTGGTCGTTGCCCTTGCCGGTGGCGCCGTGGGAGATGGCATCGGCACCGGTCAGGTTGGTGATCTCGATCAGGCGCTTGGCGATCAGGGGGCGGGCGATGGAGGTGCCCAGCAGGTACTCGCCTTCATAGACGGTGTTGGCGCGGAACATGGGGAAGACGAAGTCGCGCACGAACTCTTCGCGCAGATCGTCGATGAAGATGTTCTCGGGCTTGATGCCGAACTTCAGGGCCTTGGTGCGGGCCGGTTCCAGTTCCTCGCCCTGGCCCAGGTCGGCGGTGAAGGTCACCACTTCGCACTGGTAGGTATCCTGCAGCCACTTGAGGATGACGGAGGTGTCGAGGCCGCCGGAGTAGGCGAGAACCACTTTCTTGATGTCGCTCATGATGCTTCCCTGCAAAGATTAAGAATTGACGCGGCCCAGGAGCAGATACTCCATCAGGGCCTTCTGGGTGTGCAGCCGGTTCTCCGCCTCATCCCAGACTGCGGACTGGGGACCGTCGATCACTTCGGCGGTCACTTCCTCGCCACGGTGGGCCGGCAGGCAATGGAGGAAAATGGCGTCGGACTTGGCGATACGCATCATGTCGCCATCGACCTGCCAGTCGGCGAAGTCCTTCAGGCGTTCCTCGTTTTCAGCTTCGAAACCCATGGAGGTCCACACGTCGGTGGTGACGATGTCGGCCCCCTTGGCCGCTTCCATGGGATCGCTAAATTGCTCGAAATTGGCGGTGCCGTAGAGGCCCGCCCGCTCCGCTTCCACCTCGTAGCCCGGAGGCGTGGAGACGTGGACGTTGAAATCCAGCACTTCGGCCGCCTGCAGCCAGGTGTTGCAGACGTTGTTGGAATCGCCGATCCAGGCCACGGTCTTGCCCTGGATGGGGCCCCGGTGCTCGATGTAGGTGAAGATGTCGGCCATGATCTGGCACGGGTGGTATTCGTTGGTCAGGCCGTTGATCACCGGCACCCGGGAGTTGGCAGCGAAGCGCTCGATGATCTCCTGCTCGAAGGTGCGGATCATGACGATGTCGCTCATGCGGGAGATGACCTGGGCCGCATCCTCCACCGGTTCGCCGCGGCCCAGCTGGGAATCGCGGGTGTTGAGGTAGATGGCGGAACCGCCCAGCTGCTGCATGCCGGCCTCGAAGGAGAGGCGGGTACGGGTGCTGGCCTTCTCGAAAATCATCACCAGGGTGCGATCGGTCAGGGGCCAGTACTGCTTGTAGTTCTTGAACTGGTCCTTGATCCAGCGGGTGCGCGCGAACAGGTAGTCGAACTCTTCCCGGGTGAAATCCTTGAACTGCAGAAAATGCTTGATTGACGACATAGTGGTCTCCCCTCCCCGACTGCCTCAGGCCGTCAGGAACTCCTTGATCAGGGCGGCCAGGCGCTGCACCAGCTCCTGGGTATCCGCCACGCTGAAAGTCAATGCAGGCAACAGGCGCACCACCTTCTCGGCGGTGACGTTGATCAGCAGGCCAGCCTCCAGGCCTTTGGCCACCAGTTCGCCGCAGGGGCGGTCCAACTCGATGCCCAGCATCAGGCCCTTACCGCGAATCTCCACCAGGCCACTGACACCGGCCAGGGCTTCGCTGAGCCCGCGACGGATGGCCTCGCCCTGGGCCACGGCGTTTTCCCGCAGCTTTTCTTCCTCGATGCAGGCGATGGTGGTCAGGGCCGCGGCACAGGCCAGCGGATTGCCGCCGAAGGTGGAGCCGTGGTTGCCCGGCTTGAACAGGCCGGCAGCCTTGCCCGCGGTCATGCAGGCGCCGATGGGCACACCGGAGCCCAGGCCTTTGGCCAGGGTGGCCACGTCGGGCAGGATGCCGGCATGCTGGAAGCCGAACCAGGTGCCGGTACGGCCCATGCCGCACTGCACTTCGTCGCACATCAGGAGCCAGTCCTTCTCGTCGCACAAGCTGCGCAGGCCGCGCTGGAATTCCGGATCGGCCACATGGATGCCGCCTTCGCCCTGCACCATTTCCAGCAGCACGGCCACTACATTGGGATTCAGCTCGGCGGCGGCGCGGATGGCGTCCAGGTCGTTGTACGGCACCCGCACGAAACCGGAGACCAGGGGCTCGAAGCCGGCCTGGGCCTTGCGGTTGCCGGTGGCCGACAGGGTCGCCAGGGTGCGGCCGTGGAAGGCCTTTTCCATGACGATGATGACCGGCGCATCGACGCCCTTCTGATGGCCGAAGAAGCGGGCCAGCTTGATGGCGGCCTCGTTGGCTTCGCAACCGGAGTTGCAGAAAAAGACCTCTTCCATGCGGGAAAGCCCGGCCAGACGATCGGCAAGCTCCTCCTGCAGGGGAATCCGGTATAGATTGGAGGTGTGCAGCACCCGAGCCGCCTGGCTGGCGATGGCATTGACCAGCTTGGGATGGTTGTGACCCAGGGTATTGACGGCGATGCCAGACAGGGCGTCCAGATAACACTTGCCGTCGGTATCGTAGATCCGGTTCCCCTCGCCATGGCTGAAAGCCACCGGCAGGCGGGCGTAGGTATTCATCAGGTGGGGCATGACCTTGCCTTGAAGTGACGGGCGAGGGGCGCGAGAATGACAAACGGCGGCCAGTGCCGCCGCCGTGGCGCCCCCGTACCCGGTGCTGTGCTGTAGTGAAAAGCCCAGAAATACGGGGTTGCTAAAGGTTGAATACTAAGCGAAAAACGCCGCCTTGTATAGGCGACACCCGGCCCGAGAGTGCCGTAAAACCTAGACCGAACAGGACTCCAACATGCCCCGGCTGGCGATCTTCAACCAGAAAGGCGGCGTCGGCAAGACGACCACCACCCTCAACCTTGCCGCCGCCAGCATCCGCCACAACCGCCCGCCCCTGCTCCTGGACCTGGACCCCCAGGGACACCTCTCCAGCATCCACGGCGGCGCCCCCAACCAGGTGGAGCACACCCTCTATTCCTTCTACCAGGACAACCGCCCCCTGGGCGACCTGGAACTGCCCTGGCCGGAGATCGGCACCCTGATCCCCTCGCACCAGCAGCTGATCAAGGTGGACTCCATCTACGGCAAGGGCCCCACCATCCTCAACAAGCTGCGCCTGGGACTCAACCACCTGGAAGAGAGCAAGGGCGAACGGGTCACCCTGATCGACTGCTGCCCCTACGTGGGCGTCCTGGCCCTCAACGCCATCTTTGCCGTGGAACGGGTGCTGATCCCCGTCTCCACCGACTTCCTCTCGCTCCAGGCCGCCTTCCACATGGCCCGCACCCTGGACATCCTGGAGCCGGTGCTGAAGCGGCGCGTGGCGCGGCGCTACGTGCTCACCCGTTTCGACAGGCGCCGGCGCATGAGCGAGGACATCCGCCAGCGCCTCTGTGCCGCCTTCGGCGACGAGGTCTGCCGCACCGCCATCTCCGAGAACGTGGCGGTCGCCGAAAGCCCCTCCCTCAACCAGGACGTGTTCACCCACGCCTTTGCCAGCAACGGCGCCCAGGACTACCTGGCCCTGCATGACGAACTGCGGGGCAGCGACTTCCTCTGAAATGCAAAAGGGCGCCGCAGCGCCCCTCGTTACCGGAATACCGTCCGCTCAACCGGACAGCAAATCCACCACCTCCTCGAAGCTGGCCCCGGCCCGGCCGGTCACCGCCAGACGGCGGGCCTCCAGCACCTCGCAGTCCCGGTACATCTGGCGCAGCTTGCGCTGGGCTTCACCCTCATCGCGTCCCTGAATGGTCAGATGATCCACCACCGCACCGGTACGGGTGCGGATGCGGAAACTGAACTTGGTGAAAAAGACGGGCGTCACGACGACCCCCTTTAATTCAATGGGATGGGATGGGATGCAGTATATGCACAGACATTTAACTATGCAACGCACCACCATAATTTCATTGAACATTCTCGAAAACAAAACCCGCCGACACCCGTTCCCGGGAAAATCCGCCCGCCGCCAGCGACGACGAATGCGGCATTTCTGCTAGAATGCTTCGCGGCGCACGGAGGAGCCTCCCCGCCGATGCAGTCGGACATCATCCCGACATCCACACCACCCCGACCGGCACCCACAAGGCACCGGCGAGTCGATAAGAATACGTGGAGACATGACAACAGACGCAGCCCCCAACTTCATCATTGTCGGCCTGACCCGGGAGGGGCGAAAATTTCGCCCCAGCGACTGGGCTGAACGCCTGTGCGGCGTCATGTCTGCCTTTGGCGCCGAAAAGAAGATGAAATACTCCCCCTTCGTCGGCCCCTGTACCTTTCAGGGCGAAAAAGCCGTGTTCGTGGACGCCCAACTGGGCCGCCTCGAACCCATGGCCTACAAGTTCATGCTCAACTTTGCCAACGACAACGAACTGCAGGTCGTCGAAGGCGCCGAACGCCCCCACAACTGACGCTCCGATATCGGCCGGCATCCCGCCGCCGAAGCACGCTTACACCACACCCGACACCAGCAAGACCACGAATACCGGCTCCCCGGGAGCCAGAAAACAAAAACGGCACCCGCAGGTGCCGTTTTTTTCATCCGGAGACCGGGAGATCAGGCAGCCAGGGCCTTGATCGCAGCGGACAGGCGGCTCTTGTGACGGGAGGCCTTGTTCTTGTGGATGATTTTCTTGTCGGCAATACGGTCCAGAACGGCGACGGATTGCTGGAATACGGTTTGTGCGGCAGCCTTGTCGCCGGCCAGAACGGCCTTCTGGACGCGCTTGATAGCCGTACGCAGCGTGGAGCGCAGGCTGGCATTGTGAGCGCGTTGCTTCTCGGACTGGCGCGCGCGTTTGCGGGCTTGAGCGCTGTTGGCCATGAATTCTTCCTGAAAACGGGGGTTAATCGAAAGGGCGCGAGTTTACCGGTTCGCCAGAAAAAAGGCAAGCACTACATGCAATTGACCTTTTCGCCCCGCCCGCGGCCCGGGGACGGGCTAATATAGCGCCTTCGCCACGCCGCCGGCACCCCGGCCCCACGCTTCCCGTCTATGAATCTGCTTCGCGCCCTGGTCACCGTCAGCGGCATGACCCTGCTCTCCCGCCTGCTCGGCTTCGTCCGGGACTTCGTCATCGCCCGGGCCTTCGGCGCCGGCCTGGCCACCGACGCCTTCTTCGTCGCCTTCAAGCTGCCCAACCTGCTGCGCCGCCTCTTTGCCGAGGGGGCCTTCTCCCAGGCCTTCGTCCCCATCCTGGGGGAATACAAGAATCGCCGCGGCGAGGAAGAGGCCCGCCACCTGGTAGACCGGGTCGCCACCCTGCTCTTCCTTATCCTGACCCTGGTCACCGCCCTCGGCGTTGCCGGCGCCCCCATCCTGGTCTACATCTCCGCCCCCGGCTTTGCCGCCGAGGCGGAAAAGTTCGAACTGACGGTGACCCTGACCCGCATCACCTTCCCCTACATATTGTTCATGTCCCTGGTGGCCCTGTCGGGGGGCATCCTCAACACCTGGAGCCGCTTTGCCCTGCCGGCCTTCACGCCGGTACTGCTCAATGTCAGCTTCATCGCCCTGGCCCTCTTCGCCACGCCCTGGTTCGACCAGCCGGCCCTGGTGCTGGGCTGGGCCGTCTTTGTCGGCGGCGTGCTGCAACTGGGGCTGCAACTGCCGGCCCTGCGCCGCATCGGCATGCTGCCCCGCTTCCGCTTCGACTGGAAGGACGAGGGGGTGCGCCGCATCCTGCGCCTGATGGCCCCGGCGGTGCTGGGCGTCTCGGTCAGCCAGGTGAGCCTGCTCATCAACACCGTGTTCGCCTCCTTCCTGCAGAGCGGCTCCGTCTCCTGGCTCTACTACGCCGACCGGCTCATGGAATTCCCCTCCGGCCTGCTGGGCGCCGCCCTCGGCACCATCCTCCTGCCCTCCCTGGCCAAGTACCACGCCGACGGCAAGGGTGAGGACTATGCCCGCCTGCTCGACTGGGGCCTGCGTCTGTGCCTGCTGCTGACCCTGCCGGCGGCCCTGGCCCTGGCCATCCTGGGCGTGCCCCTGATCGCCACCCTCTTCCACCACGGCGCCTTCACCGGCGCCGACGTGTTCCACACCCGGGACGCCCTGGCGGCCTACGCCGTGGGCCTCACCGGCCTGATCCTGGTCAAGGTCCTGGCGCCCGGCTTCTACGCCCGGCAGAACATCCGCACCCCGGTGAAGATCGCCCTGGCCTCCCTCTGCGCCACCCAGGCCATGAACCTGCTCTTCGTCGTCCTCCTCGACCTGGGTCATGCCGGCCTGGCCCTTTCCATCGGTCTGGCCGCCTGCCTCAACGCCTTCCTGCTTTATCAGGGCCTGCGCCGGCACGACATCTACCGGCCCCAGGCGGGCTGGCTGCCGTTCCTGCTGAAGCTGCTGGCGGCCCTGGCGGTGCTCGGCGCCGCCCTGTGGCTGGGCATGGGCCGGGAGGCAGACTGGCTGCTCTATTCCACCCTGCAACGCCTGTTGCATCTGGGAGCCCTGGTGGCCGGCGGCATATTCGCCTACTTCGCCACCCTTTATGCACTTGGCTTTAGAATGAGGGACTTCAAACGCCGGGCCGCGGAATAGTCCGACGACCGGCACTTTTCAAGGAGGAGTGCAACGTGAAACTGGAAAGCAAGAGCTTCAGCGACGGCCAGCCGATTCCCGGGGAATTCGCCTTCTGTATCCCCCACGCCCAGCACCACGTTTGCCTCGGGGGTAACCACAACCCCCACCTCCGCTGGAGCGACGTGCCCATCGGCACCCGCTCCTTCGCCCTCATTTGCCACGACCCCGACGTGCCGTCCTCAGGCGACGACGTGAACCAGGAAGGCCGCAGCGTGCCGGCCGACCTGCCCCGGGTGGATTTCTTCCATTGGGTGCTGACGGACATCTCCGCCATGCGCCGGGAAATTCGGGCCGGCGAGTTCTGCAGCGAAGTGACACCCCGGGGCAAGCCCGGCCCCGCCAGCCTGGAAGGCAGCCGCCACGGCATCAACGACTACACCGGCTGGTTCGCCGGCGACGGCGACATGAGCGGCGACTACTACGGCTACGATGGCCCCTGCCCGCCCTGGAACGATGCCCTGCGGCACCGCTACGTATTCACCATCTACGCCCTGGACGTGGAACAGCTGCCGGTGACGGGCCGCTTCAGCGGCGCCGACCTGCGTCAGGCCATGGAGGGACACATCCTGGCCCAGGCCCAGCTGACCGGCACCTACAGCCTCAACCCTGCCCTCAAGGCCTGAGCAGCCGCCCCATGCGCTCCAGGGCTGCCTCCAGGGTGGTCCCGGGGCAGCCGAAATTGAGACGGACAAAACCGGGAGCGCCAAACTCCCGGCCATCCGACAGCCCCACGCCGGCGGCCTCGAAAGCCCGGGCCGGCTCCTCCAGGCCGCTCTGCCGCGCGTCGATCCAGGCCAGATAGGTGGCTTCCGGCGCCACCATCTCCAGCCCCGGCCAGCCGGCCACCGCCTGTACCACCCGTTCCCGGTTCTGCCGCAGATAGGCCAGCAGGGCCTCGCGCCACGGCTCGCCGTGGGCGTAGGCGGCACCGCAGGCGGCCAGTCCCAGTACATTGACGTGGGGCACGATGCCCGCCATGGCCCGGGTGAAGCGGCGACGGATGGTGCTGTCGGGAATCACCGCGAAGGCGCAGGACAGCCCCGGGATGTTGTAGGTCTTGGAGGGCGCCATGAGGGTGACGCTGCGCCGGGCGGCTTCGGCGTCGAGGCAGGCGAAAGGCAGGTGGCGGGCGCAGGGTTCCAGTTGCAGGTCGGCGTGGATTTCGTCGGAGCAGACCAGCACGTCGTAACGCCCGCACAGCTCTGCCACCGTCTCCAGTTCGCTCCGGCTCCAGGCCCGGCCCACCGGATTGTGGGGATGGCAGAGGAGCAGCAGGGACGGCCGGGGATCGGCCTGCAGCGCCGCTTCCAGGGCAGCGAAGTCCCAGCACCAGCGCCCCTCCTGGCAGTGCAGCGGCACCGTGGCCAGGCGCCGCTCCGACAGGGCCGGAGCGGAGAGGAAGGGCGGATAGACGGGCACTGCCGAGAGCACCGTCTCCCCCGGCCCCGCCAGCCCCCGGCAGGCCACGTTGAGACCGGTGACCAGGCCGGGCAGCCACACCAGCCACTCGGCCTGCACCTGCCAGCCGTAATCCCGGTCCAGGGCCTGAAGCACGCTCCCGGTCACCTCGGGCGTGGCCCCGCCGTAACCGAAGACGCCGTGATCCACCCGCTGCCGCAGGACTTCCAGCACCGCCGGCGGTGCCGCGAAATCCATGTCGGCCACCCACAGGGGCAGCACGTCCCGGCCGGCGTAGCGGCCCCACTTGAAGCTGTCGCTGCCCCGGCGCTCCACCGGGGTATCGAAATCGAAGGCCATGGTCAGACGCCGCTCCCCGCTTCCGCTTCCAGCAGTTCCGTATCGTCGTGGCGGTAGGCCGGGCTGCAGGCACACAGCACCACCAGGGGCTGGTCGCCGCTGTTCTCCAGGGCATGGGCGGTGCCCGGGGCGATATGCACGGTATCGCCGACGGCGATGAGGAAACGCCGCTCCCCCAGGGTCATGACGCCGTGGCCGGCGGTGACGTGGTACAGCTCCTCGCTCAGGCGGTGCCGGTGCAGCAGGGTGCGCGTTCCCGGCGGCACCGTGGCCTCGGCCAGGCTCTGCAGGCGGTTGCCGTGGACGTCGGGATGCATCAGCTCGCGGATTTCCGAGCCGTCCTTGGTGCGGTAGGCGGGAATGTCGGCGCGGGCGGTATGAAAGACAGGGCTCATGGCGGCAGTCGGGCGTGGCGGAGGAGGCATGCTGCCACAGACCCGCCTCCCGGGGAAACAGCCATGGACGCCGCCGGCCCGGCCCGCTAAGCTGGGCCGGCGGGGCGACGGCCGCCCCATGACACAAGGAGTCAGCCCATGCACAAGACCCTCCTCATCACCGGCGGTTCCCGCGGCATCGGTGCCGCCACCGTGCGCCTGGCGGCCCGGTCCGGCTACGCGGTGTGCTTCAGCTACCGCCAGGATACGGCGGCGGCGAAACAGCTGGTGGCGGAAGTGACCCGGGAAAGCGGCCGGGATAGTGGCCGGGAAGGCGCGCCGATATTGGCTTTCCAGGCCGACATCAGCCGTGAAGAGGAAATCCGGGCCCTCTTCACCGCGGCGGAACAGCGGTTCGGCCCCCTCACGGCCCTGGTCAACAACGCCGGCATCCTGGAGCACCAGACCCGGGTCGAGGACATGGACGGGGATCGCCTGCAGCGCATCTTCGCCACCAACGTGATCGGCACCTTCCTCTGCTGCCGGGAAGCGGTGCGCCGCCTGTCCACCCGCCATGGCGGCCACGGCGGCGCCATCGTCAATCTCTCCTCCCGCGCCGCCCGCCTGGGCGCGGCCGGGGAATACGTGGACTACGCCGCCTCCAAGGCCGCCATCGACACCCTCACCCTGGGTCTGGCCCGGGAGGTGGCGGCGGAAGGCATCCGCGTCAATGCGGTGGCTCCCGGCCTCATCGACACCGACATCCATGCCAGTGGCGGCGAGCCGGGCCGGGTGGAACGGCTGCGTACTGGCATTCCCATGCAGCGGGGCGGCACGCCGGAGGAAGTGGCCAAGGCCATTCTCTGGCTGCTGTCGGAGGAAGCCTCCTACACCACCGGCGCCATCCTGGACGTGGCCGGCGGCCGCTAGCCCGCCGCCGGCACGGCCATGAAAAAAGGCGGCCGCAGCCGCCTTTTGCTTGCCGGAGGAAAGCCTCAGGCCATCAGTTTCACCACCAGGGGCACGATCAGCAGGGCCACGATGTTGATGATCTTGATCAGAGGATTCACCGCCGGGCCGGCGGTGTCCTTGTAGGGGTCGCCCACGGTGTCGCCGGTCACCGCCGCCTTGTGGGCGTCGGAACCCTTGCCGCCGAAGTGGCCGTCCTCGATGTACTTCTTGGCATTGTCCCAGGCGCCGCCGCCGGTGGTCATGGAGATGGCGACGAAGAGACCGGTGACGATGGTGCCCATGAGCACCCCGCCCAGGGCCTTGGGCCCGAGGAACAGTCCCACCAGCACCGGCACCAGCACCGGCAGGATGGAAGGCAGGATCATTTCCTTGATGGCGGACTTGGTCAGCATGTCCACCGCCCGGGAGTAATCGGGCTTGGCCGTGCCTTCCATGATGCCCTTCACTTCGCGGAACTGGCGCCGCACCTCCTCCACCACCGAACCGGCAGCCCGGCCCACGGCCTCCATGGCCATGGCGGCGAAGAGGTAGGGGATCAGGCCGCCGATGAAGAGGCCGACGATCACCAGGGGGTCGGAGAGGTCGAACTTGAGGGACTGGCCGGCCGACTCCAGGGCGTGGGTGTAGTCGGCGAACAGCACCAGGGCGGCCAGGCCGGCGGAGCCGATGGCGTAGCCCTTGGTCACGGCCTTGGTGGTGTTGCCCACCGCATCCAGGGGATCGGTGACGCCGCGCACGGAGTCGGGCAGCTCGGCCATTTCGGCGATGCCGCCGGCGTTGTCCGTGATGGGGCCGTAGGCGTCCAGGGCGACGACGATGCCGGTCATGGAGAGCATGGAGGTGGCGGCGATGGCGATGCCGTAGAGCCCGGCCAGATGGTGGGCCACCAGGATGGCCAGACACACGGCCAGCACCGGCCAGGCGGTGGACTTCATGGAGACGCCCAGGCCGGCAATGATGTTGGTTGCATGGCCAGTCTGGGAGGCCGAGGCCACGTGCTTCACCGGCGCATAGTCGGTGCCCGTGTAGTACTCGGTGATCCACACCAGCACGGCGGTCAGCACCAGGCCGACGACGGAGGCGCCGAAGATGGCATTGACGCCGATGACCTTGCCGTCCGCCAGGGGCACGCCCTCCGGCAGCATCCAGGTGGTGATGGGATAGAAGGCGATCAGGGCCAGCACGCCGGCCACCGCCAGGCCGCGGTAGAGGGCGGCCATGATCTTGCCACCTTCCGTGGTCTTGACGAAGAAGCAGCCGATGATGGAGGCGATGATGGAGACGCCACCCAGGGCCAGGGGATACACCACCAGGTTGTCATTGGCCGCCGGCACGCCCTTGAGCATGAGGGCGCTCAGCACCATGGTGGCCACCACGGTCACGGCGTAGGTCTCGAACAGGTCGGCCGCCATGCCGGCGCAGTCGCCCACGTTGTCGCCCACGTTGTCGGCGATCACGGCGGGGTTGCGCGGGTCATCCTCCGGAATGCCGGCTTCCACCTTGCCCACCAGGTCGGCCCCCACGTCGGCGCCCTTGGTGAAAATGCCGCCACCGAGACGGGCGAAAATGGAGATGAGGGAGCCGCCGAAGGCCAGGCCCACCAGGGGCTCGACGATGTGGTAGATGTCGGTGCCAGGCGCGGCGCCGGCCTTGAGGATGGCGTAGTAGCCGGCCACCCCCAGGAGCGCCAGGCCCACCACCAGCATGCCGGTGATGGCGCCGCCCTTGAAGGCCACGTCCAGGGCCGGGGCGATGCCGCCCCGGGCTGCCTCGGCGGTGCGCACGTTGGCCCGCACCGAGACGTTCATACCGATGAAGCCGGTGGCACCGGAGAGCACGGCACCGATGAGGAAGCCGATGGCGGTGCTCCAGGCGAGGAAAATGCCGATGACGACGAACAGCACCGCACCGACGATGCCGATGGTGGTGTATTGCCGGTTGAGATAGGCGGATGCCCCCTGCTGGATGGCCTTGGCGATTTCCTGCATCCGCTCGTTACCGGCGGGCAGGCCGAGGATCCACTTGCTGGAGATGGCGCCGTAAAGCACCGCCAGCACCGCACACACTAGCGCTAACAACAGACCTGATGACATGAACTCCCTCCTAGATAGTGGTAAAGCTCAGGCCGTTCGGGCGATGGTCCGTCCTTACGGTCCGGTTTGCTACAGAGAAACAAACCTTTCCTGCCGCGCCGGGCGATGCTGGGTCTTACACCTTGAACTCTCCCAGCTGCCGGGGCACGGCAATATTCTTCAGACTGACGTAATCGGGCAGGCCGTGCCGGTAGGGCGGATAGTCCTCCCCTTCGATCAGGGGCGCCAGGTAGGCACGGCACTTGTCGGTGATGTGGAAGCCGTCGGCGCTGATGAAATCCGCCGGCATCTTGCGCTCCACATTAGCCACGTCCTTCAGTTCGGCCACGCCCACTTCCCAGCGGTAGGGCGCGTCGGCGAGGCGCTGCACGGTGGGCATCACCGCATTGCGTCCGGCCACGGCCAGCTCCACCGCCGCCTTGCCCAGGGCATAGGCCTGGTCGGCATCGGTCTTGGAGGCGATGTGGCGGGCAGCCCGCTGCAGGTAATCGGCCAGGGCCCAGTGGTACTTGTGGCCCAGCTTGTCCTTGATCAGCTGGGCGATCCACTGGCCGGCGCCGCCCAGCTGGGAATGGCCGAAGGCATCCTTGCCGCCCTGCTCGGAAACGAACTTGCCATCGGCCGTCTTCAGGCCTTCGGAGACGGCGATGGTGCAATAGTCGTAGCGGTCCACGCACTGCTGCACCCGGGCCAGGAAGGCGGCCTCGTCGAAGGGCACTTCGGGGAACAGCAGGATGTGGGGCGGCTGGCCGGTCCCGACCCCGGCACCGGAAGCCAGGCCGCAGGCGGCGGTGATCCAGCCGGCATGGCGGCCCATGACTTCGAGGACGAAAATCTTGGTGGAAGTGCGGGCCATGGAGGCCACGTCCAGCCCCGCTTCGCGGATGGAGGTGGCGACATACTTGGCCACGGAGCCGAAGCCCGGGCAGCAGTCGGTGAGAGGCAGATCGTTGTCCACCGTCTTCGGTACGCCGACGCAGATCAGCGGGTGGCCCATCTTCTCGGACAGCTGGGAAACCTTCCAGGCGGTGTCCATGGAATCGTTGCCGCCGTTGTAGAAGAAATAGCCGATGTCGTGGGCGCGGCAGACCTCGATCAGACGCTCGTACTGGGCCCGGTGCTCTTCGATGGACTTGAGCTTGTAGCGGCAGGAGCCGAAGGCGGCTCCCGGGGTGGTGCGCAGCCGAGCGATGTCCGCGGGGGACTCCAGGCTGGTGTCGATCAGGTCTTCGGTGAGGGCGCCGACGATGCCGTTGCGCCCGGCGAAGACCTTGCCGATTTTGTCCGGATGGGCCCGCGCCGTCTCGATGACGGCGCAGGCGGAGGCGTTGATCACGGCGGTGGGCCCGCCGGACTGGGCGTAGAAGGCGTTTTTCACCGCCATGGTGATCCGCCTCCCCTTACTTCAGCGCTGCGAAAGCCGCGTTCTTGATGTCTTCCACGGAACCGACGCCGGCGATCTTGCGGTACTTGGGGGCGTTGGCGTCACCGGTGGCGGCCCACTTGCCGTAGTAATCCACCAGGGGCTTGGTCTGGGAGTGATACACGTCCAGGCGCTTCTTGACGGTTTCTTCCTTGTCGTCGTCGCGCTGGATCAGGTCTTCACCGGTCTCGTCGTCCTTGCCGGCCACCTTGGGCGGGTTGAAGGTGACGTGGTAGGTGCGGCCGGAGGCCACATGCACGCGACGGCCGCTCATGCGGGAAATGATGTCGCTGTCGGGCACGTCGATTTCCAGCACGAAGTCGATGGCCACGCCGGCAGCCTTCATGGCTTCGGCCTGGGGAATGGTGCGGGGGAAACCGTCGAACAGGTAGCCGGCCTTGCAGTCGTCCTGCAGCAGGCGGTCCTTCACCAGACCGATGATGATGTCGTCGGAAACCAGGCCGCCGGCGTCCATCACCTTCTTGGCTTCGATGCCCAGGGGGGTGCCGGCCTTGACGGCGGCACGCAGCATGTCGCCGGTGGAAATCTGGGGGATGCCGAATTTTTCGCGGATGAATTGGGCCTGGGTGCCCTTACCGGCGCCGGGAGCGCCGAGGAGAATCAGTCGCATGGAGTCCTCGGAATGTGTGCGATGACGTGATGTCAGTCAGAAGTGCGTTGATTGAATTTATGTTTTTGTACAGGTCTGGCGCTGTTCTGGCGGCGGCCTTGGGGAAGCCGCTGGGGTTGTGTTCACCCCTCTTTTTAAGGAGCGAAAATTACTCGGAAATTCCTTCTCGGTCAAACCATTTGCGCATGCGCACCGCATCTTCCGGGGTATCCACGCCGGGGGCCGGCAGGCTGTCGGAAATGGCCACGCTGATGCGGTAGCCGTGCCACAGGGCCCGCAGCTGCTCCAGGCATTCGAACTGCTCCAGGGGCGAGACGGCCAGGCCGGAGTAGGCCTTGAGGAAGGCGGCCCGGTAGGCGTAGAGGCCGATGTGGCGGTAGGCGGGGAAGTCCGTCGGCAGGGTTTCACCGCCGCCTTCCCGGGCGAAATGGTCCCGGGCGTAGGGGATGGGCGCCCGGGAGAAATACAGGGCGTCGCCGTCGGCCTTGCACACCAGCTTGACGATATTGGGATTGAAGAACTCGGCGGCCTCGGACAGGCCGTGGCCCACGGTGGCGATGTCGGCCCCGCTCTCGGCCAGGCGGTTCGCCGTGACAGAAATCAGTTCCGGCTCGATGAGGGGCTCGTCGCCCTGCACATTGACCACCAGGGTGTCGTCGCTCCAGCCCCGCAGGGCCACCACTTCGGCCAGCCGGTCGGTGCCGGTGGGATGGTCGTCCCGGGTCAGCAGCACATTGAGACCGTGGGCCCGGCAGGCCGCCTCCACCTCCCGGTGGTCGGTCGCCACCCAGATTTCCTCGGCGCCGGAAAGGGCCGCCCGTTCCGCCACCCGCACCACCATGGGCTTGCCGCCCAGGTCCAGCAGGGGCTTGGCCGGCAGGCGGGAGGAAGCGTAGCGGGCGGGAATGACGACCTTGAAGCGTTGCATGGCGGAATTCCGGGCAGGGCTCAGTTTTCGTCCTGGCCCAGGGTGCGGGCTTCTTCCTCGAGCATGATGGGAATGTCGTCCCGCACCGGGAAGGCCAGCTTGCAGGGCTTGCAGACCAGTTCCTTCTGCTCCTTGCGGTACTCCAGACTACTCTTGCACACCGGGCAGACCAGGATGTCCAGCAACCGTGCGTCCATTGATTTTCTCCAGAACAAAAGCGGATAGGTCGGGGGTCAGCTGGGCGTCCACCGGCAACACCCAGGCTTCGCCCCCGTAGATGGCCGCGCATTTTACCCCATCCTTGGCGGTGGTAAGGAGCACGCCGTCCCGGGCGAAGGCCAGGTCGGCGGCGGTGTAGGCGTGGTGGTCGGGAAAGGCCCGGGCCTCCACCGTCAGACCCAGTTCGGCCAGGGTGCGGAAAAAGCGCTGGGGATGGCCGATGCCGGCCACGGCGTAGAGCCGCTTGCCGGCCAGGTCGGCGGCGCTGCATTGCCGGGACGGGTCCTGCAGGCCATGGAACGATGCGGGCCGCAGGTCCATGCGGAACAGGGGCGGCGTCGCCGCCTTGGCGGAGAAGAGCAGTTCGGCGGCCATGCCGTTGCCCACCACCGCATCCACCTGGGCCAGGCGCTGCCGCGGCTCCCGCAGGGGGCCCACCGGCAGCAGGCGGCCGTTGCCCAGGCCGCGCACGTCGCACACGGCGATTTCCACGTCCCGGGCCAGACGGTAGTGCTGCAGGCCGTCGTCGCAGAGGATCAGGTTGCAATCGGGGGATGCCGCCAGCAGGGCCCGGGCCGCCGCCGCCCGGTCCCGGCCGATCCATACCGGACAGCCGCTTTCCCGGGCCAGCAGCAGGGGCTCGTCGCCCACCTGTGCGGGCGTCGCCTCGGGGCTGACGGCCGCCACGCCCTCCTGGGCGCTACCGTAACCGCGGCTGACGATGCCCGGACGCAAGCCGGCGGCCCGCAGCTGCCGGGCCAGATAGAGGGTCAGGGGAGTTTTGCCGGCACCGCCGACGATGATGTTGCCCACCACCACCACGGGCACCGGCAGGCGCGCCGACCCCAGCCAGCCGTGGCGGAAGGCCAGGCGGCGCAGGGCCGTCAGGCCCCGGAACAGCCAGGAGATGGGGGTCAGCAGGTTGAACAGCAGGGCGTCGAACCAGGCCGGGGCGCCATCACCCCGGCGCGGCAAGGTACCGCGAAACCAGAACTTCTGCAGTCGCGGGCCTAGGGCCATGCCTTATTTCTGGGGCGCCTGGGTGGCGAAGGAGATGCGGGGATAGCCGGCGCTCTGGGCCGCCTGCATCACGTCCACCACGCTCTGGTGGGTGGCCTTGGCGTCCGCATTGATGACGATGACCGGGTCCTTCTGGCTACCGGCGGCCCGGCGCAGGGCCTCGGCGATGACCGGCACGTCGGGCGTGCTCAGGGGCGACTTGTTGACCAGCACCTGGCCGCTGGCGGTGACGGCCACGCTGACTTCCTGGGGCTGCTCCGGATTCTGGGAGGAATCGGCGGTGGGCAGATTGATTTCCAGGCCGGAGAACTTGGCGTAGGTGGTGGTGAGCATGAGGAAGATGATGATCACCAGGAGCACGTCGATCAACGGAATCAGGTTGATCTCCGGCTCCTCCCGGTGGCGGCCTTGACGGAATTGCATGATCAGGCGCCCGCTCAGTTACGTTCGCCGTGGACCACTTCCACCAGCTTCACCGCCTGCTGCTCCATCTCGATGACGAAGCTGTCCACCAGGGCGCGGAAGTGGCGCCAGAAGATCATGGCGGGAATGGCGATCACCAGGCCGAAGCCGGTGTTGTAGAGGGCGATGGAAATGCCGTGGGCCAGCTGCATGGGGTTGGCACCGGTGGGCGCCTGGGAGCCGAAGATCTCGATCATGCCGACGACGGTGCCGAAGAGGCCCATCAGGGGGCTGATGGAGGCGATGGTGCCGAGGGTGGTGAGGTAGCGCTCCAGCTCGTGGGTGACGCCGCGGCCGGCTTCCTCGATGGATTCCTTCATCACTTCGCGGCTGCTCTTGACGTTGCGCAGGCCGGCGGCCAGCACCCGGCCCAGGGGCGAACCCTGCTCCAGGGCATTGATGGCGGCTTCATTGACGGTTCCCTGGCGCACTTCGCCGACGACCCGGGCCAGCAATCCTTCGGGAGCCACCTTGCTGCGGCGCAGGGCCACCAGACGTTCGATGATGAGGGCAAGGGCGATGATGGATGCGAACAGCAGGGGCCAGATGGGCCAGCCAGCAGCCTGGATGATGGCGAACACGGAACCTCCGAAGGGTCTTTTTAAGCCCGCAACTTTAGCCTGCCCCTCATGCTTCGGGCAAGTCCCGCCCGCCCGGCGGCAGCCCGGCCGGACCGTCCCTTTGCCCGGCCCGCCCCGGGGCCGGCATCCCGGAGGAATTTTCCACCGGCATGGCAGGCCCGGGGCGGGCTTATCCCGGCTTATCCACAAAACCTGTGGATAACTTTGTGGATAGCCTGTCATCAAATTGTCTAAGTCGGGCTGGGACAAGGGTTTTTCTTGCTCTGCCGCAAAAAGGGGCACTCCACAACAATTCATTTAAAAACATATAGATAAGATAAATCCACAACAGGCAAGGGATATTTTTCCGCCGTTCCCCCCGGCTCGGCGGCGGGCCGGCTGACGTAAAATGGCGCCCATGCCCGACTACCCTGCCCGTCCCGCCTATTCCCCCGCCCGCCAGGAGCCCTTTGCCGCCGACGGCGGCCGGGAAGTGATCAGCGTCAGCAGCCTCAACCGCCTGGCCCGGCAGCGGCTGGAATCCGCCTTTCCCCTGTGCTGGGTCAGCGGCGAAATCTCCAACCTGACCGTGGCCGCCTCCGGCCACGCCTATTTCTCCCTCAAGGATCCCCAGGCCCAGGTGCGTTGCGTCATGTTCCGCAACAAGGCCCAGACCCTGGGCTTCCGCCTGGAGAACGGCCTCCAGGTGGAGGCCCGGGTGCTGGTCTCCCTCTACGAGCCCCGGGGCGACTTCCAGCTCAATGTGGAAGGCATGCGCCGGGCCGGCCAGGGCGACCTCTACGAACGCTTCCTGCGGCTCAAGGCCAAGCTGGAGGCGGAAGGCCTCTTCGCCGCCGAGCGCAAGCGTCCCCTGCCCGCCCATCCGCGCACCCTGGGCATCGTCACCAGCCCCCAGGCCGCCGCCCTGCGCGATGTGCTGACCACCCTGGCGCGGCGGGCGCCCCATGTGAAGGTGGTGCTGTACCCCACCCTGGTCCAGGGCGAGGAAGCACCGCGCCAGATCGCCGCCGCCATCGAGACCGCCGCCAGCCGCCGGGAATGCCAGGTGCTGCTGGTGGTGCGCGGCGGCGGCAGCATCGAGGACCTGTGGGCCTTCAACGACGAAGGTGTGGCCCGGGCCATCGCCGCCTGCCCCATGCCAGTGGTCAGCGGCGTCGGCCACGAGACCGACTTCACCATCGCCGACTTCGCCGCCGACCTGCGCGCCCCCACTCCCACGGCCGCCGCCGAACTGGCCAGCCCGGACCGGGATGCGCTGCGCGACCACCTGCAACGCCTCGCCGGCCAATTCTCCCGCCGCATGCACCGCCGCCTGGAGGAAGCCCAGCAGCGCCTGGACTGGACCGCCCGCCGCCTCAAGCACCCGGCCGAACGCCTGGCCCTGCAGCAGCAGAATCTCCATGCCCTGGGCCAGCGCCTGCAACACGCCCTGGGCCGCCGCCTGGAACGGGCCGGCTTCGATCTGGAGCGGGCCCGCCAGCGCCTGCGCCTGGCCCGGCCCCAGCCGGGGGCCCAGGCCGCCCGCCTGGAAGCCCTGCAGCGCCGCCTGGCCAACGCCCAGCAGCGCGCCCTGCAGACCCGCCGCGGCCAGCTGGAGCGCCTCGCCGCCGGCCTCACCCACCTCAATCCGGAAGCCGTGCTGTCCCGGGGCTACGCCATCGCCTTCGACCAGCAGGGCCAGGCGGTCCACGATGCCGGGTCACTGGCGGCGGGCCAGCGCCTGACCCTGCGCCTGCACCGGGGCGAACGCCAGGTGGAAGTGCGGGGCGAATCCGACACCGCCGCCGGAGCGAACTGAACAATCCCGGGGAACCGCCGCCGACTTGCGTTGTCTGTGGCGATGCGACTGTCTAGAATTGACGGTTACCCCAACCAACCCGCCTACTAAACGGAGAATAAGATGGAACATCAACTGCCCGCCCTGCCCTACGCCAAGAACGCCCTGGCTCCCCACATTTCCGAAGAAACCTTCGACTACCACTACGGCAAGCACCACCAGGCCTACGTGACCAACCTGAACAACCTGATCAAGGGCACCGAGTACGAGAACCTGGGTCTGGAAGAAATCTTCAAGAAGGCCCCCGCCGGCGGCATCTACAACAACGCCGCCCAGGTGTGGAACCACACCTTCTTCTGGAGCTCCATGAAGCCCGCCGGCGGCGGCGCTCCTGTTGGCGCCCTGGCTGACGCCATCAACAAGAAGTGGGGTTCCTTCGACGAGTTCAAGAAGGCCTTCACCGCCTCCGCCGTGGGCAACTTCGGTTCCGGCTGGACCTGGCTGGTGAAGAAGGACGACGGCTCCGTGGACATCGTCAACACCGGCGCCGCCGGCAACCCCCTGAAGACCGGCGAAGGCAAGCCCCTGCTGACCATCGACGTGTGGGAACACGCCTACTACATCGACTACCGCAACGCCCGCCCCAAGTTCGTCGAGACCTTCCTGGCCTCCCTGGCCAACTGGGACTTCGCTGCCCAGAACTTCGCCTGATCACCTGATCTGGCCGCAAAACGGGACTGGCAACAGTCCCGTTTTTTTATGCCCGGATCTTTCTAGCAATCATGCTGCAAGCCACCGACGCCTTCACCCTGGCCTGCCGCCACGACGATTTCAGCGACTGGCACCAGGGCCGGCGCTGCTACGCCGTGTGGGCCATTACCGCCGACACCCCGGTGCTGACGGCCGCCGTGGACGGTCTCAAGGCGCAGCTGGCCCCCTGGCTGCTGCCCGGCTACCGGCGCCAGCCCCACATCACGGTGGCCCTGGGCGGTTTTCCCGCCCCGGCGCGGCAACGGGCCGACGACTACAGCCCCGCCTGCCTCGCCGCCCAGGTGGCGGCCCTGGAGCGGGCAGCGCCGCCGCCCTTTTCCCTGGAACTGGGCCCCTGCGCCACCTTCGCCTCGGCCCCCTACCTGGCGGTGGGTGGTGACGGCCCCAGCCTGCTGCAACTGCGCCAGGCCCTGCTCGACTCCCATCCGGAGCGGGACGACTTCCCCTACACCCCCCACCTGACCCTGGGCCTCTACGACGATGCCTATCCCCTGGCGCCCATGCAGGCGCGGCTGCAGGGCCTCGCCCCGGGACCGGGCCTGGTGCTGCCGGTGCGCCACCTGGACCTGATGACCTACGCCGCCGACACCATCGGCGGCCCCCTGCACACCGTGGCCCGCTTCGACCTGCAGCAGCGGCGCCTGGAAGCGGAAGCGCAAGCCCTGGCCGGGCTCTTTACCCAGCTTTAGCCGCCGCCGGGTAGTCGCCGGCGCCCGGCTGGATTACAGTCACGGCAACGTCATTGTCCCGGATACCGCCGTGCTGCCCGAGAACGCCACCCCCAGCGCCATCGTCAAATACCTCAACCAGTACGTCATCGGCCAGGAAGAGGCCAAGCGCGTGCTGGCGGTGGCGGTCTACGCCCACTACCGCAAGCTCACCGCCGCCGGCGAGACGGTGCGCCTGGACAAGAGCAACGTCCTCATCATCGGCCCCACCGGCACCGGCAAGACCCTGCTGTGCGAGACCCTCTCCCGCTTCCTGCAGGTGCCCTTCGTCACCACCGACGCCACCTCCCTGGCCCAGACCAAGTACGTCGGCGAGGAGATCGAGGCCATCCTGCTGCGCCTGCTGGAAAAGGCCGGCGGCGACACGGAGCGGGCCGGGCGCGGCATCGTCTTCATCGACGAGATCGACAAGCTGAAGGCCCGCCCCGGGGAAGCGGCCCGGGTCCAGGCCACTTCCGGCGAGAGCGTGCAGCACGCCCTGCTGAAGATCATGGAAGGCTATCCGGTGCGGCTGCCGGACAACCGCAGCATCGACACCTCGGGCATCCTCTTCATCTGCGGCGGCGCCTTCGTCGGCCTGGAGCAGATCATGGAGAAGAGCCACAGCTTCGGCTACATCGGCACCGGCGAGGACGACAACCAGAACATCCTGGACCGCCTCAACAGCCGGGTGAAGCCCACCGACCTCTTCGAATTCGGCCTGATCCCCGAATTCACCGGCCGCCTGCCGGTGGTGGCCCGCTTCCAGGACCTCTCCAAGGCCATGCTGGTGCGGGTCATGACCGAGCCGAAGAACTCCCTCTACAACCAGTTCCGCCTGCTGCTGCAAAGCGAGGGGGTGGAACTGCAGATCGAGCCGGCGGTATTCCAGCAGATCGCCGAAATCGCCTTCGAGTACAAGACCGGCGCCCGCAGCCTGCGGGGCATCTTCGAGGAACTGCTGGCCCCGGTGCTCTACGCCGTGCCCGACCACAAGGAAGTGAAGAAGGTGGTCATCAAGTCCCTCTTCGAAGACCCCAGCTACTACAAGTAAGCGCAAAAGGCTCCACCATGACCTACGGCATCACCGACCTGGCCACCTTCATCCTCGGCACCATCTTCATCGTCCTGCTGCCCGGGCCCAATTCCATGTACGTCACCCTGGTGGCCTCCCGCTGGGGCATCGCCGCCGGCTACCGGGGCGCCTGCGGCATCTTCCTCGGCGACCTGATCCTGATGACCCTGGCCGCCTCCGGCGTCGCCTCCCTGCTGGTGGCGGTGCCGGCCCTGTTCATGGTGCTCAAGTACGCCGGCGGCGCCTACCTGGTGTGGCTCGGCATCGGCCTGCTGCGGGCCGCGGTGCAGCGCTGGCGCGGCATCGAAGCGCCCGCCAGCCGCCTGAGCGAAGGCGACGCCCGCCAGCCCTTCCGCACCGCCCTCGTCATCAGCCTGATGAACCCCAAGGCCATCCTCTTCTTCGTTTCCTTCTTCATCCAGTTCGTCTCCCCGGACTACCCCCACCCGGCCCTGTCCTTCCTCATCCTCGGCGCCATCGTCCAGTTCTGCAGCGCCCTCTACCTCTCCGCCCTGATCTTCGGCGGCAGCTATCTGGCCGATGCCTTCCGCCGGCGCCGCCGTCTCTCCGCCGGGGCCACCGGCGCCGTCGGCGGCCTCTTCATCGGCTTCGGAGTGAAGCTGGCGGGGGCCAGCCTGCGCTGACGGTGCCGGGCCAGCAGGCCGCCACCAGCAAGAAAAAAGGCGCCCGCGGGCGCCTTTTTCGTTCCCTGCCGGGGGCCGGGCTCAGGTGGCATTGACCTCGGGATTGTCGGAGAGGGAGACGAAGGACATGGTGCGGCCGTCGAGGGCGTCGATGGCACCGTTCTCGATGTCGTAGATCCACCCGTGCAGGTTCAGCTTGCGCTGGGCCAGGGCCAGGGCCACCGCCGGATGGGTGCGGATGTTGGCCAGCTGGGCGATGACGTTCTCCCGCACCAGGTCGTCGGCCCGCTCCCGGGGCGTGGCGTATTCCCGGGCGGAGATGATGGCCTTGGCCGCATCCGCATAGCGCAGCCAGTGGGCCACGGCCGGCAGGTGGTCGAGGCACTGGCAGCTGGAGATGGCCGCCATGGCGCCGCAGTTGGAGTGGCCGCAGATGACCACGTCGGTCACCTTGAGCACGGAGACGGCGTATTCCACGGTGGCGGAAACGCCGCCGGGCTCGGGCCCGTAGGAGGGAACGATGTTGCCCGCGTTGCGGATGACGAAAAGATCGCCCGGTTCCTGCTGGGTCAGCAGCTCGGGCACCACCCGGCTGTCGGAACAGGTGACGAAGAGCACCTTGGGACTCTGGCCGTCGGCCAGATGGCGGAACAGTTCCGAACGGGCCGGGAAGACCTCTTTCTGGAACTTGAGAAAACCATCAATGATCTTTTGCACTTGGAAGCACCCATGAACTGAGGGAATGTGGGACCGCCGCCATTATCCCCCATGCCGCCGGAGGAACAAGGCAGGGGCCGCAGGCCCGCTGCCCGGCCCGTCGGCGGAGCGTCTGCCGGCGCCGGGCCCGACGCCTCCGGCAATGTTGGCGGCCGCGATGACGGCGGCGCTTCGACCGCGCCGCCCGACGGGGAGTTCAGGCCAGTCGGCTCCGCCGCCCCGCCCGGTTGGCAGGCACTACAGCCAGCCCCGGTTGATGAATTCCATGATCGGGTAGAGGCGCTTTTCCAGCGCCTTGCCATGCACCGCCTCGACGATGCGCGACACCCCGGCGGCGTAGGGCGCCTCCCCCTGGACCCGGGTTTCCAGGCGCAGGCTGCAGGCCCCGTCGCTGATGCTGAGGCGGTGGAAGGCATGGCGCGGCAGGTCGGCCTCGGGAATGCCCAACTCCTCCCGCTGCACCCGGGGGTCCCGCACCGAACGGATCGCCTCCGGCCCCAGGCCGACGGAGGCCGCCAGATTCACCGCCGTCCCCGGCACCGAGCTTTTGCTCGCCTGGTGGGACTCCACCAGTTCCATCTCGTAGCCGCGGAAGAAATGGCCGCTGGCCTCCAGCATGGCCATGAACTTGAGCATCAGGATATTGGTGTTGGGGCACAGCAGCACCGGGAACTCCGGCGCCTCCCGCTCCAGGGCGGAGCCGGTGGAAAGCTCGATCAGGGGCGAGGCGGTGGCACGGCAAAAGGCCGCCACCGCCTCCAGCTCCCTCCCCGAACCGGCATGGACGACGATGGCCGATGCGCCCCCGGCCTGCCGGCCCCAGGGCACGACCTGAAAAGGATGGCCCAACTGGTGGGAAGCGAGGAGCTCACTGGCGAGCTTGCCGGTACCGACGATGACGACTTGCATGGGAAGGTGGGAGGAAGGCAGAACCGGGAGTATAGCGAAGCTATGGCGCGCTGCCCCGGCTGCTGATTCTTGGGATAGCCCGTGTCCTGAAACAGGAAAGGCGCTGCCAGGTCCGCTGTCTTCGTCCTTTCACAGGATGAAAGGAGAAAGCGTGTTTTACATGAAGGGCATCTAGCTAGAACCGGCGGAGCCGCCTAACGAGACTCTAGAAAAACTAGTTGAGGGGTCACGTCCATGCCTTTTCCGGGGGCGTTCGACCATTCCTTATTCCGCGTTTTTTTATAGCGATCGGTTGTGAAGGTCGATTTTCGATCATAGCGTTCCAGAATTTTCAAAATTGAGTTTTTCTACAGCCTCAACGTCGGAGTTCAGGGACACGGTGCGGCTTTATTGCGCAGCATCCCAAGCAATGACGGGGTAACTGCCTACCAAAGGTCTAGTATTGGCTGGGGTGCATGTCTAGGAATCTGGAACTGCCATATGGATCGCTTGCATTCCACAAAGATGCGGTCGAAGGGCAACGGCCCTGGCTGTGTGCATAGAAGTTCCATGAAATATGCAGCAGCCTTTGAATCATCGACTGCGGGCAATGGCCAGTTGTCGTAGATAAGTAACCAGTCTGCTGGAAACCGTTCGAAGCCGGTTTTCGCGAGGGCTTCTGCCTTACGTCGTGCGAAGTGGAGCATTGCGTCAGCCCATTCTCTTTCCGGAGCATCACCGGCCCAAACATCACCCCAGGTGGCGCCTCGGGCAATCCGATCGATTTCTTCCTTAGACCGTCGAGGTTCACCGGGCTCGAAACGATGTATGAAAGTCAAAGTGTCGTAGTTCAGCTCCTCACGCTTGGCATCTGCCCAGGCGAAATCAGGCGGGACTGCCTCGGTGATTTCGATGCCGACGCTACCGAACGGAATCTCTAACAGGAAATCAGGCCGTTCGCGCTTTTGGAGCCGTAACGGATAGTTGATTAGCGAACTTTCGGCATAGCTTGCGAGGAATCTGCAAATCGACCAGCGTTCGCAGTGCTCGGTAGTGCGCCCTTCGGTCCGCAGTGGGACCGAGATATCAATTTCCCTAAGTTGCTGCAAGAGTTCGGCTGCGGATTGGGCGGACAGGTTTGGCATGACGCGAATAAAGAAAGCTAACGTTAGAAATCAGCGCTTACAGAAAGGTGGCCAGCCTATATTTAATCTCCACCACGCCTCAAGAGCATAACGAGTTGAATAATCCTTTATATGTACGCAGCTTATATACCAATCATACTGAGCAAAGGGTGGCTTATCGATTTGCAAAGACATTTTCTCGGTGCTATCAGCACCTTCATTAAAGAGATGCTCTAGCAACCGCTTTTGGATGTCACTTTCTGTACCGGAGTAAATTATCTGATAGCCGGAAACTGATCTTGTAATGCCAATGCCTTGTGGTTTCGTTTTCCTGACATTTTTGGTTTTTCCTGAGCATTTCTTTACGGCTTCTGTGATGTCTGAAGCAGGCATATTGGTTTCTATCCAATAGAGCCCTGGTTGTTTTTTTGTATTAGATACCAAATCAGCACGGGTTCTTATCTGTACACGCTTACGGCATCTACGGGCCTCAACTATTTGCCCTACTTTTGAAATATGGCTTCTGAAATTCATAGATGACCACGCTCATAATTAGAGCTAATGCGAAATAGACGGCAGCCTGGAAGGCTTCCCAATAGCGGCTCCCGCAAAATTGGCAGCAATATTTTCGGGGATAGACGGTGGTCATAAGCGGCCCGGTTCAATGTCACATCAATTCTGCCAGTCAGTCAGCCAAATGTCATGCAAGCGGAATGTTTGCGAACGACGGCATTGGCACGATTTCTCTTACACCTACTGATGGCCGTCTCGAGCCATCAACCGAAGAGCAACCTAAAGGATCTCTTCAGCCGCCCGTACTCGACATGAAGCGCACGATCTTCGGGGTGGCCATGGCGGCGGTGAAGTCGTGGCCTTGGGCTTTGAGGCCCATGCCGGTGGCGATGGCGGCGCCGAGGGGGGCGTCGTCCTGGGGATGGGCGCGCAGTAAGGGCAGGAGGGGGATGGCGCCGTCGTCGCCGAGACAGGGGTAGAGGGTGCCCTGGGCGCTGATGCGCACCCGGTTGCAGGTGTCGCAGAAGTTGTGGGAATGGGGGGAGATGAAGCCGACCCGGCTGTCGCTGCCGCCGACCCGCCAGTAGCGGGCGGGGCCGCCGCTGTTCTCCAGGGTGGGGATCAGCTCGAAGCGCTCGGCCAGACGGGCCCGGGCGGCATCGCTGGAAAAATAGGTGGCGCTGCGGTCGTGGCCGGTGTCGCCGAGGGGCATTTCCTCGATCAGGGCCAGGTCGATGTTGCGGGCCACGGCGTAGGCCAGCAGGTCGCCCAGTTCGTCGTCGTTCACGCCCTGCTGCATCACGGCATTCAGCCGGATGCGGGAGAAGCCGGCGGCCAGGGCCGCTTCCACCCCGTCCAGCACCTTGGTCAGGTCGCCGATGCGGGTGATGGTGCGGAAGCGCTCGGGGCGCAGGGTGTCCAGGCTGATGTTGAGGCGGCTGACGCCGGCCCGGCGCAGGTCTGCGGCGTGGCGGGCGAGCTGGGAACCGTTGGTGGTGAGCACCAGTTCCTTCAGGCCTTGCAGCCTGCCGATTTCCTGCAGCAGCCAGAGGGCGTTGCGCCGTACCAGGGGCTCGCCGCCGGTGATGCGCACCTTGGTCACGCCGAGGGAGACGAAGATGCGCACCAGGCGCAGGGCTTCTTCCAGGCTCAAGACGGCGCCGTGGGGCAGGAAGGTCATCTCTTCCGCCATGCAGTAGGTGCAGCGGAAGTCGCAGCGGTCGGTGATGGAGAGGCGCAGGTAGGTGATGCGGCGGCCGAAGCGGTCCACCAGGCCGCCAGGGGGCAGGTGCAGCGGGGCGCCAGGGGGCGCCTGCTCTGAAATCATTGCCGGGCGGGCCTTACATCAGGGTGCGGCCGCCGGAGCGCGGCGGCAGCGGCTCCTGGCTGGCACTGCCCTGGGATTGGCCCAGGGGGCGGGTCGCAGCCACGCCTTCGGCGGCCAGGTATTCCGGATGGCTGTAGATGACCAGGCGGGAACCCCGGGCGAAACCGGCCAGGGTGATACCGCTTTCTTCGGCCAGGCGCACCGCCAGGCCGGTGGGGGCGGAGATGGCGACGAGGCAGCCGATGCCGGCGGCGGCGCATTTCTGCACCATCTCGTAGCTGGCCCGGCTGGAGGTGAGGACGAAGCCGGCGGCTGGGTCGATGCGGCTCTTGGCCAGCCAGCCCACCAGCTTGTCGAGGGCGTTGTGGCGGCCCACGTCTTCGCGCAGGGTGCGGATGTTGCCCAGGTTGTCCACCCAGGCGGCGCCATGGACGGCGCCGGTGATGCGATGCAGCTGCTGCCAGTCCGGCAGCTGGTCCAGGGCCCGGGCCACGGCGGCCACGGGCAGCAGCAGGCCCCGCTGCAGGGGCTTGTAGGGCCGGGCCACGGCGTCCAGGCTCTCGACACCGCAGAGGCCGCAGCCGGTGCGGCCGGCCAGGTTGCGGCGGCGCTCCTTCAAGGCGACGAAGCGGCGGGAGGAAATTTCCAGATGCACTTCCAGGCCCTGGCAGCCGGAGACCACCTCGACGCCGTACAGCTCGGACGGCGACTCCAGGATGCCTTCAGTGAGGGCGAAGCCCAGGGCCATGTCTTCCAGGTTATCCGGCGTGGCCAGCATCACCGCGTGGGAGATGCCGTTGAAGACCAGGGCCACGGGCACCTCTTCCACCACGTGGTCGTCGCAGGTCTCGGCCTCGCCGCCGCTCAGGCGCAGCACCGTGGTGCGGCAGACGGTGGCGTGTTCGGGGCCTTCCAGCTCGTCGTCGAACTGGGTGCCGTGGAGAAGGTGCAGGGATTCGCTGGCCATGGTCGTGTGTCCTGTACTGCAAAGATGGGGCTGCAGGGGCCGGAGGCGGCAAGCGCGCCCCCGGCCGCAACGTCAGGGAATCAGGGGATCAGGATTCCTTGCCGGTCATTTCCCGGAACCACTTGGGATGGTGCTTGCGCGCCCAGGCGTGGGTGACCACCCCTTCCACCATGGCGCGGATGGTGCCCTGCACCCAGAGGGCGGCATAGACGTGCACGATGATGCTGGCGATCAGCACCAGGGCGCTGGCGGCATGCACCAGCAGGGCCACCCGGATCAGGGGAATGGGAAAGTACAGGGCGAAGTAGGGACGCCAGGCGATGACGCCGGAGATGAGCAGCAGGGCCATGCAGCCCACCATCACCCAGAACATGCCCTTCTGGCCGCCGTTGTAGCGGCCGATGTCGCCCACCTCGTTGCCCTTCATCACTTCCTTCACCGACTTCATCCACTTCACGTCCTCGCTGGTGACGAGGTTGTGGTGCCAGTAGCGGAAGAACTGGCGGGCGAAGGCGATGAACATCACCACCCCGACGAAGGGGTGCACGATGCGGGCCAGCTGGGGCGTGCCGAAGACGCCGGTGAGCCAGAAGAAGGCCGGGTAGAAGAAGGCCAGACCGGAGATGGCCAGCAGGATGAAGCACACCGCCACCACCCAGTGGTTGATGCGCTCGGCGGCGTTGTAACGCTGGATCAGTTGCTCTTTCATTTGGTCACCTCTTCTTCAGCCTCGTGTTCGTCCTCGGCCCGGTTGGGGCCCACGGTGATGTAGTGGAAGAAGCCGAACAGGCCGGCGGCGGCGATGCCCAGGGTGGCAACGGGCTTGAGCAGCCCCTTCCACAGGCTGACCGTGGTGCTGATGGCCGGGTCCTTGGGCAGGTTGTTGTACAGCTCGGGCTTGTCGGCGTGGTGCAGCACGTACATCACGTGGGTGCCGCCCACCCCTTGCGGATCGTAGAGGCCGGCGTTGTCGTAGCCCCGGGACTTGAGGTCGGTGACGCGCTTGGCCGCCACTTCCTGCATGTCCTCCTTGGAGCCGAACTGGATGGCGCCGGTGGGGCAGGTCTTGACGCAGGCCGGCTCCTGGCCCACGGCCACCCGGTCGGAACACAGGTTGCACTTGTAGGCCTTGTTGTCCTTCGGGTTGATGCGGGGCACGTTGAAGGGGCAGCCGGAAACGCAGTAGCCGCAGCCGATGCAGTTTTCCTGGTGGAAATCGACGATGCCGTTCTTGTACTGGATGATGGCGCCGGGGGAGGGGCAGGCCTTGAGGCAGCCCGGGTCGGCGCAGTGCATGCAGCCGTCCTTGCGGATCAGCCATTCCAGCTTGCCGCCGCTGACGTCGGGCTGCTCCACCTCGTTGAAGCGCATCACCGTCCAGGCCTGGGCGGAAAGGTCGGTGGGGTTGTCGTAGACGCCGACGCAGCTGCCCACGTCGTCACGCAGCTCGTTCCATTCGGAACAGGCCACCTGGCAGGCCTTGCAGCCGATACAGACGGAAACGTCGATGAGTTTGGCCACTTCCAGGGGATTGCGGGCCTGGGGGGCCGCCGTCGGACTGGCCGAGCGGCGCAGGATGTCGAGAGATTGCAGAGCCATGTGTTCTTGCTCCTCAAGCCTTTTCAATGTTCACAAGGAAGGCCTTGTATTCCGGCGTCTGCGTGTTGCAGTCGCCCACGGCGGGGGGCAGGGTGTTGGAGAGGAAGCCCTTCTTGGCCACCGTCTCCCAACCCCAGTGCAGGGGAATGCCGACCTGATGCACGGTCTGCTTGTTCACCGTCAGGGCCTTGATGCGCTTGGTCACCACGGCCTTGGCCTTGATGTAGCCGCGCTTGGAACTGACCTTGACCCAGTCCCCGGCCTTGATGCCCTTCTCGGCGGCCAGGGCCTCGCCCACCTCGACGAACTGCTCCGGCTGGGCGATGGCGCTGAGGCGCACGCTCTTGGTCCAGAACTGGAAGTGCTCGGTGAGGCGGTAGGTGGTGCCCACATAGGGGAATTCCTTGTGGGTGCCGAGGCGCTCCTTGTCCGCCTTGAAAATGCGCACCGCCGGGCTGGTCACCACCTTGGGATGCAGGGGGTTGGTGCCGAGGGGGCTTTCCATGGGTTCGTAGTGCTCGGGGAAGGGGCCGTCCACCAGCTTGTCGGTGGCGAACAGGCGGCCCACGCCTTCCGGATTCATGATGAAGGGGTTCATGCCCGAATCCGGGGCCGCATCCACCTTGAAGTCGGGCACGTCGGCGCCGGCCCACTTCTCGCCGTTCCAGGCGATCAGCTTGCGCTTCGGGTCCCAGGGCTTGCCGGCGGCGTCGCAGGAGGCCCGGTTGTAGATGATGCGGCGGTTGGCCGGCCAGGCCCAGGCCCAGCCCGGGGTGTTGCCCAGGCCCGTGTCGGTGTTGTCGCGGCGGGCCATCTGGTTGCCGGCCTGGGTCCAGCAGCCGGCGAAGATCCAGCAGGCGGACATGGTGGAGCCGTCGTCCTGCAGCACGGCGAAGCCGGGAATCTGCTCGCCCTTCTTCACCAGGAACTGGCCCGGGTTCTTCGGATCGGGAATGTCCGCCAGGGCGCGGCCGTTGAGTTCCTTGGCCAGCTCTTCCGGAGTCGGATCGTAGGGATTCTTGTAGGGCCAGGAGAGGTTGAGGATGGGCTCGGGCACGGCACCGCCCTGCTCCTGGTACAGCTTCTTCAGGGCCATGAACAGCTCGGCGATGATCTCCTGGTCGGTCTTGGCCTCGCCCGGGGCGTCGGCGCCCTTCCAGTGCCACTGCAGCCAGCGGGAGGAATTGACGATGGCGCCGTCCTCTTCCGCGAAGCAGGTGGAGGGCAGACGAAACACCTCGGTCTGGATGCTGGCCGGGTCCACGTCGTTCAGCTCGCCCTGGTTCTGCCAGAAGGTGGAGGTCTCGGTGGCGATGGGGTCGATGACCACCATGTACTTCAGCTTGGCGAAGTCGGCGGCGGTCTTCTTCGCATCGGGGAAGGAGGTCAGGGGATTGAAGCCCTGCACGATGAAGCCGTTGATCTTGCCCTGGTGCATCAGGTCCATCACCTGCAGCACGTCATACATCTTGTCCCACTTGGGCAGCCAGTCGTAGCCCCAGTTGTTCTCCTTGGTGGCCTTATCGCCCCAGAACCACTTCATCAGGCTGACGAAGAACTTGGGGGTGTTGCCCCAGTAGTTCAGCTGGCCCGGCTGCAGGGCCTTGGGCGTGGTCTTCTCCAGGTAGTCGGCGAAGGTCGGATGGGCCTTCTCGCTGGGCAGGGTCAGGTAGCCGGGCAGGCTGGTGGACAGCAGGCCCAGATCGGACAGGCCCTGGATGTTGGAGTGGCCGCGCAGGGCGTTCACGCCGCCGCCGGGCATGCCGATGTTGCCCAGCAGCAGCTGGATCATGGCCATGGTGCGGATGTTCTGGGCGCCCACGGTGTGCTGGGTCCAGCCCAGGGCGTAGAGGATGGTGCCGACCTTGGTCGGCACGCAGGTCTCGCCCAGATGCTTGCAGACGGAGAGGAAGCCTTCCTTGGGGCTGCCGGTGAGGTCGGAGACCACTTCCGGCGTATAGCGGGCGTAGTGGGCCTTCATCAGGTTCCACACGCAGCGCGGGTGCTGCAGGGTCGGGTCGGTCTTGGCCTGGCCCTTGGCATCCAGCTCGTAGCTCCAGGAGCCCCGGTCGTACTTGCCCTTGGCCTCGTCGTAGCCGGAGAAGAGGCCCTCGTCGAAGGTGAAGCCTTCATTGACGATGAAGCTGGCGTTGGTGAAGGACTTGACGTAGTCCCACTGGATCTTGTCGTTGCTCACCAGCCAGTTGATGATGCCGCCCAAGAAGGCGATGTCGGAACCGGCGCGGATCGGCACGAATTCGTCGGCGACGGCGGCGGAGCGGTTGAAGCGCGGGTCCACCACGATCAGCTTGGCGCCCTTCTTCTTCGCCTCGATGGCCCACTTGAAGCCCACCGGGTGGGCCTCGGCCGGGTTGCCGCCCATGATCAGGATGAAGTCGGCGTTCTTGATGTCCACCCAGGTGTTGGTCATGGCGCCGCGGCCGAAGGTGGCGGCCAGGGCGGCCACCGTGGGGCCGTGGCAGACCCGGGCCTGGGCGTCGGTACCGACGATGCCCAGGGAGCGCATGAACTTCTGGGTCAGGATGCCGGTTTCGTTGGAGGAGGCGGAGGCGGTCAGCATGGCGGTGGACAGCCAGCGGTTCACCGTCACGCCGTCGGCGTTCTTGGCGACGAAGTTGGCGTCCCGGTCGGCCTTCATGTGCTTGGCGATGCGTTCCACCGCCTCGTGCCAGGAGATGCGCTTCCATTCCTTGCTGCCCGCTTCCCGCACTTCCGGGTACTTGAGGCGGTTGGGGCTGTGGATGAAGTCCAGCAGGCCCGCGCCCTTGGGGCACAGGGAGCCGCGGCTGACGGGGTGATCCGGGTCGCCCTCGATGTGGATGATCTCCTGCTTGGCGTTCTTGGCGCCGTCGCCCAGGCTGTACATGAGCAGGCCGCAGCCCACCGAACAGTAGGTACAGGTGTTGCGGATTTCCTTGGCCCGGGTCAGCTTGTACTGACGTACCTCGGCCAGGGCGGTGGCGGGCGAGAAGCCCAGGGCCACCAGGCTGGAGGCGGAAAGACCCGCCGCCGAAACCTTGAAGAACTGCCGTCGTGTGACTTGCATGAATCCTCCCTTGAAAGCGGAATTGCCGTGCTCCGGGCCGCCCGTGCAGAAGTCGCCTGACCTTCCGCCGGACCGTCGCCGCCCACGGCTCGGGGAACATTTCGCACTTTCCGTGCCACCCGCCAAAACCGCTTCGCCACAAGGGTTTTGTGCTTTGCAGCAAGCAAAAACGGGACATTCTGTCCCTCGCTGACCGGACAGAATGTCCCGCTGCAGCGCAGCAGAAAGGCCCTACCCCGCCCCCGCAGCGGGGCCGAAAATGGGCCGTCGCCATCGGTACCGGACCCCGCCACGGCCCTGGCGCCGCGCCGTTCCGCCGCCCCGCCATTCGCGCCCGGCGCCGCTTCCGGGCACAATCCCGTGCACGATTCTTGCAACCCTGCGCCGATGGCCCGCCAGCCCGGGCCCAATCCGGCCCTCACCGCCCACTGAAGAGACCCACCCACATGACCCTCTCCGCCCACGACGACACCGCCGCCGCCATGGCCGCCGCCGGCCTGGTGCCCGGCCAGTCCCCCTCCCCCGTGCGCCTGCCCGCCGCCGCCAGCGTCTTCAAGACCCGGGCCGCCCGCCTGCGCCAGCTGGCCGAAGGCCACAGCCTGGGCGACTGGCTCGGTTTCGTCGCCACCCTCAGCGACGCCCAGCAACAACGCATCGACGCCGCCCCCGGCCTGACCCCCGGCGCCTCGCCGGAACAGCAATGGCAGGGCGACCTGCAGGCCCTGCTGGCCCTGCTCCAGGACCAGGTACCCGAACCGGCCCGTCCCACCCTGGCCGCCCTGCAGCAGGCCGACGCCGCCAGCCTCAGCGCCCTGGCCGAGCGCATCGTCGGCGGCACCATGGAAGCGGACGACATGATCCTCGCCCCCTTCGTCATGGCCGCCCTGCAAGTGGCCTGGACCCGCCACGCCGCCGGCCTGGACGCCGCCAGCGTCGCCGCCCCCGCCACCGCCCACAGCTGCCCCGTCTGCGGCAGCGCCCCGGTGGCCGGCGTCATCCACGTCGGCAACGAATCCGGCGGCCTGCGCTACCTGCACTGCGGCCTCTGCCACACCGCCTGGCACCACGTCCGCGCCACCTGTGTCGCCTGCGGCGAAGGCAAGGAAGTCAGCTACCGCGCCCTCGACGAGCGGGAAGACGGCGCCCGGGCCGAAGCCTGCGACACCTGCCGCAACTATCTGAAGCTGCTGCTGGCCGAGAAGGCCCCCGGCCTGGACCCCATCGCCGACGACATGGCCACCCTGGCCCTGGACATCCTGGTGAGCGAGGAAGGCTACCAGCGCATCGGCATCAACCCCTTCCTGCTGCTGGGCGAATAAGCACTCTCTGGCATCTACGAAAGTAGATGGTTCCTTGATTACTTAAGCAAAGGAAAATGGCCGAACTAGTAATCTAAAAGCATCAACATTTTCCCTGCCGGAAAAGGCGCGAGTGATTTATTGACTAACTTCAGAAGGGCAATGGCCATGGCGGACAAGCATCCAGGCGTCCAAGATAACCACCCAATCAAACAGCTAACATGAAAAACGACTGACCCGCCGCTGAGGTCGTATCGTTTTACATAAAGATCAGGCAGAGCGGGGGGCGAACATGATGATGGCCATGCCGGCCAGGGCCACCGTGGCGCCGACTCCGTCCCATAGGGTGGGGCGGATGCCGTCCACCAGCCACAGCCAGAGCAGGGCCACGCCGATGTAGACGCCGCCGTAGGCCGCGTAGGTGCGGCCGGCGGCCTGGGGATGGAGGGTCAGCAGCCAGGCGAACAGGCCCAGGCTGAAGGCCGCCGGCAGCAGCAGCCAGACCGAGCCCCCTTTTTTCAGCCACAGCCAGGGCAGGTAGCAACCGACGATTTCCGCCACGGCGGTGGCGACGAACAGCAGCAGGGTCTGCAGGGCGGGCATCAGGGGCGCCGCAGCAGCAGGTGCTGGCGGATCATGTCCGGCACCTTGAGGCGCAGCAGGTCGCCGGGCTGGCTGGAAAGCCAGTTGTTGAAAAGGCCGGCAGTGAAGGACAGGGTGTCGTAGGCGACCCCCTCCGGGTCCAGGCCGGGACGCAGGTAGCCCTTGTCGGCAGCACGCTGGTAGGAGCGGATGAGCTTGGCGAGGAAGTCCATGCAGGGTTTGTTGACTTCCTGCAGCACCTGCGCAAATTCATCCACATACTCGCAGCGCAGGGTCATAATCTCGAAAACCTGACGGACTTCCGAACGTCCGTCGATGATGCGGAAAAACGCCAGCAGGCTCTGCTCGATGCCGTCGAGGGGATTCGGGAGATCCGGCGAATCCAGGTAGGCATCCACCTCGTCCAGCACCGCCAGGGAATCTTCCCGCATGGCGAAGAACAGTTCCGCCTTGTTCTCGAAATGCCAATAGACGGCGCCCCGGGTTACTCCGGCCACCCGGGCGATCTTTTCCAGGGACGTACGGCTGACGCCACATTCGTGGAATACGCAACGGGCCGCATCGATGATTTCGCGCCGGGTCTGTTCCGCCTCGGCCTTGGTTTTCCTGACCATGCTTCCTTCCTCTGGAACGGCGCCTGGCGCCGCTCCGCGAACCATTGGCCCTGGCTGCACACCAAGTGTTTGCCGGGCCGTTTGATACACAACGTTACAAATAGGTCGATTTACATACAACCTTGATTGTATATAATCATCAGCATAATTCAAAGTCCGGAGCTCCACTCATGTCGTCCACCCAACAATTCCCCGCCCCCCTCCTCCGCCTGCGGCCGGCTGCCGCCGCCCTGGTGCTGGCCCTCGGCCTGGCTGCCTGTTCCGGTGAAAACGCAGCCCCCCAGGGCGGCGCCCCCCAGGCCCTGCCGGTGACCGTGCTGGAAATGCAGCCCCAGAACCTGCCGGCCTCCCTGGAGCTGATGGCCCAGACCGAAGGTGCCAAGGAAACGGAAGTGCGCGCCCGGGTGGGCGGCATCCTGATGAAGCGCCTGTACCAGGAAGGTGCCCTGGTGAAGGCCGGCCAGCCCCTGTTCCAGATCGACCGGGCGCCCTACGAGATCGCCCTGGCCGAAGCCAAGGCCAAGGCCGAGCAGACGGCCCGGGAAGAAGGCCGCCTGAAGGGCCTGCTGGCCCGCCAGGCCGTGAGCCAGAAGGAATACGACGATGCGGCCTCCAACAACGCCATCGCCCAGGCCGCCCTGCGCCAAGCCCAGCTGAACCTGTCCTGGACCACCGTCACCGCCCCCGTTTCCGGCACCTCCGGCCGGGCCGTGAAGTCCGAAGGCAACCTCATCAACACCTCCGACGCCAGCCTGCTCACCTCCGTGTACCAGGCCAATCCGATGTGGGTGCGCTTCGGCCTCTCCGAGTCCGACACCGCCAACCTGCCCGGCGGCCAGCTGAAGGCCGAGATGGTCAGCGGCGTCGAGCTGATCCTTCCCGACGGCAGCGTCTATGACAAGCCGGGCAAGATCAACTTCCTCGCCTCCACCATCGACACCACCCTGGGCACCCAGCAGCTGCGCGCCGAATTCGACAACAGCGACGGCAAGCTGCTGCCCGGCCAGTTCGTGCGTGTGCGCCTGCTCACCGGCAACCGGGAAGGCGTCTTCCTGGTGCCCCAGGCTGCCGTCATGCAGACCGAACAGGCCCGCCTGGTGATGGTGGTGGACGCCGAAAGCAAGGTCGCCCCGCGCCCGGTGCAGACCGCCGAATGGCGCGGCAAGGACTGGGTCATCACCGGCGGCCTCAAGGCCGGCGACAAGGTGATCGTGGACAACCTGATGAAGGCCCGCCCCGGTGCGCCCGTGGCGCCCCACGGTCCCCAGGCTGCACCCGGCGCCCCTGGCGCCGCTCCGGGCACCCCGGCCCAGGGCCAGCCTGCCGCCGCCAAGCCGGCCGATGCCGCCCCCGCCGCCGCGCCTGCCAAGGGCGCCGAGGGTGATGCCGCCAAGACGCCCGCCCAGCCTGCTGCCCAAGGCAAGCAATAAGCTGAGCCAGAAAGGGATTCGAACCCAACATGTCACGCTTTTTCATCAATCGGCCGATCTTCGCATCGGTCATCTCCATCGTCATCGTCATCGCCGGGATCATGGCATCCCGGGTGCTGCCCATTTCCCAGTACCCGGAAATCGCGCCGCCGACGGTGATCATTTCCGCCTCCTACCCCGGCGCCTCCGCCGAAACCCTGGCCAAGACCGTCGCCGCCCCCATCGAGGAGCAGCTCTCCGGCGTTGAAAACCTGATGTATTTCAACTCCACGGCCTCCGCCAACGGCTCCCTCTCCATCACCGCCACCTTCGAGGTCGGCACCGATGTGGACATGGCCACGGTGAACGTGAACAACCGGGTCAAGATCGCCGAGCCGCGCCTGCCGGACGTGGTGCGCCAGTACGGCGTGACCGTGCAGAAGCGTTCCAACGACATCCTGATGGTGGCTGCCATCACCTCGCCGGAAGGCACCCGCACGCCCCTGTACCTGTCCAACTACGCCCTGGTCAATATCCTGGACGACCTGAAGCGCATTCCCGGCGTCGGCGACGCCCAGATCTTCGGTGCCATGGACTACTCCATGCGGCTGTGGCTGCGGCCCGACCGCATGGCCCAGCTGGGGGTGACGACGACAGAAATCTCCAACGCCATCGCCGCCCAGAACAAGCAGAACGCCGCCGGCAAGATCGGCCAGGAGCCGGCCCCCAACGGCCAGCAGCTGGTCTACACGGTGACCGCCAAGGGTCGCCTGACGACGCCGGAGCAGTTCGGCAACATCGTCATCCGCGCCGACGGCCCCAAGGGCGCCCTGTACCTGAAGGACGTGGCCCGGGTCGAGCTGGGCGCGCAGAACTACGATGCTTCCACCGCCCTGCTGGGCAAGCCCGTGGTCGGCGTCGGCATCTTCCTGCAGTCCGGCGCCAACGCCCTGGACGTGGCCAAGAAGGTCAAGCTGCGCATGGACGAACTGAAGCAGAAGTTCCCCAGCGACGTGGATTACGTGGTGCCCTTCGACACCACCAAGTTCGTCCAGGCCTCCATCACCGAAGTGGTGCACACCCTGGTGGAAGCCCTGATCCTGGTGGCCATCGTCGTCTTCGTCTTCCTGCAGAACTGGCGCGCCACGGTGATTCCCCTGGTGGCCGTGCCCGTCTCCCTGATTGGCACCTTCGCCGGCCTGTGGCTGTTCGGCTTCTCCATCAACACCCTGACCCTGTTCGCCATGGTGCTGGCCATCGGTATCGTGGTGGACGATGCCATCGTGGTGCTGGAGAACGTCGAGCGCCTGATGTGGGAAGAGAAGATGGCGCCCAAGGAAGCGGCCATCGAAGCCATGCGCGAAGTTTCCAGCGCCGTGGTGGCCATCGTCCTGGTGCTGTGCGCGGTGTTCATCCCGGTCGCCTTCCTCGGCGGCATCGCCGGCATGCTGTACAAGCAGTTCGCCGTCACCGTGGCCATCTCCGTCACCCTCTCCGGCATCGTCGCCCTGACCCTGACGCCGGCCCTGTGCGCCCTGCTGCTGCAGCCCAAGCATGAAGAGCCGGTCATCTTCCGTCCCTTCAACCGCCTCTTCGAGCGCTTCACCAAGTCCTACACCGACACGGTGAACAAGACCCTGCACCACCGCATCATCGGCACCGTGGCCTGCGTCATCATCCTCGGCGGTTCCATCCTCATGTTCCGCATCGTGCCGGGCGGTTTCGTGCCGGCAGAAGACCAGGGCTACCTGATCAGCGCCCTGATGCTGCCCGACGGCGCCAGCCTGCAGCGCACCCGCGCCACCGGCGAACAGTTCCAGACCATGATCAAGCAGGACGAGGCGGTGGACCGGGTCTTCGTCATCGCCGGCAACGACATCATCGGCGGCGGCATGAAGCCCAATGCCGGCACCGTCTTCATCCCGCTGAAGGACTGGGACGAACGCAAGGCCGGCGCCGACGACCTGGCCAAGAAGTTCATGGGCATGGGCATGATGCTGCCGGACGGCCTCGGCCTGGTGTTCAACCCGCCCGCCATCCGCGGCCTGGGCAACGCCGGCGGCTTCGAAGCCTACATCCAGGCCCGCGGCGACGCCGATCCCCAGAAGCTTTCCGGTGTCGTGCAGCAGTTCATGGAAGGCCTGAAGAAGCGCCAGGAACTGGTGGGCATCAACACCTTCTTCCGCCCCACCTCGCCCCAGCTGAGCGTCGAGGTCAACGAAGCCAAGGCCATCTCCATGGGCATCGCCGTCAGCGACGTGTACCAGACGCTGCAGGCCACCATGGGCACCCTCTACGTCAATGACTTCAACCTCAACGGCCGCACCTACCGGGTGCAGCTCCAGGCCGACGGCCAGTTCCGCTCCAAGCCGGAAGACCTGGGCCGGGTGTACGTGAAGAGCAGCAGCGGTTCCATGGTGCCCGTCTCGGCCCTGATCAAGGTCAAGTCCGTGGTCGGCCCGGAACAGCTGGAGCGCTTCAACGGCTTCCTCTCCGCCAAGGTCATGGGCAGCTCCGTGCCCAAGGTCAGTACCGGCGACGCCATCAAGATCGTCGAGGAAGTGGCCAAGGAAACCCTGCCCGCCGGTTACGAGCTGGAATGGACCGGCCAGGCCTTCCAGGAAAAGCGCACCGGCACCACTTCCGCCGTTGCCTTCGGCTTCGGCATCATCATGGTGTTCCTGATCCTGGCGGCCCAGTACGAGAAGTGGTCCCTGCCCCTGGCGGTGATCCTGGCCGTGCCCTTCGCCCTCTTCGGCGCCCTGGCGGCGGTGATGATCCGCGGCATGCCCAACGACATCTACTTCCAGATCGGCCTGGTGGTGCTGATCGGCCTGGCGGCGAAGAACGCCATCCTGATCGTCGAGTTCGCCGCCCAGAAGCGGGCGGAAGGCCTCGGCGTGCTGGAGGCGGCCCTGGAAGGTGCCCGCCTGCGCTTCCGCCCCATCGTCATGACCTCCCTGGCCTTCATCCTCGGCGTCTTCCCCCTGGTCAAGGCCACCGGGGCCGGCGCCGCGGCGCGCAAGTCCATGGGCACGGGCGTGTTCGGGGGCATGCTGGCCGCCACCTTCATCGCCACCATCTTCATTCCCATGTTCTTCACCTGGCTGTCGGGCCGCCGTGCCAACCTGCCGGAAGGCTCCTACCACCACGTTGCGCACGATAACAAGGAGGAAGGCCAATGAGCCGCCCTGCATCCCACGCCCCCTTCGCCCTGAGCCAGGGCCTGGTCGCCACCCTGACCCTGCTGGCCCTCGCCGGCTGCGCCGTGGGCCCCGACTACAAGCGCCCCGAAGCCACCCTGCCGGAAGCCTACGTGGCCACCGCCGAAGCCGCCCCGGCGGCCCAGGCGCCGGTGGAAAAGGAATGGTGGAAGCTGTTCCAGGACGCCACCCTGAACGACCTGGTGCGCCAGGCCCAGGAGCACAACCACGACCTGCTGCTGGCCGTGGCCCAGGTGGAAGAGGCCGAAGGTGTGGCCCGGGAAGCGGGCGCCGCCTTCTTCCCCCAGATTGATGCCAACGCCAGCGGCGGCCGCAACGAGATCAGCATGAAGACCGATCCCCTGCCGGCGGCCAATACCCAGCGTCTGCGGGACAGCCGCAAGGCCAGCCTCAGCACCTCCTTCGAGATCGACGTGTGGGGCAAGCTGCGCCGCGCCAACGAGGCCGCCCGGGCCCAGCTGCTCTCCAGCCGCTACGCCCGGGACACAGTGGAATTGTCCGTCGCCTCCCTGGTGACCAATGCCTACCTCACCCTGCGCGCCGCCGATGCCGACCTGGCCCTGACCCGGGACACCGTAACTACCCGGGAAAAGGCCCTGGACATCGTCAAGAGCAAGCAGGAAGCCGGCAGCGCCTCACCCCTGGACCTGCACCAGGCCGAAAGCACCCTGGCCACCGCCCAGGCCCAGGCCGCCAGTCTGCGCCGGCAGCGGGCCGTGGCCGAGACCCAGCTGGCCCTACTCACCGGCAAGCCCGACCTGAAGATCGCCGCCGGCGACCTGCGCCAGCTGCCCCTGCCGCCGGTGCCCCCGGCCGGCCTGCCCTCCTCCCTGCTGGAAGCCCGTCCGGACATCCGCCAGGCCGAGGAAACCCTGGTGGCGGCCAACGCCAAGATCGGCGTCGCCAAGGCCGCCCTCTACCCCAGCCTGTCCCTCACCGGCAGCCTGGGCAGCGAGAGCGCCGCCCTCACCAACCTGTTCACCTCCGCCGCCGGCGCCTGGTCCCTGGGCCTGGCCGCCACCATGCCCATCTTCGATTTCGGCCGTAACGCAGCCCGGATCGACCAGGCCACGGCCAAGCAGAAACAGGCCCTGATCAGCTACCAGAAGACGGTGCAGACCGCCTTCAAGGAAGTGAACGACGCCCTGGTGGGACTGCGGGAAAACGGCGAAGGGGAAAGGGCCCAGGAGAAGCGGGTGCAGGCCACCCAGAAGACCCTGGAACTGGCCCAGCTGCGCTACGAGGCAGGCTATTCCGCCTTCCTCGAAGTGCTTGACGCCCAGCGCAGCGCCAACGACGCCCTGCTGGACTACGTCAGCACCCGCCAGGCCCGCCTGAGCTCCGCCGTGGACCTGTTCAAGGCCCTAGGCGGCGGCTGGAAGGACGACTTCAAGGCCGAATCCCTGAAGAACTCCGGCAACGACAAGGCCGCCGCGCCGGTGGCCAAGGCCGGCCAGTAAGGCTCACAACCCCCGAGGCCGGCCCCCCGCCGGCTTCTTCAGCCCCTCCCGCATGCGCCGGAGGGGCTTTTTTTTGACGGATACGGAACAGCGTCCCGTGGCGCCGCACGGCGCGACCGGGCCCTGCGTCTCAGTCCGGCCCCTTTTCGTAGGCGGAAAGAGAAACGCCGGCGTGCCCCAGGAATTCCCGCAGCTGCTTGATGTCGGTCTTGGAGCAGGTGGAGCTGTTGTGGGGATGGTGGAAGAAGCCTTCCACCTTGTTCAGCACCACCCGGTAGCGGGCGCCGTGGGTCGGCTCGACGGCGGCCCCCAGATGATGCAGCAGGGATTCGACCTCACGCCAGTGGATGTTGGCGCTCAAGGGGTCCTGGAAAATACTGCGCAGCAGATTGGCGTGCTTGTGGCTCATGGCAGTACTCCGCAAGGGAAGATCACCGCCCAATTCTACGCGCCGCACCGGGCCAAGCTAGCCGTCTTTGCGAGCGCCAAAGAAAAAGCCCATGCAAGCATCGCATGGGCTTTCCGTTGCTGCCTCCCTGGCCCTTCAGGCTCGGGAATACGGCTTTTCGCCGTCGTTGGTGTTACCCGGTAATCTCAAAAGACATGCCTATCTGCAACGGTCATAGGGTCTCCTTGAAACACGGCGACTGCCAACTGCCATCGTGGGTGCCGCCAGCCACGACACAATTCCAGACTAGCACAGCCGCCACCGAATGCCTACGGGCAAATACCTTACGGCGCCCCTTCGACGTAGTAGTCGATGCGGCCCCGGGGCGCCAGATACTCCACCACTTCCAGGGGCATGTTGGCCGGGTTGAGGGTGCTCTCCACGTTCAACTCGGCTTCCTTGAGGTCGAGCATGAGGGCCTCGTGACGGGGAATATCGGCGTCGTAGAGCATCACCAGGGGTTGCAGCAGGCGGTTGGGATTGCTTTCCACCACCAGGCCCACGGCACCGTTGGAGAGGGTGACGAAGGTGCCGGGGGGATAGACCCCCAGCACCTTAACGAAGCGCTGCAGCAGATCCGGATCGAAGGCCCCGCTTTCCTTCTTGAAGAGATGGCCCAGGGCCTCCGCCGGCGTTTTGGCGCTCTGGATGTCGAAGGGGTTGCACAGGTTGTCGTAGCGATTGGCCAGGGCAGCGATGCGGGCCAGGCGGGGAATCTTGTCGCCGGCCAGGCGGTTGGGGAAACCGTTGCCGTCCCAGCGCTCATGGTGGCAGGCGATGATGTTGCGGGCCGGCACGGCCATGCCCTTGGCCCCGGCCACGGCCTTGATGCCGTAGCCCACGTGGGCCCGGTAGTATTCCTCTTCCGGCGGGGTGCGGGTGGTGGCGCGCAGGATGCGGGGCGGAATCTCGGTCTTGCCGGCGTCGTGCAGCAGGGCGCCCACCCCCAGGTATTTCATCTCCTCCGCCGACAGCTCCGCCGCCTTGCCCAGCAGCAGGGACAGCACCATGACGTTGATGGAGTGGAAGGCCAGGCCGGCCTCCCGCACCTTCTGGCTCATCAGCTGGATGACCACGCTCTCCGAGCCCATCAGGCCATCGACGATGCGGCTGGCCAGCTTCTGGGCTTCGGCGTGGGCCTCCGCCGGCTGGGGGCCGAGGGTCTTGAGGATTTCCGAGGCGGCGCTGATTTCCTGATCGTATTCCCGCTCGCGCCGGGCCAGGCGTTCCCGCTGGCGCCGCACCCGCTCCATGCGCAGCTTCTTCTCGTCGAGCATGCCGGCCAGGGCCGCCGCACCGAAATCCACCTCTTCCGGCGCGGCGCTGCGGGCCACTTCGGGCAGGGGCACGGTGGTGCTGCGCTGGGGATCCCAGGGTACGTCCTCCAGGCCCATTTCCTTCAGGACCTGGATCTGCTTCTCGCTGGAGATGCGGAATTCGTTGAGCAAAAAGGGATGGCGCACCCAGCCCACATGGGACAGGGAGATGAAGAGGCCGGGCTGGAGCCGGTTGATGCTGACACGCTGCATGGCTATCGGTGAGTGAGGGCTGGCGGCATTGTAGACCACGTAAGGGCTGGCGGCACGAGGAGAAATGCCCTTTTTCAGGGAGATTCCCAGGGGGCCGACCTAGGGTTTCACCCGGGACCGTATTTTGTCCGTTTCAATATACTGGAATCCGTTATCCGGATACCCACGTCATCCCTTGAAGCTGACACCGATGCCCGACCTGTCCCGCCCACCCGCCAGCAATCCCCACTCCGCCTCGGCCCAGGGGCGACGCCTGGTGTGGACCTTCGCCCTGGCCCTGCTGGTGCTCAACTGGTGCGCCATCACCTTCAAGATCCACAACGAGGAAAGCCTGGAAATCGCCTCCATCAACCAGGACAACCTGAACCTGGCCCGGGCCCTGGAAGAGCACACCCTGCGCACCCTGAAGAGCGTGGATCAGGCGGTGATGTTCCTCAAGTACCAGTACGAGCGGCATCCGGAGAAGGTGGACATCGCCGCCTACGTGCGGGACGGGATGATCTTCTCCAACCTCTTCAACCAGCTGGGCATCATCGACGAGCACGGCCAGTACATCCTCTCCAACCTGCCCAACCACAAGGTGCTGGACCTCTCGGACCGGGAGCACTTCCGCGTGCACATCGCCCGCGACACGGGCCAGCTCTTCGTCAGCAAGCCGGTGCTGGGGCGGGCCTCGGGCAAATGGTCGCTGCAGCTGACCCGCCGCATCAACAAGCCGGACGGCAGTTTCGGCGGCGTCGTGGTGGTCTCCCTGGACCCCCTCTACTTCACCCAGCTCTATGCCGACGTTAACCTGGGCCCCCACAGCGTCATCACCCTGCTGGGGCTGGACGGCATCGTCCGCGCCCGCAAGTCGGGCAAGGATGAACAGGTGGGCCAGAGCCTGGCCAACAGCCCCATCCTGACGGCAGCCAGCAAGGAGGCCAGCGGCACCCTGGAACTCACCAGCAGCATTGACAAGATCGACCGCTTCTTCGCCTACCGGGTCCTTTTCGACTATCCCCTGATGGTGATCGTCGGCAGCGACCGCAACGAGGCCCTGGCCGAAACCCGGCACCGGGCCTGGAGCTACCTGGCCTTCGGCGGCCTCGTCACCCTCATCGTGCTGGCCTTTTCCTGGGGCATCGGCCTGCTGCTGGCGCGCCTGGAACAGAGCCGGGCCAAGGCGGAAGAGGCCAACCGGCTCAAGTCCGAGTTCCTCGCCTCCATGTCCCACGAACTGCGCACGCCCCTCAACGGCATCATCGGCTATGCCGAACTGCTGCAGGAAAGCACCGACGACCAGGATCTGCGGGAATACGCCGGCACCATCCACAGCAGCGGCAGCCACCTGCTGGAACTGGTCAATTCCATCCTCGACCTGGCCAAGATCGAAGCCGGTCGCTTCGAACTGGCGCCGACCCTGGAGCCGCTCCAGCCCCTGTTGCAGCGGGTGGTGCAGGCCCACCAGCCCCAGGCCGACGGCAAGGGCCTGGCCCTGAACCTGGAAATCGACCGGGACGTGCCCCGGCAGCTGCTGTGCGACCACCTGCGCCTGACCCAGGTGCTCAACAATCTGGTGCACAATGGGGTGAAATTCACCGATCGGGGTACAGTGGACGTGAGCGTGCGCAGGGATGGCAAGCGCATCCGCTTTGCCGTGCGCGACAGCGGCCCCGGCATCGCCCCGGCGGATCAGGAGACGATCTTCGACAAGTTCCGCCAGGGCGAAAGCTTCGCCACCCGGCGCCAGGGCGGCAGCGGCCTGGGCCTGGCCCTGTCGCGCCAGCTGGTGGAACTGATGGGCGGACGCCTGACGCTACAATCCGAACCGGGCCGGGGCAGCGAGTTCTACTTCACGCTGCCCATCGGCGAGAAGGAGGAATGATGAAAGTGCTGGTGGTAGACGACCACAAGGTCAATCGCATGTTGCCCCGCGCCATCCTCAGCAAGCTGGGGATCGAGGTGCTGGAAGCGGACTCCGGCGAGGCGGCCCTGGAATGCCTGGCCCGGACGCCGGAGGTGGATCATGTGCTGCTCGACGTGAGCATGCCCGGCATGACCGGCATCGAGGTCTGCCAGCGCCTGCGGGAGGAGGAAAGGACCCGGGGCCTGCACATCATCGCCTACACCGCCCACGCCTTTGCCAGCGAGAAGAACCAGATCATGGAAGCGGGTTTCGACGACCTGCTGATCAAGCCCATCAACCGGGAAGGCCTGTTGCAGGCTCTGGGCATGGCCCAGTAGGCTTCCGCCGCTCCAACTCCCGCGGCAGCAGCGCCGCCCCTAGCGGTCGAACTGCTGCAAGCCCTGCAGCAACGCCTCCAGCGCCAGCCGCAGTTCGGCCAGATGGGCCGGCTGCACCGCTTGATGAGGCGCCAGGCGCTCCACCTCGGCCGCCTGCTGCACCAGCGGCGAAGGGCCAAAATTGGCCGCCGCACCGCGCAGGGAATGGGCCACCCGCCCCAGGCGCTCCCAGTCAGCCGCGGCCAGAGCCTCCTCCATCGCGGCCATTTCCAGCCGCGCCAATCCGGGAAAGACGTCGCCGATGATCTGCAGCACGTCCCTGTCGGCCCCTTCCAGCATCCTGCCGTAGTCGAAGCCCCCCTCTTCCTGCCCGGGCCGGGCCAGACCCGCCAGCACTTCCTGCAGGTCCTTCTGCTGCAGGGGCTTCAGCAGGTAGCCGTCCATGCCGGCCGCCAGCCCCCGTTGCCGGTCCTCCCGCCGCGCCGCCGCCGACAGGGCGTAGATGCGCAGAGGCGTCAGGCCCCTGGCCTGTTCGTCGGCCCGGATCAGGCGGGTCGCCTGTTCGCCCCCCATCTCCGGCATCTGCATGTCCATCAGCACCAGGTCGAAGCGCCGGCGGGCCGCTGCCGCCACCGCCTCCCCGCCGTGGCGGGCCAGGGTCACCCGGTGGCCCATGCGTTCCAGCATGTTGCGCATGAGCTGCTGGTTGACCGGGTGGTCTTCCGCCAGCAACACCTCCAGGCCTGCCGGCGGCGTGCCGGCAGCCTCCGCCACCGTGGCGGGGACCCCGGCCACGGCGGGCTCCAGCAATGCCTGCAGGCTGCGCCACAGCTCGTCGGCCAGGGCCGGCTTGCCGAGGTAATGTCCCACGCCCAAAGCCTTGCAACGGGCGATCTCCTGGCGCATGCGGCTGGGGCTGAGCAGCATCAGCAGCGGCACCCGGCCGGGACTCCGGGCCAGGTGCCCGAGCAGGTCCCCAGCGTCGCCGTCGGCCGGACGGGAATCGGCCACCACGCCGTCCCACTGCCCCTGTTCCAGCAAGGCCAGCCCTTCGGCACCGCTGGCCGCAGCCACCACCGTCGCCCCCCAGGACGCCAGCAGCCCCTGCAGGCGACAACGCTGGCGGGCATTGGCCACCACCAGCAGCAGGGCCGGCTTGCCGGACAGGCGGCGTTCCGGTTCTGGCGCGGCCGCCCCGTCCGTCGGCAGCTGCAGGGTGAAATGAAAGGCGCTGCCCTGGCCGGGCACGCTGTCCACCCAGATGCGCCCCCCCATCAGTTCGCACAGGCGGCTGCAGATGGTCAGCCCCAGGCCCGTGCCGCCGAAGCGCCGGGTGGTGGAACTGTCTTCCTGGGCGAAGGCCTCGAAGATGTGCTCCTGCTTTTCCGGGGCAATGCCGATGCCCGTGTCGCTGACGCAAAAGTGCAGTACCTGCCCCGCCGCCCCGGGTTCAGCCAGTTCCACCGCCACCTCGATCTCGCCCCGCTCAGTGAACTTGATGGCGTTGCCCAGCAGATTGAGCAGGATCTGGCGCAGGCGCCCCGGATCGCCGAGCAATCGCCGCGGCACCCCGGGACCGCGCCGGGCCAGCAGTTCCAGGCCCTTCTGGTCGGCCCGCACCGCCACCGTGCGCAGGGCATCGGCGCAGACCTTCTCCAGGTCGAAGGGAATCTGTTCCACATCCAGCCGCCCGGCCTCGATCTTGGAGAAGTCCAGGATGTCGTCGATGATCGACAGCAGGGCGTTGGCGGACATCTGTACCGCTTCCAGATAGTCCCGCTGTTCCTCGGTCAGCTCCGTATCCAGGGCCAGCTCGGTCATGCCGATGACCCCGTTCATGGGGGTGCGGATTTCGTGGCTCATGTTGGCCAGGAAGTCGCTCTTGGCCCGGTTGGCATTCTCGGCCGCCTCCTTCGCCCGCAGGATTTCCGCCTCCCAGCGCTTGCGCTCGGAGATATCCATGATGGTGCCCACCAGGCCGCGCACGCTGCCGTCCGGCCGGGTCAGGGCCGCCTTGTTGTAGAGGGTGTCGTAGCGGGCACCGGCAGGGGTGATGAGCTCGATTTCGTAGCTCTACCGCCCGCCCCGGGCAAACACCTCCTCATCCCGGGCCACGTGCTGCTCGGCCAGTTCCGGCGGCAGCAGGTCCCGCACGTGGCGGCCGATCCAGAGGCTTGGCTCGATGCCGAAGAAATCGGCGAAGGCCCTGTTGAAGCCCTGGTAACGGCCCTGGGTATCCTTGAAATAGAGGGGAACCGGCAGGGTATCGAGCACCTGGCGGGAAAAGTGCAGTTGCTCGTCCAGACGCGCCTCGGCCAGTTTGCGCGCCGTGATGTCGGTGCGGATGGCGATGTACTGGTAGGGCACGCCCAGGTCGTCGAAGAAGGGCACCACGGTGGCGCTGACCCAGTACAGGCGGCCGTCCTTGCTGCGGTTGCAGACCTCGCCCTGCCACACCCGGCCATGGACGATGGTGTCCCACATCTCCTGGTAGAAGGCGGGGGGATGGATGCCGGACTTGACCACCCGGTGGTTGCGCCCCACCAGCTCCTCCCGGGAATAGCCGCTGATTTCGCAGAAGCGGTCGTTGGCCTCGATGATAAAGCCTTCCACGTCGGTGACGCTGACGATGGCGTGCTGGTCCAGGGCGAACTTCTGCTGCTCCAGGCTGGAATGGGCCTGGTGCAGGCGGATGCGGCTCGACTCCCGCTCCCGCACCAGGGTGTCCATCAGCTGGGAGAGGGATTCCAGGCTGGCATCCTCCGGGCTCAGGGCCGGCAGGCCCATCTGGCCGAGGAGGCGGTTGGCGGTTTCCCGCAGGGAGGCGATGGATTGCTCCCGTGCCACCAGCTCCTGCTCCTGGCGGGCATAGGCCCGGTTCAGATCCTCCGACGACAGTTCCAGGCTGCGGGTGCGCAGGGCCTGGTCCCGCTCCGCCTGGGCATAGGCCTCCCCCACCCGGCGCAGGAAGGCGGGCAGGCCCGCCAGGGCCACCGCCACATCCGGCGCGATGTCCTCCCGGGCCGCCAGGTGCAGCAGCTTGTCGCACAGGGGTTGCAGCTCCGCCTCGCCCGCCACCCCGAGGGAGCCTTTCAACTGGCGCAGCAGCAGGCGGTGCATGGCCCTCAGACCTCGGTCAGCAGGGTGATGGTCATGGTCTGGTTGTGCAGGCGGCAGGAATCGGGGCCAACGGCGCCGGGGGCCGCATTGAAGGGGCTGATCTCGCCGTAGGAATAGAAGCCGGTGAGGGTGCAGTTGCGGCCGAAGACATCGGCCACCGCTTCCACCTCCTCGTCCACCCGGCCGCCCAGCACCAATTTGCGTCCGACGCAGCTGACCAGGATCGCCAGGGCCTCCCCGGGCACCATGGCCCGGGCCATTTCCGCCGCCCGCTGGGCCCCGTCCACCAGGGCATTGGGATTGGCGTGCATGAGCTTGAGGTAGCCGTCCGGATCGATTTCGCCGGCCAGGATGAGGCTGCCGGAGGCTTCATCCACCCCCAGGATGGTGCGGATCAGGCCGACGCTGGAGCGGTCCTTGTCGGCCATGGAAAAGGGGAAGAGCAGGCCCGAGGCCGGCAGGTCCCGGGCGTATTCGCCCAGGTAGCGCTTGTAGATGTCGAGGGCCGGCTCCCCGTCCAGTTCGTAGAGCACGTTGTTCTCGCAGCGGGTGACCTTGCGCGCCGGGCCGAAGGGCTCCCAGCCGCCGAAGGAGCCGTGGCCCACCCGCAGGGCCTGGCCGTAGAGCCCCACCGCCACCACCCGGTGCTCGGCCACGCCCTGGGAGGACAGCACCCAGGTGCGGGAAAAGGCGCCACCATCGCCGGCCAGGCCGCCGCTGACGGCCACGCCGGGCGGCAGTTGGCGGCTCATGCCGGCCACCAGGGCGCTGCCGTTGATGGCCACGCCCTGGGCAAAGACCAGCACCGCCCGCAGCCCCTCTCCCGGCAACTGGGCCGCTAGGCGCTCGCCGGCGGCACCGGAATCGGCCATGCAGGCCAGCTCCGTGGTCACTTCCCGCACCGTGGTGGCGTCGAAATGGACAGCGGTGACGACGATGCTGCCTTCGCACACTTCCTCGCCGACGATCTCGCCAGCAGTGCTGCAACCGATGCGCAGGGCACCGGGAAAGGCCTCGGCCAGGAGAGCGGTGAAAGCGCCATCGGCCAGACGTTCGGCGGCAAAGAACACCAGCAGCAGCTGGGGCTCGATGGCCTGCAGGGGCGCCAGGGCGGCCAGGATGTGGGCCGGCTCCCGGGCCACGGGAAGGTGGATCTGAAGAACGCGCATGACTGATTCCTCCTCTGTTCTTTTCTTGTCTTCTCTCGATGCTACTGGTCCTGGAAGCGCTCCCGGATTACCAGCATTTCATCCCACGCCGCCAGGAAGGCTTCGACGCAGCGGGGGTCGAAATGTCTGCCGGCATTCTGCTCCAGGTATTCCCGGGCCTGGGCCAGGGGCCAGGCCTGCTTGTAGGGACGGGGCGACGTCAGGGCGTCGAAGACGTCCGCCACCGCCACGATGCGCCCCAGGAGCGGAATGGCCTCGCCCTTGAGGCCCTGGGGATAGCCGCTGCCGTCCCACTTCTCGTGATGGGCCCGGGCGATTTCCGCCGCCACGGCCAGGACCGGGGAACGGGCTTGGCGCAGTATCTCGTAACCCTGCTCGGCATGCTGCTGCATGATCATGAATTCGGCCGGGGTCAGGCGCCCGGGCTTGAGCAGGATCAGGTCCGGCGTCCCCACCTTGCCCACGTCGTGCATGGGCGCTGCTTCCAGCAGCATCTCCAGCTCCGCCGGCGCCAGCCCCAGCTGGCGGCCGATGAGCACCGAATAGTGGGCCATGCGCAGGATGTGGGCGCCCGTCTCCGGGTCCCGGTATTCGGCGGCCTTGGCCAGGCAGACGATGGTCTCCCGCTCCCGCTCCAGAAGGCCGGCGGTGGCCTTGGCCACCTCCTCGGCCAGCCAGGCCGCCCGGTCCGCCAGCTGCCGCTGGCTGCGGCGCAGGGCACACATGTTGCGTACCCGGGCGAGGAACTCGTCCTTGTCCACCGGCTTGTTGAGAAAATCGGAGGCGCCCTGCTCCAGGGCCCGGTTGCGCACGTCCCGCAGGTTGTTGGCGGTGACCATGATCAGCGGCACCTCGGCCATGCCTGGCAGCTGGCGGAAGTGACGGATGAACTCCAGGCCGTCCGGCGCCGGCATCATGTAATCGACCACCACCACGTCCGCCTGCCCCTGTTCGCACCAGGCCAGGGCCTCGCTGGAGGAAAGGAAGCCGTGGACCCGCACCCCCTCGATCCGTTCGGCGAGGACGCGGAACAGGGTCAGGTTGATTTCGGAATCGTCGATGACGATCAGATTCAGTTGCACGGCGCGACCTTCCTGGCTACGTTGGCGATGGCAGATGCGCCCATTATGGAACCGGCCCCCCGGGCCGATTGTGCATAACTTCCTGCCGGGCTGCCGCGGCCTGTGGGAACATGCCGGGCACCTGACAGGATGCTACACTTGGCCATCAGGTTCCCATCCCTCCAACGGCCCCCATCCGATTGCCAGCCCCTATGACGGACACAACGCCTGCCATCCGCCTGCTGCTCGCCGACGACCAACTGCTGGTGCGTGCCGGCATCCGCTCCCTGATCCAGACCCTGCCCGAATACGTGGTGGTGGCCGAATGCGCCGACGGCCTGGAAGCCCTGGAACGGACCCAGGCCCTGAAACCCGACGTGGCGGTACTGGACATCGACATGCCGAACCTGTCGGGCATCGAGGCCATGCGCCAGATCCGCACGGTATCGCCGGAAACCAAGCTGATGGTGCTCTCCGGCATCGACCGCCGCGAGGTGGTGGAGGCGGCCCTGGAAGCGGGGTGCCACGGCTACCTGCTCAAGGATTTCGTCCTCGCCGAGCTGCAGCTGGCCCTGGACAAGGTGATGGACGGCAGCTGCTACCTGTCGCCGAAGATCCAGCAGCAACTGCTGGACGCCATGCGCACGGACCGCCGCGAAATGCTGCCGCCGCCTCAGCTGACGCCGCGCCAGGAGCAGATCCTGCGGCTGGTAGCCCTGGGCCGCACCACCAAGGAAATCGCCCGGGAACTGAGCATCAGCCCCAAGACCGTGGAATTCCACCGGGCCCAACTGATGGAGCGCCTCGGCGTGCGGGATGTGGCGGGCATGACCCGCTATGCGATGCAGCACGGCATGGTCTCCTGAAAGCGCGGCCGCCCCTCAGTCGTCCCCGGCTGCCAGGGTGCGGTTGAAGGCGGTCATTTCCGCCGCCACCTGCTGCAATTCCTCCCGCCACAGGGCGCTTTCATCCACCCCGGCCGGCACCGCCCCGGCCAGCAGCAGGGCCTCGATCTCCCGCGCCCGCGCCACGATGCGCCCGGTGGCGAAAATGGCGCAAACCCCCTTGATGCGATGCACCGTGCGGTGCAACGGCTCCGACATACCGGACTCGGCCGACTCGGCCAGGGCCTGGTCCAGCTCGCCCAGCAGCTGGGGGAAGTTGTCAAGGAAGGTCTGCACCAGATCCCGCACGCTGTCCCGGTCGCCGTTGAGCATGCGCAACAGCCCTTCCGGATCGCAGGCTGGCGAGGAAGACGGGGGGGCAACGGAATCGGTCATGGCATGGGCTCCAGCAAGGGGGGTGCGCTCGGAATTTTACGGCAACGGCATCAGGGCGACGGCAGGCCGCTCCGGCCCTGCCGGAAACAGGCGTCATCCGACCGGGATGGCAACGATGCCCTCATCTCATCCGCAACGCTCCTGCGACAAGTTCGTGCAGTTTTGCCAAAGATGAATAGCAGGGGAACTGGGGTATCACCTAGGGCCTAACCGGGGCGTTACCCGAGCTGGCACGCGCCTTTTCCGCTGGCATCCTCCACCGCATCGACAAGATCCCCGCCACGGGGACGCCGTCCTGCAGTCCCACCGGAGGAGACTACCATCGTGTTTGCCAATCTGCGCCTGAAGAGCCGGATGTTCATCCTGATTGCCCTGGCGGTATTCGGCATGGGCACCATCACCATCCTCGGAGCCCTGGGCGTCAGCCGGGACCTCCACGAGGGCCACCAACAGACCGTCAGGGCCGCCGTGGAAGCGGCCTACAACATCATCGCCGGCTACCAGGCCCTGGAGAAGGCCGGCAAGATGAGCCGCAGCGAGGCCCAGAAGGCCGCCGCCGAAAGCGTGCGCATGGCCCGCTACGGCGGCGCCGACGGGCGCTCCGAGTATTTCCACATCTGGACCCCGGAAGGGGTGACGGTGATGCACCCGATCCGCCCCGAATGGGAAGGCAAGGACGTCACTGGCGAGGTCCGGGACGTCAAGGGCCGGCCGACCCTGCGCATCATCATCGACGGCGCCATCAAGCAGCCGGACGGCGCCTTTGTCGAGACCCTCTTCCCCCACCCCGGCCAGCCGGCGGAGAAGGCGGTGGACAAGCTGCAGTACGTGAAGCTGTTCGCCCCCTGGGGCTGGGTGGTCGGCAGCGGCATCTACCTGGACGACGTGCAGGCCGAAGTGCGCCAGCGGACCCTCGAGGATTCCCTGATGGCGCTGGTGCTGCTCGCCCTGGTCGCCGCCGGCACCTACCTGGTGGGCCGCAGCGTGCTGCAGCAGGTGGGGGGGGAACCGGGTGTGGCCATCGACCTCATGCGCCAGGCGGCCGACGGCGACCTGACGGTCCGGGTCGAGACGGCGCCGGCCGGGTCCATGCTGGCTTCCTTCAGCCACATGGTGGCCTCCCTGCGCCAGGTGGTGAAGGAGATCGGCAGCAATTCGAGCCAGCTGACCCACAACGCCGAGCGCATCAGCACCGCCGCCCGGGAAGTATCCCTGGCCGGGGAACAGCAGTCCGACGCCACGTCCGCCATGGCCGCCGCCATCGAGGAGCTGACCGTGAGCATCAATCACATTTCCGACAACAGTCGGGATACGGAACGCAATTCCAGCGAATCGGCCCAGCTGGCGGCCGAGGGGGAAACCCGGGTGGCCAATGCGAGCGGCGCCATCAAGGCCATCGCCGGCACCGTCAGCGACGCCTCGGGCCGCATCCGGGACCTGGAAACCCAGACCCGGGAAGTCTCCGGCATCGCTTCGGTGATCAGCGCCATCGCCGCCCAGACCAACCTGCTGGCCCTCAACGCCGCCATCGAGGCGGCCCGGGCCGGGGAACAGGGCCGGGGCTTCGCCGTGGTGGCCGACGAAGTGCGGCAGCTGGCGGAACGGACGGCCAAGGCCACGGTGGAGATCGAACAGATGATCAGCCACATCCAGACCGACACGGACATGGTGGTGCAGGCCATGGGGGCGGCCCTGCCCCAGGTGGAGAGCGGCGTCGCCCTGGCCGAGGAGGCGGCCCAGTCCCTGCGCCAGATCCGCGAAGGGTCGGAACTGACCCTGCACCGGGTGCGCGACGTGGCCGAGGCCACCATGGAACAGAGCAGCGCCAGCACCAGCATTGCCCAGCGGGTGGAGCAGGTCGCCCAGATGGTGGAGGAAACCAGCGCCGCCATGAAGAACACGGTGGAAACGGCGGAGGCGGTGGAGCAGATCGCCAGCCGCCTCGACGCCCTGGTGCAGCGCTTCCGCACCTAGGGCGGCAACTGCCTCAGGCCGGCGGCTGGCCGCCCGCCCGGTTGCCCTGGCCCGACTCGGCCCAGAGGGCCCGGGCGAAGGCCTTCCAGGCCGGCCCGCCGTGGGTCAGCACGCCCTCTTCGGCGCTTTCCTGCATGGTGCGCAACATCAGGGCGGCAAAGGCGAACAGCTCGGCCTTGGCCTGTTCCTGGTGGTTGCAGCAGGCAGCTGCCGCCCGGCTGGCATCCCGGGCATGGTCCAGGGCCTCCCGGGCCAGCAGGCGCACCTGGGTCTCGTTGTTCCAGTCGATGCCGAGGACGATGCCGCGGCGGACGATTTCCGTCTCCAGCTCGTTGGCATCGCTCTGAAAGTTTTCAAAACCGCTCATTTCCGACTCCCGGCCGCCTCAGGCGGCCTGTTCCAGACTTTGATCAACGCTGCCGGCCAGCTGCTCCACCAGGGCGCTGACGGCGGGGATGGCGGCGCCGCGCCGCCACAGGGCCACCGTGTTCACCAGACTGCTGCGCCCGGGCAGGGGATGGGCCGCCAGCAGGTCGGCGCCGGGATAGTTCTCCAGCACCGCCCGGGGCAGCAGGGCCACCCCCATGCCGGCCACCAGGCAGCCGAGGATGGCGTGGTAGGAGGAAACCTCCACCACCCGTTCCGCCAGGATGCCGTCCCGGGCCAACCAGTCTTCCAGGCGCTTGCGGTAGGCGCAGCCGGGGGCAAAGGTGATGATGGTGCTGGCCGCCAGGTCCCGGGCCGAGTGCACCGGGCCGTGACCGGCCTCGGTGACGATCACCAGCTCTTCCTCGAACAGGGCCCGCTTCTCCAGCCGTGGATCGTCCACCGGCTCGGCCACCAGGCAGGCATCCAGTTCGCCGGCCAGGACCTGGGCCACCAGGCGGCGGGTGTCGCCGGTGCTCAGTTCCAGACGCACTTCCGGATAGGCCCGGTGGAAGCCGGCCAGGGGCCCGGGCAGGCGCACCGCCGCCGTGCTCTCCATGGAGCCCAGGCGCAGGCGGCCCCGGGGCGTGGCGTCCTGCACCGCATGGCGGGCCTCCTCGGCCAGGTCCAGCAGGCGCTCCGCATAGGCCAGCAACTGGCGGCCGGCGGCGGAGAGGTTGAGGCGCCGCCCTTCGCGCACGAACAGTTCCACCCCCAGGTCCGCCTCCAGCTGGCGCACCCGGGTGGTGACGTTGGACTGCACCCGGTTGAGGCGCACCGCCGCCCGGGTGATGCCGCCTTCCGCCACCACGGTGCGAAAGATGTGCAGGTCTGCCAGTTCCATGAACGCCGCTCCTTGCCCCTTTGTCCGGGGCCACGATTCAAATCTCAAAAGAAGAATATAAAAATCTTAATAATTCATTTTTCAAGAACATGATGCGCCGCTACAGTGCTCCTGGCAAGACCATAAAAACACCCCAACCCCAGGAGACAACCCATGGACAACCAGCATCTCCGGCGCGGCTATTTCTACGCCGCCCTGACCGTCGCCGTCTGGTCCGGCTTCATCCTCGTCTCGCGCCTGGGCGGCAAGAGCCCCCTCACCGCCTGGGACGTGACCGCCCTGCGCTTCGGCACCGCCGCCCTGATCCTCCTGCCCGTGTGGCTGTGGCGGCGGCCCCGGCTGAACTTCAGCTGGCGCATGGTGATCCTGGCCGTCACCGGCGGCTGCGGCTACGGCGTCCTGGTCTATGCCGGCTTCAAGCTCACCTCCGCCGCCCACGGCGCCGTGCTGCTGCCCGGGATGCTGCCCTTCCTGGTGGCCCTGATGGCCTGGCTGGTGCTGGGGGAACGTCCCTCGCCCCAGCGCTGGCTCGGCCTGGTGGGCATCGCCGCCGGCATCGCCTGCCTGGCCACGGACAGCTTCGGCAGCAGCGTCGGCGACTGGCGCGGCGACCTGCTGATCCTGGCCTCCAGCCTCTCCTGGGCCATCTACACGGTGCTGGTGCGGCGCTGGCAGGTGGCCCCCTGGGATGCCACCCTGGGCGTCGGCCTGGTCTCGGCCGCCCTCTACCTGCCGGTCTACTTGCTGTGGCTGCCCCACAACCTGGCCGCTGCCAGCCTTTCCACCATTGCCCTGCAGGCCGCCTACCAGGGCGTCCTGGCGGTCATCGTGGCCATGATGTTCTTCATGCGCGCCGTGGCCATCCTGGGCCCCACCAAGGTCGGCACCCTGATGGCCCTCATTCCCGCCATCGCCGGCACGGCCGCCGCCCCGCTCCTGGGCGAGCCCCTGTCCCCCTGGCTGATGGCCGGCCTGGTGCTGGTCAGCCTGGGCGCCTGGGTCGGCAGCCAGACCCGTTTTTTTGTCAGAAGGAACGCCGTATGCCCTACGTAAATATCAAGATCACCCGGGAGGGTGCCACCGCCGAACAGAAGGCCACCCTGATCCGGGGCGTCACCCTGCTGCTGCGGGACATTCTGGGCAAGAACCCGGAAACCACCGTGGTCACCATCGACGAGGTGGACACGGACAACTGGGGTATCGGCGGCGACAGCGTCACCGTGCGCCGGGCCCGGGAAAAAAAGGGCTGAGGCGGGCCCGTCCCATGGCGACAGAATTGCTCGCCGGGGATGGAACACTCCATGAAAAAAGGGCGCCCCGGCGGGCGCCCTTTTTTTGCGGCAGCAGGCCGCTCAGGCAGAGGTGGAAATGGAACTCAGCAGCTGGGAGAAATTGCTGCCACTGCCGCTGCCGTAGGACTGCACCAGGTCCATGATCCGCTTCAGCACGGCGGCTTCGTTGGAGGCCGAAGTGCTGCCGGAATCGCTGGAGGAGGAGCTGTCGCTGGAGGTCTGGGTGGACTCCTGGTAGGCCATCGCTTCCTGCTGGGTCACCTTGCCGTCGCCATTGGCATCGGCCGCATCGAAGTTGCTGGAGATGGTGTTGAGCAGTTCCGACAGCTTGCTGTCGGAGGTGTCGCTGGCCATGGATTTCACCTGATCCAGGGTCAGGCCTTCGTCGCCACCGCGACCACCGGGAGGCGGGGGCGGCATGCCGTTGGCCGCAGCCGTGGCGCTACCGGAACCGGCGGCATCGGCGGACTCCTGGTAGGCCATGGCTTCCTGCTGGGTCACCTTGCCGTCACCGTTGGCATCGGCCGCATCGAAGTTGGCGGCCAGGCTGTTCATCAGCTCCGACAGGTTGGTGTCGTCGGTGGAGCTGGCGATGGCGCTCAGTTCGTCCTGGGTGTAGCCCTCGTCTTCTTCGCCTTCTGCAGGCGGAGGCGGCGGCGGGCGCATGCCGCCGCCCTGGGCGGCACTCATGCGACTGGCGTTGAACTGGCTGTCCAGTTCGTCGGCCAGTTTCTGCAGGGTGGAGGACATCTCGTCCTTGGTGACCTTGCCGTCCCCGTCCCCGTCCAGGGTGCTGAAGACGTCGTCCACGCTGGCCGAAGAGTCGGAACCGAGACCGCTGAGGGCGGACTCCAGATCGCTCTTCTCCAGGTAACCCTGCCCCTTGGTATCGAGTTTGGAAAAAATATCCTCGACCATCTTCGACGGATCGGGACGCCGATGGCTGCTGACGCCGGCGTATTGCGCCGCGCTGCTGCCTACGCTGGAAATGCTGGACATGACAGTTCCTTTCAGGGAATGACTCAAGCGGATTCATGCAATGGACGGCCTCGCCGCCATGGGCAAAGAACAACTGCCACCGGGAGTTCCGTCGCTACAGTTCCTACGCAAGGATTCGGCCTGAAAAGGCATGAATTTAGGCCTAAAAAGGTAAATGATGGTTAAGAATGGTTAAGAGAAATCCGATCGTCGAAAAACCGTGATTACTTGAAAGACTCAAGCGCCGGAAAAGGCTCCTACTTAGACACTCGGATACGACTAACAAAAACAACGATTCTTTATAAATCAATAAATTGAAATGCTTAACAAAACTTAACAATCGACAAAATCCGTCTATCGCGAATAAACGGCAATACTTGCCGAATGGCTGGAGAATATTGCCGCTCACCGCCGTTGCAGCCGGGCGGCTTCGTCGAGCCAGGCGGGAGCATTGCGTTCCAGCCATTCCCGGGCGATGGGGTCCTGCCGCACCTGCTCGTCCAGCCAGGCGGTGCTGACGTGCTGAACGTAGAGGCGCTGGCGTTTGCCGTCGTTGCCGCCACTCATGCCCGGACCGCCGCGCTCGCCACCATCCATGCCGCCACCCGGCCCACCCATGCCGCCGGAAGGACCGCCACCCATACCGCCACCGGGACCGCCCATGCCGCCCCCCATGCCGCCTCCGGGGCCACCCATGCCGCCACCCCGTCCGCCGCCCATGCCACCACCTGCACCGCCGGATGCGCCATCGGGAGCCCCCTTGCCAGCCGTTGCCCCAGCGTCATCCGCACCACCGGCAAAGAGGCGGTGGTTGGCGCCGTAGAGCAGCAGCAGGGTGGCCCGGCCTTCCGGCAAATAGCGGAAGGGTGCCTGCCGCGCCGCCGGATTGGTCACCAGGCCGTAGCTGTCGCTGTCGTCGGAGCCGGTCACCAGCAGCACCGGCGCGGTTACCGCCCCGTAGCGCTGGGCGAAGCCGCCGGCCAGGCCGTCCACATGGGGGCTCAGGGCCAGCACCGCGGCCACCCGCTCCAGGGGCGGCACCAGGGCGGTGCTGTTGCGCCCCCGCTCCCCGGCCAAAGCCAGGGCCGTCTGGGCGCCCAGGTCGTAACCGGCCAGCACCGGACGGCTGGCGTCGAGCCGGGTCCAGGGCCCCTGACCGGCGCCCTGGCGCCGGCGGACTTCGGCCAGCACCCGCGTCACCAGGCGCGCCCGGCGTTGCAGGGCAGGTTGGGCAAAGGCTTCCCGGGCCAGGTTCTGGAAATCCGCATTGCGCGCCCGTTCGCTGCGCAGGGCCGCCGGCCCCTGCTCTTCACCCTGCAGGGAGAGCACGCCATAGCCCGCCTCCGCCCACTGCTGGCGCCAGGCCAGGCCGGCATCGGCACTCTCCCCCAGGCCCGGCATGTAGAGCAGCAGGGGGAAGGGGCCGCTTTCCCTGGGCATGAGCAGGGCCACATCGACGCTGTCCTCCTCCAGGAACCAGGTCTGGCGCAGGCTTTCGCTGCCGAAATGCCGTTCCGGGCGATAACCCCGCTCGGCCAGGCGCCGTTCCGCGCTGTCGTCGGGCCGGGGCCGGGAATTGCCGCAGGCGGCGAGCATGCTCAGCAGCAGCGCACCGCCACCAAGGGAGAGGAAGCGCCGGCGCGGCACGAAGGGAGGATTGCGCAAGGCCATGTCAGCTCCGGCGGGGTTCGGGCCGGGATTCGGGACGACCCTCGCGCGGAGAGACAGGCTCGCCGCCCCGACCGGATTCCCATTGCCGCTCCCGCTTCTGCCGCAGTTCCTCGACCTGGCGCCGCTGTTCCGGCGTCAGCACCTCCAGGGCCTGGCGTTCGCCGCGCAGGCGCAGCAGGGTCACTTCCGCCCAGGCCTTGGCCCGGGCATCCACCAGGCTGCGCAGGCGACCTTCGTCGCCCCCGGCGGCGGCGCGCAGGTCCGCGTCGGCCTTCTGCAGGGCCTTGCCCTTGTCGCGCATGACCCGGGCCTGGTTGAGGAAGAGGTCGAACAGCTTGTCCTTCTGGGCCTCACTCAGCTGGATCTCCCGGGGGAAGGGCATGGCTGGGCCGAAATCGGCGCCGGGAAAGCCCCCCGGGCCCAGGCCGTCGCCGTGGCGGTGTTCGCCCTCGGGCGGCAGCATGGGGCAATGGCCCGGTGCGGCCATGGGGCCGTCGGCGCGGGCAGAGAAGGAAGCGGCCAGGCTGAGCGCCAGCAGGACCGAGACAACGGTGGATCGCAGATTCATGATCGGACTCCTCAGGGGAAAACGGTGGGAAGGTCGGGACGCTGGCTGCTCCGTGACGGAGGTGGCGGTCTCGACATGGAGCCATGGTCATACCGGCGGCGGTAAAGGGCGGTTCGCCCACTGTAAAGGCTGGTAAAACTTGTAACCGCAAGGCCGGAGAGGCACTTGCGGTGGCTATCATGGCGTCCGTAATCCCCTGTTAATTCGAGACAAGCATGACCAAGCTGCTACTGGTAGACGACGACACCGAACTGGCCAACATGCTCCGGGAATATCTGGAGCGGGAGGACTTTTCCGTCACCCTGGCCCACGACGGCGAAGCGGGGGCCGCCGCCGCCCTTTCCGGCGATTACGCCCTGGCGGTGCTGGATGTGATGATGCCCAAGGCCAGCGGCATGGACGCCCTCTCCCGCATCCGTGCCGCCAGCGACATGCCGGTGATCATGCTGACCGCCAAGGGCGACGACATCGACCGCATCATCGGCCTGGAGATGGGCGCCGACGACTACGTGCAGAAGCCGTGCACGCCGCGGGAACTGGTGGCCCGCATCCGGGCGGTGCTGCGCCGCTTCCAGACCAGGGAGAGCGCGGACGACATTCCCGCCCAGATCCGGGTCGGCCCCCTGACCCTGTGGCCCGCCCGCCGCGCCGCCCAGTGGGGCGAGGCGCCCCTGACCCTGACCAGCACCGAATTCAACCTGCTCCAGGTCCTGGCCCGCAACGCCGGCAAGGCCGTAAGCAAGCCGGACCTCTCGGAGCAGGCCATGGGCCGGCCCTTGAGCCGCTTCGACCGCAGCATCGATGTGCACATGAGCAGCATCCGCCACAAGCTGGGCCTGCGGGAAGACGGCCGCACCTGGATCCAGACGGTGCGCGGCATCGGCTACCAGCTCACCCGGGAGTAGGGTTTGAGCCGCCTCTTCTGGAAGTTCTTCGTCACCTTCTGGCTGACCCTGCTCACCGCCAACATCATCGTCGGCGGTCTCATCTGGCTGCACCGTTCCGCCGAATTCGAGCAGCAGCAGGGCAGCCGGCCCGGCCAGCCGCCGACCTTCATGCTCGGCGTCGCCGCCAGCCTGCTGCAGCACGACGGGGAGGAGTCCCTCAAGCAGCTGCTGCGGGACTGGCAGCAAAGCCATCCGGAACCTATCTATGCCGTAGACGCCCAAGGGACGGACCTCCTCGGCCGGCCTGTCCCGGAAGGCGCGCTGGATAAGGCCCGCCAGGGCATCCGTGACGGACAGCCCGGTCCCTGGCGCCTGGCGCAGCGCTCCATGAGTTCCCCCATTCTCCTCTTCATGCCCGGCGGCCCCTTCCGCCCGGAGGACCTGTTCGGCCCCGGCGGCGGCCCGCCGGAAGCGCACCTGCTGGGGGAACCCGGCGGCCCGCCGCCGCCCCACCGGAACATGGGTCCCAAGCCCCCCCTGCCCTGGCTGCTCATCGCCACCGGCCTGGTGGCCAGCCTGGCCTTCAGCGCCCTCCTGGCGTGGACCATCGTCGGCCCCATCCGCCGCCTGCGCCAGGGTTTCCGCGCCGTCGCCGCCGGCCGCCTGGAAACCCGCCTGGGACAGGAGTTCGCCAAGCGCAGGGACGAGATCGGCGAACTGGGCCAGGAATTCGACGCCATGGCCCAACAGCTGGAAGCCCTGATGGCCACCCAGAGCCGCCTCTTCCACGACGTCTCCCACGAGCTGCGCTCGCCCCTGGCCCGCCTGCAGGCGGCGGTGGGCCTGGTGCACCAGGACCCGAGCCGCATCGCCGGCGCCCTGGAGCGCATCGAGCGGGAAACCCAGCGCCTGGACGAGATGGTGGATGAACTGCTGACCCTGGCCCGCCTCGATTCCGGCACCTCCGGCCCCCTGGAAGACGAGATCGACCTGCCGGCCCTGCTGCACAGCATCGTGGACGACGCCGCCTTCGAGGCCGAAGCCCAGGGCCGCCACGTGGACTTCCAGGACCGCTGCGGCGAGGCCCCGGCCTTCATCCGCGGCCGCCCGGAACTGCTCGGCCGGGCCCTGGAAAATGTCATCCGCAACGGCATCAAGTACACCGCCCCCGGCACCCGGGTCACGGTGGAGGCCGAACGGGACGGGGACAGCCTCCGGGTCCGCGTCGCCGATGCCGGCCCGGGCGTGCCCGAAGCGGAACTGGACGCCATTTTCGTCCCCTTCTTCCGCGGCACCGACCGGGAGCAGCAGCGGGGCTACGGCTTGGGCCTGGCCATCGCCCGCCGCGCCATCCAGGCCCACGGCGGCAGCATCCGGGCCAGCAACCGCCCCGACGGCGGACTCCAGGTGGAAATCCGCCTGCCCCTGCAGCCCATCCCGGCCTGAGCCCCTCGCCCCGACGGCCCCTGCGCCGTCGGAGCATCCGCAGCAGGGCCCCTGGCGTGGCCGGTGACCCGTCACCGATTTCCGCACTTTTTTCCCCAGACGCCTACTGCTCCAGCCCTGCCCCAGCCCAACCAGCAGATCACTTGCCGGCCCATTGCTCGCCCCGCTTGCGGGGCCGGCTGCCGAGCCAGTTGCCGGCCATCTTTCCTCCTGCGCCGCCCGCCTGTCCGGACCATTCACCGTCGGCCCCTGCCGCCGTCCCCGCCTTCATCGCCACCTTCATACATACATTTCAATAGTTCTTGTATAATCGCAGCATGAACCAGGACATCGCCACCACCGTTTTCGAATCCCTGGCCTCCGGCATCCGCCTGGAGGCCTTCCGCCTGCTGGTGAAGCAGGGCACCGCTGGCATGGTGGCGGGGGAAATTGCCGCCACCCTGGGGCTGCCGCCCAACAACCTGTCCTTCCATCTCAAGGGCCTGGCCCAGGCCGGGCTGGTCAGCGTCACCCAGGAAGGGCGCTTCCAGCGCTACCGGGCCAACCTGCCCCTGATGCTGGAACTGATCGCCTACCTCACCGCCGAGTGCTGCGGCGGCCATCCGGAACAGTGCGCCGCCCTGGGCCAGGCGACCGGCTGTTCCCCCGCCCTGCTGCCGGCCCTGCAGGGGCAGCCGCCCAACGACCAGGAGCAAGTCTGAGCCATGAACGTCCTTTTCCTTTGCACCGGCAATTCCTGTCGCTCCATCCTGGCGGAGGCCACCTTCAACCATCTGGCCCCGGCCGGCTGGCGGGCCATGAGCGCCGGCAGCCAGCCCACCGGCCAGGTCCATCCCCGCTCCCTGGCCCTGCTGGCCCGGGAAGGCATCCCAACCGCCGCCTGCCACAGCAAGTCCTGGGAGCAGCTGCCCGAAGTGCCGGACCTGGTCATCACCGTCTGCGCCAGTGCTGCCGGCGAGACCTGCCCGGCCTACCTGGGGCCGGCGCTGCGCTGTCACTGGGGGGTGGAGGATCCGGCCCATGCCAGCGGCAGCGAGGCGGAAATCGAGGCCGCCTTCGCCACGGCCTATCGCATCCTGCGCCACCGCATCGAAGCCTTTTTCGCCCTGCCCCTGCAGCAACTGGCGACCGATCCGGAACGCTTCAAGGCCGAACTGCAACGCATCGGCCAGCTCCTCCCCTGACCGCCGCCAGCCCCGCCCCATCAACGAAAGCACCGCCATGAACCAGCCCTGCCTGGCCCCCCGGCCAGCCATGAACCTCTTCGAACGCTACCTGACCCTGTGGGTGGGCCTGTGCATCGTCGCCGGCATTCTCCTCGGCCAGGCCCTGCCCCAGTTCTTCCAGGCCGTCGGCCGGCTGGAGGTGGCCCGGGTGAACCTGCCGGTGGGCCTGCTGATCTGGGTCATGATCATCCCCATGCTGGTCAAGGTGGATTTCTCCGCCCTCGGCGAAGTGCGCCAGCACGTGCGGGGCATCGGCGTCACCCTGCTGGTGAACTGGCTGGTCAAGCCATTCTCCATGGCCTTTCTCGGCTGGCTGTTCATCCGCCAGCTGTTCGCCCCCCTGCTGCCGGCCGAACAGATCGACAGCTACATCGCCGGCCTCATCCTCCTGGCGGCGGCCCCCTGCACCGCCATGGTCTTCGTCTGGAGCCGCCTGACCAACGGCGACCCCTTGTTCACCCTGTCCCAGGTGGCGGTGAACGACAGCATCATGGTGCTGGCCTTCGCCCCCCTGGTGGCCTTTCTCCTCGGACTCTCCGCCATCACCGTCCCCTGGGCCACCCTCATCACCTCGGTCGTGCTCTACATCGTCATCCCGGTGCTGCTGGCCCAGGCCTGGCGCCGCTCCCTGCTGGCCCGGGGCCCGGCGGCCTTCGACGCGGCCATGGCGCGCATCGGCCCCTGGTCCATGGCCGCCCTGCTGGCCACCCTGGTGCTGCTCTTCGCCTTCCAGGGCGAGGCCATCCTGGCCCAGCCCCTGGTCATCGCCCTGCTCGCCGTGCCCATCCTGATCCAGGTGCTGTTCAACGCCGCCCTGGCCTACGGCCTCAACCGGGCCCTGGGAGAAAAGCACAACATCGCCTGTCCCTCGGCCCTCATCGGCGCCTCCAACTTTTTCGAACTGGCGGTGGCGGCGGCCATCAGCCTGTTCGGCTTTGCCTCCGGCGCCGCCCTGGCCACGGTGGTGGGCGTGCTCATCGAAGTGCCGGTGATGCTGCTGGTGGTGCGCATCGCCAACGGCAGCAAGGACTGGTATGAGCGCCGCAGCTGATTTCCGCCGCGGCGGCGAGCCCGACCTGGAGTCGGTGCGAGCCCTGCTGCAGGCCTGCGGCCTGGCCGCGGACGATCTCGGCCCGGACCTCATGCCGGCCTTCCGCCTCTATCGTCGGGGCCAGGAGCTGCTGGCCTGCGGCGCCATGGAATACCGGCAGCAGGCAGCCCTGCTGCGCTCCCTGGCCGTCCGCCCGGAGGCCCGGGGCACTGGGCTGGCGCAGGCCCTGGTAGGCCGCCTGGAGGCCGAGGCGGCCCAGGCCGGCATCACCGATGTCTATCTCCTCACCACCACGGCCCAGGACTGGTTTGCCGCCCGCGGCTACAGCGTGGCACCCCGCAGCCAGGCCCCCGCCGGCATCGCCGCCCACGCCCAGTTTCGCAGCACCTGCCCGAGCAGCGCCGTGCTGATGCACAAGCGCCTGCTGCCGGCCTGATTACCTGCTTTTACGGCAGTCGGGGCTTTGCCCGACGGCCATCCTCTGCCATCATCCGGCCATGACTTCCCGCCGCCCCAAGAAGATGAGCGCCGCTCCCCGCCTGTTCCTGCTGGCCGCCCTGGCGGCCGCCGGCCCGCTCCAGGCGGCGCCCGCCTGGCTCATCGCCAGCGACGACGAAAACGCCACCGCCGGCCGGGCGCTGCGCCTGGAAATCGCCAAGCCGGCAGCGGCTGCAGGCTGGCCCGGCGCCATGAGCCTGCGCCTGGTGGTTGGCGAACGCATCCTCAACCTACCCCTGCGGCCGGCCGGCGCCGTCTCTCCCGACGGTGCCCGGCGCCCCTACCTGGCCCAGCTGCCGGAGGACATCGCCGGCCTGGTGCGGGTCGAACTGGCGGACCGGGATTCCAACCGCCTGGCCCTGCTGGCGGCGGCGCCGGCCCCCGGCACGCCGGCACCGGCGGCGGAACCCCAGCCTGAAGGCGTCGCCGCCAACGACTATCCGGACGAGCCGGTGATTTCCGCCAACGAGCCCATGTACCTGGTGCTGGGCAGCCGCGGCGGCGTCAATGCCCGTTTCCAGCTGAGCTTCAAGTACCGCCTGGTGGAACCGGACGGCGCCATCGGCCAGGCCCTGCCCTGGCTGCGCAACCTGCACTTCGGCTACACCCAGACTTCCATCTGGGACCTGGCGGAGGAATCCAAGCCCTTCCGCGACACCAGCTACCGCCCCAGCCTGTTCTGGCAGTGGAACCTGGGGGAAGGCAATTCGGGCCTGCGCCCTACCCGCCTGCGGGCCGGCTACGAGCACGAATCCAACGGCAAGGACGGCAGCAGTTCCCGCTCCATCGACATGCTTTTCGCCCAGCCCACCTGGCGCTGGGATTTCAACGGCGGCACCAGCCTCAGCTTCTCGCCCAAGTTCTACGGCTATCTGGACAAGGAAGACAATCCGGACATCGCCCGCTACCGGGGCCACGCCGACTGGATCGCCCGCTACGGCAAGGACGACGGCTGGATGCTGGCGGCCCAGGTGCGGCGCGGCACGGCGGGCAAGGGCAACGCCCAGCTGGACCTCTCCTACCCGCTGCGGGAAAGCATCTTCGCCCGGGCCGGCGGCTTCCTCCACTTCCAGCTCTTCTCCGGCTACGGCGAGAGCCTGCTGGACTACAACCGGGAACGGGAGACCCAGGTCCGCGTAGGCTTCTCCATCGTGCGCTGAAGATCGGCTTCTGGTGCGGCGCAGCACCGGGTCGGGGGATTTGCAGGACGGCCATCCTGGGGTAATGTCCGTCATACCACCGACACAATGAGAACAACAACGTGGACCTCCTCTTCTGGCTCGCCGTCGCCACCGTCGTGGTGGTTCTCTGCTTCGACTACACCAACGGCTTCCACGACGCCGCCAACATCGTCGCCACCGTCATCGCCTCCCGGGCCATGACCCCGGCCCAGGCGGTGATCATCGTCGGCATCTTCGAATTCCTCGGCCCCCTCCTGGGCGGCACCGCGGTGGCCAACACCATCGGCTCCTTCGTCCGCCTCGACGGCATCGATCCGGCCAGCGCCCTGACCATCCTGCTGTGCGGCCTGCTCGGCGCCATCGTCTGGAACCTGCTGACCTGGTGGCGCGGCATTCCCTCCTCCTCCTCCCACGCCCTGGTGGGCGGGCTGGTGGGCGTGGTGGTGGTGTCCGCCGGCGCCGACCAGGTGGTGTGGGGCTTTCGCGAACTGTTCCACAACGGCCATGTCAGCGGCGTGATGAAGGTCCTGCTGGCCCTGCTGCTCTCCCCGCTGATCGGCTTCTGGTGCGGCTACGCCGTGCAGCGCCTGATGCACGCCCTGCTGCTGGCGGCCAAGCCTGCCGCCAACCGGGGCCTGAAAGGCGCCCAGTTCCTCACCGCCGCCGGCCTGGCCTTTTCCCACGGCGCCAACGACGCCCAGAAGAGCATGGGCATCCTCACCCTGGTGCTGCTGCTGGGCGGCTTCATCCCCACTTTCACGGTGCCCTTCTGGGTCATCCTGGCCTGCGCCTCGGCCATCACCCTGGGCATCCTTTCCGGCGGCTGGCGCATCGTGCGCACCCTGGGCTTCGCCATCTACCGGGTGCGCCCCCTGCACGCCCTCAATTCCCAGCTGACCTCGGCCGCCGTCATCTTCGCCGCCTCCCTGGCCGGCGCCCCGGTCTCCACCACCCACGTGGTGGCCACCTCCATCATGGGCATCGGCGCCTCGGAGCGGCCCCGGGCGGTGCGCTGGAACAAGGCCAAGGAAATCGCCACCACCTGGGTCATCACCATCCCCGGCGCCGCGCTGGCCGCCATCCTGATCTACGCCGTGCTGCGCCTGTTCCTCGGGCCGGCTTAAGGAGAACCACCATGGACAGCAACGACGACGACCGCCAGAAGCCCATCTTCCGCCGCCTCTTCGACCGGGTCTTTCCCAAGGTGCCGGATTTCTTCCGCCTGCTGGCGGAACAGGCGATCCAGGTGAACCACACGGCCAACCTGCTGGTGGAATACATGGAGACCGGCGATGCGGCCATCGGCCAGCAGATCCGCCAGGACGAGCACGAGGCGGACCGGCTGAAGATCCGCAACCTACACACCCTGAACGAAGCCTTTTCCACCCCCATCGACCGGGAAGACATCTACCGGGCGATTCTGGACATGGACGAGGTGGTGAACTACTGCAAGACCACGGTCAGTGAAATGAGCGTGCTGGAAGTGACGCCGGACAAGTTCGACCTGGAAATGGCCCTGCACCTGAAGGAAGGGGTGGATGCCCTGGTCGCCGGCTTCACCAAGCTGGCCACCCAGCCCGGCGCCGCCGCCCTCGATGCGGACATGGCGCGCAAGGCCGAGCGCAAGGCGGAGAAGTCCTACCGCCGCGCCATCGCCGCCCTCTTCCAGGGCGACGACTACATCACCATGTTCAAGCGGCGGGAAATCTACCGTCACCTCTCCAACGCTGCCGATCGCATGGCAAACTGCGCCAACACCCTGCACGACATCGTGGTGAAGATCACCTGACGGCGCCCCGGGCCGGCCCCCAGCCGGCCCCTGTCGGCAGCCCAGCCTGCCGGCTGTCCCCTCACACGGCCAGCTCGACCAGGCTGTTGACCCGCTCCGGTTTCAATTCCCCATCCTCCCCCAGCAGGTCGTAGACCAGCAGGATCAGATGCACCCGCTTCTGCAGCGGGATGGTGGCCCCCAGGACCGCCAGCCGCTCCTCCACGGACTGTATGGCCCGGGCCAGGCGCAGGGATTCGGGCGGCACCGACTGGTCGTTCAGATGCATCGAGCCCTGGCCCGTAAGCAGCCAGTTGGCATTGATCCCGGCGCGGATCAGGCCGGCGATGGCTTCGGCGCCGGGCAGAGCCAGTTCGATCTCGTATTTGCGGTAGGTGCTCAAAGGAATACCAGATATGGAACATATCTCGACCTGTTTCAGGCCTAAGACTGCCCGCACTTCCTTCAACCTTTGCCCAAGCAATATTCCAGGAGCCATTATTATCTTTTTATAAATCAGATTGTTAACAATTAATGAAGGCCCCGGGCGCCAACCCGTATGCATCCAAATATGGCATTGACAACATTCCATATTTGGCATTAAATACTATCGTGGTCATAGTTATCCTTTGTTATCAGGAAAATCGGCCCATGCCGACTTTTCGCACAAGGGTTACCTGGGCACCGGGAGAGCAAGACAGCAAGAATCGGCAACACCGATTCCCAGACTGTTCAAGGGAGCACAGACAGGAAGGCCGGCCAGCCTAGTTTGCCGGCCTCCGGCGCTGCGCCTCCGCAGGCAGTTCAATGTATCGCCTTTTTCCCCCGCCCAACAACTCGGGTAAACCTTAGGTAATCCCGAAGAAACACGGGCTTTCCCCCTGAATCACACTGTTGCGACAGTTTCCAGCGATGGGAGACGGGGCACTGCTTCCCCAATTTCTTCGGCATATAACACGGAAAAAGATGACCGGAAGCGGCAGATGAATATTCGCAATCGATTATAGCAACAGGCCACCAGCCACCACCGAACGCAGATCAGGATCAAAAGAACATTTCGACAGGTCGAGGTCCCCGCGATGAATGCCAGGCAGAACAGCAGTCCGCCCTCCGCGACAAAACCGCAGCAGCTTCCCCATCCCCCTCTGGACCCGGAGGCGGTGGAGCTCATGGTGCGGCAGTGCATCCGCCACACCTGGTACATGATCGCGGGCTTTCTCGCCTCTTTTGGACTGATGTCCCTGCTTTTTGTTCTCCGCTAGGAGCCGGCCGATGCCAGTCACAAGCGCAAGACTGACGGGGCTGGACGACCAGGGTTCCCCCCTGGTGATCAAGATCGACCAGGTGCTGGCCTACCGGGACCGCATCCACCACGCGCGTTGCCGGGTGGCCGCCAACCAGACCCTGGACGCCCTCAAGGATATTGGCGTTTCCGCCCGGGTTTTCGGAAAACTGACCCAGCCCGGCAAAAAACTGCCTTATCCCTCCCCCATCGAACTTTGCATCGTGGAGCCGGCGGCGGCGGACGGGGAACTGGCCTCCACCGTTGGCCAGACCATCCGCGACGTGGCCGGCCCCCTGGGCGTGCGCGTCCTGTGGCTGGAGCAGCTGACGCCGAAGATGCGCCTGCACATCCTCGAGCACGGCCGCAGTAGCCTGGGCGCAGGCAATGACAGCCCTTGCAACTCACCTTAAAACGACACTTCTGGCAGTTCGAGTACCCAGTTATGGATTCATCCGCCACAGATACGGGAGGGAGTCATGGCCAAACACCGGAGCCGCCACCGGCAAGGCAGAAAAGGGAATGAAGCGGTCACCACCGGCAAGGACGGGCACCTGTTCGACTTTGCCGAAATCGACGCGCTGCTGAACAAGAGCTATCGCCGCACCTGGCTGGTGCTACTGGCCCTGGGGGGAGCCTTTTTCACCCTCTCGGCCATGGCCATGCTCAACTAGGCGATACCACCATGACCTCTCCGGCACCATTGATTCAGGAAGCCTTGCCCGGCGGCGACTTTGGCCCGGGCGACAAGCGGCAGCAGTACCGCAACCGGCTCTGCCGCGAGCGCAGTGCCGCCGCGGCCAACCGGGCGGTGGCCCTGCTGGCGGAAATGGGCATCAAGTCCCGCATCTTCGGCCCCCTGACCAGGAACCGGGAGGATTTTTCCCCGGGCAGCGGCATCGACCTGTGCGTCTTCGACGAGAACCCTCTCAACGGCCCCGAAGGCCCCCGTTACCGGGACATCATGCTGGCCGTCAGTACGGCGGGTGAAGGCCTGCTGATCCAGGTCCACTTCCTCTCCCAGCTCTCGCCGCCCCTGGCCCGCACCGTGCAAAGCACCGGCCTGCCCCGAATCAACTGAGGCGGAACGGCTCCTCCCCGCCGGGACTAGCCAAAAGCGGCCATCCGGGCCAAGATGTGGCCCCTTTGACCAGCGACCACTCCCATGAGCCATCCGCGTCATGACATCGACGTCAGCGAAGAAGCCGGCGTCCGCTATCTGCATTTCGGTTCCGACTGGGTCCAGGGGGCCATGCGCATCGCCCGACCGTGGAACCTGGAACTGGCCTACACCCGGGAAATGATGGCCGGTCTGCTGCTGCGGCAGGAGACGCCCTGGCCCCGCCACGCCCTGCTGATCGGCCTGGGCGCCGGCTCCCTGACCAAATACATCTACCGCCACCTGCCCCAGACCCGCATCACCGTGGTGGAGATCAATCCCGAGGTGGAGCTGGTGGCCCGCTTCCACTTCAAGCTGCCCCAGGACCCGGCACGCCTGACCATCCACATCGATGACGGCGCCGCCTTCATGGCTGCCAGCCAGGAACAGTACGACCTGATCCTGGTGGACGGCTTCGATCCCGACGCCCGGGCCGGCGGCCTGGATACCGCCCCCTTCTACCAGCACTGCCGGGAACGGCTGACGGCCGACGGCCTGCTCAGCATCAACCTGCTGGGACGCAACCGGGGCTTTGCCGCCAGCGCCGAACGCCTGCGCCAGGCCTTCGACGGCCGCGCCCTGGTTTTCCCCTCCTGCGACAGCGGCAACGCCATCGCCTTCGCCGCATCCGGCAATCCGGTCGCCGTCGGTCTGGACGAACTGCGGACCCGGGCCGAAACGCTGAAGCGGGAAACCGGACTCAACCTGTTGCCCACCGTGACCCGCCTGCAGATGGCCGGCAGCCTGGCCGGCGGACGCCTGAGTCTGTGACATGCACTGGCTGCACCTGGCCATCGCCATCGTCGCCGAAGTCATCGCCACCTCGGCCCTGAAAGCCGCCGCCGGCTTTACCCGGCCCCTGCCCTCCCTGGTGGTGGTGGCCGGCTACGGCCTCGCCTTCTACTTTCTCTCCCTGACCCTCCGGGTCATTCCCATGGGCGTCGCCTATGCCGTGTGGTCGGCCGTTGGCATCGCCCTGGTCTCCCTCATCGGCTGGCTGGTGTACGACCAGCGCCTGGACGCTCCTGCCTTGCTGGGGATGGGCCTGATCGTCGCCGGCGTCGCCGTGATCCAGCTTTTCTCCCGCACCGCCCACTAGGGGGCGGCCCCTCAGCCGAGGAAATCCTCGGCGAACTGGCCCTGGATGCGGTCAATCTCGCTGCGGTTGCGCAGCAGGGCATCGACGCAGTCGTGGTCGAACTTGCGCCCGGCCATCTCGGCCAGCATGGAAAAAGCCTGGTCGTTGCTCCAGGCCTCCTTGTAGGGGCGCTCGCTGGTGAGGGCATCGAAGACGTCGGCCACGGCGACGATGCGGGCCTCCACCGGGATGTCGTCGCCCCGCAGGCCATGGGGATAGCCGCTGCCGTCCAGGGACTCATGGTGGTGCAGGACGATGTTGCGCAGCATTTCCGAACGCTGCATGCCCTGGATGCCGAAATTTTCCAGCATGGAATCGACGATCTGCCGCCCCTTCACCGTGTGCTGCTGGATCTGCACAAACTCCTCGGGTTCCAGCCGGCCCGGCTTGAGCAGCAGGGAATCTGGCACCGCCACCTTGCCGATGTCGTGCAGGGGTGCGAAAAGGTACAGGTACTCGACGAAGGCATCGTCCAGCTTGAAGCGGGGTGCCACTTCCTGGGCAATGATGCGGGAGTAGTGGGCCATGCGCTCCAGGTGCGCCCCGGTCTCGAAATCCCGGATCTGGGCGATCTGGGTCACGGTGCGCACCGAGGCCATCAGGGTGCGCAGGCAGGCCAGTTCGTTGACCACCACCAGGGACAGCTGGTGTCCCACCATGTTCAGGTGGTGCAGGGCCTGGGCGTCGAACACCCACTTCTGCCGGGAATTGAAGAAGAGAAAGCCGTAGAGAGCGCCGTTATGGGCCACCGGCATGGTGTAGCTGGCGCCGTAGCCGCTGCTGCGCACCCGCCGGGAATGCTCCCGCACCAGATCCTGGGACAGCACGTCCATGTCGTTGATGACCCGGGGGCGCCGGGAGGTGGCGATTTCCGTCAGGGACGAGGAGGCCGACAGCTTGCTCTCGTAAAAGGAAAGAGGCGCTTCCCCGTCGCTGGAATGGAGGAAGGTTTTCAGGTTGTCCGTCAGGGGCTCGTAGGAGGCGACGGCGATACGGTCGATGAATGGCAGGGACTGGCGCAGGTGGTCGTGAATCCGTTCCAGCTTCTCCTGCAGGGGCAGGGACTGGTGCAACAGGTCCAGCCCGTCTTCATGGGAGAAGACAGGCAGGTCCGGCAACAGCGCTGGAGGCTGGACAAGGGAAGAAACCACGGTCACGGTCGGATACCACCACACAGAGCGAAAGGCATTATACGAATCATAATCATCAAGCCGCAATATGACGGGTTGCTGACAAGCTGGATTAACCGGCGCAAGCAGACAGGCGCCGGGAAAAAATGCAGCAAAAAACCTGCCACAAAACGGAAACGGCAGCGTAACCCCCGCATCGTATGGTCGGATTTTTCCCTGGGAAGACGCCATGCACGTACTGATGCTTTCCGATGTCTATTTCCCGCGCATCAACGGGGTTTCCACCTCCATAGAGACTTTCCGTCGGGAATTCGAGGCCGCCGGGGACCGGGTCACCCTCATGGTGCCCGACTACCCGGGCGCCCAGGCCGAGCCCGGCATCATCCGCATCGCCTCCCATCGCCTGCCCCTGGACCCGGAAGACCGGCGCATGGAATTGCGCACCATCCTGGCTCACGAGGAACAACTTCGGGGCATGGACATCGACCTGATCCACATCCAGACCCCTTTCATCGCCCACTACGCCGGCACCGCCCTGGCCAAGAAACTGGGCATTCCCTGCGTCGAGACCTACCACACCCTGTTCGAGGAATATTTCCACCACTACATCCCCTTCCTGCCCAAGGGCATGCTGCGGGGGCTGACCCGGCGCTTTTCCCGGCGCCAGTGCAACGCCCTGGACGGGGTCATCGTCCCCTCCATCGCCATGGCCGAGCGCCTGCAAAGCTACGGCGTCACCACGCCCCTGCGGGTGGTGCCCACCGGCATTCCCCTGCAACAGTTCGGCCAGGGTGACGGCGCCGCCTTCCGCCAACGCCTCGGCCTGGCGCCGGAAACGCCGGTGGCCCTGTTCGTCGGCCGGGTGGCGGGAGAAAAGAACATCGACTTCCTCCTTCAGGCCCACCGCCTGGCCCTGCTGCGCCTGCCGGAGCTGCACCTGATGGTGGCCGGCGAGGGCCCGGCCCTGGCGGGTCTGCGACGGTTGGCGGAAGCCCTGGGCACCAGCGACAAGGTCCGTTTCGTCGGCTACCTGCACCGCCGGGACGAGCTGCCGGCCTGCTATGCGGCGGCCGACGCCTTCGTCTTCGCCTCCCGCACCGAGACCCAGGGCCTGGTGCTGCTGGAGGCCATGGCCGAGGGGGTGCCGGTGGTGGCCCTCTCCATCATGGGTACCCGGGACATCCTCATGCCGGCGCGGGGCGCCATCTCGCCGCCCGACGATCCGGCGGAGTTCGCCGAGGCCCTGGCCAACCTGCTGCAGAACCCGGAACAACGCCAGCGGCTGGCCCGGGAAGCCCGGGAATACGTGCAGGAATGGTCGGCCCCGGCCTGTACCGGGCGCCTGCGCCAGGCCCTGGCAGAATTGCTGCAGAGCCGCATGAATACAGGGGCCCTGACCCCTTGCACATCTTCGCCAGTGGACTAACATGAGGGTGTTCTCCCACCCATTACACCCGCACAAAGGGGGGACGGTCCTACAACAACAAAATGCTTTCCTGGCCGCCCGACCGGCAACACCGGGGCCGAGCCCGACAGACCGTCTTAGCAACACAGGAGGAGAATCCCATGCTGTCCTTAAAAGACTGCCTCGACTTCTGCGACATGGAGCAGGAAGAAATTTCTGCCATCGCCCAGCACGAACACATTCCCGTCATCGTCGCCGCCGAGCTGTGCGACACCCTGCTGCATACGGAAGAAGGGGTGCGCGATCTGCACTCCATGCTCCTGGACAACATCGCCACCGCCCTGGAACACGGGGAAGTGGAACGGGCCAACGAGCTATCCCGCACCTACCAGCACTTCCAGACCAGCCACCCTTTGGCGCCCAGAGCCTGAGGCGCTATTGACCGGCCCCAAGCCGGCCGGGATTCGGCGCCTTCTACTCTCCCCGGCGACCGAATCCCACCTTCTTCCCGCACCCTGCGGCAGTCCTTGCGCCGCTTCCACCCACCTGCGCCGGCAGCGGCGATCCGGCCCGTGAGCCCCGGATCGCCGCCCGGCGGCAGAGACCCGGGGCCACGCTTCAGGCCGCCAGCACTTCCTTGTGGGCCTGCTTCTCGTAGAGGAACTCCAGCACCGCCGCCCGGGCGGCGATGTATTTCGGGTCGTTGGCCAGGGCCAGGCGATTGCGCGGCCGCGGCAGGTCCACGCTGAGGATTTCGCCGATGGTGGCGGCCGGGCCGTTGGTCATCATGACGATGCGGTCCGACAGCAGCACCGCCTCGTCCACGTCGTGGGTGACCATGACCACGGTGGCCTGGGTGGCATCGCAGATCTTCATCAGCTCGTCCTGCAGCTTGGCCCGGGTCAGGGCATCCAGGGCGCCGAAGGGCTCATCCATGAGCAGCACCTTGGGCTGCATGGAAAGGGCCCGGGCAATGCCCACCCGCTGCTTCATGCCCCCGGAAATCTCGTGGGGAAACTTGGTCTCGGCGTGGGTCAGGCCCACCAGGGCCAGGGCGTCGTGGGTGCGCTGCTTCAGTTTGGCCTTGCCCTCCTTGGCGGCGAAGACCCGCTCCACCGCCAGATAAACGTTGTCGAAGCAGGTCAGCCAGGGCAGCAGGGAATGGTTCTGGAAGACCACGCCCCGCTCCGGCCCGGGGCCGGCGATCTCCCGGCCGTCGCAGATGAGAGCACCATCCGTGGGCCGGGTGAGGCCGGCGATGAGGTTGAGCAGGGTGGACTTGCCGCAGCCGGAGTGGCCGATGAGGGCGATGAACTCCCCCTGGCGGATGGACAGATCCACGTCGCGCAGGGCGACGAACTTGCCTTTCTTGGTGTCGAAGGTCTGGCCGACGGCTTCGATCTGGACGAATTTTTCCATGCTTACTTCTCCTCGTAGCTGAAGCGGTTGGCCAGCAGCACCAGGGCCTGCTCCAGCAGGAGCCCCACCAGGCCGACGACAAAGATGGCGATGATGATGTGTTCGACGTTGAGGTTGTTCCACTCGTCCCACACCCAGAAGCCCAGGCCGACGCCGCCGGTGAGCATTTCCGCGGCGACGATCACCAGCCAGGCGACGCCGATGGAAAGGCGCACCCCGGTGAGCATGTAGGGCAGCACGGCGGGAAAGAGGATCTTGGTGAACACCTTCCACTCCGGCAGGTCCAGCACCCGGGCCACGTTCAGGTAGTCCTTGGGAATGCGCTGCACACCCACGGCGGTGTTGATGATCATGGGCCAGATGGAGGAAATGAAGATGACCCAGATGGCCGCCGGGTTGGCCGCCTTGAACACCAGCAGGCCGATGGGCAGCCAGGCCAGGGGCGAGACGGGCCGCAGCAGGCTGATGATGGGCGACATCATGCGGTTGAGGAAATCGAAACGGCCCAGCAGGAAACCGGCGGGAATGCCGATGAGGGCGGCCATGCCGAAGCCGATGCCGACCCGTTGCAGGGAGTTGAGGATGTTCCAGCCGATACCCATGTCGTTGGGACCGTTCTGGTAGAAGGGATCGGCAAAGAGCTGCACCGCCGAGGCCCAGGTCTTGGCCGGGCCGGGCAGCTGGGGGCTGGTCATGGAGACCAGGTACCAGAGGCCGACGAAGACGGCCAGGCCGATCAGGGGCGGCAGCACCACCTTGAGCACACCCACCAGGGCCTCGTTGCTGCGCCGGCCGGCGGCAGCCCGGCCCGGCTCCTGCGCCGATGGCGACACCGGGGCCGCCGTCACGGAGGCGGCCGGGCCGCTCCCCACACTGCTGTCATTCATGGCCATGGCGGCTGCTCCCTGGTCTGTTGCATCGTTCGTCGGGCTGGCCGCCAGCGCGGTGTTGCCCTGAATCAAAGTCATCGTCGTCATGATCATTCCCCCATGCACGGATGGAGGCGGCCCCCGGCCCCGCCGGGACGGCCGCCGGTTGCTTTTAGGCGCGCACCTTGAAACTGGCGGCGTATTTCTTCGGGTCCTTGCCGTCCCACACCACGCCGTCGATCAGCTTGGAGGAACGCAGGTCGCTCTTGGGCACGGCCACCCCGGCCTTCTCCGCCGCCTGACGGTACAGGCCCACCTGGTTGATGGCCTTGGCCACGCCCAGGTAGTCCGGATCGTCCTTGAGCAGGCCCCAGCGGCGGTGCTGGGTGAGGAACCACATGCCGTCGGAGAGGTAGGGGAAATTCACCTGGCCGTCGTTGAAGAACTTCATGTGGTTCTTGTCGTCCCAGGTCTTGCCGATGCCGTTGCTGTAGCGGCCCAGCATGCGGTCCAGGATCACGTCCACATCCGTATTGACGTAGGCCTTGGCGGCAATGGTCTCGGCCGTCTCCCGGCGGTTGGCCAGGGAGGCGTCGATCCAGCGGGACGCCTCCAGGATGGCGGCGGTGACGGCCACGGCGGTCTTCGGGTGCTTGGCCGCCCAGTCGGCGGTGGTGCCCAGCACCTTTTCCGGATGGTCGGTCCAGATGTCCTGGGTGGTGGCGGCGGTGAAGCCCACCTTGTCGATGATGGCCCGGGCGTTCCAGGGCTCGCCGACACAGTAGCCGTCCATATTGCCCACCCGCATATTGGCCACCATCTGGGGGGGCGGCACGGTGATGGTCTTGACGTCCTTCATGGGGTTGATGTCGTGGGCCGCCAGCCAGTAGTAGAGCCACATGGCGTGGGTGCCCGTGGGGAAGGTCTGGGCGAAGGTGAATTCCCGCTTCTCGCTGCTGATCAGTTTCTTTAGGGCGGCGCCGTCGGTGACGCCCTTGTCCTTCAGCTGGCTGGAGAGGGTGATGCCCTGGCCGTTGTTGTTGAGGGTCATGAGGCTGGCCATGTCCTTCTTCGGCCCGCCGATGCCCAGGTGCACGCCGTAGATGAGGCCGTACAGCACGTGGGCCGCATCCAGTTCCCCATTCACCAGCTTGTCGCGCACGGCGGCCCAGGAGGCCTCCTTGGTGGGCACGATCTTGATGCCGTACTTCTTGTCGAAGCCCTTGGCCGCGGCCATGACCACGGAGGCGCAGTCAGTCAGGGGAATGAAGCCGATCTTCACCTCGGTCTTTTCCGGTGCGTCGGAACCGGCGGCAAAGGCGGCGGCACGCAGACCGGGAGTCAGGCCCATGAGCGCTGCTCCCAGGCCCAGGAGGCCGGCGGATTTGACGAACTCGCGGCGTTCCGCCGCCACGGCATCGGGTGCCTCGAATTGCTTTTGCTTGGACATTCCATGCTCCTTGACCTCAGAAAAAAGAAAAGGCGTCACACCCGCGTGAGAGGAGAGAGAACACGCGGATGGACGCCTTTGTCCGTTTGCCGGTCAGGGCTTCACTGCTCTGTCCGGCGTTGCTCGAACCGCCATTGGTCCGACTTACGAGCTAGTTCAGCAACCACCGTGCCAGGCAACGAAAATATCAAAAATACAGTTTTAATTCATAAAGATAGATAGATCTTCACCGCCCCGAAAAAATCCATTCGCGGCACCGGAGCGCACTGCTGCGGTGCGCCATGGCGTGACCGCCGCACAAGAAGGGGGAACCCGGGCCGGCGGTTGCAGCGACAGCGGCGGAAGGACAGCGGAATGGGGAGCGGCGGCGGGAGAGGAAAGGGGAACGGCGAAAGCGCCGCCCCCATCTATGACCAAACGCCTAAAGACACTGGCATCCGATGTTCTTATGATTATCGGGTTGTTGATGGCATGCAACACAAAACAATGCTCCCGCACGTATCGGGAGCGGGAGGGAAACATGGATATCCAGCAACAGCCCATGGAAGCCCCGCGTTTACTGTCGGGCTGGATGATGGGCAGTGCAGGCACGCAGGAAAACCACGACATCCTTTGGGACGACGTGGAGCATCTGCCCTCCGCCGCCGTCAGTTTTCTCCTCATCGCCCTGCCCCTCTCCCTGCTGCTGCCGGTGATGGCCAACTTCGCCGGCAACGCCTACGGCAACCGCATCATCGCCGGCTTCATTGCCCCCAGCTGGGAACGCCTGCTGCTCATCCTGGCCTGGGAACTGCTGATGGTGCCCCTGCTGGCGGGCGTCGCCCACCTGGCCGGGCGCTTCTTCCAGGTGCCGGTGAACCGGCGCCAGGCCTTCCTGGTGGTGACCCTCAGCACCATTCCCCTATGGCTGGCCTCCCTGGCCCTGGCCGTGCCCAGCCTGATTTTCATCCTCATCACCGGCATGGTCGCCCTGGCCCTTTCCAGCTACGCCATGTACCGCTGCATCCGCCGCCTGCTGGCGGTGGAGGACGACTGCCTGGCCACCCTCTTCTGCGGCGTCATCATGGTCTGCGCCCTGCCGGCGTGGACCGTCATCCTGGCCCTGGTCCTGATCCACTAGACCAGGGCTCCATCGCCCCCGCCGGGGCCACGCCCCGGCACAACCTCAGCCGACGGTGAAGGCCGGATATTCCTGGGCCTTCTCGAACAACTCCCGTTCCTCGAAACGCACGTGGTCGCTCAGGGCTGTAGCGAAGGCTTCCAGGGCGCCCCGGTCGCCCCGGCCGATGCGCTCGGCCAGGCCCCGCAGCTGGGCGTGCTCGGCCAGGGTACGGGCCACCAGCTGGTGCTCGCCGGCGGCTTCCAGCCAGGGCAGCAATTCCTCTTCCTCGCGCTGGAAGTGGGGTTCCAGCTCGGTGGCGAAGAGGCTCGACATCTGGCCCGCCAGGGCGTTCATGGCCTCCTGGTCGGCCGCCAGCACGGCCTTGCGGCAATCCAGGGACAGCTTGAGGGCGGTGTGGTGTTCGCGGGACAACTGCAACAGGGCGGGATGGCGTTTCATGGCGGACTCCCGGAAAGGGTGATGGGAGACAGTATGGCGCCGGACGGGGAACCAGGGCCAGGATGCAAATCAAACCCGGCATCACCCGGGTCAAAGCCAGGGGTGGGCCGGCAGCCCGGCCTTCAGAGCAGGACCTTGGCCATCTCGATGACGTCCCGGGAGACCCGGGAGATGCTCTGGCCCCGGTCCATGGCCAGGCGGCGCAGGGCGTGGTAGGCCTCTTCCTCTTCCATCTTGCGGGTCTTCATGAGCAGGCCCTTGGCCCGTTCGATGATCTTGCGGTCGGACAGCTTCTGCGTGGTTTCCGCCAGCTCCCGACGCAGGGCCAGGGTTTCCTCGAAGCGGGCCCGGGCCACCTCGACGATGGGCTTGATGCGGGCCGGGTCCAGGCCGTCCACCACGTAGGAGGAGACGCCGGCCTTCATGGCCTCCCGGATCAGGCCCGAATCGTCGTCGTTGGCGAAAATGATCACCGGCCGGGGCATGTCCCGGTTCATGGCGGAAAGGTGTTCCAAAGTATCCCGGCTGGGGCTGTCGGTTTCGATGAGGATGACGTCGGGCTTCAGTTCCTCCACCCTTCCCGCCAGGTCCAGGGACGAGGCCAGCACGGCCGCCACCTGGTGGCCGGCCTTGACCAGGCCGGCGCAGATGTCGGCGGCCCGGCTCTGGGATTCATCGATGACGAGAACGCGCAGCATGGGTCGGAGGATTCCTGAAAAGGCCTAGTCGAGGGCCAGGATGTGCTCGGCCATGGCGTCGATCACGCCCGGAGCTTCGCCGATGGCGCCGGCGATGTGGATGCTGAGCTGGGGATGCTGGCGTGCCGCGGCTTCCACCTGTAAGGGCAAATCCCGCTTCAGGTGGCCGCTCTGGGCCATGAACATGGGCGCCAGGCGGATGCTGGTGACGCCCTCGTCGGCCAGCTGGGCGACGCACTGTTCCAGGGTCGGTTCCATGAATTCGAGGAAGGCCAGGGCGACGCGGCGCTGGGGCTCCCGCGCCTGGATGGCGCGCTGCACGCGCTGCATGGGCTCGGCCCACTGGGGGTCCCGGGCGCCGTGGCCGAAAAGGATGAGGGCAGTTTGGGTCATGTCTGGATTATGGGTGAAGGCAAGGGGCGAGGGAATTGATCGATATCGCCTTTTGCCGCAGCCGGCAAAGGCCGCGACGCCCCCTGCTTCGGCCGCCGGAACGGCCATTGGTTCCATGCCATTGCCAGGAGGCAGCAGGGACGGACTTCTCCACCATGGCATGGCCGTCAGGCCCGTCCCTTCTGCCTCTCCGGGCATGGCCGTTTCCCCGTCAGGCCTGGAGCCAGACCCGGCCGTCTTCCACCTTCACCTGGAAGCGGGCGGTACAGCCCTGGTCCGGCGCCACCGCCTCGCCGCTGGCCAGCTCGATGTTCCAGCTGTGCAGGGGGCAGGTCACCCGCTGGCCGTGCACGATGCCCTGGGAGAGGGGCCCGCCCTTGTGGGGGCACTTGTCGTGGAGGGCGAAGACGGCATCGCCGTCGGTGCGGAACACGGCAATATCGCCGCCCGGGTGCTGCACCACCCGGGAACCCAGCAGGGGGATGTCTTCCAGGGCGCAGAGGTTTTTCCATTGGCTCATTTTTCGTTCCTTAAAACCGTTTTTGCCACAGAGGGCACAGAGAACACCGAGAGAATCGTGCCGGCCTGCCGGCTCAGAAGGCCAGGGGCTCGAATTCGCGGCGGGCCGGGGCTTCCTGGTGCTCGGCCCAGGGATCGGCGGCGTCCTTCAGGGAATCGAGCAGACGGGCGTGCAGGGCCTTGCGGTTGTCCTCGTCCTCCACCACCAGGCGCTTGACGTGGTCCAGGCCCACCCGCTGCACGTAATGCACGGTGCGCTCCAGGTAGAAGCCCTCCTCACGGTAGAGCTGGAGGAAGGCGCCGGAGTATTCCTTGACCTCTTCGGCGGTGGCCACCTTGCACAGGAACTGGGCCGCCTCGGTCTTGATGCCGCCGTTGCCGGCGACGTGGATTTCCCAGCCCGAATCGACGGCAATGATGCCCACGTCCTTGATGCCGGATTCGGCGCAGTTGCGCGGGCAGCCGGAGACGGCCAGCTTCACCTTGTGGGGGCTCCACATGTCGAACAGCATCTTCTCCAGCTCGATGCCCATGCCGGTGGAGTCCTGGGTGCCGAAGCGGCAAAACTGGCTGCCGACGCAGGTCTTCACGGTGCGGATGGACTTGCCGTAGGCGTGGCCGGAGACCATGCCGGCCTGGGCCAGATCGGCCCACATATGGGGCAGGTCCTCCTTCTTCACCCCCAGCAGGTCGATGCGCTGGCCGCCGGTGACCTTGACCATGGGCACCTGGTACTTGTCCGCCACGTCGGCGATGGCCCGCAACTCGTTGGGCGTGGTGACGCCGCCCCACATGCGCGGCACCACCGAATAGGTGCCGTCCTTCTGGATGTTGGCGTGGGCCCGCTCGTTGATGAAGCGGCTTTGGGGATCGTCCCTGGCCTCGTGGGGGAAGGTGGAGATGAGGTAGTAGTTGAGGGCCGGGCGGCACTTCTCGCAGCCGTTGGGATTCTTCCAGGCCAGGGCTTCGATCACCGCCGGAATGGAGGTCAGGTGCCGCTCCCGGATGGCCTGGCGCACGGCCCCGTGGCTGTGCTCGGTGCAGCCGCACATGGGCTTCTCGGCGCTGCTGGCGGCCTGGTAGGCGCCGCCCACGGTGGAGGCCAGGATCTGCTCCACCAGGCCGGTGCAGGAGCCGCAGGAGGCGGAAGCCTTGGTGTGCTTGCGCACCTCGTCCAGGGTGAACAGCCCCTTCTCCTTGATGGCCTTGACGATGACGCCCTTGGTGACGCCGTTGCAGCCGCACACCTCGGCGCTGTCGGCCATGGCGGCGGCCTTGTTGTGGCCCTGGTGGCCCGTGTCCCCCAGGTTGCTCTGGCCGAACATGAGGTGGTCGCGGATCTGGCTGACGTCCTTGCCCTCCCGCAGCAACTGGAAGTACCAGGAACCGTCCGCCGTGTCGCCGTAGAGCACGCCGCCCACCAGCTTGTTGTCCTTCAGCACCAGGCGCTTGTACACGCCGCCGGCCGGGTCATGCAGAACGATGTCCTCGGTGTCGCTGCCGCCCATGAAGTCGCCGGCGGAGAAAAGGTCGATGCCGGTGACCTTCAGCTTGGTGGAAGTCACCGAGCCCTGGTAGCGGCCGATGCCGTAGCCCGCCAGGTGGTTGGCGCAGACCTTGGCCTGCTCGAACAGCGGCGCCACCAGGCCGTAGGCGATGCCGCGATGGCTGACGCACTCGCCCACGGCGTAGATCTTGGGATCGTAGGTCTGCAGGGTGTCGGAGACGACGATGCCCCGGTTGCAGTGGATGCCGGAAGACTCGGCCAGGGCCGTGTTGGGGCGGATGCCCACCGCCATCACCACCAGATCGGCGGGAATCTGCATGCCGTCCTTGAAGCGGATGGCTGCCACCCGGCCGCTCTCGCCGGCGATGAGGGCTTCCGTGTTTTTCTGCAGCAGGAATTTCAGGCCCCGCTCCTCCAGGGACTGCTGCAGCATGCGCCCGGCCACCTCGTCCAGCTGGCGCTCCAGCAGCCAGGGGCCGACGTGCACCACGGTCACGTCCATGCCCCGCAGCTTGAGGCCGTTGGCCGCTTCCAGGCCCAGCAGGCCGCCGCCGATGACCACCGCGTGGCGATGGGTCCTGGCCGCCTCGATCATGGCGTCGGTGTCGGCGATGTCCCGATAGGCGATGACCCCCGGCAGGTCGTTGCCGGGGATGGGCAGCATGAAGGGGTTGGAGCCGGTGGCCAGCAGCAGGCGGTCGTAGGACTCCACCGTGCCATCCTCGGCGACGACCTGGCGCCTGACCCGGTCCACCTTGGTCACCTTCTTGTTGAGGTGCAGCTTGATGCCGTTGTCGGCGTACCACTGCAGATCGTTGAGGACGATCTCGGGCACCGTCATCTCGCCGGCCAGGACCGGGGAAAGCAGGATGCGGTTGTAGTTGGGATGGGGCTCGGCGCCGAAGACGGTGATGTCGTAGTGGTCCGGGGCGATCTTCAGCAGCTCTTCCAGGGTGCGCACGCCGGCCATGCCGTTGCCCACCAGCACCAGTTTGGGTTTGTTCATGAAGCACTCCTTCGGTCGCCGGCTTCCGGGGTGCGGGACGGGCCTCGGACTGCGCCCGCGCCATTGCGGTACGCCGTCGTGCCCTCCCGCAACGCCATCAGGCAGCGAGAGAAAACATTGAAGGGCAGTGCTTCACGTTGACCCCGAAGGCCACACCACCGGCAGTCCCGCCGCCCAGGCGACAGGAGTACGCCGGAGATTTAGCAATCGCCATGCCATTCCGTAAGCACATGATTTCAATGGGATAACACCAAACCCGCCCCCCGCACCGCCGCACACAACTGGTGCATCGCTGCCCCGCCCTGCCCCGCCAGCGGGCGCCCGGCACCGTCCCTCGGCTGCCGCCCGCCGCCGGTCCCCTGCTGGCCCAAAGGCCTATTTGAGGAAGTCCGGGCCCATGCCAGAATGGGCCAACAGACGAGTGCTTCGTGCGCCCCATCCCAATGGAGAACGCCATGGCTCCCGAAAACAGTACCGCCCCCCCCAGCCGCCCGCCCCTGGTGCGTCCCGGACGCAGCCTGCTGATCGGCTGGCTGCTCCTGGTGGCCATCATCATCGGCCTGGTCTTCCGGGAAATCGGCGAAACCCGGGAACGCCTCTACAACGCCGCCTGGGACAACCTCAGCACCCTCAACCTGGCCCTTCTGGAACAGATGGAACGGGCCATCACCGCCACCGACCAGGCCCTGCTCAACGCCCGCCAGGAAGTGGCCGCCATGCCGCCCCTGGTGGCGGAGAAAAACCCGGCCCGGCGCGAGGAACAGGCCCGGCGCCTGCACCAGCTGCTGCGCAGCCAGGTCACCGCCACCCCCTTCGTCACCAACCTGGTGCTGGTGGACGCCCAGGGCAATGTGCTGGCCCACTCGGCCCGCCACCCGGTACCCGCCATGAACGTGCGGGAGCGGGAATACTTCCGCCGCCTGCGCGACACGGCCGAAGCCGAGCCCCTCATCTCGCCCCCCACCCGCACCCTGCTCGACGGCTCCCAGCGGCTCATCTTCTCCCGCCGTCTGGTGGGGCCCCGGGGCCATTTCGCCGGCGTCATCCTGGCCAGCGTCAGCCTGGCCGACGTGGTCTCCTTCTACCGCTCCGTGCTGCACCTGCCCGGCGGCGCCGTGGCCCTTTACCACAGCAACGCCACCCTGCTCGCCCGCTACCCGGAAATGCCCGACAGCCTGGGCCATGCCTACCCGGAACAGGACCTGTTCCTGCGCACTCCCGGCCGCGGCGCCAGCGGCACCCTGCTGGAAACCAGCTCCATGGACGGGCGCCAGCGCCTGAAAAGCTTCCGCGAGGCCAAGCGCTATCCCATCCTGGTCTCCGTCTCCCAGGAGGAAAGCGAACTGCTGCGCCCCTGGCGCGCCACCACCCTGCACATCATCCTCATGGGCCTGGGCAGCATCGTCCTCTGCTCCCTCTTCATCGGCCTCATCTGGCGCCAGCTGCAGCGCCTGGAGGAACAGGCCCGGGCCCTGCGGGAAAGCGAAGGGCGCTTCCGCAACCTGGTGGAACGGGCCGGCGACGCCCTTTTCCTGCACGACCCCGGCGGCCGCATCGAAGACGTGAACCAGCAGGCCTGCGACAGCCTGGGTCTGCCCCGGGAGGAGCTGATCGGCAGCAACATGGACGCCTTCGAGGCCGGCATTCCCGCCGCCGAACTGCACCAGCTGTGGCACAACCTGGACACCAACGCCCCGGTGACCCAGGAAGGCCGCCACCGCCACCGCCTGGGCCACGAATTCCCGGTGGAGATGCGCATCGGCGCCTTCGCCTCCGGCGGCCGCCGCCTAATCCTGACCCTGGCCCGGGACGTCACCGAGCGCCAGGCCTACCAGGAGAAGCTGCGCCAGCAGGCCCTGCACGACGGCCTCACCGGCCTGCCCAACCGGGTCCTCTTCAACGACCTCCTGGGCCAGCTGCTGGCCCAGTCGGAACGGCAGGAGCGAGCCTTCGCCCTGCTCTTCGTGGACCTGGACCATTTCAAGGAAGTGAACGACACCCTGGGCCACGCCGCCGGCGACCGGCTGCTGCAGGAAGCGGCGGCCCGCCTGCGGGGCTGCCTGCGCAAGGCCGACACCGTGGCCCGCCTGGGGGGTGACGAATTCGCCGTGCTCCTGGCGGAGGTGGCAGGGGCCGAGGATGGGGAACAGGTGGCGGAAAAGATCGTCGCCGCCATGAACCGGCCCTTCCCCCTGCCGAACGGCGAGGGCCACGTTTCCGCCAGCATCGGTATCGCCCTCTACCCGGAGGCCGGCAAGGACGCGGAAACCCTGCTGCGCCACGCCGACTGGGCCATGTACCAGGCCAAGTCCGGCGGCCGCAACGGCTACCGGCGCTACCGGCACGTGGTGGGGGAAACGACTCTGGGCCAGGGCCTGGGGCTGTAAACCGTCGGCTCGGGCAGCACCCGGCTGGGAGCCAGGCGGGACGGACCTGACGGCGGCGGCATCGCCGGGAGCCTTATCCCGCGGGCCTCACCGCCATGGCAGGCCCCTTAGGCAAGTCCTATTTGCCTGGCAGGGCGGTGCCGGGCGGGGCGGGAGACACGGCCCCGGTCATCGCACCCGAGGCATTCGCTCCACTCGCCCCACTCGGCAAAGCCGGCGCCGCCGGCAGGGCGCCGATGGCCGCCAGGATGGCCCGGGCCACCCCTTCCCGCTTCGGCAGATCCGCCATCCGCCCCGGCGTATCCAGGTTGAGGGCGAAGAACACCGGCCCCTGGGGCCACTCCACCCAGCCCACCCACCAGCCGATACGGCCGTCCCAGCCGGTCTTGGCCCGCAGGATCCAGTCGCGGCCGGCCTCCACGATCATCACGTCCTTCACCAGCCGCTGGTGGGCCAGGGCCAGCGGCAGCTGATTGCGGTAGAGGCGCTCGAGAAAGGCCACCTGCTCCTCGGCGGAAATGCGTAACTTGCCGTCCAGCCAGTAGCCGTCCTCGCCGCCGGACGGCTCGGCGTTGCCGTAGTCCATGGCCTGCAGTAGGCGCCGGGCCCGGGCCTCGCCGATCTGCCGGGCAAAGTCCTGGTACACCCAGACCACGGATGCGCGCATGGAGGAACGCAGGTCCTGGTCCCGGTTCCAGGCCGGGATGGAGCGCTGTACCCCGTCCCAGGGCAGGACCTGGAATTCGTCCCGCAGCACGCCGCTCTCCAGGGCCATCAGGGCATGGGCGATCTTGAAGGTGGAGGCGGGCACATAGCGCCGCGCCGCCCGCTCCGCATCGTAGCGCCACAGGCGGTGGCCGCCGCCGCGCCGGTCCGCCACCACCATGGTGCCGCGGGCCTCGGCGGCGGCGAAGAAGGCGCCCCACTCGGGCCGCTCGTCCGCGGTTTCCGCCCGGGCGGCAACGCCGCCCCCCAGCAGGAGCAGACAGAAAACCAGGGACCGAAGCATGCAAAATTTCATCATGGGCGCCTCACGACCTCAGCCCGGCAGGGGGATGGCCGGCATGGAAAAGGGAAAGCCGCCGCCCGGCCCCAGCCACCACAGCAGCAGGGCCAAAACCGCCAGATTGGCCGCCACCGTCAGCCAGAACCAGGTACGGAAGGGCTGCTTGCGGCTCTTGTGACGCAGCCAGGCCTGGGCCAGCCAGGCTCCCGGCCAGCCGCCGAGCAGGGCCAGGCCGTGCAGGGTGGCCTCGCTGATGCGCCAGGCACGGCGCCGGGCCGCCGACTTGTCCCAGGCGTACACCAGCAGGGTGAGCAGGCTGAGGGCGGCGTAATGGAGCGGCAGCAGGGAGAGGATCGGGGCGGATGACAAGGCAGGCTCGCGGCAAGGGTTCGGCATGGGGCGCATGACGCCGGGAAAACTGGCGGATAATGCGCCTTCCCGCCCCTCCCGCACAACCGGGAGGCCACCGCCGCACCCTGCCCTGCCCACCGGATCCGCCATGCCCAGCCTCAAAGCCCGCGCCGTCATCTTCCTGCTCAAGCACCGCCACTGGTTCCGCCTCAAGGCCCGGCGCGAGAGCATCACCTTCGACACCTCCATCCCGGCCCTGCGGGCCCAGGTGGAAAAATCCGGGGTGATCTTCGGCAAGCTGCCCCCCGACATCGCGGTGGACAGCTTCAACCTGGGCAGCATGAGCCTGGAGTGGATCCGTCCCCGGGACGACGCCGGCGGCAGCGCCATGCTCTATTTCCACGGCGGCGGCTACGTCATGGGCTCCCACCGCTCCCATCGGGCGGCGGTGGCCAAGTTCGTCGCCGGCAGCGGCGTGCCGGCCCTGGTCTTCGATTACCGGCTGGCCCCGGAGCATCCCTTCCCGGCCGCCCTGGACGACGCCCTGGCGGCCTGGGAGTGGCTGCTGGCCCGGGGCCAGGACCCGGCCAGGGCCGTCTTTGCCGGCGACTCGGCCGGCGGCGGCCTGCTGCTGGCGGCCCTGCTGGCCCTGCGCGACAAGGGCCGGCCCCTGCCGGCGGCGGCGGTGGCCCTGTCGCCGTGGACCGACCTCACCAGCAGCGGCCCCTCCTACCAGGAATCGGACCCCCTGGCGCCGGACGGCTGCTGGGAGGTTTTCAGCCGCTACTACGCCGGCGAGCGGGACCGGCGCGAGCCCCTCATCTCGCCCCTCTTCGGCGACCTGCAGGGCCTGCCACCCCTGCTGCTGCACGCCGGCGGCGCCGAGATCATGCGCGACGACGCCATCAGCTTCGCCGCCAAGGCCCGGGCGGCGGGCGTGGAGGTGCGGCTGGAGCTGGGGGAAGGCATGTTCCACTGCTACCCGGCGGTGGCACCCCTGTTCCCCGAAGCCACGGCGGCCCTGGCCGACTGCTGCGCCTTCATCCGCCAGTACGCCAGGGGCTGAGGAGCACCGGCCTGGAAAGCAGAAGGGGCGGCCTTTGCAGCCGCCCCTTGTCGTTCAAGCCCGTCCCTGCTGGCTGCCAGGGCAGGCCCTGTTTCAGCGCAGCAGCCGGCCGCTGTTGCCGACGATGGTCACTTCGGAGAAGCGGGAGCCCAGGTGCTTGCCGGAGAAATCCAGGAGGAAGCCCCCCGCATCCCAGGGGGCCATGGATTCCAGGGCACTCACCAGCTTTTCCCGGGTCGGCTGGGGCCCGGCCCGGCGCAGGCCTTCCACCATGGCCTTGGCGGCGATGAAGCCTTCCAGGTTGGTGTAGGTGATGCCGCCCTTGGGCTTCAGCGCCGGCGGCAGGGCGTCGAACTCCCGCACCACGCCGCTGGAGGCGCTCCAGGGATAGGGCGTCACCTGGGAGATGGCGATGCCCGCCGCCTCCGCCCCCATCTCCGCCTGCAGGGCCTTGTAGCCCACCACGGAGAGGGCGAAGAACTGGGGCTGCTTGCCGGTGGCCCGCATCTGTTTGACGAACAGGGCGGTGGGCTTGTAGGTGCTGATCATGACCACGGCCTGGGTGTCGGCGGCGGCGATGGTCTTGACCGCCTCGGTGACATCGTTCTTCACCTTGTCGAAGCTGCCGCTGGCGATGACCTTCAGGTTGCGCTTCTTCAGGGCCACTTCCACACCCTTGAGGCCGGCCTTGCCGAAGGCGTCGTTCTGGTAGAAGACGGCGATGTGGTTGATGCCCAGGGTGGTCAGCTGGTCCACGATCTTTTCCGTCTCGTCGCCGTAGCTGGCCCGCAGCCAGAAGGTCTGGGGCGAGGCCTGCTCCCGCAGCTCGTCGGCCCCGGTGTATGGCGCCACCGAAGGCACGCCCCGCTCGTTCACCAGGGGCATCAGGGCCGTGTAGTTGGCGCTGCCGAACATGCCGAGAAAGGCGAAGACGCCCTCCTTGTCCAGCAGCTGCTTGGCGTTCTCCACGCTCTTTTCCACCACATAGCCGTCGTCCAGGGTCACCAGCTCGATACGGCGGCCGTGGATGCCGCCCTTGCTGTTGATCCACTTGAGATAGGCCAGGGCCCCGTCCCGGTACTCGCTGCCCAGTTCGGCCAGGGGCCCGCTGAGGGGCAGGGACTGGCCCAGCTTGATGACATTGCCCTGCTGGGCATGAAGCGACGTCGCCAGCAGGGCCCCACAAACGAAATAGAGCCCCGTGAGGGCTCGCCGTAGCGCCTTCATCCACAATCTCCTTTGGTGTCTCGATGCCGCCTGGTAGGGGACCGGTATGCTCCGGTTCGGGCCTCGTTCGCTGACGGGCTGGTCACAGTCTAGGAAGGGACGCAGCGGGAGATTGTCATCTGCACGACAATTGGCCCCAGGCCCCGCCGGGCCTGCATTGGCGGCGGGCGGCGGGGAGCCGGCAAGGACTGGCGGCGATGACCGGAGCATCCGCCGGCGCCTTTTCCATGGCACCATGGCCGGCCCCCAACCGACCCGAGGAGATCCCATGCCCTACGTCAATATCCAGATCACCGCCGGTGCCAGCCGGGAACAGAAGGCCCGCCTGGTGGCGGAAGTTACCGACAGCCTGGTGCGGGTGCTGGGCAAAAAGCCGGAACACACCCACATCGTGATCCAGGAAATCGCCGAGGAAAACTGGGGCTTTGCCGGCCTGCTCACCGACGACTGGAAGCGGCGCCAGGGCTGAGCCCAAAACAAAACCCGCCTGGCGGCGGGTTCGGGCGGGGCGCGGCCCCACGGCGGCGGCCGGTGGCGCAATCGCGCCACGGCCAGGGCCGGGACGGGGCCTAGACCGTGGTCAGGCCGTTGCCTTCCACGGCCACGATGGCCTTGGCCTGGTTGAAGTCTTCCGCATAGCCGCTGGCGTAGAGGCAGCAGGCCAGCTGGTTGGCCAGGGGCAGGGGCAGGCTGGCCTGGCCGTCCAGAACCTTGCGGATCCACTGGGCGGTGACCTTGGCGTCGCACTCCTCCGGCAGGTTGGGCAGGGCCTTGAGGCTTTCGTGCTCGGCCTCGAACAGCACCTCGCACTGCTCCTCGTGCAGGTACTCGATGCGCGGGCGGCGCTTGGGGTTGGCGAAGGGCTCCCCTTCCGAGGCCCGCAGCAGCAGGGCCCGGCCGCCGCCATAGGAGAGGATGTCGCGCATCAGGTCCATGTAGGCCGGATGGGTGGCGGCCCCCAGCAGGACGCCGCCGCCCTTGAAGGGGTCGAGCATCTTCACCAGGCTGTGGGCGCTGTTGCGCAGGCCCAGACGGCTGCGCAGGGAGAGCAGGTTGTGCAGCCCCGGGCTGAGCACGTTGAGGGGCACGAAGGCCACGCCGTAGCCGTCCATGGCCTGCTGCACGGCGCTATGGCTGGCGCAGGGCATCAGGCCCAGTTCGCGGAAGACGTGGGCTGAGGTAACCCGGCCATAGCCTTCGAGCAGGCCGTGCACCAGCACCGGCACGCCGAAGCGCTGCAGCAGCAGGGCCAGCAGGGGCGTCAGGTTGGCCCCCTTGCGGGCACCGTTGTAGCTGGGAATGACCACCGGCCGGATGCGCCCGGGGGGCGGCCGCAGGGCATGCACCCGCTCACTGGCGGCGGCCAGGAAGCCGATCATTTCCTCGGCGCTCTCGCCCTTGACCCGCAGGGCGATGGTGATGGCCCCCAGTTCCAGTTCGGGCACACCGCCGTCGAGCATGGCGCCGTAGAGCAGCTGGGCCTCCTCCTGGGTCAGGTCCTTGGCGCCCTCGGCGCCGCGGCCGAGTTCCTTGATGAAGTGGGCGTAATTCATGGGCGTCTCCCCGGTTTTCCTTGTCTTTCCCTCAGGCAGCCTGGGGGGATGTCTTGGCAACGATGATTTTCTTCACTTCGGGCAGGCAGCCGCCGCAGAAGGTTCCGCATTTTAGCTCGTTCTGCAGGCCGTCCAGGTCCAGGCCCCTGGCGATGCCGGCCTCGATCTGGGCCTGGGTGATGTCGGCGCACTTGCACACCACCGGGCTGGCGCGCAGCAGCTTGGCCGGCGGCGTGCTGATGGGGGCCACCGCCCAGCGCAGCAGGTCCGGGTCCAGCACGTCGTCGGAGATGGCGTCCTTGAGCCAGGCCAGGGCCTGGGTCTCGCCGGCCAGGCGCACCCCGAGCAGGTGGCCGTCCCGGGCCAGGGCCCGCTTGCCGATGTGGCGGCGGCGGTCGGCGTAGACGATGGCGCCCTCCTCCCGCTCCAGGTCGAAGAGGGCGTCGATCTCCCGGATCTGGGCCTCGTCCAGGGGCGCCTCTGCCGCGGCGCGGAACACCACCAGGGGCTGGCCGCGGCCATAGAGGCCGACGCTGGCGTAGGGGAAGCGGGACAGCAGGCGGCGCGCCCTTTGCAGCAGGGCCAGGCTGGAGGCCAGGGCGTCGGGCCCCTCCCCGGCCCGCACCACGGCCAGGGGCCAGGGCAGGTCGGCCTTTTCCACCTGCACCGGGGCGTGCTTCAGCTCGGGCTGCAGGGAAATGGGATCGCAGGCCGGGCCGGTGAAGGCATTGGCGCCGGCGCCGTGCATGAAGCGGCTGCCCCAGTGCATGGGCAGCCAGGCCCTGCCCTTCTTCAGGCCGGCCACGGCGGCCACCCGCAGCACCAGGCTGTCGCGGCCGTTGCTGACCCGGGCCAGGTCGCCGTCCTCCAGACCCCGGTGGCGCAGGTCGCAGGGATGCATGGCCAGCACCGCCTCCTCGGCGCCGTGGAACAGGCGCGGCACGGTGCCGGTGCGGCTCATGCCATGCCACTGGTCCCGCAGGCGGCCGGAAAGGAGGCTGATAGGCTGATCCACATCTGTGGGCTCGGCCACCTCCTGGTGCTGCACTGGGACGAAGCGGGCGCGGCCACTGGGCGTGGGGAAGCGGCCGTCGGCGTAAAGTCGGGGCAGGCCGGCCTCGGCCCCTTCGGGGAAGGGCCACAGCTGGGGCCCGCGCTGCTCCAGGAGGCCGTAGGAGAGGCCGGTGATGTCCAGGTCCCGGCCCCGGGTGCTGTCCCGGTGCTCGTTGAAGATGGCTTCGGGGCGGCGGTAGGGGAACAGGCGGCGGGCCTCGTCGCCCCGGCCCAGCTCGTCCCCCAGACGGTGGGCGAAATCGACGGCGATGGCCCAGTCGGCCCGGGCCTCGCCGGCCGGCGCCACGGCGGCCCGCACCCGGGAGATGCGGCGCTCCGAATTGGTCACCGTACCCTCCTTCTCGCCCCAGCTGGCGGCGGGCAGCAGCAGGTCGGCGTAGGCGGCGGTGTCGGTATCGCCGTAGGCTTCCTGCAGCACCACGAATTCCGCCGTCTCCAGGGCGGCCCGCACCCGGGCCTGGTCCGGCAGGGAATGGGCCGGGTTGGTGCAGGCGATCCACAGGGCCTTGACCTCGCCCCGGCCCACGGCCTCGAACAGCTGCACGGCGGTGAGGCCGGGCTTGGCCGGCACTTCGGGCACGCCCCAGAAGCGGGCCACTTCGGCCCGGTGCTCGGCGTTGCCCAGATCCCGGTGGGCAGAGAGCAGGTTGGCCATGCCCCCCACTTCCCGGCCGCCCATGGCGTTGGGCTGGCCGGTGAGGGAGAAGGGGCCGGCGCCGGGCCGGCCGATGTGGCCGGTGGCCAGGTGCAGGTGGATCAGGGCGGCGTTGTTGTGGCTGCCGTGGCGGGACTGGTTGAGGCCCTGGCACCAGAGGGACAGGCTGGCCTTGGAGAGGCCGAACCAGCGCGCCGCCTGGACGATGTCTTCGGCCGGGATGCCGCAGATCTGGGCCGCCACGGCGGGGCTGTAGTCCGCCGCAATCGCTTCCAGGGCGGCAAAGCCTTCGGTGTGGGCGGCGATGTAGTCCCGGTCCACCAGGTTCTCGGCCAGCAGCACGTGCAGCATGGCGTTGTAGAGGGCGATGTCGGTGCCGGGCTTCAGGGCCAGGTGCAGGTCGGCGATGGCGGCCGTCTCGCTGCGACGGGGGTCGGCGACGATCATCTTGAGTTCGGGATTGGCCTCCCGGGCATCCTCGATGCGGCGGAAGACGATGGGATGGGCGGCGGCCGGATTGGCGCCGGTGATGAACAGGCACTGGGCCAGGCCGATGTCCTCGTAGCAGTTGGGCGGCGCATCCACGCCCAGGGTCAGCTTGTAGCCGGAGGCGGCGGAGGACATGCAGAGGCGGGAGTTTGTATCGATGTTGTTGCTGCCGATGAAGCCCTTCACCAGCTTGTTGAAGACGTAGTAGTCCTCGGTCAGCAGCTGGCCGGAGACGTAGAAGGCCACCGCCTCCGGTCCGTGCTCGGCGATGACGGCGGCGAAACGGCGGGCCGCCACGGCCATGGCCTCCTCCCAGCTCACCCGCTGGCGCGGCTGGTCGCGGCGGGTGCGCACTTCCGGATAGAGGGCCCGGTTGGCCTGAAGGGTGCCGGGGGCGGCGGTGAGGTGCAGGGTCGCCCCCTTGGCGCAGAGGCGCCCCTGGTTGGCCGGGTGCTCCGGGTCGCCGCGCACGTCGGTGATGCGGCCGTCGCGGCTGTCGATGAGGACGCCGCAGCCGGTGCCGCAGTAGCAGCAGGTGGAAGGGGTGACACTGGGGGGGAAGTGGCTTTCATTTGGCATGGTCTGGGCTCCTGCCCCAACACAGCAACAGCCATGCCACCATTAATAATCAATGGGTTACTAATAAACAACAGCGAATCCGCCAGACGAACGGCTGGATTTCGGCCCCAGCTTGGCGCATCCCGCGCCAGCTTGGTGCGCCAAAGAAAAACCGCCTCGGCTTGGGGCGCGAGGCGGTTTCCGGTGGAGCGGCGGGGAGTACCCGGGAGGGAAAGCCCCCGCTCACTTCACCCGCTGCAGGTGGGGACGGCCGCTGGGCGGTGCGGCCGGCGGCTCCGGCGGGGTCTCGTCGCCGGCATCCGCCACCACTTCGCCCTCGCCTTCCACTTCTTCATCCACCTCGAAGGCCATGCCGGCCCCGTTTTCACGGGCGTAGATGGCCACCACATTGCCCACCGGCACCGACAGATCCCGGGCCACACCGCCGAAACGGGCGGCAAAGCTGATCAGCTCGTTGCTCATGTTGAGGTGGGAAGTGGCGTCGCCGCTGATGTTGAGGACGATCTGGCCGTCCCGCACGTACTCGCGGGGCACCAGGGTCCGGTCATCCACGGCCACTGCGATGTAGGGGGTAAAGCCGTTGTCCACGCACCATTCGTAAATGGCGCGGATCAGGTAGGGCTTGGTGGAGGGCAGTTGCATGACAGTCTTCCGCTGAATGGCGCCGACCGGTCCGGCCGACGCACCGGCACCGCAGGCGCCGGCCTGGAGAAAAGACGGGGACACCGTGGCGGCGCCCCCGTCAGTTCGTTACTTGCGCATCACCTTTTCGGAAGGCGTCAGGGCGTCGATGAAGCCCTGGCGGCTGAAGATGCGCTCGGCGTACTTCATCAGCGGCGCGGCGGTCTTCGGCAGGTCGATGCCGTAGTGGTCCAGGCGCCACAGCAGGGGGGCGATGGCCACGTCGAGCATGGAGAACTCGTCGCCCAGCATGAACTTCTGCTTGGCGAACATGGGAGCCAGCTCGGTCAGGCGGTTTCGGATTTCGGTCCGCGCCTTGTCGGCGGTCTTGGCGTTCTTTTCCAGGGGCTCGATGTAGGCAAAGATTTCCCGTTCCATGGTGGACAGCAGCTGGCGCGCCCGGGCCCGCATGATGGGGTCGGCCGGCATGAGCTGGGGATGGGGGAAACGCTCATCGATGTATTCGTTGATGATGTTGGGTTCGTACAGGATCAACTCGCGCTCGACCAGCACCGGCACCCGGTTGTACGGGTTGATGACGGCGATGTCTTCGGGCTTGTTGAAGAGGTCCACATCGATCACCTGGAAGTCCATGCCCTTTTCGAACAGGACGATGCGGCAGCGGTGGCTGAAGGGATCGGTGGTGCCGGAGTAGAGGTTCATCATGACTCGTTACCTCAAAAAGGAATCGGCACCGCCGCCGGGAAAAGCCCCGATCGGCGATGCCGTAGCCTGAATGTCAGGCGGGTTAGTGCACGTCTTTCCAGTACTCGCGCTTGAGAGCGTAAGCAACGACGAAGAGCACGCCGAGGAACAGCAGGACGGCAATGCCCAGCTGCTTGCGCAGACCGGAAACGGGTTCACCGATGTACACCAGGAAACCGACCAGGTCAGCGATTTGCTTGTCGTACTCGGCGGCGGACAGCTTGCCGGGTACGGCCAGTTCCAGCTTGTGGGTCTCGTGGTTCAGCACTTGCTGCCCCTGCAGTTCCCACAGGATGTGCGGCATGCCGACGTTCTCGAACACCACGTTGTTCCAGCCGGTGGGACGCTTGTCGTCACGGTAGAAGGAACGCAGGTAGGTGTAGAGCCAGTCGGCGCCGGGACCGGCTTCGGAAGCGCGGGCACGGGCGATCAGGGTCAGGTCGGGCGGGGTGGCGCCGAACCATTGCTTGGCTTCGTCCGGACGGATGGCGACGCGCATGGGTTCGCCCACCTTGTCGGCGGTGAACAGCAGGCTGTCCTTGATCTGCTGCTCGGTCAGACCGATGCCGGTCAGCCGGTTGTAGCGCATGAAGGAGGCGCCGTGGCAGTTCAGGCAGTAGTTCACGAACAGCTTGGCGCCGTTTTGCAGGGCCGCGTTGTCGCCGGAAACGTCCGGAGCCTTGTCCAGATGCACGGCGGCGCCGCTGGCCAGCGCCATCAGGGGCGCGAAGAGCAATGCAGTAAGCAGTTTTTTCATGTCGCTCTCGTCCTTATTTCATGGTCACACGCTCGGGTTCCGGCGTGTACTTGTCCACCTTGGAATACCACGGCATCAGCAGGAAGAAGCCGAAGTAGATCAGGGAGCAAACCTGGGAGACCTTCTCGCCCCAGTAGGAGGGCGGCTGGGTACCGAGGTAGCCCAGGATCACGAAGCAGATCACGAACAGGGTCAGGAAGGTCTTGTAGATCGGACCGCGGTAGCGGATGGACTTGACCGGGCTGCGATCCAGCCAGGGCAGGAAGGCGAAGATCACCACGGAAGCGCCCATGGCCACCACACCCCAGAACTTGGCATCCAGACCCAGGATCGGCCACACCATGGCGCGCAGGATGGAGTAGAAGGGGGTGAAGTACCACACCGGAGCGATGTGGGGCGGGGTCTTCAGGGGATCGGCCGGAATGAAGTTGTTGTATTCCAGGAAGTAGCCGCCGCCTTCGGGTGCGAAGAACACCACGCAGGAGAAGACCATCAGGAAGACCACGACGCCGACGATGTCCTTGACGGTGTAGTAGGGATGGAAGGGAATGCCGTCCAGGGGATGGCCGTTCTCGTCCTTCAGCTTCTTGATCTCGACGCCGTCGGGGTTGTTGGAGCCGACTTCGTGCAGGGCCAGGATGTGGGCGGCGACGAGGCCGATCAGCACCAGGGGCATGGCGATCACGTGGAAGGAGAAGAAGCGGTTCAGGGTTGCATCGCCCACCACGAAGTCACCGCGCAGCCAGACGGACAGGTCCGGTCCGATCAGGGGAATGGCGGAGAACAGGTTCACGATCACCTGGGCGCCCCAGAAGGACATCTGGCCCCAAGGCAGCAGGTAGCCGAAGAAGGCTTCGCCCATCAGGCACAGGAAGATGCCGACGCCGAACAGCCAGATCAGCTCGCGGGGCTTGCGGTAGGAACCGTAGAGCATGCCGCGGAACATGTGCAGGAAGACGACGATGAAGAAGGCGGAAGCACCGGTGGAGTGCATGTAGCGGATCAGCCAGCCCCAGGGCACGTCGCGCATGATGTACTCGACGGAGGCGAAGGCCACGGGCACGCCGGCGGCGTTCAGGGAAGCATCCGGCTTGAAGTGCATCACCAGGAAGATACCGGTGACGATCTGCAGCACCAGGACCAGCAGGGCCAGGGAGCCGAAGAAGTACCAGAAGTTGAAGTTCTTCGGTGCGTAGTACTCGGACAGGTGGCCCTTCCACATGGAAGTGGCGGGGAAGCGGGCATCGACCCACTCCAGCACGTTGCCGCCGATGGAACCGTCGGACTTGTACTTTTCGAAATTGGTATTGGCAGCCATTCCTTACGCCCCCTTCTTGTCTTCGCCGATCAGGATGCGGGTATCGGACAGATACATGTGCGGCGGAACTTCCAGGTTGGTCGGAGCCGGCTTGGCCTTGTAAACGCGGCCGGCAAAGTCGAAGGTGGAACCGTGGCAGGGGCACAGGAAGCCGCCCAGCCAGTCACCGGACATGCCCTCTTCGGCGCCGTGCTTGAACTTGGCGGAAGGAGAACAGCCCAGGTGGGTACAGATACCCACGGCCACCAGCACTTCGGGCTTGATGGAGCGGGTTTCGTTCTGGCAGTAGGCGGGCTGCTGCTCTTTTTCGGACTTGGGATCGGCAACGGCATCGGCCAGCTTGGGCAGGGTGTCCAGCATGTCCTTGGTGCGGTTGATGATCCACACCGGCTTGCCACGCCATTCCACGGTCATCATCTGACCCGGTTCCAGCTTGGAAATATCCACTTCTACCGGAGCGCCGGCTGCCTTGGCGCGTTCGGACGGCAGCATGCTGGCGACGAACGGCACGAGTGCCGCCACCGCCCCGGCCCCGCCCACGGCCGCGGTAGCGACGATCAGACGCCGCCTGCCGCAGTCCACTTTGTTCTCTTTGCTCATAGCGCAGATCCCTAGAACGTTGAAATTAAAATTCAGAACAGCAATTCGGTAACGCCTTCGGCGAGGCAAAAACGATCCTGGCCGAACAAAACCGGAAGATTATACTCGAATCCACCTACGGACTGGAACCGGGCCGGGAACTCAATGTCGTCAAATGCGTCGAAAGCCGCTCCAAACCTGAGCCCGGTCAAGAATCGGACCCGCCAGGGCTAGGCTTCCACGTTTTTCCGCTCCCGCATGGCCTGGGCCAGGGTGCCGGCATCCACGTATTCCAGCTCCCCACCCACCGGCACCCCCCGGGCGATCCGGGTCACCTTGATGCCCCTGCTGCGCAGCAGTTCGCTGACGTAGTGAGCGGTCGCTTCGCCTTCGTTGGTGTAATTGGTGGCCAGGATGACTTCCTGGACCTCGCCATCACAGGCCCGGGCCAGCAGACGGTCCAGCTGCAGCTCCCGGGGACCGACACCGTCCAGCGGCGACAAGCGCCCCATGATGACGTAGTAGAGCCCGTTGTAGGCCTGGGTCTGCTCCATCATGTTCATGTCCACCGGCGTTTCGACGACGCACAGCAGGCTGGCATCCCGCTTGGTGGAGGCGCAGCGCTCGCAGATATCGGACTCGGTGAAGGTGTTGCAGCGGCTGCAATGGCGAATGGCCTCCAGCGCATGGGACATGCCGTCTGCCAGGCGGCGGGCGCCCTTGCGGTCCCGCTGCAGCAGATGGTAGGCCATGCGCTGGGCCGATTTCGGCCCGATCCCCGGCAAACAGCGGAGGGCCTCGATCAGTTCTTCGAGGCTGGATGGGGTGCTCATCAGAAGGGCAGCTTGAATCCGGGGGGCAGATTAAGGCCGGCAGTAAAGCCGGACATGCGTTCCTTGCTCAGCTCCTCGCCACGGCGAACTGCGTCATTGACGGCGGCGGCGATCAGGTCTTCCAGCATTTCCTTGTCATCCATGACCGAGGGGTCGATCGTGACACGGCGCACGTCGTGGGAACAGGTCATCAGCACCTTGACCATGCCGGCACCGGCCTGGCCTTCCACCTCGACGCGACCCAGCTCTTCCTGGGCCTTCTTCATGTTTTCCTGCATTTGCTGGGCCTGCTTCATCAGGCCGGCGATGCCGCCTTTCATCATTTTCGTGGTCCTCGACTAGATGGGTTTGATGGATGATTCAATCAGCGTGGCGTCGAAGATGTCGATCACCTCGCGCACAAAGGGATCCTGCTCGATGGCGGCGACAGCCCGGTCCTGGCGCTCCTCCCGCTCCTGCTGGAGAATCGCTGCCGGCGTCAGCGTGCTTACTTCGGCCACTTCGATCTGCAACTGCAGCGGGCGGCCACAGTATTCGCCCAGGACCTGCTGCAGCCGATCCTGGGCCGCCTTCATGATCAGGTGGCGATGGGCCGGCGGCAAGCGCAATTGCACCACCTCCCCGCCCAGCTTCAGCAACTCGCAATGCTGGGCCAGGGCCCGCGCCATACCGGACAACTGCAAGCTGTCAAGAATCGACTGCCAGTCACCTGGAGCCTCGCTGTCAGCGGCGACAGCCTGTGCCGCCGGCATCGTCTCCGCAGGAATGGCTAGCGGCTGTACGACGGGGGCTTCTGCAGCTCGGGCCGGGACGGAAATTCGGGAAGGAGCCGCCTTAACCGCGGGAGCCTGCGCCCGCGGGGCGGCCAACGCTTTTCCCGGGGATGGGCCCTCCCCAGGCTGGCGCGGCGCAAAGGCATGCAGACGCAACAGGGTCATGACGAAACCGGCATGGGGGTCAGGGGCCATGGGTAATTCATGGCGACCATGCACGCTGATCTGGTAGGCCAACTGCACCGTCTGGGCGTCGATGGCACCTGCCAGTGCGAGCAAGCGGTTGCGGTCCGGCGTATCCTCGGCAATGGCGGCCGGGGCCAGCTGAGCCACCTGCAGACGGGTCAGCATGGCAGCCAGATCCTGCAGGGCACTGTCGAAGGAGAGGCTGCGCTCCGTCATCAGATCGGCCACACTCAGCATGGCACTGACATCGCCCTGGGCCATGGCTTCCAAGAGGGTGAACAGGTAATCCTGATCCACAGTGCCGAGCATGTCGCGCACCAGGGACTCCCCCACCTTGCCGGTGCCATGGGCAATCGCCTGGTCGAGCAGCGACAGAGCGTCACGCATACTGCCGTTGGCAGAGCGGGCCAGCAGAGCCAACGCCGGCGCCTCGAAAGGAACGGATTCAGCCTCAAGGATGTGGGAAAGATGGCCGGTGATGGCCTGGGGCGGCATCTGCTTCAGATTGAACTGCAGACAACGGGAAAGAACCGTCACCGGAATTTTCTGGGGATCGGTGGTCGCCAGGATGAATTTGACGTGCTCGGGTGGCTCTTCCAGGGTCTTCAACATGGCATTGAAGGCCGAATTGGAAAGCATGTGCACTTCGTCGATCACGTAGACCTTGAAGCGGCCCCGGGTAGGCGCATACACCGCGTTCTCGAGCAGCTGGCGCATCTCATCGACCCGGGTATTGGTGGCCGCATCGACCTCGAGAAGATCTACAAAACGCCCCGCATCGATTTCCTGGCAGGCAGAACATTGCCCGCAGGGAGTCGCCGAGATACCGGATTCACAATTGAGGGATTTGGCCAGGATGCGGGCCAAGGTGGTCTTGCCAACACCACGGGTGCCGGTGAAGAGATACGCGTGGTGGAGCCGCTGCTCGGTGAGGGCATGGGTCAACGCACGGACCACATGCTCCTGGCCGACCAGGGTGGAAAAGCTTCGAGGGCGCCATTTGCGCGCCAGAACCTGATAGCTCATGCCGAATAGTCTCGCACGACAGCGGCACCCGACCGCCCATGGCGGCTGCCGGAAATGAAAGTGGCGAGCCTTACCCCCGGCACTTGCAGTAAGTAGCTGTGGCTGCTTCCTTCCGGACCTGACCAGGTTCACCACCCTGCAATGCGGGGAGACCCGCCGGTGCGAATTCTAACATAGCTGATCGGCGTTTCTCGCCCACCAGCGCTTTTTTTCCGTCACTCGAACGAGTAAGTCGTCATCCTCCAAATCTCGATGTCGCAAGCCGATATCTAGATTCGGCAAGAGCCGACGGCAGAGCATCTAAGCCGTTTTTAAGTGGGGGGGGGGATTGGGAGGGGTACAAATAGAAACACCCCAGCCACATAGTAGCTGGGGTGTTGTAAGGGGAGCCTGGCGGTGACCTA